>CP006667.1:0-2400000 GCA_000471925.1 Ralstonia pickettii DTP0602
TACGGTGAAGGCGGCCCGGATCGCGCGACGTATGCGCAACCCGTGGCGTGCCCCGGACGCGATCCACGGGTGCGATTACTAAACAACAAACAATGCAAGATTTCTGGCAGGCGGCAGCTGCGCAACTCGAGCGCGAGCTGACGCCGCAACAGTTCAAAACGTGGATTAAGCCGCTGGCGCCCGTTGCGTTCGATGAAGAAACGCACGCGCTGCGGATTGCCGCGCCTAACCGTTTCAAGCTCGATTGGGTCAAGAGCCAGTTTTCCGGGCGCATCACCGCGCTCGCCTGCGAGTATTGGGAAGCGCAGGTCACTGTCCAGTTCGTGCTGGACCCCGCCGCCTCCGGCCGCGCCGCTGCCTATATGCAGGCACCGCAGCCGGGGATCGGTCCCAATAGCCTGGGCGCGCACGCGCCCGCCGCCGGCATGGGCATGGAAGGCCACGCAGCCCCGGGTTCGGGCATGGGCGGCTATCCCGGCGCCCAGCAGATGGGCGGCCAGCCCCCCTACGCCATGCCCGGCCAGCCCGGCTATGGCGAGTACCCTGCCCCGGCCGGCTACGGCGCGGGCCAGTCGCCGTACGGCAACCCGTCTGCCGCACCGATTCCGGCTGGTGCACGTGCGCAGATGGGCGGCATGGGCCAGGGCGGCCAGGTGCACCCTGGCCAGCATGGCGGCCACGGCAACCAGCATGGCAACCACGCCAACGACATGGGCGAGATCGACGTGGTCCACATGGACCCCGCCGAGGCCAGCGCCCGCTCCTACCGCCAGCAGCAGCACCAGCCGCAGCATCCGCAGCACCCGCAGCACCAGCCCCAGATGGGCGGCGCCACGCCGATGCCCGGCCACCAGCCCAGCGACACGGTCCACGAGCGCTCGCGCCTGAACCCGATCCTGACCTTTGACAACTTCGTCACCGGCAAGGCCAATCAGTTGGCAAGGGCCGCGGCCATCCAGGTCGCCAACAACCCGGGCAAGTCGTACAACCCGCTGTATCTCTATGGCGGCGTGGGCCTGGGCAAGACCCACCTGATCCATTCCATCGGCAACCACATGCTGATGGAGAACCCGCGCGCGCGTATCCGCTACATCCACGCCGAACAGTACGTGTCCGACGTGGTGAAGGCGTACCAGCGCAAGGCGTTCGACGAGTTCAAGCGCTACTACCACTCGCTCGACCTGCTGCTGATCGACGATATCCAGTTCTTCTCCGGCAAGAACCGCACGCAGGAAGAGTTCTTCTACGCCTTCGAGGCCCTGATCGCCAACCGGGCGCAGGTGATCATCACCAGCGATACCTACCCGAAGGAGATCACCGGCATCGACGACCGCCTGATCTCGCGCTTCGACTCCGGCCTGACCGTGGCGATCGAGCCGCCCGAGCTGGAAATGCGCGTGGCCATCCTGATGAAGAAGGCCGCCGCCGAGAACGTGAACGTGCCCGAAGAGGTCGCGTTCTTCGTCGCCAAGCACCTGCGCTCCAACGTGCGCGAGCTGGAAGGCGCGCTGCGCAAGATCCTGGCGTTCTCGAACTTCCACGGCAAGGACATCACCATCGAGGTGACGCGCGAAGCGCTGAAGGACCTGCTGACCGTGCAGAACCGCCAGATCTCCGTGGAGAACATCCAGAAGACCTGCGCGGATTTCTACAACATCAAGGTCGCCGACATGTACTCGAAAAAGCGGCCTGCCAATATTGCACGGCCGCGCCAGATCGCGATGTACCTGGCCAAGGAGCTGACGCAGAAGAGCCTGCCGGAGATCGGCGAGCTGTTCGGCGGCCGCGACCACACCACCGTGCTGCACGCCGTGCGCAAGATCGCCGACGAACGCAGCAAGGATGCGCAACTCAACCACGAGCTGCACGTGCTGGAGCAGACGCTCAAGGGCTGACGCAATCAGCCCTGGCTAAAAGGCAGTTTTGAAGGGTCGGCCCCTCGGGGCTGGCATACTGTAGGGTGCGCGCCACGGACAACCCGTGGCGCCTGGGGAACTAACGTCAGCGTCGCCGGGGCAAGTGTCCGGAAAGTGGCCACCGATAAGGCTTTGCGGTGAGTCGGGACGGGATGGCAAGTGCGTTATGCGCCAGCGTGGCTTTTTGTGCACAGCTGGCCCGCCGGCCGGTCCCGCCCCGCTTCACCGCAGCGGCTTATCCTTGGTACAATGACACATTAACTCCTTGATTCCTAAGTGAATTTGGAGTTGTTTGCGTTCTGCGGTCGCCGACTACAAACGACGAAGGATAAATTCAATGCAATTGGTCAAAACCTCGCGAGACAACCTGCTGCGTCCGCTGCAAATCGTGAGCGGCATCGTGGAGCGCCGCCACACCCTCCCGATCCTGGCCAATCTGCTGATTCGCAAGTCCGGGTCGAACGTTTCCTTCCTGTCGACCGACATCGAGATCCAGATCACCACGCACGCTGAATGCGGCGTCGGCAACGACAGCGTTGCCACGACAGTGGCCGCGCGCAAGCTGCTCGACATCCTGCGTGCGATGCCTGACGGCGACGTGGCCCTGTCGCTCAACGACAAGCGCATGACCGTGCAATCCGGCAAGAGCCGCTTCGCACTGCAGACGCTGGCCGCCGAGGAATTCCCGACCGTTGCCGAAGCCAGCGAATTCAACGCCAGCGTCACGCTGCCGCAGAAGACCTTCAAGCACCTGCTGGCGATGGTCCACTTCGCCATGGCGCAGCAGGACATCCGCTACTACCTGAACGGCATGCTGCTGGTGGTCGAAGGCAAGAAGGTGATGGCAGTCGCCACCGACGGGCACCGCCTGGCGTACTGCGGCGTGGAGCTGGAAACCGAAGCCGCCGGTGTGGGCGCGCGCCAGGAAGTCATCATCCCGCGCAAGACCATCCTGGAACTGCAGCGCCTGCTGGAAGACAACGACGATCCGGTGCAGGTGCAGCTCGCCGCCAACCAGGTCAAGTTCACGTTCGCCAATATCGAACTGATCTCCAAGCTGGTCGAAGGCAAGTTCCCCGACTTCCAGCGCGTGATCCCCAAGGGCTACAAGAACGCCTTTGCGATCGACCGCGTGCGGCTGCAGCAGGCGCTGCAACGCACCGCGATCCTGACGACGGACAAATTCAAGGGCGTGCGCTGCATCCTCGACACGCACGTGCTCAAGATCAGCTCCACCAACGCCGACCAGGAAGAGGCGCAGGAAGAGCTGGAACTCGATTACTCGGGCGATGCGCTCGATATCGGATTCAACGTGACCTACCTGCTCGACGTACTCGCCAACCTGAAGAGCGAGCAGGTGCAGGTCAGCCTCGGCGACTCGAATTCGAGTGCGCTGATTACCGTGCCGGAAGACGACAACTTCAAGTACGTCGTCATGCCGATGCGCATCTGATGATCCGGTGACAGGACCAGTACAGACGAAAACCGGAGCAGCAAACGGCACGCAATGACACCCGGGCCAAGCCGGGAAGTCCTGGGGATGACCATCCCGCAGCGGGGGCAGGATCCAAGCGATCCGCCCCTTTTGCCGTTTTTAGTAACCCGCCATGCGGACCCTTCGCGCCCCGCCGCTACGCCGGCCCGGCCCGAATTTCGTATTTGCCGTGAGTAGAAAGACATGACCGAACAGCAGAAACCGCAACAGGAAAACACCTACGGAGCCTCTTCGATCCAGATCCTGGAAGGCCTGGAGGCGGTACGCAAGCGCCCGGGCATGTATATCGGCGACACCTCCGACGGCACCGGCCTGCACCACCTCGTGTTCGAGGTGCTGGACAACTCCATCGACGAAGCGCTGGCCGGCTACTGCACCGAGATCCAGGTCACCATCCACAGCGACAACTCGATCTCCATCGTCGACAACGGCCGCGGCATCCCGCCCCTGGTCAAGTTCGACGACAAGCACGAACCCAAGCGCAGCGCGGCGGAAATCGCCATGACCGAGCTGCACGCCGGCGGCAAGTTCAACCAGAACAGCTACAAGGTATCGGGCGGCCTGCACGGCGTGGGCGTGTCCTGCGTGAACGCGCTCTCCAAGTGGCTGCGCCTGACCGTGCGCCGCGACGGCCAGGTCCACCTGATCGAATTCGCCAAGGGCGACGTGCAGAACCGCATCGTCGAGACCGTGACCGGCCCCGACGGCCAGCCCGTTGAAGTCTCGCCGATGAAGATCATCGGCGCCACCGACAAGCGTGGCACCGAAGTCCACTTCCTGGCCGACGAAGAGATCTTCACCAACGTCGAATTCCACTACGAGATCCTCTCCAAGCGCATCCGCGAGCTCTCGTTCCTGAACAACGGCGTCCACATCAAGCTGGTCGACCAGCGCACCGGCAAGGAAGAAGACTTTGCCTTCTCCGGCGGCGTGAAGGGCTTTGTCGAATACATCAACCGCTCCAAGAGCGTGCTGCACCCCAACATCTTCTACGCCAATACCGAAAAAGACGGTATCGGCGTGGAGGTGGCCATGCAGTGGAACGACGGCTACAACGAGCAGGTGCTCTGCTTCACCAACAACATCCCGCAGCGTGACGGCGGCACCCACCTGACCGGCCTGCGCGCCGCGATGACGCGCATCATCAACAAGTACATCGAAGAAAACGAAGTCGCCAAGAAAGCCAAGGTGGAAACCACCGGCGACGACATGCGCGAAGGCCTGTCCTGCGTGCTCTCCGTCAAGGTGCCCGAGCCCAAGTTCAGCTCGCAGACCAAGGACAAGCTGGTCTCGTCCGAAGTGCGCCTGCCCGTGGAAGAACTCGTCAGCAAGGCCCTGAACGACTTCCTGCTGGAAACCCCGGGCGATGCCAAGATCATCTGCGGCAAGATCGTCGACGCCGCCCGCGCCCGGGAGGCTGCTCGCAAGGCCCGCGAAATGACGCGCCGCAAGGGGTTGATGGACGGCATGGGGTTGCCCGGCAAGTTGGCCGATTGCCAGGAAAAGGATCCTGCGCTGTCGGAACTCTTCCTGGTGGAGGGTGACTCTGCAGGTGGCTCTGCCAAGCAGGGCCGGGACCGTAAGTTCCAGGCCATTCTGCCGCTGAAGGGCAAGATTCTTAACGTTGAGCGTGCGCGCTTTGACAAGATGCTGTCCAGCCAGGAAGTGCTGACGCTGATTACCGCGCTTGGTACCGGCATCGGCAAGGATGACTACAACCTGGACAAGCTGCGCTACCACCGCATCATCATCATGACCGATGCTGACGTGGATGGATCGCACATTCGTACGCTGCTGCTGACGTTCTTCTATCGGCAGATGCCTGACATTATCGAGCGCGGGTATGTCTATATCGCGCAGCCGCCGCTGTACAAGATCAAGCATGGGAAGGAAGAGCGGTACATCAAGGATGATGTTGAGCTCAATGCTTATCTGTTGAAGTTGGCGATGGAGAAGGCATCGTTGATTCGTCCGGATGGCACGGAAATCAGCGGTGATGCGCTGACTGAGCTGGCGCGTCAGTATCAGCTGACTGAAGGGGTGATTGGGCGTCTGTCGCGTGTTGTTGATACGGATGCGCTGCGTGCTATTGCGGATGGCGTGACGCTGGACCTGGATAGCGCTGCTGCGGCGGAAGCTTCAGCTGTGGCGTTGAAGGCCAAGCTGGCTGAGATGCATGCCAAGACGTTGATTGGGGCGGCTGTTAATGATGACGGTACGGCTGATGTGTATGCGCAGTTTGATGAGAAGACTGACAAGCATCGGCTGATGATTGCGCGGCGTCATCATGGCAACGTGCGGTTGTCCCATTTGGATGCGGATTTTGTGCATGGGGCGGATTACGCGGCGCTGTCCAATGCCGCCAAGACTTTCCAGGGGCTGACGCCGGAAGGGACTAAGGTGCAGCGGGGTGAAGGGGATAAGCTGCGGGATCAGACGGTGAATGATTTCCACGGTGCCATGCAGTGGCTGTTGTCTGAGGCTGAGCGTGGGGTTTCTCGTCAGCGCTATAAGGGGCTGGGTGAGATGAATCCTGAGCAGTTGTTTGAGACTACGCTTGATGTCACCCAACGCCGCTTGCTGAAGGTGCAGATTGAGGATGCTATTGCGGCGGATCAGATCTTTACCACGCTGATGGGGGATGAGGTGGAGCCGCGGCGGAACTTCATTGAGAGTAATGCGTTGGTGGCGCGGAATATTGATGTTTGATTGATTGTCGCGCGGCCAAAAAAGAGGCGATCGCCGCGTCAAAATAATCAAAGCGATAGGGGGCGTATCGGAGCCGAAACTGAAATCGAGTGGCTGCACACATCGCTGACGGCCCACTTTGATGGGCTGCGTGCCGCGCGCGGTGGTGCTCCTATTTATCTTCTGGAGCACGGCCTTTCTGAACCTGACTTGCAGGCAATGCTAAAGCCGCAACGCTCAACGGTAGAGGATAGCCGAGTCACCATGGTCGGCTCCTCGTCGTCCAGACGTTTGGTGCCTTGCGGCGCTCCTTCTCTTTCGTTCACGCGGTTTGTCCGGAGGCGGTGCGCGTCTCCCGTCTCCCTGATTCACCATTCCTACCGCTATTCGCCAGTGCGTGCTGATCGCGGTGCTGGCAAGCGTGTGCCTTGACACTTCGCCCTACAGGCGGATCTCAACGGAAGTTGGCGTGGCGAATAGCTTGGGCTCCTTGCCGAGCGGAAACCCGATCACGTACAGAACGTTAGCTGGCATTGATCTGTCCGGGTCCGAGTTCCCCTTCAGCAGCACTTCGCGCTCGGCATAGCGTAGCGAAACGCCAAGGGTCTTGAGCACATCGATGTTGGCTTGCATCGTGTCAGCCGCCTCGCGCTTCTGTGCTTCGGTATAGGCGCCCTGGCCATCCCGGTAGTCGCGGAAATATTCCATCAGCGCGGTGAAGCGTTTATCCGCTTCGCGGCCCATCTCGAAGGCCAGTTGCGACATGTCCATCGTGCTGGTCTGCGCCAGATCGGCCAACTGCTTACCCGTGGTCAGCGGAAGCGCCGCGAAGGCGGCGTGCTCCTGGTTGAACTGTTCCTGCGCAGCCTTGAGTTCGTCTTCCGGTGGAATCGCGAATGGCTTGTTGAGCGCGTCGATGTCCAGGAAATCGAACGCGTTGGCCAGTGCCCGGCAGGTGTCGGGGCCGACCGGCCAGCCTTGCTCGACGCGCTGAACGGTTCGCACGTTGAGCTCGGCGACCACGGCCAACTGCTCTTGCGTCCATTGCCGGGCGTCGCGGAACACCTTGATGCAGACAGCCAACTCGGCGGGGGTCAGCAGGCGGACTGGTGGCGTGTTTTCCGTCGCGTTCATTTCGTTGCTCCTTCGTTATCGACCGGCGTGGCCAGCCGTGCTGGCCACGCCATTGCGCATGGCATGGCCGCGCCTGGCGAGGGGCCAGAATGCAAGCAAGAATCCGACAGCGGCCAGCACTGCCACATAGTGAGCAGGCGCCATGGTGTCGTGCTGCAGCCACAGCGTGAGAATCATCGGCGTGAGGCCGCCAAAGACTGCGTAAGACATGTTGTAGGCAAACGAGAGACCGGTGAACCGCACTGGTGCCGGAAAGGCACGCACGCCGGCAATCGGCACGGTGGCGATGGTGCCGACGAACAGGCCTAGCAGCCCGTAGTGCCAGAACAGCGTAGCAGGCGTGCCAGGCAGGCTGCCGTAGAAGAAGTAAGCGGTCACGAACAGTCCGCTCCAGCCAATCAGCATGACGGCGCGGGTGCCGATGCGGTCGCATGCCCAGCCGACAATCACGCAGCCGATGGTCAGCGTGAGGGTGGCGAACGCATTGGTCTCGAGCGCGAGCGCAGCGGGTATGTGGTGGACCTTCTGCAGGTAGGTGGGCGTGTACAGCACCACCACGACGATAGAGGTAGAGAGTACCCAGGTCAGCAGGGCAACGAACATGCTGGCCGAGCGGTGATCGCGCAGCACGGTGCGGATCGGGAGTTCGCGCGCCAGATTGCTGCGGTCAGCTAACTCGCGGAACACGGGGGTCTCGTGCAGAAACCGGCGCAGGTACACGGACACCAGTCCGAAGACGCCGCCCAGGATGAAAGGGATGCGCCAGGCGAAATCGCTCACCTGCTCCGGTGAGTAATGGCGGTTGATGGCGACGGCAACGAGCGAACCCAGCAGAATGCCGCCCGTGATGCCAGAGGTCAGCGTGCCGATGCCGAAACCGTAATGCCGGCTCGGCACATGTTCGCCGACAAACACCCAGGCACCGGGCATCTCGCCACCGATGGCCGCGCCCTGCAGCACGCGCATCGCCAGCAGTAGCAGCGGCGCCGCTACGCCGATGCTGGCGTAGGTGGGCAGCAGGCCGATAATCAGCGTGGGCGCGGCCATCAGCAAGATCGAGAGGGTGAACATGCGCTTGCGGCCAAGCCGGTCGCCAAAGTGGGCGATCACGATGCCGCCCAGCGGGCGTGCCAGGTAGCCGGCGGCGAAAATGCCGAACGTCTGCAGTTGTCGCAGCCAATCTGGCATGTCGGGCGGGAAGAATAGCGCGCCCAGCACCGTGGCGAAGAAGACGTAGATGACGAAGTCGTAGAACTCGAGCGTGCCGCCGAGGGCAGCCAGGGCCAAGGTCTTGTAGTCGCGAGCACTCAGCGTGCGTGCCGGTGTGGGCAAGACGCCCCCAACTGCGCTCATGGGATTCACAGGTAGTTCTTGTTGTGGATTCACGGTCGGTCCTCGTCAGGTAGTGATCAATGGACTTCGGTCAGGGCTGGTCCTTTTGAGACCAAGACCCTATCGTTTGCGCGTGAGGGATGCCGCTCAGGCATCGTCCGATGCGCCACGCCCGCGTGGAAACGGTCAGTTGCTGCGCGGACATCAAATCGTGCGCACCGTCTTTCCATGCTGGTCGCTTTTTGCGGAATCGACGCCCCTGCTGGAACCAATGAGGCGCAGCAGAGGGCGGCCGGTCTGGCTAGCAGAATGGCCGGCGGGTTCGGTCAGTCGGGGATCGAACCGTCTACCTGCGCCAGCTGCGCATACGCCGATAGCGATCGGTTTGGCCGGAAGTACAGGTCGCGAAGAATCGGCCTTTTGAGCGGCCCAACGATGGATGTCAGGTCGGACAGCTTTACATGGCCCAGTTCGGGCATGCCAATACCCACGTCGCATAGACCGTAGGCGGTGTCACCATCGGCGGCGTCGAGCGCGGCCAGTAGCCAGGTCGCATGCGCGTCAGGGGTAAACAGCCGCACTACGGGCAGCGGGTCGTCTGCGTGGCCTGCTGCGTATGCGCGTCCGTTAGCGAGCAACTGCGCGCGTTGTTCTGCGGTGATGAGGGGTTGATTCATGGGGGGCAGCCTCCTTGAAGGTTCGCTTCACGGCGGATCGAGGCAATACAGGGCGCATGCCGATAGCGTGGGCCGTGCAATGCCAAACGGGCTCAATCGAGGTCCGAGGCTTGGTCCCGGGTTGCTGCCAGCAAGCAACCTATGAAGACGGCGGAATTAGCTGCCTCCGCGTACAAGACGCCGCCATGGTCAAAAACAAGATCCTCGTCGTGCGGGGTTGCCCGTCACAGCAGGGCGTCGCGACTGCCGGAAGAGGCGCCTCGGCCAATTTTCAATCGTGAGCTTGCATAGTTTAGCGTAAACGCTAAAAAATTAGTTATAGAGATCTGTACCCAGTTTGGCTCAGTCGGTAGAAGAAAGGTACTTCCGAGATCACTAAAAAACGGGATGGACCTTCTTCACGCGGTCGGCCAAGCCATCCGACTCGCACGCGAACACGCAAGGCTCACTCAACAGCAATTGAGTGAGCTTTCCGGCGTTCATGTCGTCTCACTCAGCAAAATCGAACGAGGCGCGGCTGAAGCACGCCTGCTAACCTTGGACGCACTTGCGCAAGCCTTACAGCTTTCGCTGTCTGACTTACTGCGCAGTGCGGAGGTTATCCAGACTCTTCACCCTAAGAAGGCTACTCGGCAATAACCTCTCGCCGCCCTCGGTCACCCTCGCCAATAGGCAAGTCCAACTAGCCGAAAACTTGGCAAAAGCCAGAAATTCAATGCAATGTCGACTGCTACCGTGATTCAATATATTGTGTAGATAGCAGGCCACACAGTCTCCAAGCTTGCCCCCACTGCGCGACGCTTCAAGTCAAACAAGCCGCATTCACCACCCCCACCGACAACGAAATCACCCCCATCACCGCCCCAACCCCCCGGTTGTCATTGGAGATCGCCTCACTGACACCCCCCAACGCCCGCGCCGCCACCAGGTAAGCCACCACCTGCACAGCAAACGCCCCAAACGCCCACAACAAGAACATCCCAAACGTAGCGTTATGCTGAATGCTCAACGACAACGTCAGCGAGAACCCCAGCGCCGCCCCACCCAGCGACAACGCCGCCGCGACATTTCCCTCGCGAATCAGCTGGAATTCCCGATGCGGCGTCACCCGCGTATAGACCAGCAGGAACAACCCCAGCAAACCAAAGCTGGTGACGATATAGATCAGGTAGGCAAGCGCCGGATGCATGGCATTGACCATAGGTTCGACTCGTTGTCAGTGGATCAGGAAAGGAAATAAGACGTGGCGAAAGCGAAGCAACACTCAACCGCCACCAGACCGCCCGGAGCTGCCCAAGCGGCTCGCAAAGCCTCCACGCGACACCACCGGCGCGCGCGACACGGCGGCGGCGCGCATGGACAGCCCCATGGATTGCCCGCGGCCGAGCGAGCTGCGGCGCACAGCGGCTTCTTCCACCATCGCGGCGTTCGGCGTGGATGGCGCCCATTGCTGCTGCGTGCGCATGCCGTTGCTGTCGTAGGCAGTCATCGGCCGCAGCGGGCCGGAGGACATGTCGCGCTGGGTCTGCGAGCCGTCGGGGTGATAGACGGTGCCGCTGGCGGTGTAGTACGGGCCGTACCAGCGCGCGTAGTAGGCGGTGCTGCCATGACCGCTGCCTGAACTGCCATTGGCGCTCGGGCTGCTGGCGGCGTCGGCCAGGCTGGAGCTGTAGAAGTTGCGCGTGTCGTCGGCCGGCACGCTCTCGCAGTCGTTGGGCGTGTTCCAGTCGGGCTCGCAGTCTTCCAGCGTGGCGTAGCTGGCGCGGCGGACGGTCACGCCGGGATCGTCGTCGGCGTCGTCGCTGCAGGAGCCGAGTGCCGCAACCCCGGCGACCACGGCGCAGGCGCCGATGATCCACAGCGTGGGCGACTTCTTAGGCTGGGTGTTGAAGGACTGCGCCTGCCATGACACCTTGGCGGAGCGGCTGGGCTTGGGGCTGTAGGGGCTGTCGTACTTCGACGGCCGTTGTTTGCCCGGCTTCTTTTTGGCCATGTGCTTACTCGTTCGTGAAGTAGTGTGGAACGAAGAAACTGGTGTTCCTGGCGATGGGCCCGGATTCCTCGCGCACGCACAGGCCGCTGGGTACGTCGTCGACGATCCAGACGCCCAGCGTGGTGTAGCGGCCGTCAAAGCGCCGCGGCGGCGAGTAGGCCTGGTAGAAGAAGCCTTCCTCGCCATACTCGCCGGGGTTGTGGACGTGGCCTTCCGGGGTGAGCAGGGTCACGCTTTCGCCTTCGCGCGACAGGAAGGGCTTTTTGGCGTGCGGCTGGCCGGCGAAGCGGCTGGGGTCGAAGCTGGCTTCGAGCAGGTTGGGGTGTCCCGGGAACGGCTCCCACAGGATCGGCAGGATGGCCTTGTTGGACAGCACGGCCTTCCATGGCGGCTCGACCCAGCGCACGGGGCTGTGCGCGAGCTGGTCGCGGTAGTCGGAGGTGGCCATCCATTCCCACGGGTAGAGCTTGAAGACGACTTCCATCGGCACGTCGTCGGCGTCATAGAAGCCGCCGCGGCCGTCGGTGCCGATGTCTTGCAGGTCGACCAGCTTGACTGACCAGCCGGCCTGCAGCGCGGTGTCCATCAGGTACTCGGTGTTGCAGATGTCTTCCTGGCTGTCGAACATGCACGCGAAGTGCAGCACGCTGGCGTTGCGGTAGTGCTGGCGCAGCCATTGCCAGCGCGCCACCAGCGCCTCGTGCAGGCTGTTGAACTGGTCGGCCTGCGGCTGCACGGTGTCTTTCCAGTACCACTGCGCCACGGCGGATTCGATCAGCGAGGTGGGGGTGTCGGCATTGAACTCGTACAGCTTCGGCACGCCGTGCTCGACCAGCGTCAAGTCGAAGCGGCCGAACAGCGTGGGCTCGTCGCGGTCCCAGGGGTGCGGATCAGCTGCGCGAAGTCCTGGGGGATGGCCAGGCGCGCGAACAGGTCGTGGTCGATCACGTGCTGCACGGCTTCCAGGCAGCGCTGGTTGAGGTCGTACGCGGCGGCGTACAGCGTTTCAATTTCGTGCTTGCTGAAGGCGTAGGCGGCGTCTTCGCGCCAGTAGAAGAAGGTGTTGTCATCGACTTCGCGCGGGACGTTGAACTCGTGCAGCGAATGGAAGTGGAAGCCGACCTTCTCGAGTTCGCGCGGCCAGTTGCGGCGCGGGGTCTGGGGGATGCGTTGCATCAGCAGGCCATTGTCGGTGACGTTGCGGGTTGGCAAGCGACGGGTCGGGCGGTGGCGTCGTCGAGCAGGAAGTCGGTGAAGGCGAGCGACGTGGCGCCCGGCCGCGGCAGCCAGTCGGTGAAATGCACGCCGAGCGGTGCCCACCAGTGCGCGGCATCGGCCAGCACGGGGCGGTAGTCGAGCGCGTCGGATTCCACCACGCCGCGCGCGGGGTTGGCCAACACACCGCATGCCGGCGACCAGGCTCGATGCCACCTGCAGGCTGGTGGCGGTGTTGTACGGCGCCAGCGAGCGAGCGCGCTGCACGGACAGGCGCGAGCCGTACCAGACCGCGCCGTGCCGGCCGCTCATCAGCAGCACGCCGAGTTCGTCTTCGCCGCACTGGATCTCGTCGCGCAGGATGCGTTCGCCGCGCATGCGCGGTGCCGCGCGGTCGTCCAGCCATTGCATCGACACCTGCGTGGCGGTGGTGGGGCGATAGGCGTAGTAGACGGTGGGACGGTATGGCGGCTGGCCGGTAGTGGTGTCGGTCAGGTACTCGGCGATCGAGATCGATTCATTGTGCGTGATCAGGTACGCGTCGAAGGGCCCATGCTGTGGCGACCACGACCGCACGCGCGTGCGGTGCCCGGGCCGGTCCAGCGCGATGGCCCGCGCCGCTGCCGTAGTCGTGGCGATAACCGTCGGGCGGCAGCGTGGGCTCATGTGTGCCCCAGCCGAGTTCGGCGTCCTGCAGGCATTCGGTGATGAAGCCTTCGGCGGACCAGGTGTTGGCGAATTCGCCGTCGCGCGGGTAGCCGGGGGCTTGCTGGCTGTCGTACTCGGCGACCTGGATGACGCGCACGTCGAGGGCGCGCGCCAGTGCGGCCCAGCCGACGCAGTCTTCAGGCTCCGGCAACTGCAATCCCACGTCGCCGGCCAGCGCTATCAGCGCGGCCTTGACCAGCACGGACACCAGCCCGGGATTGGCGCCATGCGCGACCAATGGGGTCGGCAGGGATTCGCGGCCGCGGGCAAAGGCAAGTATCTCATCGCGCAGCGCGTAGTTGCTCAGGTGCGAGGCTTGCGGGTCGGCCTCGTAGTCCCACGGTTCGATGCCGGCGTCGACGTAGAACGCGCCGTGCGCTTGCGCCAGTGCGATCAGGTCGCGGCTTCAGACGGACGGGGCTGCAGACGGACGGGGCCAGGTTCAGCAGGAAGGCGCCGGGGCTTAGCAGCGGGCCGAGTACCGTTTCATGGTTGCCGGCGGTGATGTTGGCCCCGATGGCATGCAAGCCGTGCTTGGCTACGAACTGCATGCGAGTGGGGTCTAGCACGCTGTTCACCACGGTTATCGCTGCCTTTGGCCAGGTTCGCTCCAGCAGCGGCAGCACGGCCTGGCCGATGCAGCCGAAGCCGACGATGACGATTTGTTCGATCACGCAGACCTTTCCGCCCGTAGTGGCGAGCGGCCATGCCGGCGGCGCGATGATGGCTGCCGCGCCGGCGCCGGGCCGCGCGCCTGATTTTATTCGTTCTGTCTGGATTTGCCAGAAATGGCGAAGGCAATACTATAGCGGGCAATGGTTGCTGCCAAGCATGCGTGCAGACTGTGTCAACGCTGGCGGTATGGTGTCGTAGGCAATGCCCTAGTACACGCCCGGCACCATCCGCCATGTCCGCGCGCAATACGTCGCATTAGCCCTGATGACGACCGGCATCTACGCGTGATCCGGCATCCAAGCTACCTTGGGCTCGCGGTCAGTTCGCTGGGATGGGTACTCGGATTCCGCTCAGGCGTGGGGGTGTTGCTGACGCTGGCGATGGTGCCAGTGCTGATCGCGCGGATCCGCGCGGAAGAAGCGTTGCTGCTCGAGCGGTTTGGCGATGCCGATCCAACTCAGGCGGTCTACGGGATCGTGCGTTACAAAGCGCGAACCTACTATTGCGTGGTATCCAACTTTTAAGGGTTGGGGCGAAGCGGCTCACTTCAGAACATACGAGGTGCATACATCGCTCCCCTCACTTCCTCCAGCAAGGCGCCGAAGATGAGCGGGCTCTACTATTCCGAGCGGGATATCCGCAAGATCGCAAAATTGCCGTGCACGCGCAAGGCGGCTTGGCGGCCTTGCGCCCTTGGCCTTCATCGCTCGGCGTATGTCCTTACGAACTGGCTTGCGTGATTTCTCGGAACGCTCTTGCGCGCAGTGCAAAGCGCCCGGCACGCGCCTGATGCTGTAGCGGCGAAAATGCGCTCCTGGCAGCGCCTTTGGCCGGCGCGACCTTCCATTAAAATGGCCGCTCTCTTTCCGCAAACCGACTGGTCCGGCCCGACAATGAAGATCCTCGAATACATCGGCCTTGATGTTTCCCGCGTCAGGAGCACTTACCGCAAGGTTGCCGACGCGATCGGCCGCGACGATTTCCGGGCGGCCCAGGTCAAGAAGCTTGCCAGCCTCTCGCATGGCAAGTTCTATCGCGCCCGCCTGGACGACGCCAACCGCCTGCTGTTTTCGCTCGTGCGCCACGATGGACAGGTTTGCGCGCTGATGCTGGAAGTGATCGAGAACCACGATTACCGCGGCAGCCGCTTCCTCCGCGGCGCGGATATCGATGAAGACAAGATTCCAGACATCGACGCGGCCGAGGCGGCGCTGGCGGCGGAGCCGGTGCGTTACCTGCATCCGGATCGCTCCGATATCCACGTGCTGGACAAGCCTATCTCCTTTGACGATGTGCAGGAGGCGGTCTACCGTGAGCCGGCTCCGCTTGTGCTGGTCGGCTCCGCGGGCAGCGGCAAGACCGCGCTGACGCTGGAGAAGCTCAAGCATGCGGAAGGGGCGGTGCTGTATGTCACGCATTCAGCCTACCTGGCGCGCAATGCGCGCGATCTCTACTACGCCAACGGCTTTGAGCATCCGGCGCAGGAGGCTGAATTCCTGTCTTACCGGGAGTTCGTCGAGTCGATCCGCATGCCGCAGGGCCGCGAGGCCGGCTGGCGGGACTTTGCGCAGTGGTTTGAGCGCCAGCGCCAGCAGTTCCGCGATATCGACGGTCATCAAGCCTTCGAGGAAATCCGTGGCGTGATCACGGCATCGGCGCACGGCGTGCTGGATCGCGATGCCTACCTGGCCCTGGGCGTGCGCCAGTCCATCTTTGGCGCGGACATGCGGGGCCGGATTTATGACCTCTTCGAGCGGTATCGGGCGTGGCTTGCTGACAGCCGTCTCTATGACCTCAATCTTGTCGCCCTGGAGTGGTCGCCGCTGGCGGCTGCCCGCTATGATTTCGTGGTGATCGATGAGGTCCAGGACCTGACCATGGCGCAGCTGGCGCTGGTGCTCAAGACACTCAGCAAGCCCGGGCGGTTCCTGCTCTGCGGCGACTCCAACCAGATCGTCCACCCGAACTTCTTTAGCTGGAGCCAGGTCAAGAGCCTGTTCTGGCATGATGCACAGCTTGCCGAACAGCAGGCGCTGCGCGTCCTGACTGCCAACTTCCGCAACGGTACTGAGGCGACACGTGTGGCCAACACGTTGCTGAAGGTCAAGCATCGCCGCTTTGGTTCGATCGATCGCGAGAGCAATTTCCTGGTCGATGCGGTTGGTGGGGATGCCGGCCAGGTGACGCTGCTGCCGGACAAGGACAACGTCAAGCGGGTACTGGACCAGAGCATCCGCAGGTCGACGCAGTGCGCGGTGCTGGTGCTGCGCGACGAGGACAAGGCGGAGGCAAGAAAGCACTTTTCCACGCCACTGCTGTTTTCCATTCATGAAGCGAAGGGGCTGGAGTACGAGAACATCGTGCTCTATCGCTTTGTTTCCGACCAGCGCGCCGAGTTCGCGGAGATTGCTGATGGCGTGGACAAGCAGGACCTGGCCTCCGACACGCTGACCTACCGGCGCGCCCGGGACAAGCACGACAAGTCGCTGGAGGTCTACAAGTTCTTTGTCAATGCGCTCTACGTGGCGCTCACGCGCGCCACCAAAAATCTTTACCTGATCGAGTCAGATGCGGGACATCCGTTGTTCGCGCTGCTCGATCTTGCGCAAGGCAGCCAGGCCAGGGTCGAGACGCGCCAGGCTTCGCTGGAAGACTGGCAGAAAGAGGCGAGGAAGCTCGAGCTGCAAGGCAAGCAGGAGCAGGCCGACGCCATCCGCAGCAGCATCCTGAAGGAGGTGCCGCCGCCGTGGCCGGTGTTCGGGCAGGCGAAACTTGAGGAATTGCTGCTCAAGGTGTTCCGCGAACAGGCGCCGGGAGGGAAGCCCAAGCAGCAACTCTATGAGATCGCCGCCAGTCATGACGAGCCCGCGCTGGCGGCATGGCTCGCGCAGGAGGCCGGCTTTGTCGGGGCCCGGCAGTTTTCCGGTGAGCGCAGCGGCTTGGCCCGCAAGAGCTTCGCTGCGTACTTTGCCGGCAACTTCAAGGACATCTTGCGGCAGTGTGAACGCCACGGCGTAGAACACCGGCTGCCGATGAACCAGACACCGTTGATGGCGGCCGCCGCCGCCGGTAATGTGGCGCTGGTCGAGGCGCTGCTGGAGCGCGGTGCCGATCGCGACAACGTCGACCACTATGGCCACAACGCCTTGCATTGGGCGATGCTGGAGGCGTTCCGCTCGCCCCGGTTCGCCAGCGGGCCTTTTGGGGCGCTTTATGAATTGCTGGCGCCGGCCGCTATCGATGTCAATAACGGAACGCGGCTGGCGCGCATCGACCGGCATCTGTCAGAGTACTTCCTGTTCCAGACCATGTGGGCGCTGTTCAAGTCGCGCTTCACGCATCACCAGCGCCGGCCTTACGCCGCCTTTGAAACGCGGGCCATCCTGGAGGCCTGGGAGCATCTGCCCGCCAATGTGGTGCGACCCGAGCGCAACAAGCGGCAGCATCTCTCCGGCGTGCTGGCCAGAAACGAAGCGGAGCGCGACTACGCATACAACCGCATGCTCTTCAGGCGCTTTGAACAAGGGTGGTACCAGTTCAATCCCGATCTGTCGGTGCGGCGCCGGGTGGAAGGCGAAGACGTCTGGGTGCCGGTTTACGCCATTTGATTACACACATCTCAGTCGTCAAGTTCACGGGCGTACCTGAGGCCTGCGGCGAAATCCACCACTCGCTGCAGGCCTTGCCAGATGGTCTTGACTCCGGGTTCGCCGTCGCCTTTGCGCGCCAGGAAGCCGCCGAGCATAGCGACCAAGCGCACGACCTCGTTCAGACGCGGTGACGTCTTCGGCGGCTTCTTCTTGTTGAGAATGAATGCCGCGCGCCATTCATCGCGCTCGAACAACAGCCCTGCATCCAGGTCCGGGCAAGTTCGGCCCAGTCGCATCAACCGAGCGATGCGCCATGCCACCACCATGAACAGCGCCAAGGCACGCTCAAGCCGTGCCATCGATGCGAGTTGCAGCGCCTCGACCCGACAGCCGTTCTTGAGCACGTGAAAGAATAGTTCCACTTCCCAGCGCGCGCGGTACCAGTCAATAAGCTGTGCTGCTTCGTCAAGGTCGTCCACCTCGCGATTACTCAGCAGTCGCCATTCAATCGGTTTGACGCCGGCCGGCGGGTCGACCTCCCGGGCTACGATACACGTGGCACTCACCACGCCGCCTGCAGCATCAGGCAACGCGACACGTTGTGCCCACACCTGCTGCCGTACCGCGCGCGCTGGCTGAGCCTGACGGGCTGCCAGCGTAAAGTGAATCCTGCCCACTGGCTCACCCGCAGTTACTTGGTCCCACAGCTTGCCGCCGCCAGGCAAGGTGCGATTGTGCTGCGAGCGCAGTAGCCAATCCGCCGGGTGGCCCAACTCCTTCGCTTTGACCATCAGCGCCATGATGTCCGACTCCCGGTCAGCCACATAGACGAGTCGCGTGGCAGGCAGTGCGGCCGCCTGTTCGGCGACTCGCTCATATCCTTCGGTCCAGCGGGTACTTTCCTTGATGCCGGGGCGCACGCCATCCGCACCCTTTGGCTCGCGCGCCCACATGTAGGCGTCAAGCACGCCCAGCGGTTCGCGCGATGGCGTTACCGCGTAAGTCGGGTGCAGATACAGCCCGCGTTGCGCCTCATACGACAGCGGCCCCAAGCCTGTGATGGTCTGGCCGTTAAAGTCCAACTCCGTGGTGTCTTGGATGCATAGCACCACTTCGCAAGCTCGCATCCGCTCGGCCGAACTCTGCCAGTGGGGCGCCAAAATATCGCGCCAGTCCAGTTCATCCTGAGCCAGGAAGCGGTACGCCGCAGCCGTTTCCGCCCACCCGCCGCATGCGCTGGGTATGCTTGCCGTCGGCTTCTCTGCGAGCCGCTCCGCTAGCAGCACCGCCCGTTTGTTCAGGCGCTGGTCGCCCAAGTCAATGTCCTTGAATTCTGCCGCTGCCCAACTCGTTGCCTCTCGCTGCATGTGCCGCCCAAAATGCAAGAGTGAACGACAATCCGAAGGAGTTTACAACCCCACCCGCTATGTCATTGACCGTAAACGACTTTTCGCGGCACCCCATGGGGCATGACTTGTGTGTAATGAGGTGGGTTTACGCGGCGCTGAACCTGCCGTTGATCAACGAGCTTTCATGGCCCCCCGTCTGGCCGCAAATTGATACGTACCTGGCGCTGGCCGGACTGCCTGAACGCACGACGCCGATTGCCGCGGAGCGTGCCATGACCAGGGTACTACGGTGAACCGCGGCTCGTGCGTAGCGTCGGTCTTGTGGCCTTTCTCCTCGCGCTGGATAGAGTCATCTACGCGGTGGCAGTTCTGTTGACGCCGTTCCGGCGGGCGGGCCTGCTGTATACGGGCGCTATTTGCGCGGACCGGTCGTGGCGCGCGCCCCGGCCTGCGGCTCACGATCCACGAATATGCGCGACGGCAGCACGAAGCCACGCAGCGCCAGCATTTCCAGCGGTCCCTGGCCGACTTCCGTGCGCAACTGGTAGCTGAGCGGGTAGGTCACTTCAACCGGGACGGGGAGCTTCGCGACATGGGCTGTCAGGCTGTCGGCATCGCTGTCGACAGCGCTGGCGGTAGCCTGGCCTTTGCCGTCGCCCAGATAGGATTCGTCCTATTATTCTGCGAGCGCTGGACCGTGCCTTGTCCTCCGATGCCGCGGGGAGCCCCACGCCGCTACCATACCTAGTAAATCCCCGGCACCATCCGCCACGTCTTCGCGCAGTACGCCTCGTACTGTTCCCCAAACTGGTCCCGCAGCAGCGCCTCTTCCGCACGAATGCGCGCGATCAGCACAGGCACCATCAGCAGAGTCAGCACGACGCCTACGCCCGACCGAAACCCCAGCACCCACCCGAACGAACTGATCAGGAACCCCAGGTAGCTCGGATGCCGGATCACCCCGTAGATCCCGGTGGTCACCAGCGTATGCCCCGGCTGGATCGCCACGAGCCCGCTAAACCGGTGCCCGAGCACAAACACCGGCCAAAGCCGCAGCACGCCGCCGCCGGCAAACAGCACCACGCCAAGCCAGCGCACCGCGTCGCCATCGATCGTCCAGAAGCCGATGCGGTCGGTATAGGCCGGCAGGTAAGCCGCCAGCAACCCGAGCACGCCGAACGCGGCCAGCACCCAGCGGTTGCCGCGGTCTTCGCGCACGCCGCTGCTGATATTGCCGCCCGAGAAAAGCGCGGCAACGGACAGCGCCGCCAGCACCAGCGTCAGCGCAACCCGGGCCGGATGGGCGAAGAAGGGGCCAATGCCGCCCCAGCCCGCGATGGCGATGGCCAGGTAGGCGAGTGTGCCGGCAAGGGTGGCGAGCGCTAAGCCGAAAGTCGGACGCATGGATACCTCCGCTGCGACGGTGGATGCACATGCGAAGCGTAAGCCTTTGGTGGCGTGGCTGTCGAGCGCGCGGCGTCGTGCTTAAATGATCGTTTTCGCCCCGACGCCCTGCGCCGGAGCCAAGTGAATACGCTACCGCCACACCACCATGCCGCTGATCGACATCAAGAACCTCCAGCAAGCCGCCTATGCCTTCGGCGAAGCCCGCAACTGGGGCAAGTACCACAGCCCCAAGAACCTCTCGATGGCGCTGAGCGTGGAAGTGTCCGAACTGGTCGAGATCTTCCAGTGGAAGACCGAGGCGGAATCGCGCGACATCATGTCGACCGACAAGCGCGAGCACGTGGAGCAGGAACTGGCCGATATCACCATCTACCTGGCGCAGCTCGTGACGGCACTGGGCGTGGACCTGGATGCGGCGATCCGGGCCAAGATGGACATGAATGCCAGGAAGTATCCGCTCCCGGAGTGAGTCGCCACGTGACCGCGGTGCGCGGTTCAGGGCAATGGCTGGCTCTGCGTCAGGATGCACAACAGCAGGATGCCGTTCAGGACGAGTAACGCTGCTACCGCCAGCACGATCGGCGGCGCGTTTCGCGTCCGCTCGCGCAGGCGGGTGGCACCCGGCAGCCATTCACCCCGCATTTTCCGGGACCAGCAGGCAAAGCCCGCGCCGCACATTCCCAGCCACGCAAGGGTGCCAAGCGATTCCCACCCCCTTGGCCGTGGTGCCTGGGCGGGGTGAGTGGAAGTCCTCCGGAGTACGGGATCCGGGCTGGGTAGATCCGTCACGACAGGGTGGGCGCGGTATTGCCGGAGCTCCGTATCGACTACGGGCCGGATTTCCGTATCGACCACGGGCTGAGGCGGAGGCTGCGGCGCAGGTTGGGCAGCAGGCAGCGGTGTGGCGAGTCGCGTGGCCGGCGGCGCCGTCATCATCGGCGCCGGCGGCGGTTGCTTGTTCTTCGGAACGTCGCGCATAGGCGCGTCGGGCGCCTTCGGTTGCGGTCCGGCAGCGCGGGTAATCGGCTTGTGGCTCTTGTGCGCACGCCAGCTGGCAAAGACGCTGTCCAGGCAGGCCACCGAAGTACAGGCATCCCGGCGTCTTCGCCATGCGGCGACATCGTCCTGCTCAATCACCCCGGCGCGCAGCAGCCGCTGCTGCTCGGCATGGATGTATTCGTGCTTGCTATGGAGCATCGCGTAGTCGCAGATCAGCGTGGCGGCAGTCGGCTGCGTGTCCGCACGCCTGCACGCGTTCCCGGTGGCTAACGGATCGTCGCAGCGGACGGCCGGCTGGCGCAGTGCATTCTTGCAGGCGATATCCGACGCCTGCGCACTTGCGGTGAGCAGAAGGCTGATCGTAATGCAGGCGGCCAGATGGCCAGTAAGCCTTGTCATCCTGACGCCCCGTGGCAACGGGGAGGCGGCGCGCGCAAGGGCGCGCATTAATCTTCTATTCTGGTACTCCGTGGCGGATATGCAGTGCGATAGCCCACAGAACGGCAGGACGAAAGCCCTGGGCGCTGGCTGGATGCGCATCGCGGGCCACATAACGCGGGACTCGCTACAGGCTAAACGGGCTTCCGGACGGCCCTGGCCACGTGCTATCTGCCGGCCGAAGCCGCCTTGCCCCCGGCATCGCCGTTCCCTGCCGACGCCGAAACGCCCCTCGGCGCCCACCTCGTCACGCCGCGCCACGGCTACGCGCATCACGGCATCTACGCCGGCAATGGCAAGGTGGTCCACTACGCTGGCTATTGCCACCGGCAGCAGCGCGGCCCGGTGGAGGAGCTGAGCCTGGATGCTTTTGTCGCCGGCCACGGCACTACGGTACTGCCCACGCCGATGGCGCGCTACGGTGCCGTCAAAACCGTCAGGCGCGCCCGCTCACGGGTGGGCGAAGACCGCTACCGCCTGCTGACCAACAACTGCGAGCACTTCTGCACGTGGTGCCTCTATTGCGAAAGCCGCAGCGAGCAAGTGCGGCATTGCGTGACGCATCCGCTCAGTGGCCTGCGGCTGGCGGCGAGCATGCTGAGCTGTGGTGGAAGACGGCGACCAGCCACGCGCGGGACAGTGTCACCGGCCTGGACTCAGGGCAATGGCTGGCTCTACGTCAGGATGTATAACAGCAGTATGCTGTTCAGGACGAGCCCGGCCGACACCAGCACGCTCCACGTCGCGGTTCGCGCTCGCTCGCGCAGGCGAGAGGTACCCGGCAGCCATTCACCCGGCATTCTTCGGGGCCACCAGATAAAGACCGCGCCGCACATGCCTAACCACGCCAGCGCGCCAAGAAATTTCCATCCGTCTGGCTGTGGTGCCTCCACGGGATATATGGGGGTCCATAGGGGGGCGGGAACCGGAGTCGGTCGATCCATCCCGACCGGGTCGACGGGGGGCTCCCGGATTTCCGTATCGACCACGGCCTCAGGCGGAGGCTGCGCCGCGGGTGGGGGGGCGGGATCCGGGGACGGCTGATCCATCGCGACAGGGTAGGCTGGGTGTTCCCGGATTTCCGCAGGCAGCACGAGCTCGAGCGGAGGCTGCGGCGCGAGTGGGGGAGCGGGCCGCGGCGGCGCCGGCTGCGTGGCCCGCGACGCCATCTTCGGCACCGGCGGCGGTCGCCGGATCTCGGCCATCGGTCTGACGGCAGCCGGCTTGCTCTTCGAAACGTCGCGCATGGGCGCGTCGGGCGCTCTCGGTCGCGGCTCGGCGGCGCGGGGAATCGGCGTCTGGCTCTTGTGCTCGCGCCAGCTGGCAAAGACGCTGTCCAGGCATGCCACCGAAGTACAGGCATCCCGCCGTCTTCGCCATGCGGCGACATCGTCCGGCTCGATCGCCCCGGCGCTCAGCAGCTGCTGCTGCTCGGCATGGATGTATTCATGCTTGCTACGGAGCATCGCGTAGTCGCAGATCAGGGTGGCGGCAGTCGGGTGCCGGTCCCGCACTCGCTCGCAAGCCTCGCCGGCGGCAAGCGGGTCGTCGCAACGGGCGATCGACGGACGCAGCGTGGTCTTGCAGGCGATATCCGAGGCCTGCGCACTGGCAGTGAGCAGAAGACCGAACGTGAAGCAGGTGGCCAGACGGCCTGGGCTTGTCATCCTGTCGCCCCGTGTTGTGGGGAGAATGGTTCGGCGCCGCGCCGAAGCGGCGTCGAGAAGCTTCTATTCTGGTACGGCCTGAGCGGGATGCCGTGCGATAGGCCACAGAAAAATGGCGTTACGCAAACCGACAGGCATCCCAGGTCACAGGCATGTGGCCCCCGGGTGACAAACCGCCGCCGCTCCCCGCGTGCGCAGGGGCGACGTGGCGGGCGCAGCACGTCATGCTTCGGCGTGACGAAAAGCCAAGAGAAGGAAGGGTCAATATGAGCCGCAGGAAGCAAACGGGCATGTTGGACGATGTCTATGGCATGGCGGCCGCACTGCCATGGTGGGCCGGCGTAGCCCTGGCGCTGGTCGCCTATGCCGTACTCAATCGCTATGCAGCTGCCGACGTCCCGCCGATGGCCGCGCCAGGGGAGATGGGCCGGATGGCCCTGGCCCAGATGGTCAAGGGGCTGTCCACCTACGGCCAGTACATCATGCCGCTGGCGTTGTTGGTCGGCGCGCTGGCATCGTGGCTGGCGCGGTGCGAGCGGCAGGCAGTGACCCGCAGCCGCAGCATAGCTGCGAGCCAGTCTGCCGACATGCTGCGGCAGATGACGTGGCAGGACTTCGAAAACGTGGTCGGAGGGGTGTTCCGCCTGCGCGGCTATGCCGTCGCCGGAACGGGGGACGCAGGCACGGACGGCGGCATCGACTTGCGGCTCAGGAAGGGCAGCGAGCTGGCGTTCGTGCTGTGCAAGCACTGGCTCGCCATCAAGGTTCCTGTCACGGCGGTACAGGAACTGTATGGCGTGATGGCGGCAGAGGGCGCGGCGCAAGGCTTTGTCGTGACATCGGGCTTGTTCACGGCTGACGCACGGGCGTTCGCTTCCGCACGAAATATCGAGCTGATCGACGGTCCGGCATTTGCGGAAATGATCGAGCGCACCCGGGTCGCAGCGCCGAAGCGAGTGACCGCAAAGCCAGCGCCCGCTGCGAAGACGCCGGTCCGCACCACAACGCCGCCGCGGCTTGCCGCGGTGCCGCAAGGCTCGACGCCGGTCTGCCCGCGTTGCGGCGGCATCATGATCCGACGGATCGCCAAGCAGGGCGGCCACGCAGGCAAGCCGTTCTGGGGCTGCGCGCGGTTCCCCGACTGCCTGGGCGTACGCGGCCTGAAGACCGTTGTGACCGACGACTAGCGCAGGGGCCTGTCCAGCAGCGTGGTGGCACATCCGGCCACATAGAGCCCCAGCCCGAACACCGCATGCGTTACCAGGCTATGCAGCCGCGCCACATTGGGCCGCGGCGTGCGGCGCGCAGCGATGCCGGCGCCCATGGCGGGCTGGATCACCAGGAAGGGCGCGGCCACGCTGACGATGCCGACGACCAGCGCGGGACCGGGCGTCGGATGCCGTGCCCACTCCAGCCCCCACAGCGCCAGCAGGATCGCCGCGAACACGATGCCGGTCAGGTAATGCGCGATCCAGCCGATGACCCGCTCTCCCGGCACGGCAGGCGAGGCCGCAATCGGATGGTGACGAACGCGCCCGCGCGGCAGGTGCGCAAGCCAGCGGCCAACCAGGCCATAGTCCAATGGCGGGACGCCGAGCACACGTTTGCGCACGATGGCCCAGGCGTCCATTACCAAGGTCGCGCCGGTGCCGATCAGCAGCGCACTCAAAAGGAATGAGCCTTCTGGCTCAGGCATGATCGATCTCCGCGGAGTCCGAAGCCGCCCGGGCACAGATCATCCAGCAGGCCGCCGTGAAGCGGACTTCGTTGCCATGTACATAGGGCTCGAAGGCCACGCGCAGCGTGTCGATGACCTGCGCGCGCGTGGATGCGTCTGCCTGCAGCAGAGCCACCCCGACCGGACCAAGTCGCGTGAAGTACCCCACCAGCGCCGGCTCGGGCAGCGTGCATGCCACGTCGATCGGCCGGATCTCGATCCCGCTCCAGCCGGCCTCTTCCAGCAACGCGGCGACACGATCCCTGTCGGCGAGTGCGAACTGCCCCGGCGCGCCGGGCTGGCGAACCGGAAGCGGCAGCAGCGGCGCGGCGGCGCGCTCGGCCGTGGTCATGAACGGATTCTCCGCACCGCTTCGCCAGGCGATGCAGTGCAGCTCGGCACCCTCCTTCGCCGCGCGTCGCAGGCTGGCGAAGGCGACGACGGGATCGCCGAAGAACATCACGCCGAAGCGCGAAACGATGCGATCGAAGCTGGCGGGCGCAAACCTGTAAGCCTGCGCATCGGCCTGGATAAAGCTTGCTTGCGAGGCTTCACGCTCGGCGCGCGCCCGCGCTACCGCGATCATCGGTCCCGAAATGTCGATGCCGATGCACTGGCCCTGCGCACCGAGCCGCCGCGCCAAGGCGAGCGTGGTGGCGCCCGTGCCGCAACCGACATCGAGCACATGCTGCCCGGATCCCGCGCTGACCGTGTCGAGGAGCATCGCCTCGAACGGCTTGAGCACCTGGTCGAGCACCGCCTGCTCGTCGACCCACGCGTTTCCGGCAGGGCCGTTCCAAAGCGCGGCCTGTTCGCTGTCGGGGGTTTGCCTGGCATCCATGTTCCTCTCCGTCTGCTCGCCATCGCGGCGTGAAGCTACACTGTGCCAGTTCAAGTCCACTTGAGGTCAAGCGGTGAATAGCCTGGATATTGCAGAAGTGGCCCGGCAAGCGGGCGTTCCCGCATCGACGCTGCGGTTCTATGAGGAAAAGGGGCTCATCGCATCCATTGGCCGGCGCGGCATGCGACGCGTGTTCGATGCCGGCGTGCTGGAGCGGCTGGCGCTGATTGCGCTGGGGCGGGCTGCCGGCTTCTCGCTGGATGACATTGCGCAGATGTTCGCGCCGCAGGGCGGGCCGCGCATCGACCGGCAGATGCTGGCGGCCAAGGCGGATGAGCTGGATCGGACCATCCGTAAGCTGAGTGCGATGCGCGATGGGTTGCGGCATGCTGCGGCTTGTCCGGCGCCTAGTCATATGGAATGTCCGACATTCAGGCGCATCCTGCAGGCGGCGGCATCGGGGGCGATTGGCGGGCGGAGGGAACGGATGCCGACGGCCCGGAATCTGCGGTGAATCTTTGCACTATTAGCTGCATATCCTGCGGTGAATATGGCGTCGTCATGCCGCAAGCCATTCTTGGCAGGCGATCGCGGCCTCTATCGCGGCAACGGCATATGCCTACCCCAACCCGGCCACCGCCTCCCGCACCCACTCGAACCCCACCCGCTCCTGCTCCAGCCGCAGGTTTTTCCGAATCCGATTGTCCCGCAGGTCGTCGTAGAGCGCCTGCTCTTCTGGCCGCAGTCGCGACAGATCGCGCAGCGTCGGGCTGTCCTCGACACCCCATTGGGCCTCGAACGCCACAAGCGTGGCGCGATCCATCAGCAGGGATTCCGCATGCCCGAACACGCTGCGCAGCTGATCAAGAATGGCGAAGCCGTGGGTATCGATGTCGCCCCAGTAATGCAGCCGGCAGTGCGACAGCCACCTCGCCTTCGCGAGCAAGCCGAATCCGTATCCCGCACCGAAGATCACCAGGCTGTCCGCAACCTCTGGAAAGGCCAGGAAGTTGGTTTCGTTCTCGGTGATGAACACACACGAAACCCCTGGCCGGAGTGCGGCGAAGCTCGCTGCATCTAGGGTCACGTCGTGGGTGGGGGCTTCGCCTGGCAGCATCCGGTTGGCGCGATCCAGTATCCGGAAGCGGATCCGCTCCGGCTTGTCGCGAAAGCCGTACCGCGCCGGGAACTGGCTTGTGCCGGTAAATTCCGCTGCAATGGCTTCCGGCGCGAGCGCCAGGTCCAGCAACTCGGCAAGCACGCCACGATGAGCCTCGATGAATTTGGTGTGCACGCCAGGAAGATCGACTTGCCGCAGGTACACACCCGGTCGCGGATGCCGCTGCAGCCAGCCGACGATTTCCAGCAGCCGGTCCCAGGCGTCGTGCAGATCCAGTGCCCGCAGCGGACGCTGAGCCAGCCACGGCACCAGCAACGGCTGCGCTTCTCGCGTAGTGGCGAGCAATGCGGTAAAGCGTTCGATCTCGCGGCGCTTGCCCAGCAGCGCCGCTGCATCGTCCAGCGTGTCGATCCACACGGCGCATGGCAGCGCATTGGTGCCGAAGGTGCGATGGCGGAACTCGCGCATCTCCAGGCGGTAATGCGGCATCTGCTTTAGTTCGCCCAACCAGTTGCGAACCGCCTCGAAGCTCTCAGTCAGCTCGCCGGATGTGGGCACGCGCAGCGTGAGCCGCCGGGGGAACAGCGCGGCGCCGCTGACCAGCGCACCGAGGATGTCTCCACGGTCCCAAAGCCTCTGCAACTGGGCACGCAGGTCGGCGGGGCGGCTCCAGTTCATGCGGTCAGCCTGGCCTTTTCGGCCCGGTATTCGTCAATCGACAGGTTGCGTACCTTGGAAGCGCGTCCTTCCTCGTTCTGCACGAACGCCACGCTGGACACGTATGGCTCGATGATATGGATCTTCTGCAGCGGCGTGACGATGAGCAACTGCAGGTTGAGCTTGGCGAACAGCCGCAGTCCGTACTGCGCGGATTCGTCGGAGCCCCGACCGAACGCTTCGTCGATCACCACGAAGCGGAACGAGCGCGAGCGCACCGCGCCCCATTCCAGCCCGAACTGGTAGGCCAGACTCGCCGCCAGGATGGTGTAGGCGAGCTTCTCCTTCTGCCCGCCGGACTTGCCGCCGGAATCGGAGTAGTGCTCATATTCCGCATCGTCTTCGCGCCAGCGTTCGCTGGCCCCGAAGACGAACCAGTTGCGCACGTCAGTCACCTTGGCGGTCCAGCGCCTGTCCTGGTCGGTCAGCCCCGTACGGCCCCTGAAGCGTTCGATGATGCGCTTGACCTGCAGGAACTTGGCCTCGGAATACTGGCTGTCCTCCGAGCCGGTCAGTGCGCCTTCGGTGCAGGCGCGCAGCTCCGACTGGAACTCGCGGATCTCGGCGTCCGGCGTGACCTGTGCCTCCAGCCGGACATAGCGGCCGGTGTTGTAGTCGATCTGCGTCAGCGACTCGTTGATGCGCTCCACGCGTTCGCGGATGGTCTGCTGTTCCTTGCCAAGCTGCGCGTTGAAGTTGGCGATCTCGTTGATCGTGTTGACGTTCAGCAGCTCCTTGAAGCGGGCCTCGAAGCGTGGCAGATCGTCGGCGCGCAGCTTGTCGAGCATGTTGCGGTACTCGAAGCCGGCTAAGACGCTGGCGTCGACCTCGCTAGTCTCCAGCTTGAAGGCTTCCTTGTAGGCGGACATGGCCTTGACGATACTCTCGCCCAGGCGCACCAGCCGCTTGCTCTCCGCATCGAGCCGGGCCTGGAGTTCGTTGCGCATGTCGGTTTCACGACCACTGCACGCCTCCACGGTCAGGGTGTGCTGGCCAAGGATTTCGGCGCGCAACGCGTCGATGGTCTCGACCGGTACGGCAGCCGCGAAGTCGCCGGTGGCGTCCAGCATGGCCTGCGTTTCAGCGCGCTGCTCCAGCGCATCGCTCTTCCTGCCCTCCGCCTTGGATCGTTTGTCGCGGTGGTCCTCCAGCTGCGCCTCAGTCTCTTTCTGTTCCGCTTCCACTTCGTTGAGCCGGACCGTCAACTGCCGCAGCAAATCGGAGGCCGATTCCAGCTGGCGCTTCTCCTCGGCTAGGCGCGCGGCCTCGCGCGCGGGCGTCTGCCAGTCCAGTTCCTCGAAGTCGGCAAAAATGTCGAGCTGGGACAGCGCCGTGAGCCGCTCCCTGAGGGCGTCGCGCTCCTTCACCAGCCCGGCCGTAAGTGCGGCCAGTTCGGCCAGCCGTGTTTCGAGCGCGCGGGTCTCGCCTTCCAGTGCCGCGATCTTGGCGGCATTGCTCCAGCCCAGCACGTAGCGGCTGCGGTCGTCCAGGCGGTGGCGGTCATCCTTCTCGTGCCGCTCCCCGGGCATCTTGACCTGGCCGGCGCGCGTAACGGCGCGCGTCTCGCGGCGGAACTGTTCGTGTGTGGCACAGCACGCGACGTCGAAGCGCACGGCGACCTCGCGTTCGAGCCAGCTGTAGAACGGTGAATCGGGCTTGATGGCCAGCTTGCGCGCGAGCGAATCGCGATGCA
Organism: Ralstonia pickettii DTP0602; assembly: GCA_000471925.1. NCBI lineage: Bacteria > Pseudomonadati > Pseudomonadota > Betaproteobacteria > Burkholderiales > Burkholderiaceae > Ralstonia > Ralstonia pickettii. The sequence goes on from CP006667.1 coordinate 29,372, forward strand.
GGGCGGGCGGCTCAGCCCTGCCGCCTTCGCGCACGCGAAAGTAAACCAACCGGCCTTTCAGGTGCGTGCGGTCCACCCACGCGGACACCTGCGGGTAGAGCGCATCTGGTACCAGTAGCGACAGGCCGAAGTTGCGCAGCAGGCGTTCGGCCGCGCCTTCCCAGTCGCGCTCGTCCTCGCGCACCTGCAGCAGCTCGCCGGCGAATGGCATGTCGTCCTCGGCCAGCGAAAGCGCCTCGCACAGCGCGCTGCGCATCGCGACCTGCGCGGCCGGGATATTGCTGCGGCGTGCCTTCAGGCTGCGGATTTCGTCGCTCAGCGCATCGTGCTCGGCCTTGCCCTGGCGCAGCGTGACGCCGTGTTCCGTCAACGCGTTATCAACTTCCGCCTCGCGCGACCTGGAGCGCTCTGCAAGCTCGGCAAAGCGTGACTTCAGGACCAGGAAGGCGGCTTCCTGCTCAGGCGGCGTTTCGTCGACGGCGCGCACAAGCTCCGCGTATCGATCCGACCTGTGCCGGCGTTTCGCGGATTCGTCGTTCTGCTGGCGGATTTCTTCGGTCAGCCGACCGATACGGTCGCCGCCGTTCTCGGCAATGTTGCGGCGCAGTTCGGCTTCATCGTTGCGCAGGGCATCGCGACGGTCCTGCAGGCGCCGCACGCGGGTGTCCTGGCGTTCCCACTCGTCCGTGAGCCCGGCGATGCGCTTGTCGAGCAGGTCCAGCTTGAGTCGCGCGAAGTACGGGCGCAGCGCCTCACGGCACGCGCGCAGCTGCTCTGAGGCAGCCACCAGCTCCGCGTGGCGCTCGCAATCCGCGACCAGCGGGGTCAGCATGGCCTCCTGGCGCTTGGCCTTCAGCACCGCCTCATGGGCGCGGTCCAGGTCGTCGAAGTGTCCCAGCAATGCCACAATGCGAGGTGCCACGTCGAACGGCTCCAGCATGTGGCTGCGCACAAAGTCGGTCAGGTTGCCGACCGACTTCATCGACACGGTCTGGTGGAACAGTTCGAGCGCCTGCTCGTTCTCGATGCCGAAGCGGCGCCGGAACCATGCGCCGTAGGGCGGGAACGCGTCAAACAACTCGGCCTTCACGCCGCGCAGCTTCTTGCGCAGCGAGGCGATGTCGCTCCCGAAGTGGGCAAAGTCGGTGGCGACGGACAGGTCCTGTTCTGCGCAGACATAGAAGCGCGCGGGCTGGCCATGGGCATCCTTCATCCAGAACACCTGCGCCAGCGTCACGGTCTGGTCGTAGCCGGCGTTGTGGAAGACGCCCAGGATGACGGAGTAGCTGTTCTGGTCGCGCAGCGCCACCGGCCGCGCGGTGCCGCTCACTTCGTTGCGCTCGGACTTGTAGTGACCCAGCACATAGCTGCGCAGGGTCCGCTCGCGGCTTTCCGCGCCAGCGGCCTTGTTGTAGGCGATGCGCTGTGCGGGCACCAGCAGCGTGGTCACCGCGTCGACCAGCGTGGACTTGCCGGAGCCGATGTCGCCGGTCAGCAGGGCGTTCCTGCCTGCGGGGCGGATGGTCCAGACACGTTCGCCGAAAGTGCCCCAGTTGAAGACCTCCAGACGCGACAGCCGGAAGCCCGACAGCGTGTCGTCGTCGGCGAAATCGAGGCTCAGGGTTTGCGGCTCATGCATCGGACGGCCCTCCGTTTGCCACCGGCGTTCCCGGCTGGCCAGTCAGCTGGATCTGGTAGGCCGCCAGCCGCGCATCGAACTCGGACAGCCATTGCGCATCGACGAATGCCTTCAGGATGCGGCGCACCTCATACCCGGCCTGGCCTCCCATGCGAGCACTCGCGCCGGTGCTGGTGTCGGCCTTGAGCCGGCGCAGGAAGCCCAGCTCGACGATCTTGTTCACGTGCAGCTCGATCTGGTCGATCAGCTTTGCCTCGTTGGTGCCGGCGGGGAGGAACACGCGCAGCAGCTCGGCGATGTCGTCCAGCGTCAGCACCAGCCGCGTTTCGCCGCCGGTGGCGTCGAACTCGGCCAGCTTCTTGCGCAACAGCGCGAGCGTCAGGCTTACCGGGAACGACAGCTGGCGCCGCGCGATCAACCGCGGCGGGCGCTCGGCGCTGTCGTCGTCGCTGTCAGGCTGCGAGCGCAGGAAGGCGTAGCCCTCGGCGTCATCCAGTACGAGCTCCAGGCCGAGCACGGCGACATAGTCGCGCACCGTCGGCTGCAGGTTGAGCAGCGCATGCCACAGGTTGGCATCGGCGTCGCGGTAGAGCACGCCCTTGAGCAGCGGGATCACCAGCGCGGACAGGGCCAGCGCCACCGGCGCGACTGCGCCAGTGGCGGCTGGTGCCGCGTCATCGAAAATGTCGTCTTGCGCCATGCTTATCTGACAAAAATCACCCGGGGCATCCGGGCCTGTCTCACCAGCGTGCCGGCATCCGGCGTCGGCACTATCCACGAGACGGAGTCGGTGGCGCTTTCATCGACCACGGTGCGGAAGGTATCGCCCGCGAGTTGCAGGTAGGCGACCAGTTCGGCCAGACCGTGCTGCAGCGGGCGCATGTCGCACAACTCCTGCAGCGTGACCTGGGCGCGGCCTTGCAGAGCCTGCCGCACATGCGCGGCAAGTTCGGCCTTGTCGATGACAACCTGCGAGAACAGCGCTTCTGCATCGACCTCGGCCTCGCCGGCTTCGATGTCGGCCTCGGTAATGCGCGGTTTGGCCGATGGCGTGAACAGGGGCCGCTCCATCGGCAATTCGATGTCGGCCGCGGTGTCATCCACTGCCATCACGTAGCCTGTGGGCGGCGTGTCGCGCACGGCCAGTGCCCTGGCCTCGATGCCGCGCAGGATATCCATGATGCGGCGGTTCTCCAGCCATGCTTTGTCGTCGAGAAAACGGCGTAGTTGCTGCGATAGCTGGGCTACGGTGCGCTGCGTATGCTCGCCGGCCTCCAGCCAGTCGTAGTGCACGCGGCGCAGGCGAGCATCGGGGTTGAGTTCCGAGACCGGGCGCAGCGCCAGCACATGTTCCAGCAGCGCGGAAAGCTCTTCCTGCCGACTGCTGCTCATCAGGAAGTCCCAGAACGCGCGGAAGCTGCGGCCCTGGTCCGAGTCTGCGATGGCGTCGCGCTCGCCCATGATCTCTTCGAGCAATGCGCCCTTGGAGCCCTCCCACAGCGCAATCCGCTCGCGCACACGCCGGTCCAGCGCGCGGAAGTTGTCCTCGACCTCGCGGAAATCCGTCAGCAGCTCGCGCGCCAGCGCGACGAACTGCTGGAAGCGGTCCTTCAGCGCGGTGTCGTCCAGCAGCGACAGGTCGCCCGCGGCCACGCGTGCGATCTCAGCGTCGATCTCGTCGCGCCGTTGCTGCAGTTCGGCCATGCGCACGCGCGGGTCAGTCTGCGTGCCGTCGTGCATCTGTTTGAGCAAGTCGAACAGCGTCAGCAGGCGCGATTCGGTGCCAACGAAACTGCGCCCGGCCAGCGTGCCGAGCCAGGCAATGGCCTTCTCGGTAGCCGGCGTCAGGTCGAACTGGGGTTCATCGGACCCCTGGCGATAAAACTTGCGCAACCAGCCCTTCTCGTTGGCGGCCCAGTCGTTCAGGTAGTCGAGTGCGGATCGGGGAAACGCGTCCTGCCCGAGCCGTTCGCGCAAGGCGAAGAGCTCGTCTTCCAGCGCCTCGGCCAGATCGGACTGGCCCGCTGAACGTTGGTTGGGTTGGACAAAGACACGATGGAGGAAAGCGGCGACCAGGCTCGCATGGTCGGAGCGCAGCAAGCGCCAGGCAGGATGGACCTGGCGCAGGCGCTCGAGGGTTTCGAAGTCGAGGCTCACTTGGAAAAGGCCGGCGTGTGCAAGCCGCGCGGCGGGCGCGACGGATGCCAGATTGTACGCCAGGGGTGATTGCGACAAGTGATGCATCGGCAGCATTGTGGGTGACTCAACAAGAAGGCAGGCTGAGCGAATCAACTCGACCTGAACTGCCACCGCCCCCGCCAAGCTCCCCGCTTGCGTCTGCAACGCCGCCGCAGCCGCCGTCGACTGCTCCACACCAGCGCCGCGTTCTGCTGCACCATCGAATCGAGCTGGCTGACCGATTTATTCATGTAGTGAATAATGTGCGTCTATTTCATCGTCGCGTGAGTGATGTTGGGAATAATCTAGGTCACCTTCGAGACGTTGCTGACGATCTCGTTCATGGTGTCGCCGGCGCGCCGGACCTGGCCGGAGCCGGAAGTCACACTGCCCACCGTGGTTTCAATCAGCGTCTTGATCTCCTTGGCCGCCTGCGCGCTACGCTGGGCCAGCGCGCGCACTTCACCTGCCACCACCGTAAAGCCGCGGCCCTGGTCGCCGGCACGGGCCGCTTCCACCGCGGCGTTGAGCGCCAGGATATTGGTCTGGAAGGCGCTGCCCTCGATCACGCCGATGATGTCGGAGACCTTGACCGAGGCGTTTTCGATCTGGCCCATGGTGGCGATGACTTCTCCGATCACCACGCCGCCGTCAGCCGCCACGCGCGAGGCAGCGGTGACGGATTCGTTGGCGTGTTGCGCGGAGTTCGCGGACTGGCTGACGGTGGCGGTGATCTCTTCCATCGAGGCCGCGGTCTGCTCGAGGCTGGCGGCGGCGGATTCGGTGCGGCGCGACAGGTCAATATTGCCGGCGGCGATCTCGTCGGAGGCGGCGCGCACGGATTCGCTGGCGTCGCGGATCTGGCGCATGATGGTGCAGAGCTTGTCGGCAAAGGTGTTGAAGGCGCGCGCGATCTGCGCGACCTCGTCGTTGCCGTCGGCGGGCAGGCGCTGGGTCAGGTCGCCGTCGCCGGAGCCGATCGCGTCCATGGCGTCGCGCACGGTGGACAGTCCACGCAGCGACATGGTCGCCACGCCCCACACCACGATGGCGGCGATGCCGCCGATCAGCACCAGTGCGATCACCGACGCGATCAGCACCGAGCGCATGCCGGCAGTGGCTTCAGCCTTGTCGAGCGCGACGATCACCATCCAGTCGGTGCCGGGAATGGCGCGGGCGCCGAGCAGCTTGGCGCTGCCGCCCACGTCGACTTCCATCGGGGTCCTGGCGTCGATCAGTGCGCCCAGCTTGTCGGCGCTCAGCGCCGGCACGAGTTCGGTGACGGGCTTGAGCGTGAGCTTGTCGTCGGTATGCGCGACGATCTCGCCGGACTTTGCCACCAGCATGCCGAAGCTGGCCGGCGTCGGGCGGATCGCCTTGACGTTGGCGACCACGGTATCCATCGCCACGTCGCCGGACACCACGGCCTTGACGCCGCCGTCGCGCACCACGGGCACGGAGAAGGCGACCACCAGCTTGCCGCTGCCGGCATCGACATAGGGCGGCGTGACCACCGGCTTGCCGGCGGCGGCGGCCTGCCTGTACCAGGGGCGGCCGGTGGGGTCATAGCGGGGCGGAAATGCCTTCCGGCTTGGAGAACTTCGCGGTCTTGTCGGCATAGCCGACGTGGATGTTGGTGAAGCGGCCGGCGTCGGCTACCTGCCTGAGCGCAGCGTCGGGTTCGGGCTGCAGCACGGATTCCTGCAGCGACTGGATCATCTGGCTGTGCGAGGCGACCCATTCGACGATGGCGCTGGTATGCCCGCTCTGCACCGCGGCCAGGCTGCTGTCGATGGCGTCCTCGTTGTAGCGGTTGGCAACTAACTGGTTCAGTACCGTATTGATGGCGAGCGCGGCCACGACAATGGCCACGCACAGGGCCACGATCCGCGCACGGATGGTAGTGAACATCGGGGAGATCCTTCGTAGGGAATCGTTGGGGACGTGTGTTTGTGGGATTTCCACTCCGCTGTATACGGAGCGGCCGCGGCCGACTTGAGGCGGTACAGCAAATTCCTGTAGATTGCGTTCGAGTTGACGACACAACCCGTCAGGTTGGTGCGCGATCGTGCGCTTTTCGTTATTGGAACGATCGGATCTGAACTGCTGTTCGTAACACGAACCAGGGTCTGCGCTTGCAGCAATCCGGTTCAGGGTGCGGCGCAATGCGAACCGGATTGCGATGCAGCGGGGACAACGCCCGGAGTCAGGTAAATGAAGGTACGACGCGCGGCCGCCTATGCAGCAGAGCCACTATCGCATTGCGTCGGTACGGCCCGCGCCGCACGCTATGCAGTCGCAAACGCTGGCTGATCAGTCATGCAGACAAGCAGTCGACGTTTTCACAACGTATTACAAAGACTTACAGCGGTTATGCAAACTGCAACATATTCTGCGGTCACCCACAAACAAAATGCGGAGAGATTACCTTGTCAGCCTTTTCATTGACTTCTGCGCCACTGCGCGTCCTTGCCCTGAGCGGCGTGCTGGCGCTGGCCGCCTGTGGCGGCGGTGGCGGCGATGATTCCGGTGGTGGCGGCGGCCAGGGAACGCTGAAGGTCTCGATGACCGATGCGCCCGCCTGCGGCTTCAACAATGTCTTTGTCACGGTCAACAAGGTGCGCGTGCACACCAGCGCCAACGCCGAAGCCAGCGCCGGCGGCTGGGTCGATATCGACGTGGTGCCCGCGCGCAAGATCGACCTGCTGTCGCTGACCAACGGCGTGCTGACCACGCTGGGCCAGACCGTGCTGCCCGCCGGCGATTACCAGCAGGTGCGCCTGGTGCTCGATGCCAACCGCGGGGGCGGTTCTGGTGCGCTGGCCAACTCGGTGGTGCCCACGGGCGGCACCGAGCAGCCGCTCGATACGCCGAGCGCGGTGCAGTCCGGCATCAAGATCAACCGGTCGTTCACCGTGTCGCGGGGCACGCTGACGGACCTGGTGCTGGATTTCGACGCGTGCAAGTCGGTGGTCCAGCGCGGTAATGGCACCTACGGCCTGAAGCCGGTGGTGACCGCAATCCCGAAGGTTGTCAGCGGCGCGGTGACCGGTGTGGTCGGTTCGGCCCCGGGCGCGCGCGTCTATGCCGAGCGCAATGGCGTGGTGGTGAAGGCGACCGTGGCGGACGCCAACGGCAACTTCACGCTGTCGCCGATCGAGCAGAGCAGCACTGCCGGCACGGTCGACGTGGTGGTGGTGCCGGGCGCTGCCAATGGCCGCGGCACGGGCATCGTGCGCAGCGTGCCGGTGGTGGCGGAAAGCAGCACCGCGATCTCGACCGCGGCCGCGCCGATGACGCTGCCGACCTCGGCGTATCGCCGGGTCTCGGGCACGGTCACGCCGGCCACGGCTGAAGCCACGCTGCGCGCGCTGCAGCTGGTCAGCGGCGGCACCTTCGAGATCGCGGCGACGGCTGCCGCGACCGATACCGGCGCCTACAGCCTGTTTGCGACCGAACCGGCCCTGCCGGTGGCCGCGCCAATGATCGGCACCTACCAGGCGTCGCTGCCGATCCCGCTGTCGCCGGATGGCGCGGCTGCGGGCAAGTACGGCGTGCAGGCCACCAGTGCCGGCGGTGCGGTGGTGGTGCAGCAGGTTGACGTGAATATCACAGACGTGATCCAGAACTTCTCGTTCTGAGCGTCCTGACCTGACGCTGAAGCAGCCGGAAGCGGGCGCAAGCCTGCTTCCGGTTTTTTTTCTGGCGTTCCGGCATGCGCGGTCCTGCGGCGCCATTCCTGCTTTCCCCGCTTGCCCTGGTTTCCCGCTAGACTGCCAGTCTCGCGTTTCGGGAAATCGCGCCATGGCAGCACGCACCGCGGCAAAGTCCGCATCCCCGCCTGCAGCAAAGTCCGAGGCCACGTCCACGCCCAAGTCCCGTAAAGCAGGCGCGCCCGCTGACCTGGTGCGCGTCGGTATCGGCGGCTGGAATTTCGCGCCGTGGCGCGACAACTTCTATCCGGCCAAACTGCCGCAGTCGCGCGAGCTGGAATACGCCACCCGCCACCTCAGCGCGATCGAGATTAACAGCACTTACCACGGCACGCAGAAGCGCACGTCGTTCGCCAAATGGCGCGATGAAGCGCCGGACGATTTCGTGTTCGCGGTGAAGGCCTCGCGCTTTGCCACCAACCGGCGCGTGCTGGCCGAGTCGGGCGAATCGATCGAACGCTTTATCGACAGCGGCATTGCCGAACTGGGCAGCAAGCTGGGCCCGGTGGTATGGCAGTTCGCGCCGACCAAGCAGTTCGATGCGGAGGACTTCGAGGCCTTCCTGCAGTTGCTGCCCGCCTCCGCTGAAGGCGTGAAGCTGCGCCATGTGCTGGAAGTCCGGCACGAGAGCTTCATGTCGCCCGATTACCTGAAGCTCGCGCGCGAGTACAAGGCCGCCACGGTCTTTACCGATTCACCGAAGTTTCCATCGATGGCAGACCTGACCGCCGACTTCGTCTATGCACGCCTGATGGCCAGCAGCGAGAAGCTGCAGACCGGCTACGCGCCCGAGGCGCTCGATGCGTGGGCGGAACGCACGCGCGCGTGGGCGCAGGGCGGGCAGCCGGACGACCTGCCGGCGGTGGAAGACCGCAAGCCCGCGGCGCGCAAGCGCGAGGTCTTTGTCTTCTTTATCAACGGCGCCAAGGAGCGCGCGCCGGCCGCGGCGCAGTCGTTGCTGGCACGGCTTGGCTGGACGCCGCCGGCCGATCGTTGACCACGGATCGCTATAATCGCGCATGAACACGACCCCCGCCCAGCCGCAAGCCGGCACCGATTTTTCCACCCTGCCGCTGTCGCCCACCATGCTCGCCACGCTGGCGCAGCTCGGCTATGACGAAATGACGCCGATCCAGGCGGCCAGCCTGCCGATCACTTTGGCGGGCCAGGACCTGGTGGCGCAGGCCAAGACCGGCAGCGGCAAGACCGCCGCCTTCGGGCTGGCGCTGCTGCACCGGCTCGATGCGCGCCGCTTCGACGTGCAGGCGATGGTGCTGTGCCCCACGCGCGAGCTGGCCGACCAGGTGACACAGGAAATCCGCCGCCTGGCGCGCGCCGAAGAGAACATCAAGGTGCTGACCCTGTGCGGCGGCGCGCCGATGCGGCCGCAGGTCGACAGCCTGATCCACGGCGCGCATATCGTGGTGGGCACGCCCGGACGCATCCTGGATCACATCGACCGCGGCAGCCTCGACCTGGCCGGCATCAACACGCTGGTGCTGGACGAGGCCGATCGCATGCTCGACATGGGCTTCTTCGACGACATCGCCTATGTGGCCAGCCGCTGCCCGAAGGAGCGGCAGACGATGCTGTTCTCCGCCACCTACCCGCCCGGCATCGACAAGCTCAGCCACCGCTTCCTGCGCAAGCCGCAGTCCATCAAGCTGGAAGCGACGCACGACAACACCACCATCCGCCAGCGCTTCTATGAAGTGGAGGAAGGCGAGCGCCTGAACGCGGTGGGGCGCCTGCTGGACCACTTCCGGCCAGTCAGCACGCTGGCATTCTGCAACACCAAGGCACGTTGCCGCGAGCTGGTGGAACTGCTGCGCGCACAGGGCTACCATGCACTGGCGCTGCACGGCGAGCTGGAGCAGCGCGAACGCGATCAGGTGCTGGTGCAGTTTGCCAACCGCAGCTGCTCGGTGCTGGTGGCGACCGACGTGGCCGCACGCGGGCTCGATATCGCGCAGCTGGAAGCGGTGATCAATGTCGAGATCACGCCCGACCCCGAAGTGCACGTTCACCGCATCGGCCGCACCGGCCGCGCCGATCAGGAAGGCTGGGCCTTCAGCCTGGTCAGCATGGACGAGATGGGCCGCGTCGGCAACCTGGAACAGCACCATGGCGGCGAGTTCGAATGGCATGCGCTGGCCGAGCTGAGGGCATCCAGCGGCGAACGCCTGCTGCCGCCGATGGTGACTCTGCAGATGCTGGGCGGCCGCAAGGAGAAGATCCGCCCCGGCGATATCCTCGGCGCGCTGACCGGCGAAGCGGGCTTTACCAAGGAACAGATCGGCAAGATCAATGTGCTGGAGATGTCGACCTATATCGCGGTGGAACGAAGCATCGGGCGCGAGGCGGTGAAGCGGCTCAATGCGGGCAAGGTCAAGGGCAAGAAGGTGAAGGTGCGGATGATGACGGAGTAAGCCGCGGGCGAGACCTTCGCCGCCGGTTTTCTCCGCTCTCCCGCTTGCGGGAGAGGCGCCGGGGGAGAGGGCAGGCGCATGGCAAGCATCGCGCCATCTCACTTCGTTGAGACGCCCGCCCTCTCCCCAACCGAACGGTGCAGGCGCTGGTGCTTGCAGTCTGGGGCGCGGGCCGCTATCGGCTGCTGCGGCAGGGCGCGCGGCGCTGGAACCGCAGCAATGGGTGCGACAGATGCAGATCCTTTGCCTGTCGACGCTGGACGGAGAGAGTGGCGATGGCACGGAGTGATGCACCCGCCGCAGCGGGCCCGTCACAACATTGCTTACAAAGATTCGCGTAAGTCACCCTGTAAGGGTGCGCGTTACTTTGCTACTCTGATTGCATTGGCACGAAGCAGGTACCGCCAGCCGCATCGCATTTTCGACGGAAAAGGAGTTGGTGATGAAAACCGCACGCCAGGTTCTGGAATCCAAGCCGAGTCAGTCCATCTACAGCATCCCGCCGACGGCGACGGTCTATGCCGCGCTGCAGCTGATGGCTGAGAAAGGCATCGGCGCGCTGCTGGTGATCGAGCAAGGCGAGATCAAGGGCATCCTGAGCGAGCGCGATTACGCGCGCAAGGTGATCCTGATGCAACGCACTTCGCGCGAGACGCTGGTGCGCGACATCATGACCACCGCGGTCATCTATGTCAGCGCCAACCAGAGCACCGACGAATGCATGGCGCTGATGACCCAGCACCGGCTGCGCCACCTGCCGGTGATGGAAGGCCGGGAACTGGTCGGGATGCTGTCGATTGGTGACCTGGTGAAGGACATCATCTCGGAGCAGCAGTTCATTATTGAGCAGCTCGAGCATTACATTACGGGCGGCGGGCGCTGAGCTGGCGGTCTGCCCCAGGCTCCTCTCCCGCGTGCGGGAGAGGAGCGCAAACCGGCGGTCGTTGAAGCGACCGCCGCTTACTCCAGCGTGCCGAACTTCACCCCATGCGCCGCCAGGTAGCGCCGGTACGCGCCTGCCAGCTTGTCGGCCGGCTGCGGCACTTCCACGCCGGTGCGCAGCGGCAGCCGTCGCGGCTGCTGCGATTCCACGATCGGCTTGTCCTGCAGGAAGATGGTGTCCTGGAATTCGCGCAGGCTGGTGTCGTCGTCGTCGGTGACCAGCGACATCACGAACCACACCCGGCTTGATTCCTCATCCCCTGGGCAGATAAACAGCGCGATCGCGCTGCGGTGGTTGTCGCCCAGGTCGGGCACCTTGGTCAGGATTGCCGCATAAGGCGCGACAACCCGGTATTCATATTCGACCATCGCTCCGCCGGTGGCGCTGGCGTGCGCGCGCGGCTGCCAGGCGCGGCAGCCGATGCTGCGCAGGGCGTCGGGTTTGCGGGCGTCGCCGATGGCTTCGACTTCGTACGGCGGCACCTCGGTGTGTCCGGGATCGCCCAGGTAGCCGTCATGCACATAGCCGAAGTGGGCCATGTCCAGAAAGTTTTCCACCAGCCGCGGCGCCGAGGTGGCGACGTCGTACGGGCCGCAGACGATGTGGCGGCATTCGGGGTCGTCGTATTCGGGGAACGGCGGCAGTTCGGGCACGGCTTCGGTGCCGTCGCCAGCCAGGCGCACCCATAGCAGGCCATAGCCTTCGCGCACCGGATGGGTGGTGGCGCAGGCGCGTGGCGCGGGCACCAGCCCGGGGTGCGCGGGATAGCGCGTGCAGCGGCCGCCTGACTCGAAGCGCCAGCCGTGATAGCCGCAATGCAGCAGGCCGTCGCGCACCGCGCCCAGCGTGAGCGCGGCGCCGCGGTGCGGGCAGCGGTCGTCCCAGGCGTGCCAGCCATCGGCGTTGCGCCACAACACCAGCGCGCGGCCGAACAGGCGGGCGGCGAAGGGGCCGTCGCCCTGTGCCTGTTCCATGGCCAGCACGGGGTGCCACTGGCCCAGTTCGGGTCCGGCCGCGCTGGTGGCGTGACCTGTTTCTTGTCGTGGGGTCTCGCTCATGGTCGGGATCTTACCTGCGATGCCGGCACGATATTCGTCACGGGCCTATAATTATGCGGTTGCTGAATAGCGGTCACCCGCGACGGCGTCACGCCCCCTCCAAAGCGGTTTCTGGCCCGATATTCCCACGCATTTTGAGTTGATTTCGCCGCACATTGCTGCGGTTTTCTGTCTGCCATGTCTTCACCCTCCTCTGCCGCACTCGCCCAGGCTCCCGTCCACGACCATCGCGCCATCATGCGGGTGATCGGCGGCATCGTGCTGTGCATCCTGCTCGCCGCGCTCGACCAGACCGTGGTGATCCCGGCGGTGCCGGCGATCGCCAATGACCTGAACGGCTTCGGCCACCTGTCGTGGATCGTGACCGCGTACCTGATCGTGTCGACGGTGACCACGCCGCTGTACGGCAAGCTGTCAGACAGCTTCGGGCGGCGGCGGCTGCTGATGGTGGCGATCACGCTGTTTATCGCGGCGTCGGTGGCGTGCGCGATGGCGCAGACGCTGGGGCAACTGATCCTGTTCCGCGCGCTGCAGGGCGTGGGCGGCGGCGGGCTGATGTCGCTGGCGCAGGCGGCCATCGCCGACGTGGTGGCGCCGCGCCAGCGCGGGCGCTACCAGGGCTACCTGGCCACGGTATGGGCCGTGGCGTCGATCGCCGGGCCGCTGGTGGGCGGCTGGGTCTCTGACCATATGTCGTGGCGCTGGCTGTTCTGGGTCAACGTGCCGCTGGGCCTGCTGGCGATGTTCATGTGCTACCGCGGCCTGGCGGCGCTGCAGCCGCGCGGCGGCCGCCCGCGCGTAGACTGGTTGGGTGCGCTGCTGCTGGCGGTGGCCATCGTCGCCTTCCTGCTGGCGATGAGTTGGGGCGGCGACGTCTACGACTGGATCTCGCCGCAACTGGGCGCCCTGCTGTTGGCCGCCGCGGCCGCCGTGGCGCTGCTCGCCTGGCAGGAGCGCCGCGCCGCCGATCCGATGCTGCCGCCGCGGCTGTTCGCCAACCGCGCCTATGTGATGGGCGTCGCCGCCTCGGCCCTGGCCGCGCTCGATATCTTCCTGTGCATCTTTGCGCTGCCGCTGCATTTCCAGCTGGTGCGCGGCGCCGATGCCTCGACCTCGGGGCTGCTGGTGATGCCGTTCCTGCTGGCCACCGTGGCGGGGAATTTCATCGTGGCCTGGCTGGCGCCGCGCGTGGGCCGCATGCGCGGCATCCTGACGGGCGGCTATATCGCTGCCGCGCTGGGACTGATCGGGTTGGCGCTGGTGACCCCCGCGATGCCGCTGGCCGTGGTGCTGGCGGCGATGACGCTGGCCGGCGTGGGCCTGGGCATGACCATGGTGTCGACGCTGATGAGCGTTCAGAACGTGCTCGAGCGCCGCGATACCGGCGCCGGCACCGGCGCGCTGCTGGTACTGCGCTCGCTCGGCAGTGCGATCGGCGGGGCGCTGGCCGGTACGCTGCTGACGCTGGAGTTCCGCCATGCGCTGGCCGCCTCGGGTGTGACGCAGGCGCTGGACCTGGGCGCGCTGCGCCATGGCAGCGAAGCGCTGGCGCACCTCTCGCCGGCGGTGCAGCAGGTGCTGGCCGGTGGCGTGGACTCAGGCTTCCAGCTGATTTTCGCCGCCGGTGCTGCGGCGGCAGTGCTCGCGCTGCTGATCGTGCGCCGCATGCCGGACCTGGAACTGCGCAGCAGCGTCACCGAACACGCCGCCACGCTGGCGATGGACTGATTGGCGTTGGACGGTGGCGCCGGGGCCACCCCGTGCATCCGACCGGCTGCCGTCGGCGTAGACTACGCGTACCCGATACAGCGAGCCGACCACCGGAGCCCCGTCGCCATGAACCGCCGTTCCCTGCCTGCCACGCCGTACACCGGCGCGCCTGCCAGCCGCCACGCCCTGCGCAACACCACTTTCGCCGCCGCATTGGCGTTGGCCGCGGCCAGCGCTGCCCTGCTCCCGGCCCCTGCCCGCGCAACCGACAAGCCCGCTGCTGCGCCTGCAGCGGCAGGCACCTGCCCCGCCTCGCTCAACTTCACCTTCCCGCGCCTGCAGGACGACGCGCCGCAGAACCTGTGCCAGTACGCCGGCAAGGTGGTGCTGGTGGTCAACACCGCCAGCTATTGCGGCTTCACGCCGCAGTACGAAGGGCTGGAGGCGCTCTACGCCAAATACCGCGCGCGTGGGCTGGTGGTGCTGGGCTTCCCGTCCAACGACTTCTCGCAGGAGCCCGGCTCGGAGAAGGAGATCGCGGACTTCTGCTACAACACGTACGGCGTCAAGTTCCCGATGCTTGGCAAGTCGCACGTGCGCGGCGGCGAAGCCAACCCGATGTATGCGCTGCTGGCAAAGCAGACCGGGACCTCCCCCAAGTGGAACTTCTACAAGTACCTGATCGGCCGCGACGGCCAGGTGGTGGCCAGCTACGGCAGCCGCACCAAGCCTGACGACAAGGAGCTGGTGGCAAAGATCGAGTCGCTGCTCGGCGCGCAGCGCTGAGCGCGCTGCGCACGCGGCCAACGCTCAGTCGCGCACCAGTCCCTCCGCCCGCATCGCCTCCTGCACCGCCGGCCGCGCCGCCACGCGCGACAGGTATTGCTGCAGCGCCGGGTATGCGGTCAGCGGCATCATCAGCATGCGGGCCCAGCCCACGATGGTGAAGCAATAGGCGTCGGCGACGGTGAAGGTGTCGCCGGTCAGGAACTGGCGGGTTTGCAGGTGCCGGTCGAGTTCGGCAAAGCGCTGCTGCAGCTTGGCCTTGCAGGCTTCCTGCGTGATCTGCGCAGTTTCCTTGTGCCACAGCCAGGGGCTGAAGACCTTGTGCAGTTCGGTCGAGACCAGCGTCAGCCAGCCGGTCGCTTCCAGCCGTGCGCGCGTGCCGGCGGCGGGCAACAGCGTGCGCTCGGGCACTTGGTCGGCGATGTATTGGAGTAGCGATGCCACTTCGGTGTGGCGCGAGCCGTCGTCGAACTGCAGCAGGGGCACGTAGCCGCGCGGGTTGATGGCGTAGTAGTCGTCGCTGCCATTCTCGGCCTGCACCAGCTTGTGCTGGACCAGGTCGACCTTGGCCAGCGTGACCGGCAGGCCGGCTTCGCGCAGCGCGATATGCACGGCCATCGAGCAGGCGCCCGGAGAGTAGAAGAGCTTCATCGCGATCCTGTTGTGGTTGGCTGGCCGCCACGTCATGCGGCGGCCGTGCAGGCAGTCTAGGATCGCGCCCGCTGTGCGGCAATGCGCGCCCTTGCGGATGCGCCCTGCAAATCTGCACAGCCCCGGTTGGCCCGGCTTAGTCGAGCAGCTTTGCCAGCGCCGGCGTCAGCCCGGCGTTGGGCTTGCGCGGCGGCCGCGCAAAGCTGCCTTGCGTGGCGCTGCCGGCGCGCAGCGCCACCAGCGATTCGCAATGCCGCACCGCGCTCGACACGCCATCCACTACCGGCACCGGCAGGCGCCCCTGCAGCGAGCGCGCCAGCCCCGCCAGCGGGGCTCCGGCTACGATGATCACGTCGGCGCCATCCTGCTCCACCGCCTGCAGGCACAGCTGCTCCAGCCGCGCGGCATGGTCTTCCTGCACGCTGCCGATATCGCGCAGCGGCTCCTGCAGCGAACGCACGCTCGCCAGCCGCGACGACAGGCCGTTGGCCGCCACGCATTCGCGGTACCAGGACTGGATGCGGTGCGAGATCGCGATGATGGAGAAGCGCTGCCCGAGCAGGCAGGCGCTTGCCAGCGCGGCCTCGGTCATGCCGACGACCGGCACGTCGAACAGCTCTTTCAGGCCCGCCAGGCCGGGGTCGCCGAAGGCGGCGACCACCAGGCCGTCGAACTGGCCGGCATGCTCCGCGGCGGCGCAGGCGGTGGCGTAGCCGCCGACCAAAGCCTCGAAGCGAGTTTCGATGTAGGCCACGCCGAACTGGGCGGTGGCCATCTTCAGCGTGGTGGTGGAGGCGGCAGTGCGGCTCGCCTCGGCTTCGATCAGCGCGGTGACGGATTCGCTGATATTGGGATTGACGATCAGGAGTTGCATGGGGAGATAGTGTTTGTCGAACAGCGAGAACAGCAGTCCTGCGGCGGTTTGCTCCCCTCACCCATAAATGGGAGAGGGGAGCAAACATGCGCAGCTCTTCAGTCTTCAGGTCCGCAGGTCATCAACCAAGCATCGGCGCGCCCGCCGGCAGGAACTGCCCTCTTCCCGCCTGCGGTTCCAGGTACTGGCCATCGCGCACCAGCATCTCGCCGCGCGAGAAGCAATGCACCGGCCAGCCGGTCACTTCGATGCCTTCATACGGCGTGTAGTCCACCGCGTGGTGCAGCGCGCTGTTGCGGATCTGCACGCGCTTGTGCGGATCCCACAGCACGATGTCCGCATCCGCGCCGATGGCGATGGTTCCCTTGCGCGGATACAGCCCGTACAGCCGCGCCGGCCGCCACGAAGTCAGCTCGACGAACTGGTGCAGCGACAGCTTGCCGCGCGCCACGCCGTCGAACAGCAGCGGCAGGCGCGTCTCGATGCCCGGCACGCCGTTGGGGATGTGCTCGAACGAAGGCCGGTTGCCGCCCGGCTGCTTGCCTTGCGGGTCGTCATAGCGGAACGGCGCATGGTCGGACGAGAACACGCTGAACACGCCGTTGGTGAGCGCGCGCCACACCGCGGCCTGGTTCTCCGGATCGCGCGGCGGCGGGCTGCAGATGCACTTGGCGCCTTCATAGCCGTCGTCGCCTGGCAAGGCCATGTCATCGGCGGTCAGGTACAGGTACTGCGGGCAGGTCTCGGCCAGGATCTGCAGCCCCCTGCCCTGTGCCCAGCGGATTTGCTCGATCGCTTCCTTGCCGGAGACATGCACGATCAGGATCGGCACGTCGACCAGCTCGGCAAAGGTGATGGCGCGGTGCGTGGCTTCACGCTCGACGGCGGCGGGCCGCGCCAGGCCATGGAAGCGCGGCGCGATGCGTCCTTCCCCGACCAGCTTGTCGGTCAGCCACGAGATGCAGTCGGCATTCTCGGCATGCACCATCACCAGCGCGTTGTTCTGCCTGGCGACATCCAGCACCGACAGCATCTCGCGGTCGGACAGCTTGAGGTCGTCATAGGTCATGTAGACCTTGAACGAGCTGTAGCCCTTGCGGATCAGCGCCGGCAGTTCGTCGGCCAGTACCGCGGGCGTGGGATCGGCGACGATCAGGTGGAAGGCGTAGTCGATCACGGCACGGCCTTCCGCGCGGCGGTGGTAGTCCGCCACGGCAGCCTTGAGCGATGCGCCCTTCTCCTGCGCGGCGAACGGAATCACGGTGGTGGTGCCGCCGCAGACCGCGGCGCGCGTTCCGGTGAAGAAGTCGTCGGCCATGCGCAGGCCGTCGGGCATCGGCTGGTCGAGGTGGCAATGGCCGTCGACGCCGCCGGGCAGCGCCAGCAGCCCATCGGCATCGATCTCGCGCGCCCCCTGCGGCAGACCGTGGCCGAGCGCGACGATCTGCCCGCCGCGCACGCCGATATCGCAGCGGAAGCGGTCGGCGGCGGTGACCACGTCCGCGCGGCGGATCACCAGGTCAAGGCTGTCGTGAGCGGACATCGGCTTACTCCACTTCGCGGAACAGGCGGCCCCAGCCGCGCAGCTCGCGCGTATCCACGCCGCACAGGCGCAGCGACTTCCACACCACGGTGGAGATGGTGTCGTACAGCGGGATGCCGGTCTCGGCTTCAAGCTCCTCGGCCAGGTGCGCGGCACGCAGGTTGGTGCAGAAGGTGGTGATGGCCTGCGGCTTGTGCTGCGCGATGCCGCGCACCATGTCGCGGATGGTGTCTTCCTCGACCTCGGCGAAGCTGTAGTTCACATGCAGGTCCAGGTGGCTCTCGGCCACGCAGGTAAAGCCGCTGCGCGCGTAGTTGGCGATGATGCGTTGCTGCACGTCGTCCAGGTAAGGTGTGGCCAGGCCGAAGTTGCGCGCGCCGGTCTTTTGCAGGATTTCATTGAGCGCCAGCACCGAGGTGGTGGCCGGGATGCCGGTGGCTTCGGTGATTTGCTTGCACAGCGCTTCATCCTTGTCGAAGCCGAGCCAGCCTGACGAGGTGCCGTTCCAGGCGATGACATCGACGCGCGCATCGGCCAGCAGGCTGGCGGCAGCCAGGATCTTGTCGAGATTGAACTGGCCCAGCGCCTGGTCGCGCAGCGAGATCTCGGTCACGGTGAAGCGCGAGAAATGCGCGCTGACATTGGGCAGGCCGGCGACCATCGCGCTGGTGATGGGTTCGAGCGCCGTGTTGGAAGACGGCGTCAGCATGCCGAGTCGGATTTGCTTGGTCATATCAGTCGTTCTCAGGAGTAGGGCGGGCGCCGCCTTTGCAGCCTATGGGTGCGACGGCGCCTTTGTGTTTATTGTTCGGGTTTGTCGTTGAAGGCGAGGGCGGTGCCGGGCACGCCGTGGCTGGCACGTGCCAGCTGCAGTTCCTTTTGTAGCGCAGCCTGCCGCGCGGCATCCGGCCTGACGGACTTGCCTGCCTGCAGCGCGGGCAGCACGTACTCATTCACCATGCGCCGGTACAGGTCAAGGTACGCCGCATCGCGCAGGCCGCCTTGCGTGGACATGATGCTGTTCATCACGATCACGGCGTTTTGCTGCGGCAGTACGGTGATGAACTGGCCCTTGTAGCCCATGGCGCTGAATTCGCGTTCGCTCTGCACGATGTTGTTGACCCAGCAGTAGAAGCCGTAGTCCTTCGCCGGACCGGCGGGCGTGGTCATGCGTTCGACCCACGAGGCCGGCACGATCTGCTGGCCGTTCCAGCGGCCCTGGTTCAGCATCAGCATGCCGAGCTTGGCCATGTCGATGGAGCGCAGCCGCAGCCCCCAGCCGCCTGAGACCGCGCCTTTGCCGTCGGCACCGTCCCAGCGGTAGTGGCTCATGCCGAGCGGGCCGAACAAGCGGGCTTTTGCATACTGGTCTTCAGGCTGCCCGGCGGCCTGCGTGATGGCGGCGCCGACCAGCACGGGGTTGACGTCGATGTAGTCGAACTCGGCGCCGGCCTTGGTGCGCACCGCGGCGGTGGCCGCCACGCGCAGCCGGTCTGGCACGCCGTAGTAGAGCGTGTCGGTGCCTTCCACCAGCTTGTACGACAGGCCGCTGGACATCGACATCAAATGGCGCAACTGGATCGCCTGCTTGTCTGCCAGCGCGCTGGCGAGGTCGGGACGCGCGGCGGCCAGGCGCGGCGCGGGCGAGTCTTCGGCGCTCAGCTTGCCGTCTCCGACCAGCGTGCCGACCAGCAGCGCGCTGATGAACTTGGTGACGGAGTACAGCTCGTGGTTGTAGTCGCGCGACAGGCCGTCGCCATAGCGCTCGAACACCAGCTTGCCGTCCTTGATGACGAGCAGGCTGCGCACATCGAGCTTGTCGCGGCGGATCCATTCGGACAGTGCGACGAGTTTTGCCGAATCGACGCCGACGGCTTCGGGTTGTGCCGTTGGCAGTCCGTCACCGACGGGTGCCGATGGGGCTGCCGGCGTGGCATGTGCCTGCGCGGCGCCCAGCACGAGCAAGGCGGCAGCCAGCATACGTGGGAAGCGGGTCATGACATGTCTCCTCCAACGCCGCGCCGGCAGGAGCAGGCGCAGCGTGGATGGTATGCCTTGCACGAGGCAAGGCGTGAGTGAGGGTCTTATTGGATGTGTGAGTCGAAGCTGCGGGTCGCGATCAGACCGGGATCTTGGTCTCGTAGTCGATCGCGGTCGATGCCAGCAGCAGACCGACGCCGGCCGCGGCGAAGAACATCAGCGCCAGGAAGTACGAGCCGGTGAACTGCACGATCATGCCGACGATGATCGGCACGGTGATGCCGCCGATATTGCCGCCCAGGTTCATCACGCCGCCCAGGAAGCCGACCTTGTTGCGCGTCCCCAGCATCGACGGCACGCACCAGAACAGGCCGCACCAGCGCAGGAAGAACAGCGTCGACGACAGCAGCACGACCACCACGATCGGATCGCTGACGTAGGCCACCGAGAAGATCGAGGCCGTCGCCACCACCGCGGCAATGCCGAACAGCGTGCGCATCACCACATTGGGGCGCCCGCCGGCTTCCTTCCACTTGTCGGCGATCCAGCCGCCGATCAGTTCGCCGACGAAGCCGCTGAAGAAGATGATGAAGCTGGCGCCGCCCATCTGCTTGATGTCGAAGCCGTGCACCTTGTTCAGGTAGTTGGGCATCCAGGTCAGCAGGCCGTAGAACACGGTGTTGAAGCACATCCAGCCGATCGCCATGCACCACACCGAGCGGTACTTGAAGAAGTCCAGCGAGCGGCCGGACAGGTTGGCCGGTTCGGCGCGGTGCTCATTGGCCTGCGCTTCCTCGATATAGCGGGCTTCCAGTTCGTTGACGCCGCGGTGCTCGCGCGGCGAATTGCGCACGTAGTACCACGCCACCACGCCGGCCAGCACGGTGCCCACGCCGGCCACGATGAAGGCCAGCCGCCATGAGCCCAGCGTGGCGATCAGCCACGTGATGATGATGGCGCCGAGCGCCGCGCCCAGCGGCGCGCCGCCGTCGAGCAGGGTGGCGCCGCGGCCGCGCTCGTTCTGCGTCATCCAGATCGCATTGAGCTTGCCGCCGGCCGGGTAGATCGGCGCTTCGGCAGCGCCCAGGCCGAGCCGGGTCAGCAGCAGCGAGGTGGCGTTGGTGGTGAAGGCCGCGACCGCCTGGGCAATGCCCCAGAACACGGTGGCGGTGGCAATCACGATGCGCGGCTTGTACTTGTCGGCAAGCATGCCGCCCGGCACCTGCATCAGCGCATAGGTCCAGAAAAACGAACTGAGGATCAGGCCCTGCATGGTGGGACTGAGGTCGAACTCCTTGGCGATCAGCGGCATCGCCACCGAGAGCGAGGCGCGATCGATGTAGTTGATCGCGATGAGGAACAGCATCATCAGAAAAATCTTCCAGCGCACGGAGGTCTTGGCCTCCGTAAGCACTGTCGCCCGGCTTGTCGTTTGCATGGCGGCGTCTCCTTCTTTGGTCCGTGGATGGGCAGTTTTAATAGTCGTGTCGCGCAACAGGTCGGAGTATAAGATACGTAATCTGTAATTACAACGCGTGTAAGTCATTGATTTTACAATGTTGCGCATGCACAATTTTGGAATGTGGTAGCCTTGCCGTGGTGCATTTCCCCATTCTGGTGACGTCTGTGACACAAACGCTTTCAAAAACCACGCGCCTGCGCACGCTCGGCATGTCGGCTGAAATTGCCGTGCGGCTGCGCACCATGATCGAAGAGGGCGAACTGCCGCCCGGCGCGCGGATCGACGAACGGGCCTTCTGCGAGGCCTTCGACGTTTCCAAGACGCCGCTGCGCGAGGCGCTCAAGGTGCTGGTGTCCGAGGGGCTGGTGCTGCACCGGCAGTACATCGGCTACCGGGTGGCGCCGCTGGACCTGGAGGAACTGCGCGCCACCTTCGAAACCCTGCACGGGCTGGAGGCGCTGGCCGGCGAGCTGGCGGCGCGACGGCTGGGCGACGCCGCCCTGAACAAGCTCGAGCGGCGCCACCAGGCCATGATCGACGCGCATGCCGGGGGCCGGCGTACCGACTATTTCCGCATCAACCAGGAAATCCACCAGATCATCATCGACGGCGCCGGCAACCCGGTGCTGGCCGGCATCTACGCCACGCTGATGAGCAAGGTGCACCGCGCGCGCGGCGCCGCCAATGCGGATACGATCCGCTGGCAGGAGTCGCATGAGGAACACGAAGCCATCATGGCCGCGCTGCGCGAGCCCGGCCGGCCGCGCTTGGCGCAGGTGCTGCGCCAGCATTCCGAGAACACCGCGAAAGAGGTGCTGAGCGTGGTGGCGCGCTCGCTGGCAGAGGCCGGTGCGCGCGATACCACACTCAAGCAAACCGCCTGAACAACCCCCTGAAGAAGACAACGACGATGAAACTGGTTCGAGTAGGCAACCCCGGCGCCGAGCGCCCGGGCGTGATCGATGCAGAAGGCCGAGTGCGCGACCTGTCCGGCGTGGTGGGCGATATCGATGCGGCGCAACTGGCGCCCGCGGCGCTGGAAGCGCTCGCCAGGGTCGACCCGGCATCGCTGCCGGTGATCGACGACGCGCGCTTCGGCGTGCCGTGGACGGGTATCGGCAAGATCGTGGCGATTGGCCTGAACTATGCCGACCACGCCGCCGAGGCCGGCATGCCGCTGCCGGCCGAGCCGATCGTGTTCCTGAAGGCCAACAGCTCGCTGAACGGCCCCAACGACGCGGTGATGCTGCCGTTCGGCTCGGAAAAGACCGACTGGGAGGTGGAGCTGGGCGTGGTCATCGGCACCACCGCGCGCAATGTCTCGCGCGAAGAGGCGCTGCGCCACGTGGCCGGCTACTGCGTGGTCAACGACGTGTCCGAGCGCGAGTTCCAGATCGAGCGCGGCGGCACCTGGGACAAGGGCAAGGGCTGCGACACCTTCTGCCCGGCCGGCCCGTGGCTGGTGACGCGCGACGAGGTGGCCGACCCGCAGGCGCTGGGCCTGTGGCTGGAGGTCAACGGCGAGCGCGTGCAGAAGGGCACCACCGCCACCATGGTCTTCGACGTGGCGACCGTGGTCAGCTATGTCAGCCGCTTCATGACACTGCTGCCAGGCGACCTGATCGCGACCGGCACGCCGCCGGGGGTGGGCATGGGTTTCAAGCCGCCGCGCTTCCTGAAGGCGGGCGACACCATGCGGCTCGGTGTGGACGGGCTTGGCGTGCAGACGCAGAAGGTGGTGGCGTACGGCGAGCGGTGAGGACAGGCGGGACCGCGCCGCGCGTGCCCGTCATGCGCTGGCGTTGGCAAACGCCGGCGTTTCGTACGGGAAGAAGGGCCTCGGAAGCGAGCTGCTAAAGGTTCCCCGTCGAAACGCTTTCACACAAAGCGTTTGGTTTCCACACAAAGCGTACGATTAGGGCAACAGTTTCGGTGCCCCAAACGCCCAAATTACATCGATTTACAGGAAATCGCACCCTTGGCATTTCGCTCGTGTTTTCTGCGTGAAATACTGTTTATACAGGTTTCGCCAAAGAGCACATGCCATGTCTGAGCACGCCCCCGAGCTCGAGTCTTACCTCGGCACCACCCTCAAGTCCTCCCCGCTGATGCGCCAGTACTGCGCGCTGACCGACACCCTGGACAGCCGCGCGGAACTCGAGGCCATCCGGCGCAATATCCACCAGCATCCCGAACTTGCCTTCGACGAAGTCCGGACTTCCGGTCTGGTCGCCAGCCTGCTGGAGACGTGGGGCTACACGGTCACGCGCGCGGTGGGCGGCACCGGCGTGGTTGGCACGCTCAAATGCGGGCAGGGCGGGCGCAGTGTCGGCATCCGCGCCGACATGGATGCGCTGCCGATCTACGAGCGCAGCGGGCTGCCTTACGCCAGCGTCAATGAGGGCCGCATGCACGCCTGCGGGCACGACGGCCACACCGCGATCCTGCTGGGCGCGGCCAAGCAGCTGGCGCGCACGCGCAACTTTGACGGCACGGTGCACCTGATCTTCCAGCCGGCCGAGGAAATCGGCGCGGGCGGCGGCGCCGAGCGCATGCTGGCCGACGGCCTGTTCGAGCGTTTCCCGTGCGACGCGATCTTCGGGCTGCACAACCATCCGGGCATGGAGCAGGGCACCTTTCTGTTCCGCTCGGGCCCGTTCATGGCGGCCTGCGACACGGTCACCATCACCATCCGCGGCAAGGGCGGCCACGCGGCGCGCCCGCATCAGTCGATCGACCCGATCCTGGTGGCCGGCAGCCTGGTGATGGCGCTGCAGTCGGTGGTGTCGCGCTATGTCGACCCGAACGAGACCGCGGTAGTGACCATCGGCACGCTGCACGCCGGCCACGCCCCCAACGTGATCCCCGACAGCGCGCGCATGGAGATCAGCGTGCGCTCGTTCAGCCCGGAAGTGCGCGCCTCGCTGGAAAACCGGATCCGCCAGCTTGCCACCGCGCATGCCGAGGGCTATGGCGCGATCGCCGAGATCGACTATGTGCGCGGCTACCCGGTGCTGGTCAACAGCGAGCGCGAAACCGAGTTCGCGCGGCAGGTGGCCGAGGAACTGGTCGGCGCCGACAAGGTGGTGGGGCAGGCCGCGCGCATTGCGGGCAGCGAGGACTTTGCCTACTTCCTGCAGGAGCGGCCAGGTTGCTTCGTGCGTCTGGGCAACGGCGCCAACCAGCCGCTGCTGCATAACGCGGGCTATGACTTCAACGACGAGAACCTGACCGTGGGTGCGGCTTACTGGACGCGGCTGGTGGAGCGGTACCTGGGGCGGTGACGCCCACTATCAGCGAAAGAACACGCTCGGCGGCACGCCGAACTGCCGCCTGAACATCGTCGCAAAGGCGCTCGGGCTCTCGTAGCCTAGGTCGAGCGCTACATCCACCACCTTGCTCCCGGCTGCCAGCTTCTCCAGCGCCGCCAGCAGCCGCGCCTGCTGGCGCCACTGCCCGAAGGTCATCCCAGTCTCCCTGGCAAAGCGCCGCTGGATGGTCTTCGGATCCACGCCCAGCCGCCCGCCCCAGTCCGCCAGCGTCAGCGCGGTATCGGGCGTACTCACGATCGCATCGCAGATCTGCCGCAAGCCGTCGTCCGTTGGGCGCGGCAGGTGCAGCGGCAGCGACGGCACCAGCATCACTTCATCGAGCAGCAGCCGCATCAGGCGCCCGTCGCGCGTGTCGGGCGCGTAGGGCAGGGGGATGTCGATCGCCGCCAGGATCAGCTCGCGCAGCAGCGGCGAGATGCCGAGCACGGTACAGCGCTGCGGCAGGTCGGGCGCGGCATCGGGGCGGATATAGGCGGTGCGCATCTGCACCCGGCCGACCATGCGGATCCAGTGCGTGATGCCGCCCGGCATCCACATGCCGCGCGTGGGCGGCACGATCCACTGGCCTTCCTCGGTTGCCACCACCATCACGCCGTGCACCGCGTGGATCAGTTGGGCGTGCGGATGCTGGTGCGGCTTGGTCACCTCTCCGGGCAGGTAGTCGGCGGCCATCGCGGTGACCGGCATCGGGCCGCGGTCATAGCGGGCGTAGCGCGGAGGATCGGAGTAGGTGTCGCCCTGCGTGATGGCAGGGGGCACAGGCTGGTCCCGGGTGCGCCGGCGGCGGCTGGTGTCGGCCGGAGCGAGGGCGGTGTGACTAGGGGCGCGCTGCATGTCCTTTTCTCCAAGGTTGCGGCCCCATTCTCGCAGGACAGGCGCACGGGCGCCAGCTAGCATCGGGCCTATCTCCTTCATGGCCGGCACCCCCGCTGGCCGCTTTCCGTCCGTCGAGAGCCGCCAATGAGCACAACCATCGACTCCGCGCCGACCAGCGCCGCCCAGACTTCCGCTTCCCCGCAGGCCGAACGCACCGGATTCCGCGTGCTGACGGCGATCAGCTTTGCCCACTTCCTCAACGACATGATCCAGTCGTTGATCCTGGCGATCTACCCGATGCTCAAGGGCGGCTTCAACCTGAGCTTCACCCAGATCGGCCTGCTGACCATGACCTACCAGGTCACCGCGTCGCTGCTGCAGCCGGTGGTGGGGCTGTACACCGACAAGCATCCCAAGCCGCATTCGCTGGCAGTGGCGATGGCCTTCACGCTGGCGGGCCTGCTGCTGCTGTCGGTGGCGCCGAGCTACGGCGTGCTGCTGGTGGCCGCGGCGCTGGTCGGCACCGGCTCTTCGATCTTCCACCCCGAGTCGTCGCGCGTGGCGCGCATGGCCTCGGGCGGGCAGCACGGGCTGGCGCAGTCGATCTTCCAGGTGGGCGGCAACGGCGGCAGCGCCATGGGGCCGTTGCTGGCCGCGCTGATCGTGCACCAGCAGGCCAGCCTGGCGTGGTTCTCGCTGGCGGCGCTGGTGGGCATCGTGGTGCTGTTGCGCATCGGCGGCTGGTATGCGCGCCAGCTGGCGCAGGGCGCGCGCAAGCGCAAGGCCGCGGGCGTGGTGGCGAGTCCGGTGCCGACGCGCGTGGTGGTGCGCGCGATGGTGGTGCTGATGGTGCTGGTGTTCTCCAAGTACTTCTACATGGCCAGCCTGACCTCGTACTACACCTTCTACCTGATGGAGCGCTTCGGGCTGGCGCGGCAGGACGCGCAGCTGCACCTGTTCATGTTCCTCGCCGCGGTGGCCGCCGGCACCATCCTGGGCGGGCCGATCGGCGACCGCATCGGCCGCAAGCGCGTGATCTGGGCGTCGATCCTGGGCGTGGCGCCGTTCACGCTGGTGCTGCCGCACGTGGGCCTGTTCTGGACCGGCGTGCTGACCTTCATCATCGGCTTTATCCTGGCCTCGGCGTTCTCGGCGATCCTGGTGTTCGCGCAGGAGCTGATCCCCGGCAAGGTCGGCATGGTGTCGGGGCTGTTCTTCGGCTTTGCTTTCGGCATGGGTGGCATCGGCGCCGCGGTGCTGGGCGGGATGGCGGATACGCACGGCATCCGTGTGGTGTATGAGTACTGCGCCTACCTGCCGCTGCTGGGGCTGCTGACGGTGCTCCTGCCGGACCTGCGCGAGCGCGCGCAGCGGGCCTGAGGCTCAGGCCTCGTCTTTGTCTTCGCCGCCACCGCCCGGTGGCGGCTCGAACTGGCGCAGCCAGCGCCGCAGCAGTGCGGCGAGCTGGGCCTGCTCCGCGGCGGTCAGGCTTTCCAGCAGCCGATGTTCGTTGGCGACGTGCAGTTCGACCGCATGGTCGACGCGCTCGCGCCCGGCACCGGTCAGCTCCACCAGCAAGCCACGGCGGTCGTCCGGGTTGGGCCGGCGTTGCACGAGGCCGGCACGCTCCAGGTGGTCGAGCCGGTTGGTCATCGTGCCCGAGGTGATCATCAGCGAGCCGATCAGCGCCCCCGGCGACAGCATAAACGGCGGTCCGGCGCGCCGCAGCGTCGCCAGCACATCGAATTCCCACGGCGACAAGCCCGTTTCTGCCAGCGCAGCTTCGATCGCGCGCCCGGTATGGCGATTGAGCCGGGCCAGCCGGCCGATCACGCCCATCGGCGAGGCGTCCAGGTCCGGACGCTCGCGCGCCCATTGCGCGAGAATAGCGTCGACATGGTCCGGGGTTTGATCCGGCGTTTCAGCGGCCTGGGGTTTGCGGCGGGAAGGCATGGGGGGACGGCGTGCGGGCAAAAGGCGAATTGCGACAAGACCGAAGTATCTTGACATCAAACAATCGGATTCGTAAAGTGGATTTATCTTGATATCAAGAAACTTGAAATGAAGACGAATCCGTCGGCGTCTCCCGCAGCGCCCCAGCCTGTGTCACGCGTGGCCTCTCCGGGCGGTGTTGCACTACGTGACATCCTGCTGACCGGGCTCGCTCCCGCGATCTGGGGCAGCACCTACCTGGTCACCAGCGAATGGCTGCCGCCGGGGCAGCCGCTGCTGTCGGGCGTGATCCGGGCGCTGCCGGCGGGCCTGGTGATGCTGGCGTTCGGCCACGCGTTGCCGCAGGGCGGCTGGTGGTGGCGCGCCGCGGTGCTGGGCGTACTCAATATCGGCTTCTTCCAGGCGATGCTGTTTATCGCCGCGTACCGGCTGCCCGGCGGCGTGGCGGCCACGGTCGGTGCGATCCAGCCGCTGATCGTGGTGGCGCTGACGTGGGCGTGGCTGGGTGCGCGCCCGCGCAACGCGGCGTGGCTGGCCGGCGTAGGCGGATTGCTGGGCGTGGCGCTGCTGGTGCTGGGGCCGGCCGCGCGGCTCGATGCCATCGGCGTGGCGGCGGCGGCGGCCGGCGCGGTGTCGATGGCGGTGGGTACGGTGCTGACGCGGCGCTGGCAGCCGCCGGTCTCGCCGCTGGTGCTGACCGCCTGGCAGCTGTGCGCGGGCGGGCTGTTCCTGCTGCCGTTCGCGCTGGCGCTGGAACCGCTGCCGGGGCACTTCACGCTGGCCAACTGGCTGGGTTATGCGTGGCTGAGCATCGTTGGCGCGGGCTTGAGCTACGCGCTGTGGTTCCGCGGCGTCGGCCGGATGCCGTCGTCGGCGGTGTCGGCGCTGGGCCTGCTGAGCCCGGTCAGCGCCACCGTGCTCGGGTACCTGGTGCTGGGACAGGCGCTGACGCCGGTGCAGGCGGCCGGTGCTCTGCTGGTGCTGGCCAGTGTCTGGCTGGGGCAGCGCGCGGCAGCACCGGCGGCGCTGGCGCGTGCGCGGACGGCCTGACCCGCGCATCCGATCCCGCGTGTCCTGCCGCCGGCTGCTTTCGGGAGCCGATTTGCGGCATCATGGCGGGCATGAAGTCCGCCGTGCCCCCGCCCCCGATGCCGCCCTCATCACCGCAGCCCGCCGCCCCTGCCAAGCCCGCCTGCGAGCGTTGCCTGGAGCTGGCGGCCGATCCGCGCCGGCGCGAGCCGCCGGCCTGCCTGGCGCTGCGCGGCACGGCGCCGCTGGTCAGCCAGAGCGCGGCCGGCGTGCCGTTCAGCATGTTGACCTTTGCCTGCCGCGACTGCGGCACGGTATGGCGGCTGTATGACCGGGCCAACGAGCTCTTTGTCTCGTGGGTGCCCGAGCGGCCGCTGGTGCGCTGACGGTGCGCTGGCGGTGCGCTGGCGGTGCGCTGGCGGTGCGTTGAGCACGCAACTGATCGGCTAAGATAGCGGCTGCCTCGAGCCAGCGCGGCACGTTGCAGTCGCGCCAGGCGATCTACCGGATTCCTCCCGAATTTCTCCCGCATTTCGACATCATGGCCTTCCCTTTCCGCCCGACCTTGCTGGCCGCGACTTGTGCCGCCGGCCTGCTGGCTGCCGCGCTGCCCGCCGCCGCAGCAGCAGCCGATAACTACCCCAGCCGCCCGATCCGCCTGATCGTCGCCTACCCGACCGGCGGCATCAGCGACACCGTGGCGCGCGCGCTGGGCGAACGCCTGTCGGCGCAGATGGGCGCCTCGGTGGTGGTCGAGAACAAGGCCGGCGCCGGCGGCAGCATCGGCATCGATGCGGTGGCCAAGGCCGCGCCGGACGGCTACACGCTGGGGTTTGCATCGACCAGCCCGCTGACGCTCAATCCGCACGTCGGCCACGTCAACTACGATCCGCAGAAGGACGTGGCGCCGGTGATGAGCGTGATGTACTCGCCGGTGCTGGTGGTTGCCACCAACAGTTTCAGCGGCAAGGGCTTTGCCGACGTGGTCGGCCAGGCGAGCGCCAAGCCGGGCTCGGTGCGCTGGGCGACCTCGGGCCTGGGCACGGTCGGCCATGTGGTGCTGGAGCAGATCAAGCAGAAGTCGAAGGCCGATATCACGCTGATCCCGTACAAGGGCGCGGGCCAGCAGATGAACGACGCGCTCGGCGGCCAGTTCGAGGTGATGAGCACCAACGCCAGCCCGGTGCTGACGCAGCATATGCAGGCTGGCCGCCTGCGCGCGCTGGCAGTGGGCGCGCCGAAACGGCTGGAGAGCCTGCCGTCGGTGCCGACGCTGGCCGAACTCGGCTATCCCAAGGCCAACCTGACATCCACCTTCGGCGTGTTCGCGCCGGGCAAGACGCCGGCGGCCATCATCAACCGCCTGAACGCCGAGCTGAACAAGGCGCTGGCCGAGCAGGAGGTCCATGAGCGCCTGCTCAAGGGCGGCGAGGTGCCCACCGGCGGTACGCCGGCGCAGTTCGCCAAGGCCATCCGCGAGGAGTACGCGGAGAACGCCCGCATCGTGAAGGAAGCCGGCATCAAGGCCGACTGAAATTCGCCCCCCGGGCCGGCCTAGGTCGCATCGAGCCGGCTGCCGAGCCCATACACGGACGACAGCCGCACGCCGTTGTGCGGCCACAGCGCCAGCTTGGTACGCACGCGCGACAGGTGGCTGTCGACCGTGCGCGAGGCCGGGTCCACGTGGTAGCGCCAGACCTGGTCGACCATGGCCTGGCGCAGCACCAGCGAGCCCAGGTTGCGGAACAGCAGTACCGCCGGGTCGAATTCCTTGGGCGCCAGCAGCACCGGCTTGCCATGTACCCACACCCGCCGCTCCGCGGTGGCAAAGCGGAAGGCGCCATGCGCGAGGTCGCAGGCCTCGCCCGCCAGGCGCGTGCGGCGCAACAGCGCCAGCACGCGCGCGGCCAGTTCGCCCGTGCGCAGCGGCTTGGGCAGGTAGCTGTCGGCGCCCTGGGCCAGGCAGGACACCACAACGGCCTCTTCATCCGAGGTGCCGGTCAGCATCACCGGCACCTCGTGGCCGTGCGTGCGGCGCACCCACGCCAGCACTTCCAGGGCCGGAATCCCCGGCGTATCGCAATCGAGCATCAAGAGGTCGAACGACCTGCCGCGCAGCGCGCCGATCATCGAGCGGCCGCTGAGGTAGCGCGTGCACTGGTGGCCGCCCAGGCGCAGGGTCTGTTCAATGCGGACGGCAAGGGTCGGGTCCGCCTGCAGCGCGGCGATCTTCACGGGCGTGGCTCCTGCGCGGGTGCATCGGAATGCGCGCATGGAAAAGAGTTGAAAGACGGCGCGGACCATCGCGGCCCGCAGCGAAGCCCATGGTAGGAGCGGCCTGCTGAGGCGAGAAGTAAAAGATTGTGGAAAATCGAGTTTGAGTTCTTTCCTATTCGTGTGCCTGCGCACGCGGTCTTAAATGAGCCGCTACGGCCCGGCGGCCACGGGACGCCAACCGGCCGGGCAAGCGCCGTCGAGACAATATATGGGAAAGAGAATTGCATCACTTGAAGACGCGCCCGCGGATGTGGCGCTGATCCGCCAGGTCATTGCCAGCGCCGGGCATGAATGCGTGAGCTTCGGCGAAAGCCGGCGCCTGCTGCTGGCGCTGCGCGACGCCGGTTTCGACCTGCTGCTGCTGCTGGACTGGCAGATGCCGGACCTGTCCGGGCGCGAGGTGCTGGCGTGGATGCGCACCAATCTCGACCGGCGCGTGCCGGTGATGTTCCTGACCTGCCGCGATGCCGAGCACGACATCGTCAACGCGCTGACGGCCGGCGCCGACGATTACATGGTCAAGCCGGTGCGCCAGGCCGAACTGGCCGCGCGCATCGAATGCCTGCGGCTCGGCGACTACGCCTTCGACTGCGCCACCCGCAAGGTCACCTGCAACGGCCACCCGGTCGGGCTGACACCCAAGGAGTTCGATCTGGCGGTGCTGCTGTTCCGCAACGAGGGGCGCATCGTCACGCGCGACCACATCACTGCCGCGGTCTGGGGCCGCGAGATCTCGCCGATGTCGCGCACCATCGATGCCCACGTGTCGCGCGTGCGCAGCAAACTGGACCTGCATGCGGCGCATGGCTTGCGGCTGACGCCGGTCTACACGCATGGCTACCGGCTGGAGCGCACCGGCAGCGCCGCGCTTGCTGCCGCATGAGGCCGGGCCTGTTGCGCGTTGCTGCGCTTGGTGCGGCACTGTGGGCGGGCGCGCACTGGCTGCTCCGGCGCAGGGGGGGGCAGCGCCTGTTCGCCGACCGGACGCCGGCGTGCGCGATCCCGGCGCCGTGCGCGACATGGTGCTCCATGTGCTCGGCCACGACCTGCGCGAGCCTCATGCCTCGCTGCTGGCCTGGCTGGCACTGCGCCGCACCCAGGCGCAGGCCGACGCGGCGCTGCTGGCACAGGTCGACGGCCATTCGCGCCGCTCGCTGCGGTATTTCGATGCGCTGAACCGGCTGCTGCGCGAAACCCGCCACCCCTACCGCATGCGCCGCCTCGCCATGGAAGCCCTGCTGATGAAGCGCTGGACCGTGTCTGGGACGCCGCCGGCGAGGCCGGTATCCGGCTGGACCGGTCGGCAGGGCGCCTGCCGCGCATCGGCGGCGACCACGCCATGCTGGTGCAAACGCTGGGATGGCTGCTCTCGTGCGCCATCGGTGCCGCGGGGCAGGGTACCGCGCTGCGCATCAGGTGCCGCCGCCACGCGGGCGGCATGGCGCTATGGATCGCACTCGATCCCGTCGATGAAGACAGCGCCGCGCGGCTGGCCGAGCCCGGGCCGGCGCTGCAGCCGATGGCGGCGCCACCAGCCAGGGACGCGACGCAAGCCTCGCCGCAGACAGGCTGGTACCTGTGGCTGCGGCGCCGGCCGCGCCCATGAAAAAAGGCACCCGAAGGTGCCTTTCTGCCAGGGTCTGCCAATCGGGCAAACGATCAGAAGATGTGGCGGATGCCGACAGCAGCGCCGGTCTGGTTGTTACGGCCCGGCAGTTCGGTGGTGGTGCCGCCCGAAACCTTGTTGAAGTCAACCGTACCGTAAACCTGGGTGCGCTTGGACAGCGAGTACTCGGCCAGCAGCACGCCGGTGTAGCGACGGCCGTTGTTGTCGTTCACGCCGTTCTTGTTCTCGACGTAGTCGCCGTAGAACACGCCGGTCAGGGCCAGGGCCGGGGTGGCCTGGTAGGTCACGCCGATGTAGCCGATGGTGTCCTTGCGCGGGTTGTTGACAGCACCGGCAGCGACCACGGGCGCGGGAGGCGCGGAAGCCGAGTTGTTCAGGAAGCCGTTGTCGATCACGCCGGTGCGGTCCTTGCCACCCACGTAACCCAGGAAGATCTTGGCCGGGCCGATCGAGTACTTACCGGCAGCGCCCCACATTTGCTGCTTGTTGCCGTTGATGTCGCGGATTTCCTGGTACACGCCGCCGACGCCGAACGGACCGTACGTGTAGGCGGCACGAGCGCCCCAGTACTGGTTCTTGGTCATGCTGCCCGGCTGCTCGCCGAAGCCGTAGCCGGCGCCCACGTCCAGGCCGCCGAACTTGCCGCTGTAGCTGACCACGTTGTCGCTGCGGAACTGGGTCAGGAAGAACGGCCAGGCGTTGGCGGTGTAGTTGCCGATAGTCAGCGGATCGTAGTCGCCGAAGAAGTTAAAGCCTTCGGTGTACTGGCGGCCCAGCTTGATCGCGCCGAAGTCACCCGACAGGCCAACGTAAGCCTGACGACCGAACAGGCGGCCGTTCGGGTTGGTGGCGCTGGCCTGGTTGGAGCGGCCGGTGTCCGGATCGAAACCGCCTTCCAGCTGGAAGATTGCCTTCAGGTTGTTGCCGAGGGCTTCGCTGCCCTTCAGGCCCCAACGGCTGTTGGTGACCGCGCCGTTGGTCAGTTCCCACAGATTGTCGTTGTTGGCGTTGGCGTTCGTGGTGAAGCGGATGCTCTGGTCGACGATACCGTACAGGGTGACGGACGTCTGGGCGTACGCCGAACCTGCCAACAGGCTGCCGGCTGCGAGGACGATGGCCGATTTCTTCATGGTGCTCCTTTTCTGTCTTGTATTGTTCTCCGCCGGATCACGGCAGTGACGAGGTCTACGTTTGGTGTAGACGTCGCGAAAATCTAACAAAACGTAAGCATTAAGGACACAAAACTCCGCCAAAGCGCGCTTTCCAGCAGGATTTTGGTGCAATTCCGTTGTCTGGCCGCTACACAATTCCGGATCGGTGCGAAGCGGCAAAGCCGGAAACCGGGCCTGTGCACTGAGCTGGCGGGGGAGCGGGAGAAAGCGGGGAGAGAGGGGAGGGACAAACCGCGGCGCAGGAGCCGCGCCGCGGTCAGGGTGAACAGCGATGAGGACTGGGGGAATCAGCCCTGCGGGATTTCGATCTTGACTTCAAGGACCTCGAGATTGTCCTGGCGCTCGAGGCTCACGCGCAGGTCCTGGTCGCTGATCTTGACGTACTTTGAAATCACCGCCACCAGCTCGCGCTGCAGCGCGGGCAGGTAGTCGGCGGGCGCGGAATGGCCGGTGCGCTCGTGGGCGAGGATGATCTGCAGCCGCTCCTTGGCGACCGACGCGGACTTCTTCTTCTCTCCCAGCAGGAAGGAAAGGATCGACATTGGGATGAGCCCTCCTGACCGTTACTTGTTGCCGAAGATGCGGGAGAACAACCCCGGCTTCTGGTAGTCGATGAAACGCATCGGCTTGTCCTTGCCGAGGAAGCGGTCCACCACGTCGCCATAGGCGTCGGATACGTCGCTGCCTTCCAGGTGGATGGCGGGCGTGCCCTGGTTGGACGCATGCAGCACGGCTTCAGACTCCGGCACCACGCCGATCAGCTTGATGCGCAGGATTTCCTGGATGTCGGTCAGCGACAGCATCTCGCCGCCATGCACGCGCTTGGGGTTGTAGCGGGTGATCAGCAGGTGTTCCTTGATCGGGTCGCCGCCCTCGCTGGCGCGCTTGGTCTTGGATGCCAGGATGCCCAGGATGCGATCCGAATCGCGCACCGATGACACTTCCGGGTTGGTGACGATCAGCGCTTCATCGGCGAAGTACATCGCCATCAGCGCGCCCGACTCGATGCCAGCCGGCGAATCGCAGACGATGAATTCGAAGTCCATGTCGATCAGGCCGTTGATGACCTTCTCGACGCCGTCGCGCGTAAGCGCGTCCTTGTCGCGCGTCTGCGAGGCCGGCAGGATGAACAGGTTCTCGCACTTCTTGTCCTTGATCAGGGCCTGGCGCAGGTTGGCTTCGCCCTGCACCACGTTGATCAGGTCATACACCACGCGACGTTCGCAACCCATGATCAGGTCGAGGTTGCGCAGGCCGACGTCGAAGTCGATCACGGCAGTCTTGTGGCCACGCAGGGCCAGGCCGGCGGCAAAGCTGGCGCTGGTGGTGGTCTTGCCGACGCCTCCCTTGCCGGAGGTCACAACGATGATTTTTGCCATGGCTCTTTGGTCCAGTAATGGGTTGAAGCTTACGCTGCTTTGATTGGGGATCCCGAGGGGCGCGCTGGCTTATTTGAGCCGCAACGCTTCCAGGATCAGTTTTTCATCGGCCAGGCGGACCTGGGCGGTCTTGCCGAGCACGTCGGCCGGGAGCGTCTGCTCCGCGGTGCGATAGATGCCGGCGATGGAAATCAGTTCAGGCTCCATGCACGTGCTGAAGATGCGCGCGCCGGTATTGCCCTTGACGCCCGCCAGCGCGCGGCCGCGCAGCGGGGCGTAGATATGGATGTTGCCTTCGGCGATCACTTCGGCGCCGTGGCTGACCACGTCGAGGATCACCACGTCGCCCTGCGCGTAGATCTGCTGGCCCGAGCGCACCGGCTTGTCGATCAGCAGGGTCTGGGTCTGGCGGATGGCGGCGGCCACGGCGGCGTCGGTCGCGGCGGCAGCGGCCGCGCGGACGGCCTCTTCGCGCGCGGCCTGTTCGGCGGCGGCTTGGTCGGCGGCCTGTTCCGCGGCAGCAGCGGCCTTGGCCTCGGCGGCGCGATCGGTGGTGCTGCCGCGGCGGCTCTGGCTGTCGAGCAGCGGCAGGCCGAAGCGCTCGGCCCACTCGCGCTGGCCGGGACGGGCCACCACCCCAATGGCGCGCGCCTTGAGCGTGGCAAGCGTCTCGATCACCGTTCCGAGCGCAACGGCGCCATCGTCTTCCAGTGCGCGCAGGTCCAGCGCGATCACGTCATTGGAGAAGAAGTCGGGAGTGGCTTCGAAGCGGGAGAGGAGGTCATCCCGCAGCGCAGCCATGTCGGCGGTCTGGAGGGCGAGAAGGAGGGCGTCGACGTTGCCACTGCGCAGCTCGAAGCGTGGCGTTTTCTTCTGGGACATAGCCGGGTGACCGTGGAAATGCCACATTCTAACGTTGTCTCTGTCGCGAACTGTAACAATTGGCGTGATAAAAGCGATGTAGGCGCGATGCCGGCGTGATGGGTGGCCTGTGCGTTCCATATGCACTGCGATGGCACAGCGTGGCCCGGCGAATGTGTGCCAGCCGTGGCCTGCGCCGCGCGACAGCGGGACGGCATAGCGTGGGCAAAGCAAAGCCTTGTTACGATTGCGCCATCTGATAGCGGAGTTCCCATGGGCGCCATCGTCAATTGCGTAGCCTACCGGCAGGGCAAACGGCTCGGCACGGTCGGCATGGAAGAGATTCCTTCAGTGCTGAGCGTGCCGGGCACTTTCGTCTGGCTCGGGTTGCACGAACCCGACCTCGCGCTGCTGCGCCAGGTGCAGCACGCCTTCGGCCTGCACGATCTCGCGGTGGAAGACGCGCTCGACGCGCACCAGCGTCCCAAGCTGGAGGCCTACGGCGATTCGGTCTTCGTCGTGCTCAACACCGCGCAATTGGTAGAGGATGAAGTCGTGGTCGGCGAGACCCATCTCTTCGTCGGCCCCAACTACGTGGTGTCGGTGCGCCACGGCGCCAGCAGCACCTACGCCCCGGTGCGCGAGCGCTGCGAACATGACCCGCAAGGGCTGGCCAACGGCCCCGGCTACGTGCTGTACGCGCTGATGGACTTTGTCGTCGACCACTACTTGCCAATCGTGACGCGGCTGGAAGATACCTTCGAAGCGCTGGAGCAAGGCATCTTCCGCGACGAATTCGACCGCGCGGCGATCGAACGCCTGTATCGGATCAAGCGCCAGGTGCTGCGGCTGCGCAATGCGGTCAGTCCCGTCGAGGATATGTGCGGCCAGCTGATCCGCCTGCACGAGGACCTGGTGCCAAAGGAGCTGCGCGCCTACTTCCGCGACATCGAGGATCACGCCAGCCGGCTGGTGCGCACGCTCGACGTGGTGCGCGAAATGCTGACCACCGCGGTGCAGGTCAATCTGGCGCTGGTCACCGTGGGCCAGAACGAGGTGGTCAAGCGGCTGGCCGGCTGGGGCGCGATCCTGGCGATCCCGACCGTGGTGTTCAGCCTGTACGGGATGAACTTCGATTTCATGCCCGAACTGCAATTCCACTACGCCTACCCGGCGGTGATTGGCGTGACGGCGCTTGCCTGCGGTGCGCTGTGGCGGCGGCTGCACCGGGCGGGATGGATCTGAGCACGTTGCTTATATATCTGTACGACGAATGTTATGGGGTGAAATCAAGGTGCGTTGATTATTCGCGCGGATAGTAAGACTGCTACCGAGCCTGCCTACCGGGCGCGTGCCCTGACTCCTACACTGGAGCAAAGAAGGCGCCGCGCCCGGAGTCCGCCATGTCGATTGCCCGTTCCCCGATTGCCGTCTTGCTGGCCGGCGCCATCGCCGCATGGCTGTCTGTGCAACCCGCCGCTGCCGCGCCGCAGCCGCCCGCGCCGGCGCAGGCCCAGACCCGCGATGCCGTCACGGCCTATGAGGCCGGCAACTTCGACCAGGCCCTGCGCGGTTTCGCCAGTGCCGCCCGCCAGGGCAACCGCCTCGCCCAGTTCAACTACGCCATGATGCTGCTGCGTGGCGAGGGCACCCCCGCCCGCCCGCAGGAGGCTCTGGTATGGCTGAAGAAGGCGGCCGACAATGAGATGACCCATGCCCAGTACACCTGGGGCGACCTGCATGAGCGCGGCGAGCTGGTGCCCAAGTCACTCGAGGAAGCCAACCGCTGGTATGAGCGCGCGGCGCAGGGCGGGCACGTGCAGGCGCAGATGGCGCTGGCGACCAACTACTTCACCGGGCGCGGGGTGCCGCGGGACTACGCGCAGGCGTTCGCGTGGTACAGCCGCGCCGCCAGTGCCGGCGACGGCGGTGCGCAGTACATCGTCGGCAGTTTCTATGAGCACGGCGAGCCAGGCGTGGTCGACCGGGATATCGAGCAGGCCAAGATTTGGTATGCGCGCTCGGCCGCGCATGGGGATCCGGGGGCGCTGGCGAAGTTGAGGTCGTTGCTGCAGGAGACGGTGCGGGGCAGGGCGGGGATGTAGGGAAGAGAGAAGCAGAAAGCGAATCCGACGGTGTTGGGTGCACCAGAACCGCCCGAGCTAGCCTAAGCAAGGTGTTCTCCCTCTCCTCTCAGGGGGAAAGGGTTGGGGGAGGGGTGGGCTAGCCAGGAACCACATCAAGCGGGGCCAACGGTTTTAACCCGCCGCGCTCAGCTTTTGACACGCCTGCCCTCTCCCCCGGCCCCTCTCGCGGGAGAGGGGAGCAAACAGGCGGTTTGTTGAGGCTGTCTCAGTCCTCTGAACTCAGCCGAGTTTCTTGCGCAGCAATTCGTTCACCTGCGCCGGATTCGCCTTGCCCTTGGTCGCCTTCATCGCCTGACCAACCAGCGCATTGAACGCCTTCTCCTTGCCGGCGCGGAACTCCTCCACCGACTTGGCATTGGCCGCCAGCACATCGTCGATGATCTTCTCCAGCTCACCGCTGTCCGACATCTGCTTCAGCCCCTTGGCCGCAATGATCGCATCGGCATCGCCGCCATGCTCGCCCGCCCACATCGCCGGGAACACATCCTTCTTGGCAGTGTTGTTCGACACCGTGCCATCGGCAATGCGCGTCAGCAGCTTCGCCAGTTGCGCCGGCGTGACCGGCGCGGCATCGATGGCGATGCCTTCGCGGTTGAGCTGCGAGGCCACGTCGCCCATCAGCCAGTTGGCCGCCGGCTTGGCATTGGCCGCGCCGGCGTCGGCCACCACGGCCTCGTAGTAGGTGGCGAACGCCTTGGTCGCGGTCAGCGTGGTGGCGTCATACGCCGACAGGCCGTATTGCGAGACAAAGCGCGCCTGCATCGCGGCCGGCAGTTCGGGCAGTTCGCCGCGCACGCGGTCGACCCACGCCGCGTCGATTTCCAGCGGCATCAGGTCCGGATCGGGAAAGTAGCGGTAGTCGTGCGCGTCTTCCTTGGTGCGCATCGCGCGGGTCTCGCCGGTATCCGGGTCGAACAGCACGGTGGCCTGCTGGATCTTGCGGCCGTCCTCGATCTCCGCGATCTGCCACTGCACTTCGTATTCGATGGCCTGCTGCAGGAAGCGGAACGAGTTCAGGTTCTTGATTTCGCGGCGGGTGCCGAATTCCTTCTGCCCGAACGGGCGCACCGACACGTTGGCGTCGCAGCGGAAGCTGCCTTCCTGCATGTTGCCGTCGCAGATGCCCAGCCACACCACCAGCGAGTGCAGTGACTTGGCGTAGGCCACCGCTTCGGCGGCGCTGCGCATGTCGGGCTCGGTGACGATTTCCAGCAGCGGCGTGCCGGCGCGGTTCAGGTCGATGCCAGTCATGCCGGCGAAGTCCTCGTGCAGCGACTTGCCCGCGTCTTCTTCCAGGTGGGCGCGCGTCAGGTTGACGGTCTTCTCGTAGAACTCGCCCTTCTTGCCCTCGACCTGGATGGTGATGGTGCCGCCCTGGACCACCGGGATCTCATACTGGCTGATCTGGTAGCCCTTGGGCAGGTCGGGGTAGAAGTAGTTCTTGCGCGCAAAGATGCTGCGCGGCGCGATGGTGGCGCCGATCGCCAGGCCGAACTGGATGGCACGCTCGACCGCGCCCTTGTTGAGCACCGGCAGCACGCCCGGCAGCGCCAGGTCCACCGGCGAGGCCTGCGTATTGGCTTCGGCCCCGAAGGCGGTGGAGGTGCCGGAAAAAATCTTGGAGGCCGTCGAAAGCTGCGCGTGCGTTTCGAGGCCGATCACCACTTCCCATTGCATGGCGGTATTCCTGTTCGGTTCTTTCGGTTCTGTTTGTTGCGGTGGAGCGGCGCTGCCGCCCCGGTGTTCTTTGGCTTCGTTCCGCCTTCTAGGGGTCGGGACTGGCGAGCCATGAGTCGAGCTGGGCCAGCGCGGCCACGCGCGCCACCGCGTCGCCGCCGACGGTGACGCCTTGCACCTTGCGTGCGGCAGCGGGCACGTCGCGGCGCATATGCAGCTCGCTGGTGCCGTCAAAGCCGTGGTACGCGCCCGGGAAGATCTCCAGCCGGAAGCGCGCCCCCGGCTGGCGCGCCAGCACGGCGCTCTGCAGCATGGCGCAGCGGGTAGCGGGCGTCCAGTCGTCAGCGCCGCCGATCATCAGCAGTATCGGCGCGCGCAGGCGGAAGCTGTGCTGCTGCACCGCGCGCTTGCAGCCGGGGTAGAACGCAACCGCGCGTTCCACCTGCGGCGTGCCGGCCGGCCACGGGCGGCTGGCGTCGACGGTGGCCAGCACCGCCTGCGCGCCGTTGGACCAGCCCAGCAGCACGACGCGTGAGGTATCGATGCCGGGCTGGCTGGCCAGCCAGCGCAGCGCGGCCAGCGCATCGGCGCGGCGGGTGCGGTCGTCGATGCCGCGCGTGTCGGTCGGCTCGGTGCAGATGCCGTGGGGCCGTCCGCGGGCGCTGAAGCTGTCGGGCATCAGCACGGCGTAGCCGCGTTCGGTCAGCCACTCGGCGTATTCGCGATAGCGCTGCTGCAGCATGGCGGCGACCTCGCCGTCTGGTGTGGTCTCGCGCGCGGCGTGCGCCGACAGCAACCCGCCGCAGCCGTGCAGCGCCACCACCACCGGCAGCGCGCGCGCCGTTGCGCCTTCGCGCGGCAGGAACCAGTAGGCGGTCAGCGCGGGCGCGGTCGCGTCGCCGCGCAGCTGGACGCGCTGCGCCGGCACGGGTGCCGCTGCGGATCCGGGCGTCGGCCGCGTCACCGCGTTCGGTGCCAGCGCGCCGGCGGGTGTCAGCGGCGCCGGCTGCGTCAGCGCGGGCGCGGGGAGGTCGGGCGTATGCGCCGCGGCGCCGGCCAGCCACGCACCCAGCGCCAGCGCCACGGCCGCGCGCAGCAGCCGGCTGGCGGCGCTGGTGGAGCGGGGCGGGGTGGCGGAGGCGGTGGCCATGGCGGTCGGCATCGGCGGTATTGGCAAGATCAGCGCGTGCTGGCGCAGGCGCCGCTGCCGGGCTCGAACATCACGGGCCAGGCCTGCTCGTAGATGCCGGGCGTGCAGCGCTGCTGGCAGTTGGCATGCGCCAGCGTGACGCGGCGCGGGTCCTGCCAGACCATCAGCTTGCAGCCGCTGCCGTCATTGGCGCGCAGCTCGATATGCGGCCTCTTCTGGACCTGGCGGAAGTCCGCCAGGTTGAAGCTGCACGAGCCGCGCCTGCCGACCCACAGCTTCCACGACAGCTGCTGCACGCTGTTGTCGGACACGCGCAGCTGGGCATCCTCGCGGAAGCCGTCTTCCTCGGTGCGGCGGCAGTCGCCCACCAGGTCGATATCGCGGCTGGCGATCGGCGTGGGCCGGCCGAGCCCGCCCGGCAGCGGGATGCAGCCGGCCACCGCCGCGGCGAGCGCGGCGGCCGCCATCAGGCGCAGCGGAAGCAGGCGGGGGGCGGAGCGCGAGGTCATGGTCATGCCTTGGCGGGACGGCGCAGGTGCCAGTCGGTCGCCTGCTGGAACGCGTGCGCGGTCTGCAGCAGGCGCGCTTCGTCGAAGTAGTTGCCGATCAGCTGCAGGCCGACGGGCATGTTGCCCTCGCCGAAGCCGCACGGCACGCTCATGCCGGGCAGGCCGGCCAGGCTGGTCGACAGCGTGAAGATGTCGGCCAGGTACATCTGCACCGGGTCCGAGGTCTTCTCGCCCAGCTTCCACGCCACCGTCGGCGCCACCGGGCCCATGATCACGTCGCACTGGTCGAAGGCGCGCTGGAAGTCGTCGGCGATGATGCGGCGGATTTTCTGCGCCTGCAGGTAGTAGGCGTCATAGTAGCCGTGCGACAGCACGTAGGTGCCCACCAGGATGCGGCGCTTGACCTCCGGGCCGAAGCCTTCGGCGCGGCTCTTCTTGTACATGTCGAGCAGGTCGCGGTACTCGGCGGCGCGGTGGCCGTAGCGCACGCCGTCGAAGCGCGACAGGTTGGACGAGGCCTCGGCCGGTGCGATCACGTAGTACACGGGAATCGACAGCTCGGTCTTGGGCAGCGACACCTCGACCAGCGTGGCGCCGAGCTTTTCATACTCGGCCAGCGCCGCGCGCACGGCCTGCTCGACGTCGGCGGACAGGCCCTTGCCGAAGTATTCCTTCGGCAGGCCGATGCGCAGGCCGGCCAGCGGGCGCTCGGCGGTGGCGCTGGCACGCGGCTGGCCCAGCAGGCGGGTGTAGTCCTCGTCCACGCCGCCCTGCTCGGGCGGGATGCTGGTCGAATCCCTGGGATCGAAGCCGGCCATGGCGTTGAGCAGCAGCGCGCAGTCCTCGGCGCTATGGGCCATCGGGCCGGCCTGGTCGAGCGACGAGGCGAACGCGATCATGCCGTAGCGCGACACGCGGCCATAGGTCGGCTTGATGCCGGTGATGCCCGAGAACGACGCCGGCTGGCGGATCGAGCCGCCGGTGTCGGTGCCGGTGGCGGCGGGCGCCAGGCCTGCGGCCACCGCCGCGGCCGAGCCGCCAGACGAACCGCCCGGCACGCGGCTGGTGTCCCACGGGTTTTGCACCGGGCCGAAATGCGAGTTCTCGTTGGACGAGCCCATCGCGAACTCGTCCATATTGGTCTTGCCCAGCGTGACCATGCCGGCCGCGGCCATGCGCTCGACCACGGTGGCGTCGAACGGGCTTTCGTAGTTGCCCAGCATCTTCGAGCCGGCGGTGGCGCGCCAGCCACGGGTGACGAACACGTCCTTGTGCGCGACCGGCACGCCGGTCAGCGGCGTGGCCTCGCCGCGCGCGCGGCGTTCGTCGGCGGCGCGCGCCTGCGCCAGGGTGCGCTCGGCATCGACGTGGATAAAGGCGTTGAGCGCGGCGGCTTGCTCGATGCGGGCCAGGTACTCGCGCGCGAGCTCCTCGGCGGAGACGGAGCGCGCGGCCAGGGCGTCGGCGAGCTGGCGCAGGGAAGTCACGGAATCAGCGGAAAAGGGCATGACAGTCGGTTGGCATCAGGGGTGGCGCAGGGTGACGTAGTGAGGTAGCGGCCGCGATAGCGGGGTTCGCGGCGGCGGCGGTCACTCGATCACCTTGGGCACCAGGTACAGGCCGTTTTCGGTGGCGGGCGCGGGGCGCTGGTAATCTTCGCGGCGGTCGGCTTCGGTGACCACGTCGTCGCGCAGGCGCTGGGCCATGTCGCGCACGGCCGACAGCGGGTGGGCCAGCGGCACGATGCCGATGGTGTCGACCGCCTGCATCTGCTCGACCAGCGAGAAAAAATTGTTCAGCTGCGCAAGCGTCTGGGCGGCCTCGTCATCGCTGGTTTCGATGCGGGCCAGGTGGGCGATGCGCTTGACGTCGGATAGGTCGAGGGCCATGGCGTGGTGTTCGGATGCTCGGATGCGGAAGGCGCCGGCGGGGCCGGCGGCCGGCCGTGCGGCGGAGGCGTCGCGCGGCCCGGACAGGCGGCTCCGGAGCGCGGCAAAGACGCCACGGAGTCGTCGGAATTACAGGTATTTTCAGGCTGTAAACGCCCGAAGCAGCAGGAATTATAAGGTATCATTGCGTGCTTCCGACCTTTGGCAACGCCTTCGTCACATGGCTGCCAAACTGGCTGCATACAGCCTTGGCCGGCGCCCCCGCGCCAGGGCCGCCGAAAGCGCCAGAAGGTGGAAAAAACCTGGGTCCTCTGATTAGGCCTCTGCCGCCGGCCGGACTATGTCTCAATGTCTTATGACATGCCGGTCCAGCGCCCGACAAATACTCGCGAACTTTTGCGCGAGGTCTAATCAAAGGTTCCCGTAGGGCCGGCATCGCGCATTGCAAATCGCAAAAATGCAAATTCGCAAAAGTGCTAGATTGCAACTTTGCAACCGCGTGCCGGCGGCGGTGCCGATCCCGATTCCGACTCTGCTCCCGGCCGCCCCGCGCCGGACGGCGGGCGGGCCGGGAAGCCGAGAACCATTCCGTATTCAACACAAGCATTTCGTGGCCGGGCCGCCCGCGGTGCCGGCCGCTTCGCCTACCCGCGAACACCACCACAGACAGGATTCCTGATGTTCGGATTTCTCCGCAGCTACTTCTCCAACGACCTGGCGATCGACCTCGGCACCGCCAACACGCTGATCTACATGCGCGACAAGGGCATCGTGCTGGACGAGCCCTCGGTCGTCGCGATCCGCCAGGAAGGCGGCCCCAACGCCAAGAAGACCATCACGGCGGTGGGCAAGGAAGCCAAGCAGATGCTGGGCAAGGTGCCGGGCAATATCGAAGCGATCCGCCCGATGAAGGACGGCGTGATCGCCGACTTCACCGTCACCGAGCAGATGCTCAAGCAATTCATCAAGATGGTGCACGACAGCAAGCTGCTGCGTCCGAGCCCGCGCATCATCATCTGCGTGCCGTGCGGCTCGACCCAGGTCGAACGCCGCGCCATCCGTGAGTCGGCGCTGGGCGCCGGCGCCAGCCAGGTGTACCTGATCGAGGAGCCGATGTCGGCCGCGATCGGCGCCGGCCTGCCGGTGTCGGAGCCGTCGGGCTCGATGGTGGTCGATATCGGCGGCGGCACCACCGAGGTGGGCATCATTTCGCTGGGCGGCATGGTCTACAAGGGTTCGGTGCGCGTGGGCGGCGACAAGTTCGACGAGGCCATCGTCAACTACATCCGCCGCAACTACGGCATGCTGATCGGCGAACAGACCGCCGAAGCCATCAAGAAGGAAATCGGCTCGGCCTTCCCGGGTTCCGAGGTCCGCGAGATGGAAGTCAAGGGCCGCAACCTGTCCGAAGGCATCCCGCGCGCCTTCACCGTCTCGTCCAACGAAATCCTGGAAGCCCTGACCGATCCGCTCAACCAGATCGTCTCGGCGGTGAAGATCGCGCTGGAACAGACCCCGCCGGAACTGGGCGCCGACATCGCCGAGCGC
Organism: Ralstonia pickettii DTP0602; assembly: GCA_000471925.1. Classification (NCBI taxonomy): domain Bacteria; kingdom Pseudomonadati; phylum Pseudomonadota; class Betaproteobacteria; order Burkholderiales; family Burkholderiaceae; genus Ralstonia; species Ralstonia pickettii. The sequence continues at coordinate 73,704 of CP006667.1, forward strand.
GGCATGATGCTGACCGGCGGCGGCGCGCTGCTGCGCGACCTGGATCGCCTGCTGGCCGAGGAAACCGGCCTGCCGGTGCTGGTCGCCGAAGACCCGCTGACCTGTGTGGTGCGCGGCTCCGGCATGGCGCTGGAACGCATGGACAAGCTGGGCAGCATCTTCTCCTACGAGTAAGCAGAAGGACGCTCACGTGGCGATGCGCGGCCTGCCGGATCCAGCGATCAGGGCGGTGTCGCGGCGCTGCATCCGTCAGGGGCTAGCCCCCACCGAACCCGCCGCCTGGCCGTGCCGCCCCCTTTTGGGGCGCGGTACGGCGGGCGGCGGGGCGTTTCCGCGTGTGCACCGGTTTTCAATCGGGTAAATGGATTACTCCCCTCCGCCGCTCTTCAAGCAAGGCACCTCCGCTGTCGCCCGGCTGGTCCTGTATGTGGCCATTGCGCTGGCGCTGCTCGTGGTCGACGCCCGCTTCGACGCGCTCAGCGTGGGCCGGCAGGTTGCCGCCACCGTGCTGATGCCGGTCGAACGCCTGGTGCTGACGCCGCGTGACGCGCTGCGCACGGTGTTCGACTATGCGCAGTCCTCCGCCATGCTCGCCACCGAGAACCGCGAACTGCGCCAGAGTGCGGTGCAGCAGGCCGAGGCCTCGGTGCGCCAGGCGCAGCTCGAGGCCGAGAACAACCAGCTGCGCAAGCTGCTCGGGCTGGCGCAGCAGTCGGCCACGCCGGTCACGGCCGCCGAGATCCTCTATGATGCGCGCGACCCCTACAGCCAGCGGATCGTGATCGACAGGGGCAGCCAGCACGGCCTGCGTGCCGGCTATCCGGTGATCGACGAGCGCGGCGTGGTGGGCCAGGTCACGCGCGTGTCGCCGTTCCAGTCCGAAGTGACGCTGCTGACCGACAAGGACCAGGCCATCCCCGTGCAGGTGGTGCGCAACGGCCTGCGCAGCGTGGCCTTCGGCGGCGCGCGCGCGGGCCAGCTCGACCTGCGCTTCATGGCCGCCGCGGCCGACCTGCAGCAGGGCGACCTGCTGGTGACCTCGGGCCTGGACGGCACCTATCCGCCGGGCCTGCCGGTGGCCAGGATCGTCCATATCGAGCGCAAGGCCGATACCGCGTTCTCGCGCGTGTACTGCGAGCCGGTGGCCGGCGTGCGCGCGCACCGCCAGCTGCTGGTGGTGCGCTACGACGCCGCCATCCCGGCGCGCGAGACCGTCGAGGCCAAGCCGGAGGCGCCGGTCAAGGGCGCCAAGTCCGCCGCCGCGCGCGCCGCCGCCGCCAGCGCCGCCGCGGCCAAGGCCCCGCCTGCCAAGGAGGCGTCACAGTGACCAATCGCCAATACCTGCTGCGGCCGGTCAATCCCGCCTTTATCGCGCTCAGCTTCGTGCTGGCGTTCCTGTTCAACCTGATGCCCTGGGGCGACACGCTGTGGATCCCCGACATGGTGGCGCTGGTGCTGGTGTTCTGGAACATCCACCAGCCGCGCAAGGTGGGCATGGGCGTGGCGTTCGCGCTCGGCCTGCTGATGGACGTGCACGATGCGCGTCTGCTGGGCGAGCACGCGCTGGCCTACACGCTGCTGGCCTACTTCGCCATCACCATCCACCGGCGCGTGCTGTGGTTCACCGTCTATACCCAGGCGCTGCATGTGCTGCCGCTGCTGTTTATCGCGCACGCGGTGCCGGTGCTGATCCGCCTGGCGATGGGCGCGCCGCTGCCGGGCTGGCCGTTGTTGCTGGCGCCGGGGATCGAGGCGCTGCTGTGGCCGCTGGCCACCAGCCTGCTGCTGGCGCCGCAGCGCCGTTCGAGCGATGTCGACGAGACGCGTCCGATCTGACGCCGCACGCACCTGACCGCACCTAAACGCTCACTCCTGGCCAACGCAGTACCATGACCGAAATCCGCAACGTCGAACTGGAAATCGGCCGCTTCCGCATCCGTGTGGCGGCTGCCGCCCTGTTCACGGTGATCTGCTTTGGCCTGCTGTTCACGCGCTTCCTGTGGCTGCAGTGGTACAAGCATGACCAGTACTCGGCCAAGGCCGAGGATAACCGCATCTCGGTGGCACCGATCGAGCCCAACCGCGGCATCATCATGGACCGCAACGGGATCGTGCTGGCGCGCAATTATTCCGCCTACACGCTCGAGATCACGCCGTCCAAGCTGACCGACACGCTGGACAACACCATCGAGGGCCTGTCGGCGCTGGTGGATATCCAGCCGCGCGACCGGCGCCGCTTCAAGCGGCTGATGGAAGAGTCGCGCAGCTTCGAGAGCCTGCCGCTGCGCAGCCAGCTGAGCGACGAGGAAGTGGCGCGCTTTTCCGCGCAGCGCTTCCGCTTCCCGGGCGTGGACGTGCGCGCGCGGCTGTTCCGGCAGTATCCGCTGGGCGAGTCGGCCTCGCACGTGATCGGCTATATCGGCCGCATCTCGCAGCGCGACCAGGAGCGCATCGAGGCCATGGACGAGGCCAACGATGCCGAGAGCGCCAAATACGACCCGCGCAAGGACGGCGACAACTACAAGGGCACCAACTACATCGGCAAGATCGGCCTGGAGCAGAGCTACGAGACCGAACTGCACGGCCTGACCGGCTTCGAGGAAGTGGAAGTGAGTGCCGGCGGGCGCCCGATCCGTACCTTGTCGACTTCGCCCGCCACGCCGGGCAACAACCTGATCCTGTCGCTCGACATCCGCCTGCAGCAACTGGCCGAGGCGCTCTACGGCGACCGCCGCGGCGCGCTGGTGGCGATCGAGCCTTCCACGGGCGACATCCTGGCCTTCGTCTCCAAGCCGACCTACGACCCCAACCTGTTCGTCGAAGGCATCGATACCAATACCTGGAACGAGCTGAACAACTCGCCCGACAAGCCGCTGCTGAACCGCCCGCTGCGCGGCACCTACCCGCCGGGCTCGACCTACAAGCCCTTCATGGCGCTGGCGGCGCTGGCCACCGGCAAGCGCACCGCAGCCTGGGGCATGTCCGATCCGGGCTTCTTCACGCTGGGCAACCACACCTTCCGCGACGACAAGCCGGGCGGACACGGCTGGGTCGACATGCACAGCTCGATCGTGCATTCGTGCGACACCTATTACTACGCGCTGGCGCGCGACATGGGCGTCAACGGCATCCATGACTTCATGAAGCCGCTGGGCTTCGGCCAGATCACGGGGATCGACATCGAAGGCGAAAGCCGCGGCATCCTGCCGTCGACCGACTGGAAGCGCAAGGCCTACCGCAAGCCCGAGCAGCAGAAGTGGTACGACGGCGAGACCATCTCGCTGGGCATCGGCCAGGGCTACAACAGCTTCACCATCCTGCAGCTGGCGCAGGCTACCTCGGTCATCGTCAACAACGGCAAGGTGATGAAGCCGCACCTGGTCAAGGCCGTGGAAGACGCGGTCACGCGCAAGCGCACGCTGACGGTGCCCAAGGAAAGCTACACGATCCCGCTCAAGCAGGCCGATATCGACGTGATCAAGCGCGCCATGGTGGCGGTGACGCACTCCGGCACGGCGGCGCGCGTGTTTGCTGGCGCGGCTTATGAATCCGCCGGCAAGACCGGCACCGCGCAGACCTACAGCCTGGCCAAGGGTGAGAAATACAACCACCACGCACTGGAAGAGCGCAAGCGCGACCACTCGCTGTACACCGCCTTTGCGCCGTCGGACAACCCGAAGATCGCGATCGCGCTGATCGTCGAGAACGCCGGCTTCGGCGCCGCGGTGGCCGCGCCGATCGCACGCAAGCTGATGGACTTCTACCTCACCGGCAAATGGCCCGGCGAGCTGGAAGCGATCGCGCCGCCGGCCACCGAGCTCGTGGCAGGCCGCCCGCCGGTCAATACGCCCAGCGTGTTCACCACCGGCCAGACCGCCAGCATTGCCAGCGCCACTGTGATGTCCGGCGGCGCGGCCGCGAGCGGGGCCGGCGCCAGCGCGGTGGCCGTGGCCTCCGCGCCGCACGCCGGCGCCTCCGCCGCCATCGCCGCGGCCATCGACCCGGCCGCGATCGCGCCGGCTTCGGCGGTGCAGTCGCTCGATGAACGCATGCTGCAGGCGCTGGGCCACAGCAAGCCCCTGGCGCCGCAGCCGGCCTCCGCGCCCGCTGCGCAGCCGGTCAAGGCGCCCGCGCCCAAACCACGCGTCAAGCCCGTGTCCGCCAAGGCGGCCAGCGGTGCCGACGCCACTCGCTGAAGGAGACGCGCATGGATCGACGCCGCGTCCTGTCACTCGTCAAGACCGCGCTGACCGGTTTTGACAAACCGCTCTCACTGATCGTCTTCCTGTTGTTCGCCACCGGCATCGTGGCGCTGTACTCGGCCGCCATCGACATGCCGGGCCGGGTCGAGGACCAGCTGCGCAACATCCTGCTGTCGTACGTGGTGATGCTGGTGATCGCCTACATGCCGACGCAGACGCTGATGCGGGTGGCGGTGCCCATCTATACGGTCGGGGTGGCGCTGCTGATCGCGGTGGCGATGTTCGGGCTGATCCGCAAGGGCGCGCGCCGCTGGCTCTATGTCGGCATGGTGATCCAGCCGTCCGAGATCATGAAGATCTCGATGCCGCTGATGCTGGCCTGGTACTTCCAGAAGCGCGAGGGCGTGATCAAGTGGTTCGACTTCGTGGTGGCGCTGCTGCTGCTGCTGATCCCGGTCGGGCTGATCGCCAAGCAGCCTGACCTGGGCACCGCGCTGCTAGTGATGGCCGCCGGCATCTACGTGATCTACTTTGCCGGCCTGTCGTGGCGGCTGATCCTGCCGCTGTTGGGGCTGCTGGTGGTGGCGATCACGCTGCTGATCACGTTCCAGAACGATATGTGCGCGCCGGGCGTGAACTGGCCGGTGCTGCACGATTACCAGCAGCATCGCGTCTGCACGCTGCTCGATCCGACCAGCGATCCGCTCGGCAAGGGCTTCCACACCATCCAGTCGATCATCGCGATCGGCTCGGGCGGGGTGGAGGGCAAGGGCTGGCTCAAGGGCACGCAGACGCACCTGGAGTTCATCCCGGAGAAGCACACCGACTTTATCTTCGCGGTGTACTCGGAGGAGTTCGGCCTGATCGGCAATGCGGTGCTGCTGGTGCTGTACCTGCTGCTGATCTTCCGCGGACTGTTTATCGCGGCTAACGCGCCGACGCTGTTCTCGCGGCTGCTGGCGGGATCGATCACGCTGATCTTCTTTACCTATGCCTTCGTCAATATGGGCATGGTGAGTGGCATCCTGCCGGTGGTGGGGGTGCCACTGCCGCTGATGAGCTATGGTGGTACGGCGCTGGTGACGCTGGGGGCGGGGATCGGGATTCTGATGAGTATTTCGCGGCAGAAGCGGTTGATCCAGACGTAGCGCGGCCCAGCGTGCTGAGGGTTTGCTCCCCTCTCCCGCCTGCGGGAGAGGGAGAACACCTTGCTTAGGCAAGCTCGGGCGGCTTTGGTGCACCCAGCACCGCGCCCCTCTTCTGGCTGGGTGGGTTTGTTAAACTGCCCCCCAATTTTCTCTACCGGTTCCCGCCATGAACGCCCAAGACGTCGCAGCCTACCTGCAGAGCAACCCTGAATTCTTCGAAGAGCACGCCGAGCTGCTGGCCGCGGTGCAGCTGACCAGCCCGCACAGCCACCGCGCCGTGTCGCTGCAGGAGCGCCAGATGGAAATCCTGCGCGAGAAGAACAAGGGTCTGGAGCTGCGCCTGGCGGACCTGGTCCGGCACGGCCACGACAACGACCGCACCCAGCAGCGCATGCACGACTGGCAGCTGCGCCTGCTGGCCGAAGCCGATTCGCACGCGCTGCCCTATGCCGTGCAGGACGGCCTGCAGCAGGTGTTCGATGTGCCGGCGGTGGCGCTCAAGCTGTGGGACGTGGCCGAGCAGTACGCCCATATGGAAGTGGCGCAGGGCGCCAGCGAAGACCTGCGCATCTTTGCCGAAGGCCTGCGCGCACCGTACTGCGGCACCAACGGCGGCTTCGAGGCCGCGGCGCTGCTGGAGCGCGACGATATCGTCTCGCTGGCGATGGTGACGCTGCGCGTGCCCGTGCGCGCCGCCGACGCGGGTGTGGACGCACAGGGCGCGGCCTTCGGCCTGCTGGTGCTGGGCTCGCCCGATCCGCGCCGCTTCCATGAAGGCATGGGCACCGCCTACCTGACGCAGATCGGCGAGGTCGCCGGTGCCGCGCTGAACCGGCTTCGCGACTGAGGCGCGGTCGACCACAGCGGCTGACGCCATGACCGCACGCCGGCCGCCCCGCCAGGCCAACGACCCCGCGCCGGCCAGCGACAGCGCGCCCCCGCCGGCTCCCGATCCTCTCGTCACACGCTACCTCGACTGGCTGCGCGGCAGCCGCAAGCTTGCCGAACACACGCTCTCCAGCTACAGCCGCGACCTGCGCGTGCTGCAATCCCACGCGGCACGCTACGCGCCCGGCGCCGGGCTGCTGGCGCTGCAGACCCACCATATCCGCAACTTCGCCGCCCGGCTGCATGCCGCCGGGCTGGTCGGCACCAGCATCGCGCGCACGCTGTCGGCATGGCGCGGCTTCTACCAGTGGGCGGCTCGCCATGGCCACGGCGTCACCGTCAATCCGGTCGACGGTGTGCGCGCGCCGCGCTCGGGCCACGCACTGCCCAAAGCGCTGTCGGTCGAGCACGCGGTGGCGCTGGTGTCGCACCCCGCCGGCACCGATGCGCAGGCGCTGCGCGACCACGCGGTCTACGAGTTGTTCTATTCGAGCGGATTGCGGCTGTCCGAGCTGGTGCAGCTCGATGTGCGCTACGCCGATGCCGATGGCTACCGCTCCGGCAGCTGGCTCGACCTGGCCGGCGCCGAGGTCACGGTAACCGGCAAGGGTTCGCGGCAGCGCTCGGTGCCGGTCGGCAGCAAGGCGGTCGAGGCGCTGCGCGCCTGGCTGGCGGTGCGCGACACGCTGCTGCGCCCCGGCGCCGCCCCGGAAGACGCGCACGCGCTGTTCCTGGGGCCGCGCGGCAAGCGGCTGTCGATGCGCACCGTGCAGCTACGGCTCAAGCAGCAGGCCTTGCGCGCCGGCGTGCCGGCCGACGTGCATCCTCATATGCTGCGGCACTCGTTCGCCACGCACCTGCTGCAGTCGTCCGGCGACCTGCGCGCGGTGCAGGAGATGCTGGGACATGCCAGCGTCTCGACCACGCAGGTCTATACCGCTCTCGATTTCCAGCACCTGGCGCGCGTCTACGACAAGGCCCATCCGCGCGCCGGTCGCGCGCGCAAGACAGCGGCGCCGCAGGATGCCGAGGCTGCGGACGACCCAGCCGAAGACTAGTCGTCAGCCCACTGCGCCAGCACTTCGCGAAAGCGCTCCATCTCCGGCAGGAACCAGGCGCGGAACGCCTGCACCTTGGGTGCCTCCAGCATGCCCGGCGCGCACACGAAATACAGCAACCACGGACACGGGATGCTGACATCGAACAGCCGCACCACGCGCCCCGCCAGCAAGTCGTTGTAGGCCAGCGACGAGCGGATCAGCGCGATCCCCTGGCCCGCGGCAGCGGCTTGCAGCAGCAGCGACGAATCCTCCAGCAGCAGGCCCTTGCGCGGCTCCGGCCAGTCCAGCCCGGCGGCCTCGAACCACGGCTTCCACGGATCGCCCTCGCCGCGCAGCAGCGGCAGGCCGGCCATGTCCTGCGGCCGCTCGGGCAGCCGTCCGCCGTTGAAGCCGGGACTGCAGACCGGGAAGAAGACGTCGTCCATCAGCTTCTCGACATACAGGCCGGGATAGTCGCCGCTGCCCATGCGCAGCGCGATATCGACCTCCTCGCGGGCAAAGTCGACCAGCGTGTTCGACGACAGCAGCTCGACGTCCAGTTCCGGGTGGCGCTCGATAAAGCTGCCGATGCGCGGCGTCAGCCAGCGCGCGGCGAACGACGGCATGGTGCTGATGGTCAGCCGCTTGTCACGGTTGCCGGCCTGCAGCACGCGCGTGGCATCGGCGATCTGCAGCAGTGCGTCGCGCACGCGCTCGGCATAGACGCGGCCGGCCGGCGTCAGCGCGACGCGCTTGCCGTGGCGCTCGAACAGCGGCATGCCCAGCTCTTCTTCCAGCGCGCGGATCTGGTGGCTGACCGCGCCGTGGGTGACGAACAGCTCGGTCGCGGCGCGCGAAAAGCTCTCGTGCCGCGCCGCGGCCTCGAAGGCGCGCAGGGCGGTCAGCGCGGGCAGACGCGGCAGTTCACGATGCCAGCCGCGCGGCAGGTCCTTTTCCCAGGCGCTTTTCCAGGCCATGGCGGTCTCCCTGATCTCTGGGGGTATGTGAGTTTTACTAACAAGAACAAAGAAAATATATCGTTTTGATAGTGCCCGGGCAATCACTAATATTCTTTCACCGGCCCCTGCTGTTGCGATTTTTTTCACGGTGATTTCCACGTTATTTAACTGGCTCGGTCCCAATACCGGGCCAGTTGCCGAGAAACCCGCGACACTTCGGCGCCCCCTGACGAAGCCGGCTGAACGGAGAACCCTCATGAAAACCGTGCTCACAACGACTGTGTTCACCCTGAATCCTGGCGAAGTCACCGCGCTGTCGGTGCACGCCGCCCAGCGCCTGCACGTGGAAAATGCCCGCGGCACCGACGTATGGCTCACGCGCGAGAACGATTCGGAGGACTACTGGCTGCGTTGTGGCGGCAGCCTGTTGCTGCGCTCCGGCGATGAGGTGACGGTCAGCGTCGATCCGCGAGCGGAGCAGCCGGTGCGGCTGGCCCTAATCGCCGAAGCGCGCCGCCCGGCGCTGTCGCTGGCCGATGTGCCGCACCTGGTGTATCGCAGCCTGCGCCGTTTGGTTCGAGGTACGGAGTGGACGCCTAACCAGGACCAGGTCACCGCATCCTGACGCGGGAGCCGGCGAGGCATCGTCCACGTCACGCCCGGGCCGCGCGCACCTGCGCCTGGTCTGGTCGCGTGGCGGATCGGACGATGCGCCACGCTCGCGACCGTAAGCGGTGCAGGGAAGGGAGCCGGCGCAAGCCGGCCCTTTTCGTTACACTCTCGCCATGCATCCGATCCACGTCATCGAACGCGGCCGCGAGGACTATCAGCCGTGCTTCGACGCGATGCGCGCCTTTACCGCCGCACGCACGCCCGAGACGCCCGACCAGATCTGGCTGGTCGAGCATCCGCCGGTCTACACGCTGGGCCAGGCGGGCGATCCCGCACACCTGTTGTCGCCGGATGACAACATCCCGGTGGTGCAGATCGATCGTGGCGGGCAGATCACTTATCACGGTCCCGGCCAGGTCGTGGCCTACCTGCTGGTCGATTTGCGCCGCCGCCACCTGATGGTGCGCGAGCTCGTGCACGGCATCGAGCAGGCGGTGCTGGACACGCTCGCGGCGTATAATCTCGCAGCCGAACGCAAGCCCGGCGCCCCCGGCATCTACCTGTCCGACGGGCCGCACCAGGGCGCCAAGATTGCCGCGCTCGGCCTCAAGATCCGCAACGGCTGCAGCTACCACGGCGTCAGCCTCAACGTGCAGATGGACCTGTCGCCGTTCCTGCGCATCAATCCCTGCGGCTATGCCGGACTGGAAACGGTCGACATGGCGAGCGCGGGCGCCACCTGCCCGGTGGCCGATGCCGGTGGCACCCCGCTGCCCGTAACCGCGGCAAGACAACCCGAAATCGCGCAGCGCCTGGCGGCGGCATTGTGCGAAGTGCTGGCAGCGCACGAAGCCCGCGTGCTGGCAGCCGAAGAAACCGCCACGCCGGCCCTGGCCTCCTAGTCAAAAGCGAAATGCACGCTGAGCGCGTGCGGAGAAATGTATGAGCGACGCCCTGATCGCCACTTCCAGCGAAGCCCCGCAGTCCCCCGCGGAGCAGTACGACCCGACCCGCAAGCAGAAGTCGGCCGACAAGACCGCACGCATCCCCATCAAGATCGTGCCGGCCGAAAAGCTCAAGAAGCCGGACTGGATCCGCGTCAAGGCCGCCACCGGCAGCTCACGCTTCTACGAGATCAAGGACATCCTGCGCGCCAACAACCTGGTGACGGTGTGCGAGGAAGCGAGCTGCCCCAACATCGGTGAATGCTTCGGCAAGGGCACGGCCACCTTCATGATCATGGGCGACAAGTGCACGCGCCGTTGCCCGTTCTGCGACGTCGGCCACGGCCGCCCCGATCCGCTCGACGTGAACGAGCCGGGCAACCTGGCCCGCACCATCGCCCAGCTCAAGCTGAACTACGTGGTGATCACCAGCGTCGACCGCGACGACCTGCGCGACGGCGGTGCCCAGCACTATGTCGACTGCATCTCGCAGACGCGCGACCTGTCGCCCGCCACCCGCATCGAAGTGCTGGTGCCTGACTTCCGCGGCCGCCTGGACAAGGCGCTGGACATCCTGCAGGCCTGCCCGCCTGACGTGATGAACCACAACATGGAAACCGTGCCGCGCCTGTACAAGCAGGCCCGCCCGGGTGCGGACTACGAGCACTCGCTCAAGCTGCTGCAGGAATTCAAGCGCCGCAACCCCAATGTGCCGACCAAGTCCGGCCTGATGGTGGGCCTGGGCGAGACCGACGAGGAAATCCTCGAAGTCATGCGCGACATGCGCGCCCACGACATCGACATGCTGACCATCGGCCAGTACCTGGCGCCGTCGAACCACCACCTGCCGGTGCTGCGCTACGTCCATCCCGACACCTTCAAGATGTTCGAGGAAGAGGCCTACAAGATGGGCTTCACCCACGCCGCGGTGGGCGCGATGGTGCGCAGCTCGTACCACGCCGACCAGCAGGCGCATCAGGCGGGGTTTGCCTGAGCGACAGCGCTGCAAACTGATCGAGCAGAGACGGCCGGGACTTCCCGGCCGTTTTTCTTTGGTGCCCCGCCATGGTGCAGCCGGCCGCAGTGGCCCTTGCGCCCCTAGGGTCAACCCTGACTGTTTCTCCTCGTTTCGTTTCGATATTATGAATTCATCGATAAATTATCGATGAAATACAACTGCGTCACATTCCGGCTTGCCTGCCTACACTGGTAGCAAGTGCGCTACCGGGAATCCCATGAACTCCTGCACCGTCCACCGACTCGCCGAGCAGGCGCTGCTGTACAGCGTCGCTCCGCCCGCATCGCTGGAAGTCCAGCGTCGCATCTGGGCGATGGCCGCCAGGGCGGCGGACTGGCGCGGCGTGGTGGACGTGGTGCCGGGCATGAACAACCTGACGGTGATCTTTGACGGCAGCGCCGACGTGGACGCGCTGGAACGCAACCTGAAGCTCGCGTGGGCCTCGGGCGAGGCGCGCAATGCGACGGGCAAGCTGGTGGAGATCCCGGTGCGATACGGCGGCGAGCACGGCCCGGACCTGGGCGACGTGGCCGCCCATACCGGCCTTTCCCCGCAGGAAGTGGTGCGCCGCCATGCGGCCGGCGAGTACGTCGTCTACTTCCTCGGTTTCCAGCCTGGCTTCGCCTATATGGGCGGCCTGGCGCCCGAGCTGGCCACGCCGCGCCGGCGCGAGCCGCGCGTGGCGGTGCCGGCCGGCTCGGTCGGCATCGGCGGCGAGCAGACCGGCATCTATCCGGCGGTGCTGCCGGGCGGCTGGCAACTGATCGGGCATACCGCAGCCGAACTCTTCGTGGCGGACCGCGATCCGCCGTCCCTGTTCGCGCCCGGCGACACCGTGCGCTTTGTCGCCGAGGAAATCATCGCGTGATCGAGATCATCCGACCTGGCGCGCTCGCCTCGGTGCAGGACCTGGGCCGAACCGGCTTTCGCCGTTTCGGCGTGGGCCGTTGCGGTGCGATGGATCCGCTGGCCGTGGCGGTCGGCAACCGGCTGCTGGGCAACGAGCCGGGCTGCGCCGCCATTGAATTCACGCTGGGCCGCGCCGCGGTGCGCTTTCACGCGGACCTGCGCGTGGCGCTGGCCGGCGCCGAGTGCGGCGCCAACCTGGACGGTGTGCCGGTGTGGTCGTGGCATGCCTTCGATGCGCACAAGGGCGAGACCCTGACGCTGCCGTCGACACGCGGCGGCACGCGCGTGTACCTGTGCGTGGCCGGCGGCATCGCTGTCGAGCCGGTGATGGGTTCGCGCAGCACCGATTTGAAATCCGGTTTCGGCGGCCTGGGCGGGCGTCCGCTGCAGGAAGGCGACCGCCTGCCCGCGGGGCGCCCGGGCCTGGCGGCCGAGGGCGACTGGATCGGCGTGCAGGCGCCGACATGGGCGCTGCCGGCCAAGGTTGATGGCAAGGCCACGCCGATCCGCATGCTGCCCGGGCCCGAGTACGAGGATTTTGACGCCGCCTCGCAGCAAGCGCTGTGGCAGGCCGACTGGACCGTCACGCCCAACAGCAATCGCATGGGCCTGCGCCTGAACGGACCGGCGCTGGTGCGCCGCCCTGAGCGCAGTGCCGACCTGCTGTCGCATGGGGTGGTCCCCGGCGTGATGCAGGTGCCGCCGGCCGGCCAGCCGATCGCGCTGATGGCCGATGCGCAGACCACCGGCGGCTATCCCAAGATCGGCGTGGTGATCGGCGCCGACCTGTGGCGGCTGGCGCAGGTGCCGCTGGGCGCGCCGGTGCGCTTCGTGCAGGTCACGCTGGGCCAGGCCACGGCGGCGCAGGCCGAGGTGGACCGCTACCTGCGCCAGATCGACCAGGCGCTGCAATGGCAGGGCAAAGGCATGACCATCGCCGCGCGCCGGCGCACGCTGACCCGCGCGGCGGCATGAGGGCACGCGCGCAGCACAGGTAACCGCGCCGGCGCGCAGACCACGCACCGGCCACACTGACAAAGGCGGCGGCACACACCGCACCGCACAGGAGAACGGCAATGCAGATCGATTTGAACGCCGACCTCGGCGAAGGCTGCGGCAACGACGAGGCGCTGCTGGCGCTGATCAGTTCCGCCAACGTGGCATGCGGCTGGCACGCCGGCGACGCGGCCACCATGCTGCAGACGGTGAAGTGGGCGATCGAGCACGGCGTCGCGATCGGCGCGCACCCGAGCTACCCGGACCGCGAGAACTTCGGGCGCACAGAAATGCAGCGCGACCCCGAGGCCGTCTACGCCGACGTGCTGTACCAGATCGGCGCGCTCGACGCGATCGTGCGCGCGCAGGGCGGCCAGCTCCATCACGTCAAGGCGCATGGCGCGCTCTACAACCAGGCCGTGCGCGATCCCGCGCTGGCCCGCGCGATCGTGCGCGCGGTGCGCGACTTCGATTCCGACCTGGTGTTCTTCGGCCTGGCCGGCAGCCAGATGATCGACATCGCCAGAGAGGCCGGCCTGCGCGTCAAGCAGGAAGTCTTTGCCGACCGCGGCTACAACCCCGACGGCACGCTGGTCAAGCGCGGCACGCCCGGCGCGCTGCACGAGGACGAGGAAGTTGCCCTGAACCAGACCCTGACCATGGTGCGCGAGCAACGCGTGCGCGCCATCGACGGCACCTGGGTACCGATCCGCGCTGAAACCGTGTGTCTGCACGGCGACGGCGCCCACGCGCTTGCCTTTGCGCGCCGCATCCGGGAACGGCTGGGCGCGGAAGGCATCGCGATTCGCGCCAGCGACTGAGCGCACCCGCGCCGCTTCGCTGGTTTCTCCCGCGGCCCGCTCCGTCGTGCTGTACGACGGCTGCCGTCCGCGCGCCTTCGTTTTATTCGTTTGGTGTCTCTTATGGAACAGGCAGTCAATCTTTGGCCCCTTGTCGGGGTCGGCGTCATCATTATCGGCTTCGTGCTGCGCTTCAATCCCATGCTGGTGGTGGTACTCGCCGCGCTGGCCACCGGGCTGGCCGCGCCGATGCCGCTGATGCAGATCTTCACCGCGATCGGCACCGCCTTCGTCAAGGCGCGCAACCTGCCGCTGATCATCCTGCTGCCGCTTGCCGTGATCGGCCTGCTCGAGCGGCACGGCCTGCGCGAGCATGCGCAGGCATGGATTGCGCGCATCGCCTCGGCCACGGTCGGGCGCCTGCTGATCGTCTACCTGGGCGTGCGCGAGCTGACCGCGGCGATCGGCCTGACCAGCCTGGGCGGCCATCCGCAGATGGTGCGCCCGCTGCTGGCACCGATGGCAGAAGGCGCAGCCGAGAACCGCTTCGGCCACCTGCCCGAGCCGGTGCGCCAGCGCGTGCTGGCCTTCTGCGCCGCCACCGACAACGTGGGCCTGTTCTTCGGCGAGGACATCTTCGTCGCGTTCGGCGCCATCGCGCTGATGCATACCTTCCTGCTGTCATCGAACATCGACGTCGAACCGCTGCATATCGCCGTGTGGGGCATCCCCACCGCGATCTGCGCCTTCCTGATCCATGCGGTGCGCCTGAAGCGCCTGGATGGCTGGCTGGAGCGTGAGCTGGGCGGCCAGGCCGCCACAGCCAGCGCCGCCGGAAATGTCGCAATGAAGTCCGGCGAGTAAGGGGCCAGCCATGATCGTTTCCATCGAATATCTCTACTGGCTCGCCGGCCTGGTGCTGGCCATCACCGCGCTGATGACCTTCGCGGATCGCACGCATCCGCGCCGCCTCAGCACCGGCCTGTTCTGGCTGCTGTATGCGATCGTGTTCCTGATCGGCGACCGGTTGCCGCCCGCGGCAGTGGGCATCGGTGCTGTGGTGATGGCGCTGATCGCCGGCTTCGGCGGCGTCGGCCACGGCAAGCATGACAGCCTGCCAGAAGAAGAACGCCGCGCCAGTGCGAAACGCCTCGGCAACAAGCTGTTCATCCCGGCGCTGCTGATTCCGCTGGTGACCGTGATCGGCACGATGCTGTTCAAGGACGTCAAGCTGGCCGGCGTGCCGCTGCTCGATCCCAAGAACGTGACCTTTGTCTCGCTCGGCATCGGCTGCCTGATCTCGCTGGGGGTGGTGTGCTGGCTGACGCGCGACACCGTGGCGCAGGGCGTGCGCGAATCCCGCCGGCTGACCGAGTCGCTTGGCTGGGCGCTGGTGCTGCCGCAGATGCTGGCGATGCTGGGCCTGGTGTTTGCCGACGCGGGCGTGGGCAAGGCCGTGGCGCACCTGTCCACCGCCTACATCAACATGGACTACAAGCTGGTCGCGGTGGCGGTCTACTGCGTGGGCATGGCGCTGTTCACGGTGATCATGGGCAACGGCTTCGCGGCCTTCCCGGTGATGACCGGCGGCGTGGGCGTGCCCATCCTGGTCGGCATGTTCGGTGCCAACCCGGCGGTGATGGCGGCGATCGGCATGTTCTCGGGCTATTGCGGTACGCTGATGACGCCGATGGCGGCCAACTTCAATATCGTGCCGGCCGCGCTGCTGGAGCTGGACGACAAGAACGCCGTGATCCGCGCCCAGGTGCCGAGCGCGCTCGCCATCCTCGTCGCCAATATCGTGCTGCTGTACTTCCTGATGTAACCGCGGAGCCCTTGCCATGCATACCGTGCTTCTGACCGGCTTCGAGCCGTTCGAGAACGAACCGATCAATCCGTCCTGGGAGGCGGTGCGCGCGCTCGACGGCGAGCGCGTCGGCGATGCCGTGATCGTGGCGCGCCAGCTGCCGTGCGTGTTCGGCGCGGCGATCGACGCGATCGGCGAGCTGGTCGGCGCGCTGCAGCCGACGCTGGTGATCGCCGTCGGCCAGGCTGGCGGGCGCACGGAGATGTCGGTGGAGCGCGTGGCGATCAATGTCGACGATGCGCGCATCGCCGACAACGCCGGGGAGCAGCCGATCGATACGGCCATTGTCGAAGACGGCCCCGCTGCATACTTCTCGACGCTGCCGATCAAAGCCATGGTGCGCGACATGCGCGCCGCGGGCGTGCCGGCCTCGGTGTCGCAGACGGCGGGCACGTTCGTGTGCAACCATGTGTTCTACGGGCTGATGCACCGGCTGGCGCAGCACAAGCGCGGCGAGGTCCGTGGCGGCTTCATCCACATCCCCTATCTGCCCGAACAGGCCGCGCGCCATCCCGGCCAGCCGAGCCTGGCGCAGGAAACGCTGGTCAAGGGATTGCGCCAGGCCGTGGCGACGGCGCTGGCGACCCGCGCGGACGTACGCGAGCAGGGCGGCCAGTTGCACTAGCCTGCCCGGCCCTGGCTACTCCTGCGTACCGGCCGCGGCCGCCTCACGGCGCGCCGCGGCTTTTTTCATGGCATGCCGGCGCAGGCTGACCTGCTCGAAGCGCCAGATCACATAGCAGAACGCCAGGAACGGCCACAACCAGCCCAGCCATTGCGCCAGGCTGTTGAAGTGGACGAAGCGGCCCATGCGCCAGCCTTGCTCCGAAATCCACGCATACGGGTTGGACGGCAGCACGTTGGTCAGCACCACCAGCGTGAGCAGCGCCGCCATCGCCAGCACCGCGCGCAGCCAGCGCGGCAGGTACAGCAGCAGCGCCAGCACCAGCGAGCTGGTCAGCAGCGCGAAGCGGCCGCCTTCGGACAGCCAGACGAAGGCGCTTTCGGCCGGGAACTGCAGCTCGGCCACGGTGGCCTTGAGCAGCAGCGCCGCCGCCAGCAGGCCGGCCAGGATGCGCAGCGACGGTGCGCTGCGGCGCATGGCGATCGAGGCGAACAGCCCCGTGCCGACCCAGCTGCTGGCGGTTACCAGCGATTCCAGCAACTGCTGGCTCTGCATGTCCTCGGGCCGCAGTCCGATATGGTCCTGCCACGCCTCCAGCTGCGGGAACAGCATCTGCAGCACCTGCATCGGCCACGAATCCGGATCGGTCAGCCATTCGCGCACGATGCCGCCCATGCCGAACAGGTGCTCCTGCGGGAAGATCTGCGCAAACGGCCACAGCATCAGCAGGATGATGGCAAAGCTGGCGTGCGGCTCGAACCAGGCATGGCGCAGCCGCGTAAGGCGCCCGTCGTCGATCAGCGCGCGGGTGAAGGGCGCCACCACCGCGCCGCCCAGCAGCGCGCCCAGCGCATTGGTGATCAGGTCGATGTTGGACGAGATCCGGCTCGGCAGCCAGGTCTGGAACGCTTCCATGCACGCCGACAGCAGCGCGCCCGCCACCAGCGCCACCAGCGTGGCGCGCCCGCCCGACATGCGCGGATGCAACGCCAGCACCACCAGCGCGCCGAAGGGGAAATACCCCAGCACATTGGTCAGCAGGTCGAAGTCGGTGATATAGCGCGGCTTGGGCGCGGTCAGGAAGGCGAACGGCGAGATGCCGTTGTCGACCCAGCCCGAAAACGGGTACAGGCTTGCGTACACCACCAGCAGCGTGAAGCAAAGCAGCCCCACGCGGGCCAGCGGCGAATACTGTGGCCCGGCCGGTTCGGGTACGGACGTTGCCGCCGCAGGCAGCGGCGAGGGCGGCGCGGAGGGCGGCGGGGGAGCCGGCTCCATGGGCATATCTCCTTGCTTGTCTTTACTTTAGCTGCAGTGTGCCGGCCCAGTCGAGCACCGTGGCGATCACCGCGTCGCTGGCGTCAGCCAGCGCCTTGGCGCCGCCGGCACCATCGCCGCTGGGCGCGGGCCGGCGCACCTCGAAGGTCTGCTGGCCGATCATGCCGTGGTGGTACACCGTGGCGCGCAGCCGCACCACGCCCTGGCTGGTGGTGGCGCTGTCGAATACCTGCTCGAACTGGAGCAGGTCGACCTTGAGCGCCGGCACGCTGGTGTCGCCGGACCAGGTCAGCGCGCCGCGCGCCGCCACGGCTTCGCGCAGCCGCTCGTCGAACAGGCGCGTGGGCGACATCACCCAGCGCTGCGTGGCATAGGCCTGCAGCCGCTGCGCCTGCGCGTACCGCAGCCGGTAGTAGAGCGCGTTGCCTTCGAGCCAGTCGGGGCCGTCGGTCTGCGTCACGCGCAGTCTGGGCAGCGGCGCCGGGCCCGGGTTTGTCGCGGGGAGGGCAGCGGACGGACCCAGGTCATAGGTGATGGTGGGCGTGCCGCGCGACAGCGCGCAGCCCGACAGCACCAGCGCCGCGGCCACCAGCGCCAGCAGCGTGGCGGAGGCGGAGGCGGAGGCGCGGCGATGTTGGCGTGGCATCTCGGGGGCAGGGTTCACGGCGATGTCTCGGCGGTTGGCAGTTCTTTGGTCTGGACAGGAGGGCGCCGTCATCAGGGCGTGCTGAAGCCCGGCTCGCCCGGCCCCGGCGTCGGCGTCGGCACGCCGAACAGCACGCTGTTCGGGCTCTCGTTGAACTGGCCGGCGGCGCGCTCGAAGGTGCGCGCGGTCTGGCGCGCGTCACGGGCCAGGCCGTTGAGCTGCGGCAGCGTTTCCTGGCTGAAGGTGCCGGCCGCCGACTGCACCGAGGCGGACGCGCCCTGCAGGTCGCGCCCGACGCTGTCGACGGTGCGCATCACGGTGCCGTTCGGGTTGGCCAGCTCCTGCGTCAGGCGCCGGGTCGATTCCAGCGTGGCGTTCAGGTTCTCGGTGACTTTCGGCAGCCGGTTCGTGGCCGGCGCCAGCGAAGCCGAGAGCTGCGAGTAATCCTCGGCGGTCTTGCGCACCGAGCGGATCGCCGCCATCAGCTCGGCGCGGTTGGCGGTCTGGAACATGTCGTTGAGCGAGGACAGCAGCGTCTCGGCCTGGGTCAGCAGCGTGTCGCCGCGCTTCTCCAGCTCCTCGAAGAAGCCGGGGCGCATGGCGATGCGCGCCGGCGCCTTGGGCGAGGTGGCCAGCGGCGGCGAGGTCGCGGAGCCGTCGTGCGCGGCGGAGTCATCGAGCTGCACGTATGCGATCCCGGTCACGCCCTGGAAGCCCAGCGTGGCATAGGTGGTGCGCGTAATCGGCGTGTCCTTGTTGACGCTGATGCGCACAATGATCTGGCCTGGCACCTGCGGATCGAACTTGATCGATTCGACCTTGCCCACCGCCAGGCCACGGTACTTCACGTCCGCCTGCGGGCCCAGCCCGTTGACGGTGGAGCGGGTGATCAGGTCATACGGCACGCGCACCGCGTGGTCGCTGCTGAACCAGAAGATCGCGAACATGACCAGCACGGCCAGGCCGATCGTGAACACGCCCGCGAGGAATGCGTTTGACTTGTTTTCCATCATGCTTCTCCAGAGGGCGCCGCATCCGGCCGCGCGGGGTGTGCGGACTGCGCGGACTGCCCTGGCTGCTGCAGCGCCTGCAGGGCGCGCTGGGCACGCTCGCCCAGGAAATACTCGCGGATGAAGGGGTGGTCCACCTTCACCACTTCGGGGATCGGCGCCGCGGCCACCAGCTTGTGGTCGGCCAGCACTGCGACGCGGTCGGACAGCGCCACCAGCGTGTCCAGGTCATGCGTAATCATCACCACCGTGAGGCCCAGTTCGCGGCGAAGTTCCCGGATCAGCGCGACATAATCGTCCGAGGCCATCGGGTCCAGCCCCGCGGTGGGCTCGTCCAGGAACAGCAGCTCGGGCTCCAGCGCCAGTGCGCGCGCCAGCGCCACGCGCTTGATCATGCCGCCGGACAGGTCCGACGGCATCTTGTCCGCATCGCGCGCGGACAGGCCTACCAGCTGCAGCTTGAGCAGGGCCGCGCGGCAGATCAGGTTGTCGGGCAGCGCACGCAGCTCGCGCAGCGGCAGCGCGATATTGTCGATCACCGACAGCGCCGAGAACAGCGCGCCGCGCTGGAACTGCAGGCCCCAGCGGTTGCGCAGCGCCTGCAGCTGCGCCGCGTTCAGCCGGCGTGGCTCTTCGCCGAACACGCGGATGGTGCCCGAGGTGGGCCGCTCCAGCCCGACGATCTGGCGCAGGAGCACGGTCTTGCCGCTGCCCGAGCCGCCGACGATCGACAGCACCTCGTCGCGGTAGACGTCCAGGTCGATGCCGTCGTGCACCACGACCTTGCCGAAGCGCTTGACCAGGTTGCGCACCTCGATCACCGGCGTGGGCTTCGGTTGCGAGGCTTGCGAGGGGGCTTGCGAGGCGGGCGGCAAGGAACTCATATGCCCACGTCCTTGAACAGGATCGCAATCACCGCGTCGGCCAGGATCACGATGGTGATCGAGGTCACCACCGAGGCGGTCGTGCCTTCGCCCAGGCTCTGCGTGTTGGGCTTGATGCGCAGCCCGAAGTGGCACGCCGTCAGCGCGATCAGGATGCCGAACACCACGCCCTTGCCCAGCCCCAGCCACAGGTTGGCCACCGGCACCGCGTCGGGGAGTTCGCGCAGGAAGAAGGCGGCGCTGATGCCAAGCTGCATGCGCGCGGCCAGCATGCCGCCGGCCAGCGCCATCACGTCGGTCCACGCCACCAGCAGCGGCATGGCGACGGCCAGCGCGATCACGCGCGGCATGATCAGCCGGAAGCCGTGCGAGATGCCCATCACGCGCATCGCGTCGAGTTCCTCGGTCACGCGCATCACGCCGATCTGCGCGGTGATGGCCGAGCCCGAGCGCCCCGCGATCAGGATCGCCGCCAGCACCGGCCCCAGCTCGCGGATCACCGCCATGCCGAGGATGTTCACGATAAAGGTGCTGGCGCCGAAGGTGCGCAGCTGGTTGGCCGACAGGTACGACAGCACGATGCCGATCAGGAAGCCGACCAGCGCGGTGATGCCCAGCGCCTTGTAGCCCACGTTGTAGATATTGGCCGAGATTTCGCGCCACGGTCCGCGCTGCGGCATGCGCGCGAAGCGCAGCAGGTCGAAGGTGAGCTGGCCGAGCATGGTGATGCCACGGCCCAACTGCTCGCCGAACGACAGCACGTTCGCGCCGAACAGCGTGACCGGGTTGAAGCGGTCCACCATGTGCTTCTTCCAGCCTTCGTCCTGCACCGCGGCGATGCGCTCGAACACGCGGCGCTGGCCGTCGCTGGCATCGAGCTGCGACGGCAGCTTGCCATCCCACGCCTGCCACAGCAGCTGCCCGCCGATGTGGTCCAGCCGCTCCACTTCCGCGAGCGACCACTGGGCATGCTCCGGCGCCAGGGCCAGTTCGTGCAGTTGCGACCGCAACTGCCGCGCCTGGTGGCAGCCGGCCAGGGCGAGCGCGGTCCAGTCGCCACGCAGCTGTACGCTGACGGTTCCGTCCCCGCGGGTGATCTGGAAATCTGGCGTCGTCTGGCGTTCCAAGGGCAAGGGATGTGATGACCGAGTCCCGATTCTAAGCCACCCGCCCCACTGGCGCGACCGCGGGCATGCCGCCGCCCTGCCCGGGCACGCCGCACGGCTACAATGCGGCATCCGTGGCCGGCGCCCGCGCTTGCCTGTGCGCTATACGATCCCCGTCGATCCCAGTCCTCTTGCTCCCTTTATCCCGCATGCCCGCCGATCCTGCCAGCCCGTCCAATCCGTCCGCCCAGTCCGCCCAGTCCGCCCTCTCCTGGCGCATCGATGCCGACGCCCTGCGCGCCGCGCTCTCGCCCGCGCTGCGCGATTGGACGCTGGAACTGGTGGAGAAAACCGGCTCGACCAATGCCGACCTGACCACCACCTGCCGCCAGATGCCCTGGTCCGACGCCGGCCGGCTGCGCCTGGCCTACCGCCAGACCGCCGGGCGCGGGCGCCAGGGCCGGACCTGGCAGGGGCAGGCGGGCATGACCTTCTCGGTGGCGTTGCCGCTGGCGCTGGCACCGGCGCAACTCAGCGGCCTGAGCCTGGCCGTGGGCCTGGCGCTGGCCGAGGCGCTGGGCGATGTCGATGCGCGGCTGGGTGCGCGCGTCGGCCTGAAGTGGCCCAACGACCTGCAGATCGACGGCCGCAAGCTGGCCGGCATCCTGATCGAATCGGTGCCTGCGGGCCCGCAGCGGGTCTGGGCCGTGATCGGCATCGGCCTGAACCTGGTGCGCGACGCGCAGATGGAAGCGGCGCTCGGCCGCGAACTGGCGGGCGTGGCCGAGGCGCTGCCCGGCTTCGACGCCCAACGCGACGCGCCGCGCCTGCTGGCCGCGTTGCTGGAGCGGCTGGCGGTGATGCGCACGGACTTCCTCGCGCATGGCTTCGGGCCGATGGCGCGGCGCTGGTCCGCCGCCGATGCCTACCGCGACCAGCCGGTGCGGCTGCTGCACGACGGCCAGGTGATGGCCGAGGGCATGGCGCGCGGCGTCGACGAGGCCGGCCACCTGCTGCTGGAAACGCCGGCGGGGCTGGAGCGCATCGCCAGCGGCGAGCTGTCGCTGCGGCCTGCGCCGGGCCAGGGAGACGCCGCATGAGCACGCCGCGGCTGCTGATCGATATCGGCAACACCCGCCTGAAATGGGCGTGGTGCGAGCCGGATGCGCCGGTGCCGGCGACCGCGGGCCTGCCCACGCCATGGCAGCACGCCGGCGCGGTCACGCATGCCGACGACGGCGCACTGAAGACGCTCGCCGCCGGCCTGCGCGCGCTGCGCGGCAGTGGCCCGATGCCGGCGGTATGGATCGCCAACGTGGCCGGCCCGGTGATCGCGGCGGCCGTCGATGCGGCGCTGGTCGATGCCTTCGGCGCCTTGGCGCCGGTGCAATGGGTGCGCAGCGCCGCCGCGCACGGCAACCTCGCCAACGGCTACCGCGAGCCCACGCAACTCGGCGTGGACCGCTGGGTCGGCGCCATCGGCGCGCACCGCTGGCTGCCGCACGACACGCTGCTGGTGGTGACCGCGGGCACGGCCACCACGCTCGATATCGTCACGGTTTCAGCAGATGGTCGGGCGCGCTTCGAAGGCGGCCTGATCCTGCCCGGGCTGGCATTGATGCTCGGCACGCTGGCGCGCAACACCGCGCAGCTGCCGGCGCTGGACGTCGACGACGCCGGCACTGTGGCCGGCGCGAACCTGCGCTGGGCCGACAACACCCACGACGCGATTGCCGCCGGCTGCCTGGCGGCGCAGGCGGGCGCGATCGAGCGCACCTGGCGTGCGCTGGGCGAGCGCGGTCCCACGCGCTGCCTGCTCTCGGGCGGAGCGCGCGCCGCGTTGGAGGGCGCGCTCGCGGTGCCATGCGAGATGCACGATAATCTGGTGCTGCTCGGCCTGCATGCGATGGCATTGGCCGACGCGTAGGGCTACCTGCCATCTTTTTGCCCCAGCTGCCAGCTATCTCCCACCCGATTCATTCCGTCCCCGCCCCATGCTTGCCAACCTCCCACGCCCGCTGCGCATCGCGCTGCTGTTGCTGCTGCTCGCCAATGTCGCGCTGCTGGCGGCGGTGCTCGGGGTGTTCGGGGCGAACCCGCTGTCGGGCTGGTTTGAAACGCCGCGTGAGCCGCATCGGCTGGAGCAGCAGGTGCGCGGGGAGCGCATGCGGTTGCAGCCACCGGCCTCGGCGGCAGAGGCCGCGCCGCGCAGTGGGTTGCCCGCCACCACGGCAGGCACGGTGACCACGCTGGCCGCCGCCTGCATGGAAATCGGCGGCTTCAGCGCCCAGGCCGCGCGCCGCGCCGCCGACGACCTGGCCGCTGCCGCGCTGCTGGTGGAGGCGTTCGAACGCCAGGAACAGGTGCGCTGGTGGATCCACCTGCCGCCGCAGCCCACCCGCGAGAACGCCGAGCGCAAGCTCGCCGAACTGCGCCGGCGCAACGTGACGGAATACTCGCTGGTGACCGCCGGTGCGGCCGAGGCGGCCACCTACACGGTGTCGCTGGGCCTGTTCCGGGAGCGCGAGCGCGCCGAGCGCTACCTCGACACGCTGCGCGGCCACGGCGTGCGCACCGCCATGCTGACCGAGGCCGCGCGCCCGCTCACGCGCCAGTGGCTGCGCGTGCGCAATGCCGATGACGCCGCGCGCGCTCGGATCGAGGATATGCGCCAGCGCTATGGCGCCGAGGACGTGCTGGCCTGCTCCTGAGTCGCACGCAAGCGCGTCAGGCGCCCTGGCGCACCCTGGTCAGCAGCTTGGTGGTCGAGCGGTCGTGAAGGAAGGGGATGGCGTAGGCCTGGCCGCCCCAGCTGCGCACCAGCCGGGTTTCTTCCAGCGTGTCGATGTCGTAGTCGCCGCCCTTGACATAGATGTCGGGGCGTACAAGGCGGATCAGCTCGACAGGGGTCTGCTCGCGGAACAGCGCCACCAGGTCGATCGATTCCAGTGCGGCCAGTAGCGCCATGCGGTCCGACTCATGGTTGAGCGGGCGGTCATCGCCCTTGCCCAGCATCCTCACCGAGGCATCGCTGTTGACGCCCACCACCAGGCTCGCGCCCAGGGCGCGCGCCTGCGCCAGGTAGGTGGCATGGCCGCGGTGCAGGATGTCGAAGACACCGTTGGTGAACACCAGCGGGCGCGGCAGCGCGGCAATGCGCGCGGCCAGCGCGGCGGGGTCGTCGGAGGGCGTCAGCTTGGATTCGAAGGCGGGTACGGACATGGGTCAGGGTCGGAAGTTGAAGGCCGGCCCCGCAACGGGCCCGGCACGCTTGTCCGAGATGGTACCCCGTCTTGTGCCCGACACCGCTGCGGGTTTGCGGCCTAGCCCGCCAGCGGCAGCGCCATGGCCGCGTCATTGGCCGGCAGCGGCACGGTCGCAGCGGCAATGCCGCGCAAAACCGCCACCAGCGCCTGCCGCACGGCGTCGATGCATGTGGCCTGTGCGCGCCCGCTCAGGTAAAGCAGGCTGACGCTGGCCCACGCCGGGAAGCCCTCGGGCACGTCCGCCACGTAGGCCGCGCTGGCGCCTTCGATCCACGGCACGTTGAATTTCAGCACCGGCGTTACGCCACCGCGCGAGCGCCACAGGGCCACCTGAGCGTTCCATGACGGCGCCACGGTCAGCCTGACGCTGTCGGACACGCCCGCCAGGTAGCGCCGCACCGCGCTGTCGGCGTCGGCATCGTCGGCCGCAGGGTCCAGTGCTCGCGCACCTGCCCTGGGTGGTCGCCCGCGACGGAGAGCGGCGGCAGCCGGATCAGGCTGCGCTGGGCCATCATCACATGCTCGGCCATCACGCCGCCCGGGCCGGGCAGCCCGTCCACCGTGACGACGCAGTCGATCAGCCCCCTGGCCAGCGCCTGGCCGGCCTGGCCTCCGTTACCGATCACACCCCTGCCAAGCCGGCGGTGCAACGATGCTATCCGAATTGCGGGATATTACAAAATGAATTGATTTAATCTTTAATGGCGGATCATCAATGCATCGGCGCACGTCGAGATAATCATCGGCAGTGAATTAAGTATTTTATTTTCCGAATTAAATGTCCTGGAGGATCGCGCCCCCACTGGGTTTGCGGCTGATGTATCGGGAAGGCATCGCTGGGCGCTTAAACCGGTGATTGCGTAACCGAATACCTCCCGCGGTTGCGCGGCTTCTGCTACGGCCCCGGGTTTTCTGAAATCATCGGAAAAACAGGAAACGGGAAATGCGCTGGCGCCGCGCCAATGAAAAAGCCCCGCCGGAGCGGGGCTTTGCTGAATGCAGCCGTGGCCGCGCGGCCCAGGCTTACGCCGGCTGGGCGCCGCCAGCGCCGGGCAGGCGCGCATTCAGTTCCTTGCGGTAGCGGTTCAGGTCCTGCACCGTCTCGAAGGTGCGTTCGAACAGCAGCGACATGTTGTGCAGGATCCGCTCGATGACCTTCTTCTCCCAGCCTTCGTCGAAGCGGATCTGCTCGTCCAGCCAGTGCTCGAGCCAGTCCGGGTCCGGCAGGCGCGACTGCACCGTGTCGTTGGGGAACAGCGCCTTGTTCACGTGCAGGTTGGTCGGGTGCAGCGGCTTCTCGGTGCGGCGCGCCGAGGCCATCAGCACGCCGATCTTGGCGAAGGCGGCGCGCGCGTTGTCGCCGAACTGGGCCAGGTACTTCTTCATGTAGCGCAGGTAGGCGCCGCCGTGGCGGGCTTCGTCCTGCGACAGGGTGCGGTAGATATGCTTGATCACCGGTTCCGTGTGCCATTCGGCGGCGCGGCGGTACCAGTGGTTCAGGCGGATCTCGCCGCAGAAATGCAGCATCAGCGTTTCCAGCGGCGGGGCCGGGTCGAACTCGAAGCGCACGGCGTGCAGCTCTTCCTCGGTCGGCACCAGGTCCGGGCGGAAGCGGCGCAGGTACTCCATCAGCACCAGCGAGTGCTTCTGTTCCTCGAAGAACCAGATGCTCATGAACGCCGAAAAGTCGGAATCGTGGCGGTTGTCGCGCAGGAACATTTCGGTCGCGGGCAGGGCGGACCATTCCGTGATCGCGTTCATCCGGATGGTCCTGGCCTGGTCGTCCGTCAGCAGGCTGGCGTCAAAGGTATCCCAGGGGATGTCCTTGTCCATGTGCCAGCGGACGGCTTCCAACGATTTGAACAGTTCGGGGTAGAGCATGGTAAGCCTTTGAAATTACGGGCAGATTCTACCAGATGCGAATTATTCTCTTCTTCTTTTTTAGCCGGGATCGGGCCAAATGCAACGTTATTTGCGAGGTTTGGCGCAGCCGGCTGCATTTTGCGGCCGATCAGCGGCGCCCGGGCGTGCCAAGTGCCATTCACGCCGCCCCGTCTTTGTGACGCCGGGCACTCAAGGCGACAGCGCCCGCTCCGCCGCCAACGCCGGGGGCGCCGCGCCGGGCACGATGCCGAACAGGAACGCCGCCAGTTCGGCGGCCTGGGCCTCGGCGTCGCGTTCGCCCAGGGCCATCAGCGCCTGGGTGAACTCGGGCTCGAACAGCAGGTAGCTGGCAAAGGCTGCGCCGCGCGCCTCGGTGCCGCCCAGCGGCGCCAGCAGCGCGCGCACGGTGCGCGGCAGCTGCTTCTGGTGCTCGGCGGCAATGGCCTCGATCGGCTCGCTTGGGGAGATCGTCATCACCTGCACCGGGCGCCAGCCCTCGCGGTCGCCGGCCATTTCCGGCATGCGCGCGAGCAGCCGGTTGATATGCAGCAGCCGCTCCAGGTCGGCGTTGAGCCCGTCCAGGAAGATGCTGGCCAGCGCCTGGCCGCCCACCTGAGCCAGCGACGGGTAGCCGCCGGCCGGTACCGTGTCGAACCAGCCCGAGCGTTGGCGCGAGGCCGCGCCGATCGCCAGGATGCGCGACGCGCCCAGGTGGATCGCCGGTGACAGCGGCGACATCTGCCGCATGGTGCCGTCGCCGAACCACTCATGGTGGCCGTCGATCTCCAGCGGCGTGGCCGGGAACAGGAACGGGATCGATGCCGATGCCAGCAGGTGGTCGACCGTGATCTGCGCCGGCACGGCGATGCGCTGGCTGCGGTGCCACGGGTGGATGCGGTGGTGCGACTGGTAGAAGGTCACGTGGCGGCCGGTGCTGTACGACAGCGCTGTCACCGCGAACGCCTGCAGGGCCCCGCTGTCCAGGCTGGCCTGCACGCGCGCGGGCTCGAACAGCTCGCCCAGCATGCTGCCCAGCGGGGTGTTGTCGAAGAGCGCGCGCGGCGCGCGCCGCTGCGTGGCCCAGCCCAGCGCCAGCGTCGACAGCCAGCGTGCGCCCGACACGCCCACGCGCAGCACGTCGGTGCGGTAGACGTCGTCGGCATGGATGCTGTGCCACAGCGCGCCCAGGCTTTGCGTGGCGGCCTGGAAGTCGGCCGCGTGGATGGCCAGGCCGGCGCCGTTGATCGCGCCCGCCGAGGTGCCGGCGATGATGCCGAACGGCAGCGCCCCGTGCGCCTTGCCGTGGCGCGCGGCGATGCGCGCCAGCCCGCATAGCACGCCCGCCTGGTACGCGGCGCGGGCGCCGCCGCCCATCATGATCAGCGCGGTGGCAGCGGGGTTGGGTCCGGATTGCGGAGCAGGGCGGGGTCCCGACAAGGGGTCGCGGTGCATTGGGGGCTGGGCGAAGGGTGTGGTGGGGCCGCGCCGGCTGGGGGTCAGGAAGCGTTGCTGCCGCCGTTGGCGCCACTGTTGCCATTGCCGTTGCCATTCCCCGCGTTCTTGGCGGGCTTGGCCTTGGCCGCCTTACTGGCCGGCGCCTTCTTTGCAGCGGTTTTCTTTGCCGCCGGCTTGCCAGCGGGCTTGGCCGCCGCGGCCTTGCGCGGGGGGGCGTCTTTCGGCGTTACCGCGGGCGCTTGCGCAGGCGTGCCGGGGCCGGCCGCGCCAAAGCCGCTCATGCCGAACGGTGCAATGCTGGCCGCGGCGGCGCTGCTGGCGATATGGCTGAACTGTTGCTGCAGCATGTCCCACCACAGCCCCGCGTTGGGCGGCGCGGCGGGCTCCGCTTCGCCCGCCCCGGCCTGCGCGCCTGCAGCCTGGGCAGGCTCCTGCGCAGCGGCCTCGGCCTGCGGCTCGTTGTGACCCGTGGCGCCGGTATCGGCGCCGGACCGTTGCGGTGGCGTGGCGCTGGGCGCGTTGGCCGCGCGCGCGACGTTCTCCATCGCCGACTGCATGGCCTCCGGCGAGAGCGCGTTGCCGAAGGTCTGCAGCGCCACCAGCGTGGCGCGCTGCACCTCCAGGCCCTGGATGGTGGTGTGCAGCAGGTTGGTATTGAGCTGCAGCCAGCTCTCCACCGCCTTCAGGTCGGCGATGCGCTTGTCGAGCTCATCGAGGTCCATCGGCGGGGCCATCGCCTGCAACCCGGGCATCAGGCCGCCGGGCATGCCGGTACCGCTGCCCCACAACCGGCGCACAAAGTCGAAGCCGTTGGTGAAATCGGGAATCTGTCCGAACATGGTCGCGCGCTCCGTGTGCGACGCAGCCCAGGGCCGGCCAACAGTGGGCCGGCGGCTGCGTCGTCGTTATCTGAATTGTGGCGGCCGCTTCTGGCGCAGGCTCGCCATGCCTTCGTGCACGTCGGGGCCGGCAAAGCCCATGAATTCGAGCGCCAGCGAGGTATCGAAGGCGGGGCCGGCCATGCGCAGCCAGTTGTTGAGGGCGTACTTGGTCCAGCGGATCGCGGTCTGCGACCCGGCCGCCAGCCGGTTGGCGACCTCGAAAGCGCGCGCAACCAGTTCGTCCTCTTCCACCGCCAGCGAGACCAGGCCGATCCGCTCGGCCTCCTCGCCGCTGACCGACTCGCACAGCATCAGATAGTACTTGGCCTTGGCCATTCCGCACAGCAGCGGCCACACGATCGCGGCATGATCGCCCGCCGCCACACCCAGCCGGGTATGGCCGTCGACGATGCGCGCGGTCTTGGCGGCGATCGAGATATCGGCCAGCAGGCCCGCCACCAGCCCGGCGCCCACGGCCGGGCCGTGCATGGCCGAGACCACCGGCTTGTCGCAGTTGATGACGTTGTAGACCAGGTCGCGCGCCTCGTGCCACACGCGCGTGCGGGTCTCGAAGTCATTGGCCATGTCCTCCACCAGCGCCAGGTCGCCGCCGGCGGAAAAGCCCTTGCCCTCGCCGCGGATCAGCGCCACGCGCACCTCGGGATCGGCGGAGACGTCGCGCCAGATCTCGGCCAGCTCGCGGTGCATGTTGGCGTCCGCCGTGGCCAGCTTCTGGTTGGCCGACTGGGCGGCGCCCATGATGATTTCCAGGATGGGGCCGTGGCGGCGCAGCGTCAGCGCGCGATAGCGGGCGTAGCGTTCGGAGAGTTCAGCGGAAGGCGAGTCATTATTGGGGGCAGTCATGGGTGGCCTGTCAGGTGAGGGGCGTGGGCCGCGCCGGATGGATTGCGAATTTACCAACCGATCGGTCGGTTAATTATATGCGCATCCGGACGGGCGCGGCCTTGCCGACAGGCCGGGCGGCGTTCAGGCCGCCGCCACCAGCTGGTCGATCGCGCCGAACACCGAATGCCCCTGCGCATCGAACATCTCGATCTTGACCGCGTCGCCGAACTTCATGAATTCGGTCGACGGCTTGCCTTCGTCGATGGTCTCCAGCGTGCGCTTCTCGGCGATGCAGCAGTAGCCCTTCTTGCGGTCGACGTTGGAGATCGTGCCCGAGCCGACGATGCTGCCGGCGCGCACATTGCGCGTCTTGCAGATATGCGCGATCAGCTGGCCGAAGTCGAACACCATGTCGGTGCCGCAGTCGGGCTGGCCCACCTTCTTGCTGTTCCAGTGCACGGTCATCGGCAGGTGCAACTTGCGCTCGCGCCAGGCCTCGCCCAACTCGTCTGGCGTCACCGCCACCGGCGAGAACGCCGTGGCGGGCTTGCTCTGGAAGAAGCCGAAGCCCTTGCCCAGCTCGGCCGGGATCAGGTTGCGCAGCGAGACGTCATTGGCCAGCATCACCAGGCGGATGGCGTCGCCGGCCTGCCCGGGGCTGGCGCCCATCTTCACGTCGCCGGTGATCACGGCCACCTCGGCCTCGAAGTCGATGCCGAAGGCTTCGCTGGCGCAGACGATATCGTCCTGCGGCCCGAGGAAGTCGTCCGAGCCGCCCTGGTACATCAGCGGATCGGTCCAGAACTCAGGCGGCATCTCGGCGCCGCGCGCCTTGCGCACCAGCTCGACATGGTTGACGTAGGCGGAGCCGTCGGCCCACTGGTAGGCGCGCGGCAGCGGCGCCATGCAGTCCTTGGCGGCGAACGGGAAGGGGTGGCGCGCGCGGCCGGCGTTCAGTGCGTCGTACAGGTCCTGCAGCTGGGGTGCGTAGAAGTTCCAGTCGTCCAGCACGGTCTGCAGCTTGCCGGCGATATCGGTGGCGTAGTGGGCTTGCTTCAGGTCGCGCGACACGACCACCAGCTGGCCGTCGCGCGAACCGTCCTTCAGGGTTGCGAGTTTCATGAATGCGGTGCGGTAGAGATCGGGGGGGCGTCCGCGTGGCGGACACAACGCCCGCTAGTCTACCGTGGCCGACATTCAGTCCACCGTGATGCCCTTGGCCTTGATCAGCTTGCCCCAGCGGTCAGCCTCGGCGCGCGCATAGCTGGCGAATTCCTCGGGCGTGCTGTAGACCGCCTCGACGCCCACGCCTTCGAGCTTCTTCTGTACCTCGGGCGTCTTCAGCGCCTTGACCAGTTCGGCGTTCAGGCGTGTGACCACGGCCTTGGGCGTGCCGGCCGGGGCCACCATGCCCTGCCAGGCGTAGGCCTCGAAGCCGGCCACGCCGCCTTCGGCCACGGTGGGCACGCCGGGCAGGGCAGCGAGGCGCTTGGGCGTGGCCACGCCGAGCGCGCGCAGCTTGCCTGCCGTCACGTTCTGCTGGCCCGAGGCCAGGTCCAGGAACATCAGGTCGACCTGGCCCGCCAGAAGGTCCTGCACGGCCGGGGCGGCGCCCTTGTAGGGCACGTGCGTCATCTTGACCTTGGTCTGGTCCATGAACAGTTCCATCGCCAGGTGGTGCGGGCTGCCTGCGCCGGGCGAGGCGAAGTTGACCTTGCCCGGGTTCTTCTGCGCGTACTCGACCGCCTCTTTCAGCGTGCGCGCCGGGAACTTGGGATTGGCCACCAGCACCAGCGGGAAGCGCGCGAGCTGGCCGATGTAGACGAAATCCTTCTCCGGGTTGTACGGCAGCTTCTTGTACAGCGACGGGTTGGCGGCCAGCGTGGCGGTGTCGGCGGTCAGCACGGTGTAGCCGTCGGGCTTGGCGTGGGCGACGGCATCGGCGCCGACGATGGTGGCCGCGCCCGGGCGGTTGTCGATCACCACCTGCTTGCCCAGCCCCGGCGTGATTGCCTGGCCGATGGTACGCGCCACCACGTCGGTGCCGCCGCCTGCCGGGTAGGGCACGACCCAGCGGATCGGCTGCGCCGGCCAGTCGTCGGCGCGGGCAGGCGCGCTGGCGCCGGACAGGGCGCCGGCCGCGGCCAGGGCCATCAGCACGATGCGGGTGGAACGAAGCTGAAGCAAGGGACGCAGGGGGCGCATCGGTAGTCTCCGTGTTAAAAAGGGGCCCGGCTCGGCGGGGCATGCATGTGTACGCCGGCAAGGTCTGTTGCGAAGAAAGTCTACCGAGGACTTAAAAATTGGTAAATCGATTTCGCTATAGTAAATTTACCTAGGAATTTGCCCGGGGAACGCTCCTGGGAGCGGCCTTTCGGGCCCATCAACAAGCCAACCAATCCGCTGCATGTCCGAACTCGAAGAAGACGACGCAAAGCTGCGCTCCGGGATCCAGTCCATCGAGGTGGGCTTCAAGTTGTTGCAGGCGCTGGCGGCATCGCCGCGCGCGATGATGCTGCGCGACCTGGCCGCGGCCGCCGGCATGAACCCGGCCAAGGCGCACCGCTACCTGGTCAGCTTCATGCGGCTGGGCGCGGTGGCGCAGGACCCGGTCAGCGGGCGCTACGACCTGGGGCCGTTTGCGCTGCAGCTGGGGCTGGCGGGGCTGAACCGGCTCGACCCGGTCAAGAAGGCGCGCCCGATCCTGTCGCAGCTGCGCGACGAGATCGACCTGACCGCCGGCATCGCGGTCTGGGGCAACCACGGCCCCACCATCGTCCACTGGGAGGAATCCAGCCACCCGGTCACCGTCAGCCTGCGTCTGGGCGACGTGATGCCGATGCTGAACTCCGCCACCGGACGCCTGTACGGCGCCTACCTGCCGCGCAAGCAGACGCTGCCGCTGATTGAGCGCGAACTGGGCGCGCGCGGTAACGATGGCGTGCCGGACATGCCGCGCTCGCTGGCCGAATACGATGCGATCTGCACCGAGGTGCGCGCCCATGGTGCCGCGCGCACGCGGGGCGGGGTGCTGCCGGGCATCAACGCGTTTTCGATGCCGGTGTTCGATGCCAACGGCCATCTGGCGATGGGACTGATCGTATTGGGCGCGCAAAGCATATTCGATGCAGAATGGGGCGGTACGATGGATTGCCGCGTACGCGACATCGCCCAACAGCTCTCATCGGAACTCGGCTACCTTGGTGCCGCCCCTCCGGCCGGACAAACCGGCTAAACCCGACCCGCGCCCCCGCCTCCCCGCGCGGCCAGGCACGGATCCCCGCGTCTGGCGCCGGCGACGCTGGATCATCGTCATTGCGCTGGTGCTGCTGGTCCACCTGCTGGCCGTGGTGGGCTTCGTGCGCATGCCGGGGCCGCTGATCCCGGTGGACGTCAGCAACACGCCCACGTTGGAGGCGGTCCTGCTGCCACCACCCAAGCCGCCCGCCCCGCCCAGGCCGCTGCACGCCCCACGTCCGCGCCCGAAACCGGCCGCGCCGGCCCCGGCTCCCGAAACGCAAGAGACGCCTGCGCCACCCCTTGCCACCAGCCCGCACGGCCCGGCCGAGATGGCATCCGGTATGGGTGGCGAAGGCACCGCAGCCGGACCCGCGGTGGCGCAACCCGCCGCACCGAATGGTGGGGGTGCCCCGGACGGCACCCGTTACAACGCGCCGCCATCGGCCACCATGCACTACGCCAGCTTCGTCAACGGCGTGCAGAACCCGGACGGCCTGATCCGCTGGGAGCAGGACGGCAAGCGCTACCGGCTCGCGGTCGAGACCCGTGTGCTGTGGTTCAAGTTTGCCTTCCAAAGCAGCGGCGCGATGGCCGAGCAGGGACTATTGCCCGAGCGCTACGAAGAGCGCCGCCGCAACAAGCTGGAGAGCTCGCGCTTCGACCCCGCGACCGGCATCGCCGTGCTGGCCTCGGGCAGCCAGGCGCAGTTCCCGCCCGGGGCGCAAGACCGCTTCAGTGTGTTCCTGCAACTGGTAGGCCTGGTGCGCGGCAATCCGCAGCGCTACGTCACGCCAGGTGTGACGGAACAGTTCCTTGTGGCCGACACGCGCGATGTGGAACCCATGCAAGTGCAGTATGTTGGAGAGGATGACATCGATACGGGCCATGGCGTGATACGTGCCAAGCACTTCGTGCGGCTGCAGCGCCGCGCCAACGACCGCCGGCGCGTCGAACTGTGGCTGGCCCAGTCGCTCGGCTGGATGCCGGTGCGGCTGCGCCAGACCGAGCCCGACGGGACCCAGATCGACCTGGTATATCGCGGCGCCGAGGGCCAGTAGCCGGCGCGCCGACACTGACTGACGCATTGCCAACAGCAAGGAGCCCAGCCATGACCGTTGCCATGCCACCCGCCGAAACCCACCGCATCCGCGCCGATGGCGCCGACATCTATGTGCGGCTGGACGGTGCCGACGGGCCGTGGGTGATCCTGGCCCACGCGCTGGGCGCCAACCACACGCTGTGGGACGCCACCGCGCAGCACCTGGCCGCGCGCTACCGCGTGGTGCGCCCCGACCTGCGCGGCCACGGCGCCAGCGATGCTCCGCTGGGGCCCTACACCATGACGCGGCTGGCCGACGATGTCATCGCGGTCATGGACGCGCTGGAGATACCGCAGGCGCATTTCTGCGGCATTTCCGTCGGCGGCATGGTCGGGCAGGCGCTTGGGCTGCGCCATGCCGAGCGGCTGTTGTCGCTGGTGCTGGTGGCCACCAACAGCCAGACGCCGATGGAAGCGCACCCGATGTGGCATAACCGCATCGGCCAGGCCGAGGCACACGGCATGGCCGGCATGGCCGACGCCACGCTGGAGCGCTGGCTTACCACCCCGTTCCGGGCGAGCCATCCTGACGAAGTGTCGCGTATCCGCGACATGCTGGTGGCTACCCAAGTGCGCGGATATGTGGGTGTGGCCGAGGCCATCATGGCTTTCGACCTGACCGGCGCGCTTTCCCGCATACATTGTCCTACGCTGGTAGTAGCAGGCGAGCAGGACCAGGGTGCCTCGGTGGCGATGGCGCAGAGCATCGCCGCCGCCATCCCCGGGGCCCGGCTGGAGGTGATGCCGCAGGCGGCGCACCTGGTGCATGTGGAGCAGCCCGAGCGCTTCCATGCCGCGCTGGACGCTTTTCTCGGCAACGCCGCATGCGGAGGCCAGTGCGACGTTCCGTGACAAGCAACACACTGATGTAAAACGCTCAAGAAACTTGTTGCATTGGCCGATGCCCAACCTATGTAAGGCAGCAAATCGTGGCAATGTGGTGACCAGCACTGGCAGCTTGATTTCCCGCGGGTCATCCCAAGTTTGGAGGTAAAGCCGCGGCGCCCCCCTCAAGGCATCAACGAGGCAAGAATCACAAGGGCATGCCGCCCATCCATGACGCCCAGGAGGTGTGCCATGCAAATGATCTACAACAGCGACAACTACTGCATCGTTGAATTCGGTGCGGATGTCGATCAGGCGCCGCTTGAGTTCGGTGGCTATGAAATCGTCGACAAGAACCTGAAGCGCGAGATTTTCCTCGGCGGCCATCTGGCCGAAAGCTTCCGCGCCGATGTGAAGCGCCTGATTGAAAGCGAGCCATCCGTGGAGGAAGTCGATGACTTCCTCGGCAAGTTCGACAATGTGATGACACACCCGCTGGTGATGCACTGAGCGGCTTTGCTTCGAATGGTCACGCCCGCTTCGGCGGGCGTTTTTGCTTTTTGCGGGTGCTGCGCGCCGCGCTCAGTACTGCTCCCATGGCAGCCCGTCATGGCGCCAGCCGTTGAGCGTATTGCGGTGGCGCTGCGCGTCGAGGTCACCCTCGAAGCCATGCAGCACATAGCAGACGTTGGAAAACCCCGCCCCTTCCAGCGCCCGCGCCGCCGCCGACGAGCGGTTGCCGCTGCGGCAGATCAGTAGCACCGGACGCGCCGAGACCTGGCCGGCCAGCTTCTTCACCACCGGTACGAAATGCGGATTGACCTCCCAGTCCGGGCCGTCGTTCCACGGCACGTTGTGGGCGCCCTTGGGATGGCCGACGAACAGGTATTCCATCTCGCTGCGGCAGTCGATGAAGAGCGTCTCGGGCGTTTGCTCCAGCAGGGCCTGGGCGTCGGCGGGGGAGAGGTATTGCATGGTCGGGAAAGGAGCGGGCGTGGAAGTGCCCATGCGGTGACGGTTACGTCTCTCAGTGTAGGCGCCAGACCGTCCGACAGGCAACCACGGGCGGCCGCAAGGCCTTGATACACCTGATAAAATCGCTTCTCTTTGGCCAGCATCGGCCACAGCCGCGGCCCACCGTCGTGCCACCATCGGTCGACGGGCGGCTCGCCTTTCCAGAGTTCCCCGCCATGAGTGCCCCTGAATCCCGCGCCACGCCGCGCCCCTACACCCGGGCTGCCGAGCTGCCCCGGCTGCTGCAAGAACGCATCCTGATCCTGGATGGCGCCATGGGCACCATGATCCAGCGCTACAAGCTGACCGAGGCGGACTACCGCGGCGAACGCTTTGCCGAACACAAGGTGGACGTCAAGGGCAACAACGAACTGCTGCTGCTGACGCGCCCGCAGGTCATCAGCGAGATCCACGAGCAATACCTGGCTGCCGGCGCCGACCTGATCGAGACCAATACCTTCGGCGCTACCCGCGTGGCGCAGGAAGACTACAAGATGGCCGACCTGGCGTACGAGATGAACGTCGAGGCCGCGCGCCTGGCGCGCGCCGCCTGCGACAAGTACAGCACGCCCGACAAGCCGCGCTTTGTTGCCGGCGCCTTCGGCCCCACGCCCAAGACCGCCAGCATCTCGCCCGACGTCAACGACCCGGGCGCGCGCAACGTGACCTTCGAAGAGCTGCGCGTCTCATACTACGAGCAGGGCAAGGCCTTGCTCGAAGGCGGCGCCGATGTGTTCCTGGTCGAGACCATCTTCGACACGCTCAACGCCAAGGCGGCACTGTTCGCCATCGACCAGCTCTTTGAGGACACCGGCGAACGCGTGCCGGTGATGATCTCGGGCACCGTCACCGATGCCTCGGGCCGCATCCTGTCGGGCCAGACAGTGGAAGCGTTCTGGAACAGCCTGCGCCACGCCCGGCCGATCACCTTCGGCCTGAACTGCGCGCTTGGCGCCACGCTGATGCGCCCGTATATCGCCGAACTGGCCAAGGTTTGTGATGCCGCGGTGTCGTGCTACCCCAACGCGGGTTTGCCGAACCCGATGAGCGACACGGGCTTCGACGAAACGCCTGAAGTCACTTCGTCGCTGGTGGAAGAATTCGCCGCTTCCGGCCTGGTGAACCTGGTGGGCGGCTGCTGTGGCACCACCCCCGAGCATATCGCCGCCATCGCCCAGCGCGTGGCAGATAAGACCCCCCGCACCTGGCCCGGCCAGTATCGCGACGCCGCCTGAGCCCGGAGCCTGAGAACATGAGCGACAACAAACTGCCCCCCCGCCCGATGCGCCTCTCGGGCCTCGAGCCCTTCACCATCGACGACGACACGCTGTTCGTCAACGTCGGCGAACGCACCAACGTGACCGGCTCCAAGGCCTTCGCGCGCATGATCCTGAACGGCCAGTTCGACGAGGCGCTGGCGGTGGCGCGCCAGCAGGTCGAGAACGGCGCGCAGGTCATCGACATCAATATGGACGAGGCCATGCTGGACTCGAAGGCCGCGATGGTTCGCTTCCTGAACCTGATCGCTTCCGAGCCGGACATCGCGCGCGTGCCGATCATGATCGACTCGTCCAAGTGGGAAGTGATCGAGGCCGGCCTGCAGTGCGTGCAGGGCAAGCCGGTGGTGAACTCGATCTCGCTGAAAGAGGGCGAGGAGCAGTTCCGCCACCACGCCGAGCTGATCCGCCGCTATGGCGCGGCCAGCGTGGTGATGGCCTTCGACGAGAAGGGCCAGGCCGACACGTATGAGCGCAAGACCGAGATCTGCAAGCGCAGCTATGACATCCTGGTCAATGAAGTCGGCTTCCCGCCGGAAGACATCATCTTCGACCCGAATATCTTCGCGGTCGCGACCGGCATCGAGGAACACAACAACTACGCGGTCGACTTCATCAACGCCACGCGCTGGATCAAGCAGAACCTGCCGTACGCCAAAGTGAGCGGCGGCGTGTCCAACGTGTCGTTCTCGTTCCGCGGCAACGACACGGTGCGCGAGGCGATCCACACCGTGTTCCTCTACCACGCTATCGGCGCGGGCATGGACATGGGCATCGTCAACGCCGGCCAGCTCGGCGTGTACGACCAGCTCGATCCCGAGCTGCGCGAGCGCGTGGAAGACGTGGTCCTCAACCGTCGCGAAGATTCCACCGATCGCCTGCTGGAGATTGCAGACCGCTACAAGGGCGGCGGCGCGAAGAAGGAAGAGAACCTGGCCTGGCGCGGCACGCCCGAGCAGCCGGTGCCGGTGGGCGAACGCCTGGCGCACGCGCTGGTGCATGGCATTAACACCTTTATCGTCGAAGACACCGAGGAAGTTCGCCAGCAAGTCGAGGCGCGCGGCGGCCGTCCGATCGAGGTGATCGAAGGCCCGCTGATGGATGGCATGAACATCGTCGGCGACCTGTTCGGCGCCGGCAAGATGTTCCTGCCGCAGGTGGTCAAGAGCGCCCGCGTGATGAAGCAGGCGGTGGCGCACCTGCTGCCCTACATCGAGGAAGAGAAGCGCCTGCTGGCCGAGGCCGGCGGCGACGTCAAGGCGCGCGGCAAGATCGTGATCGCCACGGTCAAGGGCGATGTGCACGACATCGGCAAGAACATCGTGTCGGTGGTGCTCCAGTGCAATAACTTCGAGGTGGTCAACATGGGCGTGATGGTCCCGTGCAACGAGATCCTGGCCAAGGCCAAGGTCGAGGGCGCGGACATCGTCGGCCTGTCGGGCCTGATCACGCCGTCGCTCGAAGAGATGGCCTACGTCGCCTCGGAGATGCAGCGCGACGACTACTTCCGCGTAAAGAAGATCCCGCTGCTGATCGGCGGCGCCACCACCTCGCGCGTGCATACCGCGGTCAAGATCGCGCCCAACTATGAAGGTCCGGTGGTGTACGTGCCGGACGCCTCGCGCTCGGTCAGCGTGGCCTCGAGCCTGCTGTCGGATGACGGCGCGGCCAAGTACCTGGACGAGCTGAAGGCCGACTACGACCGCATCCGCACCCAGCACGCCAACAAGAAAGCCACGCCGATGGTGACGCTGGCGCAGGCACGCGCGAACAAGACGCCGCTCGACTGGAGCGGCTACGTGCCGCACAAGCCCAAGTTCATCGGCCGGCGCGTGTTCCGCAACTACGACCTGGCCGAACTCGCCAACTACATCGACTGGGGCCCGTTCTTCCAGACCTGGGACCTGGCCGGCAAATTCCCCGACATTCTCAACGACGAGATCGTCGGCGAATCGGCGCGCCGCGTGTTCTCGGACGGCAAGGCCATGCTGTCGCGCCTGATCCAGGGGCGCTGGCTGACCGCCAACGGCGTGATCGCGCTGCTGCCGGCCAACACCGTCAACGACGACGATATCGAGATCTACACCGATGAGACCCGCAGCAAGGTCGCGCTGACCTGGCACAACGTGCGCCAGCAGAGCGAGCGCCCGGTGGTGGACGGCGTGCGCCGCCCGAACCGCTGCCTGGCGGACTTCGTGGCACCGAAGGACAGCGGCATCGCCGACTACGTCGGCATGTTCGCGGTCACCGCGGGCCTGGGCGTGGACAAGAAGGAAGCGCAGTTCGAAGCCGACCACGACGACTACAGCGCGATCATGCTCAAGTCGTTGGCCGACCGCCTCGCCGAGGCCTTCGCCGAATGCCTGCACGAGCGTGTGCGCAAGGACCTGTGGGGCTATGACGCGGGCGAACAGCTCAGCAACGAGCAGCTGATTGCCGAGTCGTACCGCGGCATCCGCCCCGCGCCCGGCTATCCGGCCTGTCCAGAGCACACCGTCAAGGGCCCGATGTTCGAATTCCTCGACGCGGCCGAGATCGGCATGGGCATCACCGAGTCGCTGGCAATGACCCCGGCCGCTTCGGTCAGCGGCTTCTACCTGGCGCATCCCGACTCGACCTACTTCACCATCGGCAAGATCGGCCAGGACCAGCTCGACGACATGGCGGCGCGCCGCCATGAAGACCGCTCGACGCTGGAGCGCGCACTCGCGCCCAACCTGTAACCGCGTGCGACGGCGGGGCGGTG
Source organism: Ralstonia pickettii DTP0602 (assembly GCA_000471925.1). Taxonomy (NCBI): domain Bacteria; kingdom Pseudomonadati; phylum Pseudomonadota; class Betaproteobacteria; order Burkholderiales; family Burkholderiaceae; genus Ralstonia; species Ralstonia pickettii. The sequence goes on from CP006667.1 coordinate 113,169, forward strand.
CCGATATCGGCACCGCCCCGCTGCGCGGGGCCTTGATGCAGCAGGGAAAACCAGCGTGGCAGGCCGCATCCGCCGCATGTCGGCGTTGTTTGCGGCGCAACACAACTCCTTACACAGCCTTTCAACTCCTCACAGACCGGTGCAGCCCCGGTCCCTAGACTGAGGGCTCGATTCACGCAAACACCACGGCGTGAACACCGCAGCGAATGTTTCGTTGCGGGGCACCCTGAAAGGAGTCCTTCCATGAAGAAACTGCTGATCTCCCTGTCCGCTCTGTCGCTCGCCGCTGCTTCCTCGCTCGCCATGGCACAAGGCACCGGCGTCTCCGTGGGTACGAAGGCCGATGCGGGCGCTTCGGTGAACGCAGCGCCGGCAACTGGCGCCGCGCAGTCGGGCCTGTCCACCGCGGGCAGCGCGGCCGAGAAGGGCCTGTCGACCGCCGGTGCGGCAACTGACAAGGGCCTGTCGGCAGCGGGTACGGCAGCGGACAAGGGCCTGTCGACCGCCGGCGCGGCGGTAGACAAGACCACCGGCGCCGCGGCCGACACCACGGGTGCGGCCAAGGCCGAGGCCGGCAGCAAGGCCAAGTCCGGCAAGCACGCCGCCAAGTCGACCAAGAAGTCGAAGGCCGACGCCAGCGTGGGCGTGGGTGCCGAAGCAGGCGCCAAGGCGCAGTAATCCCCTGCAGTACTAGCCCTCTGCAGTCACCGGCGCCAGGACCCTCCCGGGATTCTCCCAACCCCTGACGCGCCGCAGCAAAGCGGGACGGATCGCATCCGTCCCGCTTTGCGTTTGTGCGTGCGCTGGTGCGTGCAATTGTGCGCGGCGATCCGGCAAGCCGGCACCCGGCGCGGCGTGCGTGCCGCCTGGCCCGTGCCCCATGTGCTGCGTACGCGTTGTGGCCGCACGTCATTGTCAGCCTGACACTGACAGCCCGCGCGCGCGGCCGGCACTACAATGACAGCAACGCAAGCGGTTCCGCCTGCACCCCGACGTGCACCGGGCAGTGTGCCGGTCCGTTCTATCCGTGGAGCCCCACATGATCCGCGTCCTGATCGCTGACGATCACGAGATTGTGCGTGCCGGGCTGCGCCAGTTCATTTCCGAAGAGCCCGACATCCAGGTGACAGGCGAAGCCGGAAGCGGCGACCAAGTCATGGCGAAGCTGCGCGACGCCGAGTTCGATGTCCTAGTTCTCGACATTTCGATGCCTGACCGCAATGGCATCGACGTGCTCAAGCTGATCCGCCAGCGCAAGCCCGACCTGCCCGTCCTGATCCTGTCCACCTACCCGGAAGACCAGTACGCGATCAACCTGATCCGTGCCGGCGCCTCCGGCTACCTGACCAAGGAGAGCGCCCCGGACGACCTGGTCAAGGCCATCCGCACGGTGGCCCAGGGGCGGCGTTACGTGAGCGCGACCGTGGCCGACCTGCTGATCGGCGGGCTCGACAAGCCCACCGAGCAGCCGGTGCACCAGATGCTGTCCGAGCGCGAGTTCCAGATCTTCTGCAAGCTTTCGCGCGGGCAGTCCGTGTCGGTGATCGCCGACGAACTGTTTCTCAGCGTCAAGACCGTCAGTACCTATCGTTCCCGCATCCTCGAAAAAATGGGCATGAAGACCAACGCGGACCTGACTTACTACGCCATCAAAAACGGCCTGGTCGAGTAGCAGCCCGCGGCTGGGCTGTGCCGAACCGGGCGAGCAACCTTGAATATGTCGGAGCAGGCTTCGAACACTTCCTACCGGGCGCTGAGCATACTGCTGATTGAAGACTCGGCGGTCCTGCGAGGCATGCTGCTCGAATACCTGAAAGACTTCTCGTTTATCGAGAACGTGGACTGGGCCGATACCGAGGCGATGGCCCTGCGCCTGCTCGCGGCCGGCAAGTACGATGTCGCCATTGTCGACCTGCAGCTGCGCCAGGGTAACGGCATCAATGTGCTGCGCGCGATGCAGCGCAACGGCTCCGGCACGGTGCGCATCGTCTACACCAACCATGCCCAGGTCGACATGTACCGGCGCCAGTGCGCCGAGGCCGGGGCGGACTACTTCTTCGACAAGTCGCTCGAACTGGAGCAGGTGTTCCGCGTGATCGAGGAACACGCGGCGCCCGCGCCCTGATACCAGGCGGCGCGATGCACGTCCGTGCGCCCGGCCACGCAGGCCGCGCGCGTCTCGCTTGATTCCTGCCTCGCCCCTCAGGCGCGCGCCGGCTCCTGGCTTTCCGGTTCCTCCGCCGGCTGCAGCACCGACGCCGTCAGCGGCACCTCGACATGGATGCGTACGCCCGAGTGCGCCGCGGAATCGATCTGCATGCTGCCGCCCAGCGCGGTGACGCGCTGCTCCATGCCCAGCAGCCCGTGGTGGCCTGAGGTGCTGACCGCGTCGAAGTCGGGCGGCATGCCCTTGCCATCGTCGCGCACGGTCAGCGTCAGCCGGTCGTCGTGGCATTCCAGGCAGACGTCGATGCGCTTCGCCTCGGAGTACTTGCTGGCGTTGGTCAGCGATTCCTGCACGATCCGGTACAGCGCGATGGCAGCCTCGTCGCGCAGCGGCGGCAGGTCCTCGGGCACGCTGACCCCGGTTTCCCAGTTGTTGCGCGCGCCTACTTCCTCCACCAGCTGGCACACCGCCGCGCGCAGACCCAGGTTGAGCAGCACCGTCGGGCGCAGGTCCTCGATCAGGCGGCGCTTGATCTGGATGCCCTGGTCCACGTGCAGCATCACGCGCGTGAGCCGCTCGGCGGCCACCGCGTGTTCCTGCTGTATCTGACGGCGCACCCAGTGCAGGTCCAGCTTGATCGCGGTCAGGATCGCGCCCAGCTCGTCGTGCAGCTCGCGCGCCAGGCGCGTTTTCTCGTCTTCGGTCACGCGCTGCAGGTGGCCCGCCAGTGCCGACAGCTGGCGCGTGCGCGCGCGCACCTTGCGGTCCAGCTTCACGCTTTCCTCTTCCAGCTGGGTGCGCGCCGCCTCGGCCATCGACAGCCGCTTGGCATGGCCCACGCCCACGGCCATCAGCAGGATGATGTTGATCGCCGTCAGCAGGCCGATGCCGTAGCGCGACAGCTGCACATCGTTCTCGGCGCCTTCGAGCCGGTGCGAAACCGAGCCCGCCTCGCGCGCCTGCAGCTGGTCCAGCCCGCGGCGCGCGTTGTCCATGGTCTGCTTGCCGTAGTCGGTGCGGATCAGCTCCAGCGCCACTTCCAGGTCGCGCTTGCCGTACACCAGCGTCAGCGCCATTTCGTTGAGCTTGCTGTTGATCAGCTTGGAGGTGTCTCCGAAGAGCTTCAGCGCCTCCGGGTCGTTGGCGTAGTCGGCGCGGACCTGCGCCATCAGCTCGGCAATGCGGGGCAGGGCCTTGTAGTACGGCTCCAGGTAGCTTTCCTTGCCGGTCAGCAGGAAGCCGCGCTGACCCGCCTCGGCGTTGACCAGCTCGCCGTTGAGCGCGGCCAGCTCGGTCTGCACGCGCTGCGAACGAATCACGTCGGTATAGCTTTCGCGCAGGCGGATATTGCCGGTCTCGGACGCCACCAGCACTACCAGCGTCAGGACGATGCCGCCCGCGAGCAGCAGCGTGTGGGGAAGGAAGGACTGCTTGAACATAGGGCAATTCCTGTAGTGGAGGCGCGCCGCCTGCCCGCGCAGCGCCAGGGAGCGCTTATGGAATCACATCGATTGCCATGGGGCAACAGCGGCGCCGTGGTTGCGCGGCCACGGCGCTGTCGGGGCTATAGGGTGGTTGTAGGACTCGGCTGACAGCGGAATCGGCTCCCTGTCGGTATTGGCGCGCCGGCTGGCTTCCTACGATGAGGCTATGAGCTTGCACCGCTTGGCGCAAGCCCTCACATGGGCCCGGCCAGTGCGCTGGCGTGGTCCGACATTTTCCGGAGCCTAGCCATGCTGCAGTATGCACTCGTATTTTTCGTCATTGCCCTGATCGCCGCGATCTTCGGCTTCGGCGGTATTGCCGCCGGTGCAGTGGAAATCGCCAAGATCCTGTTCTTCATCTTCCTGGTCGTGGCGCTGGTTGCGGCCGTGATGGGCCTGGTCCGCAGAGGACGCTAAGTACCGGCCGCGAGCCGGTTTCTCCCCGCCGACCGACACCTGAGGAGCCCGTATGCTGACGCAGAACCCGAAAGTCCGAAAGGAACTGAACCACTTGTCCGACAGTGCCGACAGCGCTATCAGCCATATCAAGCACGCCGCGCGCGACACGCGCGAAGCGGCGGCGCCGGTATCGGGCGAGGTCAAGGCCCTGATCACCCAGCTGGAGCACACCATTCAAGTGCTGGCGCACGAAGGCTCGGCCGAGAGCCTGCGTGCGGGGCAGCGCCTGCGCGAACGGGCCTCGGAAATGGCTCAGCGCCTGCGCGCCCAGACCACCGACGGCGTGATGCGCGCACGCGAACGCATGGACGGTGCCGTGGAGCACTCGCGCCAGCGTGTGGCTGAATCCCCTCTCAAGGCAGTGGCGCTCGCCGCTGCCGTGGGGGCGCTGATCGGTTTGCTGCTGGCCAACGGCCGCCACCATAGCGATGAGGAATAGGCCCGGCCAGCGATAAGACGAATGACTGGGGGCCGACGGCTCCCGGCAGGAATCCCCCTTTCCGGAACCCTCGTCCGGAAGCCCGGCAACCCTACTGCGGAGCCGGGCGTTTTTTTGTGCGCGCGGCAATCCGTGCCGGGCGCAACCGGGCGTCTTATCCCGTCACACACCCCACATCACGTTGGTCCCCTCACGCTGCGAGGCGCGCAGCATGTCCAGGAACGGGTAGGCGCGCTGGCCCAGGTGCAGCGGTTCTTCCTCTTCTTCGTCCTTGCCAGTTTCCGCTGCGACGGCCGAGTCGGCGGGATGGGGCTTGCGGGCATCGGCGACCGCGGCTTCCAGCTTGTGGATCGCGGTTGGAAGCTCTTCAACGGTGATCACCCCTCGTTCCCCGAGACGCTTGCCGATGATGCCCAGCAGCGTCATCGCCAGATCCTTCATCATGATCAGGTCCTGCGCGGCATGGGATTTGAAGGTGATCAGCATGATGTGTATTCCTTTCACGGAAGTGCGGCGCGCGGCGGTCCCGGGGGCGGGATGCCACGCCGATAGTGTCCCCGAATGTGGCCCGGATTGTGGCCCGGGGCCATCATCGCGCATGATGTCAGCATAGCACCTGATAAAATTCGGCGTTCCCGATTCCAATGCCTGTCACGCGGCGCAGCGCGGCGTTCACTGTTCCTTTGCCGTCACTTGCCGCCTTCCTGGCGACGGCGCCGCCCAAGGCGGTGCCTGAATACCTAGCCCACAGGGCTTCCGACATCCATGCTGCCTGTTCAGACCTCCAATCTCGCCGCTGCGTTCACCGATGCCGTGCGCGCGCTCGCCCCGGCCGATGCCACCCTGCCCGCCGTCACCTTCGAGCGGCCCAAGGTGGCCGCCCATGGCGACCTCGCCTGCAATGTCGCCATGCAGGTCGCGCGTGCGCTCAAGAGCAACCCGCGCGAGCTGGCGCAGCGTATCGTCGCCGCCGTGCAGGCCGACGCGCGCGCGCAGGGCCTGGTCGAGGGCCTGGAGATCGCCGGCCCCGGCTTCATCAACCTGCGCCTGACGGCCGCGGCCAAGGCCGACGTGCTGCGCGCGGTGCTGACCGAGGGCGACCACTACGGCGCGCGCGAACGCGGCGTGCACGGCCAGGTGCTGGTGGAGTTCGTCTCGGCCAACCCGACCGGCCCGCTGCACGTCGGCCACGGCCGCCAGGCGGCGCTGGGCGATGCGCTGGCCAACCTGCTGTCCTGGCAGGGCTTCCACGTGCACCGCGAGTTCTACTACAACGACGCCGGCGTGCAGATCCAGACCCTGGCGCTGTCGGTGCAGGCGCGCGCGCGCGGCCTGAAGCCGGGCGACGCCGACTGGCCCGAGGCCGCCTACAACGGCGACTACATCGCCGATATCGCCGCTGACTTCCTCGCTGGCAAGACCGTCAGCGCCTCCGATGGCGAGCCGGTCACCGCCTCGGGCAACGTCGAGGACATCGACTCGATCCGCAAGTTTGCCGTCACCTACCTGCGCAACGAGCAGGACATCGATCTGCAGGCCTTCGGCGTCAAGTTCGACCGCTACTACCTGGAGTCGTCGCTGTACAGCGACGGCCGCGTCGAAGCCGCGGTGCAGTCGCTGGTTGCCAAGGGCAAGACCTACGAGAGCGAGGGCGCGCTGTGGCTGCGCACCACCGACGACGGCGACGACAAGGACCGCGTGATGAAGAAGAGCGACGGCACCTATACGTACTTCGTGCCGGATGTGGCCTACCACACCACCAAGTGGGAGCGCGGCTTCACCAAGGTCATCAACGTGCAGGGCAGCGACCACCACGGCACCATCGCGCGCGTGCGCGCTGGCCTGCAGGGCCTGGACATGGGCATCCCGCAGGGCTACCCCGACTACGTGCTGCACAAGATGGTCACCGTGATGAAGGACGGCGAGGAGGTCAAGATCTCCAAACGCGCCGGCTCCTATGTCACCGTGCGCGACCTGATCGAATGGTCCAACGGCGGCGACGAGACTATCCGCGGCTGCCTGGAGCAGGGCGTCGCCGACTGGGCGGAGCACTTCACCCGCGGCCGCGACGCAGTGCGCTTCTTCCTGCTGTCGCGCAAGGCCGATACCGAGTTCGTGTTCGACGTCGACCTGGCGCTCAAGCAGAACGACGAGAACCCGGTGTACTACGTGCAGTACGCGCATGCCCGGATCTGCTCGATCTTCGAGTCGTGGGGTGGCGCGGACTGGGAAGGCCGCCTGGCCGAACTGGCCGGCGCCGACCTGTCGGCCGTGACCGGTCCCGAGGCCAGCGCGCAGGCGCAGGCGCTGGGCCGCCGCCTGGCGGAATTCCCGGACATGCTGTCGGCCGCCGCCGCCGAGCTGGCGCCGCACGCGGTCGCCTTCTACCTGCGCGACCTGGCTGGCGACTTCCACGCCTTCTACAACGCCGACCGCGTGCTGGTGGACGACGAGGCCGTCAAGCGCGCCCGGCTGGCGCTGCTGGCCGCCACGCGCCAGGTGCTGCGCAACGGCCTGGCGGTGATCGGCGTCTCGGCGCCGCGCCGCATGTAAGGAAGCGCCCGGCGCCACGCCGGGTGCGCAAATGGGGCCGCGCGGAGCGCGCAGCCCCGGGGAAACAGCCGGTGCTGCCCGTGGCGGCACTGGCCCTATAATCCCGGCATCACCAAAGAGGACTTCATGCAACAGCAACGCAAGCGCGACGCGCGCAAGGTCCGCCGCAGCCAGCAGCGCGGCGGTACGTTCCTGGGCCTGGTGCTCGGGCTGATCGTCGGGCTGGCCATCGCCGTGGTGGTCGCCCTGTACATCACCAAGTCGCCGACGCCGTTCCAGCAGAAGAGCGCCCCGCGGCCGAGCGAGCCCGGCAATGTCGCCAGCCAGCTCCCGCCGCCGGCCCAGCGTGCCGACGAGGGCCCGAGCGACCCCAACAAGCCGCTGTGGAGCAAGACGCCGGCCAAGCCGGTGGGCCAGGCGCCCGAGCCGGAACCGAAGCAGAACGGCCAGCAACCCCCGGTGGCCGTCGCCCGTCCGCCCGAGAAGCCGGTGGAAAAGCCCGTGGAGAAGCCGGCTGACAAGCCCGTCGCCACCAAGCCGGCCGAGAAGCCGGTGGCCGACCCGATCGCCGAGATCGCCCAGGCCGACGCCAACAAGGTGGGCTACCTGCTGCAGGTGGGCGCGTTTCGCTCGTCGGACGACGCCGACCGCCAGAAAGCCAATCTGGCGATGCAGGGCTTTGAAGCCAGGATCACCGAGCGCGACGTCAACGGCGTCAAGATGTACCGCGTGCGCATGGGGCCGTTCAATCGCATCGAGGACATGAACAAGACGCGCGAGCGGCTGCAGTCGTCGGGCTTCGAGGCCTCCGTGATCCGCTTTACCAAGCAGTAAGCCGGACCGCAGGGTCAGGCGTTATCCCGGGTGGCTGCGGCGGATTGCCGCAGCGCCTGGTGGCTGATTAATACCCGGTAACCACCGCAACACCTTATCACGGCCGCGGCCGGCGTCCCGCTGAACCGGACGCCGCCGCCGCTGTCATACGCTCATCGTCCAAACCGCAAGGCCGCACCAAATGAAGAAACTCGCCGCACTATTCGCCATGTTCGCCGCCGTGGGCGGCCTGCTGATGTCCGCCCCGTCCCAGGCGGCGCCCGCCGAGGGCAAGGAATACCAGGTCCTGAAGACGGCCCAGCCGGTCACGCCGGGCAAGATCGAGGTCACCGAGTTCTTCTGGTACGGCTGCCCGCACTGCTTTGAATTCGAGCCCGACCTGGAAGCCTGGGTCAAGAAGCAGGGCAACAACGTGGTGTTCAAGCGCGTGCCGGTCGCCTTCCGCGACGACCTGATGCCGCACACCAAGATCTTCTATGCGCTGGAAGCCATCGGCAAGCTCGACGCGATGCACCTCAAGGTCTTCAACGCCATCCACGTCGACCGCAAGCGCATGCTCGACCCCAACGAGATCGCCGACTTCATGGCCAAGAACGGCGTGGACCGCAAGGCCTTCCTGGACGCGTACAACTCGTTCACGGTGACCACCAACTCGCAGCGCGCCAACAAGATCGCCGACGCCTACAAGATCGACGGCGTGCCGACCGTGGTGGTGCAGGGCAAGTACGTGACCTCGCCGTCGATCGCCGGCAACAAGACCAGCGCGGTCCAGGCCATGGATTACCTGGTGGAGCAGGTCAAGGCCAAGAAGATGTAATGGTTGCCGGCGGCCTCCCGCAGGCCGCTGGTTTTCTCCTCTCTCCCGCTTGCGTCGCTTGCGGGAGAGGGAGCCCACCAGTGGTATTGTCAGGGTAACCGAAACTCCCCGCACCCCGACGATGCGTCCCCTGAAAGTCTTCCTCACCGGCGCCTCCAGCGGACTAGGCCAGGCCCTCGCGCGCGAATACGCGTCGCAAGGCGCCATCCTCGGCCTGGTGGCGCGCCGCGAGGACGCGTTGCGCGAGTTCGTCGCCACGCTGCCCAACCCGGGCGCGGTGCGCGTCTATGGTGCCGATGTGCGCGACGCCGACGCCATGGCGCGCGCGGCGGAAGACTTCCTCGGCCATTTCGGCTGCCCTGACGTGGTGATTGCCAATGCCGGCGTCTCGGTCGGCACGGTCGCCAGCGAGCGCGAAGATCTCGACGCCTTCCGCCAGGTGATGGACACCAACTGGTTCGGCCTGCTGACCACCTTCCAGCCCTTCATGCATGCGATGCAGGCGCGCGAGCCCGGGCACTTCGGGCGGCGCGGCACGCTGGTGGGCATCGCCAGCGTCGCCGGCGTGCGCGGCTTGCCGGGCGCTGGCGCATACAGCGCCTCCAAGTCGGCGGTGATCAAGCTGCTGGAGAGCCTGCGCCTGGAGCAACGCGAGCACGGCATCCGCGTGGTCACGATCGCGCCGGGCTATATCCGTACGCCGATGACCGCGCACAACCCCTACCGGATGCCGTTCCTGACCGATGCCGACGTGTTCGCGCGCAAGGCGGTCCGCGTCATTGCCGCCGGACGGCGCTTCCGTGTGATTCCGTGGCCGATGGGTGTGGTGGCGGCGCTGCTGCACGTGATGCCGCGTTGGCTGTATGACGCGCTGGCCGCGGGCGCACCGCGCAAGCCCCGGCGCGCAGAAAGCCAGGAGCCCTGACCATGTGGCGCGACGCCATCGGCCAACAGCACGCCGCCGCCAGCGGCGAGGTGCGCATCGCCTCGCTGGTGCCGTCAGTGACCGAGCTGCTGTTTGCGCTCGGGCTGGGCGAGCAGATGGTGGCGCGCACCGGCTTCTGCATCCACCCGGAGCCGGCCGTGCGCGCGGTGCCCAAGGTGGGCGGCACCAAGGACGTGAAAATGGCGCGGCTGCGCGAGCTGGCGCCCACGCACGTGATGGTCAATATCGACGAGAACCGGCGCGAGACCGTGGATGAGATCCGCAGCTTCGTGCCCAACGTGATCGTCACCCATCCGTGCGCGCCGGAAGACAACCTCGGCCTGTACCGGCTGCTCGGCGGCATCTTCGGACGCCACACCCAGGCCGAGGCGCTCTGCACCGCGCTGCAAGCCGAGCTGGATGCGATCCGCGCACGCCCCTGGCCGCCGCGCCGCGTACTGTACGCAATCTGGCAGGACCCGTGGATGACGGTGTCGCGCGACACCTATATCAGCCGCATGCTGGCGCTGGCCAACTGGCAGACCTGGCCGGAGCCCGCCGACGGCACGCCGCAGGCGTGCGTCGATGGCGATTGCAGCCGCCCCAACACGCCCGGCGAACGCTATCCCACCTTCCGCTGGAGCGACGCCCTGGTGCGCGAGCTCGACCTGGTGATGCTGTCGACCGAGCCCTACCGCTTTACCGAAGACCACGCCGACGCGCTCGAGCGCCAGCTCGGCAAGCCGGTGCTGCTGGTCGATGGCGAGATGCTGTCGTGGTACGGCAGCCGCGCCGTGGACGGCGTGCACTACCTGGCGGCGCTGGCCGCCGCCAACTAGGGTCCCGGCTCAGGTTCAGGCCGCGCGGAAGCGGATCACGCCGTCATCGCCCGTTTCCCTTACCAGTTCGCCGCGGTGCCACAGGCAATGCAGGTGCGCCAGCGACTCGCCCATGGCGAAGGTCATCTGGTGGATATCGAACTGGCGCTTGAAGATCACGCTGACGATGTCGTGCGCGCTGCAGGCTTTCTCGCGGCACGCTTCCAGTGTCTCGGCGAGCCGGTCGACATGGTGCTCGCGCAGCTGGGTGATACGGGTATGCAGGTTGCGGAAGGGGCGGCCGTGCGAGGGCAGGATCAGCACGTCCTGCGGCAGCGGCTCGTACTTGCCGAGCGAATCCAGGTAGAGCTGCAGCGAATTGCCTTCGGGCTCCATGTCGAACACGCTGACGTTGGTCGAGATGCGCGGCAGCACCATGTCGCCGGAGATCAGCACGTTGGTGGCTTCGTTATACAGCGCCACGTGCTCGGGCGAATGGCCGAAGCCGGTGATCACGCGCCAGCCGGACGTGGCCGCATCGGTGCCGATGCGCACCGTGTCGCCCGCCATCATCCGGCGGTACTGCGCCGGCAGGTCGGGCACCAGCGACGGGTAGTAGGTCTTGCGCGCGCGCAGCTTTTCCTGGCTGTCTGGATCGGTCAGGCCGTGCAGCGCGAAGTGCGCGGCGGCTGCTTCGCCGCCCGCGCTGGAGCCGGCGCCGGTGCCGCTGCCCATCACGCGCGCGCTCATGTAGTCGCCCAGGCTCATCCACAGCCGCACGCCGAAGCGCTTGCACAGCCAGTGCGCCAGGCCGACGTGGTCGGGGTGGCTGTGCGTGACCAGCACGCGCACCACCGGCAGGCCATCCAGCTCATTGGCGAAAATGGTCTCCCAGTGGCCCTTGATGACATCGTTGGTGATGCCGCAATCGATGATGGTCCAGCCCTCGCGGCCGTCCAGGCGGTCGCGCACCAGCCACAGGTTGATATGGTCGAGCGCGAACGGCAGCGGCATGCGCAGCCAGTAGACGCCGGGGGCGACCTGTTGTTTGGTGCCGGGCTCGGGCATGGTGTCGCCGAACGGGTATTGGAGCTGGTGTTCGAGTGCGTTCATGAGGAGTCTCTTGGTCGAAGCCTTGTGCCGGAGGATCGGGGATCGGGGGCAGGCGGGCTTTCTCGTTGCTGCGTCAGGCCCTGGGGGCGTATAAGCGCTAGTTGCCAGTCGCCGGAGTTGACGCTAACGTAAACGTCAATTCAAGCGGTTCGTCTCCATCTTAAGCGAAAACTTGATTCCGCAACGAACGACCGTTCACTTCCTGGGCGCACCATGGCAGTCACGCAATCCCCCGGCTCCGCCACCTACACCATCACCGATCTCGCCCGCGAGTTCGACGTCACGCCCCGCGCCATTCGTTTCTACGAGGACCAGGGCCTGCTGTCGCCGGAGCGCGAGGGCCCGGGCGGGCGCAAGCGCGTCTACAACGGCCGTGAGCGCACCAGGCTGAAGCTGACGCTGCGCGGCAAGCGGTTAGGGCTCACTCTCAATGAGATCCGTGAGATCCTTGATCTTTACGAGTCGCCGCGCGACACCGCCCCGCAACTGGAGCGCTTCCTGCACTCGCTGGCTGACCACCGCCGCGCGCTCGAGCGCCAGTTGGAAGACCTGCAGGCACAATTGGCCGAGATCGACCAGCACGAGCGCCAGTGCAGGGCGCTGCTGGCCGCGCAGACCGGCGGCAAGACCTCGCCGGCGGAGGGCGGCGATGCGCCGGCCCGTAACCGATCGGCCTGATACAGCACTTCGTCCGGCATCCGTGCCGGACGGGATTGACGTTTACGTAAACGTAAATAGAATACCCGGACAGCCCGCCACTACGGCGGCGCGCCGTGCCTTAACGCCTTCATCGGCCTTCACACCGGAAACCCGCCATGACGTCCTCCAACGCCTGTGCCGTCCCCGCTGAACCCGAAGCACTGTCCGCCACGCGCGCCGACGCCATCGCCACCAGTTTCTCGCGCCAGGGGCTGATGACCAGCTTCGGCGCCACGCTGCAGCGGGTGGAGCGCGGCGAGGTCGAGATCGCGATGCCGTGGTCCGAGGGCGTGACCCAGCAGCACGGCTTCTTCCACGGCGGCGCGGTGGGCGCGCTGGCCGACAGCGCCTGCGGCTACGCCGCGCTGTCGATGGTGGGCGAGGGCGAGGCGGGCCTGACCGCCGAATACAAGATCAACCTGCTGTCCCCCGCCCAGGGCGAACGCCTGGTGGCGGTGGGCCGCGTCCTCAAGCCCGGGCGCACGCTGATCGTGGCGCAGGGCGAGGTCTACGTCGAGCAGGCCGGCCGCCGCAAGCAGGTGGCCACCATGCTGATGACGCTTTGCGTGGTCCGCACCCTGGACCACGTCTGAACCGCCTATCCGGCGACAAAAACACGACACACACCGAATCCAACAGGAGACCATCATGACCGAACTGCCAGGCCTGAAATTCGATCTGGGCGAAGACATCGAGATGCTGCGCGATTCCGTGCGCGCCTGGGCCCAGGCCGAACTGGCCCCGCGCGCTGCCGAGATCGACCGCACCGACCAGTTCCCGATGGACGCCTGGAAGAAGATGGGCGACCTCGGCGTGCTCGGCATCACCGTGGCCGAGGAATACGGCGGCGCCAACATGGGCTACCTGGCGCACATGATCGCGATGGAAGAAATCAGCCGCGCCTCGGCCTCGGTCGGCCTGTCCTACGGCGCGCACTCCAACCTGTGCGTGAACCAGATCCACCGCAACGGCACGCCGGCGCAGAAGGCCAAGTACCTGCCCAAGCTGGTGTCGGGCGAATGGATCGGCGCGCTGGCGATGAGCGAGCCCAACGCCGGCTCGGACGTGGTCAGCATGAAGCTGCGCGCGGAGCTCAAGGGCGACCGCTACGTGCTCAACGGCACCAAGATGTGGATCACCAACGGCCCGGACTGCGATGTGCTGGTGGTTTACGCCAAGACCGAGCCCGACCTGGGCGCGCGCGGCATGACCGCGTTTATCGTCGAGAAGGGCATGAAGGGCTTCTCGGTGGCGCAAAAGCTGGACAAGCTGGGCATGCGCGGCTCGCATACCGGCGAGCTGGTGTTTCAGGACGTGGAAGTGCCGGTCGAGAACATCCTGGGCGCCGAGAATGGCGGCGCCAAGGTGCTGATGAGCGGGCTGGACTATGAGCGCGCGGTGTTGTCGGGCGGCCCGGTCGGCATCATGCAGGCCTGCATGGACGTGGTTACGCCGTATATCCATGACCGCAAGCAGTTCGGCCAGAGCATCGGCGAGTTCCAGCTGATCCAGGGCAAGGTGGCGGACATGTACACCACGCTGCAGGCCGCGCGCAGCTACCTGTACACGGTCGGCAAGAACCTGGACGGACTCGGCAGCGACCACGTGCGCCAGGTGCGCAAGGACTGCGCCGCGGTGATCCTGTACACGGCCGAGAAGGCCACCTGGATGGCGGGTGAGACCGTACAAATCCTGGGCGGCAACGGCTATATCAATGAGTACCCCGCCGGCCGGCTGTGGCGCGACGCCAAGCTGTACGAGATCGGCGCCGGTACCTCGGAGATCCGCCGGATGCTGATCGGCCGCGAACTGTTCGCCGAAACGATGTAAGCCAGGCCAGTCATACGGCGCGGGGCGCCGAAATCACCCGGAGCCCCCGCCCGAACCCATTTACAATCTCACTACCCGTCGCAAGACCGCCGCGCCAGCCGCCCCCCGTCGACCCATGTCCCACTTCCCCAAACTGCTTTCCTCGCAGATTGCCTACGATGTGGCGAGAACGATGCTCGACGGGTTCGACAAGCACTACCGTTTGTTCCGCGAGGTCAGCCACCAGGCCAAGATCAAGTTCGAGGCCGGCGACTGGCACGGGCTGCAGCAGATCCAGCGCGACCGCATCGCGTTCTACAACGAGCGCGTGCGCGAGTCGAGCGTCATCCTCGAAGACGAATACGACGCCGAGAATATCGAGGACGAGATCTGGCAGCAGATCAAGCTGCACTACATCGGCCTGCTGACCAACCATCACCAGCCCGAACTGGCCGAGACCTTCTTCAACTCGGTCTGTACGCGCATCCTGCACCGCTCGTACTTCAACAACGGTTTCATCTTCGTGCGCCCGGCGATCTCGACCGAATACATCGAGAACGAGGAATCGCCCACGCGCCCGACTTTCCGTGCCTACTATCCGGGCAGCCGCGAGGGCATGGCGGCGTGCTTCGAGCGCATCGTGCACAACTTCCAGCTCGAGCGCCCGTTCGAAGACCTTCAGCGCGACATCAGCTACGTGGTGCGCGCGGTCGGCGAGCATTTCGGCGACCTGCGCATCGCGCCGAATTTCCAGATCCATACGCTGTCGTCGCTGTTCTTCCGCAACAAGGCGGCCTTCATCATCGGCCGCATCCTGAACGGCGACCGCACTTTCCCGCTGGCGATTCCGGTGCTGCATGGCCCCTCGGGCAAGCTGATGCTGGACACGGTGCTGCTGAAAAAGGAACAGCTGCTGATCCTGTTTTCGTTCACGCATTCCTACTTCATGGTCGACATGGAGATCCCGTCGGCCTACGTGACCTTCCTGCGCGACATCATGCCGCGCAAGCCGCGCGCGGAGATCTATACCTCGCTGGGTCTGCAGAAGCAGGGCAAGAACCTGTTCTACCGCGACTTCCTGCACCACCTGCAGCATTCGTCGGACAAGTTCATCGTCGCGCCCGGCATCCGCGGGCTGGTGATGCTGGTGTTCACGCTGCCGTCGTACCCGTACGTGTTCAAGGTCATCAAGGACTTTTTCCCGGCGCCCAAGGAAACCACGCGCGAGCTGGTCAAGTCCAAGTACCAGCTGGTCAAGCAGCACGACCGCGTCGGCCGCATGGCGGATACGCTGGAGTACTCCGACGTGGCCTTCCCGCGGTCGCGCTTCGACGATGCGCTGGTGCGCGAGTTCGAGCAGCACGCGCCGTCGATGATCGAATACCAGCGCGGCAAGGACGGCGGCGAGGAGATCGTGGTGCGCCACGTCTATATCGAGCGTCGCATGACGCCGTTGAACATCTACCTGCAGGAGGGCACCGACGAGCAGGTCGAGCACGGCGTGCTCGAATACGGCAACGCCATCAAGGAGCTGATGGACGCGAACATCTTCCCCGGCGACATGCTGTACAAGAACTTCGGCGTCACGCGCCACGGGCGCGTGGTGTTCTACGACTACGACGAGATCGAGTACCTGACCGACTGCAATATCCGCCACGTGCCGCAGCCGCGCAACGAGGAAGAGGAGATGTCGGGCGAAGTCTGGTACACGGTGCGTCCGCACGATATTTTCCCAGAGACCTTCCGCACCTTCCTGCTGGGCGATCCGCGCGTGCGCGCGGCGTTCCTGCGCCATCATGCGGATTTTTTCGAGCCTGCCATGTGGCAGGGCCACAAGGACCGGCTGCTGGCCGGACATGTTCATGACTTCTTTGCCTATCAGAGTACAGAGCGATTCATCCACCGTTACGGCGACACTGGCGGCGCACCTGGTGCCGCAGCTGACGCCGGTCCTGCAAGGAGAGTCGCATGATTGACGCCATTGCCCAGCTGTTCCGCAACAACCGTGAGTGGGTCGACCGTGTCAACGCGGAGGACCCGACGTTCTTCACCCGGCTGGCCAACCAGCAGGCGCCGGAATACCTGTGGATCGGCTGCTCCGATTCGCGCGTGCCGGCCAACCAGATCCTGGGGCTCGCTCCGGGCGAAGTGTTCGTCCACCGCAATATCGCCAACGTGGTCGCGCACAGTGACCTGAACGCGCTGTCGGTGATCCAGTTCGCGGTGGAAGTGCTGAAGGTGCGCCACATCACCGTGGTCGGCCACTACGGCTGCGGTGGCGTCAAGGTAGCGCTCAAGCGCGAGCGCATCGGGCTGGCCGACAACTGGCTGCGCCATGTGCGCGACGTCGCCGACAAGCACGAGGCTTACCTCGGCACGCTGCTGCGCGAAGACGACGCCCATACCCGGCTGTGCGAGCTCAACGTGATCGAGCAGGTCAACAACGTCTGCCAGACCACGGTGATCCAGGACGCCTGGTCGCGCGGCCAGGCCGTGACCGTGCATGGCTGGGTCTACGGCGTGTCCGATGGCCTGCTGCGCGACCTGGGCATGGCCGCCAGCAACAACGACGAACTGCACGCGCAACTGGCCGCGGCTTACCGCCAGTACGGCGACCCGCCGCAGGCATCGATCCGCTGACCGCTGCCGCAACGAATACCGCTTCATCAACACCGATCCAGGAGACCCGACATGGAAGAGATCGTCATCGTTTCAGCCGCCCGCACGCCAATGGCTGCGTTCCAGGGCGAATTCGCCAGCGTCACCGCGCCGCAACTGGGCGCCGTGGCCATCCGCGCCGCCGTCGAGCGCGCCGGCCTGAAGCCCGAGCAGGTGGAAGAAGTGGTGTTCGGCTGCGTGCTGCCCGCCGGCCAGGGCCAGGCGCCGGCGCGTCAGGCGGCGCTGGGCGCGGGCCTGCCGCTGGGCGTGGGCTGCACCACCGTCAACAAGATGTGCGGCTCGGGCATGCGCGCGGCGATGACCGTCTTTGACGGCCTCATTGCAGGCTCGTTCGAGGTCGCCGTCGCCGGCGGCATGGAGAGCATGACCAACGCCCCGTACCTGATTCCGAAGGGGCGCGGCGGCTACCGCATCGGCCACGGCATGATCTATGACCACATGATGCTGGACGGCCTGGAAGACGCCTATGAGAAGGGCCGCGCCATGGGCACCTTCGGCGAGGACTGCGCCGCCAAGTACGGCTTCACGCGCGAGCAGCAGGACACCTTTGCGATGGAAAGCGTGCGCCGCGCGCAGCAGGCTACCGAGAACGGCGACTTCCGCTGGGAGATCGCGCCGGTGACCGTGTCCGGCAAGGGCGGCGACACCGTGATCGACACCGACGAAGGCCCGCGCCGCATTAAGCTGGACAAGATCCCGTCGCTGAAGCCTGCCTTCGCCAAAGACGGCACCATCACCGCCGCCTCGTCGTCGTCCATCAACGACGGCGCCTCGGCGCTGGTGATGATGCGCGCCTCCACCGCGAAAAAGCTCGGCCTGCAGCCGATCGCCCGCATGCTCGGCCACACCACCCATGCGCAGGCACCGGGCTTGTTTGCCACCGCACCGGTGGAGGCCATCGCCAAGCTGTACCGCAAGCTGGACTGGACCACCGACAGCGTCGACCTGTTCGAGATCAACGAGGCTTTCGCCGTGGTGCCGATGGCCGCCATGCAGGACCTCAAGATCCCGCGCGACAAGGTCAATATCAACGGCGGCGCCTGCGCGCTGGGCCACCCGATCGGCGCCTCCGGCGCGCGCATCATGACCACGCTGATCGGCGCGCTGCGCAAGACGGGTGGCAAGCGTGGTGTGGCGAGCTTGTGCATTGGTGGTGGTGAAGCGACCGCGGTGGGGATCGAAATCCTCTAACACGCCCTCTCCCGCTTGTTTTCTCCCCTCTCCCGCTCGCGGGAGAGGGGTGCAAAGACCCAGGCAGTCCGCTGAACCTACGCACCCAGACAAAGGAGCACAGCCTTGCCAACCGTCCTGATCCTCGGTGCCTCGCGCGGCATCGGCCTTGAATTCGTGCGCCAGTACCGTGCCGACGGCTGGCGCGTCATTGCGGCGGCACGCACGCCCGAAGGCGTCGGCGCGCTGCAGGCGCTCGGCGCCGAAGCCCACCAGGTCGACCTGTCCGATGCCGGCGCGGTCGCGGGCCTGGGCTGGAAGCTCGACGGCGAAGCCCTCGACGTGGCGATCTACAACGCCGGCGTGCTGGGTCCGCGCACGGAAGGCGCGCAACCGGTCACGCCGCAGGAGTTCGACCAGGTGATGCACGTCAACGTGCTGGGCCCGATGATGGCGCTGCCGCTGCTGCTGCCTTATGTCGAAGCCGGCCAGTCCGGCCATGGCGGCGTGCTGGCGGTGCTGTCCTCGCGCATGGGCAGCATCGGCGCGATGGAGCACAACACCAGCTGGCTGTACCGCGTCAGCAAGGCCGGCGCCAATGCGGCGCTGCGCGCGGTGTCGCTGGATGCGCGCCACGCCACCTGCGTCGCGCTGCACCCGGGCTGGGTCAAGACCGACATGGGCGGCCAGGAAGCCGACCTGACCGTGCAGCAGAGCGTCAAAGGCATGCGCCAGGTGCTGGCCGGCGTCAAGCGGCGCGATAACGGCACTTTCCATAACTACGACGGCACGCCCATCCCCTGGTAAGCGCGCCCGCATACCGATCACCGAACCGACATGCTGCTGACCCCCGAACAGGAAATGATCCGCGACGCCGTGCGCCAGTTCGCGCAGGAGGTGATCGCGCCGCAGGCCGCGCAATGGGACCGCGACAAGACCTTCCCCAAGGATGTCCACCGCGAGCTGGCCGCGCTCGGAGCGTACGGCGTGGCCGTGCCCGAGGAATACGGCGGTGCCGGTCTCGACTACCTGTCACTGGCGCTGATCCTGGAAGAGATCGCGGCCGGCGACGGCGGCACCTCCACCGTGATCAGCGTCAACAACTGCCCCGTGTGCAGCATGCTGATGTCGTTCGCCAGCGAGGCGCAGAAGCAGCAATGGCTGGTGCCGCTGGCGCGCGGCGAGATGCTGGGCGCGTTCTGCCTGACCGAGCCGCACGTCGGCTCGGACGCGTCGGCGCTGCGTACTACCGCCGTCCGCGACGGCGGCGATTACGTGCTCAACGGCGTCAAGCAGTTCATCACCAGCGGCAAGAACGCCGATGTGGCGATCGTTCTGGCCGTGACCGACAAGGCCGCCGGCAAGCGCGGCATCAGCGCCTTTATCGTGCCGACTACCACGCCCGGCTACGTGGTGGCGCGCCTGGAAGACAAGCTCGGCCAGCATTCGTCGGACACCGCGCAGATCCTGCTCGAGGATTGCCGCGTGCCGGCGGCCAACTTGCTGGGCGACGAGGGCGGCGGCTACAAGATGGCGCTGTCCGGGCTGGAAGGCGGGCGCATCGGCATCGCCTCGCAAAGCATCGGCATGGCGCGCGCCGCGTTCGAGGCGGCGCTGGCGTATGCCAAGGAACGCGAGAGTTTCGGTCAGCCGCTGTTCCAGCACCAGGCGGTGCAGTTCCGCCTGGCCGAGATGGCGACCCGCATCGACGTGGCGCGCCAGATGGTGTGGCACGCCGCCGCGCTGCGCGATGGCGGCCGGCCCTGCCTGAAAGAGGCCGCGATGGCCAAGTTGTTTGCCAGCGAGATGGCCGAGCGGGTGTGCTCGGATGCGATCCAGGTGTTCGGCGGCTATGGCTATGTCAGCGACTTCCCGGTGGAGCGCATCTACCGCGACGTGCGCGTTTGCCAGATCTATGAGGGCACCAGCGATATCCAGAAGATCCTGATCGCACGAGCGCTCGCCTAGTCCACAGATAAGCGCGTACGATGGGGGCATGCCGTGAAAGCGGCACACCTCCCTGACCCGAGTACCGGCAACCCCAACAAGAAGGGCCCCCGACATGACCGCAGCGATCGACTTCTATTTCGACTTCTCATCGCCCTACGGCTATTTCGCCAGTACCCGCATCGACGAGCTGGCGCAGAAGTACGGACGCATCGTCGCCTGGCATCCGATCTTGCTGGGCGTGGTGTTCAAGACCACCGGCGCCTCGCCGCTGCCGCAGCTGCCGCTCAAGGGCGACTACTCGTGGCGCGACTTCGAGCGCACCGCGCGCTTCCATGGCATCGAATACAAGCGCCCCACGCATTTCCCGCTGCCGACCACGCACGCCGCGCGCGCGATGCTGTGGCTGCAGAACCATCACGGCGACGACATCGCGGCGGCGTTCGCCAAGTCGGTGTACCGCGCGCTGTTCGCCGACGACATCAATATCGCCGAGCCGGCCGAGATCATGAAGCTGGCCGAGCCGCTGGGCGTCGATGTGCAGGCGCTGGACGCCGGCGCCACCAGCTACCAGATCAAGGACCAGCTCAAGGCCGAGATCGAGGTGGCGATGGCCAAGGGCGTGTTCGGTTCGCCCTTCGTCATTGTCGACGGCGAGCCGTTCTGGGGCTTCGACCGCTTCGACCAGGTCGAGGCGCACCTGAAGAGCCGCCGTCAGACTGAACTCCGGGCCGTACCCAGTGTCGGGAGCCTGGACAACATGGAAAAGAAACCCGCATGACTGCAGTAACCCGTGGCCATTCCGGCCGATTCGATTGCGTGATCTTCGACTGCGACGGCGTGCTTGTCGACAGCGAGCCCATCGTCAACCGCGTGCTCAACCAGATGCTGAACGAACTCGGCATCGAGATCTCGCTGGAAGACTCCACGCGCCTGTTCCTCGGCCGCGCCGTGCGCGAGGAACTGGAGATGATCGAACGCATGCGCGGCGCGCCGCTCCCCGAGAACTGGCTGTCGACCTGGCTCGCCCGCCGCAACGCGGTGCTGGAAGCCGAGGTCGCCGCGGTGGCGCACGTGCGCGACGCCATCGGCAAGATCGCGGCCACCGGCATGCCGGTGTGCGTGGCCTCGGGCGCGGACCGCATCAAGGTCAAGCTGCAACTGACCAAGACCGGCCTGGTCGAGCTGTTCCAGCAGGATGAGCGCGAGCATATCTTCTCCGCCACCGAAGTGGCGCGCAGCAAGCCCGCGCCCGATGTTTACCTGCTGGCGGCGCGCACCATGGGCGTGGCGCCGGGGCGCTGCGCCGTGGTGGAAGACAGTCCGACCGGCGTGACCGCTGGCGTGGCCGCCGGCATGACGGTGTTGGGCTACGCCGAGCGCAACGATGCCGCGCTGCTGCGCGGGGCCGGCGCGCACACCATCTTTACCGACATGCGCGACCTGCCGGAGCTGGTGGGATGACCAGGGGAAAGGCGGCAGAGAACGCGGTACGCCGGCTGCCTAAGGCCGGACCGGTGCCGTGCCCGTGCGGCAGCGCGGACTATGCCGCCTGCTGCGGCCGCTTTCACCGCGGCGAAGCGCTGCCGCCCAACGCCGAGGCGCTGATGCGCTCGCGCTACAGCGCCTATGTGCTGAGCGATATGGACTGGCTGCAGCAGACCTGGCATCCGTCCACCTGCCCGGCCGATCTCTTGCCGGACACCGCCACGCGCTGGCTCGGGTTGGCGGTCAAGTCGCATGCGCAGCAGGACGACACGCATGCCGAAGTGGAATTCGTGGCGCGCTACAAGGTAGGCGGGCGCGCCATGCGGCTGCATGAACGCAGCCGCTTTGTGCGCGAGCCGCGCGCGCCTGGCGAGGCGCCGCGCTGGCTCTATGTGGATGGCGACATGATCGGGGAGACATCATGAGCACCGAAAAGCAGAACCAGCCGGAGTACCTGCTGTATTGCTTCGCCCAGTCCGGCAACGCCTACAAGGTGGCGCTGCTGCTGGAGACGGTCGGCGTGCAGCGCGGCCAGCGCCTGTGGCAGCCGCGCTTCGTCGACTTCTTCAACGGCGAGACCCGCACCCCCGAGTACCGGGCCATCAACGTGATGGGCGAGGTGCCGGTGCTGGAGTTCGGCGGCCAGCGCCTGTCGCAGTCCGGCGTCATCCTGGAATCACTGGCCGCGCGGCTCGATGCCTACGGTCCGCGCGACGACGCTGAACGTGCCGAGGTGCTGCGCTGGCTGCTGTTCGACAACCACAAGTTCACCTCCTACACCGCTACCTACCGCTTCATGCGCAACTTCGCCAGGACGCCGGACCCGGCCGTGCTGGAGTTTTTCCGCGCGCGCTGCGAAGGCGCGTGGAACGTGCTCAATGCGCATCTGGCGGGGCGTGCCTTCGTGGTGGGCGAGCGCACCACCATCGCCGACTTCTCGCTGGCGGGCTATGTGTTCTTCGACGACGAGATCGGCGTGCACTGGCGCAAGGAGTATCCGCATATCCATGCCTGGGCGGAGCGCATGCGCGCGTTGCCGGGCTGGAAGCACCCCTATGACCTGATGCCGGGACATCCTCTCAATCGGCGGTAAAAAGAAGCAGGAAGGGACAAACCATGCCCACGCTGGAAACCAAGCTCAACGCCCGCTCCGAATCGTTCAAGACCAACGCCGAGGCCATGCAGGCCGTGGTGGCCGACCTCAAGGCGAAGATCGCGAAGCTCGCGGAGGGCGGCGGCGAAGACGCGCGCAACAAGCACCTGTCGCGCGGCAAGCTGCTGCCGCGCGACCGGGTGCAGCAACTGCTCGATCCGGGCACGCCGTTCCTGGAGCTGTCGCAGCTCGCGGCCTATGACATGTACGACGATGCCGCGCCCGGCGCGGGCATCATCACCGGCATCGGCCGCGTGGCCGGGCAGGAATGCGTGATCGTCTGCAACGACGCCACCGTCAAGGGCGGCACCTACTACCCGATGACGGTCAAGAAGCACGTGCGCGCGCAGGAGATCGCCGAGCAGAACAACCTGCCCTGCATCTACTTGGTCGATTCCGGCGGCGCCAACCTGCCCAACCAGGACGACGTGTTTCCCGACCGCGACCACTTCGGCCGCATCTTCTACAACCAGGCCAACCTGTCCAGGCAGGGTATTCCGCAGATCGCGGTGGTGATGGGTTCGTGCACCGCCGGCGGCGCCTACGTGCCGGCGATGAGCGACGAGTCCATCATCGTCAAGAACCAGGGCACCATCTTCCTGGGCGGCCCGCCGCTGGTGAAGGCCGCCACCGGCGAGGAAGTCAGCGCCGAGGACCTGGGCGGCGCCGACGTGCATACGCGCCTGTCGGGCGTGGCCGACTACTTCGCGCAGAACGACCACCATGCGCTGTCGCTGGCGCGCAATATCGTGCAGCACCTGAACCGCCGCAAGCCGGACCAGATCCGCCTGCACGAGCCGGTGGAGCCGCTGTACCCGGTGCAAGAGCTGTACGGTGTGATCCCCACCGACACGCGCAAGCCCTATGACGTGCGCGAGGTGATCGCGCGCCTGGTCGACGGCTCCGAGTTCGACGAGTTCAAGGCACGCTACGGCACCACGCTGGTGTGCGGCTTCGCGCGCATCTGGGGCTACCCGGTCGGCATCATCGCCAACAACGGCATCCTGTTCTCGGAGTCGGCGCTCAAGGGCGCCCACTTTATCGAGCTGTGCTGCCAGCGCAAGATCCCGCTGGTGTTCCTGCAGAACATCACCGGCTTCATGGTCGGCCGCAAGTACGAGAACGAAGGCATCGCCCGCAACGGCGCCAAGATGGTGACTGCGGTCGCGACCGCGCAGGTGCCCAAGTTTACCGTGATCATCGGCGGCTCGTTCGGCGCCGGCAACTACGGCATGTGCGGACGCGCCTATTCGCCGCGCTTCCTGTGGATGTGGCCGAACGCGCGCATCTCGGTGATGGGCGGCGAGCAGGCCGCGAGCGTGCTGGCGACGGTGCGCCGCGACGGCATCGAGGCCAAGGGCGGCAAGTGGAGCGCGGAGGAGGAAGACGCCTTCAAGCAGCCGATCCGCGACCAGTACGAACACCAGGGCCATCCCTATTACGCCAGTGCGCGCCTGTGGGACGACGGCGTGATCGATCCCGCGCAGACCCGCACTGTGCTGGGCCTGGGCCTGTCCGCGAGCCTGAACGCGCCGATCGAGGACATGAAGTTCGGCGTGTTCCGCATGTAATCACCACGCCGTCGCAGCCGTACCCATCACCATGCGCAGTGTCGCCCGCCTGTTTCGCAGTCTTGCCCTGGTAGCGGTGCTCGCCGTGCTGCAGCCGCCGGCGGGCCATGCGCAGTACGCCAACGGCGATGGCACGGGCAAGGCGGCGCCGCGCATGCGTTTCACCGAGCAGGTGATGATGCTGCCCAAGGCGGCGATCCCGTCGCGCATCGACCTGGAAGCCACGGTGTTCAAGCCTTCGGGCGAGGGGCCGTTCCCGCTGGTGGTGATCAACCACGGCAAGGCGCCGGGCCGGCCGTTCATGCAGGGGCGCGCGCGCTTTGCGGCGCAGAGCGCCGAGTTCCTGCGGCGCGGCTATGTGGTGGTGCTGCCGATGCGGCAGGGCTTTGCGCGCTCGGGCGGCGCCTATGTGGGCGGCAGCTGTGACATCGAGACCAACGGCCTGATGCAGGCCGACGATGTCGTCGCCACGCTCGACTACATGGCCACGCTGCCTTACGTGGACATGGAGCGCATCGTCGTGATCGGCCAGTCGCAGGGCGGGCTGACCACGATGGCGTTCAGCACCATCGGCTATCCCGGCGTGCGCGGCGTGGTCAACTTTGCCGGCGGGCTGCGCAACCTGAACTGCCCGGACTGGGAAGAGCGGCTGGTCGATGTCTTTGCCAGCTATGGCAGCCTGGCCCGGTACCCGTCGCTATGGGTGTACGGCGACAACGACAGCTACTGGCCGGTGCCCTTGCCCGGCCGCTTGTTCAACGCCTTCAAGTCGCGCGCCACCGGCCCCGGGGCCAATGCGCGGATGTTCGATGTGGGCGAGTTCGGCATGGACTCGCACCGCCTGTTCAGCCAGCGCGAGGGCATCCCAGTGTGGCTGCCGGAAGTCGGCGACTTCTTCCGCTCGCTGGGGCTGCCGTTCGATAGTGGCACCTGAGCGGCACCCCCGATAACTATCTGTCTACGGAGACGAACCATGGAATTCACCACCCTGACTGTCAATATCGCCAGCCACGTCGCCACCGTCACGCTGAACCGGCCTGACGTGCGCAATGCGTTCAACGAGACCGTGATCGCCGAGCTGACCGGGGCCTTCCGCGCCCTCGGCGACATGGACGAAGTGCGCGCCGTCGTGCTAGCCGGAAATGGTCCCGCCTTCTGTGCCGGCGCCGACCTGAACTGGATGAAGAAGATGGCCGGCTACTCCGACGACCAGAACCGCGCCGATGCGCTGACGCTGGCGCAGATGCTGCACACCATCTGGTCCTGCCCGCGTCCCGTGATCGCACGCATCCAGGGCGACACCTACGCCGGCGGCATGGGGCTGGTGGCCGCGTGCGATATCGCGGTGGCGGCCGAGCACGCGCATTTCTGCCTGTCCGAGGCGCGCTTGGGCCTGCTGCCCGCCACCATCAGCCCGTATGTGATCCGTGCGATGGGCGAGCAGGCGGCGCGCCGCTATTTCATCACTGCGGAGCGCTTCGATGCGGCCGAGGCGCTGCGGCTGGGGTTCGTGCATGCGGTGGTGCCGGCGGAGGGGCTCGATGCCAAGGTCAGCGAGCTGGCTACGGCGCTGGTCGCCAACAGTCCCAATGCCGTGCGCGAGAGCAAGCGGCTGGTGCAGGACGTGTCGGGGCGGGTGATCGACAACGACCTGCTGGCGGATACGGCGGACCGGATTGCGAAGATCCGGGCGTCGGCAGAGGGGCGGGAAGGCGTGAAGTCGTTTTTGGAGAAGCGTACGCCGTCGTGGCGGCCGGCTTGAGGATGGCGCTTAGCTTGCGGGGTGTTTGCTCCCCTCGCCCGCGCGCGGGAGAGGGGAGTCCCGCAGCAGCATGCGAAAGCGTGCCGCACTGAAAAAAAGACTTGCGTGGAGATCGCAGCACGCTAGCGACAAGAGGGCCGCTTCACCCCCGTAACATCCATCAAGTCCAGCTAAACCACCGCTAACGCAAAAATCCCGCCGCCATTGCCAACATCCAGGAGACATTCCTAACATGACCCTCCCCAACCAGTCCGCCTTCGTCGCACTGCCCGGCCCAGCCGGCAGCGCCACGCACACGGACGGTCAACAAAGGAGGGCTACCTTGGATCACCTGTCCCTTTCCCCAGGCAGCGACGCGCAGGCCCTGGGCCAGCGCAGCCGCAACGCGGTCTGGCACCCCTGCACGCGCCTGCGCCCCGACGACGACGCCGTACCGCTGGCGATCGTGCGCGGCGAAGGCCCGTGGCTGCATGACGCCAGCGGCCGCCGTTATTTCGACGCCACCAGCTCGTGGTGGGTCAACCTGTTTGGCCACGCCAACCCGCGCATCAACGCCGCGCTGGCAAGCCAGCTGGAGACGCTCGAACACGTGATGCTCGCCGGCTGCACCCACGCACCAGCGGTCGAACTGGCCGAGCGCCTGTCCGCACTGACCGGCGGCGCGCTCGGTAATGTCTTCTATGCCTCGGACGGGGCCTCGGCCGTCGAGATCGCGCTGAAGATGAGCTTTCACTACTGGCGCAACACCGGCCTGCCGGCCAAGCGCGAGTTTGTCTGCCTGCGCCACGGCTACCACGGTGAAACCGTGGGCGCGCTCGCCGTGACCGACGTGGAGGTCTTCCGCGACGCCTACGACGCGCTGATCCGCCGCGCGCACGTGGTGATGTCGCCCGACGCACGCCAGGCCGCGCCCGGCGAGTCGGCGGCGGATGTTGCCGCCCGTGCGCTGGCGGAACTGGAAGCGCTGCTGCGAGAACGCGCCGGCCAGATTGCCGCGCTGATCGTCGAGCCGCTGGTGCAGGGCGCCGCCGGCATGGCGATGTATGATCCGTCCTACCTCGACGGCGCACGCGCGCTGTGCGACCGCTACCGGGTCCACCTGATTGCCGACGAGATCGCGGTCGGCTGCGGCCGCACCGGCACCTTCTTCGCGTGGGAACAGTCGCGCGCCGCGGCCGAGGACATGGCGGTGCTGCCCGCGCACCTGTGGCCCGACTTCCTGTGCCTGTCCAAGGGCATCAGCGGCGGCTACCTGCCGCTGTCGCTGGTGTTGTCGCGCCCGGAGATCCAGCGCGCCTTCGTCGCCGACGAGCTGGCGCGCAGCTTCCTGCATTCGCATTCCTATACCGGTAACCCGCTGGCCTGCCGCGCCGCGCTGGCCACGCTCGACCTGTTCGCGCAGGACGACGTGCTCGCGCGCAACCGCGAACGTGCGCAGTGGCTGGCCGAGGCGATGTCCACCCTGGCCGCCGACCCGCGCCTGCGGCACGTGCGCCAGCGGGGCCTGATCTGGGCCGCCGATGTGCGCGATGACGCCGCGGGCGCTGACTTTGCCTCGCGCTTCCACCACGCCGCGCGTGCGCGCGAGCTGCTGGTGCGCCCGATCGGCAATACGCTGTACGTGATGCCGCCCTACGTTTTCGATGCCGCGCAGGCGCGCTGGCTGGGCGAGCAACTGCTGGCCGCGCTCGACGATGTGACCACGCTGGTGAACGGGGAGGTGCGCCATGCTGCTTGAACAACTGAAGCGGGCTGCCGAGCAACGCCACGCGCTGGCCCTGACGCGCCGCCGCCGCATCGCGCACACCGCGTGCGCGCCGCACCAGGCCGTGGGCGAAGTGAAAGAGGCGCGGCCGGAATCGCTGCTGACCTTCTGCAGCAACGACTACATGGGGCTGGCCAACCATCCCGACGTGATCGCCGCGCTGGCCGAAGGCGCGCATCGCTATGGCGCGGGCAGCGGCGCCTCGCACCTGGTCAGCGGCCATTCGCTGGCGCATGCGCAGCTCGAAGCGGAACTGGCGCGCTGGTTCGCGCCGCATATCCCGCACGCGCGCACGCTGTATTTCTGCACCGGCTACATGGCCAACATGGCGGTGCTGACCGCGCTGGGCGCGGCGGACGCGACGCTGTTCTGCGAATCGCTCAACCATGCCTCGCTGATCGACGGCGCCCGGCTGGCGCGCGCGGACGTGCAGCGCTACCCGCACTGCGATACCGCCGCGCTGGAAGCCCTGCTGGCGGCCAGCACCAGCGAACGCAAGCTGATCGTCACCGACAGCGTGTTCAGCATGGACGGCGACGTCGCACCGCTGCGCGAACTGCTGGCGCTGGCCGACCGCTATGACGCGTGGATCATCGTCGACGATGCGCACGGCTTCGGCGTGCTGGGCGAGCAGGGCCGCGGCGTGCTGGAGGCGCTGGGGCTCTCGTCCGAGCGCTTTATCTATATCGGCACGCTCGGCAAGGCCGCGGGCGTGGCGGGGGCGTTCGTCGCCGCGCACGAGACCATCATCGAGCACCTGGTCAACACCGCGCGGCCATATATCTACACCACGGCCGCGCCGCCGGCGGTCGCGCATGCATTGCTGACCAGCCTGGCGATCATCGAAGGCGAAGAGGGCAGGCAACGCCGCGCCCAACTGACGCGCTGCATCGCCATGCTGCGCGGCGGGCTGGCGCAACTGGCCGCGATCGCGGGCTGGACGCTCGGCGATAGCGAGACTGCGATCCAGCCGCTGATCGTCGGCGACAACGGCGCCGCGCTCGCGCTGTCGGCAACGCTGGAGGGCGACGGCATCCGCGTCGGCGCGATCCGCCCGCCGACGGTGCCCGAGGGCACGGCGCGGCTGCGTATCACGCTGTCGGCCTCGCACACCGAAGCCGACGTGCAGCGCCTGCTGGATGTACTGAGCGCCGCGGTGGCGCAGCGGGAGGCGGCATGACAGCACGCCAGCCTTTCGCCTGCTTTGTCACTGGCACCGATACCGGCGTCGGCAAGACCCACGCCAGCGCCACGCTGCTGCACGCGTTGAACGCCGCCGGCTACCGCACCGCGGGCATGAAGCCCGTGGCCAGCGGCAGCGAATGGCGCGACGGCCACTGGCACAACGATGACGTGGCGCAGCTGCGCGCCGCCAGCTCGGTGACGGTGCCGCTTGGCCATACCTGTCCGTTCCTGCTGCGCACGCCGTGCTCGCCGCACCTCGCCGCCGCGCAGGAGGGTGTGCGCATTACACGCGCACCGATCCGCGAAGCGTTCGACGCGCTGCGCCACCAGGCCGAGGCCGTGGTGGTGGAGGGCGTGGGCGGTTTCCACGTGCCACTGGATGTCGGCGCGGTGCGCTGGAGCACCGCCGACCTGGCGGTCATGCTCGGCCTGCCGGTCGTGATGGTGGTCGGCATCCGGCTTGGCTGCCTGAACCACGCCGTGCTGACCGCCCAGGCCATCCGAGCGCGCGGCCTCAACCTGGCCGGCTGGATCGCCAACCGGGTCGACCCGGACATGCTGCTCGCCGACGAGAACATCGCCACTTTGCATGCGTCGCTGGACGCGCCATGCCTGGGTGAACTGCCCTGGCAACAGGAACCCGCCGCTGCCGCTTCCAGGCTCGATCTCGCGCCGCTGCTTGCCGCCAATCAATACCAAGCCGAGGCCGCTGGCCTCGCCGCCTGAACCAGAATTCGAATCCAATCATGACCCAAGCTCACACCGTTACCACCGTTTCCGTTGACGCCCTGCGCCAGACCGCGCGCTCGCATGCCCTGCCCGATGACGCCGAGTGGCGCGTCGATGACGTGGCCGCACTGTTCGCGCTGCCGTTCAACGACCTGCTGTTCCGCGCCCAGCAAGTGCATCGCGAGAACTTCGACGCTAACACCGTGCAGCTGTCCACGCTGCTGTCGATCAAGACCGGCGGCTGCGAGGAGGATTGTGGCTACTGCCCGCAGAGCGCGCACCACGATGCCGGCGTCAAGGCCGAGAAGCTGATGGCGCTGGACGAGGTGCTCGACGCCGCGCGTGCGGCCAAGGCCAACGGCGCCACGCGCTTCTGCATGGGCGCCGCCTGGCGCAGCCCGAAGGACCGCCACCTGGAACCTGTGATGGACATGGTCCGCGAGGTGAAGGCCATGGGCCTGGAAACCTGCGTGACGCTGGGCATGCTCAAGGCCGAACAGGCGCAGCAACTCAAGGAAGCCGGCCTCGACTACTACAACCACAACCTGGATACCTCGCCGGAGTTTTACGGGAAGATCATCACCACGCGCACCTACCAGGACCGGCTCGACACCATCGGCCATGTGCGTGACGCCGGCATCAACGTCTGCTGCGGCGGCATCGTCGGCATGGGCGAGGCGCGCGAGGCGCGCGCCGGGCTGATCGCGCAGCTGGCCAATATGGACCCGTACCCGGAGTCGGTACCCATCAACAACCTGGTGCAGGTCGAAGGCACGCCGCTGGCCGGCACCGAAGCGCTGGACCCGTTCGAGTTCGTCCGCACCATCGCCGTGGCCCGCATCACCATGCCGCGTGCGATGGTGCGCCTGTCCGCCGGCCGCGAGGCCATGGACGAAGCGTTGCAGGCGCTGTGCTTCATGGCCGGCGCCAATTCTATTTTCTACGGCGAAAAGCTGCTGACCACCGGCAATCCGCAGGCCGACCGCGATCGCGCCCTGCTGGCCCGCCTCGATATCCGCGCAGAGGGTTACGCGGGATGACAAGGTAGGAGATAGCCCGCTGGACAGCTCGCCGCCGTAAGATCCCAATAACAGGGATAACAAGGAGGGAGCCATGTTCAACAAGATCCTGATCGCCAACCGCGGTGAAATCGCCTGCCGCGTGGCCGCCACCTGCCGCCGGCTCGGCATCCGCACCGTCGCGGTGTACTCGGACGCCGACGCCGACGCGCGCCACGTCGCCTTCTGCGACGAGGCCGTGCATATCGGCGGCGCGGCCGCGCGCGACAGCTACCTGCGCGCCGATCACATCATCGAGATGGCGAAGGAGACCGGCGCCCAGGCCATCCACCCGGGCTACGGCTTCCTGTCCGAGAACGAGGCCTTTGCCGAGGCCTGCGCCGCGGCCGGGCTGGTCTTTATCGGACCGCCCGCGTCCGCCATCAACGCGATGGGCAGCAAGAGCGCGGCCAAGCAGCTGATGGAGAAGGCTTCGGTGCCGCTGGTGCCGGGCTACCATGGCGAGGACCAGGATCCGGCCCTGCTGCGCCGCGAGTCCGATCGCATCGGCTACCCGGTGCTGCTCAAGGCCAGCGCGGGCGGCGGCGGCAAGGGCATGCGCGTGGTCGAGTCTGGCGATGGTTTCGAGGCCGCGCTGGCCTCGGTCAAGCGCGAGGCGTCGGCCAGCTTCGGCGACGACAAGGTGCTGGTGGAGAAATACCTGACCCGCCCGCGCCACATCGAGATCCAGGTGTTCGCCGATACCCACGGCAACTGCGTCTACCTGTTCGAGCGCGACTGCTCGGTGCAGCGCCGCCACCAGAAGGTGCTGGAAGAAGCGCCGGCACCGGGCATGACCGAAGCACGCCGCCGCGCCATGGGCGAGGCCGCGGTCGCCGCGGCCAAGGCCGTAGGCTATGTCGGCGCCGGCACGGTGGAGTTCATCGCCAACCAGGACGGCTCCTTCTACTTCATGGAGATGAACACGCGCCTGCAGGTCGAGCATCCGGTCACCGAGATGATCACCGGGCAGGACCTGGTCGAGTGGCAGCTGCGCGTCGCCGCCGGCGAGCCGCTGCCGCTGACGCAGGAGCAATTGCGCATCGACGGCCACGCGCTGGAAGCGCGTATCTACGCCGAGAATCCCGACAAGCAGTTCCTGCCCTCCACCGGCACGCTGCGCTTCCTGCGCACGCCGCCGGCGGTGCAGTTCATGCGCGGCGGTGATACGCACGGCCCGGCCGGCATCCGCATCGATGCCGGCGTGCGCGAGGGCGACACCATCAGCCCGTTCTACGACCCGATGATCGCCAAGCTGATCGTCTGGGGCAAGGATCGCGACGAAGCGCTGGCACGCATGCGCCAGGCGCTGGCGTCGTATCACGTGGTGGGGCTGTCGACCAACGTCGCCTTCCTGCAGAGGCTGGTGTCGTCGCAGGCGTTTCGCACCGCCGATCTCGATACCGGCCTGATCGAGCGCAACGAGAAGGTCCTGTTCCCGGCGCCGGCGCCGGTCGGCATGGAGATCATCGCGCTGGCCGTGGCCGCGCTGATGGATCGCGAGAACCGCGAGCGCCGCATCGACGCCGCCGACCAGCATTCGCCGTGGACCCACGGCGGCGCGTGGCGGCTGAACGGTGGCGCGACGCGCCAGTTGCGCTTCGGCTATGGCGAGCAGGTGCTCGACGTCACGCTGCACACCAATGAGCACCGCAGCACGCTGATCTATGCCGACCAGGCCGCGCCATTCGCCTGCACCTGCCAGGCGGGCGATATCCGCGTCGACCTCGGCACGCGCCGCGCGCATGGGCAGGTACATGTCGATGGCGAGGCGTTCCATGTCTTCAATGCCGGGCGGCATGTCAGCCTGACCTGGCTCGATCCGCTCGCGCACGCGGGCGAAGCCGAGAGCGAAGGCGGCAAGCTGACCGCGCCGATGCCGGGCAAGGTCATCGCGGTGATGGTCGAGGCCGGCAGCACCGTCACGCGCGGCGCGCCGCTGCTGGTGATGGAAGCGATGAAGATGGAGCACACCATCAGCGCACCGGCCGACGGCGTGGTCAGCGAAGTGCTGTACGGCGTCGGCGAGCAGGTGGCCGAAGGGGCGCAGCTGCTGGCGTTCGAAGGGAAGTAAGTCTGCCCATGGGGGCCGGGATCGCCGAGCGCGGTCCCGCGCCGTCCATGGCGGTTGGCGTGCGTCAACGCCAACCCCATTACTCTGCCAGAATAGCTGTTTACCCCACCACCAGAATCCCCCTGGAGACAAAATGAAGTTGCAGTTGTACGTCCCTGACGGCCGCTATGATCCGTGGATCGAAGGCTTCGCCGAAGCACTCCCCGAAGCCGAATGCGTGACGTGGGAGGGCAGCCGTGGCGAACCAGCCGACTACGCCGTGGTCTGGCGCCCGCCGGTGGAAATGCTGCGTGGCCGTACCGACCTGAAGGCGGTATTCAACCTCGGGGCCGGTGTCGACGGCATCCTGCGCCTGCGCGACGAAGCGCCGGATGCGTTGCCTGCCGGCGTACCGATCGTGCGGCTCGACGATGCCGGCATGGCCGCGCAGATGGCCGAGTACGTCACCCACGCCGCGCTGCGCTATTTCCGCAAGCTCGATGCCTATGAAGCGCAGCAACGCGCCGGCACCTGGAAATTCCTCAAGCCGCACCGCCGCGCCGACTTCACCATCGGCGTGATGGGCGTGGGCACGCTGGGCACGCATATCGCCCGCGCGCTGGCGGGCTTCGGCTTCCCGGTGCGTGGCTGGAGCCGCACCGCGCGCGCCATCGAAGGCGTAAGCGGTTTCTATGGCGATGCCGGCCAGGCGCCGTTCCTCGACGGCCTGCGCGTGCTGGTCAATGTGCTGCCGCTGACACCGCAGACCGAGAACATCCTGAACGCAGGGCTGTTCGCGCGGCTGGCGCAGGGCGCGTATGTGATCAACGTGGCGCGCGGCCAGCACCTGGTCGAAGAGGACCTGTTGGCCGCGGTCCAATCGGGACAGATCGGTGGTGCCACGCTCGACGTGTTCCGCACCGAGCCGCTGCCGGCGGAGCACCCGTTCTGGCAGGAGCCGCGCATCACCATCACGCCGCATATCTCGGCGCTGACGCTGCGCGAGGACAGCATCACCCAGATCGCCGGCAAGATTCGCGCAATGCGCGCGGGCCAGCCGATCGCGGGCGTGGTCGACGTGCAGCGCGGCTACTGACGCCGCCACTGCGCGCCACCAACATAACGAACAACGGACAGGAGACAGCCATGACCATCCCGAACTACGTGAAGATCGTTGAAGTCGGCCCGCGCGACGGCCTGCAGAACGAAAAGGCGATGGTGCCGACCGACGTCAAGGTCGCGCTGATCAACCAGCTCACCGACGCCGGCTTCGTCAATATCGAGGCGGCGTCGTTCGTCTCGCCCAAGTGGGTGCCGCAGATGGCCGACGGTGCCGAGGTGATGGCGCGCATCCAGCGCCGGCCGGGCACGCTGTACTCGGCGCTGACGCCGAACATGAAGGGCTTCGAGGGCGCGATCGCCGCCGGTGCCGACGAGGTGGTGATCTTTGGCGCGGCCAGTGAGGCGTTCTCGCAGAAGAACATCAACTGCTCGATCGCGGAATCGATCGCGCGCTTCGAGCCCGTTGCCGCCGCGGCGAAAGACAAGGGCGTGCGCCTGCGCGGCAGCATCTCGTGCGCGCTGGGCTGCCCGTACCAGGGCGAAGTGCCGGTACACGCGGTGGTCGACGTGGTGCGCCGCATGCGCGAGCTGGGCTGCGACGAGATCGACATTGCCGACACCATCGGCGTGGGTACCCCCGTGCGCGTGCAGGAAGTGATGCGCGCAGCCGCGGCGGAGTTTGCGCTCGACCGGCTGTCGGGCCATTTCCACGACACCTACGGACAGGCGCTGTCCAACATCCTGGCCAGCCTGGAAGTGGGCATCTCGATCTTCCACGCCTCGGTGGCGGGGCTGGGCGGCTGCCCCTACGCCAAGGGCGCGACCGGAAACGTGGCGACCGAGGACGTGCTGTACATGCTGCACGGCATGGGTATCCACACCGGCATCGACCTGGAAGCGATGGTGCGCACCGGCGACTACATCTCGCAGGCGATCGGCCGCGCCAACAGTTCGCGCGTGGGCCGCGCCATGCTGACCAAATGGGCCGCCGCCAGCGATGCGGCGCCCGCCTGCGTCTGACTGTTGGACACAGCACAAGGAGAATGCATGACGGCAAGTAACGAAGCACTGCCGGAGTCCGCGCAGCGCGTCGCGGACCTGCTGGCCGAACTTGGCCACGATCGCCCGGTAGTGTTGCTGCCCGCGACCGGTAAGACTTCCGCGGAAGCCGCGGCGGGCCTGGGCTGCAGCGTGGCCGAGATCGCCAAGTCCATCATCTTCCGGCGCGTGGCCGACGATGTGCCGGTGCTGGTGATCGCCAGCGGCAGCAACCGCGTCGACGAGGCCAAGGTGGCCGCCCGCGTGGGCGCGCTGGGCAAGGCTGACGCGCGCTTCGTGCGCGAGAAGACCGGCTATGCCATCGGCGGCGTCTGCCCGATCGGCCATGCGGTGGCGCCGGTGATGCTGCTGGACCAGGACCTGTTCCGCTATGACAGCCTGTGGGCGGCGGCGGGGCATCCGCACGCGGTGTTCAACCTGACGCCGCATCAGCTGCAGCAGATGACCGGTGCGGAAGTGGCCGACGTGGCCGCGGGATCCGCGGCATGAGCCCCGAACTTCGCCCCGGCCTGACCTTCCGGTGGCAGTACACAGTGCCGCCCAAGGCCACGGTGCCGCAGCTGTATGACGACATCCCTTGCTGCCCGGAGATGCCCGACGTGCTGGCCACCGGCTATATGGTCGGCATCATGGAATGCGCCTGCCTGCAGATGCTGCGCGATCACCTGGACTGGCCGCGCGAGCAGTCGCTCGGCACGCTGGTCAGCTTCTCGCACCTGGCGCTGACGCCGCCGGGCATGACTGTGACGGTGAAGGGCGAACTGGTCGAGGTGGACGGGCGCCGGTTGCGCTTTGAACTGAGCGCGTGGGACGGCGAGGACAAGATCTCCGAAGGCGTGCATGAGCGCCACCTGATCGACGCCGGCCGCTTTAATCAGAAGGTGGCGGCCAAGGCCGCCCGCGCGGCGGCCTGAGTGCCGCCTGACTGCATCGACATGGCTGACATGCCCGCGCCCGTGACGTCCGCTGCAGAGATAGCCGTGCAGGCCGACGCGGCGCTGCGGGCCGCGCCCGTGCCGTCGCCGTGCCGCAACGTCTGCCGCATGGACGCGGCCAGCGGCTTCTGCGAGGGCTGCCTGCGCACCATCGAAGAGATCGCCGGCTGGTCGTCAGCCAGCGACGAAGACAAGCGCCGCATCTGGGCGCAACTGCCCCAGCGCGCCGCATGGCTGGCAGGCGAGGAGGCATCCCCTTGAGCGAAGCACCCGTTCCGCAGCTGCCAGCCACGATGCGCGTGTTCGAGCGCGGCTGGCTGTCGGCCAATAATATCCTGTTTGTCGACGGTGAAGACACGGTGCTGGTGGACACCGGCTACGTCACGCACGCGCCGCAGACCGTGGCACTGGTGGCGGCCGCGCTGCAAGGCCGCCCGCTCGCGCGCATCTTCAACACGCACCTGCATTCCGACCACTGCGGCGGCAACGCCGCGCTGCAGGCGCGCTGGCAGCCGCGAACCGCGATCCCCGCGGCCGAGGCTGAAGCCGTGGCCGCCTGGGATATCGATGCGCTGAGCTATATTGCCACGGGGCAGCAGTGCGACCGCTTTACCTTCGACAGCGTGCTGCAGGATGGCGACACGCTGCGCCTCGGCGGCATCGACTGGCAGGTGGTGGCCGCGCCCGGGCACGATCCGCATGCGGTGATGTTGTTCGCGCCGGCGCAGCGCATCTTGATTTCGGGCGATGCGCTGTGGGAGAACGGCTTCGGCGTGATCTTTCCCGAGCTCGAAGGCGAGAGCGGGTTTGCCGAGCAGGCGGCGGTGCTGGAGCGGATCGCGGAGCTCGATGCGAGGGTGGTGATCCCGGGGCATGGGCGGATGTTTGACGATGTGGCAGCCGCGGTGGAACGCGCGAAAGGGCGTCTTGGCTACCTCAGTGCCGACCCGGCGCGCAATGCCAGCCATGCGGTCAAGGTGCTGGTGAAGTTCAAGCTGCTCGAGCAGCAGCGCATGGCGCAGGCTGAGCTGGTGGCATGGATGGAGGCGGCGCCGTTGATGGTGCGGATCCGGGAGCGGTTCATGCCGGGGCAGGCGATGGCGGAGATTTATGCGCAGACGGTGCGGGCGCTGGCGGGTGTGGGAGCGCTGCAGGTTGATGGGGAGTGGGTGGTGAATCGGGATTGAGCTGGTTCGGACGGCCCCGGGATGGACGCGCCTGCCCTCTCCCCCGGCCCCTCTCCCGCCTGCGGGAGAGGGCTGGGGAGAGGGCAGGCGCTGCAACGAAGTAGCGCCGCCGCCATGCCGAGCTCACCTCAGAACGTCGTCCTGAACCCCACCTTCACACTGCGCCCGGCCAGCGGCGCGATATCCCGCAAAATCGACGCCGCATTGCGCGCATCCTGGTTGGTCAGGTTGTCCCCGCGCAGGTACACCAGCGTCTGCGTGCCCGCCGTCTTGAACTTGTAGGTCAGCGCCAGGCTCAGCAGCGTATAGGCATCGGTCGGTGTGTCATTCACCGGCACCCGTGTCTGCTTTGCCGCATAGGTGACATCCACGCGCGCGCCCCACGGCCCGGCGCCATACACCAGCGCGCCGCCCAGGCGCAGCGGCGCCAGCCGCGGCAGCGGCTCGCCGGTATCGCGGTTCTCGCCGCGCACGTAGTCGGCACGCGCTTCGAAGTCGAGCGTATCGCTGGTCGTCAGCATCTTCTGCCACAGCCGCGTCTTGCCTTCGGCCTCGAAGCCATACAGCGTGGCCGGCACGCCCAGGTACTGGAACTCAGGCAGCGAGTCGGGACTGCCGGCGGCGACCACGTCGCCCGCTTCATCGCGCGCGCGGCCGGTCGAGGTCAGCGCCAGGTAGTTGGCAAAGCGGCTGTAGTAGCCCGACAAGCTTGCGCTGTGCGCCCCGGACTTGAAACGCACGCCGAGGTCGATCGAGGTGGCGCGCTCCTTGTTGGCGTTGGGGTCGCCCAACTCCCACGCGCCGGTGGCGACGTGCGGGCCGTTGGCGTACAACTCATAGAACGTCGGCGCGCGCTCGGTGTACGACAGGTTGCTGGTCAGCGACCACAGCGGATTGACCTTGTACAGCAGGCCCGCCGAGGCACTGGTGGCATTGAAGCTGCGGTTGGCATCGGCAAAGCGGTCGTTGCCGTTGGCGCTGGCCTTGATGCTGCTGTGGTCGAGGCGCCCGCCCAGGTTGAGCTTGAGGTCGCCGGAGGCCGTCAGCGGCAGTTCCTCGAACACGAACAGCGCAGCGTTGTCGGTGTTGGTGCTGGGCACGAACGCCTCTTCGCCCAGCGCCGAGAAATCGGTGTGGCCAAACTGCGTGCCGATCACGCCGGTCATGTTGCCGATCCTGGCGTGCTTGGCCTCGAAGCGCGCGTCCCAGCCGCGGTTCTTGAAGATCGTGCCGGTCTCGCCGTCTTCGATCTCCTTGTGTTCGTAGTCGGTGTAGCTGAACTTGCCCTTGACCGATTCGATCCAGCCGCCTGTGTTGCCGGCGAGGTTGCGCGCCTCGCTTTCCAGCGCAAAGCGGTCCTGGCGCATCTTCAGCCGCACGTTGTCTTCGGCGGGGGTGCCGTACTCGTTGCGGTAGGCACTGTAGTTGGCGCCGATAAAGCCGTCGGCCCAGGTGTAGGAGCCGCCCAGCGAGCCGCCTTCCTGCTGCGCGCTGGTGTTGGGCAGGCGGCCGTAGGCTTCGCTTTCGCCCTCGGGCAGCGGTTCAGCGGCGCGCAGGCGGTCGCTGCGGGCGAAGCCGGGGATGCGCAGGTCGCTGGTCTTGCGGGCAAAGGCGTCGGCGTGCACGGCGAACTTGCCGTTGCCGGCCTCGATCAGCGCACTGGCATTGCGCGCCTGGTCACCGCCCGCGGTGGCGCTGGCGTCCACCGCGCCGCCGATGCCTTCGATCGGCTCCTTGGGAATGCGGTTGTCGATCACGTTGACCACGCCGCCGATGGCGTTGCCGCCGTATATCAGCGCGGCGGGGCCGCGCACGACTTCGATGCGCTCGGCCACCAGCGGATCGACGGGCACGGCGTGGTCGTAGGATAGCGTGGAGGCGTCGACGGTGGTGCCGCCGTTCTGCAGCACCTTGATACGGTCGCCATCCAGGCCGCGGATCACCGGCCGGCTGGCGTTGGGCCCGAAGTAAGTGGACGAGACCCCGGGCAGCTTGTCGAGGGTCTCGCCCAGCGTGCTGGCCTGGCGCACGGCAAGGGCGTCGCCGCCCAGCGTCGATACGGGCGCCACCATGTCGTTGAGGTCGCTGCCGAGCGGGTTGGCGGTGACCACGACTTCGCGCAGGGTTGCGCCGGCAGGCGCGGTGGCAGGCGCCGCAGGCGTGGCAGGAGCGGTGTCGGCAGCGGGCGCCGCGGGCGGCGTGGCATTCTGCGCCAGCGCGGCGGGCGCCACGAAGGCGGTCGCCATGGTGGCGGTGAGCGAAGCGGCAAGGGCTGCCAGCGGGGTCAGGCGCGGTGCGCTGGTTTGCGGGTGTGAGCGGTTAGACATGGCGCGCGGAGAGAGGCAGTGGCAATCGGCCCGGCTGGCACGGCGGTCGCCCAGCGCCGGCCGGCCCGCAATGGGCGTGGCCGCGCAGCCGGAGTGGCAGGCGTTCAGCACGGATATTCATGGGCCGGGCGCGCGGCGAGGGCCGCGTCCCGGATCAGGCGAGGGCGATGGCCGGCGCCGGTGGCGCGCGCGAATGGAAGGGTTGTGCAGCGGGCAGGTCGGGCCAGCGCCAGGCCAGGTTGGCCGGCTTGACCGGTTTGCCGAAGGCGAGATCCGGCAGCGGCAGCTTGCCGCACAGGGTGTCGGCAACGGTGGCGCCGTCGAACAGCACGCACGAGTGGCCGGTGAAGGTCTGCGCCTGCGAGTGCGGGTCGGTATCGGCCGCTGGCGCGGTGTCAGTTGCCGTGGCCGTGGCGGCCAGGGCGGCCGCCGGCGGCAGCACGCCGCCGTGCACGATACGGTGGGTCAGCCCGGCATGCTGCGCGAGCAGCAGGCACAGCGCCAGCCACAGCGCGGAGAAGAGGCCCGGGCCGTGCGTGCGCAGGCGGGCGAACCAGTCAGTGCGCATGCCGATGGCCGCCGTGGCTGCCGTGGTCATGGTCGGGGTCGCCGCAGCCGCAGTCATCGCCATGGTCATGGTCATGGCTGTGGCCGTCTTCGTCGTCGAAGTCGTCGACCCAGGCAGGGAAGGGGTCCGGGTAAGCCGCCCAGGCGTCCGCGCCCGCCGCCATCTCGGCGTCGGTCAGCAGGCAGGCATCGAGCCGTGCCCACAGCGCGGCAGGGTCCAGTTCCACGCCGGTCAGCACCAGTTCCTGGCGGCGGTCGCCGAACGGCGCCAGGGCGCCGTCGACCAACATGTCGGCTTCCACTTCGGCGCGCTGCGCCGGGTCGCTCGGCCATTCGGCCGGGTCCAGCGCGGCCCACCAGGCGCCGGCGCCACCGTGGCGGCAGACGCCGCCGGCCTGGTTCCAGTCGCCGGCGGTTTCCATGCGGCTGGCCAGCCAGAACAGGCCCTTGGAGCGCAGCACGCTGCCGTGTTCGCGCAGCCACTCGGTGTGGATCAGGTCCGCGAAGCGTTGCGGATGGAACGGGCGCCGTCGCCGGTAGACCAGGGTGGACACACCGGTGGCGGCGTCGGCAGCGGGCACCTCGCCACGCAGCGCGGCGAGCCAGCCCGGGGCGTCGGCGGCGGCCTCGAAGTCGAAGCGGCCGGTGCCTTGCACGCGCTGCGGTGGCACCTTGCCGAAGCTGGCCTCGATGATGTCGGCACGCGGGTTGAGCGCATGCAGCACCGCATGCAGGCGCGCCAGTTCGGCGGCTTCGGCCAGGTCGGCCTTGTTCAGCACGATCACGTCGCAGAACTCGACCTGCGCGAGCAGCACTTCGGCCACGGTGCGGTCGTCGCCACCACCTTGCGCCAGCCCGCGGTCGCCGAGGAACTCGGCCTCGTTGAGGTCGCGCAGGAAGGTGGCGGCATCGATGACCGTCACCAGCGTGTCGGGCTGCACTGCGGCATCAGGCCCCGCGCCATGCTCGGCCTCGAACAGGAAGCCTTCGGCGATGGCCAGTGGCTCGTCCAGGCCGTCGGCTTCCACCAGCAGCGCGTCGAAGCGGCCTTCGGCGGCGAGCCGCGCCGCTTCGGCGAGCATGGCGTCACCCGACGGCAGAACGGTGGCCTCGCAGCCCGGCGGCAGCGGCGCCAGCGTCTGCCCGTCCTGCGCGCCGCAGACCAGCACGGCCACGCGGCTGCCCGCGCTATGCGCAAGCAGGTGGTTCAGCAGCGTGGTCTTGCCGGCGCCGGGGAAACCGGACAGCACGGCGACGGGCAGGCGATCGGCCATGGCAGGAGGGCAGAAAGACAGAAAATACGGCAGGCAGCGGGCGCACCTCGGCGGCCGTTGCCTCGTTGTTGCAACAAAGTTGCGAATTTACCAGAAAGGCCGGGCCGGCGACAGCCGGAGGATTCTGACAATGGTAGGCCGTGGCGACGCCACGACAAAGCGCCGCCAGGCCGTGAGTAAGCGCAAACACAAACGGCCCGGAGAACCGGGCCGTCACGTCGCGCCTGCCGCGCCGGCGTTGCCGGCGCGCGGCGTCTCAGTCGCCGAACAGCTTCTGGCGCAGTTCGCGGCGTTGCTGGGCTTCCAGCGATAGCGTGGCGGTGGGCCGGGCCAGCAGGCGCGGCACGCCGATCGGCTCGCCGGTTTCCTCGCACCAGCCGTAGTCGCCCGATTCGATGCGCTGCAGCGATTGCTCGACCTTCTTCAGCAGCTTGCGCTCGCGGTCGCGCGTGCGCAGTTCCAGCGCATGCTCTTCCTCGATGGTGGCGCGGTCGGCCGGATCCGGCACGATGACCGTTTCGCGCAGGTGTTCCGTGGTCTGGTCAGCGTTCTTCAGGATTTCGTCGCGCAGCTGCTCCAGGCGATGCTTGAAGAAGGCGAGCTGCGCTTCGTTCATGTAATCCTTGTCGCTCATCTTCAGGATTTCAGCTTCAGTCAGAAGTTTGTTGCTGCTCATGGTTGCTGCTGATTCTCTTGTTGATGCGGCCGGCGGCGTCTGGGTCCGCTCGGGTGCGCTGTCCGCGGGCTTGCGCGCCACGGTTGTTTCACTCTGGCTGGCTGCAGTCTTGCTGCTTCGCGGGCCTCCCTTCGTTGCGCCCGCTTCGGCGTTCGCCGTACTGCCGCGGGGAGCGGGCGCGGCCTTCACAGGCTGCGCCTTGAGCGTCTCTGCCGCTGCACTACCAGTCTTGCTGCGGCTTTCTTTTGTCTTCGTTGCGGCTGTCATGGGGACACCTCTCTCTCGCGTCAGTCAGTGACGGCGCGTGCCGGGGTACCCCAAGCGGAAAGGCGGTCTCCGCACGAAGCACTGCGACCGCACCTGCCCGGCGGCCTGCCTCATGCTGACGACAACCGCCGCCCTGCAAGACATCGGTAGCGGAAAAAAGGTGCGCCACCGGTATCAAATCCGGCCTATTGTACTTGAACAAATTTTTCCGAGATACGGGGGAAAGCCAGCCAGCACTTCGGTATTTCCCCGGTACCCCGAATGAGAGGGCCGCCGCAGGGCGGTATCTGGAGGCAGCCGCCCCGAGGGGCGGCTGGTGCACTCAGGCCAGGCAGTTCTCCAGGCCCTTGAGGATGGCTTCGCGGGGCAGGTCCACGCCGATGAACACCATCCGGGTGCCCGGGGTCTCGTCTTCCCACTTGCCGCCGATATCGCTGCCCATCAGTTGGTGGACCCCCTGGAATACCACTTTGCGGTCCACGCCCTCCATATATAGTACGCCCTTGTAGCGCAGTAGTTTTTCCCCGTACACCGCCAGGATTCCGGACAGGAATTCCTCCAGCTTGCCGTAGTGGAAGGGCTTGTCGCTGCGGAAGACAAACGACGCGATGCGGTCGGTATGGTGGTGGTGATGGTGGTGGTCGTGCTCGTGGCCATGATCGTGGTCGTGATCGTGGCCGCAGTCGGTGCCGCAGTGCTCGCCGTGGTCGTGATCATGGTCGTGGTCGTGATCCTCCGCGCGCAGGAACTCCGGGTCCAGCTCCAGCTTGGCGTTCAGGTTGAAACCGCGCAGGTCGAAGATGGTGTCGATCGGCGCCTCGCCGAAGTTGACCAGGCGGATCGGCGCGCGCGGGTTCATACGCACCAGCCGGTGGCGCAGCCCGGTCACGTCGTCCTTGCCGACCAGGTCGGACTTGGTGATGAAGATGGCGTCGGCAAAGCCCACCTGGCGCTGCGCTTCCTCCTGCTTGTCGAGTTGCATATGCGCATGCTTGGCGTCGACCAGCGTGATCACCGCATCCAGCAGGTAGCGCGAGGCGATTTCCTCGTCCATGAAGAAGGTCTGCGCCACCGGGCCGGGGTTGGCCACGCCGGTGGTCTCGATCACCACGCGGTCGAAGTCGATCTCGCCGGCGTCGCGCCGCGTCAGCAGCCCGGACAGCGCCTGCACCAGGTCGCCGCGGATGGTGCAGCAGATGCAGCCGTTGCTCATCTGCACGATCTGCTCGCGGCCGTCCTGTACCAGGATCTCGTTGTCGATGTTCTCTTCGCCGAACTCGTTCTCGATCACGGCGATCTTCATGCCGTGCGGCTCGTTCAGGATGCGCTTGAGCAGGGTGGTCTTGCCGCTGCCGAGGAAGCCCGTCAGGATCGTGACCGGGGTCAGTTTGGACATTTGTTGTTCTCCGGGAATTTGAGAAGGCCGTGTTCAGTGCGCGGGCGCGCGCTTGCCGCACTCGGCGCAGACGCCGTTCACGGTCAGTTCGACATGTTCGATGGCAAAGCCGCTGGGCACGCGCGGCGCGACCGGCTGCGCCGGCGCACTGGCATCGTCCAGGCAAAAGGTGCGGTCGCAGCGGGTGCAGTG
Source organism: Ralstonia pickettii DTP0602 (assembly GCA_000471925.1). Lineage (NCBI taxonomy): Bacteria > Pseudomonadati > Pseudomonadota > Betaproteobacteria > Burkholderiales > Burkholderiaceae > Ralstonia > Ralstonia pickettii. Next base: position 156,788 of record CP006667.1, read on the forward strand.
GAAATGACTGTGCTGGCGATGCTCCTGCGCGCGCGCGGCCTCGTGCTCGACCAAGCTGAAGCGGAACACGCGGTCGTTGCCGGCGCGCTTCTGCGCCACGCCCTGTTCCACCAGCCAGTCCAGCACGCGGTAAACGGTGACGCGGTCGACGGTCTCGCCTTGCTCGGGCAGGCGGTCGATCACGGCCTGGTGCGTCAGCGCCTCGTCGCTGCCGATCAGGCAGGCCAGGATGCACAGCCGCGGCTGCGTCACGCGCGCGCCCAACTGGCGCAGGCGCTCGTGGGCGGCCTCCAGGGGCGGGGGGATCGCCGGTTCCGGCGCAAGGGCCGGCCGGTCCGGGCTGGGACGGGTCATGGGGCGATTTAACCATAGGGCCCCGGTTGATGCAATTCAGTTGCGTCAGCGGGACTTCCCGGGGGCGGCGTTGTATTGCCGGCTCCACCTCCGTGCGACCAAGCCGAAGGTGCTGTTTGTCGCCTATGATCGGCACAGAGATGTCCGTCAAACAGAGCAGACACACATGGAGACACCCATGCTGAACGACGCCAGCGCGCTGCTGTTCCCCAATTTCGAGCCCTTCCGGCGCCACGTCGGCGAAATCGAGATCGCCGGCGTGCAGGGCGGCTCGGGCCCGCCGCTGCTGCTGTTGCACGGCCATCCGCAGAGCCACCTGATCTGGCACCGCGTGGCGCCGGCGCTGGCCGACCACTTCACCGTGATCGCCACCGACCTGCGCGGCTACGGTAGCAGTTCCGCGCCGCCGGGCAACCCCGGGCACGAGGGGTACAGCAAGCGCAACATGGCGCAGGACCAGGTCGCGCTGATGGCCGCGTTCGGCTTCGAGCGCTTTGCGCTGTGCGGCCACGACCGCGGCGCGCGCGTGGCACACCGGCTGTGCGCCGACCATCCCGAGGCGGTCAGCCGGGCGATGCTGCTGGACATCGCGCCCACGCTGGCGATGTACGAACGCACCAGCATGGCCTTCGCCGCCGCCTACTGGCACTGGTTCTTCCTGATCCAGCCGGCGCCCTTTCCCGAGACGCTGATCAACGCCGAGCCGGAGTTCTACCTGCAGAAACTGATGGGCCTGCGCCAGGCCGGCCCAAGCCCGTTCGCCCCCGATGCCATGGCCGCCTACGTCGCCGCCATGCGCGACCCCGCGCACGTGCATGCCATGTGCGAGGACTACCGCGCCGCCGCCACCATCGACCTGGAACACGACCGCGCCGACCGCGAGGCCGGGCGCCGGCTGGAGCTGCCGCTGCGCGTGCTGTGGGGCGAGCACGGCGTGGTGGCGCGCTGCTTCGAGCCGATGGCGCTGTGGCAGGAGGTGGCTGCCGACGTCAGCGGCCGCGCGCTCCCGTGCGGGCATTACATTCCGGAGGAAGCCCCCGAGCCGCTGCTTGAAGAAATGCTCGGTTTTTTCCGCTAGCGCCCCGCCGCTGCGAACCCCGCGTTTTTCCGTGCATTCCTCCCATATCTTCGGCGTATCTCGCCATATGTGCAGCGTTGCAGGCGGGTTAGCCCCTATACCTGCACATTGTCTGGCGTTGCTAACATCATCCCCCCGCCCATGCCGCTGCGTGCGGCGGGGCGGCGGCTGCCGGCATGGTCAAAGCGCGGCCAAAGAGCCTGCGCAATCAGCGCCCCCACAGCCGGGGCCGGGCCGGCGGCAACGCCTTGCAGACGGGTATTTGAAGGGAACCAGGAGAAGAGAGCATGAAACGAGTGGCAAAGATGGTCGCGGCAGCGCTGGCAGTCAGCGCAATGGGTGTGGTGTCGGGCGCGTACGCCCAGGAATATCCCGGCAGCAAGCCGGTGTCGGCGGTGGTGCCGTTTGCCGCAGGTGGTCCGACCGACAAGCTCTCGCGCGAGCTGACCGCGATCATGTCCAAGCATCTGGGCGCGACCATCATCATCGAGAACCTTGGCGGCGCCGGCGGCACCATCGGGGCCAAGAAGGTGGTGCAGGCCAAGAACGACGGCCACACCGTGCTGATCCACCATATCGGCATGTCCACCGCGCCGGCGCTGTACCGCAACCTGGGCTTCGATCCCCTGAAGGACTTCGAGATGGTGGGCGAGATCGCCGACGTGCCGATGATCCTGGTGGGCAACAAGTCGCTGCCGCCGAACAACTTCAAGGATCTGCTGCCGTACATCAAGGCCAACGCCAGCAAGCTGTCGCTGGCCAACGCCGGCATCGGCTCGGCCTCGCACCTGTGCGGCCTGCTGTTCCAGAGCGCGATCCAGACCGAGCTGACCACCGTGCCGTACAAGGGCACCGCGCCGGCGCTGACCGACATCCTGGGCGGCCAGGTCAACCTGATGTGCGACCAGACCACCAATATCGCCGGCCAGCTCAAGGCCAACGCGCTCAAGCCGTACGCGGCCATGCAGTCGCGCCGCGTGGAAGCGTTCAAGGACATTCCGACCGCGGCCGAGCAGGGCCTGCCGGGCGTGGAAGTCAAGATCTGGCACGCCATGTATGCCCCCAAGGGCACGCCCAAGCCGGTGATCGACAAGCTGTCGGCGGCACTGCAGAAGGCCGTGACCGACCCGACCTTCCGCGCCAAGATGGCCGAGCTGGGCGCCGAGGCCGTGCCGGCGCAGCGCGCCACGCCGGATTCGCTGCGCACCTTCCTGACCGCCGAAATCAACAAGTGGACCCCGGTGATCAAGAAAGCCGGCGTGTACGCGGACTGATCTGATGGAGTGATGTGCGAGGCGCGCGGGCCGCTGGCCCCGCGCGTTGCGGACAAGGGCCATGCGGCAACGCATGGCCCTTTTTGTTTGGGCGCGGCGCCGGGCAACGTGGCGGCAGGCATCCTATATTGGTCAGACCGCGCCCGGCGCACGCGAGGGCCTTGAAACCGGCCGGAGGCGTCGCCAACTACGGTCCTGACATATTCACGGAAGCCACCATGGAACAGTATCACGGCACTACCATCGTCAGCGTCCGCCGCGGCAATCAGGTCGCACTCGGCGGTGATGGTCAGGTCACTCTCGGCAATATCGTGATGAAGGGCACCGCGCGCAAGGTGCGCCGCATCTACAACGGCAAGGTGCTGGTCGGGTTTGCCGGCAGCACGGCCGATGCCTTCTCGCTGCTGGATCGCTTCGAGGCCAAGCTGGAGAAGTACCAGGGCAACCTGACCCGCGCCGCGGTCGACCTCGCCAAGGACTGGCGCTCGGACCGCGCGCTGCGCCGGCTGGAAGCCATGCTGATCACCGCCGACCGCGACACCACGCTGGTCATCACCGGTAACGGCGACGTGCTCGACCCCGAGGGCGGCATCGCCGCCATCGGCTCGGGCGGCGCGTATGCGCAGTCCGCCGCCAAGGCGCTGGTGGAAAACACCGAACTGCCGCCGAAGGACGTGGTCGAGAAGGCGCTGACCATTGCCGGTGAACTCTGCATCTATACCAACACCAACTTCGTCATCGAGACGCTGGAATAAGCGAAGGCCAGCCACTGCCAGCTTTTGCCACGCCCGGCTGGCCGCACGCCCCACCGCGCCCCAACTGAACGGATACCATGTCGCACACCATGACCCCGTCGGAAATCGTTTCCGAACTCGACAAGCACATCATCGGCCAGAACAAGGCCAAGAAGGCCGTGGCCGTGGCGCTGCGCAACCGCTGGCGCCGCCAGCAGGTGGCCGAGCCCCTGCGCCAGGAAATCACTCCCAAGAACATCCTGATGATCGGCCCGACCGGGGTCGGCAAGACCGAGATCGCACGTCGCCTGGCCAAGCTGGCCGACGCGCCGTTCATCAAGATCGAGGCGACCAAGTTCACTGAGGTGGGCTATGTGGGCCGCGACGTCGACACCATCGTGCGCGACCTGGCCGAGATGGCGATCAAGCAGACCCGCGAATCCGAGATGAAGAAGGTGCGCACCAAGGCCGAGGACGCGGCCGAGGACCGCCTGCTCGACGTGTTGCTGCCGCCGCCGCGCGATATCGGCTTTACGCAGCCGGAAGAAAAGGATTCCAACACGCGCCAGGTGTTCCGCAAGAAGCTGCGCGAAGGCCAGCTCGACGACAAGGAAATCGAGCTGGAGCTGGCCGCCGGCATGCCGAGCATGGACATCATGGGCCCGCCGGGCATGGAAGACATGACCGAGCAGATCCGCTCGATGTTCGCCGGCCTGGGCCAGGGCAAGAAGGCGCGCCGCAAGATGAAGGTCAAGGAAGCCTTCAAGCTGCTGATCGACGAAGAGGCCGCCAAGCTCGTCAATGACGATGAGCTCAAGCACAAGGCCATTACCAACGTCGAGCAGAACGGCATCGTGTTCCTGGACGAGATCGATAAGATCGCCAGCCGCAGCGATATCGGCGGCGGCGAGGTGTCGCGCCAGGGCGTGCAGCGCGACCTGCTACCGCTGGTGGAAGGCACCACGGTGAGCACCAAGTACGGCATGATCAAGACGGACCATATCCTGTTCATTGCCTCGGGTGCGTTCCACCTGTCCAAGCCGAGCGACCTGATCCCCGAACTGCAGGGCCGCTTCCCGATCCGCGTGGAGCTGGACTCGCTGTCCGTGCAAGACTTCGAGGCCATCCTGACGCAGACCGACGCGAGCCTGACCAAGCAGTACCAGGCGCTGCTGAGCACGGAAGCGGTCGAACTGGTGTTTGCCGATGACGGCATCCGCCGGCTGGCGGAGATCGCCTTCTCGGTCAATGAAAAGGTGGAGAACATCGGCGCGCGCCGGCTGTACACGGTGATGGAGCGGTTGCTGGAAGACCTGTCGTTCCATGCGACCAAGTCGTCGGGCGAGACCGTGACCATCAATGCCGCGTATGTCGATGAGCGCCTGGGCGACCTGGCCGGCAATGAGGATCTGTCGCGCTACGTGCTGTAAGTCGGTACTGTCGGCAAGCGGGAAGGGCGCACCACGGTGCGCCCTTTTTGCATCTGTGGGTCAGTTTCCGTCCCCTGGCGGGAACGGATTTCTCATATCCGTGCGTATCCGGCTGCCACATGCCGGTAAGGCGCGTAAGCATTGGTAAGCACGCTGGCGCGCGAAGGCGCGTCAATGCGACCCTTCGTCACCTTGACGGTCGATTGACCGGTGCGGGAGCCACCGCATCCCACTCAACTCACTGGCAGGAGAAATCCAATGATCCAATACAAGACCCGCCGTGTGGTGCTCGCCACAGGAGGCCTGCTGGCCGCGCTGGCCGCCGCGACGGCCTTTCTCTGCATCCGTCCCGCCGTGCCCGCCGCCGAGGCGGCGCAATCGGGTTCGCGCGGCGCGGCCACTGCCGCGGCAGCGACGCTGGCGCTGGATTCGGGCGCGCTGTTCACGCTGGCCGACCGGCATGCCGGCGACGCCATGCGCATCGTCGCGCAAGGCAGCACGCCGCAGGACAGCGCCGACGGGCTGGACTGGGACTACGTCCAGTTGCGCCTGTAAAACACCGGCAGCATTTGTCACCGGAAAGGCCGCGCAATACGCGCGGCCTTTTCCTTTAGCGTGACACCGGCCGCTTGCCCAGCTTGCGCTGCAAGGTGCGCCGGTGCATGTTCAGCGCCCGCGCCGTGGCGGAGATATTTCCGCCGTGCTCGGCCAGCACGCGCTGGATGTGTTCCCACTCGAGCCGCGCCACCGACAGCGGCACCGGCTCTTCCATTGCGGCCTGCGCCGCCTCTTCCGACACGCCCGCCATCAGCGCGGTCAGGATCGAATCGACATTGGCCGGTTTGGCCAGGTACTCGTCCGCGCCCTGCTTGACCGCCGCCACCGCGGTGGCAATGCTGGCGTAGCCGGTCAGGATCAGGATGCGCGCGTCGGGCAGCGCCTGGCGCAGCGGCGATACCAGTTGCAGGCCCGATTCGGCCGGCGCGGTGCTGCCGGCTTCGGGCGGCGGTTCCAGGTGCAGGTCCAGCGTGACGTAGGCAAAGGCCGTGCGCGACGCCAGCGCGAGCGCGCTGCGGCCGTCGTGCGCGACCTGCACCGAATAGCCGCGGCGCGTGAGCGCGCGCGCCAGCGTGCCGGCGAAGACTTCATCGTCGTCGATGAGCAGGAAGGACGTGCCTGCGGGTGCGGTGGCTTCAGGTACCGGGTGGAAGGTGTCGGTCATGTTCAGTGGTGGCGCGATGGTTCCGGATGCGCGGCAGGCGCGGAAAACGTCGATAGCGCGGACAGCGCGGGCAGGCGCAGCTCGGCCACGGTGCCGCCGCCGGGGCGGTCGTGCCAGGCCAGTTCGCCGCCCATCTGGCGGGCGGCGCTTTGCGCCAGGTACAGGCCGATACCCTGGCCGCCGTGCTGGCTGGCCACCGGCGTTTCGCCGAGCTGGCCGCGCAGGGATTCGGGGATGCCGTCGCCGTGGTCGGCCACGCGGAAGGACAGCCACGGCGCGGTGTAGCCGGGCTCCATCGCGATCTGCAGCTGCAGCGGTTCGTTGCCGCGGCCGGCGGCCTGCTGGCTGCGCGCGGCGTTGTCGAGCAGGATGGTCAGGATCTGGCCGACGCGGGCAGTTTCTACCGCTTGCGCGCCGGCGCCCGGGGTGGTGCCGGCCTGCAGGCCGGCGCCGGGATGGCGCAGCTGCCAGCGTTCGGCAAAGGCCGGCAGCCAGCCGTCGATGCGCTGTGGCGCCAGTGTGGCGGGATCTTCGCGCAGCCTTGCCAGCGTGGTGCGGCACAGCCCGAGCTGCTGCTCCATGGTCTGCAGGTCGGGCAGGTAGGCGTTGATCGCGGTGGCGCCGCGGCCGGGGTCGGAGGCATCCGCGCGCAGTTCGCCGGCGATCACCGCGAGCGTGGCCAGCGGCGTGCCGATCTCATGTGCCACGGCGGCCGCCTGGCCGTTGAGGTCTTCCACGCGCGCCTCGCGCAGCAACTGCTCGCGCGCCAGGTTGAGCTGCGCCTCGCGCTGGCGCAGCACGCCCGACAGGCGCGCGACGAACAGCGCGATCATCACCGCGCTGGCGACGAAATTCAGCCACATGCCCGCCAGGTGGTAGTTCACCGCGTTGTCGGGGTTGTGCAGGTCCAGCGGCACGTACTCGAACAGCAGCACCGTGTAGCAGGCCAGCGCGTACAGCGCCAGCGCGATCACCTGGCGCCAGGGCAGGATCGCCGCGGCAATGGCGAGGCCGGGCAGGTAGAACGAGACGAAGGGGTTGGTGGCGCCGCCGGTAAAGAACAGGATCGCCGACAGCGCGGTCAGGTCCACCAGCAACTGGCCCATCAGTTCGGCCTCGCCGGGCGCGCTGTTGCGCCGCGTGTGCTGGCGCAGGCGCAGGCCGGTGAGCAGGTTGAACAGCGCCTGCAGCCCGAACACCACCAGCAGCGGCCCGTAGGGCAGCCGGATGCCGGCCATCGGGTCGCAGCTCAGCATGGTCAGCGCCTGCCCGGCCAGCAGCGCCCAGCGCAGCCAGAACAGCCGGCGCAGCGTCACCTGGCCGTGGCGGGCGGAGGAGCCGGCCGGCAGCGGCGTCAGGAAGGGGAGTTCGGGCAGGCTTGGCACGACGGCGCGGGTGGTCATGGCGCGAGTGTATCAATGCCGCCGCGGGGCACCTGCGCGTGCGACACCTTGCCGCATTGGCGGCGCGCCGCGCGGCCTGCCAGACTAGCCGGCTATGCGCCGCGCCGGCGCTCCCCGGCCTGCCGCGCCGGCGCCCCCCTTGCCGGGCACGGCCAGGCATCGGCATGGTCTAATGTCTGCTTTCAGGAGAGCCTTACATGCAAGCCAAGATCCGCGCGGCCACGGTGGCCGCATCGTTCGCCGCGCTCGCCGCCACGCTGGCTTCGGGCGCCGTGCTGGCCCAGGTCGATGTCAGCAATGCCTGGGTGCGCGGCACCGTGCCGACCCAGGCCGCATCGGGCGCCTTCATGGTGCTGCACGCGCACGAGAACGCGAAGCTGGTCGGCGTATCGTCGCCGGTGGGCACGGCCGAGCTGCACGAGATGAAGATGGAAGGCAACGTGATGCGCATGCGGCAGATCAAGTCGCTGGACCTGCCAAAGATGAAGGACGTCGAGCTGAAGCCCGGCGGCTACCATGTGATGCTGATGGACCTGAAGTCGCAGCTGAAGAAGGGCGACACCGTGCCCATCACGCTGAAGATCGAGCAGGGCGGCAAGGTGACCGAGCAGAAGGTCACGGCAGAAGTGCGCGACATGGTGCCCGCTGCCGCCGGCGCGAGCGGCGGCCACGGCGAGCACAAGCACTGATCGCCTGACGGGCCCGGCCTCGTCCATCCACTCATCCAGCCAACATGGCCAACAAGCAGCACGGCACCCGGCAGAAGCTGGTCTTTCGCGGGGACACGCGGCCCGCCAGGCCAGCCACCGGCGCCACCCAGCGTCGTGATGCCAGACCGCAGCCACCGAATCCGGGTGGCGGCAAGCCCGCCAAGCCCGCACTCCGCCGTCAGCCGCGCAAGCTGATCGGCTCTTCCGATTCCTGATTGGCAGCCGCCGCCAGTACGCGCTCGCGCAGCCACGCGTGGGCCGGATCGGCCTCGGTGCGCTCGTGCCAGATCATGCTGAAGGTGAAGTCGTCCAACGCAAACGGCGGCGTGAATACGGCATAGCGGGGGTCGTCTTCCAGCGCGGCCAGGCTGCGTCGCGCGGTGGTGAGCACCAGGTTGGTCCCGGCGATCAGCGCCGGCGCCACGCTCCAGTGCGGCACCACGCAGGCGATCTTGCGGCGCCCGCCGAGCTTGGCGACGGCCGTGTCGATCGCATCCATGCGTTCGCTGTGCGTGGCCACCAGCACGTGCGAGCGCGCCAGGTAAGCCACCTGGTCGAGCCGGCCGGAATCGCGCACGGTCGCCGCATCCACCGCGCAGGCGTAGCTCTCCCGGAACAGCTCGGCGGATTTGACGCCTTCGGGCTGGTAGGTGAACACGCCCAGCGCCATGTCGATCTCGCCGTCGGCCACCTGCGCGGTCATGCCCTCGCGGCTGGCCTGCGACACCACCAGGTCGATATTGGGCGCGGCCTTGCGCACCGCGCGCAGCAGCCGCGGCAGCACCACCAGCGCGCCATAGTCGGACATCGCCAGGCGGAAGGTACGGCGCGTGGTGGCGGGCTGGAAGCCGCTCGGCCCCAGCAGGATGCGCACCTGCGCCAGCGCCTCGGCCAGCGGGCCGGTCAGTTCATGGGCGCGCGCGCTCAGCACCAGTCCACCCTTGCCGCGCACCAGGATAGGATCGTCGAGCAGCTGCCGCAGGCGGCCCAGCGCGTGGCTCACCGCCGGCTGGCTCAGGTGCAGCCGCAGCGCGGCGCGGGAGATATGGCGCTCGGCCAGCAGTGCTTCCAGCACCACCAGCAGGTTGAGGTCGATTCCGCGTAGGCTATTCATTCGGCGAATATTAAACGTACGAAAGCAGAATTGGGAATTCGCTTTGCGATATTTCACACTGGCAGGCATCGCATATTGCCTCACGGAGCGCACCATGTCAGTCACTCAGGTCCCGTTTTCGATCCCCGTTTCGCTGTTGCTGCCGCTTGCCACGGCGGTACTGGCCGGTGCCGTGATCCCGTTCCAGGCGGGTGCCAACGCCACGCTGGGGCGCACGCTGGGCCATCCGCTGTCGGCCACGCTGGTGTCGTTGCTGGTCAGCCTGGCAGCAATCCTGCCGGTGCTGTGCCTGCTGCGGGTGCCGCTGCCGGCGCCGTCGCAGCTGGCGCGCGCGCCGGGCTGGATCTGGATCGGCGGGGTGCTGGGGGTGTTTTATATCTCGGCCGCGCTGATGATGGCGCCGAAACTGGGCGCCGCCGGCTTTATCGCCGCGGTGGTGGCGGGGCAGGTGCTGGCGGCGCTGCTCGTGGACCAGTTCGGGCTGGCCGGGTTTGCCGTGCGTGTGCTGACGCCGGCGCGGCTGGCGGGCGCGGTGCTGATCGTGGCCGGGATGCTGGTGATGCAGTGGGGCAGTGCGCCGGCTCAGCCGGCCGGCGTGCCCACGGCCGGGGCCGGCGCCTGATCCTCGCTCCGGCGCGCCGCCAGGCAGGCGGGGCACAGGCAGTGCTGGCCGGGCACGATCTGCCGCGCCGGCAGCAGCGGCTGGCTGGCGCACCAGCACTCGGGCAGCCCGGCCACGTAGCCACAGACGAAACCGGCGCCACAGCGGCTGCAATGCTCGACCGGGCGCAGCTGGCCGGTGAGGACCGTGCGAGCGTCGCTCATCGGCGGCACGCCGGCGCCGGGGCCGGGATCGGAGGGGGCAACGCGGGGTTGGTTTCTGGCATGGTGGGAACTGGTGCGCGGAGTGGCTTGCCAAATGGGCACAGTGATCGGGGCACAGTGATCGGGCTCAGGTGACCGAGTGCGGGGCGGCTGTTGCGCGGACGGAACGCCGGCGCGCTGTCTGGTGCCCCGTGGGGCGCTTGCCGGCGGCTTGCGCGCGCAGCTTGGGCCGGCAGGCTCGCGCCCCGCGCGGTTTCTTGTAAAATCGGCGCCTGCCGTGGCCGGATGGCGCACTTTCGGGCGATCCCCGTTGGTTTCCCCCGGGTACGCGGCCGATTAGCCATCATACCTGTTGAATCTCACGGATGTCCCCCATGAACGCCGACAACCCCGGGCCTGCCGCAACGACGGTGGCCGCCATTGCCCCCGCGCTGAAAGCCGAGATCCTCGCCGAGGCGCTGCCGTATATCCGCAAGTTCCACGGCAAGACCATCGTGGTCAAGTACGGCGGCAATGCCATGACCGAAGAGAAGCTCAAGCACGGCTTCGCGCGCGACGTGATCCTGCTGAAGCTGGTCGGCATGAATCCGGTGGTGGTGCACGGCGGCGGCCCGCAGATCGATGAGGCGCTGAAGAAGGTCGGCAAGGTCGGCACCTTCGTGCAGGGCATGCGCGTCACCGACGAAGAGACCATGGAAGTGGTCGAGTGGGTGCTGGGCGGCGAAGTCCAGCAGGACATCGTGATGCTGATCAACCAGTACGGCGGCCAGGCCGTGGGCCTGACCGGCAAGGACGGCGGCCTGATCCGCGCCAAGCGCCTGCAGATGCCGGATCGCGAGAACCCGGGCGCCTTCATCGATATCGGCTACGTGGGCGATATCGAGGCGATTAACCCGGCGGTGGTCAAGGCGCTGCAGGACGATGCCTTTATCCCGGTGATCTCGCCGATCGGCTTCTCCGACGATGGCCAGGCCTACAACATCAACGCCGACGTGGTCGCCGGCAAGATGGCCGAGATCCTGAAGGCCGAGAAGCTGGTGATGATGACCAACATCCCCGGCGTGATGGACAAGAAGGGCAACCTGCTGACCGACCTGACCGCGCGCGAGATCGAAGAGCTGTTCGCCGACGGCACGATCTCGGGCGGCATGCTGCCGAAGATCTCGTCGGCGCTGGATGCGGCCAAGAGCGGTGTGCATTCGGTGCACATCGTGGACGGCCGCATCGAGCATTCGCTGCTGCTGGAAATCCTGACCGAGCAGGCGTTCGGCACCATGATCCGCTCGCACTGAGCGGAGCCGCCGGGGCGGCCCTGGCCACAACCAGCCGCCCCGGAACACCCCCATATCCTCCGAGTCGTCCGGCGTGCCTTCCAGTCTTCCTCCTCCGCGCCGTGTCCGCGCTCGCCTGCGCCGCCGCCCGGCGGGCGACAACTCAGGCCGCACGGTCTGGCTGTTCGACCTCGACAACACGCTGCACGACGCGTCGCACGCGATCTTCCCGGCCATCAACCGGCTGATGACCGCCTACGTGGCGCGCGTGCTCGGTTGCGACGAGGCCACCGCCAGCCGCGTGCGCGTGGACTACTGGCAGCGCTACGGCGCCACGCTGCTCGGCATGATCCGCCACCATGGCGTCGATCCCGCGGACTTCCTGCGCGCCGCGCATGAATTCCCGGCGCTGGCCGAGATGGTGCGCGTGCGGCGTGGGCTGGCCGCGCACCTGCGGAGCCTGCCCGGGCGCAAGATCCTGGTCACCAATGCGCCGCAGGACTATGCGCATGCGGTGATGGAGATTGCCGGCATCCGCCATTGCTTCGAGCGCGTGGTGGCGATCGAGCAGATGTGGGTGCACGGCCACCTGCGGCCCAAGCCGGACCGGCGCATGCTGCGCCGGTTGCTGGTGCAGACGGGCATCGCGCCCCATCGCGCGGTGCTGGTGGAAGACACCGTGTCGCACCTGAAGCGCTATGCGGGCACCGGTATCCGCACGGCATGGGTGACCGGCTACCTGCGCACGATCGCGCCGTCGCGCCCGCACGAGGCGCTTGCTGTGTCCACTGCGGCGCGCGACGACGGCAGCCGGCGCGATGCCGCGGTACGCTCCACGCTGGAGGCCGAGGACCGGCGCCATGTCGGCCACGCCGCGCAGGAGCAGTCGGTCACGCTGGTGGCGGCAGAGACCCAGGCGCCGCAGGCGCAGCCCGACAACGTGCCGCGCGTACGTGCCCGCGTGCCGAACCGGCCGGCCTATGTGGACATAAAAGTACAATCCATGCATCAACTCCAACGACGAATGCGGAGAACCGGGTCATGACGCAGAGCAACGGGGACCAGCCGGAGGCTGTCATTTCAGGCAGGGCCGAGGACATCGACATGCCGGCGGGCGAACAGGCGCCGGCCGCGCCCGTGCGCAAGCGCCCGCGCCCGGGCGAGCGCCGCGTGCAGATCCTGCAGACGCTGGCCACCATGCTGGAACACCCGCGCGGGGAAAAGATCACCACCGCCGCGCTGGCCGCGCGCCTGAACGTGTCCGAGGCGGCCCTGTATCGCCACTTCGCCAGCAAGGCGCAGATGTACGAGGGCCTGATCGGCTTTATCGAGCAGACCGTGTTCGGCCTGATCAACCAGATCGCCGACAAGGAAGAGCATGGCCTGCGCCAGGTCCATGCGATTGTGCGCATGCTGCTGTCGTTCGCCGAGAAGAACCCGGGCATGACGCGCGTGCTGACCGGCGAGGCGCTGGTGGGTGAGCACGAACGCCTGCAGGAACGCATCAACCAGGTGGTGGACCGCATCGAGGCCTCGCTGCGCCAGTGCCTGAAGGTGGCGGTGACACAGGCCGCGTTCCCCGCGGACGCCGATATCCCGGCACGCGCCGCGCTGATCATGGCGGCGGTGCAGGGCCAGTGGCACCGCTATGCCAAGAGCGGCTTCCGCAAGTCGCCGTCGGACCATGTCGAGGCGCACCTGAGGGTCTTGCTGGGCTGAAAACAACATGCCGGGCCGATTGCTCTATAATTGCCCGGTCGCGCCGATTTGATGACTGGCTTGCGGGCGCGCGGCAGCCAAGGGACCAAGGTCCGGGTTGCCACTATAAATGCGGCTAAAGAGGTTGGGTCGGCGCCCCATGTCACCACTGCAATGGATGGCGCCGGCACGCGGAATCCCGCAAGGAATCCAGTGAATCCCGACTTGGCTGCGATGCTGCATACGCAAATGCCGGTCGGGTTTTTTTATGCCCGTTCGCCACGGGCCCGGATTCCATGACTGATGTCGCCCTGCCGTCTGCCGCGCCCAGCGCGCTCGCCCTGCCGCCCGATTCGGTCGGCGTGGTCACGCCGCAGCGCATGCATTTCGCCGAGCCGCTGAAGCTGCGCAACGGCACGTCCATCGCCGGCTACGACCTGATGGTCGAGACCTACGGCACGCTCAATGCGGCCCGCTCCAACGCGGTGCTGGTCTGCCACGCGCTCAATGCCTCGCACCATGTGGCCGGCGTCTATGCTGACGACCCGCGCGACGTGGGCTGGTGGGACAACATGGTCGGCCCCGGCAAGCCGCTCGATACCAACCGCTTCTTCGTCATCGGCGTCAACAACCTGGGCTCGTGTTTTGGCTCGACCGGACCGATGAGCGTGAACCCCGCCACCGGCCAGCCCTATGGCGCGAGCTTCCCGGTGGTGACGGTGGAAGACTGGGTCAACGCGCAGGCGCGCGTGGCCGACGCGTTCGGCATCACGCAGTTCGCCGCAGTGATGGGCGGCAGCCTCGGCGGCATGCAGGCGGTGGCCTGGAGCCTGATGTACCCGGACCGGCTGCGCCACTGCATCGTGGTCGCATCCACGCCCAAGCTGTCGGCGCAGAACATTGCCTTCAACGAGGTCGCGCGCAGCGCCATCCTGTCCGACCCCGACTTCCACGGCGGCAACTACTACGCGCATGGCGTCAAGCCCAAGCGCGGCCTGCGCGTGGCCCGCATGATCGGCCATATCACCTACCTGTCGGACGAGGACATGGCCGAGAAATTCGGCCGCGAGCTCAAGACCGACGACATCCGCTTCTCGTTCGATGTCGAGTTCCAGGTGGAGAGCTACCTGCGCTACCAGGGCGACAAGTTCGCCGAGTACTTCGACGCCAACACCTACCTGCTGATTACGCGAGCGCTCGACTACTTCGACCCGGCGCTGGCCTACGGCGGCGACCTGACGCGCGCCATCGCGCAGACCCAGGCCAGCTTCCTGGTGGCGAGCTTTGGCACCGACTGGCGCTTCGCGCCCAGCCGCAGCCGCGAACTGGTCAAGGCGCTGCTGGACAACAAGCGCCCGGTCTCGTACGCCGAGATCGACGCGCCGCATGGTCACGACGCCTTCCTGCTCGACGACCCGCGCTATCACAACCTGATGCGCGCCTATTACGACCGTATCGCAGAGGAGATCGGCGCATGAACGCCCTGGCCAATCCCAATATCCTGGCGCTGCGCCCCGACTTCCGCGCGATCGCGCGCTGGATCGAACCCAATTCCACGGTGCTCGACCTGGGCTGCGGCGACGGCAGCCTGCTGCGCGTGCTGCAGGACGAACTCGATGTGCAGGCCTACGGCATCGAGATCCGCGACGAAGGCGTGCTGGCGTGCGCGCAGAAGGGCGTGCATGTCATCCAGCAAAACCTGGAGGGCGGGCTGGCGCTGTTCGAGGACAAGAGCTTCGACACCGTGATCCTGTCGCAGACGCTGCAGACCATCCACAACACCGCGCAGGTGCTGCGCGACACGCTGCGGGTGGGGCGCGAGTGCATCGTCTCGTTCCCGAACTTTGGCTACTGGCCGCACCGGCTGTCGGTGTTCCGCGGGCGCATGCCGGTGTCGGAGTCGCTGCCTTACCAGTGGTACAACACGCCCAACGTGCGCGTGCTGACCATCAGCGACTTCGAGGCGCTCGCGCCCAAGGTCGGGCTGCGCGTGATCGACCGCGTGGTGATGCACGAGGGCGTGACCGTCAGCTGGGGCGTCAACTGGCGCGGCAGCCTGGCGGTGTACCGGGTCTGCGCGGCCTGAGCGGGGCCCATCGGCTTCAGCCCGGCAGCGCGCCGGCCTCGTACTGCGCCGCAAATTCTCCCGACGGCGGGATCGGCTTGATGATGTCGATCAGCACGCCGTTGGGGTCGGCGGTGATGAAATGGCGCTGCCCGAAAGCCTCGTCGCGCAGCGGCAGCAGGATTGGCAGCCCGGCCGCCCGCAGGCGGTCATGGATCGCATCGGGGTCTTCCACTTCAAAATTCAGCAGCAAGCCCTTCGCGCACTGGCCGCGCGCCAGAGCGGGGATGGTCTCGTGGCTGCCGTCCAGCACCGCCAGGTTGACCGCCGGGTCGTCCGCTAGCTGCAGGTGTACGTACCAGTCGCTGGTGAAGAGGGCCACGAAGCCGAAGTGGCGCTGGTAGAACGCGGCCGTGCCGGCAACGTCGCCGGTCATGATGACGGGGTAGTAGCTGGTGACTTTCACGATGCGGCTCCTTTCGGTTGTTAGATACATGCAGACTGTATGTAAATTGATATTAAGATACAGGCTGCATGTATGCAAGGAGGAAATGCGTGGCCCGCTCGAACCGAGAACGTACCGAGGCAACCCGGCAGGCGCTGCTCGATGCCGCGCGCACGCTGTTCGTCAGCCGGGGCTATGGCGAGACTTCGACGCCTGACGTCTGCGCCGCCGCCGGCATCACGCGCGGCGCGCTGTACCACCATTTCGCCGACAAGCGCGACCTGTTCCGGCACGTGCTGGCCGAGGAAGCGGCGGCGGTCGCCGCCGATATCGAGGCGGCCACGCCCGATGGGCAGGACCCTGCCGAGGCCCTGATCGCCGGCGCGCAGGCCTACCTGGATGCGATGACCGTGCCGGGCCGCACGCGGCTGCTGCTGGTGGAGGGGCCGGCGGCGCTGGGGCTGCGCGAAACGCTGGCGCTGGACGAGGCCAACGCCGCCCGCACGCTGCGCGAGGGGCTGGATACCGCGGGTGTCGGCCAGCGGGGCGACATGGCAGTGCGCGCGCTAGCGCCGCTGCTGTCGGCGGCGTTCGACCGCGCGGCATTGGAGATCGAGGCGGGCGCCGATGCAGCACGCGTGCGCGAGGCCATGCTGTGGTTGCTGCGGCGGGTCCTCGGCAAGGGGTGAGGCTCAGCTAGACCGGCGCGTCGCCGGCGGTCGCGGCGAGGTGGTCGACAAAGGCCCGCACCTTGGGCGGCACGTGCCGCGTCGGCGTATACACCGCGTAGGCGGTGCCGATGTAGGGCTCGAGGATGTCCCAGTCCGGCAGCACTGTCACCACGCGGCCATCCTCGAGGGCGCTGCCCAGCGAGAAGTCCGGCACCAGCCCGATGCCGGCATCGCGCTCCACCATGGTCATGATCGCCAGGCTGTTGTTCAGCGTCAGGCGCGGCGGGATGCGCACCACCACGGTCTCGCCGCCGGCCTGGCGGCGCATGGTCCAGCGTTCGCCGAAGTTGCCGTAGCCGAGGTAGAGGCAGCGCGCGGCCGCCAGTTCGGCGGGCGTGGCCGGGGTGCCGTGGCGGTCCAGGTGGCCGGGCGAGGCCACCAGCCGGTAGCGCACCTCGCGCAGCGGCCGCGCGGCCAGCCCTGGCGCCAGTTCGCGGGCGATGCGCACGGCCACGTCCAGGCCTTCCTCGACCAGGTCGACCATGCGGTCGGCCAGCGTCAGCTGCAGGTCCAGCCCCGGGTACCTGGCAAGCAGCGCCGGCAACCGCGGCGCCAGCCAGGCTTGCCCGAACGAAACCGGGGCGCTGACGCGCAGCACGCCGTGCGGCGTACCGCCGTGCTCGCCGGCCAGCGCGGTGACCTCGCGCGCGGCGGCGGTCATGCGTGCGCAGGCGGCATAGACCGACTGGCCCAGCTCGGTCAGCGCAAAGGCGCGCGTGGTCCGCTGCAGCAGGCTCGCGCCCAGCGTCGCTTCCAGCCGCGACACGTGGCGGCTGACCGCCGACGGGGTCATGCCGAGGTCCTGCGCGGCGGCCGAGAAGCTGCCGCACTCGACCACGCGCGCAAATACGGCCATCGCATTAAGTGGTGCATCCAGCATCGCACGTCCTCATTCTTTGACTTCAGATCAAATACTAATTGAGCTGAGACGGGATTGTTGAGCGGATTGCATGGTGGAACAATGCGGCCATCACTCTGAGCGGAGTCCCTCATGCCCTCCCAACAACCCTTGCCAGGCGGCGCCTGGCGCATGGTCGCGGCCATGCTGCTGTCCGGCACCATCGGCTGGTTCGTGGTCACCAGCGGCCAGGCGCCGCTCGATGTGGTGTTCTTCCGCTGCCTGTTCGGCGGCGCGGCGCTGCTGGGCGTGCTGACGCTGCAGCGCGGCTGGGTGCGGATGACCCGCGCGCAGCTCGGCTGGCTGGTGCTGGGCGGTGTCACGCTGGTGCTCAACTGGCTGGCGCTGTTCTCGGCGTACGCGTACAGCGGCATCGCCATTGCCACCGTGGTCTATCACACCCAGCCGTTCTTCCTGCTGTTGCTGACCTCGGTGGTCCAGCGCGAGCCGTTCCCGTTCGCGCGGCTGCCGTGGCTGGTGCTGGCCTTTGCCGGTGTAATGCTGATCACCGGGCTCGAGCACGGCGCCACCGGCGCGGCGATGCTGGCCGGCATCGGCCTGGGCCTGCTGGCCGCGCTGCTGTACGCGGTGACGACCCTGGCCACGCGCCGGCTGCAGGCGATCCCTCCTGGCCAGATCGCCGGGCTGCAGATGGTGCTGGGCGTGATGATGCTGGCGCCGCTGGCCCATCCCGCGGCAGGCAGCTACGACGCTGGCACCTGGGCCGCGCTGCTGGCGCTGGGGCTGGTCCATACCGGCGTGATGTACACACTGCTGTATGGCGCCTTCCAGCGGCTCAACGTGGTGTCGATCGCGACGCTGTCCTTCATCTACCCGCTGGTGGCGATCGTGATCGACGTGCTGGTGTTCGACGTGGTGCTGGGCCCGCTGCAGGTCGCCGGCATGGCGCTGGTGCTGCTGGGCGTGATCGCCAACCAGTTGGGCTGGAGCCTGCCGCTGCGGCGGCGGGCGGAGGGCTGATGCGGCACCCCGAGGACGCTGGACGGGCGCCTGATGCATGATCGTGTTGACCAAATGTCTGACTACGGCTAGTGTAGGCAGCTCATCGAACGATCGTGCTATTCGCCCCCATCGCCATGTCAGCTATCGCTCCCCAGACTGCCGCCGCTCCTGCTGCGCTCCATTCCTTTGACGATGCGATCGCGCTGGAGGCCGCCGGCGAGCACCGTTTCCTCGGCCGCACCACGCCGGCGTACTGGAACATGATCGGTCCGTTCGGCGGCATCACCGCCGCCACGCTGCTGCAGGCGGCGCTGGACCATCCGCAGCGGCTGGGCGACCCGGTTTCGCTGACCGTCAACTTTGCCGGACCGATCGCCGAAGGACCGTTCGAGATCGAGGCGCGCCCGGTGCGCACCAACCGCTCGACTCAGCACTGGACCCTGGAACTGCGCCAGGGCGATGGTGTGGCCACCACCGCCACCGCCATGTTTGCCGTGCGCCGCGAGACCTGGGACTGCGGCGAGGCGGTGATGCCGGAGGTCCCGGCCGCCGACACGCTGCCGGCCATGGGCGGGTTTGCGCCGGTGCGCTGGCTCAAATCCTACGACATGCGCCCGGTGCGCGGCGCCAAGCCGACCGCCGAGCCCGGCACCGAGCACCCGGACAGCCTGACGCAGTTCTGGTTGCGCGATGCGCCGGCACGCACGCCAGACTTCGCCGCGGTGGCGGCGTGGGCGGACAGCTTCTACCCGCGCATCTTCCTCAAGCGCGCGGGCTTCGTGCCGGCCGGCACGGTGTCGATGACCACCTATTTCCATGCCGATGCGCAGACGCTGGCGGCGCTGGGCGACAGCCACGTGCTGGCCAGCGCGCAGGCGCAGGTGTTCCGCCAGGGCTTCTTCGACCAGCGCGCGCAGCTGTGGAGCCCGGCCGGCGAGCTGATCGCCAGTTCGCACCAGATCGTCTACTACAAGGAATAAGGCTCAGGCGATCGCTTCGCGCGCCTGGGCCTCGTAGCGGTGCACGGTGTTGCGCATGACCCAGAGCAGCATCACGCCCGGCAGCGCCACCGCCACCGTGCCGAGGTAGAACGGCGCCCAGCCCCAGGCCTCGACCATATAGCCGGAGGTGGGGCCCACATAGACCCGGCCCACCGAAGCCAATGCCGACAGCAGCGCGTACTGCGTCGCCGAGAACGAGCGGTTGCACAGCGTCATCAGCAGCGCCACGAAGGCCGCCGTGCCCATGCCGCCGCACAGGTTCTCCACGGCGATGGTCGCGCCCATGGTCCACAGGTGCGCCGGCGTCACCGCCAGGATCCAGTAGCCCAGGTTCGACACCGCCTGCAGCATGCCGAACAGCATCAGCGAGCGGTACAGCCCCAGCCGCACCATCAGCGTGCCGCCGAACAGCGCGCCGATGATGGTGGCGGCCAGCCCGAGGGTCTTGTTGACGATGCCGACCTCGCCCGCCGAGAAGCCCACGCCGCGGATCAGGAAGGTGGTCGACAGGCTGCCGGCAAAGGCGTCGCCGAGCTTGTACAGCACGATCAGCAGCAGCAGCCACCATGCGCCCGGGCGCGCAAAGAAGTCGCGCAGCGGGCCGAGTATGGCCTCTTCCAGCGTGCGCGGCGCGCGCGCCGGCACGTCCGGTTCGGGGGCCCACAGCAGGGTGACGATACCCACGCCCATCAGCGCCGCCATCAGCAGGTAGGTCTGCTGCCAGCCGAGCACGCGGTCGGCCAGCCACAGCGCCAGGCCGCCCGAGACCAGCATCGCCAGCCGGTAGCCCAGCACCTTGACCGCCGCACCGGCGCCGCGCTCGGCGGGGCGCAGCACGTCGGTGCTGTAGGCGTCGAAGACGATGTCCTGCGAGGCCGACAGGAAGGCCACCAGCGTGGCCAACGCCGCCAGTGTCCACAACGCCTCGCGCGGCGGGCAGAAGGCCATGGCGGCAATGCCCAGCACCAGGCCCACCTGCGTCACCAGCAGCCAGCCGCGCCGGCGCCCCATCAGCGGCGGCGTGTAGCGGTCCATCAGCGGCGCCCACAGGAACTTGAAGATATAGGCCTGCCCGACCAGCGAGAAGAAGCCGATGGTCTTGATATCCAGCCCCTCGACCGTCATCCACGCCTGCAAGGTGCCGGAAGTCAGCGCCAGCGGCAGCCCGGAGGCGAAGCCCAGCGCCAGCATGGCGCCAATGCGGCGGTTGCGGAAGATGTCGAGATACGATTGGAAAGTCATGAACGGGGCAGGCGTGTGGCGCCGCGCGGCTGCGCGGGCGCCGTGTATTATTGCATCACCCGTCCGCCTCGCCGCCACATGCGGCACTGCGCGGCGGGCTTTTCCGCTTCCTGACTGCGCCCGAGGAACCGCACATGCTCCGCCGCTTGCAAGGTGTTCAGCGTCCCGCCCGTACCCGGCTGGCCCGCGCGCTGGCGCTGGCCGCGGTGGCGTTGCCCATGGCCTGGAGCCAGCCCGCGCCGGCGCAGGAAGGCGATGCCGACGGCATCCGGCTCAACCGCGGCGGCTCGGCGGTGCGCAACATCGTGCCGGCCGAGGCCATCGAGCAGCAGGCCACGCAGGAGTACGAACAGCTCAAGCAGGAGGCCATCGCCAAGCATGCACTGGCCGCCGACAACAACCCGCAGCTGATCCGCCTGCGCGCCATCGGCAAGCGGCTGCTGCCGCATACCGTGCGCTGGAACGAGCGCGCGCGCCAGTGGCAGTGGGAGGTCAACCTGATCGGCTCCAAGCAGGTCAATGCCTTTTGCATGCCCGGCGGCAAGATCGCCGTCTATACCGGGCTGCTCGACCAGCTCAAGCTCACCGACGACGAGGTCGCGATGGTGATGGGCCACGAGATCGCCCACGCGCTGCAGGAGCACGCGCGCGAGCGCGCCGCCAAGTCCGAGATCACTAACCTGGGCGCCAACGTGATTTCCCAGCTGTTCGGCTTCGGCAACCTGGGCAATATGGCGCTGGGCACCGGCGCGCACCTGCTGACGCTGCGCTTCTCGCGCGCGGATGAATCCGAAGCGGACCTGATCGGCATGGATGTTGCCGCGCGGGCAGGCTTCGACCCGCGCGCAGCGATCACGCTGTGGCAGAAAATGGGCAAGGTGTCGCAGTCCGGCGCCGAGTTCCTGTCCACGCACCCTTCCGGGCGCAGCCGCATCGCCGACCTGGAAAAGCACCTGCCCGAGGTGCTCCCGCTCTACGCGCGCGCGATCAACTCGACGGTGGACAAGCTGCCGCCGTACCGCGCCAATATGGCGGGCCTGGGCGATGCGCCAGTGGACAGCGGCGACGACGACCGGCAGAAGCCGCTGAAGCGCTGAGGCGCATTCCGCTGCAAAAGAAAAAAGCCGGCATTGCCGGCTTTTCTCGTTCAGGGTTGCCGCCGCTTCAGGCGCTCAGACCCGTGGCCTCATCGGCGCCCACATGCACGTTCATGCACTGCACCGCCGCACCGGCCGCGCCCTTGCCCAGGTTGTCCAGGCGGGCAACCAGGTTCAGGCGCTCGGGCGTGCCGAACACGAACAGGTCGACACGGTTGGTGTCGTTGTTGGCCTGCACGTCGAAGAAGCCGTCGTCGAGGTTCTCTTCGCTGTTGTACGGCAGCACGCGCACGAACTGCTCGCCCTCATAGTGCTTGCGGTAGATCTCGACGATCTGCTCCGGGCTTACCTTGCGCGCCAGGCGCTCGCCGAAGACCGGCACCGTCACCGCCAGGCCCTTGAGGAAGTTGCCGACGATCGGGTTGAAGATCGGGTCCTGCGACAGGCCGCCCTGCACGCGCATCTCGGGCAGGTGCTTGTGCTGCAGCGCGAGCGCGTAGGGGCGCGGGCTGTGCAGCTTCGGGTTACCGCCGGCTTCGAAGTCGGCAATCATCTTCTTGCCGCCGCCGCTGTAGCCGGTCAGGGAGAACGCCG
This sequence comes from Ralstonia pickettii DTP0602, assembly GCA_000471925.1. NCBI lineage: Bacteria > Pseudomonadati > Pseudomonadota > Betaproteobacteria > Burkholderiales > Burkholderiaceae > Ralstonia > Ralstonia pickettii. The sequence goes on from CP006667.1 coordinate 178,937, forward strand.
ACACCGGGTAGTCCGGCGGCAGCACGCCGGCATCCACCAGCGGGCGCACCGCCATCACGAAGGCGCTGGCGTGGCAGCCCGGCACCGCGATGCGCTTGCTGGCGCGGATCTTCTCGCGCTGGCCGCGCACCAGTTCGGGCAGGCCGTAGGCCCAGTTGTCGGAGGTGCGGAACGCCGTGCTGGCGTCGATCACGCAGGTATTCGGGTTGGTCACCAGCGACACCGCCTCGCGCGAGGCCACGTCGGGCAGGCACAGGAAGGCAACGTCGGCGGCGTTCAGGAAGCGTGCTCGCTCGGCCGGGTCCTTGCGCTTGTCATCGGCAATGCGCAGCAGTTCCACGTCGGGACGACCGGAAAGATAGTCAAGCAGCCGGAGACCGGTGGTGCCTTCCTGACCATCGACGAACACTTTGAAAACCATGGCGGACTCGCTCAATGAAATGCGGGATATGCGCGGGATATGCGAAATGTCCCCTGCCGGACCCGGTGGGGACCCTGCATTGTAGCGGGGATGGGGGCGGGTCGCAGGGTTTGCACCGGTTGGAATATTGCGATCTGGCACAGTTCGGCGCTTGCAGAATATAACCAAGTAGGTTAATTTGCATGGAGAAGGGGACGGCGCATTACTCGCTGTGGCGGGTGCGGGAGCTTCTGGCAGCACGGCGGGTCACGGTCACGCGAACCGCCCGCGATGGGGCCGTGGCGCTGGGGCTGGACATGGCAGGGCTGGCCGAGGTAATCGGCGCGCTGCGTCCGGCCCACTTACGCCGACCACACCGTCTGGCAGGACGTCTACCGTCCGGTTACGCGGTATGGCGGGGTGTACCTGAAGCTGACGGTGACCGAAGGCCTGCTGGTCGTGTCGTTCAAGGCGCGATGAAAGGAGCTGTGCAGTGAAATGCCCCGAATGCGGCGCGGCCGAACTGCTGGCCGATGTCCGCGACATCCCTTACACCTATCGCGGCGAAACCACCGTGCTGGAAAAAGTGCGCGGACAGTCCTGCCCGGCCTGCGGTGAGTCCGTGACCGACTGGCAGGAAAGCGACCGGGTGATGAAACTGATGAACGCGTTCAGCCGCCAGGTGAATGCCGCGTTCGTCGATCCGGCCTACATCACCGGCGTGCGCAAGAAGCTCCGCCTCGACCAGCGCGAAGCCGCCGAGATCTTTGGCGGCGGCGTCAACGCGTTCTCGCGCTATGAAACCGGCAAGACCAAGCCGCCGCTGGCGCTGGTCAAGCTGCTGAAGCTGCTCGACCGCCACCCGGAGCTGCTTGAAGAAGTCCGGGCGGCTTGATGGCAACCGCTCAGAGCGGATAGTCGTAATCGATCGACAGCGGCGCGTGATCGCTGAACTTTTCGTCCTTGTAGATCGAGCAGATATGCGCGGTCTCGGCGAGCTTCGGCGTGGCCAGGTGATAGTCGATGCGCCACCCCACGTTCTTGGCATAGGCCTGCCCGCGGTTGCTCCACCACGTGTACTGGTCCGGGCGCGGGTCCAGCCTGCGGAACACGTCGACATAGCCGTGGGTGTCGAACAGCTCGCCGATCCATGCACGCTCTTCCGGCAGGAAGCCTGAGTTCTTCAGGTTGCCCTTCCAGTTCTTGATATCGATTTCCTTGTGCGCGATGTTGACGTCGCCGCACAGCACGATCTCGCGCCCGCTCGCCTTCAGTTGCAGCAGGTGTGGCAGGAACGATTCCATGAAGCGGAACTTGGCCTGCTGGCGCTCCTCGCTGCTGGAGCCGGACGGCACGTACACCGATATCACCGCCAGGTGCGGATACTGCACTTCGACATAGCGGCCTTCGCTGTCGAATTCCGTATTGCCGAAGCCGGTGACCACACGCTCAGGCTTGTGGCGCGTATATAGGCCCACGCCGCTGTAGCCCTTCTTCTCGGCGTAGTGGAAATAACCGTGGTAGCCATGTGGCGCAAGGAACGCTTCGGTCATGTCGGCGGCCTGCGCCTTCAGTTCCTGCACGCAGACCATGTCCGCGTCCTGCTTGCCCATCCAGTCGAAAAAGCCCTTCTTGGACGCGGAGCGGATGCCGTTGAGGTTGGCGCTGATAATCCGTAACATCTCGGGAAATTTTGAATTCAGAGAGAAATGATGACGCAGAACACGCCTGCAAGCACGCAAGAGGGCGCCGACCTCAGCCAGACCTTTATCCGCTTTGCGCTCGATGCCGGCGTGCTGTCGTTTGGCGAGTTCGTCACCAAGGCTGGCCGCAAGTCGCCGTACTTCTTCAACGCCGGCCTGTTCAACCAGGGCGCGATGCTCGGCCAGGTGGCGCAATTCTATGCGAAAACCCTGCTGGGCTCGGGCGTGCAGTTCGACGTGCTGTTCGGGCCGGCCTACAAGGGCATCACGCTGGCGTCGGCCACCGCAGTGGCGCTGGCGGGCATGGGACGTGACGTCGGCTTCGCCTACAACCGCAAGGAAGCCAAGGACCATGGCGAAGGCGGCACGCTGGTGGGCGCGAAGCTGCAGGGCAAGGTCGTCATCGTCGACGACGTGATTTCGGCCGGCACCTCGGTGCGCGAGTCCGTCAACATGATCCGGGCCGCCGGTGCCGAGCCCGCCGCGGTGCTGATCGCGCTGGACCGCATGGAGAAGAGCGGCACCGCCGAGCAGGTCGGCACGCATTCCGCCGTGCAGGACGTGCAGCGTGAATTCGGCATCCCGGTGATCGCGATCGCCAGCCTGAAGGACTTGCTGGCCTACCTCGATGCGTCGCAGGATCCGGCGCTGTCCGCCTCGCGCGAGGCGGTGGCGGCCTACCGTCAGCGCTACGGCGTCTGAAGCCGTTGATGGCGGTGGGCGCTGACAGCAGCGTCCCATCATCGGATAGCGGGGCAGGCGGACTTTCTAACTGGCAGGGAGCGCGGCGTGGCGGCAAAAGAGCGGCAGGAACGGCAAGAGCAACAAGAAAAGGCAGGGCAGGCGGCAACGCCATCCGCCCAGGCTGAAAACGGCAACCAGGCCGATTCCCTCGCCGAGCGCGGCGCCCAAGTGCGCCCGCGCAAGCCGGTGCGCCAGGCCGCCAAGGCCCCGGACCGTCCCGCGCATGAAGCCTATGCCGTGCGCGCGCTGGTGTTGCAGGGTGGCGGGGCGCTGGGCGCCTACCAGGCCGGCGTGTACCAGGGACTGGCCGAGGGCGGCATCTACCCGAACTGGGTCGCCGGCATCTCCATCGGCGCGCTCAATGCCGCGGTGATCGCCGGCAATCCGCCGGAGCGCCGGGTCGAGCAGCTGTGCGCCTTCTGGGAGCACATCTGCGCGCAGCCGTGGCTGCCGAGCCTGTCGCATACCTGGCTGATCGATCATGCAGAAACCTGGCCGGAGCCGCTGCGCATCTGGTTCGACGGCCTGCACGCCGCGCGCGCGATGTTCGAAGGCCAGCGCGGCTTCTTCCAGCCGCGCAGCTGGCCGGAGCTGTTGTCGCGCTATGCCGAGCCAACCCGCGCCAGCTTCTACGACACTACGCCGCTGAAGGCGACGCTGGAGCGCTTTGCCGACTTCGACCTGATCAACCACCGCCCCGACCTGATGCGTGTTTCGGTGGGCGCGGTCAATGTGCGCACCGGCAATTTCGCCTATTTCGACAACACCCGCGACAAACTCCGCCCCGAGCATTTCATGGCTTCGGGCGCGCTGCCACCAGGCTTCCCGGCGGTGGAAATCGATGGCGAGTACTACTGGGACGGCGGCCTGGTCTCCAACACACCGCTGGCCGAGGTGCTGACCGCGCAGCCGCGGCGCGACGCGCTGATCTTCCAGGTCGACTTGTGGAGCGCGCGCGGCAAGCTGCCGCACGACCTGATTGACGTGGCCGAGCGCGAGAAGGACATCCGCTATTCCAGCCGCACGCGCGCCATTACGGACTACATGCGCGAGCAGCAGAACATGCGCCGCATGCTCAATGAAGTGATGGCGCTGGTGCCGCAGGCAAAGCGCGACAACGCGTGGTACCGGCGCGCCGCCGAGCAGGCCTGCGACGCGCGCCGCAACGTGATCCAGCTGATCTACCGCGACAAGTCGTTCGAGAACATGGCCAAGGATTACCAGTTCGGCTCGCTGACCATGCATGAGCACTGGACCAGCGGGCTGGACGATATCCGCCAGACGCTGCGCCACCCGCAATGGCTGGCCATGCCCAGCCGCGAGCATCCCTTCGTCACCCACGACGTGCACCGCGGCAACGGCGGCTGAGCCGCGCCGGCGCCGGCCGCGCTACTCGACCTTCACCTGCGCCAGTTCGGGCCGCGGCGGCGGATAGGCGGGTTTCAGTTCTGCGAACACCTGTGTCAGGATTTCCGCCACCATCAGGTTGCGGTGAGTCTTGGAGTCGGCCGGCACCACGTACCATGGGCATTCGGGCGTGCTGGTCGCCAGGATCGCCGCCTCGTAGGCGTCCATGTAGGCCTTCCAGCGCTTGCGCTCGGCCAGGTCGGTGGTATCGAACTTCCAGTGCTTCTCCGGATCCGCCAGGCGAGCCTCCAACCGCGCCTTCTGCTCGTCGCGCGAAATATGCAGGAAGCACTTGACGATGGTGGTACCGGTCTCGGTCAGCATGGCCTCGAACGCGCGGATCTGGCGGAAGCGGCGCTCGCATTCGGCATTGTCGATCCAGCCGTGCACGCGCGTGATCAGCACGTCTTCGTAATGGCTGCGGTTGAACACCACGATTTCGCCCGCCTTGGGCACTTGCAGGTGGATGCGCCACAGGTAGTCGCGCGCCAGTTCTTCCGGCGACGGGGCCTTGAAGCCCACCACGCGGATGCCCAGCGGATCGAAGCTGCGGAACACGCCGCGCACGGTGCCGTCCTTGCCGCTGGTGTCCATGCCCTGCAGCACCACCAGCAGCTTGCGGCGGTGCTCGGCATAGAAGATGTCCTGCTGCGCGTCGAGCGCGTTGCTCAGTTCGATGATGCGGGCGAGATCTTCCTCTTTCTTGCCGCACGAGAGCGGCTTGCTGCCCGGGTCGAAGTCAGCAAGGCGGAATCGCTTGCCTGAAGTAATTCGGAAATCGTCCAGCGGCATGGGGCGCTCCATCGGTCTGACCTGCAAGATCAAAAGGACTGGGCGCGCCGCCGGCTGCCGTCGGCGGTAAGGCGGAAGAGAGGACGGAAAGGGGCGCGCAGCCCCTATGGTCAGGCCGGCAGGGCTGCCAGGTCAATGCTGCCTTCGAACACGGTGGTCGCCGGACCGGTCATGCGCACCGGCTCCGAACCGCCATCCCAGGCGATGGTCAGTTCGCCGCCGTGGGTGTGCACCCGCACCGGCGAGTCCAGCAGCCCGCGCCGGATGCCGGCCACCACCGCCGCGCAGGCGCCGGTGCCGCAGGCCAGCGTCTCGCCGGCGCCGCGCTCGTAGACGCGCAGCCGGATGGTGTGGCGGTCTTCCACCTGCATGAAGCCGGCGTTGACGCGGTTGGGGAAGGCGGAGTGGTATTCCAACACCGGGCCGTCCTGCAGCACCGGGAAGTTCTCCACGTCGTCCACCGCCTGCACCGCGTGCGGATTGCCCATCGACACGGCCGAGATCCATTCGGTGCGGCCGTTGACTTCCAGGCCGTAGAGCGTGTCGGCGCCTTGGCTGCGGGTCGGCAGGCCTTCGGCACGGAACGGCACGCGCGCCGGTTCCAGCTCGGGCGCACCCATGTCGACCGTGACCTGGCCGTCGTCCTGCAGCGTCAGCGTAATCACGCCGTTCATCACCTCCACGCGCACCGAGCGCTTGTCGGTCATACCCTTGTCGGTGACAAAGCGCACGAAGCAGCGCGCGCCGTTGCCGCAGTGCTCGACCTCGCTGCCGTCGGCATTAAAGATGCGGTAGCGGAAGTCGACATCCGCGCGCGAGGGTTTCTCGACCACCAGCATCTGGTCGGCGCCCACGCCGAAGTGCCGGCTGGCGAGCGCGCGCCACTGCGCGGGGGTCAGGTCGATCTGCTGGCCGATGCCGTCGAGCACGACAAAGTCGTTGCCGGCGCCATGCATCTTGGTGAACTGGAGTTTCATGAGGGGGATTGTAGTCGTGGGGCGCAGGGCGTGCCGGCGCTCAGTAGATCTCGGGCTCGCCCGGCAGGCGGTGCTTGAAGCGCTTATGCACCCAGTAGTACTCGGGCACGCGCGGGCGGATGCAGTCCTCGAAGAAGGTGTTCATGCGGCGCGTGTCGTCGGTGACGCTTTCGCCGGGGTAGTCTTGCCAGGCCGGCAGGATGCGCAGCACGTAGCCCTGGTAGTCGGGCAGCATCTCGGTATAGATCGGCACCACCCTGGCCCCGGTCAGCCGTGCCAGCCGCGACACCGAGGTCAGCGTCAGCGCCTGCACGCCGAAGAACGGCACGAACTCCGAATCGCGCTCGCCGAAGTCCATGTCGGCGATCAACTGCAGCGCCTCGCCCTTCTTCAGGCAGCGCAGGATGTCGCGCGCGCTGTCATTGCGCGCAATCATGTTGGCGCCGAAGCGCCCGCGCGCGTGCTTCAGGAAGCCGTCGAACAGGGCGTTCTTCTGCTTGGTATAGAGCGATGCGCCGGAGCGCCCCACGTGCTCGCGCAGGTGGATGGTCAGCCGTATCGCGCCGGCCTCCACGCCCGACAGGTGTAGCGTCACCAGGATATGGGGAGTGCCGTCCAGCGCCACCAGGTCGGCCTGGTCGTCGATCTGCACCCAGCGGCGCATCTGCGCCTCGTTGCCGGTCCAGAAGATGCCGCGCTCGGCAAAGCTGCGGAACAGGATGCGAAAGCCTTCGCGCGACAGCGCGTCGATCTCGGCCTCGGTCTTGTCCGGGAAGCACAGGCGCAGGTTGGCCTGCACCACGCGCCGGCGGCTGCTCGGGACCACGTACAGCAGGCTGCCCAGCGCTTCGCCAAAGCGGGCAACGAGTGGATATGGCAGTTTGCCCAGCACCGTCAGCAGGCCGATGCCGAGCCAGGTGAACACGCGGCTCATGAAAGGGATGGATCAGTGGTCGTCTTGGTCGCGGTGCTGGTGGTGGGGTCAGGCGGCAGTTCGGCCCCGGCCGGATGCTTGTAGCGGTTGTAGCCCCACAGGTACTGCGTGGGCGCCATGGCCACCAGTTGCTCGATATTGCGGTTGATCACGGCGGCGGCCTGGGTCGGATCCTCGGGCAGCAGGCCGCCGTCGTTGAGCACGCGGAAATGGCCGCGGTAGCCGGCGCCGCGCGGCAGCCGCTCGGCGAACACCGCCACCACCGGCGCCTGGGTCAGCTGTTGCATCCGGTGCACCAGCGCCATGGTGTAGGCCGGCTTGCCGAAGAATGGCGCCCAGTGACCCTCGCCGCCGGTCGGCACCTGGTCGGGCAGGATGCCCACCGCCTGGCCGCGCTTGAGGGCCTTGACCAGCATGCGCACCCCGCGCGGCGTGGCCGGCGCCATATGCAGGTTCGGGCGGGTGCGCATCTTTTCGATCCAGTCGCGCAGCCAGGGCTGGTGCGGCGGCTTGAACAACGCGGTGACCGGGCGCAGCAATGCGTGGGACTGCGGCAGCACTTCAAAGCAGCCCAGGTGCGGCGTCAGGATGATGAGGCCTTTGCCGCGCGCTTGCAGCGCCTCCAAGGCCGGCCACATGTCGTCGTCAAAGCCGTACAGCTTCGCGCCGATCTTGCGGCGACTCCAGAAGTAGGGCATCTCGACGATCATGCGCCCCGCCGAGCGGGCGGCTTCGTCGATCATCGCGTCGGTGGCGTCCGGAAACGCCAGGCGGAAGTTTTCCCTGAGGCGCTGGCGGTAGCGGCCGGGCAGGCGCCCCGCCAGAAGCCCGAGTGCGCCGCCCACGGCTTGCAGCAGGCGCAGGGGAAGGCGGGAGATCAGCCAGAAAAGAAAGGTCATCAGGCGCGAAAAGGAAGCCTGTGCCAGGTCTGCGCCGGGGAACAGACGGGAAACAGGCGATTTTTTCGATTGCGGTGTTCAGTTCCGCGCGCAGCGTGCCGTCATCGGGAGACCAGCACGGGGGCCAGCGGCGAAGTGTTGCTTTGGTCCCGTTGGTGCGCTGCAAGAGCCCGGCAGGCGCGTATAATAGCGTGTATCGCCGAGTTAACTGACAACTTGCGGGGCGATGCGGCTCTAACCGGGCTGCTTGAAATACCGCTAAAGCGTCGCCGCCATGGACCGAACGGGCTGGCACGCAATAGCCAACCTGGAGAATAAGTTCGTGGCAAACGACTTCCTTTTTACTTCGGAATCCGTCTCCGAAGGCCATCCCGATAAGGTCGCCGACCAGATTTCCGACGCCGTCCTCGACGCCATCCTGGCGCAGGACAAGTATGCGCGTGTGGCGGCCGAGACGCTTTGCAACACCGGTCTGGTGGTGCTGGCGGGGGAAATCACCACGACCGCCAACGTCGACTACATCCAGATCGCGCGCGACACGATCAAGCGCATCGGCTACGACAATACCGAGTACGGGATCGACTACAAGGGCTGCGCAGTGCTGGTCGCCTATGACAAGCAATCGCCCGACATCGCCCAGGGCGTTGACCGCGCCTCCGATGACTACCTGAACCAGGGTGCCGGCGACCAGGGCCTGATGTTCGGCTACGCCTGCGACGAGACCCCGGAACTGATGCCGTTCCCGATCTACTACGCCCACCGCCTGGTCGAGCGCCAGTCGCTGCTGCGCCGCGACGGCCGCCTGCCCTGGCTGCGCCCGGACGCCAAGTCGCAGGTCACGGTGCGCTATGTCGACGGCAAGCCGCACAGCGTGGATACCGTGGTGCTGTCGACCCAGCATTCGCCGGACATCACCCAGGCCCAGATCCGTGAAGCGGTGATCGAGGAGATCATCAAGGCGGTGCTGCCGGCCGAGATGCTGAAGGAAACCAAGTACCTGGTGAACCCGACCGGGCGCTTCGTCATCGGCGGCCCGCAGGGCGATTGCGGCCTGACCGGCCGCAAGATCATCGTCGATACCTACGGCGGCGCTTCGCCGCACGGCGGTGGCGCGTTCTCGGGCAAGGACCCGTCCAAGGTCGACCGCTCGGCCGCCTATGCCGCGCGCTACGTGGCCAAGAACGTGGTGGCCTCGGGCCTGGCGCGCCAGTGCCAGGTGCAGGTCAGCTACGCCATCGGCGTGGCCCGCCCGATCAACGTGACGGTCTACACCGAAGGCACCGGCAAGATCCCCGACGCCAAGATCGCCGAGCTGGTGCAGGAACACTTCGACCTGCGCCCGAAGGGCATCGTGCAGATGCTGGACCTGCTGCGCCCGATCTACGAGAAGACCGCTGCCTACGGCCACTTCGGCCGCGAAGAGCCGGAATTCTCGTGGGAAGCCACCGACAAGGCGGCTGCCCTGCGCGCCGCGGCCGGTCTGTAAGCCGTACCCGCCTTCACTGCAAGCCCCGCCGGCCCGCCAGGGCCCGCGGGGTTTTTTCATGTGGGTTTGATCCCGGTCGGCTCCATGTGTGGCGCCGCCGCCACTGCGGGCCGCAGGGAGTAAAATCCAGCCATTCCCGACCCGCCGCCGCAGGCGGCCGATCCCCTTGCTGGTGACCGTTCCCAGAGGATGCCATGTCTGAAGCGCCTGTCCTTGCCACTGCCACATCGCCGAGCCGCCCGGCTGCCGCCGGCACGCTCAACCTGATCCGCCCGCAGCCTTACACCGACTGGGCGCCGCAGGTCACGGCCGAGGAGCGTGCCACGCTGCGTCGCGAGCTGGAGCAGGGCGCCGTGCTGTACTTCCCGAACCTGAATTTCCGCTTCGAGCCGGGCGAAGAGCGCTTTCTCGACAGCCGCTATTCCGACGGCAAGTCCAAGAACATCAACCTGCGCGCCGACGACACCGCGGTGCGCGGCGCCCAGGGCAGCCAGCAGGACCTGGCGGACCTGTACAAGCTGATTCGCCGCTACGCCGACAGCAGCGAGGCGCTGGTGAGTACGCTCTTCCCCGAGTACGTGCCGCACATGACGCGCGCCGGCACCTCGCTGCGCCCGAGCGAGATCGCCGGCCGCCCGGTCAGCTGGCGCAAGGACGACACCCGGCTGCACGTCGATTCCTTCCCGTCCAACCCGATGCTGGGCAAGCGCCTGCTGCGCGTATTCCACAACATCGACCCGGCCGCGCCGCGGGTGTGGCGCGTGGGCGAGCCGTTCGCCGACTTTGCGCAGAAGTTCGTGCCCAAGACGCACAGCTTGTGGCCGGGGCAGGCAGCGCTGATGAAGCTGCTGCATATCACCAAGCGCACGCGCTCGGAATACGACCACCGCATGCTGCAGCTGCATGACCTGGCCAAGGCCGACCTGGACTACCAGGCCAATGTGCCGCAGCAGGAATTCCACTTCCCGCCGGGCTCGACCTGGATCGTGTTCAGCGACCAGCTGCTGCACGCCGCCATGCGCGGGCGCGCGATGATGGAGCAGACCATCTACCTCGAACCGCAGGCGATCTCCGACCACACCCATTCGCCCGAGGCGGTGCTGTCGCGCATGCTCGGGCGTCCGATGCTGGTGTCCTGATCAGGCGTGATCAACGCCTGATCAACGCAGAAGCAGCTTCAGCATCGTCTCGAAGGTCTTGCCATAGGGCGGCTTGAGCAGGCCGGCGCCATTCAGCGCCGCCTGGTGGAACACCGGCTTCACCTTGGAAAAGGTGTCGAAGCCCGCCTGGCCGTGATAGGCCCCCATGCCGCTGGCGCCGACGCCGCCGAACGGCAGCCCGTCCTGGGCGATATGGAACAACGTGTCGTTGACGGTGACGCCGCCGGCAACGGTCTGGCGCATCACATGGCCGATCGCGCCGCGGTCGCGCTCGAACAGATAAAGCGCAAGCGGGCGCGGGCGCGCATTGATGTAGTCGACCGCTTCATCCAGCGTGCGGTACGTCACCACCGGCAGCACCGGCCCGAAGATCTCCTCGCGCATCGCCGTCACGCCCTCGGGCGCATCCAGCAGCAGCACCGGCGGCAGGCGGCGCGCCTGCGCGTCGGGTTGCGCGTCCGAGAGCGGCACCACGATCGCGCCCTGCGCCGCCGCTTCGTCAACCAGCCCTGCCAGCCGCGCAAAGTGGCGCGGGCTGATGATGCTGGTGTAGTCCGGGTTGCGCGCCAGGTCGGGATAGAGCCGGTTCACGCACTGCCGCGCGGCTTGCACCAGGCCATCGCGCAGGTCTTCCGGCACCAGCACATAGTCCGGCGCGATGCAGGTCTGGCCCGCGTTCATCAGCTTGCCCACCAGGATGCGCTCCACCGCACGCGCCAGGTCCGCGCCGGCGCCGACGATGGCCGGCGACTTGCCGCCCAGTTCCAGCGTCACCGGCGTCAGGTTGGCGGCTGCCGCGCGCATCACATGGTGGCCGACCGCGGTCGAGCCGGTGAACAGGAGGTGGTCGAAGGGCAGCGCGGTAAAGGCGCTGGCGACCTCGGCATCGCCGTTGACCACCACGATCTCGTCCGGCGCGAATTCCTGCTGTGCCAGTTGCGCAAACAGCGCCGCGAAGCGAGGTGTGTATTCCGACAGCTTCACCATGGCGCGGTTGCCCGCGGCCAGCGCGCCCGCCAGCGGCCCCACCGTCAGGTACAGCGGATAGTTCCAGGGCACCATGATGCCCACCACACCCAGCGGCTGCGGCACCAGGCGCGAGCGGCCCGGGCGGAACCAGAAGCCGGTGGCGGCGCGGCGCACGCGCATCCAGCGCTTGCCGTGGCGCAGTGCATCATCGATGGCGGCCACGCTCGGGAACACTTCCAGCAGCGCGGTTTCCTGCCGCGGCCGGTTGGTGAAGTCTTCATTGATCGCGGCGGCAATCGCGGCCTGGTTCGCGGTCACCAGGCGCCGCAGCCGTTGCAGGCGATCGGCGCGCAGGGTCCAGGCCGGCAGCTGGTCACGCCGCGACGCGGCGTGCATGGCGCCAAAGACGGACGACAGGTCGGGAACTTCTCGCATTGCTGCGCTCCTGGGCAATCGGTGTACGGGAAATGGAAACGGATCGCGGCAGCCGGCCAGGCAGACGCTCGCGCCTTTGGCTGCGCAATTGGATCCGATCCGCGTGCGCCCGCGCAAGATAAGGTAGCGCGCCAGCGGTGGCAATGGAAGTTTGCCACCGGACGGACGATTCAAACGGCCGTCTGCATCGCGCCGCGGGTCATCCCTACTGTCCTTCTCCACCCCTGCGGCCAGCGTCTACACTGAATCTCACGGCTTGCCATCCGCTGGACGGACAGGGCGCGCGCGGCCGGTCAGTCCGGCCCCGCCCGGCTCACGCATGCGCGCCGCCTGCGGACTCGCGGGGAGACAGATGGAAACCACCTATGACTTCGTCATCGTCGGCGCGGGCTCGGCGGGCTGTGCGCTGGCCGGACGGCTCGCCGACAGCGGCGACGACACCATTGCCCTCCTCGAGGCCGGGCACCACGATCACCATGTGCTGGTACGAACACCCGCCGCGGCAGCCGCGATGCTGCCGCGCGCCGGCGCGCGCAATTATGGGTACCAGACCGTGCCGCAGCCCGGCCTGAACGGCCGCCGCGGCTACCAGCCGCGCGGGCGCGGGCTGGGCGGCTCGTCGTCGATCAACGCCATGATCTACACGCGCGGCCGGCCCGCCGACTATGACGCGTGGGCCGACGCCGGCTGCGACGGCTGGTCATGGGACGACGTGCTGCCGTACTTCCGCCGGGCCGAATGCAACCAGCGCCTGGCCGGCAGCGACGACGACCCGCTGCACGGCGGCAACGGCCCGCTGCACGTTTCCGACCTGCGCAGCCCCAACCCCTTCGGCGAACGCTTTATCGAAGCCGCGCAGCAGGCTGGCTTCCCGCGCAACGACGACTTCAACGGCGAAGAGCAAGAAGGCGTGGGCTGGTACCAGGTCACGCAGCACGCGGGCGAGCGCTGGAACGCGGCGCGCGCCTACCTGCACGGCGGCAACGTGCGCGACAAGGCCTGCAACGGCGGTCGCGCGCGGCTGCATGTGCTGACCGGCACGCAGGCACTGCGTATCGTGTTCGAAGGCCGCCATGCGGCCGGCGTGCTGGTCGCGCGCGACGGTCGCCAGCACCTGCTGCGCGCGCGCCGCGACGTGATCGTCTGCGCCGGCACGTTCGGCTCTCCGCAATTGCTGATGGTGTCGGGCGTCGGCCCCGCGGCGCAGCTGCGCGAACTCGGCATCGGCGTCGTGCACGACCTGCCCGGCGTGGGCACCAACCTGCAGGACCATCTCGACGTCATCCTGCACAAGCGCGTGGCGGCGCCCGAACTGTTCGGCGTGTCGTTCGGCGGGCTGGCGCGGCTGTTCTCGGAAATCCTGCGCTACCGGCGCGAGCGCACCGGCATGCTGTCGAGCAACTTCGCCGAGGCGGGCGGCTTTTTGCGCAGCCGCCCGGACCTGCCCGAGCCCGATTTGCAGCTGCATTTCGTGGTCGGCATGGCCGACGACCACATGCGCAAGCTCAACAGCGGCCACGGCTATTCCTGTCACGTCTGCGTGCTGCGCCCGCGCAGCCGCGGCGAGGTGCGCCTGGCATCGGGCGATATCCGGCGCGCGCCATTGATCGACCCGCGCTACCTGAGCGATGTGCGCGACCTGGACGACATGGTGGCCGGCGTGCGCATCGTGCGCAGGATCTTCGCGCAGCCGCAGCTGGCGTGCTTCGGCGGACGCGAACTGTATTCCGCCCACCTGCGTGCCGATGGCAGCGACGACGCCGACGTGCGCGAGATGATCCGCGAGCATGCCGATACCATCTACCACCCGGTGGGTACCTGCCGCATGGGCATGGACGCGATGGCGGTGGTCGATCCGCAGCTGCGCGTGCGCGGCGTGGAGGGTTTGCGCGTGGTCGACGCCTCGATCATGCCGACGCTGATCGGCGGCAATACCAATGCGCCGGCGATCATGATCGGTGAGCGCGCGCACGACTTGATCCGCTACGCGCCGCGGGTGATGTTGCGGGTACTGGAGTCGATGGAGGCGTGAATACCCGCGTGCAGCGCTAACCTTCGAAGCCGCGCGAGAACACTCGCTTAAGCGTATCGGCGTCGCTGTCGAGCGTGCCGAACACGCGCCCATGCTGCCGCCCCAGCCGGCTGGCGACAAACAGCTCAGCGTTCTCCGTATCGGCATGCGCCAGCATCAGCGCCGCCTGCGCGGTCAGCACCAGGCCCTGCGCAAAGCGGCGCGCATGCGTTTCGAGATGCTCCGGCGCCTCGCGCAGCATTGCCTGCAGCGAGGCCAGCTCCGCGCGCACTGCGGGATGGCCGCCGGCGCGGCGCGACAGGTCGTGCAGCAGCCGCGCCGCATCGTCGGGATTGCGCTGAATCGCGCGCATCACGTCCAGGCACATGATGTTTCCCGAGCCTTCCCAGATCGAATTGACCGGCGCCTCGCGATAGAGCCGCGCCATCGGGCCTTCCTCGACATAACCGTTGCCGCCCCACACCTCCATCGCTTCGCCGGTGGCTTCGAGGGTGCGCTTGCACACCCAGAACTTGGCCGCGGGCGTGACCACGCGCTTCCACGCGGCGGCGAGCGGATCGTCGTCGGCGTGCTCGAAGGCGTGGCCCAGTTCCATCATCATCAGCGTGGCCGCTTCCGCTTCCAGCGCCAGATCGGCCAGCACATTGCGCATCAGCGGCTGGTCGGCCAGCAGGCGCCCGAAGGCGCTGCGGTGGCGCGTGTGGTGCAACGCCTGCACGAAGGCCGCGCGCAGGATCGCGGCGCTGCCGATCACGCAGTCGAGCCGCGTGCTGGTGGCCATTTCGATAATGGTCGGGATGCCGCGGCCTTCCTCGCCGATCAGGATGCCGGTGGCGTCGCGGAATTCGACCTCGCTGCTCGCGTTGGAGCGATTGCCCAGCTTGTCCTTCAGGCGCTGGATCAGGATCGGGTTCTTGCTGCCGTCATCGCGAAAGCGCGGCACGAAGAAGCACGACAGCGGCCCGTCTTCGGCGCCCATGCGCGCGACCACCAGGTGCGCATCGCACATCGGCGCGGAGAAGAACCACTTGTGGCCGGTCAGCGCATATTCCGCGCCGCGGCCCTCGCCGCGCACGGGGCGCGCCACGGTTGTGTTGGCGCGCACGTCGGAGCCGCCCTGTTTCTCGGTCATGCCCATGCCGATCATGATCGCCGTCTTGTCGCGCCAGGGCAGGTCGCGCGCATCGTGCTCGGCCGAATACAGCCGGGGCTCCAGCTCGGCAAACAGCGCGGTTTCCTTGCGCAGCACGGGGATGCTCGCCAGGGTCATGGTGGGCGGGCACAGCGAGCCTGATTCCACCTGCGCCTGCAGGAAGTAGCCTGCCGTGCGCGCCGCCCACGCGCCCGCGCGCGGCTGCGCGAAGGGCAGCGACTGCAACTGCTGGCTGCGCAGCATTGACAGCAGCGCATGCCAGCTCGGGTGGAAGCTCACCACGTCGATGCGCTCGCCCGTGCGGCTGTGCGTATGCAGCTCGGGCGTGTAGCGGTTGGCGTCCGCCGCCCATTGCTGGACCTCCGGCTCGCCCAGGCGCGCGCCGAACTCGCCGAGCGCATCGGCGTTCCAGTCGCCGCCGAGCCGCGCCAGCGCACCGCACAGGGCGGGATCGGTGGCGAACAGGTTGTAGTGCACGAGATCGGGCACTTGGTTGAACACGCGGTGGGTGGCAGCTTCGGTCATGGCGGCATGGAAGATGGACACGGTCTTACTGCATGGTAGAGCACGTAACAAGCGTTTGAGTGCCGGGGGATGCCCTTGGCTGCGGCGCAAGCCGCATGACGCGTTGCAGCATGGCGCATTGGATACGTTGGCGCACGGCAGTTGCGACCGAATTAGGGGTGGCGCCTGCCGGGGGCTTGTGCTTAAATTCACCCCGTTGGATGAAACAGGGGTGCCGTACGGATGGGCCGTGCGGCTGAGAGAGTCCCTTCGAACCCGATCCGGTTAGTACCGGCGTGGGAAGTTTCACAAGACCAAGTCTCTTGTCCCTCCGGGACTCGCTACACCGGCCCCAGGCCGAGGCAGCGCTCACAGGGCTCCTGGTTTCGTCCACCCCGCAAGAGAGAGGACGACACCCATGGCCCGTACTGCCCCCGCAGCTTCCTTCGAATCGCTCGAAAGCGACCTCGACCAGAAATTCGCCTACCCGGCTTCCAGCAAGACCTACCTGACGGGCAGCCGCCCCGATATCCGCGTGCCGCTGCGCACCATCCTGCAGACCTCCACGCGCACCGACAAGGGCGAGATGCAGAATCCGCCGATCCCGGTGTACGACACCTCGGGTCCGTACAGCGATCCGGACGTGCATATCGACCTGAAGGCCGGCCTGCCTGCGCTGCGCGCCAAGTGGATCGACGAGCGCGGCGACACCGAAGTGCTGCCGGGCCTGTCGTCGGAATACGGCCGCGACCGTGCCAACGATCCCGCCACCGCGCACCTGCGCTTTGCCCAGCTGACCAACCCGCGCCGCGCCAAGGCCGGCGCCAACGTGTCGCAGATGCACTATGCGCGCAAGGGCATCATCACGCCGGAAATGGAGTATGTGGCGCTGCGCGAGTCGCTGAACCTGCAGGCGCTGTACGACAAGCCCGAATACAAGGCGCTGCTGCGCCAGCACCCCGGCAACGCGCTGGGCGCCGGCCTGCCGCTGCGTCCGGAAGACATCACGCCGGAATTCGTGCGCCAGGAAATCGCCTCGGGCCGCGCCATCATTCCGGCCAACATCAACCACACCGAACTGGAGCCGATGGCGATCGGGCGCAATTTCCGCGTCAAGATCAACGGCAACCTGGGCAACTCGGCGGTGACCTCGTCGCTGGCCGAGGAAGTGGAAAAGATGGTGTGGTCGATCCGCTGGGGCGCCGACACCATCATGGACCTGTCCACCGGCAAGCACATCCACGAAACGCGTGAATGGATCCTGCGCAATTCGCCGGTGCCCATCGGCACGGTGCCGATCTACCAGGCGCTGGACAAGACCGGCGGCATCGCCGAGGACCTGACCTGGGAAATGTTCCGCGACACGCTGATCGAGCAGGCGGAGCAGGGCGTGGACTACTTCACCATCCACGCCGGCGTGCTGCTGCGCTATGTGCCGATGACCGCCGACCGCGTCACGGGCATCGTCTCGCGTGGCGGTTCGATCATGGCCAAGTGGTGCCTGGCGCACCACAAGGAAAACTTCCTGTACACGCACTTCGACGAGATCTGCGAGATCATGAAGGCCTATGACGTGTCGTTCAGCCTCGGCGACGGCCTGCGTCCGGGTTGCATCGCCGACTCGAACGACGATGCCCAGTTCGGCGAACTGCGCACGCTCGGCGAGCTGACCGCCAAGGCCTGGAAGCACGACGTGCAGGTGATGATCGAAGGCCCGGGCCATGTGCCGCTGCAGCGCATCCAGGCCAATATGGACGAAGAACTCAAGCATTGCTACGAGGCGCCGTTCTATACCCTGGGACCGCTGGTGACGGACATCGCCCCCGGCTACGACCACATCACCAGCGGCATCGGCGCGGCCAATATCGGCTGGATGGGCACCGCCATGCTGTGCTACGTCACGCCCAAGGAGCATCTGGGCCTGCCGGACAAGGAAGACGTGCGCGAAGGCATCATCACCTACAAGATCGCGGCCCACGCTGCCGACCTTGCCAAGGGCTGGCCCGGCGCGCAACTGCGCGACAACGCGCTGTCCAAGGCACGCTTCGAGTTCCGCTGGGAAGACCAGTTCAACCTGGGCCTCGATCCGGAACGCGCGCGCTCGTACCACGACGCAACGCTGCCGGCCGAGGGCGCCAAGATCGCCCACTTCTGCTCGATGTGCGGGCCGAAGTTCTGCTCGATGAAGATCACGCAGGAAGTGCGCGACTACGCGGCCTCGCTGCCCAAGGAAGCGAAGCAGGGCATGGAAGAGAAGTCGATCGAGTTCCTGAAGAAGGGCAGCAAGATCTACTCGTAAGGCAGTGACAAGTAGTACGGGCATGGCTTCGCACCCATGCCCGCTCGTGTTTCGCCGCCGCGCAGCGCCTCGCGCGGCGGCACCGACAACAAGGAGGCCGGCGCGGCCGCACGCCCCGTCCGGCACAAACACCCCTCATGACAGCAGTGCAGTCGTTTGACGTCGCCATCCTCGGGGCCGGTCTAGCCGGCCGCCTGGCCGCCTGGCAACTGGTACGCAGCGGCGCCCGCGTGGCGCTGGTGGAGCGGGCCGGTCCGGACGGCGCGGGCTCGGCCGCCTATGTGGCAGCGGCCATGCTCGCGCCGCTGGCGGAGTCGGCCATTGCCGAGCGCCGCATCGTCGACCTGGGTATCGCCAGCGTCGACCTGTGGCGCGCGTGGCTGGCCGAGTTGCCGGAGCCGGTCTTCTTCCAGGAGGACGGCACGCTGGTGGTCTGGCATGCGCGCGACCGCGGCGAGATGTCGCTGTTCACCAGCCGCATGCGCGCGGTGGCGCCGCCGGAACTGGTGGCGCAGCGGCTACGCGTGCTGGATGGCAAGGGTGTGGGCGAGGTCGAGCCCGCGCTGGCGGGCCGTTTCCCGCAGGGCTTGCTGCTCGCGGGCGAAGGCCAGCTCGACAACCGCGGCGTGCTGCGCGCGCTGCTGTCGTGCGCGGTCAGCGAAGGCGTCCACTGCGTCTGGGAAGCCGGCGAAGTCGATGCCGCGACGCTGCCCACGCTCGGTATCCGTGCCGACGTGGTGCTGGATTGCCGCGGCCTGGGCGCGCGCTCGGCCTGGCCTGCGCAGCCGGGCGGCGACAAGCCGGGCCTGCGCGGCCTGCGTGGCGAAGTGGTGCGCGTGCATGCGCCCGACGTCAAGCTGCACCGGCCGGTGCGGCTGCTGCATCCGCGCTATCCGATCTATATCGCGCCCAAGCCCAACGACCTGTACGTGATCGGCGCCACCGAACTGGAAAGCGAGGACGAATCGCCGATGAGCGTGCGTTCCGCGCTGGAACTGCTGTCGGCGGCGCATTCGTTGCATCCCGCCTTTGGCGAGGCGCGCGTGCTGGAACTGAACGTGCAGCGGCGCCCGACACGGCCCGACCACCTGCCGGCGATCCGCGTCGACCAGCGTGCGCGCGTGGTGCGCGTCAACGGCCTGTACCGCCACGGCTTCCTGATCGCGCCGGCGGTGACCGAGGCCGCGTGCGCGGTGGTCGGTGCGCTGCTCAAGGGCGATCCCGCCGCGCATGCGGTGCCGGCGGCGCTGCGCTGGCCCGGCATGATCGAGGCGGTCACCGAAGCGCCCGCAGCCACCATGGTCGCGCCCGCCGGGCTGCTGCACTAACGCATGACTGACATGGAAATCCTGCTCAACGGCCGACCGCTCGCGCTTACCGAATCCGCCACGCTGGCGGACGCGGTGACCGCGGCGCAGATCGCGCCCCCCTTTGCCGCGGCGGTCAACGGCCAGTTCGTGCCGCGCGCCGCGCACGCCAACACCCCCCTTGCGGCCGGCGACCGCATCGACCTCGTGCAACCCGTAACGGGAGGCTGACCCATGACATTCGAACCTTCCGAAACCTTGCGCGACCCGTTCGTGCTGTATGGCGAGTCGTTCGGCTCGCGCCTGCTGCTGGGCACCGCGCGCTATCCGTCGCCGGCCACGCTTGAAGCGGCCGTGCAGGCGTCGACGCCCGCCATGATCACCGTCGCGCTGCGCCGCCAGGGCGCGGTCGGCAATGGCGAAGGCGGCCAGGCCTTCTGGCAGATGCTCAAGGCGCTCAACGTGCCGGTGCTGCCCAACACCGCCGGCTGCTTCACCGCGCAGGAGGTCATCGCCACCGCGATGATGGCGCGCGAGGTCTTCGAAACGCCGTGGATCAAGCTCGAGCTGATCGGCGACGACTACACGCTGCAGCCCGACACGCTGAACCTGCCCGCCGTGGCCGAGACCCTGATCAAGGAAGGCTTCAAGGTGCTGCCGTACTGCACCGAAGACCTGGTGCTGTGCCGCCGCCTGCTCGACGTTGGCTGCCAGGCGCTGATGCCCTGGGCCGCCCCGATCGGCACCGGCCGCGGCGCGGTCAACCCGCATGCGATGCGCGTGCTGCGTGAGCGGCTGCCGGACACGCCGCTGATCGTTGACGCCGGCCTGGGCCTGCCGTCGCATGCGGCGCAGGTGATGGAGTGGGGCTACGACGGCGTGCTGCTGAACACTGCCGTGGCGCAGGCCGCTTATCCGGTCAACATGGCGCGCGCCTTCGCGCAGGCCGTGGAAGCGGGTCGCACTGCTTATCTGGCCGGGCCGATGCCCGAGCGCGAGGTCGCGCAGGCCAGCACGCCGGTGGTCGGCATGCCGTTCTGGCATGCGGATACGGAGCAGCGGGCATGACGCGCCGCCCCGTGCATGCCGCCAGTGACGGCCCGCTGCGTGCGGCGGTGCTCGAACACTATGGCGAGACCTTCGGCGTCGACGACAAGCCCTGGCAGGCCTGGCGTCTGGAAGATGCCCCGGCGCAGCCGGGCGCGCATGACGTGCTGCTGTCCGACGGCGAAGCCACCGAGGACGTGATCGCACGCGTCGCCGCCAGCGGCGCCACGCTGCTCGAGACCGACCGCGAAGGCGGCCAGTGGATCGACACGGTGCGCTCGCCGATGGGCACATGGGTGTTCTCTGTCACCGCGGACACCGACCAGCCGCATTCGCCCGCGTTCGTCGCGGTGCTGCTGGCGAGCCTGTCGCTGCATTTCCCCGCGCATGACGCACTGTGCCTGGCGCGCGCCTGGGAGCCAGGCTCGGCCGATTGGCCGTCGGACTTTGCCCGCTTCCCGCACGTGCGGCATGCCGCGCTGGTGGCGCCGGAGCAAACGGCCGCCCCGTTCGTGCCGTGTCCCGCGCTGGGTCTGTACGTGGTGGTGCCGACTGCCGAGTGGATCGAGCGGCTGGCACCGCTGAACGTGCCGACGGTGCAGCTTCGCTTCAAGTCGGATGACTCCGCCGCAGTGCGCGCCGAGATCGCGCGCGCTGCCAAGGCCATGCGGGGGTCGACCTCGCGCCTGTTCATCAACGACCACTGGCAGGCCGCGATCGACTACCGCGCGGCCAACGGCGGCGACCAGAGCGGCATCTACGGCATCCACCTCGGCCAGGAAGACCTGGACGACGCCGACCTGGACGCGATCCGTGCCTCCGGCCTGCGGCTGGGCGTCTCCACCCACGGCTACGCCGAGATGCTGCGCGTGGCTGCGATCCGCCCGAGCTACCTGGCGCTGGGCGCGATCTTCCCGACCACTACCAAGGTGATGCCGACCCAGCCGCAAGGCATGGGCCGCTTCCGCGCCTATGTGAAGCTGATGCAGCCGGTGATCCCGTCGCTGGTCGGGATCGGCGGCGTCAACGCGACCAATATGCGCGAAGTGCTGGCGGTGGGCGTCGGCAGTGCGGCGGTGGTGCGCGCCGTGACCGAAGCCGACGACGTGCCGGCCGCGGTGGCTCACCTGGTCAGCTTGTTCCCGGCCGCCTGAGCGCCGCCCCGCGATGGCGCCGACCGCCGCCGCGCCCCGCATTCGCCTGGCGGTGGAAGACGACCTGCCGCGCCTGCCCGAGATCGAGCTGGCCGCGGCGGCGCTGTTCCCGGATGCCGACCTGCCGGCGCTGCTGCGGTTGGTCAGCACACCGGCTTCGGCACTTGCAGCCGCGCAGCGCGAACGCCGCCTGTGGGTGGCCGAGCGCGGCGGCGCACTGGCCGGCTTTGCGCTGGCCAGCAGCAAAGGCGAGTGCGGTTATCTCGATGAAATGGATGTCCACCCGGAGCACGGGCGCCGCGGCATCGGGCGCTCGCTGGTTGGGGCGGTGCAGGTCTGGGCGCGGGCGGGTGGCTTGCGCTCGCTGAACCTGACCACGTTTGCGCATTTGCCGTGGAATGCGCCGTTCTATGCATCGCTGGGGTTTCGCCAGTTGCGCGATGAGGAGCTTTGTCCGCTGCTGGCGTATGCACTGGCGGCGCAACGGGCGGCGGGATTGCGGCAGCGGGTGGCGATGCGGCAGGTATTCTGACGGCATGACCCCATCGTTGCTATACTTGTATAGCAATCACTTTGGAGGGGCTGCGATGCTCGCCATCCGACTACCCGAGGACATCGAAGAACGCCTGGAAGTCCTTGCCAAACGCACCGGCCGCACCAAGACGTTTTATGCGCGTGAGGCCATCATGCAGCACCTGGATGACCTTGAAGACCTGTATCTGGCAGACAAGGTTGCCGCGCGTGTTCGCTCCGGCGAGGAATCCACGGTAACGCTGGATGAGCTGGAGGCGCGGCTTGGCCTGGCGGATTGAAATCACGCAAACGGCAGAGAAACAACTTGCCAAACTGGACCGCCCGGTCGCCAGGCGTATTGTTACGTTCTTGCGCGAGCGGGTCGCGGCATCCGCCGACCCCCGCTCGCTTGGCGAAGCCCTGAAGGGCAGCGAGCTTGGCGAATACCGGAAATACCGGGTCGGCGACTGGCGCTTGATTTGCCAGATCGAAGACGCGCGCATCACTGTTGTCGTGCTGCGTCTTGGGAACCGCAGGAACGTGTATCGCTAGCGCCAAGATTTGTGCGACATTCGCCCAGCCGCCAAAACCGAGCGGCAGCCCGCCGCTATGATGGCAGGCAGCATTCCCCGCCCACCATCCCCGCCATCCCGACCATGTCCTCCCAGCCCTCCGCCGAAATCATCCCCGCCGCGCCCGGCACGCTCGAGAAGCCCTACTTCGGCATCGACGTCCCGCTGATGCGTTATTTCGGCCTGCAGCCGGAGCTTATCGAGGAGGGCTATTGCCGCACGCGGCTGCCGGCGCACCCGCAGCTGGTGAACAGCCGTGGCGATGTGCATGGCGGGACGCTGATGGCGACGCTGGACTTCACGCTGAGTGGTGCCGCGCGCTCACATGCGCCCACGGAAACCGGCGTGATCACCATCGACATGTCGACCCACTTCCTGGCCGCCGCGCGCGGCGAGCTGACGCTGGAGGCGCGCTGCCTGCGCCGTGGCGCACGCATCGCATTCTGCGAGGGGGAAGTGAAGGATGCGGCCGGCACCGTGGTGTGCGTGGCGCGGGCCGCGTTCAAGCTGGTGCCGCTGTCCAGCGGCGGCAACTGATCCCTTCCTGAAGGCCGGCCGCTCAGTCCTGCAGCGGCCGGTACACCTGTTCGAACCTTGCGCGCTCGGTGATGCCAAAGTCGCCGGGCGCGTATTGCATCAGCCAGTCGCCCGGCTTGCCATGGAGCACGTCGCCACCGGCACTACGTTCGATGCTGAAGGCATCGTGCATCTCGCGCGCCAGCACCGGGATCGGCTTGTTGCGGTAGGCGCCGTCCTGGCCGTGCGCGAGCGGCGGCACGGCTTCGTACTTGGGGTCGAAGCGGTCGCGCGACACGCACCAGCGATCGCCGGTGCGGCTGGTGATCAGCGCGTCGCCCGGCCGGTAGCGGTTGGGGCCTTCGCGGCTGATCAGCTCGCCGGCTTCGGAGGCGAACACCACGTCGACGACTTCATGCTTGAGGTAGAAGGCGGCTTCGGGATCGCTGCGCAGGTCGATATCGGTCAGCATCGTCATGTGGCCCTCAACCCAGCGCCCGCGGCGCGAAAGCGTGGTTCAGCGGACCGTTCCCGCTGCCCAGCCGCAGCCCGGCGCCGGCCGCGATAGCCTGCGCCACGTAGTCCAGCGCCTTGCCGGCCGCCACTTCCAGCGCATCGCCGCGCGCCAGCTGCGACGCGATCGCCGCCGCGAGCGTGCAGCCGGTGCCATGCAGGTTGCGGGTATCGATGCGTGGATGCGTGAACACGCGCACCGTGCCGTCCTTCAGCATCAACAAGTCGTCCAGCCCGCCGGCACCGCTGGCCGGGCCATCGTCTTCCAGATGGCCGCCCTTGAGCAGCACGGCGGGGCAGCCCATCGCGATCAGGTCGGCGGCAGCCTGCTCCATCTCGGCGCGGCGGGTGATCTTGCGGCCCAGCAGGTAGGAGGCCTCGGGCAGGTTGGGCGTGACCAGCAACGCGCGCGGGAACAGCAGCCGCACCATCGCCTGCGTGGTGGCGTCGTCCGACAGCGTCGCGCCCGAGGTCGAGATCATCACCGGATCCACCACCAGCTTGCGGATGCCATGCCGGTCCGCCGCCGCGGCCACGGCCTCGACGATGGCGGCGGTGCCGAGCATGCCGGTCTTGGCCGCGTCGACGCCGATATCGCTGGCCACCGCGTCGATCTGCGCGGCCACCATGTCGGCCGGAATGGCGTGCACGCCGGTCACGCCCAGCGTGTTCTGCGCGGTGATCGCGGTGATGGCGCTCATGCCGAAGCAGCCCAGCGCGGAAAAGGTCTTCAGGTCGGCCTGGATGCCGGCGCCGCCGCCGGAGTCGGAACCGGCGATGGTCAGGGTGCGGGGTGGCGTTGAGATCATCTGGGAAGGGAATCGGGGAGCCGGCGCAGGCGCGCAGGCAAATCGCCGGTGCGCAAGGCAGCCGGGCACGCTACAATACCGCCACTCCGAGGAGCGTTGCAACGGATGGGGCCAGGGCAGAGCACATTGCCCGGCCGGCGGGAAAGCCGCCCCATGCCATCCGCCAGGCTCGGACTGTCTTCAACGGCGCTCGCTGATCCGTGGTTTCGCACGGAGGCGAGTCGACCTATCCGCCCGCCATGCATGCTTTTTGTCATGCAATTGGCGCGGCCCATCTCCCGTACTCGTCACCTGCGTGCCACTCTTCACCGGAGTGAAACATGAACGCTGTGACCGACCTGAAGCAAGACTACATCGTCGCCGATATCGGCCTGGCCGCCTGGGGCCACAAGGAAATCGCCATTGCCGAGACCGAAATGCCCGGCCTGATGGCGATCCGCGATGAATTCGCCGCCGCGCAGCCGCTCAAGGGCGCACGCATCGCCGGCTCGCTGCACATGACGATCCAGACCGCGGTGCTGATCGATACGCTCAAGGCACTGGGCGCCGACGTGCGCTGGGCCTCGTGCAACATCTTCTCGACGCAGGACCACGCCGCTGCCGCCATCGCTGCCGGCGGTACGCCCGTGTTCGCTTTCAAGGGCGAATCGCTGAAGGAATACTGGGACTTCACCCACCGCATCTTCGACTGGTCTGACGGCGGCACGCCCAACATGATCCTCGACGACGGCGGCGACGCCACGCTGCTGTTGCACCTGGGGGCGCGCGCCGAGAAAGACGAGTCCGTCATCGCCAAGGCGACCAGCGAGGAAGAAACCTACCTGTTCGCCGCGATCAAGGAAAAGCTGGCCAAGGACCCGAGCTGGTACAGCCGCAACCTGGAAGCCATCCGCGGCGTGACCGAGGAAACCACCACCGGCGTGCACCGCCTGTACCAGATGGCGCAAAAGGGTGAACTCCGTTTTCCGGCGATCAACGTCAACGACTCGGTCACCAAGAGCAAGTTCGACAACCTGTACGGCTGCCGCGAGTCGCTGGTGGACGGCATCAAGCGCGCCACCGACGTGATGATCGCCGGCAAGGTTGCCATCGTGGCCGGCTACGGCGACGTGGGCAAGGGCAGTGCGCAGGCGCTGCGCGCGCTGTCGGCCCAGGTGTGGGTGACCGAGATCGACCCGATCTGCGCGCTGCAGGCCGCGATGGAAGGCTACCGCGTGGTGACCATGGACTACGCTGCCGAGCACGGCGATATCTTCGTCACCTGCACCGGCAACTACCACGTCATCACCCATGACCACATGGCCAAGATGAAGGACCAGGCCATCGTCTGCAATATCGGCCACTTCGACAACGAGATCGACATCGCCTCGATCGAGAAGTACGAGTGGGACGAGATCAAGCCGCAGGTCGACCACGTCAAGTTCCCGGACGGCAAGAAGCTGATCATCCTGGCCAAGGGCCGCCTCGTGAACCTGGGCTGCGCCACTGGCCACCCGTCGTACGTGATGAGCAGCTCGTTTGCCAACCAGACCATCGCCCAGATCGAACTCTGGCAGGAACGCGACAGCGGCAAATACCCGGTCGGCGTCTACACGCTGCCCAAGCACCTGGACGAGAAGGTGGCGCGCCTGCAGCTGCGCAAGCTGAACGCGCAGCTGACCGAGCTGACCGACCAGCAGGCCGCGTATATCGGCGTGAAGAAGGAAGGCCCGTACAAGGCGGATCACTACCGCTACTGATACGGTTCACCGTTCGCAGCTTGCCGGACTCCCCTCTCCCGCTTGTGGGAGAGGGGAGGAACCACCTTCAAGGAGCCGTCATGAGACTACTGGTCGTCTGGGTCATCAACGCCGTTGCGCTGTTCGTGCTGCCGTACATCATCTCGTCGATCCACATCAAGAGCTTCGGCTCGGCGATGCTGGCGGCGCTGGTGCTGGGCCTGGTCAACACGCTGATCCGTCCGATCCTGGTGATCCTGACGCTGCCGGTGACACTGCTGACGCTGGGGCTGTTTATCTTCGTCATCAACGCGCTGCTGTTCCTGTTTGTCGGCAACCTGCTCTCGGGCTTTACGGTCGGCGGCTTCTGGGCGGCCCTGCTGGGCTCCATCCTGTACAGCGTGATCTCGTGGCTGCTGTCCAGTCTGCTGCTGGGCGACCGCAACGACTGAAGCGGACCACGAATCCATACCGCGCGCCGCGCCAACGCGGCGCGCCACCATCATGCAAGACCGCTACTTCAGCTTTGAATTCTTCCCGCCCAAGACGGCGGAGGGCACGGAAAAACTGCGCAACACGCGTGCGCAGCTGGCCCCGCTCAAGCCCAAGTACATCTCGGTGACGTTCGGCGCCGGCGGCACCACGCAGCAAGGCACGCTCGACGCGGTGCTGGAAATCCAGCGCGAAGGCATCGAGGCCGCGCCGCACCTGTCGTGCGTGGGCTCGTCGCGCGACAGCATCCGCGAGATCCTGAAAAAATACCGCGAGGGCGGAATCCGCCACATCGTCGCGCTGCGCGGCGACATGCCCTCGGGCATGGGCGAGATCGGCGAGTTCCGCTACGCCAACGAACTGGTCGAGTTCATCCGCGCCGAGACCGGCGACTGGTTCAACATCGAAGTCGCGGCCTACCCCGAGTACCACCCGCAGGCCAAGTCCCCGCGCCACGACCTGGAGAACTTCGTGCGCAAGGTCAATGCCGGCGCCAACTCCGCCATCACGCAGTACTTCTACAACGCCGACGCGTACTTCCGCTTCGTCGACGATGTGCGTGCGATGGGCGTGGAGGTACCGATCGTGGCGGGCATCATGCCGATCACCAACTACTCGCAGCTGATGCGCTTCTCCGATATGTGCGGCGCCGAAGTGCCGCGCTGGGTGGCCAAGCGGCTGGAGAGCTTCGGCGACGACCGCGAATCGATCCGCGCCTTCGGCCTGGACGTGGTCACCGCCCTGTGCGAGCGGCTGCTGGCCGCGGGCGTGCCGGGGCTGCATTTCTACACGCTCAACGCGGCCGGTGCGACCAAGGCGATCTGGCAGCGGCTGAAGCTGTAAGGCGCAACATGGCCACGCGCCGCCCGGATCCCTTCATCGAACACCTGCTCGAACTGATGGGCCCGCTGGCGGCGCGCATCGGGCCTGTCACGGCGAAGCGGATGTTCGGCGGGCACGGGCTGTTCTATGACGGGCTGATGTTTGCACTGGTGTCGGATGGCACTTGCTACCTGAAGGCCGATGACGCGACGCTGGCGAAGTTCGAGGCCGAGGGCAGCGAGCCGTTCCGCTACCAGTCGGCGAAGCGCGTGGTCACCATGCGGCACTACCTGAGCCTGCCGCCCGCGGCGCTGGAATCGCCGGCGGCGATGACGCCGTGGGCGAAGCTGGCGGTGGAGGCGGCGCTGCGGTTGGGGAACCAGGCCGGCTGAGTCCGCGCACGCAGCGCGAAAACGGTGCCATACTCGCCCCCATGGTCACCGCCACCTTCCGCTTCTACGAGGAACTGAACGACTTCCTCGCGCCGGACCAGCGCCGGCGTGACCTCCCCTGCGCCTGCGCACGCGCCGCCACCGTCAAGCACATGATCGAAGCACTGGGCGTGCCGCACACCGAGGTCGAGCTGATCCTGGTCAACGGCGAATCCTCCGGCTTCGAGCGGCTGCTGCAAGACGGCGACCGCGTCTCCGTCTATCCCAAGTTCGAACGCCTCGACGTCTCGCCGCTGCTGCGGGTCCGCGAGCAGCCGCTGCGCGTGATGTGCTTTGTCGCCGATGCCCACCTGGGCGGACTGGCGCACCTGCTGCGCATGACCGGCTTCGACACCCTCTACGACAACCACTTCGAAGACAGCGAGATCGAGCGCATCGCCGTCGACGAAGGCCGCGTCGTGCTGACGCGCGACCGCGAGCTGCTCAAGCGCCGCGGCATCACACACGGCTGCTATGTGCGCGCGATCAAATCCAGGCAGCAGGTGCGCGAGATCTTTGCGCGGCTGGACCTGGCGCGCAGCGCGCGGCCGTTCTCGCTGTGCCTGGACTGCAACGCGCCGCTGCGCACGCTCGATGCCACCGCCGCCGCGGGACGCGTGCCGGATGGCGTGCTCGAGCGCCATCGCAGCTTTTCCACCTGCGACCACTGCCGGCGCGTGTTCTGGGAGGGCTCGCACTGGCGCTGCATGCGCGCGCTGGTGGACGAGCTGGTGCAGGGGGGCTGAGCGCCGCCCGGGCTCAAGCCTTGCGGCTGGCGTGGCGTCAGCCTGCCAGGCTAGAACGTCCCCGTTTCCGTCACGATCCAGTCCATCGCGATGTCATGCGGCTGCGCCAGCAGCGCGATGCGGCAGGACTCGTAGCCGATGCCGATCGCCACCGGACGCTGCGGCATGGCCGCCAGCGTGCGGTCGTAGAAGCCGCCGCCGTAGCCCAGGCGGAACTTGTCCGGGCTGAAACCGACACAGGGAATGACCAGCGCATCGGGCGTCACGGCCTCGGTGCCGTCGGGCACCGGGATGCCGTAGTGGCCGGTGGCCATCGGCGTATCGGGCGCCCACAGGTGGAAGTCCAGCGGCGCGCCCGGGCGGCTGACCGCGGGCAGGGCGGCCTGGCGGCCCGGTACGGCGGCGAGCCAGCGCGCGACGGCGTCGCGGGCGTCGAATTCCTGCTGGATCGGCCAGTAGAAGCCCAGGCAGCGCACGGCCAGCCCGGCCAGCAGTTTGGCCAGCGCGGCGGCGATGCGGGCATCGGCCTCGGCGCGCGACGCCAGGCCGGCGCGCAGGGCCAGCAGCCGCGAGCGCAGCGCGCGGCGGTCGCCGTCGGCGGCGTCCGGGGAAGGGATGGCAGGAGTGGAAGACATGGCGTGGGATAATGCCTGCGTCCGAACCAACACGGACGGTGGATGCGGTAGCCTTGCACGACGTTGCGGGCGCCGGCGCCGCCGTCATCGACAAGGAAGCAAAGAATGCTGAAGGGAGTATATCTGCAGCGTGCAGGGCGGGCCGCCTGGATCGCCCTTGCATGTGCACTGCTTGTCACGCCGGTCCACGCGCAGAAGCGCCCGCAGCCCGTGGCACGCCAGCAGCCCGCGGCGATCCCGGGCGATCCCGACGACGCCTTCGCGCAGTTGCGCGAAGCCGCGCGCAAGAACGACGTGGAGCGTGCCTATGCGATCTCGGCCACGCTGGTCGATTACCCGATCCCGTCCTATGTCGAGTACTTCCGCATCAAGCCGCAGCTGTTCGACGCCAGCGGCCTGGCGCGCATCGACGCGCCCGACGACCAGGTGCGCGCATTCCTGCAGCGCTACAAGGGCGAGGCCATTGCCGACCGCATGCGCAACGACTGGCTGCTGGTGCTGGGCAAGAAGCGCGACTGGGCCAACTTCGATGTCGAGTACCCGCAGTTCGCGCTGAAGGACGACACCCAGGTCGAGTGCTATGCGCTGCTGTCGCGCGCGCTCAAGGGCCAGAACGTGGCCGCCGAGGCACGCAGCGTGCTGAGCGACCCCAGGTACTACGGCGAAGGCTGCGTCGACCTGATCGGCTACCTGGTGCAGAGCCGGCAGATCCAGCCCAGCGACGCCGCCTTCCAGGCGCGCCTGGCGCTGGAGCAGAACTTCATCACGCTGGCCGGCAGGATTGCCGCGCTGGTGCCCGACGCACGCGCCGACGGCGACACGCTCGCCACCATCGTCAAGATGGCGCGCAGCGACCCGTCGCAGGCGGCAGCCTACCTCAGCACCGCGCAGGGAACGCTCTCGCGCGACGAGCAGGGCGCGGCCTGGGGCGTGATCGGTCAGTTCGCGGCCAAGAAGCTGCTGCCCGAGGCGGCCGGCTACTACCGCCGCCAGATGGAGCAGGGCGGTAACCAGTGGCTGTCCGATGACACGCAGGAATGGCGCGTGCGCGCCGCGCTGCGCCAGGGCGACTGGAAGCAGGTGCGCCAGGCGGTCGAGCTGATGCGTCCGGAGCTGCGCGCCAAGGATCCGGCCTGGCTCTACTGGTACGGCCGCGCGCTCAAGGCCGAGGGCCGCGATACCGAGGCGCAGCAGAACTTCCAGCAGATCGCCGGCCAGTTCAACTTCTACGGCCAGCTCGCCAGCGAAGAACTGGGCAACCGCATCACGCTGCCCGCGCGTACCAGCGTCAGCGACGCCGAGGCCATGGCCATGCGCACGCGCCCGGGTTTCCAGCGCGCGCAGAAGTTCTATGCGATGAACCTGCGCTTCGAGGGCAACCGGGAGTGGAACTGGGAGCTGCGCGGCATGAACGACCGCGAGCTGCTGGCCGCGGCCGAGTACGCGCGCCGCATCGAACTGCTGGATCGCACCGTCAACACCGCCGACCGCACTCGCAACGAGCATGACTTCACGTTGCGCTTCCTGATGCCGTACCGCGACATCATGCAGCGCGCCACCGACGACGTTGGCCTGGACATGGCGTGGGTGTACGGCCTGATCCGCCAGGAATCGCGCTTCCTGATGAGCGCACGCTCCTCCGCCGGCGCGCACGGCCTGATGCAGGTGATGCCGGCTACGGCCAAGTACGTGGCGCGCAAGATCGGCATGAACGATTTCTCGCCAACGATGATGGGCGATCCCAATATCAACATCCTGCTCGGCACCAACTACCTGAGCATGGTGCTGACCGACCTTGACAGCTCCTGGACGCTGGCTTCGGCCGCGTACAACGCCGGTCCGGGCCGGCCCAAGGCCTGGCGCAGCACGCTGGCGAAGCCGGTGGAAGGCGCGATCTTTGCAGAGACCATCCCGTTCAATGAAACGCGCGGCTATGTGAAGAATGTGCTTTCCAACGCTACGTACTATGCTGCATTGATGAGTGGCCGGCCGCAGTCGCTGAAATCGCGCCTGGGCACGGTTGCGCCGTCGCCGGTGACCACCACCAGCCTGCCCTGACGGGGCCGGCGCCGGGATGCGTTCCCGGCGCAGGGCCTTGCTGGCGCGGGTGCCGCGGCGTGCAGTTCTCTTGGCACGGAGGCATTCATGCAGACCAGCAACGTCCTTGTCATCGGTGGTGCCGGCTTTATCGGCAGCCACCTTGTCTCGCGCCTGGCCGGGGCTGCCTCGGCCTCGGGCGCGCCGCTGGAGCCGGGCAGCAACCCGGATTCCCCGATCGCCCCGCAGCGCATCGTGGCCGGCACGCGCAATGTCGAGCACGCGCAGCACCTGCTGCTACTGCCGCGCGTGGAGGTGGTCGAACTGGGCCTGGCCGACAATGCCGCGCTCGATGACGCGATCGGCTCGCTGGGCGTCGACGGCATCGTCGTCAACCTGGTGGGCGTCCTGCACGGCGAGCGCGCCGAACCCTACGGCGAAGCCTTCGCCAGCGCGCATGTGGAAATGGTGCGGCAGATCGTGGCCTCGTGCCTGTCTACCGGCGTGCGCCGGCTATTGCATATGAGCGCGCTGGGCGCGGACAGCCAGGGCCCGTCGATGTACCTGCGCAGCAAGGGTGACGGCGAGCGCATCGTGCGCGCCAGCGGCCTGGATTGGACCATATTCCGGCCCTCGGTGGTGTTCGGCCCCGACGACCACTTCCTGAACCTGTTCGCCCATATGCAGCAGATGGCACCGGTGGTGCCGCTGGCATGCGCGCATGCGCGCTTCCAGCCGATATTCGTGCAGGACGTGGTGCAGGCCTACCTGAATGCAATGGTGAACCCCGCTACGATTGGCCATGGCTATGAGCTGGGTGGGCCGCAGGTCTACACGCTGGAAGAGCTGGTGCGCTTTGCCGGCCGTGCCTCGGGCCATCCGCGCCCGGTGATCGCGCTGCCCGATGCGCTGGCGCGCGTGCAGGCCACCATCATGGAGCACATGCCGGGCGATCCGCTGCTGTCGCGCGACAACCTGGACTCGATGCAGCTCGACAACGTGCTGGAACGCCCGCTCGCGCCCGAACTGAACCTGCATCCCGCCAGCCTGGAGTCGGTGATGACCGACGCGCTGGCCGGGCGCAATCGCGACAAGGCGCTGACGCATATGCGCGCCAGCGTGCATCGCTGACGTCGCGGGATCGGCCTGTCCGGCCTGTCCGCTATGTGACCGGAATTCATATCGGTTGCGAGTGCAATTCACTTTGATACGCGCGGCCGGGCTGGCAAAATGACCGATCCGGCGCGCGGCTGCCACGCCGACCGTGCGCAGGGGCACCGCCCCGTGCGCAGGCCGCTGGCGCCGCGCCTGCGCCGTCTCCCTCCGTCTCCTCCCCCAAGGATCCCACGATGAAGCTCATCATCGGCAACAAGAACTATTCTTCCTGGTCGCTGCGCCCGTGGCTGCTGCTGCGCCAGGCCGGCATCGAATTCGAAGAGGTGCAGGTGCGCCTGTTCACCGGGAACTTCGCCGCCGAGATCGCGCGCTATTCGCCCGCGGGCAAGGTGCCGGTGCTGATCGATGGCGAGGTCACCGTGTGGGACTCGCTGGCGATCGCCGAATACCTGGCCGAGCGCTTCCCGGAAAAAAACCTGTGGCCGGCCGACCGCGCCGCGCGCGCGGTGGCGCGCGCGGTCTGCGCCGAGATGCATTCGGGGTTCGGCAACCTGCGCAACCAGTTGCCGATGAACGTGACCGCGGTGCTGCCCGGGTGCGGCTGGAACGTCGCCGTGCAGCGCGACGTCGACCGCATCGCCGCGATCTGGGGCGGGCTGCGCGCGCAGCATGGCGCCGCCGGCCCGTTCCTGTTCGGCGAGTTCACGGTGGCGGATGCGTTCTTCGCGCCGGTAGTGAGCCGTTTTGCCACCTACGGCATCCATCTTCCCGATGAAGCGGAGGAGGCCAAGGCCTATGCCGACTTCATGCTGGCGCTGCCGACCATGCAGGAATGGATCGTCGCCGCGCGCGAGGAACGCGACTTCCTCGCCGACGACGAGCCCTACCGCCTGGCCCCCGATCGCCCCGATGCGATAATCGTCAACCACTAGCAACACCGCCGGCGCCGGGGCTGTGCCCCGCGCGCCCGGCACTTGACGAGGCCAGAACGATGCAGGTGTATGCCGTCGGCGGCGCGATCCGCGACGAATTGCTGGGCAAGCCCAGCCAGGACCGCGACTACGTAGTCGTCGGCGCGACCCCGCACGAGATGGAAGCCGCGGGCTATCGCCCGGTCGGCAAGGATTTCCCGGTCTTCCTGCATCCTGAGACCCATGAGGAATACGCGCTGGCGCGCACCGAGCGCAAGACCGCAATGGGCTACAAGGGCTTTGCCTTCTATTGCGAGCCCGATGTCACGCTCGAGGACGACCTGGTCCGGCGCGACCTGACCATCAACGCGATGGCGCGCGCCGTCGATGCCGACGGCAACCTGGTCGGGCCGGTGATCGATCCGCATGGCGGCCAGCGCGACCTGCAGGCCCGGCTGTTCCGCCATGTCTCCGACGCCTTTGCCGAAGACCCCGTGCGCATCCTGCGGCTGGCACGCTTCGCCGCGCGCTTCCACGATTTCACCGTCGCTGCCGAAACCATGCGGCTGATGCGCGAGATGGTCGCCGCCGGCGAAGTCGACGCGCTGGTGGCCGAACGCGTGTGGCAGGAGCTGGCGCGCGGACTGATGGAAGCGCGCCCGTCGCGCATGTTCGAGGTGCTGCGCGAATGCGGCGCGCTGGCGCGGCTGCTGCCCGAGCTCGATCGCCTGTGGGGCGTGCCGCAGCGCGCCGACTACCACCCCGAGGTCGATACCGGCGTGCATGTGATGATGGTGATCGACTGCGCCGCCGCGATGGGCACGCCGCTGCCGGTGCGCTTTGCCGCGCTGGTGCACGACCTGGGCAAGGGCACCACGCCCGAGGACGTGCTGCCGCGCCATACCGGCCACGAGATGCGCAGCGTGAAATTGCTGGAGGACGTCTGCACGCGCCTGCGCGTGCCCAACGAGTGCCGCGACCTGGCGCTGGTGGTGGCGCGCGAGCACGGCAATATCCACCGCTCGCTGGAGATCGGCGCGGCGGCCGTGATGCGCCTGCTCGAACGCTGCGATGCATTGCGCAAGCCGGCCCGCTTTGCCGAAGCGCTGCAGGCCTGCGAGGCCGACATGCGCGGACGCAAGGGCTTTGAATCGAGCGCGTACCCCCAGGCGGCGCGCTTGCTGACCGCGCTGGACGCAGCGGCGGCCGTCGACGCCGGCGCGATCGCGCGCGCATGCGCCGACGATGTCAGCCAGATCCGCGACCGCGTTCATGCGGCGCGCGTAGCGGCGGTGGCGCAGCGGCTCGGGAGCTAGCGATAAACCAGCACCGGAATCTTCGTATGCGTCAGCACCTTTTGCGTTTCGCTGCCGAGGACCAGTGCCTGCACCCCGCGGCGCCCGTGCGATGCCATCACGATCAGGTCGCAGCCCCTGGCCCCGGCCGTATCGATGATGGTCTCGTAGACGTGGTCGCCAGTGACGCAGGTGGTTTCACACTTCACGCCCGCCGCAGCTGATTCCTCTGCGATCTTCGCCAGGTATGCCTCGGCCTGGCTGTACATCTCCTTCATGTAGTGCTCCGCGATTTCCCGCCGCGTAGGGGTTTGCAGGCGGAACGTGTCGTAGTGGCTCACGACCTGTATCGCCGTGATGCTGGCGTGGATTCCCTGGGCCAGCGCGATCGCTTTGCGGTAGGTCGCCTCGGACAGTTCTGAGCCGTCGACCGCCAGCAGCATATGCTTGAACATTTGGGTCTCCTTGCAAACCGGCGCCTGCCATCCCGTCCGGGTCAGGCACCGAGAAACAGCCGGCCGACCTCCGGGTCCCGGCTCACTTCGCCTCCGGTGCCGGCCATGGCCAGCTGCCCGGCCACCAGGACATAGCCGAGGTCGGCGAAGGCGAGCCCTTTGCGGGCGTTCTGCTCGACGAGGAGGATGGTCTTGCCCTCGTCTTGCTGCAGTTGGCGCAGGAGTTCGAACACCAGATCGACATAGCGCGGCTCCAGCCCGATCGAGGGCTCGTCCACCAGCAGCACGGCGGGGTCCATCATCAGCGCGCGCGAGATTTCCAGCAGCCTGCGCTCCCCACCGGAGAGCACGCTGGCGCGCTGGCCGCGCCGTTGCGCGAGCGCGCCATGGCGCTGGAAGATGCGCTCGGCGGCGGCCGCGGCGTCTCGCGGGTGCCGCATCAGGTACCCGCCCATCAGCAGGTTTTCTTCCACCGTCATGTCGGGGAAGATCGAACCCTCCTGCAGCACATAGGCCACGCCTGCCTGCCGCAGCTTCTGCTCGGCACGCAGGTGGGTGACCGGCGCGCCGGCCACGGCGATGGTCCCCGACATGACCCGGGCCAGGCCGTAGATGGCGCGCAGCACCGTTGACTTGCCCGCGCCGTTCGGGCCGATCAGGCACAGCGAACTGCCGCGCGCCACGCGCAGGCTGAAGCCGTGCAGGATCTCCATGCCGCCATAGCCGGCGACCAGGTTGTCCACGGCGACCATCGGCGTGCCGCCGGCCAGTCGTTCGAGTTGCGCGACGGTTGGCCGGGGGCGCGAGAGGGCGGCGGCGAGCGTGGCGGCGGGCGCGTGGGCAACCGGCCGGGCCGCGGTGCGCGCGGTGATCATGGCTGTCCTCCCAGGTAGGCCTCGATCACTGCGCGGTTGGCGGTGATCTGCGCCGGCGAACCCTGCGCCAGCATCTCGCCATGCGCCAGGCAATAGACGTGGCCGGCCAACTGCATCATGACCCGCATATTGTGTTCGATCACCAGCAGTGCGATGCCGAGCCGCGCATTGATGTCCCTGAGCAGCGCGATCAGGCTGTCGATCATCACCGGGTTCACGCCAGCGGTCGGCTCATCGAGCAGCAGCAGCCTGGGCTCGTTCATCAGGGCCATGGCGATCTCGAGCAGCTTCTGCTGTCCGAACGAGAGGTCGGCACCGCGCTGGTCCAGGTGGTCCTCCAGGCCGGCAAAGCGCAGGATCTGCCGGGCCCGTTCCGTCACCGCCGGCGTCTGCCGCGTGCACATCGCGCCGAGTCCTTCATGCACATGGGGCACGCTGACCAACAGGTTCTGCAGGCAGTTCATCTTGCCGAACACCCGGGTCTGCTGGAAGGTGCGCACCAGGCCCAGGCGGGCGATCTCGGGGACGCGCAGGCGCGAGATCTCGCGCCCGTCGAACATGATCGATCCGCCATCGATCGGGTGGTAACCGACGATGGAATTGAACAGGGTCGTCTTGCCCGAACCGTTCGGCCCGATCAGGCCCACGATGCTGCCGTGCGGCACCTGCAGGGAGATCTCATGGTTGGCGACGACACCGCCGAAGCGCTTGGTGACGTCGCGCACCGCAAGCAGGTCGGTCATGGCGCGGCGCTCCCCGTCATGTGGCGGCGCTTTGCACTGGGTTCGCGCAGCCAGCCCATGATGCCGGTCGGGAACAGCACCACGATCAGCACGATCAGCACGCCCAGCGCAACGCGCTGCCAGTTCAGCAGGTAAGTCCAGAACAGCTCCTGGGTGAGGTGGAACAGCGCGGCGCCGATCACCGGCCCCCACAGCGTGCCCTTGCCGCCCAGGATTGCCATCACCACCATCCACACGCCGAAAGTAGCGCCGGCAAAGGCCAGCTCGCGCGGATCGATGAAGCCCACCAGGTTGCCCGTCAGGGCGCCCGCCATGCCGAGGAAGACGGCGCAGACGCACCAGGCCAGGATCTTGTAGCGCGTCGTGTGCAGGCCGAGCGCCTCGGCCTTGTCCTCGTCGTCGCGAATGGCATTGAGCGCGAGCCCGAACGGGCGCGCGTAGAGCCAGCGCAGTGACAGCAGGGTCGCCACGGCCAGCACCAGCATCGCGTAGTAGAAGAACGGCTCGCGGCTGCCTGCCGCGCCCGGGAATAGCGGCAGCGTCATGCCCGATCCCGCGCCGATGAAATCCCAGCCGGCGGCGGCATCGGCGCAGGCGATGCCCAGGCCCAGCGTTCCGATGGCGAAGTAGTGGCCGCGCAAGCCCAGCATGGCCGGACCCAGCGCAAGCGCCGCAGCCACAGCCGCCAGCGCCGCCAGGCCGGTACCCGCGGCCAGGCCGGCGAAGTATCCCAGCCCGAAGTCGCGCTGCGCCACCGCGCAGACATAGGCGCCCACGCCGAAGAATACGATGTTGCCGAAGGAGTTGTAGCCCATCTGCCCGCCCATCACGTCCCACGTCAGCGCGAACAGCACCATCAGCCAGAGAAAGGTCAGTTGCGTGGTGATACCGGCGAACAGCCACGGCGCGATCAGCGCGCCCAGGCTGCCCGCCAGCAGCGCCAGCCAGGCAGCCCGGGCGGCCGGGGTGACCGGGACCTCCGATGCGGGCCGGCGCGCGCCGCGCAGGTGCGGGTTCATCTCAGGTAGCCGCGCCGCCGGCGCAGCATCAGGTTGCGGCTCACCAGGATCGCCACCAGCAGGGCATACAGGAAGGCGGTCTGGTATTCGGTACCGAGCAGGAAGCCGGCGTAGTTCTCGGCAATGCCCAGCCCACCCCCGGCGCCGAGCACCGGCAGCATGCTGCCAAGCCCGGCCACCACCACGATCATGAAGGCGCGCACGGTATAGGGCAGGCCCAGGTAGGGGTGGATGATCCAGGTCATTGCCACCAGTCCGCCGGCCGCGCCGCAGATGGCGGCATTGAGGGCGAAGGTCGAGGCGTAGATACGATCGGCGTCCACCCCCAGCACACGGGCAGCGCGCGCGTTCTGGGCGATTGCCCGGATCGCCTGGCCGCGGCGGGAATGCCTGAGGAACAGCATCAGGCTGGCGCCCAGCGCCAGGGCTGCGGCGAACGCCGCCAGCTTGATCTTCGGCACCACCAGTCCGCCCGGCAGCAGCAGGCTGCCCAGCCCCGCATCGACCGTGCGCACATTGGCGCCGAATACCAGGTTGGCGAGCTGCTGCAGCACGATGCTCAGGCCGAAGGTGGCCAGCACCGAGACAAAGAGATCGCGCTCGACCAGGCGGAAGATGACGATGCGATAGAGTCCCCAGCCCACGCAGTACATCACCGCCGCGGCAACCGGCACGGCCAGCATCGGGGGCACGCCCTTGCCGACCAGCCAGATCACGATATAGCCGCCCAGCATCACCAGCTCGCCCTGGGCCACGTTGATGAGGTTCATCACGCCCCATACCAGCGCCATGCCGTAGGCGGCCAGCGCGAAGATCGCGCCGGCCAGCAGGCCATCCACCACGAGCTGCAGGTTAAGCTCGGGGCTCTGGACGAGGACCGCGAGATTGGTCATCTGCGTCAGGCCGCGCAGCAGCCCCTTATTTGCGCCGCGCCCAGGCAGGTGCCGGATAGATGACCTTCGACGACGCCCACTTGGCCGGCGCGACCACCTTGAACTTGCCGTCCTGTACCTGGTACAGCACCATCGACTTGGCGATGTTCTTGCCGCTCTGGTCGAACTTGAGCGGGCCGTAGAACGTCATCAGGTCGGAGGCGGCAAGCGCGTCGCGGACCTTTTCCGTATCGAACGAGCCGGCGCGCTCGAAGGCATCGGCGAAAGCCAGCACCGCGGCGCTGGATTCGGCCGCCTGGTAGGGTGCCTCGTAGCGAAACTCCTGCTCGAAGCGCCGCGCATACTGGTCGGCCGTGCCGAACCAGCGGTCCTTGTAGCTCAGCGAGCGGTCCCATTGCGAGCCGCACACCGCGAATTCCGCGCTCTTGCCGAACTTCTCGATGATTTGCGCGGAGTCGCAGTGGGTCAGGGCCAGCATCGGCACGTCGATGCGCATCTCCGCCACTTGCCGCACCGCCAGCACCGCGCCCTTTTCATGGCCGGATACCACCAGGATGTCCGGCTTGAGCGCCTTTACCTTGGCCAGCGTGGCCGACATGTCGTTCAGCTCGGGCGGCAGCTTGTCGTCTATTACCACCTGCATGCCAAGGCGTTTCGCATCCTCTGCCACGCCGTCGCGCACGTCCTGCGAGAAGTTGTCGTTCTCGATGGCGATGGCTACCTTCAGGTTCTTCGGCGCCTTGCCCGCCCGCTGCGCTTCTTCGGCGGCAAGGTTGATGGCCGCACGCAGGTAATAGTCGGATGTGTTGAGCACGGCGAACATATAGCGGTAGCCCTGCGTGAACAGGTTGCGGTCCGCGCCGTTGCCCTCGACCATCGGAATCCTGTACTTCTCAGTGACCGGGGCGATGGCCTTGGTCAACCCGGAACTGTAGGGCCCCAGGACGAACTTCACGCCGTCCTGGCCGATCA
Source organism: Ralstonia pickettii DTP0602 (assembly GCA_000471925.1). NCBI lineage: Bacteria > Pseudomonadati > Pseudomonadota > Betaproteobacteria > Burkholderiales > Burkholderiaceae > Ralstonia > Ralstonia pickettii. Next base: position 218,422 of record CP006667.1, read on the forward strand.
GCCGCTCGGCCAGTTGCGCGCCGCGTGCCGAGGTGGATTCGTCGTCGTAGTAGAGGACCTTCAACTGATAGGCCTTGCCTCCGACCTTGACGCCCCCCATCTCATTGACGCGCTTCACGGCAAGGTTGTAGCCGTCCTGGGTGTTCTTGCCATTGGTGGAGTACTTGCCGGTCAGGGAGACCGCGGCACCGAGGATGATGGTGTTGCCCTCCACCTTGGCGGCGGCGGGGACCGACACGGCCAGGCCAAGACCGGCCAGGGCGCAGACGGTGGCATGGCGTAAATGGATAGCGTGCCTGGGATCGCCTGGCGAGCTTCGTGCAGATGCGTTTTTCATGGCACCTCCTCACTCTCTCCAACGTAGGACTCATTTCTGAAAGCGGAAGTGCCGTATGTCACGGGTCCATCACTCCATGAGGTGTTCCCGGGATTCCCTAATCATGAAATGAGGCCTACGCTTGAGTTGATCAGGTAGATCGTTGCTCGACCGGGATGGGAGCCGACCGCTTTCTCGCATAAGGAGATAGCCATGGCCAAGACAGCGCATCCAGGTGGTACCCACGTGGCAGTCGCCACCAGCCCCAATCCGCATACCAATACCGGCCGGCGCAGATTCATTCGGACCGCAGGGGCCGCTAGCCTCGTTGCCGGCGTCGGCCCCTTCCTGATCCCGCACTACGCCCGCGCGGCAAAGCACACGCTCAAGATCCTGCAGTGGAACCACTTCGTGCCGGGCTACGACAAGTGGTTCGATGACACCTATGTGAAGGAGTGGGGCCAGAAGAACGACACCGAGGTGGTGGTCGACCACGTCGGCATTCCGGCGCTGGCCACGCGCGCGGCGGCCGAAGTGTCGGCGCAGAAGGGGCATGACCTGTTCATGTTCCTGTCGCCGCCGCCGGTCTACGAGGAGCAGGTGATCGACCATCGCGAGCTTTATGAGGAATGCCAGCGCAAGCATGGCAAGCCGATGGAGCTGGCGATCAAGAGCACGTACAACCCGAAGACGAAGAAGTACTTCGGCTTCTCGGACAGCTTCGTGCCGGACCCGATCAACTACCGCAAGGACCTCTGGGACGACGTCGGCATGAAGCCGCCGGACACCTGGCTGGACGTCCTCGCCGCCGGCCGCAAGATCAAGGCCAAGCGCGGCATTCCGGTTGGCGTCGGGCTGTCCGCGGAACTCGACACCGCGATGGCGATGCGCGCCATCCTTTATGCCTTCGGCGGCTCGATCCAGGATGACCGGCACACCGTGGTGCTGAACTCGAAGAACACCCTGGAAGCGGTGAAGTTCGTCAAGGCGCTGTTCCAGGAGACCATGACGCCGGAAGTGCTGGCATGGGACCCGTCGTCCAACAACCGCGCCATGCTGGCGGGCAAGATCTCGCTCTGCCTGAACGCCATCTCCATCACCCGCGAGGCCGAGAACAAGAACCTGCCGATCGGGCGGGACATCTGGCTCACGCAGGCCCTGCAGGGGCCGGTGCGGCGCATCGCGCTGGAGCACGTGATGGACTGCTACGTGATCTGGAAATTCGCCGAGAACATCGCCGGCGCGAAGAAGTTCCTGGTCGACTATATCGACAACTTCCGGCAGGGCTTCCTGGGCAGCGAGTTCTACAACTTCCCCTGCTTCCTCAGCACCGTGCCCGACCTGCAGAAGCTGATCGCCGACGACCAGAAGGCCACGCCGCGCGACAAGTACAAGGTGCTCGGCGCGCTGATGAACCAGGCGACCAATGTCGGCTACCCCGGCTACGCCAACGCGGCCGTCGACGAGATCTTCAATACCTGGGTCCTCAACACCATGTTCGCCAAGGCAGCCACGGGCGACGAGACGCCGGAGAACGCGGTCCGGATCGCCGATGCCGCGTGCAAGCGCATCTTCTCCAAGTGGCGAGACAAGGGCATGGTGTAGCGCGCGGCTGGATATGGCTTCAGTAGAAGTTCGCTCGCTCACCAAGCATTTCGACGGTGCCAACGCGGTCGATAACGTCGACCTTGGCGCCCGCGATGCCGAGTTCCTGGTCCTGCTGGGGCCGTCCGGCTCCGGCAAGACCACGCTGCTGCGCCTGATTGCCGGGCTCGAGGCGCCGAGCCGCGGCGACATCCTGGTGGACGGCCGCGTCGTCACGGCGCTGCCGCCCAGGCTGCGCAACATGGCGATGGTGTTCCAGAGCTACGCCCTGTACCCGCACCTCAATGTGTTCGACAACATCGCCTTTCCGCTGCGGGCCAGGCACATGTCGCGCGACGAGGTCGGGCGCAAGGTGGACTGGGCCGCGCAATTGTTCGGCATCGGCCATCTGCTGCAGCGCAAGCCGCGCCAGCTGTCCGGCGGCGAGCGCCAGCGGGTGGCGCTGGCGCGCGCGGTGGTGCGCGAGCCGGTGGCGTTCCTGCTCGACGAGCCCTTGTCCAATCTCGACGCCAAGCTCCGGACCTCGGCGCGCGACGAGCTGCAGCGCTTCCAGCGCCGGCTGGCCATCACCACCATCTATGTCACCCACGACCAGATCGAGGCGCTGGGCCTGGGGGACCGCATCGCCATCCTCGACCATGGCAGGATTCACCAGATCGGCACGCCGCAGGAGGTCTATGAACATCCCGCCAATCTCTTCGTCGCCACCTTTATCGGCTCGCCGCCGATGAACCTGATGGAGGCCGACGGGGTCGTGACCGGATTCCGGCCTGAGCATTTCCTGCCGCGCGAAGCCTATCCCGCAGGGGATGCGCTGCGAGCCTTTGTTGTGGACGTGACGCGCATCGAGAACCTGGGCTCGGACCGCCTGGTGTACGGCAAGCTGGAAGCGCCGCTGCCGACGGCCAGCGTGGTCTCGCGCATTCCCTGCACGGTGACGGTCCCGATCGAGGCCGGCACCGGCCACCGGTTCGTGGTGCGCGAGCGCGACCTGCGCCGCTTCGATGCGAAATCCGGAGCCAGCCTGGGAGCCGCGCCGTGAAGCCGCAGCACATCGCCACTGGGCAGCCTGCGCAGGACGTAGCGCGACAGCCCGCGCAGCGCCTGGCCGACGACGACCGCTGGCTCGGCCGCGCCATGCTCGCCCCGGCGGTGATCTACATCGCCTTGCTGGTCGGCTTTCCGTTCATGCTGTCGATCTACTACAGCCTTTCGGATGCCACGGTAGGCAGCCAGGTGCTGCACTTCGTCGGCCTGGAGAACTTCCGGCGCGTGCTGGAAAGCAATACGTTCTGGCGTTCGCTGCGCAATGCGCTGGTCTTCACGCTGGTGTCGCAGGCGCTGGTGGTGGTGCTGGCCAAGATACTGGCAATGGCCCTGTACCAGGACTTCCGCGGCAAATGGCTGGTGCGCCTGCTGATCCTGCTCCCGTGGGTGGCGCCGATCTCGCTCGGCACCATCGGCTGGCTGTGGATCTTCGATCCGGTCTACAGCATCATCAACTGGACCCTGGCCGCGGTCGGGGTTCTGGGGCCGCACAACTGGCCGGTGTGGCTCGGCCAGCCGGAACTGGCGATGGCCTCGGTCATCGTGGTGGACGTCTGGCGCCTGCTGCCGCTGGCCACGGTGATCATCCTCGCCGGGCTGAGCGGCATCCCGCAGGACATCCACGACGCCGCCGCCATGGATGGCGCCGGCTTCTGGAGGCACCTGTTCCTCATCAACATTCCGCTGTTGATGCCCATCATGCTGGTGGCGCTGCTGTTCGGCATCGTGTTCACCTTCACCGACATGATCATCATCTACGTGCTGACCCGCGGCGGGCCATACGACACCACCCAGGTGCTGGCCAGCCTGGCCTTCTTCACCGGCATCCAGGGCGGCGACCTGGCGGAAGGGGCCGCCATCTCGCTGTTCCTGTTCCCGGTGCTGGTGGCGGTCGTGATCGTGCTGCTGACCGTGGCGCGCCGCACCGAGGTGACCTGAAATGCGCCCCGCTGCCATCACCTGGCGACGCTGGGCCGCGCGCGGCGCCCATTTCGGCGTCATCGCCGCATTTGCGACGTTCTGCGCGTTTCCCTTCTACTGGATGCTGATCACGACCTTCAAGGATGTGCACGACCTGATCAACACCGCCAACAACCCGTTCCTGTTCAACCTGCCGCCGACGATGGAGAACCTGCGGATACTGTTCGGCGAGACCCGCTATTTGCGCTGGGTGTTCAATACCCTGGTCGTGTCCGTAGGTGTAGTGCTGATCACGCTGCTCCTGGCCGTGCCCGCCGGCTACAGCCTGGCCCGGCTGTCGGGGCGATGGGGCCGGCAGTGGGCCATCGGCATCTTCCTGACCTACCTGATTCCGCCCACCATCCTGTTCATCCCGTTTTCGCGCATCATCGGCACACTGGGCCTGCAGGATTCGCTGTGGTCGCTGGTGCTGGTGTACCCCAGCTTCACGGTGCCGTTCTGCAGCTGGCTGATGATGGGGTTTTTCAAGGCTGTGCCGCGCGACATCGAGGAAGCCGCGATGATGGACGGCCTGAGCCGCTTCGGCGCGTTCCTGAAGGTGGTGGTGCCGCTGTCGTCGAGCGGGATACTGACCGTGGTCATCTTCAGCGCCACGCTGGCGATGCAGGAATTCGTCTATGCGCTGACCTTCATCACCAGTTCGTCGCAGTACACGGTGAGCGTCGGCGTGCCGACCTTCCTGGTGCGGGGCGATGTCTATTTCTGGGGTTCCCTGATGGGCGCCTGCCTGATCGTCAGCGTGCCGGTCGCTGCGCTCTACAACAGTTTCCTTGACCGTTTCGTTGCCGGGTTTACCGTCGGCGCGATCAAGTGATTCCGTAAAACTAAAGCAGCTTGCCGATCACCAGCGCGATCAGCGAAATCAGGATCGTCGATGCAAACGGCAGCACGAATTCGCGTCCGAACACGCGGAAGCGCACGTCGCCGGGCAGTTTTCCCAGCCCGATCTTCTGCAGCCACGGCAGCGCCGCGGACAACACGATCACGCTCAGGAAGATGGTGAGGGTCCAGCGCAGCATGGCGGCCTCCGGTGCCGTTACAGCGTGTGGCAGCGGTCGCCGCGGGCAAAGCCGTCCATCGGCTCACTGTCATCCAGGCCGCGCGTGAGCGCGATCACCTTGAACAGCTCGCCCATTTCGGCTTCGGACAGCAGCTTCTGCACGGCGTTGGCCTGCGGCAGGAAGGCGCGCGCGTCGGACGGATCCAGTGCCGTCAGCAGCTCGGTGATGCCGGCGTTCATCAGGAAGCGCGCCTGCGAGGCAAAGCCCGACACTGTCAGGCCCGCATCCACGGCGGCCAGGGCGATGCCGCTGAAGTTCACGTGCGCGGTGATGTCCTGCAAGCCGGGGTAGAGGAACGGATCCGGGTGCGCATGATGGCGGTAGTGGCACATCAGCGTGCCGCCGGCGCGCTGCGGGTGGTAGTACTCGCCGGCCGGGAAACCGTAGTCGATGAAGAAGGCGGCGCCACTTGCCAGCATGGCGCCCACCGCGCGCGTGAAGCCCTCGGCTTCGGCGTGGGTCTCGGTGACCAGGTCGTGGTTGCCTGGGATGGCGCGCAGGGTCTCCGGCACGTCGGCGTCGGCCAGCGAGCGGTCCTCGAAGCGGAAGGCGCGTTCGCCATCGTCGCTGCGCACCACGCCGCGCTCATGCCAGCGGCCGCCGTTGCGCGCGTAGAGCTGCACCGGCATCGCATCCAGCACTTCATTGCCGACGATCACGCCTGCGAAAGTGTCCGGCAGCGTGTCGAGCCAGGTGACCCGGTCCGCCAGGTGCGGTGCGCGCTGCGCCAGCGTGGCCTGCTGGCGCGCGCGCAGTTCGCCCGACAGCTCGACGATGGCGTACGACTCCGGCAACCGGCCTTCCTGCTCCAGCCCCAGCAGCAAATCCGCCGCCAGCCGCCCGGTGCCGGCACCGAATTCCATCACGCCCGGCAGGCCCCGGGCCAGCAGCGGCGCGAACTGGCGCGCCAGCGTGCGCGCGAAGAAGGGGCTCAGTTCGGGGGCGGTGATGAAGTCGCTGCCGTCGCGGGCGTCGCGCCCGAACTTGGCCGAGCCGCCGCTGTAATAGCCCAGGCCCGGCGCGTACAGCGCCAGCGCCATGTAGCGGTCAAAGCCGATCCAGCCGCCGGCTGTATCGATGGTTTCGCCAATACGGGCCGTAAGGGTATCGGAGGCGGCCTGCGCGTCGGCGGGGGGAAGGGGTAAACTAGCGGCTTTCTGCATCCCGCGATTGTAGCAATGCCCGCATCCAATACTCCGGCCGGCCAACCGCCCGCCCAGCCAGGCCAGCCCGCCACGCGCGGCGTGGCGCTCGTGACCGGCGGCGCGCGCCGTCTGGGCCGCGCCATCGCGCTCGAACTGGCCGCGCAGGGCTGGGACGTGGCCGTGCACTGCCATCGCTCGGTGGACGAGGCCGAGGCCCTGGCCACGCAGATCCGCGCCCTCGGCCGCCGCGCCGCGGTGCTGCGCGCCGACCTGGCCGACGAAGCCGCCACCGGCCGCCTGGTGGCCGACTGCACGGCCGTGCTGGGCGTGCCCACCTGCCTGGTCAACAATGCCTCGTTGTTCCAGTACGACGTGGCGACCAGTTTCTCGTATGCGTCGCTCGATACGCATATGCGCACCAATGTGGCGGCGCCGTTGCTGCTGGCGCGCGAACTGCACAAGGCCCTCACTGCCGCAGCCGGCTCTGACAAGGCCGCCGAGCCGCGCGGCGTGGTGATCAACCTGCTCGACCAGAAGCTGGATAACCTGAACCCCGATTTCCTGTCGTACACGCTGTCCAAGGCCGCGCTGCAGACCGCCACGGTGCAGCTGGCGCAGGCGCTGGCGCCGCGCCTGCGCGTGGTCGGCGTGGCACCGGGCATCACGCTGGTGTCGGGCGAGCAGTCCGAGCAGAGCTTCCGCCGCGCGCACCGGGTGACGCCGCTGGGCCAGTCGTCCACGCCCGAGGATATCGCCCAGGCGGTGGCCTACCTGGCGCAGGCGCGCGCCGTGACCGGCACCACGCTTTACGTGGACGGCGGCCAGCACCTGATGCCGCTCGCGCGCGACGTGATGTTCCTGACCGAGTAAGCTGGAAGCCAGCCTTCCACCGAAATTCGGGATTGCCGAAGTACCGATCGATGTGCCGCGCCCGCCGGGCGCGGTTTACTTTTTTTCTCCCTCCGCTGCCGCCATGACCATGCTCGCCGCCCTTTCCCACCCCAGCCTGCAAGACTGCCGACGCATGTTCCTGCGCAACTACGAAGTGCAGATCAATATCGGCGTGCACGAGTTCGAAAAGAAGGGCGAACAGCGGGTGCTGATCAATATCGACCTGTTCGTGCCGCTGGCGCAGAGCACGCCCCAGGCGGACAAGCTCGAAGAAGTGGTCGACTACGACTTCATGCGCAACACCGTGGCCGAGCGCATGGCGCAAGGCCACGTGCACCTGCAGGAAACCTTGTGCGACGACGTCGCGCGCGCCATGCTCAAGCATCCCAAGGTGCGCGCGGTGCGTGTCTCGACCGAAAAGCCCGACGTGTACCCGGACTGCGATTCGGTCGGCGTCGAGGTCTTCCATATCAAGCAGGCCTGAGCCGCGGCCAACTGGCGCCAGCATCGTGCGGGCGCCTAAAGTAAAATGTTGCCCCTTCGCGCCGCGCCGGCCATTCCATCCGGCGGGCGCCACGCAACAGGATGCTCCATGAGCCACTCGAACAACTTCTACCGCCTCGAGACGAGGCTGCAATCGCAAACCGGCAAGGCCATTGGCGACTTCGGCATGATCGAGGACGGCGACACCGTGCTCGTCTGCATGAGTGGCGGCAAGGACTCGTACACCATGCTGTCGGTCCTGATGGCGCTGCAGAAGCGCGCGCCGATCAAGTTCAAGCTGATCGCGATGAACCTGGACCAGAAGCAGCCCGGCTTCCCGGAGCACGTGCTGCCGGAGTACCTGAAGTCGGTGGGGGTGGAATACCTGATCGTCGAGGCGGACACCTACTCGATCGTCAAGGAGAAGGTGCCCGAGGGCAAGACCACCTGCTCGCTGTGCTCGCGCCTGCGCCGCGGCGTGATCTACCGCACCGCCAAGGAGCTGGGCGCCAACAAGATCGCGCTGGGCCACCACCGTGACGACATCGTCCAGACCTTCTTCCTTAACATGTTCTTCGGCGGCAAGATGAAGGCGATGCCGCCCAAGCTGTCGACCGACGACGGCCAGCACATCGTGATCCGCCCGCTGGCCTACTGCTCGGAGAAGGACATCGCCGCGTATGCGCGTGCGATGGAATTCCCGATCATCCCGTGCAACCTGTGCGGCTCGCAGGAGAACCTGCAGCGCAAGAAGGTCAGCGAGATGCTGCAGCAGTGGGAGCGCGAGAACCCGGGGCGCATCGACAATATCTTCTCGGCGCTGCGCAACGTGGTGCCGTCGCACCTGGCCGATACCGAGTTGTTCCCGTTCACGGGCCTGGCCACCGGGCTGGCCAAGGTGGATGAGGCCTCGCTGTTCGGCGAGACCACCTTCCAGCAGCAGCCGCTGGTGTTCGCCGGCAGCGTGGAAGAGAACCGGATGGAGTTCGTGCGCTTCGAGCGCCCGGCCGCGGCAGCAACGCCCGCGGCGGAGCAGGCCGGCACGCAGTAACGCTGCGCCAGCCCCCCGCTTGCGCGGACCGCTTGCGCGGACCGCTTGCGCGGGCGTTTTGCCTTGGGCGAGGCCGTGGCTTCAGTTGGCCGCCGCCGACCGCACCGGCCCGCTCGCCTTATCGCGCATCAGCGCATGCGTATCGTCGATCCACTTCTGGAAGCGGTCTTCGGCGTGCGCCTTCTGCTTGGGCGTGGTCATGTTGGCGATAGCCACGGTCAGCGCAACGCCGGCGTTGTTGGTGGCCTCGTGGCTGACGGCGCGCCTGCCCGGCGGGTTTTGCCAGTATTCGCGGAAGCGCCGCAGCAGGTCCATCACCTGCGCCTTGGGCGGTTGCGTAGTCTGCACGTAGCGCACCAGCTTGATCCATTCCTGCTGCCGGGCCACGCGCTCGGCATAGCGGGCGTCGGCGTTCTGCACCACCGGGGCGAGCGCGGCGCGGATCGCCTTCTCCTGTTCGTTGGAGAAGCTGCCGTAGACCAGCTTGGCGTATTCCATCACCTTGTCAAAGCGCGCCTCTTCGCGCTCGGCCGGCTTGGAATTCAGGAATGTCTTGCGGTACTTGGCATTGCCGTCGGCGAACTTCTTCTCCATCCGGCTGATCTGCTCAGGCGTCAGCGTCAGCAGCAGGTCGGCCATGTCGGGCATCGCATAGTCAAATGACTGGCGCGCGAGCCGCTGCGAAGCGTCCTGGAAGTGCTCGACCATGGCCGGGGTGACCGGCTGGCGCACCTCGGCCTTGGCGTGCTGCAGCAGGCTGGCGATCTCCGGAAGCTGCGCCTTGCGGTGCCAGGCGAAGAAGCGCGCGATGGCCTCGCGCGTGTGCGGTTCCTGCTCGGAACTGACGTCGACATAGTTGTCGATCCACCAGTACGCCAGGTGGTCGCCCTGCTGGTATCCCAGCTTCATGGCGCTGCATGCGCACAGTGCCGCCGCACCCAGAAACACGAAAATCCGCCGTGCCCAGCGATTGTGAGTTTCAGAAACAGCGGCGCGTTGCGCAGAATGCGCCATGTTAAAATCGGCGCGCATCGCCCCGGGCTTGTTTCGCTGGCCGCCAGCCCAGTGCTGGCAAGGGTTTGCGGGATTTTTCGCGGGCCCGGCGGCGCTGTTCCGCCAACCCTGGCGGTACATTCCGCGAAACACCCGGCCGGCGTTTTCCAGAATATTTTTGGACACACTCACTTAGGGGTCTCCTTGTGAATATCGTCATTCTCGCCGCGGGCATGGGCAAGCGGATGTATTCCGATTTGCCCAAGGTGCTGCACCCGGTTGCGGGGCGGCCCATGCTGGCCCACGTCCTGGATACGGCTCGTGCGCTGTCGCCGTCGCGGCTGGTCGTCGTCGTCGGTCACGGTGCCGCGCGCGTGCGCGAGGCCGTTGCCGCAGACGATGTCGCCTTCGCCGAGCAGGCCCAGCAGCTCGGCACGGGCCATGCGGTGATGCAGGCACTTCCATTGTTGGACGACAGCCAGCCTACATTGGTTCTGTATGGTGACGTGCCGCTCACTACCGCCGCCACGCTCAAGGCACTGGTGGCCGAAGCCGGCGCACGGCGCTTCGGGGTGCTGACGGTGGAAATGCCCGATCCGACCGGCTATGGTCGCATCGTGCGCGACGCCGCCGGCAACGTCGTCCGCATTGTCGAGCAAAAGGACGCCAGCGACGCGGTCAAGGCGATCCGCGAGATCAACACCGGCATTATCGTGTGCCCGACCGGCCACCTGCGCAAGTGGCTTTCCACACTGCGCAACGACAACGCCCAGGGCGAGTACTATCTGACGGACACCGTCGAGCGCGCCGCCACCGAAGGCGTGGAGATCGTCTCGGCCCAGCCTGCGGCGATCTGGGAGACGCTTGGCGTCAACAGCAAGCTGCAACTGGCGGAGGTCGAGCGCATCCACCAGGGCAACCAGGCCCGCCGCCTGCTGGAAGCCGGCGTGACGCTGCTGGATCCGGCCCGCATCGACGTGCGCGGCGAGCTGACCTGCGGCCGCGACGTCACCATCGACGTCGGCTGCGTGTTCGAAGGCCGCGTGCACCTGGAGGACGGTGCCCGGATCGGCGCCAATTGCGTGATCCGCAACAGCACCGTGGGTGCCGGCGCGCTGGTGCACCCGTTCTGCCATATCGACGAGGCCAGGATCGGCCCGGCCGGCCGCATCGGCCCGTACGCGCGCCTGCGCCCCGGCACCGAGCTGGGCGAGGACGTGCATATCGGCAATTTCGTCGAAGTCAAGAACGCACAGGTGGCTGCGCACAGCAAGGCCAACCACCTGGCCTATGTGGGCGACGCCACAGTGGGGTCGCGCGTCAACATTGGCGCGGGTACCATCACCTGCAACTATGACGGTGTGAACAAGCACCGCACGGTGATCGAGGACGATGTCTTTATCGGGTCCGACACGCAGCTGGTGGCGCCGGTGACGGTGCGCCGCGGCGCCACGTTGGGCGCCGGCACCACGCTGACCAAGGAGGCGCCCGCCGACAAGCTGACGCTGTCGCGGGCCAAGCAGCTGACCATCGACGCCTGGCAGCGTCCGGTCAAGCAGCCGAAGAAGTAATCGTCAGGCCGCCGCTTGAGCGGCCAGGGAAACGCCGCCTCCGCCTCGCCGGGGCGGCGTCAGTGGTTTGATACCGGCGCCGCACAGGCGGCGCCTGAAACGGGGGTTCACCATGTGTGGCATCGTCGGCGCGGTTTCAACGCGCAATATCGTTCCGGTCCTGATCGAAGGGCTGCGCCGCCTGGAGTATCGCGGCTATGACTCGTGCGGCGTCGCCGTCGTGCGCGACGATGCGGTCGAGCGCGCGCGCACCGTGTCGCGCGTGGCCGACCTGGACGCGCAGACCCAGGCCTCGGGCCTGTCCGGCTTTACCGGCGTCGCGCATACCCGCTGGGCCACCCACGGCAAGCCCGATACCGTCAACGCGCACCCGCACCTGTCGGGCGAGACCATCGCGCTGGTGCACAACGGCATCATCGAGAACTACGAGCCGCTGCGCGAGGAACTGCGCGCGGTCGGCTACGGCTTCGAGTCGCAGACTGACTCGGAAGTGGTCGCCCACCTGATCCACCAGGCCTACACCTACCCGAGCAGCGCCACGCGCGGCGACCTGTTCGGCTCGGTGCGCGCGGTGACCAAGCGCCTGCACGGCGCCTACGCCATCGCCGTATTCGCCAAGGACCTGCCCGGCGTCGTGGTCGGCGCGCGCGCCGGTTCGCCGCTGGTGGTGGCGCTGGGCGAGAACGAGGCCTTCCTCGCCTCCGACGCGCTTGCCGTGGCCGGCACCGCCAACCGCATCATCTACCTGGAAGAGGGTGATGTGGTCGAGATCTCGCTGGATGGCGTGGCCATCCACGACGCACAAGACCACGCGGTCGAGCGCGAGGCGCACTTGGTCGAAGCCCACGCCGCGTCGGTCGAACTGGGCCCATACCGCCACTTCATGCAGAAGGAAATCTTCGAGCAGCCGCGCGCGCTGGGCGACACGCTGGAAGGCATCGATACCATCTCGCCGGCACTGTTCGGCCCAGGCGCCGCCGAGGTCTTTGCCGGCATCGACAGCATCCTGATCCTGGCCTGCGGCACCAGCTACTACTCCGGCTGCACCGCCAAGTACTGGCTGGAAAGCATCGCCAAGATCCCGACCCAGGTCGAGGTTGCCAGCGAATACCGCTACCGCGACACCGTGCCGAATCCGCGCGCGCTGGTGGTGGTGATCTCGCAGTCCGGCGAGACCGCGGACACCATGGCCGCGCTGCGCCACGCACGCGCGCTCGGCCATGTCCATACGCTGGCGGTGTGCAACGTCGCCACCAGCGCGATGGTGCGCGAAACCGAACTGCGCTTCCTGACCCGCGCCGGCACCGAGATCGGCGTGGCCTCGACCAAGGCCTTCACCACGCAGCTGGCCGCGCTGTACATGCTGACGCTGGCGCTGGCCAAGACGCGCGGCCTGCTGACCGATGAGGCCGAGGCTCGCGACCTGGCCAACCTGCGCCACCTGCCCGCCGCGCTGCACGGCGTGCTGGCGCTGGAGCCGCAGATCATCGCCTGGTCGGAAGACTTCGCGCGCCGCGAGAACGCGCTGTTCCTGGGCCGTGGCCTGCACTACCCGATCGCGCTGGAAGGCGCGCTCAAGCTCAAGGAAATCTCGTATATCCATGCCGAGGCCTATCCGGCGGGCGAACTGAAGCACGGGCCGCTGGCGCTGGTGACCGAGGCGATGCCGGTGGTCACGGTCGCGCCCAATGACGCGCTGCTGGAAAAGCTCAAGTCCAATATCCAGGAAGTGCGCGCGCGCGGTGGCCGGCTCTATGTGTTTGCCGACAGCGATACGCAGATCCAGTCGTCGGACGGCATCCAGGTGATCCGCATGCCTGAGCACTATGGCGACCTGTCGCCGATCCTGCATGTGGTGCCGCTGCAGCTGCTGGCGTATCACACGGCGTGTGCGCGGGGAACGGATGTGGACAAGCCGCGCAACCTGGCGAAGTCGGTGACGGTGGAGTAAGTCGGCGCATCATCATGCAAAAGAGGCCCTTCCGGGCCTCTTTGCTTTGGTGCGCAGGCTCACGCCACATACAGCAGGCACGCCCGCGCTGTCAGCGGATACACCAAGCTTGTGCCAGTGAGCCACGGGCGGGTCAGCCTGCATGCGGCGGCGCACCTTGGCTTTGCGCCAGCACTTCATGCACCAGCGCCGCGAACGCGCGTACGGCCGGCGAGGGCGAGTGCCCGGCCAGCGACACGATGCCGTACTGCGCCCTGAGTTCGCTGGGCGGGCGCATCGGCAGGGCCACCGCCGCGCCTTGCGCACAGGCGTCGGCCATCATCGCCGCCGGTACCAGCGCCACGGCGTCGGTGCCCAGCATCAGCGTGCGCAGCGCGTGCATGTCGTTGCAGGTGACGGTCAACAGGGCGGGGGCGTCTTCGCCGGCCGGGCCGGCATTCTCACCAGCATCGTGCAGCGCTTGCCGGAAGAAATCGCGGATATGCGGCGGCAGCCGCGGCCCCGCCACCGGGAAGGCCGTCAGCGCGGGGAGGCTGACTTCGCGCAACTGCGCCAGCGGATGCGCGCGGCGCACGAAGAACCCGGTCTCGAGCGCCGGCAGCCGCTCGATCTGCAGGTGGCCGAGCGCCGCCAGGCTGCGGCTTTCTCCGACGAAGATGTCGAGCCGCTCGGCTTCCAGCGCGCGCAGCATGGCCGGGGTGTCGGCGGTCTCCACGTCGATGCGCAGGCGCGGGTAGCGCCGCACCAGCGCCTCCAGCACCGGATCGAGCAGGAACGACGCGGCGAACGGCCCGAAACCGGCGCGGATCTCGCCGATCTCCACGTCCTCCAGCAGCTGCAGGTCGCGCCGCAGCTCGCGGCCCTCGCGCAGCATGCGCCGCGCGCGTTCCAGCACCAGCGCGCCGGCTGCGGTCGGGCGCACTTTGCCGTAGCTGCGGTCGATCAGCTGGCCCAGGTCGGCTTCCAGCGCCTGGATGCTGCGCGTCAGTGCCGGCTGCGACAGGTGCAGTGCGGTGGCGGCGCGGGCAAAGCTGCCCTGTTCGACCAGGGTGACGAAGTGATGCAGCTGCCTTATTCCCATCAAGCCCATGAACTTAACCGTTTCTGCATGGAAATATGAAAAATATTGCATTGGACGTGGTTTCTCAAGCCCGCTACCGTTGTCCTCCAAAACCATAAAGACGACCTGGAGACGACGACATGAACCGACGCGCAATGCTCGCGCTCGCACTCGGCGGGCTTACGCTCAGCCTGGCCCTGCCGGCCGCGGCGCAAACCTATCCCGTCAAGCCCATCCGCATCGTGGTGCCCTATGTGGCCGGCGGCGGCACCGACACCATTGCCCGCGCCATGGGTGAGAAGCTCAGCAAGCGGCTGGGCCAGCCCGTGGTGGTGGACAACAAGGCCGGCGCCTCCGGCATCATCGGCACCGACGCCGTGGCCAAGGCCGCGCCCGACGGCTACACGCTGCTGCTGACGATCACCCAGTCGGTGCTGACCAACCAGTTCCTGTACGAGAAGCTGCCCTACGACCCGCGCAAGGACCTGACCATGATCAGCGTGCTGGCCGATGCGCAGCTGGTGCTGGTGGCACATCCGTCGGTGTCGGCGCGCACGGTGCGTGAGCTGGGCGACTACGCGCGCGCCCGGCCGGGCAAGGTCACCTATGCCTCGTGGGGCGTGGGCTCGCTGTCGCATCTGAGCGGCGCCTACTTCAGCAAGCTCACGCGCGGCGATGCCACGCACGTGCCGTACAAGGGCGAGGCGCCGATGATGCAGGACCTGCTGGGCGGCCAGGTGCAGTTCGGCTTTGCCAGCATCCTGACGGCCAAGCCGTATATCCAGAGCGGCAAGCTCAAGGCCCTGGCAGTCACCGGCACGCAGCGTAGCAGCGCGCTGCCGGAGATGCCGACCTTTGCCGAATCCGGCATGCAGGACAGCGCCTTCAAGACGCTGGGATGGATCGGCCTGCTGGCGCCGGTGGGGGTGCCCGCGCCGGTGGTCGCAAAGCTGGAAGGCGAGGTGCGCGCAATCCTGCAGACGCCGGATATGCAGGCGCGGCTGGTGGCGCTGGGACTGCGCACCGTGGGCAGTTCGCCGGCCGAGGCGCAGGCGCTTTATGCGCGCGACTGGCCGGTGCTGAAAACGCTGGTGGCGGATTCGGGCGCGAAGCTGGACTGATTATTCCTGCCTGAATCCCGAGGACGGGCGGCGCGGCGGATACCGCGTCCGCCCGTTTTTCATTTGGTTATCGTGTGCGAATCGGACGAATAGAGGGCGAATAGAAACTATTGCCATTCGCATCCTCAATTAGCCCGGGGAAACTGGAAAACCCGCCGAATTCGCTTGATGTACGCCTTGGCCGGACTACCATGAAAGCCACGACGGGAGATTCCCTGCGGATATTCCGTGTGCATGAAAATAATAATTGATCCACCCGTATCGAGGGGTCGTTAGGGGTTGCCATGAAAAGCGACAAAAAGGTGATCCAGTTGCTCAATGGCCAGCTCAGGCATGAGCTCACCGCGATCAACCAGTATTTCCTGCATGCCCGCATGTACGGGCATTGGGGGCTCAATGCCCTGGGCAAGCACGAATACGAGGAATCGATCGAGGAAATGAAGCATGCCGACAAGCTGATCGAGCGCATCCTGCTGCTTGACGGCCTGCCCAACCTGCAGGACCTGAACAAGCTGCTGATCGGCGAAAACACCGAGGAAATGCTCGGCTGCGACCTGAAGCTGGAGCAGGTCTCGCAGGCAAGCTGCAAGGATGCGATCAAGTATTTCGAATCGGTCGGCGACTACGTGTCGCGCAAGGTCGTGGTCGATATCCTGGAGGCCACCGAAGAGCATATCGACTGGCTTGAAGCGCAGCTCGAACTGATTGGCAAGGTCGGCGCGCAGAACTATATCCAGTCCGCCATGGGCGACATCGGCTAGCCGCTCCGGGGCAGCGCCTGCGCGGTGCCCTGCAGACTTTTCCATTTCCCGCTACACTGCGGCCCGCAACCCGACGCGCCTGTATGACGCGTCGTCCACGGCGGGGTGGCAGAGTGGTGATGCAACGGCCTGCAAAGCCGTGTACGACGGTTCGATTCCGTATCCCCGCCTCCAGTATTCTCTTGCCGGCGCATTGCCGCCGGGCGTGAACGGCATCCCGTTCCTTTGCGCTGCGCGACGCTCCTGCAACGCTCTCATCTCTCAGCGTTTTCCCGCATACCACTCCGGCCGCGTGAACGCGCAGCCATGCGCGCGCCTGCGCCAAAATAACCTACGTATTTCCGTACACCCCCCTTATTCGGTTTCATCCCTGATAGATCAAAGCGGGCGGATCGGGTAGTGTTGCGCGTCAGGCCAAAACGGCCTGCGTGCATAGCGCGCCGCCTGCCGGCAGCGCAACCATGACCGGGCTTCCATGGTGTTCCCGTCGCTAAGTGATGTGAAGAAGAGAGGCTCCAGATGATCAAGGACCTGCGGATCCGGGCGGCCATGCCCTCGGACGCGCCAGCCGTGGGCGCAGTGCTCGAGCGTTGCGGCCTGCCGACAGACGATGTGTTCCGCTTGCTGGAGCACTTCCACGTCGCCATTCTCGAATCGCAGATCATCGGCTGCGCTGCCGGTGAGCTGTTCGGTCAGACCGTGGTCATCCGCTCGGTCGCCGTGCTGCCAGAGCACCGCGACCAGGGCGTGGCCACGCACGTGGTGCATGCCGCGCTGATGCGCGCGCGTGCCAACGGCGCGCGGCGCGCGGTGCTGCTGGCCTCGAGTTGCCCCAGCTATTTCGCCCGCTACGGCTTTACGCTGGTGCCGGCCGCCAAGCTGCCGCAGGAGGTGATGTCCTCCAGCGAATTCCATCGCCATACGGATACGCCGCCGCTGTGCATGTGGTGCGAGTTGAGCTGAGCCCGCACCAGGTGGAGTGAGCGGGAGATGCGCGCGTCAGTGCGCGCCATCCTCGCAGCGGCTGATCTCCACCGTCACGTGCACCAGTTCCTCGTGCACGGACAGCGCCTGCCGCACGCGTTGCGGCGTCAGCGCCTGGTCATGCGTCACCAGGCTGACGATGCAGGCGAACTTCTGCCGGCCTACGCGCCATACATGCAGGTCGGTCACGCTGGTAGGTTGCTCACCCTGGTTGTGGCCATGGTCGAGGCTCGCCAGCACCTCGCGCACTTCTTCCACCACTGGGTGGTCCATCTCGCGGTCCAGCAGCACCGTGCCGCTCTGGCGCAGCAGGCCGATCGCCCACTTGCCCACCAGCGCCGCGCCCACCAGCCCCATCACCGGGTCCAGCCAGGCCAAGCCCAGCCACCAGCCGCCGGCCAGCGCGACGAGCGCGAGCACCGAGGTCGCGGCATCGGCCAGCACGTGCATATAGGCGGCGCGCAGGTTGATGTCGTGGTGGTGCTGGCCGTCGTGGTCATGGTGATGGTGGCCATGCCCGTGATCGTGGCCATGATCGTGCCCGTGTGAATGCCCGCCGAGGATCAGCGCGCAGCCCAGGTTGACCAGCAGTCCCAGCGCGGTCACGGCCATGGCCTCGCGGTAGTGGATTGCCTGCGGGCTGAACAGCCGCTCGACCGAGCCCGCCGCCATCAGCGCCGCGATGCCCAGCAGGAACACCGCGCTGGCAAAGCCGGCCAGCACCTCGATCTTCCAGGTGCCGAAGGCAAAGCGCCAGTCGCCGGCATAGCGCCGCGCGGCCGCATAGGCAAAGGCCGACAGGCCGATGGCAAGGGCGTGCGAACTCATGTGCCAGCCATCGGCCAGCAGCGCCATCGAGTTGAACCAGAGGCCAGCGGCGATTTCCACCACCATGGTGACGGCGGTGATCGCCATCACCAGGCGCGTGCCGCGCTCGGCGGCGCGGTTGCCGGTGTCGAAGGCGTGGCTGTGGGTCCACGCGGACAGGTCGTGGGTGTGCATCGTCAGGTCCTGCTCAAAGCTTGAAGTCGGTCAGTCGCGACTCTGCGGGGCGGCCATTCACTCAGGCAAGGGTAGCAGAGCACCAGTGCGCCAACGGCTACATCCCTGACGGGCGCAGGGGCGGGTAGCCGGCCCAGATTGATGAATGCCTGGAACGAATGAGTGTCGCCAGAGGAAATCATTTCCATGGATTTCGTGATTACACTTAGCCATCGGACGCCAATGCCAGCGGCCAGCACAGGAGACAGACGATGTTCGAAGGATTCACGCCGCACCGGATCGATTGCGGCGAGGTAACCATACACGCGGTGGCGGGCGGGCAGGGCCCGGGTTTGCTGCTGCTGCACGGCCACCCGCAGACGCATGTGATCTGGCACAAGGTGGTGCCGGTGCTGGCGCAGCACTTCACCGTGGTGGCGGCCGACCTGCGCGGCTATGGCGACAGCGACAAGCCCGCCGGCCTGCCTGACCACGCCAACTACAGCAAGCGCACCATGGCCGCCGACCAGCTCGCGGTAATGCGCGCGCTGGGTTTCGACCAGTTCAGCGTGCTGGCGCACGATCGCGGCGCGCGCGTGGCGCACCGGCTGGCGGTCGACCATCCCGAGGCCGTGCAAAAGCTGGTGACGCTCGACATCGCGCCCACGCTGGCCATGTACGAGCAGACCCACGAGGCCTTTGCCCGCGCCTACTGGCACTGGTTCTTCCTGATCCGCCCGGCGCCGTTCCCCGAGACCCTGATCGAGGCCGATCCCGCGCTCTACCTGCGCCAGACCATGGGCAGCCGCAGCGCCGGGCTGGCGCCGTTCACCGACGCCGCCATGGCCGAGTACCTGCGCTGCCTGAGCCTGCCTGGCGCCGCCCACGGCCTGTGCGAGGACTACCGTGCCAGCGCCTCGATCGACCTGGAACATGACCGCGCGGACCTCGCTGCGGGGCGCATGGTCGAGTGCGAGATGCTGGCGCTGTGGGGCGAGCACGGCGCGGTGGGTCAGTGTTTCCGGCCGCTGGAAGCGTGGCGCGAGGTGGCGCGCCGGGTGCGCGGCCATGCGCTGCCGAGCGGGCACTACATCGCCGAAGAGATTCCTGAGCGCCTGCTCGAGGAAGTGCTGCCTTTCCTGCGCGGCTGACGGCGCCGCCGGCTGCTGCTGCCTTGCGGCGCAGCCGGTTTCCTCATGCCGGGTA
Source organism: Ralstonia pickettii DTP0602 (assembly GCA_000471925.1). NCBI lineage: Bacteria > Pseudomonadati > Pseudomonadota > Betaproteobacteria > Burkholderiales > Burkholderiaceae > Ralstonia > Ralstonia pickettii. The sequence goes on from CP006667.1 coordinate 237,630, forward strand.
GGCCCGGCACCTTTCCAAGCGCCCGGTTTCTGGAAGCGGTGTGTTTTCCACGTTGTGAAATATCCCAGTGTTTCGCTGGGATATTTCCGACGCCCTTACATACATTCATGAATGGATGTATGATTCGGCGAAGAATTCACATTGCCACAACATCTTTGTTGTCGTTTCCGAGATGAGCTACCGATTCATTGCCATTTGCCTCACCTCCTGGGTGGCCGTCTGCGCCACCGCGGGCTGGGTCGTCGAGCGCCTCTGGAGCTGACGCCGCGCCGGGGAGCGGCGCCGGTCATGCTCCCGCCAGAATAAAAAAAGCAGCACCCGAATCAGAAGAAGACGGCTCGCATGCGTACCCTCACCGCCTTGCTCGACCGGCTGGCCAGTAAGGCTGCCATTGCCGTGGCTGCGGCATTTACCCTGTGCGGCACCGCCTACGCCGACCCCGCCGTGTACGTCGCCTTCGGGCGCGACCCTGGCCACGACATCAACAAGTACGAGATCGGGCTGAACTGAGATTCCGGCTTTGCCTGGGGCAATCCACAGGGGTGGCTGGCCAGGCTGCAGTGGGAAGTGGAACTGGCCGAGTGGAACACGCGCAGCGGCACCAACCGCCGCAACATCACCGAGCTGGGCTTCTCGCCGATCTTGCGCGTGGAAAAGCGCGGCGGCGCGCTGGTGCCGTTCCTGGAGGCGTCGGTGGGCGCGCGCGTGCTCAGCCATACCAGCACCTCCGACGAGCACCAGTTCAGCACCGCCTTCCAGTTCTCGGACATGATCGGCGTGGGCGTGGCCTTCGGCCCCAAGCAGGCGGCCGAGGCCGGCTTCCGCTTCCAGCACATCTCCAATGCCGGTATCAAGAATCCCAACCCGGGCTCCAACTTCTACACCGGCTACCTGCGCTATCGCTTCTGATTCTTTCCGTTGACATCCTCCCCGACCTGAAGAGGCTGTCGCGAAAGCCCATTGCCGATAAAATCCGGTGACGCAACCCTGATGAAGAGATGAGCGATGAGCACGGCTCGCAAAGTACCATCACCGGACAGTAAGCGACACGATCTGTTTGGTGGAGTGCCGGCTCAAGATGTCAGACCCAGGCCAAACGCGTCGGATACGGGGCGCCGGTTTGTAACAGGCAACCCGCATGAGATTGTCTTGGGCACGACGCGCCTGGAGGACTATCTGAAGCAGGCCGGTCAACGTGCACCATTTGTCGTAGCGCATTTGCTCGGACAGCAGGACTGGCTACCGTTCGAGCAGCGCTATGCTGCCACCGGGCGCGCTCCTTACGCGCCGCGCCTGATGATGGGTCTGATCCTGTATGGCGTCATGCAGGGTGTTCATTCGCTGCGTGAGCTGGAGCGACTGGCGCGGCTGGACTTGGGATGCATGTGGGTGACGGGGGGTATCGCGCCGGATCATGCCAATATTGGTCGCTTCATCGTATTGCACGAGGACTCGCTGACCCAGGGGTTTTTTGAATCGCTCACGCGCGCGATATTGAAAGCCAGTGGTTCCCGCAGCACGCGTTTAGCCGGCGACGGCACCGTCATTGAAGCGGCTTGCTCGCACTACAATTTGCTCAAAGAAGAGGCCGTCAAGGCGCGCGCAGAAGCCGCTATCAAAGCGGTTGAGCGGGCCCCCGATGATCAGGCCGTGCAACAGGAGCTGCAACGCAGCAAACAATGCCAGGACATCTTCGAGCAGCGTCAAGCCGCTCGCCACAGCCATGGCAAGAGCAGCGAGACCTTGCGCATCAGCGCCAGCGAGCCGGAGGCCATGGTGCAGCGCCTGAAGCGCGGACGGGGGTTCGCGGCATCGTACAAACCGTCGGTTCTGGCCAACGAAGATCGGATCATCACGGCCCTCGCGCTGGACGCGTCAAGTGAAACACAGGTAATCGCGCCAATGCTGGATCAAAGCGCACGAGTGACGGGTGCGCAGGCAGAAGAAGTGTTGCTCGATGCAGGATACTTCGACGATGAGGTCATCGAAGCGACGTTTGCGCGTGATGTCAGCCTGTTATGCCCGGATGGGCAGTGGCCTGCAAAGACGCGGGAAGAAGGACTGTTCCATAAAAGCGCCTTTGACTATTACCCGCAAACTGACACCTATCATTGCCCCGCCGGGCAAACGCTGATTCTGCTGAGCAAGTGCGAACAAACACTGCGAAGCCGAGAGCATCGTGTGTATGGGTCTACGAGCTGCGAGGGATGCCACTTACGCGCGAACTGTACGAAAGCGGCGCAGGGACGACGCATCAAACGCTACCCCGAGGATGAGCATCGCGAGGCGCTTCGCCTCGTGATGCAGCATCCTCAGGCGCGACGCATTTTCAGCCAGCGCAAGGCGATCGTGGAACCTGTGTTCAGCAGCTTGCGTTCCCAGCAGGGGCTGAATCGCTTTCGGCGCAGTGGGCTCCAGGCGGTCAAGCGGGAATTCGCCTTGCATGTCCTGGCGCACAACCTGTCCCGGGCAGTTGCCCTGTCGAGGGCATTATTTACCCTTTTGTATGCGGTTCTACGCGGCCTCCACGAGGTTGCGCACTGTTTTTTGGGACAGATTCTTCGATTTGTTGGCTCGCGCCAAAGCAATCACATCCACGCTCGGACTTGAATTGGACGCACAGCAGAAACGTTTTGCGACGGCCTCTAAAGGCCGGAGATTCCTACGGCGCTCAGACGCGGCATTGAGCCGCCCCTGAGTCGCTTCGGTGGGTTCCTGCTGCTGACGCCGTTACCGCAGCGTTCACTTCACAGGCTAACCGGGCGTGTCCCGCCCTTAGAACATTGATCGCGCCGACCACATCGGCATTTTCCTCGAAACCGCATTCCACGCACTCGAACCGGGCTTGCGTCTGGCGGTTGTCTGCCGAGACATGGCCGCAGCATGGACAGGTGCGGCTCGTGTTCTGCGGTGGCACGGCGATGAGATAGCCACCGTTCCAAGCCAGCTTGTAGTCCAGTTGGCGGCGGAACTCGAACCAGCCTTGATCGAGGATGGCTTTGTTCAGGCCGGACTTGGCCTGAACCTGCTTACCCGGCTGTTCGGTGCTGCCTGCCGCCGACCTGGACATGTTCCGTACCTGCAAGTCCTCGATACACACCATCGCGTGGTTTTGGCTGATCGTGGTGGAGCACTTGTGGAGGTAGTCGCGGCGGGCATTGCCGAGGCGGGAATGGATGCGCTGGACGCGGGCTTTCGCCTTCTTCCAGTTGCTGCTGAACTTCTGTTTGCGGCTCATCGCCTGCTGCGCTTTGCGCAGCGCGGCCTCTTGCCGCTTGAAACTATTGAGCGGGGCGTAGAACGTCCCGTCCGAAAGCGTGGCGAACCGGGCAACACCCATGTCGATGCCAACCGCGCTCGCGGCCCGTGCCACCGGCTGTTCGACCTCACGCTCGGTCTGGATCGACACGAACCACTTGCCGCAGGACTGCCTGACTGTGACGTTCTTCACCACCCCCAGCACCTTCCGGCTGTTGCGGTATCGCAGCCAGCCCAGCTTGGGCAAAAACAGGCGGCTGCTGGCCTGGTCGAGCTTGATTTGCTTGGGGTCGGGATAGCGGAAACTGTCGCCCTGGCCCTTCTTCTTGAAGCGCGGAAAGTCGGCCCGCTTGGCAAAGAAGTTGCCGTAGGCCCGCTCCAAATCTTTGAGCGTCTGTTGCAGCGGATGAACCGGCGCATCGGCCAGCCATGCGGTTTCCGTGCTGTTGCGCCACTCGGTGAGCAGCTTGCACAGTCCGGCGTAGCCGTGCTTCTTCTCGCCTTGCTCGTAACGAGCCTTCTGCAACGCCAGTGCCTTGTTGAAGACGAACCGGCACGAACCAGAAAAGCGACGCATGTTGCGTTGCTGCTCGCCGGTCGGCATCAGTTCGTACTTGTAGGCTTGAAGTCGCTGCATGGCTCAATCATACTCTTGGCCTATGAGCGATGACAACGATATTAGACACGGAAGACACTGCGTTTTCAAGATGCACGTCCATTTGGTCTTCGTGGCGAAATACCGCCGCAGAGTGTTCGACGGCGACGCCATCAAACGGCTGCGCGCCATCTTCGACAAGGTATGCGCCGACTTCGAGGCGAACTTGATCGAGATGGACGGCGAGGACGATCACGTTCACCTGCTGGTGGAGTACCCGCCAAAGGTCGCGGTGTCGAATCTGGTGAACAGCCTCAAGGGCGTGTCCAGCCGCCTGCTGCGCAAGGAAAGACCCGACATCCAGAAACGCTACTGGAAGGGCGTGCTGTGGTCGCCTTCCTACTTCGCATCATCCTGTGGCGGCGCACCGATCGCCATCGTGCGCCAGTACATCGAACAACAGCAGACCCCACACTGAAAAGCCAACAGCAAGGACGGCTACGCCGTCCGCGCTATCCTTCCCCACCATGAATGGCGGGGCTTGCCGCGCACTGGGTCAGGCCGCCGCCGCGCGCGGCGCCTGCGCCAGGCTGTCGAAGAACTGCCATAGCTGCGGCGCATCGCCGGTGGCCACGTTGAAGCGGATCCACGGCGAATCGGTCTCGTCCGGCTCGAAGTACGAGCCCGGGGCCAGCCAGATGCCGTGTTCCAGCGCCAGCGTCGCCAGCCGGTTGCCGTGCAGCGGCTCGCCGCGCCTGCTGGCCTGCAGCCGCGCCTGTACCGCCTCGCTCAGCCGCGCCCACGCGAACATCCCGCCTTCCGGGCGCAGCAGCACTTCCAGCCCGTGGGCTTCCATCTTCTCGGTCACACGGTCCTGCTGCGCGCGCAGCCGTTCGGCCAGCGCCGCCACGTGGCGGCCGTAGTGGCCGCTGGTCAGCACCGAATAGACCAGCCGCTCCGTCACCTCCGACGAGGTCAGGCCGACCGCCATCTTGGTGCGCGCGAAGGCCTTGGCCAGGTCCGGGCTGGCGGCGAGATAGCCGACGCGCAGCGAAGGCGTGATGGTCTTGGAGAACCCGTTGACGTAGACCACCTGCGACAGTCCGTCCATGGCCGCCAGCATCGGCGAGCCGGCTGGCGCCAGTTCGCGATAGATGTCGTCTTCCACCACCAGCAGCCGGTGTTGCTCGGCCAGTTGCAGCACGCGGAAGGCGTTCATGCTGCTCAGGCTGGCGCCGGTCGGGTTCTGCAGCACGGTGTTGACGAACAGCGCGCGCGGCGCGTGCGCGCGGATGGCATCGTCCAGCGCATCGGTATCGAGCCCCGCCGCCGAGCGCGGCACGCCGACCACGCGCAAGCCAGCCAGCCGCAGGATCTGCAAGAGATTGCAGTAGCAGGGGGATTCCACCAGCACCGTGTCGCCGGCGCGCAGCAGCGTGCGCACCACCAGGTCCAGCGCCTGCGTCGCGCCCTGCGTCAGCACCACCTGCTGCGCCTGCAGCGGGATGCCGTACTGGCCCAGGCTGGTGGCGATATGCTCGCGCAGCGGCGCGAAACCGTACGGGTGGCCATAGCCCGATAGTTGCGCCGCCGGTACCCGCGCCGAGGCGCGCATGGCCTGGTGCAGCCCTTCCTCGTTGAGCCAGTCGCCGGGCAGCCAGCCCGCGCCCGCCTTGATCGGCACGGAGTGGTCGGCAAACACATCGGAGAGCAGCCACGCCGCGTTCAGCCCCGGTGCTTCCCATTGCGGCGCGCGTGCGTGGCCGGTGGGCGCATGGCGGTGCGCCACGGTATAGCCCGAGCCGGCACGCGCCGCCAGGTAGCCCAGCGCGGTCAGCCGGCCATAGGCCTCGGCCACGGTGAAGGTGCTGACGTGATGGTGCTGCGCAAAGCGGCGCACCGAGGGCAGCGCGGTGCCGGCGCGCAGCGCGCGCTGCTCCACCAGCTCGGCGATACCGGCCACGATCTGCTCGGTCAGGGTTTCGCCGCCGCGGCGGCTGCGGGTCAGGTTCAGGGTCAGCATCAGGCACTCTGGCAGGCACGAACCTGTACAGTTTAGCGGCCCGCACCGGGGCTCGCTCAGGCCCGCGTTCCGCCACGCGAAATTTGCCGCAGTGCAGCGTGGGATGCCGCACGGCGGTCCGGTGCGGCATGTGGCACGGTGGTGGGCCGGCCACACCCCGGCAACGCTTGCCTGTACGGTTGCGCGTGAGCAAACTGTACGGTAAGGCAGTGCTGTCAGGACTGTATATTTTGTCGGCCAGAGGCCGCCGGTAGAGTGGCCGTCATTGCCGCCGTTTCCTTGCCTGCACCTTTTTACGAGCAAGGCGGCACAAGATCGCCGCTGCGCAACCAGCCAGCGCGCCAACCAGATTTCCCCGAGGAGGACGTATGGACGCCGCCAAGACCGTGATTCCCGATCTCGATGCCCTGTGGATGCCCTTTACCGCCAACCGCCAGTACAAGGCGGCGCCACGCCTGCTGGCGTCGGCCAGCGGCATGTACTACACCACCCACGACGGCCGCCAGATCCTGGACGGATGCGCGGGCCTGTGGTGCGTCGCCGCCGGTCACTGCCGCAAGGAGATCGCAGAGGCCGTGGCGCGCCAGGCCGCCACGCTGGACTATGCACCGCCGTTCCAGATGGGCCACCCGCTGTCGTTCGAGGCTGCCTCCAAGGTCGCCGCGATCATGCCGCAGGGGCTGGACCGCATCTTCTTCACCAACTCGGGCTCCGAGTCGGTCGACACCGCACTGAAGATCGCGCTGGCCTACCACCGCGCGCGCGGCGAAGGCCAGCGCACGCGCTTTATTGGCCGCGAGCGCGGCTACCACGGCGTGGGCTTCGGCGGCATGGCGGTGGGCGGCATCGGCCCCAACCGCAAGGCCTACTCGGCCAATCTGATGCCGGGCACCGACCACCTGCCGGCCACGCTCAACATCGCCGAGGCAGCCTTCTCCAAGGGCCAGCCGCAATGGGGCGCGCACCTGGCCGACGAGCTGGAACGCATCCTGGCGCTGCATGACCCGGCCAACGTCGCCGCCGTGATCGTCGAGCCGCTGGCCGGCTCCGCTGGCGTGCTGGTGCCGCCGGTCGGCTACCTGGAAAAGCTGCGCGAGATCACCAGCAAGCACGGCATCCTGCTGATCTTCGACGAGGTGATCACCGCCTTCGGCCGCCTGGGCGCCGCCACCGCGGCCGAGCGCTTCAACGTGACGCCGGACCTGATCACCATGGCCAAGGCGATCAACAACGCCGCCGTGCCGATGGGCGCCGTGGCCGTGCGCCGCGAAGTCCATGACACTGTGGTCAACGCCGCCGCGCCGGGCACGATCGAACTGATGCATGGCTACACCTACTCCGGCCACCCGCTGGCTGCCGCGGCCACGATCGCGACGCTCGACCTGTACGAGCGCGAGAACCTGTTCGGCCGCGCCGCCGAACTGGCGCCGGTGTTCGAAGCGGCGGTGCACGGCGTGCGTGGCGCGCCGCACGTGAAGGACATCCGCAATTACGGGCTGGTGGCTGGCATCGAGCTGGAGTCGCGTCCGGGCCAGCCCGGCGCGCGCGCCTACGAGGCCTTCCTGAAATGCCTGGAGCGCGGCGTGCTGGTGCGCTACACCGGCGACATCCTGGCGTTCTCGCCGCCGCTGATCATCTCGGAAGCGCAGATCGCCGAGCTGTTCGATACCGTCAAGCTGGCGCTGCAGGACGTCAAGTAAGCGGCCCGGGCCGCCATGCATCCTTGCCGGGCCTGAGGGCCCGGCAGTCTCTCGTTTTCAAGGGCCCGTAGGCGTCGCACGCCTGCGGCCATCGAGGAAAAATCCAGTGAATATCGCAGAAAACCGGCAGCTGGCCGAGATCCACCATTACATCGGCGGCGCCGTGCGCCGCGCCGGCGGGCAGCGCCTGGCCGACGTCTTCAATCCCGCCACCGGCGAGGTCAGCGCTCGCGTCGCGCTCGGCACCACGCAGGATGTGGCCGACGCCGTGGCTGCCGCCAAGGCCGCCTTCCCGGCATGGTCGGAAACCCCGCCGCTGCGCCGCGCGCGCATCCTGTTCAAGTTCAAGGAGTTGCTCGACCAGCACCACGACGACCTGGCCGCGCTGATCACGCGCGAGCACGGCAAGGTGTTCTCGGACGCCAAGGGCGAAGTCACGCGCGGCGTCGAGGTGGTGGAGTTCGCCTGCGGCATCCCCAACCTGCTCAAGACCGACTTCACCGACAACATCGGCGGCGGCATCGACAACTGGAACCTGCGCCAGCCGCTGGGCGTGGTGGCCGGCATCACGCCGTTCAACTTCCCGGTGATGGTGCCGATGTGGATGTTCCCGGTGGCGATCGCCTGCGGCAATACCTTCGTGCTGAAGCCTTCGGAACGCGATCCGTCGCCGAGCCTGCTGATTGCCGATCTGCTGCGCCAGGCCGGCTTGCCCGATGGCGTGTTCAACGTGGTGCAGGGCGACAAGGAAGCGGTCGATGCGCTGCTGGCGCATCCGGATGTGCAGGCGCTGTCGTTCGTCGGTTCGACGCCGATTGCGGAGTACATCTATACGGAAGGCACCAGGCACGGCAAGCGCGTGCAGGCGCTGGGCGGTGCCAAGAACCACCTGGTGGTGATGCCCGATGCGGATCTCGACCAGGCGGTGGATGCGCTGATCGGCGCGGCCTACGGCTCCGCCGGCGAGCGCTGCATGGCGATCTCGGTGGCGGTGGCGGTTGGCGACGTGGCCGACAAGCTCGTGCCGCGACTCGCCGAACGCGCCAGCTCGCTGAAGATCCGCAACGGCATGGAGACGGACGCCGAAATGGGTCCGCTGGTGACCGCTGCGCACAAGGCGAAGGTGGAGGGCTATATCGCCAAGGGCGTGGAAGAGGGCGCGACGCTGGTGACCGATGGCCGCGGCCACAAGGTCGAAGGGCATGAGAACGGCTTCTATGTCGGCGGCACGCTGTTCGACAACGTCAAGCCGGACATGACGATCTACAAGGAAGAGATCTTCGGCCCAGTGCTGTCGGTGGTGCGCGTGCATGACTTTGCCGATGCCGTGGCGCTGATCAATGCGCATGAATACGGCAACGGCGTATCTTGCTACACCAGCGATGGCGGCATCGCCCGCGCCTTTGCGCGGCAGATCCAGGTGGGCATGGTCGGCATCAACGTGCCGATCCCGGTGCCGATGGCCTGGCATTCGTTCGGCGGCTGGAAGCGCTCGCTGTTCGGTGATCACCACGCCTATGGCGAAGAAGGCGTGCGCTTCTACACGCGCTACAAGAGCGTGATGCAGCGCTGGCCGGATTCGATTGCCAAAGGCGCTGAGTTCACGATGCCGGTGGCCAAGTAACCGGCGCGCGGGCATGAGGGTCAACCGGATCGTTGCCAACATTGCCGCCGCCGACCCGGCCGGTGCCCGCGCTTTCTACCAGGACATCCTGGGCCTGGACGTGTTGATGGACCACGGCTGGCTCCAGACCTACGGCAGCACCGCGACCATGACCGTCCAGCTCAGTGTCGCCACGGAAGGTGGCAACGGCACGCCGGTGCCGGACCTGTCGATCGAAGTCGATGACGTCGACGAGGCGCACCGGCGCATGCTGGCCGCCGGCATTGCCATCGAGTACGGTCCCGCCGACGAGCCGTGGGGCGTGCGCCGCTTCTACGTGCGCGATCCGTTCGGCCGGCTGGTCAATATCCTGATGCACACCTGAGCGCAGTCATTCCGCGCTGCCGGCGCGGGCTTGCCGGTATGCCTTAGGCGTGGACGGCTCGGCTTTGTTCCAGCAGGCGCGGAAGGCCTGCACGCTACCGAAGCCGCTTTTCAGCGCAATCTCTTCTACCGGCAATGTCGATGCCGCCAGCAGCTTGCGCGCGCGCGCCATGCGTAGCGTGAGTTGGTACTGCTTGGGCGTGAGGCCGGTTTCTTCATGGAACATGCGGGACAGGTGCCGCACGCTGATGGCGAAGCGGTCGGCGAAGCGCGGGTCGGCAACATTGGTGTCGAGCTCCCGCGAGATCGCGTCCTGTACCGCATGCACCAGCGCGTTGCCATGCGAGCGCGCGCGGAACTGCGGAGCGAGCTGCGGATCGCCGCTGAAGCGGCGGAAGGGCACCACGTTGTCGCGTGCCACGGCGATGGCGGCTTCGTCGCCGTAGGCGTCGGCCACCAGACGCAGCGCCAGGTCGATGCCCGAAGCCACGCCGGCTGACGTCCACACATTGCCATCGCGAACGAACACCCGGTTGTCGACGACCGAGGCGGCGGGGTGCCGCGTGCGCAGGCGGCGGGTGTGGGCATGGTGGGTGGTGCACAGGCGGCCGTCGAGCAGGCCGGCGGCGCCCAGCAGGAAGGCACCGGTGCAGACGGCGGCGACTTGTACGTCGGCGTTCCTGCCGTCGCCGAAAGACGCCTTCAGCCAACTCGCGGTATCGTGCCATGCGGGCGAGGTAGTCAGCGTGTCCAGAAGTTTGCTGCCGATGGCCAGCACCACGTCGCCGGGCGAGAGTCGTGCAGGCAGGCGTTCGACCTGGCCCAGTGCCGGCCCCTGGAACGAAGTGACGCTCGAATGCGGCCCGACGCAGCGCACCTTGAGCGGCGCAACGCCCAGCTCCGATACGCTCGACAGGATCTGCAGCGGGCCGCCAAGGTCGAGCATGTGGACGTTGGGCAGCACCAGGAGATAGGCGGTAGTCATCGCGGCAAGGGAAGAGCGAGCGATACGATGCCGTCATTCTCGCGCGATTCCAGCGCAACGCAACAGTGATGGCCGAAAATTTGCTTTTCTGGTCCAGGCGGTTGCCGTGGCGAGGGGGCGGGCTTGCTTAGCATGCCACCAAGCCTCGCACGACTGAGAGATCGACATGCCCCGCACCCGCATCCCCGCCATCACCCTTGCCCTGGTCGCTATCGGCTTTGCCGCGATGTTCGTCTCGACCGCGGTCAAGGGCCTCTACCAGGTGTATTTCGTCGACCTAGCGGCGCACTTCGGCCAGGGTCGGGCGCAGTTCGCCTGGTCCGGCAGCGTATTCATGCTGGCCACCGGGCTGATGTCGCCGGTGGTCGGCGCGCTCAGCGACCGGATCGGTCCGTTGCGCACCTCGGCGGCCGGTGCGCTGGCGGCGGGGCTGGCGCTCGCCGGGGTGGCGCTATGGCAGCAGTCGCTGGCGTTCTTCGTGCTGATGTTCGGACTCGCCGGTGCCTTCGGTCTGGCGGCGATGACCTTCGTGCCGATGGGCATCCTGGTCGACCGCCTGTTCGAGGAACGCAAGAAGGGGCTGGCCTATGCGGTCGTCACCAACGGCACCGCGATCGGCTTTATTGTGCTGTCGCCGCTGTGGATCTGGCTGCAGCCGCAGGCAAGCTGGGGCGCGGCCTTCGGCGTGGCCGGAGCGGTGTTCGCCGTGCCGGTTGCCATGGCGTTGTGGCTGGCATCGCACTGGGAACCGGCGTCGGGGCAGCGCACGGCGGCAGTGGAAGCCTCGGCATGGACGGTGGTGCGGCGCGATCCGGTCTTCTACGCGCTGGCGGCCAGCTTCTTCGGCTGCGGCGCGACCATGGCCTTTATCGACGTGCACCTGATCGCGCACTGGCAAGGGCAGGGTGAGCCGCGCCTGGCGATGGGCTATGGCATGAGCACGCTCGGCGTGCTGGAGCTGGCCAGCGGCATCGCCTCCGGCGCGCTGGCGCTGCGCTTTGACAAGCACCGGCTGCTGGCCGGGTTCTACGCGCTGCGCTCGGCGTCGATGCTGTTGCTGCTGCTGCCGGGGCTGGGCGTGCTGCCGTTCGCGATCGGCTTCGGCGCCAGCTACCTGGGCACGGTGGTCCTGACCTCGATGTTCTGCTTCGAGCGCTACGGCAGCCGGATCAAGGGCAAGGTGTTCGGCCTGCTGTTCCTTGGGCATCAGCTGGGCGCTTTCCTGACCGTGCAACTCGGGGCGTGGTCGTTCGACGCAACCCGCAGTTACCAGCACACGATCGCGGCGCTGGTCGCGGTGACGCTGTGCTCGGCCGCCTGGGCGTGGTTCGGCCTGCGCCGCGCGGGACCGCTGCCCGCGCTGGCCGACCTCCCGGCGATGCCGGAAGCCGCCAGCCGTTGAGGCCCGGGCCATGATCGCGCCGGCGTTGCTGCGCATCGTCTTTGCCGGAGTCACCCTGCTGCCTCTGGCGCTGGCAGCGTGGGCGCTGCCATGGCCGCTGCGCGCAAGAATCGCGGCGCTGGCCTTGCTTGCGCTCTGTGCCGCCGCCGTGCTGGCGCTCGATCCCCTGGCCGCCGCATTCGCGCGTGTGGACGGCATCCTCTCGGCGCCGGGCTGCGGCGGTTGATCGGTCGGCGGTCAGCACCCTGATTTTCCTATCATTTCGCGGACCTGCACCGCGGCGCTTCCATCCCAAAAGTGATTGCCTTTACGCTGATCTCCGTGGCGGTGCTGGTGCTGCGCAAGACGCGCCCGGAACTGCCGAGCGCGTTCCGCTGCCCGGGCGTGCCGGTGGTGCCGCTGCTGTCGATCGGCTTCTGCCTGTTCCTGATGGCGCACCTGCAGGCGCTGACGTGGATCGCCTTCCTGGTGTGGCTGGCGGTGGGGCTGGTGACCTACTTTGCCTATGCGCGGCGCAATGCCGTCCTGCATAACCACGGAGGCTAGACCCCATCAACCACCGCGCTCGGCGGCGGCCTTCATGAAGGCCACCGCGCGCGGTTCGTTGGCATAGGCGGCGTTGATCCGGATCCAGGCCGAGGTCTCGCCGCCGGGGCGGAAGTAATTGCCTGGTGCCAGCGTCACGCCGTATTCCTCGCCCAGCGTCACCAGCTCGCGCGAATCTTCGATGCCGGGCGGGCGCGCCCACAGGAAGTTGCCGCCCGACGGCTCGCAGAACACTTCCCAGCCGCAGCCGGTGAGCTGCCGCACCGCATTGGCCGATGCCTCGCGCACGCGCAGCCGCAGCCGCTCCACAAACTTGCGATAGCCGCCACGTTCCAGCAGCGCCGCCGTGACCGCCTCCGCAAAGTGCGAGCCGGCCACGCTGGTCAGCACCTTCACGTCGACCAGGTCCTTGATCAGCGCCTTGTCCGCCACCAGGTAGCCGATCCGCAGCGAGGCCGACACCGTCTTGGAAAAGCCGCCGATGTAGATCACGTGCTCTAGCTGGTCCAGCGTCGCCAGCCGGTCAGTGAAGTGCGTCTGGAAGTCCGAGAAGATATCGTCCTCGACAAAGCGGAAGCCATGCCGGCGCGCCAGCTCCAGCAGGCGGAACGCCACCGGCGGCGCCAGCGTCGAGCCGGTCGGGTTCTGCAGCACGCTGTTGGTGAAGAACAGCTTGGGCTTGTGCTGGCGCAGCAGCGCCTCGGTGGCGTCCGGGTCGGGGCCGTTGGGCGTGTGCGGCACGCCCACCAGCTGCACGCCGTGCAGCCGCAGCAGGCCGAACAGGTTGTAGTAGCCGGGGTCTTCGACGAAGGCCGTGTCGCCGGGCTTGAGCAGGTGGCGCACCACCAGGTCCAGTGCCTGGCTGGCGCCGCTGGTGATCAGTACCTGTGGCAGCTCCGCGGCGATGCCCAGCTGGCGCACGCGCAGCAGCACCTGGCGGCGCAACTCCGGGTGGCCCGTGGGCGTGGCGTAGTGGATCACGCTGTCGATCTCGTTGCGCGAGATTGCGCGGATCGCCTGCTGCAGCCCTTCCACGTCGCGCCAGGTCTCGGGAACGAAGCCGCCAGCCAGCTTGAGCGTGCCGCTGGGGTGGTTGAACTGCTCGATGATGTGGTCCGACAGGTCTTCGGCCAGGCTCGGGTCCGACCAGCCGCGCGCCGAGCGCCCCGCCAGTGGACTGTCCGCCACATAGAAGCCCGAACCCTGGCGCGAATCCAGCAGCCCTTGCGACACCAGCCGGTCATAGGCCTCGATCACCGGGAAGCGGCTGATGCCGTTCTCGGCCGCCAGCTGCCGGATCGACGGCAGCTTTGCGCCAGGCCGAGCCTCGCGGTTGCCGATCCACGACTTCACGCCGTTGACGATCTGATCGGTCAGTGGAATTCCGGTAGAAGCATCTAAGATTAGTTTCATAGGCGGGGCAGCCGGGGGAAACCGGAGAACGCAACTGTCAGAAAAAACTACTGAACAGTTCATCGAAAACTGTTCACAACTGTACATGGGATTGTAGTGAGGGATGCGAATAATGGAAGCATGGCGGAGAAAGGCGCCGGCTCCTGTGGTCATTCGGCATCCAGGCGTCGGCACCGGACCAGACCGCCGGGCTGATGAGGAGTGCAACATGCGCGAACTACGGACTTTCGAACTGGATGAGCCCGGACAGCCAGTGAGCTGGCGCGCCGGTTACGGGCAGACCGTCTGCGCGGCGGCGGGCAAGCTGTGGGTGACGGTCGAGGGCAATCCCAACGATATCTGGCTGGAGCCGGGCGCCGAGCTCGCGCTGCCGGAGGGCTATCGTGTATGGCTGTCGGGCGACGGCCCGGGTGCGCGCTTCACGCTGGCGCAGACGCCGGCACCGTGGTCGCTGCGGCGGCTGGCGGCGTGGCTGCGTGTGATGCGGCATCGTGTGGAAGAGCACAGCACGGATGCGTTCGGGGAGTGCCCGAGGATTTGGGCGTTATGCCGATAGACCGGCCACCGCCGGCGGTTTGCGCCCCTCTCCCATAAACGAGAGAGGGGAGGCAACACTCCCAGCTTTTGTTAGCAACCTCAGGCCACCGACAGGTGGCCTTTTGCTTGCCCGACAGTCGCCCCGGACACCTACTCTATAAGGACACCGAAACCCTGCCCTCGGGGTTCCAACCCATTGATTTACGTTAACGTCAACGTCATATAATCGATCGGCCCCAACCCCCGGGGCGCAGCCCGCGCATCTCCAGCCAAGCCGGCACAGACCAGCACCCCAGGCGGACGCCGCGGTGGCAGCCAACACCAGAAACGGTGGAGACAATGACCGACCTTTCCGATGTGCATGATGTGCGCCGCGGCGCGCCGCAGCCCAAGCCCACCGCGCAGGGCCGCGGTCCGGTCAACAAGGTTCGCTTTGTCACGGCGGCGTCGCTGTTCGACGGCCATGACGCCTCGATCAACATCATGCGCCGCATCCTGCAGTCGCACGGCTGCGAGGTGGTCCACCTTGGCCACAACCGTTCCGTCGAGGAAGTGGTGACGGCGGCGCTGCAGGAAGACGCGCAGGGCATTGCGATCTCCAGCTACCAGGGCGGCCATGTCGAGTATTTCAAGTACATGGTCGACCTGCTGCGCGAGAAAGGTGGCGAGCACGTGCAGGTCTTTGGCGGTGGCGGCGGCGTGATCGTGCCGGACGAGATCCGCGAGCTGCAGGCCTACGGCGTGGCGCGCATCTTCAGCCCCGAGGACGGCCAGCGCATGGGCCTGGCCGGCATGATTGCCGACATGGTGCAGCGCTGCGATATCGACCTGTCGCGCTATGCGCCGGCCTCGCTCGAACCCGTCGCCGGCGGCAACCGCCGCGCGCTGGCGCAGCTCATCACCGCGCTGGAGAACGGCAAGGCCGATCCGGCGCTGGTGCAGGCGATGCATTCGCAAGCGGCAGCCGCATCGATCCCGGTGCTCGGCATCACCGGCACCGGTGGCGCGGGCAAGTCGTCGCTGACCGACGAGCTGATCCGCCGCTTCCGGCTCGACCAGCAGGATGCGCTGTCGATCGCCGTGATCTCGATCGACCCGTCGCGGCGCAAGTCTGGGGGCGCGCTGCTGGGCGACCGCATCCGCATGAACGCGATCAACCATCCGAACATCTTCATGCGCTCGATGGCGACGCGCGAGGCGGGCTCGGAGATCTCGCAGGCATTGCCGGACGTGATCGCCGCGTGCAAGGTGGCGGGCTTCGACCTGGTGATCGTCGAGACCTCGGGCATCGGCCAGGGCGACGCGGCCATCGTGCCGCATGTGGACCGGTCGCTGTACGTGATGACGCCGGAGTTCGGCGCGGCCAGCCAGCTCGAGAAGATCGACATGCTGGACTTCGCCGACTTCGTCGCCATCAACAAGTTCGACCGCAAGGGTGCGCAGGACGCCTGGCGCGACGTCGCCAAGCAGGTGCAGCGCAACCGCGAGCAATGGCATGGCAAGGCCGAAGACATGCCGGTGTACGGCACGCAGGCCTCGCGCTTCAATGACGACGGCGTCACCATGCTGTATCAGGGCCTGCGCGAGGCGCTGGCCGAACGCGGACTGAAGCTGCAGCCGGGCACGCTGCCCGCGCTGTGGGGGCGCATTTCCACCGGCCAGAACGTGATCGTGCCGCCCGCGCGCAGCCGCTACCTGGCGGAACTGGCCGACACGGTGCGCGGCTACCACCGCCGCGTGATGGAGCAGAGCCGCATCGCCCGCGAGCGCCAGCAGCTGCGCGCATCGAGCGCCATGCTGCAGGCCGCGCAAGGCGATGGCGCCGCGCTGGATGCGCTGGCGGCTGAGCGCGACACCGCCCTCGGACAGGTCGAGCGCAAGCTGCTGGCGATGTGGCCGCAGATGCGCGAAGCCTACGGCGGCGACGAGTACGTGGTGAAGATCCGCGACAGGGAGATCCGCACGGGGCTGGTCACCACCACGCTGTCCGGCACCAAGGTGCGCAAGGTGGTGCTGCCGCGCTTCGAGGACGACGGCGAGGTGCTGAAGTGGCTGATGCGCGAGAACGTGCCCGGCAGCTTCCCGTACACCGCCGGCGTGTTCGCCTTCAAGCGCGAGAATGAGGATCCCACGCGCATGTTCGCCGGCGAGGGCGATGCGTTCCGCACCAACCGGCGCTTCAAGCTGGTGTCCGAGGGCATGGACGCCAAGCGCCTGTCCACGGCCTTCGATTCGGTCACGCTGTATGGCGAAGACCCGCACGTGCGGCCCGATATCTACGGCAAGGTCGGCAACTCCGGCGTGTCGATCGCCACGCTCGACGACATGAAGGTGCTGTACGACGGCTTCGACCTGACCAGTCCGTCGACCTCGGTGTCGATGACCATCAACGGCCCGGCGCCGACCATCCTGGCGATGTTCATGAACACCGCCATCGACCAGCAGTTCGACAAGTTCCGCGCCGACAACCAGCGCGAGCCCACCGCCGACGAAGAAGCCAAGACCCGCGCGTGGGTGCTGCAGAACGTGCGCGGCACGGTGCAGGCCGACATCCTCAAGGAAGACCAGGGCCAGAACACCTGCATCTTCTCTACCGAGTTCTCGCTAAAGGTGATGGGCGATATCCAGGAGTACTTTGTCCACCACCAGGTGCGCAACTTCTACTCGGTGTCGATCTCGGGCTACCACATCGCCGAGGCCGGTGCGAACCCGATCTCGCAGCTCGCCTTCACGCTCGCCAACGGCTTCACCTATGTGGAGGCCTACCTGGCACGCGGCATGCATATCGATGACTTCGCGCCCAACCTGTCGTTCTTCTTCTCCAACGGCATGGACCCGGAGTACAGCGTGCTGGGCCGCGTGGCGCGCCGCATCTGGGCGGTGACCATGCGCGACAAGTACGGCGCCAACGAACGCAGCCAGAAGCTCAAGTACCACATCCAGACCTCGGGCCGCTCGCTGCACGCGCAGGAGATCGACTTCAACGATATTCGCACCACGCTGCAGGCGCTGATCGCGATCTACGACAACTGCAATTCGCTGCACACCAATGCCTACAACGAGGCCATCACCACGCCCACCGGTGAATCGGTGCGCCGCGCGCTGGCGATCCAGCTGATCATCAACCGCGAATGGGGCGTGGCCAAGTGCGAGAACCCGAACCAGGGCAGCTTCCTGATCGAGGAACTGACCGACCTGGTGGAAGAGGCGGTGCTGCAGGAGTTCGAGCGCATCGCCGAGCGCGGCGGCGTGCTGGGCGCGATGGAAACCGGCTACCAGCGAGGCAAGATCCAGGAAGAGTCGCTCTACTACGAGCAGCTCAAGCACGATGGCACGCTGCCCATCATCGGCGTCAACACCTTCCGCAATCCTGAGGGCGACCCGATCCCGCAGAAGCTGGAGCTGGCGCGCTCGAGCGAGGCCGAGAAGCAGAGCCAGCTCGACCGGCTGCAGGCCTTCCAGCAGGCGCATGTGGACGAGGCACCTGCGATGCTGCAGCGGCTGCGCCAGGCGGTGATCGACAACCAGAACGTGTTCGCGGTGCTGATGGACGCGGTGCGGGTTTGCTCGCTTGGGCAGGTCACGCATGCGCTGTTCGAGGTGGGCGGGCAGTACCGGCGCAATATGTAGACCCGGGCTCACGCAGGGAGCGCCTCAGTGCGCGTTTATCGCGCAGGGCGGCCGCAGTGAACGGCCGCCCTGCGTTACACTCGAATGCTGCGCCGCGGCGATTCCAGCATCGCGCCGGCTACGAAATCCGAGATAACCGCAATACAAGACCATGGACAGCCAGTACAACCCGAACAACATCTTCGCGAAGATCCTGCGCGGCGAGATGCCGTGCATCAAGGTGTACGAGGACGACGACACCATCGCCTTCATGGACATCATGCCGCAGGCCGATGGCCATACGCTGGTGGTGCCCAAGGAAGCCGCGGTCAACCTGTTCGACTTGTCCGAGCAGGGCGCGCAGGCGGCCATCCGCGCCACGCAGCGCGTGGCGCGCGCGGTGCGTGCCGCGTTCTCGCCGGACGGCATCTCGATCGGCCAGTTCAACGGCGCGGCCGCGGGGCAGACCGTGCCGCACGTGCATTTCCATATCGTGCCGCGCTATAACGATCACGCCCTGCGCGGTCACGCGCGCGAGATGCAGGACCCGGACCTGCTCAAGGGGCACGCCGAGCGCATCATCGCCGCGCTGCGCGAGCAGGCGGCCTGATCCGGAACAATCCAACACAATCCAACCAGCAGACAGAGGAAGACAAGATGGCAATCAGGACAGTGGGCATCGTCGGTGCCGGCACCATGGGCAATGGCATCGCCCAGGCCTGCGCGGTAGTGGGTCTCAAGGTGGTGATGGTGGACATCAGCGACGCCGCCGTGCAGAAGGGCGTGGCCACCGTGGCGGGCAGCCTGGATCGGCTGATCAAGAAAGAAAAGGCGACCGAGGCCGACAAGGCCGCGGCGCTGGCGCGCATCAAGGGCAGCACGTCGTATGACGATCTGAAGGCCACCGATATCGTGATCGAGGCCGCCACCGAGAACTACGACCTGAAGGTCAAGATCCTCAAGCAGATCGACGACATCGTCGGCGAGAACGTGATCATCGCGTCCAACACCTCGTCGATCTCGATCACCAAGCTGGCCGCGGTGACCTCGCGCGCCGACCGCTTTATCGGCATGCACTTCTTCAACCCGGTGCCGGTGATGGCGCTGGTGGAACTGATCCGCGGGCTGCAGACCAGCGACGCCACGCACGCCGCCGTGGAAGCGCTGGCCAAGGAGCTGGGCAAGTACCCGATCACGGTCAAGAACAGCCCGGGCTTCGTCGTCAATCGCATCCTGTGCCCGATGATCAATGAGGCTTTCTGCGTGCTGGGCGAAGGCCTGGCGTCGCCGGAAGAAATCGATGAAGGCATGAAGCTGGGTTGCAACCACCCGATTGGGCCGCTGGCGCTGGCCGACATGATTGGCCTGGACACCATGCTGGCGGTGATGGAAGTGCTGTACACGGAATTTGCCGATCCGAAGTACCGCCCGGCGATGCTGATGCGTGAGATGGTGGCCGCCGGCTACCTGGGCCGCAAGACCGGCCGCGGCGTGTACGTCTACAGCAAGTAATCCAGGCGGCACCTGCCGCATGTGACAGGCCCCGCTGCCCCACGGCGGCGGGCAATGAGTACCGGCGGCCGCTTCGCGCGGCCGCCGGCCATTCCGGGCCGTCCCGCTGCCGGGCTGCCAAATCCCGCTTACACGGCGTTATATGCCGAAACAATCCGCCGCATCCAGTAACAGGAATGCGCGGTAGAGTGCACCCATTCCATTTACAACAAGAGAATCACAATGGCCCATCCGGTTCTTTTTGCCGCGCTGCTCGCCGGTGCGTTGTCCCTGCTGGCTGCCCGCTCCGCGATGGCCCACGTCGATGTGGGCGTGCATGTCGGCGCGCCGGTCTATGTGGCGCCCGCGCCGGTCTATGTGGCACCCCCGCCGCACGTGGTCTATGCGCCGCGCTACCACGGCTGGCATGGTGACCGCTACTGGGACGGCCGGCGCTGGTATGGCCGCCATGAGTGGCGCGGCCACCGCCATCACCACCACCATCGCCACCACGGCTATCACGGTCACTATCGTGGCCACGGGCACGGCGGACACCACGGGCA
Source organism: Ralstonia pickettii DTP0602 (assembly GCA_000471925.1). Classification (NCBI taxonomy): domain Bacteria; kingdom Pseudomonadati; phylum Pseudomonadota; class Betaproteobacteria; order Burkholderiales; family Burkholderiaceae; genus Ralstonia; species Ralstonia pickettii. The sequence goes on from CP006667.1 coordinate 257,739, forward strand.
CCATGGCCACGGCGGCCATGGCGGCCATGGCGGCCATGGCGGCCACCGAGGCCACGGTCACTGATTGCCATGCCGGCTGACGCGCCGGCAGGCAACGCCTGACAGGCGCGCGGCGCTCAGCGCAGCAGCACCAGTCGCGGCACCGCGTCCGCGCCGCTCCACACCAGCGCGTTCTGCCCGTATTTCTCCCCCAGCGCCCTGGCATCGGCCAGCGACAAACCGGGCACCAGCAAGCTCGGCTCGGCCGGCCAGCCGTTGCACGGATGCTCGCCGGCGGCGTCGATCGCACGCAATCCCATCTGAGTCACGTCCTGCGCCAGCGCCTGCTGGCGGCGCGCGTTGGCGGCATCGTCGCAGCGCTGGCTGAACGGGTTGGCGGCGGTGATGAAGGCGCTCGCTGCCACACCATGGGCGCGGTGCAGCGCTGCCAGCGGGGCGCTGGCCTGGTCGATGCGCAAGGTCATCGGCATATCGCCCAGCACGCGATAGTGCGTCTCGCGGTAGGCGCGCAGCGTGGCGTCGTCGATGGCGGTGGCCATGCTATTCGCCGTACTGCCGCAACCCCTCCAGATCCAGTACCTCGATCACGCCGTAGTCCACCCGCACCAGCCCCTGCTGCTCCAGCACCTTCAGTGCCTGGTTGGCGCGCTGGCGCGAAATGCCGGCGAGCAGGCCGATTTCTTCCTGCGAAATCTCCAGCGTCTTTCCGATCCCCGGATACAGGTGCTCGTTAAAGAGCGACGACACCGCGCGCGCCACGCGCGAATCGATATCGAGCAGCCGCTCGTATTCCACCGCCGCGATGAACTGCCCCAGGCGCTCGTTGAACTGCGTCAGTAAAAAGCGCGTGAACGGCAGGCTGGTATCCAGCAACCACTGAAAAGTGTCGCGCGGCAGGAAGGCGATGGTCGAGCGGCGCAGCGCCATCACGTCGTACTTGCGGATCTCCGACTTGAGCACCGCGCCTTCGCCGAACCAGCCGCCGGTGGGCACGCCGGTGAAGGTGACCGACTTCCCTGACGGCGACACCGTGGTGATCTTGACGATGCCTTCGAGCACGCCCATCCAGTGCTCGGCGATGTCGCCCTTGTGGCAGACGTAGTCGCCCTGGCTGTACTCGTGCACGAACATCGCGCGGCGCACGCGCTCGCGCTGCTCCGGGCTCAGGTCTGCTGCCCACACGCAGCGGTCGACAAAATCGTTCAGCATGGCCTGGAATTGCTCCGGTAGGGATTAACCCGGAATTGTCACCGGCGTGACAACCCGGGTGGTTGGCATGGGCTATCGTACGATCACAACGGAACCGCGGGTGCCACACGGGGCACGCCGGGGAAAGACGAAAAAGCTTTCCCGGCCCCCCTCAGAACAGGCACAGACGGGCTTGATGCGATGCGGCAGATGCCGCCGGGCAAAGCAAGCCAAGTATAACGACCGGACCGGCGCTTGACACCGCGCGTGGACCCCCACGCCGGAGGGACAGGAGACAGCGATGCAGGAATCGTCGGCGACGACCTTCCCGCGATGGCTGCTGGCGCACGCCCAGCAGCGGCCGGATCATCCGGCTTATCGCGAGAAGGATCTCGGCATCTGGCAGACATACAGCTGGGCCCAGGCGGCACAGCAGGTGAGGGCGCTGGCTTGTGGGCTGGCCGCACTCGGTTTCAGGCGCGGCATGAACCTGGCAGTGGTGGGCGACAACCGCCCACGCCTGTACTGGGCCATGACCGCGGCGCAGGCCCTCGGCGCCGTACCGGTACCGCTGTACCAGGACGCGATCGCCAACGAGATGGTCTACGTGCTCAACGATGCGGAGATCGAGTTCGCCGTCGTCGAGGACCAGGAGCAGGTCGACAAGCTGCTCGAGGTCGAAGCGCAGCTGGCCACTTCCGGCCGTGCCGTGCGCCACATCATCTATGAAGACCCGCGCGGCCTGCTCGACTATGACCATCCGTCGCTGATCTCGTATGAACGGCTGCAGGAACTGGGCCGCGAGTTCGACCAGGCGCATCCGGGCTTCTATGACGAGGCGATCGCCGCGGGCCAGTCCGACGACACCGCGATCATCCTCTATACCTCCGGCACAACCGGCAAGCCCAAGGGCGTGTGCCATTCGCATGCGGGCCTGATCGGCGCGGCGCGCAATGGCTGTGCCTTCGACAAGCTCGGCGCCGACGATGACGTGCTCTCCTACCTGCCGATGGCGTGGGTGGGCGACAACCTGTTCTCGTATGCGCAGGCGATGGTGGCGGGCTTCACCGTGAACTGCCCGGAGTCGCGCGAAACGGTGATGACCGACCTGCGCGAGATCGGCCCCACCTATTACTTTGCGCCCCCGCGCATCTATGAAGGGCTGCTGACGCAGGTGATGATCCGCATGGAGGATGCCGGCTGGATCAAGCGCAAGCTGTTCCACTGGGCCATGGACGTGGCGCGCCGCTGCGGTGCCGACATCCTCGACGGCCGCCCTGTGTCCTATGCCGACCGCATGCGCTATGCGCTGGGCGAAGGGCTGGTCTACGGCCCGCTGCGCAACGTGCTCGGCATGAGCCGCATCCGCGTCGGCTATACCGCGGGCGAGGCGATCGGGCCGGACCTGTTCCGCTTCTACCGCTCGATCGGCGTGAACCTGAAGCAGTTCTACGGCCAGACCGAGACCTGCGCCTACGTGTGCCTGCAGCCCGACGGTCAGGTCAAGTTCGACTCCGTGGGACCGGCCGCGCCGGGCATGGAAATCCGCATCGCAGAGAACGGCGAAGTGCTGGTGCGCGGCGTGGGCCTGCTCAAGTCCTACTACAAGCGTGACGACGCCACGCGCGAGGCCATCAACGACGAGGGCTACTTCATGACCGGCGACGCCGGCGTGCTCGATGCCGACGGGCACCTGAAGATCATCGACCGCGCCAAGGACGTGGGCAAGCTGGCCGATGGCTCGATGTTCGCGCCCAAGTACATCGAGAACAAGCTCAAGTTTTTCCCGTACATCAAGGAAGCGGTGGCGTTCGGCAACGACCGCGACAACGTCTGCGCCTTTATCAACATCGACTTCGAGGCGGTCGGCAACTGGGCCGAGCGGCGCCACCTGCCGTATGCCGGCTATGTCGACCTGGCCGCGCAGCCGGACGTGATCGAGATGATCGGCGAATGCGTGAACCAGGTGAACGCGGACCTCGCCAACGACCCGATGCTGGCCGGTTCGCAGGTTGCGCGCTTCCTGATCCTGCACAAGGAGCTGGACCCGGACGACGACGAGCTGACACGCACGCGCAAGGTGCGGCGCGGCTTTATCGCCGAGAAATACGGCGTACTGGTGGAGGCGCTCTATGCGGGCAAGTCCGAGCAGTTCATCGAGACGCGCGTCAAGTTTGAAGACGGGCGCGAGGGCAGCGTGTCGGCCACGCTGAAGCTGGTAGATGCGAAGCGCCTGCCTGTGGCGGCGCGCGCGGCATAAGCGGAGGCAGCAACATGACGCAAGTGGCCTGGCAAGGCGCTGGACAGCGCAAATGGACGGGGACAGCACGCACGGATGCCAGCGGCGCGGGGGGCAGCGGTGCGATCGCCCCGGCGGGCCCGCTATCTCCGGCAGGACTGGCTGACGACAGCGGCGCACAACCCGGTACGCGCCACGCGCAGCGCACCGGCGAGCACGCGCGTACCGGCGGCGAGGTGATCCTGGACCTGCAGCATATCTCGCTGGCGTTCGGCGGCGTGAAGGCGCTGACCGACATCTCGTTCGACGTGTGCGAGCACGAGGTGCGCGCCATCATCGGTCCCAACGGCGCGGGCAAGAGTTCGATGCTGAACGTGATCAACGGCGTGTACCACCCGCAGCAAGGGCGCATCGTGTTCCGCGGCGAGGAGCGCAAGCAGATGCACCCCACCGCCGCCGCGCGCCAGGGCATCGCGCGAACGTTCCAGAACATCGCGCTGTTCAAGGGCATGACGGTGCTGGACAACATCATGACCGGGCGCAACACCCAGTTCCGCACGGGCTTGTTCGCGCATGCGCTGTGGTGGGGCCCGGCGCGCAACGAAGAGATGCGCCATCGCCAGAAGGTCGAGGAGGTGATCGACTTCCTGGAGATCCAGTCGATCCGCAAGACCCCGGTCGGGCGCCTGCCGTATGGCCTGCAGAAGCGCGTGGAGCTGGCGCGCGCACTGGCGGCCGAGCCGTCGATGCTGCTGCTGGACGAGCCCATGGCCGGCATGAACGTGGAAGAGAAGCAGGACATGTGCCGCTTCATCCTCGATGTGAACCGGCAGTTCGGCACCACCATCGTGCTGATCGAGCACGACATGGGGGTGGTGATGGATATCTCCGACCGCGTGGTCGTGCTCGACTACGGCAAGAAGATCGGCGACGGCACGCCCGAGGAAGTCAAGGGCAATCCGGACGTGATCAAGGCGTACCTGGGCACATCGCACTGAGGGGTTCCAAACCATGACGTTCTTCTTTGAAATCCTGATCGGCGGCCTCTTGTCCGGCTTGATGTACTCGCTGGTGGCGCTGGGCTTCGTGCTGATCTACAAGGCCTCGGGCGTGTTCAACTTCGCCCAGGGCGCGATGGTCTACTTTGCCGCGCTGGCGGTGGTGGGGCTGATGGACAAGGGCATGCCGATGTGGGCGGCGGTGATCGGCGCCTTCGTGGTGATGATCCTGGTCGGCATGAGCACCGAGCGTTTCGTGCTGCGCAAGCTGGTCAACCAGCCACCGATCACGCTGTTCATGGCGACCATCGGGCTGTCGTTCTTCCTGGAAGGGCTGGGGCCGCTCTTGTTCGGCAACGAAGTGCGCCCGATCAACCTGGGCATCGTCGACGAGCCGATCGAGTCGATCATGACCAACTTCAATATCGTGCTCTCCAAGTTCGATATTGCGGCGGCGGCCATTGCCGGTGTGCTGGTCGGATCGCTGGCGCTGTTCTTCCAGTACACCAAGGTCGGCCGCGCGCTGCGCGCTGTCGCCGACGACCACCAGGCGGCGCTGTCACTGGGCATCCCGCTGCAGAACATCTGGGCGATCGTGTGGGGCGTGGCGGGTTTCGTCGCACTCGTGGCCGGCATGCTGTGGGGCTCGCGCAATGGCGTGCAGTTCGCGCTGACGCTGACCGCGCTCAAGGCGCTGCCGGTGCTGATCCTGGGCGGCTTCACCTCGGTGCCCGGCGCCATCGTCGGCGGGCTGATCATCGGCGCCTCGGAGAAGCTGGCCGAGATCTATATCCCGCCGGTGTTCCAGTCGATGTTCGGCGGCAACTTCGGCGGCATCGAAGGCTGGTTCCCGTATGTGTTTGCCCTGCTGTTTCTGCTGGTGCGGCCCGAAGGGCTGTTCGGCGAGAAACACATCGATCGCGTCTGACCGACTTCGCACAGGAGACTTGCCATGTTTTATCGTGAAGCCGGCCAGTTCAAGACCAGCTACGTCGCCGACAGCCAGATCTTCCCGATCCGCCAGGACCGCATCGGCTTTGCGCTGCTGATGGCCGTGGCGTTCGTGGTGATCCCGCTGACGGGATCGGAATATTGGTTCTCGGCCATCCTGATCCCGTTCCTGATTTTTTCGCTGGCGGCGCTGGGGCTGAATATCCTGACCGGCTATGCCGGACAGCTGTCATTGGGCACCGCGGCCTTCATGGCGGTGGGTGCCTACGCCGCCTACAACTTCCAGCTGCGCGTGGAAGGCATGCCGGTGCTGCTGACGTTCGTGATGGCGGGCCTTTCCGCCGCGCTTGTGGGTGTGGCCTTTGGCTTGCCGTCGCTGCGCATCAAGGGCTTCTACCTGGCGGTGGCGACGCTGGCGGCGCAGTTCTTCGTGGTGTGGGCGCTGACCAAGTTTCCCTGGTTCTCGAACAACAGCTCCTCGGGCGTGATCACCGCGCAGCGGCTGGACCTGTTCGGCTTCGCCATCGACACCCCGGTGAAGAAATACCTGTTCGTGCTGGGCATCGTCACGGTGCTGGCGCTGGTGGCCAAGAACCTGGTGCGCTCGGCCACCGGCCGCGCCTGGATGTCGGTGCGCGACATGGACGTGGCGGCCGAGGTGATCGGCATCCCGCTGATGCGCACCAAGCTGCTGGCGTTCGCGGTCAGCTCGTTCTACTGCGGCGTGGCCGGCGCGCTGTACGCGTTCTGCTACCTCGGCTCGGTCGAGCCGGACGGCTTCTCGCTGGACCTGTCGTTCCGCGTGCTGTTCATGATCATCATCGGCGGCGTGGGCAGCATCCTGGGCTCGTTCCTGGGTGCGGCATTCATCCTGCTGCTGCCGATCTTCCTGGACAACGTGCTGCCGCCGCTGGCCGCGCTGCTGCACCTGCCGTTCACCAATGCCACCGTGTCGCACATCCAGCTGATGGTGTTCGGCGGGCTGATCATCTTCTTCCTGATCGTGGAGCCGCACGGGCTGGCCCGGCTGTGGCAGATCGCCAAGGAGAAGCTGAGGCTGTGGCCGTTCCCTCACTGACGGGGAGGGAAGCAAGGGATTACCGCAGTACCTGCATGTCATCCGAAGCATTGACGCTTCAGCATAACGAAACGCTCCACCGAGGGCGAAGGAGACTGTCATGACCAACCTGATTCGCAACGTGCAACGCGCCGCCCTGGTGGTCAGCGCCGCGGCTGCACTGCTGGCGCCGGCGGCGCCGGCCATGGCGCAGAGCAACGAGCAGTTCGTCGCGCTGCCGAGCTATCGCGTGGGGCCGTATGGCGCCAACGGGCAGTCCTGGTATGGCGGCTTCATCGACTACCTCAACTACGTCAACCTGAAGGACGGCGGCGTCAACGGCGTCAAGCTATCGTGGGAAGAGTGCGAGACCGAGTACAACAACGCCAAGGGCGTGGAGTGCTACGAGCGCCTGAAGTCCAAGAACGCCACCACCAAGGGCACGGCCTACCACGCGATGTCGACCGGCATCTCGTACGCGCTGGTCGACAAGACTGCCGCCGACAAGGTGCCGCTGGTGATGATGGGCTACGGCCGCACCGACGCGGTGGACGGCTCGGTGTTCCCATATGCGTTCCCGCTGGTGACGACGTACCAGATGCAGGTGTCGGCCATCGTCAAGTACCTGGCCTCGAAGAGCGGTGGCTCGCTCGCCGGCAAGAAGATCGTCTACCTGTACCACGACTCGGCCTATGGCAAGGAGCCGATCGTGGCGCTGCAGGCTGAGGCGAAGCTGGGCAAGTTCAACCTGGTCGAGATCCCGGTGGCGCACCCCGGCAACGAGCAGGGCGCGCAGTGGCTGAAAATCCGTCAGGAGAACCCCGATTACGTGATCTTCTGGGGCTGGGGCGTGATGAACCAGACCGCGCTGAAGGCCGCGCAGAAGGTCGGCTTCTCGCGCGACAAGATGATTGGTTCGTGGTGGGCAGGCTCGGAGGAAGACACGGTGCCGGCCGGTGATGCCTCCAAGGGCTACATGAGCGCGACCTGGAACGTCGCGGGCAAGAGCGTGCCGCTGATCGCCGATATCGAGAAGGTGGTCTACGGCGCCGGCAAGGGCAATATGCAGGACAAGAACAAGGTGGGGTCGGTGCTGTACAACCGCGGCGTGTCGGCGGCGGTGGTGACGGTGGAAGCGGTCCGCGTGGCGCAGGCCAAGTTCGGCAAGGGCAAGGCCATGACCGGCGAGCAGATGCGCTGGGCCTTCGAGAACCTGAACCTGACCAACGCTCGCTTGCAGCAACTGGGTGCCACCGGCCTGCTGCCTGAGATCAAGACCAGCTGCGACAACCACGAGGGCTCGGGCAAGGTGAAGATCCAGCAGTGGGACGGCAGCAAGTGGGTGGTGGTGTCGGACTGGATCGAGGGCAACAAGAGCCTGATCCACCCGCTGTTCAAGGCCACGGCGGCGCAGTACGCGAAGGAGAAGGGGATTACGCCGGCTTGTTCGAAGTCTTGACAGCAACCTGGCGGGCGTGCGGTGCCTGGCGCCGCATGCCCGCCGCAGCCGACTGCAACACCAACCGAGCCGCACCATGAGCCTCCTCTCCGTCAACAATATCGAAGTCATCTACGATCACGTGATCCTGGTGCTCAAGGGCGTTTCGCTCGAAGTGCCGGAGGGCCGCATCGTGGCACTGCTCGGGGCCAACGGCGCGGGCAAGACCACCACGCTGAAGGCCATTTCCAACCTGTTGCAGGCCGAGCGCGGCGACGTCACCAAGGGCTCGATCGAGTATCGCGGCGACCGCGTCGACCAGCTCACGCCCAACGACCTGGTGCGCCGCGGCGTGATCCAGGTGATGGAAGGCCGCCACTGCTTCGCGCACCTGACCATCGAGGAAAACCTGCTCACCGGCGCCTATACGCGCGGCCTGTCGCGCGCGCAGACGCGCGACGAGCTGGAGAAGATCTACGCCTACTTCCCGCGGCTGAAGACGCGCCGCAAGTCGCAGGCGGGCTACACCTCCGGCGGCGAGCAGCAGATGTGCGCGATCGGCCGGGCCATGATGGCCAAGCCCGCGATGATCCTGCTGGACGAACCGTCGATGGGCCTGGCGCCGCAGATCGTCGAGGAGATCTTCGAGATCGTGCGCGACCTGAACTCGCGCGAGAAGGTCAGCTTCCTGCTGGCCGAGCAGAACACCATGGTGGCGCTGCGCTATGCCGACTACGGCTACATCCTGGAAAACGGCCGCGTGGTGATGGACGGCGACGCCGAGTCGCTGCGCACCAACGAGGACGTGAAGGAGTTCTACCTGGGCGTGGCGGCCAACGATGCGGACGACGGTGCCGGGCGCAAGTCGTTCCGCGACGTGAAGAGCTACCGGCGCAGGAAGCGCTGGCTGGCCTGAGCCGACATAAGCCGACCCAATTTATCCGGCATTGCCACCACGCGCCGGCGGCGCGGCGGCAAGCCGCATCCATTTCCCTGACGCACAGCACCATGCCAGAACACTTCGATTCGCTCGAAACCCGCGCGCCGGAAGTCCGCGAGCAGGCGCTCCTTGCCGCCCTGGCACGCCAGGTAGCCCATGCGCGCGACAACGCGCCTTACTTTGCCGAGATGCTGAGCGACGTCGACCCGCGCTTGCTGACCTCGCGCGCGGCGCTGGCCGCGCTGCCGGTCACGCGCAAGTCAGAACTGTCGGCACGCCAGCGCGCGTTGCCGCCGCTGGGCGGGCTCAACGCGACGCCCCTTGGCGGCCTGCGCCACGTGTTCCAGTCGCCCGGCCCGATCCACGAACCCGACGGCAAAGATGCGGACTGGTGGCGCGTGGCGCGCGCGATGTTCGCGGCGGGCTTCCGCGCCGGCGATCTGGTCTACAACACCTTCTCCTATCACTTCACGCCGGCCGGCATGATGATGGAAACCGGCGCGCACCGGCTCGGCTGCTGCGTGTTCCCCGCGGGCGTGGGCCAGACCGAATCGCAGGTACAGGCGCTGGCCAGCCTGCAGCCGGCCGCGTATGCGGGCACGCCGTCGTTCCTGAAGCTGCTGCTGGAGCGTGGCGACGAGTTGGGCACGCCCTGCACCAGCCTGACCAAGGCGCTGGTGTCGGGCGAGGCGCTGCCGCCGTCGCTGCGCGCCTGGTTCAAGGAGCGGGGCGTGCGCGTGCAGCAGATGTATGGCACCGCGGATGTCGGCTTGATCGCTTATGAAACCGAAGGCGGCGACGGCTGGGTCGTGGACGAGGGCGTGCTGGTGGAGATCGTCGAACCCGGCGGCTCGCGGCCGATGGCCGAGGGCGAAACTGGCGAGGTGGTGGTGACGGTGCTGGGGAATGGCGACTATCCGTTGATCCGCTTCGGCACCGGCGATTTGTCGGCGATCGTGGCGGAGTCGTCGCAGCGGCCGAGCCCGTGCGGGCGCACCAATATCCGCCTCAAAGGGTGGCTCGGTCGCGCCGACCAGGCGACCAAGGTCAAGGGGATGTTTGTGCATCCGGGGCAGGTGGCGGACGTGATGCGGCGCCATCCGGAGATCCGCGCTGCGCGGCTGGTGGTGACCGGAGAACTCGGCGCCGACGTAATGACGCTGCACTGCGATGCCACGCGCGAGGACGAGGCGTTGCAGCGCGCGGTGGCGGAGTCGCTGCGCGAGGTGATGCGGCTGCGCGGCGCGGTGGCGTTCGTGGCGGCGGGGTCATTGCCGCAGGATGGGAAGGTGATCGAGGACGCGCGGCGGTACGATTGAGGCAAGCAAAAGGCCCCGCATCGGCGGGGCCAGTCACGCGCGGCAGCTCAGGACTTGCGCCCTTCCGGCGGCCGCGTCGGCAACCGGACCATCCACACACTCACCCCCACGGCACACGCCAGCAACGCCGCCGACGCCAGCGGCCGCCCGCGCAGCAACCACGCCGTAGTCCCCATCGACACCCACATCATCGACAAGGCCAGGCACTTCGCCCGAAATGGAATGCTGCGATGCCGCTGCCAGTCGCTGACCAGCGGCCCGAAGCGCGGATGCCCCATCAGCCATTCATGAAAGCGCCGCGAGCCGCGCGCAAAGCACGCCGCGGCCAGCAGCACGAACGGGGTGGTTGGCAACACCGGCAGGAAGATGCCGATCACCCCAAGCAAGAGGCAGATGCCGCCCAGCGCCACCCAGAGGGCGCGCAGCGCCCTCTGGCGGCGGCTCAGCGCGGCTTCAGGATCGGGCGAGGTGGCGGGACGAGTCAGGGGCAATGGGCGAACAAAGGGCCGCAAGGCGGCCCGGTAATGGTTCGTTCAGCGCGCGATACCCAGCCGCGCCTTGGCCTCATCGTACTCCGCTTTCATGCGCGCAACGATTTCCCCGGCGGTGGGAATGTCATGGATTTGCCCCACGCCCTGGCCGGCGCCCCAGATATCCTTCCACGCCTTGGCCTTGGAGCTGCCGCTGGAGAAGTCCATCTTGCTCTTGTCGGCGATGGGCAGGTTGTCCGGGTCCAGGCCGGCGTTGCTGATGCTCTCGCGGATGTAGTTGCCGTGCACGCCGGTGAACAGGTTGGTATAGACGATATCGGCGGCGGCCGAGCTGGTGATCGACTGCTTGTACGATTCGGCCGCATGCGCCTCCTGCGACGCGATAAAGCGCGTGCCCACGTAGGCAAAGTCAGCGCCCATCGCCTGCGCCGCCAGCACCGCCTCGCCGGTGGCGATCGAACCCGACAGCGCGATCGGGCCGTCGAAGAGCTTGCGCACTTCGCCCACCAGCGCAAACGGCGACAGCATGCCGGCATGGCCGCCGGCGCCGGCCGCCACCAGGATCAGGCCGTCGACACCGGCCTCGATCGCCTTCTCGGCATGGCGCATGCTGATCACGTCGTGCAGCACGATGCCGCCGTAGCTGTGCACCGCGTCGATCATCTCCTTGACCGGCGCGCGCAGCGAGGTGATGAAGATCGGCACCTTGTGCTCCACGCACACCTTGATGTCATGCTCGAGCCGGGCGTTTGACGTGTGCACGATCTGGTTGACCGCGACCGGGCCTACCGGCGCGCCCGGGTTGGCGGCCTTGAACGCGGCGAGTTCGTCCTGGATCTGGGTGAGCCACTCGTCGAGCAGCTCCGCCGGGCGCGCGTTGAGCGCCGGGAACGATCCGACGATGCCGGCCTTGCACTGCGCCAGCACCAGCTCCGGATAGCTGACGATAAACATGGGCGAGGCAATGACGGGCAGGGCCAGGTTCTGCAGGACCTGGGGCAGTTGCTTGGCGGCGGGCATGGCGTCTCCTGAACCACTGGCGGGCACGTTGCCGTGCCCTAAATGAACGGTCGTTCGATTATAGGGAGTTTCAGCGGCGCATCGCTAGAAGCCACAGTCTATGCCGATCCTGCGGTGCTAGGCGGCCGGCAGCGTCAGTTCTGCCAGCGCGCCGCCGCCGGGGCGGTTTGCCAGCGTCACATCGCCATGATGCAGCGTCGCCACCTCGCGCGCAAAGCACAGGCCCAGGCCGGTACTCTTGTCCGCGCCGTGCGGGCGCGGCAGCGAGTAGAAGCGCTCGAACACGCGCGGCAGCGCGTAGTCCGGGATGCCGGGGCCCTGGTCGGCCACGGCGATGGCGACGGCGTTGTTGCGCCGTTCCAGCCGCATCGTGACTTCGCTGCCCGCCGGCGCGAAGTCGATGGCGTTTTCCAGCAGGTTGGCGATCGCCTGGCGCAGCAGGAACGGATCGCCGGCCACCAGGTCCGGCCCGCCGTCCGCGGCCAGCCGCAGCGTGACGCCGCGCTGGCGCGCACGGGGTTCCAGTTCGTCGCACAGTTCGGCCAGCAGCGGCGCCAGCCGCACCGGCTCGCGCACTTCTAGGCGCTGGCGCTGCTCCACGTCGGCCAGCGCCAGCAGCTTGCGGATCATGGTCTCGAGCCGCCCGGACTGGGCGCGGATATTGGCGACGAAGCGCTGGCGGTCCGCCGCCGGCATCTCTTCCTGCAGCAGTTCGGCCGCGCCGCCGATCGCGGCCAGCGGGCTCTTCATCTCGTGCGTCAGCGTATGGATGTAGTGCTCGACATACTGCTTGTCCTCCAGCCGCTCGCGCATGCCCTGCACCGCGCGGCCCAGCTCGGCCAGTTCGCCGGCGCCGCGCAGCGGCATCTCGGCGCGCTCGCCGGCGGCCACCGCGCGCGCATAGCTGCGCAGCCGCTGCAGTCCATGCACCAGCCACAGCGTGCAGGCGATGCCGATCACGCAGGCGGCGCCGATCAGCAGCCCGCCATAGAGCAGGATCTTGTGCTGGCTGCGCTCGATAAAGGGCGCCATCGCCGCATTGGGCTTGGCCACGGTGAGCACGCCGATGATGCGCTCGCCGTCGCGCACCGGTGCAGCCACGTGCATCACGGTCGTGGCCTCGTCGTTGGGATCGGTGCGCGTGCTGCGCGCGCCGTAGCGGCCGCGCAGCGTCAGGTAGACATCGTTCCAGCGCGAATAGTCCCGGCCCACGTCGGTGCCGGTCGAGTCGAAACGCACGATGCCGTTGGCGTCGGTGACATAGACCCGGTAGCCGATGCTGTCCTTGTGCAGGCCCCACACTTCGGCATCGACCGGCGCGGTGCGCAGCGCCGCCATGCGTCGCGCGAAGTCGCCGTCGGCGATGCGGCCGGCCTTCATGTCGTCGGCGGCGAGTGCCGCCAGCACGTGCGCGGTATCGATCAGCGTGTCTTCCATGGCCTGGCGCACGCCGGGCTTGACCTCCTGCACGAACACGCGCAGCGTCAGCACGGTCGCCAGCCCGACGATCAGGAAGAAGCCGAAGAAGATGCGCAGGCCGATATGCATGGCGCGCGCTCAGGGTTCCAGCGAATAGCCCATGCCGCGATGGGTGCGGATGCGCTCGGCGGCGTCCGGGGTGGTGTCGCGCAGCTTGGCCCGCAGGGTCTTGATATGGGTGTCGACGGTGCGGTCGCTGGTGTCGAGCGCGTCTTGCCAGACGATCTCCATCAGCTGCGCGCGCGAGTAGATGCGGCTCGGGTGCGTCACCAGCAATGCCAGAAGCAAGTACTCGTAGCGGGTCAGGTCGAGCCAGTGGCCGCGATAGGCGAGGCGCGCGCCAGCCTTGTCGTGGGTGAAGCCGGCGCTGTCTTTGGTCTTCGCCACGGCGTTGCCGCCGCGCGCCCGGCGAATGATGGCGCGCACGCGCGCGGCCAGCTCGCGCGGCGAGAACGGCTTGACTACATAATCGTCGGCGCCGATCTCCAGCCCGACGATGCGGTCGATTTCCTCGTGGCGTGCGGTCAGGAAGATCACCGGCGCATCGCAGAAGGTGCGTAGCATGCGGCAGACCTCGAAGCCGTTGATGTCGGGCAATCCCACGTCGAGGATCACCAGGTCGGCCGGGCTGGCGCGCATCTGTTCGAGCGCCGCATTGCCGAGCGTGCAGTGCTCGGCCTGCATGCCATCGGTGCGCAGCGCATAGAGAATGGTGTCGGCGATGGCCTGTTCGTCTTCCACCACCAGGATCCGCGGTTGTTCCATGCCCGGCATTCTAGTCCAGGCTGACCGCCGTGCGCGGCGGCGGCGCGGGCTTGTCGCCGCGACGCTTGTGGAAGTAGATCTGCTCGGCCGCCCAGCGCAGCGGGGACGAATACAGCAGCAGGTCGAAGGGCCAGTCGCACTGGAAGCGATCGAACATCCAGCGCAACGCGCGTTTGGCGCGAAAGCGCGGCGCGCTGGCAGTGGCGACGGCTTCCGGCGCCGGGCCGCCGCGCAGCAGGTGCCCGGCGATGGCACGGCCGACCGACTCGCCATGGGCAAAGGCGTAGTGGATACCGCCCGCAGTGACCGGCGAGACGATGCCGGCGGCATCGCCGGTCAGGATCACGCCGTCGCGTGCGAGCGGAAAGGCCGGGCCGCCGCCGCACGGGATCAGGCCCGCGCGCGTCGCTGCCGGCCGTGCCAGCTCCGGCAGCCCGGCGCGTTCGCGCACATGCGCCAGCAGCCCGTCGAGATCCGGCGCGCGGCCGCGCCGCGGCAGATGGCGCAGCGCCAGGCCGGCCTGCACGCCGGTGGGGTTCTGCGCGATCCAGCCGATATAGCCGGGCGCGAAGCGGCGGGTGAGGAAGCAGTGCAGCGCGCCGGGTTCGGGCAGTGACAGGCCGGGGAACTCGTATTCAACGCCGTACAGGAAGCTCTCCACCCGTCCCAGCCCGGCACACTGCGCCACGCGCGACTTCGCGCCATCCGCGCCGATGAGGTAGCGCGTATTGCCCACGCCGGACACATGCCAGCCGCCGTTGCGCGGCACCGCGCCGACGAACGCCTGCCCGAGCCGCAGCTCCACGCCATGCCGCACCAGCTTGGCCGCGAGCCAGCGCATCAGCCTGGGCGTATCGGTGGTGTGGAAGTAGTAGCCCGGTGCGCTCAGGTCGATGCTGCGCAGCCGGGGCGAGTACAGCCGCACGCGCTCCACACGGTGCACGCAGTCGGTGGGAGCGCGTCCCAGCCAGGTTCGTTCGATGGCTTCCTTGACCAGGATGCCGGTGGTGTGGAGCTTGTCGCCCGGATCGTCCTTGCGTTCGAGCACCAGCACGCGCAGGCCGGCGCGCGCGGCGGCAAGGGCGCAGGCAGCGCCGGCGAAGCTGGCGCCGGCGACGACGACGTCATAGTCGAAGAGGGGCATGGCAGGTCCCGGAGATTGAGAGTCTCCAGTGTGGCCAGCCGGGGTGAGGGCAATGTGTGGCCAGTGTGAAGCTTGCGTCAGCCAAAAAAAATGCCCCGCGACACCGCGGGGCCATCAATTACCACGAAGATTGATACAGACGGCGGGCACCTGCCAATGCCGCAACCGCATGCGAAGGATAGGCAGCCAATGTGACGCCTGCATGGCAGAGTGGTGAAAGCGGCGTGACAGGGGCCGGCCTCAGAGCCCGTAGCGCTTGATCTTGTCGTACAGCGTGGCCTTGCCGACCTGCAGCAAGTCGGCTGCCTGACTCACCGCGCCGCCGGTACGCGCCAGCGCATCGGCGATCACTGCGCGCTCGTAGTGCTCCATCCGTTCGCGCAGCGGGGTGGTCTCGTCGGGCGCGGCACCCTGCGCGCCGGCTTGCCCGCCCTCGGGCACACCCAGCACCAGCCGGTCAGCGGCGTTGCGCAGCTCGCGCACATTGCCCGGCCACGGCCGCTGCGCCAGCGCCTGGCGCTGCGCCTCGGACAGGATCGGCGCCGGCCGCTGGTAGCGCACCGCGGCCACCAGCATGAAATGCTCGAACAGCGCCACGATGTCCTCGCGCCGCTCGCGCAGCGGCGGCAGCGCGATGGTGACCACGTTCAGGCGGTAGTAGAGGTCTTCGCGGAAGGTGCCTTGTGCCACCAGCGCGTCCATGTCGCCCTTGGCCGCAGCCACGATGCGCACGTCGATCTTGATCGAGGCGTTTGAGCCCAGCCGCTCCAGCGTGCCTTCCTGCAGCACGCGCAGCAGTTTGACCTGCAGCGCCAGCGGCATGCTTTCGATCTCGTCGAGGAAGAGCGTGCCGCCGGACGCGTGTTCGAGCTTGCCGACGCGGCGCTTGCCCGCGCCGGTGAAGGCGCCGGCCTCGTGGCCGAACATCTCGCTCTCGAAGATCGCTTCGGGTACCGCGCCGCAGTTCAGCGCAATAAAGGGGCCCTCGGCGCGGCCGGACAGCGCGTGCAGGCTGCGCGCCACCAGTTCCTTGCCGGTGCCGGTCTCGCCGTTGATCATCACCGGCACGTCGGTGGGCGCGACGTTGGCCACCAGCGCGCGCACCTGCTCGATCGCGGGAGAGCGGCCGATGATGCGGGTGCCCGCGGCAGGGCCGGCCAGTTCGCGGCGCAGCGCCTGGTTTTCCAGCTCCAGCGCGCGCCGTTCCAGCGCGCGGCGCACGGTGTCGGTCAGGCGGTCGGCGCCGAAGGGTTTCTCGATAAAGTCGTAGGCGCCCTCGCGCATGGCCTGCACGGCCATGGTGATGTCGCCGTGGCCGGTCACCAGCACCACCGGCACGCCCGGCGCGGCGTTGCGGCAGTGCTGCAGCAGGTCCAGGCCGCTGGCGCCGGGCAGGCGCACGTCGGTCACCACCACGCCGGGAAAGGCGCCGTGCAGGTGGGGAAGGGCGGCTTCGGCCGAGGGCAGCGCCAGCACGGAGAAGCCGGCCAGCTCCAGGCTCTGCGCGGTGGCCTGGCGTACCAGCGGCTCGTCTTCGACAAACAGGACACGCAGACCGTCTTGCATGGCAATACTCATTGGGGTGCGGAAACCGTACGCACGGGATCGGCGGCATCGCTGGCCGGCGCGCGCGCCAGCACCAGCGCGAACTGCGCGCCGCCGCCGCCGGGGACGTTGGCCACGCTGAGCTGGCCGCCGAACTCGCGCACGATCGACGAAGAGATCGCCAGCCCCAGCCCCAGGCCTTGCCCGGTTTCCTTGGTGGTGAAGAAAGGTTCGAACAGGCGTGGCAGCGCTTCCGGCGCAATGCCGGTGCCGTTGTCGCGCACGATGATGATGACGGCTTGGCCGTCGGCCTGCACGTCGAGTTCGATGCGGCCTTGCTGCGGCGCCGCCGTGGCGATGGCGTCGAGCGCGTTGCCCAGCAGGTTCAGCAGTACCTGCTCGAGCTTCAGTTCGTCGGCACGCACCGCCAGCCCCGGCACATCATCCAATCCGGTGACGCTGACCGTCACTGTGGCCAGCCGCGGCGCCAGCAGTGCCAGCACGTGATCGACCGCCGCGCGCACCACCACCGGACGTCGCACCGGCCGTGCCTTGCCGGCAAACAGCTTGAGCTGGCTGGTGATCTTGCCCATGCGCTCGGTCAGGTCGGCGATCGCGGTGAGGTTGCCTTCGGCGGCGGCAAGCTGCCCGCGCTCCAGCAGCACGCGGGTGTTGTCGGAGAAGGTGCGCAGCGCCGCCAGCGGCTGGTTCAGCTCATGTGTGATGCCCGCCGCCATCTGCCCCAGCGCGGCCAGCTTGCTGGCCTGCACCAGTTCGTCCTGGGCCGCGCGCAGCTCGCTTTCGGCGCGGGTGCGCTCGGCCACCTGTTCTTCCAGCTTCTCGTTGATGGCCATCAGGTCGGCGGTGCGCGCTTCCACGCGGCGTTCCAGCTCGTCGTAGGCGGCCTCCAGCAGGCGGCGGCTGTACAGCATGTCGCGCGCGCGCTGGCGGCGCTGGCGCCAGTTGACCAGCAGCAGGCAGATGCAGGCGTAGGCCAGCGCGGCGGCCACGGTGGCGTTGCGCGCATTGGCCAGCACCGGTTCCAGCGGCGCCATCACCTGCATGGTCCAGCCGGCGGGGCCCACGGTGCGGCCGAGTTCGAGGTAGCGGTCGGCGCGCTCGGCGCCGTCGGGGGCGAATGTGGTTTTGGTCGTGGGTGCGTCGTTGCGCACGCGCACCAGCCGCGCGCCGGCGTCCAGCGTGGTGTCGGCCAGCCAGCGCGTGACCGGGGAGGTGAGCGGCTCCAGCGGCAGCGGCGTCACCGCGCGGCCGTGGTACTGGCGCGTATTCTCCAGCTCAGCCTGCAGCGCTGGCGCCAGCGGGCGCAGCGTGCGGTACTGCCATGCCGGGACCGACGACAGGAAGATCACGCCGTTGTCGTCGCTGACCATCAGCGGCTCGGCGCCGCTGCCGGCGCGCTGGAACCACTCCAGGTTGAGCTTGACCACGGTCACGCCGATCACCTTGCCGCCGGACTCGACCGGCTGTGCGATGTAGTAGCCGGGCTCGTCGCTGGTGATGCCGATGGCATAGAAGCGCCCCAGCTTGCCGCCCGAGGCGATCTGGAAATAGGGGCGGAAGCGGTAGTCGGTGCCGACGAAGCTGCCGGGCTGGCCGTGGTTGCTGGCCGCCAGCGCGATGCCGTTGGCGGCGATCACATAGGTGGCGGACGCGTGCGCGCGGCGGTTGACCTCCGCCAGGTATTGGTTGGCGGCGGCGACGCGGTCCGGGTCGTTAGGGGATTCGAGCAGCCCGCGCACGAAGGGGTGCAGCGACACCAGTGCGGGCAGGAATTCGTAGCGGTCGAGGGTGCTTTCAAGCGTGGCGGCGTAGCGGTCGGCACGCGTGGCGGTGCTTTGCTGCAGGCTTGCCAGGCCGCGCTGGACCGAGACCAGCCAGGTCAGCCCGCACAGCAGCAGCAGGCCGGTGGCGAGCAGCACGGCAAAGCCCCACCACCGGCCGCTGCCGGCGTCCGGCGCGTGGGCCGGACGGGTGGCGGCGGGGTCATGCACGGCGAGAAAGTCGTCGGAGTGGGGCATCGGCGCGCGCGAGGGCTGTCGCGCCGATGATACTCGCTGGCGGGCGGCCGGGGCAGCCGCCCGCACAGCGGTGGCGCGCTTAGCGGGCGCCCTGGCCGACGTCGGCAAGATCCGCCACATCGTCGCTGCCGCCTTGCAGCACGCGGGCCATGCGCTTGCGGTCCAGCTCGCGTTCCCAGGCCGACACCACCACCGTGGCCACGCCGTTGCCGATGATGTTGGTCAGCGCGCGGCATTCGCTCATGAAGCGGTCGATGCCCAGGATCAGCACCATGCCCGCGACCGGGATGGTCGGCACCACCGCCAGCGTCGCCGCCAGCGTGATAAAGCCCGAGCCGGTCACGCCGCTGGCGCCCTTGGAGGTGATCATCGCCACCGCCAGGATGGTCAGCTGTTGCAACAGCGTCAGTTCGATGCCGGTGGCCTGCGCGATAAAGATCACCGCCATCGTCATGTAGATGTTGGTGCCGTCCAGGTTGAACGAATAGCCGGTCGGCACGACCAGGCCCACCACCGACTTGGAGCAGCCCAGCTTCTCCAGCTTCTCCATCATGTGCGGCAGCGCGGCTTCCGACGAGCTGGTGCCCAGCACGATCAGCAGCTCTTCCTTGATGTACGAGATAAAGCGCACGATGCTGAAGCCGGTCATGCGCGCGATCGAGCCCAGCACCACCAGCACGAAGATGATGGCCGTGAAGTAGAAGGTGCCGATCAGCTTGAGCAGCGGCACCAGCGAGCCCAGGCCGTACTTGCCGATGGTGAACGCCATCGCGCCGAAGGCGCCGATCGGCGCGACCTTGGTGATCACGTGGACGATATGGAAGAACACCCTGGAGAGCTGCTCGATCAGATCCACCACGATGCGCGCGCGCTCGCCGATCACCGCCAGCGCGGTGCCGAAGAACAGCGACACCAGCAGGATCTGCAGGATGTCACCGTTGGCAAAGGCGCTGAAGACCGTGTCCGGGATGATGTGCATGAAGAACTCGACCGTGCTCTGGCCGTGCGCCTTGGACACGTATTGCGCGATGGCCTTGGTGTCCAGCGTCGACGGGTCGATATTGAAGCCCACGCCCGGCTTGAGCAGGTGCGCGGCGCCCAGGCCGATCAGCAACGCGAAGGTCGACACCACCTCGAAGTACAGCAGCGCCTTGCCGCCGACGCGGCCGACCTTCTTCATGTCGCTCATGCCGGCCATGCCGGTCACCACGGTACAGAAGATGATCGGGCCGATGATCATCTTGATCAGCTTGATAAAGCCATCGCCCAGCGGCTTCATGGCCACGCCGGTGTCGGGCACGAAATGGCCGAGCAGGATGCCGACCAGGATGGCGAACAGCACCTGCACGTACAGGATCTTGTAGAAGGGTTTCTTCATGATGTCGTCCTCGGTTTTGACCGTACCCGGCGCGGTGGTGGCCGGGGTGGCGCGCCGTCACGGTTGCGGCGCGTTCGGGACGTGGATTCGCAATCGACATGCCAGTCCAACCGGTGTGGCTAACTGCCTGATTCACAAGGAAACACGGGTCTTGCGGGGGCGCCCGGCCTCCGGGATTCCGGAAATCCGGACTGCGCGTCTCCGGGGATTCGGAACGCCGAATCCGCGCAAGGTGCGCGAGGCGCCACCCGGTGGGTGCGGATTGGCGACGACGATAGCGGCGCAGGCCTGCCGGATGCGCGGCTACACCCCCGCGACGCCGTATAATTCCGAGCTTCCGTTCCAATGCCATCCGGCCGACCCTTGTCCGGGGCCCGCTTTTCTCACCGCACACCGCACGCATGAGCAGCTACTACCAGCATCACGTCTTCTTCTGCCTGAACCAGCGCGACGCCGGCGAGGACTGCTGCGCCAACCACAACGCCAAGGCGATGCAGGAATACGCCAAGAAGCGTTGCAAGGAACTGGGCATCGCCGGTGGCGAAGGCCGCGTGCGCATCAACAAGGCGGGCTGCCTGAACCGCTGTGAACTCGGCCCGGTGCTGGTGGTCTACCCCGAAGCCATCTGGTACACCTTTGTCGACGAGCACGACATCGATGAAATCATCGACAGCCACCTGCTCAACGGCAAGCCGGTGGAGCGGCTGATGGTGGATCGCTGAACGGACACGCATGCCGGCGGCGGCCGGCGCGGCAAACGCTGCGCCGGCCGCCGCATTGTTGTTTTACGGACTTGGCGTCGAGCTGAAGTCCACGTTTGAAGTCTTACCTCGCCGCCCGCCAGCCGGACGGTTTTTTCATTTTTTGCCCCGGACGATTCCGGGCCTGAGCCAGCCAGTTCCTCGCCATCCTGACCGCCCATCATGAACGCGCATACCCAGGTACTCTCCATTGCCGGTCCCGCCGGTGCGATCGATCTTTCGGTGGACCTGCCCCAGGGAGAGCCGCGCGGCCTGGCGCTGGTGGCGCACCCGCATCCGCTCTTTGGTGGCACCAAGGACAACAAGGTCGCGCAGACGCTGGCGCGCGCCTTCGTGCAGCTGGGCTACGCCACGGTGCGCCCGAACTTCCGCGGCGTGGGCGGCACCGCCGGCGAACATGACAACGGCATCGGCGAGCAGGACGACCAGCTCGCCGTGATCGCGTGGATGCGCGAGCAGACCGCATGGTCGGCGCAGGCCGCCACGCTGCCGCTGGCATTGGGCGGCTTCTCGTTCGGCAGCTTCGTCACCACGCACGTGGCGCGCCGTCTCGCCGAAGCCGGCACGCCCGCGCAACGCCTGGTGCTGGTAGGCACCGCCGCCAGCCGCTGGCAAGTGGCCGAGGTGCCGGCCGACACCATTGTCATCCACGGCGAGCAGGATGACACCGTGCCGCTCGCGAGCGTGTTCGACTGGGCCCGCCCGCAGGAGCTGCCGGTGATCGTGATCCCCGGCGCCGACCATTTCTTTCACCGCAAGCTGCACCTGATCAAGCAGCTCGTCGTCAACGCGTGGGACCGGTAACGCTGGCCGTTTCGCGCCGCTGCACCGCATGTCCCGCACGATCCCTTTCTTGTCGGAAACTGAAACAATGCTGAATAGAGCCACGACACGTCTTTCGTCCGCTTTTGCACCCGCCGCCATCGTCGCGGCCGTTGCGCTGGCCGCCGCGCCTGCCGCCGTCCTTGCGCAGGGCGTGCCGATGCCGCAGGTCGCAGCCAAGTCGTGGATGCTGTATGACGTGACCAGCGGCCAGGCCCTGGCGTCGCAGAACGCCGATGCGCGCATCGAGCCGGCCTCGCTGACCAAGCTGATGACCGCCTACCTGGCGTTCGAGGCACTCAAGGAAAAGCGCCTGACGCTGGAACAGACCGTGGTGCCGACCAACCTGGTGCTCAAGGTCAAAAGCGACGAGTCGCGCATGTTCATCGAGCCCAACAAGCCGGTCAGCGTGCAGGACCTGCTGCTGGGCCTGATCGTGCAGTCGGGCAACGACGCCGCGCTGGCGCTGGCCGAGGCCGTGGGCGGCTCGGAAGAGGGCTTCGTCGCGATGATGAACCGCGAGGCCCAGCGCATGGGCATGAAGAACACCCACTTCACCAACACCGACGGCATCCCCGACCCGAACCACTACACCACCGCGGTCGACCTGGCCACGCTGACCACGCGCCTGATCAAGGACTTCCCCGAGTACTACAGCATGTACTCGCAGAAGGAGTTCACCTATAACAAGATCAGGCAGCCCAACCGCAACCGCCTGCTGTATATCGACCCGACCGTGGACGGCGTCAAGACCGGCCACACCAAGTCCGCCGGCTACTGCCTGATCTCGTCGGCCAAGCGGCCGCTGGCCAACGTGCCCAACGGCTCGCGCCGCCTGATCTCCATCGTGATCGGCACCACCACCGAACAGGTGCGCACGCAGGAAAGCCTGAAGGTCCTCAACTACGGCTTCCAGTTCTTCGACACGCTGCGCCTGTACGACAAGGGCCAGGTGCTGGCCACGCCGGAGATCTACAAGGGCAAGAACGGCGCGGTCAAGATCGGCGTGCAGGAAGAGACCTTCGTCACCGTGCCCAAGGGCACCGGTGGCCGCCTGAAGCCGGTGCTGGAGCGCCAGGAACTGCTGATCGCGCCGATCGCGGCGGGCCAGCAGGTGGGCATGGTCAAGCTGATGGACGGTGCCAACAAGGTGGCGGAGTTCCCGGTGGTGGCGCTGGAAGACGTGCCCGAGGCCGGCTTCTTCGGCCGCCTGTGGGACACCATCCGCCTGTGGTTCAAGCGCAAGTGACCTGAATGCGCGGGGCCCGGCGCGCCATGCAGCGTGCCGGGCCGCGCCGGAGAATCCGACATGACAGCCGACAACCAGGGCAGCGGCAGCAAGCCCGGCGATATCCCGCCGGAGCAGTCGCTGATCGAATACCCGAGCCACTTCCCGATCAAGGTGATGGGCTCGATGCAGGACGGCTTTGCCGAGGCCATCGTTACGCTGGTGCAGGAGTTCGATCCTGACTTCCATGCGGGCAAGATGGAGATGCGCCCGTCGCGCAATGGCAATTACCTGGGCCTGACCGTGACGGTCTGGGTGACCAGCCGTGAGCAGCTTGATGATTTGTATCGGGCGCTGACTGCGCATCCGATGGTGAAGGTGGTGCTTTAACGCTTCGTTCCCGCTTTGTTTTCTCCCCTCTCCCGCGCGCGGGAGAGGGGCCGGGGGAGAGGGAGGCCCTGGCATACCGACACGCCTTACTTCGTTGACCCTCCGGCCCTCTCCCCCACCCCTCTCCCGCAAGCGGGAGAGGGGTGCCGCCTTGACGCATTCTCGCCAGCCTCTGCTGCCGCGGGCCTGCTGTTTCCCCATACCGACATGAACACCATCACCCTGAAACCCGGCAAGGAAAAATCCCTGCTGCGCCGTCACCCGTGGATCTATGCCACCGGCATCGCCACCACCGAAGGCCGCTGCGAGCCGGGCGCCACCGTGACCGTGCGCGCCGCCGACGGCCGCTTCCTGGCCAAGGCTGCCTACAGCCCCGAATCGCAGATCCGCGCGCGCGTGTGGACCTTCGACGAGAACGAGCCGGTCGACCACGCCCTGTTCAAGCGCCGCGTGGCCGCGGCGATCGCGTACCGGCAGCAATGGGTGAAGGACAGCGATGCGGTGCGCCTGATCTTCGGCGAGTCGGACCGGCTGCCCGGCCTGATCGTCGACTACTACGGCAACGGCGCGCAGGGCCAACTGGTGTGTCAGTTCAATTCCGCGGGCGTGGAGCACTGGAAGGCCGCGATCGTGCAGGCGCTGGTGAAGGAAACCGGCTGCCCCAACGTCTACGAGCGCTCCGACGCCGCCGTGCGCCAGCGCGAAGGGCTGGAGCTGGTGACGGGCGTGCTGGCCGGCGCCGAGCCGGATCCGGCGCTGTCGGTGACCGAGCATGGCGTGCGCTACTACGTCGATGTGCGCAGCGGCCACAAGACCGGCTTCTACGTCGACCAGCGCGACAACCGCAAGCTGGTCGGCGACCTGGCCGAAGGCCGCGAAGTGCTGAACTGCTTCTGCTACACCGGTGGCTTCTCGCTGGCCGCACTGCGCGGCGGCGCGACATCGGTGACCTCGATCGATTCGTCGGGCGAGGCGCTGAAGATCGCCGCGGGCAATGTCGCGCTCAACGGCTTCGATCCAGAGCGTGCTACCTGGCTCGATGCCGACGTGTTCAAGACGCTGCGCGAATTCCGCGCCGAGGGCCGCCAGTTCGACCTGATCGTGCTGGACCCGCCCAAGTTCGCGCCGTCGGCGCAGCATATCGACCGCGCCGCGCGCGCCTACAAGGAGATCAACCTGGTCGGCATGCAGCTGCTGCGGCCGGGCGGGTTGCTGTTCACGTACTCTTGCTCGGGTGCGATCAGCATGGAGTTGTTCCAGAAGATCGTGGCGGGCGCGGTTACCGATGCGCGTGCCGATGCGCGCATCCTGCGCAGGCTGTCGGCGGGGACCGATCACCCGATGCTGGCGGCGTTCCCGGAAGGGGAGTACCTGAAGGGATTGCTGCTGGAGAAGGTGGCTTAAGTCGACGCGTGGCGCAGGTCAGCGCCACATATTCCGCATTCTGCTAGCCAGATCCACCGGCGCCAACGCCGGCTTGACCGGCCCCTCCCCCGGCATCGGCGGCGGCGGCCACGCACGGCTGTGGAAGTTCGGCATCACGCGATTAGGCAAAAAACGCGTGCGCGACGCATAAACATGCCGGTCGCCAAAGCCCACCTGCTGGTGCACATAGAAACGCTGCGGCACGACGATGTCGAGATGGTCCTTGGCCCGCGTCATCGCCACGTACATCAGCCGCCGTTCTTCCTCTATCTCCTCGGTCGTACCCGTTGCCAGGTCGGACGGCATGCAGCCGTCCACCGCATTGAGCACATACACCGCCTTCCACTCCTGCCCCTTGGCCGAGTGGATGGTCGACAGGATCAGGTAGTCCTCGTCGCGCGAGGGCACGCCAGACTCATCACTCGACGCGCTTGGCGGATCCAGCGTCAATTCAGTCAGGAAGCGCTCACGCGCCCCATAGGTGGCGGCGATGCGCTCGAGCTGCTGCAGGTCGGCCTGGCGCGCGGCGGCATCGTCATGCAGGCGTTCCAGGTGCGGCGCGTACCAGGCCAGCACCTGCTCGAATTCCGACGGCCATGGCGAGGTCGGCGCCATCAGCGCGCGCGCCAGCGCCAGCAGGTCGGCCCACGCCGGCGCGGCAGCAGGCGGGGGCTCGAATGCTTCCAGCGAGAACAGCGGCTCGGTGGCCAGCGCCAGCGCATCGAGCACGCGTGCCGCGGTCTTGGGGCCGATGCCGGGCAGCAGCTGCAGCGTGCGGAAGCCTGCCATGCGGTCGCGCGGGTTTTCCAGCCAGCGCACCACGGCCAGCACATCCTTCACGTGCGTCGATTCCAGGAATTTCAGCCCGCCGAACTTCACGAACGGGATATTGCGCCGCGCCAGCTCGATCTCGACCTGCGCGCTGTGGTCGGCGGCACGGAACAACACCGCCTGCGCCATCAGCGCCAGCCCGGCCTCGCGCCGCGCCAGCACCTGCTCGACCACGTAGCGGGCCTGGTCGGCCTCATCGTTGACGACGATCACGCCGGGCTTTTCCGCCGAGGCGCGGTCGGACCACAAATCCTTGGTATAGCGCTCCGCAGCCAGCCCGATCACCGCGTTGGCGGCCTGCAGGATCGGCTGCGTCGAACGGTAGTTCTGCGATAGCGTGACCTGCTGCGCCGCCGGCGTGAACTGCTGCGGGAAATCGAGGATATTGCGCACGGTGGCGCCGCGGAAGGCGTAGATCGACTGCGCGTCGTCGCCCACCACGGTCAGGCTGCGGCCATCGGGGCGCATGGCCAGCAGGATCGATGCCTGCAGCGCGTTGGTGTCCTGGTATTCGTCGACCAGGATATGGTCGAAACGCGCGCCCATGTCCTGCGCGATGGTGGGCTCGGCCATCGCCTGCGCCCAGTACAGCAGCAGGTCGTCGTAGTCGAGCACGTGCTGCTTCTGCTTGGCCTCGACATAGCCGGCAAAGAGCGTGCGCAGCGCATCGGCCCACATCGCGTAGCGCGGGAACTGCTGCTTGAGCACGTCTTCCAGCGGCGCCTGCGTGTTGACCACGCGCGAGTAGATCGCCAGGCAGGTTTCCTTCTTGGGGAAGCGGCTGGCGGTTTCGGACAGGCCCAGGTCGTGGCGCACCACGTGCATCAGGTCGGCCGAATCGCCACGGTCGCTGATGGTGAAGGCGGGCGACAGGCCCAGCGTCTCGGCGTATTCGCGCAGCAGGCGCGCGCCGATGGCGTGGAAGGTGCCGGACCACTGCAGCGCGGCACGCCCGGCGCCGGTCTGGGTGCCGAGCGCCTGGTCGACGATGCGTTCGACCCGGCGGCCCATCTCGGCGGCGGCGCGGCGCGAGAAGGTCAGCAGCAGGATGCGGCGCGGGTCGGCGCCGCCCAGCACCAGGTGGGCCACGCGGTGCGCCAGCGTATTGGTCTTGCCCGAGCCGGCGCCGGCGATGATCAGCAGCGGCGCGCCGCTGCCGTGCTGGACCGCGGCGCGCTGCTCCGGGTTGAGCCGGGAGAGGTAGGCGGGGGCCGCATCGGCTTCCGGGGCCGCGAGGTCCGCAAGGTTCGAAGCAGGGGCAAGATCCAGTGACACAGGCAGGGCTCGAGGGTCGGGCAGGGCGCGGCCCGCGCATGCGCACGGATCGCCACCAGGATGGAAAGGCTGGGAAAAAGCTGGCGCTAACTGTATATCCATACAGGCCGGCTGCGCAAGCTTGGGAACGCCTGAGCTGGCATCGAAAAAGAAAAAAGGTGCTCGATGAGCACCTTTTCGCGGCCGTTGCAGGCGGTAGCGTTACGCAGACTTTGCCAGGGCCCCGTCCAGCAGCTTGTGCAGCGCATCCCACTCGGGCTCGCCCACATAGCGCTTCAGGATGCGGCCGTCCTTGTCGACCACGAAGGTGGTAGGCGTCAGCTGCACATTGCCAAAGGCCTTGGCCGCGCTGCCGTCCGAATCCATCGCCACCTTGAACGGCAGGGCGCGCGTCTTGGCGTAGTTCACCACGTACATCGGCGGATCGTAGTTCATCGCCACGGCGACGAATTCCAGGCCCTTGTCCTTGAACTGCTCGTAGGTCTTGACCATGTCGGGCATTTCCTTGACGCAGGTGGCGCAGCTGGTGGCCCAGAAGTTGACCATGTAGACCTTGCCCTTCAGGTCGGCGGTGCTGACCTTTTCGCCCGACAGCAGCGTGAAGGTGGCCGCCGGCGCCGCATTGGCCGGCGAAAGCGCGCGGTAGCCGAACCAGCCCAGCAGCGCGAGTACGACAACGGCCGCGACGATGGGCCAGGGCTTGCGGGCGGGTCTGGCGGCGGGAGGGGAAGTCGTCATGGGATGCGGTCAGGCGGATTCGATCGGCAATGGGACATTCTAATGCCGCTGGCGCCCGGGCGCTGCGCGCGGCGTGGCTGCGGCAATCTGCCGCAACCGCATCAGCGCCGGGTGGCGACGGCGGCGCGTGCCTGGTCCAGTGCCTGTTCCAGGTAGGCGCCGTAGAAGTCCGGCTGCATGCCGCGCAGCGACGGGGCGGCGGCGCGGCCCTGCCGGTCGAGGAACAGTACCGTGGGCGCCACGCGCACCTGGTGCGCCCGCGCCCAGGCGCGTGCGGTGGTCAGGTTGCCGTCGGCATCGCGCAGCGGCGTGTCGGCAGTCAGGTCGAGTTCGCGCACCACGGCGATCTCGCCGGCGGCAGCCTGCGGTCCGAGGTAGTTGCGGCGCACGGTCTCGCAATAACTGCAGCCCGGCATCGACACCAGCACCACCACCGGCTCGCCGCGGCGCGCGGCTTCGGCGCCGTGGGCGGCCAGGTCGGTGGCCGGAGACAGGTGCGCCGACCCTGCCGCGGCCTGCACGCCGGTTGCGGCCATCAACGCGCACGCGGCCAGCCAGCAGCGGCAAAGCCTGGCGGATGCGCGGAGGGCGATGTTGGCGGGCATGGCGAAAGCGTCGGGCAAAGGTGTCGGGGGCAATGGAGCGGCGCGGCAAGCACTGGCGGGCCGCTTCCGGGATAATACCGGTTTCCGCCCGCAGGCGACGGCAGCCCCCGAGAGCCGCCCCGGCCTGTGCGCGCTGTCCGCAATCGCTCCCCCATGCGTCCTGTGCCGCCCCCGCCGAGCCTTCCCGCCGCCGCCCGCAAGCCCTTGATGTCGTCGTGCGCCGCCGCGCTGCTGGCGCTGGTCCTGTGCGCCTGCTCGCCGCGCTATGACTGGCGCACCATCCAGTCCGGCGAAGGCGGCTACGCCGCGCTCTATCCCGGCAAGCCAACCAGCGCCGCACGCGACGTGACCATCGCCGGCCGCAAGCTGCCGATGACGATGGAAGCCGCGCGGGTCGACGATACGCTGTTCGCCGTCGGCGTGGTCACGCTGCCCGCCGACGATCCCGAGCTGCGGCGCGAGGCGCTGGCCGCGATGCAGGCTGGCTTGCTGGCCAACCTCGGCACGCCGTCGGGCGAGCCCGCGCGCACCCGTCCGGTCACGATCATGACCGCGGACCGCCCGGGCCGTCCGCTCGAAGGCGTGGAAGTGCAGGCCAGCGGCGTGTCGCCGCAGGACCAGTCGCCGCGGCGGCTGACCGCCCGGCTGGTGGCCGTGGGTATCCGTGCGTACCAGGCCGTGGTGCTGGAGGCGGGCGATGCGGCGCGCGATCTGCGCCAGGCCGAGCAGGTGGAGCAGTTCCTGACCGGCTTCCACCCGCTCTGACAGCGAGCGCCGCGCCGAAGGAAATGTTCGTTTTTTTCAGCCGTTGCCGGCAACATGGGGCAGCGACAGGGTTGTCGTCAAAGGAGAGTCGTAATGCGTTGGGAAGTCTGGCTGGCTTATTTCGCGGCGTGCTGGGTGATCGCCGTGTCGCCGGGATCGGGGGCGGTGCTGTCGATGAGCCACGGGCTGTCGTACGGCTTGCGCAAGACCAGCACCACCATCTTTGGCCTGCAGAGCGGGCTGGTGATCGTGCTGCTGGTGGCTGGGGGCGGGCTGGGCGCGCTGCTGCTGGCTTCGGAGCAGGCCTTCATGGTGGTCAAGACCGTCGGCGCCCTGTACCTGATCTACCTGGGCGTGCAGCAGTGGCGCGCGAAAGTGGAGAGCAGCGAGGGCTCGGCAGCGGATGCCGGCCCCGCGCGCGTGGCCGTGATGAGCCCGCGCCGGCGCTTTGCCACTGGCCTGCTGACCAATGTGACCAATCCCAAGGGCATCATCTTCATGGTCGCGGTGCTGCCGCAGTTTATCAATCCCAACCATGCGCTGGCGCCGCAGCTGGCGATCCTGGCCGCCACCATGTGCGGCGTTGACCTGATCGTGATGCACGGCTATGCGCTGCTGGCCTCGCGTATGCAAGGGCTGTTCCGCAATGCGCGCGCGGTGCGCTGGCAGAACCGCTTCTTCGGCAGCGTGCTGATGGCGGTGGGCGCGGCGCTGTTCTTCGTGCGCCGGCACCACGCCTGAGGCGCTCGCCCCGGCAAGGCTGCGCGACGGCACTGGCGCCCACCGGCCGGGTTTGCTTCAATGAGGAGGAACCCCGGCCACGGAGACCCCGCATGCCAGCCTCGCTGAACCCCCATGGCGCGCACGCGCTGCCGCGCCATACCGTGCCACCGTCGGAAGAGCCGTCGCCGCCGGGCGTGCCTCCCGACCTGCCATTGCCGCCCGAGGAAGACCCGACCCCGCCGCCGGTGGAGCCTCCAGTCGCCGGGCGCTATTGCTTCAACTCGTAGAAATCGTTCAGGCAATAGCCGTCGGTCAGCTCGACCGGCTTGTCGCCGTGGGTGTAGTCGGTGCGCAGGATATGCAGCAGCGGCTCGCCCGGGGCGATGTTCAGGCGTGCCGCCAGTTCGTCGCTGGCGACGATGGCGCGTAGCTTCTCGGTGACGCGCAGCACCGGCTTGCCAATCCGTTCCAGGTAGGCGTAGAGCGACTCGCCGATGGCGCTGGCGTCCGGCAGCACCGCCAGCGCCAGCGTGGTCACATCCATCCAGTAGGTCTGGCCGTCGGCCTTGCGCAGCCGGGTCAGCCTGACAATCTCTTCCCCTTCCTGCAACGCCAGAGCCGCGGCTTCCTGCGGCGTGGCGCGGCGGCGCTCGAACGCCACCAGTTCGCTGGCCGGCGTCATGCCGCGCCGGCGCGCCAGCTCGCTGAAGTTGTACAGCCGCGCCGGCTTCGGCTCCGGACTCAGCAAGGGGAGAGTGCGGCTGTCGAGACCGCCCCCACGCAAGCGACATCGCCGGCAAGCTTCGATCCCGACTGGTGGCTCGACACGCTGGGCGGCGCCGCCAATATCGCCTCGGTCGGCGTGGTCGCGCAGATGCGGCTGCGCGTGGTGGTGCGCGAGCGCGCCCGCGTGCGCGCCGGGCAGTTGGCCAGCCCCGCCGGCAGCCAGCTGATGTGGGCCGGCGACGACACCGCGCATATCGCCTTCGGCCAGTCCGCCAACGGACCCGCCGCCGCATTCCAGCGCGCACTGCAAGCCGCCGTGCCGACCTGACCCCCGCCGCCGCAGCCGTGCGCGGCTGCGGTCGAACACCGCCATCGGCAGCCAGCGCGATCACAACGACAGCGCCGATGGCGACCGCCTACCCATCAAGGAGCCAATTGATCGTGAAACGCATTGCACTGACGACGCTGCTCGCGGCGTCGGCTGGCAGCGCCTGCGCGCAAGCCGCCAGTCCCACCGGCATCACCCTGTATGGCCGCGCCGTGGCCGGCCTCGACTATGTCAACGGCATTGCCCGACCCGGCGGCGATGTCGATACCTTCCGCTTCGGCAGCAATCAGTATGGGGTCAGCTTCTGGGGCATGCGCGGCGCCGAGGACCTGGGCGGCGGCATGCACGCGGTGTTCAACCTGGAGGGCATGATCACTTCCGGCACTGGCCGCTCCGATCCGCTGTTCAACCGCCGTGCGCAAGTGGGCCTGGCCGGCAACGACTGGGGCACGCTGCTGCTCGGGCGCGCCATGCGCCTGACCGATGACGAGAGCGGCGCGATCGACCCGATGGGCCTGCAGGCCAGCTCGGTGGCCACGCTGGTCTATGGCCGCAACTGGGGCTCGCGTCCCAATGCCGTGACCTACAACTCGCCGGTGTGGAGCGGGCTGAGCGTGCGCGCGCAGGCCGGCAGCAACGGCGAGGCCGGCAGCTTCAACAGCGGCAAGCAGCTGAGCGCGGCACTCAAGTACGCGCAGGGCAACTTCAACCTCACCGGCATCTACGAAGAACTGCGCGACGACCAGGGCCGCATGAACAACCTGTATGTCAATTCGCGCCAGTACACGCTGGGTGGCAGCTATGCGCTCAACAACCTGCGCCTGTTCGCCGGCTACAACCTGACCGTGTCGTCGGGCGATACCGTGGCCACGCCCGAGATCCCGTATGCGGCCACGCGCAGCCAGATGGCGTGGATCGGCGCCAACCACCGCGTGCTGCCGGCGCTTACGCTGCTGTCCGGTGTCTATTACGCCACCCTAAACAAAAGCGGCGGGCATGGCACGCTTGTCACACTGGGCGCAAAGTATGACTTGTCGAAGCGCACCTCGCTCTACGGCACGGTCGCCTCGGTGTTCAACTCGCGCAACGCCACCTTTTCGGTCGAGGCCTCGCCGGACAACCATGCCGCGCGCGGGGGCGAACCAGCAGGGCGCGTACGCCGGCATCATCCACCTGTTCTGATGGGGGCGTGCCGGCGATGTTGCGGAAGTGGAGAGTGATGCCATGAAAGGAAACATCCTGACGCCCGCCGGCTGGGTCTTGGGCGAGATCCACGCCGGCCCGGACGGACGCATCGCGCGCATCGAGGGCGTGCCCGCCACGCCCGACGGCAACGATGCCCCGTACGTGCTGCCGGGGTTTGTCGACCTGCTCAACCACGGCGGCGGCGGCAAGGACTTCATGGACGGCGAGGCGGCGGTGCCGGTGATCCTGCGCGCGCATGTGCGCTTTGGCACCACCAGCCTGCTGGGCAGCACCATGACGGCGCCGCACGACGTGCTGCTGCCGGCACTGCAGGCGCTGGGCCGCGCCTGCGCGCAACGCCCGCGCGGCGCGGCGCGGATGCTCGGTGTCCACCTGGAAGGGCCATATATCAACCCCGGCAAGCTTGGCGCGCAACCCGACACGTCAGCCATCGCCACGCAGGAAGAACTGGAGCAGTACCTGGGCGCGGCGCCGCTGAAGGTGGTGACGCTGGCGCCCGAACTGCCGGGCCACCTCGACATCATCCGCGCGCTGGCCGCGCGCGGCGTGCGCGTGCAGCTGGGCCATACGCTGGGCACCTATGAAGACGCGGTGGCGGCGCTGGAGGCCGGCGCCAGCGGCTTCACCCACCTGTTCAACGCGATGACGCCGCTGCAGCATCGCGCGCCCGGCATGGTGGCCGCGGCGCTGGCGCACGCCGAGTTCGCCGAGCTGATCCCCGACCTGCTGCACGTGCATCCCGGCGCCATCCGCGCGGCGCTGCGCGCAATACCGCGCCTGTACGCGGTGACCGATGCCACCGCCGCGGCCGGCATGCCCGATGGCGTGTACCACCTGGGCAGCCAGACCGTCTACAAGTCGGACGGCAGCGTGCGGCTGGCCGACGGCACGCTGGCCGGCAGCGTGCTGACCATGGACCAGGCGCTGCGCAACTTTGTCGCGATCGGGCTGGAACTGGCCGAGGCTTCGCGGCGCGTGTCGCTGTATCCATCCCAATACCTGGGCCTTTCCAACCGCGGCATGCTGGCTGCCGGCTGCTGGGCCGATATGGTGGTGCTGGACCGCTCGCTGTCGGTACATACCGTCTATGTCGAAGGAGAGTGTTGTGTCGAGAATGCTTGAAGAGGCGCTGAGCGCGCCGGGCGTGGTGGCCGCGCAGCTGGCCGATGCGCCGCGCGTGGCCGCGCTGGCGGCGGAACTGGCCGCGCAGCCGTGGCCCGCGGTACTGACCGTGGCGCGTGGCAGCTCGGACCATGCCGCCAGCTACTTCGCCGCGCTGGTGACCCGCCGCCTGGGCGTGCCGGTGGCCTCGCTGCCGATGTCGACGGTCACGCTGCATGGCAGCTCGCTGCGCGTCGCGGGGCAACTGGCGGTGGCTTTCTCGCAGTCGGGACGCAGCCCGGACCTGGTCGAGACCATGCAGGCGCTGCGCGACGGCGGCGCCACCACGCTGGCGCTGGTCAACGCCCCGGACTCGCCGCTGGCGCAGGCGTGCGCGCACGAGTTGCCCCTGCGTGCCGGGCCCGAGCAGAGCGTAGCGGCGACCAAGAGCTATATCGCCATGCTGTCGATCTCGGCTTTGCTGGTCGGCCATCTCGAAGCGGCGCGCACCGGCGAGCGCGAACTGGTCGCGGCCTGCGAGGGGCTGCCCGCGGTGTTGCGCGAGGCCGCCGCGCAGGACTGGATGCCGCTGGTGCCCGCGTTGCGCGGCGCGCAGCGCATGATCGTACTGGGCCGCGGCGCAGGGCTGGCAATCGCGCAGGAGGCCGCGCTCAAGCTGAAGGAAACCTCCGGCATCCAGGCCGAGGCGTTTTCCGGTGCGGAAGTGCGGCACGGCCCGATGGAGATTATCGGCGACGGCTATCCGCTGCTGGTATTCGCGCCGCGTGGGCCGGAACAGGCCGGGCTGCTGGCGCTGGCGGCGGAGATGCGCGCCCGCGGCGCGCGCGTGCTGCTGGCCGCGCCGCCTGGCACGGAGGATGCGAATCTGGCGGTGGAATTGCCGCTGGTGACGGCCGGCCATCCGCTGCTCGACCCGATCGCCGCGATCCAGAGCTTCTACGTCGCCGCGCAGGCGCTGGCCCTGGCGCGCGGCCGCAACCCCGACCAGCCGCAATACCTGCGCAAGGTGACTGAGACGCGCTGAAACCGCTGCGCGCGTCAATTACAACCAATACGCCCCACGCCGGCAACCCGGCAAGCAAGGAGTCCGCCATGCCAACCACCCGATCCGCCTCTTCTTTGGGCCGTGCCGACGCGCGGCCGCTGGACCTCGTCATCTTCGGCGGCGCCGGCGACCTGTCGGCGCGCAAGCTGCTGCCCTCGCTCTACATGTGCCATCGCGACGGCAACCTTCCCGACGGCACCCGGGTCATCGGCGTGGGCCGCCACGCGTGGGACCGCGAGGCCTTTGTCGGTTTTGCCGACGAGAAGGCGAAGCCGTTCGTGGACGCGCGCTATCTCGACGCGGCCAAGTGGCAGACTTTTCTGGAGCGGCTCGACTTCGTGCGCCTGGATGCGTCGCAGCCGGCCGACTATGAGGCGCTGGCGGAGAAGCTGCGCGACGAGGCGCTGCGCATCTACTACATGGCGATGCCGCCGGGACTGTTCGCCGCCACCTGCGACAACCTCGCGGGCCACGGCCTGATCGCCGACGACACGCGCCTGGTGCTGGAAAAGCCGCTGGGCGTGGACCTGGCCTCGGCCATCGCCATCAGCGAAGTGGTGAACCGCTATTTCACCGAGGATCGCACTTACCGCATCGACCACTACCTCGGCAAGGAGACCGTGCAGAACCTGCTGGCGCTGCGCTTCGGCAACTCGATCTTCGAGCCGCTGTGGCGCACGCCGTTCGTCTGCAGCGTGCAGATCACCGTGGCCGAGACCGTGGGCGTGGGCAGCCGCGGCGGCTTCTACGATGAGGCCGGCGCGATGCGCGACATGATCCAGAACCACCTGCTGCAACTGGTCAGCATCCTGGCGATGGAACCGCCCGCGGCACTCAACTCCGACGCCGTGCGCGACGAGAAACTCAAGGTGCTGCGCTCGCTGCGGCCGATGTCGCCCGAGGACGTGCGCCGCAATACGGTGCGCGGCCAGTACACCGCCGGTGCCATCGCCGGCGAACTGGTGCGCGGCTACCTGCAGGAAGACGGCATCCCGCCCGACAGCCGCACCGAGACCTTTGTCGCGATGCGCGCCGAGCTGGGCACGTGGCGCTGGAACAAGGTGCCGTTCTACCTGCGCACCGGCAAGCGCATGCAGGAGCGCGTGACCGAGGTGGTGATCAACTTCGCCCAGGTGCCGCATTCGATCTTCGATCCGGGCAGCACGTTGCAGCCCAACCGCATGGTGATCCGGCTGCAGCCGGAAGAGTCGGTGCGGCTCACGCTGATGGTCAAGCAGCCCGGTGAGGGCATGAAGCTGAAGCCGCTGAGCCTGGCGCTGAACCTCGACTCGGCCTTCACCACGCGGCGCGCCGAGGCTTACGAGCGCCTGCTGCTCGACGTGATCCGCGGGCGGCTGGCGTTGTTCGTGCGGCGCGATGAACTGCAGGCGGCCTGGACCTGGGTCGATCCGATCCTGGAAGCGTGGCGCCAGCAGGACGAAGGGCCACGGCCCTATACGGCGGGGACGTGGGGACCGGCGGCATCGTCGGCGTTCATGGCGCGCGAGGGCATGCAATGGTCGGAGGAGGCATGACACCGCTTACCGAACGCGCCGCATGGCGGACGCTCGCCGCGCTAGCGGCGCGGCCGCAGCCGCATCTGCGCGAACGGCTGCACGAGCCGGGACGCGGCGACTACGCGCGGCTGGACGCGGCCGGCATCGAACTGGATTTCACGCGGCAGCGCATCGATCGCACGATCCGTGACGCGCTGCTGGCGCTGGCGGGCGGACCTGCAGGCATGCCTGGCGCGGGGGGAGGTTCCGGCAGGGCTTGACCCGGCGGCGCGGGCGACGATGGCCGCGCTGATGGTCTGAATCGCCGCGCTCACCCAGCCGCCATCCGCAACGCCCGCCGGTACTGGATCGCCTCGCCCACATGCGCGACGGTCAGCACGTCGGCGCCCTCCAGATCCGCAATGATCCGTGCCACCTTCAGCACCCGGAAATACGACCGCGCTGACCACGCCAGCCGCGTCATTGCCCCCCGAAGCAGCGCCTGCGCCTGCGGCGCAAGCATGCAGTGCAGCTCGATCTCCCGCCCGCCCAACTCGCTGTTGGGCTTGCCCTGGCGCGCAAGCTGTCGCTCGCGCGCAGCCAGCACGCGAACGCGTACCGAGGCGCTGGGTTCGCCGGGCGGGCCGTCCAGCATTTCGCCCTGGTCCTGCGCGGGAACTTCCACCTGCAGGTCGATGCGGTCCAGCATCGGTCCGGAGATCCGCGACTGGTAGCGCCGCACCTGCTCCGGCGTGCAGCGGCAGGGGCGGTCGGGGTGGCCGAGGTAGCCGCAAGGGCACGGGTTCATCGCCGCGATGAACTGGAAGCAGGCCGGGAAGTCGGCGTGCCCGGCGGCGCGGGCGATGGTGATGCGGCTGGATTCCAGCGGCTCGCGGAGGACTTCAAGCACCCGGCGGTCGAATTCAGGAAGCTCGTCGAGAAACAGCACGCCGTGGTGGGCCAGCGAGATCTCGCCTGGGCGCGGGTTGCCGCCGCCGCCGACCATCGCCGGTCCGGACGCGGTGTGGTGCGGCGCGCGGCAGGGGCGCTGCGCCCATAGTTCGGCGCGGAAGCCGCCTGGCGTCAGGCTCATGACCGCGGCCGACTCCAGCGCTTCCTGCAGCGACATCGGCGGCAGCAGTCCCGGCAGCCGTTGCGCCAGCATCGACTTGCCGGTGCCGGGCGGGCCAACCAACAGCGCGGAGTGCTGGCCTGCCGCCGCGACTTCCATCGCCCGGCGCGCCTGCATCTGGCCGCGCACGTCGCGCATGTCGGGGCCGCCGCTGGCGGGCGTGGAAAGCAGGGCAGGCGCGGCGCGGGGCAGGCGGGCGTCGGGCAGGGGGGCGAGGTGGTCGCACGCCTGGCGCAGCGTGGCGGCGGCGTGTACTGCGAGGTCTTCGATCAGCGCGGCCTCGGCACCGTTGCCTGCCGCCACCATGAAGGCGCGCGGCGCTTCGCCGGCGGCCGCGCGCGCGGCGTTGTCGCGTGCCAGGCCCATCGCCATGGCGAGCGCGCCGCGCACCGGGCGCAGTTCGCCGGACAGCGACAGCTCGGCGGCATATTCATGGGCGTCGAGCGCCTCGGACGGGATCTGGCCGCTGGCGGCCAGGATGCCCAGTGCGATCGCCATAACGAAGCGGCCGGATTCCTTGGGCAGGTCCGCCGGCGCCAGGTTGACAGTGATGCGGCGGTTGGGAGTCTCGTAGCCGCTGTTGAGGATGGCGGCGCGCACGCGCTCGCGGCTTTCACGCACGCCGGTGTCGGCCATGCCGACGATGGTGAACGCCGGCAGGCCATCGGCCAGGTGGGTCTCGACGCGCACCGGCGGGGCCGGGCGTGCCCGATGGACAACTACAAACAAAAAAGCCGCCAGGATTGGCGGCCTTCAGGCAGGCGGGCTTGGTCCGGCCGGCGCGGCGCGGTCATGCGCCCCCGGTCGAGTCCACCGACCCGGCGCCGGGCGGGATGCCGGCCCGGCGCTCCAGCTCGGCCACGCGGCTTTCCAGTTCCTCCAGGCGGGCGCGGGTGCGGGCCAGCACCTGCGACTGGACGTCGAATTCCTCGCGCGTGACCAGGTCGAGGCGGGCGAAGCCCTGCGTCATCATGCTGCGCACGTTCTTTTCGATGTCCCTTGCCGGCGAATTGCGCAGCGCCTCGCTGACCTTGTTTTGCAGGTCGTTGAAGAGATCGGTCGGTTTCATGGTTTCTCCTTTGTGCACCTAACTGGTGCCAATTCGGGTGGGCATCTGGCGTATAGCGCGCTTTCGCACAGGTTTTGGGCGCCCTCAATCCGGGCGGATCGCTCGTGCGTTTGCTGCTTCCGGCCACCGTCAGGACTTGATTATCGCCCTTGCGCCACGCCGGCGAAAGCTCCGGCCTACCGACGTTCACACCTTTTAACCCGATCTGGCTTTGCCGCAAGGCAGATTCAAGCGCGCCTTTGTTCACTGCGGGGCGCTGGCCGCCGCCTGTCATCGCCGTTTTCCGAGGGGCTGGCACGGCTGTTGCAGTAGTGATCCCGCCTGCCTTACAGAAATCCCAATAAACGAAATCCGAGCCATCAGGAAAAAGGAGAAGAAATCCATGAAGAAGTTGGCCCTTGCAGTCAGCGCGGTCGTCTTGTCCGGCGCCGCCGCCACCGCGTACGCGCAGAGCACCGACGCGGCGGCAGCCCCGGCGCCCGCCGCCGCCGCTGCCGAGCCGGCATCGCCGCATACATTCACGGCCAACGTGTCGCTGGTCTCGGACTACCGCTATCGCGGTATCAGCCAGACCAACCTGCGGCCCGCGATCCAGGGTGGCTTTGACTACGCGCACGAAAGCGGCTTCTACGTGGGTAACTGGAACTCCAGCATCAGCTGGCTCGAGGATGCCAACCCGGCGGTCTCGGCACCGGTCGAGATGGACTTCTATGGCGGCTTCAAGAACACCTTCAAGGTCGCCGGCACCGAATTCAACTATGACCTGGGCGTGCTCGAGTACTACTACCCGGGCGGCTACAACAATCCGCGCCCGTACACCACGGAACTGTACGCCGGCATCGGCTGGGGCCCGGTCATGCTCAAGTACTCGCACTCGGTCACCAACCTGTTTGGCTGGGCCGACAGCAAGAACAGCTACTACGTCGACCTGAGCGCCAACGTCCCGCTGAACTTCTGGGACCTGACGCTGAACGCGCACGTCGGCTACCAGGGCGTGAAGCACAACAGCGATGCCTCCTATACCGACTGGAAGATCGGCCTGACCAAAGACCTGGGCAAGGGCTTTGCGCTGGCGGTCGCCTATGTTGACACCAACGCCAAGGAAGTGGCCTACACCAGCGCCAACCGTGGCCGCTACCTGGGCAAGGCAGCGGCGTGGGCCTCGATCACCAAGACTTTCTAACTCTGACGCAGCCCGGGCGGGCTGATGCCGGCCCTCCCCCAGGAGAATCCTGATGAAACTCATCATTGCAGTCATCAAGCCGTTCAAGCTCGACGAGGTGCGCGAAGCACTGTCGGACGTGGGCGTGTCCGGCATCACCGTGACCGAAGTGAAAGGCTTCGGCCGCCAGAAGGGCCACACCGAGCTGTACCGCGGCGCGGAGTACATCGTCGACTTCCTGCCCAAGGTGAAGATCGAAGTGGCGGTACCCGACGACGTAGTCGAGCGCGCCATCGAGGCGGTCGAGAAATCGGCCCGCACCGGCAAGATCGGCGACGGCAAGATCTTCGTGGCACCGATCGAGCAGGTCATCCGCATCCGCACCGGCGAGACCGGCGGCGATGCCCTGTGACCCCGAGACAGCACAACACAAGAGGTTAATCAAATGAAAACCTGGTTCAAGCGATTCCTGACAGCCGGCGCAATGGCGCTGGCCATCGGCACGGCGGGCGTGGGCGTATCCACGCCCGCCGCCGCACAGGACAAGCCGGCGGCGGAGGCATCTGCCCCGGCCGCCTCCGCCACGCCCGCGGCTGCTGCCCAAGCTCCGGCTACCCCGGCTGCAGCGGCACCTGCCGCCGCTGCCCCGGCCGCCGCCCCCGCGGAAGCCGCTGCCGCGCCGGCCGCTGCCGCACCGGTGCCCAACAAGGGTGACACCGCCTGGCTGCTGGTCGCCACGGCCTTCGTCATCCTGATGACGCTGCCGGGCCTGGCACTGTTCTACGGCGGCCTGGTCCGCTCCAAGAACATGCTGTCGGTGCTGATGCAGTGCCTGGTGATCTTCTCGCTGGTGGCGCTGCTGTGGGCGGTCTACGGCTACAGCTTTGCCTTCACCGAGGGCAACGCTTTCTTCGGCGGCACCGACCGGCTCTTCATGAAGGGCCTGACGGTGGAAGCCATGGCGGCCACCTTCAGCAAGGGCGTGGTGATCCCGGAACTGGGCTTCTTCGCCTTCCAGTGCGCCTTCGCCTGCATCACCTGCGGCCTGATCATCGGCGCCTTCGCGGAGCGTGCGCGCTTCTCGGCCGTGCTGGTGTTCGTGGTGCTGTGGTTCACCTTCTCCTACATCCCGATGGCGCACATGGTCTGGTTCTGGCCGGGTCCTGACGCCTACACCGACGCCGCCGCCGGCGCTGCCGCGACCGCCAAGTCGGGCTGGCTGTTCCAGAAGGGCGCGCTCGACTACGCGGGCGGCACCGTGGTGCACATCAACGCCGCCGTGGCGGGCCTGGTGGGCGCCTACATGTTCGGCAAGCGCATCGGCTTTGGCCGCGAGGCGATCCGTCCGCACAGCCTGACCTTCACCATGGTCGGTGCCTCGTTGCTGTGGTTCGGCTGGTTCGGCTTCAACGCCGGCTCGGGCCTGGAAGCCAGCGCTGGTGCTGCCCTGGCCTTCGTCAACACGCTGCTGGCCACCTGCGCCGCGGTGCTGGCGTGGACCTTCGGCGAGTGGATCGGCAAGGGCAAGCCCTCGATGCTCGGCGGCGCCTCGGGCGCGGTGGCCGGCCTGGTGGCGATCACCCCGGCGGCCGGCTTCGTCGGCCCGATGGGCTCGATCGTGATCGGCCTGATCGCCGGCCTGCTGTGCCTGTGGGGCGTAACCGGCCTGAAGCGCATGCTGGGCATGGACGACTCGCTGGACGTGTTCGGCGTGCACGGCGTGGGCGGCATCGTGGGTGCGCTGCTGACCGGCGTGTTCGCTTCCCCCAGCCTGGGCGGCACGGGCATCTACGACTACGTGGCGAACAAGGTGGCGGATGACTATTCGATCGCCGGCCAGCTGTGGATCCAGTTCGAAGGCGTGCTGACCACGGTGGTGTGGTCGGGCGTGGTGGCCTTTGTGGCCTACAAGCTGGTGGACATGCTGATCGGACTGCGGGTGCCGGAAGACGAAGAGCGCGAGGGCCTGGATATCACCTCGCACGGCGAGACCGCATATGAAGTCTGATCACAAAGGTGTTGTGCTGGAGAGCTGATTGGGAATCGACTCTCAGGAGTTTGGCCCGGCCCTGTGCCGGGCTTTTTTATGTTCAGCGGGCGCGGCCCAGGCTCGGATTATGCTCGCCAGTGCCCGAAGTCGCGATTATGTGCAAAAGGCTTCCGAAGCCGCATCCGGCCGGCTTTGCCGGGGCTCCACGGGGTTATCCAGGACCCGCGCCAAAGTCAGCCAGCCCAGTGCCGGCGCGGCCTCGCGGGTATCTCCCCGCACCGCACACGGGCTTTTCGCAAAGTGCTTAACTCCGATCTTAAAAAGCTTCAATTGTCTTTAATGTGCGGGGCACATACATTGCCAGTGAGGCAGTTTCCTCCACCTGCAGAACGCTCCCCGTATCTGTCAGGCCATTTGAAAGCGCGGCATCGCCGCGCTTTTTTTTGCCTGTACGAATCGAATGGCGTCCGGGCGGGTTGCCGCCTCAAGCCCCGGCCGGCAACCGCGGACACCGGCCGCCGCGTGGGCCGGCCCTTTATTTCCGCACGCCCATCCCCATATCGTTATCCCTTACGCCATGGCCTGCATATCCTTATAAAGGGTGTGCCAGCGCCTGTTTGGCCGTTCCTCTACAATCGGGGCGAACGATAAAGACGATCTATAGGATGGATATGGTCCCGCATCTCATCACCGCGCTGAACGGTCCGCTGCTCGAACTGGAAAAGAAGATCCTGGACGCCACGCCGTCCATCGAGCGCTGGTTCAGGCTGGAATGGCAGGAGCATACCCCTCCGTTCTATTGCTCGGTGGACCTGCGCAATGCCGGCTTCAAGCTGGCGCCGGTCGATACCAACTTGTTCCCCGGCGGCTTCAACAACCTGGCGCCCGAAATGCTGCCGCTGGCGGTGCAGGCGGCGATGGCGGCGATCGAGAAGATCTGCCCGGACGCCAAGAACCTGCTGCTGATCCCGGAGCGTCACACCCGCAACATGTTCTACCTCCAGAACGTGGCGAGGCTGTCGCTGATCATGCGCCAGGCGGGCCTGAACGTGCGCCTGGGCTCGCTCTCCGAGGAAATCACCGAACCGACCCCGATCGAACTGCCCGACGGCCAGACCCTGGTGGTCGAGCCGCTGGCGCGCCTGGGCACCAAGGGCCGCCGCCTGGGGCTGAAGGACTTCGATCCCTGTTCGATCCTGCTGAACAACGACCTGTCGGCCGGGATCCCGCCGATCCTGGAAAACATCAACGAGCAGTACCTGCTGCCGCCGCTGCACGCCGGCTGGTCCACCCGCCGCAAGAGCAGCCACTTTGCCGCCTATGACGAGGTGGCGAAGAAGTTCGCCAAGCTGATCGACATCGACCAGTGGATGGTCAACCCGTACTTTGCGCGCACCACCGGCGTGAATTTCCACGAGCGCGTGGGCGAGGAGGAACTGGCCGACGCGGTGGAAGGCGTGCTCAAGAAAATCGCCAAGAAGTACCGCGAGTACGGCATCAAGGAAACGCCGTACGTGGTGGTCAAGGCCGATGCCGGCACTTACGGCATGGGCATCATGACCGTGCGCGACCCGTCCGAGGTCAAGGGCCTGAACCGGAAGGAGCGCAACAAGATGAGCGTCGTCAAGGAAGGCCTCGAGGTCAGCGACGTGATCATCCAGGAAGGCGTGCACACCTTCGAGAAGGTCAACGAGGCGGTGGCCGAGCCGGTGGTCTACATGATCGACCGCTACGTGGTCGGCGGCTTCTACCGCGTGCACACCGGCCGCGGCAACGACGAGAACCTGAACGCCCCGGGCATGCACTTCGTGCCGCTAGCGTTCGCCCCGAACGGCATCCCTGACAGCCACGCCAAGCCCGGCGCGGCGGTGCCTAACCGGTTCTACATGTACGGCGTGGTGGCGCGATTGGCGCTGCTGGCGGCATCGCTGGAACTCGAGAAAACCGACCCGAACCCGATCCTGTGACGAGCCCCATGCGCATCCTCTTCATCACTGACCCGCTGGAGACCTTCAAGACCTACAAGGACTCCACCTACGCCATGATGACCGAGGCCGCCGCGCGCGGCCACGAGCTGTACTGGTGCCTGCAGCCGCAACTGACGCTGTCCGGCCGCGTGGTCGAGACCATGGCCACGCGGCTGCACCTGACCGGCGACGACCATGCCTGGTACCGCGAAGGCAACAGCGCGCTGGAGCCGCTGTCCGCCTTCGACGCGGTCCTGATGCGCAAGGATCCGCCGTTCGACATGGAATACGTCACCAGCACCTGGCTGCTGGAACTGGCCGAGTCGCAGGGCGCGCGGGTCTTCAACAAGCCGCGCGCGATCCGCGACCATTCCGAGAAGCTGGCGATCGCCCAGTACCCGGAATTCATCACGCCGACGCTGGTGACGCGCGACCTGGCGCGCATCCGCGATTTCCACGCTGAGCACCGCGACATCATCGTCAAGCCGCTCGACGGCATGGGCGGCATGGGCGTGTTCCGCGTCGGCGCGGACGGCATGAACCTGGCCGCGATCGTCGAGACGCTGGGCCATGACGGAGCGCGCACTCTGATGGTGCAGCGCTATATCCCGGCGATCAAGGACGGCGACAAGCGCATCCTGCTGATCGGCGGCGTGCCGGTGCCATATTCGCTGGCGCGGGTGCCGATGGCCGGCGAAGTGCGCGGCAACCTGGCCGCCGGCGGCACCGGACGCGCCCAGGAGCTGAGCAAGCGCGACCGCGAGATCGCCGAGGCGCTGGCGCCGGGGCTGTGGGAGCAGGGCTTGCTGCTGGTGGGGCTGGATGTGATCGGCGACTACCTCACCGAAGTCAATGTGACGAGTCCGACCTGTTTCCAAGAGATCACCCAGCAGACCGGCTTCCATGTCGCGGCGATGTTCATCGACGCGCTGGAGCATGCCGTGGGCGCCGCCGGCAGCTAAACCTGACCGCCCCGGACGTGAGCGGGAGTGCGGGGGCCGCCTGCTACAATCTGGGCAATCCAACGGATTCACCATCATGGCAGGCATCCTGATCATCGCGCACACCCCGCTGGCTTCGGCCCTGCGCGATTGCGCCGCCCACGTCTACTGCGGCCAGCCGCAGCGGCTGGAAGCCATCGACGTCCTTCCCGACGCGGATCCCGCCGCCGTGCTGGCTGAAGCCAGGCGCCGGCTGGCCGCGATCTGCGAAGACAACGGCGCGCTGGTACTTACCGACATCTTCGGCGCCACCCCCGCCAATATCGCCGCGCGCCTGGCCGAGCCGGGCCGCGTGCGCGTGCTGGCCGGCGTCAACCTTCCCATGCTCGTGCGCGCGATCTGCTACCGCGGCGAAAAGCTCGACCAGCTCGCCACCAAGGCGCTGGCCGGCGGCTCGCAGGGCGTGCTGCAGGTCGGCACCACCACCGTACAGAACCAAACCGCCAATCATCCCGACAAATATGCTGCAGAGGGACACCACCATCATCAATAAGCTCGGACTGCATGCTCGCGCGTCCGCAAAGCTGACCCAGCTCGCAGGCAGCTTTGTCAGCCAGGTCAAGATGTCCCGCAACGGACGCCAGGTCGATGCCAAGAGCATCATGGGCGTGATGATGCTGGCGGCCGGGATCGGGTCGACCATCACCCTGGAGACCGACGGGCCCGACGAGCAGGAGGCGATGGACGCGCTGCTGGCGCTGATCGCCAATCGTTTTGGTGAGGGAGAGTGAG
Source organism: Ralstonia pickettii DTP0602 (assembly GCA_000471925.1). Classification (NCBI taxonomy): domain Bacteria; kingdom Pseudomonadati; phylum Pseudomonadota; class Betaproteobacteria; order Burkholderiales; family Burkholderiaceae; genus Ralstonia; species Ralstonia pickettii. The sequence continues at coordinate 302,269 of CP006667.1, forward strand.
GCCGGCGGCCTCGACATAAATTCTTAAACGTTCCTGACGGAGCGGTACATGCCTTTCGCCTTGCACGGCATTCCGGTCTCGCGTGGCGTCGCCATCGGGCGCGCGCACCTGCTCGCGCCCGCGGCGCTGGATGTGACGCATTACCTGGTCGATGAAGACCGGCTCGACGCCGAGGTCGAACGGCTGCGCGCCGCGCGCGCCGCGGTACGGGCGGAACTGGCGGCGCTCAAGCGCGACCTGCCGCGCGACGCGCCCGAGGAGCTGGGTGCCTTCCTCGACGTGCACGCGATGATCCTCGACGACGAGGCGCTGGCGCGCGAGCCCGAGGCGCTGATCCGGGGCCGCCGCTACAACGCTGAGTGGGCACTCACCACGCGCCTCGAAGAGCTGATGCGCCAGTTCGAGGAAATCGAGGACGAGTACCTGCGCGAGCGCAAGACCGATATCCGGCAGGTTGTGGAGCGCATCCTGAAGGCGCTGGCGGGGGCCCCCGTGCTGGTGCCTGCGCCGGTGCCGGCGCTGGCCGCCGACGGCGAAGCCGCGCCTGGCGTGATCGTGGTCGCCCACGACATCGCCCCGGCCGACATGCTGCAGTTCCGCCACACCATCTTCCACGGGTTTGTGACCGACATGGGCGGGCGCACCTCGCATACCGCCATCGTCGCGCGCAGCCTGGATATCCCGGCCGCGGTCGGCGTGCAGAGCGCGAGCGAGCTGATCCGCCAGGACGACTGGATCATCATCGACGGCGACGCCGGGCTGGTGATCGTCGACCCGACCGCCATCATCCTCGAGGAATACCGCCACCGGCAGAGCGAGCGCGCGCTGGAAAAGAAGCGCCTGCAACGCTTGCGGCACACGCCGGCAGTAACACTGGACGGGCTCGAGATCGAGCTGCTGGCCAATATCGAGATGGCCGAGGACGCTGGCGCGGCGCTAGTGGCCGGCGCGGTCGGCGTGGGCCTGTTCCGTTCCGAATTCCTGTTCATGAACCGGCGCGACGAGCTGCCGGACGAGGACGAGCAGTTCCAGGCCTACCGCGGCGCGGTCGACGCCATGCACGGCCTGCCGGTGACCATCCGCACCATCGATGTCGGCGCCGACAAGCCGCTGGATGGCCGTGATGGCCGTGGCGACGGCCGCGGCGACGAGTTCGAGACCGCGCTGAACCCGGCGCTGGGCCTGCGCGCGATCCGCTGGTCGCTGTCCGAGCCGGGCATGTTCCTGACCCAGTTGCGCGCGCTGCTGCGCGCCTCGGCCTTCGGCCCGGTGCGGCTGCTGGTGCCGATGCTGGCGCATGCCAGCGAGATCGACCAGACCCTGGCGCTGATCGCGAAGGCCAAGCGCCAGCTGGATGAGCGCGGCGAGCCCTACGACCCGGGCATGAAGGTCGGCGCCATGATCGAGATCCCGGCAGCGGTGCTGCTGCTGCCGCTCTTCCTGCGCAAGATGGACTTCCTCTCCATCGGCACCAACGACCTGATCCAGTACACGCTGGCGATCGACCGCGCCGACAACGCGGTGGCGCATCTGTTCGACCCGCTGCACCCGGCGGTGCTACAACTGGTGGCGCGCACCATCCGCGAAGCCAACCGTGCCGGCGTGCCGGTGGCGGTGTGCGGCGAGATGGCGGGCGACCCGTCGATGACGCGGCTGCTGCTGGGCATGGGCCTGCGCGAGTTCTCGATGCACCCGGCGCAGTTGCTGCGGGTCAAGCAGGAGATCCTGCACGCCAACTGCCAGCTGCTCGAGCCGCTGGTCGACCAGGTGCTCAATGCCTACGACCCGGAGGAGCAGGCCGCAGCCCTGCGGCTGCTCGCGAGACCATGACGATGTCAGGGTTTTTTGATGGCGGAATGCGATATATGCGGCACATTTCACGCTTCGAAAGTGCCGCCATCGCCGCCTTCTTTTCCCGCCTTGTGCCGTTCTCCCGACCTCCTCGCGTGTGGCTTAATGGGAATTGTTATCATTTTGCATCTCTGATATTCTGACGTTCATTCGCAGTGGCATGCCGGTGCCACGCGCCCCACAGGAGGGAGTTGTGTACGTCTGTATCTGCAACCAGATCACCGATCGTGAGATTCACGGTGCCGCACACCTTGGCATCGAAACCCTCGACGAACTGGCCGAAACGCTTGGCGTTGGCACGTGCTGCGGCCGCTGCCGTGAGTGCGCGCACCAGGTGTTGCAGGAAGGCGTGGCAGCGGTGCGCAACGTCACCGTGGCGACCCTCGCCAACATCCAGGTTGTGGAGATTTCTTCCTGTTCCGCATCAGGCCCATGTACCATAATGGACACTCGGGACCCGGCAGTCGCGAACGACCAGCGCAAGGCGTTGGTTGCCTGAACGCGCCCATATGAACTGAAAGCCAGTTCACGGCGCGTTTTGCGCATTTCCTTTTTCACCGACTGCACGCGGCGCCATTGGCGCCGCTTCGTGTTTTTGCGCGGGCCCGATGCAACAGGAGCCGCCAATGAAAGGTGACAAGAAGGTCATCCAGCATCTGAACGCCCAGCTCAAGAACGAGCTGACCGCGATCAACCAGTATTTCCTGCACGCCCGCATGTATCGCCACTGGGGCCTGAAAAAGCTCGGCGACGTGGAGTACAAGGAATCGATCGGCGAAATGAAGCACGCCGACCGCCTGATCGAGCGCATCCTGATGCTGGACGGCCTGCCCAACCTGCAGGACCTGCACAAGCTGCTTTTGGGTGAAGACACGCCCGAGATGCTCAAGTGCGACCTGAAGCTGGAGCAGAGCGCGCACGCCACCGTCAAGGAAGGCATTGCCTACTGCGAATCCGTCGGCGATTACGTCAGCCGCGAAATCCTGGTCGATATCCTCACCGATACGGAGGAACATATCGAATACCTGGAAACGCAGCTGGACCTGATCGACAAGGTCGGGCTGCAGAACTACCTGCAGTCGCAGATGGAGCCAGGCGAGCAGTAAGCCGCCGTCTCCGGCGCGGCCGCTGCACAGGCGGCCCGCCCCAGCGCGCGGCGCCACCCGGCGCTGCCACCTTGCTTGCCTGTTTGCAGTAACCCTTCTCATTCCAATTCCTTTCTTCATCCAGGCGTGCCTGACCGGGTAGTGGCTCCTGCCCGGACAGGGCGCCGCGACGGAGCCAGCCATGACCGATCCCATCCGCCTGACGCAGTACAGCCACGGCGCCGGCTGCGGCTGCAAGATATCTCCGAAAGTGCTCGACGTGATCCTCGCGGGCAGTGGTGCGCAGCATCTGGACCCGCGCCTGTGGGTCGGCAATGCCTCGCGCGACGATGCGGCGGTGTATGCGCTGGATGGCGCCGACGGCGAGCGGGGCGTGGTGTCCACTACCGACTTCTTCATGCCCATCGTCGACGATCCGTTCGACTTCGGGCGTATCGCCGCCACCAATGCCATCAGCGATATCTACGCGATGGGCGGCGATCCGCTGATGGCGATCGCCATCCTCGGCTGGCCCGTCAACGTGCTGCCACCCGAGGTGGCGCGCGAAGTGGTGGCGGGCGGGCGCCGCGCCTGCGACGACGCCGGCATTCCGCTGGCGGGCGGGCATTCGATCGATGCGCCGGAGCCGATCTTCGGGCTGGCGGTGACCGGCATCGTCGAACGCGCGCACCTGAAGCGCAACGACACGGCCACGCCCGGTTCGCGCTTGTACCTGACCAAGCCACTGGGCATCGGCGTGCTGACCACCGCCGAAAAGAAGGGTTTGCTGCGCGCCGACAACCGCCACCTTGCGCGGGACTGGATGTGCGTGCTGAACCGGCCCGGCAGCGCGTTCGGGCGCCTGGCGGGCGTGTGCGCGATGACTGACGTCACCGGGTTCGGCCTGCTCGGCCACCTGGTGGAGATGGCCGACGGCAGTGGCCTGACCGCGCGGCTGGACTATGCCGCGGTGCCGGTGCTGGATGACGTGGTCGACTACATCGGCCAGGGCTGCGTGCCGGGCGGCACGCAGCGCAACTTCGACAGCTACGGCCACCGCATCATGCCGCTCACCGACGTGCAGCGCGCGGTCCTGTGCGATCCGCAGACCAGTGGTGGCCTGCTGGTGGCGGTCGAGCCTGCCGGCGAAGCCGAGTTCGTGGCTGAGTGCGCTCGTCTGGGACTGGCGCTGACGCCGGTCGGCGAGATGGTTGCGCGCGCCTCGCTTGCGGTCGAGATCCAGTGATGCGCGCAGACACCGCCGACCTCCGTACCCTGTTCCTCAGCGGCGTGGCAATGATGGATGTGCGCGCACCGCTGGAATTCGCGCGCGGCGCCTTCCCGGGCGCCGTGAATCTGCCGCTGATGGACGATGCCGAGCGGCACGAGGTTGGCCTGTGCTACGCGCAGAAGGGCCAGCAGGCGGCGATCGTGCTGGGCCACCAGCTGGTGTCGGGCGAACGCAAGGCGGCGCGGATCGCGGCGTGGGCGGAGTTTGCGCGCGCGCATCCGGATGGCTACCTGTACTGCTTCCGCGGCGGGCTGCGCTCGCAGCTGGTGCAGCAGTGGCTGCGTGAAGCCGGTGTCGACTACCCGCGCGTGACCGGCGGCTACAAGGCGATGCGAGGCTTCCTGATCTCGGCCATCGATACAGCCGCCGCCGAGCAGCGCTGGTTCGTGCTCGGCGGCCTGACCGGCAGCGGCAAGACCGACGTGCTGGCCGACGTGCCCGCTGCGATCGACCTGGAGGGCCATGCGCGCCATCGCGGCTCGGCATTCGGGCGCCGCGCGCTGGCGCAGCCGCAGCAGGTCGACTTCGAGAACGCGCTGGCGATCGACCTGCTGTGCCATATCGACACAGGCTTCCACGCGCTGGTGGTGGAAGACGAAGGCCGCTATATCGGCAGCCGCGACGTGCCGCAGGCGCTGACGCAGTGCATTCAGGCGAGCCCACTGGTATGGCTGGAAGCGTCGTTCGAGCAACGCGTGGAGCGCGTGCTGCGCGACTATGTGCAGGGACTGGCGGCGGAATTTCTCGCGGAGAAGGGTACGGCGGAGGGCTTCGAGGCCTACGCCGCGCGTCTGCGCGAAGCGATGGCCGCTATCGCTCCAAGGCTGGGCGGAGCGCGCTATGGCAAGTTATCGAGCCTGCTGGAGCAGGCGCTGGCGCGGCAGGCGGCATCCGGCGAGGTGGCATTGCACCGCGGCTGGATCGAAGTGCTGCTGCGCGATTACTACGATCCGATGTACGACTACCAGCGCGAGCAGCGCACGGCGCGCATCGTCTTCCGTGGTGACCGCGCCGCCGTCACCGACTGGCTGCTGGCGCACGCGGCGCCCAAGGAGTAGCTGCGCTCAGCGCCCCGCGCAGACCGGGCAATCCGGCGTGCGCGCCAGCCGCATCGTGGTCCATTCCATCGACAGCGCATTGACCATCAGCAGCCGGCCCGCCAGGCTGTCGCCGACGCCGGCGAGCAGCTTGAGCGCTTCGGCCGCCTGCACCGTGCCGACCATGCCGACCAGCGGCGCGAACACGCCCATGGTGGCGCAGGCCACTTCCGGCGCGGGCTCGGCCGGCGGGAACAGGCAGGCGTAGCAGGGCGCATCCGGCTGGCGGCGGTCGAACACGCTGATCTGGCCGTCGAAGCGCAGCGCCGCGCCCGACACCAGCGGCACCTTGTGGCGCACGCAGGCGCGGTTGACCGCCTGGCGCGTGGCAAAGTTGTCGCAGCAATCCAGCACCACGTCGGCCGTGGCCACCAGTTGGTCGAGCTCGGCATCGCCCACGCGCGCGGCCACCGTCACGATCTCCAGGCCCGGGTTGATGCGCAGCATGCCCTCGCGCGCGGAATCGACCTTGGGCCGACCCACGTTGGCGGTGGTGTGGATGATCTGGCGCTGCAGGTTGGTCAGGTCGACCTCGTCGTTGTCGACCACGGTGATGCGGCCCACGCCGGCCGAAGCGAGGAAGGGCAGCGCGGCCGCGCCCAGCCCGCCCGCGCCGATTACCAGCGCGTGGCCGGCCAGCAGCCGGCGCTGGCCTTCGATGCCGAGTTCGTCCAGCAGGATATGGCGCGAGTAGCGCAATAGCTGTTCGTCGTTGAGGCCGTCGTCGCTCATGAGGTAATCCCTCGAGTGCTGAAGAGGAGGGCGGTCTTGGGTGCTCCAAAGCCGCCCGAGCTAGCCTAAGCAAGGTGTTCTCCCTCTCCCCTCAGGGGGAGAGGGAGAACACCCGCAGCCTTGTGCAGGCCTCAGGGCGCCTTGCCCGTCGGCGTACCCAGCGGCTCGCCGATCGGCGCGCTGGCTGGCGGCTGCTTGCCGGGGGGTGGAGCGGCCGGCTTGGCGGCCGGGGCGCTGGCACCCTTGGCGCCGCTCTTGCCCGAGGGCTTGGCTGCCTTGCCGTTGTCGGCCGGCGGATTGGTTTCCAGTCGCGACTTGGAGCGCTTGACCGGCTGGCCATTGAGCTGGGCCACGGCTTGCTGCAGCATGAAGTCGTCGGCCGAGCCGAATTCCACCGGCTTCTTGCGGCGTTCCTTCTCGCGCTCTTCCGGCGTCTTCTTCGCGTTCTCTTCTTCCAGGCGGCGCAGTTCTTCCACCCGGCGCTGCTCGCGTTCGGTCATTTCCGGCTCTTCCGATTCCTGCTTGTTGTGCAGGTGGCGCTCGGTATCGATCTCCCGCGTGATCAGCGCGTCGTCCGGATCGCCTTCGGGGTTCTGGTCGACCGGGATGTCCGGGCGAATGCCCTTGGCCTGGATCGACTTGCCGCTCGGCGTGTAGTAGTACGCGATGGTCAGCTTGATGCCGGTGTCGTTGGTGAGCGGACGCACGGTCTGCACCGAGCCCTTGCCGAAGGTGGTCTTGCCCATGATCTGCGCGCGGTGATGGTCCTGCAGCGCGCCCGCCACGATCTCGGAAGCCGAGGCCGAGTAGGCGTTGGTCAGCACCACCATCGGGATCTTCTTGTAGATCGCGGGCAGGTCCTTGAGCGGATCGTCTTCCAGCGAGGACAGGCGGTAGTTGTTGTACGCCGCCTTGTAGACGCGCTTGGCATCGGGCACCTGGCCGTTGGTCGACACCACCGTGGCGTCGTTCGGCAGGAAGGCCGCGGCCACGCCGACCGCGCCCTGCAGTACGCCGCCGCCGTTGTTGCGCAGGTCCAGGATCAGCCCCTTCATGTTCGGGTTCTTCTGCGCCATCTCGGCCAGCTTGCGGGCCAGGTCGGAGACGGTGCGTTCCTGGAAGCTGGTGAGGCGAATCCAGCCGATATTGTTGTCGAGCATCTTGGCCTTGACCGACTGCACGCGGATCTCGGCGCGCGTGATCGAGACCGGGAAGGTGCGTTCCTCGCTCTTGCGGTAGATGGTCAGCGTGACCTTGGTGCCGGGCTCGCCGCGCATGCGCTTGACCGCTTGCTCAAGCGGCAGGCCGCGCACGGGTTTGTCGTCGATACGGGTGATCAGGTCGCCCGGCTGGATGCCGGCGCGGAACGCCGGCGTGTCCTCGATCGGGTTGATCACCTTGACCAGGCCTTCTTCCTGCGAGATCTCGATGCCGAGGCCGGCAAAGCGGCCGCGCGTGCCTTCCTGCAGTTCCTTGAAGTCTTTCTCGTCGAGATAGGACGAGTGCGGGTCGAGGCTGGCGACCATGCCCTTGATGGCTTCGGTCAGCAGCTTCTTGTCATCGACCGGCTCCACGTACTCGCGCTTGATCTGCCCGAAAATATCGGCCATCAGCCGCAGCTGGTCCAGCGGCAAGGGCCCCGATGAATTCTGGGCGGTCGCCGAGATCTGCAGCGTGGCGAGCACGCCGGCGACGAGGCCGACAGAGACTAGGCTGATGTTCTTGAGCGTCTTGCGCATGAGGGCTGCCTGAACGTGTACTTGGTGTACGGAGTGTACGTGTGGGGATTATGCCGGCTGCGGCCGCCCGGCGCTGGGCGGTTTGTCCGACAGTATAAGTCCGAGCGTAGAACGGGGCCTGCCGTGCCCCGGTTCAGGGTGGGCGGCCGCACATGCGCGTACACATGCGCCTGTGGGGGCCGCCCGGACCAGCTTCAGCGTGCCTTGCCCTGGTTGGCCACGGCCGCCAGCGAGGCGGCGATGGCTTCCTGGTCGCCCAGGTAGTAGTGGCGCAGGGGGTGCAGGTCGGCGTCCAGCTCGTACACGAGGGGGGTGCCGTTGGGAATGTTGAGTCCGACGATTTCGTCATCCGAGATCTGGTCCAGGTACTTTACCAGCGCGCGGATACTGTTGCCGTGCGCGGCAATGACCACACGCTTGCCGGATTGGATGTCGGGGGCGATGGATTCGTTCCACAGCGGCAGCACGCGCGCGACCGTGTCCTTCAGGCATTCGGTCAGCGGGATCTCGTTGCGCGGCACATTGGCGTAGCGCGGATCATTGAACGAGGCGCGCGGATCGGTCGGCTCCAGCGCGGGCGGCGGGGTGTCATAGCTGCGGCGCCACACCAGCACCTGCTCGTCGCCGAACTTGGCCGCGGTTTCGGCCTTGTTCAGGCCGGCCAGCGCGCCGTAGTGGCGCTCGTTCAGGCGCCATTCGTTGCGCACCGGGATCCACATCAGGTCCATTTCGTCCTGCACGTGCCACAGCGTGCGGATGGCGCGCTTGAGCACCGAGGTGTAGGCGATATCGAAGCTGAAGCCGGCATCCTTGAGCAGCTTGCCGGCCAGGTTGGCCTGGGCCGCGCCGGTTTCGGTCAGGTCGACGTCGACCCAGCCGGTGAAGCGGTTTTCAAGGTTCCACGTGGATTCGCCGTGGCGGATAAGGACGAGCTTGTACATGCTGCTGCTTCCAGAGAGTAGATAACCTGTGCGTGCGTGCGTCCGCGCCGTCACCCCGAGTGAGCTCATGGCTTTCTAATGTGAACTCCATGTCTCAGGCAGGCGACAATGGCGGCTGGCCATGCAGCGGCAGGCCCCGGACGCCAAACCGCGTATTTTATAATGCCGCCGACCCAACCTACCGGAATGCCAACGTGAATTTCTTTGCCGACTATAACAACCTTGCCCTGATCGCCCTAGCCGTGGTCTCGGGCGGCCTGCTGGCCTGGCCCGCGATCTCGCGCAGCACCGGCGGCAAGACCGTCAATACGGCCGCCGCCACCCAGCTGATCAACAAGCGCGGGGCGGTGGTGGTCGACATCCGCGAGCCCGCCGAGTATGCCAAGGGTCACCTGCCGCAGGCCAAAAGCGCCCCGCTTGCCGAGCTGGCCTCGCGCGCGGCCGGCCTTGCAAAGGACAAGTCGGCCCCAATCATCGTCGTATGCCAGACCGGCCAGCGCTCGGGCAAGGCCCAGGCAGCGCTGAAGGAAGCCGGTTACAGTGAGATCTACGCGCTCGAGGGCGGCATCGCCGCCTGGCAGCAGGCAGGTCTGCCGCTGGTGAAGTAATCCCGGCAACTCCGGCCCGTATTCCGTTACACCGTGCGCCGCCCGGCCCAAAGCCGGTGCGCGCGCCGCATTGCATTCAAGGAGAACCCGCATGGCCCGCGTCGTCATGTACAGCACCGTGGTGTGTCCGTTTTGCGTTATGGCTGAACGCCTGCTGAAGTCCCGCGGCGTGGAAGCAATCGAGAAGATCCTGATCGACCGCGAACCCGGCAAGCGCGAAGAGATGATGTCTCGCACCGGCCGCCGCACCGTACCGCAGATCTACATCGACGATACCCACGTGGGCGGCTTCGACGACCTGTCGGCGCTGGACCGCCAGGGTGGCCTGGTGCCGCTGCTGGCTGCCTGAGCGCCCCGCGACTGCTGCTCGCTCGGAACCGTCTGATTCCGGGCCGGCTTTGTCCCGGCGCGGGTGAAATCGCCACCCGCGTCATGTACCATATGCGTTTTCCAACCGGGCACCGGCCAGCCCTGCACCCATCAGGGGCTGCCGCCGCCGCGCCCAACGCCCATCTTCCCGGAAGCCTTTCATGAGCGACCAGCAAAACACCCAGCAGGACGATCAACCCTTCTTCAATATCCAGCGCGTCTACCTGAAGGACATGTCGCTGGAGCAGCCCAACTCGCCGGGCATCTTCCTGGAATCGGAAGCCCCGTCGGTGGAAGTGCAGGTCAACGTCGGCGCTTCGCAGCTGCAGGAAGGCATCTTCGAGGTGGTGGTGACTGGCACCGTGACGACCAAGGTGCAGGACAAGGTCGCCTTCCTGGTGGAAGCGCACCAGGCCGGCATCTTCGATATCCGCAACGTGCCGGTGGAGCAGCTCGACCCGCTGCTGGGCATCGCCTGCCCGACCATCCTGTATCCGTACCTGCGCAGCAATATCGCCGACGTGATCACCCGCGCCGGCTTCCAGGCCATCCACCTGTCGGAAATCAACTTCCAGGCGCTGTACGAGCAACGCCTGCAGGCGGCCATGGAAGAAGCCCAGGGTGCCGAAGGCGGCAGCAGCGGCATCGTGATGCCCGACGGCAGCCAGGCTCGCCACTGATTCCGGCGTCCGGAGTCATGCATCGGAACGGGGCTGCGGCCCCGTTTCGCCTTTTGGGCTCCGGGACTACTATCGATTGCGCCCATCCTCCGTGCGAGCTCCCATGAAACTGACCTTCCTTGGTGCCGGTGCCTGGGGCACCGCCCTCGCCAGCCATGCCGCGGCCACCAATGACGTGGTGCTGTGGGGGCGTGACCCCGCCCAGCTCGCCACCATCGCCGCCACGCGCGAGAATGCTGCCTACCTGCCGGGCGTGACGTTGTCCGAGCGGCTCGCGGTGCAGGCGGATTTCGAGCTTGCGGTGGCGCATGCCGCGGACGATCCGGACGGCATCGTGGTGGTGGCCACGCCGGTGTCGGGCCTGCGCGAGATGACGCGCCGGCTCGCCACGCGCAGCGCGCGGCCGGTGACGATGCTGTGGCTGTGCAAGGGCTTCGAGTCCGGCACGCACCTGCTGCCGCACCAGATGGTGCGCGCCGAGCTGGACACCGCCGGGCGCACCGATGGCTTCGACTACGGCGTGCTGACCGGCCCGAGCTTCGCCCGCGAAGTGGCGCAGGGCCTGCCGTGCGCGCTGACGGTGGCGGGCAGCGTGCCGTCGCTGGCCGAGCGCGCGCAGGCGGCCTTCCACCACCACGCCATGCGCATCTACGGCAGCGACGACCTGACCGGCGTGGAAGTGGGCGGCGCGGTCAAGAACGTGCTGGCGATCGCCACCGGCGCCAGCGACGGGCTGGGCCTGGGCCTGAACGCGCGCGCCGCGCTGGTGACGCGCGGGCTGGCCGAGATGACGCGGCTGGGCCTGGCGCTGGGCGGGCGGGTCGAGACCTTCATGGGCCTGGCTGGCGTCGGCGACCTGATCCTGACCGCCACCGGCGACCTGTCGCGCAACCGCAAGGTGGGGCAGCAACTGGCGGCGGGGCAGAGCCTGGACCAGATCCTGGCCGAACTGGGCCATGTGGCCGAGGGCGTGCGTTGCGCGCAGGCGGTGGCCGAGCTTGCCGCCGCGAACGGTGTCGAGATGCCGATCGCCCGCGCGGTGTGCGCGGTGCTGTTCGACGGGCTGAGCGCCGCCGACGCGGTGGCGCAGCTGCTCCAGCGCGACGCGCGCGACGAGTGACAGCGCGCGCGACCCAACCTTCCTGACGATACTTCCCGCATGCCTACCCGCCGACACGTGCTGATCGCGCTTGCCGCTGCCTGCGCTGCCGGCGCTTCCGCCAGCGTGCTCGCCCAACCCTGGCCCGCCCGGCCCATCCGCATGGTGGTGCCGTTCCCGCCGGGCTCGTCGCCCGACCTGATCGCGCGGATCGTGACCGAGAAGCTTGCGACTGCGCTGGGCCAGCCGGTGGTCGTGGAAAACCGCCCTGGCGCCGGCGGCAATATCGGCACCGGCATGGTGGCGCGCGCCACGCCCGATGGCTACACGCTGGTGTTCACCATCAACGGCCCGCTGGTCACCGCGCCGACGCTGTCGCGCAACCTGAACTACGATCCGTTCCGCCAGCTCGCGCCGGTGACGCTGGTGGCGACCTCGCCCAACGTGCTGGTGGTCGACGCACGCCTGCCGGTCCACAACCTGCGTGAATTCGTCGCCCTGGCCCGGTCGAAACCGGGCGAACTGAACTATGGCTCGCCCGGCAATGGCAGCGCCTCGCACCTGGCGATGGAGCAGCTCAAGGCGATGGCGGGCATCGAGCTGCAGCACGTGCCGTATCCCGGCTTCCCGCAGGTCACCACCGCGATGGTAGGGGGGCAGGTGCAGGCGGGCTTCATGGTGCCGGCGATCGCGATGCCGCAGGTCAATGCCGGCAAGCTGCGCGTGCTGGCCGTGACCACTACGGGCCGCACCGCGGTGCTGCCGTCGGTGCCGACGGTGGCGGAATCCGGCTATCCGGGTTTCGAAGCGATTTCGTGGCAGGCAGTGCTGGCACCGGCGGGCACGCCGCAGCCAGTGATCGACCGGCTCTACCGCGAACTGGTGGCGATCATCGGCAGCGCCGACGTGCGCGACAAGATGCGCGCGCAGTATTTCGTGCCGGCCGGCACCGCGCCGGCGTCGCTGCGCCAGACCATGGCGAGCGAGAAGGCGCGCTGGGACAAGGTGATCCGGGCGGCCGGGGTGCAGCCGGAATAAACGGTGCGGCGGCGTTCAGCTTCCGCCCGCGAACCCATTCTGCCGCCACGCTTCAAACACCACCACCGCGACCGTATTTGACAGGTTCAGGCTGCGGTTGTCGGGCCGCATCGGCAGCCTTATGCGTTGCGCCGGCGGGAACCACTCGCGCCGCTCGGGTGACAGGCCGCGCGTCTCGGAACCGAACACGAACCAGTCGCCCGGCCGGAATTCCACCTGGCCGAACGGTGTCGAGCCGCGCGTGGTCAGCGCGAACATGCGCGTGGGATCTGGCTGTTCGCTGGCCATCAGCGCGTCCCAGCTGTCGTGCACACGCATGGTGGCGTACTCGTGGTAATCCAGCCCGGCGCGGCGCATGCGCGCGTCTTCCAGCGGAAATCCCAACGGTTTGATCAGATGCAGCTGTGCACCGGTGTTGGCGCACAGGCGGATCACATTGCCGGTGTTGGGTGGGATTTCCGGTTCGACCAGGACGACGTTGAACATGATGCGGGGGGTATCTCGGGCGCCGGGTGCCGCCCTTCGTCAGAACGGTGCGCAGCTTACCGCGCGCACCGCTCACTGTCATCCCGGCCCTATGGCGTGCGCAGCGCCACGATTACGCTGACGTGGGCAGCGCCGTGCGCTTTGAGCACGCGGGCCGCTTCGTGCAAGGTGGTGCCGGAAGTCATGACATCGTCGACCAGCGCCACATGCAGCCCGTCCAGCCGTGCGGGACGCGCCAGCCGGAACGCATCGCGCAGGTTCACCTGCCGTGCCGCCAGGTCCAGCGCACGTTGGCTGCCGGTACCCCGCTTGCGCTGCAGCAGCACCGGATCGGCGCGCAGGCCAAGACCGCGCGCCAGCGGCCGCGCGATCTCCCAGGCCTGGTTGAAGCCGCGCGCGGCGAGGCGCTGTGGCGACAGCGGAATGGGTGCAACCAGGTCGGGCGGCCCAAGCCGGGCGCTGGACCACGCCGCCGGCAGCCCGGCCGCGAGCCGGGCCGCCAGCCAGCCCGCCAGCGGCAGCGCCTGGCCAAACTTGAGCGCCAGCACCAGCTGGTCCTGCGGCGAGGCATAGTCGCCCAGCGTGCAGGCGTGGTCGAACGCGGGCGGCATCGCGGCGCACGCCGGGCAGCTGAAATGGCGCCCCAGCGCCAGCGCGCAAGCGGGGCAGCGCCGCACCGGCCGCAGCAGGTCGCCGGCGCAGGGCGCGCACACCACGTCGCGCTGCACCGCGCCGCACACCACGTCGCGCTGCACCGCGCCGCACAGCGCGCAGGCGCTCGGCAGCAGCGCCGGGCCGGCGCCGGCCAGCGCGCTCCGGGCGGCCAGCGCGGCGCGCGCGTATACTTGCCGTCCGGCCGCGGCCCATCGGGCAAGGCGGCCGCGTTCGCCCGGCGCCCGTGCCTGCACCTGTGCCGCTTCCTGGTCTTCTTGCTGCCCTGTCTGTCCGTGTCCCTGCATGCCGCTGAATCCCCCGATGCTTTCCTGCCGCCCGCGCGCCTGACCCGGCTCGCCTTTGACCGGCGCAGCCGCGGCTTCGGCCAGCTGGACTTCCTGCTGGGCGAGATCGGCCGCCGCATGCAGGAGCGCATGGAGGTGATCCGCCTGGCGCCGCAGCGTGCGCTGGATATCGGCTGCGGCCACGGCCAGGGCCTGGCGGGGCTGCGCGCGCGCTTTCCCGATGCGCAGATCGCGGGGCTCGATATTTCCGGCGCGATGCTGGCCGAAGCCGGCCAGCGCGACCCGCAGCGCCGTCCGGGCTGGCTTGGGCGCATGCTAGGCAAGCGGCCCCTGTTCGACCTGGTCCAGGGCGATCTTGCCACACTGCCTTTTGCGCCCGCGAGCTTCGACCTGCTGTGGTCCAACCTGGCGCTGCACTGGCATCCGGAGCCGCACCGTGTGTTCCCGGAGTGGCACCGCGTCACGCGCGACGAGGGGCTGGTGCTGTTCTCGCTGTTCGGCCCGGATACGCTCAAGGAGCTGCGCGCGGCCTTTGCCGAAGTCGACGACGCGCCCCATACGTTGCGCTTTGTCGACATGCACGATATCGGCGACATGCTGGTGCACAGCGGCTGGTCCACGCCGGTGATGGACATGGAAACGCTGACCGTGACCTACGAGTCGCCCGCCACGCTGCTGCGCGAGGTGCAGGCCTTCGGCGGCCTGCGCGGCCCGGCGGGCGCGTTGTCGCAGGGCCTGCGCGGCCGCAGCTGGTACCAGGCGCTGACCCAGGCGCTGGAGCGCCGGCGCAACGCCGATGGCGTGATCCCGCTGACCTTCGAGATCGTCTACGGCCATGCGTGGAAGCTGGCGCCGCGCGGCGGCCAGGCGCTGGACGAGCAGGGCCGCGCCGTGGTGCCGCTGGACCAGATCGGCCGTGCAAGGCCGCGCAAGGCAGGTTAAAACAGAGTTAACTTGCGCGTGCGACAGATTGCCGCAGAGTGAGCGCTGGCGCGGCGTGCAGGGAGATCGCGGGGCGTTTGTGCATGCACAGAATCAAGCGGGGCGCAAGCCTTCCGGTCAAGGTGCGCCCTTGTCCGTGTAGGGGAAGCGCCCTATAATGCGCCAGTTTGTCGCAGTGGTCCCCTGGCACAAGAACGTCCTGGTATTGCACCCGCACTGTGCAACCCGGGCGCCATCGTCCCGGGTGTGCATCCGATGCAGAGTGGTTGGCGATGCAAGACTTGGGTATCGCACTCCAGACGGCAGGTGGTGACTCCGGCGGAAATCTCGACGGACCTCTCCCCGCGCCCCACGACTGGCTGATGAAGCGAAATTGCTCGCTGTCTCCACGCCAGGTCGGCTGGTTTTACCTCTCGATCCTCACGGTTTCGCTTGCCATCGCGTTGTTTTTCGCGTGGCAAGGGTCCTGGCTCGTGCTGCCGTTTGCCAGCATCGAGCTGATCGGGCTGGGGATCGCGCTGCTGGTGTATGCGCGCCATGCGACAGACTATGAGCGCGTCAGCATTACCGACGGCATGCTGGTCGTGGAGACAGCCAGCGGCACAAAGGTGACGCGCCAGGAATTCAACCCGCGCTGGGTGCGGGTCGAACTGGGTGAATCGTTCCGCGCGCTGGTGACGCTGCGCTCGGGCGGGCGTGAGGTACAGGTGGGGTGTTACGTGGACCCGTACCGGCGACGCAAGTTCGCGCAGGAGCTCGCAGCGGTCCTGCGTCGCCTCTGAGGAGGCGGCGGGGGCGGAGGCGGGGACAGATCTGAATCTGTAAATTGGGTAGATAACAAATGAAAATGTGGAAGAAGGCATCCGCAGTTTGTCTGGCAGGTGTGTCCCTGCTTGCCAGCCAGGCGGCGTCCGCGGTGAGCGACATGCCGGGCGGCCCCGCCGTGCGCCAGCTCAACCTGACCGAGCCGGTTACCAAGATCGCCGAACAGATTCACTGGCTGAACTGGATGATGCTGATCATCTGCACGGTGATCTTCGTCGCGGTGTTCGCCGTGATGTTCTATTCCATCTTCACGCACCGCAAGGCCAAGGGCTCCAAGCCGGCTTCCTTCCACGAGAGCATCACGGTGGAAGTGGTCTGGACCATCGTCCCGTTCCTGATCGTGATCGCGATGGCCCTGCCGGCCACCAAGACCGTGGTGGCGATGAAGGACACCACCAACTCCGACATCACCATCAAGGCCACCGGCTACCAGTGGAAGTGGGGCTATGACTACCTGAAGGGCCAGGGCGAAGGCATTTCCTTCGTGTCGACCCTGACCACCCCGCGCGAGCAGATCAACAACGAGCAGCCCAAGTCCAACACCTACCTGATGGAGGTGGACAACGAGCTGGTCGTGCCGGTCAACAAGAAGATCCGCATCGTCACCACCGCCAACGACGTGATCCACGCCTGGATGGTCCCGGCCTTCGGTGTCAAGCAGGATGCGATCCCGGGCTTTGTGCGCGACACCTGGTTCAAGGCTGAGAAGGTCGGCGTGTACCGCGGCCAGTGCGCCGAGCTGTGCGGCAAGGAGCACGCCTTCATGCCGATCGTGGTGCGCGTGGTCTCCGACGCCGACTACACCAAGTGGGTCGACGGCAAGAAGAAGGAGCTGGCGGCCAAGGCCGACGACCCCAACAAGACCTGGACGCTGGACGAGTCGAAGGTGCGCGGCGAGAAGATCTACGCCGCCAACTGCGCGGTCTGCCACCAGCCCAACGGCAAGGGCGGCGGCGCGTTCCCGGCGCTGGACGGCGCCAAGCTGGTCAACGGCCCCAAGGCCGGCCAGATGCACATCCTGCTCGAAGGCAAGGGCGGCATGCCCTCGTGGAAGCAGCTCTCGGATACAGAGCTGGCCACGGTGATGACCTATACACGCAACGCCTGGAGCAACAAGACGGGTGAAGTGATCCAGCCGAGCGACTTCGTGGGTGCCCGCGCGGGCAAGTTCCCGGAAGGCGGCGGCGCGGCAGGCGGCGTGGCTCCCAAGGCCGAAGCCAAGCCTGCAGACAAGCAGGCCAGCCTCGCGGGCGACCGCGTCGCGGGCTGACCCGCTGAAGACAGAACAGGATTAGAGGAGCATTTGCGATGAGTACTGCTACCCCGGACGCGCTCGCCCATCCGCACGATCATGCGCATGACGACCACGCGCACGATCACCCGCATGGCTGGCGCCGCTGGCTGTTCGCCACCAACCACAAGGACATCGGCACGCTGTACCTGCTGTTCTCGTTCATCATGCTGCTGTCCGGTGGCGTGCTGGCGCTGCTGATCCGCCTGGAGCTGTTCGAGCCCGGCCTGCAGTTCTTCCGCCCCGAGCTGTTCAACCAGTTCACCACCATGCACGGCCTGGTGATGGTGTTCGGCGCGATCATGCCGGCCTTCGTGGGCTTTGCGAACTGGATGATCCCGCTGCAGGTCGGCGCGTCCGACATGGCGTTCGCGCGCATGAACAACTTCAGCTTCTGGCTGCTGCCGCCCGCCGCGCTGCTGCTGGCCGGCTCGTTCTTCGCCCCGGGCGGCGCCACCGCCGCCGGCTGGACCCTGTACGCGCCGCTGTCGGTGCAGATGGGCCCGGGCATGGACATGGCCATCTTCGCCATGCACATCATGGGCGCGTCGTCGATCATGGGCTCGATCAACATCATCGTGACCATCCTCAACATGCGTGCCCCCGGCATGACGCTGATGAGGATGCCGATGTTCTGCTGGACCTGGCTGATCACCGCCTACCTGCTGATCGCCGTGATGCCCGTGCTGGCCGGCGCCATCACCATGGTGCTGACCGACCGCCACTTCGGCACGAGCTTCTTCTCGGCCGCCGGCGGCGGCGACCCGGTGATGTACCAGCATATCTTCTGGTTCTTCGGCCACCCCGAGGTTTACATCATGATCCTGCCGGCGTTCGGGATCGTCTCGCACGTGGTGCCGGCGTTCTCGCGCAAGCGCCTGTTCGGCTACAGCTCGATGGTGTACGCCACCGCCTCGATCGCCATCCTGTCGTTTATCGTGTGGGCCCACCACATGTTCACGACCGGCATGCCGGTGACCGGCCAGCTGTTCTTCATGTACGCGACCATGCTGATCGCGGTGCCGACGGCCGTGAAGATCTTCAACTGGATCGCCACCATGTGGCGTGGCTCGATGACGTTCGAGACCCCGATGCTGTTCGCGATCGGCTTTATCTTCGTGTTCACCATCGGCGGCTTCACCGGCCTGATGCCGGCGGTGGCTCCGATCGACATCCAGCTGCAGGACACCTACTTCATCGTGGCGCACTTCCACTATGTGCTGGTGGCCGGCTCGCTGTTCGCGCTGTTCGCGGGCTTCTACTACTGGGGTCCGAAGTGGAGCGGGTTCATGTACAACGAGACCCGCGGCCAGATCCACTTCTGGGGTTCGCTGATCTTCTTCAACGTGACCTTCTTCCCGATGCACTTCCTGGGCCTGGCCGGCATGCCGCGCCGCTATGCCGACTACCCGACCCAGTTCGCGGATTTCAACGCGATCGCGTCGCTCGGTGCGCTGGGCTTCGGCCTGATGCAGGTGTATTTCTTCTTCTTCGTGGTGCTGCCGTCGTACCGTGGCGGCGAGAAGGCCGCGGACAAGCCGTGGGAAGGTGCCGAGGGGCTGGAGTGGACCGTGCCGTCGCCGGCGCCGTTCCACACCTTTGAAGTGCCCCCGCAGGTCCGCTGAAGCAGCGTAATCAGGCAGCGGGAGGCGGCAGCGTCCGCCTCCCGCGCCAGCAGGTAAGCAAATGATGCAGGCTCCAGACAAAAACCCATCACACCCGGACCAGAAAGCCGCCAACCGGCGCCTTGGCCTGATCCTGCTGTCGATCGTGGTGGTTTTCTTTTTGGGGTTCTTCGCCAAGATGGTGTTCCTTGGCTGAAGTGGCCGGGTAGCTGCAGGATAGCGAGATGAGCATCGACCAGCAGGGCAGGGAAGCAGACAAGCGGTTCAACCGCGGCATGATGCTGCGGCTGGTCGTGATCGTGGCCGTGATGTTCGGCTTCGGCTATGCGCTGGTGCCGCTGTACAAGAAGATCTGCGAGATCACCGGCATCAACGTGATCACCACGCGCGAGCTGCACGGCGCGGTGAAGAACACGCAGGTCGACAAGAGCCGCACCATCACGGTGGAGTTCGACTCCAATGCGCGCGGGCCTTTCGCCTTCCGGCCGGTGAAGAACAGCATGGAAGTGCATCCCGGCGAGATGGCGACGATCGTCTATGAAGTTGCCAACGGGCAGCCGCGCGATATCTCGGCGCAGGCGATCCCGAGCTACGCGCCCAAGCAGGCGACCCAGTATTTCATGAAGCTGGAGTGCTTCTGCTTCAAGCAGCAGACGCTCAAGGCAAAAGAGGCGCGCGAGATGCCGGTGGTGTTCGTGATCGATCCCGCGCTGCCCAAGGATGTGAAGAACATTACGCTGTCGTACACCTTCTTCGAGGTGGGCACGCCGGTGGTGCAGGCGCCCGAGGGCCTGCTGGCGCCGCAGCCGGCGCCGGCAGGCAAGGGCATCTGAAGCCGGCCGGCGCGGCATGCCGGCGTTGCGGAGGACGGGCGATGGATGAGATGAAGGACGCGGTCAAGCGCAAGATGTCGTTCGCGCAGACCATGCGCGCGGTGCTGTGGTCGTTCATCGGCCTGCGCAAGGGCGCGGAGCACGAGCGCGACATGGCCAGGCTGAACCCGGTGCACGTAGTCATCGCCGGGGTGATTGCGGCGGCCATCTTCATCGCGGTGCTGGTCGTCATCGTGCGCATGGTGGTGAGCCAGGCGGCGGGGTAGCAGGGCAGGAAGGGTAGACAACAAAAGCAGTCGCAGGCAGTCGCAGAACAAAACAGCCGCAGCGGCGCGGCCGGCCCAGAGGAGGCGGGCGGCCCGGAGCGCCGAAGCGCGGATAACGAATACCGAATCAAAGACTCTGAGCTGGAGATAAAAGAATGAGTGCGAATCGCGCAAACGCTCCGTACTACTTCATACCGGGCCCGTCGCGCCACCCGATCACGGCGAGCTTCGGCCTGCTGCTGACGGGCGCGGGCGCCTCCGGTTGGGTAAACGGGCAGCCCTGGGCGCCGTACGTGTGCGGCTTCGGCCTGCTGTGGTTTCTGTTCGTGCTCAAGAGCTGGTTCGGCGACGCCATCAGCGAGTCCGAAGGCGGCCTGTACGGCAAGAACATCGACTTGTCGTTCCGCTGGTCGATGGGCTGGTTCATCTTCTCCGAAGTGATGTTCTTTGCCGCCTTCTTCGGCGCGCTGTTCTACGCCCGCGCCATTGCCATGCCGTGGCTGGGCGACCTGAACAACAAGATCCTGTGGCCCGACTTTGCCGCGGTGTGGCCCAACCTCGGGCCGGCCGGCGTGGTGGAGTCGTTCCAGACCATGGGTCCGTGGCCGATCCCGACCATCAACACCGCGCTGCTGCTGATGTCCGGCGTGACGCTGACCTGGGCGCACCACGCGCTGCTGGCCGGCAAGCGCAGCCAGCTGATCCAGGGCATGGTGCTGACCATCCTGCTGGGCGCGATCTTCATGTGCCTGCAGGTGTACGAGTACATGCACGCCTACGGCGATCTGAACCTGAAGCTGACCTCGGGCATCTACGGTTCGACCTTTTTCCTGCTGACCGGCTTCCACGGCTTCCACGTGACCATGGGCGCGATCATGCTGGCGGTGGTGCTGGGCCGCGTGCTCAAGGGCCATTTCACGCCGGAGAACCACTTCGCGTTCGAAGGCGCAGCCTGGTACTGGCACTTCGTTGACGTGGTGTGGCTGTTGCTCTACGTCGTGGTGTACTGGCTGTAAGTTACGCTGCTGTACCCGCCGGCAGGGCCCCGACCGGGGCCGCCGGCGCCGACGTAAAAGAGAAACGCCGCAGGGGGTCGACCAGCCTGCGGCGTTTGTCTTTTGCGTCCCGGGTGTTTCAGGGCGTCATGCGGATGCCCGTGCTGTGGATCCAGCCCATCCAGTTCGAGAACAGGATGAACAGGAACAGCGCCACCGAAAAGCCCACGCGCAGCATCAGCGAGCGCATCATGTTGGGCGTCTTGCCGCGGTCGCGCATCATGAAGAACAGGGCGGAAGCCAGGCTGGCAATGATCAGGACAAAGGCGACGATGATGACAAAGCGCATGGCGGGGCAGGTTGGCTGCGGATCGGGCCGCGGTCTCGTTGGGGTAGCCGCGATGGGCATCGGAAGCGCCCATTATCGCACCGGCCTCGCGCGCGCGGCGCTGACGGGCATGACCGCGCGATGACGGCACGCCGTATCTTCAGCCCGCTGCCACTGGCCGCCGCGCTGGTGGTGGTCGCCATCACCTGCGCGCTCGGCAACTGGCAGCTCAATCGCGCGCATGAGAAAGAAGGCCGCGCCGCGCGGCTGCAGGCGCTGGCGGCACAGCCGCCGGTGGTGCTGGGCCCGGCGCCGCTGTCACAAGTTGTGACGGACCGCACCGTGCGCGTGACGGGGCGTTTCGACACAGCGCGCACCGTATTGCTGGATAATCGCCCCCACGGCAATGGCAGCGACAGCCGCGCCGGCTTCCTGGTGCTGACGCCGCTGCGCATCAACGCCCCTGCAAGTGATCGGGGCGCCATGCAAGCGGTGCTGGTGCTACGCGGCTGGCTGCCGCGCGACGCGCAGGACCGCACCCGGATCGCGCCGTTCCCGACGCCCGAGGGGGAGGTGACCATCGAGGGCACGGCATTGGCGGCCGTGCCGCGGGTCTATAGCCTGGGCCAGCCGGCCAGCGCCGAGGCCGGCAGCAAGATCCGCCAGAACGTGGAAATTGCGGCGTATGCCGCCGAAACCGGACTGGCTCTGCATCCGCTGGTGGTCGAGCAGCGCAGCGATACCGGCGACGGTCTGGCGCGCGACTGGGCCCCGGCCGACCTGGGCGCAGACCGGCACTACGGCTACGCCTTCCAGTGGTTCGGGCTGGCCGTGCTGACGGTGGTGCTGGTGGTCGTATTCGGCTGGCGCCGCGCGCGCCGGCCGGCGGCGGGCTCGACCACACCCCGAACCGAATGAACTGACCGCACGCGCCTTCTCCGGGGCGTGCGCTTGCCGAAACAAAGGACAGACGTACCCATGGCACAGCAAGACTCCGCTCCGGCTCCGGCCGTCACGGCTACGCCGCCGGATCCCCGCATCGACGCGCGCACGCGCCGCGGCCGCTTCCAGATGCTGATGCTGCTGCTGGTGTGCGCCTCGCCGGTGATTGCCTCGTATTTCACCTACTACGTCATCAAGCCGCGCGGTGGCGCCACCAACTACGGCGCGCTGGTCGACCCGCAGCGGCCAATGCCGCCGGTGCGCGTCACCGACGAGCGCGGTCAGGCCGTGCCGCTGGAGCAGTTCCGCGGCAAATGGCTGCTGGTGACTTCCGATCCGTCGGCCTGCGACGAGGCCTGCGCCAAAAAGCTCTTTACCATCCGCCAGATACGCGCCGGCCAGGGGCAGGACCGCGAGCGCATCGTGCCGGTGTGGCTGATCACCGACGAGGGCAAGGTCGACGAACGCCTCAGCGCCGCCTATAACGAGCCCTATGCCGGCGTGCGCTTCCTGCGCATCGACCGCCAGGCCGCGCAGCAGTGGCTGCCGGCCGAGACCGGAAAGCGCGCCGAGGACACGATCTTCCTGGTCGACCCGCTCGGCAACCTGATGATGCGCTTCCCGCAGGACCCGGACCCCAAGAAGATGAGCGGCGACCTGAAGAAGCTGCTCAAGGTCTCGCGCATCGGTTGAGGGAGACGGCATGCTGCTGCAACTGGCCATTATCGGCATCCTGATCGCGCTGCTGCCCCTGTGCTACGTGCTGGTCAAGGGCGATCGCAACAAATACCGCAAGCTGGTCTGGATCACCGCATTCCTGACGCTGGACCTGATCATGTTCGGCAGCTTCACGCGGCTGACCGACTCCGGCCTGGGCTGCCCGGACTGGCCCGGCTGCTACGGCCACTCCAACCCGCACTCGGCGATGGAGCCGATCCGCGCGGCCGAGACCGCGCTGCCCAGCGGGCCGGTGACGCTGGTGAAGGCGTGGATCGAGATGATCCACCGCTATTTCGCCATGGCGGTCGGCGTGCTGATCATCGCGCTGATGGTGTTGGCGTGGGTCAAGCGGCGCGAGCTGAAGCAGTCGCCGTGGTTCGCCACCGGCGTGCTGCTGCTGGTGTGTGTGCAGGGCGCGTTCGGCGCCTTTACCGTGACCATGAAGCTGCAGCCGATCATCGTGGTCACGCACCTGATGCTGGGCATGAGCCTGCTGGCGGCGTTGATCTGGCTGGGCTCGCGCAACGATCCGCCGCACCCGGTCGCGCCGCAGGCCGCGCGGCTGCGATGGCCGGTGCGCATCGGCCTGCTGCTGCTGGTGATCCAGATCTTCCTGGGCGGCTGGGTCAGCACCAACTACGCGGTGCTGGCCTGCACCGACTTCCCACTGTGCAACGGCCAGCTGGTGCCGGAGATGGACTTCGCGCACGGCTTCACGCTGTGGCGCCAGCTGGGCATGACCGCCGACGGCGACTACATCCCGCACGCGGCGCTGGTGGCGATCCACTGGGTGCACCGCGGCTTCGCTTTTATCGTGCTCGGCTACCTGGCGTGGTTCGGGCTGCGCGCGCGCCGGCTCGAAGGGCTGGACCGCGCCGCCGGCTGGCTGCTCGGCACGCTGGTGCTGCAACTGGCGACCGGGATGTCCAATATCGTGTTCGACTGGCCCCTGGTGGCCGCGGTCGCGCACAACGGCGGGGCGGCGGTGCTCCTGCTGCTGCTCGTCCGCCTCCACTACAATATAGGGCTCGCGACCCGGGCCGCCCGCGCTCCTGCCCCCGTGCCGAACGCCGCCCGCGCCACATGAAAGACAAGACCCCTTCCGTGGTTACCGCTACACATACCCATTCACTGGGCAAGCTGAGCCGGATACGGCACCTTGCCCGCCAATATGCCGCCCTGACCAAGCCCCGCGTGACGCAGCTGGCGGTGTTCTGCGCCATCATCGGCATGTTCCTGGCCACGCCTGGCATGGTGCCGTGGCGCGTGCTGATCGGCGGTGCCGCCGGCATCTGGCTGCTGGCCGGCGCCGCGTTTGCCATCAATTGCCTGGTCGAGCAGAAGATCGATGCGCTGATGCGCCGCACGGCCTGGCGCCCGTCCGCCACCGGCGAGATCACAACGCCGCAGACGCTGGTGTTCTCCGCCATCCTCGGCGGCGCGGGCATGTGGCTGCTGCACGAGTTCGCCAACGACCTGACCATGTGGCTGACCTTCGCTACCTTCCTGGGCTACGCGGTGGTCTACACCATCCTGCTCAAGCCGGCCACGCCGCAGAACATCGTGATCGGCGGGCTGTCCGGGGCGATGCCGCCGGCGCTGGGCTGGGCCGCGGTGGCAGGCGAGGTGCCGGCCGAGGCCTGGTTCCTGGTGCTGATCATCTTCACCTGGACGCCGCCGCACTTCTGGGCGCTGGCGCTGTACCGCCGCGCCGACTACGCCAAGTCCGGCCTGCCGATGCTGCCGATCACGCACGGCGAGCGCTACACGCTGCTGCATATCCTGCTGTACACGCTGGTCATGATCGCCGCGACGCTGCTGCCGTTCGTCTACGGCATGAGCGGCTACATCTACCTGGCGGCCGCGCTGGCGCTGGGCGCCGGCTTCCTGGCCTACGCCTGGAAGATGTACCGCAACTACTCGGACGAGCTGGCGCAGCGCACCTTCCGCTTCTCGATCCTCTACCTGTCGTTGCTGTTCGCGGCGTTGCTGGTCGATCACTACTTCAAGTTCGTTCCGCAGGTCTGACCTGCGCCAACTGGCTGCTCGGCTGCGTCATCTTGTCGCGGCCGGCGCAGCGCGGCGGCGCGATCGGCGATACTGCGAGCTGTCGCCGCGCGCCTCCGGCGCCGCTGGTTCCCTCCCACCCCCTGACCGGTTCCCGCCGCATGCCCCGCCCCAGTCCTGCCTCCGGCCTGTTTTCCGCCTTCCGCCGCTTCTCCCTGCTGGCCGTGCTTGCGCTGGCCGTGGCCGCCTGCGGGCAGCAGAAGGCATCGTTCCGCAATGTCGACATCAGCGGTGCCGCCGACTTCGGCAAGGACTTCTCGCTGACCGACCATACCGGCAAGGTGCGCCATATCGCCGACTTCAAAGGCAAGGCGGTGGTGATGTTCTTCGGCTACACCCATTGCCCGGACGTGTGCCCGACCACCATGGCCGAGCTCAAGGCCGTGATGGAGAAGATGGGCCCCGACGCCGACCGCGTGCAGGTGCTGTTCGTGACGGTCGACCCGGAGCGCGACACGCAGGCGCTGCTGGCCCAGTACGTGCCTGCCTTCGATCCGCGCTTCCTGGGCCTGCGCCCGGCCGACGAAGCCGCGTTGCAGAAGGTGACCAAGGACTTCAAGGTGTTCTACGCCAAGGTGCCGGGCTCGTCGCCGAACAACTACACGGTGGATCATTCCGCCGGCAGCTATGTATTCGACCCGGATGGCCGCCTGCGCCTGTTTATCCGCCACGGCCAGGGCCCGGAACCGATCGCGCACGACCTGAAACAGCTGCTGTCCTGATGCCCCGGGGTGCGGCATAACGCCGCAGCCGCGCCCAGCAGGCAAACAAAAAGGCCGGTCCAGTGGACCGGCCTTTTTGCTTCTGGCGGGGCAGCGGGATCAGGCAAAGGCCTGCAGCGCGCCCTTCATCTTCTTCATTGCCGCGGCCTCGATCTGGCGGATGCGCTCGGCCGAGACGCCGAACTCGGCGGCCAGCTCATGCAGCGTGGCGCCGCCCGAGCCGTCGTCCTCGACGTTCAGCCAGCGCGCCTCGATGATGCGGCGGCTGCGCTCGTCCAGCTTGGCCAGCGCTTCTTCCAGGCCTTCGACCTGCATGCGGTCGTGGCGCTTGGCTTCCATCACGCGCGTGGGCTCGTTATGGTTGTCCGCCAGGTAGGCGATGGGGGCGAATTCCTCCTCGCCGTCGTCGATCTGGCCTTCCAGCGCCAGGTCGCCGCCCGACAGGCGGGTTTCCATCTCCATCACTTCTTCGGGCTTGACGTTCAGCTCGCGCGCCACCGCCTCGACCTGCTCCGGCGTGAACGTGTGCGAGCCCTGCTTGTGGCTGCGCAGGTTGAAGAACAGCTTGCGCTGGGCCTTGGTGGTCGCCACCTTGACCATGCGCCAGTTCTTCAGCACGTACTCGTGGATTTCGGCCTTGATCCAGTGCATCGCGTACGACACCAGGCGCACGCCCTGGTCGGGGTCGAAGCGCTTGACCGCCTTCATCAGGCCGATATTGCCTTCCTGGATCAGGTCGGCGTGCGGCAGGCCGTAGCCCAGGTACTGGCGGGCGATCGACACGACCAGGCGCAGGTGGGACATCACCAGGCGGCGGGCCGCGTCAACGGAATCGTGGTCGCGGAGTTCGCGCGCCAGGCGCTGCTCTTCCTCCGCGGTCAACAGCGGAATTCGGTGAACAGCCTGGATATAGCTGTCGAGATTGCCCAGCGTGGCCGGGAAGGTCAGCGCCAGGCTACCCCCGTGCTTCGGGGCCGTCGGCAGACGGCTGGGGGTCAGGTTTTGGTCAGCAGACAAGACTGCGTTCACTCAATGGCTCCTTTCGCATCCGGCGGTTCGGTTGCCGGTGCGCCGCGCACCTTCTCTTGGGATGGGCGGCGGCACTGCAACGCATCTTAGCACTCAGGCCGGGTGAGTGCTAATTGGAGTCCTGACTGTTGCGATAGTTCCCGACGATTGTCATAGCATATTGGATAGCTATTTCGCAATCAAGCGCCGTCGGGGATACTCGCAGCAGGGCGCACTCAGTATTAGAGCAAAGCGTGCCCCGCCGGTTCTGCCCGCTGGTGGAATGATTTGTTGCACCAGCGGCTACACTCGACGCAAGCGGCGCCACGCTGGCATGCTTGCGAGCCTCTCTTATTCCACCGGAGAAGTTATGTCTGCTATCGAACACTTGCTCAAGCCGCATGTGCGCGACCTGGGCGATTTCACCGTACGGCGGCTGCTGCCTGCAGCGGCAACCCAGACGGTAGGGCCGTTTATTTTCTTCGACCATATGGGGCCGGTGCAACTGCCGCCCGGGGAGGGAGCCGATGTGCGCCCCCATCCGCATATCGGCCTGGCCACCGTTACCTATATGTTCGAGGGCGAGATCATCCACCGCGACAGCCTGGGCAGCGAGCAGGCGATCCGTCCGGGCGACGTCAACTGGATGACCGCCGGCCACGGCATCGTGCACTCCGAGCGTTCGCCGGACCATGTGCGCGCGGCGGGCGCGCGGCTGCACGGCATCCAGACCTGGGTGGCGCTGCCGCAATCGCATGAAACCGACGAGCCGTCGTTCTTCCACCATCCGGCCGAGACCCTGCCACGCATCGAGCGGCCCGGCGTTCGCATGACCGTGATCGCCGGCGATGCCTTCGGCAAGACCTCGCCCGTCAAGGTGTTCAGCCGCACGCTGTATGTGGCGATCGAACTGGACGCGGGCGCCAGCGTGGAAATCCCGGCCGAGCATGCCCAGCGTGGCATCTACCCGGTGGACGGCGCCGTCACGCTGGACGGCGAGCCGCTGCCGGCGGAACACATGGTGGTGCTGACGCCCGGCCAGAGCGCCACGCTGCTGGCCACGGCGCCGTCGCGCGTGATGCTGCTGGGCGGCGATCCGACCGACGGCCGCCGCTTTATCTACTGGAATTTCGTCGCGAGCAGCAAGGAAGCGATCGAGGCCGCCGCCAGGCGCTGGGAGGATGACCAGTTCCCACGGGTGCCGGGAGACGAGAACGAGCGCATCCCGCTGCCGCCGCGCAAGCCTTAAGGGAAGGAAAGGGGCCGGCTCAGACCGGGCTGGCCCAGGTCACCCGGGTGCCCTGCCGCAGGCATTCCCGGATCGCCTCGATCTGCGTGGCGATCGGCGCCGGTACCGGCACGGCGCCATCCAGCACGCGCCGGATCCAGGCCGCGGTCTGATCGACATCGCTGCCGGGTGGCAGCTCCGGCACTTCAGCCAGCGAGCCCCCGACAGGATCGACCAGCGTCTGCTGGTGCCCTTCATGCAGCCAGTCGATGCGGCTGTTGCGGCGCGCATCGGCCACCACTTCGCCTTCGGTCCCGCGTGCCAGCAGCACGTTGGCGGGTTCGTTCGAGAAGTAGTCGGTCAGCGTCTCGCGGTATTCCGGGTGCGTATAGCTGTACAGCCGCAGCCCTTCGGCGGGGGAGTGCTCGCCCACCGGTTGCAGCATCTTGGCGACCGTGTGCGAGGAATTGCGCAGCCCGATCACGGTGCGCCGGTCCAGCAGCTGCGACAGGCCGGGCGACAGCACGTCGACCGGCAGCACCGCCAGCGGCCCGTGGTCGGTGCCATCGCGCAGCAGCGCCGAAGCCTCGGCCGTGGTGCCGCACAGGGGAACGCCCAGCGCCGCGAACAGCGTCATGCTGGTCACGCGGCCGTTGAACTCGCGCGAGCCATGCACCAGCACGGGGATGCCTTCATGCGCCAGCAGCAGCGCCAGCAGCGGCACCAGGTTGGGCTGCTTGCGCGCGCCGTTGTAGCTGGGGATCACCACCACCTGCCGGTCCGGCGGCCCGGGCAGCGGCTCGCAGTGCGCATGGGCGGCCTCGAGCATGCCGGCGAGTTCGTGCGGCGCCTCGCCCTTGATGCGGTAGGCCATCAGCACGGCGCCGAGTTCGACGTCGGATACGCGCCCGGCCAGCATGGCGTCGAACAAGGCCTGGGCATCCTCGCGCGGCAGCGCGCGGGCGCCGTTGACGCCGCGGCCGATCTCCTTGATATAGCGGGCGGCAGGGAAGGGTGCGGCAAGCGTGGCGGCAGGCGTGGTCATGGCGGCGGGGGGTAGGAGTCTGTTCTGGGTTCATGATAGCGGAGCAGGGCCGCCGCGCCCATCGCCGCCGATGGGTGCGGCGGTCGGGCGAGCCTAGGCCGCCTCCCGCAGCGCCGGATTGCGCTGCTTGCGGTAGAGGAAATCCAGTACCGCGGTGCGGCAGGCGTGGTAGCTCTTGTCGTCGGCCAGCGCGACGCGGTCGCGCGGGCGCGGCAGGTCCACCTTCAGGATCTCACCGATGGTCGCGGCGGGGCCATTGGTCATCATCACGATGCGGTCGGCCAGCAGCACGGCCTCGTCGACATCGTGGGTCACCATCACCACCGTGCTCTGCGTGCGCGCGACGATCTTGATCAGCTCGTCCTGCAGGTGCGCGCGGGTGAGCGCATCGAGCGCGCCGAAGGGCTCGTCCATCAGCAGCACCTTGGGCGCCATCGCCAGCGCGCGGGCAATGCCCACCCGTTGCTTCATGCCGCCGGAGATCTCGTGCGGGTACTTGTTCTCGGCATGCGTCAGGCCCACCAGCGACAGCGTGTCGTGCGTGCGCGCTTTCAGTTGTGCCTTGCTTTCGCTGGCGGCGAACACGCGCTCCACGCCCAGGTAGACGTTCTCGAAGCATGTCAGCCACGGTAGCAGCGAATGGTTCTGGAATACCACCGCGCGTTCCGGCCCCGGGCCGGCGATCTCGCGCCCGGCGCAGATCAGCGCGCCGGTGGTCGGCATGGCCAGGCCCGCGATCAGGTTCAACAGCGTGGACTTGCCGCAGCCGGAATGGCCGATCAGCGTAATGAACTCGCCCTCGGCGATATGCAGGTTGATATCGCGCAGTGCCACGAACGGCCCCTTGCGCGTCTTGAAGGTCTGTCCGACGTTCTCGATGCTGACGAACTTTTCCATGGCGTTTCTCCCCGCGTATCAGTTGGTGCCGTAGCTGAAGCGCCGGGCCAGCGCCAGCAGCGCGTGCTCGAGCAGCAGCCCGATGATGCCGATCACGAAGATCGCGATCACGATGTGCTCGACCTTCAGGTTGTTCCACTCGTCCCACAGCCAGAAGCCGATGCCGGTGCCGCCGGTCAGCATCTCGGCCGCGACGATCACCAGCCACGCGGTGCCGATCGACAGCCGCACGCCGGTCAGCATGTACGGCAGCACCGCCGGGAACAGCACGCGGGTGAAGACCTTCCACTCCGACAGATCCAGCACGCGCGCCACGTTCAGGTAGTCCTGCGGCACGCGCGTGACGCCGACCGCGGTGTTGATCACCATCGGCCAGATCGAGCAGATAAAGATCGCCCAGATCGCGGCCGGGTTGGCAGCCTTGAACAGGAGCAGCCCGATCGGCAGCCACGCCAGCGGTGAGACCGGGCGCAGCAGGCTGATCACCGGGGCGGTCATCGCGTTCAGAAAGGCGAAGCGCCCGATCAGGAAGCCGGCCGGGATGCCGATCACCGCCGCGAGGCCGAAGCCTGCGGCCACGCGCGCCAGCGACGCCAGCACGTTCCAGCCGATGC
Organism: Ralstonia pickettii DTP0602; assembly: GCA_000471925.1. Taxonomy (NCBI): domain Bacteria; kingdom Pseudomonadati; phylum Pseudomonadota; class Betaproteobacteria; order Burkholderiales; family Burkholderiaceae; genus Ralstonia; species Ralstonia pickettii. The sequence continues at coordinate 332,592 of CP006667.1, forward strand.
CCTGGTCATTGGGCCCGTTGCGGTAGAACGGGTCGGCAAACAGCGGCACTGCGGCGTTCCACGTCGCACCCGGCGTGGGGATGGCCGGGATCAGCGTGGCGATGCCATGCCAGGCCAGCACGAACAGGGCGAAGCCCAGTACCGGCGGCACGGTTTTCAGCACCAGCGCGCCGAGCGCGTCGCGGCGCTGCGCGCGCCGTTCCTGCGCGGCGAGTTCCTGCTCGCGCCGGCGGGCCCGTTCCTTGATGTCGGGATCGGCCGCAGTGGCCGCGGTTGCGCCTTTGGGCGCGGTATGGGCGATGGCATTCACGTCTGGCTCCTTTTTGTCAGGGGCACTGCGGATCAGTGGGGAAGTGGCGGCCCGAACTTCGTCAGGCCTTGATCTTGAAGCCATCGGCGTAGGCCTTCGGGTCCTTGGCATCCCAGACCACGCCGTCGATCAGCTTGGCAGTGCGGAAGTCGCTCTTGGGCAGCGGCACCTGCGCCGCGGCGGCGGCCTGCTTGTAGACGTCGATGCGGTTCACCTGTTTCGCCACCGCGAGGTAGTCCGGATGCTCCTTCAGCAGGCCCCAGCGCTTGTGCTGGGTCAGGAACCACATGCCGTCGGACAGATACGGGTAGTTGGCGCTGCCGTCCTGGTAGAACTTCATCGCGTCGGGGTCGTCCCAGGTCTTGCCCAGGCCGTTGTTGTAGCGGCCAAGCATGCGGTCCAGGATGATGTCCATGTCGGTGTTGACGTAGGACTTGGCGGCGATGGTCTCGGCGGTCTTGCGGCGGTTGGAGGCCGACGCGTCGATGTACTTGGACGCCTCCAGTATCGCGGCCACCATGGCGCGCGCGGTGTTGGGGTGCTTCTGCACGAAGTCCGCGGTGGTGCCGAGCGTTTTCTCCGGGTGGTTCTTCCAGATCGCCTGCGTGGTCTCGGCGGTGAAGCCGATCTTGTCGGCGATGGCGCGCGCGCCCCAGGGCTCGCCCACGCAGAAGCCGTCCATGTTGCCCACGCGCATGTTGGCCACCATCTGCGGCGGCGGCACGGTGATGGCCTTGGCGTCCTGCATCGGGTTGATGCCGTTGGCCGCCAGCCAGTAGTACAGCCACATCGCGTGCGTGCCGGTGGGGAAGGTCTGGGCGAAGGTGTAGTCGCGCTTCTCCTTCATCATCAGCGCCTTCAGGCTGGCACCGTCCTTGACGCCCTTTTCCGCCAGCTTGGACGACAGCGTGATGGCCTGGCCGTTGTTGTTCAGGTTCATCAGCACCGCCATGTCTTTCTTGGGGCCGCCAATGCCGAGCTGCACGCCGTAGATCAGGCCATACAGCACGTGCGCGGCATCGAGCTCGCCGTTGACCAGCTTGTCGCGCACGCCGGCCCAGGAGGCTTCCTTGGTCGGCGTGATCTTGATGCCGTATTTCTTGTCGATGCCGAGCGTGGACGCCATCACCACGGAGGCGCAGTCGGTCAGCGGGATAAAGCCGATGCGCACATCGGTCTTCTCCGGTGCGTCGGAGCCCGCTGCCCACGCCCCGGCGCGCACCAGCGGGTCGACCAGCGTCATCACGCTGGCGCCTGCAATGGTGGCGAGCACACGGCGGCGGCCGCTGCTGGCCGGCACTGCATCGGCAGTAGCGTCGGAAACGTGGACGGCTGCGTGCAGCGGCTTGGTAATCCTGAGGCGAGAGGGCATTGCATGGCTCCAAAAAAAAAGAAAAAAGCGTCCCCTTCCGCAGCCGGCTTCTCCAGAAGACCGTTGCGGCGCAGGGACGCCGTTGTCCGTGGCGTGACGCGGCCCGCGTTGGCCGTGTCCGCCGAAATTGTCGATCGGCCGCCGTTGGCCGATACCTGCATAACGCAAGGCGTGTGCCAGCCTGTGCAGTGCAACATTTGCGGGCGTGATTGTGGCGGCGAGGTTGCTGCGGGACGCGATTTGGTGAGGAATGTCCGAACGCGGTGCGTGCGTGATCGACACCGCCGTATCAGGGGGAGTGAGAGGGAGACAGCGGGAAGGGAAGGCACCGCTTCAGCGGCGCCAGGATCGTGCAATGCACCAGCCCCGTGCGGCCGCGCACTGCGGGCTGGCGAATCAGCCCATCACGTCGATCACGCGCTGTGCGGCATCCACCAGCTTCAGTCCACGCTCCATCGCCATGCTGCGCAGGCGCTTATAGGCTTCGTCCTCGGTGATGCCGCGCGCCTGCATCAGCAGGCCCTTGGCGCGCTCGACCACCTTGCGCTCGGCCAGCTTGAGGCGTGTGGCGTCGAGCTCGGCGCGCAGCTGCTGGTCGAGTTCGAAGCGGGCATAGGCCACGTCGAGCACCGTTTTGACGCGCTCGGCACGCAGGCCGTCGACGATATAGGCGGTGATGCCGGCCGTCAGCGCGGCCTTGATGCGCTGGCTGTCGTCGTTGTCGGTGAACAGTACGATCGGCCGCGGGGCGTGCTGGGTCGACACGCAGACGTGCTCGATGGTGTCGCGTGCGGCGGATTCCGAGGCGATGATCAGCATGTCCGGCTGGGTGGCCGTGATGACGTCAGGCAGGCGCAGGTCGGCGTCGACGATCTGGATCTCGGCAAAGCCCGCGCTGACCAGGCCGCTGCGAATAGTCTCTACATTCAGCGGATTGGCGTCGAGCGGGTCGCGCACGAGAAGGATGCGCAGCACCCGGCCTCCGGCGGAGGTGGCTGGTGCGGCATTCGGCGTGGGCGAGGGGGGCGGATGGCGTCGGGTCATGGCTAGGCTCTGTTGCAGTGCGCCATGCAAGATTCGCGCCGGGTGAGAGTGGGTCACGCTGCGCCAGGCCGGTGCGGCTCGGCTGCGAGGATGCCTGGATTCATTGTATGCCGTTGTACGCGGCCAACCCGCGCGGTGTATCCTGTTGCCCTGCTGCGCCGGGCGCGTCTGCTGGCGACGCCGCAATGCTGCCCTCTGCAACCCGTGACGCAGTACTGATCAGAAAACATCTGGAGAGATGCATGACCGAATTCGTGTTCGCCCCGCCGGCTCCCGTTGGCGTGCCGGTGCGTGGCAGCAACGCTAGCTTCCCGGTCCGGCGCGTGTACTGCGTCGGCCGCAACTACGCTGCCCATGCCCGTGAAATGGGCTCGGACCCCGACCGCGAGCCGCCGTTCTTCTTCTGCAAGCCCTCCGACGCGGTCAGCTACGTCGCCGACGGCACCGAAGGCACCTTCCCGTATCCGCCGGGCACCGGCAACTGCCACTATGAGGTGGAGATGGTGGTCGCCATCGGCAAGGGCGGCCGCGATATCCCGGTGGACAAGGCTGCCGAGCATGTGTTCGGCTACGCCGTGGGCCTGGACATGACCCGCCGCGACCTGCAGAACGAATCGAAGAAGACGGGCCGCCCCTGGGAGACCGGCAAGGCCTTCGACCAGTCCGCGCCGATCGGCCCGATCGTGCCGGTCTCGGCCATCGGCCATCCGGAGAAGGGCGAGGTCACGCTGACAGTCAATGGCGTCGAGAAGCAGCGCGGCGACCTGTCCGACCTGATCTGGTCGGTGCCGGAGATGGTGTCGTACCTGTCCAGGCTGTTCGAGCTGCAGCCGGGCGATCTGATCTACAGCGGCACGCCCGAGGGCGTGGGCCCGGTGGTCAAGGGCGATGTCATGCAATGCCACGTCGGCGGCGTGGGCGATCTCACCATCAAGGTAGTCTGATCCGATGCTGAAGCTTTACAGCTACTTCCGCAGCTCGGCCTCGTTCCGCGTGCGCATCGCGCTGGAGCTGAAGGGCCTGCCATATGAGTACGTGCCGGTGCACCTGCTCAAGGAGGGGGGCCAGCAGCTCAAGCCGGAGTTCCGTGCGGTGAACCCGGACGGCCTGGTGCCGGCGCTGGTCGACGGCGACCACGTGCTGCAGCAATCGATGGCGATTGTCGAGTACCTGGACGAAGTCCATCCCGAGCCGAAGCTGCTGCCCGGCACGGCGCTGGACCGTGCCTACGTGCGCGGCCTGGCGCAGGAGATCGCGTGCGAGATCCACCCGCTGAACAACCTGCGCGTGCTGAAGTACCTGAAGCACACCGTGGGCGCGAGCGACGAGGTCAAGGACGGGTGGTACCGCCACTGGATCGAGCTGGGCTTCGAGTCGCTGCAGGCCAATTTGGAGCGCGGCGGCACGGCCGGGCGCTTCTGCTTTGGCGACACGCCGACGCTGGCCGATATCTGCCTGGTGCCGCAGGTGTTCAACGCGCAGCGCTTCAATGTCGACGTGAGCCGCTATCCGGCGATCGCGAAGATCTATGAGGCCTGCATGGAACTGCCGGCGTTCCAGAAGGCGGAGCCGAAGTCGCAGCCTGACGCGGAATAGTCGTCGCAGGACTGCAATGCAAAGCGCCCCGGCACTGGCCGGGGCGCTTTGCTTTCCGCGCGTGCGCGGGGATTATCCCAGCAGCGCCTCGGCAAACTCATCCGCCCTGAACGGCTGCAGGTCCTCCACCTTCTCGCCCACGCCGATGAAGTAGACCGGCACCGGCCGCTGGCGCGCGATCGCCGCCAGGATGCCGCCCTTGGCAGTACCGTCGAGCTTGGTCACGATCAGCCCGGTCAGGCCCAGCGCGTCGTCGAAGGCGCGGGTTTGCTGCAGGGCGTTCTGGCCGGTATTGGCGTCGATCACCAGCAACACCTCGTGCGGCGCGCTCGGCATGGCCTTGCTGATCACGCGCTTGACCTTCTTCAGCTCTTCCATCAGGTGCAGCTGTGTCGGCAGGCGGCCGGCGGTGTCGGCCATCACGATGTCGATGCCCCGCGCCTTGGCCGCGTTGACCGCGTCGAAGATCACCGCGGCCGGGTCGCCGCTTTCCTGCGCCACCACGGTGACGTTGTTGCGCTCGCCCCAGATCGTCAGCTGCTCGCGCGCGGCGGCGCGGAAGGTGTCGCCTGCGGCCAGCAGCACCTTCTGGTCGTAGCGCTGGAAGTGCTTGCACAGCTTGCCGATGCTGGTGGTCTTGCCGGCACCGTTGACACCCGCGATCATCATCACCAGCGGTTGCTCGCGGCCCAGCGCCATGGTCTTTTCCAGCGGGCGCAGCAGCTGCGTCAGCAGGTCGCGCAGCGCGGCCTTGACGCCTTCGGCCGACTCGATGCGCTCGGACTTGACCCGCTTGCGCAGCTCGCCCAGCAGGTATTCGGTGGCTTCAACGCCGGCATCGGCCATCAGCAGCGCGGTTTCCAGCTCCTCGAACAGCGCCTCGTCGACCTTGACGCCGACGAACAGCGTGCCGATGTTGCGGCTGGTCTTGGACAGTCCCGTGCGCAAGCGGTGCATCCAGCCCTGTCTGGCTTCGGCCGTGGGCGCGGGCGGTGGGACCAGTTCCAGCGCCTCGGCCGGCGTCGGGACCGGCACCGGAATGGGTGCGGGCGCTGGCGCGGGGATCGGAGCCGCCACGGGGGCCGGGGCCGGTGGTGGCACCTGCGCGGGGACTGGCGTCGGGACCGGAACGGGGACGGGTGTCGGCGCAGGGATTGGCGCCGGCGCGGGCGCAGGGGTTGGGGCGGGCGCAGGCGCCTCGGCCGGAGCGGGTGCCGGGGCGGGGGCCTCGACAGGCGTGGGCTCGGCCTTGCGCTTCTTCCAGAAACTAAACATTGGGGAATGGGGTCAATACCGGGGCCGAGACCCTGGCGGCAGCCATGCCAGCAGGCGACCGGTTAATAATCAAGGAGTTACGCAGGCATCGCGGTGGCAGGGGAGAAACCGTTGTAGTCCCGGCCGGCGATTGCGTATAGTTCGCTACATGGCAGATCCGTGGGCGCACGCATGCACACATGGATCGATCGGCAAAATTCTAGCAGACGGGGTCGCATGAACCATTGCGCTGTCCTGACCGCAGCGGGCGCCGAAGGCGCCCAAACGCGCATTCAACGCCTCTCACAACCGCCCTTCGCACCACTCCAATCGCTTCCCGCCCGCGCCGCGCGTCTCGCGCGGCGTGTCATTCCCACGTTGCTGCTGGCGTTGCTGCCCTGGTCGATGCCGGCCGGGGCGCAGGGCGTGGTTGCCTCGCCGATGCCGGGTACGCAGACCGCGCCGGCCGGCGCAACCGCGCAGGGCACCACCGAGTACCGGCTCTCCAACGGCCTGCGGCTGATCGTCAAGGAAGACCACCGCGCGCCCACGGTGGCGCACCAGATCTGGTACCGCGTGGGCGGCATCGATGAGGTGAGCGGCACCACGGGCGTGGCGCATATGCTCGAGCACATGATGTTCAAGGGCACGCCCAAGGTCGGGGTGGGGGAGTTCTCCAAGCAGGTCGCCGCACTGGGCGGGCGCGAGAACGCCATGACCAACCGCGACTTCACCATGTACTACCAGCAGATCGGCAAGCAGTACCTGCCCAGGATGATGGAGCTGGAGGCCGATCGCATGGCCAACCTCATCATCAGGAAGGACGAGTTCGAGCGCGAGATGAAGGTGGTGATGGAAGAACGCCGCCTGCGCACCGACGACTCCGCGCGCGGCAACGTCTACGAGCAGCTGCTGGCCACGGTCTATACCGCCGCCGGCTACCGCCACCCGGTGATCGGCTGGATGGACGACCTGGTCAATATGCGCGTGGACGACGTCAAGGACTGGTACCGCCACTGGTACGTGCCCAACAACGCGCTGGTGATCGTCACCGGCGACGTCAAGGCCGAGGAAGTGCGCGCGCTGGCCGAGCGCTACTATGGCAAGCTCAAGCCGCGCACGCTGCCGCTGCGCAAGGACCAGGAAGAGCCGGAGCAGAAGGGCATCAAGCGCATCTGGGTCAAGGCACCGGCCGAGAACCAGTACATGGTGATGGCCTACAAGGTGCCGCGCCTGCGCGATGTCGAAAAGGACGTCGATCCCTACGCGCTGGAGGTGCTGTCGGCCGTTCTCAACGGCTATGACAACGCGCGCCTGACGCGCGAGCTGGTGCGCGAGCAGCGCCTGGCCGACGACGTCAATGTCGGTTACGACAGCATCAACCGCGGCGAGTCGCTGTTCGTGCTCGACGGCACGCCAGCCGCGGGCCACAACACCGACGAGATCGAGCGTGCGCTGCGCGCCGAGATCCAGCGCATCGCCAAGGAAGGCGTCTCGCCTGAAGAGCTCAAGCGCGTCAAGGCGCAGGTGGTGGCCGGCCAGATCTACAAGCGCGATTCGGTGTTCGGGCAGGGCATGGAGATCGGCGTTTCCGAGATTTCCGATATCTCCTGGCGCCAGATCGACCGCATGCTTGACAAGATCAAGGCCGTCACGCCGGCCCAGGTGCAGGCCGTCGCAGCAAAGTACTTTAGCGACGACAACCTGACCGTGGCCACGCTGGTGCCGCAGCCGATCGACCCGAACAAGCCCAAGACCCAGGCCCCGTCGGGCCTGCGCCACTGAGGAAAGGCGATGTCTCAATTCGTCACCGCATTTGCTACCCCGCAGCGCGCGCTGCGCAAACTGGCAGGCGCCGCGCTCGGCGCCGCCGTGCTGCTGGCCGCGCAACTGGCGCAGGCCGCCATCCCGATCGAGCACTGGACCGCCTCCACCGGCGCGCGCGTCTTCTTCGTGCACAGCCCGTCGATCCCGATGCTCGACATCAATATCGACTTCGACGCCGGCAGCCGCTATGACCCGCCGGGCAAGGCCGGGCTGGCCACGCTGACCGCCGCGCTGCTCGACAAGGGTGCGGCCGCGCAGGACGGCCAGCCGGCACGCGACGAAGCGCAGGTCGCCGACGGCTTTGCCGATACCGGGGCCGCCTTTGGCGGTGCGGCCGGCGGCGACCGCGGCGGCATCGGCCTGCGCACGTTGACGGCGCAGCCGGAACTGGACCAGTCGGTCGCGCTGGCGGCCCAGCTGATCAAGGCGCCGACCTACCCGGACGCCGTGGTCGGCCGCGAGAAGCAGCGCCTGATCACCGCCATCCGCGAAGCCGACACCAAGCCGGGCGTGATTGCCGACAAGGCACTGGCCAAGGCCATGTACCCCGACCATCCCTATGGCGTGGCGGCGACGCCGGACAGCGTGGCGTCGATCAAGCGCGACGACATCGTCAAGTTCTGGCGCGACAACTACAACGCGCAGCGCGCGGTGGTCACGCTGATTGGCGCCGTCGATCGCAAGCAGGCCGAGGCCATCGCCGAACTGCTTACGCGCGGGCTGCCGCAGGGCACTGCCGCGCCGGCGATGCCGCAAGTCAAGCTGAACATCCCCGCCACCGAACAGCGCGTGCCACACCCGGCGCAGCAATCCAGCGTGGTCATCGGACAGCCCTCGATCGCACGCGGCGATCCCGATTATTTCGCGCTGCTGGTGGGTAACTACGTGCTGGGCGGCGGCGGCTTCAGTTCGCGTCTGACTGACGAGGTGCGGGAGAAGCGCGGCCTGACCTACGGCGTCGACAGCTATTTCGCGCCGTCCAAGCAGCCCGGGCCGTTCGGCATCAGCCTGCAGACCAAGAAGGCACAGACCGACGAGGCGCTGGCGCTGGTGCGCCAGGTGCTGGCGCGCTTTGTTGCCGAGGGACCGACCGAGAAGGAGCTGCGCGCGGCCAAGGACAATCTGATCAACGGCTTCCCGCTGCGCATCGACAACAACCGCAAGCTGCTGACCAACGTGGCCAATATCGGCTGGTACGGGCTGCCGCTGGACTACCTGGATACCTGGACCGCGCAAGTGGGCAAGGTCACGCGCGAGCAGGTCAGGGCGGCGTTCCAGCGCCATGTGCGCCCGGACGGCATGGCCACGGTGATCGTCGGCGGCCCGGTGACCGCGCCAGCCACCACAGCCAAGCAGTGACGGCCACGCCGCATCGGGCCGGTTTGTCGATGCGCCGCCGCACACCCGAGCGTGCGGCAGAACGGCCCGCAGGCTCTACAATCACGGGATGAATTCGCGCTCCCGATTGCCATCGCCCGCCCCTGGCGGGCGAACCGCTACCCCCGCCACCGGCGGGCGGCCCACTGCATCCCCGGCCCCGCGCCCGGCACCCCGCCAGGCGCCATCTCAAGTCCGCATCATTGGCGGACGCTGGAAGCGCACCTTGCTGCCCGTACCCGATGCCCAGGGCCTGCGCCCGACGCCCGACCGCGTGCGCGAGACGCTCTTCAACTGGCTCGGCCAGGACCTGACCGGCATGGAATGCCTGGACCTGTTCGCAGGCTCGGGCGCACTTGGCTTCGAGGCCGCGTCGCGCGGCGCGGCCGCGGTCACGCTGGTGGAGTCCAACGCGCGCGTGGCCAAGCAGCTGCGCGACAACCAGTACCGGCTCGACGCCGGCACGGTGCGCGTGGTGCAGGGCGATGCCTTTGCCGTAGCCGCGCAGATGCCCGATGCCAGCTTCGACGTGATCTTCCTGGACCCGCCCTTTGCCGAGGACTGGATCGGCCCAGCGCTGGAACATGCGGCGCGGCTGTCGCGTCCGGGCGGCGCGGTCTATGTGGAAACCGACCATGCGCTGACCGGTGCCGATGCGCCAGTGCCTGCGTCGCTTGAGATCGTGCGGCACGCGCGCGCCGGCGCGGTGCATTTTCACCTGCTCTTGCACCGCAGCCCTGGCAACGGCGCCGCCTGAGGTTCCAATCAGGCTCCACGAAGGCCCTCTATGCCCTGAAGCGGGGCGCCCGGTGACGGTGCGCTGCAGCAAAAGGGAGCGTCAGGGGCCTTCCAAGTGGCGGATTTAGGGTTACACTACGCCGCTGTCACAACGCTCGCGACGCAGCACCCGCGCCGGTCCGGCCGGCGAACGAGGCGGCCCACATACGGCCGGCAGCGGGCAGATCAAGGAGGAAGTATGGTCATCGCGGTCTATCCCGGCACCTTCGATCCAATGACCCGGGGACACGAGGATCTGGTCCGCCGTGCGTCGAATATCTTCGACGAACTGGTGGTCGGCGTGGCGCAGAGCCCCAACAAGCGCCCGTTCTTTGCGCTCGAAGAGCGCATCGCCATCGCCCGTGAAGTGCTCGGGCACTATCCCAATGTGCGCGTCGAGGGTTTTTCCGGCCTGCTCAAGGACTTTGTGCGCAAGAACAATGCGCGCGTGATCGTGCGCGGCCTGCGCGCGGTGTCCGACTTCGAGTACGAGTTCCAGATGGCGGGCATGAACCGCTACCTGTTGCCCGACGTGGAAACCATGTTCCTGACTCCGTCCGACCAGTACCAGTTCATCTCCGGCACCTTCGTGCGCGAGATCGCGGTGCTGGGCGGCGACGTCAGCAAGTTCGTGTTCCCGTCGGTGGAACGCTGGCTGCAAGAGAAAATCGGCAAACCGGAATAAAATAGCAGATTCAGATACGTCGATTCGCGGCCAGTCGGGCGCGGGCGTGTCCGCAGGAAGGAAACACCATGGCGCTGATGATCACCGACGACTGCATCAACTGCGACGTTTGTGAACCCGAGTGCCCGAACGAAGCCATTTCGATGGGGCCCGAGATCTATGAAATCGACCCCAACAAGTGCACCGAGTGCGTCGGGCACTTCGACGAGCCGCAATGCCAGCAGGTCTGCCCGGTGGCCTGCATTCCCAAGGATCCGAACAGGGTCGAGACGCATGAGGTGCTGATGCAGCGTTACCGGCTGTTGACGGCTGCCAAACACGCGGCCTGAACGGTTCCCTCGGCAAGGCAAAAAAAGCCCCCGCCACCGCAAGGTGACGGGGGTTTAACTTTTCCCCTTTACTACTTACTACTTACGACACTGCGCGGTCAGGCACCCATCGGCTTGCCGTCGGTACGGCGCACCACGATGGTGGACGAGCGCGGCGGCCTGGCCGCGTCCGGCCACTTGCCGGTGGGGTGCTGGATATTGATGAAGCAGGTGGTCAGGTCCGGCGTGTAGGCGATGCCGGTGATTTCGCAGCCGGTCGGACCCACCAGGAAGCGCTTGGACTGACCCGTCGGCGAGACGTAGTACATGCTGTTGTTGCCGAAGGTGTTGATGAAGCTGGCGCTGGTGCTGGAGTCGGTCTGCACCCACAGGCGGCCCTTCGGGTCGACGCGCAGGCCGTCCGGGCTGGAGAAGGTGTCGCCGTTGATATTGCCCTTCAGGTTGTCGGTGGCCAGCGACGGGTCGCCGGCCTGCAGCAGGATGCTCCACGTAAAGGTGGTGGCCAGCGGCGAATTGCCGGCTTCGATCCACTTGATGATATGGCCGTGCAGGTTGTTCTTGCGCGGGTTGGCGGCGTCGGTCTGCTGGCGGCCGCTGTTGTTGGTCAGCGTGCAGTAGAGCGTATTGTCCGGTGCGGCCGTGATCCACTCGGGACGGTCCATCAGCGTGCCGCCGGCCACGCGCGCGGCGGCCTTGGTGTTGACCAGCACGTCGGCCTGGCTGGTGAAGTCGACCGTGGTCGGCGCCGGCGAGGTGGCCGACTGGGTCCAGTTGCCCGGATCCGAAGCGCCGACGGTCAGGCCGTTCTTGCCCTGCGTCAGCTCGATCCACTGGCCGCTGCCGTCGGCGTTGAATTTGGCGACGTAGAGCGTGCCGCTGTCCAGCAGGTTGGCGTTGGCGGCGCGGGTGTTCGGATCGAAGGCCTTGCTGGGTACGAACTTGTAGATGCAGCCCGGCGTGCCGTCGTCGCCCATGTAGAAGGCGACGTTGTTGCTGGCGTCGGTCAGGAAGGCGACGTTCTCATGGTCGAAGCGGCCCATCGCGGTGCGCTTGGACGGCGCGCCCAGCGTGCCGTACGGATCGACTTCCACCACCCAGCCGTAGCCGTTGTCGGCCTGGTTCGGGTCGATGTAGTTGTCCGTGCTTTCTTCGCAGGTCAGGTAGGTGCCCCACGGCGTGTAGCCGCTCGAGCAGTTGTTGAGCATGCCGACCACGGTCGAACCCACCACCGAGGCAGCCGGGCCGCCCACGCGGTACAGCGTGTTGCCGGTGTAGCGCTTGTTGTAGATCGAGTCGCGCTTGACCTGCCACTTGCCGCTGGCGGCCAGTTCGACCTCGATCACCGAAATGCCGACGGCCGACAGCGCGATGCGCTTCTGCTCCGGGCTGGCAGTGGCGGCGTCGTAGGCGGTCGGGAACAGGATGTTGTAGTCCGGCAGCTCGTGGTTGATGGCGAGCAGGCCGCCCTTCTGCGGATCGACGCCCGGCAGCGCGAAGAAGTGCATGCCGTCGTGGTTGCCGCCGGCCTGGCGCTCGGTCTCGGCGGACGACTGGAAGGCGCCGGCATAACCGGTGGCGCCGGCTTCCACCGGATCGCCGGCGGAGAACAGCACGTCGATGCTGTAGCCGTTGGGCACCACCACGGCATCGGCGGTGGACTTGGCGACCGGCTCGAAGGTGACTTCATAGCTCGGGGTGACCGGGCCGGTGGGCGCCGGCCCTGGGGCGGGTGCAGGGGCCGGGGCGGGATCGTCACCGCCGCCGCAGGCGGCCAGCAGGCCGCTGCCGAAGGCCGAGACCAGCGACAGGCCGAGGCCGCCGCGGAGCACCCGGCGGCGCGCCGGGTTGGCGGCGACGATGTCTTCGAGCATCTGGCCGGGCACGTCAACGTCGGGCTTGGCGGCGCGGCCGGCGGCACGCGCTTCGTCGGTCAGGTACGACATGGGCTTTTCCTCCTGTGGGTTTGTCATGGGCGCAAGCCATCATGGGATGCCGGCGCGGTGGGAAGCCCGCAATGTAGGTGCCGCCTGTGTAACTTTGATGACCGGATGTCTGCGACAGCAGAGTTTTGGATCGGAACGCGACAACAATTGAAAAAGGCCGCTTTTGCGGCCCGTTTTCATGCTGTTGTCGCAGGAGTGTGCCTGCGTGCGCTCCCGTCAGCGCGCGGTATGCAGCTGCGCCATCGCGCGCTCGGCATCGCCGCGCGCGAGCAGCCCCAGCGGGTCGATGCTGCGGTCGATGGCTCCCTCGATCGCTTCCTGCTCCTCACGCCGGGGCGGCTTGAGCACGAAGCTGACCACGTCCTCGCGGCCCGCACCGGCGCCGCCCGGCGCGTTGCGCGGATGGCCCACGCCCAGGCGCAGGCGCCAGTATTCCTGCGTGGTCAGGTGGGCCGAGATGTCCTTGAGCCCGTTGTGGCCGCCCGCGCCGCCGCCGCGCTTGAGTTTCACGGTGCCCGCCGGCAGGTCCATCTCGTCGTGGGCCACGACGATCTCGTCGGGCAGGATCTTGTAGAAGCGCGCCAGCGACACCACGGCCAGCCCGGAGCGGTTCATGAAGGTCGACGGCTTGAGCAGCCAGATATCCTGGTCCCACAACCGCGCACGCGCGGCCAGGCCATGGAAGCGGCCCTCCACGCGCAGCGTGGCGCCGCCCATGCGGGCGAGCTGGTCCACCAGCCAGAAGCCGGCGTTGTGTCGGGTGGCCTCGTACTCCGCACCGGGATTGCCGAGGCCGACGATGAGCTTGATCATGCGTGTTGAACAGGTTGGGTGGCAGCGGCTACTGCGTGCAACAACGGCGTACCGCCTGCAGGCGCCAAGCATACGCCAAAAAAAACCGCCGGCAGGGCCGGCGGCTTTTGGCTGCGTGCGGCCAGGGCCGCCACGGCGCAACGACAGCTTAGGCAGCCGGCGTCTCGCCTTCGCCTTCGGCAGCGCCTTCGGCGGCCGAAGCGGCGCCAGCCGGCAGCGAGATGCTGGCGATGGCGGGATTGTCGTCACCGTGGGTGATGACGGTCAGGCCTGCCGGCAGCTTCAGATCGCTCAGGTGCAGGGTCTGGCCCAGCTCCATGGTGCCGACGTCCACTTCGATGAACTCAGGCAGGTCGGCCGGCAGGCACGACACTTCCAGGTCGTTCACGATGTGGTTGACCAGGCCGTGGCCCAGCTTCACGCCAGGAGCGGTCTCCTGGTTCATGAAGTGCAGGGGCACCTTGACGTGGATCTTGTCGTTGGCCGACACGCGCTGGAAATCGACGTGCAGCACCAGCGGCTTGAATGGGTGCATCTGGAATGCACGCAGCAGGGCCTGTTCCGACTTGCCGGCGACTTCCAGTTCCAGGATCGACGAGTGGAACGCTTCCTTCTTCAGGGCGTGCCACAGCGCGTTGTGATCCAGTTCGATCATCTTCGGTTCGGCGGCGCCGCCGTAGATGATGCCGGGGGTCTTGCCCGAATTGCGCAGGCGGCGGCTCGCACCCGTTCCCTGTACGCTACGCTCGAAAGCGACAACTTTCATGATGACTCCAAAGTAAGAAGGCTGTCCGCGACCAGACAGCCCCGTTGCGGCGCAAAGATAGATATGCGCCGATCAAGCCACGTTGACCGCCAAAATCTGGCAATCAACGTGGTAAACCAAAAATTTTATCAGGATCCCGCGAACAGCGACATGATCGAGTCGCCCTTGACGATGCGGGTGAAGGTCTCGGCCAGCAGCGGGGCGGTCGAGAGTTGACGGATCTTGGTGCACTTGGCGGCTTCCTCGGACAGCGGGATGGTGTCGCACACCACCACTTCGTCCAGTGCCGACTCGGCGATGCGGGCAGCGGCGCCGCCCGACAGCACGGGGTGCGTGCAGTAGGCGAAGACCTTCAGTGCGCCGCGCTCCTTCAGCACCTGGGCAGCCTTGCACAGTGTGCCGCCGGTGTCGATCATGTCGTCCATGATCACGCAGTTGCGGCCGTCGACTTCACCGATGATGTTCATCACCTCGGCCACGTTGGCCTTGGGACGACGCTTGTCGATGATCGCCAGGTCGCAGTTCAGTTCCTTGGCCAGCGCGCGGGCACGGACCACGCCGCCGACGTCCGGCGACACCACCAGCAGGTCGCCGTAGTTCTTCTCGCGCAGGTCGCCCAGCAGTACCGGCGAAGCGTAGATGTTGTCGACGGGGATATCGAAGAAGCCCTGGATCTGGTCGGCGTGCAGGTCCATCGTCAGCACGCGCTCGACACCAGCGACTTCCAGCATGTTGGCCACGACCTTGGCCGAGATCGCCACGCGCGCCGAACGCGGGCGGCGGTCCTGGCGGGCATAGCCGAAGTAGGGCATGGCGGCGGTGATGCTGCGTGCCGAGGCGCGCTTGAGCGCGTCGACCATCACCATCAGTTCCATCAGGTTGTCGTTGGTCGGCGCGCAGGTGGACTGCAGCACGATGACGTGCTTGCCGCGAACATTTTCCTGGATGTCGACCTGGACTTCTCCGTCGGAGAAACGGCCAACGAGCGCCTTGCCCAGCGGAATGCCGAGGTGCTGTACGACAGCCTCCGCGAGTTTGGGGTTGGCGTTGCCGGTAAATACCATCAAGCCTTCGCTGCTCATTCGGGGCACCTGTCTTGCTGCTGGGGGAGCTTGGCGTCACCGGCAAAGCCGGTGACTGATACAGAGGGTCCGTAAGGACACTATAGGAATGTAATGGCAGGGGAAGAAGGATTCGAACCTTCGAATGCCGGAATCAAAATCCGGTGCCTTGACCAACTTGGCGACTCCCCTACACAACCGGGCCGTTCTTCGTGGTACCACACTGCCGTACCGCGCCGAACGATAACTTGCTATGCGAGCGCTGCGAGCGGGTGACGTGCCAGACTGCGCACACACCTGCCATCCCACTCGGGAGGCAACCTTTCCAAAACCTGCTGCGCTGTTGTTGCGTCGGGAAAACGCGCAAACACACAGGCTCCGGAACCGGTCATCCTAGCATGCTGATTGTGTTGCTTCAGCCATGCAAGGGCTCGGGCGACTTCGCCGAACTTCGCTGTTGCTATCGGTTCCAGGTCGTTGCGACCGAAATCGAATTTGTTTGTGCGAGCAGCGAAGACCGCAATTATGGAGAGCGGCGTATCCCTTGTCAAGCAGCTGTCCGAAAAAATTTCAGCGGTCGGCACGTGTTGTTTCGGGTGGATGACGACGAACCAACTGTCGGGCAAATCGACCGGCGTCAGTTGCTCGCCAACGCCTTCGGCAAACGCGTTATGCCCGAGCACGAACACAGGCACGTCGGCCCCCAGCGTCAGGCCGATGCGCATCAATTCGGCACGCGAAAAGCCGAGGCCCCACAGGTGGTTCAGCGCCAGCAGCGTGGTGGCCGCGTCGGACGATCCGCCGCCGATGCCGCCGCCCATGGGCAGCACCTTGTCGATGGCGATGTCGGCGCCGAAGGCGGTGCCGCTGGCCGCCTGCAAGGCGCGCGCGGCGCGCACTGCCAGGTCGGTGTCGGCCGGCACGCCGGGCACATCGGTGACACGCGCGATGACGCCGTCATCGCGCCTGCGGAAATGCAGCGTGTCGGACCAGTCGACCAGCTGGAACACGGTCTGCAGCGTGTGGTAGCCGTCAGGGCGGCGGCCGGTGACATGCAGGAACAGGTTGAGCTTGGCCGGCGCCGGGCAGTCGCGCAGCTCGGGCGGGGGCAGGGCAGCGGTTCGGGTCATGGCGTTCGCGGATCGATCACCAGGCGTACCGACAGCGGATTGGCGGCGGAATCGCGCGCCAGGTCGATACGGCGCGGCACCGGGCGGGCAGCCGCATCGGGCGCAGAGGTGTCCTGCCACGCGACATAGCGCACGGTCCAGCCGTTCTGCGCGAGCGTTGCGAGGCGTCCCTGCTCGTCGCGCGTGGTGCGCGCGGGCGAGCCCTGCGCGGCGCGGCCATGCAGCCAGTCGCGCATGCCTGCCACCGGCAGCGCGAAGCCGAGCGCCTCTTCCATCAGCGTGTCGACCTCGGGCGCATTGCGCGGCGGCTGGTTGGGCAGGTCGAGCGTGGCGCCCGATGGCGTGGCGGTCACCACGGCCAGCGTCTGGCCAAGCGGGGAGACCAGGTCCAGGCGCACGTTACGGCCCTGCTCCTCCCAGCGGAAGCTGCCCTGCACGCCTTCGTCGCGCCCGTAGCGCACGTAGTTGGCGGAGAAGCGGCCAGTGTATTGCTGGCTCGCGGCGGTTCCATCGGCATCGAAATTGCGCGACGGCGCCACGCTGGCGCAAGCCTGCAGCAGCAGGGGGGCGCCAAGGCAAAGCAGTGCCAGGCGTCGGGTTCGGTTCATGGGCATTGTCGGGAAGCGGCGGCGCGCTGCGGCAGCCGCCGGCGGACATGAGTCCGGCGCCGCGGGCCTCCAGCGAGGCCGCGGTGCGCGGAGGTTACTTGGACGTCTGTACGTTGACCTTGTAGCGGCGCAGCGTGTCGATCAGGGTCTCGTTCTCCGGATCGATGCGCACGGCCTCGGTCCAGGTCTTGCGCGCTTCGTCGTGCTCGCCGAGCTGCCACAGCACCTCGCCCAGGTGCGCGCCGATCTCGGCTTCGGGCGCCTTGGCGTAGGCGTTGCGCAGCAGGTCCGCCGCGGGGCGCAGGTCGCCCATGCGGAATTTGACCCAGGCCAGGCTGTCCATGATGTACGGATCGTCCGGGCCCAGTTCGGAGGCGCGCTCCAGCAGCTTGAGCGCCTCGGGCAGCCGCTCGTTGCGGTCGGCCAGCGAGTAGCCCAGCGCGTTGTAGCCTTGCTTCTGCTCGGGCAGCAGCGCGATGACCTTGCGCAGGCCTCTTTCCATGCTGTCGTAGCGCTTCTGGCGCTCGTCCAGCATGGCCAGCTCGTAGATCCAGTCGGCGTTCTCGGGCTCGGCCGTGATGCGTTCGTCCAGCACCTTGCGGGCGCGGTCGTAGGCCTTGGTCTCCATCAGCGTGGCGACCTCGGCCTGACGGATGGCGGTCATGCGCTGCGAGCGCTGGCCTGGATCGGGGATGTCCTCGGCGTCGGAAAGCATATCGCCGAAAAGCGCCTGCGCGTCGTCGAGCTTGCCCATGCGTGCCAGCAGCTGCGCACGCTTGGCGGTCGCCGCGGGTGCCAGCCGGATGTCCTCGATGCGGTCCAGCCACTGGATCGCGCCGGCATAGTCCTTCCGTTCCTCAGCGATCTGCGCCAGGTACTGGTAAGCAATGTCGGGATTGGCGGTGGGCTGCTTCTGGACCAGCTGCAGGTATTCCTTCAGGTACTGCTCGGCCTCGGTGTAGTTCCTGGCCTGCAGGCTGGTCAGACCCAGCGCCAGCGGCACGCGCGGGTCTGCCGGTGCCACCTTGCGCAGCGTCTCGAACTCTTGCCGGGCCGCCTGCATGTCATTGCGCAGCAGGTACAGCCGCGCCAGCGTGATATGGCCGTTGACCGAGTCGGGAGACTTGTCGAGGAAGCGCTTGAGGATGGCGACGGCTTCGTCGGGCTCCTTCTCGGCGCGCAGCTCGGCGGCCATCAGTGCCGCGGCTTCATAGCCGGGCCGCAGCTTCAGCGCCTGGTCCAGCGCGGCAAGCGAGCCCGGCACGTCGCCGGCGACTTCCTTGGCGCGCGCCAGCGCGAGTTGGGTCTCGGGCAGACGCGTATCGTTCCTGGTCAGCTCCTGCAGCAGCGTAGCGGCGCCGGCGGGATCGCTGGTGCGCGACAGCTGCTGCTGCAGTTGCAGGATGGCATCGCCGCGATGGGTGGCCGGCACCGAAGCCAGTTGCTGCTGCAGCAGCGGCCGGGCATCGTCCCAGCGACCGTTGAGTACCAGCAGCGTCGACAGCACCTGGGTGGCGGCGGGCGAGTTCGGCGAGATCTCGCGCCACAGCCGCGCAGCGTCCAGCGCCTGCTGCGGGACGCGCGCGTTGAAGGCGATCTCGGTGGCGCGCTGCGCGAAGCGCGGGTCGCGTGTCTGCCGCGCCAGTTCCAGGTAGGTGCGGTAAGCCGGGCCGACCAGGCCGCGCTGCATGGAAATCTCGGCGGCGAGCACCATATAGACGATGTCGTCGGTCAGCTCGACCGACGGCAGCGCACTGCGTGCCGCCTTGGCGGCCGCGGCGCGGTCGCCCTCGGCGGCGGCCAGCTGCAGCCTGGGCAGCGGGGCCTCGGCGGGCGGTGCGGCATGGGCCGCTCCCGCGGCCACGGCGAGCAGTGCCGAGGCGGCCAGCGCACCCACATGGCGGCGGTGACTTTGCCGGAACACGGCGAGTGCGCTAGCGGCCCGCGCTGTGCGGGAAACGGCGCCTATGGCTGCGGCCAGTGGATTACCCGCGGCGTGCCTGGCGTGCCCGACGTGCTCAGTGAGGGGATGCGACGTGGTGTCCGGCATCTGGTCCGGAATAAGGTCCGACATGTATTGAGTGCTCCGGCGCACGCTGGCGAAGGATTGGATAAGGGCATTGTAGCCTGCCGCTACAATGCGCTGCTCGGCGCCCGCGGGCTTGCGCACGCAGGGCCGGCAGGAGTTTGGAGCGGTAACAAACGGAGAGGTTCGATGCCTGAATTGCCCGAGGTCGAGGTGACCCGGCGCGGCCTGCTGCCGCATGTGGTGGGCCGGCGCATCGCCGCGGTGACGGTACGCCACCGGGGCCTGCGCTGGCCGGTCGATCCGGAGCTGGAAAGCCGTCTGGCGCAGCGCGTGGTACGCCGGATCGAGCGCCGCGGCAAGTACCTGCTGCTCGAATGCGTCAGCGCCGATGGGGAGGCAGCCACCGGCTGGCTGCTGGTGCATCTGGGCATGACCGGCACGCTGCGGGTGCTGCCCGATGCGCCGCCGCCCGGCACGCACGATCACCTGGACCTGCTGCTCACGGCCGAACCTGGCGCCGGGCCTGGCCCGGTGGTGCTGCGCTTTCGCGATCCGCGCCGCTTCGGCGCGATCTTGTGGACCACGCTGCCCGAGGCCGAACTGCAGCAACACCCGCTGCTGCGCACGCTCGGCATCGAGCCCTTCGATGCCGCCTTCGACGGCGCCTGGCTGCACCGCCACACGCGCGGGCGCAGTGCCGCAATCAAGACCGTGCTGCTGGCGGGCGGCATCGTGGTGGGCGTGGGCAACATCTATGCATCGGAAAGCCTGTTCCGCGCCGGCATCCGCCCGACCACGCCGGCCGGGCGCCTCAGCCGCGCGCGCTGCGACCGCCTGGCGCAGGCCGTGCGCGAAACGCTGGCGCAGGCGATCGAGCGCGGCGGCAGCACGCTGCGCGACTTTGTCGGCAGCGACGGCGCCAGCGGCTACTTCCAGCTCGATTGTTTTGTCTATGACCGCGCCGGGCAGCCGTGCCGGGTCTGCAGCACGCCGGTGCGCCAGATCGTGCAGGGCCAGCGCTCGACTTTCTACTGCCCGAACTGCCAGCACTGAGCTGCTGCGACATGCGCTGTGTGGCGCACAATGCGCGCCGCTGCGGATTGTCGATGGGTCGGCGCAACACTCCTCGTCCGCGGAACCCACAAGGGGCGTGAATTCCACAAAACCGCCGTGGAAACCTGTATCGTGTGCGCAGTCATAAAAAGTTACAAAAATGGCCCAACCGTCTGAAAGATTCGCGGCGGCGGCCGGCATTGCGTGAACACGGGCACGCCACCCGGTGGCCAGCCCCGAGGTAGAAACCGAGTCAGCCAAACAGCTCCATGACAACGCTCGCCCACCAATTCGAACAATACGGCGCCTGGAGAACGGGGGTCCTCCAGTCACTGGCCGAATTCCAATCCTGGCTGCAGCAGCACGACCTGTACGACGCACAGGCCGATGACCGCGTGCAGCGCATCCAGAACGTACTGCGCGGCGACCGCCTCAAGGTCGCCTTTATTGCCGAGTTCTCGCGCGGCAAGAGCGAGCTGATCAACGCCATCTTCTTTGCCGACTACGGGCGCCGCATCCTGCCGTCGTCGGCTGGGCGCACCACCATGTGCCCGACCGAGCTGCGCTATGACGAGGCCGAGCCGCCGTGCATCCGCCTGCTGCCGATCGAAACGCGCCTGCAGGAAGCCTCGACCGCGGACTTTCTCGAGGCCGGCACCTCGGCCGCGCACTGGCATTCTGTGCCGCTCGACCCGTCTTCGCCCGAAGGTATGCTGGAAGCCTTCCAGCACGTGGTGCAGACCGTGCGCGTGCCGCCGCAGCAGGCCGAGGCGCTTGGCCTGTACCACGAGAACGATCCCGACGCCGCCTACGCGGTCGATGCCGAAGGCATGGTCGAGATCTCGCGCTGGCGCCACGCCGTCATCAATTTCCCGCACCCGCTGCTGCGCCAGGGCCTGGTGATCCTCGACACGCCCGGGCTGAACGCGATCGGCACCGAGCCCGAACTGACGCTGCGGCTGATCCCGGACGCGCACGTAGTGGTGTTCGTGCTGGCGGCGGACGCCGGCGTCACCAAGAGCGACCTGGAGCTGTGGCGCAGCCATGTCGGCGCCGGCCACCGGCGCGGCTGCCTGGCGGTGCTCAACAAGATCGACGGGCTGTGGGACCCGCTGCGCCAGCCGGCCGAGATCGCGCAGGAGATCGCGCGGCAGGTCTCCACCACCGGGAAGGTGCTGGGCATCGAGCAGTCACGCATTTATCCGGTATCCGCGCAGAAGGGCCTGGTGGCCAAGGTCACGCACGACGACGCGCTGCTCGCGCGCAGCGGCCTGCCCGAGTTCGAGCATGTGTTGTCCAACCAGTTGATCCCGCGCCGGCGCGAGATCGTCTCGGACCAGGCGCACCGGCTGGTGCAGGACATGGCGCGCGCCGCGCAGCAACTGCTGCAGAGCCGTCGCCGCGACATCGTCGAGCAGTTGTTCGAGCTGCGCGGCCTGCGCGGCAAGAACCACGCGATGGTCAAGCACATGCTGATGCGCGTGCAGGGCGAGAAGGAAGAGTTCGAGCAGAGCATCAGCAAGTTCCAGGCGCTACGGCTGGTGTTCGGGCGCCACAGCGCCGACATCATCAAGAGCCTGCAGCTGCGCGACGTGCGCCACACCATGCGCACCGCGCGCGAGCAGATGAAGGAGCGCTTCTTCTCGCGCGGCCTGCGCGAGGACATGGACGCGCTGTTCGCGCAACTGACCGCGCTGGTGACCGATGCCGACAACAAGATCGGCCAGCTGCATCAGCTGATCGAAAGCATGTACCGGCGCTTCAATGCCGAGCACGGCTTCACGTTGCCCGCGCCGATGCAGTTCACCGCCGAGCGCTACATTGCCGAGCTGCAGGAAACGCTGCGGCTGGTGCATGCGCATTTCGGCACGGTCAGCATGCTGACCCGCTCGCGGCCGCAGCTGGTGCAGAACGCGTTCAGCACCATGGCCAGCCGCGTGCTGGAGAACTTCCGCGACCTCAATCGCGATATCGAGGTGTGGCTCAAGTCGGTAATGACGCCGCTGGAAGCGCAGGTGCGCGAGCACCAGAAGCAGCTGCGCCGCCGTGTCGATTCGATCGAGCGCATCCACGAAGCCACCGACACGCTGGAAAGCCGCATCGCCCAGCTCGAGGAAGTGCTCAACGGCCTGGACGAACGCAGCGGGCATATCGAGAACTTCGCGCAGCGGTTGCTGCGGCCGACAGCCAATCCCGCCGGGGTGGACCTGGCAGTGGCCTAGCGCGGGGCACCGTCGCCGGGCGGTATATCATGTGGCGCCGCGCGTAGCGGCGCCATTTTTATTTGGTGCGCCCGCGACCGCAGCGCCCCCACGTTCTACACCAGTCTCACCCGATGCCCCGCAAGCCCGCCCCCCGTGCCGCTCCAGCCGTTCCCGCCGTGCCTGACGACATCCACGTCCCCCCCGATTTCGGCGCGCGCGTGGTCGACTGGCAGCGCGTGCATGGCCGGCACGACCTGCCGTGGCAGAACACGCGCGACCCATACCGCATCTGGCTGTCGGAGATCATGCTGCAGCAGACGCAGGTCAGCGCGGTGATCGACTACTTCCAGCGCTTTATCTTGCAGTTGCCCACGGTACAGGCGCTGGCCGCGGCGCCGGCCGACCAGGTGATGGCGTTGTGGGCGGGGCTGGGCTACTACTCGCGTGCGCGCAACCTGCACCGGTGCGCGATGCAGGTGGTCAGCGAACATGGTGGCGAGTTCCCGACCGACCCGGCGGTGCTGGCGACGCTGCCCGGCATCGGCCGCTCCACCGCCGCGGCGATCGCCGCGTTCAGCGCCGGCGTGCGCTCGCCGATCCTGGACGGCAACGTCAAGCGTGTGTTCGCGCGCTTCTTCGGCATCCACGGGCATCCGGGCGAACGCGCGGTGGAAGCGCGCATGTGGCAGCTGGCCGAGGCGGCGCTGCCGGCCCCGGGTCCGCGCCAGGCCGAGGACATGATCGCCTACACGCAGGGCCTGATGGACCTGGGTGCAACCGTATGCTCGCGTGGCAAGCCTGCATGCCTGGCCAATGCGGGTGCGTGCCCGCTGTCCACCGATTGCGTGGCGCGCCGCGACGGCCTCACCGCCGTGCTGCCCACGCCCAAGCCGCGCGCAGCCATCCCCGAGCGCAGCACCGTGATGCTGCTGGTGCGGCGCGAGCGTGAAGTGCTGCTGCGCCTGCGCCCGGACAGTGGCGTGTGGGGCGGCCTGTGGAGCCTGCCGGAGATGCCGGTCGACGCCGTGCCGTTCGATGCCGAAGCCGCGGAAGAGGCGGCGCTCGACTATGCGCGCGCCTTCGGCAAGCCGACGCGTGCCGCGCTGACTGGCGAGCTGACCCACGTGTTCACGCATTTCCGCCTGCTGATCCGTGCCATCCGGGTCGATGTCAGCACCGACCCCGGCAACCTGATGGTGCGGGACAGCGCCGCGGAAGCCGCGCAACGCTGGATTTCGCTCGATGATCTCGATGCGCTGGGCACGCCCGCGCCGGTGCGCAGGCTGCTGGAAGACCAGGCGCGCGGCGGGCTGTTTTGATTGATGTGGGGAACTGCGCCTAGACCATGTGGTTCTGGCGCATATACCGGTGCACGATCTCGATGCGCATGCCCGCATCGGGCAGTGCCATCAGCATCTGCTTGGCCTTGAGCGGCACCGGCAGCAGTTCGCACAGCCGGTTGGCGACCCAGCTCGGGTCGTCCCACAGGTAGGGCTCGTCAAAGGGCAGGCGGTCTGGCTGCTCGGCATGCAGCCGGGTCACGATGCGCCGCAGCGCGTCCAGGCATTCACCCAGCAGTTCCAGCTTACAGTCGATGATGTCGGCGGGCAGCACTTCGGCGCGCGCCACCAGCAGGCCGTCGTCGCGCGTCTCGTGGCTGATGATGCGGAAGCGTTCGCGGCCGCGCGCGCGGATCAGCAGCACACCCAGTTGCTCCATATTGCAATCGACGATGTCGGCGAGGCAGCCGATCGGCTCGGGCACGGTGGCCTGGTCGGGGCGCGCCACCTCTTCCCCGCTTTCGATCAGGCATACGCCAAAGGGCGTGCTGTCGCGCAGGCAGTTGCGCACCATGTCGACATAGCGCGCCTCGAACACGCGCAACGGCAGCCGTCCACCGGGAAACAGCACGGTGTGCAAGGGGAACAGCGGCAGGTTGTCGAGCGTCTGCGTTGGGTCGTCGGACCCTGCAGACGCGGTATGACGGTAGAGATCGGTCGAAGACATGCGGTGCCAGCTTGCGTAGGGGACGCTGTTCGGGCAGCAATGGCGCGCCGCCAGGCAAACGCTGCGCGCCACCGCCCGCAGGCAGGCACGTTTCGCGTCAGCCCGCCGGCGCGAGCTCTCGGTGTCTCACCAGCACATTACCATGCGCCCGGAAATAGTTGGCGAGCCTTTCCGCAATATAGACCGAGCGATGCTGGCCGCCGGTGCAGCCGATCGCCACGGTCAGGTAGCTGCGGTTGTCAGCAATGAAACTCGGCAGCCACTTTTCGACATAGGCGCGGATATCCTCGGCCATCGCCAGCACCATCGGCTGCCCCTGCAGGAAGTCGATCACCGGCTTGTCGCGGCCCGTCAGCGGGCGCAGCGCCAGGTCGTAGTAGGGGTTGGGCAGTGAGCGCACGTCGAACACCATGTCGGCGTCGCTGGGCACACCGTGCTTGAAGCCGAAGGACTCGAACAGCAGCGTCAGCCGTTCGCTGTCGTCGCGGATCAGCTCCTTGATCCAGCTGCGCAGCGTATTGGTGCGCACATTGCTGGTGTCGATCCGGTGCGCGGCCTCGGCCAGCGGGCTCAGCAGCTCGCGCTCCATTTCGATCGCTTCCATCAGCGCGGTGTCGTTGAGGGCGGGCTCGCCGCCCGGGCCGGGCGTGCCTTCGGTGCGGATCGACAGCGGATGGCGGCGGCGCGTCTCGGAGTAGCGTTGCACCAGCGCGTCGGTGCTCGCCGTCAGGAACACCACCTCGACCTGGTGCTCGGGCGCGAGCGCGCGCACGGTGTCGGGCAGCTCGTCGAGCGATTCGCGGCTGCGGATGTCGGTGGCCACCCCCAGGTGCGTATAGCCTTGGCTGGCGAGATAGCGGGTCAGTTCCGGGATGAACTGCGCCGGCAGGTTGTCGACGCAGTAATAGCCTGCATCTTCGAGGACGTTCAGGGCGACGGACTTGCCGGAACCGGAAATGCCGGTGATGAGAATGATGCGCATAGCAAGTGAAGCATAGCATCAGGTGATGGCCGCGTCATGACAGTCGCCGCAAGCAAAAATGGCGAGCCTCGCGGTTCGCCATTCATTGTGCGTCAGCTGGACATTGGTCAGGCCGACTTGGACAGGCATTCCTTCATGTACGCCTTGTATTCGTCGCCCTTCTTGCCCTTGCCCTCCTTGCTGCAGGCCGCCATCTTTTCCTGCTGGGTCTTGGGCACGGCCGACTTGTTGGCCGACAGGCATTCCTTCATGAACGCCTTGCGCTCGTCGCCCTTCTTGTCGCCGGCCTGGGTGTTGCAGGCCTTCATCTTTTCCTGCTGCGCGGTCGGGGCCTTGGCTTCCTTGGCGGGAGCGGCCGGTGCCGACGCCGTCTGGGCAAAGGCCACGGACGCCATCAGCGGGGTCACCAGCGCGCAAATCGCGATCAGTTTTTTCATGCTTGCTCTCCTGGCTGTGGAAAACATCATGGCCGCGCGGGTATGGGGGCTCGTGGCGGCCTGTGGATGGGCTCGATGCCCATTACAGCACAAAACGTAGGACGTCCCAAGCACGTTGACGGCAGCGCCTGCCGCCGTTGTAAGCAATTGAAAGCGCAGTGCGGAAGGGTCAGAGCAGCCGGCCCTGGCCGCGCGAAACCGCGTCGGCCTGCATCGCCGCGCGCTGGCGGTCCATGAAGTCGCGCAGCGTGTCGATGCCGCGCAGGCGCAGGATGGTGTTGCGCACCGCGGCCTCGACCAGCACGGCAAGGTTGCGGCCGGCCGCAACCTGGATCTTGACCATATGGATCGGCAGGCCGAGCACGTCGAGGTATTGCGAATCGAGCGGCAGACGCTCGAATTCGCCGTCGTTGCGCCGCACCAGCTGCACCACCAGCTTGATCTTCATCTTCCGCCGCACCGCGGTCTCGCCGAAGATGGTCTTGATATCGAGCAGGCCCAGGCCGCGCACTTCCAGCAGGTTCTGCAGCAGCGGCGGGCAGCGCCCCTCGATGAAGTCCGGCCCCAGGCGCACGAAGTCGACCGCATCGTCGGCCACCAGCCCGTGGCCGCGCGAGATCAGTTCCAGCCCGAGCTCGCTCTTGCCCAGGCCCGATTCACCCATGATCAGCACGCCCATGCCGAGGATGTCGAGGAACACCCCGTGCATGGTCACGCGCGGCGCGGAAATGCGCGACAGGTACAGGCGCAGGTGGTCGATCACCGCGGCCGACGACACCGGCGTGGTGAACAGCGGCGTGGACGAGCGCGTGCAGCGCAGTTCCAGGTCGGGCGGCGGCTCCATGCCGTCGGCGATCACCAGGAAGGGCGGCTCGAGCAGGATCAGCTCGCCCATCTGGCGCTTGCGGGTCTCGTCGTCCAGGCGCTGGTAGTAGGTGATCTCGGGCTTGCCGAGCACCTGGATGCGGTTGGGGTGGATCAGGTTCAGGTGGCCCACCAGGTCCGCGGCGGAGGTGGCCTCGCGGGCGAATTCCACGTCGAAGGCGCGATCCGCCCCTTCCAGGCCGGCCACCCACGAGAGTTTGAGGTCGGCTGCGTTGTCGTCGAAGATCGACTGGGAGGTGACGCCGGTGAGTTCCATGCGGTATGACTGGTGAGGCGGTGTGCGAAGCGTCTTGCGCCTGCCCGGTCTGGTGCCGGCCCGCTCTGGGGATCAGTGGATCAGGGGTGCCATGCAATCAGCAACTGGTGCACGGCATCGGGCGTGGGCAGGGTTGCCAGCCCTTCGCGCATGTCCCGGTCCGACAGCAGTTGCGCGATTTCAGAAAGGATTTCCAGGTGCTGCTGCGTGGCCTGCTCGGGCACCAGCAGGAAGATCAGCAGCGACACCGGCTTGCCGTCCGGCGACTCGAACGGGATCGGCTCGGCCAGCCGCATGAAGGCGGCCAGCGGCTGCTTCAGGCCCTTGATGCGGCCATGCGGGATCGCCACGCCGGCGCCCAGGCCGGTGGAGCCCAGCGATTCGCGCGCGAACAGGTTGTCCGTCACAGTAGCGCGCGCCACGCCATGGTTGTTCTCGAAGAGGAGCCCGGCCTGCTCGAACACACGCTTCTTGCTGGTGACGCTTACATCGAGGTTGATGTTGCCGGGTGGCAGCAATTTGGCCAAACGATTCATGGGCGATGCGCAGGATTTCAGTTAGCGGGGCGGATCAGCCGTTCCGGCCGGGCAGTGGGCTGCTGCGGGCGGCTGCAAAGTCACTCGACGCCGGGCCGTCAGCCGCCCGCGGGCGTCCGGCCATTATAGAGCAGCGGCTTCCTCCCCATTGTGCAGCGCAGCGCCGGATTCGGGTGCAAAACGACACAAGGTCACGCACCGGGTTGGATGCAAAAAATGCCCGCCTGCCATGTATGGCGCAGCATACACCTTGCCGCCGTCGTTGCGAACACCCTCGCCCAATCGGGTGGTACTAGTTTGCACCGCCGCCACAGCCAGGGCGCTTTATGCTCATTTTCTGGCGCCAGGGCGCAAAAAAGCCGCGTTTGAGCGCGGCTTGCCTGTCTAGTCTCGGATTCGACGGCTCGCTGGGAGCCGCCGGGCACGGTCATTGCTGCATTTGCGCTGCGGCCATCTGATATTTGACCGCCTCGCGGTCGTGGCTTTGCACGCGGTCCTTGTAGCGGATCACCTGACGGTCGAGCTTGTCGACGAGCGCGTCGATTGCCGCATACAGGTCTTCGTGATGCGCTTCAACAAAGATGTCCTTGCCCCTGAGATGTAGATTGATTTCCGCGTACTGGCGCCGGTCCTTTTCTTTGTGATTATCGACAGAGAGCAGCACGCTAACGCCAATGACTTGATCGAAATGCCTGACGATTCGCTCCAGCTTCGTTTCCACGTACTCACGCAATGCCGGCGTGATGTCAAGGTGGTGTCCACTGATCTTGAAGTTCATAGCGCTTCTCCTTCTGAAAGAGCCTCACCAGGCAGGCGGTGGGCTCGGCTACAAAGACTTGCGGAGATTGACTGCGGGGATTTTCAGGGCTTCGCGATACTTGGCAACGGTGCGGCGTGCGACAACGAAGCCTTGTTCGCCCAGCAGTTCGGCAATGCGACTGTCGGAAAGGGGATTCCTCGGGTCTTCGGCTCCTATCAGTTGCTTGATCAAGGCGCGGATGGCCGTTGATGAAGCCGCGCCACCGGTTTCGGTGGACACGTGGCTGCCGAAGAAGTACTTCAATTCGAAAGTACCCATCGGCGTTGCCATGTATTTATTGGTCGTCACCCGGGAGATGGTTGACTCGTGTAAACCCAGTGTATCGGCAATCTCCCTCAAAACCAAGGGGCGCATGGCGATTTCGCCGTGGGTGAAAAAGTTCTTTTGACGCTCGACAATGGCCTGTGAGACACGCAGGATGGTGTCGAACCGTTGCTGGATGTTCTTGATCAGCCACCGCGCTTCCTGCAGCTTCTGCTGCAGGCCGGCCGTGCCCGACTCGCCCTTGGCGCCGCGCAGGATCTGCGCGTACATATCGTTGATGCGCAGCCGCGGCATCACATCCGGGTTGAGTTGCGCGGTCCAGCCGCCGCCGCTCTTGCGCACGAATACATCGGGCACCACGAAATCGGCTTCCGGGCGGCTGTAGGCATGGCCGGGATAGGGCGCGAGCGAGCGGATCAGTTCATGCGCCGCCTTCAGCGCCGCTTCGTCCACCTGCAGCGCCTTCTTCAGCCGCGTGTAGTCGCGCACTGCCAGCAGTTCCAGGTGGTTGGTGACGATGACCAGCGCCAGGTCGCGCTGCGGGTGCTTCAGGCGCCGCAATTGCAGCGCGAGGCACTCGGCGGCATTGCGCGCGCCCACGCCGGGCGGATCGAAGCTCTGCAGCAGCGTCAGGATCGCGTGGACTTCCTCGATCTCGAATTCGAGTTCTTCCGGCAGCTCGGTGCAGATTTCCTCGAGCGACGCGCTCAGGTAGCCGTCGTCGTCCAGCGATTCGATCAGGAAGATCGCCAGGCCCTTGTCGCGCGTCGAGATCTTCAGCGGCGCGAGCTGCTCCATCAGGTATTCGCGCAGCGTCGGCTCGGCGTCGCGCAGCTGCATCGGCGTCTTTTCGTCATCGTCGCCTTGCGGCCGGCGGGCGAAGTCGTCAAGGCTCCAGTCGCTGCCATAGTCGTCGCCGCTGCTGCTGTCGCCGTAGCTGTCATCGTCGCCCGCGGCGTCGGTGCGCGCGTCACCGTTTCCTTGCGGCTCGGCCGGCGCGGGTGCGGGCGCGCTCTGCAGGTTGACCGAGCCGTCGGCGGCCACGCGCAGCGGGCTTTCGATCCAGTCGTTCTCACGTTCGAGCAGGGGGTTTTCCGTCAGCGCCTGTTCGACTTCCTGCTGCAGTTCCAGCGTTGAAAGCTGCAGCAGCCGGATCGACTGCTGCAGTTGCGGCGTGAGTGCCAGGTGCTGGGAGAGGCGGAGCTGTAGCGACGGTTTCATGCGACCTATTTTATGCGCATCTTTCCGTTGTTGGAACGGAAATTGCTATCGCTGATGCGCTCTGATCGCCGCACGCTGTGGGGTATCCCACGCGCTGCCTGAACAAAACCTGCCGTGTGTGGTAGCGCTCGAGACAACGCTTCTGACCACTTTCAGCAGGCCGGTACATCACATGCGGAAGTTCTCGCCCAGGTAGACGCGCCGCACCGATTCGTTGGCGATGATCTCTTCGGGCTCGCCCGCGGCCAGCACCGTGCCTTCGCTGATGATGTAGGCGTGGTCGCAGATGCCGAGCGTTTCGCGCACGTTGTGATCGGTAATCAGCACGCCGATATTGCGCGCCTTCAGGAAGCTGACGATGCGCTGGATCTCGCCCACCGCGATCGGATCCACGCCGGCGAAGGGCTCGTCCAGCAGGATGAAGCGCGGCGACGAGGCCAGTGCGCGCGCGATCTCCACGCGGCGGCGCTCGCCACCCGACAGCGACAGCGCCGGGTTGTTGCGCAGGTGCGCGATCTGCAGGTCGTCGAGCAGCGAATCGAGGCGGCGGTCGATCTCGGCCTTGCCCAGCGGCTTGCCGTTTTCCACCTGCAGCTCCAGCACGGCGCGGATGTTCTCCTCGACGTTGAGCTTGCGGAAGACCGAGGCCTCCTGCGGCAGGTAGGACAGCCCCATGCGTGCGCGCTCGTGGATCGGCAGGCCGCTGATATGGTCGCCGTCGAGCACGATATCGCCCTCGTCCAGCGCCACCAGGCCGACGATCATGTAGAAGGAGGTGGTCTTGCCCGCGCCGTTGGGGCCGAGCAGCCCGACCACCTCGCCGCTCTTCACGTCCAGCGAGACATCCTTGACCACCGTGCGCGTGCCATAGCGCTTCCTCAGGTGGCGCACGACCAGCGTGCTGCCCCCGGCTAGGACGGTGGAGGCTTCGACGAAAGGCTTTTCGGCAATCGTTGCGGTATCGGTCATTGGCTCAGGCATTCATTCAGGCGGCGGCGCAGGGGATGTCGTATGCGGCGCCGGCGTCAGGGTTTGTTGGTCGGCGCGGGCGCGGACTTCAGGTTCAGCGGCGAGCCGCCGGCACCGGGCGCGCCTTGGGCGCCCTGGTCCTGGCGCGGCGACAGCACTGCGCGCACGCGGCCGGAAGGATTGGCGGGCGAGCCCTCGCCGCCGCTACCGGCAGCCGTGTAGAACTCCTTGCGGCTGTCGTAGGTCAGCACCGCGCCGCGGATCTCGTCGACCATCTTGGCACCCTGCAGGCGGGCCATGCGGGCATTGCCGATCAGCTTGGACAGTTCCTGCTTGCCGTCGTATTCGATGCGGTCGCCCCAGCCGTCGATATATTCATCGACACCCTCGCGCTTCTGCCGGATATACGCCTGCTTGCCCGGCTTGGCGGTGGCCACGGCGAACTGATAACCCTCCGGGTCGGTGCGCAGCTCGGCCGCGTCCGACTTCAGGATCATGGTGCCCTTGGTCAGCACCACGTTGCCGGTGAGCGTATAGATCTGCTTGACGTCGTCGTAGCTGGCGTTGTCGGCCTCCAGCACCATCGGCTTGTCGCGGTCCGCGCGCTCGGCAAGGGCGGGCTGGGCCAGCAGCAGGCCGAAGGCCACTGCCGAAGCCAGCAGGGCAGGGGCGGTGCGTCGACGGGACGATGTCGTCAGGAATGCAGTCATGTTGGCAGGGGTCGCTGGAGGGCGTCTTGGTACGTTTTGGTACGTGTTGGTGGTGCCTGGGGCGGGCGGGGTTCGTTGCAGCCTTGCTGCCAACGGGGCCCCGTGCCGGGATCATCACCGGCCCGGCGACGGTCCGGTGATGATGGTGCCGCGTACATTGCCGAGCAATTGTACTTCGCGGGTGACGTTGTTGAAGATCAGGCCGTTGGCTGTCATCACCGAGGGGCCGCGCGTGAGCTTGACCGCCTTGTCGGTCTTGACGATGTCGTCGTTGAGCAGCAGCTGGAAGTAGCTCGACGCCGCGGTCAACTGCGGGTCCTTGGACGCGTCGGGCCCCTGCTGGCGCAGGATGAAGCCGTTGCCGTACAGGTCGATCACCGAGCCTTCGGCGTTCATGCGGCCGATGTCGGCGCGCGCGGTGACGGGCGGGCGGTCGGGCTGGTAGGCGCGCATCGCGGGACGGGTCACCTCGTAGGTCTGGTCGTCCTCGAAATGGACCATGCGATCGCCGGTGAAGCGGATCTTGGTGCTGCCGTCCGGTGCCAGCTCGGTGGCCGAGAAGCGGTCGATGAAGTAGTCCGGCTCGTGTTTCTTGGTGGTCTGCGCGGCCTGGTCTTCCTTGGGCGAGTTGATCTGGACCAGCCAGAACGTGCTGCCCGCCACGAAGGCCATCAGCAGCAGCGGCAGCAGCCGCATCACGATGCCGCTGAGGGAGGCGAGTAGTGCCTGCATGGTGTCCTTGCTTGCGCTCCGTTCAGATGACCTTGGCGCGGGTCAGGTCGTGGATATGGAGCGCGCCGGTGAGGCGGCCGTCGTCGTCCACCACCAGCAGCTGGTTGATGCGGTTGGCTTCCATCACCTGTACCGCTTCCACGGCGAGCTGGTTCTCGTTGACCACGTGCGGGTTGCGGTGCATGACCTCGCCGATGGGCACGGTCTTCCAGTCGCGCGGGGTTTCCAGCAGGCGGCGCAGGTCGCCGTCGGTGAAGACCCCGATGGCGTGGCCGTCGGGGTCAACCACCGCGGTCATGGCCATGCCCTTGCGGGTAATTTCCATCAGTGCCTGCGCCAGCGGGGTGTTCTCGCGTACCTCGGGCACGGCGTTGCCGGTGCGCATCACGTCGCGCACGTGCGTCAGCAGCTTGCGCCCCAGCGCGCCGCCCGGGTGCGAGCGGGCGAAGTCTTCCTCGCCGAAGCCGCGCGCGTCCAGCACCGCCACTGCCAGCGCGTCGCCGAGCGCCAGCGCCGCGGTGGTGCTTGCCGTTGGCGCCAGGTTCAGCGGGCAGGCTTCCTTTTCCACGGCGGCGTCCAAGTGCACATCGGCCAGCTTGGCCAGGTTGGACTCGGGGTTGCCGGTGACCGAGATCAGCCGGGCGCCGATGCGCTTGACGATCGGGATGATCGACAGCAGCTCGCCGGTCTCGCCGGAATTGGAAAAGGCGATCAGCACGTCGTCGCGCGTGACCATGCCCAGGTCGCCATGGCTGGCCTCGGCCGGGTGCACGAAGAACGCGGGAGTGCCGGTGGAGGCCAGCGTGGCCGCCACCTTGCGCCCGATATGACCGGACTTGCCGATGCCGGAGACCACTACGCGCCCGTTGCATTGCAGGATCAGCTGCACCGCGTGGGCAAAGTCAAGGGTCAGGCGGCCCGAAAGTGCGGAAACCGCATCGGCTTCGGTCTGGAGGGTATTGCGCGCGAGCCGGAGTGCTCGATCCGCATCGAAATTGGCTATCATGGCGACGAAGTATACCAACGAATGCGACGGCGCCTTGGTCGCCTCCGGGCGCCCCGCCGCGCTTGCCGTGTTGCCCCGGCAGGGTGCCCGTGCCGGGTCGGACGCGTGCCTGGCCGGTCACCCCGCTAGCCTGGCTTCCCTATCGCCTGACTGCCTGACCGCCCGACCGCCTGAAACACGCCTGATGCATTCTCCGCTGGAACTGACCCTGGTGCTGCTGGCCGCTGCCGTATTCGGCGTGGTCGCTTTCCGCATGCTGCAGTTGCCGCCAATGCTCGGCTACCTCGCCGTGGGCATCCTGATTGGCCCGCATGCGCTCGGACTGGCCAGCGACACCGCGCAGACCAAGTACCTGGCCGAATTCGGCGTGGTCTTCCTGATGTTCTCGATCGGCCTGGAGTTCAGCCTGAGCAAGCTGCGCTCGATGAAGCGCCTGGTGTTCGGGCTGGGCGGCTCGCAGGTGGTGCTGTCGATGCTGGCGGTGGTGGCGGCGAGCTGGGCCTTCAACTGGCTGTTTGCGCTGTCGTGGCAGGCCTCGGTGGCGCTGGGCGGGGCGCTGGCGATGTCCTCCACGGCGATCGTGTCCAAGATGCTGTCCGAGCGCATGGAGCTGGAAAGCGAGCACGGCCGCAACATCATCAGCATCCTGCTGTTCCAGGACCTGGCCGTGGTGCCGCTGCTGATCGTGATCCCGGCGCTGTCGCAGGACCCGGGCGACCTGGTGAAGGCCCTGGCCCTGGCCACGGTCAAGATCGTGGTCGCACTGAGCGTGATCTTCTTCCTCGGCCAGCGCCTGATGAGCCGGTGGTTCCATGTGGTGGCAGCGCGCCGCTCGCAGGAACTGTTCATGCTGAACCTGCTGCTGGTCACGCTGGGCATGGCGGCGCTGACCGAGCGGCTCGGGCTGTCGATGGCGCTGGGCGCGTTCATGGCCGGCATGCTGATCTCCGAGACGCCGTACCGCCACCAGGTGGAAGAAGACATCAAGCCGTTCCGCGACGTGCTGCTGGGCCTGTTCTTCGTCACCATCGGCATGCTGCTCAATATCCGCGTGGTGCTCGACCACCTGTGGCTGGTGCTGGCGCTGCTGGTGGTGCCGGTGGTGTTCAAGCTGGTGCTGATCACGGTGCTGGCGCGGCTCTTTGGCTCGCGCCAGGGCGTGGCCATCCGCACCGGGCTCGGGCTGGCGCAGGCGGGCGAGTTTGGCTTCGTGCTGCTGAACCAGATCGACGGGCTCAACCTGGTCGACCCGGTGCTGATCCAGGTGATCCTGGCGTCGATGCTGCTGTCGATGCTGGCGGCGCCCTTCCTGATCCAGTACAGCGACGCCGTGGTGCTGCGCTTTGCCGCCAACGAATGGCTGATGCAGTCGCTGAACATGACGCGCATCGCCGCGCAGAGCCTGCAGACCGAGAAGCACGCGATCATCTGCGGCTTCGGCCGCAGCGGGCAGAACCTGGCGCATATGCTCGAGCGGGAGGGCATCACCTACGTCGCGCTCGACCTCGACCCCGACCGCGTGCGCGAGGCCGCCGCCGCCGGCGATACCGTGGTCTACGGCGATGCCGGCAGGCGTGAGGCGCTGATCGCCGCCGGCATCCACCGCGCCGCCGCGCTGATCGTCACCTACGCCAACACGCCGTCGGCGCTCAAGGTGCTGCACCACGTGCAGGAACTGGCGCCGGCGCTGCCGGTGATCGTGCGCACCGTCGACGATTCCGAACTGGACACGCTGCAGAAGGCCGGCGCCACCGAGGTGGTGCCCGAAATCATCGAAGGCAGCCTGATGCTGGCCTCGCACGCGCTGGTGCTGCTGGGTGTGCCGATGCGCCGCGTGGTGCGCGGCGTGCAGGAGGCGCGCGACGCGCGCTACAGCCTGCTGCGCGGCTACTTCCATGGCCGCGACGATGACGACGACATGGTCGAGCGCGATTCGGTGCGGCTGCATTCGGTATCGCTCGGGCCGCAGTCCACCGCGGTCGGGCGGCGCCTGGGCGTGCTGGGCCTGGACCGCATCGGCGTAGAGGTGACCGCGGTGCGCCGGCGCGGCATCCGCGCCTTCGACCCCGAGCCCGAGACCGTGCTGGAGCCGGGCGATATCGTCGTGCTGCGCGGCCCGCCTGAAGCGCTGGAAGCGGCCGAAACGCGCATCCTGAACGGTTGAGACAGCCGCCCGCCGGTATCAATGCGGACGCGTTTCCGCCCAGGACTCAGGCAGATTGTCGAGCACCGCGCGCGCGTCCAGCGAGCGGATCGGCACGGCGGGGTCGGCGGGGATGCGGCCTTCGCCTTGCAACATCAGGTAGCGCAGGCAGCACACTCGCAGAAAGGACGAGAAATTGCCGGCGACGGCCTCGGCGCCGCGATGGGCGCTCAGCTCGTCATGCAGGCGGGTGATCAGCTGGTTGACGGTCATGCCGTCGCGCCGCGCCAGTTCTTCCAGCACTTCCCAGAAGAGGCTTTCCAGCCGGATGCTGGTAGCCACGCCGCGCAGGCGCAGCGAGCGCGCCTGGCTCTGGTAAGAGGCCGGGTTGGCGCGGATAAATATTTCACACATCAAAGTCCCCTGCAGGCGGCACGGCCGGCGTGCGGGTGCGCCGCCCGTCGCATGGGCCGCGCACTGCCGTGACGCCGGCACTGGCGCCGCGTTCGGAAGGCTCTAATGTACGATCCGCGTGCCCAGCACCGCAAGAAACTGCGCCAGCCATGCCGGATGCGCCGGCCAGGCCGGGGCGGTGACGAGGTTGCCGTCGGTATGGGCCTGGTCGACCGGGATCTCGGCATAGGTGCCGCCGGCCAACTTTACTTCCGGCGCGCAGGCGGGGTAGGCGGAGCAGGTCTTGCCTTCCAGCACGCCGGCCGCGGCCAGCAGCTGGGCGCCGTGGCAGACCGCGGCGATCGGCTTGTCCGCCTGGGCGAAGTGGCGCACGATCTCCAGCACGCGCGCATTCAGCCGCAGGTATTCCGGCGCGCGGCCGCCGGGGATGACCAGCGCGTCATACGCGGCGGGGTCGATCTCGGCAAAGGTCGCGTTCAGCGTGAAGTTGTGGCCGCGCTTCTCGGTGTAGGTCTGGTCCCCCTCGAAATCGTGGATGGCGGTGGCGCAGGCGTCGCCCGCCTTCTTGTCGGGGCATACGGCATCAACGGTATGGCCGACCATCTGCAGCGCCTGGAACGGCACCATGGTTTCGTAGTCTTCGGCATAGTCGCCGACCAGCATCAGAATCTTCTTTGCCATCGCGGTCTCCTGTATGGTTACGGGTGTCCGGCAGGTGCCGGACCCGGCAGCCCGGCGCGGCGGCCGGCAGGGTCATTGTGCTGGCCGGTGCCACGGCGCGGGTGGTAATGGGTTACCGCAGGGGTTACCGCAGCTGGCGTCACTTGCGGCCCGATACCGCGAACAGCTTTCCTACCGGCGCGCGACATAGCGCGCGTTCCGTTTCCAGATTCCTATGGCAGATTCCATCATCCAGTCCCCCGACCTCGGCGACGTCACCGGCTACCTGCGCGACCGCATCAGGACCGTGCCGGACTGGCCCGCGCCCGGGGTGATGTTCCGCGACATCACCCCGCTGTTGCAGAACCCCAAGACCCTGCGCGTGCTGATCGACGTCTTTGTGCACCGCTACATGGATGCGCAGCTCGACCTGGTAGCGGGCATCGACGCGCGCGGCTTTATCCTGGGTGCGATCGTCGCGTACGAGCTGAACCTGGGCTTCGTGCCGATCCGCAAGAAGGGCAAGCTGCCGTTCCAGACCGTGGCCGAGGAGTATGAGCTGGAATACGGCAGCGCCACCGTCGAGATCCATGCCGATGCCTGCAAGGCCGGTGACCGCGTGCTGCTGGTCGACGACCTGATCGCCACCGGCGGCACCATGATGGCAGGGCGCAAGCTGCTGGAGCGGCTGGGCGCGACCGTGGTGGAAGGCGCTGCCATCGTCGACCTGCCCGAGCTGGGCGGCTCCAGGCTGCTGCAGGACGGCGGGCTGCCGCTGTTCACGGTGTGCCGCTTTGAGGGGCATTGAATTTCAGACACTGAGAGACCGGACTTTGCGCTGAAGGAGACGCCATGCCAGACCTGTTGCTGTTCCTGCTGACCTCGATCGCCGTCACGGTGGCGCCCGGCCCCGACAACCTGCAGGTGCTGGCGCGCGGCATGGCGCAGGGACGGCGCGCAGGACTGGTGGCGGCGCTGGGGTTCTCGGTCGGCTGCCTGTTCCATACCGTGATCGCCGCGGTCGGGCTGGCGGCGGTGTTGCGCTCGTCGCCGCTGGCGTTCCAGCTGATCAAGTACGCGGGCGCAGCCTACCTGATCTGGATTGGCATCCAGGCGCTGCGCGCCAAGGGCGGGCTGGCGCAGGGCGGCGATGTCGATGCGGTGCCGCTGGCGCGCGTGTTCCGCCAGAGCGTGCTCGGCAACGTGATGAACCCCAAGGTCACGCTGTTCTTCCTGGTGTTCCTGCCGCAGTTCGTGCGCGCCGATGCCGCGCATCCGGGGCTGCAGTTCCTGCTGCTGGGCGTGGTCTTCATGCTGCAGACCGCGGTGGTGTTCTCGCTGTTCGGCCTGTGCGCTGGCTGGCTCGGCGCCTGGCTGCGCCGCCGCCCGGCTACTGGACGCTGGCTGGACCGCGCCGCCGGGGCCATCTTCGTCGGGCTCGGGATCAAGGTCGCGCTGCCCTGAGGTTGTCCTGGTCCCGCCCTGATGCCGCGGCGGGCGCTTCGCTGCGGCCTTCCCGCCTTGTGTTGCCTGTGTGTTGCCTGCGGCCCGCAGCGCCTGGCCCCTCCGTTGCCGCTGTCGGGTGACGGGCGCATAATGAGCCCTTGACAACGACACGATGATCGGGCCGAGCCTCCTGGCAGTATTTCGGCACCGGTCACACAAAGGCGCACAATGGGCGTACTCCTTCACCTGTTATCAGGCGTGGCCCTCCTTGTCTGGGGCACGAACATCGTCAAGGTCGGCATCCTGCGCGTCTACGGCGCCAACCTGCGCCACGTCCTGTCGACCAGCGTCTCCAATCGCTTCACCGCCTTTGCCGCCGGCCTCGGCGTCACCGGGCTGGTCCAGAGCAGCAACGCCACCGCGGTCATCGTCAGTTCCTTCGTCGGCCAAGGCCTGATCGCCGTGGCACCGGCGCTGGCCATCATGCTCGGCGCCAACGTCGGCACCGCGCTGATGGTGCAGGTGTTCTCGCTGGACCTGTCGTGGCTGTCGCCGCTGCTGATCTTCGTTGGCGTGATCTGCCATCTGAGCTGGAAGGGCAGCAAGCCGGGCCACGTCGGGCGCGTGCTGATCGGGCTGGGCCTGATCACGCTGGCGCTCGAGCTGATCTCCATCGCGACGCGCCCCGTGGTCCAGGCCGCCGGCGTCAAGGTGCTGTTCAGCACGCTGACCGGCGACACCGCGCTCGACATGCTGATCGGTGCCTTCCTGACCATCCTGTGCTATTCCAGCCTGGCCGTGGTGCTGTTCTGCGGCGCGCTGGCCTCGGCCGGCGTGGTGTCGATCCACGTGGCGCTGGCGCTGGTGCTGGGCGCCAACCTGGGCTCGGGCATATCGGCGCTGCTGACCACCTCGGGCAACAACCAGCCGGGCAAGCGCGTGACGCTGGGCAATCTGCTGTCGCGCCTGCTGGGCTGCCTGGTCGCGCTGCCGCTGCTGGGTCAGGCCGAAGAACTGCTGGCGCTGCTCGACCATGACCCGCAACGGCTGATCGTCAACTTCCACCTGCTCTTCAACGTCACGCTGGCGGTGCTGTTGCTGGGCGCGACCGGGCCGCTGGCGCGCCTGTGCGAGAAGGTGCTGCCCGGACGCAATACCGGCGACAGCCAGGTCACGCCGCGCCATCTCGACACCGCCGCGCTGTCCACGCCCACGCTGGCGCTGTCCAACGCCTCGCGCGAAGTGCTGCGCATCGGCGACCGCGTCGAGCAGATGCTCGACAACATGCTGCGCGTGCTGCGCACCAACGACGCCAAGCTGGCCACCGCCACCTGCCGCATCGACAACGAGGTCGACGATCTCTATACCGCGATCAAGCTCTACCTGACCCGCATCAGCCTGGAAGCGCTGGACGAGCGCGACGGCCAGCGCTGGACCGAAATCATCTCGCTGACCATCAACCTGGAACACGCCGGCGACATCATCGAGCGCATCCTGCTCGATACCAAGGACAAGAAGATCGCCCACAACCTGATGTTCTCCGAGGCGGGCATGCAGGAGATCGCCGAGATGCATGCGCGGCTGGTCGCCAACCTGCGGCTGGGTTTGTCGGTGTTCCTCAACGGCGATCTCAAGAGCGCGCAGGCGCTGATGGCCGAAAAGGCCAACTTCCGCGAACTGGAGCGCAAGTACGCGCGCACCCATCTGCAGCGCGTGGCGGTGCAGACCGCGGAGAGCATTGAAACCAGCTCGCTGCACCTGGACGTGATCAGCGAGCTGAAGCGGCTGAATTCGCTGTTCTGTGCGACGGCATATCCGGTGCTGGAGCAGGCTGGGGTGTTGAACCGGAGCCGGATGAAGGAAGACGACGTGCCGCCGGTGCCGAGGGTGCAGGCGGCGCAGCACGAAGCGCTGCGCTAGAGCTTGTAGCCGAACTTCCGCAACAACGCCTTCCGCTCGGCCACATCCGCCTCGGTTTCGATCCCCAGCGGCGAGGCGCCATCAATGACGCCAACCACGCCACGCCCGGCATCGGTCTCGGCGATGATCACCTGCGTCGGATTGGCCGTCGCGCAGAAAATCCTGCACACCTCCGGCACCGCCCGCACCGCGGGCAGCACGTTCACCGGAAAGAAACCGTCGCCGAGGAAGATCAGGAAGCTATGCCCCGCGCCGATGGCGCGCGCATTCTCACAGGCCAGGTCAATCAGGCTTTCGTCCGTTCCCGACCACCGCACCAGGCGCTTGCCCGAGGCCTCGCAGAACGCCAGCCCGAAGCGGATACCGGGCACGGTGCCCACCAGCGCCTCGTGCAGGTCCTCCACGGTCTTGATGAAGTGCGACTGACCGAGGATGAAGTTGGTGGCTTCCGGCTTGGTCACCGGTACGACCGTCAGTTCCATGGCTGGCTCCTGAATTGCGGCGCGGCTTGCCGTCGTCCGGTTCATGGTAGGGCGCGGGGTGGTGAATGCAAGCGGGCAGGGCGATCTTTGCCTGGCACGCGTACCTGCTATACAGGATGGACTGGCCCGTCACCGGAGACGCCGATGCCGCTTCTTCGCCTCTTCCTTGCATGGCTTGCCATGGCGCCATCCGTGGCCGCCGCCCAGGTCGTTCCGGCATCACAGGGCGAAATCGCCGTTAGTGAGCTGAAGCGCCCCAATGTCGTCGTCGTGCTGCGGCATGCGAGTGCGCCGGGAGTCGGAGATCCACCGGGTTTCAAACTGGACGACTGTTCGACCCAACGCAACCTGGACGTGAATGGCCGGCAGCAGGCGGCCAGGCTCGGTAGCAGCTGGAAGGCGGCAGGCTTCCGGCCGACGCAGGTCTACAGCAGCGCCTGGTGCCGTTGCCAGGACACCGCACGCCTGATCGACCTGGGTCCGGTGCGGGTCCAGCCATTGCTCAATTCATTTTTTGGCGCAGATGCGCAGCGCCGCGAAGCACAGACCGCGCAGCTGTCGCGCTTTATCGACGGCCTCGACCCGCGCGGCGGGCCTTACCTGCTGGTCACGCACCAGGTAGTGATCACCGCGCTGACCGGGCACGGCGCGGACAGCGGCGGCGGCGTCGCGATCGAGCTGCAGTCCGGCGGCGCCGCGCGGCGCACGCGCGTGCTGCCAGCCGCCGGGCTGGACTGAACTCAGGCCCGCTTGAGCAGCGGCGCCAGGTACTTGCCGGTAAAGCTGGCCTTGCTCCTGGCGACATCCTCCGGCGTGCCGCGCGCGATCACCTGCCCACCGCCCGCACCGCCTTCCGGGCCCATGTCGATCAGCCAGTCCGCGGTCTTGATGACATCGAGGTTGTGCTCGATGATGACCACGGTATTGCCCTGGTCGCGCAGCTTGTGGATGACCTTGAGCAGCAGCTCGATATCGTGGAAGTGCAACCCGGTGGTGGGTTCGTCCAGGATGTAGAGCGTGCGCCCGGTATCGCGCTTGGACAGCTCCAGCGACAGCTTGACGCGCTGCGCCTCGCCGCCCGACAGCGTGGTCGCCGACTGCCCCAGTCGGATATAACCCAGGCCCACGTCTAGCAGCGTCTGCAGCTTGCGCCGCACCACCGGCACCGCGCTGAAGAATTCATGCGCCTGTTCGACGGTCAGGTCCAGCACCTCGGAGATGTTCTTGCCCTTGTACAGCACCTCCAGCGTCTCGCGGTTATAGCGCTTGCCGTGGCAGACGTCGCAAGGCACGTAGACGTCGGGCAGGAAGTGCATCTCGACCTTGAGCACGCCGTCGCCCTGGCAGGACTCGCAGCGCCCGCCCTTGACGTTGAACGAGAAGCGGCCCGGATCGTAGCCGCGCTCCTTGGCCGACGGCACGCCGGCGAACAGTTCGCGGATCGGCGTGAACAGGCCGGTGTAGGTGGCCGGGTTGGAGCGCGGCGTGCGGCCGATCGGGCTCTGGTCGACGTTGATGACCTTGTCGAAATGCTCCAGCCCCTCGATACGGTCGTGCGCGGCCGGTTCCGGCGTGGAGCCGTACAGGTGGCGCGCCACCGCGTGGTAAAGCGTGTCGTTGATCAGCGTCGACTTGCCTGAGCCGGAAACGCCGGTGATGCAGGTCAACAGGCCGACCGGTACCTCGGCGGTGACGTTGCGCAGGTTGTTGCCACTGGCGTTGACGATGCGCAGCAGCCGTTCGTCGTCGGGCGCGGAGCGCTTCTTCGGCACCTCGATGCGGCGCTGGCCCGACAGGTACTGCCCCGTCAGCGA
Source organism: Ralstonia pickettii DTP0602 (assembly GCA_000471925.1). NCBI lineage: Bacteria > Pseudomonadati > Pseudomonadota > Betaproteobacteria > Burkholderiales > Burkholderiaceae > Ralstonia > Ralstonia pickettii. Next base: position 374,474 of record CP006667.1, read on the forward strand.
TGCCGGCGATTCCTCGATCTGCCGCGGCGTGCCCTCGGCCACGATCATGCCGCCGTGCACGCCGGCACCCGGGCCGATATCGACCACATAGTCGCAGGCGCGGATCATGTCCTCGTCATGCTCGACCACCAGCACCGAGTTGCCGATATCTCGCAGGTGCTTGAGCGTGCCGATCAGGCGGTCGTTGTCGCGCTGGTGCAGGCCGATCGAGGGCTCGTCCAGCACGTACATCACGCCGGTCAGGCCCGAGCCGATCTGCGACGCCAGCCGGATGCGCTGCGCCTCGCCGCCCGACAGCGTATCGGCACTGCGCTCCAGCGACAGGTAATCCAGCCCGACGTTGTTCAGGAAGTTCAGCCGCGCGGAGATCTCCTTGATGATCTTGTCGCCGATCTCGCGCTTGGCGCCGTGCATGTCCAGCGTCAGGAAGTACGTCAGCGCGTCGCGCAGCGGCCAGCCGTTGATCTCGAAGATCGCGCGCGCCTGCTCGCCCTCGCCCAGCTTGACGTGGCGCGCCTCGGTGCGCAGGCGCGTGCCGTGACAGGCCGGGCAGGGCTGGTTGTTCTGGTACTTGGCCAGTTCCTCGCGCACGGCGACGGAATCGGTTTCGCGGTAGCGCCGCTCCAGGTTGGGGATGATCCCTTCGAACACATGCGCGCGCACGGTGGTGCGCCCACGTTCGTTGATATAAGTGAACGGGATTTCCTGCTCGCCCGAGCCGTGCAGCACCACCTGCTGCACGTTCTCCGGCAGCTCCTCGAACGCCGTCTCGGTGTCGAAGTCATAGTACGCCGCCAGGCTCTGCAGCATCTGGAAGTAGAACTGGTTGCGGCGGTCCCAGCCCTTGATCGCGCCCGAGGCCAGCGACAGGTTGGGGAAGGCCACCACGCGCTTGGGATCGAAGAAGGTGATCTGGCCCAGCCCGTCGCAGCTCGGGCAGGCGCCCATCGGGTTGTTGAACGAGAACAGCCGCGGCTCCAGCTCCTGCAGCGAGTACGAGCAGATCGGGCAGGCAAAGCGCGAGCTGAAGGTGTGCTCCTTGCCGGTATCCATCTCCAGCGCCAGCGCGCGGCCATCGGCCAGGCGCAGCGCGGTCTCGAACGATTCGGCCAGGCGCTGCTTGATGTCGGCGCGGACCTTCACGCGGTCGACCACCACGTCGATGCTGTGCTTCTCGGTCTTCTTCAGCTTGGGCAGCGCGTCGACCTCGTAGACCCTGGCCTCGGCCTCGTGCGCGGTGCCGCCGCCCGAGCGGATGCGAAAGCGCACGAAGCCCTGCGCCTGCATGCTGTCGAACAGGTCCGAATGCTCGCCTTTGCGGTCGACCACCACCGGCGCCAGGATCATCAGCTTGGTGTCCTCCGGCAGCGCCAGTGCCGCATCCACCATCTGCGACACGCTCTGCGCCTGCAGTGGCAGGTTGTGGTCGGGGCAGTAGGGGGTGCCGGCGCGGGCATACAGCAGGCGCAGGTAGTCGTGGATCTCGGTGACGGTGCCGACCGTCGAGCGCGGGTTGTGGCTGGTGGCCTTCTGCTCGATCGAGATCGCCGGCGACAGGCCTTCGATCAGGTCCACGTCCGGCTTTTCCATCAGCTGCAGGAACTGGCGGGCATAGGCGGACAGCGACTCCACGTAGCGGCGCTGGCCCTCGGCATAGAGCGTGTCGAAGGCGAGCGAGGACTTGCCCGAGCCCGACAGGCCGGTGATCACGATCAGCCGGTTGCGCGGCAGGTCGAGATTGATGTTCTTCAGGTTGTGGGTACGCGCCCCACGGATCTTGATTTCTTCCATATGCCGAAAAGTCGTCGCCAGACAGGCCGTTCCCCGCCGGAGGTGGCAGAGTTGTCTGAAGGAATGGCAGAAACAAGTGCCTCGATTGGCACTTCCGACCGCTGGCGACGGCCGGAATGCGCGCCCGGGCACACGCCGGGGGCCAGCTGGCATGGCCAGGTGACCCGGGAAGCGCGAAGGAGCAAACCTGTTAATATACCCAACTTCGGTTTCCGCGGTTGTCCGCCCGGACAGGGCTTGCACCGGAAACCCGGCACAGCCGCCGCCGGCCCGGCCCCGAAAGCGGGAGCCACGACCTCCGCGAGCCGGCCAAAACAGGCAACCGCGCGCCGCCAGCCCGATCCTCAGCTGACCCGATTCCGAGAACACCAAGATCACCCCGATCGCAATGCCGCCGATCCAGTCTTCTTCCCCGGATGCGAGCCCTGCCGGCGCATCCCAGGCTCCCGCCCGCGAACGCATGACGCGCACCGAGCTGCGCGCCAGCGTGTCGCTGGCCAGCATTTTCGCGCTGCGCATGCTGGGCCTGTTCCTGATCCTGCCAGTCTTTGCCGAATACGCGCTCACCCTGCCCGACGGGCAGGATGCCCAGCGCGTGGGCCTGGCCATGGGCATCTACGGCCTGATGCAGGCCTTCCTGCACATTCCGCTGGGCTGGCTGTCCGACCGCGTCGGGCGCAAGCCGGTGATGGTGGCCGGCTTGCTGTTGTTCATCGCGGGCGGGCTGGTAGCCGCGTTCTCGGACACGCTCACCGGCATCATCGCCGGCCGCGCGCTGCAGGGCATGGGCGCGATTTCCGCGGCTATCACCGCCTGCATCGCCGACCTGACGCGCGAGCGCCATCGCACCAAGGCCATGGCGATGGTCGGCGGCAGCATCGGCCTGACCTTTGCGCTATCGCTGGTGATCGCCTCGCCACTGCTGCACAGCATCGGCATGTCGGGCATCTTCGGCCTGATGTCGGTGCTGGGCGTGGTCGCCATTGCCGTGACGCTGTTCCTGGTGCCGAGCCCGCCGGCGCCGCACCCGGTGCGCCTGCCGTTCCGCCACGTGCTGCTCAATGCCGACCTGGCGCGGCTGAACGTCGGCGTGCTCGCGCTGCATGCCTCGCAGGTCGCGATGTTCATGGTGGTGCCGACCATGCTGAGCGATGCCGGCATGCCGCTGGACCAGCACTGGAAGGTCTACCTGCCGGTGGTGCTGGTGTCGTTCGTGCTGATGCTGGGCCCGATGATGGCGGCCGAGCGCTACGGGCGCGTGCGTCCGGTGCTGCTCGGCGCGGTCGCGCTGATGACGGCGGTGCAACTGCTGTTCGCCGCCGTGCATGGCCTGTGGGCCATCGTCGGCGTGCTGCTGCTCTTCTTTGTCGCGTTCAACGTGCTGGAAGCGATGCAGCCGTCGCTGGTATCGCGCTATGCCGCGGCTGCGCGGGGGGCGGCGCTGGGGGTGTACAACACCACGCAGGCGCTGGGCCTGTTCCTGGGCGGCGCCGGGGGCGGCTGGCTGCTCAAGCATGAAGGGCGCAGCGCGGTGTTCGTCGGCTGCGCGGCGGTGCTGCTGCTCTGGCTTATAATCGCCTGGAGCATGAAGGCGCCGCCGGCCCGTGGACAGGAAGGCGCGCCGGCAGCAGCGGCCTGAATCTGCACCCGAAGCTGGCCCAAGCCGCATCGAACCGTAAAGAATTCCGGCCTGAAAATGGCCTAGCATGATCGCGCCACCCGACGTCCGGCCGGGGGCGCGATGTTCGTTTACGTTGCTGCGCCTGGCGGCGCCGCGGTGACGGGCAAGGCAGCCGGATGCGGTAGCCGCTGGCGCAGTATCGGGTCACACTACAGTTAGCTTCACCCTTATCGTATTGCCACGCTTTTCAACACAGCGCGTGGCTTTTGGAGAACATTCAAATGGCATCGGTCAACAAAGTCATTCTCGTCGGCAACCTCGGCGCAGACCCCGAGACGCGCTACATGCCCAGCGGCGACGCCGTCACCAATATCCGCCTGGCGACCACCGACCGCTACAAGGAAAAGGGGTCCGGCGAGATGAAGGAAGCCACCGAGTGGCACCGCATCGCCTTCTTCGGCAAGCTCGCGGAGATCGCCGGCCAGTACCTGCGCAAGGGCTCGTCGGTCTATATCGAAGGCCGCATCCGCACCCGCAAGTGGCAGGACCAGTCCGGCCAGGATAAGTACTCGACGGAAATCGTCGCCGACCAGATGCAGATGCTGGGTGCGCGCCAGGGTGGCGGCGGCGGTGGTGACGAAGGTGGCTACGGCGGCGCTGGTGGCGGTGGCTACAGCCGTGAAGCCTCGGGCGGCGGCGGTAGCGGCTATGGCGGCGGCCGTGGCGCCCAGGGTGGCGGCCAGGGTGGCGGCCAGGGTGGTGGCCAGGGCGGTGGTCAGAGTGGCGGTGCGCGCCGTCCGCAGCAGGCGCCGTCGAATGGCTTCGAGGATATGGACGACGATATTCCGTTCTGAGCCCTGCCTGGCAGGTCTTGCAAGGATTCATCTCCGAGCCCGCAATCTTGCGGGCTTTTTTGCGCCTGGGTTTGCCCCGCCCAAGCTTGCGCCGGTTGCGCCAATGCCTCTACAGTTCGACAAATGAAGAACGAAACCGCCGTCGCAGCGCTGGCTGCACTTGCCCAGGATTCCCGACTCGCGATCTTCCGCTTGCTGGTGCAGGCCGGCCTGGAAGGCGTCAGCGCGGGCCGGATCGGCGAAGCGTTAGGCGTGCCGCCCGCCACGCTGTCTTTCCATCTGAAAGAACTGGTCCACGCCGGTCTGATCAAGAGCACCCAGGAAGGGAAGTTCGTGATTTACCGGGCACAGTTCGACAAGATGAACGAACTCATTGCCTTCCTGATGGAGCATTGCTGCGAGGGCAGTCCTGAGGGCTGCGGCGTGGCGAAGGTGGAATGCAAGCCGGAAGTTGCAAAGCGGCGCCGCGTCTCGTCCCAGACGGCCTGAGCACTACGATCGCCGACGCAGGCCAGCCGGCGCTGCCGTAGCCTGGTTGCGGTCGGGACAGGCGGCACCTGCGCGACATCCCTGATCGGGTCGCCGCAATCAGCAACACCAGCGACAGACTTGCCAGCGCTGACAGCGCCAACACCCGCCATACGAAAGGCGCGCCGCTCGACGCCACAAAGGCATAGCACAGCGGCGCCAGCGCCATCGCCAGCGTCCCCAGTGCCAGCGCGGCGAGGAGGGAACCGGCGCACAGGATGCGCTTGCCGCCAAAGCGGTCGATCGCACCGGGGCGCTGTCAGCGCGGACACCAGCAGTGCCAGCGTGAACGCCCCGAAGAGAACCGGCTGATCGATCTGCAGTTCAGCCTGGATCGGCCCGGACAACACCGCAAACGCATAGTAGAGGCTGCCCCACGAGGCAATCTGCGCAATGCCCAACGCAGGCACAACCACGGCTAGCCGTACCGGCGGTGCGGGTGAGGCGGTCACTTGCCTGCCATCGATGGCGCTGCGCATACCGGGCCCTCCTTGGGCGGAAACAAAAAACGCCCGGGACCAGGGCCGGGCGTTAAGCAGTTCTTGTTGTTTGCCTGGGGGCAAGCGTCAGGCCTTCGACCCCGCTTCATACCAGGATTGGGTCCGATTGACGATGCTGACGAACAGCAGCATGACCGGCACTTCAATCAGCACGCCGACCACCGTCGCGAGCGCTGCCCCCGACTTGAAGCCGAACAGGCTGATCGCCGTCGCCACGGCCAGCTCGAGAAGTTGCTGGCGCCGATCAGCGACGATGGGCCCGCCACGCAGTGCGCGACACCCAGCTTGCGGTTTTCGAACTGACGCGCGAGGCCATTGGCTACCGCATGCTGCAATTGCTGGCGTTGCCGCTGGAAACCATGAGCAACGCCGAACTGCAGGACGCGCTCAACGCGATCGCGAAGAACTGAAGGCGCCGGAACTCATGAATCAAAACGCCACCACCCACGCCCCCATTTCGACCAAGCCCGCCATTGGCTTCTTCGAACGCTACCTGACCATCTGGGTCGCCCTGTGCGACATCGTTTTCTTCCATTATTCCACAATAATGGAAATGTAGAAGAATAGATATGGGAAAAATGCCCCGGCTGACGATGCCTGTGACATTTTGACGCGGCAACGTACACGGCGACCAAGACATCGTGATGACAGGGAGGCAGCGCCTCTGCCGCGGTATCGCGGGGCGCAGGGCCAGTAAGAGAACGAGCGGCCCGTTGGCGATGAAGCCTTGCAGCCAGAGGTGCCACGGCCTGCCACGCAGCCGGGTTGCAACGCCCGCAAAAGACAGTATGCTTGCGACTATCTCGCCCACGGCACTGCAAAGCTTGCGTTATTCCGCCTGCCGGCGGCCATGGTTCGCCGGCGTCCTCCTCGTTGTCTTCCTGGCAGTCCAACTGGCAGCGGCGGCGTACGCCTGCGCCGGAAGCCGCTACCAGATGGCGAGCAGCGGCGCGATGGCGGCAATGACCGAGTCGTGTCCCGACATGGCCGCGAGTGAGGACAACAAGCGTATCGACCAGAGTGGTCTTTGCCTGGCGCACTGCCAGGCCGATTCCAAGAGTGCCGATCATGTATCGCCGCAACTTCCGGCCTTCATGCCGGTACTGATGCGCGTCATTGAGCCGACGCCCGTGGAGCTCGCGGAGGTACGCGTCGCTCTGCACGCCAAGGCGGAGGCACGCGGTCCGCCACCGCTCAACATCCTTCACTGCAGTTTCCAGACTTAGCCTCCGGTTCGACGTCACCTGGTGCTGCCCGCTTCCCGTGCGGGCGGCAGTTGTCGCTCCCGGAGGCTTTATGCATTTTCTACGTCACCTGACCGTGGCGCTGCTTAGCGCGCCTGCTGTCGGCCTGGCCGCGCCGCAGGGCGCCCCCGCGCAATCTTCGCTGTCCCTCGCGGAAACCGTTGCGATCGCGAGCGGTCATGCAGGCGACGCCGAATCCTCGCGCGGCGCCGTCGAGGCCGCCGTGCAAATGGCGGTCGCCGCCGGCCAGCTGCCGGACCCCGTGCTCAAGCTCGGGATCAACAATGTTCCTGTCAACGGCTCTGACCAGTTCTCGCTGAGCCGAGACTCCATGACCATGCGCTCCGTCAGCGTGACACAGGAATTCACGCGCGCGGACAAGCGTCGCGCCAAAGCGGCGCGTTTCGAAGCGGAAGCCGCCGCCGCCGAGGCGCAGCGCGCAGTCGGACTGGCCAACGTGCAGCGCAATGCCGTAAGTGCCTGGCTCGACCGCTGGTATGCCGAACAGGCCGGCGTCCTGCTCGGCCATCACAGCCAGCCGCTTGAACTGGCGGTGCAGGCGGCCACTGCTGCCTACCGGGGCGGGCGCGGCTCGCGCGCGGACGTACTGGCGATGGAGCTGGAAATCCAGAAACTGCATGACCGCGAGGACGAGAACCGGGCCGCCCTGGCTACCGCCACGCTCAACCTGGAACGCTGGATCGGCGCCGCGGCCCGGCGGCCGCTATCGGACCGGCCGCTGCTCGACGTGCCGCAGGGCGCCTTGCAACTGGCGCAGGGCGAATTCGAGGCCGTGCCCGAACTCTCGGCTGCGCAGCGCGACGTGGCCCTGGCGGAATCGGAGATCCAGCTGGCCAGGCAAGCCGCCAGGCCCGATGTGACGGTCGAGCTGATGTACAGCCAGCGCGGCTCGGCCTACTCCAATATGGGATCGCTCAATGTCAGCTTCCCGGTGCCGTGGGACCAGGGCAATCGCCAGGACCGGGATATATCGGCGCGGCTGGCGCAGGCAGGCGAAGCGCGGGCCAGGCTGGAAGTGATCCGGCGCAATACCCAGGCCATGGTCGGCGCCCGGCTTGCCGAACTGCAGCGCAACCTTGAGCGCCTGCGACGCTACGACGACAAGACCTTGCCGCTCGCCCGCGCGCAGGCGGAGGCGGCGCTGACGGCCTACCGGGCCAACACGGGCCCGCTGCTGGCCGTCGCCGAAGCGAACCATCGCGCCATCGATACCGCCATGGATCGCCTGCTGCTCGAGGCAAAGACCGCGAAGCTGTGGGCCGACCTGAACTACCTGGTGCCGCTGCCCACCGCGCAGACCGAGCCCGCCATGAAGGAAGCCAAATGAAAAAGCACGCCATTGCAGCGATGGCCGGGCTGTTTGTCGTCTGCGCCGCTCTCTACGGCGCCTACCGGCTCGGGCTTGCACGGGGAACGCAGTCCGCGCAGACGTCGGCCGTGCCCGGTGCGGAATCCGCCCTTAAAGCCGGCGACACCGACCCCCGAACCGGCAAGAAGATCCTGTACTGGCACGATCCCATGGTGCCCGGCCAGCGCTTCGACAAACCGGGCAAGTCCCCATTCATGGACATGCAGCTGGTGCCGGTCTACGCGGACGGTGATGGCGGCGGGAGTGGTGTCACGGTGGACAGCCACGTCGCCCAGAACCTGGGTATTCGCACGGCCGAGGTCAAGTCCGGGCGGCTGGGCGCCGTGCTCCAGGCGCCCGGCAATGTCGCCATCGACGAGCGCAGCGTGCGCGTGATCCAGGCGCGCACCAACGCCTTCGTCCAGCAGGTTGCGGTCAGGGCCACCCTCGACCCCGTCCGGCGGGGCCAGCCGCTGGCGACCTTGTATTCGCCCGACTGGGTCGCGGCCCAGGAGGAGTTTCTTGCCGTCTCGCGCATGGCGGCGGGCGAGCATTCTGGCGACCTGCGCGGTGCCGCAAGGGCCCGCATGCTGCAGGCGGGCATGACGCCGGACCAGGTCCGCGCGGTGGAGTCCTCGGGCAAGCTGCAGCCCAATCTTGCCGTCGTGAGCCCGGTCGATGGGCTCGTGACCGAGGTGGGGGTGCGCGAGGGCATGACCGTCTCGCCTGGCATGACCCTCTTCCGCCTGGCCGACCTCAGCCAGGTGTGGGTGATTGCCGAGATCCCGTCGGGGCAGGCCGGCGCGATCCGCCCTGGCGTCGGGGCCAGGGTACAGCCGGGCGGCGCGGCCGATGCCATCGCCGGCAAGGTCGACGCCATCCTCCCCGACGTCAATCCGGCGACACGAACGGTCAGGGCCCGCATTGTCCTGCCCAACAAGGGCAGGCAGCTGTTGCCGGGGATGTTCGTGACGGTCAGCTTTGACAGCGGCGCCGGAAAGGACGCGCTGCTGATCCCGGCGGAGTCGGTCATTCGCACAGGGCAGCGCAACATCGTCATGGTGGATGCAGGCAAGGCGGGCTTTGTCGCGACCGAAATCAAGACCGGCCAAGAGGCCGAGGGCATGGTCGAGGTGCTGGACGGACTGAAGCCGGGGCAGAAAGTGGTCACGTCCGGCCAGTTCCTGCTCGACTCTGAAGCCAGCCTGCGCGGCACCGCCGCACGCATGTCGACCGCGCCTGCGGCGCCGGCCGTGCCGGCCGCCGAGCATGAAGGCACCGGCCGCATCGAAGCCGTGAACGGCGCCGAGAGCGTCACGATCTCGCACGGTCCGATTCCGTCGGCACAGTGGGGCGCGATGACCATGGACTTCGCCGCGCCACCAACGGGCCTGCCCAACGGACTGAAGGCAGGCGACAACATCCGCTTCCGCTTTCATCTCGACAACGATGGCGTGGCCAGGCTGTCGTCGGTCGAGCCGGCAGCCAGCGCCCAAGGGAGCCGGCAATGATCGCGCGCCTGATCCTGGCCTCGATTCGCCACCGCTTCCTCGTGCTGCTGGCCACGGTCCTGCTGACCGCATGGGGCCTGTGGGCCGTGCGCAGCACGCCGCTCGACGCCCTGCCTGACCTGTCCGACGTGCAGGTCATCATCCGCACGCCGTTTCCCGGCCAGGCGCCGCAGATCGTCGAGAACCAGGTCACGTATCCGCTGACCACCACGATGATGTCGGTACCCGGCGCCAGGACGGTGCGAGGCTATTCTTTCTTCGGCGATTCCTTTGTCTACGTGCTGTTCGAGGATGGCACCGACCTGTACTGGGCGCGCTCGCGCGTGCTGGAATACCTGAACCAGGTGCAATCCCGCCTGCCCGCGGCGGCCAGGCCGGCGCTGGGGCCCGACGCCACCGGCGTCGGCTGGATCTACGAGTACGCGCTGGTGGACAAGACCGGCCAGCATGACCTCGGCCAGTTGCGCGCACTGCAGGACTGGTTCCTGCGCTTCGAGCTCAAATCGCTGCCCAACGTCGCCGAGGTCGCGTCGCTCGGCGGCATGGTGAAGCAGTTCCAGGTCGTGCTGATGCCGGACCGGATGCGCGCCTACAACCTGTCGCAAGGCAAGGTGCTGGCTGCGCTCAAAGGCGCCAACCAGGAAGCCGGCGGGTCGGTGCTGGAAATGGGCGAGGCCGAGTACATGGTCCGCGCCAGCGGCTACCTGAAGACGCTCGACGACTTCCGGCAGATCCCGCTGGTGACCAGCGACGCCGGGATTCCGGTGCGGCTGGGCGATGTCGCTACCGTGCAGCTCGGTCCGGAGACGCGGCGCGGCATCGCCGAACTCGATGGCCAGGGCGAGGTTGCCGGCGGCGTCATCGTGATGCGCTCGGGCAAGAACGCGCTGGAAACCATCGAGGCGGTCAAGGCCAGGCTCGCCACGCTGCAGAAGAGCCTGCCGGCCGGCGTGCAGATCGTGAGCACCTACGACCGCTCCGCGCTGATACACCGCGCGGTGCAAAACCTGACCCACAAGCTGGTCGAAGAGTTCATCGTTGTCGCGCTGGTCTGCCTGCTGTTCCTGTTCCACCTGCGTTCCGCGCTGGTGGCCATCGTCTCGCTGCCGCTGGGTGTGCTGGCGGCCTTCCTGGTGATGCGCTACCAGGGCATCAACGCCAACATCATGTCACTGGGCGGCATCGCCATTGCCATCGGTGCCATGGTCGATGCCGCGGTCGTCATGATCGAGAACGCGCACAAGCACCTGGAGCACTGGCATACGGACCAACCCGGCCGCAAGCTGACGGGCAGCGAGCGCTGGAGCGTGATCGGGCAAGCGGCGGCCGAGGTGGGACCGGCGCTGTTCTTCTCGCTGCTGATCATCACGCTGTCGTTTATCCCGGTATTTACGCTGGAGGCGCAGGAGGGCCGGTTGTTCTCGCCGCTGGCCTTTACCAAGACCTATTCAATGGCGGCGGCGGCAGGCCTGTCGGTAACGCTGGTCCCGGTGCTGATGGGCTACCTGATCCGCGGCCGGATTCCGTCGGAGCAGTCCAATCCGTTGAGCCGATGGCTGATCCGCGCCTATCGCCCGGTGCTGGCGCGGGTGCTGGCCTGGCCCAAGACCACCCTGGCGATCGCCGCGGTGCTGCTAGCCGCGACGGCGTGGCCGGCCATGCGAATCGGCGGCGAGTTCATGCCGCCGCTCGACGAGGGCGACTTGCTCTATATGCCGTCGGCGTTGCCGGGGCTATCCGCCGGCAAAGCGGCGCAGTTGCTGCAACAGACCGATCGCCTGATCAGGACCGTGCCGGAGGTGGCAACCGTATTCGGCAAGGCAGGCCGCGCCGATACCGCGACCGATCCGGCGCCACTGGAGATGTTCGAGACCACCATCCAGTTCAAGCCGCGCGACCAGTGGCGTGCCGGCATGACCACCGACAAGCTGGTGGAGGAACTCGACCGCGTGGTGAAGGTGCCGGGTTTGTCCAATATCTGGGTGCCGCCGATCCGCAACCGGATCGACATGCTGGCCACCGGCATCAAGAGCCCAGTCGGGATCAAGGTGGCGGGCGCCGACCTGAGGGAGATCGACCGCCTGGCGACGCGCATCGAGGAGGCCGTCAAGACCGTGCCGGGCGTCACGTCGGCGCTGGCCGAGCGCCTGGCGGGCGGGCGCTACGTCGACATCGATATCGACCGGCTGGCAGCCGCCAGGTACGGCCTCAATATCGCGGACGTGCAGAGCGTGGTCTCGTCGGCCATCGGCGGCGACAATGTGGGCGAGGTGGTCGACGGCCTGGCGCGCTTCCCCATCAATGTCCGCTATCCGCGCGATTACCGCGATTCGGTGGAGCAATTGCGCAGCCTGCCCATCGTCACCGACAGGGGCCAGCAGATCGTGCTGTCCGACGTGGCGCGCATCCAGGTGGTGCAGGGGCCGCCGATGCTGCGCAGCGAGAACGCCCGCCTGTCCGGCTGGGTGTACGTCGACATCCGCGGGCGCGACCTGCGTTCGGCCGTCCACGATATGCAGGCCGCCGTCGCCAGGGTGGTCCCGATGCCGGCCGGCTACTCAGTGAGTTGGTCGGGGCAGTTCGAATACCTGGAGCGGGCAGCCGCCAGGCTGAAGGTGGTGGTGCCGTTCACGCTGCTGATCATCTTCGTGCTGCTTTACCTGGTGTTCGGCCGTCTCGATGAAGCGCTGCTGATCATGGGCACGCTGCCGCTGGCGCTGATCGGCGGCTTCTGGCTGCTTTACCTGCTCGGCTACAACCTGTCGGTTGCCGGCGTGGTCGGCTTTATCGCGCTGGCAGGCGTGGCGGCGGAATTCGGCGTCATCATGCTCCTCTACCTGAAGCAGGCATGGACCGCGCGCGAGGCTCGGGGCGACGCCAGCCTGTCCGCGCTGCTTGACGCCATCCAGGAAGGCGCAGTGCTGCGCGTGCGCCCCAAGGCCATGACCGTCGCCGTCATCCTTGCCGGCCTGCTGCCGATCATGTGGTCGCATGGCACCGGCTCGGAGGTCATGCAGCGTATTGCAGCGCCGATGGTCGGCGGCATGCTTACGGCGCCTTTGCTTTCGTTGTTCGTGGTGCCGGCGGTGTACCTGCTGCTACGTCGGCGCCACATCACAACGCCTTCTGGTTCCACCCATCCTTCACTTCAACGGAAACCGCAATGAAATCCGCCAAGACTCTCGCATTCGTACTGGCTTTCGCCACCATGCCGGCCGCATTCGCGGCGGGCTCGATGGGCGGCATGGACATGAAGCCGTCCGCCTCCTCGCAACCGGCGCCGCAACCCGTGGCGGCCGAGATCAGGAAGATCGATGTGCAGGCCGGCAAGGTCACGCTGAAGCATGGTCCTATCGCCAACCTCGGAATGGGCCCGATGACCATGGCATTTCCGGTCAAGGACCGCGCTTCGCTGAAGAACTTCAAGGAGGGCGATGCGGTATCGGCAACCTTCGACAGCGTCGACGGAAAACCGACTGTCGTAGAGATGCAGCACAAGTAAATCGCGGGGGTGACGTGCAACCGCTGCGGAGAGCGGTTGTGCAGCGCTCCCCCGCTCAGTACGGCAGACTGAGGTAATACCGCCCAAGCTCCGTCAGTGCTCCATCGGCGGCCAGCAGGCTGGTGAAATGGACGTCATGGCTCCACCTGCCCGTGAACCACGCGTACCGGAACACGTCAGCGCGCTGTTCGCACGTCGCCACCATCTCCTGCATCTGCCGCTTCTGCTTGTCCAGCGTGTCGATCTGCGCGCCGTCGTTGCCTGCGTGCCAGTTGGCAAACTCCGTGACCCAGAACGGCTTGCCGTACTTGGCCAGGCGATCGAGCTGGCCGCCGAGGCCATAGTCGTACCAGTGGAAGGCGAGGTAATCGATGCGTGGGTCGCGGTTGCCGTTGGCGGCACGATACGCAGCGTAGAACGCATCCAGCCACGCTACCGGGTCTTCATAGCCTGGCATCGTTCCCCATGTGATCGCGGGGCCAACCAGTTTCACGCCGGTGCGAGCGGCGATGCTCTCGTAGCGGGGCCATGCGGCGGCGGCGGCGGCCGGCGAGAGATTGGCCTGGTCGAGCAGGTTCGGCTCATTCATCAGCAGCAGGTACCGGATACCCGGACGGGCAAGCAGGTAAGCCTCGACGGCGACGGCGTCGAAGTTGTCGTTCCAGAGCATGGGAATGTAGTCCATGCCGTAGGCGGACCTGGCATCGGCAGGCGCCGCGCCGTTCGGCTGCGAGGCCCAGTTGTACCACCATGAAACGCCGGGGGCCAGGGCGGCAAAGTCGGCCGCGCTGGCGAGATCGTAGGCGATGCCTCGCTTGGCGCTCTTGCCGGTCGCCGGTGTCGAAGCAGGGGGCGTGGTGGGCGCCATGACCGGTGGCGTGCCTCCATTGCTGTCGTTGCCATTCTTCGTGGTGTTGTCTTCCCCGCCACCGCCGCACGCGGCGAGTGCGAATGCCATCATTACTGCCAGCAGGCAGTGGCCAATACGTTTGCGCACGCTCATTTGGAATTCAGGAATGGGATCGGTCTGCGAGACCAGCCGTCACGCTTGTGCACGCCTGCCCGCTCCGGAGAACGGGCAGGCACCCGGGATTACAGCGACTGCAGGAACGCCGCGATGGCATTGCGGTCAGCCTTCGGCAGCGCTTCAAAGCGCGTCCGGCTGTCCGTTGCCTCGCCACCGTGCCACAGGATCGCTTCCAGCAGGTTGCGCGCGCGGCCGTCGTGGAGCAGGCGCACGTTCTGGTCGCCGCCCTGGACGAAGCGCAGCGAGCCGATGCCCCACAGCGGCGCGGTACGCCATTGGCTCGGATAGGCGCGCCCCTCGCTGAGGGAGTCGGCCAGGCCGGGGCCCATGTCGTGCAGCAGCAGGTCGCTGTACGGATGGATGGTCTGTTCGCGCAGCTCGGCAAACGGGTGCGTGTTGCCGGTTTTCATGGTCGGGGTGTGGCAGGCCACGCACCGGACTTGCGCGAACAGCTCGCTGCCGCGCGCGATCTGCGCGGGATTCACGTCATGCTCCGGCGACACCCGGATGCCATCCGGGAAGCCGCTGCGCAGGCTGCGCTGGGCCGGCACGCCGATCAGCGACAGGTAGTGCGACAGGCGCTGCAGCTCGGTTTCATTGACCGCGGTGGGCGCGGTCGAGCCGCGGCAATCCGGTGCGCCGCGCTGGCAACCCCGGTCCGGGAAGACCGGAGAGGTCACGCCCATGTCCTTCAGCAGCGCGTCCGCGACCTGTTGCCTGAGGCTTCCCTTCGAGGCCTTCCAGCCGAAGCGCCCAAGATGGGTCTTGCCAGTCTCCGGATCGACGACCCAGTTCGGAATGCCCCGCACGCCGTCGCCATTGGCATCGTTCGGGTCGGCCAGCGCCAGGATGGTGGGCTCGGCAACGGCCTCGAGCAGGCCCATGCCGATCACCTGCGGCGCCTGGCGCGTCGAGAAGCGCGCCGGCACCGGTCCCTTGAACGCATAGACCGGCTTGACCAGTTCCACCTTCTCGCCATCGGGCAAGGTGCGCACCGTGGTCTCGTACGACTGCACGGTCACGTCATAGGCAGGCGCAGCGGGATCCTGCGCGTGCTGCTGCACGTTGTGGCCGTAGACGGGATCGGCCTTGCCGTCGGCCGTGGCGGTCAGGAACGAAAGCGTATCGAGCTTGGCGCCGATGCCCGCGGCCACGCTGCGGCCATTGTTGGTATGGCACTCGATACAGCGCGGCTGGTTGTAGCGTGGGCCGAGCTGGCCGATGTGCGCGGTGAATTTCGGATTGTCGACATCGTGTTCCGAGTGCGTGCCGTCCAGGAACGAGGTGTGGAACAGGCGCCGGCCCTCGACAAAGCGCTGGGTGTTGGCGATGCCGATATTGTTCGCCATCTGCTGGAACACCCGCATCGGTTCTTCCGAGTAGTTGTACGAGATGCTGGCCTGGCCGCCGAGCAGCGTCTCGTCAGGCAGGACCTCGGAGTCCAGGTTCGGGACGATGCCGTACCACGGCCGCATGCCGACGCCCACGACGTAGAGCTGCTCGAACGAGTAGTAGCGGCTGCCGCCGCCATCGACCACCGGATCGCGCTTGAGCCTGGGTGCCGGCGCCAGCTCGATCCTGTCGCCGATCTTCAGCGTACTGTGCGGATCGGTACGCCAGTTGGAATCGACCACCATCATGCAATCCTCGCGCGGCTGCCCCTCGCGGCAGATCGGCAGGCCGCCTTCCTTCGGATTGTTGAACCCGAAGTTCAGCGCCCAGCCGTAGTCGCGCACGTTGGGATCGAGCACATTGCGGAACAGGCTGAAGGTGGTGCCGTCGAAGATGCCCTGGTTCACCCGCAGATAAATCTCGATGCGCTGGCGCCCGGCCGGCACATGGTCGCGGATCTCGAGGCCGAAGGTGCGGTTCTGGAAGTAGAAGGTGGGGAAGGTCAGGTAACGGCCCGGACCCGCATCGGGGGCGTCCCACGGCTCGCCGCGTTCGCGTGCGTGGCG
Organism: Ralstonia pickettii DTP0602; assembly: GCA_000471925.1. Taxonomy (NCBI): domain Bacteria; kingdom Pseudomonadati; phylum Pseudomonadota; class Betaproteobacteria; order Burkholderiales; family Burkholderiaceae; genus Ralstonia; species Ralstonia pickettii. The sequence goes on from CP006667.1 coordinate 390,379, forward strand.
CTCGGTCGGGCGCGAGCCCATCAGCGTGACCAGCGTGCCGTCAGGTTCGCGGTACTGGATCTGCTCCATCAGCGGCGTATCGGCCGCGAACAATGGCGTATAGCCCAGCGGCTCCTGCACGGGTGGTGGTGGTGGCGGTGTCGAAGCACTGTCACCGCCACCACCACCGCAGGCGGTTGCCAGCAGTATTGCAGCCAGCATCGAGACCGACGCGCGCACGGCGCGGGATGCCGCGCTGCCAGGCGCGCGGCATTGAGCAAGGAACTTCATGTTTTGACCCCTCTTTTTCTTTTTGTGAAACGCATGATCGATGTACGACTCTTATGCGGGCGCGCGAACGTCGTGCGCCCGCGGCCGTCGAGGATGATGATTGACATCTAAATGGATGTCAATCATCATCCTTTCGCGCGAATCAAGCGTGCGGGATCAATGAGGTATGCGCATGAAGCGCGCCGGGGATCTTCGTGAGAGGAGGGGCCGACGGAATGCTGAAGCGCAGACGCGGCCCTTAGGGACCTGCTTAGTCGTCCGTGGCGGACGCCGAATCGAACTGCGCGAGCAGGAATTCCTGTACCGAGGCCAGTATCTTTCCCGACAGCGCTGGATCATCCACCGCCCGAGCCAGGCCAAGCGCGCCGACCATGGTGCTCAGGGCGACGATCGCTCCGGCATCGTGGCCAGCATCGTCAGCAGCGGCCAGCAGCCCGCCGATAGTTCCCAGGCTCTTGCGTACCTGCTCGGTATATAGCGCGCGCGCCTCCTCGTTGGCGCGGCCCATGTCGTTGACCACCGCCGCAACGGCGCAGCCGTTGCCCGGAGAGTCGCGGTGCCTCTTGCTCAGGTACGCCGACACCATCGCCTCGAAGTTGGCTCGCGCGGCCGAGCGTGCCTGGGTGCTTGCGAAAGCAGAGGCAAGGGCTTCGGCGACCAGTTCGTCGCGGGATTCGAAATGCTTGTAAAAGCCCCCGTGCGTCAGGCCAACCTCCTTCATCAGGTTGGCGATGCTCAGCCCTTCCAGGCCATGCTCGCATAAACGCCGCGCGGCAACCTCCACGATGCGCTCATGCGTCTGCTGCTTCTGCGATTGCGAATGCCCCATTCCTCTTGCGTCATTTGATGGTTCGCGGCCGAGGCGGCCGGTGCCGGCTGATGATAGCACCCGATTACCCCTGAATTTCTGCCAGTTTTCGCGGAATGGGACACAGCTCGCATGGTGTCAGGCCGGCATGCGATGCAACGCGCACAGCTTGTTGCCATCCGGATCGCGCATGTAGGCGAGATACAACGCCCCGGCCGGGGTGTTGCGGATGCCGGGCGGATCCTCGACCGATGTGCCGCCATTGGCCAGGCCGGCGGCGTGCCAGCGCTCGATCTGCTCGGCCGACTGGCAGGCAAAGCCGACGGTGCCACCGTTGGCATGCGTGGCCGGCTTCCCGTCGACCGGCGGCGTCACGATGAAAAGGCCGCTGTCGGAGGCGTAGACATAGTCGCCCTTGGGGCGCAGTACCCCTTCGCCATAGCCGAGCGCACCCAGCACGGCATCGTAGAATTTCTTGGCGCGTTCGAGGTCGTTGGTGCCGACCGCTACATGACTGAACATGGTTTTGCTCCTTGCGTGATGGACCATCGCCGACGGAAGCCGTCGGGCTACGGCACGTATTTCAAAGGAGCGATGTATCGCGGATGTTGCGGCTGGTGGCTGTTTCTGTTGCCCAACGTATCGTCGCCGCAGCGGGATACATAGCCATACAAAAGCGGGGCCAAGGCGCGAAGTTGCCCGGCGCGCCTGCGCGGTAGCGTTCCTGGGGGGCCTCAGTAGTTCAACACCACGTTGAGCATCGTCGTGCGCGGATTGCCCACGGGACGCAGGCCTTCCGAACGTTCAGTCCTTACCGAATCTATGCAAACCAAAGCCCCGGCAAACCGCGCTTGCCGGGGCTATTCTTTTTGCATGCCATGCAGCGCGGGCGCGAACGCTAATCCGGTTGGCGCGCCGCGCACGCACCCACTACGACGGGGCGATCCGATGAAACCCACCGATACCAGCGCAGTGCGCGAGCAGGCCGCCGAGACCCGCCCGGTCAACCCGCGCCTGCTCGCAGCCATGAGCCACGAGATCCGGACCCCGCTGTACGGCATGCTCGGCACGCTTGAGCTGCTGTCGATGACGGAACTGACGGCCGTGCAGCGGCAGCAGGTGGCCACGATCACGTCATCGTCGCGCGTGCTGCTGCAGTTGCTTGATGACCTGCTCGACTATTCGCGCATTGAAGCCGGCCAGCTGGCGCTCGACGCCGTGCCGTTCGATCCGGTGGAGCTGGCGGAATCGGTCGCGCGTGCGCAGGCACCGCTGGCCCTGGGCAAAGGCCTGGCGCTTTCCTGCGAGCCGCAGCCAGGCCTGCCGTGGCTGGTGGGCGATCCTCTGCACGTGAGGCAGGTGCTCGCCAACCTGGTGCGCAATGCGATCAAGTTCACCGCGCAGGGGCGCGTCACTATCCGCATGTGGCAGGAACCGCTGCCGCCGCCCGCCGACAGGGTCCGGCTGATGCTGGAGGTCGCCGATACCGGCATCGGCATCGCCGAAGAACTCCAGCCCTGCCTGTTCGAGCCCTTTGTGCAAGGCGATGCCGCGAGCGCGCCTCGCCAGGGCGGCGCAGGACTTGGCCTGGCCATCTGCAGGCGGCTGGCCAGGCGGATGGGCGGCGACGTGACGTTCGCCAGCACGCCGGGCGAGGGCAGCCGCTTTGCGGTGACGCTGGTGCTTGGCACCAGCTCGCGTGAGACGGCGGCGGTGCCGATCGTGGCACTGACGGCCAGTGCCGACGGTGGTGAAGCCAAGCGTTGCCAGGCCGCTGGCATGGATCGCTGCCTCAGCAAGCCGGTTTTGCTGCCGGCGCTGGCCGCATGCCTGCAGGATCTGGCGCCGACGCGCGCTGCGTCCGTCGCCGCCATGCCAGCTGCCGTGGATGCGCCGACGCGGCGGCAGCGCTGCTCGTGCAGACCACGCACGCTGATCTCGATGCCCTACACGCGGCCGCGGGCGGTGGCGACATGCATGCGGTGCAGGCGCATGCGCACCGCATGCGGGGTGCCCTGGCGCAGGTCGACGGCGCGCAGGAGGCGGCCGAATTGTGCCGGGAGCTGGAAGCCGGTGCAGCCTGGGCCGTGCAGGCCGTGCAGGCCGCGCGGGATCGCATCGGTGATCTCAGGCTTTACCTGGAAGCCTGCCTCGCACGGTCAGGTTCCGGAGACGCTTAACCATGATCAGGGTCGTGATCGCGGATGATCACCCGGTCGTGCTCAGTGGCATCCTGCGCGCGCTGGCGTGCGAGGTGGGGCTCAGCGTAGTGGGCCACGCCGCCGACTCCGGCGAACTGGTGGCGCACCTGGACAGCACGCCCTGCGATGTGATCGTGACGGACTACTCGATGCCCGGCGGCGAGCACGGCGATGGCCTGCCGATGCTGCAGATGCTGCGCAGGCGCTATCCGCACACACGCATCGTCGTCATTACCATGCTCGACAACCCGGCGCTGATCCGCAATATCCAGCAGGCCGGCGTCTCGGGCATCCTCAGCAAGACCGATCCGGTCCGGCACCTGGTGCCGGCAATTCATGCCGCCTTCCGTGGCCATAGCTACCTGCCGCCCTCGGTGCAGGCGCTGCTCGCTGCCAGAGGGCTGGACTCGCCGAAGCCGCGGGCGCGGCTGTCCCGGCGCGAGCCGGAAGTGCTGCGCCAGTGCGCGGCCGGCGTGCCGCCGATCGAGATCGCGCGCCAGTCCAATCGCAGCAGCAAGACCATCAGCGCGCAGAAGAGCGTGGCGATGAAGAAGCTCGGGCTCAGCAATGACCACGAGCTGTACGAATACGCCAGGGCCAACGGCCTGCTGGGCGGCGCGCAGTAAGCGCTGGGCGCCGCTGGAAGCGCGCAGCGGCGGCCTGCCCGCGCATTTGCCGCGTGCTTTAAGGCATGCCTGATCCCAGCCGTGCTGCAGGCGGGCGACCGCGACCGAGTTTTGCGCAACGACGGCAAGGCGGTCACGTGGGTGTCCAACGGGCAACTCGCGCGCGGCCGCACCTTTCTCGTGGGCGGCGAGGTCTCGGCCGGCCTGGCCAGGCTGGGTGAACTGCCGGGCGCCAGCGCGATCCAGCTTGACGGCATGGCCACCATCGAGGTGATCTACCTGTAGCCCGGACCAGCCCTGGTGCGGTGCAGCACCCCGGCATATGCGTTGGCCGGTGCGCACTTTTGTGTTCTAACCTTGTAGGTGCTGTCCGGATCCTCCGGCAGTTCGGTTTTCCCGTACGCAAGGAGATCACGATGAATACCAAGAAAGCGATACCGGCGCTGTGGCTGGCCGCGAGCGTGCTGGCAGCGCCGCTGGCCCTGGCGCAGGCACAGGGCGGCGCCACAGCCTCCGGCGCTGCTGGCGCCACCGGCGCCGGCGGCACCCCAGACACGACCACCACGCCTGGCATGACAGGCGCCCCAGGCCCGACAACCACCCCAGGCATGACAGGCAGCCCTGGCACGACAGCCATGCCTGACGCCACCGGCACGACCAGACCCCCGGGCGCTACCGGAGCCACCGGTACCCGGAGCACCAAGGGGACCACCAGGCCGACGACGGGCTCCACGGCCGCGCCGCCTGCCGCGCAAAGCTCGCCGTATATGCAGGTGCAGCAATGGAAGAAAGGCGACCGCCTGCCGACCGAGTTCAGGGACCGCCAGTATGTGATCGACGACTACAAGCAATACAACCTGCCGGCGCCGCGCAAGGGCACGCGCTGGGTCGGTGTTGGCGCGGAGTATTACCTGGTGGCGCCCAATGGCGTGATCCAGCAGGTCGGCTCGGGTTCCTGAGCGGCTCCGGTCACCGTCCACCCGTCCGGCAACACGGGCAGACAAGGCAAAGCCGCCGCGCATGGCTGCGCGGCGGCTCTTTTTTGCCGCAGGGATCACATACCCAGGATCTTCTTGGCGTCGAGCAGCGATTTCATCGCTTCGTCATGCTTGCCGGCCTTGTGATACGCCTCGCCATCGGCGCGCAGCTTGGCGACCTTGGCTGCGTCGTCCGGCGACAGCGCCGGCTTGGTCGACAGCTTGCCATCAATGGCCTTCATCTCGTTGGGACAATTGTGGGCGAGCGCCAGGCCGGAGGCGCCGCACAGCAGCAGTGCCGCGAGGATCGAAATGGATTTGCGCACGTTGGCCTCCCCCGGGAGCAGTTGAAATTTCCAGCATAGTGCATCGCGCGCGGTCCACAAGCGCTTCCGACCCCGGGCATAATCACCGGCCGGTTTTCCGGGCTCGCTTCAAATACCCTCTCGAAGGGGTATATGGCGATTATTTGATGCGCGGCTGAAACGCCTGCAAACCGCTGCCAAGCGCTCATCCCATCCGGAATTCAGCCATTCGGGCGAGGCTATGCATTGGCGGCGCGGAACAGCACGCGGCGCGAATACCGTGCCGCGAGACGTGGTCTGCGCAAGCCGCCATGCGCCCGTTCCGAACCGTCCCTTCACGCTCACCCTTTGCGCTGCGCCGGTATTGCGGCGTTTGCATCTTTCATTTCGGCGCACTCGCGGTTTCAAGCGTCCGCTCGCCCAGGTCATTTCCGGATACAGCGCTTGGTGGATTTTCCTGGCGCGCGCGGCTGCGCTTCATTCCTGAAACAGCCCGTGCGAATGCCCGATTTAAAGGGCGCGCGGCAGGACTTAAATTGAACTCGCTCGGTACGTATCCGGGCCGGTCATTAAAAAAAAAGACGGGGGGCTCCATCATGCAACGCATCAACCTGAAACTTGCGGCGATCCCGGTCGCCTGCCTCGCCATCCTGGTCGCCGGCTGCGGCGGGGGCGGCGGCGATTCCGCGCCGGCCAGCAACGCCGTCCCGTCCGAAAGCGTGCCCGGCCCGTCTGGCGTCAACGGCAAGACCATCCTGTCCGGCGCCAATGCGCCGAGCGCCGACATCGGCACGGACGGGGACTTCTACCTCAATGTATCGACCTCGACACTGTACGGTCCCAAGGCCAACGGCGCCTGGCCCGCAGGCGTGGCGCTGATCGGGCCGCAGGGCGTGGCCGGCGCGCCCGGGGCGATGCTGCTGCACGGTCCGGCGGATCCGGCCGCGGCGGACGGCTCGGAAGGCAGCTTCTACCTGAATACGACGACCAACACGCTGTTCGGGCCGAAGACCGGCGATAGCTGGCCGACCGGGATTTCCGTGGTCGGCCTGACCGGCCCCGTGGGCCCGGCCGGCCCCGCCGGTGCCGATGGCGCAACGGGTGCGCAGGGCCCGCAGGGAGAGAACGGCGAGAAGGGGGACAAGGGCGACAAGGGCGACAGCGGTGAGAAGGGCGACAGCGGCGCCTCGGGCCCTCAGGGTGAGCAGGGCGAACAAGGCGAGACGGGGGCGCAGGGACCGCAAGGCGAGCAGGGCGAGCCCGGCGGCGCGTTGATCTACACCGCCAACTTCGCGGTATCGACCGCCCCGGGCGGCAACGGTACCTATGTGATGAACGGCAGCGGGCTGGACCTGCAGAGCGCCGATCCCTATTTCGGCGCGGTGATGCCGGTGGGCTGCACCGGCGGGCTGACCATGACCGCCAGCTTGGCCGGGACGGTGCCGGACACCGCGCTGTACTCGGTGGTGGCGTACCGCGTTGCCAGCGGCACAGCGCTGGAAACGCTGAGCCCGCTGGCCATCACCGACGGGTACGCATGCAAGCTCAGCGGCACCAACCGGACCTGCGCGACGGCGGCCACGACGGCGGTGGCGGCCAATGACATCATCCAGATCCAGGTCAGCGGCAACCGCCCCTTCAACTGGGACGGCGGGCTGTACGTCAACCTGGCCTGCAAGAGCAACTGAGCGCACGGGGACAGCGGCTCCCGCCGCCGTCCCGCCAGCCGACCACCCCAACACATTCCCTCAGCCAGGGCAGGCGGTACAACAACGAACTGTCACGAGCCCACGAGCACCGCAACGCGCCGTTACAAGCCATTCGCCCGCCCCGGTTTTCCCACACGCCTTCCAGTGCTATTTTGGAGGGCGTCGTTTTTTGCCCTGCGCCAATTACCAGTCGCCTGCGCCCGCCCCCGATCCGCCCAACCCTTTGCGCATGGAACCCTCCACCGCCACACACTATTCCCTGGCCCTGCTATGCGCCGCCGTGCTGACCGTGGCGGTTGTCGGCATCCACTACGAAGCGCTGCGGCTGTTGTCGGGGCTGCATCCGAGGCGCTGGAGCGGGCGCGTGAATATCGGCGTGCTGATCGTCTGCATCATCGTGGTCCATTGCCTGGAGGCGATGGTGTTCGCATTGGGGTTCTGGTTCGCTGACAACGTGCTCGGGCTCGGCTGGCTGGCCGGGTCCACTGCGCCGGGCATGCCCACCCGGCACGGCGAGCCGTCGCTGCTGGTCTATGCCTACTTTGCGCTGGAGACCTTCACCACGCAGAGCCTGGGCGATCTGTCCCCGGTCGGCGCGACCCGGCTGATCGCCAGCATCGAGCCGCTGGTGGGGCTGATCCTGATCGGCTGGTCTGCCTCGTTCACCTATGTGATGATGCGCCGCGACTGGCTGCTGGACGAGGAGGACGAGCACCGCGGCAGGCACTAGCGGGGCCACGCAGCGGTACGGGCGACGGCTTAACTGCCCGAAATGCCGGTACTACCCGGACTACCAGCAATGCCGCTGGTGCCAGACCGGCCGGGAACGACTAAGCTGGCAGCTTGCCCCGGCCATCGGGCCACAGACCAAAGGAGCCATCCATCATGCGGAGCCCCCAGCGATCCCTGATCCGCCTTGCCGCCATCGCCGCACTCGCCATGGCCGGCAGCGCCCACGCGCAGAAGCCGGACGGCCAGGGTGCCGCCGCCGCCGCGATCAACGAGGCGGTGCAGGAAGGCACCACGCCGTACCGGCCCGATCCCGCCGCGACGCCCGGCAGCATCCAGTCGGCCGAATGCCGCGAACTGGCAGACCAGATCGCCACGGCGCCAAAGCGTGAATACCGCACCTCCGGGCAGGGCATCGAAACCGCCCAGGGCCGGACCATGCCCGAACTGGAACGCGAGCGGCCGCGCAAGACGCTGCAGCAGGCGTACCAGGAGAAGTGCCTGTAGCAAGCCACTCCGGCGGGCGGCGGCTCCACGCGTCCGCCGCCTGGCCCGCGCCATCCCGCCAAAAGCAGCACCGGCAAAGTCTTTCCCCCGCCATTTCCCGCCTGCCGCGCCCTGCACACGCCCGGCGCATGGCTGCCCCATGCCCGCGCGTCCGGGCGGGTGCTCGCGGCATCTGTTTCATTGCGCCGGGGGAAAATACATATGTTTCATGGTTATCCATGATGGAACACTTGTTTCTCATTGGCTAGGATTCCCCTCGCGATGGCGCATCGCGTGAACGCTACCCAAGGAGAGCCTGTCATGAAAGCAGCAGAAGTCACTCGCCAGCGCAGTGGTTCCCGGAGCCGCCGGGCGTTGCTCGCACCGTTCGCCGCCGCCGTGGTGCTTTGCGCTGGCGCCGCCGGCGTCGCGCACGCCGCCGACGTTGCGGCCAGCCCCACGCTTTCCAAGGTCAAATCCTCGGGCACGATCGCCATCGGCCACCGCACCTCGTCGATCCCGTTTTCGTATTACGACGCCAACCAGAAGGTGATCGGCTTCTCGCAGGACATCTGCGACCGCGTGATCGATGCGGTGAAGCGCGAAACTGGCGTGCAGAACCTGCAGGTGCGCATGGTGCCGGTGACCTCGCAGAACCGGATCTCGCTGGTGCAGAACGGCACCGTGGACCTGGAGTGCGGCGTCACCACCAACCTGAAGTCGCGCCAGCAGCAGGTGGCGTTCTCGACCACGTTCTTTGTCGCCGGCACGCGGCTGCTAGTGAAGAAGGGCAGCCCTGTGCATGACTTCGGCGACCTGTCGGGCAAGGCGGTGGTGACCAATGCCGGCACTACCTCCGAGCGCATCCTGCGCCGGCTCAATGACGAGAAGCGCGCCAATATCAGCATCCAGAGCGCCAAGGACTATGGCGAGTCGTTTCTGATCCTGCAGTCGGGGCGGGTGGCGGCGTTCATGATGGACGACGTGCTGCTGTCGGGTGCACGCACGCTGGCGCCGAACCCGGCGGAATGGACGGTGGTGGGCACGCCGCAGTCGTTCGAGGCCTACGCGTTCATGATGCGCAAGGACGACCCGGGCTTCAAGCAGGTGGTCGATGGCGCCATCACCGGGCTGATCAGGAGCGGCGAGATCAACAAGCTCTACGCCAGATGGTTCGCCGCGCCGGTGCCGCCCAAGCATGTCAATTTCGAGCTGCCGATGAGCGAGCCGCTGAAGAAGGCCTACGCCAGTCCCAACGACGAAGCCTTCGAATAATCGCGCTCAGCCGAACTCAGCCGCGCCCGGCCGGCACGTAGGCGCCGGTGCGGTGCAGCTCGCCCTCGGCCTGCTCCAGCGCGCGAATCGCACCCTTGCCCTTGCGCGCCAGCAACTGTTCGACCAGCGCCTCGACCACGGCGACGCCGGCCGTGATCGACGGGAAGAACGACGGGCTCTCGACCGGGAACAGCAGCGTGCAGTCCGCCGCCAGCGCGATCGGCGCCACCGTGCTGTCGGTGAGCGCGATCACCTTGCAGCCGCACTCGCGCGCGGCCGTGGCCACGCGGATGCTTTCCTGCGAGTAGGGGGCGAAGCTGACCACCAGCACCGCATCCTTGGGCGTGAGGCCGCGCAACTCCATCTCCAGCGTGCCGGCCTCGGCGCGGATCAGGTGCACCGTGCTGCGGAACAGCCGGTAGACGTATTGGAAAGTGAACGCGATCGGGAAGCACGCGCGAAAGCCCGCCACATGCACGCACGCCGCCTGCGACAGCAGTTCCGCCGCATGCTGCAGCGTCTGGTCGTTGTTGGCCGCGATCATGTCCAGGTTGTGGTGCTGCGCGTCCAGCATCTCGCCCAGCATGCGGCTGGCGCTGCTTTCGCGCACCACCTTGCGCGCACGGTGCGCGTACGGCTGGGTGCCGCCACGCAGCGCATCGACGAACAGCTCACGCAGCCCCTGCCAGCCCTCGAAGCCCAGATGCTGCGACAGCCGCACCAGCGTGGCCGGCTGCACCCCCGCGCTGGCGGCGATCTTGCGCATCGACAGCACCGGGACTTCCTGCGGATGGTCGAGCAGGTAGCGCGCGCCGCTCTGGAACTGCGTACTGAGCACGGGGAAGCTGCTGCGCAACAGCGCGAGCAGGGCCTCCAGGTCCTGCGGCGGCTGGGGAGGGTGGTCGGACGGCATGGGTACTCCGGATTCGGTGTTGTAACGATTGTTGCACAGCTGCGCCCCGGGGCGCGCTTGCCGGCTCCCGCTGCCGGTTGATTTCCGCTTGATGTCCAACTGGCGTCCGGTTAACGTCCGCCGCGGCCCAAAGCTGTATGCCCTGCCATGCGCGCAAGCCCCCTTTTGTGGGATTGCCGCAACGCTGCTGCACCGCCTTCAGAAATTTCTTCACCCTTTAAAAAGTCGTGACTTACACTGCCCGCCATAACCTCCGGAAATAGGTCGTCCGGGACATAATGAGTATCGGAGCGCGAGCATGGGACATAGAAGCCCTGCAGTGCGACACGGCGGGATGGTCAACCTGCCGTTTCGGGTCAAGGGTCAAATCACGTCCGGGGGCGGGAGCCGGGTCAGGTTCCGCACCAGGGGTGCCATCGATATGGCACAGGGGGCCGGCGGCATGCCATGCCGTGGCAGGCCCGCGCGCGGCTTCACGCTGATCGAGCTGATGATCGCCGTGGCGGTCATCGCCATCCTCGCCGCCGTCGCCATTCCCAACTACAGCCGTTACGTCGTGCGCTCGAACCGCGCGGCGATCGAGTCCTTCATGCTCGAGGTCTCGGGCGCGCAGGAGCGTTTCCTGGTCGACAACCGCGCCTATGCCGCCAACCTCGGCGCGCTCGGCATGGCCGTGCCGGCGGGGCTGGCGGGACGCTACCAGGTCACCGTGGCGCCCACCGTGGCGCCGCCGCCCGGCTACACCATCGTGGCCACGCCGCTGGGCAGCCAGCTCAGCGGCGACACCGACTGCGGCACGCTGACGCTGACCAGTGCCGGCGCCAAGACCGCGTCGGGCGCCGCCACCAACTGCTGGAACTGATCATGCGGCGCGCCACTTCACTGATGCGGTTGCCGCGGCGCGCGGACACGCGCGGCTTCACCCTGGTCGAACTGCTGTGCGCGCTGAGCGTGCTGGCGATCCTGGCGGTCGCGGCGGCGCCGTCGTTTGCGTCGCTGGTGGCGGGCCAGCGCGTGCGCGGTGCCTCGCTGGAGCTGGCGTCAGCGCTGGTGCTGGCGCGCAGCGAAGCGGTCAAGCGCAACGCCACCGTCAGCCTGGCCGCCACCGGCGCCGCGTGGACCGCCGGCTGGGCGGTCACCGCCGGCGCCGAGACGGTGCGCACCTTCGGGCCCTACAGCGGCCTGACCATCACCCCCAGCGCCGCCGGGGCACTGGCCATCGGCAACGACGGCCGGCTCACCGGCGCGGCAATGACCTTCGAGGTCGCGCCAAGCGGCGATACCTCCGCCAACTCGCGCGTCTGCGTGCAGGTCAGCGAGACCGGCCGCGTCGCCTCGGCCACGGGAGCCTGCACATGACGCACAGAACCTCGCGGCCGCGGCCGCGTTTGCCTGTCCGCCGGCAGCAGGGTGGCTTCCTGCTGATCGAAGTGCTGGTGGCAGTGGTGATCCTGCTGGTCGCGCTGCTCGGCACGGCGGGGCTGGTGACGCGCTCTGGCCAGACCGAGATGGAGTCCTACCAGCGCGTGCAGGCGCTGGCGCTGCTGCAGGACATGGCGGTGCGCATCAACGCCAACCGCCAGGTCGCCACCTGCTACGCCAACGGTGCCAACGGCATGCTGCTGGGCACCACCGCGGCGCCGCCCGCAGGCTGCACGCAAGGCACCGCGGCGCAGCAGGCCACCGCCAACGCCGACCTGCAGGCCTGGAACACCGCGCTGCTTGGCAGCGCCGAGCAGCGCCCTGGCGCCAGCGGCGCCCCCGCGCAGGCGGTGGGCGCCATGATCGGCGCGCGCGGCTGCATCGAGACCGTTGATGCCGTCAGCCAGGTCTACCGTATCACCGTCGCCTGGCAGGGCCTGGCCACCACCGGCGCGCCCGCGCTCGGCTGTGGCAAGGACCAGTACGGCAACGATGCCTATCGCCGCGCGGTCAGCACGCAGATCCGCATCGGCACACTGGGGACCGTGTCATGAACACGCTGCGCATTCCCAACGGCCGCCTGCGGCGGCGCCAGCGCGGCGTCTCGCTGATCGAGCTGATGATCGGCATCACCATCGGCCTGGTGCTGCTGACCGCGCTGGCCAGCCTGTACTACGCCAACAGCCTGTCGCGCACCGAGTTCGTCAAGTCGGCCGAGCAGGTGGAGAACGGCCGCTACGCGTTGGACCAGATTCGGCGCGAGGTGGAACTGGCGGGTTTCTTCGGCGCTGGCAGCATCGCGCGCGGCGCCACCGTGGCCGAGCCCGCGCTGTGCGCGGCAGACCCGGCGGCGCTGGGCTTCTCCGCGGCAGGCTTGACCGTGCCGCTGGCACTGGCGGGCTATGGGCCCGGCGTGGCGGCGCCATGCCTGCCTGACCTGGCGGCGACCTCCGAGGTGCTGGTGGTGCGGCGCGTGTCGACCACGCCGGTGGCCGCGCCCACGCCGGGCGTGCCCTACCTGCAGGTCTCGGCCTGCCCGCAGGACGCCAATTCCTTCGTCTTCGACGCCAGCGCCGCGGCGGCCTTCGGCCTGCGCACCAAGGCCTGCGATCCCGCCCAGCCCGCCGCGCTGCGCCAGGCCGTGGTGCGCGTGTTCTACCTGGCCGGCTGCGACCGCTGCACCAACGGCGGCGACGGCATCCCCACGCTGAAGATGGCCGAACTGGTGGGCGGTGCGTTCCAGTCGCGCTCGGTTGCGCAGGGCGTGCAGGACATGCACCTGCTGTACGGCGTGGACCTGGACAGCAACGGCTCGGCCGACTGCTACGTGGACGACCCGGGCAGCAACAACGCCGCCGCCTGCGCCACCGTGCCGGGCTACGACTGGACCAATGCGCTCGCCAACTGGGGCAACGTCACCACCGTGCGCGTGAACCTGCTGGCGCGCACGCTGCGGCCCTCCGGCGGCCAGTCCGACAACCGCACCTACGACCTTGGCCGCGCCGCCGCCAGCGGGCCGTTCAATGACGGCTTCAAGCGCCACGTCTACGCCCAGGTGGCGCGGCTGGTCAACGTGGCCGGGCTGCGCGAGCAATGACCTCACACCGCAAAGAGCAAGCAATGATCAAGCTACCGGGTCATAAACGGCAGGGCCGGCCACTGCGCCGCAGGCAGGACGGGGTCACGCTGGTGGTCACGCTGGTGTTCATGGTCCTGTTCCTGCTGATCGCCGTGGCCATGGTCAATTCCGGGCTGGTCAACGTGAAGGTGGCCGCCAACCAGCAGCACACCGCCGAAGCGCGCGACGTGGCGCAGCAGGCGATCGAGCAGGTGATCAGCAACGATTTCACCAAGGCGCCGGCGGCGGTTGCCGTGCCGGTGGACGTCAGCGGCGACGGCAAGGCGGACTATGTGGCGCAGGTGGCGCAGCCGGAGTGCGTGACAAGCAAGCCGATGAAGAACGTCGAGCTTGACCTGAGCGATGCCGACGACGTGTCTTGCCTGATCGGCAGCGGCGTGCAGAACACCGGGATCGTGACGGCGGGCAACAACGGCGGCAATTCGCTGTGCAATGCCACGCAATGGGATGTGGCGGCCACCGTCAACGATGCCGCCAATACCGGCACGGTTGCCACCGTGCACCAGGGCGTGGCGGTGCGCATGCCAACCGGTTCGGCCTGTCCGTGAACGCGCAGGACACCACGACCTTTTCACTATCGATCGGACGGGAACCAGCATGACGACCAACGCCTGCCGGCAGCGCCGCCTTGCGGCCTTCGCAATCGCCTTGCTTACCTTTGCGGCCGTGAACGGCGCGCGCGCCGAGGACATCGACTTGTTCACCGGCCTGCAGTCCAACGCCGGCACCAAGCCCAACGTGCTGCTGCTGCTGGACAACGCGTCCACATGGAACGCCAGCACCATCATCAAGGGCTGCGACACGCCCGATGTGGTCAGCGCCAACAATGCCGGCACCGATGTGGGCGCGATCCAGTGCGCGCTGTACCGCGCGGTCAACACGCTGGTGACCAACGAGCAGCTGGCCGGCAACATCAACATGGGCTTGATGATGTTCGGCACCGGCACAAACGTCGGCGGCCAGTTCCGCCATCCGGCGGCGGCGCCCTACACCCTGCCGCTGATGGATAAGACCAACGGCCCCCAGTTCCTCGAGTACATCAAGAGCATCGACCGCCAGGCCGACAACGCGAACAATTCGCAGGTGGGTTCCGGCATGCAGGAGGCGTGGGCCTTCTTTGCCGGCAAGAAGGGTTTGTCGGGCACGCAGTACACATCGCCGATCACCAACCCCTGCCAGAAGAACTTCGTCATCTATATCGCCAACGCGGTCAACAACGGCAAGCCGCAGGACACCGGAACCGTGGCCAAGGATGCGCTGGTGGCGGCGGGAGCCAATGCAACGCAGCTCACGCAGCTCAAGCTCGATTCGGCCGCCAACAAGTACGAGAGCAACTGGGGCGATGAATGGGCGCGGTTCATGTACCAGACGGACGTGAACGGCAACGTCGATAACAACCAGAACATCATCACCTACACCATCGCTGTCACGGACGGCAAGAATCCGGACTATGTCGAGTCGACCCGCAGCATGGCCGACAACGCCGGTGGCAAGCGCTACGTGGTGGAGCTGGGCGACGTGCAGGCGCTGGTCGATGCGCTGCTGCAGATCTTCAACGAGATGCAGGCAGTCAACAACGTGTTCTCGTCGGTGAGCCTGCCGGTCAGCGTGAACGGGCAGGGCTCGTACCTGAACCAGATCTACATCGGCATGTTCCGTCCCGACGCCACCGCGGCGCCGCGCTGGATGGGCAACCTGAAGCAATACAAGCTCGGCTACGACAGCAACAAGCAGATCGTGGTGCTGGACGCGAACCCGAGCGGGCCCAACCAGAAGAGCGCGATCAGCAACGCCGGCACGGGCTTTATCTCGCCCAATGCCAAGAGCTTCTGGACCGCGGAGCCGCCGCTGGCGTTCAGCGGCAGCAGCTATTCCGGCAGCGCTGTCGCCGGCTGGCCCGCCAAGGGCTTCTGGGTCAATAGCCCCTCGGGCGCGGCCGGGGCGCTGGACTCCGCGGACGGCGTTGCCGGTGTGATCGGCGGCGACGGCGAGATCGTCGAGAAGGGCGGCGCCGGCGAAATGCTGCGCACGCAGATCGTCACCGACCAGGCCGCGCGCAAGCTCTACACCTGCCCGTCGGGCGCGTGTACCAGCAAGACCCTGGCGTCGTTCGATACCGCCAACACCTGGCTGACCGACACCACCGGGCAGACGGCGCTGAACAGCAGCGCTGCCGACGTGAAGAACCTGATCAACTGGGTGCGCGGCCGCGACGTGGGGGCGCTGGGCGAGAGCACCGTGGCCGGCAAGGAACAGCAGAAGGGCCCCGGCGGCAGCGTCACGGTGCGCGGCTCGGTGCACGGCGATGTGCTGCACTCGCGCCCGGTGGTGATCAACTATGGCGGCACCACCGGCGTGGTGGTCTTCTATGGCGCCAATGACGGCGTCTTCCATGCGGTCAACGGCAATCAGACCACCGGCATCAATGGCGTGCGCCCCGGCGGCGAGCTGTGGGGCTTCGTGCCGCCGGAGTTCTACGGCAAGCTCGGCCGCCTCTACACCAACGCGCCCGAGGTGCAGCTGAGCGGCTCGCCGACCGGCTCAGGCGCCAAGCCGCGCGACTATTTCTTCGACGGCACCACCACGGTGTTCCAGGACCTGCGCGACCCGGCCAATCCGCGCGTGGTGATCTACCTGACGGCGCGGCGCGGCGGGCGGCTGGTCTATGCGCTGGACGTGACCAACCCGGTGGCGCCCGAGTTCCTGTGGAAGTCCGACAGCAACCAGATCGCCGAACTGGGCCAGACCTGGTCGCAGCCGCGCGTGATCCGCGTCAAGGGCTACACCAACCCGCTGGTGGTGATGGGCGCCGGCTACGATACCGCCGAAGACGCCGAGCCGTCGCAGGGCGGCGGCGCAACGGGGCAGGGGCGCGGCGTGATCGTGTTCGACGCGCTCAAGGGCACTGTGGTGCGGGCGTGGCTGGCCGATTGCACCGGCCTCGACGCCACCGCCTGCTCGGTACCCACCGGCCTGAACCGCGCCATCCCGTCAGACGTCGCGGTGGTGGACCGCAATGGCGACGGCCTGATCGACAAGGGCTATGTCGGCGACATGGGCGGCAATGTCTGGCGCCTGGATTTCGAGACCGCCACCGGCACGGGCCCGGCGGCCTGGACGCTGGGCAAGTTCGCCTCGCTGGGCGGCGCGCAGAGCAGCAACGATGCGCGCAAGTTCATGTACCCGCCCGACGTCATCACCACCGGCGCCTACGACGCGGTGATGATCGGCAGCGGCGACCGCGAGCATCCGCTATACACCACCAGCAACGTGGCGGGCCTGGCCTATAACGTCACCAACCGTTTCTACATGCTGAAGGACACCGCGCTCACCGGCGGGCTGCCGGCGACATGGACGCCGCTGACCGACAGCAGCCTGTTCAACGCCACCGCCACGGTGTATGCGGATTCGGGTACCAGCAAGGGCTTCTACCTGACGCTGGGGACCGGTGAGAAGGTGGTCAACGCGCCGCTGACGGTGGCCGGCTACACCTACTTCGGCACCAATACTCCCAGCGTGCCAAAGACCGGGGTCTGCTATCCGGACCTCGGCATCGCGAGGGGCTATGCGGTGTCGTTCCTGACGGGCAAGGGGCTTAACGACAACCGCTATGTCCAGTTCAACAACGGCGGCCTGCCGCCGTCGCCGGTGTTCGGCGTGGTGGCGGTGAGCGATGCCCAGGGTAACACCAGCAACGTGCCGGTGCTGATCGGCGGCGGCAACCAGACCGGGCCGGGCGGTGGCGACAATACCTCGTCGCTCGGTGCGCAGAAGATCTCGCCGCCGGGGATCGGCAAGCGCAAGCGGACTTACTGGTACACGCAGGCCGACAAGCAGTAGGTCGCAGTTACGGCGCCGCTGCCACGGCGCCGTTTTCTTCCTGCCACCACCCACCCCCCAACGCCTGCAGCAACGCCGCCGAATCCGCCAGCCGGTCGGCGCGCGCCTGCGCCAGTTCCAGCGAAGCCTGCCGGGATTGCCGTTCCGCATCCAGCACCGTCAGCTGGCTGACGCCGCCCAGCTGGTACTGCTCCGACACCACCGCCAGCGTGTCGCGCGCCTGGCGTGCGCTGTCGGCGCGTTCGCGCAGCGCGGCGGCGTCGGCTTCGAGGGCGCGGAGTGAGTCGGCCACGTTCTGCAATCCCTGCAGCACGGCTTGCCGATACGCGGCCAGCGACTGCTCATAAGCCGCCTCCGCCGCGCGCTTGCGCGCCTGCAATTCACCGCCGCGGAACACCGGCTGCACCAGCCCCGCGGCAAGGCTCCATACATTGAGGCTGCTGAACAGGTCGCGCGCGGCGGTGGCCTGGGTGCCGCCGCTGGCGCTCAGCGTCACCTGCGGATAGAGGTTGGCGGTGGCCACGCCGATATTGGCCGAGGCCTGGTGCAGCAGCGCCTCGGCCGCACGGATGTCGGGGCGGCGGCGCGCCAGCGAGGAGGGCAGGCTGACTGGCAGCGTGTCGGGCAGGTGCAGGTCGTCGAGGCGGAATTCCGGCAACTGGGCCGCGGCCGGCGTCTGGCCGGTGTAGACCGCGAGCTGGTGGCGCGTGGTCTCGAGTTGTCGCTGCAGCGATGGCACCAGCGCCTGCGTCTGCGCCAGTTCCGCGCGCTGGCGCTGCACTTCCACACGCGCCACGCCGCCTGCGTGCAGGCGTTCTTCGGTGATGCCGAGCTGGCGCTGCTGGGCTTGCGCGACCGCGACCGTATCGGCCAGCTGCGCGCGCAAGCCCGCTTCGCGGATCGCCGCGGTGGCGACGTTGGCGGCCAGCGCCAGGCGCGCGGCTTCGAGTTCGTAGCGCTGGTAGTCCACCGCCGCCTGCAATCCCTCCAGTTCGCGTCGCTGGCCGCCAAACAGGTCGAGCACGTATGACACCTGCACCGTGGCGCCGTACAGCGTGAACGGGCCGGGGCTGGGAAACGCAGTGATGCCCAGCGATTGGAAATCGACCTGCTGACGGGTGGTATTGAGCGTTGCGTCGACCGCGGGCCAACGTGTGGCCCCGGTGCGCGCGGCCAGGTTCTCCTGCGCCTCGCGCAGCCGGGCGCGGGCCTGGGCGAGCGTGGGGCTGGCGTCGAGCGCGGTGCGGATGGTGGCGTCAAGCGCCGGGCTGCGGAACAGGGACCACCACTGCGCCGGCACGTCAGCGCCGGCGGCCAGTGTCTGTGCGTGCGCCTGGCCGGGCGCGTCCGCGGTGTCGGCGGCAACCGTTGCCACCGGCTGCGGGCCCCGCACATAGCCGGCGTCATCCGGCGGCGCGGGGGCGTGGAAATCCGGTCCGACGGCGCAGCCGCACAACAGCGCGGCGGCGGCGAACACAGGTGTCAGTCGAGACATGGCGAACTCCTTCAGTCCAGCGTGCGGCGATAGAAACGCACCGCGATCGCCATCACCACCACGATAAACAGCGCCATCGGCCAGACCTGGGGCCATAGTTCGACCCAGCCGTTGCCTTTGAGCAGGATGCCGCGCACCATGCGGTTGAAATACGTCATCGGCAGGATGTTGCCGATGACCTGCGCCCAGCCGGGCATGCCGGCGAACGGGAACATAAAGCCCGAAAGCAGGATATTGGGCAGGAAGTAGAAGAAGGTGAGCTGCATCGCCTGCAGCTGGTTCTGCGCCAGCGACGACAGCGTGATGCCCACGGTCAGGTTGGCCGCGATAAACAGCAGCGCGGCCAGGTACACCGCCGTTACCGAGCCGACGAAGGGCACGTCGAAAACCCAGCGTGCGGCCAGCAGCACGATGGTCGACTGCAGCAGCCCGATGAAGATGTAAGGCACGATCTTCCCGGTCATCACCTCGATCGGCCGCACTGGCGTGGCCAGCAGGTTTTCCATGGTGCCGCGCTCGCGTTCGCGCGTCATTGCCAGCCCGGTCATCATCACCATCGTCATCGACAGGATCACGCCCATCAGGCCGGGGATGATGTTGTACTGGGTCAGTCCCTCCGGGTTGTACAGACGCTGCACCTGTACGTCGAACGGCGCCTTGCCGCCGGCCAGCGGCGCCAGCGCTCCCTTCAGGTCATGGGTGCCGACGCTGTAGGGCAGCTGCGGCAGCGCCGCGATGGCCTGGCCGGTGGCCGAGGGGTCGGTGGCGTCGGCCTCGACCAGCAGTGCGGGGCGTTCGCCGCGCAGCAGCTTGCGCGTGAAGTCGGGTGGGATGCTGAGCACGAACTGCACCTCGCCCTTCATCAGGGCCTGGCGCCCCGCGGCTTCGTCGGGCAGCGTGGCGACCACCTTGAAGTAGGTCGAGTTCTGCATGCTGGCGATGAACGAGCGCGTGAATTCGCTCTGGTCGGCGGCGATCACCGCGGTCGGCAGGTGGCGCGGGTCGGTGTTGATGGCAAAGCCGAACAGCAGCAGCTGCATGATCGGCAGGCCGACGATCATGCCGAAGGTGACGCGGTCGCGACGCAGCTGCAGGAATTCCTTCAACACGATGCTCCACCAGCGCTGGACCGAGAAGCGCGTGGCGGTGCCATTGCCGGCAGCGGGTTTGCGGGAGGCGGCGGTCATGTCGGCTCCTTTGCTTTGCGCGTGCCCATGTTGTCTTCGGCCCGGCTCATCATATGGATGAACACGTCCTCCAGGCTGGTCTGGGTCTGCGCTACGCGCCGGCCGGGACCGGCCAGGCGCGACAGCGTATCCGCGAGCGCCTGCGCATCGCGCCCGGTCACGTGCAGCGCGGTGCCGAAGGCCACGGTCTGCTCCACGCCCGGCGCGCCCTGTAGTTGCTCGGATAGCGTGGCGAGGTCGTCGCCTTCCACGCTCCAGGTCGACAGCTGCTGGCTGGCTACCACTTCATCGGCGGTGCCCTGCGCCAGCAGCTTGCCGTAGGCGATATAGGCGAGCTTGTGGCAGCGCTCGGCCTCGTCCATGTAGTGCGTGCTGACCAGCACCGAGATGCCGCGCGCGGCGAGCTGGTGCAACTGCTCCCAGAAGTCGCGCCGCGCCTTGGGATCGACGCCCGCGGTCGGTTCGTCGAGCAGCAGCAGTTCGGGCTCGTGCAGCAGGCAGGCCGCCAGCGCCAGCCGCTGCTTCCAGCCGCCAGACAGCGAGCCGGCGAGCTGCGCCGAACGCGTGGCCAGGCCCAGGTCCTCGAGGGCACGGTCGACAGCCTCGCGCCGGTTCGGCATGCCATAGACGCGGGCGACGAAGTCCAGGTTCTCGCGGATCGACAGGTCGTCCCAGTACGAGAACTTCTGCGTCATGTAGCCGACGCGGCGCTTGATCTCGTCAGCCTCGCGCAGGATGTCGTAGCCCAGGCAGGTGCCCGCGCCGGAGTCGGGCGTCAGCAGCCCGCACATCATGCGGATGGACGTCGTCTTGCCGCTGCCGTTGGGGCCGAGGAAGCCGAAGATCTCGCCGCGCGCGACCTGCATGCTGAGGTCGTTGACCACGTGCTTGTCGCCGAAGTGCTTGTTCAGGCCGCGCACGTCGATGGCGAGTTCGGCTGGCCGGCCGTTGGTGGTTGTGTTGGCTGTCGTGTTCATTGCCGCACCACTTCGACGGGCTGGCCGGGCCGCAGCTTCGGGGCGTCGGCGGTCGACGGGCGAGCCTCCACCAGGAACACCAGCTTGCGGCGGGTCTCGTTGCTGTAGATCACCGGCGGCGTGTATTCGGCCTCGTTGGCCACATAGGTGATGCTGGCTGCCACGGGCGCGGCGCAGCCGTCGCAGCGCACCTGGACCGCCTGCCCGTTGCGCAGCGCGCCAACCACAGTCTCGGGCACGTAGAAGCGCACCTTGACGTTGCCCGGCGGCAGCATGCGCACCACCGGGCTGCCGGCCGGCACCCATTCGCCCAGCCGGTAGGGCGTGTCATAGACCAGGCCCGCCTGCGTGGCGGCGACAGTCTTGCGCGACAACTTCCAGTCCGCCTGCGCCAGCGCCGCGCGCGCGGCCGCCACTTGCGCGGCTTGCGCAGCTTGTTGCGCGTCGCGCCCGGGCAGGCGTGCCACGTCGATATCGCGCTGCAGCTCGCGCACGCGCGCGGCGTCGCTGTGGGCCTGTGCGCGCGTTTCGTCGAGCTGCGCCTGCGCGATGCCGCCGATCTCGTACTGGCGCTCGTCGCGCCGCAGGGCTGCGGCACTGCGCTGCGCCTGGGCCTGCGCCTGCGCCAGCTGGGCGCGGCTGACGTCGACTTCCACCGGGCGCTTGCCGGTCTTCATGTCTTGCAGCTGGGCTTCGGCCGCGCGCAGCTGGTCTTCGGCCTGCTGCCGCGCGGCGCGCTCGTCGTCGGATTCGAGCGCGAACAGCGCGGCGCCCTGGCTGACCTGCTGGCCGCGCTGCACCGACAGGGTGTCGAGGCGCCCAGCAAAGGGCGAGGCCACGCTGACGAACTCGCCTTCGACATAGCCTTGCCAGCTATCGGTGCGCTGGTTGCCGCAACCGGCAACGAGCAGCGCGGCAAACGTTGCTGCCAGCCCCGGCAGGGGGCGTTTGTGGTTTGCGTACTTCATGGTGACTCCGGGGAATGCTTGGGCTTGCCGGCGTTTGCGGCGGGCACGGGTGCCAGGCCGTGCGTCAGCAGCGCGGATACATGGCGTACCAGCGCGTCGGTATCGATCGCCTCGGCGCCGGGCAGCCGCCGCCAGATATGCGCGGTGGCCAGCGGCAGCAGCGTCAGGCCGACCAGCGACGGCATCAGCAGCACCGGCTCCAGTCCGCTGTTGAGCTGCCCGCGCGCGATCGCGGCCGCCAGCGGAGCGCTCAGTGCGCCGACGCGCTGCAGCGCGAAGCGGTCCAGCACGCGCTCGCGCAGGGCGCCGTCGGCGCTGGCGACTTCGCGGATCCACAGGCCGGGAAACCACGGCGTGGCGGCCGCGGCGCGGATCAGCGCGCTGGCGAGGCCGATCAGCATCGCCAGCGGCTCCGTGTCGCCGCCCGCGGAGGCGAAGACGCCGGCGATCAGCGGCTGCAGCTTTTCCTCGGTCACGGCGTCGAGCAGCAACTCGCGGTCGCTGAAGTAGTAGTGGACCAGCGCCGGCGTCACGCCGGCCTGCGCGGCGATCGCCTTGACCGGCGTGCCGGCCACGCCCTGGCGCGAGAACAGCTCGGTGGCAGCATCGAGGATGCGTTCGCGCTGGCCGGGCTGGCCCGCGACGGGGCGGCCGGGGCTGCGGCGGGCGGAAGGTTTCGGTTTGGCGGGTTGGCGCGGCATGGGGGGCAAGTGAGTGCGTGGGCGGTGTCGATGAAATATTAATTGTTTCATTAATTAATTCAAGCGCGGTTACAACGTCGGCCTTGCCGCACACGGTAGACATGTCATGGGGGCTTGGCTATGCTGCGGGCGCCGAAGCGCGCCGCCCCCGGCACATCCTTTCCACCATCCTCCAGCCGATGCCGTTTCCGCCACTTGTCGCCGCGCGCTCGCGCCGACCGTTCCGTTTCCGTCGCTGGCTGGCGGCACTGGCCTGTTGCGCATGCCTGCCGGCGATGGCACAGCAGTCGGTGCCGGCACAGGATTCCGGCGGCGCGGAGAATCCCTTCGCCTTCCACGGTCAGAGCACCTACATTTGGCAGCGCAAGCCGGCCTTCAACGCGGCCTATTCCGGCCCGAACAGCCTTGGCACCGAACGGGCCAAGAGCTATTCCTTCAGCGCGACGCTGGACCTGGGACTGAAGCTGTGGCGCGGTGCGGAATTCCACTTCAACCCGGAGGCGACGCAAGGGGTACCGTTCTCCGGATTGCACGGACTGGGCGGCTTGTCCAACGGCGAGCTCGGCAAGGCAGCCAGCACCAGCCCGGTGTTCTACCGGGCGCGCGCGTTTGTCCGGCAGACATGGGACATGGGTGGCGGCAGCGAAACGCTGGACGCGGACTTCAACCAGTTCGCGCGCACCGTCGATCGGCAGCGGCTGGTGCTGACGGCCGGCAATTTCGGCGTGCTCGATGTGTTCGACCAGAACGAGTTCGGTTCGGACCCGCGCACGCAGTTCATGAACTGGGCGTTCATGACGCACGGTGCGTTCGACTATCCGGCCGATGCGCGCGGCTATAGCTGGGGCCTGGCGCTGGAGTACATCGGCGACGGCTGGTCGGCGCGCATCGGGCGCTTTTTGCAGCCGCTGGAGTCCAACGGGCTGGAGCTGGACACGCGCATGTTCCAGCACTACGGCGACATCATCGAACTGGAAAAGCGCTATGAGCTGGCGGGCCGCCCCGGCACCGCACGTCTGCTCTGGTTCCGCAACAAGGCGCGCATGGGCGCGTTCAACGACGCGATCCAGTTCGGCATCGCCAACAACACCACGCCCGACCTCGCCGACGTGCGGCGCGAGCACGCCAAGAGCGGCGTGGGCGTGACGCTGCTGCAGCAGGTCACCGATTCACTGGGGCTGTTTGCGCGCGCCAGCTTGTCGGACGACAAGACCGAGACTTACGCCTTTACCGAGATCGGCCGGCAGGTGTCAGCGGGCGGCGTGCTGAAGGGCGATGCGTGGGGACGGGGGCGCGATGCGCTGGGGGTGGCGGTGGCGATCAATATGCTGGGGGCCCACCATCGCAACTACCTGGCCGCGGGCGGGCAGGGGGCGTTTCTCGGGGACGGTGCGCTGCGCTATGGGCCGGAGCAGATACTAGAGATCTACTACAGCTTCCAGCCGGTGCAGTACCTGAGCATCAGCCCGGATTTCCAGTACGTGCGCAATCCGGGGTACAACCGCGACCGGGGGCCGGTGAAGTTTTTCGGGGTGCGGTTTCACGGGGAGTTTTGATCCTCCCCGCCTGGCTTACTGCCGCGCGTTGCGCTTGTTATCCGGCCACGCCGTATTGAAGTTGGTCCGGAACGGATTGATATCCAGTCCGCCCCGCCGCGTATAGCGCGCGTACACCGCCAGCTTGACCGGCTTGCACTGGCGCAACACGTCCATGAAGATCCGCTCCACGCACTGCTCGTGGAACTCGTTGTGGTTGCGGAACGAGATCAGGTACTTCAGCAACCCTTCCTGGTTGATCGGGGCGCCCACATAGCGGATCTGCACGCTGCCCCAGTCCGGCTGCCCGGTCACCAGGCAGTTGGACTTCAGCAGGTGCGACACCAGCGTTTCCTCCACCGGCGTTTCTTCCTGGTCGGCACGCAGCAGCTCGGGCGCCGGCTCGTAGCGGTCCACCTCGATATCGAGACGGTCCAGCAGCAGCCCGTCGAGTTCGCCCATCTGCTGCTTGCCCAGCTCGGGCTCGGTCACCAGCCGCACCTGCACGGTACCGCCAGTGGCCTCGGACAGGTCGTGGTGCAGCAGCTGCTGCAACGCCTCGGGCGAAGCGATCTTCGACTGGTTGAACGAGTTCAGGTAAAGCTTGAACGACTTTGACTCGATGATATTGGGCGTGTCCGACGGGATGATGAAGGTGGCCAGCGCCACCTGCGGCTTGCCTTTCAGGTTCAGCCACGAGAGCTCGTACGCATTCCAGATATCGACGCCGAAGAACGGCACCGGCTTGCCTTCGGGCAGGCCGATCTCGGTGCGCTTGGGCTGGCGCGGGATCGGGAACAGCAGCGAGGCGTCGTATTCGGTCTTGTAGGCCGAGGGCTTGCCCAGCGGCGAATGTTCAGGGAGGCTCATGGGGCGCTCAGCAGGGTCGGTCAGGACAGGAACAGCTTGTACACCGGGTTGTCCGTTTCGTCCCAGTGTACGTAACCCAGCGTCGAAAGGAAGGCGCGGAAGGCCCGCATCTCGTTCTTGGGCACCTGGATGCCGACTAGGATGTTGGAGGTGTCCGCGCCCTGGTTGCGGTAGTGGAACAGGCTGATGTTCCAGTTCGGGCTCATGCTCGACAGGAACTTCATCAGCGCGCCCGGCCGCTCCGGGAACTCGAAGCGGAACAGCAGTTCGTCATGCGCCAGCGGCGAGCGCCCGCCCACCATGTAGCGGATATGCTGCTTGGCCAGCTCGTCGTTGGACAGGTCGAGCGTGTCGAAGCCGTGCTTGCGGAAGCTGGCGGCGATCTTGTCGTTCTCCGCGCGGCTGGCGATCTGCACGCCGACGAAGATATGCGCCACGTTGGTGTCGGCGATGCGGTAGTTGAACTCGGTGACGCTGCGCGTGCCCACCAGCTCGCAGAAGCGCTTAAAGCTGCCGCGCTCCTCGGGGATGGTCACGGCGAACACGCCTTCGCGCGCCTCGCCCACTTCGGCGCGCTCGGCGACGAAGCGCAGGCGGTCGAAGTTCATGTTGGCGCCGCAGGCGATCGCCACCAGGTGCTGGCCCTTGAGCTTCTCGCGCTCCGCATAGGCCTTGAGGCCGGCCACGGCGAGCGCACCGGCCGGTTCCAGGATGCTGCGCGTATCCTGGAACACGTCCTTCACGCCCGCGCAGATGGCGTCGGTATCGACCAGGATGATCTCGTCGACCAGCTCGCGCGTGATGCGGAAGGTTTCCTTGCCGACCAGCTTGACCGCGGTGCCGTCCGAGAACAGCCCCACTTCCTTCAGCTCGATGCGCTTGCCTGCGTCGACAGAGCGCTTCATCGCGTCCGAATCCACCGTCTGCACGCCGATCACCTTGATCTCCGGACGCACCGCCTTGATGTAGGCCGCGATTCCCGAGATCAGCCCGCCGCCGCCGATGGCGACAAAGATCGCATGGATCGGGCCCGGGTGCTGGCGCAGGATTTCCATGGCGATGGTGCCCTGGCCGGCGATCACTTCGGGATCGTCGAACGGGTGGATGAAGGTCAGCTTGTGCTTCTTCTCCAGCACCGCGGCGTGGGTGTAGGCGTCGCTGTAGGACTCGCCGTGCAGCACGATCTCGACCCACTGGCCGCCGCGTTCGCGCACGGCGTCGATCTTCACCTGCGGCGTCGTCACCGGCATGGCGATGATCGCCTTGCATTGCAGCCGCGCCGCGGCCAGCGCCACGCCCTGCGCATGGTTGCCCGCCGAGGCGGCGATCACGCCGCGCTTGAGCTCCTCCGGCGTGAGCGACGCCATCTTGTTGTACGCGCCACGCAGCTTGAAGGAGAACACCGGCTGGGTGTCCTCGCGCTTGAACCAGACCGAATTGCCGGTGCGCGCCGAGAGCTGGTGCGCATAGGTCAGCTCAGTCTCCTGTGCCACGTCATAGACCTTGGCGGTCAGGATCTTCTTCAAATAATCGGGTTTGGCGGCGGAGGCGGCGGACTTGCGGGTCATGGTGTCTGGGCAGGGGCCTTGGGGCGGCGAATAAAAGCGGCGCAAAAAAAGGCGGAAATTCTGGCGGAAACCGTCAATGATAAAGGATGGCGGCGCCTTCCACCCGGCCCGGGCGACGCGCGCGCCGCCCGCGGTGCGTCGTCCGGGCCGGGTCCAGGGCGCTCTTTGTGTGCGGGGCGGCGCACTCGCGCGGACAGGGTTTGCGGGAAGCGACTGGTTGTCCCGGACTTGCATCCGCGCCAGGTTGCGCCCACGCCATGTAGGACGAAGCCCGGTGGACGCCTGTCAAAACGACGTGTTACGGTTTAACGCGATGCCTCACCTACCGCTTATCGAACCCAATACCGCCCTGTTTCTCGACTTCGACGGCACGCTGGCCGACCTGGCCCCGCGCCCGGAACTGGTGCAGGTCGAACCCGAACTGGTCGGCACGCTACGTACGCTGTACCAGCGACTGGACGGCGCGCTGGCCGTCATCTCCGGGCGGCCCGTGATCGAACTGGACCACTTCCTGCGACCGCTGCAGCTCCCGGCCGCCGGCGTGCACGGCGCCGAATTCCGCACCGACGGCGGCATGGTGTCCAAGACGCCCGCGCCGGGGCTGGAACCGCTGATCCCCCACCTGGAAGCGCTGGTGCGCGCCTATCCGGCGCTGATGCTGGAGCGCAAGTCAGTCGCCGTCGCCATCCACTACCGCCAGGCGCCCGAACTGGCCGGCGTGGTCGAAGCCGCGGTCACTGACGTATTGCGCCATGCCGTCGGGCTGGAGGCGCTGCCGGGCAAGATGGTGGTCGAGATCAAGCCCGCCGGCGTCGACAAGGGCGACGCCATCGCCGCATTCATGAAGGCGCCGCCGTTTGCCGAGCGCGTGCCGCTCTTTGCCGGCGACGACCTGACCGACGAGCCCGGCTTTGCCGCCGTGCGCAAGCTCGGCGGCCTGGGCGTGCTGGTGGGCCAGCGCCAGACGCTGGCCGGCACCACCGTGGCCGGGCCGGCCGCGCTGCGCAGCTGGCTACATCGCTCGGCCAGGGCACTTGACGACGCTGCACGCGCCACCGGCAAGCCGGGCGCCGTGCCTCACACAACGACATCCTGAGGGAGGTATCGCTGTGACCAACAATACAAGCAGCCCCGGGGAACTGGGCAGGCAGCCGCGCGAAGGCGTGCACAAGACCATGGATGGCAGTGGCCGCTTTGCCAATCCGTCGCTGTCGCTTGGCATGATCGGCAACTGTTCCATCTCCGCGCTGGTGGACTGCCGCGGGCGCATCGTGTGGTCGTGCCTGCCGCGCTTCGACGGCGATCCGGTGTTCAACGCACTGCTGGACCCGAGCGAGAACGCCGGCCATTTCTCGATCGAGATCGAGGATTTCCACAGCGCCAGCCAGTGGTACGAGCCCAACACCGCGGTGCTGCGCACGCGCCTGACCGACACGCACGGCAACTGCCTGGAGATCACCGACTTCGCGCCGCGCTTCTTCCGGCTCGGGCGCTATTTCCGCCCGACTGCGCTGATCCGGCGCATCCGCCCGGTGCGCGGCGCGCCGCGCGTGCGCGTGGCGGTGGCGCCGCGCTTCGAATGGGGCCGCAAGGCGCCCGAGATCACGCGCGGCAGCAGCCATGTGCGCTACATCGGCGATTCCATGACGTTGCGCATGACCACCGACGCGCCGCTGGCCTACGTGCTGTCGCAGACGCCGTTCCTGGTGACGCGCGGGTACAACTTCATCCTCGGCCCGGACGAGACGCTGGCGCACGGCGTGGAAGAAACCGCACGCGATTTCGAGCAAGAGACCACCGCGTACTGGCGCCTGTGGAGCCGCCGGCTCGCGGTGCCGCGCGAATGGCAGGACGCGGTGATCCGCGCCGCCATCACGCTGAAGATGTCGCTGTACGAAGAGACCGGCGCCATTGTCGCCGCCATGACCACAAGCATTCCCGAAGCCCCGGGCAGCGGGCGCAACTGGGACTACCGCTTCTGCTGGCTGCGTGACGCCTTCTTTGTCGTGCGCGCGCTCAACAGCCTGTCTGAAGTCGGCACGATGGAGGATTACCTGCGCTGGCTGGCAAACGTGGTGATGCAGTCGCAGGACGGGCATATCCAGCCGCTGTACGGCATTGGCCTGGAGCGGGAGCTGCCCGAAAGCATGCTCGACCACCTGGCCGGCTACCGCGGCATGGGCCCGGTGCGCGTCGGCAACCAGGCGCAGGAGCACTTCCAGCACGATGTCTACGGCAACGTGGTGCTGGGCGCGGCGCAGGCCTTCCATGACCACCGGCTGCTGCATCGCGGCGGGGCGGCTGAATTCCACCGGCTGGAACAGGTTGGCGAGCAGGCAGTCAAGGTGTTCGGCACGCCTGACGCCGGCATGTGGGAACTGCGTACCCGGGCGCGCGTGCATACCTCGTCGGCGCTGATGAGCTGGGCGGCTTGCGACCGCCTGGCCAAGATCGCCGAGAAGCTGCAGATCCCGGACCGTGCCGCCTACTGGCACGACCACGCCAGCCGGATGAAGGAACGCATCCTGGCCGAATCGTGGAGCGAATCGCGCCAGTCTTTTGCCGAGAGCTTCGGCGGGCGCGAACTGGATGCCAGCGTGCTGTTGATGGCCGAGGTCAATTTCATCGACCCGCACGACGAGCGCTTTATCGCCACGGTCAAGGCGCTGGAGACGTCGCTGTGCGACGGCCCGTACATGCGCCGCTACGAGGCGCCGGACGATTTCGGCAAGCCCGAGACCGCCTTCAACATCTGCACCTTCTGGCGCATCGACGCGCTGGCGCGCATCGGCCGGCGCGAAGAGGCACGCGAGATCTTCGAATCGATGCTCGCCGCGCGCAACCCGCTGGGCCTGCTGTCCGAGGACACCCACCCCGTGACCGGCGAGATGTGGGGCAACTTCCCGCAGACGTATTCGATGGTCGGCCTGATCAACGGCGCCATGCGGCTGTCGGCGCCGTGGGATTCGGTGATCTGACCCACGCAACCTGGCACGGCGACAAGAACAGAGGACTCCAGAAAACAACATATGCCCAGACTTGTAGCGGTATCCAACCGGGTCGCCGATCCCCGCAACGTGGCGGCGGGCGGCCTTGCCGTCGCGCTCTCCGAGGCCTTGCGCCAGACCGGCGGCATGTGGTTCGGCTGGAGCGGCAAGGCGCTGGAAACCGCCCAGGGCGGCACCCCCGGCGAAGGCGACCTGCACCTGCAGCAAGCCGGCAATGTCACGCTGGCCACTGTCGACCTGAGCCGCGAAGACCATGATGCCTACTACCTGGGATACAGCAACGGCGTATTGTGGCCGGTATTCCACTACCGGCTCGACCTGGCGGATTTCGACTCCAACTTCCTGAACGGCTACCGGCGCGTGAACCAGCTGTTCGCGCGCAAGCTGGCCCCGCTGCTCGAGCCCGACGACGTCATCTGGATCCACGACTACCACCTGATCCCGCTGGCGTCAGAGCTGCGCGCGATCGGCTGCGGCCAGAAGATCGGCTTTTTCCTGCACGTGCCGCTGCCGCCGCCGCTGATCCTGGCGGCCATCCCGCAGCATGAATGGCTGATGCGCGCGCTGTTCGCCTATGACCTGCTCGGCTTCCAGAGCCATGCCGACGTGGAGCACTTCTCGCGCTACGTCCAGGCAGAGGCCCAGGCCGAGCCCATGGGCGAGCATCGCTACCGCGCTTTCCACCGCACGGTGCGCGCGCAGGCCTTTCCGATCGGCATCGACGTCGACGAGTTCATGGAACTGGGCCGCGGCGACGAGGCGAAGGAAACCTTCGAGATGATGTGCGCACAATATGCGCGCCGCCGGTTGCTGCTCGGCATCGACCGGCTCGATTATTCCAAGGGGCTGCCGCACCGGCTCAAGGCGTTCTACCGGCTACTGGCGGAATACCCCGAGAACCGGATGAGCGCGACGCTGGTGCAGATTGCTGCGCCCTCGCGCGAGTCGGTCGACGCCTATGTCGACCTGCGCAGCGAGATGGAGCGCCTGAGCGGCGCCATCAACGGCGAGTTCGGCGAACTGGACTGGATGCCGGTGCGCTATATCCATCGCACCACCGCGCGCAAGCGCCTGCCGGGCCTGTGCCGTGCCAGCCGCGTGGCCCTGGTGACACCGTTGCGCGACGGCATGAACCTGGTGGCCAAGGAATTCATCGCCGCGCAGGACCCGGAAGACCCGGGCGTGCTGGTGTTGTCGCGCTTTGCCGGTGCGGCCGAGCAGTTGCGCGAGGCGCTGCTGGTCAATCCCTACGACACGCGCGCCACCGCGCAGGCGATCCAGCAAGCGCTGCACATGCCGCTGGCCGAACGCCAGCAGCGCCACCAGAAGCTGCTGGAGCGCATCCGCGCGCAGGATGTGCACTGGTGGAGCAGCGAGTTCTTGCGCGCACTGACAGAGACCGAAGGCGCCTGATCCTCCGGTCGGGGAGCAAGACCATGAGTGAAGACCTGGCAGCGCAATCGTGCACGCCTTGCCGCGGCGGGGTGCCGCCGTTGACGCCGGATGAAGCTGAAGCTCTGCTGCAGCAGGCGCCTGGCTGGGATTTGTTCGATGGAGCGACCCGGCTGGAGCGGCGCTTTACCTTCGGGAATTTTGCGCAGGCGCTGGCGTTCGTGAATGGCGTCGGGCAACTGGCCGAGGCGCAGGGACATCATCCGGAGATCAGTTTTGGCTGGGGGCATGCCACGGTGTCGTGGCGGACCAAGAAGATCAAGGGACTGCACCGGAATGATTTCATCATGGCGGTGAAGACTAGTGAGATAGCGGCGGGGCAGGGCGAGGCGACGTAAGCCGCATTGGGCTAGCGCAAATCCCCCGGCGTATCGATATCCCGAAACGCCCCGTCATCGTCAGTCAGGATCCGCGTAACGGGTTTGTCCTTCAGCAACGCCCGCGCCCCCTCATCACCGTCCAGCTTCAGCAGTTCCTCGCGCCAGGCGGCCCCGAACCCGACCGGATGCCCGCGCCGCCCATTGCGCCACGGCGCAGCGATGGTCTCCGGGGTGGTGATCGTCAGCGCCACTGCCCGGACGAGTTCCATCGGCAGCCAGGGCATATCGGCCAGCGCCACCACCCAGCCGCGCGCTTCGGGCGTTGCCGCCACCGCAGCCCGCAGCGCCGCACCCATGCCCGCGTCGGCTTCGGCGGATTCCAGCACGCGGCAGCCGCCGCGGCGCAGTTCCTCCGCCAGCGCCGGATTGCCCGGGCGAATGACCGCAATCGATTCCGGCAGTGCTGCCGCCAGCGTGCGCGCACTGCGCCACGCTACCGTGCGTCCGCCGGGCAGCGTTTCCAGCAGCTTGTTGCGTTTGCCCGCCGCATCGAAGCGGCGGCCGAAACCCGCGGCCAGCAGGATGCCGGTAGGCAGGTCGGTGCGGAGCAGGGGAGCGTTGGGGGCGGCGGTCATGGCGTCATGCTGTCCTCAGGTGGCCGGGCCGGGCGCGACTTCGCAGCTGCTGCCGGTGCTGGCTGCCATCTCGCGCGCAGCCTTGGCGCCTTCGACCTGCAGGATGTCGGGCAGCGACACATGGTTCTTGGCCGCGATCACTTCGGCCAGGATCGAGATCGCGATCTCCGGCGGCGTGCGGCTGCCGATGTAGATGCCTACCGGGCCGTGCAGCCGCGCGAGCTGCAGGTCGGTCAGGTCGAACTCCTTGAGCCGTTCGCGCCGTGCCTGGTTGTTGCGGCGCGAACCGAGCGCACCGACGTAGAAAGCATTCGTGCGCAGCGCCTCCATCAGCGCGAGGTCGTCCAGCTTGGGATCGTGCGTGAGCGCGATCACCGCGCAGCGCTCGTCCAGCTTCAAGTCCATGACCGTGTCGTCCGGCATGGTGCGCACCATGGTGATGCCGGAGATGTCCCAGGTCTCGGTGTATTCCTCGCGTGGGTCGCACACGGTGACCTGGAAGCCGAGGCCCACGGCGATCTGGCACAGGTACTTGGAAAGCTGACCCGCGCCGATCACCAGCATGCGGTAGCGCGGGCCGTGGATGGTCAGCAGCGTCTTGCCATCGAACACCAGCCCGTCGGTGGCGTTGGCCGGGCCCAGCGTGGCGGCGCCCGTCGCCATGTCGAGCGTACGCGCGACCAGGCGGCCGTTCTCGACCGCGTCGAGCAGTTCGGCGATGCCGCTGGCCGGGGTCAGCGGCTCGGTCACCAGTTCGATCGTGCCGCCGCAAGGCAGGCCGAAACGGTGCGCTTCCTCGGCGCTGATGCCGTACTTGATCGCTTCGGGGTGGTCGGCGGTGATGCCTTGCCGGCGCACGCGGTCGATGATGTCGTCCTCGATGCAGCCGCCCGAAACCGAGCCGACCACCAGGCCGTCGTCGCGTACCGCCAGCATCGCGCCTTCGGGGCGGGGCGACGAGCCCCAGGTGCGCACTACCGTGACCAGCAGCACGCGGTGGCCCTGTTGCTGCCACTGCACGCTGTTCTTCAGGACTTCGAGATCCACGCTCTCCATGATCGTTTCCGCTTCGGTTCCTCTGTCTGTTCATTGTCGCCGGCGGCTGCGGCGGGGGCGCCCTCGGCCGCTGGCGTGTCTTCTGTATTGTCCGGCGTGACCGCCTCGGTGAAGCGCGTAAAGAAGGTATCCGCCATCTTGCGCGCCGCGGCATCCACCAGCCGCGAGCCGATCTGCGCGAGCTTACCGCCGACGTGGGCATCGACGGTGTAGCTCAGCACGGTCTCGTCGCCATCCGGTTCCAGCCTGACGCGGGCGGTGCCCTTGCCGAAGCCCGCCGCGCCACCCTGGCCGTCAAAGCGGATGGTGTAGCTGTCGGGGGCCTGGATGTCCTCCAGCGCCATCCGTCCCTTGAAGCGCGCCTTGACCGGCCCCACCGCAGCCGTCAGGGCCAGCGCGTAGGCGTTTTCGCCGTCGGGCTCGATACTCTCACATCCCGGGATGCATTGCTTGAGCAGCTCGGTGTCGTTGAGCGCTTCCCATGCCACTTGCTGCGGCACCGGCAGGCGCTGGCTCTGGTTCATTTCCATGGCGGGGCTTCCTTGTCTGGCTTGGCGGGGGCGGCCCGGGGAGGGCCGCCATGATCGGACAGCAGGGTCTCCAGCGCGAGCAGGCTGTCCAGGTTATGCGCGGGGCGCAGCGCGTCGACATGCGGCAGGATCGCCTGCACGCCGCGCGCCTGCGGGGTGAAGCCGGGATAGCGCAGCAGCGGGTTGAGCCAGACAATGCGGTGCGCAAAGCGGCGCAGCCGCGCCATCTCGTCCCCCAGCAGGTCGATCTGCTCATGATCGAGGCCGTCGGTGACCAGCAGCACGGTGGCGCGCCCGGACAGCGTGCGGCGTGCCCAGTGGCGGTTGAAGCTCGCCAGCGCGGCGCCGATGCGGGTGCCGCCCGCCCAGTCGCGCACCTGGCCGGTGATGACCGCGACCGCTTCGTCCGGATCGCGTTCGCGCAGCGAGCGGGTGATATTGGTCAGTCGCGTCCCGAACAGGAACACCGACAGCCGCTCGCGCGACTGCATCAGCGCATGGCAGAAATACAGCACCGCGCGCGAGTACTGGCTCATCGAGCCGGAAATGTCGAGCAGTAGCACCACCGGCGGCTTGCGCTCGGCGTGCTTGCGGAATTTCCAGCGCAGCCACTCGCCATGCTGGCGCACCGCCAGGCGCGCGCTGGCGCGCAGGTCGGCATGGGTGCCGCAGGTGGCGGCGCGCAGCCGGCGTGTGCGCTGCAGTGCAAGATGGGCGCGGCGCGTGCGCACCAGGTGCTGCAGCGCGCGCCATTCCTGCGCGGTCAGGGTCTCGAAGTCGCGTTGCGCCAGCCGCTCCTGGTCGGAGAAGGTCAGCGGCACGTGGACGCGCTCGGCCTCGGTCTGCGCAGGGCGCGATGGCGCCTCGGGCTGGCGCGCGGCCAGCGCGTCGGCCAGCCGGTTGCTGCGCTTTGGCGGCGGCGCGCCGGCATCGACGCGCGGCAGCAGCAGCGCGCGCAGCTTGCCTTCCCAGTCGGGGTCACGCCAGAACAGGTCGAAGGCGGCGTCGAACAGCGGGCGCTGGTCGGGGCCCGACAGCACCAGCGCGGCCAGCGCGGCGCGCACCTCGTCGCGGCGGCCGATATCGACATGGCGCAGCGCGCTGAGCGCATCGACCGCATGCGCCGGCGACAGCGCAAAGCCGCCGTCGCGCAGCAGCCGCATGAAGTGGGTAACGTTGCGCGCCAATACCGGCAGGCCGGTTTGCGGTCCGCCGGTACGTGCCGCGGCGTGCAGCGTGGCCACGGTCACCCTCCCGGTGCGGCGCCGGCCAGCAACTCCGCCACGGTGGGGCCGTCGGCGCGTGCGAGGTCGTCCTGGTACTTGAGCAGCACGCCCAGCGTGTCGCGCACCGACTGCGGATCCAGCTCGGTCACGCCCAGCGCGGCCAGCGCGCGGCACCAGTCGATGGCCTCGGCGATACCGGGCGCCTTGAACAGGTCGATGCCGCGCAGCCGGTGCACGAAGTCGATCGCCTGCGCCTGCAGCGCGGCGGCGGCCTCGGGCGCGCGCGCGGCGACGATCTGCAGCTCGCGGTCGCGCTCGGGGTAGCCCATCCACTGGTACAGGCAGCGGCGCTTGAGCGCGTCATGCACTTCGCGCGTGCGGTTGGAGGTGATCACGATCAGCGGCGGGCGCTCGGCGCGGATCACGCCGATCTCGGGGATCGAGACCTGGAATTCGGACAGAACTTCCAGAAGGAAGGCTTCGAAGGGTTCGTCGGCACGGTCGATCTCGTCGATCAGCAGCACGCGCGGGACTTCCGGTGCAGCAGGGTCGGGCAGCAGTGATTCCAGCAGCGGGCGCTTGAGCAGGTAGTCATCGTGGTACAGCGACTGCGCCTCGGGACGTTCGCCGCGCGCTTCGGCCAGGCGCAGCGCCATGATCTGGCGCGGATAGTCCCACTCGTACAGCGCGCTGGCGGCATCGAGCCCTTCATAGCATTGCAGCCGCAGCAGCCGGGTGCCGAGCACGCCCGCCATCGCCTGCGCCAGCGCGGTCTTGCCGACGCCGGGCTCGCCTTCGAGGAACAGCGGGCGCTGCATGCGCAGCGCGAGGTAGAGCACCGTGGCGGTTTCGCGGTCGGCGTAGTACTGCTGGCGTTCGAGCTGGGCGAGGGTGTCGTCGATGGAGGTGGGGAGCATGAGCAATCTTGTGTGCCGACGCGGCAAAATGCGCCGGCGGTTTGCTCCCCTCTCCCGCTTGCGGGAGAGGGGCTGGGGGAGAGGGCAGGAGGTTCGCGTGCGAAAACGCTTGATTCAAGCGCCGGCCCTCTCCCCCGACCCCTCACCGCTGGGCGAGAGAGGGGAGACCACAGCGGGCGATGGACAGGCACTACCCCTTCGTCGCCTCCTCCACCGCCCGCGCCGCCAGCACCGGAATCAAGTGCGCCCGGTACTCCGCCGACGCATGCAGGTCGGCATTCAGGTTCGCCGCATCGACCTTCACGCCACGCGCAGCCTGTGCAGTGAAATTGCCCGACAGCGCCTGCTCCAGCGGCTGGCAGCGGAACACACTGTCGCCCGCGCCGGTGACCGCCACCCGCACCGTATTGCCGGAGCGCGCCACCATCACCCCGACCAGCGCAAAGCGCGAAGCCGGATTGCGGAACTTGACGTAGGCAGCCTGATCCGGGATCGGGAAGCGCACCGCGGTGATCAGCTCATCCGGTTCCAGCGCGGTTTCATAAAGGCCCTTGAAGAAGTCATCGGCCGCGATGGTGCGGCGGTCGGTGACTACGGTTGCGCCGAGCCCCAGCACGCCCGCGGGATAGCAGGCCGCAGGATCGTCGTTGGCCAGCGCGCCACCCAGCGTGCCCATCGCACGCACCTGGCGATCGCCGATGCCGCCGGCCAGTGCCGCCAGCGCCGGAATGCGCTTGCGCACCTCGGCATTGGTTTCCACGTCGGCATGGCGCGCAGCCGCGCCGACCACGATCTCGTTGTTCTCGACGCGGATCTCGGCCATGCCGGGAATGCGCACCACGTCCACCAGCACGGAAGGCGAGGCCAGCCGCAGCTTCATCGCGGCCAGCAGGCTCTGGCCGCCGCCGAGGAACTTGGCGTCAGGGTCGGCCTTGAGCCTGGCCACCGCCGCCTTGGCATCCGCGGCACGTTCAAACTGGAATGTGTACATGTCGGTTTCCTTTCCGGTTCGTCGGTCCGTGGCGCTCAGGGGCGAGCGGCATGGATGGCCTGCCATACACGGTGTGGGGTCGCCGGCATCTGCACATCCTTGACGCCCAGCGGCGACAGCGCATCCACCAGCGCATTGATAAACGCCGGCGGCGAGCCGATCGCGCCGGCCTCGCCGCAGCCCTTCACGCCCAGCGGGTTGTGCGTGCAGGGCGTGCCGCTGGCGGTCTCGACGGTGAAGTCGGGCAGGTCGGCGGCGCGCGGCATGGCGTAGTCCATGTAGGACCCGGTCAGCAGCTGGCCGCTGTCGGGATCGTAGACGCACTGCTCCAGCATGGCCTGGCCCAGGCCCTGGCCGATGCCGCCATGCACCTGGCCCTCGACGATCATCGGGTTGATGATGTTGCCGAAGTCATCCACGGCGGTGAACTTCACCACCTTCGATTCACCGGTATCCGGATCCACCTCCACTTCGCACACATAGGCGCCGGACGGATAGGTGAAGTTGGTCGGGTCGTAGAACGCGTTTTCGTTCAGGCCCGGCTCCAGCTTGTCGAGCGGGTAGTTGTGCGGCACGTAGGCGGTCAGCGCGACTTCGCCGAAGGTCTTGGTGCGGTCGGTGCCAGCCACGCGGAACACGCCGTTGCTGAACTCGATGTCCGTGTCCGATGCTTCCAGCAGGTGCGCGGCGATCTTCTTGGCCTTTGCCTCGATCTTGTCGAGCGCCTTCATGATCGCCGATCCCCCCACTGCCAGCGAACGCGAGCCGTAGGTGCCCATGCCGAACGGCACGCGGCCGGTGTCGCCGTGCACGATTTCGACCTGGTCGAGCTGCAGCCCGAGCCGGTCGGCGACGATCTGCGCGAAGGTGGTCTCGTGGCCCTGGCCGTGGCTGTGCGAGCCGGTGAAGACCGTCACGGTGCCGGTCGGGTGCACGCGGATCTCGCCCACCTCGAACAGCCCCGCGCGCGCGCCCAGCGCGCCGGCGATATTCGACGGCGCCAGCCCGCAGGCTTCGATGTAGCAGGAGTAGCCCAGGCCGCGCAGCTTGCCGCGTTGCTTGGCTTCGTCGCGCCGGGCCGGGAAGCCCTTGACGTCGGCCAGCTCCTGCGCGCGCGCCAGGCATGGCTCGTAGTCGCCGGTGTCATAGGTCAGGCCCACCGGCGTGGCGTACGGGAACTGGCGGATGAAGTTCTTGCGGCGCAGTTCGGCGGGATCCGTGTTGAGCTCGTGCGCTGCAGTTTCCACCAGGCGCTCGACCACATATGTGGCTTCGGGACGGCCGGCGCCGCGGTAGGCATCGACCGGCGCGGTGTTGGTGAACACCGCCTGCACCTCGGCATAGATCGCGGGCGTGGCGTACTGGCCGGCCAGCAGCGTCGCATACAGGATGGTCGGCACGCTGCTGGCGAAGGTCGACAGGTAGGCGCCCATATTGGCGACCGTGTGTACGCGCAGCGCCAGGAACTTGCCGTCGGCATCGAGCGCCAGCTCGGCCTTGGTGACGTGGTCGCGCCCGTGCGCGTCGGTCAGGAAGGATTCGGAACGGTCCGCGGTCCACTTGACCGGCCGGCCAACCTTCTTCGATGCCCACGTCAGCGCCACGTCTTCCGGATACAGGAAGATCTTGGAGCCGAAGCCGCCGCCAACGTCCGGCGCGATGATGCGCAGCCGCGATTCCGGCAGCCCCAGCACGAAGGCGCCCATCAGCAGCCGCTCCACGTGCGGGTTCTGGTTGGCCACGTAGACGGTGTAGCTGTCGTCCTGGCGCGTGTAGCTGGCGTTGACCGC
This sequence comes from Ralstonia pickettii DTP0602, assembly GCA_000471925.1. Taxonomy (NCBI): domain Bacteria; kingdom Pseudomonadati; phylum Pseudomonadota; class Betaproteobacteria; order Burkholderiales; family Burkholderiaceae; genus Ralstonia; species Ralstonia pickettii. Next base: position 428,805 of record CP006667.1, read on the forward strand.
GCGCGGCTCGATCGCGTTGGGGATCAGCCGGTTGTTGACGATGTCCAGCGTGGTCACGTGCGCGGCCTTGGCAAAGGCGGCGTCGGTGGCGGCCTTGTCGCCATGGCCCCAGGTGTAGCAGGTGTTGGCTGGCACGTCGTCATGCACCAGCGTCGAAGCTGAAGCAGCGTCCGCGGCGTTGACCACCGCGGGCAGCTCTTCATAGTCGACGTCGATCTTCTCGGCGGCGTCGCGCGCCTGCTGCAGCGTCTCGGCGATGACCAGCGCCACCTGGTCGCCGACGTGGCGCACCTTGTCGTGCGCGATCACCGGGTGCGGCGGCTCCTTCATCGGCGAGCCGTCCATGCTGTGGATCAGCCAGCCGCAGGGCAGGCCGCCCACTTTATCGGCGGCCAGTTCGTCGCCGGTCAGCACGGCGATCACGCCGGGCGCGGCGAGCGCCTCGCTCTTGTCGATCGAACGGATGCGCGCGTGCGCGTGCGGCGAGCGCAGGAAAAATGCATAGCTTTGCTGCGGCAGCACGATGTCGTCGGTGTACTGGCCGCTGCCGGTCAGGTAGCGGAAGTCTTCCTTGCGCTTGACCGGCGCGCCTACCAGGCGCTGGTTCTCGGGTGCGTTCATGGCCTGTCCCCCTTATTCCGCGCTGGCGGCGGCGCCCTGCATGGCCGCCTGGCCCTGCTGCACTGCCCGGACGATGTTGTGGTAGCCCGTGCAGCGGCACAGGTTGCCTTCCAGGTGGGCGCGGATGGTGGCGGCGTCGGCGCCCGGGTGCTCCTGCACCAGCGCGGTGGCGCTCATCACCATGCCCGGCGTACAGAAGCCGCATTGCAGGCCGTGGCATTCACGGAAGGCTTCCTGCATCGGGTGCAGCGTGCCGGGCGCGGCCAGACCCTCGATGGTGGTGACCTTGGCGCCGTCGGCCTGTACCGCCAGCAGGTTGCACGACTTGACCGCCCGGCCGTCCAGGTGGACCGTGCAGGCGCCGCACTGCGCAGTGTCGCAGCCGACGTGGGTGCCGGTCAGGCGCAACTGTTCGCGCAGGAACTGGACCAGGAGGGTGTTGGGTTCTACCTGGGCGTCAACGGGCTTGCCGTTGACCGTCAGGCGGATCGGAATCGCCATGCTTGTCTCCATGTGGGGTGGACGCGCATGACCAATTGCCCGAAATCCCGAAAGAACTGCGCGGGACTGGCCACGACGCGGTACTGCCGCTTAAGACGGCTATAGGACGGCTAATTCGTGATATTGGTGCTGCCGCTACAACTGCTGTAGGTGCGCCAGCGCACGCGGCGAGCGGCTTCAATGCTGGCGCAAATGCCGCGGCCGGCGAACGATCGGTCGCAACAGGCTCTAACAGTTAATCACAAATCCCGCACAGGTGCCATGAGGTTTGCCCGCCCCATCCGGGGGGCGGGGGCCTCGGATGGGCCGCTGCTAGAATGGCCCGACCCCCTCGCCCACCCCGACATGGAAGCGTTCTTCGACTGGCTGTTTGAAACCGTCGCCCTGCCCAAGGTGGGCCTGTCCGCGATCTTCGTGGTCAGCCTGATCTCGGCCACGCTATTGCCACTGGGCTCCGAGCCGGCCGTGTTCGGCTACGTCAAGCTCAACCCGCAGATGTTCTGGCCGGCGATCCTGGTGGCCACGCTCGGCAACACGGTCGGCGGCGCGATCGACTGGTGGCTGGGCTACGCCGCCAAGCTGGCGCTGGTGCGCTACCACAAGCGGCGCCGGGCGCGCGAACACGAAATTGAGCACCTCGAGCACCGCGAACACACGCGCAAGCCGCCCAAGCCCAAGCTCGACGTGCGCTACTTCCGGTGGATGCGCCGGCTCGGCCCGCCCACGCTGCTGTTTTCCTGGCTGCCCGGCATTGGTGATCCATTGTGCACTTTGGCTGGCTGGCTGCGGCTCTCTTTCTGGCCCAGCCTGGCCTGGATGGCAGTCGGAAAATTCATCCGCTACCTGTTCATGACGGCCAGCCTGCTGTGGATCCCGGACAGTTTTTGGCACAACATTGCGCAAACGTGGAAGGCCTGGTTCTGATCCGGTGCGCCGCCGGCACCACGGCAGGGCGCCACTGCCACCGCCCAAAGATCGCCTAATCCCTTGTTCCGACAAGGATTCCCTGATGCTGCGGTGCGGCGAAACCGGGCCTTGCAGTACAATCGCCCTTTAATGAACGATTCGCGCACTGTCCCCGTGCGCAGCAGGAAGCGGTCCCCCAATGAACGCCCCACTCGTGCTCGACGCCAAGCTCGCCGCGCAGGACGCCCCCCCGCGCCTGCGTGAGATTCCCTATAACTACACGTCCTTCTCGGACCGCGAGATTGTCATCCGCCTGCTGGGCGAGGAAGCCTGGCGCATCCTAGACGAGCTGCGCAGCGAGCGCCGCACCGGCCGCTCCGCCCGCATGCTGTACGAGGTGCTGGGCGATATCTGGGTGGTTCGCCGCAATCCCTACCTGCAGGACGACCTGCTGGAAAATCCCAAGCGCCGCCAGATGCTGGTCAGCGCGCTGCATCACCGCCTGAACGAGATCGAGAAGCGCCGCGCCGCCGACCGTGCCGAGCACGCCGAGCCCGCCGCCGAGGACCGTTCGCACCGCGTGGAGCAACTGGTCGCCTTCGCCAAGCAGGCGATCGAGGATTTCAAGAACGAATTCGCCGCGGCCTATGACCTGCGCAAGCGCGCGCAGCGCGTGCTGGGCAAGGTCACGCAGAAGGACAACATCAAGTTCGACGGCCTGTCGCGCGTCTCGCACGTGACCGACGCTACCGACTGGCGCGTGGAATACCCGTTCGTCGTGCTGACGCCCGACACCGAGGAAGAGATCGCCGGCCTGGTCAAGGGCTGCTTCGAGTTGGGCCTGACCATCATCCCGCGCGGGGGCGGCACCGGCTATACCGGCGGCGCCGTGCCGCTGACGCCGATGAGCGCGGTGATCAATACCGAGAAGCTGGAGCAGCTCGGCCCGGTCGAGGAAACTGACCTGCCCGGCGTGTCGCGCAAGGTTGCGACCATCTTCTCCGGCGCCGGCGTGGTGACGCGCCGCGTGGCCGACGCGGCCGACAAGGCCGGCCTGGTGTTCGCGGTCGACCCGACCTCGATCGATGCCTCGTGCATCGGCGGCAACGTGGCCATGAATGCCGGCGGCAAGAAGGCCGTGCTGTGGGGCACCGCGCTGGACAACCTGGCCTGGTGGCGCATGGTGGACCCGGAGGGCAACTGGCTGGAAATCACCCGGCTGGACCACAACCTGGGCAAGATCCACGACGTGCCGGTGGCCACCTTCGAGCTGAAGTGGTCGGACGGCAACCGTGCGCCGGGCGAGAAGGTGCTGCGCACCGAGACGCTGGCCATCGAGGGCCGCAAGTTCCGCAAGGAAGGCCTGGGCAAGGACGTCACCGACAAGTTCCTGGCCGGCCTGCCGGGCGTGCAGAAGGAAGGCTGCGACGGCATCATCACCAGCGCGCGCTGGATCCTGCACCGCATGCCGAAGTTCATCCGCACGGTGTGCCTGGAGTTCTTCGGCCAGGCGCGCGACGCCATCCCGAGCATCGTCGAGATCAAGGACTTCCTCGACGCCGAGACCAGGAAGCCCGGCGGCGCCATCCTGGCCGGCCTGGAGCACCTGGACGAGCGCTACCTGCGCGCGGTCGGCTACGCCACCAAGAGCAAGCGCAACGCCTTCCCGAAGATGGTGCTGATCGGCGATATCGTCGGCGACGATGAAGACGCCGTGGCGCGCGCCACCTCGGAAGTGATCCGCATGGCCAACGGCAAGAGCGGCGAAGGCTTTATCGCCGTCAGCCCCGAGGCGCGCAAGAAATTCTGGCTCGACCGTTCGCGTACCGCAGCGATTGCGAAGCATACCAACGCCTTCAAGATCAACGAAGACGTGGTGATCCCGCTGAACCGCATGGGCGAGTACACCGACGGCATCGAGCGCATCAATATCGAGCTGTCGATCAAGAGCAAGCTCAAGCTGGTCGACACGCTGGAAGCGTTTTTCGCGCGCGGCAACCTGCCGCTGGGCCGCAGCGACGACGCCAACGAGATCCCCAGCGCCGAATTGCTGGAAGACCGTGTGCAGCACGCGCTGACGCTGCTGCGCGAGATCCGCGCGCGCTGGCGTTACCTGCAGGACCATATGGACGTGCCGCTGACGCAGGCCAAGGCCTCGCTGATCGGGCATGGACTGGGGCTGCTGGGGCAGGAGTTCGATGCGCGCCTGCAGCATCAGCCTGACGCCACCGTGTTCCACCTGCTGCAGGACCGCACCATCCGCGTGTCGTGGAAGGCCGAGATCCGCGCCGAGCTGCGCAAGATCTTCAACGGCGGCGAGTTCAAGCCGATCCTGGACGAGGCCCAGAAGATCCACAAGCAGGTGCTGCGCGGCCGCGTCTTCGTGGCACTGCACATGCACGCCGGCGACGGCAATGTGCACACCAATATCCCGGTGAACTCCGACGACTACGACATGCTGCAGGACGCGCACCGCGCGGTGGCCCGCATCATGGCGCTGGCGCGTTCGCTCGACGGCGTGATCTCGGGCGAGCACGGCATCGGCATCACCAAGCTGGAATTCCTCACCGAGGAAGAGATCGGCGACTTCCGCGCCTACAAGGCCAAGGTCGACCCGCAGGGCCGCTTCAACAAGGGCAAGCTGCTGCCCGGCGCCGACCTGCGCAATGCCTACACGCCGTCGTTCGGCCTGATGGGGCATGAGTCGATCATCATGCAGCAGAGCGATATCGGCGCCATTGCCGAGAGCGTCAAGGACTGCCTGCGCTGCGGCAAGTGCAAGCCGGTGTGCGCCACGCACGTGCCGCGCGCCAACCTGCTGTACAGCCCGCGCAACAAGATCCTGGCGACTTCGCTGCTGATCGAGGCCTTCCTGTATGAAGAGCAGACCCGCCGCGGCATCTCGGTCAAGCACTGGGACGAGTTCTCCGACGTGGCCGACCATTGCACGGTCTGCCACAAGTGCGTGACGCCGTGCCCGGTCAAGATCGACTTCGGCGACGTGTCGATGAACATGCGCAACCTGCTGCGCAAGATGGGGCAGAAGAAGTTCAACCCCGGCACCGCGGCGTCGATGTTCTTCCTGAACGCCACCAACCCCGAGACCATCAACCTGACCCGCAAGGTCATGATCGACTGGGGCTACAAGGCGCAGCGCCTGGGCAACGAGGTGCTGAAGAAGTTCGCCAGGAAGCAGACCGCGCATCCGCCCGCGACCGTGGGCAAGCCGCCGGTGCGCGAGCAGGTGATCCACTTCATTAACAAGAAGATGCCGGGCAACCTGCCCAAGAAGACCGCGCGCGCACTGCTCGATATCGAGGACAACGAGATCGTGCCGATCATCCGCGACCCGAAGGCGACCACGCCGGAATCGGAAGCGGTGTTCTACTTTCCGGGCTGCGGCTCGGAGCGGCTGTTCTCGCAGGTCGGGCTGGCCACGCAGGCGATGCTGTGGCACGTCGGTGTGCAGACCGTGCTGCCGCCTGGCTACCTGTGCTGCGGCTATCCGCAGCGCGGCAACGGCCAGTACGACAAGGCCGAGAAGATCGTCACCGACAACCGCGTGCTGTTCCACCGCGTGGCCAACACGCTTAACTACCTCGACATCAAGACCGTGGTGGTCAGCTGCGGCACCTGCTACGACCAGCTCGCCGGGTATGAATTCGACAAGATCTTCCCGGGCTGCCGCATCATCGACATCCACGAATACCTGCTCGAGAAGGGCGTGAAGCTGGAAGGCGTGACCGGTACGCGCTACATGTACCACGATCCCTGCCACACCCCGATCAAGACCATGGACCCGACCAAGCTGGTCAACGACCTGATGGGCGGGAACACCGGTCTGGGCAAGATCGAGAAGAACGAGCGCTGCTGCGGCGAGTCCGGCACGCTGGCGGTGACGCGTCCGGACATCTCGACGCAGGTCCGCTTCCGCAAGGAAGAGGAGATGACCAAGGGCGCCGACAAGCTGCGCGCCGACGGCTTCACTGGCGACGTCAAGATCCTGACCAGCTGCCCGTCCTGCCTGCAGGGGCTTTCGCGCTACAACGAAGATGCTTCGGTGCAGGCGGATTACATCGTGATCGAGATGGCCAAGCACCTGCTGGGCGAGAACTGGATGCCCGAGTACGTGGCCAAGGCCAATGCGGGTGGCATCGAGCGGGTGCTGGTGTAAGTCGCGACGATGGCGCGTTCTGCTAACTGCCCGCTCTGCCAGACCGACGGCGGCGAACTGGTCTGGATGGGCGACCGCGCCCGGCTGATCCTGGTCGAGCATGACCGCTTCCCGGGCTTCTGCCGCATCGTCTGGAACGATCACGTGGCCGAGCTCAGCGACCTGGACGATGCCGACCAGGCCTGGCTGATGCGGCTGGTGGCGCGCGTGGAGCGGGTGGTGCGCGAGGTGATGACGCCGGACAAGGTCAACCTGGCCGCCTTCGGCAACATGGTGCCGCACCTGCACTGGCATATCATCCCGCGCTATCGCTGGGACACGCATTTCCCTGAGGCGATCTGGGCTGCGCCGCAACGCGCGGCGGATGCCGTGCGCGTGCAGGAGCTGGCCAGCCGGCTGCCCGCGCTGCGTACGGCACTTTCGCTGCTTGAATCGGATGATGCCTGAGGCTTGACGCGGAACCCGCGCCTGCCCGCAACCGTCTGACTGCTGTCGCAGCCGTGGCCAGCCGCCGCGGCATCCAGAACAACAAGCCCGGCCCGCATCCGCTGGCGGGCCAAGAGCTGCCGCTATGTCCTCGACCACCCCGACTTCCGTCACCGTACCGGGCCCGGCCGTCCCTGCCAGGGCCCTCAAGATCCAGAGCCGGCTGCGCATGGCCGCGACCTGGGCGTTGATCAAGCCCTACTGGAAATCCGAAGACCGCGTGGCGGGCCTTGGCCTGCTCACCCTGGTGATCGCGCTGAACCTGGGCATCGTCTATATCAACGTGCTGCTCAACGAGTGGAACCGCGTGTTCTACAACGCGCTGGAGCAGCGCGACTATGCCTCGTTCAAGGTCCTGCTGCTGCGTTTCTCGTGGATTGCCGGCTTCTATATCGTTGCCTACCTGTCCCGCCAGTACTACACGATGATGCTGCAGATGCGCTGGCGTACCTGGATGACCGGCCAGTTCATGGACCGGTGGCTCGGGCACCAGGCGTACTACCGCATCGAACAGACCCACACCACCGACAACCCCGACCAGCGGATCGCGGACGACCTGCGCCTGTTCACCGACGGTGGCCTGTCGCTGTCGCTGGGACTTCTCAACTCGGTGGTGACGCTGATCTCCTTCGTCGGCATCCTGTGGACATTGTCGGGGCCGATCAGTTTTGCGCTGGGTGGCAGCGAGCTGATGATCCCGGGCTACATGGTCTGGTTTGCGGCAGGCTACGCCGTGGTCGGATCGCTGGTCGCGCACTTCGTCGGGCGTCCGCTGATCGGCCTGAACTTCCAGCAGGAACAGTACGAGGCGGATTTCCGTTTCACGCTGGTGCGGCTGCGCGAGAACAGCGAGCCCGTGGCGCTGTACCGCGGCGAGCCGACCGAGAAGGCAGGGCTGCGCGCACGCTTCGACCGCATCCGCGCCAACTGGAACCAGCTGATGCTGTACACGCGGCGCCTTAACTTCGTCAGCTCCGGCTATGCCCAGTTCGCCATCATCTTCCCGATCCTGGTGGCCGCGCCGCGCTACTTCGCCGGCAAGATGACGCTGGGCGGGCTGATGCAGATCAGCTCCGCCTTCGGCCAGGTGCAGGGCGCGCTGTCCTGGTTCGTCGACAGCTACGCCACGCTGGTGGGCTGGAAGGCGGCGGCCAACCGCCTGATCGATTTCCAGGAAGCGATCCGCGTGGCCGAGCGCCAGGACCTGGCGCCGGGCGGCACGCGCGATATCGAGGTGGTGCACACCGGCAAGCCGCAGGACGGCATCACCATCGACGGCCTCGCCCTGGCGTTGCCGGTGCGGGCGGCGCGCGGCGCGGCCGTGGGCCAGCGGCCGCTGGTGGCGCCGTTCTCGCTGTCGGTGGCGCCGGGCGAGCGCTGGCTGGTCAGCGGCCCGTCGGGCTGCGGCAAGAGCGTGCTGTTCCGCGCGCTGGCCGGGATCTGGCCGTACGGCAGCGGCACGGTGACCATGCCCGAGGGTGCGCGCATGCTGTTCCTGCCGCAGCGCAGCTACCTGCCGATTGGCACGCTGGCCGATGCGCTGGCCTACCCGGACGCCGGCACCGCGCACGACAAGGAAGCGCTGCAGGTGGCGCTGCGCCAGGCGCGGCTGGCCGCGCTGGTGGACCAGCTCGACGTGTTCGACAACTGGTCGCTGCGGCTGTCGCCGGGCGAGCAGCAGCGGCTGGCCTTTGCGCGCGCGCTGCTGCAGAAGCCCGACTACCTGTTCCTGGACGAGGCCACCAGCGCGCTCGACGAGGAAACCGAGGGCGCCATGTACAAGCTGATGGTGGAGTCGCTGCCCGGCGCGGCGATCATCAGCATCGCGCACCGCAGCACCGTCGCGGCTTACCACGGCCGGCGCCTGCGCTATGTGCCGCAGGATGGGGAGGCCGCCCGGGCTGCGCAAGCCGGCGAGCCTGGGGTAAGCTATCGAGTTGTATGCGAAGCGTGAGGCGGCGCGGCGGCGTTCCCGGCGCCGCACCTGTCCTGTCACGCTGAAATCACCCTATCAGGAGCGCCCGTAGCACGGGCCGCGATCATCATGGCAGGCCTGGACAAAGACACCCCCCATCCCACCGCGCTGACGGTCCACACGCAATCCCGCGTGCTGGAGATCGGCTTCGACAACGGCCGCAGCTTCCGGCTGCCGTTCGAGCTGCTGCGCGTGTATTCGCCGTCCGCTGAAGTCCAGGGCCACGGCCCGGGGCAGGAAGTGCTGCAGACCGGCAAGCGCGAGGTCGGCGTCGCCGCGGTCGAGCCGGTCGGCAACTACGCCATCCTGATCCGCTTTTCCGACGGCCATGACACCGGCATCTATTCCTGGGACCTGCTGTACCGCCTCGGCGACAACCAGGATGCGCTCTGGCAGGACTACCTGCAGCGCCTGGAAGCCGCCGGCGCGGACCGCGACACCCCGATGCCTGCCGCCGGCGCCGCCGGCGGCCACGGCTGCGGCCATCATTGAGCCGCCCCCGACAATCCTGGAGTCTTGAGAGATGAGTGAAACCCACTTCGGGTTCGAAAAGGTCGACGAAGAGGAGAAGGCCGGCAAGGTCGCCGGCGTGTTCCATTCGGTGGCGAGCAAGTACGACGTGATGAACGACCTGATGTCGGGCGGCATGCACCGGCTCTGGAAGATGTTCACCATCGCCCAGGCGGGCGTGCGGCCCGGCCACAAGGTGCTGGACATCGCCGGCGGCACCGGCGACCTGGCCAAGGCCTTCGCGAAGCAGGCCGGCCCGACCGGGCAGGTCTGGCTGACCGATATCAACGAGTCGATGCTGCGCGTGGGCCGCGACCGGCTGTTGAACAAGGGCATCGTCACCCCGGTATGCCTGTGCGACGCCGAGCGCATCCCGTTCCCGGACAATTACTTCGACCTGGTCACGGTGGCCTTCGGCCTGCGCAACATGACGCACAAGGATGCCGCGCTGGCCGAGATGCGCCGGGTGGTCAAGCCGGGCGGCAAGGTCATGGTGCTGGAGTTCTCCAAGGTGTGGAAACCCCTGGAGAAGGCCTACGACGTCTATTCTTTCAAGGTGCTCCCCTGGTTGGGGGAGCGCGTGGCAGGGGATGCCCCCAGCTATCGCTATCTCGCGGAATCGATCAGAATGCATCCAGACCAGGTCTCACTTGTACGCTTGATGGAACATGCCGGCCTGGATAATGTCGAATACTTCAATCTGACGGCCGGAGTGGTGGCGCTCCACGTCGGGCGGAAGTATTAGAAAGAACTTGAAATCGCCATGCCTCGCCCCAAGATAGGGTGAAACTGACAGGGGATAACAGAATATGTCGTCAATTCGTGGGAAGTTCCTGGTGGGGTCGCTGATTACCGCGATTGCCTTGGGAGTGATGTTCGACGCCAATGCCAAGCGCATGGGCGGTTCGCGCAGCATCGGGAAGCAATCTGAGTCGGTCACGCAGCGCCAGCAGGCGCCGCAGCCCACTTCGCCGACCCAGCAGGCGCAGCAGCCCGCACAACAGGCAGCTCCGGCAACGGCCGGCGCAGCCGGCGCGGCCGCGGCCGCGGCGCCCAAGCGCAACTGGGGCGGCATCCTGGGCGGCATCGCCGCCGGCCTGGGTATTGGCTGGCTGCTGTCGCACTTTGGCCTGGGCGGCGCGGCGCTGAGCTTCCTGTCCAACCTGATCCTGATCGCGCTGGTCGCGTTCGCCGCGATCTGGCTGATCCGCAAGTTCCGCGGCGGCAGCAAGCGCACCCAGCAGCCGGCCTTCGCTGGTGCCGGTAACGCCCCGAACCTGGGCCGCAACGCCGAGCCCATGCTCCGTGAGCCGACGCCCGTCCCTTCGGCTAGCCCGGCCACCAACACGGTACTGCCCGCCGCGGCAGCCGCACCGCTGGCAGCCGATGCCGTGGCCCAGCAGCCGTGGGGCGTGCCGGCCGACTTCGACACCGAAGCCTTCATGCGCAACGCCAAGGTCCACTTCGTGCGACTGCAGGCCGCGTGGGACGCCGGCAACCTGGAGGACATCCGCGAGTTCACCACGCCGGAAATGTTCGCCGAGATCAAGATGGACCTGGCCGAGCGCGGCGCCGAAGTCAACAAGACCGACGTGGTCACGCTGGAAGGCCAGCTGCTCGGCATCGAGTCGACGCCGGCCCAGCACATCGCCAGCGTGCGATTCTCGGGCATGATCCGCGAGAAGGCCGGCGAGGTGGCCCAGCCGTTCGGCGAGGTGTGGAACCTGGCCAAGCCCGCCAGCGGTACCGGCGGCTGGCTGCTGGCCGGCATCCAGCAAGAGTCCTGATGCCGCACCCCCCGGGCGATGATGCGCCGGGGGGAGTAGCTTAGAATGGAGGCCCACGTGAAAGCGTGGGCCTTTTTGTTTGGGACGCCCGACGTGCAGCGTCGCTGCCCGTCTGCCAGCCAACCCACGCCACCATGAACACTCTGCCTACCGCCCTGGCCACGCCCGCCGTCTCGGCGCTGAACCACCTGCTCGAGCAGGAGCCGTGGGCCCGCAACCAGCTGGCGCCGTTTGCCGGGCGCGTGATCCGTTTCGATGCGGCCGCCTTCGTGCTGTCGCTGAAAGTCACCGAGCACGGCTGCACGGAAATGGCGCCCGAGGTCGAAGCGCCCGCGGTGACGCTGCGCGTGCCATTGCAGCAGTGGCCGCTGGTGGCCGCCGATGTGGCCGAAGGCGGGCAGGCCGCCGCCATGCGCCACGTGCGCATCGAGGGCGATGCCGAACTGGCCAACACCGTGTCGACGCTGGCGCGCAACGTGCGCTGGGACGCCGCCGAGGACCTGTCGCGCGCGTTGCGCGGCATCCTGGGCGGGCCCGTCAGCGACAGCGTGGCGCAACGCGTGGTCGACGGCGCGCGCCAGGTGCATGAGCAGGCCACGCGCGTGGGCCGCGCGCTGGTGGACAACGTCACCGACTACCTGCTGGACGAGCATCCGACGCTGGTGCGGCATGCCGCGCTGGAGGAATTCGGCACCGAGGTGGGCCGGGTTCGCGACAGCCTGGCCCGGCTCGAGAAACGGCTGGAGCGCCTGGAGCGCGGCGGCCCGGCCGGCCAGGCCACCAGGCTGCCGTCCCCGCACCGCTGAGCGGGCTGCGCCCGCGTATCCATCAACCCACAACGTGACTGCCCGCCCGGCCTCGTGAAGACTCCCGAATGACCCGCCTCCTGCGCCTTGGCAAGATTCTCTTCGTCATCCTTTACTACGGCCTGGACGAGCTGGTGCTCTCCGGCTTCCGCAGCCGCCGGATCCGCTTCCTGGTGCGCGTCATCACCATCGGCCGCAAGCTCGACGTGCCGCGCGGCGTGCGGCTGCGGCTGGCGCTGACGCGGCTGGGCCCGATCTTCGTCAAGTTCGGCCAGGTGTTGTCGACCCGGCGCGACCTGATGCCGCCGGATATCGCCGACGAACTGGCCAAGCTGCAGGACCAGGTGCCGCCGTTCGATTCGGTGGTGGCGGTGAAGATCATCGAACGCGCGCTGGGGCGCCCGCTTAACGAATTGTTCGAAACCTTCGAGCACCAGCCGGTGGCCAGCGCCTCGATCGCACAGGTCCACTTCGCCACGCTCAAGGGCGGCCCCAGCCACGGCCGCGAAGTTGCGGTGAAGGTGCTGCGCCCCGGCATGTTGCCGGTGATCGACAGCGACCTGGCGCTGATGCGCGACATGGCGACCTGGCTGGAACGCTTCTGGGCCGACGGCAAGCGCCTCAAGCCGCGCGAGGTGGTGGCCGAGTTCGACAAGTACCTGCACGACGAACTCGACCTGATGATCGAGGCGGCCAACGCCAGCCAGCTGCGCCGCAACTTTTCCGACACCAGCCTGCTGCTGGTGCCCGAGGTGTTCTGGGACTGGTGCAGCAGCACCGTGTTCGTGATGGAGCGCATGCACGGCATCCCGATCTCGCGCACCGAATCGCTGAAGGCCGCGGGCGTCGACATGGACCTGCTGGCGGAAGAGGGCGTCGAGATCTTCTTCACCCAGGTGTTCCGCGATGGCTTCTTCCATGCCGACATGCACCCGGGCAACATCCTGGTGTCGGTGCAGCCCGAGACCTTCGGCCGCTATATCGCGCTGGACTTCGGTATCGTCGGCGCGCTGTCCGAGTTCGACAAGAACTACCTGGCGCAGAACTTCATCGCCTTCTTCCGGCGCGACTACCACCGCGTGGCGCTGCTGCACGTGGAGTCCGGCTGGGTGCCGCCCGAGACCCGCGTCGAAGAGCTGGAAAGCGCGGTGCGGGCCTGCTGCGAGCCGTACTTCGACAAGCCGCTCAAGGAAATCTCGCTGGGCATGGTGCTGATGCGCCTGTTCCAGACCTCGCGCCGCTTCAATGTCGAGATCCAGCCGCAACTGGTGCTGCTGCAGAAGACGCTGCTCAATATCGAAGGGCTGGGCCGCCAGCTCAACCCCGACCTGGACTTGTGGAAGACCGCCAAGCCCTTCCTGGAACGCTGGATGCACGAGCAGGTGGGCTGGAAGGGCGCGTGGGAACGGGTCCAGGTGGAGGCGCCCCTGTGGGCCAAGATGCTGCCCGACTTCCCGCGCCTGGCGCACCAGTTCCTGGAGCGGCGCGCGCTGACCAGCAACGGCGAGCAGGACAAGCTGCTGGCGATGCTGGTCCTGGAGCAGCGCCGCACCAACCGGTTGATCGGCACCACGCTGCTGCTGGTGGGCGGCTTTGTCGCCGGCATCGTGCTGACGCATGTGCTGGCCTGGGCCGGGTACTGGTAGACCCGCGGCAGGCATTGATTGACCGAACAGAGGAGACCATGACCGATCCCGCCAAGCCGGCACCCCAGTTCGCCACCCGCAACGCCGCCGATCCCGCCTTCTGGGACGAGCGCTTCGAACAGGGCTTCACGCCCTGGGACCTGGGCGGCGTGCCCGAGGAATTCCGCCAGTTTATCGATAGCCGAGCGCCTTGCCCCACGCTGGTGCCCGGCTGCGGCAACGGCTGGGAGGCCGCCTGGCTGTTCGAGCGCGGCTGGCCGGTGACGGCGATCGACTTCTCGCCGCAGGCGGTGGCCTCGGCCCGGCGGGCGCTGGGTGCCGCCGGCGAGGTGGTGCAGCAGGGGGATTTCTTCACCTTCACGCCGCAGCCACCGTGCCAGCTGGTCTACGAGCGCGCCTTCCTGTGCGCGCTGCCGCCGGCGATGCGTGCCGCCTATGCCGCCCGGGTGGCCGAATTGCTGCCGCCGGGCGGGCTGCTGGCCGGCTACTTCTACCTGGGCGAAATCCAGGGCGGGCCACCCTTCGCGATGCCGGCGGCCGAGCTGGACGCGCTGCTGGCGCCGGCCTTCGGGCGCATCGAGGACCAGCCCTCGGCCGCGCCGCTGCCGGTCTTCCAGGGGCAGGAGCGCTGGCAGGTCTGGCGCCGGCTGGCCGGCTGAGCGGGTCCGCCGGCCAGCCCTTGTGGCGGCAGCGATGCATCGCGTGGCGCATTTGCGCCATCGGGGAATTTTTTTCGCCCACGCTGGTCTGCGTCGCTATAATCCGCGTTTTGATTCGGCTACGACCGCAGGCCCGGCCGCGTTATCCGCCCCCAGCGCGGGAACGCCAAGCAGCTCTTTATGCGGCCCCGACCGATGAATTGGACTCCGGGCAGATGTATACCCATGCGCCGCCCGGCATTCGGTTTTTCGCCACAAGGGCACTTTCTGCATAGGGCAGCGGCATGCTGATCTGGTTCGTCATCATCTACTGGGTAATCTCGGTCGGCATCGGCCTGTGGGCGGCGCTGCGCGTGCGCAATACCACCGATTTCGCCGTCGCCGGGCGCAGCCTGCCGTTCCACATTGTCACCGCCACCGTCTTCGCCACCTGGTTCGGCTCCGAGACCGTGCTGGGCATCCCCGCCGTATTCCTGAAAGAAGGCCTGTCGGGTGTCGTTTCCGATCCCTTCGGCTCGTCGCTGTGCCTGATCCTGGTAGGCCTGTTCTTCGCCCGGCCGCTGTACCGGATGAACCTGCTGACCATCGGCGACTACTACCACAACCGCTATGGGCGGCTGGCCGAGGTGCTGACCACGCTCTGCATCGTGGTGTCCTACCTGGGCTGGGTCGCGGCGCAGATCAAGGCGCTGGGGCTGGTGTTCTATACCGTGTCGGACGGCGCGCTGTCGCAGGAGGCCGGCATGATGATCGGCGCGGCCAGCGTGCTGGTCTATACGCTGTTCGGCGGCATGTGGTCGGTGGCGATCACCGACTTCATCCAGATGATCATCATCGTGATCGGCATGCTCTATATCGGCTACGAGGTCAGCGGCCAGGCCGGCGGCGTCACCGCCGTGGTCTCGCACGCGGCCGCAGCCGGCAAGCTCGAGTTCCTGCCATCGCTCGATATCGTGCAGATCATCGGCTTTGCGGCGGCGCTGTTCACCATGATGCTGGGCTCGATCCCGCAGCAGGACGTGTTCCAGCGCGTGACTTCCTCGCGCACCGAGCAGATCGCCGGGCGCGCCTCGGTGCTGGGCGGCGTGCTGTATTTTTGCTTCGCCTTTATCCCGATGTTCCTGGCGTATTCGGCCACGCTGATCGACCCGGGCATGGTCGGCAAGTACATCGATACCGATTCGCAACTGATCCTGCCGCAGCTGATCCTGCAGCACGCGCCGATGTTCGCGCAGGTGATGTTCTTCGGCGCGCTGCTGTCGGCAATCAAGAGCTGCGCCTCGGCCACGCTGCTGGCTCCGTCGGTGACCTTTGCCGAGAACATCCTGCGCCCGTACTTCCGCCACCTGGATGACAAGCAGTTCCTGCGCGTGATGCAGGCCGTGGTGCTGGTATTCACCACGCTGGTGACGCTGTTCGCGCTGAACTCGCACCTGTCGATCTTCCATATGGTCGAAAATGCCTACAAGGTCACGCTGGTGTCGTCGTTCGTGCCGCTGGCCTTTGGCATGTTCTGGAAGCACGCCACCCGCCAGGGCGGGCTGGCGGCGATCCTGCTGGGCCTGTCGTCGTGGCTGACCTGCGAGGTCGCTTTTGCCGATGCGGTGGTGCCGCCGCAGATGGTGGGCCTGATGTTCTCGATCAGCGGCATGGTGGTCGGTTCGCTGCTGCCGCAGTGGATTGCGGATCACGCGCCGGTCAAGGAAGTGCATATCGCCTGACCGAGCCTGACGGGCAACCCGGCCCCGCCACCGTGCCGGGTGCCCGGAACCCCCTCATTTCCGGCCATCAGCCAGCCCCGGAACGGTTTATAATTCAAGGCTTTGCATCGCCATGTGGGTCGGCGGGCGCGCGGGTTTCCGCGGTCCCCGCAGTTTCCGGCCCCGGCGGCGATGCCCGCCTTTGTACCGATCCCGACGTTTTTCTCGCGAAATTAACACCATGCCGATCTATGCCTACCGTTGCGACGCCTGCGGCCACGGGCGCGATGTGCTGCAGAAAATGAGCGATGCCCCGCTGACCGACTGCCCGTCGTGCGGCACCGCTGGCGCGTTCAAGAAGCAGCTGACCGCAGCCGGTTTCCAGCTCAAGGGCTCCGGCTGGTACGTGACCGACTTCCGCGGCGGCAGCGGCGGTGCCAGCGCGCCCGCCAAGGCCGCTGATGCCGCTGGTGCGGGTGGCGCGGCCGCGGCCAGCGTCCCGGCCGCGGCTGAGTCGTCGACCAGCACCGCCTCGGCCACGCCGGCCGCCGGCGGTTGCGGCAGCGCCTGCGCTTGCCACTGAGCCGGACCCGCCCCGTGGTCGCAAAGAAGACTTCTGCCCTCAAGACCTGGTTCCTGACCGGGCTGCTGGTGCTGGTGCCGCTGGGCATCACGCTGTGGGTGCTCAGCCTGATCATCGGCACGATGGACCAGAGCCTGGCGCTGCTGCCCGAGGCCTGGCGCCCGGACCAACTGCTGTTCGGCAAGCGCGTCACCGGCCTGGGCGCCATCCTGACGCTGCTGGTCATCCTGCTGGTCGGGCTGCTGGCGCACAACTTCATCGGCCAGCGCCTGGTGCGTTGGTGGGAAGCGCTGCTGGGCCATATCCCGGTGGTGGGCCCGATCTACACCAGCGTCAAGCAGGTCTCCGACACGCTGCTGTCGTCCTCCGGCAATGCTTTCCGCAAGGCGCTGCTGGTGCAGTACCCGCGCGAGGGCTCGTGGACCATCGCCTTCCTGACCGGGCGCCCCGGCGGCGACGTGCAGAACCACCTGCAGGGCGAGTACGTCAGCGTCTACGTGCCGACCACGCCCAACCCGACCTCGGGCTTCTTCCTGATGATGCCCAAGGCCGACACCATCGAACTCGACATGACCGTCGACGCCGCGCTCAAGTACATCGTCTCGATGGGCGTGGTGGCACCGGCCGAACTGCCCCGCAAGAACGGCGGCGCGGGCCGCCCGGACCATCCGGCAGCCGCTACCAATCCGGCGGGCAAGGCCAGCAGCGAGGAAGCGGTCGAGACCACCGATCCTTAAGCACTCAAACTGATCACGGGCCGTCCGGGTTACACCATGCGCTTCGGGCGGCCGCGTTTTACCGGGAATCTCCTTATGTCCTCCATGCGTACTCACTACTGCGGTCTGGTGACCGAACAATTCTCGGGCCAGGAAGTGGCCCTGACCGGCTGGGTCCAGCGCCGCCGCGACCATGGCGGCGTGATCTTCATCGACCTGCGTGACCGCGAAGGCCTGGTGCAGGTGGTGTGCGACCCGGACCGCCCGGAGATGTTCAAGGCCGCCGAAGAGATCCGCAATGAGTTCTGCATCCGCGTCACCGGCAAGGTCCGTCCGCGTCCGGCCGGCACCGAGAACGCCAACCTGACCTCGGGCAAGATCGAAGTGCTGTGCCACGAGCTGACCGTGCTGAACCCGTCGGTCACACCCCCGTTCCAGCTCGACGACGACAACCTGTCGGAAACCACGCGCCTGACGCACCGCGTGCTGGACCTGCGCCGCCCGCAGATGCAGTACAACCTGCGCCTGCGCTACAAGGTGGCGATGGAAGTGCGCAAGTACCTGGACGCCCAGGGCTTTATCGACATCGAGACCCCGATGCTGGGCAAGAGCACGCCCGAAGGCGCGCGCGACTACCTGGTGCCGTCGCGGGTGAACCCGGGCCACTTCTTCGCGCTGCCGCAGTCGCCGCAGATCTTCAAGCAGATGCTGATGGTCTCGGGCTTCGACCGCTACTACCAGATCACCAAGTGCTTCCGCGACGAAGACCTGCGCGCCGACCGCCAGCCCGAGTTCACGCAGATCGACTGCGAGACCTCGTTCCTGAGCGAGCAGGAGATCCGCGACCTGTTCGAGGACATGATGCGCACGGTGTTCAAGAACGCGATCGACGTCGACCTGGACGCCTTCCCGGTGATGGAGTTCCGCGAGGCCATGGCCCGCTTCGGCTCGGACAAGCCTGACCTGCGCGTCAAGCTGGAATTCACCGAGCTGACCGAAGTGATGAAGGACGTCGACTTCAAGGTGTTCTCGGGCCCGGCCAACAGCGACAACGGCCGCGTGGTCGGCCTGCGCGTGCCGGGCGGCGGCCAGATCTCGCGCGGCGAAATCGACGCCTACACCCAGTTCGTCGGCATCTACGGCGCCAAGGGCCTGGCCTGGATCAAGGTCAACGAAGTGGCCAAGGGCCGCGACGGCCTGCAGTCGCCGATCGTCAAGAACCTGCACGATGCCGCCATCGATGAAATCCTGAAGCGCACCGGCGCCCAGGACGGCGACATCATCTTCTTCGGCGCCGACAAGGCCAAGGTCGTCAACGACTCGATCGGCGCGCTGCGCCTGAAGATCGGCCATTCCGACTTCGGCAAGGCAAACGGCCTGTTCGAGGACGCCTGGAAGCCGCTGTGGGTGGTCGACTTCCCGATGTTCGAGTACGACGAGGAAGACGCCCGCTGGGTGGCGATGCACCACCCGTTCACCAGCCCCAAGGACGAGCACCTGGAATACCTGGAGACCGACCCGGGCAAGTGCCTGGCCAAGGCCTACGACATGGTGCTGAACGGCTGGGAAATGGGCGGCGGCTCGGTGCGGATCTTCCGTGCCGACGTGCAGAGCAAGGTGTTCCGCGCGCTCAACATCAACGACGATGAAGCCCGCGCCAAGTTCGGCTACCTGCTGGACGCGCTGCAGTACGGCGCGCCCCCGCACGGCGGCCTGGCCTTCGGCCTCGACCGTATCGTCACGATGATGGCCGGCGCCGACTCGATCCGCGACGTGATCGCCTTCCCCAAGACCCAGCGTGCCCAGGACCTGCTGACCCAGGCCCCGAGCTCGGTCGACGAGAAGCAGTTGCGCGAGCTGCATATCCGCCTGCGCGCCGCCGAGCCCAAGCCGACGGCCTGAGCCGACTGACGTCTGTCGCAAGGAAGCCGCGCATTTGCGCGGCTTTTTTGCTTTGTGCGCAACGTCGGACCGCCACACAGTGGTGCCGGCGGCGCATTAGTTTCGATTTGTTACCGGTCGGAACGAAGGGCGCCGCCACCGGGTCTGCTTTCTTTGACACGTAATTTGCCGAGGGGCCGCGCGATGAAGGCTCCCGGCACTCGGGAGAAATTCGTGAACCTGGATGTCGACCTGATCCGCCAGTTCCTGCTGGCCCATGACCAAACCATCATCACCTGGCTGGTGGCGGGATTGCTGATGATGCTGCTGGCGCGCTTCGAACTGCGCCGCGCCGTGCGCCGCTCGGCGCAGGCGATGTCCGAATCGGTGGCCACCACCGTGGCGGCGTGCGTGCCCGATATCGCCCACGCGGTGCAGTCGGCTGCGCCCGCGGCGGCGGCCGAGCCGGTGGAACAGCAGCGCGCCGATGCGCTGCGCCGGCTGGCGCTGGATACCGTCGGCGCGGTGATGACGCGCGGCCGCTGGCTCGACGAACTGGGCAACCTGCGGCTGGCCGATGACGCGCTGCTGCCCGGCCAGCGTGCCGGCGGCGCCGACCCGCTGCTGGTGGTAGCGCCGCAGCCAGTGGTGCAGGCCTACCTGGGCGCGCAGCGCGTGTTCGAGGACGAGGCCGCCCAAGTGCAGGGGCTGCGCCGCGACGCCCAGAGGCTGCAGGAATCTTTGCACGCCCTGGACGCCGAAGCCGCGCATATCGAGCACGAAACCGGCAGCATCGTGCTGCGTTTCGAGCAGGTCAACGCGCAGGCCGCGCAGGGTGTGGATGGCGGCGATTACCAGCGCTTCCTGATCCAGAAGTACAACACGCTGGGCCAGCGCGAGAAGGAGATCGCACAGGAGCGGGGCCGGCTGCAGGCCGAAGCCCGGCACCGCGCCGATGCACTGGCCGAGCAGGCCCATGCCGCATCGCAACGCTACCGCCGCGCGCTCGCGCCGCTGATGGACCAGTTGCGCGCCGCATGGGGCCATGGCGATTCGCCGCAGGTGTTCGATACCTGGCAACGCAGTACCGATCCTTTCTACATCCCACCACACAGCGCACCACACAGCGCGCGCGACGCCGCATAAGGGAAGATGGAGCAGGGCAGCGCGGCGCTTTCGCGTGGCAAGCGGGCGCGGCTGCGCTATCCTTGGGTTTGTCCTATCGCCCAGTCCCATGCCCTACAAGATCCCGGAATCCGTGCTGGTGGTGATTTACACGCCAGATCTTCAAGTCCTGCTGCTGGAACGCGCCGACCGCCCCGGCTTCTGGCAATCCGTGACCGGCAGCCTCGATACCCTGGATGAACCGCTGGCACTGACCGCGGCGCGCGAAGTGGCCGAGGAAACCGGCATCATCGCCAGCGAGCACCAGCTCACCGACTGGGGCCATTCGATCCAGTACGAAATCTACCCGCAGTGGCGCCACCGCTACGCCGATGGCATCACGCGCAATACCGAACACTGGTTCGGCCTGCGCGTGCATGAGGTGCTGCCGGTGACGCTGGCGCCGCTCGAACACCTGCAATACCAGTGGCTGCCATGGGAGCAGGCCGCGCAGCAGTGCTTTTCCAGCAGCAATGCGGAAGCGATCCGCCAGCTCGCCTGGCGCGCTGAAGGGGCTGAAGGGTCCGGCGGGCGGCAGGCGGCGTGCGGAGCGCAACCATGAAGCTGCGCGTGGTCACCTACAACATCCACAAGGGGGTGACCGGCATCTCGCGGCGACCGCGCATCCAGAACGTGCGCGCGGGCCTGCATGCGATGGATGCGGACATCGTGTTCCTGCAGGAAGTGCAGGACCGCAACGACCGGCTGGTGGCGGCGGCGCTGTTCGATCCCGAGCACACCCAGCTCAACTACCTGGCCACCGATGCCTACCCGCATTCCGTCTACGGGCGCAATGCGGTCTATGAGCACGGCCATCACGGCAACGCGATCCTGTCGCGCCATCCGATCCTGATGTCCGAAAACCTCGATATTTCCGATCACCGTTTCGAACAGCGCGGGCTGCTGCATGCGGTGGCCGATGTCCATGGCATCGAAACCCACCTGATCTGCGTGCACTTCGGCCTGTTCGCCCGCAGCCGCGCGCGCCAGGCCGAGGCGCTGGTCGAGCGCGTGCGCACCGTGGTGCCGAACGGCGTGCCGCTGGTCATCGCCGGCGATTTCAACGACTGGAACCACCGCCTCGACGCGCAGATCTGCAATACGCTTGGCGCAGTGGAGGCCTCGCACGCGCGCGGCGGGCGGCTGCACACTTTTCCCAGCCATATGCCGTGGTGGCAGCTCGACCGCATCTATGTGCGCGGCTACGAGATCGAGCGTGCACACGCCCTGACGGGCCGCGACTGGGCCCAGCGCTCGGACCACGTGCCGCTGGTGGCGGAGCTGGGCCATCCGCAGGGCGAAGGGGACGTAACGCCGGCACCGGCCGACAAGGCGGCCTGAAGCCGCGGCGTCAGCGTCCGACGGCCGGGTAGTCGCGGATAAAGGCGAACACCGCCTGCGTGTCGTTCAGATCCAGCACCGGCAGCGAGGTCATTGCCGAGACCGCCGCCGGCTCGTCGCTGGCCACGGCCACCACGCCCGGTACCTCGTCCCACAGCGGCGTGCGTCCCAGCGCCGGGCGGTAGACCTCCAGCTTCGGGAAATCACTGCGCTTGTAGCCCTCCACCAGCACCAGGTCGGTATCCGGCGGGAGCACCGCCAGCGCGTCGTCCAGTTCGGGCGAGGGCACCGCTTCCGGGTAGTGGCGCATCAGCGTCAGATGGCGCGCGCCGACCAGCACGACATTGGCGCAGCCGGCCTCGCGCATGCGCCAGGAATCCTTGCCGGGCGTGTCGGGATCGAAGCCGTGATGGGTGTGCTTGACGCCGGCCACGCGCAGGCCGGCGGCGACGAAGCAGGGAATGAGCTGGTCGAGCAGCGTAGTCTTGCCGCTGCCGGACGAGCCGGTAATGCCGAATACCTTCACGATCGGTTCCGTTGGGGCGTCTTTGGTCGGATGCCTGGCGAGATGGCCCGCCGGCAATGCATCGGCATCGACGATAGCAGAGATGCGAGGGCAATGTGCACGCGGCGCCTTCCGTCGGGAAATCTGTCCGATAATCTCGGCATGTCACGGATATCCCCCTCCGCCCCCGCCGCGCGTCCAGGGGCTCCGGCGGACCGTGCGGCCGGCCAGACCGCGCACGACCTCGCCGCCGCCGCCGATGCCGCCATGCGCGACCCGGCAGCCCATGGCGATCCCGCGCAGCGCCACCGCATGCTGCGCTGGACCTGGCGCCGCGGCAGGCCCACCTCCGGCAACACGGTGCGGCTGCTGCGCGGCGGCCAGGACTTCTTCCCGGCGCTGATCGCCGCGATCGACCAGGCCGTGTTCCAGGTGATCCTGGAAACCTACATCTATGCTGATGACGAGGTTGGCCGCGCGGTCAGCGACGCGCTGATCCGCGCCGCCGCGCGCGGCGTGTCGGTGCGCGTGACGGTGGACGGCTTCGGCGCCGGCGACATGCCCGCCGAGATGGCCGAGCGGCTGAGCGCCAGCGGCGTGCAGTTGCGCGTCTACCGCGTGCTGCGCGGCTTCCGGCTGGCGCGGCGCCACCTGCGTCGCCTGCACCGCAAGCTCGCGGTGATCGACCGGCGCGAGGCCTTTGTCGGCGGCATCAATATCATCGACGACCACAACCACGGCCCGTTCGAGGGAGCCAATCTCGGGCCGCGCTACGACTTCGCCGTGCAAGTGAGCGGGCCGCTGGTGGACCACATCGCGCTGACCGCCGAGCGGCTCTGGTGGCGGCTGTCGCTGCGCGACGTGCACGGCAGCGACCGCGCCGCCGCGGTGGCCGAATACCCTCTTGTCACCGACCTGCCGCCGCGACCGGAGCCGCAAGGCGGCGTGCGCGCGGCGCTGCTGCTGCGCGACAACCTGCGCAACCGCCGCACCATCGAGCGTGAATACCTGCGCGCGCTGGGCGCCGCGCGCCACGACGTGATCCTCGCCAACGCCTACTTCCTGCCCGGCCACAAGATGCGCCGCGCGCTGCTGGCCTGCCGCCGGCGCGGCGTGCGCGTGCGACTGCTGTTGCAGGGGATGGTCGAATACCGGCTGCAGCACTACGCCACGCACGCGCTGTACGCTTCGCTGCTCGAGGCCGGCGTCGAGATCTACGAATATGCCGACAGCTTCCTGCATGCCAAGGTCGGCGTGGTCGACGAAGCCTGGGCCACGGTGGGATCGAGCAATATGGACCCGTTCAGCCTGCTGCTGGCGCGCGAAGCCAATGTCGCCGTTTATGATGCGGCCTTTGCCGCGGAGCTGCGCGCGGCGCTGGAGCGCGCCATTGCGCACCGCAGTGTGCGCGTGATGCCCGAGGTGCATGCGCGCCGCTCGCCGCTGCACCGGTTCGCCAACTGGTCGGCCTATATGTTGTTGCGCCTGGGTGTCATCATTGCGGGCGTGACCGGCCGCTACTGAACGACGCCGCAGTGTGCGTTTGCTGCCATGCGACAACGGTTCCGCTGCGATGCGGCTGAAACCGGGTGCTGCGCAAGCGGTGACGGACATGCTGCATTGCAGTCCGTTTAGAAACACCGGTCTAATTAAAAGCTTGATGGTCGACTGCTGCGCCAGAATAATCTGAACGACCGTTCTTTTTTGGCTTAGACTGCGTGCATTCGCGGTATGCACCGGCAAATCCGCCGGTCGGCCGCAAGCAAGAAATGCAACGTCAGGGTCATACGCGATGCCGCAGCAGGGCACCGCAGAACGGAGAAAAAACATGCGACACCAGTCAGCCCGTCTCGAATCCGCCGCCGCTTCCCCCGCGCCCATGCGCAAGGGTGAGATGACGCGCGTGGCGATTTTGGATGCCGCACTGGAACTGTCGTCCCGCGACGGGCTCGAGGGTCTGACCATCGGCCTGCTCGCGGAACGCATGCAGATGAGCAAGAGCGGTGTCTTCGCGCACTTCGGTTCGCGCGAAGACCTGCAGGTGGAGGTGGTGCGGGAGTATCACCGCCGGTTCGAGCAGGAGGTCTTCTACCCTTCCTTGCAGGAACCGCGCGGACTGCCCCGGCTGTGGTCGATGGTGCGGCGCTGGATGGAGAAGCGCATCCAGGAAGTGACGACGGGATGCATCTACATCAGCGGCGCCGTGGAGTACGACGACCGCGCCGGCAGCCTGGTGCGTGACGAACTGGTCAAGAGCGTCACCATCTGGCGGGCAGCGATCACACGCGCCATCAACCAGGCCAAGGAAGAGGGGCACCTGCGCGCGGACTGCGATCCGCGCCTGATGCTGTTCGAGATGTACAGCCTTGAACTAGGCTTGCATCATGACGCCCGTTTCCTGCGCCTGCCTGACAGTGCCGAGCTTGCCATGGTCGCGCTCAACAAACTGATTCAGTCTTACCGTACCTGAGGTCGCCGGTCGGGCCGTCGCGCGCAAGCGGGGCGGGCGGGTGGCGGCATCGCACAACTCCAAGGAGTCTCAGATGGGCCAGTACACCGCACCGTTGCGCGACATGCAGTTCGTGCTCCATGAACTGCTCGGCGCCGAAGCCGAACTCAAGGCGATGCCGCCGCACGCGGACATCGACGCGGACACCATCAACCAGGTCATCGAGGAAGCCGGCAAGTTCTGCTCGGACGTCGTGTTCCCGCTCAACCAGGTGGGCGACCTTGAGGGCTGCACCTACGCCGGCGACGGCGTGGTCAAGGCCCCCACCGGCTTCAAGGAAGCCTATCAGCAGTACGTCGAGGCCGGCTGGCCTGCGCTGGCGTGCGACCCGGCCTTCGGCGGCCAGGGCCTGCCGATCGTGGTCAACAACGTGGTGTACGAGATGTTCAACTCGGCCAACCAGGCGTGGACCATGTACCCGGGCCTGTCGCACGGCGCGTATGAGGCGCTGCATGCGCACGGCACGCCCGAGCTGCAGCAGGCCTACCTGCCCAAGCTGGTGTCCGGCGTCTGGACCGGCACCATGTGCCTGACCGAGCCGCACTGCGGCACCGACCTGGGCATCCTGCGCACCAAGGCCGAGCCGCAGGCCGACGGCTCCTACCTGCTGACCGGCACCAAGATCTTCATCTCCGCGGGCGAGCACGACCTGGCCGAGAACATCATCCACCTGGTGCTGGCCCGCCTGCCGGACGCGCCGGGCGGCACCAAGGGCATCTCGCTGTTCGTCGTGCCCAAGTTCATTCCCGATGCCAGCGGCAACCCGGGCGAGCGCAACGGCATCAAGTGCGGCTCGATCGAGCACAAGATGGGCATCCACGGCAACGCCACCTGCGTGATGAACCTGGACGGCGCACGCGGCTGGCTGGTGGGCGAGCCTAACAAGGGCCTGAACGCCATGTTCGTGATGATGAACGCCGCCCGCCTGGGCGTGGGCGCGCAGGGCCTGGGCCTGACCGAGGTGGCGTACCAGAACTCGGTCACCTACGCCAAGGACCGCCTGCAGATGCGCGCGCTGACCGGCCCGAAGGCGCCGGAGAAGGCCGCCGACCCGATCATCGTGCACCCCGACGTGCGCCGCATGCTGCTGACGCAGAAGGCCTATGCCGAGGGCGGCCGCGCCTTCAGCTACTGGACCGCGCTGCAGATCGACCGCGAGCTGTCGCACCCGGACGAAGCCGTGCGCAAGCAGGCCGGCGACCTGGTCGCGCTGCTGACGCCGGTGATCAAGGCCTTCCTGACCGACAATGCCTTCACCTCGACCAATGAGGGCATGCAGGTGTTTGGTGGCCACGGCTACATCTCCGAATGGGGCATGGAGCAGTACGTGCGCGACGCCCGCATCAACATGATCTACGAAGGCACCAACACCATCCAGGCGCTGGACCTGCTGGGCCGCAAGATCCTGGGCGACATGGGCGCCAGGATGAAGGCCTTCGGCAAGATCGTGCAGGAGTTCGTGGAAGAAGAGGGCACCAACGAAGCCATGCAGGAGTTCGTCAACCCGCTGGCCGACCTGGGCGACAAGGTGCAGAAGCTCACCATGGAAATCGGCATGAAGGCGATGGGCAATGCCGACGAAGTGGGCGCCGCCGCGGTGCCGTACCTGCGCGTGGTGGGCCACCTGGTGTTCTCGTACTTCTGGGCCCGCATGGCCAAGATCGCGCTGGAGAAGGAAGGCAGCGGCGACAAGTTCTACACCGCCAAGCTGGCCACGGCGCGCTTCTATTTTGCCAAGCTGCTGCCGGAAACGGCCGCCGAGATCCGCAAGGCGCGCGCCGGCTCGGCCACGTTGATGGCGCTGGACGCAGACCTGTTCTGATCTGACCTGCATGGCCGACCCCTTCTGAGGGTTGCTCCCCTCTCCCAAAGGGAGAGGGGAGCAACCACCCAGCAATGGAAAAGCCCACACTCTCATCTCAACGCTCACTAATCTAGGAGCGCGCATGTCCAATTTCATCGTCAAGAAAGTCGCCGTGCTGGGTGCCGGCGTCATGGGGGCGCAGATCGCCGCCCACCTGATCAACGCGCGCGTGCCCGTGGTGCTGTTCGACCTGCCCGCCAAGGAAGGCCCGAAAAACGGCATCGCGCTGCGCGCCATCGAGAACCTGAAGAAGCTTTCGCCCGCGCCGCTGGGCATCAAGGACGAGGCCGGCCTGATCCAGGCGGCCAACTACGAAGACGACATCGCCCTGCTGAAGGAGTGCGACCTGGTGATCGAGGCGATCGCCGAGCGCATGGACTGGAAGCACGACCTGTACAAGAAGGTGGCGCCGCACCTGGCCACGCACGCGATTTTTGCGACCAACACCTCGGGCCTGTCGATCACGTCGTTGTCCGATGGGTTTGATGCGGACCTGAAGTCGCGCTTCTGCGGCGTGCACTTCTTCAACCCGCCGCGCTACATGCACCTGGTCGAACTGATTCCGACCGCGACCACGCAGCCGGAGATCCTCGACCAGCTGGAAGCCTTCCTGACCACCACGCTCGGCAAGGGTGTGGTGCGTGCCAAGGACACGCCAAACTTCATCGCCAACCGCGTCGGCATCTTCTCGATCCTGGCCGTGTTTGCCGAGGCTGACAAGTTCGGCATCCCGTTCGACGTGGTCGACGACCTGACCGGCTCCAAGCTGGGGCGCGCCAAGTCCGCCACTTTCCGCACCGCGGACGTGGTCGGCCTGGATACCATGGCGCACGTGATCAAGACCATGCAGGACAACCTGCACGACGACCCGTTCGCGCCGGTGTACAAGACCCCGGCCGTGCTCAAGGGCCTGGTCGATGCGGGCGCGCTGGGCCAGAAGACCGGCGCCGGCTTCTACAAGAAGGAAGGCAAGGCGATCAAGGTGCTCGACGCCAAGACCGGCCAGTACGTCGAGTCCGGCAAGAAGGCCGACGAGATCGTCGTGCGCATGCTGAAGAAGGAACCGGCCGAGCGCATCAGGCTGCTGCGTGAATCGACCAACCCGCAGGCACAGTTCCTGTGGTCGGTGTTCCGCGACGTGTTCCACTACATTGCCGTGTATCTGGAGCAGATCGCCGGTTCCGCCGCCGATATCGACCTGGCGATCCGCTGGGGCTTCGGCTGGAACTCGGGTCCGTTCGAGGACTGGCAAGCGGCCGGCTGGAAGCAGGTGGCCGAGTGGGTGAAGGAAGATGTGGAAGCCGGCAAGGCACTGTCCGCCGCGCCGCTGCCCGCATGGGTATTCGAAGGTCCCGTGGCCGAGAACGAGGGCGTGCATGCCGCCGCCGGCTCGTGGTCGCCGGCCACGCAGTCGTTCGTCGCGCGCAGCACGCTGCCGGTGTATCAGCGCCAGGCGTTCCGTGCCTCGCTCAAGGGCACGGCCGAGATGGATCCGCGCAAGGCCGGCCGCACCATCGAAGAGAACGACGCCGTGCGCATCTGGGTCAGCGAAGGCCAGGACGACGTGCTGGTGGTCTCGTTCAAAAGCAAGATGAACACCATCGGGCCGGACGTGATCGACGGCCTGACGCGCGCCATCGACCTCGCCGAGGCGGCCTACAAGGGCGTGGTGGTGTGGCAGCCGACCTCGCTGCAGCTCGGCGCGCCGGGCGGCCCGTTCTCCGCGGGTGCCAACCTGGAAGCGGCGATGCCCGCCTTCATGATGGGCGGTGCCAAGGGCATCGAACCGTTCGTCAAGAAGTTCCAGGACGGCATGATGCGCGTCAAGTACGCCTCGGTGCCGGTGGTGTCGGCGGCGTCCGGTATCGCGCTGGGTGGCGGCTGCGAGTTGATGCTGCACTCGGCTGCACGCGTGGCGGCGCTGGAAACGTACGTGGGCCTCGTCGAAGTTGGCGTAGGCCTGGTCCCGGCTGGCGGCGGCCTGAAGGAAGCCGCGCTGGCAGCCGCTCGTGCCGCACAGGCAGCGGGCAGCACCAACTACCTGCAGTTCCTGACCAGCCGCTTCCAGAGCGCGGCGATGGCCAAGGTCTCGGCCTCGGCGCTGGAAGCGCGCCAGATGGGCTACCTGCAGCCGTCCGACAAGATCACCTTCAATGTGCACGAACTGCTCTATGTGGCGCAGAACGAAGTGCGTGCGCTGGCCAACGCCGGCTACCGCGCGCCGCTGCCGACGTTGATCCCGGTGGCCGGCCGCTCCGGCGTCGCCACGATCAAGGCGTCGCTGGTCAATATGCGCGACGGCGGCTTTATCTCCGCCCACGACTTCCTGATCGCTACCCGCATCGCCGAAGTGGTCTGCGGCGGCGACGTCGAGGCAGGCTCGCTGGTGAGCGAGGAATGGCTGCTGGCGCTGGAGCGCAAGGCCTTCATCGACCTGCTCGGCACCGCCAAGACGCAGGAGCGCATCATGGGCATGCTGCAGACCGGCAAGCCGGTGCGCAACTAATCAGGCAAGCGAGGAACCGACATCATGAAACAACTGCAAGACGCATACATCGTTGCGGCCACCCGCTCGCCGATCGGCAAGGCCCCCAAGGGCGCGTTCAGGAACACGCGCCCGGACGACCTGCTGGCCACCATCCTGAAAGCCGCCGTGGCGCAGGTGCCCGACCTGGACCCCAAGCTGATCGAAGACGCCATCGTCGGCTGCGCGATTCCTGAAGCGCAGCAGGGCCTGAACGTGGCCCGTATCGGAGCGTTGCTGTCCGGCCTGCCCAACACCGTGGGCGGCATCACCGTCAACCGTTTCTGCGCCTCGGGCGTGAGCGCGGTGGCGATGGCGGCCGACCGCATCCGCGTGGGCGAGTCCGATGTGATGATCGCCGCCGGCGTGGAATCGATGAGCATGGTGCCGATGATGGGCAACACGCCGTCGATGTCGCCAGAGATCTTCACCCGCGACGAGAACGTGGGCATCGCCTACGGCATGGGCCTGACCGCCGAGAAAGTGGCGCAGCAATGGAAGGTCAGCCGCGAAGACCAGGACGCCTTCTCGCTGGCCTCGCACCAGAAGGCCATCGCCGCGCAGCAGGCGGGCGAGTTCAAGGACGAGATCACGCCGATCGAGATCGTCGAGCGCTTCCCCGACCTCGCCAGCGGCCAGGTCAGCGTGAAGACGCGCACCATCGCGCTGGACGAAGGCCCGCGCCCGGATACGTCGCTGGATGGCCTTGGCAAGCTGCGCCCGGTGTTTGCCAACAAGGGCAGCGTCACCGCCGGCAACAGCTCGCAGACCTCGGACGGCGCCGGCGCGCTGATCCTGGTTTCGGAAAAGATCCTCAAGCAGTTCAACCTGGTGCCGCTGGCGCGCTTTGTCTCGTTCGCGGTGCGCGGCGTGCCGCCGGAGATCATGGGTATTGGCCCCAAGGAAGCGATTCCGGCCGCGCTGAAGGCCGCGGGCCTGACCCAGGACCAGATCGACTGGATCGAGCTGAACGAGGCCTTTGCCGCGCAGTCGCTGGCGGTGATGCGCGACCTGGAGCTGGATCCGGCCAAGGTGAACCGCATGGGCGGCGCGATTGCGCTGGGCCACCCGCTGGGTGCGACCGGTGCGATCCGTTCGGCTACGGTGGTGCATGCGCTGCGCCGCCATAACCTGAAGTACGGCATGGTGACAATGTGCGTCGGCACGGGCATGGGCGCGGCAGGGATCTTCGAGCGCGTTTAAACGCGCCAGCGGGACGGCCGGGGGGCCGTTCCGCCCTTCTGTCAGGTGAGGAAAGCAGGACCGGGGCTGCCGCCCGCGACGCGGGTCACCAGGTAGGGGAGACAACAATATGCAGGAGACAGCTATCCTGGCCGATGCCGCGTGCGATCTGCCGTGCGACGTCATGGCCGAGCTGAAGGTCCACACCATTCCATTCCGCATCCGCGCCGGCGAGCATTTCGTCGCCGACACGCGCGATGAGGCGGCGCTGCCAACGCTCTACGAGCAATACCTGGTCGGCCGCCAGGACCACTACGCCGAATCGATCCCGCTGCTCGAGCGCGAGCTGGAAGAACACCTGCTGCGCAACGTGGTGGCCCACTGCGACCGCGCCATCCTGTTCACCATCGCCAGCGCGCGCAGCAAGCTGTATGCGCATGCGACCGGAGCGGTGATCGGCACTGTTGCGCGCAGCGTGCGCCTGCGCAAGGAAGCAGGGCGTTCAGGCCTATTCGACCTGACCGTGATCGATACCGGCGCGATTGGCCCGGGCCAGGCATTGATCGTACGCGAAGCCGCGCGCATGGCCGCCGCCGGCGCCAGCCCGCAGGCGGTGCAGGAAGCGGTTGAAACGCGCCTGCGCGATGCGGTGCACATGTTCCTGGTGCCCGACGAACTGCTCTGCATGTACACGCGCGCGCGCCAGAAGGGCGAAGGCAGCATTACCTGGGGCCGCTACGTGATGGGCAGCGCCTTCAATATCCGCCCGGTGGTGCGCATGCACCGCGGGCATACCGAGGCGATCGCCAAGGCGCGCGGCTCGGAGGAGGGGGCGCGCCGCGTGTTGCAGCATGCCGAGCAGTGCCTCCGCGGCGGCGACTTGCTGGTGCCGGCGATCTCGGTCTGCTACGCCGGGCCGCTGGACGCGGTGCGCGCGATGCCGGCCTACCAGTCGCTGGAACGCACCGCGCGCAGCGGAGGCGTGGAACTGATGCTGGCGCCAATGAGCCTGACGGTGGCGCTCAACGTCGGTGCGCGCGCGTTCGCGCTGAGCTATCTTTCCGAGTCGCCGCCGCCTTTCGAATAACCCTCCAGCAATGCATCCACAGACGAGGTAACCATGAGCATCCTTACCAGCATCGAGCAGGGCATCCTGACGATCGAGTTCGACCGCATCGACAAGAAGAACGCCATTACCGCGGCCATGTACCAGGCCATGGCCGACGCGTTGCGCGCGGCCGAGACCGACCGCAACGTGCGCGCCATCCTGCTGAGCGGCAAGCCGGAGGTTTTCACCGCAGGCAACGACCTGGAAGACTTCATGCAGCGCCCGCCCACCACCGGCGCGGGCGCGGAATCGGCACCGGTATTCCAGTTCCTGTACCAGATCAGCCATGCCACCAAGCCCATCGTCGCGGCGGTAAGCGGTGCTGCGGTGGGCGTGGGCACCACCATGCTGCTGCATTGCGACCTGGTCTATGCGTCCGACACCGCCAAGCTGTCGCTGCCGTTCGTACAGCTCGGACTGTGCCCCGAGGCCGCGTCGAGCCTGCTGCTGCCGCGTCTGGTCGGCTACCAGCGTGCTGCCGAGAAGCTGCTGCTGGGCGAAGCGTTCAGCGCGCAGGAAGCACTGGAGATCGGGCTGGTCACGCGCGTGCTGCCGGTCGTCGAACTGCACGACTTTGCACGACAACAGGCGCGCAAGCTGGCGGCACTGCCGGCGTCTTCGCTTCGCGAGACGAAGCGGCTGATGAAGGCGGGCGATGTGGCCGAAGTGGAAAAGCAGATGGCCGATGAAGGCGCGGTGTTCCGGCGCATGCTGGTGGCGCCGGAAGCGAAAGAGGCGTTTGCGGCGTTCTTTGAGAAGCGGAGGCCGGATTTTACGAAGTTTGAGTAAGGCGCCCTGCGTCCATCCAATCTCGCTTGTTTTCTTCCCTCCCGCTTGCGGGAGGGAGGAGAAAACCGCTGGTGGTTTCAGGCTTGCCAGCCGCTTCCTCAAGCCGACGGCAACACCCTCGGCTGGCGCGACTCATCCGTCGCCACATAAGTCAACGTAGCCTCCGTCACCTTGACGATCTCGTTGCTATGACGCATCCGCTGCGCATACACCTCCACCGCAACCGTGATTGACGTGCGCCCGGTCTTGACGATATCGGCGTAGAAACTCACCAAGTCCCCAACAAACACCGGGTGCTTGAACAGGAACGAATTGACCGCCACGGTCGCCACGCGTCCTTGGGCGCGCTCCACCGCGGGGATCGACCCCGCAATATCCACCTGCGCCATGATCCACCCGCCAAACACATCGCCATGCACATTGGCATCGGCAGGCATCGGCACGACACGCAGGGCGGGGTTCTTGCCGGCAGGCAGGGCAGGGACGGTATGGGGAGCATTCATGGCGATGTGCGGGTGAACAGCGGAAGGAGGGAGGCGCGGGCCGGGGCGAAAAACCCTTCGCCTGCCGCGCAACGCGATCTCTGCGACAATCGCGCATTGGCCCGAATTCTAACGTATGCGCCGCTATTCCACGACCGCCGAGCAGGCCCCCGACCCCACTTCCGTCAAGCTGTTTCCCGGTCAGCGCGCCCCCCGCAGCGACTGGCAGACGGTGCGCAACCTGCTGCCCTACGTCTGGCACTACAAGTGGCGCGTGATGCTGGCGCTGGCGTTCCTGGTGGCCGCCAAGGTGGCCAACCTGGGCGTGCCGGTGCTGATGAAGCGCCTGATCGACAGCATGAACCTGCACGCGGGCGATCCGCGCGCGCTGCTGGTGGTGCCGGTGGGGCTGATCGTGGCCTACGGGATGTTGCGGCTGTCGGCGACGCTGTTCACCGAGTTGCGGGAGATCCTCTTTTCCAAGGTCACGCAGAGCGCCGTGCGCGAGATCGCGCTGCAGGTCTTCCGCCACTTGCACGCGCTGTCGCTGCGCTTCCACCTGGACCGGCAGACCGGCGGCATGAGCCGCGACATCGAGCGCGGCACGCGCGGGATCCAGTCGCTGATCTCGTATTCGCTGTACAGCATCCTGCCCACGCTGGTGGAGATGGGGCTGGTGATCGGCTTCTTCATCCTGCATTACGACATCTGGTTCGCGGCGATCACGGGCTGCGCATTGGCAGGCTACATCGTCTTCACCATCGTCGTGACGGAATGGCGCACGCATTTCCGCCGCAAGATGAACGAGCTGGATTCGCGCGCCAACCAGAAGGCGATCGATTCGCTGCTCAACTTCGAGACCGTCAAGTACTTCGGCAATGAAGAGTACGAAGCGCAGCGCTACGACGAGAACCTGCGCAAGTACCGCACCGCCGCGATCCGCTCGCAGAACTCGCTGTCGTTCCTCAACTTCGGCCAGCAGACCATCATCGCGGCCGGGCTGATCCTGATCCTTTGGCGCGCCACCGTGGGCGTGGTCGATGGCAAGCTGACGCTGGGCGACCTGGTGCTGGTCAACACGCTGATGATCCAGCTCTATATCCCGCTGAACTTCCTTGGCGTGATCTACCGCGAGATCAAGCAGGCCACCACCGACATGGACCGCATGTTCGTGCTGCTGGGGACGCACCAGGAGGTGGCCGACACGCCTGGCGCGCAGCCGCTGCAGGTCAACGGTGCGCAGGTGCGTTTCCGCGACGTGCGCTTCAGCTACGAGCCCGATCGCGTGATCCTGGATGGCGTGGATTTCACTATCGCGGCCGGCACCACCACCGCGGTGGTGGGGCACAGCGGTTCGGGCAAGTCGACGCTGGCGCGGCTGCTGTTCCGCTTCTACGACGTCAATGATGGCGCCATCGAGATCGATGGCCAGGATATCCGCGCGATCACGCAGGACAGCCTGCGCCGGGCCATCGGCATCGTGCCGCAGGACACGGTGCTGTTCAACGACAGCATCTTCTACAACATCGCCTACGGCCGGCCCGAGGCCAACCGCGACGAGGTCATTGCCGCCGCGAGTGCCGCGCAGATCGACAGCTTTATCCGCGAGCTACCGCAGGGCTACGACACGCCGGTGGGCGAGCGCGGCCTGAAGCTGTCCGGCGGCGAGAAGCAGCGCGTGGCGATCGCGCGCACGCTGCTGAAGAACCCGCCGGTGCTGGTGTTCGACGAGGCCACCTCGGCGCTGGACTCGCGCACCGAGCAGGCGATCCAGGCCGAGCTGATGCGGCTGGCGCAGAACCGTACCACGCTGCTGATCGCACACCGGCTTTCCACCGTGGTCCACGCCGACCAGATCCTGGTGATGGACCGCGGCCGCATCGTCGAGCGCGGCACGCATGCCGAGTTGATGCGCGCGCGCGGCCGCTACGCCGAGATGTGGGACATCCAGGCGCGCGCCGCGGCGCAGGGCGGCGAGGCCGTCGGCGCGGATGCGCTCGCGGTCGACGTGGGCGACGCGACGCAGGACGCCTGAGGGCATGGCCAGCCGTGCCGGCCGCGCCTGACAACGCGGCCAGGCAGGTGACGCACCCCCCGGCGCCGGTGGATAATCCGCGTCATGGAAATCAAATGGCTTGAAGACTTCGTCAGCCTGGCCGAGACGCACAGCTTCTCGCGCTCGGCCGAACTGCGCCACGTCACGCAGCCGGCGTTCTCGCGCCGGATCCAGTCGCTGGAGGCGTGGGTCGGCACCGAGCTGATCGATCGCTCGAGCTATCCCACCAGCCTGACGGCGGCCGGCAAGGTGTTCTACGAACAGGCGCTGGCGATGCTGGCGCAGGTCAGCGAGACCCGCGCGCTGATGCGCGGCCAGCGCTCGGCCAATGCGCAGGTGCTGGAATTCGCGGTGCCGCATACGCTGTCGCTGACCTTCTTCCCCGAATGGCTCAAGGCGCTGGAGCGCAAGATCGGCACGCTGCCGTGCCGGCTGCGCGCGCTCAACGTCCATGACGCGGTGCTGATGCTGGTGGAGGGCGGTTGCGACCTGGTGATGGTCTACCACCACGCGCGCCAGGCGATCCAGCTCGACCCGGCCCGCTACGACATGCTGGTGCTGGGTACCGAGCGGCTGTCGCCGTACAGCGTGCCGGACGCCGCCGGCAAGCCGCTGTTCCGGCTGCCGGGCACCGACAAGAAGCCGGTGCCGTTTCTCAGCTACACCCCCAACGCCTTCCTCGGCCGCATGGTCGAGCTGCTGCTGGCGGACACCTCGGAAGCGCTCAAGCTCGACAAATGCTACGAGACCGATATGGCCGAGGCGCTCAAGGTGATGGCGCTGGCCGGCCACGGCATGGCCTTCCTGCCTGAAAGCGCGGTGCGCGAGGACGTCGCCGCCGGCCGGCTGGTGCGGGCCGAGTCGGCGCGTGGGCTGCCGCTGTCGATCGACATGGAGATCCGGCTGTACCGGGAGCAGCCGGGCGAGAACGGCGGCGAGCGGCGCGGCGCCGGGGCACGGCGCAAGCGCCAGCTGGTCGACCAGGTGTGGTCGACCCTGTCGGCGGGCCAGATCACCCCGGGGGGCATTTCCCAAGGATGACAAGGTTATGCAGGTTTTGCATGACCGGATGAGCAAACGGCATTGGATTCGGGCCCGGCGCCAAGCCTAAGCTTGCGGGCATTCTCCACACCGGAACCAACTGATGTCTTCCGCTGCACCGACCAATCCCGCTATCGCCAAGCACGCACTCCCGTCTTACCTCAATGCCGACAATCTCGGCCCCTGGGGCATCTACCTGCAACAGGTCGACCGCGTCACGCCTTACCTGGGCTCGCTGGCACGCTGGGTGGAAACCCTGAAGCGCCCCAAGCGGGCGATGGTCGTCGACGTACCCATCGAGCTGGATAACGGCACCATCGCCCACTACGAGGGCTACCGCGTGCAGCACAACCTGTCGCGCGGCCCGGGCAAGGGCGGCGTGCGCTTCCACCAGGACGTGACCCTGTCCGAGGTGATGGCGCTGTCGGCCTGGATGTCGGTGAAGAACGCCGCGGTCAACGTGCCCTACGGTGGTGCCAAGGGCGGCATCCGCGTCGACCCGCGCACGCTGTCGCACGCCGAACTGGAACGCCTGACCCGCCGCTATACCAGCGAAATCAACATCATCATCGGGCCGAGCAAGGACATCCCGGCGCCGGACGTGAACACCAACGCCCAGGTCATGGCCTGGATGATGGACACGTACTCGATGAACTCCGGCAGCACGGCCACCGGCGTGGTGACCGGCAAGCCGATCTCGCTGGGCGGTTCGCTGGGCCGTCACGAAGCCACGGGCCGCGGCGTGTTCGTGGTCGGCTCGGAAGCCGCGCGCAACCTGGGCCTGGAGATCAAGGGCGCAAGCGTGGCGGTGCAGGGCTTCGGCAATGTGGGCGCCGTGGCCGCCAAGCTGTTCCATGAGGCCGGCGCCAAGGTGGTGGCGGTGCAGGACCACCGCACCACGCTGTTCGACCCGGCCGGCCTGGACGTGCCGGCGCTGATGGAATACACCTCGCACAGCGGCACCATCGAAGGCTTCCGCGGCGAAGTCCTGCGCACCGAGCAGTTCTGGGAAGTCGACTGCGACATCCTGATCCCGGCCGCGCTGGAAGGCCAGATCACGGCCAAGAACGCGCCGCTGATCAAGGCCCGCCTGGTGATCGAGGGCGCCAACGGCCCGACCACCCCGGAAGCGGACGACATCCTGCGCGAGCGCAATATCCTGGTGGCGCCGGACGTGATCGCCAACGCCGGCGGCGTGACCGTGTCCTACTTCGAGTGGGTGCAGGATTTCTCCTCCTTCTTCTGGACCGAGGAAGAAATCAACCAGCGCCTGGTACGGATCATGCAAGAGGCCTTCCGGGCAATCTGGCAAGTGGCACAGGACAACAAGGTGACGCTGCGCACGGCGGCGTTTATCGTGGCCTGTACGCGGATCCTGCAGGCGCGCGAGATGCGCGGCCTGTATCCCTGATAGCGGGATCGGGTCGAACCGGGATGCGATGCGGAGCACTGGCATGGTGCGTTGCAGCAATCCTCCCGGGTCGCCAGGAACATGACCGCCAGACGCGGCCTCCGGCATATGCCGGAGGCCGCGTTGTCGTATCCGGAAGCCGTGCACAGCTATTGCCCTGAATCGGGGTTCTAGGAGAAAACCCAGTTGTATTGCGGCGGATGCTGCGCAATACTGTTTCATCAGTGGGGGTTTTGTCTCTAGAATCCCGCTTTCTCTTCATGGTCAAGGAGATGTTATGAATTTTGCCAAGTTGGCTGCCCTGATGATTGCCGGGGGTGTGATGTGCGGGACGGCACAGGCAGCTGAACAACTGACGGGCACGCTCAAGAAAATCAAGGACACCGGCGTGATCACGCTGGGCGTGCGCGAGTCGTCGATCCCGTTCAACTACAACCTGGGCGGCGTGCGCCAGGTCGGCTATTCCTACGATATCAACACGAAGATCGTGGAAGCCGTCAAGGAACAGCTGAAGGTGCCGAACCTGCAGGTGAAGGAAATCCCGATCACTTGGCAGAACCGCATCACGCTGCTGCAGAACGGCACCATCGACATGGAGTGCGGTTCGACCACGAACAACGTCGAGCGCCAGAAGCAGGTCGCCTTCACCAACTCCATCTTCATCATCGGCACGCGCATCATGGTGAAGAAGGACGGCGGCATCAAGGACTGGGCCGACCTGAAGGGCAAGAACGTCGTCACCACCGCCGGCACCACGTCGGAGCGCCTGCTGCGCAAGATGAACGACGACCAGAAGCTGGGCGTGAACATCATCAGCACCAAGGACCACGGCCAGTCGTTCCTGACGCTGGAATCGGGCCGCGCGGTCGCGTTCATGATGGACGACGCGCTGCTGTACGGCGAGCGCGCCAAGGCCAAGAACCCGGCCGACTGGATCGTGGTGGGCAAGCCCCAGTCGCGCGAGTCCTATGGCTGCATGATCCGCAAGGATGATCCGCAGTTCAAGAAGCTGTCCGACACCGTGATCGCCGGCATGATGAAGGACGGCTCGATCAACACGCTGTACACCAAGTGGTTCATGCAACCGGTGCCGCCGAAGGGCCTCAACCTGGACTTCCCGCTGTCCGAAGACATGAAGGCGCTGTTCAAGACGCCGAACGACAAGGCGCTGGACTGACCTGACGGTGACAGCAGTGCGAAACGGAAGGCATGTCCTTCCGTTTCTTTTTGAGGACGCAACATGAACTACATCTGGCATTGGGAAGTATTCCTCGAACAGGCCGCCCAGAACGAGACCTACCTGGACTGGATGATTTCCGGGCTGAAGGTGACGCTCGCGCTGGGGCTCTCGTCCTGGGTCATTGCCCTGGTCATCGGCTCGGTGCTCGGCGTTTTGCGCACCGTGCCCAACAAGTGGCTGGCGGGCATCGCCGCCACCTATGTGGAAATCTTCCGCAACATCCCGCTGCTGGTGCAGCTGTTCATCTGGTATTTCGTCATGCCCGAGCTGCTGCCCGGCGGCGAGGCGATCAAGCAGATGAACCCCTTCGCCCAGCAGTTCATCGCGGCAATGCTGTGCCTGGGCACCTTTACCGCGGCGCGGGTCTGCGAGCAGGTGCGCTCGGGCATCAACTCGCTGGCGCGCGGGCAAAAGAACGCAGGCCTGGCGATGGGCTTCACGCTGCCGCAGACGTACCGGCACGTGCTGCTGCCGATGGCCTTCCGCGTGATCGTGCCGCCGCTGACTTCCGAGTTCCTGAATATCTTCAAGAACTCGGCAGTGGCGTCGACCATCGGCCTGCTGGAGCTGGCGGCGCAGGGCCGGCAGCTGGTGGACTACACCGCGCGCCCATATGAATCGTTCATCGCGGTGACGCTGATGTACGCGCTGATCAACGTGACGGTGATGCTGATCATGCGCTGGGTCGAGGCCCGCACCCGCGTGCCCGGCTTTATCGGCGGCAAGTAAGGGGGCGCCATGGCTTATTCATTCGATTTCACCTCCATCAACGTCAATACGCTCGAGGTGCTGGGCGAGGGCATGATGGTCTCGCTCAAGATCACCGTTACCGCGGTGGTGGTCGGGATCATCTGGGGCACCATCCTGGCGATGATGCGGCTGTCGTCGTTCAGGCTGCTGAACTGGTTTGCGCAGGGCTATGTGACCATCTTCCGCTCCATCCCGCTGGTGATGGTGCTGCTGTGGTTCTTCCTGATCATTCCGCAGGTGCTGCAGAACCTCTTCAACCTGTCGCCGGCCACTGACCTGCGTATGACCTCCGCGCTGGTGGCGTTCGCGCTGTTCGAGGCGGCGTACTACTCCGAGATTATCCGGGCGGGTATCCAGAGCGTGTCGCGCGGGCAGATGTTCGCCGCGCAGGCGCTGGGCATGACCTATGGACAGTCGATGCGGCTGGTGATCCTGCCGCAGGCGTTCCGCAACATGGTGCCGCTGCTGCTGACCCAGGGCATCATCCTGTTCCAGGATACGTCGCTGGTCTATGTCAGCGCGCTGGCCGACTTCTTTGGCCAGGCCTATGGCATCGGCGAGCGTGATGGCCGTATCGTCGAGTTGCTGCTGTTTGCCGGCCTGGTGTACTTCCTTATCTGCTTCTCCGCTTCGCTGCTGGTCAAGCGTTACCAGAAAAAGGTGGCTGTATGATCGAAATCAACAATGTCTCCAAGTGGTATGGCGCCTTCCAGGTGCTGACCGACTGCACCACCAAGGTTGCCAAGGGCGAAGTGGTGGTGGTGTGCGGCCCGTCCGGTTCGGGCAAGTCCACGCTGATCAAGACCGTCAATGCGCTCGAGCCGTTCCAGAAGGGCGACATCCTGGTCGACGGCACCTCGGTGGGCAATCCCAAGACCAACCTGCCCAAGCTGCGATCGCGCGTGGGCATGGTGTTCCAGAACTTCGAGCTGTTCCCGCACCTGTCGATCACCGAGAACCTGACCATCGCGCAGATGAAGGTGCTCGGCCGCTCCAAGGAAGAGGCCACCGCCAAGGGCCTGAAGTACCTGGAGCGCGTGGGCCTGAAGGACCAGGCGGCGAAGTATCCCGGCCAGTTGTCCGGCGGCCAGCAGCAGCGCGTGGCAATTGCGCGCGCGCTGTCAATGGACCCGATCTGCATGCTGTTCGACGAGCCGACCTCGGCGCTGGATCCCGAGATGGTCAACGAAGTGCTGGACGTGATGGTGCAGCTGGCGCACGAAGGCATGACCATGATGTGCGTGACCCACGAAATGGGCTTCGCGCGCAAGGTGGCCAACCGCGTGATCTTCATGGACCAGGGCAAGATCGTCGAAGACGCCGACAAGGAAGAGTTCTTCGGCAATATCGACGCGCGCTCCGAGCGCGCGCGGCAGTTCCTGTCGAAGATCCTGCATCACTGACCGGCCTGGCCTTGCAAGCAAAAGGGACGCCTCGGCGTCCCTTTTTGCATGATCTGACCAGCGCCCTCACGTGCAGGCCGTATTGGCCGCATTCTTCGCCTGCACCTCCGGCGGAATCGGCACCGTCAGCGTCATGGTCGGCCGGCCGTCCTCGAACATGATCAGCTCGCCCGGTGCGAAGCGGGTCCAGGTCTCGTTGTCGGTCAGCGGCTGGGTGGCGATCACCGCCACGCGGTCGTCCGGCGTGGTGACCTGGGCGAAGTCGATGGACAGGTCGGCGTCGATCAAATGCGCGGTCGAGAACGGCCACTGCCGCACGATGTAGTACAGGTGCGTGGAGCAGTGCGCGAACTGGGCCTGGCCGTTGCACAGCAGGTAGTTGAACACGCCGTGCAGCGTGATCTCGCGCGTGATGTCGGCCAGCGCGTGGCACAACTCGTTCAGCGGCGGCTGTGAGCCGGGGAAGCGCTTGCGCAGGCCCTGCATCAGCGTGCAGAAGGCGAGTTCGCTGTCGGTATCGCCCACCGGCTGGTAGACGCCGGACAGGAACGGGGAGAAACCTTTCAGGTCGCCGTTATGGGCGAAGATCCAGTGCCGGCCCCACAGCTCGCGCATGAAAGGGTGGCAGTTCTCCAGCAGCACGGTGCCCTGCGTGGCCTTGCGGATATGCGAGATGACGTTCTTGGACTTGATCGGGTAGCGCTTGATCAGGTCCGCCACCGGCGAGGTGCCGGCGGACTGGTTGTCGATAAACAGGCGGCAGGCCTTGTCTTCGAAGAACGCCACGCCGAAGCCGTCGGCGTGGTGGTCGGTCAGACCACCGCGGGCGGCGAAGCCGGTGAAGGAGAACGTCACGTCGGTTGGCGTGGCGCAGTTCATGCCTAGCAACTGGCACATAGCGGGGCACCGGTCGGCAGCAGGCTGCCGCTTTGCAATAGAATGCAGACATTATCCCGCGCGTTCGGGCCGCTGCCAAGCGCGCTCCAGGCCGCGCGCGCCACGGCCATCTGCTCGTACCTCCCCAAAGAACTATGCGCCAATACAAGATTGCCGTGATTCCCGGAGACGGAATCGGCACGGAAGTCATGCCCGAGGGCATTCGCGTGATGGATGCCGCGGCACGCCGCTTCGGCATCGACTTCCAGTGGGACCACTTCGACTTTTCCAGCTGCGACTACTACGCGCGCCACGGCAAGATGCTGCCTGACGACTGGTTCGACACGCTGGTGAAGTACGACGCCATCTATTTCGGCGCGGTGGGCTGGCCCGATACCGTGCCTGACCACGTTTCGCTGTGGGGTTCGCTGCTGCAGTTCCGGCGCTCGTTCGACCAGTATGTGAACCTGCGCCCGGTGCGGCTGATGCCGGGCATCAGGAGCCCGCTCGCCGGCCGCCAGCCGGGCGACATCGACTTCTACGTGGTGCGCGAGAACACCGAGGGCGAGTACTCCAGCATCGGCGGGCGCATGTTCCCGGGCACCGAGCGCGAGATCGTGGTGCAGGAAACCGTGATGAGCCGCATCGGCGTCGATCGCATCCTGAAGTTCGCCTTCGAGTTGGCGCAGAAGCGCCCCAAGAAGCACCTGACTTCGGCGACCAAGTCCAACGGCATCTCG
The DNA here is from genome assembly GCA_000471925.1 of Ralstonia pickettii DTP0602. Lineage (NCBI taxonomy): Bacteria > Pseudomonadati > Pseudomonadota > Betaproteobacteria > Burkholderiales > Burkholderiaceae > Ralstonia > Ralstonia pickettii. The sequence goes on from CP006667.1 coordinate 470,741, forward strand.
ATCACGATGCCTTACTGGGACGAGCGTGTCGAGGCGATGGCGGCCAGCTATCCCGGCATCAAGGTCGACAAGTACCACATTGATATCCTGACCGCCCACTTCGTCCAGCACCCTGACTGGTTCGATGTGGTGGTGGCCAGCAACCTGTTCGGCGACATCCTGTCCGACCTGGGCCCGGCCTGTACCGGCACCATCGGCATCGCGCCGTCGGGCAATATCAACCCGGACCGCACCTTCCCCAGCCTGTTCGAGCCGGTGCATGGCTCGGCCCCGGACATTGCCGGGCGCGGCGTGGCCAACCCGATCGGCCAGATCTGGTGCGGCGCCATGATGCTGGAGCACCTGGGCCATGACGATGCCGGCGCCGCCGTGCTGGGCGCGATCGAGAAGGTGCTGGCCGCCGGGCCGGAGCATGCGCCGCTGACGCGCGATATCGGCGGCAAGGCCGGTACCGCCGACCTGGGCCGCGCCATCGCGGAGGCATTGTGAGCGCCGGGTTCGCGGGCGATCCCCGCGCATTGCTGCTGGAAAGTTTCCAGGCCGCCGTGGCGGCGGCCGATCCGCTGCAGATCGTGGCGCAGCACCTGCCGCCGCCGCACGCGGGCGGCCGCACGCTGGTGGTCGGCGCGGGCAAGGCCGCCGCGTCGATGGCCGCGGCGGTGGAGCGTGCCTATGACGGCAAGGCCACGCTGGAAGGGCTGGTGGTCACCCGCTACGCGCACGGCATGCCGACCGACCACGTGCGCGTGATCGAGGCCGGCCACCCGGTGCCCGACGAGTCCGGCGAGCAGGCCGCGGCCGAGATCCTGGCCAGCGTGCAGGCACTGACCGAGCAAGACCGGCTGCTGGTGCTGGTCTCGGGCGGCGGATCCAGCCTGCTGTCGCTGCCGGCCGAAGGCATCCCGATGGCCGACCTGAAGGCCACCACCAAGGAACTGCTCCGTTGTGGCGCGCCGATCACCGAGATGAATATCGTGCGCAAGCACATCTCGCGCATCCAGGGCGGGCGGCTGGCACAGGCGAGCCGCGCGCCGGTGACCACCCTGATCGTCTCGGACGTGGCCGGCGACGATCCCAGCGCAATCGCCTCGGGCCCGACCGTGGCAGACCCCAGCACCTTTGCCGAGGCGCTGGAGATCCTGCGCCGCTACGGCGCGCAGGTGCCGGCCAGCGTGCAGTTGCACCTGGAGCGCGGTGCGCGCGGCGAGGTGCCGGAGACACCCAAGCCGGGCGATGCGCTGTTCGAGCGGGTCGACAACCGCATGATCGCGACCGCCCACGGCAGTCTGGAGGCGGCCGCGGCGCTGTTCCGCGAACGCGGCATCACCCCGGTGGTGCTTGGCGATACCGTGACCGGCGAAGCGCGCGAAGTGGCGCGGGTCTACGCCGCGCTGGTGCGTGAGATTCGCGCGTACAATGCCCCGTTTGCCGCGCCCGTGGTGCTGATTTCCGGGGGTGAGTGCACGGTCACTTTGCCTGCCGGTGGCGGCGCGAAGGCGCGTGGCGGGCGCTGCTCGGAGTTCCTGCTGTCGCTCGCGGTCGAACTGGGCGGCATGCCCGGCGTGCACGCGATCGCGGCCGACACCGACGGCATCGACGGCTCGGAAGACAACGCCGGCGCACTCGCTGACCCGGCCACGCTGGCGCGCGCCGAAGCCGCCGGCCTGCCGGGGCAGCGCCAGCTCGACGCGCACGACGCCTGGGGCCTGTTCGACGCCATCGGCGACCTGGTGGTCACCGGACCGACCCGCACCAACGTGAACGACTACCGCGCCATCCTGATTCTCTGATTTCGACGAACGCCTGCCGCCGCCTGGCGGCCGGCCCAAGCAAGCCATGACCCAGAAGCTCACCATCACCCGCCCGGACGACTGGCACCTGCACCTGCGCGACGGCGCTGCGCTGGCCGCCGTGCTGCCCGACACCGCCCGCCAGTTCGCGCGCGCCATCATCATGCCCAACCTGAAGCCGCCGGTGACCACGGTGGCGCAGGCCCAGGCCTACCGGGCCCGCATCCTGGCCGCGCTGCCGGCCGGCATGCAGTTCGAGCCGCTGATGACGCTGTACCTGACCGACAACACCACGGCCGAAGAGATCGTCGCGGCCAAGGCGAGCGGCTTCGTGCACGGCGTCAAGCTGTATCCGGCTGGCGCCACCACCAACAGCGACGCCGGCGTGACCGATATCCGCCGCTGCTACGCCGCGCTGGAAGCGATGCAGCGCGAGGGCCTGCCGCTGCAGGTGCACGGCGAGGTGACCGATCCGAGCATCGATATCTTCGACCGCGAAGCCGTCTTTATCGAGCGCGTGATGACGCCGCTGCGCCGCGACATGCCCGAGCTCAAGGTGGTGTTCGAGCACATCACCACCAAGGACGCTGCCCAGTACGTGCTTGAAGCCAGCGGCCCGGTCGGCGCGACCATCACCGCGCACCATCTGCTGTACAACCGCAACGCCATCTTCACCGGCGGCATCCGCCCGCATTACTACTGCCTGCCGGTGCTCAAGCGCGAAACCCACCGCGAGGCGCTGGTGGCGGCCGCCGTCTCGGGCAGCCCGCGCTTCTTCCTTGGCACCGACAGCGCACCGCACGCGCGCGGGCTGAAGGAACACGCCTGCGGCTGCGCCGGCTGCTATACCGCGCTGCATGCGATGGAGCTGTATGCCGAGGCCTTCGACGCCGCCGGCGCGCTCGACAAGCTGGAGGCTTTCGCCAGCTTCAACGGTCCCGCCTTCTACGGCCTGCCGCGCAACACCGGCACGCTGACCCTGGAGCGCGAGGACTGGGAACTGCCGGCCGAGTTGCCCTACGGCGACACCACGCTGGTGCCGCTGCGCGGCGGCGAGACGCTGCGCTGGAAGGCCCGCTGAGGCCTTGCGCATGCAGGCTTGCGCGGCGGACGAACCCTTCGCCGCTGCGCTGGCCGGGATCGACTGGTCCCGGCCGTGGTTCCAGCCTTTTGCCGTGCAAGGCGCCGCACTGGCCGCGGCGGTGCAGGGCGGCGCCGACCTGCGTGCGCTGCTCGACGCGCAGGCTGAAGCGCTGGACCTGCGCAACGCGCGCGGGCTGCCACTGCGCTTTATCGCCCAGCAGGCCCTGCCGGATGGCAGCGCCTACGAGGCGCATATCCACGCCACCGGCGAAGTCCCGACCCGGGACAATCTCCACGATTTCTTCAACGCGCTGATCTGGCTGCATTTCCCGCGGACCAAGCGTTTGCTCAACGAGGTCCAGGCCGAGGTCATCGCGCGCGAGGGCGTGCAGACCACGCGCGGCGGCGTGCGCGACGCGGCCACATTGTTCGATGAGAACGCGGTGCTGTTTGTCACTATCGACGCGGGACTGGCCGATGCGCTCAAGGGGTTTGCATGGCAGCGGCTCTTTGTCGAGAACCGGCCCGCGTGGGGTGAGTCCTGCGCGGTAGTGCCGTTCGGGCATGCGCTGCTCGAAAAGCTGGTGCAGCCATACAAGGCGGTAACGGCGCATGCGTGGGTACTGCCGCTTGCTCCGGGCGCGGTGGCAGACGCGACGCTGGACGGTGTGCTGACCGAATCACTGAAGACAGCAGTCCATGCCGGTGCGCTACGCGGCGGGCGCAGCTTCGCACCGCTGCCGGTCATGGGCGTCCCCGGCTGGTGCGACGCGAATGCAGCGCCGGATTTCTATGCCGACACCACGGTATTCCGCCCGGGACGGCGCCGCGACCTGGCCGCGGGCTGACGGCAGCGACCTTCGCCGTGATTCGGTGTTAGACTGCGGGCCGCAAAGCAGGCTAGGCAACCGCTGCCTGCACCGCAAGGTGCAGGGGGAGGAAAGTCCGGACTCCATAGGGCAGGGTGTTGGCTAACAGCCATCCACGGCAACGTGCGGAATAGGGCCACAGAGACGAGTCTTCCCACCGGGTACGCCCGGTAGGAAGGGTGAAACGCGGTAACCTCCACCTGGAGCAATCCCAAATAGGCAGGCGATGAAGCGGCCCGCTGAGCCTGCGGGTAGGGAGCTGGAGCCGGCTGGTAACAGCCGGCCTAGAGGAATGGTTGTCACGCGCCGCAAGCCGCAAGGCGGGCGGCGCGCACAGAATCCGGCTTATCGGCCTGCTTTGCTTCTGTCTTCGGCATGACCCGGCCGCCTGCGCGGCGCACCGGGTTTGCGACATCCCCTCAGCCTTCGACGATTTCCAGCGTGTGCGTGATCTCGGCCGTCTTGGCCAGCATGATCGACGCCGAGCAGTACTTCTCGTGCGACAGCTTGATCGCGCGCTCGACCGTGGCGGGGTTGAGATTCTTGCCGGTCACCACAAAATGGAAGTTGATGCGGGTGAAGACCTTGGGGTCCTCGCCGGCGCGCTCGGCCTGCAGCTGCACGCTGCAGCCGGTCACGTCCTGGCGGCCGCGCTTGAGGATCAGCACCACGTCGTAGGCGGTGCAGCCGCCTGTGCCGAGCAGCACCATCTCCATCGGCCGCGGCGCCAGGTTATGGCCGCCGCCCTCGGGCGCGCCGTCCATCGCAACGATATGGCCGCTGCCGGTCTGGGCGACGAAGCTCATGCCGTCCGCGCCCATCCATGTTACTTTGCATTCCATTTTGTTCGTTCCTGTCGTTTGTATTGTGAGTTTCCGGTCACAAGCGAGTGATATCGAATCTTGCAATTCTGAGTATATGGCATCGTCAAGTTTGGGCCCGGGATGCCGATATCCTTAGGAAATCTGAGGGTTTCCTCTAATCTGACAGCTTGGTGATGCCGTCGCGATGTAGTTAGTTTGTTGATTTAAAACGGAATTCTAGTCTTTGGCAAAGATTGTCCCGCTTTCCGCAATATGGAATTGCATTTCGCAGTACAGATTTCACTTGCATCCGGGAAAACCCCATGTATAATTTCAATCATTGAACGACGGCGCTGACAGCGCGCCAGAGTGCGAAAGCGAAGCCTCCCGGCCAAGCCCTCCGCACCGCCCGCAGGCTCCCGTCGATCTCCAAGTGTCTCCTCCACCCTCCTCCTTTGGTGGATTCAAACCCAAGCTCAACGGCTTGGGTTTTTTTTCGCCCCTACGGTCCGGCTAGACGGCCGTCGGAAAGTGCCCGAGGCTGCCCAGGCGCGGCGCCAAGCCGCAACGATCTTGACGAAAAGATCAGTCTTTGCTTGTGCCACTCCGGCAGGCGCCAGTATAATCGACGGCTTTTCCGTCATGCCCGCGGAAGAAGAAAGCAGGACCAGGCCAGTCCCAGGGACCGGCCACAAGACTTGCAGGGGCGAGTACAAGCCTTCGCGAGTCGGATTACGGGCACGAACCAATAGTCAGGAAAAATCATGAAGACCTTTTCCGCCAAGCCTCATGAGGTAAAGCGCGACTGGTACGTGATTGACGCGACGGACAAAGTCCTCGGCCGTGTCGCCAGCGAAGTGGCACGCCGTCTGCGCGGCAAGCACAAGCCGGAATTCACTCCGCACGTCGACACGGGTGATTACATCATCATCGTCAATGCAGCCAAGCTGCGTGTCACGGGTACCAAGGAAACGGACAAGAAGTACTATCGCCATTCGGGTTACCCGGGCGGTATCTACGAAACGACGTTCGGCAAGATGCAGCAGCGTTTCCCGGGCCGTGCCCTGGAAAAGGCTGTGAAGGGCATGCTGCCGAAGGGTCCGCTGGGCTACGCGATGATCAAGAAGCTGAAGGTTTACGCCGAAGCCGAGCATCCGCACGAAGCGCAGCAGCCCAAGGCGCTGGAAATCTAAGGAGGCCAATCCATGATCGGTAACTGGAATTACGGTACTGGCCGCCGCAAGAGCGCTGTGGCTCGTGTCTTCATCAAGTCGGGCAAGGGCGACATCGTCGTCAACGGCAAGCCCATCAAAGAGTATTTCGCTCGCGAAACCTCGCTGATGATCGTGCGCCAACCCCTGGAACTGACCGCCCACGGCGAAACGTTCGACATCAAGGTCAACGTGACCGGCGGTGGCGAAACCGGCCAGGCCGGCGCAGTGCGCCATGGCATCACCCGTGCCCTGATCGACTACGATGCGACCCTGAAGTCGGCCCTGTCGAAGGCTGGCTACGTCACGCGCGATGCACGTGAAGTGGAACGTAAGAAGGTCGGTCTGCACAAGGCGCGTCGTCGCAAGCAGTTCTCGAAGCGCTGATGCGTTTTCGCGGATCCGGTACTGCCGGATCTTGCGAAGCCGGAAAAAACCGCACGCTGGTCGTGCGGTTTTTTTTCGTCCGTGTGGGTATGAAAACGCAACAGCCTGCCGAAATAGCGGATTGGCCGCCATACTTTTGTGGGGTATTCGCTGCACGCGGATACAATCACGCCCTGTCGCCAACGGCAAGCCGTCTGCCGCTGGCGATTGCGCCCCGGTCCGGAGGGCCCGGTACGAACCAGAGAGGAGTGAGAGCGATGCTGTTTTCGAAAAAGAAAGGCCTTTCGATCGATACGCTGCTCGGCGAAGACACCGCCATCGACGGCGACCTGGTGTTTGCCGGCGGCCTGCGCCTGGACGGGCGCGTGCGCGGCAATATCACCGCGGCGCCCGGCAAGCCGAGCATGCTGGTGGTCAGCGAAAAGGGCATGGTCGAAGGCCAGATCAGCGTGGGACACCTGGTGCTGAACGGCACCGTCAAGGGTCCAGTGCAGGCCACCGACCTGCTTGAACTGCAGCCAAACGCCCGCGTACTGGGTGACGTGCGTTATGCGGCGCTGGAAATGCACCAGGGCGCGCTGGTGGAGGGCCGCCTGATGCCGCTGGCGCAAGGCGAGATCAAGGTGCTGCCGAACCTCGTCGAGGCGGGACCGGTGACCGATGTGACGGAAGCGGTGGATAGCGCTGCGGGCAAGGACAACGAAACTCCCACGGACGAGTCCAGTCCTACTGAAAAGGTCGCCTGAGCGGCTCCCGATACGCCGGGAATCCCTTGAAAACACAGGGTTTCGGCACGATCTTCCAGTAGCGCTTAGAATAAGGCGTATCTAAACAGGAGAACACCCCATGAACGCAGTCGCAGAGGCACCCGTTACCGAGGACGTGCCGGCACCGTTCGTCTTTACCGACAGCGCCGCCGACAAGGTCAAGCAGTTGATCGAGGAAGAGGGCAATGCCGAACTGAAACTGCGCGTGTTCGTGCAGGGCGGCGGCTGCTCTGGCTTCCAGTATGGCTTCACCTTCGACGAGGAAGTCAACGAAGACGACACCACCATGGTCAAGAATGGCGTCACCCTGCTGATCGACTCGATGAGCTACCAATACCTGGTTGGCGCCGAGATCGACTACAAGGAAGACATCAACGGCGCCCAGTTCGTGATCAAGAACCCGAATGCCTCGACCACCTGCGGTTGCGGCTCGTCGTTCTCGGTCTGACCTGCCTGGTCCCCAGGAAAAACGCAGCTTCGGCTGCGTTTTTCTTTTGCGGCGGCGGATTACCGCGCGGCGCGCCAGACCACCGGGAACCAGTCCTCGCGCATGCGTTCGCCGGTCTGCTGGCCGATGCCGGGGAAAGGCGGTGAGGTGCGGCCGGGCCGCTGCATGAAACGCACGTCGTCGCCGAGGAAGCGTGCCGAGAACGCGCGCCGCCTGCCGGTGCCGGTGTTGCCCGCGGCGCCGTGCACGGTGCGGAAGTCGAACACCACCGCATCGCCTGGCTCCAGTTCGGGCGCGTGCAGCGTATGGCTGCCGTCCTCCACGTCGGGCATTTCCATAAAGGTATCGTCGCCACCGTAGAAGTTCTCATTGCTGGCCCAGCGCTTGGGCCGCACCAGCCGCGGCCAGCGGTGCGAGCCGGCCACCACGCGCAGCGTATTGGCCTGCGTTACCGGGTCCAGCGGGATCCAGTAGCTCGCGGTCTGGGTGCCATCAACGCAGTAATAGGGCAGGTCCTGGTGCCAAGGCGTGGGCTTGGCCGTGCCGGGCTCTTTGACCAGGATGTGTTCATGGAACACCTGCACCGCCTGTGACTGCATGATGCGGCCGGCGATCTCCGCCGCCGCTGACTGGCGGATAAAGGCATCGAACGGCGCGATGCGCTGCCAGTTGCAGTAGTCCTCGAAGAAGCGGCCGCTCTCGCCGGGCCGCACGTTCTCGATGGCAAAGGGACCGGGCTCGGCCAGGTTCTGTGCAAAGCCATCGCGCAGGCGCTCGACCCACTCCGCGAACACGCCGCGCAGCACCAGTACGCCGTCGCGCTGGTAGGTATCGATCTGTTCTTTTGTGATGTCCATGCCGGGGGCTCCGTGTGGGGATTCTGGTCAGTATCGACACCCGGCAAGGATAGGAAAAGCATATATTTCCTATGTTGCGATATAGGAAATCATGATTGCTTTCTCTTTCCGCCAGCTGGAATACTTCGTCGCCGCCGCCGAGCACGGCAGCATCAGCGCCGCGGCCCGCGCGCGCCATGTGTCGCAGCCGTCCGTGTCCACCGCGATCGCACAGCTCGAAGACACGCTGGGCGAGCCGCTGTTCAAGCGCCAGGTCAGCCGCGGGCTGGTCTTGACGCCGGCCGGCCAGCGCCTGCTGGGCCGTGCGCGCGACATCCTGGCGCTGGCGGCAGGCCTCACCGCGGACGATGCCGGCGCGAGCCTCAGCGGCCAGTTGTCGATGACCTGCTTCCAGGACCTCGGGCCGTACTTCGTGCCGCGCTTGCTGGCGGGGTTCCGGCAGCGTCATCCAGGTGTGTCGGTCACGCTGTTCGAAGCCGACCTTGCCACCGTGCACCGCTCGCTGCAGGCCGGCAAGGCCGAGCTGGCGCTGACCTATGACCTCGGCCTCGACGCGCGCACCGAGCGCCGCACGCTGGCGCAGTTGCCGCCCTATGCGCTGCTGCCCGCCAGCCATCGGCTGGCGCATGGCGCGGACGTGAGTCTGGCCGACCTCGCCGGCGAGCAGCTGATCCTTGAGGACATCCCCCAGACGCGCGAGTACTTCCTGTCGCTGTTCTGGGCGCACGACCTGCATCCGACCCTGCACCAGTACACGCAGACCTTCGAGATGCAGCGCGGGCTGGTGGCGCACGGCTATGGCGTGGCGCTGTCGTGCACGCGCCCCGCCGGCGACCACAGCTACGACGGCATGCCGATCGCCTGCCTGCCGCTGCGCGAGCCGGTGACGCCGCAACGCGTGGTGCTGGCGCGCTCGCCGGCGATGCGGGCCTCGCCGCTGGCGCAGGCGTTCATGGATTGGGTGGAGGTGGGCGGCGCAGCGCCGCAGGCGTAGCGCTCAGCGCGGATAGATCGCGCCCAGCACGCGCGGCCCGGCGGCGCCGGTCACGGTGGGCACGTTGCCCGGCAGGCGCAGCACGCACTGGCGCGCCAGCCAGGCAAAGGCGATGGCCTCGACCTGCGAGACGGGCACGCCGTAGTCTTCGGAAGTTTCGATGGCTACGCCCGGCAGCGCCTGCGCCAGCCGCACCATCACGTAGGCGTTGCGGGCCCCGCCGCCGCAGACGATCAGGCGGCGCGCCTCGGGCGCATGCGTGCGCACATCGCGCGCGATGGCCTCGGCGGTCAGTGCCGCCAGCGTGGCCTGCACGTCGGCGGGTGGGAGATGTTGGAACGATGCGAGACGGGCTTCGAGCCAGCCCGGATGGAACAGGTCACGCCCCGTGCTCTTGGGCGGCGGCGCGCTGAAATAAGGCTCCGCCAGGCACTGTGCCAGCAGCGCCGCGTCGACGCGGCCGCTGGCTGCCCAGTCGCCGTTGCTGTCGAACGGCAGCCCCTGGTGGCGTCCGATCCAGTAGTCGAGCAGCGCGTTGCCCGGGCCGCAGTCGAAGCCGCTGACGGCGCCGCCCGCAGCGGGCAGGATGCTGATGTTGGAAATGCCGCCGATATTGCACGCGACGCGGGTCTCGGCATCGCTGCCGAACAATGCGTGGTGCAGCGCCGGCACCAGCGGTGCGCCCTGGCCGCCGGCAGCCACGTCGCGGCTGCGGAAGTCCGCGACCACGTCGATGCCCGTCAGCTCGGCGAGTCGTGCCGGATGCTGGCTCTGGCGCGTGTAGCCGATGCCGTCGTACAGGCCCGGCCGGTGGCGGATGGTCTGCCCGTGCGCGCCGAGGGCGACGACCGTATCGGCCCCGACCCGCGCCTCGCGCAGCAGCATGGCCACGCAGTCTGCATAGACCTTTGCCAGCGCATTGGCGGCCAGCGCCTCGCGATGGATCTCGTCCTCGCCCGGCTGCTGCAGGGCGGAGAACGCCGCGCGCAGGGTTTCTGGAAACGGCTGGCTGGCAGCCGCCAGTACCGCAGGCCGTGCGCCGCTGAAATCCACCAGCACGGCATCGGCACCGTCCATGCTGGTGCCGGACATGATGCCGATGTAACGTTCGCTGCCAGTCGCGGCCAGGGTCACGGTCAGTTGGAGGCGGTCAGCACGTTGTAGGTGCGCAGCGCATTGATGCGGCTGAGCAGGCCGCTGGTGTAGGTCTGGAACTCCTGGCGCGACTTGCCGCTCAGCGCCGGCGATTCCATCAGCGTGATGGTCAGCGGGTTCTGCGGCACGTCGTTGAAGCGGAACTCATAGTGCAGGTGCGGGCCGGTGGCCCAGCCGGTCGAGCCGACATAGCCGATCAGCTGCCCCTGCCGCACCGGCTGGCCCTGGCGCATGCCGGCAAAGCCGGACAAATGCGCGTAGTAGGTCGAGTAGCCGTTGGCGTGGTTCAGGATGACGATATTGCCGTAGCCGTTCTGCTGGCCGACGAACTCGACCACGCCGTCGCCGGTGGCGAGCACCTTGGTGCCGGTCGGGGCCGCAAAGTCCACGCCCTTGTGCTGGGCCCAGTCGTGATGCAGCGGATGCTCGCGGCCGCCGAAGCCCGACGACACCCGCGAGAACTCCACCGGCGAACGCAGGAACGGCCGCTTCATGCTGCGCCCGTCGAAGGTGTAATAGGCGCCAGTGCCGTCCTTGCTGTCCTCGGGCGAGAACCACAGCGCCTGGTGCAGCTGGTTGCGGTTGATCAGCTCGACTGCGATCACGCGGCCGTTGCGCACGAAGGTGCCGTCGCGAAAGCCCGCTTCGTAGATGATGCGGAAGCGGTCGCCGCTGGCGATATCGTGGTGGAAGTCGATCACGCCGGAGAAGATCGACAGCATTTGCTGCACGACCTCGTCGGGCACGTTGGCCGCGTCCATGGCCTTGAAGAAGCCGCCGCCGGAAATTGCGCCGGAGGCCATCTCGTATTGCACGTCATTGTCCACGCGCAGGACCTTGGCCTTGTAGGTGGCGTTGGTGTTGTCGACGGCCGGGCGCACGCGTTCGATCACCAGCTCGCGCGAAGCCGCGGCGTCGCCGCCGAGGTTGGCCTGCAGCGACACCAGCATATTGCTTTCGTCGATCTCAGCCTGCACCGCCTGGCCCGGGTTCAGGTTGAACAGGCCGCGCGCGGTGGGGTTCTTGACGATAAAGGCCTGCGCATCGGGATCGTCCACGCCGAGACGGCGCAGCAGGCTGCCAATGGTGTCGCCGCGCTGCATGCGCTCTTCGCGCACGTAGACGGCCTCGGAATCGGTAAGCTGTTCGAGTTGCTCGCGCACGTCGGGCATGCGCAGCGTCTGCTGCGTGCGCGGGGCGAGCGGATCGTCAAAGGCGCTGCGTGGTGCAACGCCCATCGCCGCGGCCATGCCGAGCGTGAAGATCGCGCCCACCGAGGCCGTCAGTTGCTTGCGCCGGCGCGCATGCTGGGGGTTGGTCGGGTCAACGAGAACCACCAACTCGCGCGCGAAAACTTCGCGGAGTCTGGACCACATCACGTAAAATTCAACCTTGGTCTGAGCACCGCTGCCGGAACGATGTGTCTCGTCTACCTTCCTCCCCCGAGGTGCGGCGCGTGCTGTTCACTTATTGGCCACCGGCATTACTGCAATGATTTCGCAGCAACAAGAAGTGGCGGGTGGCGCACTGGAAAGCCTTCCGCTGGCGCCCGGGAACGCGGATTATACCAAAATCCTGTCTTGGCGGCTGTCGGAATCTTTCCTAAAATTTCATGTTTTTCAAAGACTTACGTCATGACTGAAGTTTCCCAGGGCCCCGAGGCCAAATACCCCCTGACGCCGTCGGTGATGCAAGCCCTGGAAGTCTCCAGGCGTGGCTGCGACGAACTGCTGATCGAATCCGAATGGGCGCAGAAGCTGGCGCGCAGCGAAGCCACCGGCGTGCCGCTGCGCATCAAGCTGGGGCTGGACCCGACCGCGCCGGACATCCACATTGGCCATACCGTGGTGCTGAACAAGCTGCGCCAGCTCCAGGACCTCGGCCACCAGGTCATCTTCCTGATCGGCGATTTCACCTCGACCATCGGCGACCCGTCGGGCCGCAACAGCACGCGACCGCCGCTCACGCGCGAGCAGATCGAGGCCAACGCGCAGACCTACTACCGCCAGGCCAGCCTGGTGCTTGACCCCGCCAGGACCGAGATCCGCTACAACAGCGAATGGTGCGATCCGCTGGGCGCGCGCGGCATGATCCAGCTGGCCGCCAAGTACACCGTGGCGCGGATGATGGAGCGCGACGACTTCACCAAGCGCTTCCGCTCCGGGATCCCGATTTCCGTCCACGAGTTCCTCTACCCGCTGATGCAGGGCTACGACTCGGTCGCGCTGAAGTCGGACCTGGAGCTGGGCGGTACCGACCAGAAGTTCAACCTGCTGGTCGGGCGCGAGCTGCAGAAGGAATACGGCCAGGAGCCGCAGTGCATCCTCACCATGCCGCTGCTGGTGGGCCTGGACGGCGTCGAGAAGATGTCCAAATCCAAGGGCAACTATGTCGGCGTGACCGAGGCGCCCAACGAGATGTTCGGCAAGCTGATGAGCATCTCGGACGACCTGATGTGGCAGTACTTCACGCTGCTGTCGTTCCGGCCGATGAACGAGATCGAGCTGATGAAGCAGGAAATCGCGCAGGGCCGCAACCCGCGCGACTGCAAGGTGATGCTGGCGCAGGAGATCGTGGCGCGCTTCCACAGCCAGGCCGATGCCGAAAAGGCGCTGGAAGACTTCAACCACCGCGCGCGCGGCGGCGTGCCGGACGATATCCCGGCGGTCAGCCTGACGGGCGCGCCGCTGGGCATCGCCCAGTTGCTCAAGCAGGCCAATCTGGTGCCGTCAACCTCGGAAGCCAACCGTAATATCGACCAGGGCGGCGTCAAGATCGACGGCGCCACGGTCAGCGACAAGGCCACCAAGGTTGCCGCCGGCACCTACGTCGTGCAGGTCGGCAAGCGCCGCTTCGCGCGCGTCACGCTGGCCTGAGGCGGTCGGGATGATCGCACTGATCCAGCGGGTGGCACAGGCTCGCGTGACGGTCGAGGGGCGCACCACCGGCGAGATCGGCGCCGGCCTGCTGGCGCTGGTCTGCGCCGAGCGCGGCGACACCGAGGCGCAGGCCGAGCGGCTGCTGGCCAAGATGCTGTCGTACCGGGTGTTTTCGGACGCGGCCGGCAAGATGAACCTGCCGGTGCAGAACATGGACGGCAACGGCAACCCGGGCGGGTTGCTGGTGGTGTCGCAGTTCACGCTGGCGGCCGATACCAACAGCGGCACGCGCCCGAGCTTCACGCCGGCGGCGTCGCCAGAAGACGGCAAGCGCCTGTACGAGCATTTCGTGGCGCAGGCGCGCGCTGCGCACCCGCGCGTGCAGACTGGCGAGTTCGGCGCGATGATGCAGGTCAGCCTGGTCAACGACGGCCCGGTCACGTTCTGGCTGCGCGTAGCGCCGGCCGGGGCGGGCCAGGCGTAGCGGCGCGCGCGCCGCACGGATTCCAAGTTGCCGCGCCCTGGCGCGGCACCAAGACAGGAGAGACAAATGAAACTCTGGAGCAAGTCATTCAACGACAACGCGCCGATTCCCGGCGAGTTCGCCTTCTGCGTGCCCGACGCTGCTGCCCACGTGGCCCTGTCGACCAACCGCAACCCCGACCTGCACTGGGAAGATGCGCCGGTTGAGACGCGCTCGTTCGTGCTGATCTGCCACGACCGCGACGTGCCCAGCAAGGGCGACGACGTCAACCAGGAAGGCCGCGAAGTGCCGGCCTCGTTGCCGCGCGTGGACTTCTTCCACTGGGTGCTGGTCGATATCCCGCCCGGCCTGACCTCGATCGCGGCCGGTTCGCACAGCGATGGCGTGATCGCGCGCGGCAAGCCCGGCCCCGAGGCCACCGGCGGCACCGCCACCGCGGGCGGCCTGCGCCATGGCATTAACGACTACACCGGCTGGTTCGCCAGCGACGCCGACATGAAGGGCGACTACTACGGCTATGACGGCCCGTGCCCCCCGTGGAACGACACGCTGCTGCACCACTACGTGTTCACGCTGTACGCGCTGGACATCGACCGCCTGCCGCTGGACGGCACCTTCACCGGTGCGCAGGTGCGCGAGGCGATCCAGGGCCACGTGCTGGCGCAGGCCAGCCTGACCGGCACCTATACGCTGAACCCGAAGCTGGCGAAATAACGCCGGGCCGCCGCCGGCGCGAGCCGCGCGGCACAGGCCTCAAGGAAACCGAAGGAAACGGCATGTCGCAAAGCCCCGGGCTGCATTCACTGGCCTATACCCACCTGATCGTGATCCGCCATGGCGAGACGGCCTGGAACCGGGAGCGCCGGCTGCAGGGCCAGCTCGACATTCCGCTGAACGACACCGGCCGCGCCCAGGCGCGCGCGCTGGCCGCCGCGCTGGCGGGCGAGCCGATCGATGCGGTGTATTCGAGCGACCTGTCGCGCGCGATGGAGACTGCCACGCCGCTGGCCGAGGCGCTCGGCTTGCAGGTGCGGCCCGATCCGCGCCTGCGCGAGCGCAGCTATGGCACGCTGCAGGGCAAGACTTACGCCGAAGTGGCCGAGCACCTGCCCGAGGATTTCGCCCGCTGGCAGGCGCGCGTGCCGGACTACGCGCCGCCTCAAGGCGAGTCGCTATTGGGTTTCCACGAGCGCGCCGTCGAAGCCGCGCTGGCGCTGTCGCGCCGGCATCCGGGCGAGCGCATCGCGCTGGTGGCGCATGGCGGGGTGCTGGATTGCCTGTACCGCGAGGCCACGGGCATGACGCTGGAGGCGCCGCGTCAGCATGAGCTGCTTAACGCCAGTGTCAACCGGCTGCGCAGCGACAGTTCGCATCTGACGCTGGCGCAGTGGGGGGATGTCAGCCATCTGGAGAATCTGGCGCTGGATGAGGTGGATCGGCGGGTGCCGTAGGCGGCGGTGTCTCATGCACCGCGGGTTTGCTCCCCTCCCGCTTGCGGGAGAGGGAGAACACCTTGCTCAGGCTAGTTCGGGGGGCTTTGGCGCACCCAAAACCGCTGTCCTTTTCGGCGCTGGCGCCTCAAACCCTCACCCTGAACGGCGTGAAGTTCGTATTCCGGTCAAACCAGTCCTCGTTCTCCGCCCGCTTTAGAAACCCCACCACCTTGTACGTCACCGGCGTCATCACCACCTCCCAGCCGGTCTTCAGCACATACTGCGCCACCGCCACCTGGATCACCTTCTCCAGCGGCCAGATCCCATAGAAGGCGATCACATAGAACAGCGACGAATCTACCAGCTCCCCGGCCAGCGTGGAGCCGATCGTGCGCGTCCACAGCCAGCGCCCGCCGGTCCACAGCTTCATCTTCGCCAGCACGTAGCTGTTGGTAAAGCTGCCGCAGCAGAACGCGATCAGCGAGCCCAGCGCGATGCGCCAGGTGTTGCCGAACACGTCCTGCAGGCTCTTCTGGTAGTCCGCCATGAATGGCGCCACCGGCATGTTCAGCACCACCAGGCTCATGAAGGTGGCGAAGGCCAGCGCGGCAAAGCCGGCCCAGACCACGCGCCGGTCGCGGCCATAGCCGTAGACCTCGGTCAGCACGTCACCAAAGATGTATGAGATCGGGAAGAACAGCACCCCGGCGCCGAAGGTCACCGTCCCGATCAGCGGCAGCGTCACCTGCGCCGCCTTGGCCGCGCCGATCAGGTTGGAGCACAGCAGCACGGTGACGAACGCCACCATGACAAGGTCGTAGTAGCGGTAGACGCGCCCGGCCTGGGCCGTGCTGGCGGGTATGGCGGACATGGGGGCTCCCGGTCAGGTGCGCTGGCGCGCACGGTGTTTTGGGCGCGATTATGCCAGCGAGGGTCCGTTACTGTCGGCGGGAGGGCGCAGGACAAAAAAATCCCGGCCGCAGCCGGGAAACTCGTCCTTGGAGAAATCAGGTCAGGCCGGGCAGCCCCGCGGGCGCCCGCTGCCCGTATCAGATATTCAGCTTGGAGATCTTGGAACCGTTCAGCGACACATCGAACATCAGCCCCGCGTTGGTCTGCACGAAGCCGACTACCGGCTGCTGCGTGGTCAGCGTGTCGAGCTGGCCGTTTGCGCCAATCTTGGCCAGCGCCACGTTGGCATCGGCGCCAGCGGTCCAGCCTTTGCTGTTGAGGAATTTGTTGTACGCCTCTGGCGTCATGAACATGATGACGACGGACTTGGACTGGCCGCCGGCGGTCAGGCCTACCGAAGCCTGGGCGGTGCTGTAGTAGCCCACCGTCGAGCCTTGGGAGCGCAGCGCGCCCTCGCCATACTCGCCGCCGACCACGAGGCCGGCCGAGATCACGCGCGGGAACACCAGGACGCCCTGCGCGCGCTGAGCCAGCTCGCGCGAGCCGTTGGCCGAGGAATAGAGCCGGTTCAGCGCGCCATCGACGCCCGCATCGATCTCTTTCTTCTTGGCGGCCGGGTCGCTCGAGGCGCTGGTGCCGGTGGTGCTGCAGCCCGCGGCCATCACGGTGGCGACAAGCAGGCCCGAGCCGGCAACTCGGGTAACAAAATGGCGACGATTCATAGGTAACCTCCTGGTAGAAAAGTACCGCGCCCGGCGCGGCGGCTCAGTTGGCTGTGGCCGACGCCGGCGCCTTGACCGTAATGGCCACGACTTCGCGGTAGACGACCTTGGCCATCTGGCCGCGCTTGATCTTGTTGAGGTCGATCGCCGGGTCCTCGATCTTGACGGTGCGCAGGGTCTCGCGCGGGCCGCGGAAGGTGATGAGCTTCTTGGCCGGATCGATCTTGGTGATTTCCGCGGTCACGGTGGTGGTGACCTCGCGCATGATGCCGGGCTTGCCGCCTTCGGCCGCGCGCGAGGTGCGTTCGACCTGCTCGGCCAGCGCCGTGGCCTTGCTGTCGATCGGCTCCAGCGATGCCACCACGGCGGCGCCCCGAGCCACGGTGACGATGTCGCCCTTGCGCACCTGGCCGAAGTTGCGGGCTTCGTCGCCGGCGATCAGTTCCACCACGTTGCCACGCGGGCCCTGCACCAGCACGGCCTTGGAGTCGGGGTCGATATCGATGATCTTGCCGCTGATCACGGCCTCTTCCGCCACCATGACGGGGGCGGGCGTGCGCTGGGCATAGGCGCTGCCCATGGTCAGGACGGCGCCCGCGATGGCGGTGGCAAGGAGGGTGGAATGACGGCGGATGCTGCGGCTCATGACTTTCCTCAGGGTGGGAATCAGGTCATAACGGCACCGCTTACCAGCCGGCGCGGTCATCGGAGGCACCTGTCAGGTGCTGATGAAGCCATTGTGGACAATCGACCACGGCCCAGCAATCCACTTCGAAAAAATTTGGGGGGCGAAATTAAAACGTTTAATTGGCGCCCGCATGGCCTCTGGAAGGGGCGGGGGAGAGCAGTCGCCGCCGCGCCGCCGCTACCGCCGCGGCTGGCTTACTGGCCGTCGAACAGCTCGCCGGCGCCGCCGGCCTGGGGGGAGGCCAGCCCGAAATGCCGGTAGGCCGCGGCGGTGGCTACGCGCCCGCGCGGCGTGCGCTGCAGGTAGCCCTGCTGGATCAGGTAAGGCTCGAGCACGTCCTCGATGGTGTCACGCTCCTCGCCGATGGCCGCGGCCAGGTTGTCCACCCCCACCGGGCCGCCGCCGAACTTGTGCAACACAGCCTCCAGCAGCTTGCGGTCCATCAGGTCGAAACCCACGCGGTCCACGTCCAGCATTGCCAGTGCGGCGTCGGCCATCTCGCGCGTGATGGTGCCGTCGCCCTTGACCTCGGCGTAGTCGCGCACGCGGCGCAGCAGCCGGTTGGCGATACGGGGCGTGCCGCGCGCGCGGCGGGCGATTTCCAGCGCGCCGTGCGGGTCGATGCGGGCGTGCAGCAGTTGCGCCGAGCGCGTGACGATGCGCGCCAGCTCCTCGGCGGTATAGAACTCCAGCCGCGCCACGATGCCGAAGCGGTCGCGCAGCGGATTGGTCAGCATGCCGGCGCGGGTGGTCGCGCCCACCAGCGTGAACGGCTGCAGGTCCAGCTTGACCGAGCGGGCCGCCGGGCCTTCGCCGATCATGATGTCGATCTGGTAGTCCTCCAGCGCCGGGTACAGGATTTCCTCGACGACCGGCGAGAGCCGGTGGATCTCGTCGATGAACAGCACGTCGTTGGCTTCCAGGTTGGTCAGCAGCGCGGCCAGGTCGCCCGGGCGCTCCAGCACCGGGCCTGAGGTCTGGCGCAGGCTCACGCCCATTTCGCGCGCGATGATGTGGGCCAGCGTGGTCTTGCCCAGCCCGGGCGGGCCGAACAGCAGCACATGATCCAGCGCCTCGCGCCGGTTGCGCGCCGCGTGCATGAAGATATCGAGCTGCCCGCGCACCTTTTCCTGGCCGACATATTCGTCCAGCAGCTTGGGCCGCAGCGCGCGCTCGTACGCCTCCTCCTGCGACGAGGCGGGGGTGGCGGAGATCACGCGGGCGGGGGCGGAAAGCTTGTCGGTTTCGATCATGGCGGTCAGGGACCAAACAGCGGCAATAACCCCGTCATTCTACGCCTCAGCCCTTGGACAGCGACTTGAGCGCCAGCTTGATGCCCTCGGACACGCCGGTTCCGGCCGGCACTTGCTTGATCGCCAGGGCCGCTTCCTTCTCCGAATAGCCCAGCGCCAGCAGCGCATTGAGCACGTCGATGGCGCTGTCGGGCACCACCTGTGCCCCCGGCACGTGGCCAAGCTCAGCGCCCAGCTTGCCCTTGAGTTCCAGCATCAGCCGCTCGGCGGTCTTCTTGCCGATGCCGGGCACGCGCGTGAGCCGGCCTGCCTCCTGCAGCGTGATTGCCTGCGCCAACTCCGATACCGACATGCCCGACAGCACCGCCAGCGCCATGCGTGCGCCGATGCCGGTGATCTTGATCAGCTCGCGGAAGGTGTTGCGTTCCGAGGCGGTGCCGAAGCCGTACAGCAGGTGCGCGTCCTCGCGCACGATCAGCTGCGTCAGCAGCGTCACCGGCTGGCCCACCGCGGGCAGGTTGTAGAAGGTGCTCATCGGCACGTCGACCTCGTAGCCGACGCCGTGGCAGTCGACCAGCAGGTGCGGGGGATTCTTCTCGATTAGGGTGCCGGCGATGCGTCCGATCATGGTGCGGTGTGGTGTGTCAGGTAGGGGATGGGGCGGCCGCAAGTGTACCCCGCGGCCGCCTGCCGGCCTCAGCGCGCCGGCGTATCGACCGCGCGCCGGCCCAGCGCCGGGTCGTCGGTGAAGAAGCCGTCCACGCCGGCGGCGATGAAGGCCTGCACCTCGCGCACCATGCCGGCGGGGCTGCGCGTGGCGTCGTCCCCGCCGGTCTGCAGCGCCTTGGGCAGGAAGCTGTTTTCCGGGCGGAAAGTGTAGGGGTGGACGAAGAGGCCCGCCGCATGCGCGTTGCGGACTACCGCCGTTGGCGCAGCCAGCGCGCCTTGCGCATCGCGCGGTACCACGCTGCTCTTCTCCGGGCCAATGCCGTCGGCGTAGGCCGCCACTTCGCGCAGGCCGGTCGTGCTCAGCATGTCGTCGAAGGTGCGCGGGTCGCCGGCCAGCTTCCAGTCGGCGGGGCCCTTGCGCGGGTTGCCGACCAGTTGGACCAGCTTAACGTTGGGCAGCCCGCGGCCCAGCGTGCGCCGCATCGCGCGCAGGCTGCCGCTCTCGAAGCACTGGATAAAGACCGGTGCCTGACGCAGGTAGGGCTGCGCGCGTACGGCAGCCGCCAGCTTGTCTTCGAGCGGCAGGCCGATGCCGCGGAAATAGCTCGGATGCTTCAGCTCGGCATAGATGCCGATGGGTTTGCCGGTGCGCAGCGAGGCCTGCTCGGCCAGGCGCACGATCTCGTCGAAGGTCGGCACTTCGAACTGGTCGTTCAGCCGCGCATTGGCCGGCCGCACGCGCGGGATGCGCTCGCGTGCGCGCAATGTCTTGAGCTCGGCCAGCGTGAAGTCTTCGGTGAACCAGCCGGTCAGGCGCTCGCCGTCGATGACCTTGGTGCGCTTGCGCTCGGCAAACTGCGCCAGCTCGGCGACGTTGGTGGTACCGGTGATGTCATTCTCGTGGCGCGCCACCAGCACGCCGTCGCGGGTCATCACCAGGTCGGGCTCGATCACGTCGGCGCCGTCCTCGATCGCCTTGGTGTAGGCGGCGAGCGTGTGTTCGGGGCGCAGCGCGCTGGCGCCGCGGTGCGCGATCACCAGCGCCTTGGGCTTTTCCGCAGCGGGCGGCGGTGCGCTCGGGGTGGGTGCCGGAGCCGGTGCCGGCGGCGCGGGCTTGTGGCGCGGCGCGGTGGCGCAGCCGGCGAGCAGCACGGCGCAGGCCGCGGCGGCCGCGGCCGGGAACAGCCATCGCCGGGAAGCAGGGAAGATGAGGCCGGCGGCGCGCGAGCGCGGCGCGCTCAGTCGGGACTGGCTTGGCATGCAGCGTTCCTGTGGAAAGACGAATGCCCGATTGTAAAAGACGCGGGCCGGGCGACCCCGTAATCGGCCAATCAGCCGATCAGCCGGCCTCGGCGCACACGCATGCCCTTGCGCACCAGGTCGGGCGCCAGGCCCGCCAGCGTGCCCAGGGTATCGCCGCCATTGGCATGGCAGATCGCCACGCCGAGCGCATCGGCCGCATCGCTGCCGGGCTGGCCGGGCAGCATCAGCAGCCGCGTCACCATCTCCTGAACCTGCGCCTTGTTGGCGCGGCCATAGCCGACCACCGCCACCTTGAGCTGCAGCGCGGTGTACTCGAACACCGGCAACCCGTAACTGACCAGCCCGCAGATCGCCGCGCCGCGGGCCTGGCCGAGCAGCAGCGTCGATTGCGGGTTGACGTTGACGAACACCTTCTCGATCGCCGCGCAGTCGGGCGCGTAGGTACGGGACACTTCGCTGATGCCGTCGTACAGCGTCTTCAGTCGTTCCGGCAGCGGCGAATTGCCGTCGCTCCTGATCGTGCCCGAGGCCACGTAGGCAAGCTTGTTGCCGTGCTTCTCGATCACGCCGAAGCCGGTGGTGCGCAGGCCGGGGTCGATGCCTAGGATTCGCATGGGCTGGGTAGGGTGGATGCCGTCGCTAGTGTATTGCTTTTTGCGCCGGCACCTAATGCAAAAAGCGGTTTCGCTTTCCCTTGCAGGAGAACGAAACCGCTTCGGGAGCCGGCGGTCTTGCGCTGCAAGACCGCGAGCTGGCCAGTGCTCAGTGGCGGAAGTGGCGCGTGCCGGTCACCACCATGGCGATGCCGCGCTCGTCGGCGGCGGCGATCACTTCGTCGTCGCGCATCGAGCCGCCCGGCTGGATCACGCAGGTCGCGCCCGCGTCGACCACCACGTCCAGGCCGTCACGGAACGGGAAGAACGCGTCCGAGGCCACCGCCGAGCCGGCCAGCGTCAGGCCGGCGTTCTGTGCCTTGATGCTGGCGATGCGGGCCGAATCCACACGGCTCATCTGGCCGGCGCCGACGCCCAGCGTCATGCCGCCGCCGCAGAACACGATGGCGTTGGACTTGACGAACTTGGCCACGCGCCAGGCGAACATCAGGTCGTCCATTTCCTTCGGGGTCGGGTGGCGGCGCGTCACCACGCGCAGCTCGGACGGCTGCACGTTCTTGGCGTCCGGGCTCTGCACCAGCAGGCCGCCGCCGACGCGTTTGAAGTCAAACTGGTTGATGCCCTTGCCCAGCGGGATCTCGAGCAGGCGTACGTTCTGCTTGGCCGCGAACACGGCACGCGCGCCGGCGCTGAACGACGGGGCGATCAGCACTTCGACGAACTGCTTGGCCACGGCTTGCGCGGCGGTTTCGTCCAGTTCGACGTTGAAGGCGATGATGCCGCCGAAGGCCGAGGTCGAATCGGTCTTGAAGGCCTTGTCATACGCTTCGAGCGCGTTCGCGCCCAGCGCCACGCCGCACGGGTTGGCGTGCTTGATGATGACGCAGGCGGCGCCCGTGGCGGCATCGAACGACTTGACGCATTCCCAGGCGGCGTCGGCGTCGGCGATGTTGTTGTACGACAGCTCCTTGCCCTGCAGCTGCACGTAGTTGGCCAGTGCGCCGTCCACGGCCTTCAGGTCGCGGTAGAAGGCGGCCGACTGGTGCGGGTTCTCGCCGTAGCGCATTTCCTGCACCTTGTCGAAGGCCAGGTTCAGCGTCTGCGGGTAGGCGCTGCGGCCCTGGTGCGACTTGTCGGCACCCAGGCTGGTCAGGTAGTTGGTGATGGCGCCGTCGTACTGCGCGGTGTGCGCGAACACCTTGGTGGCCAGGCGGAAGTTCGTGTCGTAGCTGACGCTGTTGCCGCTGGCACGCATTTCGTCCAGCACCACCGCGTAGTCGGCCGGGTCGACGATCACGGTCACGTCGCGGTGGTTCTTGGCCGCCGAGCGCAGCATGGTCGGGCCGCCGATGTCGATGTTCTCGATCGCGTCGGGCAGCGTGCAGTCATCCTTGGCCACGGTCTGCTGGAACGGGTACAGGTTCACCACCAGCAGGTCGATCGTCGGGATGTTGTGCTCGGCCAGCGCAGCCATGTGCTCGGGCAGGTCGCGGCGCGCCAGGATGCCGCCGTGGACCTTGGGGTGCAGCGTCTTCACGCGGCCGTCGAGCATTTCCGGGAAGCCGGTGTAGTCGGCCACCTCCGTCACGGGCAGGCCGCTGTCGGCCAGCAGCTTGGCGGTGCCGCCGGTGGAAAGCAGCGTGACGCCGAGCGCATTCAGTTCGCGCGCGAAGTCGACGATACCGGTCTTGTCGGAAACAGAGAGTAGGGCTTGCTTGATCATGGCTGTGGGAGATGCTTCAAATTCAAAGTAAACCGTGCTGCTGCAGCTTCTTGCGCAGCGTATTGCGATTGATGCCGAGGTAGGCGGCAGCCAGCGACTGGTTGCGCTCGGCGCGCAGCATCACGGCCTCAAGCAGTGGCCTTTCCACCGCCTCGAGCACCATGTTGTACATATTGGACGGCTCTTCGCCGTCCAGGTCGCGAAAGTACGTGTCCAGGCTTTCCCGGATGCACTGGTCGATAGCGTTGCGGCTCATGCGGCAAGCAACTCCCCGTTTTTGTTGTTGTTCGCTTCGTCTTTTTCGTTTACCTGCGGTGCGGCGTCGTCCACGTACACCAACCGGTCCGAGAACTGCGCCTGCTCGTCGAAGAACGCATTGACCGCCGCCAGTTGCTCTGTGGTGGATTCCAGCGTGTTCATGCGATGGCGGAACAGGTTCGCGCCGCGCAGCCCGCGCGTGTACCAGGCAATATGCTTGCGCGCGGTGCGCACGCCGGTGAACTCGCCGTAGAAGGCGTAGTGGTCCTCCAGGTGCGCGTTCATGATCGCGCGGATCTCGGCCACTTCCGGCGACGGCAGCAACTCACCGGTCTTCAGGAAGTGTTCGATCTCACGGAACAGCCACGGCCGGCCCTGCGCCGCGCGGCCGATCATGATCGCGTCCGCGCCGGTCAGTGCCAGCACCTCTTTGGCCTTGTGCGGCGTGGTGATGTCGCCGTTGGCGACCACCGGGATCGAGAGCGCTGCCTTGACCGCGGCAATGGTCTCGTACTCGGCGTCGCCGTGGTACAGGTCGGCGCGGGTGCGCCCGTGGATGGTGAGCATGCTGATGCCCGCGTCCTGCACCATGCGCGCGATGCGCAGCGCGTTGCGGTTCTCGCGGTTCCAGCCGGTGCGGATCTTCAGCGTGACCGGCACGCGCTCGCCGACGGCGGCGACCACCGCCTCGACGATGCGCACCACCAGCGGCTCGTTCTGCAGCAGCGCCGAGCCGGCGGCGACGTTGCACACCTTCTTGGCCGGGCAGCCCATGTTGATGTCGATGATCTGCGCGCCGCGGTCCACGTTGTAGCGTGCGGCCTCGGCCATCATCGACGGTTCGGCGCCGGCGATCTGCACGGCGATGGGCTCGACCTCGCCGGCATGGTTGGCGCGGCGCATGGTCTTCTCGCTCTTCCACAACTGTGCGTTGGACGCCACCATCTCCGAGACCGCATAGCCCGCACCGAGCTGCTTGCACAGCTGGCGGAACGGCCGGTCCGTCACGCCCGCCATCGGGGCGACGAACAGGTTATTGCGGAGTTGATGCGGTCCGATCTGCACGATTGGGCGGTGGTGGTGTGGCGATCCTGCGGGCCATGCCGTCCTTGCCGCGCGTTTTGCGCCATGAGGGAACCGGACAGCCTGCTTTGAAACGGAAGACGAAACGGTAAAACATGCCCCTGCCGAAACTGCGGCCGGCGGTGGATCGGGGCATGTGCGAGGGCAGGATTCTACCGCCAAACGGCCACGACTGCCCAATATTTGAGCATCCATGACCGTTTTGCAGACAGAACGTGGCGCAAATGCCGCCGCATGGGCGGCGGCGGGGCAATGATGGCGGGGCGAGCGGGCGGACCGTTGCGCGGGGCGGGGCAATTCGCTTGCCCCTGGCGGAGCCACCCCGCGCGTGGCGCCCGCGCCACTGGCGCTGGCTCAGCGCCGCATGCCGAACATCATATGGCGCGCCAGTGCGTGCCGCAGCGGCGGCAGGCAGGCCAGCGCCGCCAGCGACGCGCCCCGGGCATGGGCGGCCAGCGGGTAGGAGACGCCGAACAGGCGCGGCAGCAGGTCGGTGACGCCGATCGTGACCGCGCGGTCCAGCCGGTGCCGGCTGGCAAAGGCCTGCAGCGCCTGCGGCGTACAGGCGGTGCGCAGCGAGTCGGCCAGCGCGAACGCATCGCGCAGGCCCAGGTTAAGCCCCTGGCCTGCCACCGGGTGCAGCGTCTGCGCCGCATTGCCGACCGCGGCCACGCGGCCGTTGACGGTGACCGGCGCGGCGTTCAGCCCCAGCGGAAAGGCATGGCGCTTGCCCGCCAGCGTGAAATGTCCCATGCGGTCGCCGAACGCCTTGCCCAACTCCTCGGCGAACTCGGCTTCGGGCAGCGCAATGCGGCGCGCCGCCTGTTCCGACGGGCAGCACCACACCAGCGCGTAGCCTTGCACGCCGTGCTCGTCGTGCGGCAGCAGCGCCAGCGGGCCTTCCTCGGTAAAGCGCTCCCAGGCCCAGCCCGGCTGCGGACGCGAGCAGGCGACATGGGCGATCACCGCGGTCTGGCGATAGTCGCGCGTGCGCGCGCCGCGCCCCTGGTGCGCGGCCTGCTCGTGGAACAGCCCGCCCTCGGCCTGCACCACCAGGCACGTGGCAAAGCGCGCCAGCTGGCCGTCGTGGGCGGTGCCGGTCAGGTGCACGTGGCCGGTATCGGCGTCATCCGCGGCGCGTGGCAGCGGATCCTGCTCGATCTGGTCGATGCGGGTCTCGAACACGCGCAGCAGACGGTCCTCCCCGGCGGCCTGCGCGGCGCGGCCGAGAGCGCGTTCCAGCACGTCGCAAAGCTCGCCATAGCGCACCACGTAGCCTAGCGCCGGCACGTCGTAGTCGTCATGGTGCAGCCGTACGTGGCCGAAGCGGCCGCGCTGCGACACATGGATATGTTCGATCGGGCTGCCGGCCACGGGCCAGGCGCCGATCTGCTCCAGCAGCTGGCGGCTGCCGTGCGACAGCGCGATTGCGCGCGGGTCGCGTGCGGCGCGTGCCGGCGTGGCGGCATCGATCAGCGTGACGCGCCAGTCGGTGGTGTGCAGCAGCTGGCAGGCCAGCGCCAGCCCGACCGGGCCGCCGCCGACGATGGCGATATCGCGGATATCAGCTTGCGCTGCCGGCATTGTTGCTGCCTCCTGCATCGCCTCCCGCATTTGCGCCTTCAGTGCCGGCCCCGGCGCCGCGCTTCCAGCAGATCGCGTCCGAGCGCGACTTGCCGGCCGCGGCATCGCGCAGCGCATTGTCGAGCTTCTGCTGGTTGAAGCCCGGCAGCGCGCGCAGCCGCTCGACCAGCTCAGCATGGTTGGCGGCATCGAGCGGCACCACGCAGCCCTGGCCGCTATCCTCCGCGCCGATCAGGATCAGCCAGGCGTTGCCGGTCCATGGCGCACGGTTCGACACGCGCACCACCACGCGCTCGAGGATGTCCCACGCGACTTCCTCGCGCTGGCCGTCGGGGCGGTGCACCACCACGCGGTCGTCATACAGGTTGATGATGAAGGGGTCGGACGGATCGTGCCGGGTCCCGGCATTGCTGCCGGCGGTGTCCTGGCCGGGAAAGATCCTGCGCAGCCAGCCGATCATCGCGGGTCTCCGGAAGCAGGTTGTTGGTCGCGCATCAGCGCCTCGATTTCGTCGGCGCGCACCGGCACGCCGCGCGTGATCAGCTCGCAATCGCCGTCGGTGACGATGGCATCGTCCTCGATGCGGATGCCGATATGCCAGTAGCGCTCGGGCACGTCCTCGGCCGGGCGCACGTAAATGCCGGGCTCGATGGTCAGCACCATGCCGGGCTGCAGCGGGCGCCACGGGCGCTCGCCTTCACCGGTGTGGCTGGCCACGCGGTATTCGCCCACGTCGTGCACATCCATCCCGAGCCAGTGGCCGGTGCGGTGCATGTAGAAGCGGCGGTAGCTGCCGCTGGCGAGCACGTCATCGAGCGTGCCTTCCTTGTTGCGGTCGAGCAGGCCGGTATCGAGCATGCCCTGCGCCAGCACGCGCACGGCGGCGTCGTGCGGCTTGTTGTAGGGGACGCCCGCGCGGGTTTCGGCGATGGCGGCTTCCTGGGCGGCCACCACCAGGTCGTACAGCTCGCGCTGCGCCGGCGAGTAGCGGCCCGACACCGGGAAGGTGCGGGTGATATCCGAGGCGTAGCCGTCCAGCTCGCAGCCGGCGTCGATCAGGCACAGGTCGCCGTCCTTCAGCTCGGCCGGGCCGGCGCGGTAGTGCAGCACGCAGGCGTTGGGGCCGGCCGCGACGATCGAGTTGTAGGCCACGCTCTGCGCGCCGTGGCGACGGAATTCATAGAGCAGCTCGGCTTCGAGGTGGTACTCGCGCAGCCCGGCGCGCGTGGCCTGCATCGCGCGCACATGGGCGCCGGCGGAGATTTCGCCGGCCCGGCGCATGATGGCCAGCTCGCCCGCGTCCTTGAACAGGCGCATCTCGTCGAGCAGCTTGCGGATATCGAGCGCGACCGCGGGCGCGGCCACGCCGGCGCGGCCCTGCATGCGCACGGCGTCCATCCAGCGGCGCATCTGCACGTCGGTGCGGGTCGAGTCGGCCAGCGGGTAGGCCAGCTGGGCGCGGTTGGCCAGCAGCGACGGCAGCGTGGCGTCGATCTCTTCGACCGAATGCGCTTCATCGAAGCCGAATGCGGCGCGCGCGCCTTCCGGGCCGAAGCGGAAACCGTCCCAGATCTCGCGCTCTTCGTGCTTGGGGCGGCAGAACAGGATGCTGCGGTCGGCGTCGGCGGGGTCGCCGGGCGCGCCGGCCACCAGCACCAGCACGGCCTCGGGCTCGGTAAAGCCGGTCAGGTAGTAGAAATAGCTGTCGTGCCGGTACGGGTAGTCGCTGTCGCGGTTGCGCATGGCTTCCGGCGCGGTGGGCAGGATCGCCACGCCACCGCCACCGGCGCGCAGGTGCTGCAGCACACGGGCGCGGCGGTCGCGACAGGC
This sequence comes from Ralstonia pickettii DTP0602, assembly GCA_000471925.1. Taxonomy (NCBI): domain Bacteria; kingdom Pseudomonadati; phylum Pseudomonadota; class Betaproteobacteria; order Burkholderiales; family Burkholderiaceae; genus Ralstonia; species Ralstonia pickettii. The sequence continues at coordinate 498,500 of CP006667.1, forward strand.
GGCGAGGAGGGCGTTGTCGGGTGCGGACATGTCAGGGCCTGGATGAGGAGGATCAGGCCGATTCTACCGCCGCTGGGCGTCCCGCTGCGTCGGTGGAGCGAAAGCCGTGTGGCGCGGCGGGGTCCTGGCGTGCGCGCTAGCGCCCTTGCGCGGCGGCGCGGGCGGGTACCAGCGAGGCATCCAGCTCGGCCAGCTGCCCCGGCGTCCCCACATTCTCCCAGCGCCCGTCAAAACGCTCAGCGCTTGCGGTGCCGGCAGCGATGGCGGCGTGATAGGTCGGCGTCATCGCCACCCGGGTGCCGGGCGCGATGGCGGTGAAGAAGCGCGTGTCATACAGCCCGATGTTGCCGAAGGTGAGCCGTTCGCCATTTGCCGGATGCTCGTCCAGCGACAGCCGGCCTTGCGCATCCATCGCGAAGTCGCCGCGCGGATGGAACGGCGGGTTCGGCACCATCACCAGGTGCATGCGCGGCTCGGCCGCGCCGGCCAGCGCCGCGGCGCGCGGCAGCAGCGCGCGGAAGGCGTAGTCGCAGAAGATATCGCCGGACACGGCCAGGAAGATCTCGCCGCGCTCCGGGGCGTGCGACAGCAGCGGCAGGGCCTTGGCGATGCCGCCGGCGGTTTCCAGCGCCTCGCCTTCGGGCGAGTATGCAATGCGCACGCCGAAACGGCTGCCGTCGCCCAGCGCCGCCTCGATCTGCTCGCCCAGCCAGGCGTGGTTGATGACAATGTCGCGCAGGCCGGCACGCGCCAGCGCCTCGATCTTCCAGACGATCAGCGGCTTGCCGCCCACCGCCAGCAGCGGCTTGGGACGGCTATCGGTCAGCGGCCGCATGCGGTCGCCGCGGCCGGCGGCGAAGATCATGGTCTTTATCAAAACAGGGCCTCCAGGGCGAGCAGCGTGGCCATGCCGCCGGCAATGGTCCAGCCTACGCTGCGGGTACGTGCGGCAATCAGGATGGCGACCACGCCGGCCACCAGCCGCGCGTTGGTCGGGCTCAGGGCGAGCTCGCCGTGCTGCATCAGCAGGTCGGGCGCGATCAGCGCCGACAGCATGGCCGCCGGCACGAACTGCAGCGCGGTGCGGAACCACGACGGCAGCCGCACGCGGCCTTCCACGGCGATAAACGACAGGCGGATCAGGAAAGTGGCCAGGCCCGCGGCAAGGAAGACCCACAGCAGGGTCATCGAATTCATGCAGCCTCCTTGCCGGCCGACCCGGCATGGCTGGCTGCACGCGGACCCGGGCGGTTGCCGCGGCCCAGCACCAGCATGCCCACGGCAATGCCGCCAAGCGCAGCCACCATCAGGCCGAGCTTGTGCGGCAGGCTGTAGCAGGCCACCGCCAGCACAGTCGCAGCCAGCGCTGCGGCCACGTGCGAACGATGCTTCAGGCCCGGCACGATGATGCCGATGAAGGTCAGCGGCAGGAAGAAGTCCAGCGGCCAGTCGCGCGGCACCTGCGCGCCGACCAGCACGCCTGCCAGCGTCGACAGCTGCCAGCTGGCCCACAGCGCAAAGCCGCCGCCAAAGTAATACCAGTGGCGATACTGCGCACGCGGGCCGGTATCACCCAGCCGGTGCGTCATCGCGGCGAAGGCTTCGTCGGTCAGCAGGTAGGCGATCAGCGCCTTCCAGCGCCGCGGCAGGTGCGCCAGCGTGGGCGCGATGGTGGCGGAATACAGCGCGTGGCGCAGGTTGACCATCGCCACCGTCAGCGTGATCACCACCGCCGGCGTGCCGGCGGTCCACAGCTGGGTCAGGATCATCTGCGAGGCGCCCCCGAACACGATCGCGCTCATGGCGCAGGCCAGCCAGGCGGGCATGCCGGCACCGACGGCCAGCACGCCGTAGATCAGCCCGAACGGCACCACGCCCAGCAGCATCGGGGCGAGGGCGCGCGCGCCGGCCAGCCATTCGCCGGCGGCGGTGATGGCGGGCGCGCCATCGGGGTTCGGGCGGTTGGCTTCAGGCACGGCGCGTCAGAAGGTGTAGCCGGCCGGGCTGGCCACGCCTTCGAGCGCGTCCAGCAGCCGGATCAGCTTGCGCAGCTCAGTGTAGCGGCCGGCCACCTGGCGCGTGTACTTGAGCACCAGCGGCAGGTTGGCCAGGTAGCCGTCCTTGCCGTCGCGATGGTACAGGCGCGCGAAGATGCCCAGCACCTTCAGATGGCGCTGCAGGCCCATCCACTCGAAGTCGCGGTAGAACTCGCCGAAGTCGGCATTGACCGGCAGGCCGGCCTTGCGCGCGCGCTCCCAGTAGCGGATCAGCCAGTCCAGCTGCTGCTCCTCGTCCCATTCGATATAGGCGTCGCGCCACAGCGAGACCGCGTCATAGGTAATCGGGCCGATCACCGCGTCCTGGAAGTCCAGCACGCCCGGGTTGGCGCCGCCGTCGAGCACCATCAGGTTGCGCGAGTGGTAATCCCGGTGCACGTAGACCTGCGGCTGCGCCAGGTTGTTGGCAAGCAGCGTGTCCATCACTTCGCGCAGGTCGGCCTGCTGACCGTCGCTCAGCGTGGCCCCCAAATGTCTGGCTACATACCACTGCGGGAACAGGTCGAGCTCGCGCTGCAGCAGGGCGCGGTCGTAGGCCGGCAGCTCGCCGGGGCGCGTGGCGGCCTGAATGCGCACCAGCGCGGCGGCGGCGTCGGCATACATGCCGTGGGCGGTGGAATCGTCCAGCCGCGACAGGTAAGTCTGGCTGCCCAGGTCGGCCAGCAGCAGGAAGCCCTGCTCCAGGTCCTGCGCCAGCACCGTCGGCACGCTCACGCCGGCATCGCCAAAGAGCTTGCACACATGGATGAACGGACGGCAGTCCTCGTGCGCCGGCGGCGCGTCCATCACGATGGCGGTAGGGTGCGCCGGATGGCCGGTGCTGACGCGGAAATAGCGCCGGAAGCTGGCGTCGGCCGAGGCGGGGGCGCAGGAGTCAGGATCGGCGGACCATGCCGGTCCGAGTCCGGACACCCAGGCCTTGAGCTGGTCCAGGCGCGGGTCGTGGGGGAGAGCTGCCATACAGGAGGGGCGCGGAAATAAAGAAATGAAACCGAACGTAAGCCGGAAGAGGAGCTTTGGTTGCCCCGTATAATACCCGACCAGACCCGGGCGCCGGGCGGCCCCCGGGAGGGGCCTTTCGGTGCCCCGCAGCCTGCTCCCGGCGGGAGCTGGCGGCTTGCAGGCGGGCCGCAGCCGACGCCGAGACTGACAACCCGTGCGAATGACCGAACAACGACGAACACCGAATAACAGGGCCTTGCCTTCGCCTGCCATCGGCGCCGCCCCCCGGGCCAGGCGCGCCGCCGGCCTGCACGCGGGCGCGCTGCGGCCGCTGGTGCTGGCCATGGCCGGCTTGTCGGCCGGGGCCCAGGCGCAGATGTCCAGCTCGGCGATCCCCGACCTGGACCAGGCCGAGCCGGTGTTCGAAGCCGCGCCGGCCGTGCCCCAACTGCCCGCGGTCTCCGGCGAAATCGTGCCGCGGCTTGCCGAGCCCCCCACGAAGAGCGAGCCCGATTCCAACGCTCCCGTCTTTATCGAGGGCGACCGCATGACCGGCTACAGCGAGCGCGGGGTCGAGCTCGAAGGCCATGCCGAGCTGCGCCGCGACGGCGGCGTGATCAAGGGCGACAAGCTCAGCTACGACCAGGACACCGACGAGGCCTTTGCCCAGGGCAACGTGCGCATGTCGCGCAGCGGCACGCTGGCGGTCGGCCCCGAGGCCCGGGTGAAAGTCGAGGCCAACGAAGGCTACATGCTGTCGCCGGACTATTACTTCCAGCAGACCGGCGGCACCGGCAAGGCCGAGCGCATCGACTTCCTGGACAAGGATCGCAGTACCATCAAGCGCGCGTCGTACACCACCTGCTCGCCGGACAATGCCGACTGGTACTTCAGCGCGAACCAGATCGACCTGGACAGCGACCGCCAGGTGGGCGTGGCTTACGGCGGCGTGCTGAATTTCTTCGGCGTGCCGGTCGCGGCGGCGCCGGTGTTCAGCTTCCCGCTCAACGACGATCGCCGCAGCGGTTTCCTGCCGCCGCTGATGGGCTACGGCTCGCGCTCGGGCTTCGACCTGACGACGCCGTACTACGTCAATATCGCGCCCAACCGCGACCTGACGATCTACCCGCGCCTGATGACCGAGCGCGGCCTGCAACTTGGCGGCGAGTACCGCTACCTGGGCCAGGGCTACTCCGGGCGCGTGCGCGCCGAGTTCCTGCCCGACGACCAGAAGACCAACTCGAACCGCTGGGCCTACTCGATCCAGCACAACCAGAACCTGGCCAAGGGGCTCAACGCCTACCTGAATATCAACCGGGTCTCCGACGACCAGTACCCGGACGATTTCAACCGCAGCGTGGCGCAGTCCGCGCAACGTCAGTACCTGCAGGAAGGCGGCGTCACCTACAACTGGCAGGATTTCTTCCTGATGGCGCGGGTGCAGAAGTTCCAGACCCTGCGCCCGAGCGAGCCGTCCTACGAGCGCGTGCCGCAGCTCAACGGCAAGTACCTGCGCTATGACCTGGGCGGCTTTGACGTGCAGGTCGAGGCGGACTACACGCGTTTCCGCATCCCGCTGACGTCCACCGGCTTCCAGCAGCCGCAGGGCGAGCGCATGTACATCCAGCCGAGCATCAGCTACCCGATTGTGCGCGCGGGCTGGTACGTGACGCCGAAGGTCACCTTTAACGCGACCCAGTACCAGATGGAGTCGGCCACCAACACACCGACCGCGCAGGACAACTTTTCGCGCGTGCTGCCGACCGTCAGCCTGGACTCGGGCATGACCTTCGAGCGCGATGCGCCCAGCATCAGCCGGATGTTCGGCGTGAACTACGTGCAGACGCTGGAACCGCGTTTGTTCTACGTCTACACGCCGTTCCGCGACCAGAGCCAGTTCCCGCTGTTCGATACGGTGCAGTCGGACTTCGGCTACGGGCAGATCTTCAGCGAGAACCCGTTCACCGGCTATGACCGCATCGCCGACAACAACAAGCTGACCGGCGGCCTGACCACGCGCCTGATCGAGGCCGATACCGGCATCGAACGCTTCCGCGGCACCATCGCGCAGCGCTACGACTTTACCGGGCAGCGCGTGCAGATCAACGGTACCGTCGCCGATCCGAAGCCGGGCGCCTCGGACCTGCTGGCGGCCACCACCATCCAGATGTTCCGTGGCTACTATCTGGACATGGGTGTGCAGTACAACCTGGATACGGACCGGATCAACTATGGCAACGTGGCGTTCGCGTACCGCCCGGAGCCGCGCAAGGTGATCAATGCGGGCTACCGCTATCGTCGCCCGACCACGGTGACGGACAATACCGCGATCGACCAGTTCGAGGTGTCGGGCCAGTGGCCGATCACGCGCCGGGCCTATGGCATCGCGCGCTTTGCCTTCGACCTGGCCGCCAGCCAGATGGTCGACACGCTGGCCGGCATCGAGTACGCGGCGGACTGCTGGGTCGGCCGCGTGGTCTACCAGCGTTTCCGCAACACCACGCAGGGTTACACCGGGCGGGTCTTCCTGCAGGTGGAGTTCCGTGGCCTTTCCAAGATCGGTTCCAACCCGTTGAATATCCTCCGCCTGAACGTGCCGGGCTACGAGCCCGTGACCGCCAAGCCGGTGCCAACGACCCAGTTCGATCACTATGAATGACGGATTAAGATGAAACGTCAAGAATTCGCTGTGTTTTCCTTTCTCCTGACGTCGTGGCACCGCCTGCTGCTGCCCGCCGTGCTGGCGGCGCTGGCCCTGCCCGCCGCCGCCCAGCTCAAGGCGCCCGGGGCGTCGCGCGCCACTGGCATCTTCGTGCCGCAGTCCTCCGACGTCACCGCGCCGGCGAGCCAGCCCAAGCTGGGCGTGCCGCAAGCCGGCGGCCAGAAGCGTTCGCAACTGGTCGACGAAGTGGTCGCGGTGGTCAATAACGGCGTGATCACGCGGCGCGAGCTGCTCGACCGCGCCGACGAGATCGAAGGCCAGCTGCGCGCCGCCGGCCGCCCGGTGCCGCAGCGCCCCGACCTGCTGGGTGAGGTGCTGGAGCGCCTGGTGATGGAGCGCGTGCAGATCCAGGCCGCGCAGGACGCCGGCATCCGCGTGACCGACCAGGAAATCGACCGCGCCATCGAATCGGTGGCGCAGCAGAACCGCATGAACGCCACCGAGCTGCGCCGCCGCGTGGAAGGCAGCGGCATGACCTGGACCAAGTACCGCGATGAGCTGCGCAAGCAGGTGCAGGTGATCCGCCTGCGCGAGCGCGAGGTCGATTCGAAGGTGCAGGTCTACGACGGCGAGATCGACAACTACCTGGCAGCCCGCGGCGGCCAGGGCGCCACCGGCGGCCCGACCGAGTACAACGTGGCGCAGATCCTCGTGCGCGTGCCCGAGAACGCCTCGGACGCGCAGAAGCAGGCACTGCGCGCCAAGGCCGAAGGGTTGCTCAAGCAGGCCCAGGGCGGCGCCGATTTCGCGCAGCTGGCGCAGGCCAATTCCGAAGGTGCAGAGGCCGCCCAGGGCGGTTCGATGGGCTTCCGCGAGATCGGCCGCCTGCCGACGCAGTTCGCCAATGCGGTGGTCGACCTGCAGGCCGGCGGCGTTGCGCCGCAGGTGGTGGAGAGCGCCGCCGGCTTCCACGTGGTCAAGCTGGTGGCCAAGCGCGCGGGCGCGCCATCCGACCCGGCCGCGGCAGGGAAGATCACCCAGACCCAGGTGCGCCATATCCTGATCCGCACCGGCCCCAACATGCCCGAGGCCGAGGCGCGCCGCCAGCTCAGCACGCTGCGCGACCGCATCACCCACGGCGGCGATTTTGCCGACGCGGCCAAGCGCTTCTCGCAGGACGGCTCTGCGCAGAACGGCGGCGACCTCGGCTGGGTCTCGCCGGGCGAGCTGGTGCCCGAGTTCGAGCAGGCCATGAGCCGCCTGCGCCCGAACGAGATCTCGGAGCCGGTGGTCACGCAGTTCGGCGTGCACCTGATCCAGGTGCTGAACCGCCGCGAGACCGAGCTCTCGCCCGAGAAGCAGCGCGACTTTGCCCGCGCGGAAGTCCGCGAACAGAAGCTGCGCGCCGCGTATGATGACTGGGTACGCCAGCTGCGCTCGCAGGCGTACGTGGAGTACCGCGTCAACCGCCAGCGCTGAAGCGCGCGCCGGATCTGCCCCGACCTGCCATGCCCGACCCCCTAGCCCTGGCCATCTCGACCGGTGAACCCGCCGGCATCGGCCCCGATATCACCATCGGGGCGTTGCTGCAGCTCACCGGCGCCAACAACGGCGGCAATGGCGGCAGCGGGCACTACCGCTTCCATGTGCTGGGCGATGCCCGCCTGCTGGCCGATCGCGCCGCGGCGCTGGGCGCCACCCACGCCTGGGAGCGGCGCATTGCCGACGGCGATGTGGTGATCGAGCACATCCCGCTGGCCGTGGCGTGCGAGCCCGGGCGGCTCGATGCGCGCAACGGCCGCTATGTGCTGGCGCTGCTGGATGCCGCCATCGCCGGCTGCCGCGCGCATGGCAAGCGCGCGCCCCGATATGCAGCGATGGTCACGGCGCCGGTGCAGAAGAGCACCATCAACGACGCCGGCGTGCCCTTCACCGGCCATACCGAATACCTGGCCGAGAGCGCCCGCGTGCCGCGCGTGGTGATGATGCTGGCCGGCCCGCAGCCCGCGCACGACGGCGCCATGCTGCGCGTGGCGCTGGCCACCACCCACCTGCCGCTGCGCGCGGTGCCCGACGCGCTTTCCATCCCGCTGCTGCGGCAGACGCTGACGATCGTCGACGCCGACCTGCGCCGCTACTTCGGCATCGGGCGTCCGCGCATCCTGGTGACGGGGCTGAACCCGCACGCCGGCGAAAGCGGCCATATGGGCCGCGAAGAGATCGACATCATCGAGCCGGCGCTGGCGCAGGCGCGCGACGCCGGCATCGACGCGCGCGGCCCGTACCCGGCCGACACGCTGTTCCAGCCGCGCCACCTGCGCGATGCCGACTGCGTGCTGGCGATGTACCATGACCAGGGGCTGGCGCCGCTGAAATACGGCACTTTCGGCCACGGCGTGAACATCACGCTGGGGCTGCCCTTTATCCGTACCTCGGTGGACCACGGCACCGCGCTGGACCTGGCCGGTACCGGCCAGGCCGAGCACGGCAGCATGATCGAGGCCATCCGCAGTGCGGTCACCATGGCCGGCCACGCCAACGGCCGGCACCCCGGCGGCAACGGCGCTACGGGCCATCCCGCCCATACCAGTTCCGGCATGCAGCCGCCATGCTGAAGCCGGACGAATAAACCCCATGCGTTCAAACGTGCACCAGGGCCATGTGGCCCGCAAACGATTCGGGCAGAACTTCCTGGTCGACGACACCATCATCCACGGCATCGTCAATGCCATCAGCCCGCAGGGCGACGACGTGCTGGTCGAGATCGGCCCCGGCCTGGGTGCGCTGACCACCCCGCTGCTCGAACGGATCCCGCAGATGCAGGTGGTGGAACTCGACCGCGACCTGGTCGAGCGCCTGCGCCGCCGCTACGGCGAGCGCCTGCAGGTCCACGCCGGCGATGCGCTGGACTTCGACTTCGGCAAGCTGGAGGTGCCCGGGCGGCCGCTGCGCATCGTCGGCAACCTGCCGTACAACATTTCCAGCCCGCTCCTGTTCCACCTGATGGAGTTCGCCGATCAGGTGCGCGACCAGCACTTCATGCTGCAGAAGGAAGTGGTGGAGCGCATGGTGGCCGAGCCCGGCAGCAAGGCCTTCGGGCGGCTGTCGATCATGCTGCAGGTCCGCTACTACATGGAGCATGTGCTCGACGTGCCGCCGGGCAGCTTCAACCCGCCGCCCAAGGTCGATTCCGCCGTGGTGCGCATGATCCCTTGGCCGCGCCACCCCGATGGCCGGCTGCGCTCGCCGCATGCCGATTGCGACATTACCGTGCTGGGCGACGTGGTTACCGCGGCGTTCTCGCAGCGGCGCAAGGTGCTGCGCAATACGCTGTCGTTCCTGCGCGACCAGGTCGACTTCGACGCGATGGGCTTCGACCTGGGCCGCCGTGCCGAGGAAGTGCCCGTCGGCGAGTATGTCGAACTGGCCCGGCGCCTTGGTGGTGCAGCGCCAGGACAGGCCGGACAGGCCGCCTGACGCATCCGAATTCCGAATTTCCCGCGACTCTTTCGTGCAAGACCGTCCCATGACAGCCCAGACCCAAACCAACCGGCGTCCCGTGATCCTGACCGGCGACCGTCCCACCGGCCCGCTGCACCTCGGCCACTATGTCGGCTCGCTGAAGAGCCGCTTGGCGCTGCAGGACTCGCATGAGCAGTACCTGCTGCTGGCCGACACCCAGGCCATGACCGACAACGCGCACGATCCCGACAAGGTGCGCCGCAACGTGCTGGAAGTGGCGCTGGACTACCTGGCCGTCGGCATCGACCCGGCCAAGACCACCATCACCGTGCAGTCGCACCTGCCCGCGCTGGCCGAGCTGACGCTGATGTACCTGAACTTCGTCACGGTGGCGCGGCTCGAGCGCAACCCGACCATCAAGGAAGAGATCCAGGCGCGTGGTTTCGGGCGCGATATCCCGGCCGGCTTCCTGTGCTACCCGGCCTCGCAGGCCGCGGACATCACCGCCTTCAAGGCCCACGTGGTGCCGGTGGGCGAAGACCAGGCGCCGCTGATCGAGCAGACCAACGAGATCGTGCGCCGCATCAACCACCAGGTCGGCCGCGACGTGCTGCCCGAGTGCAAGGCCCTGATCCCCGAGTTCGGCCGCCTGCCCGGCGTGGACGGCAAGGCCAAGATGAGCAAGTCGATGGGCAACGCGATCGCGTTGGGCGCCTCGCCCGAGCAGATCAAGGCCGCGGTGCACAGCATGTACACCGACCCCAACCACCTGCGCGTGTCGGATCCGGGCCAGGTCGAGGGCAACGTGGTCTTCACCTACCTGGATGCGTTCGATCCCAATACCGAGGAAGTCAAGGGGCTGAAGGAGCACTACCAGCGCGGCGGCCTGGGCGACATGGTGCTCAAGCGCCGCATCGAGGGCATCCTGCAGGACATGCTGGCCCCGATCCGCGCGCGTCGCGAAGAGCTGGCCAAGGATCCGGACTATATATTTGACATCCTGCGCACGGGCACCGAAAAGGCGCGTGCGCTGACCCAGCAGACGCTGGACGAGGTGCGCGACGCGCTGGGGATGTTCTCGTTCGAGGCGCGCCGCTGAGGCGCGAGCAGGGCGGCGGCCCACGGCCGCCGCGGTGATAGCAGTACCCGCGGCCGCTCAGGCGCGGCGGTTGACCAGCACGATCCCCGCTAGCACCAGCAAGGCCGCCACCGCAAAGCGCGGCCCCACCGCGTCGTGCATCAGCACCACGCCGAAGGCCACGCCAAACAGCGGCGTCAGGAAGGAAAACACCGACAGCCGCGACGCCAGGTAGCGCCGCAGCAGCCAGAACCAGGTCAGGTAGCTGGCAAAGGCGATCAGCACCGACTGGTAGAACAGGCTCGCCAGCACCACGCCATCGATCTGCACGGTCGCGGTCTGGCCCGCGGCCACCGCCATCGCCAGCAGCATCACCGCCGATACCGCCAGCTGGTACAGCAGCGTCTTGCTGGCCGGTGCGCTCGCCAGCGGGCTGGCGCGCACCACCACGGTGGTCGCCGCCCACAGCGCTCCCGCCAGGATGCCCAGCGCATCGCCCAGCAGCGTACCGCCATGCGCGGACGGCGTGGCGATGCCATCGGCAAACGCGAGCGCCATCCCCACGAAAGCCAGCGCCACGCCCAGCCATTGCCCGGTGTGCAGCCGCTCGCCGGGCACCACGAAATGCAGCCCCAGCGCGGTGAAGATCGGTGCGGTGTACAGGAACACCGCCATGCGCGAGGCCGTGGTATGCCCCAGCCCGACGAAGATGCAGAAAAACTCGGCGCCGAACAGCAGCCCGGCCAGCAGCCCGGCGTTGAACGTGCCGTCGCGCCGCCAGATCGGCGTGCCGCGCCAGGCGGCAAAGCCGAACACCAGCAGCGCCGCCACCGCCGAGCGCACGCCGGCCTGCAGCACCGCGCCCATTAGCGGCGCGGTCACCTTGATCACCACCTGTTGCAGGCCCCAGGCGGCGCACAGCACCACCATCAGGCCCACCGCCATGCCGTCAAGCGGCCGGCGGGTCAGGGTTTGGGCGTCCACGGCCGGGACGCTCAGGGACGGCTGGCGTCGCGGGTGGAGTGGCGCTCGATCAGCTCGATCTTGTAGCCGTCCGGGTCTTCGACGAAGGCGATCACGGTGGTGCCGCCCTTGACCGGACCGGCTTCGCGGGTGATCTTGCCGCCGGCAGCGCGGATGCGCTCGCAGGCTGCCGCGGCGTTGTCGGTTTCCAGCGCGATATGGCCGTAGGCGGTGCCCAGGTCGTACTTGTCGACGCCGTAGTTGTAGGTCAGCTCCAGCACCGCGGTCTCGCTCTCCGGGCCGTAGCCGACGAAGGCGAGGCGGTACTTGTATTCGGAATTGTCGCTCTCGCGCAGCAGCTGCATGCCGAGAATGCGGGTGTAGAAATCGATCGAGCGCTGCAGGTCGCCGACGCGCAGCATGGTGTGGAGGAGTCGCATTTGAGGGGCCTTCAGGCGTTGTAGGTATTTGAAGGCGCCATTTTAGTGCGTTTGCGGGAAACGCACCGGCGAGCGGGCGCGCGGCGCCCGGCTCGCTCAGAATGTCGGCAACAGCTCGGGCGGATGCGCACGCAGTTGCGCCCGCGCGTCGCGGAACTCCGGGAAGATCGATTCCACGGTCTCCCAGAAACGCGGCCCGTGGTTCATCTCTTTCAGGTGCGCCAGCTCGTGCGCCGCAACGTAGTCGATCATCGACAGCGGGAAATGCATCAGCCGCCAGTTCAGCCGGATCTTGCCATCCGCGGTGCAACTGCCCCAGCGCGTCGCGGCCGAGGTCAGTGCAAAGCCGGAATGACGTACGCCGAGCTTGTCGGCATAGACCTCCAGCCGCTCGGGCAGCAGCCGGCGCGCCTGCTGCTGCAGCCAGCCCTGCACGCGGTCCTTGATCTGCTGCTCGTCGGCATGCCCGGGCAGTGCCAGGTGCAGCATGCGGCGGTCGGCGTCGAACAGCAGCCCGCCGATCGGCGATTCCAGCGCCAGCGTCAGCGGCTGCCCGAGGAAGGGCAGGCTGGCGCCGTCGCGCCACTGCACCGTGGGCAGGATGCGGCGCGACTCGCGGTGGCGCCACTCGCCCATCTTGTTGAAGATCCAGCGCTGCTTTTCCAGGATGGCCGATTCGATGTCGGCCAGCGTGACCCAGCGCGGCGCGGTGATCGACAGCCCGCGGTCGTCGATGGTGAAGCCGATGGTGCGGCGCGACGAGCGCTTGAGCGTGTAGTGCAGCGGGCGCTCGCCGATATGCAGCAGGCGCGCGTTGGGTTGCGGCACCGGCCAGGCGGTCAGTTGCGGCGGTTCCTGGGCGAGCGGGGCAGCAGGCTGCGGCGCGTGGGCGGTTTCCGCCAGCGGCAGCTCCAGCTGTGCGCCGTCGGCGTCGGTGGCGGGGCGCAGCAGCTTCATGCGGCTGGCTCGCTCCGGAGTTCGCTACGGTAGCTCTCGGCGTCGATGCGGCGCATGTCGCGCTCGATCCATGCCGCGACTTCCTGGTTGAGCTGGTCGGCGGTCTTGTTGGCCGAGGCGATCGGCGGGCCGACCGAGATCGTCACCGTGCCCGGATACTTCAGGAACGAATTGCGCGGCCACATGCGGCCCGAGTTGACGGCCATCGGCAGCACCCAGGCACCGGTTTCCACTGCCAGGCGCGCGCCGCCGCTCTTGTAGCGCGGCCTTTCCTCGCCCGACCGCGTGCGCGTGCCCTCCGGGAACATGATGATCCAGGCGCCTTCGGCGAGCCGCTCGCGGCCCTGGCGCACGGCCGAGGCAAAGGCGCGCGTGCCTTCCTTGCGGTTGATATGGACCATCTTCAGCATGCCCAGCGCCCAGCCGAAGAACGGCACCAGCAGCAGCTCGCGCTTGAACACGAAGCACAGCGGCTTGGGCATCAGCGCCACGTAGGCTACCGTCTCCCAGGCCGACTGGTGCTTGGACAGCAGCACCACCGGCTTGTCGAGCATGCGGTCCATATGCTCATGCCCTTCGATGCGGTAATCGATGCCGCAGATGCCGCGCGCGGCCCGGATCACCATCCGCGGCCAGCCGCGCACGAAGCGGAAGCGCTGGTCGGCATTCATGAAGGGGAACACCAGGAAGCAGGCGCACGCGTAGGGCGGCGTCAGCACCAGCAGGTACAGCGCAAACAACAGGGAACGGAGAAACGTCATGCGGGGGGCGCAATTAGGGAAAAGGTGCGGGCGGTCAGCCGGCGTTCTGTGCGGGCGGGCGCTCGGCGCCGTCGTTGCCGGTCAGCCAGCGCGCGAACGCGCGCAGGTCGTCATGCACCCGCGTGCCGGGCGGCAGGCCGCCCTTGTCGAGGGTCTTGCGGCCCTTGCCGCTGAGCACCAGGTGCGGTGCGCAGCCGATCGCGACGCCGGCTTCCAGGTCGCGCAGCGAATCGCCCACGATCGGCACGCCCCGGAGCTCGATGCCGAAGCGCTCGCTGATCTCCTCGAGCATGCCCGGCTTGGGCTTGCGGCAGTCGCAGCCGTCGGCCGCCGTATGCGGGCAGAAAAACACCGCGTCGACACGCCCGCCCACGCGCGCGAGCGAGGTGTGCATCTTCTCGTGCATGGCGTTGAGCGCGCTCATCTCGAACAGCCCGCGGCCGATGCCGGACTGGTTGCTGGCGATCACCACGCGAAAGCCGGCCTGGTTGAGCGCGGCGACGGCTTCCAGGCTGCCGTCGATGGGCACCCATTCATCGGGCGTCTTGATGAACTGGTCGCTGTCGAGGTTGATCACCCCGTCGCGGTCCAGGATGACGAACTTGGGCGGCGTCTGCGGCATGTGCGGCTCCGGTGTGGCTGAGGCTGGCGCTGCTCAGGCGGCCAGCTTGGAGATGTCGGCCACGCGGTTGGCCAGCGTATGCAGCGAGGCCAGCAGCGCCAGGCGGTTGGCGCGCAGCTGCGCGTCCTCTGCCATCACCATCACGTCGTCGAAGAAGCGGTCGACCGCTTCGCGCAGCTGCGCCAGGTCGCGCAGCGCGGCGGTGAAGTCGCCGCTGGCAAAGGCAGCTTCCACCGCCGGCCGCACGCGCTCGATGGCGGCATGCAGCACGCCTTCAGCCTCTTCCTGGAGCAGCGCCGGGTTGACCGCGCCGACCGGCTCGGTGTTCTTGCGCAGGATGTTGGTGATGCGCTTGTTGGCGGCGGCCAGGGCTTCGGCCTCGGGCAGCGCGGCAAAGGTTCGCACCGCTTCCATGCGGCCGAGGATGTCGTGCAGCGTGTCGGGGCGCAGGCTGACCACGGCCTCGACCTCGTTGGTGGTGTAGCCCTTGTCCTTCAGGTAGCCGCGCACGCGGTCGTACAGGAAGTCGGTGATGGCCTCGGGCGCCGGCTTGACCGCGGCGACGCCGGCAAAGGACTGCTGCGTCAGCGCCAGCAGCGAGGCCATCGACAGCGCCAGCGGCTTCTCGATCAGCATGCGCAGGATGCCCAGCGCGTGGCGGCGCAGCGCGAATGGGTCTTTCTCGCCGGTGGGCTGCAGGCCGATGCCCCAGATCCCGACCAGGGTTTCGAGCTTGTCGGCCAGCGCCACGGCGGTGCTGACGGCGCCCTCGGGCAGCGCGTCGCCGGCAAAGCGGGGGCGGTAGTGTTCGGAGCAGGCCAGCGCCACGTCTTCGGCTTCGTCGTCGTGGCGGGCGTAATAGGTGCCCATGGTGCCCTGCAGCTCGGGGAACTCGCCGACCATGTCGGTCAGCAGGTCGGCCTTGGCCAGCTCGGCGCCGCGCATCGCGGCGGCCTTGTCGGTCGGCACGCCGGCAGCGTTGAGCGCGTCGGCGATATGGCCGGCGATCTGCTGCAGGCGCTGCACCCGATCCAGCTGCGTGCCGATCTTGTTGTGGTAGACCACGCTGGCCAGTTGCGGCACGCGCGAGGCGAGCGTCTTCTTGCGGTCCTGGTCGAAGAAGAACTTGGCGTCGGCCAGGCGCGGGCGCACCACGCGCTCGTTGCCGGTGATGATCGACTGCGGCGTCTCGGTGGCCAGGTTGGACACGATCAGGAAGCGGTTGCGCAGGTGCCCGTCGGCATCGGTCAGCGCAAAGTACTTCTGGTTGGTCTGCATGGTCAGGATCAGGCATTCCTGCGGCACTGCCAGGAAGGCTTCCTCGAAATGGCAGGCGTAGACCACCGGCCATTCCACCAGCGAATTGACCTCGTCCAGCAGCGACTCGGGCATGATCACCTGGTCGGCGCCGGCTTCGGCCAGCAGCGCGGTGCGCATGCGCTCGCGGCGCTCGGCATAACTGGCGACCACGCGGCCGGCGGACTCGAGCTGCCTGGCATAGTCGTTGGCATGGGCGATCTCGATCGCGCCATGCGACAGGAAGCGGTGGCCCTGGGTCAGGTTGCTCGCCTGCAGGCCCAGCACCGACACCGGCAGGATCTCGCTGCCGAACAGCGCGATCAGGCTGTGCGCCGGGCGCACGAAATTCACCGTGTTGCCGTCCGGGCGCTGGTAGCTCATTACCTTGGGGATCGGCAGTTTGGCGATGGTGTCTTCCAGCGCCGCCTGCAGCCCGGCGGCCAGCTCGGCGCCGCGCGCGGTGTAGCGGTAGAAGAAGGCCTCGGCCTTGCCGTCGGAGGCGCGCTCCAGCGACTGCCAGTCGATCTCGGCCACGCCGACGGACTTGGCCAGCGCGGCCAGTTTCTTGGCCAGCGGCGGGGTGGGCTCGCCGTTGGCGCCGAGTGCTACCGATAGCGGCAGGACCTTCTCGCGCTGCTCGCGGTCCGGCGCGTTGCGGCGCACGCCGGAAACCAGCGCGGCCAGCCGGCGCGGCGTGGCGAACGGCGTCACGGTGGCGCCCGTCTCAAGCAAGTCGCGCTCGCCCAGGCCTGCGAACAGGCCCTGCGCGAAGGCGTCGCCCAGACGCGCCAGCGCCTTGGGAGGCAGCTCTTCGGTGAACAGTTCGATCAGCAGCGAGTCGGTCATGGGTTGCGACATGAATCGTATCCAACAGGTTGTAGCGCGCGTCGCTGGATCAGCAGCGCGGCGAAAGATTAGGTTCCACTCCGGACAGCAGCCACAGGCCGTTCTGTTGCCGGAATTGCAGCGTGGTGTAGGCGCATTGCGCGGCCGCCGCGGCGCTGGCCGCGCCGTTGCTGCCGCCGCGGCTGCCCGCGGCCGGGAAGCGCGCATCGATGCGGCGCTGGCGCTTGTCGTAGCGGATCTCGTCGATGCGCCCGCCCACCCAGAAATCGATCTTCGGCGGCAGCTGCGCGGCCGAGTAGTACGTCTTGACCTTGCGGCGGGTGCGGCCGTCGCGCGTTTCCACCTCGACCCAGGTCAGCGGATAGCGGATCGCGCTCTCATAGGCGCGCAGCGGCACGCGGTGCCAGCCCAGGTCGCGCTGGCCGGACAGGTCGCACGAGAACGAGCGCACCAGCTGCGTCCACTGGTCGAGCGAATTCAGTGACGGACGCCAGTGGCGCGCCATGGCCAGTTGCAGCGCCTGCGGGTCGGCCTCGCACACATTGCTCAGTTCCGCCGGCAGCAGCAGCGCCTGCGGGGCGGGTGCGGCCTGCGCGCGCGCGCCGGCGGCATTGCCCGCGGCGGCCAGCGCGGCGAGCGCCATGGCGCAGCACAGCGCGCTGCGCGCCAGTTGCGTCATGCCTTGGCTCCGCCGTTGGCCCTGTTGCCGCCACACATCGGAAAGCCGAGGGCTTCGCGCGAGTCGTAGTAGGCCTGCGCCACCGCGCGCGACAGGTTGCGGATGCGGCCGATATACGCCGCACGCTCGGTCACCGAGATCGCGCCGCGCGCATCCAGCAGGTTGAAGGTGTGCGCGGCCTTGAGCACCTGCTCGTAGGCGGGCAGCGCCAGGCGCGTGCCGGACGCGGCCTGGCCTTCCTCGCCGCCTTCGCCATTGCCCATCAGGCGCTTGGCCTCGCCTTCGTGCTCGGCGAAATGGCGGAACAGGATTTCGGTATTGCTGTGCTCGAAGTTGTAGGTCGACTGCTCGACCTCGTTCTGGTGGTACACGTCGCCGTACGTAAGGCGGCGCGTCTCGCCGTTCTCGACCCATTCGGTCCAGACCAGGTCGTAGACGTTCTCGACCTTCTGCAGGTACATCGCCAGGCGCTCGATGCCGTAGGTGATTTCGCCGGTGATGGGCTTGCAGTCGATGCCGCCGACCTGCTGGAAGTAGGTGAACTGGGTCACTTCCATGCCGTTGAGCCAGACTTCCCAGCCCAGGCCCCAGGCGCCCAGCGTGGGGTTCTCCCAGTCGTCCTCGACGAAGCGGATGTCGTTCTGCTTCAGGTCCAGGCCCAGCGCCTCGAGCGAGCCCAGGTACAGCTCCAGGATGTTCTCCGGCGCGGGCTTGAGCACCACCTGGTACTGGTAGTAGTGCTGCAGGCGGTTGGGGTTCTCGCCATAGCGCCCGTCCTTCGGGCGGCGCGACGGCTGCACGTAGGCGGCACGCCACGGCTCGGGGCCGATCGCGCGCAGGAAGGTGTGCACGTGCGAAGTCCCGGCGCCGACCTCCAGATCGATGGGTTGCAACAGCGCGCAGCCCTGCCGGTCCCAGTAGGCCTGCAGGGTCAGAATCATTTGTTGGAAGGTCAGCATATGAAGACTAGGTAGAGGCGCCCGGGGCGATGGCGCCGCCCGGCATGGTGGCCGCGCAGCGCGTGCCGTGGCCGCCGCATACGGATTTCGCCAAACCCTGAATTCTATCGGCTTTTTGGCCGGGCGCCCCGTTTGGCGGGGCCGGGGAGGGGGCCGATCGAACTTCCGGGAGCCCGCCGGATGTCGGCCTTACGCAACGCTTCGGGAAAATACCGACCCGTTTTTCAAGTGGATCGGGCGCTTGCCGATAAAGTTTTTGTATACAGTATGAGTAAGCAACCCGTTCGAGCGTTGCGATTGACATCCGTGCCGGCATGGCTGGCACGGCCGGCTGACTGCTTCAGGCAGCGGCCGGTTGTCGGTGACTGATTATCGATGGGGACTTTGACCATGACACTTCTTTCTCGCAAACCTTACCTGGTCGCAATCGCGGTCATGATCGCCGCGGCCGCCGTGTCGGTGGCGACCGGCCTGATGGGCTGAAGCGGCCCACGCGAGCCGCGCGAATTGCGCGCCTTGCGCCTGTAGCGGACCCGGAAGCGCAGCGGCGATCCCGCCGCCTCCGGCGCCCTCAGCTTGCCCGGCGCACCCGCCAGGCAGCCACCCCCAGCACCAGCGCAAACAGCGCCAGCACCGGCGCATTCCCCCAGCGGATATAAGGCGTCAGCCCCTGCATGCCCTGCACCTCGGCAGTGAGCGTGCCGACCGTGAAGGTCGGCAGCCGCGCCTGCACCGTGCCGTCCGGGCGCACCACCGCGGTCATTCCGGTATTGGTCGAACGCAGCATCGGCCGGCGCGTCTCCAGTGCGCGCATGCGCGAGATCTGCAGATGCTGGTCCAGCGCGATGGTGTCGCCGAACCAGGCCAGGTTGGTCAGGTTGGCCAGGATATTGGCCGGCGCCACCTGCTGGCGCAGGGTCTGCGCAATCTCCTCGCCGAACAAATCCTCATAACAGATATTGGGCGCCACGCGCACGCCGCGCACCGGCAGCGGCTCCTGGTCGAGCCCGCCGCGGCGGAAGTCGCCCAGCGGCATCTTCATCATGTCGACGAACCAGCGGAAGCCCAGCGGGATGAACTCGCCGAACGGCACCAGGTGGTGCTTGTTGTAGCGGTACAGCCGCTCGGTCTGCGGCCCGATGCCGAACACGCTGTTAGTGAAGTCCACCGGCGAATCCGCACCCGCCGCGCCGAACAGCACCGAGGTGCCGCTGCCCAGTGCGAAGTCGCGCACCGCCACCGCCACCTCGACCGGCAGCTCCTGCAGGATCACCGGGAAGGCGGTCTCGGGCGTCACCACCAGGTCGGCCGGCTGCGCGGTGATCATGTCGCGGTACAGCTCGAGCGAACGCTGGATGCCGGCGGCCTCGAACTTGATGTCCTGCGCCACATTGCCCTGCAGCAGCCGCACCGACAGCGGCTTGCCGGCGGGCGTGGTCCACGCCAGCGGTGCCAGTGCCGCGCCCGCCGCGGGCAGGATCAGCGCAAGCGCCAGCGCCGCCAGCGCGCGGCCGCGCGCGCCCTGGCCCATGCTGCGCACCGCGGCTGCCAGCAGCGCCGCCACCGCGGCCGCCAGCGCGCCGATGCCGTAGACGCCGGCCAGCGGCGCAAAGCCCGCCAGCGGGCCGTCGGTATGGGCATAGCCGCCCGACAGCCACGGGAATCCGGTGAACACCACGCCGCGCAGCCATTCCGTCAGGCCCCAGGCGGCGCCGAACGCAAGCGCCGCCAGCAGCCCGGCCTGGGGCAGGCGCGCCGTCAGCCGGTGCCACAGCGCGCCGGCCAGCGCGGGCCACAGCGACAGGTAGCCCGAGAACAGCACCACTGCCAGCGCCGCCATCCACGCCGGCATCTCACCGTAGACGTGCATGCTGATATAGAGCCACCAGATGCCAGACAGGAACCAGCCCAGCCCGAAGGCAAAGCCGGTGGCCGCGGCCATGCGCGCGCGCGGCGCATCGGCCATCAGCGCGGCCAGGCCCGCCAGCGACAGGATCTGCAGCCACCACCAGTCATGCGGGGCAAAAGCTTGCGTATGGGCGATGCCGAGCACGCCGGCCAGCAGCAGCCGCGCCATGGCGGCGGCGCGCGACCGCGCTTGCGTGCCAGGCACGCCGGCAGTGTCGGCGTCGGCAGCGGCGGCGCCGTTGAGGATCGGGGCGGGACGCTTCATGCGCCGGCCACGCTCAAGCTGTCGGATTGGGATTCGCGGTGCACCTGCAGCAGGTGTACCTGCCGCGCGTCGGCGCGCAGCACTTCGAAGCGGATCGGCGGCAGGGTGATGATCTCGCCGCGGTGGGGCACATGGCCCACGTGGTTGGACAACAGCCCGCCCACGGTATCGACGTCGTGGTCGGAGAAGGCGGTGCCGAAGGCCTCGTTGAACTGGGCGATCTCGGTCAGGCCGTGCACGCGCCAGCTCCCGTCGGGCATCGGCAGGATATTGTCCTGGTCTTCGTCGAGGTCGAACTCGTCCTCGATATCGCCCACGATCTGCTCCAGCACGTCCTCGATCGTCACCAGCCCGGCCACGCCGCCGTACTCGTCCACGACGATGGCGATATGGTTGCGGTTGATGCGGAATTCGCGCAGCAGGATGTTCAGGCGCTTGGACTCGGGGATGAACACCGCCGGGCGCAGCGTTTCGCGCAGGTCGAAGGCGGGGTCGGTGTAGTAGCGCAGCAGGTCCTTGGCCAGCAGGATGCCGATGATGTTGTCACGGCTGCCTTCATAGACCGGGAAGCGCGAGTGCGCGGTCAGCTGCATGAACGGGATGAAGGTCTCCGGCGCGTCGGCGATGTTGACCATATCCATCTGCGCACGCGGCACCATGATGTCGCGCGCGGTCAGTTCGGAGACCTGGAATACGCCCTCGATCATGGAGAGCGAATCGGCATCGATCAGGTTGCGCTCGTGCGCTTCCTGGAGCACTTCGAGCAGTTCCGCTCGGGTGTCCGGTTCGGGGGAAATCAGGTCTGACAGGCGTTCGAGAAGCGATCTGGGACGATCGGTCTGCCTCAGATAGGCGGGCTTCGAACTGGGATAGGGGTCGTTCATTTCGCGGCGAGCGCGTGGTGGAGATCGTCTGAAGGATACACTAAAAGCCTGACCGTCCCGTGACGGTGGGCGGGCCGCCGACGCCGCAAGTGATGCAGGCGGCGCCCGTCAGGACGCCGCCTGTGCGGGCGGCATCACGCGGTCGCGATGCGCTCCGCAAGATAGGGATCGGCATAACCCAGCGCCTGCAGCGTCTCGGTCTCGATCGCCTCCATTTCCTCGGCCTCGGCCTCGTCCTCGTGCTCATAGCCCTGCGCATGCAGCACGCCGTGCACGATCAGGTGCGCATAGTGCGCTTCCAGCGGCTTGCGCTGCTCGCGCGCCTCGGCTTCCACCACCGGGCAGCACAGCACGATATCGCCCGTGACCGGGTCTTCCTCGTTCTCCGCATAGGCAAAGGTCAGCACGTTGGTGGCGTAGTCCTTGCCGCGATAGGTGCGGTTCAGCGTGCGGCCTTCTTCCTCGCCGACAAAGCGGATGGTCAGCGTGGCGTCGGCGTACAGCGCCGACTTGACCCAGGTTTCGATCTTGCGGCGCGGCGGCAGGCCGGCGCGCTTGCCGACACCGTCGCCATTCTGGATCTCGAGTTCCAGGGCGGGCGGGGTGGCCGGGGTGCCCGTGGTGGTGACCACCGGCGTGGCGGTCACGGCCACCGACAGTGCGTCATGGTTGTCCGGGCGCACCAGCAGGCCGGCCTGCTGGTTGGTATCGGTATGCTCGGCCAGCAGCGCGAGCACGCCGTCGGCGGCCTGCGACAGGTCCAGGGTGATGCTGCGGCCGTCGGGCAACTGCACGCGCAGCGCGTGCGCGGCGCTCTTGCGCGCGCGGCCTTCGTTATCGAACAGGGTCAGGCTGACGCCGGAAGACTTGGATTTCTGGGATTTCAATTACGCGTCCTTGTGCTGGGCGTGGTATTCGTCATAGGCATCGACGATGCGCGCCACCAGCGGATGGCGCACCACGTCGATGCTGGTAAAGCGGGTGCAGGCGATGCCGCGCACGTCGCGCAGCACGTGCTGCGCCTCCACCAGGCCGCTCTTCTGGCCCTTGGGCAGGTCGATCTGCGTGATGTCGCCGGTGATCACCGCCTTCGAGCCGAAGCCGATGCGCGTGAGGAACATCTTCATCTGCTCGGGCGTGGTGTTCTGCGCCTCGTCCAGGATGATGAAGGCATGGTTCAGCGTGCGCCCGCGCATATAGGCCAGCGGCGCGATCTCGATCATCTGGCGCTCGAACATCTTCTGCGTGCGGTCGAAGCCGAGCAGGTCGTACAGCGCGTCATACAGGGGGCGCAGGTAGGGATCGACCTTCTGCGCCAGGTCGCCGGGCAGGAAGCCCAGGCGCTCGCCGGCTTCCACCGCCGGGCGCGTCAGCACGATGCGCTTGACCGCATCGCGCTCCAGCGCGTCGACCGCGCACGCCACCGCCAGGTAGGTCTTGCCGGTGCCGGCCGGGCCGATGCCCATGGTCAGGTCGTGCGACAGGATATTGCGCAGGTAGTCGCGCTGCGCCACGGTGCGGCCCTGTAGGCCGGGGCGGCGGGTGTGCAGCACCGGCGATTCGTCGCCGATCTCGCGCTCTTCGACATCGTCGCCGTTGCCGGGCAGGTAGCTGCCGTGGGCGGACAGCTGGCGCGTTTCCACCAGGCCCAGCTGCACGTCGTCGATCGACAGCGGCGTGCGCGCCTGGTTGTAGAAGCGCTCCAGCGCCGCCGCGGTGTCTTGCGCATTGTTGCCGCGCACCGTCATGCGGTGGCCGCGCCGCTGGATGGTCACGTCGAGCGCCTGCTCGATCTGGCGCAGGTTTTCGTCGAGCGGCCCGCACAGGTTTTGCAGCCGGGTGTTGTCGTCCCTGGGGGCGACGAATTCTGCGGAAGGGATCTTCATCGGTTGGCGATGGCCTCGCTGAAAGCTGCGTGAATTACTGGCGTACCACGATCTCGCCGCGCAGAGAGTGCGGGAACGCCTGCGTGATGCTGACATCGACCAGCTGGCCGACCAGCCGGTCGCGGCCGGCCTGGGGCACGCCCGGCAGCGCGAAGTTGACCACGCGGTTGTTCTCGGTGCGTCCGTGCAGCTCGGTCGGGTCCTTGCGCGCGGGCCCTTCCACCAGGATGCGCTGCACCGAGCCGACCATGTTCCGGCTGATGCGCTGCACGTTTTCCTCGATCGTGGCCTGCAGCCGTTGCAGCCGTCGCAGCTTGACTTCGTGCGGGGTGTCGTCGTGCAGGTTGGCCGCGGGCGTGCCGGGGCGCGGGCTGAAGATAAACGAGAACGAGGTGTCGTAGCCGATCTCCTCGATCATCGCCATCAGCTTCTCGAAGTCGGCATCGGTCTCGCCGGGGAAGCCGACGATGAAGTCCGACGACATCGACATGTCCGGGCGCAGCACGCGCAGCTTGCGGATGATGCTCTTGTACTCCAGCACGCTGTAGCCGCGCTTCATCGCCATCAGGATGCGGTCGGACGCATGCTGCACCGGCAGGTGCAAATGGTTTACCAGCTTTTCGCAGCGGCCGTACAGCTCGACCAGGCGCGAGGTGAATTCCTTCGGGTGGCTGGTGGTGTAGCGGATGCGCTCGATGCCGGGGATCTCGGCCACGTACTCGATCAGCAGCGCAAAGTCGGCGATCTCGGTGGTATCGCCCATCTTGCCGCGATAGGCGTTGACGTTCTGGCCCAGCAGCGTGACTTCGCGCACGCCTTGCTCGGCCAGGCCGGCGACTTCAGCCAGCACGTCTTCGAACGGGCGCGACACTTCCTCGCCGCGGGTGTAGGGCACCACGCAGTAGCTGCAGTACTTGGAGCAGCCTTCCATGATCGAGACAAAGGCGCTCGGGCCATCGACGCGTGCCGGCGGCAGGTGGTCGAACTTCTCGATCTCGGGGAAGGAGATATCCACCTGCGACTGGCCGGTGCGCTGGCGCCGCGCGATCAGGTCGGGCAGGCGGTGCAGCGTCTGCGGGCCGAACACCACGTCGACATACGGCGCGCGCGAGACGATGCTGGCGCCTTCCTGGCTGGCCACGCAGCCGCCCACGCCGATCACCAGGTCAGGCTTGACGGCCTTGAGTGCCTTCATCCGGCCCAGTTCCGAGAACACCTTCTCCTGCGCCTTCTCGCGCACCGAGCAGGTGTTGAACAGGATCACGTCGGCGTCTTCGACGTTGTCGGTGGGTTCCAGCCCCTGGCTGGCGTGGAGGACGTCGACCATCTTGTCCGAGTCGTACTCGTTCATCTGGCAGCCGTACGTCTTGACGAAAACTTTCTTCATATGCCGATCTCAGTGGTTGACCTGGGGGCATCAGGGTGTTGCAACAACGCGGCCGGCGCGTGGGGCACGCCGGTCGCACTTCTGGGGCGAACTTCAAGGGGGACTACGATTTTGCTTTCAGCGCCTTCTGCTCGGGCTCGCTCAGCACCCAGGCCGTCAGCAGCTGGCCGTACAGGTCCAGCTTGTACCGCACCGGCAGCTTCTGGCCCGCCACCGCGGTCTTGGCCAGCAGCTGGTTGTCGGTGCCGAACAGGCGCAGGCCGGGCGCCACGCCCACGGTCTTGCCGTCCAGCGTGGCCGTCTGCGGCGCGCCGGCCGACGGCGTGGCGATGACCAGCTTTGCCGCCTGCGCATCGTCCGGGATCACCCGCACCGGCTGGGCCGCCGCGCTGGCCGCGCCGAGCAGCAGGGCGCCGGCGCAGGCCAGCGCACGCCTCCGCCCGCGCGAGGGTTTGACAGACTCCGGCGCCTGGCGGCGCGCATCATGACCTGCTGGCATGGGGAGAACTCCGACAAAAAGGACGAAGCGTTGGCGGGATCGCCCGAAGGCGGGCGCAACCCGCCATTTTACCCGCTCTTTTCCCCGCTGACGGGCCTGGCGATGCGGGGATCGGGTTTGTGCTCAGAACAGGCAGGATGCCTCTTGCAGCACACGCTGCTTGGACACCGTGCCCATCAGTTCGCGGCTGGTGGTGTCGCGCACCAGCGGGATGCGGTTGATGCCGTGCTCGGCGAACACCGCCAGCGCGTCGCGCAGCCGCGAATCGGGTGTCAGCGCCGGAAAGTCGCGCTCGGCCAGTGCCAGTACGTCATCCGGCGCGCCCTCGCGCTGGGCGCGCTGCAAGGCATGGATCGACAACGCGCCCAGCAGGCGGCCGTCAGGTTCCACCAGATAGAGATAGCGCGTGCCGGTTTCGGCGAACTTGTCCGCCGCCGCGCCCAGCGTGGCGTTGGGGTCGAGCACGGTGTCGGTCGGGTCGCACAGGCCGGCCAGCGTCAGCGTGCGCGCATGCTCGGCCGCGGCCGAGGCTTGCGCGCGCTCGGCGATCACGCTGTACAGCGACAGCGTCTGGCAGCGCGACGCCGTGTAGTACGCCGCCACCGCGCCGATCATCGACGGCAGCAGCAGCGCCGGCGCCAGCGTCATCTCGAACACCATCAGCACCGACATCAGCGGCGCCTGGCTGGTGGCGGCCAGGAAGGCACTCATGCCGACCAGCGGCAGCAGCGGCGCCGCGCCGGCCGCCGTCCCCTGCATCCCGATCGCCAGCAACTGCCCGAGTGCCGCGCCGACGAACAGCGAGGGCGTGAACACGCCGCCGACCGCACCCGAGCCCATGCTGATCACGGTCGCCACCAGCTTGGCCAGCAGCACGCCGGCCACCGGCACGCTCAGCGGCTGCTCCTGCAGGATGGTCTGAATGGTGGAGTAGCCGTTGCCCACCACCTCCGGCACCGCCATCGCCAGCACGCCGACCAGCGCCCCGCCAAGCGCCAGCCGCGCCACCGGCCCGCCTGGCACGCCGGCGAAGCGGCTGCGCGCAAAGCCGGCCGCACGCATGAAGAGCGCGCCCGCGATGCCGGCGGCCACGCCCAGCGCGGCTGCGGCCAGCAGGATGTGGGGGCGAAGGTCAGGCGCGATGTCCAGGCCGGGATAGAGCGGCTGCAGGCCGCCGTGCCACTGGCTGACCATGGCGCCGGCCACCGACGCGAGGAACAACGGCATCAGCCGCTGCACCGCCAGTGCCCCGAACACCACTTCGGCAACGAAGACCGCGGCGGAAAAAGGGGTGTGATAGACGGTGGCGAGGCCCGCCGCGGCACCGCATGCGGTCAGCATGCGCCGCATATTGGAGCCGCCGCCGCGCTCCAGCCGCGTCGACGGGAACAGCGAGCCGCACAGCGCGGCCAGCTGGATCATCGCGCCTTCCTTGCCGACCGAGCTGCCGCTGACGATCGAGAAGAACGACGACAGCGCGCGCAGCAGCGTGATGCGCACCGGCAGGCGGCCGCTGCCATTGGCCACCGCCTCCATATAGTCAGTGGCGCCGCGGTGGCTGCCGGCCAGGCGGTTGGCCAGCACCAGCAGCGCCCCGGCGAGCGCGCCACCGACCGCCGGCACCACCACGCGCCACACCAGCGCCAGCGTGGCGAAGACGGCAACCACGTCGGCGTGGCTGGAAAACAGCACCACGCCGGCGCCTTCCAGCGCCTCCTTGAATAAAGTGGTGGCGATGGCCGCGACGATCCCGACCGGGATGGCCGCGAACAGGGTAACTTCCTGGTCTTCGAGGAATCGCAAGCGCATGGCGGCTTTCCGGGGCGCCGGGCAGGGCCGGGCAGGGGGCCGGGATAGTGGCCGGGGGAGGCAGCCATGATAGCGCAGCGCCACCCGCTCCGGACTAGTGTGCGCCGCCGTGCATACGGGCCTGGGCCATGTGCAGAACCGGCTCGCCCCGGGCTGGTACACTAGCGACCTTTCCTGCGCGGCCGGGCCCCGATGGTCCCGCCAGGCTGGCCCCCGGCCACTTTCGCCCTTTTCTGATCCGATAGCGCTATCGATTACACGAGCCATCCGGCGTTAGGCGCACCACGTGCGCAGCGATGGCCGAAGCAGCAATTCATGTCTTTCTCTGAACTCGGTTTGTCCGAAAAGATTGTGCGTGCCGTGGCCGAACAGGGCTACACCACGCCGACCCCCATCCAGGCCCAGGCGATCCCCGCCATCCTCAAGGGCGGCGACCTGCTCGCCGGCGCCCAGACCGGCACCGGCAAGACCGCCGGCTTTACGCTGCCGATGCTGCAGCTGCTGTCCGACACCGCCGCGGCCCGTGCCGCCAATGGTGCGCCGCGCCCGGCCCGGGTGCCGGTGCGCGCGCTGGTGTTGACGCCCACGCGGGAACTGGCCGCTCAGGTCGAGGAGAGCGTGCGCAACTACGGCAAGTACCTGCGCTTGCGCTCCATGGTGATGTTCGGCGGCGTCGGCATCAACCCGCAGATCGAGCAACTCAAGCGCGGCGTCGAGATCGTGGTGGCCACGCCCGGCCGCCTGCTGGACCACGTGTCCCAGCGCACCATCGACCTGTCGCAGGTGGAGCTGCTGGTGCTCGATGAAGCCGACCGCATGCTCGACATGGGCTTCATCCATGACATCCGCAAGATCCTCAACGTGCTGCCGGCCAAGCGCCAGAACCTGCTGTTCTCGGCGACGTTCTCGGACGATATCCGCGCGCTGGCCGACCGGCTGCTGAACAACCCGGCCTCGATCGAGGTGGCGCGCCGCAACACCACCGCCGAAACCGTGGACCAGCGCGTCTACCCGGTGGACCGCGAGCGCAAGCGCGAACTGCTGGCCCACCTGGTGCGCCAGCATGACTGGCACCAGGTGCTGGTGTTCACGCGCACCAAGCACGGCGCCAACCGCCTGGCCGAGCAGTTGACCAAGGATGGCCTGTCGGCGCTGGCGATCCACGGCAACAAGAGCCAGTCGGCGCGCACGCGCGCGCTGTCCGAGTTCAAGGCCGGCACGCTGCGCCTGCTGGTGGCGACCGATATCGCCGCGCGCGGCATCGATATCGACCAGCTGCCGCACGTGGTCAACTTCGACCTGCCCAACGTGCCGGAAGACTACGTGCACCGCATCGGCCGCACCGGCCGCGCCGGCGCCGAGGGCGAGGCGATCTCGCTGGTCTGCGTGGACGAGCATGCGCTGTTGCGCGATATCGAACGGCTGATCAAGCGCAAGCTTGAGCAGACCGCGCTGCCGGGCTTCGAAGTCGACCCCAGCATCGCGCCCGAGCCGATCCAGAAGGGCCGCCAGCAGCGCGGCGGTGGCGGCCAGGCACCAAGCCAGGGCCGCGGACGCGGCCAGGCACGTCCGGCCGGCAATGGCGCCGAAGGTGAGAGCGCCCCACGCCAGCGTCCTGCGCGCGAGCCGCGCCAGGGGCAGGGCGGCCAGGCGCAAGGCCAGCCGCGCACGCGCGCTGCCGAAGGCGGCTCGCGCGGCAACGGTTCCGGCAACGGCAACCGCACCGGCCAGCCCGCCGGCGCGCGTAGCCCCGCCCCGCGCCGCGACGGCCAGGACCCGGCGCGCGGCCAGCAGCGCGCCGCGGCCCAGCCCGCGCGCCCGGCGCACGACGCCGCGCCGGCTCCCGCACGCAACCGCCGCCCCGCGCCGCAGGCCGCGCTGCTCGGCGGCAACCGCAAGCCGGCGCGCTGAGCGGACCAGGCTGACACCATGCACGCGTCCGACGCCCCGGCCGACCCCGGCGTACCCTACGCCGGCCTGACGCCGGAGCTGATGCTGGACGCGCTCGAAGCCGCCGGCCTGCGCCCCGATGGGCGCCTGCTGGCGCTCAACAGCTACGAGAACCGCGTCTGGCAGATAGGCATCGAGGATGCCGCGCCGGTCGTTGCCAAGTTCTACCGCCCCGGCCGCTGGACTGACGCGGCCATCCTCGAAGAACACGCCTTGGTGCAGCAACTGGCCGATGCCGAGATCCCGGCCGTGCCCGCCATGGCGCTGGCGCCGGGCCAAGCCGGTACGCTGCTGCACCACGCCGGCTTCCGCTTCGCGGTATTTCCCCGCTGCGGCGGCCGTGATCCCGCGCTGGACCGCTCCGACACGCTGACCTGGCTTGGCCGCTTTATCGGCCGCATCCACGGGCTCGGCGCCGCGCAGCCTTACCAGGCCCGCCCCGCACTCGACCTCGACACCTTCGGCATCGCCCCGCGCGACTGGTTGCTGGCCAGCGGCTGCATCCCCGCCGACCTGCTGCCCGCGTGGCAGTCGGTGGCGGACCTGGCGCTGGACGGCGTGCGCCGCTGCTACGAGCGCGCCGGCGATGTGCGCCTGCTTCGCGTGCATGGCGACTGCCACCGCGGCAACGTGCTGTGGATCGACGAGGACGACGCGCGCGGCGGCACTCACGGTGCGCCGGGCCCGCATTTCGTGGATTTCGACGACAGCCGCATGGCACCGGCCATCCAGGACATCTGGATGCTGCTCGAAGGCGACCGCGCGGCGATGCAGGACCAGCTGGCCGATATCGTCGCCGGCTATGAAGACTTTGCCGAGTTCCGCGCGCGCGAGCTATGGCTGGTGGAAGCGCTGCGCACACTGCGGCTGCTGCACTACAGCGCCTGGCTTGCCAGCCGCTGGGCCGACCCGGCGTTTCCCGCCGCCTTCCCGTGGTTTGGCACGGCGCGCTACTGGCAGGACCGGATCCTGGAATTGCGCGAACAGGTGGCGCTGATGGATGAAGCGCCCCTCTGGGGCGCTTGAGGTTGAGTCGCTGGCACCTCTGACGGTGCCGGTTTTCCTGCCGCTCAGATCATCCCTTCTTTTCCGGCGCTTTCACCAGCAGCACCGGGCATTGCGCCTGCGCCAGCACGCGCCCCGCCACCGAACCAATCACCGCATCGAAGAACGAGCCGCGCCCATGCGTGCCCATCACGATGGCCTGCGCATCGACCGAGCGCGCATAGGCGACGATCTTCTCCGGCGCAAAGCCGTGTAGCGCGTGCCGCTCGAATGGCACATTGGCCGCCGCCAGGATGTCGCACACGCCGACCATCGCCTTGTCGCTGGCTTCCCTGTGCCAGTCGTCGATGGTTTCCTTGCTGACAAAGGCGCGCACCTGGCCGCTCACTTCCGGCGCCACATGCACGACATGCACGGTAAAACCGCTCTGCAGCAGCTTGCCTTCGGCGATAAAGCGCGCCGCGGCGTCGCTGAAGGCCGAGCCGTCGGTGGCGAGCACGATATTGGTCATGACGGAAATCTCCTGGATGGGGGCTGTCGGACGAGCCAGGTTAAGGAACACCGCCGCATGGCGGGGATCGGTGAATATGGGCGGCGCAGCGGTGCGGCGCCGCCGCCATCTGGAACCATCATGGCAGGTAGTTTCCTGCTCGGACACGATTTAGATCAAGTTGGTTCGGAAATCGGCGATGCGGCAGTGCGATAGCCGGACGCCGCCTTCGGCATGACAAATACGTCAACCTGCCTGAAACATTTGGCCATTGCCGCGCCGGCGCCGTGGCGCGTAGCATGCTCCCGAGCCCCCCGCGCCCGCTGGCGCGGCGCATCCGACCATCCAACCCATAGCGAATACAAGCCGCCGCCGCGCCCATGGCGCGGGCGGACGGCGACCCCGGAGACAACGATCATGAGTGAGCAAGGCATGCTGCCCCTGCGCGGCATCAAGGTGGTGGAGTTCGAAGGCATCGGCCCCGGCCCCTTGTGCGGTGCGATGCTGGCCGGCCTGGGCGCCGAGGTCACGCTGGTGACGCGCCCGGTCGCGCCGGACGCGCGCCGCATCCTGCGCGGCCAGCCCGTGCCGCCCGAGATGGAACTCGAGCATGGCAAGCGCGTGGTGCAGTTGAACCTGAAGTCGCCCGAAGGCGTAGCCGCCGCGCTGGACCTGGTGGCCGGCGCCGATGCGCTGATCGAAGGGCTGCGCCCTGGCGCGATGGAACGGCTCGGCCTGGGCCCCAAGGCCTGCCACGCGCGCAACCCGCGCCTGGTCTACGGCCGCATGACCGGCTGGGGCCAGACCGGCCCGCTGTCGCAGAGCGCCGGCCATGACCTGAACTACATCGCGCTGACCGGGCTGCTGTCGATGGCCGCGCGCGACGACGCGCTGCCGATGGTGGCGCCGACAGTGATGGGCGATGCCACCGGTGCGCTCGGCCTTGCCTTCGGCCTGACCAGCGCGATCCTGAGCGCGCGTGCCAACGGCGAGGGCTGCGTGGTCGATGCGGCGATCACCGATATCGTCGCCATGCTGGGCTCGCTGGTGCAGGTCTCGCGCGCCGCGGGCACGCTGGGCGGTCCGCAGCCCAGTCCCTTCCACGATTCGCCGTTCTATGACGTCTACCGTTGCGCCG
The DNA here is from genome assembly GCA_000471925.1 of Ralstonia pickettii DTP0602. Lineage (NCBI taxonomy): Bacteria > Pseudomonadati > Pseudomonadota > Betaproteobacteria > Burkholderiales > Burkholderiaceae > Ralstonia > Ralstonia pickettii. The sequence continues at coordinate 529,448 of CP006667.1, forward strand.
ACGGCCGCGCCATCACGCTGGGCGCGCTCGAGCCGCAGTTCTACCGCGAGCTGCTCGAGCGGCTGGAGCTGACCGACATCGACCCGGCAGCGCAGTACGACCGCACCCTGTGGCCGGCGGTCAAGGCTCGCATTGCGGCTTGCGTCGCGGCGCAGCCGAGCACGCACTGGGAAGCGGTGCTGGGCGGCACCGACGTGTGCTTCGCGCGCGTGCTGACCCTGGACGAGGCCGCACGCCATCCGCACAACCAGGCGCGCGGCACCTATCGCCTGTATCAGCAGGACGAGCGGGAGGTTCCGCGCTCGGCACCGGCGCCGCGCTTCCTGCCAGCCGGCACGGAGTGACCGCCGCGGCCATTCGCACCGGTTCGGCTACCATGCGTTATCCCCTTGCACCGGAGACACATGCCATGGCCGAACCCACCCAACCTTCCGCCTATACCCCGACGCCCGCCTTCGAGGCCGGCCTTGACGTGCGCACCGAGGTGCTCGGGCCCACCCACGTCCAGCGCGCGCTGGACGCCGCCGCGCAGCAGGGCGACACCAGCCTGCAGCAGCTCGTCACGGAATTCGCCTGGGGCACGGTCTGGACCCGCGAGGGCCTGGACCGCAAGCAGCGCAGCCTGGCCACGGTGTCGATGCTGATCGCGCTGAACCGGCCGCAGGAACTGGCCGGGCACCTGCGCGGCGCGCTTGCCAACGGCGTCACCCCACAGGAGCTGCGTGAGCTGATGGTGCACAGCGCGGTCTACTGCGGCTTCCCCGCGGCGCTGGATGCCAGCCGCAAGCTCACCGAGGTGGTCGACGCCGCCAACGGCTAGCCCATCGTCCGCTACGGAACCATCCGACGGCGGCGCAGAGATTGCTGCAACCGCGCAGCGAGGATTCGGCGCTTCAGGACTGGGGAGGGCCCTTAACCTTGGCAGCAAGCCACGCTGTCAAGGAGCCCGAAATTGCATCACGCGCTGATCGTCGACGAACCCTCCAGCTTCCGCGCGACCTTGTCCGCCCGGCTCGCCACCGAGCTGGACGCCGACCGGGTGCTGGAAACGGACGGCATGCCCGAAGCCTTCCGCCTGGTGCGCGAGCACCGGCCGGGGCTGGTGCTGGTCGATGCGGAATGGTTCGGCTACCCCGGCACCGAGTTCGTGCGGCGCATCTCGGCGGCGTTTCCGATGGTGCATGTGCTGGTGCTGTCCGGCAGCGATACCACGCTGGCGCCGGTGCGCGCGCTGCGCGCCGGCGCGCACGGCTTCGTCGCCAAGCAGCGCGGGCTCGCCGAGGTGCTGCAGGCGGTGCGCGGCGTGCTAAGCGGCTACCCTGGTGTTCCCGATGCAGACGCTGGAGGCCGCGCGCCAGATCGGCGAGGAGCAGGATGCCGGCATGCCGCGCCTGAGCAACCGCGAGGTCACCATCCTGCAATACCTGGCGCGTGGCCATTCCAACAAGTCCATCGCGGCCGAGCTGCTGATCAGCAGCAAGACCGTCAGCACGCACAAGGCCAATATCATGGCCAAGCTCAATGTCGGCTCGCTGGTGGAGTTGGTCGACTATGCGCGCCGGCACCAGATGGTGTGGTGAGCAGCGCCCTGAGTCTGAGGTGCGCAAATTGCGTCGGCCCACGCCGTTTTGGGGGGCGGGCCTGGCAGCTGGCTGCGTGCCGGCGCAGCTCAGGGATACGTGATCGTGTACAGCACGCTGGAATTGGCGGCGCCGACGGTGGCGGCACCGGTGGCGACGTACCGCACGGTGCACTGGTTGCGCCCGCTGCCGCCGGGCATCGCGCTGGACGGTGCGCCGCGCCATCGCGCCAACGCGGGTAGACTGTGGTGGTGTACGACGAATGTGACCCATCCGCTCGATGCCTCTGATCCTGACTGCTGCAGCACCCCACACCGGCGCCACCTCAGCGGCCACGGCTGCCCGAAAACCTTCCGTTCTGGCTGCGCACGAGGCCGCCATGCGTGGCCGCGGCGCGTGGCTCGCGCGCAGTCTTGCCGCCGCGGTGCTGGCCTGTGCAGCCGCGGCGCTGGTGCCGGTCGCATTCGCGCAAGCGCCGGCGCAGGCGCCGGCGACGGTGCAGGGGCCACTGTGGTTCGCCCAGGGACGCCCAGTGCCGGAAGCCCGCCAGGCGGTCGACGCGCTCGCCGGTGTCGCCGCCGATGGGCTGGATCCCCGCGACTACGATGCCGACGCGCTGCGCCAGGCGGTGACCCAGGCGGCCACCGGCCCCGTGCTGCCACCCGACGCCGCGGCGCACCTCGATGCCGCGCTGACTGGCGCGATGGAGCGGATGCTGGCCGACCTGCACGCCGGCCGCGTCAACCCGCGCGCCGTCCACGCCAACTTCAGCCCGCCGGCCGACCGCCCCTTCGACGCCGCCATGGTGCTGCGCGATGCCGTGGCGCAGCACCGGCTGCCCGACGCCGTCCAGCAGGCCGCGCCGTCATTCCCACTGTACGGCACGCTGCGCCAGGCGCTGGGCCGGTATCGCGAGATCGCCAGGCAGCCGGTCTGGTTGCAGCCACTGCCGGCGCTGCCCGGCAGCAAGCTCACGCCGGGCCAGCGGTGGGCTGGCAACGTGGCGCTGGCCGCCCGCCTGGCCGGACTGGGCGACCTGCCGGCGGGGACGCCGGTGCCGCCGCGCTATGAAGGCGCGCTGGTCGACGGCGTCAAGGCGTTCCAGTCGCGGCACGGCCTGCAGCCCGATGGCGTGATCGGGCAGGCCACGCTGGCGCAACTCAACGCACCCATCGCCAGCCGTGTGCGGCAGATCGAACTGACCATGGAGCGCATGCGTTGGACGCCGCTGGACGGTCCGCGCATGATCGTGGTCAACGTCCCCGAGTTCATGCTGCGCGCCTATGAAGTGCGCGACGGCAAGCTCGATATCAAGCTGGAAATGAAGGTGATCGTCGGCAAGGCGCTCGATACGCGCACGCCGCTGTTCAGTGAAGACATGCGCTATATCGAGTTCAGCCCGTACTGGAACGTGCCGCCGTCGATCGCCAAACGCGAGACCATCCCGCGCCTGCGCCAGGACCCCGGCTACTTCGACCGGCAAGGGCTGGAGTTCGTGACCGGCGACGGCAAGGCGGTGACCACGCTGTCAGAGGAGAACCTGGACGCGGTGCTCAATGGCCGCATGCGCATCCGCCAGCGCCCCGGCCCGGCGAATGCGCTGGGCGACATCAAGTTCGCGTTCCCCAACAACGAGAACATCTACCTGCACCACACGCCCACGCCGCAGCTGTTCAAGCGCGACCGGCGCGACTTCAGCCACGGTTGCATCCGCGTCGAGACGCCGGTTGCGCTGGCGCAGTTCGTGATGCAGGACATGCCGGAGTGGACCGAAGCGCGCATCCGCGATGCGATGGCGAGCCGCAAGTCGAAAACCGTGCGCCTGCAACAGCCCTTGCCCGTGGTGCTGGCCTACGGCACGGTCATCGCGCGGGCCGATGGTCGTGTATCCTTTCTCCCTGACATCTACGGCCACGATAAATTGCTGGACAACGCGCTGCGGCAACGCACCGGGCGCGCTACGCCGCCAGCACTCGCACGCGCCAGGGGCTCGACGCCATGAGGCGCGACTCGCACATCTAGAGGAAGTACCATGACTGATGCGACGCGCAAGGCACGCCGCCGCTTTCTTCATACCACCGGGACGCTGGCGCTGGCCGCGGGCCTGATGCCGCTCGCGCCGCGCAATGCGCTGGCCAGCCTGCCGGATGGACGCTCGCTGGCAAGCCTGCCAGACGCCCGCAAGCTCACTTTCGACCATACCCACACCGGCGAGCATATTTCGCTGGTCTACGCCGTGGGCGACCGCTTCCTGCCGGATGCGCTGAGTTCGCTCAACGGCTTCCTGCGCGACCATTATTCCGGCGCCGTAGGGGTGATCGATCCGCAGCTTTTCGAGGTGCTGTTCCGCGTGCGCCGCGAACTCGCCACCGACAAGCCGTTCCAGGTCATCTCCGGCTACCGCAGCCCGGCTACCAACTCGCGGCTGCGCACCTCGCGCGGCGGCGGCGTGGCGAAGCACAGCCTGCATATGGACGGCAAGGCCATCGATATCCGCGTGCCGGGCGTTGCCCTGTCCGATGTGCGCGATGCCGCCAAGTCGTTGCAGGCCGGCGGCGTCGGTTTCTACCAGGGCGAGCAGTTCGTCCACCTCGACACCGGTCGCGTGCGCTACTGGTAAGCCGGCAAGCCGGTCTTTTTCCCGGGCCCTTGTCGCGGCCTTTGTCCTCTCTTTGCTTCATTCGCCCGCATGCGCCGGGCGAACGCTGACCTGCCTCCAGGGCGGCTGACGCTGCCGCAATTCCCCTTCCTGCCTTCCCATTGACCTCGCCCGCGCAAGCGGCGGCGCAGCATTGCATTTGCTCACTCAACTAAATCATATATATGAATTGGTTGACATGGATCATACCGTTACCTATGATCAGTTCACCGACGACCCATACCGAGGAGACAACGATGATTCATGTAGTGCTGCACGACGCGAAGGACACCGTGGCGGTAGCCGTGGTGGAGGGGATCCAGTCCGGCACCACGCTGAATGCCTGGATCATGGATGAAGACAAGATCGTGACCGTGAAGGCCCTGCAGCCGATCCCTATCGGGCACAAGGTTGCGCTGCGCGACATGGAGCCCAACGACACCGTCTACAAGTACGGCATCGACATCGGCAAGGTGGTGGCGCCGATCAAGGCGGGCGAGCACGCCCACGTGCACAACATCAAGACCAAGCGCTGGTAAGCCCGCGCGCGCGCTTCCTCTCATCTCCCCACCAAATACCAGAGACCCAAGCCATGTCCGTGATCGACCAAAACACCACCTTCTGGGGCTACCGCCGCGACAACGGTCGCGTCGGTGTGCGCAACCACGTCATCATCCTGCCGCTGGATGACCTGTCCAACGCGGCCGCCGAGGCCGTCGCCGTCGCGATCAAGGGCACCATGGCGATCCCGCACCCGTATGGCCGCCTGCAGTTCGGCCCGGATCTCGACCTGCATTTCCGCACGCTGATCGGCGCGGGCAGCAACCCCAATGTCGCCGCGGTGGTGGTGATCGGCATCGAAGAGGGCTGGACCAAGAAGGTCGTCGATGGCATCGCCAGGACCGGCAAGCCGGTGGTCGGCTTCGGCATCGAAGGCCATGGCGATCACGACACCATCATGCGCGCCTCGAAGGCGGCAAAGGAATACGTGCAGTACGCCACGGCGCTGCACCGCGTGGAGTGCCCGATCAACGAGCTGTGGGTATCGACCAAGTGCGGCGAGTCCGATACCACCTCGGGCTGCGGCGCCAACCCCACCGTCGGCAATGCCTTCGACAAGCTCCATCCGCTCGGCACCACGCTGGTGTTCGGCGAGACCTCGGAGCTCACCGGCGGCGAGCATATCGTCGCCGCGCGCTGCGCCAACGACGAGGTGCGGCACCAGTTCATGGCCATGTTCGAGCGCTACCAGGGCATGATCGACCGCTGGAAGACTTCGGACCTGTCGGAATCGCAACCGACCAAGGGCAATATCGCCGGCGGCCTCACCACCATCGAAGAGAAGGCACTGGGCAACATCCAGAAGATTGGCAAGAAGTGCACGGTCGACGGGGTGCTGGACAAGGCCGAGGAGCCGACGCATCCGGGCCTGTGGTTCATGGATTCATCATCGGCCGCTGCCGAGATGGTGACCCTGTGCGCAGCCGCCGGGTACGTGGTGCATTTCTTCCCCACTGGTCAGGGCAACGTGATCGGCAACCCCATCCTGCCGGTGATCAAGCTGTGCGCCAATCCGCGCACGGTGCGGCTGATGAGCGAGCACATGGACGTGGATTGCTCCGGCCTGCTGCAGCGCGAGCAGACCCTGGACCAGACCGGCGACAAGCTGCTCGAGTGCATGCTCGCCACGATCAACGGTCGCTGGACGGCTGCGGAGGCGCTCGGCCACCGCGAGTTCGTGCTGACCCGCATCCACGAGTCGGCATGATGAAGCGCATCTGCATCAGCGAGTTCATGGACTCGGCCGCGGTGCAGGTGCTGCGCCCGGGCTTCGACCTGCAGTACGAGCCGGCCTGGGTGGAGCGCCGCGCCGAGCTGCTGGGTGCGTTGCCCGGAGCGCACGCGCTGATCGTGCGCAATCGCACCCAGGTCGACGCGGCGCTGCTCGAGCGTGCGCCAGCGCTGCGCGTGGTCGGGCGGCTCGGGGTCGGGCTCGACAATATCGACGTCGAGGCCTGCCGCGAGCGCGGCATCCGCGTGATACCCGCGGCCGGCGCCAACGCGCGCTCGGTTGCCGAGTATGTGGTCACCACCGCCGCGATGCTGCTGCGCGGCGCATACGCCAGCAGCGCCGAGCTGGCCGCCGGCCAGTGGCCGCGTGCGCGATTGTCGGAGGGCAGGGAGGCGCTCGGCAAGACCCTGGGCCTGGTCGGCTTCGGCGACATCGGCAGGCAGGCGGCGGCGCTGGCGCAGGCTTTCGGCATGCAGGTGGTGGCCTGCGATCCGATGCTGGCGTCTGACGACCCGGTGTGGGCGCGCACAGGCGTGCGCAGCGTCTCGCTCGACACGCTGCTGGCGCAAGCCGATGCGGTCAGCCTGCATGTACCGCTGGTCGCCGCCACCCGGCACCTGATCGATGCGCAGCGGATCGCCGGCATGAAGCCGGGGGCCGTGCTGATCAATACCGCGCGCGGTGGCGTGGTCGACGAGGCGGCGCTGGCGCAGGCGCTCCGTGACGGTCACCTGGCCGGTGCGGCGCTCGATGTCTTCGAGCGCGAACCGTTGCCCGCGGACAGTGTGCTCGCGGGCGTGCCTAACCTGATCCTGACCCCACATATCGGCGGCGTGACGCGCGAGGCCAATGTGCGGGTCTCGATGATGATCGCGCAGCAGGTGCGGCAGACGCTGGAGGCCCTGTCATGAGCCGCATGCCGATGGCTGAACTGGAGCGGCTGGCCAACGCCGCATTGCGCCGCGCGGGAGCGAGCGAGCTGCAGGCCGGTGCCACGGCCACGGCGCTGGTGCGGGCCGATGCCGTAGGGCTGGCGTCGCACGGCGTGTCGCGCGTGCCGATGTACGTCGCGCACCTGCGCGAGGATCGTGTCGACGGCAGGGCCAGGCCCGCGGTGCGGTCCGCCCGGGCCAGCGCGGCGCTGGTCGATGCGGGCTGCGGTTTCGCCTTCCCCGCGTGCGACCTGGCTATCGCCGAGGCGATGCGCCGCGCCAGCGAAACCGGCGTGGGCGTCGCGGCTGTCACCAACAGCCACCATTTCGGCGCCGCGGCGCTACCGCTGGATGCCGTCGCGCGGGCCGGCATGGTGGGGATCGCGATGGGCAACTCGCCAGCGGCCATGCCCGCATGGGGCGGGCGCCGCCCGCTGTTCGGCACCAATCCGATTGCCGCCGCATTTCCGCGCCGGGAACGCTCGCCGGTGGTGATCGACCTGTCGCTCTCGGAAGTGGCGCGCGGCAAGATCATGGTAGCGGCGAAGCAGGGCAAGCCGATCCCGCTCGGCTGGGCGCTGGACGAGGCCGGCCAGCCGACTACCGATGCGCAGGCCGCGCTGCGCGGCTCGATGCTGCCGGCAGGCGGCGTCAAGGGCGCGATGCTCGCGCTGATGGTGGAGTTGCTGGTGACATCTCTGGCGGGTGCGCAGTTCGGCGCCGAGGCCGATTCATTCTTCAGCGATGCCGGCAATCGCCCCCGCATCGGGCAACTGTTCATGGTGCTGGACCCTGGCGCCTTCGCCGGCACCGACGCGTATGCCGAGCGCGTCGAGGCGCTGCTGCAGGCGATGCTGGAAGACGAGGGCACACGCCTGCCCGGCGCGCGGCGCGATGCCGCACAGGCCGATGCCGGGGCCAATGGCATTGAGGTTCCCGACGCCTTGCTCACCGAATTGCGCGCGCTCGCAGGCGAGGAGAGCCGCGCCTAGAAATTCATTCCACAACGACAGCGGACCCGCCACGACGGGGCCGGCAACCACAAAACGGAGACACAGCATGTATCGAGGTTTGATTCGCACCGCGCTCAGGTACGGTACCGGCGCTCTGGTCGTGTTGTCCGCAGTATCCACGCTGGCCGGGCTGGCGTCCGCGCCCGCGGCGGCGCAGGGGAACGCGCAGGCCTCCGTGCCCGCCAGCGATTATCCCGGCAAGCCGATCCGCTATGTCGTGCCATTCTCGGCCGGCGGGCTGACCGATATCATGGCCCGGCTGGTGGGGCATCAGCTGTCCGAGGAGTGGAAGCGGCCCGTGGTCGTCGACAACAAGCCCGGCGGCAACGCCAATATCGGCGCCGACCAGGTCGCCAAGGCGCCGGCCGATGGCTACACCTGGCTGGCGGTCACGCTGACCCATGCGTCCAATGTCACGCTGTTCCCCAAACAGCCATTCAGCATGCAGAAGGACCTGGTGCCCGTGGCGCGCATTGCCTCGTCGCCGATGCTGGTGGTGGTGCCGGCCAGCTCGCCGATCAAGTCGATGAAGGACCTGGCCGCCGCGGCACAGAAGGGCAAGCTCAATGCCGGCTCCAGCGGCAACGGTACGCCGCCGCACCTGACCATGGCGCTGTTCGAAAGCCAGACCGGGACCAGCCTCACCCATGTGCCGTACAAGGGCGGCGCCCCGTCCATGACCGACCTGATCGGCGGGCAGATCGACGTGGTCTTCTCCAACTTCCCGGAGTCGCTGGCCTATGTGAAGGGTGGCAAGCTGCGCGCGCTGGCGGTGACGACGCGGGATCGGCATCCGCTGCTGCCCGATGTCCCCACCGTGGCCGAGGCGGGATTCCCCGACCTGATCGTCGAGAACTGGACCGGGCTGATGATGCCGGCGGGCACGCCCAGGCCGATTGTGGACAAGGTGTCGGCTTCGGTGGCGCGCATGCTGCAGGCCGACGCGCTGCGCGAGCGCATCGTCGCGGCCGGCTTCGCTCCGGCGCCGCAGACCAGCGGGCCCTTTGCCGAGTACTTCAACAGCGAGGTGACGCGCTGGGCGAAGCTGATCGAAGAGAAACATATCCGCGCGGAATGACAGCGGCTGGCCGCCCAGGCGCTCCGGTATGCTCCGGTATGATCTGGCTTATCTAGATGAATCGACCCGCGCAGCAGCCCCGCGAGGCAGGTGGCGGCGCGGGAACTCGGACAAGGAATTCAAGGTGGGTGCCAGATTTGATGCCGGCAGTGCGATCGGCGGGATCCTGTACAAGGATGTGAAGCAGGCCATCCTGTCCGCGCTGGCGGAGGGCGAGTGGAAGCCGGGGGAGGCCATCCCCTCAGAGCGCAAGCTGATCGAGCGCTTTGGCGTTTCGATCGGCACGCTGCGCAAGGCGATCGACGAGCTGGTGGCCGAAGGCATCATGATCCGCCACCAGGGCCGCGGCACCTTCGTGGCCACCCATCGGCAGGAGGACCACTTCTTCCGATTCTTCCGGATCGTGCACCAGGACGGGCATCGCGAATATCCCACGGTACGGCTGGCGAGGTTTCGCCGCGCCAGGGCGGACAAGGAAGAGGCGGCCGCACTGGCGCTGGCGGTGGGCGATCCCGTGTTCCGCTTCACCAATGTGCTGTCGCTGGAGGGCGCGCCGATGATGATCGACGCCATCACGGTGCCGGAGGAGCGCTTCAAGGGCCTGACCGAAAAGCAGCTGCGCGAGCGGCCCAATACGCTCTACAACTTCTACCAGGACGCCTTCGGCATCAATATCATCCGTACCGAAGAACGCCTGCGCTCAGCACTGGCCGACGAGGACGATCACGCCTTGCTGGGGGTCGCCGTCGGCAGCCCGCTGCTGAAGATCCTGCGCGTTGCCTCGTCGTATCACGACGAGCGGATCGAGTATCGCGTGTCGCGGCTTGATACGAGCCGGCACGAGTTCACGTTGTCGCAGCCGTAAAGCCATCATCGTCACGCGGCAGGCCAGCACCCTGCTGTGTGACACCTTCTGCGATTCGCCAAAGAAAAAAGCCGCGAACCCAGGCGGGATCGCGGCTTTTTAAATAGATGGTGGCGAATCAGGGACTCGAACCCCGGACCTGCGGATTATGATTCCGTCGCTCTAACCGACTGAGCTAATTCGCCAACGAAGACTGAGATTATACCTGGCCTTTCTAGGCTGTCAACACCTTCTTGCAAGGTTTTTTGAAGCGCAGCGCGGCCGCAGGCAACCGCCTAAAAAAACGGCAGGCTGGATGGCCTGCCGTCGTCGTTGCCGGTCGAGCCGGCGTCAGTCGTTGGCGTAGATGTTCACGTCCTTGGTCTCACGGACGAACAGCGCGCCGATCACGAAGGTGATGGCCGCGATGATGATCGGGTACCAGAGGCCATAGTAGATGTTGCCGTTCTGGGCCACCAGCGCGAACGAGATGGTGGGCAGCAGGCCGCCGAACCAGCCGTTGCCGATGTGATACGGCAGCGACATCGAGGTGTAGCGGATGCGGGTCGGGAACAGCTCAACCAGCATGGCGGCGATCGGGCCATACACCATCGTGACGTAGATCACCAGGATGACCAGGATCACCAGCACCATGATCGTGTTCATCTGCGCCGGGTCGGCCTTGGCCGGGTAGCCGGCGGCGGACATGGCGCCGCTCACTTCCTTCTTGAACGCCACGATCTGGGTCTTGCTGGCATCGTCGAAGCTGTGGCCGTTGGCAAGCTTGGCGTCGAAGGCCTTGATCTCCTTGTCGCCGATCTTGACCGTTGCCACCGTGCCGGCCGGGGCTTCCACCACTTCATAGCTGGCCGAAGACTGGGCCAGGGTGCGCTTGGCGATATCGCACGAGCTGCGGAAGTCGATCTCGCGGGCGATCGGGCTGCCCTGGAACGAGCACTGCTTCGGATCCGCGGTCACCACGATCTGGGCGCTCTGCTGGGCGCGCTCCAGCGCCGGGTTGGCGTAGTGGGTCAGCGCCTTGAACAGCGGGAAGTAGGTCAGCACGGCCAGCGCGCAGCCTGCCATGATGATCCACTTGCGGCCGATCTTGTCGGACAGCGCCCCGAAGAAGATGAAGAACGGCGTGCCGATCACCAGTGCGCCGGCAATCAGCAGGTTGGCCGTCTTGGCATCGACCTTGAGTACCTGGGTCAGGAAGAACAGCGCGTAGAACTGGCCGGTGTACCAGACCACGGCCTGGCCGGCGGTCAGGCCGAGCAGGGCCAGGATCACGATCTTCAGGTTGCGCCACTGCGCGAAGGACTCGGTCAGCGGGGCCTTGGAGGTCTTGCCCTCTGCCTTCATGCGCTGGAACGCCGGCGATTCATTCATCGACAGGCGGATGTACACCGATACGCCGAGCAGCAGGATCGACAGCAGGAACGGGATGCGCCAGCCCCAGACTTCGAAGTTCGGGCCGGTCAGCTCGCGGCACAGCAGGATCACGATCAGCGACAGGAACAGCCCCAGCGTGGCGGTGGTCTGGATCCACGCGGTATAGGAGCCGCGCTTGCCGTGCGGCGCGTGCTCGGCCACGTAGGTGGCGGCACCGCCATACTCGCCGCCAAGCGCCAGGCCCTGCAGCATGCGCAGCGCGATCAGGATGATCGGAGCCGCCCAGCCGATCGTGGCAAAGCCCGGCAGCAGGCCGACGATGAACGTCGACACGCCCATGATCAGGATCGTTACCAGGAAGGTGTACTTGCGCCCGATCATGTCGCCCAGGCGGCCGAACACCAGTGCGCCGAACGGCCGCACGATAAAGCCGGCGGCAAACGCGAGCAGCGCGAAGATGAAGGCCGAGGTCGGATCCAGTCCGGCGAAGAACTGCTTGGCGATGATCGCCGCCAGCGAGCCGTAGAGATAAAAGTCGTACCACTCGAACACCGTGCCCAGCGAAGAGGCAAGGATCACCTTGCGCTCTTCGTGGGTCATCGGTGCGTTCTGCGCGCCCCTTCCGGGCACCGCGACGTTCTGCACGTTTGCCATCTTGTCTCCTCCGTCTGGAATGAATCTCGGGCAAGGCGCGGCGACGCGGGAAAGGCCCGTGCCGCTGGCCGGGAGCCTGAGTTGCAGTGGATTGTGGGAGGCGAAACTTACTGAGTTCTGACAGATTCGCGCGCAAAAAGGCCGAAATAATCGGGGTATACGCTAGCGGTGCGCGGTGCCTGGCATGCTGCGACGCACTCGCTTTCAGCCGTGCGATGGCTTCGGGGCGCGATTTACCGGCGTGCGGCTATGCAGCATCGATGCCTGCGCCGCGCGAAGCACCCTGCGAAGGGAGGGGGGCGGGCACGGCCTCGCTGTCGGTCGCCCTGTCAGCTTCGTCGTCGGCGCGGTTCATGCGCCAGGCATAGAGCGCGGCCATCAGCACGTACACCACCAGCGCGCCCTGGGCGCCGACCCAGAACGAGAACGGCCAGCCGAAGAAGTCGAAGCGCAGCTCGCGCGCGAACCATGCCACCACGAAGGTGACCACGAACCAGACGCACAGCAGCCCGGCGATCCAGCGCAGGTTGCGATGCCAGGCCTGGCGCTGGCGGGCATCGGGACGATAGGGGACCTGGCTCATTCTGCTGGCGGCTCGGTGGGACGGCGCAGCGTCACGCGGAAATGCGCGCCCGCGAGCCGCGGCGATTGTTGGTAGACGTGGTCGGAAATCTGCACATCGCCGCCGTGCTGCTGCACGATCTCGCGCACGATGGCCAGGCCCAGGCCGCTGCCTTCGGTATTGGTGCCGAGCACGCGGTAGAAACGCTCCATCACGCGTTCGCGCTCGGCCGGCGGGATGCCCGGCCCGGTGTCTTCCACGTCCAGGTAGGCGAAGGGCTCGAATGCATCGGCGCTGACACGCACGGTGGCATGGCCGCCGCGCGGCGTGTAGCGGATGGCGTTGTCGAGCAGGTTGTTCAGCATTTCGGTCAGCATCAGCCGGTTGCCCTGCACCATCACCGGATGGTCGCTCGCATCGAGCCCCAGGTCGATCTCGCGCGCCCAGGCCTGCGGCAGCCAGTCCTTGACCACCTCGCGCGCCAGCGCCGACAGGTCCAGCGCCGCCATGCCGCCGGAGCCGGCCAGGTTCTCCATGCGCGCCAGTGACAGCAGCTGCGTGACCAGGTGCGCGGTGCGCTCCGAGCTGCCGGCGATCTGCGCCAGCGAGCGCCGCAGCTCTTCCGGCGACTGCTCGCGCTGGGCCAGCTCGGCCTGCATGCGCAGCCCCGCGAGCGGGGTCTTCATCTGGTGCGCGGCATCGGCGATAAAGCGCTTTTGCGTCTGCACCGACTGGTCCAGTCGCGCCAGCAACTCGTTGAACGAGCCCACCAGCGGCGTGATCTCCTGCGGCGCGGCGCGTTCGTCGATGGGGCTGGTGTCGCCCGGGTTGCGCGTGCGGATGCGCTGCTGGATCGCAGTGAGCGGCGCGAGGCCGCGCGACAGCCCGAACCACACCAGCACCACCGCCAGCGGCAGGATCACGAACTGCGGCAGGATCACGCCCTTGATGATTTCGTTGGCCAGCCGCGCGCGCTTGTCCAGGGTCTCGGCCACCTGTACCAGCACCGGCTGCGTGCCGCTGACGTGCTTGAGGTCGATATAGGTATAGGCCACGCGCACGTCGTTGCCCGCCACGCGGTCATCCCGCAGGGACACCAGGCCCGCATGGCCCTGGTCTTCCTCGGACGGCAGCGGCAGGTCGTGGTCGCCGGCGATGTACTCGCCGCGCTTGCCCACCACCTGGTAGTAGATGTTGTCGGTCTCGTCGGCGCGCAGGATCTCGCGCGCCGACAGTGGCAGCTGCAGCGTGACGCGGCCGTTCACCTCGCGCACCTGCTGCGACAGCACGATGGCGCTGGCCTCCAGCGCGCGGTCGAAGGGGCCGTTGGCGATCGACTTGGCCACCAGGTAGGTCACCGCGATGCTCATTGGCCAGAGCAGCAACAGCGGCGCCAGCATCCAGTCGAGGATCTCGCCGAAGAGCGAGCGCGGCGCCGGATGCGCGGTGCTTTCTTCCAGGTGCGGCAGCGCCTCGGCCAGTTCCTGGTCGGCGGCCTCGGCGTCGGGCGCCGCGGTGGGGGAGGGGGGTGGCGCCGCGCGGTGCGGGCGCCGCCAGGGCAGTCGCAGCAGGCTCATCTCGACGGTGTGGCCTCAGGTCCGGTCGCGGGTTCGCCTGCGGAGAAATGAAATCGGCGGACGGGGTTTGTCAGTGTTGGGCAGTAACGGCCGGCTGGAATTTCTCCAGGCAGTAGCCCAGCCCGCGCACCGTGGCGATGCGGATGCCGCCCACCTCGATTTTCTTGCGCAGCCGGTGCACGTAGACCTCGATCGCGTTGTTGCTGACTTCCTCGCCCCACTCGCACAGGTGGTCCACCAGCTGCTCCTTGGATACCAGCCGGCCGCTGCGGGTCAGCAGGATTTCCAGCAGGCCGGTCTCGCGCGCGGACAGTTCCAGCATCTGGTCGTTCAGGTAGGCGATGCGCCCGACCTGGTCGTAGGACAGCGGCCCGTGGCGCATCAGCGTGGCGCCGCCGCCGGCACCGCGCCGCACCAGCGCGCGCACGCGCGCCTCCAGCTCGGACAGCGCGAAGGGCTTGGCCATGTAGTCGTCGGCGCCCAGGTCCAGGCCCTTGACGCGCTCGTCGACGCTGTCGGCGGCGGTCAGGATCAGCACCGGCAGCATCGCGCCGCGCGCGCGCAGGCGCTTGAGCACCTCCAGCCCGGACATGCGCGGCAGGCCCAGGTCCAGGATCAGCAGGTCGAAGGTCTGGGTCGACAGCGCCGAATCGGCTTCGAGGCCATTGGCGACGTAGTCGACGGCATAACCCGAGTGGCGTAACGAACGCGTCAGGCCATCGGCCAGCACGTCGTCATCTTCGGCGATCAGAATGCGCATGGTTTGTCTCCACCTGGCCGGCAGAGCCGGCGCCGGGAATCGGATGAACCGGGCGCGATGGGGCTTGCCAAGCATACTGTTTTTTTATACAGTACCCGCAATTCCGCACGGGCTGCCGGGCGCGTCATAATTTGCAAGCCTGCAGCGTGGCCGCGCAGACAGCCGGGCCGGGGCGCTGACCCCGGAAAATGCCGGTACCGCGCCACATGCGGCCTATTTATACACCATTGATTCAAGGACGACCATGGACGACAAGAAGGCAGGTGCCGGCGTGAGCGCCGAGAAGCAGAAGGCGCTTGCCGCCGCGCTCTCCCAGATCGAGAAGCAGTTCGGCAAGGGCTCGATCATGCGCCTGGGTGACGGCGAGGTCGAGAAGGACATCCAGGTGGTATCCACCGGCTCGCTCGGCCTGGACATCGCGCTGGGCGTCGGCGGCCTGCCGCGCGGCCGCGTGGTCGAGATCTATGGTCCGGAATCGTCGGGCAAGACCACGCTGACGCTGCAGGTCGTGGCCGAGATGCAGAAGCTGGGCGGCACCTGCGCCTTTATCGACGCCGAGCACGCGCTGGACGTCAGCTACGCCAACAAGCTGGGCGTCAACGTCGGCGACCTGCTGATCTCGCAGCCGGACACCGGCGAGCAGGCGCTGGAAATCACCGACGCGCTGGTGCGCTCGGGCTCGATCGACCTGATTGTGATCGATTCGGTGGCCGCGCTGGTGCCCAAGGCCGAAATCGAAGGCGAAATGGGCGATTCGCTGCCCGGCCTGCAGGCCCGCCTGATGAGCCAGGCGCTGCGCAAGCTGACCGGCACCATCAAGCGCACCAACTGCCTGGTGATCTTCATCAACCAGATCCGCATGAAGATCGGCGTGATGTTCGGCTCGCCGGAAACCACTACCGGCGGCAACGCGCTCAAGTTCTACGCCTCGGTGCGCCTGGATATCCGCCGCATCGGCTCGATCAAGAAGGGCGACGACGTGATCGGCAACGAGACCAAGGTCAAGGTGGTCAAGAACAAGGTGTCGCCGCCGTTCCGCGAAGCCTTCTTCGACATCCTCTACGGCCAGGGCATTTCGCGGCAGGGCGAAATCATCGACCTGGGCGTGGACGCCAAGATCGTCGAGAAGTCCGGCGCCTGGTACAGCTACAACGGCGACAAGATCGGCCAGGGCAAGGACAACGCGCGCGAATACCTGCGCGAGAACCCGGACATTGCCGACGAGATCGAGAACAAGGTGCGCGCGGCGCTGGGCGTGGTGGCGATGAACCCCGTCGCGGCGGAAGTGGTGGAAGGCTGACCCCCGCCAGCGGCCGCTTCAGCAGCCGGAAGGCCGGAGCATCGCCGATGCGCCGGCCTTTTTGCTTTGGCTGCATGACGCAGTGCCAGCCCATGCCAATGCCCTGACCCCTCGATGGCAACCCGTCCCCCGCTTTCCCTCAAGGCCCGCGCCGTCGGCTACCTGTCGCGCCGCGAGCACAGCCGTACCGAACTGGCACGCAAGTTGGCGCCGCATGCCGAGTCGCCCGAGCAGCTCGAGCAGTTGCTGGACGCGCTCGAGCGCGAGAACTGGCTGTCCAACCAGCGCTTTGCCGACAGCCTGGTGCACCGCCGCGGCGCCCGCTATGGCACCGCCCGGGTCATGCAGGAAGCCAAGACCCACAAGCTGGGCAGCGAACAGCTGGGCGAACTGCAGGACCGGCTGCGCGCGACCGAGGCCGAGCGCGCGCGCGAGGTCTGGCGCAAGCGCTTCGGCTCGCCGCCGGCCACGCCCGAGGAGCGGGCCAAGCAGGTCCGCTTCATGGTGGCGCGAGGGTTTTCGCGTTCCGTGGTCGGCAAGATTATCCAGGGGGCGGACGAAGAGTACGGGGACGAGACTTGATACGTCGGTGCTCAAAGCCTCTCATTTTTCTGCCCGATTACCTGCACGGGAGGAAGGGTGTTTTCGCTGCATTGCGCCATTAGTCGTGGCTCCGCAGCCACGCAGCTGTCGTGCGCGACACCACGTAAATCCCCGTTACGGCTGGTGCGTTGCGGAAATACCTCGCGCAATGGCGCGCGGCCCGTGGTCGGCCAACAATGCGGCGCGACAGTCGCCGCACAAGGATGTTCCCGGGCAACGCGGCGCGGCATGTTAAACTCCCCAGGTTATTCGGTGCTCCGGCACCGCCGTTCCCGAGCCCCCAGCGTTTCCGTTATTCCAGCCTGGCCATGCCTCTGTCCCAGCCCGTCAACCGCTCCCCGCGCCACCGCCGTGCCATCACGGCCGATGCGTACCAGAGGGAGGACGGCCTGTGGGATATCGAGGTGCGCCTGACCGACACCAAGCCCCGCGACATCGAACTTGCCGGCGACCGCATCCGCCCGCTGGGCCAGCCCCTGCACGACCTGTGGCTGCGCATCACGATCGACGAGGCAATGACGGTGCTGGATGCCGAGGCCTGCTCCGACTGGGTGCCGTACCCGTCGCAGTGCGACACCATCGGCCCGGCCTACCGCAAGCTGATCGGCCTGAACCTGCGCAAGGGCTTCCGCAAGGCGGTGCGCGAGCGCCTGGGCGGCATCAACGGCTGCTCGCACCTGACCGAGGCCGCCGGCGTGCTGCCCAGCACGGCGATCCAGGCCTTTGCCGGTGAAGTCATCAGTATCCGCGACAACGGCGAGGACGATCCGAATCCGGAGCCGCCCTATCAGTTGAACGGCTGCCACGCCCTGCGTTTCGATGGCGAGGTGGTACGAGAGTTTTACCCGCGCTGGTATGGTCACCAGCCGACGCCCAAGGCACGGGCCGAGGCAGCACCTGCCGTCGCAACCGCGCCTCAGGCGCAGACCGCGGCCAATGGCGACCGCGGCAATCACGGCAATGACGCTGTCCCGGCCGACCGGCCAACCGGCACCTCCGGCTGATTCTCAGGATCGGCCAGCCAGACGAGAGATTTCGTCTCCTTTTTCAGATTCTTCCCTTCTACCTTTTACGCCTACCCGAAAGGAAACACGCATGAATATCCATGAGTATCAAGGCAAGGAAATCCTGCGCAAATACAATGTGCCGGTTCCGCGCGGCATCCCCGCGTTCTCGGTTGACGAGGCCCTGAAGGCCGCAGAACAGCTCGGCGGCCCGGTGTGGGTTGTCAAGGCTCAGATTCATGCGGGTGGCCGCGGCAAGGGCGGCGGTGTCAAGGTTGCCAAGAGCATCGACGACGTCAAGACCTACGCTTCGAACATCCTGGGCATGCAACTGGTCACGCACCAGACCGGCCCGGAAGGCAAGAAGGTCAACCGCCTGCTGATCGAAGAAGGCGCCGACATCAAGAAGGAACTGTACGTTTCGCTGGTGGTGGACCGTGTTTCGCAGAAGGTCGCGCTGATGGCCTCGAGCGAAGGCGGCATGGACATTGAAGAAGTCGCTGCCCACACCCCGGAAAAGATCCACACCCTGATCATCGAGCCGTCGGTTGGCCTGACCGACGCTGAAGCCGACGACATCGCCCGCAAAATCGGCGTGCCCGACGCGAGCGTGGCGCAAGCCCGCCAGGCCCTGCAAGGCCTGTACAAGGCGTTCTATGAAACCGACGCTTCGCTGGCCGAAATCAACCCGCTGATCCTGACCGGCGACGGCAAGGTCATCGCCCTGGACGCCAAGTTCAACTTCGACTCGAACGCGCTGTTCCGTCACCCGGAAATCGTCGCCTACCGCGACCTGGATGAAGAAGACGCCAACGAAATCGAAGCCTCGAAGTTCGACCTGGCCTACATCTCGCTGGACGGCAACATCGGCTGCCTGGTGAACGGCGCCGGCCTGGCCATGGCCACCATGGACACCATCAAGCTGTTCGGCGGCGAGCCGGCCAACTTCCTCGACGTGGGCGGCGGTGCCACCACCGAGAAGGTGACCGAAGCCTTCAAGCTGATGCTGAGCAACCCGAACGTGCAGGCCATCCTGGTCAATATCTTCGGCGGCATCATGCGTTGCGACGTGATCGCCGAAGGCGTGATCTCCGCGTCCAAGGCCGTGCACCTGACGGTGCCGCTGGTCGTGCGCATGAAGGGCACCAACGAAGACCTCGGCAAGAAGATGCTGGCCGACTCGGGCCTGCCCATCATCTCGGCCGACACGATGGAAGAAGCCGCCCAGAAGGTGGTGGCCGCTGCCGCTGGCAAGTAAGCCGTCGCACGAACGCAACCATACGCGAACGCGAGCGGTGCGCAGGCGCTCCCTTGAGCCCTTGCGCGCGCCGCTCGTAGCCAAGCAAAGGATTACAGCATGTCGATTCTGATCAACAAAGACACCAAGGTCATCACCCAGGGCATCACCGGCAAGACCGGCCAGTTCCACACCCGTGGCTGCCGCGACTATGCCAACGGCAAGAACTGCTTCGTCGCAGGCGTGAACCCGAAGAAGGCCGGCGAAGACTTCGAAGGCATTCCCATCTACGCCAGCGTCAAGGACGCCAAGGCCCAGACCGGCGCCACCGTGTCGGTCATCTACGTGCCGCCCGCAGGCGCCGCCGCCGCGATCTGGGAAGCCGTTGACGCCGACCTGGACCTGGTGGTCTGCATTACCGAAGGCATCCCCGTGCGCGACATGATGGAAGTCAAGGACCGCATGCGCCGCGAGAAGAAGAAGACCCTGCTGCTGGGACCGAACTGCCCGGGCCTGATCACGCCGGACGAAATCAAGATCGGCATCATGCCGGGTCACATCCACCGCAAGGGCCGCATCGGCGTGGTGTCGCGCTCGGGCACGCTGACGTACGAAGCCGTGGGCCAGCTGACCGCGCTGGGCCTGGGCCAGTCGTCGGCTGTCGGCATCGGTGGCGACCCCATCAACGGCCTGAAGCACATCGACGTGATGAAGATGTTCAACGACGATCCGGAAACGGACGCCGTGGTCATGATCGGTGAGATCGGCGGTCCGGACGAAGCCAACGCGGCCAACTGGATCAAGGACAACATGAAGAAGCCGGTGGTCGGCTTCATCGCTGGCGTGACCGCGCCTCCGGGCAAGCGCATGGGCCACGCCGGCGCGCTGATCTCGGGCGGTGCCGATACCGCCCAGGCCAAGCTGGAAATCATGGAAGCCTGCGGTATCAAGGTGACCAAGAACCCGTCGGAGATGGGCCGCCTGCTGAAGGCGATGCTGTAAGTCGTACCTCGCCATTCCAGCGAGCGCTGGAATGACGAACCAGGCAAAGCCCCTGCCCGCGCGGGGGCTTTGTCTTTCTGGCGGACGTTTCAGCGTGGCTTCCGGCACGAAACATTACAGAATTGAAATCTAATCGAAAGGTTCGTGCGGTAAACAGTCATGTCCGTGTTTTGAGACATCCGAAACCCCGTCAGATGACGGGTGTGCCACCTATAAAATTCGAGGAGCCCTGCCGTGGAACTGCTGTCTTCCACCACATTCTGGATTGCGTTGGGATCAATCATCCTGACCAACATCGTCCTGTCCGGCGACAACGCGGTGGTGATCGCGCTCGCCTCGCGCAACCTGCCGCCCGCCCAGCAGAAGAAAGCCATCTTCTGGGGCAGCGCCGCCGCCATCATCATGCGCGTGGTGCTGACCGTGGCCGCGGTCAAGCTGCTGAGCCTGCCCTACCTGAAGATCGTGGGCGCAGTGCTGCTGGTCTACATCGGCGTGCAACTGCTGACCGGCGATGACGACGAGGAAGGCCACGACGGCAAGGACGATATCTGGGCCGCCATCCGCACCATCCTGATCGCCGACCTGGTGATGTCGCTGGACAACGTGGTCGCCGTGGCCGCCGCCGCGCAGAAGGGCCCCGAGGGCAGCCAGCTGATGCTGCTGATCATCGGCCTGGGCCTGTCGATTCCGCTGATCGTGTTCGGCAGCACGCTGCTGCTGAAGGTGATGGAACGTTTTCCGGTCATCATCGTGCTGGGCGCCGCGCTGCTGGGCTACCTGGCGGGTGAGATGCTGGTCAGCGATCCGGTTGACGCGGCCTGGTTCGAGGTCCACGTGCCGCATGCCCACCTGGTATTTGGCGCTGCGGGCGCGATTCTGGTGGTGATCATGGGCAAGCTGCTGAGCCGCCGGTCGGCGCAGGCGGCCTGACGGGGTCTTTGCCGAGGCGAGAAGGGCGGCCTGCTGGCCGCCCTTTTTGTTTGCGGTTGGCGAGGCCCCTGTCGGTGGGGTGGACAACTAACTCATGTGAGTGATCGCACATTTTGTCGCTTTGCCGGGTGGTAAGGGGCGCAGGTGACAAATTTTGGCGCTCGTGGCCGACAAGCCCCTGCCGGGTGACGAATTTTGTCGCTTTTCACCTCATACGGATGGGGATGCCGCTGGCACACTTACTGCTCAATGGTCCCCGCGTCACGAAACCGAAGACGTGCAACGCTTAACCAAAATCTCTTCGAGGGGTCAAATCATGCAACGGGTACAACAACTGAAGAAGCTGGGCCGTCGTGTCCAGAAGGGCTTTACGCTGATCGAACTGATGATCGTGGTCGCGATCATCGGCATTTTGGCTGCAATCGCTATCCCGCAGTACCAGGATTACGTTACCAAGTCGAAGTGGCAGAACAATATTTCCGACCTAGCGGCTCTCAAAACGGCCATTTCCCAGTGTCTCCAGGTCAACGCTGGTGATGGCTCGTTGTGCGACACTGCGGGAGAGCTCAACATCACGTCGCTGCCGACGCCCAAGTACGGTACCGCCGCTGTTGTCCTAGTGGGCACTGCAGCCGTCGCTGGTCCGCCCGCAGTTCCGGGTAAAGTGAACGTCAAGTTCACTGGGAAAGCCGAGGTTGGCAGCTACATTTACGAAGCGGATTGGGCGCCGGACGCGACTGGCACTCAAGTTGCGTTCACGAAGGTCGGCACCGATAGCATTCCCGCTAATATTATGCCGGCGACGAACCGCTAATCACTGCTGTATAGTGGATTGGACGTAAGGCGCCTTCGGGCGCTTTTTCTTTATCTACGCCCCAAGCTATCATGCGCCTTTTCCCCTAAACAGGCGTCCCGATGCAGCCGTCCAGGCCCTTTCCACCGTCGGCCGCCCTCATCGCAGCAATCGTCGCCCCGCTGCTAGTCTCCCGGCACACTCTGCCGCTCGCGACGTTCTATGGCGAATGGATCGCAGCACTGTGTGCCATCGCCGTCTTCGCCGTCCATGCGATCCGCAAGCCCGCCGTTGCGACGGCGGAAGGCTTTGTGTCGTTACCGTGGGTCTCGTTTCTGTTCCTCTGGTTAACCGCCATCAGCCTCATTCTCGGCGCCCTCGGCCGCCCTGACATCACCGGCAGCCGCACCGTCACGGTCCTCACGCTGATCCTCGGCGCCACAGTGACCTGCGCCGCATGGTGGCACCGCCGCGCGACAGCAACGAGCACGCAGGATATCGGCGATGCCTTCGCCACCGCCTTCCTCATCGCCGGCCTGCTCGGCACCGTTACGCAGTGGGTGCAACTGTTCCATCTCGAGACCCGCGCCTTCGGCCTCGTCTCCACTTACTTCTACGACGACAACCGCCGCCTATGGGGCAACCTGAACCAGCCCAACCACCAGGCCACGGTGCACGGGCTCGCGCTGGCGGCAACCGTGTGGCTCGCTTCGCGCGGCAAGCTTCGTTTTCCGATGTGGCTCACAGCAGTCGCACTGCTGGAGAGCGGAATCGTCTTGTCTGGCTCGCGCACTGGCGTGCTGCACGTCGGCCTGGCCGCGGTCTACGCGCTGGTAGCCGCATGGCTGGCGCGCGGCACACCGCGCGAGGCGGACCCGATGCGGCGTGCTTCGGGGCTGGTGGTAGCCGCAGTCGTGATGGTCGTGATGCTGCTGACCCTGCAACCAGCGATCCGCACTGCCGGCCAACTGCTGGACTGGCGCTTGTTCGACACCATCGCGCAACTCGAAGCCAAAGACCAGATGTCCGCGCGCAGCGCACTGTGGGCGCATGCCGTGGCGATGTTCCGCGCGCATCCGTGGTTCGGCGTGGGCTGGGGCGAGTTCGGCTGGTCACAGTTCCTGCAGTTGCCGCAGGTCGGCATGAAGGTCGAGATGGCCCTGCATGCCCACAACGCCATGCTCGACCTGCTGGCAAAGACCGGTATCGCCGGGACGACCGGCGTCGCGGTCATTCTTGCCACCTGGCTGTGGCGCGTGGTGCGGGCGAGGCTGTGGAAGGCCGATGCCGACGAGCGCCGCCAGACCGTGCTGATGCTCGCCTGGCTGGCGATGCTGTGCGCACATTCGATGCTCGAATACCCGCTGCACTACCTGTATTTCTTCCTGCCGTTCTGCTTCCTGCTCGGCTGGCTGGAGCCATCGGGCTTCGGGCACTGGCGCATGCCAGTGCCGTTGGCGCGGGGACTCACGCTCGCGTTCGCCGTGGTTGCCGTGACAGTGCTGGCGACGATGTGGCAGGACTATCGCCGCGCCGAGGCCCGCGAATACGCGACCGGCGCGGCCCGCAACGCACTGCCGATGCCGCGCTTCTGGTTCCGCCAGCATGCGCAGGCCGATGCCGCCGGGCAGGCCGTCATCACGCCGGACAACGCGGCTGAGCTGCTGCCCGCCCATATCGCCGCGGTGCACCTGCTGCCGACGCCGACGATGATCTCGCGCACCGCATGGCTGCTGGCGCTGACCGGCGATCCCGCGCAGGGCCGCCTGTGGATGGAGCGGCTGCGCTGGTACTACCTCGGCGATGAAGTGGCGCAGTATGCGGCGATCGCGCAGGCGTGCCGCGAAGTAAAGCCGGAGCAGCGCCCGCAGGCGTTCTGCGCGTGGGTCAGCGACCGCTCGCGCCGGCTGTCGGAATGGAGCCGCCGGGACTAGTAGTACGGGGCGTAGTAGGCCGGCGGCGGGGGCGCGTAGTAGTAACGCGGCGCCGGAGCCGGCGCCGCGGCCACCCGCCCGCCTACCGGCACGCGGTTGCCGCTGGCATACATGCACTGCACGTAGGCGGCATCGTATTGCCGTTGCGTGCCGTAGCCTGCGTACTGCGCATTGCCGGCCCCGAACGCGGCGCCGGTCAGCAGGCCCAGGCCCGCGCCCACCGCCGCACCCGATCCGCCATCGAAGGCCGCGCCGGCCGCCGCACCCAGCGCGGTGCCGACCACGGCGCTGCCGACAGCCGCATTGTTGGCGGCCTGCGACGACGAGACGCCGCCCACCTGGCCAAGCGCGAACTGGCGGCAGTTGTAGTCGTCGGCGCGAAACTGGTCGAAGCTCTTGCCGGTGCCCGGTAGCGCCATCACGCTGGGGCCCGAGGGCATTACGACGCAGGCGCCGAGGGTCAGGGTGGCCACGGCCAGCGTGGCCCGGGTCAGGGCATGCATGGTGTCACCCCGCGTCAGGAGTTGGGCGGCGGTTGGGCCGGTACGCGCTGCCAGCCGCCGGGACAGGACTGCACGTAGGGGTAGTAGCCTTCGGGCTGGTTGCAGTGGTACCACCAGCCCTGATCCTGCGGCACGGCGCTGTCCGGGCCGGGGGCCGGCACCGGGCCGTTCGGGCCCTGTTCGATGTACTGCGGCGGCGCCGCGGGCACGGCGACCATCGGGGGCTGGTAGTAGTAGGGAGCCGGGTAGGCGTAGGGGTAGCCGCCATAGAACACGCCGGGCCCGAAATAGAGGCCCACGCCGACGCGCGTGCGCGTCTGGACAAAGCCGCCGCGTGCGTCGCTATCGTGCCAAACGGCATCGTGGAAATCGGCCCGCCCGGCGAGGGCGGCGCCGCTCGCGGCCGTCGCCGCCAGTGCCAGGGCCAGCTGGCAGAGCATGCGCCCGTTCATGGTATTCACCTCATCCCCGCACGCGCCATATGGCGCGCCACGGGCAGAGACCGCCGGCCGCGAATTGCGCCGGCCCGCAATCGTATTGAATACCAAATTGTCACGCGCCGGCGCCGGCGCGGCGTACGTGGAAATGCGGCGTTACCTTTATTACCGGGGAACGACAGTGGCGTTAGACGGTGTGATACGGCGCAACGGGGCGCGTGAGTCTCGGGCCAATGGGAAGCATTGCTGGCGGCTGGTTTGTCCCCTGAATGCTTCCCACTGCCTTGCTGCTATTCAGCAAACAGGTCTGGACCAAACACTTCGTAGTGAATGCGAGCCTCATGGATGCCCAGGTTCTTGAGCGCATCATGCTGCATGCGCATAAACGGGATCGGACCGCAGATGTAGTAGTCGGCATCGGGCAGGGAAACCGATTTCTCAATCAGCTTCACATCGACCAGTCCCGGGAAATCGTAATCCCGCCCTTGCGCATCCTGAGGCAGCGGCTGGTCGTAGAACACAAAGAGATCAAAGTTCTCGTATGCCTTAGCCGCCTCACGTAGTCGGTCGCGCATAGCGTGTACTACACTATTGCGTGCGCCATGAACGAACACCACGTGGCGCTGCGGGTCCTGTATGGCCCGCTTAAGCATGCTGATCATCGGTGTCAGCCCCACGCCGCCGCTGATCAGCACAATCGGTGTCTTGGCGTTGACATCGATATGGAAGCTCCCATACGGCGCCGCCAGCTTGACCTCATCCCCGACATTGACGTGATCATGCAGCAGGTTCGAGACATAGCCCGGTGGCTGCGTCCCGCCAGCTTCACGTTTGACGGAGATCCGATAGCTGCGCCCGTTTGGCATGTCCGACAGGCTGTACTGGCGAATCTGCTGCAACCCGAGCGCGGGCACATCCATCGCGACGCTGGTGTATTGGCCGGGTTCGAAGTTCAACACCGGACCACCATCGACCGGCTCAAGGATGAATGACGTGATCACGTCGCTTTCGGGGCGCTTCTCGCGAACCACAAAGGTGCGCCATCCCTTCCAGCCACCCGGTTGCTCCGAAGAACGCTCATATAGATCGCTCTCCATGCCCATCAGGACATCGGCCAGGTTCCCGTAGGCTTGCGCCCATGCCGAAATGATTTCCTCGTTTGCGGCGTCGCCCAGGACTTCCTTGATGGCCGCCAGCAGGTGTTCCCCAACAATGGGGTACTGTTCCGGCCTGACGCCGAGGCTCGCATGCTTGTTGGCAATGTTCTGCAGCACGGCCATCAGGCTGCTCGGGTCCTCGATATTCTCCGCATAGGCGTAGACCGCCCGTGCCAGCGCCTGCTGCTGCTGGCCCTGCTCCTGGTGGGCCATGTTGAACACGTTCTTCAGTTCGGGATGCGCTTCGAACATGCGTTTGTAGAAGCACTTGATGATGTCGAAGCCGTGTTCGGCCAGCACCGGTGCAGTGGCCTTTACGATGTCCTTCGTCTTCTGGGTCAACATGGTCGATCTCCTTTGCGCGGGCGTGGGGGGGCGCCAAATCGCGCGGGGCTGGACGGTGGCCTGCCTCGTCGGTTTGATCGATGTAGTCTAGGTGAGAGGTTCCTGACGGAGCAACGAAGCCGTGGTAATGGACGAGATCGAAGTCGGCTTCGCTGAAGCACTTCCGCGTCTCGCTATTACGATTTACCCCGATACGGGACGTAAGCCGGTTCTCGTAGACTGAGGCCTAAGTCGGAACGAACTTAGCCAAAGGCGGCCACCCATACGGGCCGCAACCCCACGTCTACTTCGTTCCGACCCCCTACCCACCAACCCGCTTCGGCGGGTTTCCTGTTTGCGCTTCCTGGTTTTGCCGCGAGCCGGGGGATCGCCGGATCAACTACTTAGTGCCGCCCGCCACCCAGTCGCCCGACTTGCCGCCGTGCTTCTCCAGCAGCTTCACATTGCCCATCACCATGCCCCGGTCCACCGCCTTGCACATGTCGTAGATCGTCAGCAGCGCCACCTGCACGCCGGTCAGCGCCTCCATTTCCACGCCGGTCTGGCCGCGGGTCTCGGTGCGCACGGTGCAGGCGACGGTGGCGGCCGCTTCGTCCAGCGCGAACTCGACCGCGACCTTGGTCAGGCCGATCGGGTGGCACAGCGGGATCAGGTCGGCGGTGCGCTTGGTGGCCATGATCGCCGCCACGCGCGCGATGCCCAGCACGTCGCCCTTCTTGGCGCTGCCGTCGCGCACCAGCGCAAAGGTGGCGGGTTGCATGGTGATGGTGCCGGTGGCCACGGCCACGCGGTGCGTGCTGGCCTTGTCGCCGACGTCGACCATATGGGCTTGTCCGGCGGTATCGAAATGGGTGAGCTGGGACATGGCAGAATTTCCGGCGGGACTTCGGGCGGGTGGCCTTCGGTGTGTGAGAGAACCATCCGATGGGAACGGCTACTGGAGGCCGCTATCATAGCAACATGCCAAAACCCCCTTCGCTTCGCAGCTCTGCCGCACGCGGCCGTGACGCCGCGGCGGACGCCGTTCCTGGCGGCTGTGCGTCACATCGTGGCGATGGCGACGCATGGGCGCCCTGGCGGCGGCCGCTGGCGGCGCTGCTGGCGCTGACCTTCGCGGCGCCGGCATGGCCGCAGGGTACGCCCCGGACGCCGGCGGCAGCGGGCACGCCGCCCGCGACGACAGCCGTCAGCCGCCCACCGCCGGCACCGGCGCCGACGGTCTCGTCGGAGGCCAGCGACCAGGTCTACGACAACCTGAACCGCAGCATAAAGGCCGGCCAGAAATCCGAGTTCGGCCTGCGCACCAACAATCCCGTGGTGGAAGCCGGCGGCGTGCAGTTGCCGGACATGGGCGACCCGTCCACCGCCTCGCTGTCGCCCGATATGGAAAAGCGGCTGGGCGACCGCTTCATGCGCGATATCCGCCGCGACCCGCTGTACGTGTCGGACCCGCTGCTGTCCGACTACCTGAACGCGCTCGGCTACCGGCTGGTGCAGGCCGCGCGGCGCCAGAATATTTCCGGCTCGACCGGTGCCGGCACCTTTGCCACCGGCTTCGACCTGTTCGCGGTGCGCGACCGCAGCATCAACGCCTTTGCCATGCCGGGTGGTTATATCGGCGTGCATACCGGGCTGCTGGTGCAGTCCGACACCGAGTCGGAACTGGCCTCGGTGCTCGGCCATGAAATCGGCCACGTGATGCAGCGCCATATCGCGCGCGGCATCACCTCGCAGGACCAGTCGATGTGGATCGCGCTGGCTTCGATGGTGCTGGCGGGGCTGGCCGCCACGCGCAGCCCCGATGCCGCGGCGGCGCTGGCGATGGGCGGGCAGGGCGCGGCCATCGCCAACAAGCTGTCGTTCTCGCGCGGTGCCGAGCGCGAGGCCGACCGCGTCGGCTTCCAGATCATGACCGCGGCGGCCTTCGACCCGCAGGGCATGCCGGACTTCTTCATGCGGCTGCAGCGCGTGTCCGGCACCGCCGAGAACTCGGTGCCGTCCTATGTGCGCACCCACCCGCTGACCTCGGAGCGGATCGCCGACATGCAGGACCGCGTCAGGCATGTCAGCGAACGCAAGGTCGCCAATACGCCGGAGTACGAGTTCGCGCGGATGCGCGCGCGCGTGATCCAGGAGTCGTCGCCGGGCGAGTTGCAGAACCTGCGTTCCGCGCTGCGCGCGCAGTTGCCGGGCGCGTCGGCGGTGCGGGCGCCGGCGCTGCACTACGGTATTGCCTTTGCCGAGCAGCGGCTGGGCCGCTACCCCGCCGGCGAGCAGGAGCTTGCCGAGGCCCGGCGGCTCTATGGCACCATCCCCGGCGCCAGTTCCGGCAGCCCGATGCTGGATGTGATGGCGGTCGAACTGGCCCGCGCGCAGGGCCGCGTGCCCGAGGCGCTCAGCCAGGCCAGCGCGTCGATGAAGGCCTTCCCGCTGTCGCACGCGGTGTCCGTGGTCTATGCCGAGACCCTGGTCGGCTCAGGCCGCTATGACGACGCGGTGCGCTTCCTGCGCGAACGCACGCGCCAGGAAACCACCCGCAGCGAATGGTGGGAGATGCTGGCGCGCGCCTACGCGGGCCAGGGCAAGCGGCTGCAGCAGCACCAGGCGTTGGCCGAGAAGTATGCGATGGACGGCGCCTACCAGGCCGCCATCGAGCAACTACAGATCGCGCGCAAGGCCGGCGACGGCGATTTCTATGCGCTGTCGGAAGTCGATGCGCGGCTGCACCAGTTGGAGCGCCAGTACCGCGAAGACAAGCAGGACAGCAAGGGCATACCGAACTGACAGCGGGTACCGCCGCCTTTCACACTGCATTCAGCACTGCGTTCAGGCCGCCGGCGGCTCCGGCTGGCGTACGAAGCCGAAGCGCTTCGGCACCTCGTCCTCGGCGATCGGCTCGATCGGCAGGTCACGGCCGGCGTGATGGAACACGCCCAGTTCGGTGCCGCAGGCCTCGCCGTGCCACGTGCTGGCGCCGCTGAACAGTTCCAGGTCGTGGTCGTGCAGCAGCGCGGCCTGCAGCGCCGGCGCGGCATCTGCCGCCATGCCTTCCACGGTGCCGGCCAGCACCACGTTGCCATGTTCGTCGGCGTAGCAGGCTTGCAGCGCAAACGGCTGCTGCGTGGTCGTGCGCAGCGTGCCCTCGTGCAGCCGCACGATCCACGGCGCATAGGCCAGCGACACGAACACCCGCTGCGGCCCGTTCTGGAAGAACCAGGCGCCGCGCTCGTCGCACAGGTAGTTGCGTTCGATGAAGGCGACCAGCGCCTCGTGGCGGATCGGATCGCCCGAGAGCCCGTGCTCCTGGGCGTACTCGTTGCGCAGGCGCCACTGGCCGCGCCGGTCCAGCGCGAGCCAGCCGTAGGCGTTGGGCACGTTGGGCCAGCGCGCCATGGCTTGCCTGACGATCTCGTCCATGTTCTGTCTCCTCTGCGGGCGGGCGGCGGTACCGCGCCCGCCTCACATCATGCTGTCGAAAAAGCGCAGGATCCGCGCCGGCAGCCATTCGATATGGCCGCCGAACTGCCCGGCGGGCAGCAGCGGCAGGTGGCGTCGCCAGCTGGCGTCCGGGGTCATGAAGCCGACATGGCCACCGTGCTCGGGCTGCTCCAGCCACACCTGCGGGCTGACCTCGGCCGGGCCGGGCAGGTGCCGGGCCGGCATGAAGGGGTCATTGCGTGCGTTCAGCACCAGCGTGGGCACGGCGATCTCGCGCAGCACGGGTTTGCTGGCGGCGCGGCGCCAGTAGTCGTCGGTATCGACAAAGCCATGCAGCGGCGCGGTGACCACGTTGTCGAAGGCGTACAGGTCGCGGCTGGCCAGCATGGTGTCGCGGTCGAACAGGCCGGGGAACTGCTCCAGCTTGGCCAGCGACTTGCGCTTGAGCGTCTGCAGGAACATGCGCGTATAGACCATGTTGAAGCCCACCGACAGCGCCACCCCGCCTGCCGCCAGGTCCAGCGGCGCGGAAATGGCCGCCGCCGCATGCACATGGCTGGCGGCGCCACCTTCCTCGCCCAGGAAGCGCAGCAGCGCGTTGCCGCCCAGCGAGATGCCCACCACCAGCAGTTTGCGCCCTTCGGCGCAGTGATGCCGGCGCATGCGCTCCAGCACCCAGCGGATCTCGGCGGAATCGCCCGAATGGTAGAAGCGCGGCGCCACGTTGAGCTCGCCCGAGCAGCCGCGGAAGTGCGGGATCACGCCCTGCCAGCCGCGCACGGACAGCGCATGCATCAGCGCCTGCGCATAGTGGCTGCCCGAGTCGCCCTCGAGGCCGTGGAACATCACTACCAGGGGCGAATCGGGCTCGACGGCGTGGGTGGTCCAGTCCAGGTCGATGAAATCCTGGTCGGGTGTGTCCCAGCGCTCGCGGCGGAATGTCACACGCGGTGGCCGGCGGGTGAAGCGGGCGGGGATGATGGTCTGGGCGTGGCCGCCGCGCAGCCACCAGGGCATCGTCATGCCGTCGCCGTAGCCATGCGCCGGCGGGGCGGAAGGATCGGCCTGCACGACGGGCGGCAGGCGATGGTGCGGAAGCTGCGTCATGCCAGCTCGGTGTTGCAACAAGCCGCGGCGCGGCCGTGCGGGTTCAGTGCAGCGCCTGCCCCGGCGCGGCCGCCACCGCGGCGACCTGCACGGCGTTGGCCGGGCTGCAGTGGATATGCGCCAGGCGCCAGCCTTCGTGGTTCTGCATCAGCACATAGGTGGTGTGCACGAACAGGTCGGCCTCGACGCGGTCGCTGCCAAAGCGCAGCGCCTCGGTCACGTCGAAGATCGACACGGCCATCGAAGCATGGCTGCTGGTTTCGATGGCATCGACCAGCACCGGCTGCTCCTCGAGCAACTGCGAGAACGCCTGGCGCAGTTGTTCGTGGCCGATCAGGCGCTGGCCGTCGGGCAGCACGCAGGTGATCGAGTCCTCGTCCAGCCACAGGCGCAGCGCGCCGTCGGCATCGCGCAGCTTGAGCGCTTCGCGAAAGGCTTCGACGATGTCTTCGGCGGAATCGAACAGGCGGGCAAAACGAGGCATGGTGGCAGTGTCAGGGGTCTTCAGGGCTGCGGCCGGGGCCGGTGCAGCAGCGTGCGCAACTCGACGAACACCATTTCTGGTTCGATTTCTTTCAGGCAGCGCAGGTGCCCCAGCGGGCACTCGCGCTTGAAGCACGGACTGCACTCCAGCTGCAGCCACATGATACTCGCAGCCTGTGATAGCGGCGGCGTGTGGCGCGGATCGCTCGAGCCGAATACGGCCACCTGCGGCCGGTTCAGCGCCGCCGTGACGTGCATCAGGCCGGAGTCGTTGCAGACCGCGGCCTCGGACAGCGCCAGCAGGTCCACGGCGTCGTCCAGCGAAGTCTGGCCGCAGAGGTTGCGCACGAACGGCGCTTCCTTGACGATCTCGTTGGCGATCTCGGCGTCCTTGGCCGAGCCCAGGGTGATCATCTGCGCGTACGGGTAGGAGCGCCGCAGCATCTGCGCCAGCTTGGCAAAGTGGCCGGCCGGCCAGCGCTTGGCCGGGCCGAACTCGGCGCCCGGGCAGAACGCGATCACGCGTGCGTGCGGCGCGATGCCGAAGCGCTCGGCGGTGGCCGCCACGCGCGCCGGGTCGACGCGCAGGCGCGGCTCGGTCAGGTTTTCAGGCAGGCGCGCGCCGGGCTTGAGCGCCAGGCGGGCGTAATGCTCCACCATCGGCGGGCGCTTGTCGCGCGGCGGGTTGGCGTGGCGGATGTTGAGCATGCCGAAGCGCGCTTCGCCGCGATAGCCGATGCGCAGCGGGATGCCGGCCAGCCACGGGATCAGCGCCGACTTGAGCGAGTTCGGCAGCACATAGGCGAGATCGTAGCCTTCGTTCTTGAGCTGCTGGGCGAACATCAGCCGCGCAGACAGCTGCAGCTTGCCGTGCGCGAGGTCGGACGGGAACACGCGGCCGATCTCGGGCATGCGCGCGAGCACGGGCGCCACCCACTTGGGCGCGAGGGCGTCGATGACCAGGCGCGGATGGCGCGCCTTGAGCAGCGCGAACAGCGGCTGCGCCATCAGGGCGTCGCCGATCCAGTTGGGGGCGATGACGAGGGCTTTCTTCATGGGCGGGGCGCTTGGAGCCGGAACGCCGGCGCGGACGCCGGGAACGCCGACGCTCCGGGCCGCCTGTGGGCGGCGGCCCGGAGCGTCAGGGTCATGCGAAAACCGGCGGCTCGGGTCAGTGGTGGCCCTTCAGCACGGTGCCCGGCTTGAGCTTGTAGACGGTACCGCAGTAGGGGCACTTGGCCTCGCCGGTGTCCGCCACGTCGAGGAACACGCGCGGATGGTAGTTCCATGCCGGGGTGTTGGCGGTGGGGCAGTGCAGCGGAATGTCTTCAGCGCCGATTTCGATGATGGTGGCGGTTTGCGTCATGGTGTTGCGGGGAGTCAAGCTTATTGTTCGATGAAACAGCGGGTGTGCCGCGCCCGCAATCACGGGCGCATGGCGCAAAAGGGCTGGAAGCCGGTGCTCAGACCAGCGTCAGCCACTTCTTGTACTTTTCTTCGGTGCCGCCCACGGCGGCAAAGAACGCGTCCTGGATCTGCTTGGTCACCGGGCCGCGGCGGCCTTCGCCGATGATGCGGTCGTCCAGTTCGCGGATCGGCGTGACTTCGGCGGCGGTGCCGGTGAAGAAGGCTTCGTCGGCGCAGTACATCTCGTCGCGGGTGATGCGCTTTTCACGCACCTCGATGCCCAGGTCGCGCGCGATGGTCAGCGTGGCGTCGCGGGTGATGCCGTCCAGGCATGAGGCCAGGTCCGGGGTGTAGATCACGCCGTTGCGCACGATAAACACGTTCTCGCCCGAGCCTTCGCTGACGTAGCCCTCGGTGTCGAGCAGCAGCGCTTCGTCGTAGCCCAGGCCGGTGGCTTCCTGGTTGGCCAGGATCGAGTTGATGTAGTAGCCGCTCGCCTTGGCGCGCACCAGCGACACGTTGACGTGGTGGCGGGTGAAGGAGGAGACCTTCACGCGGATGCCGCGCTCCATGCCTTCCTCGCCCAGGTAGGCGCCCCACGGCCAGGCCGCGATCGCCACGTGGATGGTGTTGCCCTTGGCCGACACGCCCAGCTTTTCCGAGCCGATCCACACCAGCGGGCGGATGTAGCAGGATTCCAGGTTGTTGGCGCGCACCACTTCGCGCTGGGCGGCTTCCAGGGTGGCCTCGTCGAAGGGCATGACCATCTGGAAGATCTTGGCCGAGTTGAACAGGCGGCGAGTGTGCTCCTTCAGGCGGAAGATGGCGGTGCCTTCGGGGGTCTTGTAGGCGCGCACGCCTTCGAACACGCCCATGCCGTAGTGCAGCGTATGCGTCAGCACGTGGATCTTGGCGTCGCGCCATTCGATCAGCTTGCCGTCCATCCAAATCTTGCCGTCGCGATCCGCCATCGACATGTCTATTCTCCCAGCGCCGTCAAATTAGCAAAAACGACATTGTAAGCCGCGGGGGCATGGGTCACAACGCGATGCAGGCGTTGCGGCGGTCTAGAATCCTCTTTTCCGGGCGTTTGCCGCATTTCGGACGCCATTTCTTGCTGTTCCCGCCGTTGTTGCACGTTCCCACATCCCAGAACCGCCGTGCCTTTGACCACACATCCCGGCCATGACGACCTGCCCGAACCCGGCGAGGACGGCGCCAGCCCAGCGCCGGGCCGCGACTGGCAGCAGGCGCTGGCAGCACTGCGGGCCCTGGCCGGCGCCGAACCCACAGCAGGCGCCGAGTCCCGGCGCCTGCTGTGGGCCCTGACGCTGGACGCCGACGGCGCGCCGGGCACGATCGAGCCGCTCGAGCAGGTGCGCGGCGCGCGCGGCTGGGGTAAGCCGAAGCCGGTGCCGCTGGCCCGGGTCGCCGAGGACGACCGGCTCGAGCCGTGGGATGCCCGCGTGGCGCGCGCCATCCGCCGCGACCAGTCGCACAACCGGCGCTATGTGCTGGACCGTGCCGCCGCGGTGATGGCGTTGGTGGGCCACCCGGGCGTGGTGCTGGCGCATGCGCCGTCGCAGACGCTGGAGATGGTGGAGGACGCGCCCGCGCTGGAAGCCGTCCACAGCGCCGGCCGCTACGTGCTGCGCATCTTCCCGCCGGTGCGCGAGGCGCCGGCGATGGAGGCCTACCTGCCCGCCGCCGCGCGCCAGGAGGCCGAGGGGCTGCGCCAGGTCACGGTGGTGCGCGACGGCCCGCACCGGCTGCGGGTGATCCGCTACACCCCGGCGCAGTTCGATGCCGCGCGGCTGGTCGGTGACGGCCTGGCGATCCCCGCGGACGGCCAGGCCCAGCTTGACCAGACCCTGCGCGCGCTGGCCGGCCACTTCCAGGTCCATGCCGACCAGGCAGTCGGCACGCGGGCGGTGGAGGCCGAGACGCAGCTGCGCGCCGAAGTGGCGCCCGTGGCCCGCGGCATCTCGCTGCGGCTGGTGGTGACGCCGCTGGGCCCGCTCGGGCCACGCCTGGCCCCCGGTGCGGGGCGCGAGCGCCTGATGGCCGCGGTGCGCGGCGAGACCCTGGCCACGCAGCGCGACCTCGAGGCCGAGCTGGCGAGCGTGGCCGAGGTCTTCGCCGCGCTGCCGGTGCTGGTGACCCAGTCGCCGCCGGGCGGCGAGTACACCTGGACCCTGGACGATCCCGAAGACGCGCTGTCCGTGCTGGAAGCACTGCCCGGACTGCCCGCGGTGCAGTCCGTGGAATGGCCGCGCGGCAAGGAGATCCGCGTGCTGCCGGCCGACCTGCCGCAACTCGGCGTGCAGATCGAAAGCCGCGGCGCATGGTACCGGCTGGCGGGCGAGCTGCGCGTGGCCGAGGGGCTGGTGCTGGAATTGGGCAAGCTGATCGACTGGACCGGCAGCCAGGCCGGGCGCTTCGTGCCGATGGGGCAGGGCGTCTACGTGGCGCTGACGCGCGCGCTGCGCGGCCGGCTGCGCGACCTCGCCGGCGTCGGCGAGCGCGTCCCTGACGGCATCCGCGTGCCGCAGATGGCCACGCCGTGGCTGGACGACGTGCTGGCCGGCGTTGGCATCGACCCCGATGCGCACTTCCGCCAGCGCATCGCCCGCCTGCGCGCGGCGCGCGAAACCGAGATCGCGGTGCCGCCGACGCTGGCGGCCGAACTGCGCCCCTACCAGGAGGCCGGTTATCGCTGGGCCATGACGCTGGCCGCCTCGGGCCTGGGCGCCTGCCTGGCCGACGACATGGGCCTGGGCAAGACGCTGCAGGCGCTGGCGGTGCTGGTGGCGCGCGCCGGCGGCGGCGCCGCGCTGGTGATCGCGCCGACCTCGGTGTGCGGCAACTGGGCCGCCGAGGCGCGCCGCTTCGCGCCCACGCTCAACGTCCATGTCTACGCGGAAGGCGAACGCGAAACCCTGCTGGCCCAGGCCGGTCCGCATGACCTCGTGATCGTCTCGTACACGCTGCTGCAGCAGGCGCGCAAGGACTTCTGCGCGCGCGACTGGAACACCGTGGTCGCCGACGAGGCGCAGGCGTTCAAGAACGCGGTCACGCGGCGCGCGCAGGCGATGTACGAGCTGCCGTCAGGCTTCCGCATGGCGCTGACCGGCACGCCGGTGGAGAACCGGCTGGCCGAGCTGTGGTCGGTGATGCGCTTCTGCAACCCGGGTTTGCTGGGCTCGCTGGCGCGCTTCAACGAACACTTCGCCAACCCGATCGAGCGCGGCGGCGTGCGCGAGGCGCGCCAGCGGTTGCGCCGCATGATCGCGCCCTTCGTGCTGCGCCGGACCAAGGCGCAGGTGCTGGACGAACTGCCGCCACGCACGGAGCTGGTGATCCGGGTCGAGCCCGAGCCGGTCGAGGCTGCCCACTACGAGGCGCTGCGCCGCCAGGCCCAGACCGAAGCCGAGGCCGCGCTGGCGCGCGTGGAAGCCGCGCGCAAGGCCACCCAAGGCGCGCCGGCGGGAGCACGGGCGCGCGCCCTGGCGCAGGCC
Source organism: Ralstonia pickettii DTP0602 (assembly GCA_000471925.1). Lineage (NCBI taxonomy): Bacteria > Pseudomonadati > Pseudomonadota > Betaproteobacteria > Burkholderiales > Burkholderiaceae > Ralstonia > Ralstonia pickettii. The sequence continues at coordinate 565,471 of CP006667.1, forward strand.
CAGCACCAGGCGCAGGCACGCATCCACGTGCTGGCGCAGCTGATGCGGCTGCGCCGCGCGGCCTGCGATCCGCGCCTGGTCACGCCCGAGATCAGCGGCCAGCTATCGGAGGGCGCCAAGCTGCGCGCCTTTGTCGACCTGGCCGGCGAGCTCGCCGCCAGTGGCCACAAGACGCTGGTGTTCAGCCAGTTCGTCGATTTCCTGCAGCTGCTGCGCCAGGGGCTTGAGTGCGCCGGGCTGGCGCTGCAATACCTGGACGGGGCCACCCCCGCGGCCGAGCGCACGCGCCGCGTGGCCGCCTTCCAGGCGGGCGAGGGCGATGTCTTCCTGATCAGCCTGAAGGCCGGCGGCTTCGGCCTGAACCTGACCGCGGCCGACTATGTGATCATCGCCGACCCGTGGTGGAACCCCGCCGCCGAAGACCAGGCCATGGGCCGCGCGCACCGCATCGGCCAGCAGCGCCCGGTGACGGTGTACCGGCTGATCAATGCCGGCACCATCGAGGAGCGCATCGTCGACCTGCACCGCGACAAGCGCGCGCTGGCCGACGGCCTGCTGGAAGCCGACGACGACAGCGCGGCGGGCACGGGCGCGCCATTGCCGGAGATCGACGAACTGGTGGGGTTGCTGCGGCGCTGACCGGTGCGGTGCGGGACGCTGTGGTGCACCATATGCCCGCACGGCATACCCTCAAGCGAACTTGGTCGTTTGGTTTTGGCAGGAACCTTGCTATCTTGTGGCGCTGGCCCGGGGCTCAGATCCCGGCCGGCCCCTTGTTCAGTCCTGACTCTTTCCGACGGTGCCCCCATGCCTAATTCGTCCCGCCTGCTTCCGCGCTTGTCCTTCCGTTCCGCTTCCCGCCTGGGCGCCGGCCTGGCCGCGCTGTGCGCCGCCGCCGCCGTGACCGGTCCGGCGCGCGCCCAGGGCCCGGGCGAATGGCCGACGCAGCCGGTGACGATCCTGATGGGCTTTACCGCCGGCTCGGGCGTCGACATCGTCGGCCGCACGCTGCAGGAATCGCTGCAGAAGTCGCTCAAGACCACCATCATCTACGACTACCGGCCCGGTGCCGGCGGCAACGTCGCCTCCGAAGTGGTGGCGCACGCCAGGCCGGATGGCTACACGCTGCTGCTCGGCACCGCCGCCACTCACGGCATCAACCCGGCGCTGTACAAGAACCTGCCGTTTGATGCCGAAGCCGATTTCACCCCGGTCGCGCCGCTGGTCGAGGTTTCCAACGTGCTGACCGTCAACCCGGCCGTGATCGACGTGAAATCGGTCAAGGAATTCATCGAGAAGGTCAAGGCCAACCCCGGCAAGTACAACTTCGCGTCCACCGGCAACGGCACCGGCACGCACCTGGCGTTTGCCGAGTTCAACGCGCGCGCCGGACTCGACATGGTCCACGTGCCGTACAAGGGCGGCCCCGATGCGCTGCAGGCGGTGGTGAAGGGCGAGGTCTGCTGCATCTTCAACCAGGTGCAGAGCGTGCTGCCGCAGTACCGCGCCGGCAAGGTGCGCCTGCTGGGCGTGACCACCAAACAGCGCGTGCAGGTGATCCCCGACGTGCCGACCATCGCCGAGAGCGGCGTGCCGGGCTTCAACAGCACCATCTGGTTCGGCTTCTTCGGCCCCAAGGGCCTGGACCCGAAGATCGCGCGCAAGATCAATGACGCGGTCAAGGTGGCGCTGGAAACGCCGGCGATTCGGCAGAAGCTGGTTGACGCCGGCAACACGCCGCGGGTTGAGACGGTGGATCAGTTCAAGGCTACGGTGAAGGCGGATCGGCAGAAGTGGGCGGGGGTGGTTAAGACGGTGGGGGCGTCGGTTGATTGAAGGGGGGCCGTCGAACATCTACCAGACGCAAACCGCAGAGGTGGCCGTCGCGCAGCTACGAGATGCCGGCCGCAGCGGAGGGCCGTCGAGCACCTACCCGATGCCTGCCACAGGCACAGCTTCAGCACGAAGACACCCCAACCCAATCCCCCTTACCCCCTAACCCCCAACCGCGTCAACAAATGCGCCAACTGCGCCTGCGTCCCCGTCGCAGTCTTGGTAAAAATCGCCTTCAACTGCGTGCGCCCAGTCTCCCGCCGGATGCCGATCAACTCACACGCCTCGGGCAGCCCGATGCCAGATGACAACTGCATCGCCAGCCGCGTTTCCGCCGGCGTCAGCCCGTAGAGATCGCGCAGCACGGCCGGCAGCGTCACCGGCGCGATGCCGGGTTCGTGGATCGCCACCAGCACGGTCGGGCGCTGCCAGTCGATGGCCAGGTGATGGGCCGGCGGCAGTGGCAGCAGGATGATCTGCGCCTGGCGGCCGGCGCCGTCGACCGCGCGCAGCGCCTGCGCCGGCTGCGGGTTGGCCGGGTCGGACACGGCGCGCAGCGCCTCGGCGAACGGGCGCGACAGGCGCCATTCTTCCTGGCGCAGGCCCGTGGCAGACATCGCCGCGGCGCTGGTTTCGACCGACACCGCGGGCAGCAGCCGCCGCACCCAGGCTTCGCCGATGCTGTTGGTCAGCAAGGCCTTGCCGTCGTCCTGGAACACGATCACGCCAAAGGGCAACCGCTCCATCAGCTGGGACGAGGCATGCGCCAGCGCCGACACCTGGTGGGTGCGGTCGCGCAGCGCGATGGCGTGGCGCACGTGCGGGATCACCCAGTCGAGCGCGCGCGCATCCTCGGGCGAATAGTGGTCGCGGCCCTGCGGGCGCTGCAGCGACAGGAACACCTCGTAGTGCGGCTTGCGCTCAACCAGGCAGGCCATCAGCGATGACAGCCCGAACTGGCGGAAGAACTCGCCATAGAAGGGCGAATGCCGCATCGCATACGCGCCCAGCTCGCGCGAATCGATATACCAGCTGCCCACCGACATGCGCGGCGCGAACGGCAGCGCCGGGTCGATGGCTTCGTAGTACTCGTGATAGGCGGCCACTTCTTCCGGCACCTGGTTGATTACCTGGTTGACCAGCACGCGCTCGTGGACGGTGTCCAGCACCACCAGCGCGGCATGCACGCTGTCGCTGGCCTGGCACAGTGCGCCGAGGCTGCGCTGCCAGGCCTCGGCATCAAAGATTCCCTCGTACAGCGCGCGAATGGTCTCGTGCATCTGTGTGTCGCTCATGGGTTCCCTTCTTCTTTTTTTGTATTTTTGGTACTTTTCGTGCCTGCTAACGCGCCGGGGGCCGGCCGCCGGATCGGCGCCGGCTGGCACGCCAGGCGTGCTCCAGATGGTGAGCTGGGGACGGCCCGTCAGGCAGGCGGCGCGCCCCCCTCCAGCGCCGCACCCAGGCGCGCCAGCAGGTGGGTCAGCTGGGCCTGGCTGTTGGTGCCGGTCTTGTGGAACACGGCCTTGAGCTGCGTGCGCGCCGTTTCATGGCGGATGTTCAGCTGCTGGCTCACTTCGGGCAGGCCCTGGCCGGTGGCCAGTTGCGTGGCCAGCCGGGTTTCCGCCCGCGTCAGGCCGTAGAGGTCGCGCAGCACGGGCGCCAGCAACAGCGGCGCGCTGTCCGCCTCATGCACCACCACCAGCGCCGCAGGCTCCTGCCACTGCTCGGCAAAGGCATGTGAGGGTGGCAGCGGCAGCACGATCACCTGCGCGGTGGTGCCGTTGCCGTCGCTGGCGCGCGCGGCCTGCGCGGCTACCGGGTGCTGCGGATCACAGGCGGCCTGCAGCATCTCGGCGAAGGGGCGCGACAGGGTCCATTCGGAGACCTTGCCGGCCGGGTCCAGCCGCCGCACCCAGCGCTCGCCGGCGCGGTTGCTCAGCAGCACCTGGCGCTGTGGCGAGAACACCAGCAGCGCAAAATTCAGGCGCTCCACCAGCTGCGTCGACAGGCGCGCCAGCACCGTCAGCCCCAGCGTGCGGTCGCGCATCGCCATGGCGCTGCGCATATGCGGGATGATCCAGTCCAGGCCGCCGGTATCGCCAGCCGAGAACAGCGGCTGCGTGCGCGCGCGCTGCATCGAGAAATAGACCTCATAGTGCGGCTGGCGCGCGACCAGGCAGGCCACGTAGGAGTGCAGGTCGAAGCGATGGAAGAAATCGCGGTAGAACGGGTGGCGCGCCATTGCGCCTTCGCCCAGTTCGCGCGCGTCGATATACCAGTCGCCCGGCCGCATGCGCGGTGCGAAATGCTTGGCCGGATCGATGGCCTGGTAGTCCGACTGGTACTCCGTAAACAGCTCCACCACCGGATTGACGATTTCGTTGACCGTGACCTGGTCGCGCACGGTGTCCCAGACCATCATCGAGGCGTGGGCCGTGCCGACCAGTTCCGTCAGGGTGCGCAGGCTCTGCTGCCAGGCACCGGGATCGAGAATGCCCTCGTACAAGCCACCTCATTACACACAAGTCATGCCCCATGGGGTGCCGCGAAAAGTCGTTTACGGTCAATGACATAGCGGGTGGGGTTGTAAACTCCTTCGGATTGTCGTTCACTCTTGCATTTTGGGCGGCACATGCAGCGAGAGGCAACGAGTTGGGCAGCGGCAGAATTCAAGGACATTGACTTGGGCGACCAGCGCCTGAACAAACGGGCGGTGCTGCTAGCGGAGCGGCTCGCAGAGAAGCCGACGGCAAGCATACCCAGCGCATGCGGCGGGTGGGCGGAAACGGCTGCGGCGTACCGCTTCCTGGCTCAGGATGAACTGGACTGGCGCGATATTTTGGCGCCCCACTGGCAGAGTTCGGCCGAGCGGATGCGAGCTTGCGAAGTGGTGCTATGCATCCAAGACACCACGGAGTTGGACTTTAACGGCCAGACCATCACAGGCTTGGGGCCGCTGTCGTATGAGGCGCAACGCGGGCTGTATCTGCACCCGACTTACGCGGTAACGCCATCGCGCGAACCGCTGGGCGTGCTTGACGCCTACATGTGGGCGCGCGAGCCAAAGGGTGCGGATGGCGTGCGCCCCGGCATCAAGGAAAGTACCCGCTGGACCGAAGGATATGAGCGAGTCGCCGAACAGGCGGCCGCACTGCCTGCCACGCGACTCGTCTATGTGGCTGACCGGGAGTCGGACATCATGGCGCTGATGGTCAAAGCGAAGGAGTTGGGCCACCCGGCGGATTGGCTACTGCGCTCGCAGCACAATCGCACCTTGCCTGGCGGCGGCAAGCTGTGGGACCAAGTAACTGCGGGTGAGCCAGTGGGCAGGATTCACTTTACGCTGGCAGCCCGTCAGGCTCAGCCAGCGCGCGCGGTACGGCAGCAGGTGTGGGCACAACGTGTCGCGTTGCCTGATGCTGCAGGCGGCGTGGTGAGTGCCACGTGTATCGTAGCCCGGGAGGTCGACCCGCCGGCCGGCGTCAAACCGATTGAATGGCGACTGCTGAGTAATCGCGAGGTGGACGACCTTGACGAAGCAGCACAGCTTATTGACTGGTACCGCGCGCGCTGGGAAGTGGAACTATTCTTTCACGTGCTCAAGAACGGCTGTCGGGTCGAGGCGCTGCAACTCGCATCGATGGCACGGCTTGAGCGTGCCTTGGCGCTGTTCATGGTGGTGGCATGGCGCATCGCTCGGTTGATGCGACTGGGCCGAACTTGCCCGGACCTGGATGCAGGGCTGTTGTTCGAGCGCGATGAATGGCGCGCGGCATTCATTCTCAACAAGAAGAAGCCGCCGAAGACGTCACCGCGTCTGAACGAGGTCGTGCGCTTGGTCGCTATGCTCGGCGGCTTCCTGGCGCGCAAAGGCGACGGCGAACCCGGAGTCAAGACCATCTGGCAAGGCCTGCAGCGAGTGGTGGATTTCGCCGCAGGCCTCAGGTACGCCCGTGAACTTGACGACTGAGATGTGTGTAATCAAATGCGTACAAGCCACGGATCGCTCCGTGCATGTCGGCTTCTTTCATCTGACTACCCCCTGCATTCGCGACAAAAATGCGCGGTCCCGGCGGTGCGCCCCCGCGCACGCCCGGATGATTATTGTTATTTCCGCTTTCTTTGTTCTTATGGCCGCTATCGGGGCGGCTCTGCATTGGCTACGTGTCTGATCTAGCAGACGTTGCATACATTACCGCACTCGGGGGAACACGGGGGTATCCCCAGGACCCTTCTTCGGTGGGGGTGGGATGCCCCGCGGTGCGGAAGGTCGTTACGGTTGTGCCGATGGCGGCACACGGGAAGGCGATTCAGCCCGGAATCGGCAAAGCGTTGACCGCGATCAGGTAAAATGCCCGTTTCCCCGATTTTTCAGCGAAATCTCGCGCCAACCACCGCCATGACCTCTGTCCTGCGTCTTTCCGATCTGATTTCCCAAGGCAAAATCTCCGGCAAGCGGGTGTTTATCCGCGCCGACCTGAACGTGCCACAGGACGACGCCGGCAATATCACCGAGGACACCCGCATCCGCGCCTCGGTGCCCGCCATCCAGGCGTGCCTGGACGCCGGCGCGGCGGTGATGGTCACGTCCCACCTGGGCCGCCCGACCGAAGGCGAGCTCAAGCCCGAGGATTCGCTGGCACCGATCGCCACGCGCCTGTCCGAGCTGCTGGGCAAGCCGGTCAAGCTGGTGCAGGACTGGGTCGACGGCGTCGAAGTGGCGCCGGGCCAGGTGGTGCTGCTGGAGAACTGCCGCGTGAACAAGGGCGAGAAGAAGAACAGCGACGAGCTGGCGCAGAAGATGGCCAAGCTGTGCGACGTCTACGTCAACGACGCTTTCGGCACCGCCCACCGCGCTGAAGCCACCACCCACGGCATCGCCAAATACGCCCCGAGCGCCTGCGCCGGCCCGCTGCTGGCCGCCGAGATCGACGCGCTGGGCAAGGCCCTGGGCCAGCCGGCGCGTCCGCTGGTGGCGATCGTGGCCGGTTCCAAGGTCTCGACCAAGCTGACCATCCTGAAGTCGCTGGCCGACAAGGTCGACAACCTGATCGTCGGCGGCGGCATCGCCAATACCTTCATGCTGGCTGCCGGCCTGAAGATCGGCAAGTCACTGGCCGAAGCCGACCTGATCGGCGACGCCAAGGCCATCATCGACATCATGGCCAGGCGCGGCGCCTCGGTGCCGATCCCGGTCGACGTGGTGTGCGCCAAGGAATTCAGCGCCACCGCCGCGGCCACCGTCAAGGACGTCAAGGACGTGGCCGACGACGACATGATCCTCGACATCGGCCCCAAGACCGCCGTGCAACTGGCCGAGCAGCTCAAGGCCGCCGGCACCATCGTCTGGAACGGCCCGGTAGGCGTGTTCGAGTTTGACCAGTTCGGCAACGGCACCAAGGTGCTGGCCGAGGCCATCGCCGATTCCAAGGCGTTCTCAATCGCCGGCGGCGGCGACACGCTGGCCGCCATCGCCAAGTACGGCATTGCCGACCGCGTGGGCTATATCTCGACCGGCGGCGGTGCGTTCCTGGAATTCCTGGAAGGCAAGAAGCTGCCCGCGTTCGAAGTGCTGGAGCAGCGCGCCGCAGGCTGACGCATCCGCCGGCCCCGGCGGCATGCCACATCCCCGCGCCTCCCGGGACATCGAGCTCTGAACAAGGAATTCCGCGCATGACTCGTTCTACCAAGATCGTTGCCACCATCGGCCCCGCCTCCAGCTCGCTGGAGGTGCTCACGCGCATGATCGCGGCGGGGGTCGACGTGGTGCGGCTGAATTTCTCGCACGGCACCGCCCAGGACCATATCGACCGGGCCAGCATGGTGCGCGAGGCCGCGCAGGCGTGCGGGCGCGAAGTCGCCATCATGGCCGACCTGCAAGGCCCCAAGATCCGCGTCGGCAAGTTCGAGCACGGCAAGATCACGCTGAAGCCGGGCGATCCCTTCATCCTCGATTCCAACTGCCAGCTCGGCAACGAGGAGCGCGCCGGTCTGGACTACCAGGACCTGCCGCGCGACGTCGGCCCGGGTGACCTGCTGCTGCTCAATGACGGCCTGATCGTGCTGGTGGTGGACCGCGTGTTCGGCACCGAGATCTTCACCACCGTGCGCGTGGGCGGCGAGCTGTCCAACAACAAGGGCATCAACCGCCAGGGCGGCGGGCTGTCGGCGCCGGCGCTGACAGCCAAGGACATGGACGACATCAAGACCGCTATGGCCCTGGGCGCGGACTACGTTGCCGTCAGCTTCCCCAAGAACGCCACCGACATGGAAATGGCGCGCCAGCTCGTCGCCGTGGCCGGCCAGCCGCACGGCCACAAGGCCCGCATGATCGCCAAGATCGAGCGCGCCGAGGCCATCCATCCGGGCGTGCTGGAAGAGATCCTGCAGGCCTCCGACGGCATCATGGTGGCGCGCGGCGACCTGGCCGTGGAAGTGGGCAATGCCGCCGTGCCGGCGCTGCAGAAGCGCATGATCAAGCTGGCGCGCGAGGCCAACAAGCTGACCATCACCGCCACGCAGATGATGGAAAGCATGATCGTCAACCCGGTGCCGACGCGTGCCGAGGTCTCGGACGTGGCCAACGCCGTGCTGGACGGCACCGACGCCGTGATGCTGTCGGCCGAGACCGCCGCCGGGCGCTACCCGGTGGAGACCGTCGAAGCCATGGCCGCGGTCTGCGTCGAAGCCGAGAAGTCCGAGGTGGTGCAGCTCGACACCGATTTCCTGAACCAGACCTTTTCGCGCATCGACCAGTCGGTGGCGATGGGTGCGCTGTTCACGGCCTATCATTTGCAGGTGAAGGCGATTGCCGCGCTGACCGATTCCGGCGCCACCGCATTGTGGATGAGCCGGCACCGCATCCATGTGCCGATCTATGCGATGACGCCCAACCTGGCCTCGCAGCGCAAGATGCAGCTGTACCGCAACGTGGTGCCGCTGCCGTTGCAGTCCAGCGCCGACCGAGACACCGCGCTGGAGCAGGCGGAAGAACTGCTGCTGGCGCAAGGCGTGGTGCAGCGCGGCGATTTCATCGTGCTGACCATCGGCGAGCCGATGGGCCAGCCGGGCGGTACCAATACCCTGAAGATCGTCAGGGTAGGTAGCTGATGGTGATGGTGAAGCCGTGTGTGCCATGCCCGACTGAATGCCCGCGCGAGATGCGCGAACATGGCGCCGCCGGCAGGCTTGGGCAATAAGCGCCGACAGAAGAATACGCAGAGACACCCCATTTTTATTTAGGAGTTAGACATGCCACTCGTATCGATGCGCCAGCTGCTGGACCACGCTGCCGAGAACAGCTACGGCCTGCCGGCCTTCAACGTCAACAACCTCGAGCAAGTGCAGGCCATCATGCAGGCCGCCGACGAGGTCAACGCTCCGGTGATCATGCAAGCCTCGGCCGGCGCGCGCAAATACGCCGGCGAGCACTTCCTGCGCCACCTGATCGAGGCCGCGGTCGAGGCTTATCCTCATATCCCGGTGGTGATGCACCAGGACCACGGCCAGTCGCCGGCGATCTGCCAGGGCGCGATCGACCTGGGCTTCTCGTCGGTGATGATGGACGGTTCGCTGCGTGAAGACGGCAAGACCCCGGCCGAGTACGAGTACAACATCGACGTGACCCGCAAGGTGGTGCAGCTGGCCCACGCCGTCGGCGTGACCGTCGAAGGCGAACTGGGCTGCCTGGGCTCGCTCGAAACCGGCGAAGCCGGCGAAGAAGACGGCATCGGCGCCGTAGGCGTGCTGGACCACTCCATGCTGCTGACCGATCCCGAGCAGGCCGCCGACTTCGTCAAGGCCACCCAGCTCGACGCCCTGGCGATCGCCATCGGCACCTCGCACGGCGCCTACAAGTTCACCCGCAAGCCGACCGGCGACATCCTGGCGATCAGCCGCATCAAGGAAATCCACGCCCGCATCCCCAACACCCACCTGGTGATGCACGGCTCGTCGTCCGTTCCGCAAGAGCTGCTGGAAGAGATCCGCAAGTTCGGCGGCGACATGAAGGAAACCTACGGCGTGCCGGTCGAGGAAATCCAGGAAGCGATCAAGTACGGCGTGCGCAAGATCAACATCGACACCGACATCCGCCTGGCCATGACCGGCGCGATCCGCCGCTTCTTCGCCGAGAACCCGAGCAAGTTCGACCCGCGCGAATACCTGAAGCCGGCCCGCGAGGCCGCCAAGCAGGTGTGCAAGGCCCGCTACATCGCCTTCGGCTGCGAAGGCCAGGCCAGCAAGATCAAGCCGATCGGCCTGACCGACGTCGCACAGCAGTACAAGTCGGGCAAGCTGGCGCAGGTCGTGCAGTAATGTCCCTTGTCCGCCTTCCACGCAAGCGGAAGGCGGATTGCAGTTCCGGCCGCCGCGGCACGCTTCCAGCGCCCGGCGGCTTCGCCGTTTTATCGGAACCATCATGTCCAACGCTCTCTACCAGTCCTCCATCAATTCGCTGCCGCTGCTGGGCCACGGCAAGGTGCGCGACAACTACGCCGTCGGCGACGACAAGCTGCTGATCGTCACTACCGACCGGCTGTCGGCCTTCGACGTCATCCTGGGCGAACCGATTCCGGCCAAGGGCCGCGTGCTGAACCAGATGGCGAACTTCTGGTTCAAGAAGCTGGCGCACATCGTGCCGAACCACGAGACCGGCATCGCCCCGGAAACCGTGGTCGCGCCCGAGGAAGTGGAGCAGGTCAAGGGCCGCGCCGTGGTGGTCAAGCGCCTGAAGCCGATCCTGGTGGAAGCGGTGGTGCGAGGCTACCTCGCCGGCAGCGGCTGGAAGGACTACCAGGCCACCGGCAAGGTGTGCGGCATCCAGCTGCCGCCGGGCCTGCAGAACGCGCAGAAGCTGCCCGAGCCGATCTTCACCCCGGCCGCCAAGGCCGAGATGGGCGAGCACGACGAGAACATCTCGTTCGCCGAGGTCGAGGCCCGCATCGGCATCGCGCTGGCGCGCAAGATGCGCGAGATCTCGATCCGCCTGTACAAGGAAGCGGCCGAGTTCGCCGCCACGCGTGGCATCATCATCGCCGACACCAAGTTCGAGTTCGGCCTGGACGACAATGGCGTGCTGACGCTGATGGACGAGGTCCTGACCGCCGATTCGTCGCGCTTCTGGCCGGCCGATTCGTACCAGGTCGGCACCAACCCGCCGTCGTTCGACAAGCAGTTCGTGCGCGACTGGCTCGAGGCCGTGCGCATCGACGGCAAGCCGTGGCCGAAGACCGCGCCGGCGCCGAAGCTGCCGGACGACGTGGTCGAGAAGACCGCGGCCAAGTACCGTGAGGCGCTGACGCGGCTGACGGGCGAAGAACTGCAGTAAGCCATGGCCGTCGTTCCCGCGCGTGCGGGAGCGACCATCGAAGGAACAGATAAAGTGAGCAAGCAAGACAAGCCGCTGGTCGGCGTGGTGATGGGCAGCAGTTCCGACTGGGACGTGATGCAGCACGCGGTGGCCATGCTGAAGGATTTCGGCGTGCCGTTCGAGGCCCAGGTGGTGTCCGCGCACCGCATGGCCGACGACATGTTCCGCTATGCCGAGAGCGCGCGCAGCCGCGGCATCCGCGCCATCATCGCCGGTGCCGGCGGTGCCGCGCACCTGCCGGGCATGATCGCCGCCAAGACCATCGTGCCGGTGTTCGGCGTGCCGGTACCGTCCAAGTACCTGCGCGGCGAGGATTCGCTGCTGTCGATCGTGCAGATGCCCAAGGGCGTGCCGGTCGCCACCTTCGCCATTGGCGAGGCCGGTGCCGCAAACGCCGCGCTGCACGCGATCGCCACGCTGGCCACCACCGATGAAGCGCTGGCCGCCGCGCTGGAAGCCTTCCGCGCGAAGCAGACCGAAGCCGCGCGCGCGATGACGCTGCCGCTGTAATTCTTCGCGCAGTCCTTCTCCGCCCCATACGGAACCGAGCAATGCCCACCGATATCCATCCCTACCTCTCCGAAGCCCACACGCCGGAATCGCGCGCCGAGTTCGGCGTCGACCGTCCCGACGCGCCCATCCTGCCCGGCGCGTGGCTGGGCATGCTGGGCGGCGGCCAGCTTGGCCGCATGTTCACGCATGCGGCGCAGGCCATGGGCTATCGCGTGTGCGTGCTCGATCCGGACCAGGATAGCCCGGCGGGCGTGGTGGCGGACAAGCATATCTGCGCCCAGTACACCGACGAGGCCGCGCTGGCCGAGATGGGCAAGCTGTGCGAGGCGGTGAGCACCGAGTTCGAGAACGTGCCGTCGCTGTCGCTGGACCGCCTCGAGCAGCTCGGCGCCTTCGTCGCGCCGCGCGGCTATTGCGTGTCGATCGCGCAGAACCGCATCGGCGAGAAGAAGTTCTTCGCCGCCTGCGCCGAACGCACCGGCGTGCCCACGGCCCCGCACTGGGTGATCCAGCACGACGCCGACGTCGACCAGCTGCCCGACCACGTGCTGCCCGGCATCCTCAAGACCGCGCGCATGGGCTATGACGGCAAGGGCCAGGCGCGCGTGAAGACGCGCGACGACGTGCGCGCCGCCTGGAAGGCGATGCAGCACGTGCCATGCGTGCTGGAGCAGATGCTGCCGCTGGCCTATGAAGTGTCGGTGCTGGCCGCGCGTGCCGCGGACGGTTCCACCGCCACCTGGCCGCTCGCCGAGAACGTGCACCGCGACGGCATCCTGTTCTCGACGGAAATGCCGTCGACCAGCGTTTCGCCGGAAATCGCGGACCGCGCGCGCGCCGCCGCCGCGGCCATCGCCACCGAGATGGGCTACGTGGGCGTGCTGTGCATCGAGTTCTTCGTGCTGACCGACGGCTCGCTGGTCGCCAACGAGATGGCGCCGCGCCCGCACAACTCCGGCCACATCACCATGGACGCGTGCGAGACCAGCCAGTTCGAGCAGCAGGTGCGCGCGATGGCGCGTCTGCCGCTGGGCAACACGCGCCAGCACTCGGCCGGCAAGATGCTGAACCTGCTGGGCGATGTGTGGTTCGAGTTCGGCCTGGAACGCACCCCCGCCTGGGACGAGGTGGTGGCACAGCCCGGCGCCAAGCTGCACCTCTACGGCAAGAGCGACGCACGCCCGTCGCGCAAGATGGGCCATATCAACTGCGTGGGCGAGCATGCCGACGCGGCCGACGCGGCCTTTGCCGCTGCGGCGCAGGCGCTGCATATCCCCCTCTGAAGCCAGACTCCAAGGAACACGATGTCGCCGCGCATGCCCACGGCCGCTGAACTGGACGAAGCCGTCCGCCTGCTTGAGGCCGGGGAACTGGTCGCCTTTCCCACCGAGACCGTCTACGGCCTCGGCGCCGACGCGGAGAACCCCGAGGCGGTCGCCCGCATCTTCGCGCTCAAGGGCCGGCCCTCGAACCACCCGATGATCGTGCACGTGGTCGACGGCGCCGACATCGGCTACTGGACCGACGAGGTCCCCGAGGCCGCGCAGAAGCTGATCGACGCCTTCTGGCCCGGTCCGCTGACGCTGATCCTCAAGCGTGCCGCCCATATCCACGCGGCGGTGGCAGGGGGCCAGGACAGCATCGGCCTGCGCTGCCCGTCTCACCCGGTGGCGCAGACCCTGCTGTCGCGCTTCAAGCGCGGCCGTGGCGGCATCGCGGCGCCTTCGGCGAACAAGTTCGGGCAGGTCAGCCCGACCACGGCGCAGCATGTGCGCGACGAGTTCGGCGATGCGGTGTATGTGCTGGGAGGCGACGGCGTCGAAGTCGGGATCGAATCGACCATCGTCGACCTGTCGCGGCTGGACCAGGGGATTGGGCCAGTATTGCTGCGCCCTGGTGCGATTACTGCCGCGATGATGGCGGAAGTGTTGGGGGAGGCGCCGTTGCCGCCCGACGCCGCGGCGCCGCGTGCCTCCGGCACGCTCAAGGCCCACTACGCTCCGCATACGCCGTTGTTGCTGGCCGATGCCCAGTCAGCTTCCGCGCATCTCGCAGCACTGCCGGAGGACGCCCGTGTGGCGTGGGTCGGGCGCGCGCCCTTGGCGGACCAGCGCTGTACCTGGGTGCAGGCGCCTGCGGATGCTGCGGCCTTTGCGCGGGAGTTGTATCGGCTGCTGCGCAAGCTGGATAAGCAGGGCTACACGCAGCTGATGTTCGAGCCGCTGCCGGAAGGGCCGGACTGGGCCGGCGTGCGCGACCGGCTGGAACGGGCGGCTGCGGCGTTCGCAGGGTAGGGCCCCGGCACAGGCGTCACGCAAGCGAAAACGGCTTCGCGCTCCATCGGAGGCGAAGCCGTTTTATTTTTTTCCCCTGCAGGCTCGGCGGTATCAGCCGCCAAACAGCCGCAACCCTGTATAAACCGCCATCCCCACCGCAATCATCCCCACCATCTTCCTGGTCAGCAGGTAGAACAGCGTAGCCGCTACCCCCGCCATCAGCTTGTCGTTCGACAACGCCACCGTGAAGTGCCCCTGCCACGTCATCAGGTCCGGCAGGATGATCGCCGCCAGCGCCGCCGCCGGCGCATAACGCAACGCGCGCTGGAGCCGGTCCGGCACGGTGACATGCTCGCCGGCCATCAGGAACAGCGCCCGCGTCACCACGGTCACAACGCCCATGCCAACGATGGCAATCCAGATCTCCCCATGGCTCATGCGCGGTCTCCCGGTGTTGTCTGCGTCGAGGCTGCCCGCGCGATTGCCCTGGTCTTGCGCCGGCGGCGGATCCCCCGCAATGCCGCGCGCGCTGCAAGGTCATCACTGGCCATGCCGGCAGCAATCGCCCCCACCACCGCCACCACCAGCCCGAGCCGGTATGGCAAGTCGAAGCACAGCAGCGCCAGCACCGCCGAAATCACCACCGCCATCAGCGTCGAGCGCGAACTGATGGTGGCGATCATCACCGGGATCAGCGCCAGCGTGCCCGCCACGCCCAGCCCCCAGCTGTCGGGGAAGAGACTGGCCAGCACGATGCCGATGACCGACGACACCTGCCACATCGCGAAGTTGGTCAGCGCCATGCCCCAGAAGTAGCCTTCCTTGCCGGGCTCATAGCCCGGCGTGCTGTACTTCTGCATGAAGTAGACGAAATGCAGGTCGCCGTTGAAGAAGCCCAGCACCGTGCGCCGCGGCAGCGTCAGGTAGCTGAAGTGGGGCTGCATCGCCGCGCTGAAGATCACGAAGCGCAGGTTGACCATGGTCGCGGTCAGAAAGACCGTCCACAGCGGCAGCCCGGCCGCGAACAGCGGCAGCACCGCCAGCTGCGCCGAGCCGGCGTAGACCAGCAGCGACATGCCGATGGCTTCGGGCACGGTCATCACGGATTTGCTCATCGCCACGCCGGTGACCAGGCCCCAGGAAAACACCGCGGGCAGGGACGGGGCAAAGTAGCGTGCGCCGGCGATAAAGCCGGCGCGTTCGGCGGGTGCGAAGCGATGCCAGAGGCGCAACCACACCGAGGGTTGTCGGGAAGTCATGTCTGAGGAAGAGGGGGCAATGCGGGCCCGGGGCCGAGGGCCCGCCCGGAAGGCTGCCGCCGCAGGACGCGGTCGGCACCTTGCCATTATAGGGGTGGATCGCAGCCTGGTAAGTGGCCGCTTAACAAAATGCCGCCCGGCGTTGGCGGCAGGCCACGGCCATCCGCCGCGGCCTGTCGTCGCGCGGCGTCAGGGTGCGCCGCGGTACACCCACTGCATCAGCGCGTCGTGCGCCTCCTGCGCCTGCGACGCGTTGGGGTGGTTGATCATGCTCACCACCACATAGCGGCCGCCCTCGGCCGAATCGACATAGCCGGCCAGGGCGCGCACGTCGGCCAGCGTGCCGGTCTTCAGGTAGCCGCTGCCGGCCGCGTCGGCGCGCGTCAGCCGGTTGCGCAGCGTGCCGTCGACGCCCAGGACCGGCAGCGAATCGATCAGCACCGGGCCCACGTTGCTGGCCGCGGCCTGCTGCAGCAGGCGCGCCATGTCATAGGCGCTGATGCGTTCCTCGCGCGACAGGCCCGAGCCGTTGTCTAGCACCAGGCCGGGCATTTCGAGGCCCTGGCGCGCCAGCCAGCGCCGCACCACGCGTACGGAGCGCTCGGTACTGGCCGGCCCGCCGCGGTCGATCTCGGCGCCGATGGTCAGGAACAGCTGGCGCGCCATCACGTTGTTCGAGAACTTGTTGATGTCGCGCACGATGTCGGCCAGCGGCAGCCCGTAGTGGCGCGCCAGCAGCGCCGCGCCGCGCGGCACCTGGCCGCTGCGCAGCGCGGGCACGTGGGTAAAGCGCCCGCCGGCGCGCTGCCATTCGGCGACGAAGCCGCCCCAGGTAAATTCCGCATGGGAGAGCGTGGCGATATTCAGCACCTGCTCGCCGCAGCCGCTGGAATAATCGCCGGCAAAGGACGCCAGCACGGTGCCGTCCGGCTGCGCCGCCACGGTCGGGCCGGCGCTCGATTGCCAGTCGCCGCAGCGGCCGTTGGTCAGCGTCAGCCGGTTGTCGAGCTTCAGTTGCGCCAGCGCGGGCGTGACGTTGACCGCCACGGTCTGGGTGGCCGGGTCCGGCGTCAGCGTGAACGACAGCGTCTTGAAGGCATAGAGCAGCGCATCCGGGCCGACGTTGTAGGCGCGCTGCACCTCGCCGTCGATGGTGCCGTTGCCGTCCAGGCCATCGGCAAAGTAGCTGCGGTCCAGCACCAGGTCGCCGTTGATGGTGGTGGCGCCGCCGGCGCGCGCGCTGGCCACCAGCTTGGCCATTTCCTCCGGCACCAGCTTGGGATCGCCGCGCCCGCGCAGGTAGACGTTGCCGTTGACGGTGCCGTCGCCGGTGGGCTGGGTGTCGGCGTAGAGCGAGGTCTGCCAGCGGTAATCCGGGCCTAGCAGCTGCAACCCGGCGAAGGTGGTGACCAGTTTCATGGTCGAGGCCGGGTTCATCGGCTGCTGGGCATTCCAGCTGGCGCGCGCGGCGGGCGCGCCCATCCGGATCACGTAGAAGCTGGCGGCCGAGGCCGGCACACCGGCGCGACGCAGCGCGGCGGCCACCTGCGCCGGCACGCCGGCTTGCACCAGCGCCGGGTCGGCGGCGCGGGCGGCTTTTCCTGTCTTGGTCGCCCGCTCTGCCTTGGCGGCTTTGGCGGCCTTGGTGGCACTAAGCGCCTTGGCCGGCGGCTTGGCCAGCGCCGGCGAGAGGGCGGGGCCCGCCGCCAGCAGCAGGGCAGCGGCAAGGAGGGGCGACAGGCGGCGCAGCAGCGCGCCAGGTCGCAATGCGGTTGGCGTGGCGGTTGTTCTTGGCATGGCGGCCATGTTAACGCATGCAAACCGCCAGCCGGATGACAGCAGGCTTGCCCGCTACGCCGTCAGCTGGCGCGCGGCGGTGCCAGCCGTGCCAGCAGCGACTTCAGCGTAGCCTGTTCCGCCTCGGTCAGCGCCGAGCCGACATGCGCATCGTGCTCGACCACCGCCTGCGTGGCGGCTTCCAGCGTGCGGCGCCCGGCCGGGGTCAGCACCAGGCTGTAGGCGCGGCGGTCGCCCGGCGCCGGGCGGCGCGCCACCAGCTTCATCTCCTCCAGCGCATCGACCAGCAGCACCGCGCCCGAGCGCGCAATGCCGAGGATGCGAGCCAGCTCGGTCAGCTTCAGGTGCGGGTTGCGCGAGATGATCACCAGCGCCGAGAACCGCGGCGGCGTGATCTGCCACTGCCCCAGCGACACCACGAAGTCTTCGTAGATGCGGATCTGCGCGCGGCGGATGGCGTAGCCGACCAGGCTGTCGAGCACGCCATAGTCCACGTTCGGCACATGGGGATCGAAGCCGGTGTCGGCCCCCGTGCCCGCGGGATTGGGGGCGAGCGGGTCCTGCGCCTTGCGCCGCGTGCCGGCGGCGCCTGCGCCACTGCTGTTGCCTGCGGTGGCGGGTGGGTCGCCGGATGCGTCGGGATTCATTTGAGGAGCTTCCAGTTGCCGTTATCGATGGTCAGCATAACGCGGCCGCGCTGGTCAAAGCCATAGTGGTCTTGCGCGCTGAAGTTCAGCACGCCGTGCGAGACCACGATGTCCTTCTCGGTCTCCAGCGCGTGGCGCAGCGCCTGGCGGAACGCCGGCGTGCCCGGCTTGGCGTGCCTGAGCGCCACCGGCACGATCCGCTCCAGCACCAGTCCGGCATCGTAGGCGTGGGCGCCGAACTGGGTGCGGGTGTCGGCGCCGTACTGCTTCTCGTAGCGGGTGACGTAGTCCAGCCCCGGCTTGCGCACGGGGTCGCCCGCGGGCAGCTGCTCCGGCACGATCACCGGTCCGGCCGGCAGGATCGCACCGTTGACCATGCGCCCGCCGATGCGGATCAGGTCCTTGGTGGCCGCGCCGTGCGTGTGGTAGATGGTCCCGCCGTAGCCGCGCTCGCGCAGCGTGGTGTGCGGCAGCGCCGCGCCGGTGCCCGCGCCGGCGATCAGGATGGCGTCCGGCTTGACGGCGATCAGCTTGATCGCCTGCGCGGTCACGCTGGTATCGGCGCGGCCGTAGCGCTCGGTCGCGACCAGGCGGATGCCGTTGGCCGTGGCCGCGGCGGTGAAGTCCTTCAGCCAGGTCTCGCCATAGGCGTCGGCAAAGCCGATAAAGCCGATGGTCTTGACGCCGTTGTTCTTGGCGGTGGCGGCCACGGCATTGGCCATCAGCCGCACCGGCTGCGCCAGGCGGAAGGTCCAGGCGCCGCGGCCGGGCTTGAGTTCGATCGGCGAGAACGCGAGCTGCACGGTCTGGCTTTCGTCCGCGACCTCGGCGATGGCGATCGACGGTGCGACGGCCGACGAGCCGAGGATGATGTCGACCTTGTCCTCGGCGACGAAGCGGCGTGCGACCTTGGCGCCTTGCGTGGGGTCGGAGGCGTCGTCCAGCACGATGTAGCGCACCGCTTCGCCGCCGATGCGCTGGGGCAGGTAGGGCAGGGAGTTCTTTTGCGGGATGCCCAGCGATGCCGACGGGCCGGTGGTGGACAGGCTGATACCGACGGTGATGTCGGCCAGGGCGGTGCCGGTGCAAAAGGCGAGGGCGGCGGCGAGCGCCAGGCGGGTGAGCTTGGTAGGGGGCAGGGGCACCATGGTGTCTCCTCTGTCTGAATGGTCTTGTGTGTTGTTTCTCAACCGCTTGTTTGCTCCCCTCTCCCGCTTGCGGTAGGGGCGGGGGAGAGGGAGAACACCTTGCTTAGGCTAGCTCGGGTGGCTTTGGAGCACCGGCCTATGTGTTGCCCTGCATCGACTGCCGGTCGAACCCCGCCAACTGCTTGTAGCGCAGCGAAATCGCCTCCAGCTCCGCACGCGGAATCACCTGCCCGATATCGGCAAAGCCCTGCGGCGCGCGTTCCTCGGCGAGCTGCATCACCTGCTCAGGCCCGTTCATCCGGTTGCGCAGCACGATACCCGCGGTGCGCGGCAGCCGCTCGGCCTCGTACTCGCGCAACGCGTAGCCGGTGTCGGGCGTGCCAAGCAGGCTGTCGACCAGGTAGCGCGCATCCAGGATCGCCTGCGCGCTGCCGTTCGAGCCGATCGGGTACATCGGGTGCGCGGCATCGCCCAGCAGCGTGACGCGGTCGAAGGTCCAGCGCGGCAGCGGGTCCTTGTCGACCATCGGGAATTCATAGATCGCTTCGGCGCCGTCGATCAGCGCGGGGATGTCGATCCAGTCCCATTGCCAGCCGGCGAAGGCGGCGCGGAACACGGATTTGTCGACCTGCTTGTTCCAGTCGCTGCGCGGCGGCGGGTTGGGCACACTGCCGGGCACGCTGTCGGGCACGCGCAGCTCGGCGATCCAGTTGACCAGCGAGCGGCCCTGGCGGCGCAGTGGTTCCGAGATCGGATAGGCAACGAACTTCTGGTCCTGGTGCCCGGCCATGAACATCGAGCGGCCGTCCAGGTAGGGCGGCGCCTCGGTGACCGCGCGCCACAGCATGCGGCGCGAGAAGCGGGGCGCGTCGCCGGTGGGATAGAAATGCCGACGCACCGCGGAGTGGATGCCGTCGGCGCCGACCAGCACGTCGGCGCTGGCCTCGATCTCGGCGTCGTCGTCGCGGCGGCGCAGCCCGAAGCGCACCGGCCCGCCCG
The DNA here is from genome assembly GCA_000471925.1 of Ralstonia pickettii DTP0602. NCBI lineage: Bacteria > Pseudomonadati > Pseudomonadota > Betaproteobacteria > Burkholderiales > Burkholderiaceae > Ralstonia > Ralstonia pickettii. The sequence continues at coordinate 585,313 of CP006667.1, forward strand.
CGCCGGTATCCAGCACGGTTTCGAACGCATGCCCGGTATGCACGGCGCCGTCACCGAGCCGTTCGACCACGGTGCGATGCAGCAGCATCTGGAACTCGCCGCGATGGATCGAGAACTGCGGCCAGTCGTAGCCGGCCGCGAGCCCGCGCGGCTCATGCCAGATGCGCTGGCCGAGCTTGTTGTAGTAGGACAGGGACGAGGTTTCGATGGCGAGTTCCGCCAGCGCATCGCGCAGCCCCAGCTCGGACAGGATGCGCACGGCGTGCGGCAGCAGGTTGATGCCCACGCCCAGCGGGCGCAGCGATTCGCTGGCTTCCCACACTTCGGCCTCGATGCCGTGGCGATGGCACAGCAGCGCCAGCGTCAGTCCGCCGATGCCGCCTCCGGCGATTGCGATCTTCATGGTGTCTCCTCGCTTGCAGGCGATGCCGGTGCGCGAGCGCAACGGCATCGCGTCCGGTCGAATCGAATTTTGTTATGGAGTATAACAATTCGACCGCGCGCAGCAAGGCGGGGAAAGCCCCGGAAGTGACCTGTCCGGGGTCAGGAAAAACCCGCGCTCAGCTCAGCGCCGCGCCGTCGGGCTTGGCCGTCGCGCGCTTCAGCGACGGCACCGGGAAGACGATGTCGTAGACCCAGTTGTACACCAGCGCATAGACCATATAGAAGCCGGCCACGGCGATATCCATGATCAGCGCGTCGAGCAGGCTGATATCGAGGTACCACGCCAACGACGGCAGGAACACTACCAGCAGGCCCAGTTCGAACAGGATCGCGTGCAGCACGCGCACCAGCACCGACTTGCGCAGCTGGCCGGTGATGCGCAGCATCGCCTTGTCGAACAGCAGGTTGTACAGGTAGTTCCAGCCGGTGGCGATCAGCGAGGCGACCGCGCCGATCAGTCCCATCTGGTGCAGATCGTAGCCGAACGCCCAGCTCGCCAGCGGAGCGAAGAGCAGCAGGCCGATCGCCTCAAAGCCGATGGCGTGGCGGATACGGTCCCGGGTGTTGCGCATTGGGTTCCTCCTTGCGGGGCAGAAGTACAGACCGGGCCAAGTCTATCTGCTGGGCAGGGATTGCCAAGTTGGATACTATCGGCATATCCGATAGATGCCCCGATGAGGCGCCGCATGAGTCTCTCCCTCGATCAACTGCAGGCCTTCGTTGCCGCCGCCGATACCGGCTCTTTTTCCGCCGCCGCGCGCCGGCTGGGCAAGGCCCAGTCGGTGGTCAGCGCGGCCGTGTCCAACCTGGAGATCGACGCCGGCAATGCGCTGTTCGACCGCACTGGCCGCTACCCGGTGCTGACGCCCGCCGGCGAGCGCCTGCTGGCCGAGGCCCGCGTGATCCTGGAGCGATGCGAACACTTCCGCGGGGTCGCCAAGAGCCTGGGCGAGGGCGTGGAGACGCGGCTGGTGCTGGCGGTCGACGAGCTCTATCCCGAAGAGACGCTGGGCATGCTGCTGGAGGAGTTTTCCAGCCGCTTCCCCGCGGTCGAGCTGGAACTGCTGTTTCCGCTGATGGAGGACGTCAGCCGCCTGGTGCTGGAGGGCGGTGCCGATCTCGGCATCATGTGGCGGCAGGAGGTGCTGCCGCCCGCGCTGGGCTTCCATGCGCTGGGCTGGGTGCCGATGCAGATCCTGTGCGCGCCCGAGCATCCGCTGGCGGGGCAGCGCGTCGACTGGGAAGAGCTCAAGCGCTATCGCCAGCTGATGGTCGCGACCCGCACCGACAGCGAAGAGAAGATGCGCCTGCGCGTCGCTGCCGACGTGTGGTGGGTGGAAAGCCAATGGGTGATCGTGGAGCTGGTCAAGCGCGGGCTGGGCTGGGCCTTCGTACCGTGGCACGTGGTGGCCAATTCGCCGGCCGCGGCGCGGCTGGTGTCGCCGCCGCTGGCGTTCCAGCAGCAGGACTGGCCGGTGGCGATGGAGCTGGTGTGGCACAAGCAGCGGCCGCTGGGCAAGGCCGCCACCTGGCTGCGCGAACGGATCTGCCGGCAGCCGCTGCCGCGCGCGCCGGCCGAGGGGCGGGGTGAGAACCCCGGACTTTCCGCTTAGCGCTGGCCTACCGTGGCGGTGGCCGCGCCCTTGGTGCTTCCCGTAGTGGCATCCCCAAGCGCCTGCGGATGCCAGCCGCCGCCCAGCGCCTTGATCAGCACCACTGCCGCCGTGTACTGCCTCCCGGTGATCGACAGCGCCGTGCGTTCGGCGGTATAGGCGCTGGTCTGCGCGGTCAGCACGTCGAGCAGGCCCGCGGTGCCGGCGCGGTAGCGGTTGTTGACCAGCACCAGCGCCTCGCGCGCCGAGCGCAGCGCGTCGTTCTGCACCACCGCTTCCTGCTCCAGCAGCCGCTGCGCGGCGAGGTTGTCCTCGACTTCCTGGAACGCCGTCAGCACGGTCTGGCGGTAGTTGGCCACGGTCTGGTCGTAGACGGCCACCGCCTGCGCCTTGGCGGCGCTGCGCAATCCGCCGTCAAACAGCGTGCCTGCCAGCCCGCCGCCGATCGACCAGATGCGGTCGGGCAGCGACATCCAGCGCGCCAGCGTGCTGGCGGTCAGCCCGCCGCTGGCCGACAGCGACAGCGTCGGATAGTAGGCCGCCTGCGCCACGCCGATCTGCGCATTGGCCGAGGCCATGCGGCGCTCGGCCGCGCCGATGTCGGGGCGGCGCTCCAGCAGTTCCGACGGCACCGCCGCGGGAACGAGCGGCGGCGCGGCACGGAAGTCGTCGGCGGCCAGCGTCAGCGCCGCGGGCGGCTTGCCGACCAGGATGGCGATGGCGTGCTCGAGCTGCGCTCGCGTGATCTGGATATCGATCTGCTGCGCCTGCGCGCTCTTGAGCTGGGTTTCGGACTGCAGCACGTCCGAGCGCTGCGCGGTGCCGGCGGCGTACTGGTTCTGCACCAGCTGCAAGGACTTCGCGTAATCCGCCACGGTGCGGTCCAGCAACGCCTTCTGCGCATCGGCCACGCGCAGCAGGAAATAGCTCTGCGCCAGCGTCGCCTGGGTCGACAGCAGCGTCGATGCCAGGTCGGCCTGGCTGGCCTGCGCGCTCGCCTCGCTGCTTTCCACCTGGCGCCGCACGCGGCCCCACACGTCGATTTCCCAGGTCGCGCCCAGCGTCGCGCTCTGGCCGTTGAGCGTATTGCCGCCGGTGCCGCGCGCGCGCGAGGCCCCCGCCTGCGCGTCGACGATCGGGAAAAAGCCGGCGCGCGCCGCCTGCAGCGCGGCCACGGCCAGGCGGTACTGCGCCTCGGCGGCCTTGATGTTCTGGTTCGAGATCTGCACCTCGGACATCAGCGCATCGAGCTGGCTGTCGCCGAACACGGTCCACCAGTCGGCGCGCGTGGTCGCGTCCTGCGGCTCGGCAGTCTTCCAGTCGCCGCGCCAGGCGGTGGCGTCGGCCGTGCTGTCCGCAGTGCCTTCCTTGAACGCCTCCGGCACCGGCGCGTCCGGGCGCTTGTAGTCAGGGCCGACGGCACAGCCGGCCAGCAGCAGCGCGCACGCCAGCGGCACCGGCAGGGCATGGGTCAGCAGACGGGTAAAAACAGTCATCAGTTTGCGCGAGAAACCTCGGCCTTCAGGTCGGGGAGGGATAGCGCGCGACGCGAAGCGTCGCCCCTGGTCTCGCTCTCCTTTGTGGTGGGCGTTATGAAGAAATATCCATACCCGTCGCCGCGCTGGAGCAGATTGCAGTGCTTGTAGGAAATACCCTGCACGGCGCCAGCGACGGTTTGGATGTTAAAAGAGCCGGTTGCTCGGATGGCAACCCGGCCAATATGCGTACCTGCCTTTTTCCCGGAGGGAACCACCGCCTTGACCATGTCGCCGGTCTGAAAGCCGAACACGCGTTTGCTGCGCATGAGATAACCGCGCGGGAAGCCGTGAGCGGTAACGCGAGTGCGCTGATAACTACCGCGGCCGGCGCATTTGATGCGCAGTATGGGCCGTTGCCAGGGCCAGACGGAATGCACGTTGCCAACGCAGGCCGCGTCTAGCGCATGCGACTTTGGGATGTCGAGACGCCTCCGGTTGTACTTCGTCTGACCGCCGGATCCGGTTTCGACCGGCAGCCCGAAGGATTTGAGGGCATTGAGCAGGGCGAAGCGAGTTGCATTCACGGCTGCGGCGTTTCGCAGCGGTGCTTTCGCGCGCGCCAGGATGCGCTTGGCGCGATCGGGGTCCTTGCGCAGGAAGACCTCTAATGGAAGGTTCCCCTTCTTCTGGTTGCAGGGCCGGCACGCAAGCGTCAGGTTCGAAACGCGGTTGGACCCGCCTTTGGCCTTGGCGACAATGTGTTCAGTCTCCAAGGGGCGATCCGTTGCGTCGCAATATGCGCAAGTTCGGCCGAGCTTCGCCAGCAGGTACTCCTTGACCTCGTAGCCCAGGAGCGTGCCTTGCTGGTACTCAACGCCGGAGATCTCCGGGTTTTCCATGGCCTGCATGTCAAAGCGCACCAATTCCATGCTGAGGGCGGTGATTGGGGCAAGCTTGCGGAAGCGGCGCACCCATGCCGCAGTCGTCTCGACGCGGTGACGAAGGCTGGGCGCGAGCCAGCCTTCCGGCTTTCGACGATTGTCGAATCTGGCCGCGCGATAGCGCGTCATGCGCCCGCGCCGGGCCCGCCGCATGGCGCGTCGGGCAGTAAGTGCCTCGTTGATCTGCCGGCCGCGGTGGATGATCTCGGCCAGCGAAAGCACGAAGGCGTCTGGCGCGCCGCCGGCGTGCGAAGCCATTTCGCGGACGATGGCGACACCGGTCTCCTTGCTGCCTGGATCGAGCTTGAGGCGCAGCGGCTGGAGCTCACTGTCCACCAGTCGCCGGTCGGTCAGCCGGATTGCGAACGGCACCAGTCGATGCACGCGAGCCCGCCCGCGCTCGAGCAGCAAGCGGGCCCGCTTCTCGCTGCACGGCATGAGCGACTTGCCGTGCCTGTCCAGCACAAAGACTGCCATGCAATCTCTCCTACTAGGTGCCCTTACGGGCCTGGTTACGCGCCCCTTGCGGGGCGTCTCCCTTCGGCAATGTTGCGAACCGGCGATCTGCCCCGATCCGTTTCGTGCTTACCCTGTCGCTTGTCTGCAACCGGGGCTTCGAGAGGTTGGGACTAAGGAAGCATCCCAACGTCGGTCTTGCACCTGCGCGCAACGTAGCGGATTGGCTACCGCTTTGCCTGGTCAACCCGAGCTTGTCAGTTGCCTTTCAAGCTCCGGCCTTTAGGCCGGGGTAGTTGACAGCGAGTCTCTGCAAATCTAGACGGCGGCCGGCTGGTCCGGCGTGCCAGTGCCACGGCGGCGCTGGCGCCAGGCCTTGACCTTCAGGCGCCAGCGGTCCAGCGTCAGGTAAACCACCGGCGTGGTGTACAGGGTCAGCAGCTGGCTCACCACCAGCCCGCCGACAATGGAGATGCCCAGTGGCGCGCGCAGCTCGGCACCGTCGCCGCGGCCGATCGCCAGCGGCACCGCGCCCAGCAGGGCGGCCATGGTGGTCATCAGGATCGGGCGGAAGCGCAGCAGGCAGGCGCGGTAGATCGCGTCGCGCGGCGACAGCCCTTCGCGCCGTTCGGCGTCGATGGCGAAGTCGATCATCATGATCGCGTTCTTTTTCACGATGCCGATCAGCAGGATCACGCCGATCAGCGCGATGATGCTGAAGTCCGTTTTCGACGCCAGCAGCGCCAGCAGCGCGCCCACGCCCGCCGAGGGCAGCGTCGACAGGATCGTCAGCGGATGCACGTAGCTTTCATACAGCACGCCCAGCACGATATAGATCGTGATCAGCGCCGCCAGGATCAGGACCGGCTGGCTCTTGAGCGAGTCCTGGAACGCCTTGGCGCCGCCCTGGAAGTTGGCGCGCAAGGTCTCCGGCACGCCGATGCGCGCCATCTCGCGCGTGACGGCATCGGTCGCCTGCGACAGCGACATGCCCTCGGCCAGGTTGAACGAGATCGTCGACGCCGCGAACTGCCCCTGGTGGTTCACGCCCAGCGGCGTGCTGGTCGGCACCACGCGCGAGAACGCCGCCAGCGGCACGCGGTTGCCGTTGCCGGTAACCACGTAGATGTCCTTGAGCGCGTTCGGGCCCTGCAGGTATTCCTGGCTCAGCTCCATTACCACGCGGTACTGGTTGAGCGGGTGATAGATGGTCGACACCAGCCGCTGGCCGAAGGCATCGTTGAGCACCGCATCGATCTGCTGCGCGGTCACGCCCAGACGCGAGGCCGCATCGCGGTCGATGATCACCGAGGTCTGCAGGCCCTTGTCGTTGGTGTCGGTATCGATGTCCTCCAGCCCCTTCAGGTTGGACAGCGCTGCCCGCACCTTGGGCTCCCACACACGCAAGACCTCCAGATCGTCGGACTGCAGCGTGAACTGGTACTGCGAGCTGCTCTGCCGCCCGCCCACGCGGATATCCTGCACCGACTGCAGGAACAGTCTCGCGCCCGGCTCCTTGGCCAGCTTGTCGCGCAGTCGCGCAATGATCGCGTCGGCGGATTCCTTGCGCTCGGACAGCGGCTTGAGCGTGACGAACATCTGCCCCGTATTGCGCTGCGAACCGCCGGTAAAGCCGGTCACGTTCTCCACCGCCGGATCCGAGCGCACGATCGTGATAAAGCTGTCGAGCTTGCCGCGCATGGCCTGGAACGAGGTGGCCTGGTCGGCGCGGATAAAGCCGATCAGCCGGCCGGTGTCCTGCTGCGGGAAGAAGCCCTTGGGCACGATCACGTACAGGTACACGTTGAGCGCGATGGTGGCGATCAGCACCAGCCACACCAGCGGGCTCAGGCGCAGCGCCGTGGACAGCGAGCGCGCATAGCCGTCGTGCAGCCACTGGAACATGCGCTCGGTGGCGCGGAAGAAGCGGCCCTGCTTCTCCGGCTCGGGCGGACGCAGCAGCCGTGCGCACATCATCGGCGTGGTGGTCAGAGACACCACCAGCGAAACCAGGATCGCCACCGACAGCGTGATCGCGAACTCCTGGAACAGCCGGCCCACGATCCCGCCCATCATCAGCAGCGGAATGAATACCGCGATCAGCGACAGGCTCATCGACAGCACCGTGAAGCCGACCTCGCGCGCACCGCGCAGCGCCGCGGCGAGCGGCTTCATGCCTTCCTCGATGTGGCGAGAGATATTCTCCAGCACCACGATGGCATCGTCGACCACAAAGCCGGTGGCAATCGTCAGCGCCATCAGCGACAGGTTGTTCAGCGAGAACCCGGCCAGGTACATCACCGAGAAGGTGCCGATCAGCGACACCGGCACCGCCACACTGGGGATAAAGGTGGCGCGCAAATTGCGCAGGAACACGAACACCACCATGATCACCAGCGCCACCGAGATCATCAGCGTGTGCTCGACCTCGCGCAGCGAGGCGCGGATGGTGGGCGTGCGGTCCATCATCACGTCCATCGAGATCGCCGCCGGGATCATCTTCTGCAGTTGCGGCAGCATCTCGTTGACGCGGTCGACGGTCTCGATGATGTTGGCGCCCGGTGAGCGGTTCAGCACCAGCAGCACCGACGGCTTGCCGTTGGCCGAGCCTGCATTGCGGATGTCCTGCACCGAGTCGACCACATTGGCCACGTCGCGCAGCCGCACCGGCACCGCGAACGAATTGGGCCCGCTGGTGGCGCTGGTGCCGCCGGTGGCGCCGCTGGTAATGGTAGTGGTGCCGCTGCTGGTGGTCAGCGTGGTCACGGTCACGCCGTTGACCACCTTGGTGCTGACGCCGCCGCTGGCGGCGGCGTTGGCGGTGCTGGCAATCAGCGCACCCGCCGACGTCGACGAGAAGGTCCCCGGCGTGGCGTAGCGGATGATCAGCGGCATGTAGTCTTCCGCCTTCATTGCCTGGTCGTTGGCGTAGACCTGCCAGTTGCTGGTGGTGTTTTCCAGCGTGCCCAGGGGCCGGTTGGCGTTGGTCGCGCTGATGGTGTTGCGCACGTCCTCCAGCGAGATGCCGTAGTTGTTCAGCGCGGTGGGATTCAGTTCCACCCGCACAGCCGGCAGCGACGCGCCGCCGATAGTGACCTGGCCCACGCCCTCCACCTGCGACAGCTTCTGCGCCAGGATGGTCGAGGCCGCGTCATAGAGCTGCCCCCGTGTCATCGTCGGCGAGGTCAGCGCGATGATCATGATCGGCGCGTCGGCCGGGTTGACCTTGCGGTAGGTCGGGTTGTTGGGCAGGCTGGTCGGCAGCGTGGCGCGCGAGGCATTGATCGCCGCCTGCACGTCGCGCGCGGCGCCGTCGATATTGCGCGACAGGTCGAACTGCAGCGTCACGCGGGTCGAGCCGAGCGAGCTGCTCGACGTGATCTCGGTCACGCCGGCGATGGTGCCGAGCGCACGCTCAAGCGGCGTGGCCACGGTGGCGGCCATCGTTTCAGGACTCGCGCCCGGCAGCGAGGCCGACACCGAGATGGTGGGGAAGTCCACCTGCGGCAGCGGCGACACCGGCAGCAGCCGCAGCGCGGCAAGCCCCGCCAGCAGGATGCCGAGCGTCAGCAGCGCGGTCGCGACCGGCCGGTGGATAAAGGCAGCGGAGAGGTTCATCGCTGCACCGGCTCCTGCGGGCCAGGCGGTTCGTCACCCGTGCCGCCTTCCTCAGGATCGCCGAAGCGCCGCTTGCGCCAGCCTTTCACGCGCGTGGCCACGCGGTCGAACGCCAGGTAGATCACCGGCGTGGTGAACAGCGTCAGCACCTGGCTGACCAGCAGGCCGCCCACCATGGTCACACCGAGCGGCCGGCGCAGCTCGCTGCCGATGCCGGAGCCCAGCATCAGCGGCAGTGCCGCCAGCAGGGCCGCCATGGTGGTCATCAGGATCGGGCGGAAACGCAGCAGGCAGGCCTGGAAGATCGCGTCGCGCGGGCGCATGCCGCCCTCGCGCTCGGCCTCGAGCGCGAAGTCGATCATCATGATCGCGTTCTTCTTGACGATACCGATCAGCAGGATGATGCCGATGATGGCAATGATGCCCAGGTCCTGCCCGGCCACCAGCAGCGCCAGCAGCGCGCCCACGCCCGCCGACGGCAGCGTCGACAGGATGGTGACGGGGTGGATGGTGCTTTCATACAGCACGCCCAGCACGATATACATCGTCACCACCGCGGCCAGGATCAGCCACAGCGTGTTCGACAGCGAGGCGCGGAACGCCAGCGCGGCGCCCTGGAAGCTGGTCTGCATCGAGATCGGCAGGCCCAGCTCCTGTTCGACCTTGGTGATCTTGTCGACTGCGGCGCCCAGCGATTCGCCGTGCGCCAGGTTGAACGAGATCGTCGCCGCCGGGAACTGCCCCTGGTGGTTGATCACCAGCGGGCCGGTGCGCTCGGTGATGCGCGCGAACGCGCCCAGCGGTACCTGGCCGCCCGAGGAGGAGGGCAGGCGCAGGTCGGCCAGCGACTGCGGGCTCTTGCGGAACTCGGGCATGGTCTCCAGCACCACGCGGTACTGGCTCGACTGCGTGAAGATGGTCGACACCAGGCGCTGGCCGAAGGCACTGTACAGTGCGCTGTCGATCACCGCGGTGGTGATGCCGAAGCGCGCCGCGGCGTCGCGGTCGATATCGACATAGGCGCGCAGGCCGTTGTTCTGCTGGTCGCTGGTGACGTCGCGCAGCTCGGGTTCCTGGCGCAGGCGTTCCACCAGCTTCGGTACCCACGTGGCCAGCGTCTCGGGATCGGGATCTTCCACCGTGAACTGGTACTGCGTGCGCGACACCTTGTCTTCGATGGTCAGGTCCTGCACCGGCTGCGTGAACAGCGACACGCCGCCCAGCTCGTGCACCGCCTGCTGCAGCCGCTGCGTGACCACTTCGATGGGGTCGCGCTCGCCCTTGGGCTTGAGGTTGATCAGCATGCGCCCGGCGTTGAGCGTGGTGTTGGTGCCATCCACGCCGATAAACGACGACAGGCTTGCCACGGCCGGATCCTGCATCACCACCTTGGCCACCGCGTGCTGCTTGCGCGCCATGGCGTCGAACGAGGTGGTCTGCGCGGCCTCGGTGATGCCCTGGATCACGCCGGTGTCCTGCACCGGGAAGAAGCCCTTGGGCACCAGCAGGTACAGCAGTCCGGTCAGCACCAGCGTGGCCACGGCCACGACCAGCGTCGCCTTCTGGCGATCGAGCACCCACTCCAGCGCGCGGCCGTAGCGCTCGATCACGTTGTCGAAGAAGCGGCCGGTGGAGCGGTGGAAGCGCGACAGCTTTTCTTCCGGCACGTGATGCAGCAGGCGCGCGCACATCATCGGCGTGAGCGTCAGCGACACCACCGCCGAGATCAGGATCGACACCGCCAGCGTGATCGCGAACTCGCGGAACAGGCGTCCGACCACGTCGCCCATGAACAGCAGCGGGATCAGCACCGCCACCAGCGAGAAGGTCAGCGAGATGATGGTGAAGCCAATTTGCTTAGAACCCTTCAGCGCCGCCTCCATCGGCGAATCGCCTTTCTCGATGTAGCGCATGATGTTCTCGATCATCACGATCGCATCGTCGACCACGAAGCCGGTGGCGATGGTCAGCGCCATCAGCGTCAGGTTGTTGATCGAGAATCCGGCCATGTACATCACGCCGAAGGTGCCGACCAGCGACAGCGGCACCGCCACGCCCGGGATGATGGTGGCGGGGATGTTGCGCAGGAACAGGAAGATCACCAGAACCACCAGCGCGATCGCCAGCAGCAGTTCGAACTGCACGTCCTCGACCGAGGCGCGGATGGTGGTGGTGCGGTCGGTCAGCAGCTGCACGTGGACCGAGGCCGGCAGCGCGTTCTGCAGCTGCGGCAGCAGCGTCTTGATGCGGTCCACCACCTCGATCACGTTGGCTCCCGGCTGGCGCTGGATATTCAGCACGATCGCGGGCTTGTCGTTGGCCCATGCGGCCAGGCGGCTGTTCTCGGGGCCGTCGACGATCTCGGCCACGTCGGTGATGCGGATCGGCGCGCCGTTCTTGTAGCCCAGGATGATCTGGCGGTATTCGTCGGCCGAGCGCAGCTGGTCGTTGGCGTCGATGGTGGAGGCGCGCGCGGGCCCGTCGAAGCTGCCCTTGGCGCCGTTGACGTTGGACGACCCGATCGCGGTGCGCAGGTCATCGATCGACATGCCCAGGGAAGCCAGTGCGGTCGGGTTGGCCTGAATGCGCACCGCGGGGCGCTGGCCGCCGCTGATGGTGACCAGCCCCACGCCCTGGATCTGCGAGATCTTCTGCGCCACGCGCGTGTCGACCATGTCCTGCAGCTTGGGCAGCGGCATGGTGTCGGAGGTCATGGCGATGGTCATGATCGGCGCGTCGGCCGGGTTGACCTTGCTGTAGACCGGCGGCATCGGCAGGTCGGACGGCAGCAGGTTGCTGCCGGCATTGATCGCGGCCTGGACCTCCTGCTCGGCCACGTCCAGCGGCAGCGTCAGCTCGAACTGCAGCGTGATCACCGAGGCGCCGCCCGACGAGGACGACGACATCTGCTTCAGGCCCGGCATCTGGCCGAACTGGCGCTCCAGTGGCGCGGTCACCGACGAGGTCATCACGTCCGGGCTGGCGCCGGGGTAGAGCGTGGTGACCTGGATGGTCGGGTAGTCCACTTCGGGCAGCGCCGACAGCGGCAGCAGCCGGTAGGCCACCAGCCCGGACAGCAGGATGGCCAGCATCAGCAGCGCCGTGGCGACCGGGCGCTCGATGAAGAGGCGTGAGGGGTTCATGCGGCGTCCTTACTGCTGCGTGCCGCTGGCGGGCGGGGCGCTGGCGCCGGCCTGGCGGTGGCGGCGGTGTTCCGCCGCCGCGCCCGACGCTGCCGCGCCGCTGGCATCGCCGTGCGCACCGCTGGCGCCGCCAGCGCCGCCACCATCGCGGCGCCGGCCGCGTGCGCGCGGCTGGCTGGCCGGCACCACCGCGGCGGCGCGCGCGGCCGGGTCCACGGCTTCGACCGTCATGCCTTCCTTGAGTCGGTCGGCGCCGTCGATGACCACGCGCTGGCCCGGCTCCAGGCCCTTGAGCACCGCATTGCGGCTGCCATCGCCCGGCCCGAGCGTGATCACCTGCACCTTGACCTTGCCGCTGTCGTCGACCGTGTAGACGAACGTGCCCTGCTGGCCGCGCTGGATCGCCGCCACCGGGATCACGGTGGCGTCCTTGAGCGTATCCACGCGCGTGCGCACGTTGACGAACTGGTTCGGGAACAGCATGCCGTCGGCATTGGGGAAGACCGCCTTGAGCTTGACCGTGCCGGTGGTGGTGTCGATCTGGTTGTCGGTGGTCAGCAGCGTGCCTTCTCCCAGCTGGTTGCGCACCTGGCGGTCCCACGCCTGCACCGGCAGTTCTTCGCCGGCATTGAGCTTCTTCAGTACCGACGGCAGGTTGTCCTCGGGGATGGTGTACATCACGGCGATCGGCTGGATCTGCGTGATCAGCGCGATGCCGTTGGTGTCGCTGGTGTTGACGATATTGCCCGGGTCGACCTGGCGCAGGCCGATGCGGCCCGACACCGGCGCCACGATCTTCGTATAGCCCAGCTGCAGGCGCGCGTTGGCGACATTGCCCTGGTCGGTCTTGACCACGCCCTCGTACTGGCGCACCAGCGCGTCCTGGGTATCGACCTGCTGCTTGGAGATCGAGTCCTGGCCCAGCAGCGTGCGGTAGCGCTGCTGGTCGAGCCTGGCGTTCTGCAGCAGCGCCTGGTCGCGCGCGAGCTGGCCCACGGCCTGGTCCAGCGCCGCCTGGAACGGGCGCGGGTCGATCTCGGCCAGCACGTCGCCGGCCTTGACCATCTGGCCTTCCTTGAACAGCACCTTCAGCAGCGGCCCCGACACCTGCGCGCGCACGGTGACGTTGGACACCGGCGTGACGTTGCCCAGGCCGTTGAGCACCACGTCCATGTCGCGCCTGGCTACCTCGGCCACCACCACCGGCGAGCGCGGCATGCCGGCGCCGCCTGGGCCCCCGCGTGCGCCGGGCCCGCTGGCGCCACCCGGCGCGCCCGCCGTGCCGGCCGGGGCCGGGCTGCGGTGGGCGTACCAGTACCAGGCGCCGCCGGCCAGCAGCAGCACCAGCAGGCCAACATAGAGCCCACGCCGGGCCGGGCGCCGGGGCGGCTTGCCTTCGGGCGGGCGCGAAGACGGAGGAGGCGAAGCGGGGGAGGGAGTAGGTTGGCCTTGTTCGGGGTTGGACATATCCGCAAATCCTGGGAGCGGCGCGCGCGGCGCGCCGGCAGTGTTCGGCTGGCAAGTGGCGATGCAGCAGTATGCCGCAACGCAAACAGCACCGGCCGGGGAGCGCGCCTGGGTGCTGCGCGGGGCCGGCGGCGGGCCGCCAAGTGCCGTGCGGCGCGCATACGCGTGGCGCCGGAGGCAAGTCATGCCGCAAGGATAATGTGCGGGGCCGGGCGCCCGTATTTCCGCGCCTGGCGGTTTTATTACAGCGGATTACCAGCGCCCCGGGTGTAACCTCCGGAAACAAAACCGCCCGGCCAATCCGGCGTGTGCGCCGCCCGGGCTGACTATCATGTGCCTATGCGAACGAACCAGCCTACCCAGATCCTCGTCGTCGACGACGATCCCGAACTCCGCGACCTGCTGCGCGAATACCTGACCCAGCAGGGTTTTGCCGTCTCGGTGATGCATGACGGCGACGGCCTGCAGGCGCGCCTGGAGCGCGAGCGCCCGGCGCTGATCGTGCTGGACCTGATGATGCCCAAGGTCGACGGCCTGACCGCGCTGCGCAACCTGCGCGCCAAGAACGACGATATCCCGGTGATCCTGCTGACCGCGCGCAGCGACGAGATCGACCGCATCGTCGGCCTGGAGATCGGCGCCGATGACTACCTGGGCAAGCCGTTCTCGCCGCGCGAGCTGCTGGCGCGCATCAACGCCGTGCTGCGCCGCAAGCTGGCGCGTCCCGCGGCCGCGCCCGAGGATCGCGAATCGGTCGCCTTCGGCCCCTTCCGCGTCAACTTCCGCCAGCGCACGCTGCAGCGCGCGGGCCAGCCGCTGTCGATCAGCGATACCGAGTTCGCGCTGCTCAAGCTGCTGCTGATGCATCCGCTCGAAGTGCTGTCGCGCGAGCGCATCGTCGAGCTGATGTACGGCAGCGCCAGCGGCATCAGCGACCGCGGCATCGACGTGCAGATCTGGCGCCTGCGCCGGCTGCTCGATGAAGACGCGCAGCGTCCGCGCTATATCCAGACCGTGCGCGGGCGTGGCTACACCTTCGTGCCCGACGAAGCGGAAGAGATGTCCGCGGGGCTCCCCGAATAAGAGCCGCGGCGCCCGCCCCCTGGCGTCGCGTGCCACCAGACCCTGCTACCCGATGAAGTTGCGACGTATCGACACCCTGTTCGGCCGCATTGCCCTGCTGATTGCCGCCGTGCTCGTGATCAGCCATTTCTCCTGGCTCGCCATCCTGCGCATGGACCGCCGCCAGCAGCAGGTCGACTACTCCGTCGAGCAGATGCTGTTCCAGCTCGACAGCATCGAGCGCGCGCTCGATGCGCGCCCGCCGGCGAAGCTGCCCAGCCTGGTGGAGACCGCCAGCACCGCCAGCGCCGAGGAGCTCGCCACTGTGCCCAAGGGCGGGCGCTCGCGCCGGCTGGTCGAGCAGTTCATCTCGCGGCTGCCGCAAGGCACCGAGATCCGCCTCGAGGACGAGACCACGCCGCGCATCTGGATCAAGCTGCCGGACCGCGCCAACTGGATCGCCATGCCGATCCTGTGGGTTCACAACCCGCCGCCGGACAACCGGCTGGTGCCGGGCGTGATGCTGGTGGTGGGCGTGGCAATCGTGTTCGCGGTGCTGATCGCGTGGCAGATCCAGCGGCCGGTGCGCGACATGGCCAATGCGGCCGAGCTACTGTCGCGCCAGCACGCGGTGCCGCCCTTGCGCGAGCGTGGACCGCACGAGCTGCGCCAGCTGATCGAGCGCTTCAACCGCATGGTGGCCGACCTGGCGCGCATCGACCAGGAGCGCAACACCATGCTGGCCGGCATCGCGCATGATTTGAAGACGCCGCTGGCGCGGCTGCGGCTGCGCGCGGAGATGCTGGCCGATCCCAAGGCTGCGGCAGGGGTCACGCGCGACGTTGAGTCCATGTCGGCGATCGTCGAGCAGTTCCTGAGCTTTGCGCAGACCAGCGAATCGACCGCGCGGCCGGTGCCGGTGGACAAGCGTGTCAACGAGCTGGCCGCGTCGCTGGCGGAGCAGGAGCGGCAGGTGGTCCTGTCATTGGGCGCGGGCGAAGGCTTCCGCATGATCGCCACGCAGCTCGACCGCATCGTCGGCAACCTGGTCGACAACGCCTATGCGTATGGCAAGCCGCCGGTGTGTATTGCCACTACGCGCACGCCCGAGGGCTACCTGCTGGTGGTGGAGGACCATGGGGCAGGCATCCCGGACGAGGACAAGGAGCGCGTTACGTTGCCCTTCGTGCGGCTGGACCCGGCACGCGGGGGGAACGCGCATTCCGGGTTGGGCCTGGCGATCGTGGACCGGCTCGTGCGGCAGGCAGGGGGGAAGCTGAACCTGGTGAATGCCGACGGTGGCGGGTTCCGGGTGGAGATGCTGTTCGGGGGAGCCGAAGCGTAAGGCTCAGACCTTCTTCTTCTCACCGATCCGGCTTTCCTTCCCAGCCAGCAGCTTGGCGATATTCTGCCGATGCCGCGCGATCAGCAGCACGCTGATCAGGAAGATCGCCCCGGCCATGATGTCGACGCCGTTCATCAGCACATGGAAGAACGGCGCGAAGATCGCCGCCACCAGTGCCGCCAGCGACGAATAGCGGAAGAAGAACGCAATGATCAGCCACGTGGCCAGCGTGCCTAGGCCCAGGATCGGGTTGATCGCCAGCAGGATGCCGGCCGCGGTGGCCACGCCCTTGCCGCCGGCAAAGCGGTGGTACACCGGGAACAGGTGGCCCAGGAATACCGCCAGCGCCACCATGGCCAGGCCGGTCTCGTTCAGGCCGTAGGCAGGGCCGAAGCGCGCCGCCAGCCACACTGCCAGCCATCCCTTCAGTGCATCCCCGATCAGCGTGAAAATCGCGGCCTTCTTATTGCCGGTGCGCAGCACATTGGTGGCGCCGGGATTGCCTGAGCCGTACGAGTGCGGGTCGGGCAGGCCCATCAGCTTGCTGACAACGACAGCGAAGGAAATGGATCCGATCAGGTAGGCGGCGAGGGCGAAAAGCAGGTTGGCCATGTGTAGTGGGGTGTTTTCGGGCTGGCGCGATTGTAGCGCGGCGGCGGGGTCGCTATGTCCGTGTCTTCCCGGATTTGCATCGAGGGACCCTTCGAATGTCTGGCGGCAGCGCCGTACCCCGCTGGATGTCCTGTACTCCGGAGTGGTGTGGCGTTCACTCGCGCGGTGGCTTGCGAGATATCGCTGACAAACGTCAAACATTCAAACCATAGCATCTGATATTTCCGCATCCCGGCTATTGGCGGCCGTTTCATCATGTGCGCCGCTGTATGGCCCGTGTGCCCTGTGCGAAGTCTCGCATCGGTGTCGGTTCCTTTTCCTGATTGTTCCCAGAAATCCCCAGCATGAATCACGCCTTACGCCGGCTTGCCAGTCGGTCCCCGGCATGTCGCGCCCTGGCCGCGCGGCCCATTCCGCTACTGTCCATCAATGCCCGGTTCGGCCGGCGCACGCTGGCCCTGTCTGCCGCCACCACCTTGCTCGCCTCCGGCTACGCAGTGGCCGGCGCCGTGGATGGCGGCACCGTCAGCGGCAACAACACCAATATCGCCATCGGCACCGGCGCGAGTTCGACCAACGCCACCAGCGAGCCGAGCATCGCCATCGGCGTAGACAGCAGGTCTACCGATGAGGCCACCGTAGCCATCGGCTACGACGCCTGGGCGATCGGCCAGCGCGGCCTCGCCCTGGGCGGCAACACCACGGCAGCCATGGATGCCGTAGCCATCGGCAGCGGTGCGCAGGCCAACTACAACAATTCGCTGATCATCGGTTCGAACACCTATGACACCAATTCCTGGGCCACGGCTTTCGGTAGCGGTTCGCGCGCGGGCCAGTTCGGGCTGGCGCTTGGCATCGAGGCGGATGCGACGGCCACGCATAGCATCGCTATCGGCCGGCAGACCGTCGCGGCGGAAGAAGCGGTCTCCCTTGGCAACCAGTCGGGGGCGACGGCGAAGGATGCGGTGGCGGTCGGCTTCAGCGCAAGGGCCGACGCTGTCAACAGCGTGGCGCTGGGCGCGTATTCCGTGGCCACGCCGATGACCAATGCCACGGCGTTCAACCCCAACCCCGGCTTTGCGCTCGCCGGCCTGGTGCCGGTGGGCCAGGTGTCGGTCGGCGCGCCCGGCGCGGAACGCCGGCTGACCAATGTCGCGGCAGGCGCCGCGCTCACCGATGCGGTCAATGTGAGCCAGCTGCAGTCGGCGTTGAGCACAATCACCCCGGTCGCCGATATCTATGCACAGTTCAACAGCCAGATCAGCGCGCTGGAACAGCAGATCACCAACGTAAGCACCGCCCAGGGCGTCGATGCCCTGTATTTCCGTGCGGATGGCAGCCAGACCAGCGCCGATGCGGCCCACGCCGCGCCGGGCACGCACGGCGTGGCGGCAGGCGCGAATGCGGTGGCCGCTGCAGACCGCAGCGTCGCCGTCGGCAACGGTGCCAGCGCCAACGCCGCGGGCGCGGTCGCGCTGGGCGCGGGCGCTTCCGCCACGGCCGCTGGCAGCGTGGCGCTGGGGGCCGACTCTGTCGCCACCCGCGAGAACACCGTATCGGTGGGCGCGGCCGGCAACGAACGCCAGATCACCAACGTGGCAGCCGGCACGGCGCCGACGGATGCGGTCAATGTGTCGCAGCTGCAGTCGGCGCAGGCCGATACGATCAACGCGGCCAACACCTATGCCGACCGCCAGGTCGCCGATGTGCGCCGCGACAGCTACGCCGGCATCGCGTCGGCCATGGCGATGGCCAGCCTGCCGCAGGCGGTGCTGCCGGGCCGGGGCATGCTCGCCATGGCGGGCAGTACCTATGGCGGACAGTCCGCGATGGCGTTGGGGGCAAGTGAGCAGCCCCTTGTAAACTGCTTATAGGTGTGCAATTATTATCACTCATGAGCATACTTGCTAAAGTTACGATGAAGGAGGCGTGCGCGATGCTGGGCATCCACCCTGGCACGCTTCGCCGATGGGAGTCCGACGGGAAGATCTCCGCCGATCGGACTCCGGGTGGTCATCGTCGCTATAATTTGACCGCTCTAATGGAGTTGGCCGGCAAGAAGGTCGAGGAAGCAGAGCGCGGGCGTACTACGCTCGCCTATGCGCGCGTTTCCAGCCACGACCAGAAGGCCGATCTGGAGCGTCAGTGCCAGGTGCTGGAGTCGTTCTGCGCTGCGAAGGGATGGCCCTTCGAACTCATCCGGGATCTCGGCTCCGGCATGAACTATGAGAAGAAGGGCCTCAAGCAACTGCTCAAACGTATCTGCGCCGGAGGCGTTGATCGGCTTGTCATCACACACAAGGACCGGCTCTTGCGATTTGGTGCAGAGCTCGTTTTTGCTCTGTGCGAGCAATTCGGAACGGAAGTCGTCATCATCAATGCCAAAGGCGATTCGACGTATGAGGAGGATCTTGCCTGCGACGTGCTTGAGATCATTACCGTCTTTTCGGCGCGCCTCTATGGCAGCCGTTCCCACAAGAATCGTCACGCCATGAAAGCCCTGAAAGAGGCTGCAGATGCCATTCAAGAGGGCTGATCCCACCACTATCCAGTTCGCGAGGAAGGTCCGTCTGGTGGTGGACGCTGATGCTGCGGGCAAGCTCGACGGGCAATCCAAAATCTGCAACTGGCTATGGAATCGACTCAAGGACGAAGTCGAGACGCGCATGGCGGAGTTGTCCATCGTCGGCGGCTATGGCTATCTTGATGAGGCGCGAACCAAGAAGCTCCTGTCGGAGGTCTATTCCGAGATCGGGCTTCGCAACCTCGTGCCGCCGCTCAAGGAGCGTCATCCGTTCTTGCGCTGTGTGTTTTCTTCACCGCTGAAGAATGTCGCGCTGCGCATGGCCAAGGCCATTGCCTCGCATCGAAAGTCGAAGAATGGACAGCGCTGCGGCCCAGACGTGGGCTGGGTCAAGTACAAGGCATGGGCCAAGCACTGGATGAGCCTGGAATACGACGAGCCAGGCAAAGGCTGGAATGTTTCCCAGTTCGGTTGGCTCAACCTATCGTTCGGCGCGAACGCGCAAGGACAGCGGCTGTCGCTGCGCCTGAAGATGGAGAAGACACCCAAGGAGATCGCGAGCGCTCGCACTTGCCGGATCGTCCGCGAGGGCCGCGACCGCTATTTCGCTGTGTTCACGCTCAAGGGGCAGAAGAAGGCCAGGCAACGCGGCACGCGCGTGGTCTACATCGATCCGAACCTGAAGAACTTTGGCTACGCTCTGGATACTGAGGGGCGCGCCTTCGAATTGTCCAATCTTGAGAAGTTGAAGGAGTCGGAGCGCATTCTCGATCGGCTAACGAGTCTGCGTGACCGGTGCATAGCAAAGTCGCTGTGGGTAGATACCGTCCACGGCGATGGCACGGTGTCGACGCATTGGCGTCCCAGTCGCCGCTGGAAGCGTTTGGACGACGCTGTGGAGCGAATGCAAACCAAAGTGCGAGAACAGAAAAAGCACTTCATGTATTCGCTGGCGAACCAGCTCTGCAGGCACTACGACGTGATTGGGATCGGCAACTACGTGCCGGAGAACACCAACCACGGCAAGGGCCGCAAATACAACCGTGCGGTAAGAAACAGAACGATGCACGGTGCATTCAAGGACATTCTCTCGTGGGTCGCGACGCGCTCCAGAAAGCATGCGCTGGTGCTGGATGAAACCGGCACCACGCGAACGTGCCATGCGTGTGGTCACGTTGTCGAGGGCGGGATAGCGCCCGCAATTCGGGAGTGGGATTGCCCGGGCTGCGGCACCTGCCACCTGCGCGACGAGAATGCCTGTCAAAACGGTCTGCGGCGGCTGCTGACGCAAGTCGGCGACGCTGTGGACTGCTCCCATCTGCCCTGCTCGGGCCCCGTTCAGATTATCGGGCGGTGTGATTGGCGATTCCATCCGCAAGGATGGACGGGAGTCCCGAGAGGGGGCGCCAATGTGAATTCAATGCGCCTGCCGGAGTACCGGCAGCGAATGCGCGCGTTACCGCGCGCTCGGGTTGGTGACCGCGCGTCCAAATCTGCAAAGACGTCGCCATCAGCGATGCGTAGGCTTGCTTAGATTTGGAAGAGCGGCTTCGCGCATGTCAGACAGCGGTAACTGGGTCTACAAGGCCAACGCCACCGCGGCTACGCACGGCAGGTATGGCGTCGGGGTCGGGGCCGGCTTTCACTGGTAGCGCGCCGGCCGGGCGGCAGCTCAGTCAGGCAGCGCGCATTGCACGGATTTGGCATCGACCAGCCCCGGCAGCAGCTTCGGGTCGAGGCTGACCAGGTAGCCGCGCCGGCCGCCGTTGATGTAGATGCGTTCCAGCTCCAGCACGGTCGCTTCCACATACACCGGCATGCGCTTGCGCGTGCCGAACGGCGAGGTGCCGCCCACCATGTAGCCGCTGTGGCGCTGCGCCACCTCGGGTTTGCACGGCTGCACGCTCTTGCAGCCGATCTGGCGCGCCAGGTTCTTGGTCGAGACCGAGCAGTCGCCGTGCATCAGCACCACCAGCGGCTGCGCGCGCTCGTCTTCCATCACCAGCGTCTTGATGACATCGTGCTCGGGTACGCCGAGCTGGCGGGCCGATTCGCCGGTGCCGCCATGCTCGACGTATTCATAGGGATGCTCGCCGAAGGCCACGCCGTGCTTGCGCAGGTATTGCGTGGCCGGGGTTTCGGAGACGTGCTTGTTTTTGCTCATGTCCTGGATGCCGCTCAGCCGCGCGGGTGGTGCTGCTGGTGCAGCTCGCGCAGGCGTTCGCGCGCGACGTGCGTGTAGATCTGGGTGGTGGAGATGTCGGCGTGGCCCAGCAGCAGCTGCACCACGCGCAGGTCGGCGCCGTGGTTGAGCAGGTGCGTGGCAAAGGCGTGCCGCAGCGTATGCGGCGACAGTGGCGCATGCACCCCGGCATCGCGCGCATGGCGCTTGATCAGGTGCCAGAACGCCTGCCGCGTCATGCCTTCGCCGCGTTGCGTGACGAAGAGGGCGTCGCAGGCGCGACCGGCGAGCAGCGCGGGGCGCGCGCTCGCCAGGTAGCGGCGCAGCCAGTCGCCGGCCTGCTGGCCGAACGGCACCAGCCGCTCCTTGTCGCCCTTGCCGCCGACCACACGGGCCACGCCTTCGTTCAGGCCGATCTCGATGGTCTTCATCTGCGTCAGCTCCGACACGCGCAGGCCGCTGGCGTACATCAGTTCGAGCATGGTGCGGTCGCGCAGGCCCAGCGGCGTGCCGGTGTCGGGCGCTTCGAGCAGCGCGTCGACCTGGGCCTCGGTCAGCGTCTTGGGGTAGCGCGGCGGCTGCTTGGCCGGGCGCAGCAGCAGGCAGGGGTCGGCCTCGATCATGTGCTCGCGCAGCGCCCACTGGTAGAAGCGGCGGAACACCGCCAGGCGCCGGTTGGCCGACGACGCGCGCGTCTGTGTGTGGCGCGCGTTGAAGTAGGCCGACAGCACGCTGTCGTCCACGCCCAGCAGCTCGCCACGGCCTTCATGCTGCAGCCAGCGCGCCAGCAGCGTCAGGTCGCGCCGGTAGGCGTCGATGGTGTTGCGCGACAGGCCGTCTTCCAGCCACAGCGCGTCGCAGAAGCGGCCGACCAGCGCCACGTCGGCGTCGCTGGGGGCGGCGGTACTGTCTGGCTGTATCGCGTGGGCGCCGCTCATATCAGCATGGCGCCCTCATGGCGCAGCAGCCAGCGTTTGACGTCGAGGTAGAAGCCGTCTTCGGCATGATGGGAGAAACCGCCGATGCCGCGCGCGGAGACCACGCGATGACAGGGGATCACGATCGGGAAAGGGTTCTGCCCGCAGGCCTGGCCCACCGCGCGCGGCATCGCGCCGATGGCGTCGGCGATGGTGCCGTAGGTGGTCACCGCGCCGCGCGGCACCGCGGCAATGGCTTGCCAGACGCGCTGCTGGAAGTCACTGCCGGCCGGGGCCAGCGGCAGGTCGAAGCGGGCGTCGGGATCGGCGTAGTAGGCCTCGAGCTGCACCGCCAGCCGTTGTGTCAGTGCGTCGGCGGGCGCGCGGGCCTCGACGTGCTCCGGCAGGTACACGATCGCACGGATGCGTTCGCCGTCCGTGCGCACTCCGATCTTGCCGAACGGGGCAGGGAGGATGGCGTCGTAGGTGGCGGGCATGGTGGTCGGGCTGGGGCGAATGCTGGATTTTAGTGCTTTTTGGCCGGACAAGAAAAAAGGGCCGCCTTGCGGCGGGCCCTTCTGCGGTGAGATCACACCAGCCTGATCATTGCTCCAGCTTGATGTTCTGTACCTTCACAAGATTCTTCATCTTGTCGAATTCCTTCTTGATCTCCGCCGCGTGCTGCGCCGGCGTATTGCCCGACGGCTCGGCGCCGGCGGTGCGCAGGCGCTGCTGGAAGTCCTTGTCCTGCAGCGCCTTGATGGCGGCGTCGTTGAGCTTCTTGATGACGTCGTCAGGCGTGCCGGCAGGCGCCACCAGGCCGTACCAGGCCGGGTCGTTCGGCTCCTTCAGGCCCATTTCGCCGAAGGTCGGCACGTTCGGCAGCGACTCCAGGCGCTTGTTCCATGCCACCACGATCGGGCGCAGCTTGCCGGCCTTGATGTAAGGCATCGATGACGGCAGGTTGTCCACCATGATCGGCACCTGGCCGGCGAGCACGTCGTTCAGCGCCGGGCCCGCGCCACGGTAGGGGATATGGACCATGAAGGTCTTGGTCGAGACCTTGAACTGCTCGCCCAGCATATGGCCGAAGCCGCAGGTGCCCGACGAGGCGAACGAGTACTTGCCCGGGTTGGCCTTCAGCACGGCCAGGAACTCTTTGTAGTCCTTGGCCGGGAAGTTCGGGTTCACCGCGATCACGTTGGCCACGTTGGCCAGGTTGGTGATGGGCTTGAAGTCCTTGATCGGGTCGTACGACAGCTTGGGGTTGCAGGCCGGGTTCACGGCCATGGTCGACACCGTCGAGATACCGATGGTGTAGCCGTCCGGCGCCGCCTTGGCGATCGCGTCGGCACCGATCGAACCGCCCCCGCCGGCGCGGTTTTCCACCACCACAGGCTGGCCCAGGATGCGGCTCATCTGGTCCGCCGCGCCGCGGCCGACGATGTCGGTGGTGCCGCCGGGTGCGAACGGAATGATCAGGCGGATGGGCTTGGTGGGGTAGCTCTGCGCGTGCGCCGCGCCAGCGGCGGCCGCCAGGGCCAGGGTCAGTGCGAGTTTGCCAGCTTGCATGAGATCATGTCTCCCGTCAGGAAATCCGGGCAGGGTGCCGCCCGGAAGCAAAAAAACCGTCGCAGTGCCACAGGTGGGGCAGTGCGTCGGCAGCGTAATCGAAAGGGGGGCGCCGCGCCCGGGTCAGCCGCCCGCTTATCAGCCGCCCAGCAGCCCGCGCTTGACGTCCGGATCGACCGGCCGCTCACCCAGGAACACCCGCAGCACGGCCTGGTAGAAGTCTTCGCCCGGGATCGGACGGCCGCGCGGCGTGCCGTTGATGGCGATCACGGTACCCGTCTGCGGTGAAAAATCGAGGTTGATCACGTCGCCCTTGTGCGCGGTGCCGAGCTCTACCAGCGTGCGCTCGAACTGTGCCAGCCGCGCGGCGAGCCCCTGTACCTGCGTTTCGCTGTGGTTGTCGCTGATGCCCTGGCGCAGCGAACGCACGATCGCCGGCGGCTCGGTCTCGCGCAGCATGCGCAACTGTAGCCGCTTGGCCCCGGAGGTGCCCAATACCACGGTCGCGTTGCGGGCCTTTTCCTGCAGGTACAACGCGGCCACGTAGCCTTTGGCGAGGAAGCCGGCGCGCAGCGCGGTGCCGTTGAGCAGTAGTTCCTTGCCGCCCACTCGCGCGGCATCGTCAAAGCGCATGCCCTCGACCTCCACCGCGCGCGCCGGCGACGGCACGGCGCCCGCCGCGGTGGTGGCGCACAGTGCGACCAGCAGGGCAGCCAGGTGCAGGCGCATACCGTGCGGCAAGCCAGGGCGGGAACGGGAGCGGAGGTGGGTGTCCGGGCGCGTCGGCGCGGAACGGGTGCGGGACAACATGGCGGCGGACGTACAACTAGGCATGCCATGCTGGCGCAAATCTGGAAAAATACCTATCCGTATCTGCCCTAGTCCGCACATTACGGTTTTTTCGCCTTTATCTTCCCCAGCCTCGCTCTCGCTACAGGATGGCGGCGGCCGGATGGCACCATAGGGCACCTCAGGGCGGCGTGGGCGGATGCCGCGCCATGCTGCCATCCTCACTACAACAACGACAATGTCTCCTGCCCTGCTGCTGGTGCCGGATTTCAGCCTGATCCTGATCGGCTGGCTGCTGGTGCGCTATTCCCCTTTCGATCGCGCCTTCTGGTCCGGCGTGGAACGGCTGGTGTACTTCGTGCTGTTCCCGGCGCTGCTGCTGCAGTCGACCAACAGCGCGGTGTTCGATTTCTCGTCGACCTCGGCCATGCTCGGGCTGGCGCTGCTGGTGCTGGCCTGCGGCATGGCCGGCGGCTACGCCGTCAAATGGGTGTTGCGGCCCGACGCGATAAGCTTTGCCTCCGGCGTGCAGACTGCGTTCCGCTTCAACTCCTATATCGGGCTGGCGCTGGCCTCGCGCCTGGGCGGCACCGAGGGCCTGGCCATGATGGCGGTGATCGTCGGCTGTACCGTGCCGCTGTGTAACGTCGCGGCGGTGTGGGCGCTGGCGCGCCACGGCGAGACCGCGCTGTGGAAGGAGCTGGCGCGCAACCCGCTGATCCTGGCCACCGCGGGTGGCCTGCTGACCAACCTGATGGGGCTGCACGCGCCCGAGGTCTTGGCGATGACGCTGAACCGGCTGGGCTCGGCCTCCACCGCGCTGGGGCTGATGACGGTGGGCGCGGGCCTGCAGATGAGCGGCGCCACGGGCACGGTCGGGCCGGTGGCCTGGTGGACCGGCGTCAAGCTGCTGGCGATGCCGTGTGTGGCGTGGCTGGTGGGGCGCCACCTGCCGCTGACCACCCTGCAGTACCAGATCGTGGTGCTGTACGCTTCGCTGCCAACGGCGTCGAGCGCCTATATCCTGGCGGTGCGCATGGGCGGCAACGGGCCGATGGTGGCGGCGACGATCTCGGTGATGACGGTGGCGGCGATCGTGACCACGCCGCTGTGGCTGGCGCTGGTCAGCTAGCCACCATTGTTTGCCGCTGCCGGCGGCGGCTGGCCCTGCGCCAGCGCCCAGTCGATATGCTCGCGCACCAGCGGCGTAGCGGTTTCGCGCTGCGCCAGCAGCGCCGTGCGGATGCGCGCGGCCAATGCGGCATCCTCCGGGCGCGTGCCGGAAACCGCCGCGCGCAGGCTGTTGCCCAGCCCGACCGCCAAGTTGCGCAGCCAGCGCTCATGGCCGATGCGCCGGATCGGGCTGCCTTCCAGCCGCTGGTTGAATGCTTCCTCGGTCCATTCGAACAGGCCGACCATATCGGGCGCATCCAGCCCGTTGCGCACGTCGAAGTCCGGCACCGTGGCCACGTGCGCGAACTTGTTCCAGGGGCAGGCGAGCTGGCAGTCGTCGCAGCCGTAGACGCGGTTGCCCATCGGCGCACGGAACTCGACCGGGATTGGCCCCTTGTGCTCGATGGTCAGGTAGGAAATGCAGCGGCGCGCATCCAGCCGGTAGGGCGCCACGATGGCGCGCGTGGGGCAGATATCGAGGCAGCGGTGGCAGTTGCCGCAGTGGTTGGATTCGGGCGGATCGGCGGGCAGCGGGATGTCGACCAGGATCTCGCCGAGGAAGAACATCGAGCCGCCGTCGCGGTCCAGCAGCAGCGTATGCTTGCCGCGCCAGCCGAGTCCGCCCTGGCTGGCCAGCGCCACTTCCATCACCGGCGCGGAATCGGTAAAGACGCGGTAGCCGAACTTTCCGATTTCGGCCTCGATCCGGCTGGCCAGTTGCTGGAGACGGCTGCGCAGCACCTTGTGATAATCGCGGCCGCGCGCGTACAGCGACACCACCGCGGTGGCCGGATCGTCCAGCCGGGCCAGTTCATGGCGGCGCCAGTCGCCGGCATCCGCCGCCGCCCCGGCGGCGGGAACGTACGGCATGCGCGCCACGATGGCGCGCACCGTCCCGGGCACCAGTTCGGCCGGACGGGCGCGCCGCAGGCCGTGGTTCGCCATATAATCCATGTCGCCGTGGTAACCCTGCTCGAGCCAAGCCATCAGCCCCGGCTCGGCATGGCTCAGATCGACATCGGCAATGCGCACCGACGCAAAACCCAGCGCAGCGCCCCATGCGCGGATCGATGCCGCGAGCGCCGCCAGCTCCCCCGGGCCCGCGGCCGGCTGGCCGGCGTGGCTGGAGGTGGGGGCGCTTGTGGGCACGCCTGGGGGCACGTCCGTGGGCACACTGGGCGCGCCTGGCGCGCTGGCCGGCGGCTTGACTGCTGGGTCGATCATCCCTGAATTGTACGCAATGCCCTTGCTCCAAGAACGCACCCTGACGTTGCCCGACGAAGCCGCCACCGCGCGCCTGGGCGCCGCGCTGGCCGCCGCCGTGCAGGCCATGCCGCCACGCACGGTACATGTGCAGCTGTCCGGCGACCTGGGCGCCGGCAAGACCACGCTGTCGCGCGCCATCCTGCGCGCGCTGGGCCATGCGGGGAAGGTCCGCAGCCCCAC
Organism: Ralstonia pickettii DTP0602; assembly: GCA_000471925.1. Classification (NCBI taxonomy): domain Bacteria; kingdom Pseudomonadati; phylum Pseudomonadota; class Betaproteobacteria; order Burkholderiales; family Burkholderiaceae; genus Ralstonia; species Ralstonia pickettii. The sequence continues at coordinate 612,095 of CP006667.1, forward strand.
CTATACGCTGTGCGAGCCCTATGAGGTCGCCCGCGCCGACGGCTCGCCGCTGACCGTCTACCACTTCGACCTGTACCGCTTTGCCGACCCGGAGGAGTGGATCGACGCGGGGTTTCGCGACTGCTTTGCCGAACCGGCCTTCAACCTGGTCGAATGGCCCGAGAAGGCCGGCAGGCTGCTCGGGGAACCGGACCTGCATGTGTTGCTCCAATCGGACATGGCCGGGCCGGATGACATGGAAAGCGATACCGGCGAGCGCCGTATCGCCGCCATGCGCGCCTATACTCACACTGGACTTACCCTGCTGAACGCATGCTGATCAAGCGACTTGCCACCGACCGCCCTGATGGACCCGACGGACTGCTGCAGGCGCGCCGCAAATGGATGGCGCAAGCACTGAAGCTGGGCGCCGGCACGGCGGTACTGACCCTCGCCGGCCCACAGATCGTGTTCGGCGCGGGCATTGTCGCGGTGCGCGTCTGGCCCGCCGAGGAATACACGCGCGTCACCATCGAGTCCGATGCGCCGCTGGCCGCGGTCCACCAGATCATCCGCGACCCCGACCGGCTGGTGGTGGACATTGACGGCCTGGATCTGTCGCCCACGCTGCGCGAGCTGGTCGCCAAGATCACCCCCAATGACCCCTATATCCAGACCGTGCGCGTCGGCCAGAACCGCCCACGCGTGGTCCGCATGGTGTTCGACCTGAAGGAAAACGTGGCGCCGCAGGTGTTCACGCTGTTGCCGATCGGCAGCTACCGCAACCGGCTGGTGTTCGACCTGTACCCGGTCAACCCGCCCGACCCGCTGTGGAAGCTGGTGCGCGAGACCGAGGAAAAGCAGCGCCGCTTCGCCACCACCGATCCCGAGCCGGGCGCCGAAGGCGTGGCCGGCGCGCCGGCCGGTGCCGAGGAAGACGCGATCGGCGCCCTGGTGCGCAGGTTCGACGAGAAGGGCGAGGTGCCCCCGACCACCGCGCCACCGCCGGTGGTCGCGGCCCGGCCCAAGCCGTCCGCCCCCGTGGTGCCCACGCCCAGCGCCCCCGTGGTGCCCCCTGTGGCGCGCGACAATCCTACCGCCGAGCGCCCGTTCAAGATGCGCCGGCTGCTGACCGTGGCGATCGATCCCGGCCACGGCGGCGAAGACCCGGGCGCGATCGGCGCGGCGGGCTCGCGCGAGAAGGACGTGGTGCTGCAGATCGCGCACCGGCTGCGCGCCAAGATCGATGCCCAGCCCAATATGCGCGCGATGATGACGCGCGACGCCGACTTCTTCGTGCCGCTGAACGTGCGCGTGCAGAAGGCGCGGCGGGTGCAGGCCGACCTGTTCGTGTCGATCCACGCCGATGCCTTCCTGTCGCCGGAGGCGAAGGGCGCGTCGGTGTTCGCGCTGTCCGAGCGCGGCGCGTCGAGTACCGCGGCGCGCTGGCTGGCCAACAAGGAAAACGCCTCCGACCTGATCGGCGGCGCCAATATGGGCAACAAGGATGCGCAGGTCGCGCGCGTGCTGCTGGACCTGTCCACGACCGCGCAGATCAATGACAGCCTGCAGGTCGGCAAGGCTGTGCTGGGCGAGATCGGCGGCATCAACAAGCTGCACAAGGGCAGCGTCGAGCAGGCGGGGTTTGCCGTGCTGAAGGCGCCGGACATCCCGTCGATCCTGATCGAGACCGCCTTCATCAGCAACCCGGAAGAGGAGCGCAAGCTCAACGACAACGCGCACCAGGAGCAGCTGGCCAACGCGATCCTGAAGGGGATCCGGGCGTATTTTGCGCGCAACCCGCCGCTGTCGAAGAATCCGTCGGTCTGAGCGCCGGCAACGCATGAAAAAAACCCGGGGCACGCCCCGGGTTTTTTATCGCCGCGCGGTTCAGGCCCGCGCCGCGGCGCGATCCTCCAGCAACGCATCGCGGTTGGCATAGCGCGACGCCATCACCGAACACACGATCAGCTGCAACTGGTGGTAGACCATCAGCGGCAGCACCAGCAGCCCCAGCGCGGGATGCCCGGCGAACAGGATCTTGGCCATCGGGATGCCGTTGGCCAAGCTCTTCTTGGAGCCGCAGAACACCGCGGTGATCTCGTCCTCGACCGAGAACCCGAGCCGGCGCGCGGTGAAGGTGGTGATGCCCAGCACCACGAACAGCAGGATCGCGGCGATCAGCATCACCGCGCCGATGGTCTGCCACTGGTACTGGTGCCACAGGCCTTCCGCGGTGGCGTCGCAGAACGAGGAATAGACGATCAGCACGATCACGCCGCGGTCGATCTTGGTGGTGATGTGCTTCTTCTTCGCCAGCCAGTTGCCGATCAGCGGACGCAGCAGCTGGCCCAGCGCGAACGGCAGCAGCAGCTGCAGCGCCACGCCGGTAAGCGCCTTGCCCAGCGGCATCGACGCGCCGCTGGCGCTGATCACCAGGCCCATCAGCAGCGGCGTGACCAGCATGCCGATCAGGCCCGAGATGGTGGCGTTGAAGATCGCGCCCGACACATTGCCGCGCGCCATCGAGGTCATCGCCACCGACGACGACACCGTCGACGGCAGCGCGCACAGGAAGAACACGCCCAGCAGCAGGTCGGCCGGCAGCTGGTTGCGCAGCGACAACATCAGCAGTACGCCGACGATCGGGAAGACCACGTAGGTGAAGGCCTGCACGAACACATGCAGGCGCCAGTGCTTGGCGCCCGCCACCAGCTTGTCGCGCGACAGCGCCGCGCCGTGCAGGAAGAAGACCAGCGCCACGCCCACGCTGGTGACCACGCCCAGGTGCAGCGGCCCGTCGCCGGCGCCGAGTTCGGGGGCCGCCAGCGCGATGGCGATGGCGGTCAGCATGATGAGGACGAAGCCGTCGATCAGGTCAAAGAGTTTCTTGAGATTGCGGACAATGCGAGACATGACTGCTGGTGGGTTAGGGTTTTGCCTAGTATTGGACGCCAGCCGGGTCTAGAATGCAAATTCATTTATAGAATCTATTTATCCGGCCGTTGCATGAATTACACACTGCGCCAGTTGCGCGTCTTCCTGGCAGTGGCGAATACCGGCGGGTTCAGCCGGGCCGCCGACACAGTCGGCCTGACCCAGCCTGCGGTGAGTCGGGGCGTCGCTGAGCTTGAGGAATCACTTGGCGTACGCCTGCTGGACCGGACCACGCGCGAAGTGGTGCTGACTGAAGCCGGCCACGCGCTGGCGCCCGCGCTGGAGCGGCTGCTGGGGCAGCTGGACGACACGCTCGAAGAAACGCGGCAGCTGGGAGAACGCTATAGCGGCCGCGTGGTGATCGCCGGCGCGCCGACCATCTCCGCCCGGCTGATGCCGATGTACGTCGCCGCCTGTGCCGCCCAATACCCGGAAATCCGCCTGACCGTGCGCGACAACGTGCAGGCCGACGGCCTGGAACAGGTGCGCGCGGGCGCGGTGGACTTCGGCGTGGTGATCGATCCGCTGGTGCGCGACGGGCTGGTGGTCGAACCGGTGGCGACCGACCCGTTCTGCTTTGTCTGCCGGCGCGACCATCCGCTGGCGCAGTCGGCCTCGGTGCCCTGGTCGGCCCTGGACGGCATGCGGCTGGTGCTGCTGGACTTTGCGTCCGGCAGCCGGCCGCTGATCGACCGCGTGTTCGGACGGCACGGCGTGGTGCCGCAGGTGGTGCAGGAGTTGGGCCACTCGGCCAGCGTGTTCGGCATGGTCGAGGCCGGCATCGGCGCCTCGGTGCTGCCGTCGTTCGCGCTGCCGCTGCCGGCGGCGTCGCCGCTGGTGTGGCGCCCGCTGGTGCCGCGCGAGGAGCGCAGCATCGTCATGGTCCGGCGCGAGGATCGTTCGCTGTCGCCCGCCGCGGCGGCGGTGTGGGAGCTGGTGCGGCGCCTGACCGTGCGCGCCGAGGCGCCCGCGATGGGCGCCGCGGCCTGACCTGGCCCCATCAACCTCAGCGCGCGGTCACCATCACCGCTTCCAGTTCGAAGCTGCCGTCTGCCTGTACGCGATAGTGCTCGCGCACTTCGGCGGGCGCGACCTGCCACAGGTGGCGGATCGCCTCGATCGCCACCGGCGGGGTGCGCATGCGCTTGACCCAGCTGTCGAACTCGATGCCGATGCGCCAGATATCGGACACGTTGATGCCCTCGGCAGCAAAGCCCGCCGCCTCGAACATCGCGTGCCAGCCAGCCGGCGTGTAGTCGCGCACGTGCGAGGGATCGCGCAGCAACTCGACCGACTGCAGCCAGGTATCGCGCAACGGGTCTGGCGCACCGACGATATCGATCAGTATCACCTTGCCGCCCGGCCGCAGCACGCGGCGGATCTCGGCCAGCGCCGCCGCCACGTCGCGCCAGTGGTGCGCGCTCATGCGCGAAACCACCGCGCAGAAGCTGGCATCCTCGAACGGCAACTGCTCCGCCGCGCCCTGGCGCGTGCGCACATTGGCCAGCCCGCGCGCTTGCGCCGCGGCGTCGACCACGGCCAGCATCTCGGCCGACAGATCGTAAGCCGTCACTTCGCCCACGACCGCTGCCGCGGCAAAGCTGGCGTGGCCGGCGCCACAGCCCAGGTCCAGCACCCGGCTGCGTGGGCGTTTGGCCTCGGGGATCAGTGCCGCCAGTTCATCCTTCAGCTGCTGCAGGTCCGCGCCCTGGGCATGGACGGCGCTGGTGAGGTAGGCGCTGGCGGTGGCGCCGAACTGGGCGGCAACGAGTTGCTGTTGTTGCATGGTGCTGGCTCCTTGGGCCGGAAGTCAGGCCTTCTTGTCGGGAGGTTGAAGGGTGGGGACTTGCCCGCGAGGCGGGTTCGGCCTACTGTAGGCGGGCTGTTTTCCCGGTACAAGTCAGCGATTTATCCTGGTATAACCGCCACCAGCCTGCCATGCCTCTGTCTGCCGATCTCTCCGATTCCTTGCCCGCATCGCCATCTTCGCGCGAAGCCGTGCTCGGCGCCTTCCTGCGCGCGCACCGCGAACGGCTGGTGCCGGCCGACGTCGGCCTCGCACCCGGACGCCGCCGCCGCACGCCAGGGCTGCGCCGCGAGGAGGTGGCGCAGCTGGCGGGCTTGAGCACGACCTGGGTGACCTGGCTGGAGCAGGGCCGGCCGGTCTCGCTGTCGGCCCGCGCGCTGGCCAGCCTGGCCGCGGCGCTGCGCCTGTCGCGGGCCGAGCGCGCCTACCTGTTCGAACTGGCCGGCAGGCGCGATCCACAGCAGGCCGCCGACGAGACCGTGCCGCCCACGGTCCTGGCCAGCGTGCACGCGGTGGCGGGGCCATCCTACCTGCTCGACCGCCAATGGACCGCGCTGGCCTGGAACGACGCCGCCGCGCGCCTGTTCACCGGCTGGCTCGACGCCGCCGGCAACGAGCGCAACCTGCTGCGCGCCATGTTCCTGTCGCCGGCGCTGCAGGTGCTGGTGGAAGACTGGCCCCACCGCGCCGCGCGCCTGGTGGCCGAATTCCGCGCGCACAGCATCCGTCACGCCGACGAGGCGCCGACGCGCGCATTGATCGATGGACTGATGGAAGAGAGCGCGGCCTTCCGCGATGCCTGGCTGTCGCAGGACGTGGAAGACCGCGAGGGCGGCCGTCGCGGCTTTCGCCATCCGCTGCTGGGCGCGCTGCAGTTCGAGCAGTTGACGCTGGTGCCGGCGGCGGCGCCGGGCCTGATGCTGGTGATGCTGCTGCCCGGCTGAGCGGGCAGCGCCTGGCAATTACTTGGGCTGCATCCGGATCGCGCCGTCCAGGCGAATCACTTCGCCGTTGAGCATGGTGTTCTCGATGATCGAGCGGGCCAGCTTGGCATACTCCGCCGGGCGGCCAAGGCGCGGCGGGAACGGCACCATATTGCCGAGCGCGTCCTGCACCTCCTGCGGCATGCCCAGCAGCATCGGCGTCTCGAAGATGCCCGGTGCAATCGTCATGCAGCGCACGCCGTCGCGCGACAGGTCGCGCGCGATCGCCAGCGTCATCGCCACCACGCCGCCCTTGGACGCGGCATAGGCCGCCTGCCCGATCTGGCCGTCGAAGGCCGCCACCGACGCGGTATTGATGATCACGCCGCGCTCGCCCTCGCCGTCGGGCGTGTTCTGCACCATCGCCGCGGCCGCCAGCCGGATCATGTTGAAGGTGCCGATCAGGTTGATGCGGATGGTCTTGTCGAAGGCATCGAGCGGATGCGGGCCGTTCTTGCCGACGGTCTTGTTGGCCGTGGCGATGCCGGCGCAGTTGACGATGCCCGACAGCCGGCCCAGCGCCTGGGCAGCCGCAACCACGGCCTGGCCATCGGCCTCCGAGGTGACATCGCAGCGCATGAACTGTCCGCCCAGTTCGGCGGCCAGCGCCTGGCCGACCGACTCGTTCAGGTCGGCGATCACGACCTTGCCGCCGGCTTCGGCCAGCATGCGCGCGGTGCCCGCGCCGAGCCCGGAGGCGCCGCCGGTGACGATGAATACGTTGCCCTGGATCTGCATTGCTTGTCTCCTCGGTGTCAGGTGGTTTTTGTTGCCGTTTACGTAAACGTCAATTCGATCGACCGTATTTTACGGAGTGACAGCGGATGTGCAAGGGGAACGGGTAAGGGGATCAAAAACAAAAAGCGGCCCGAAGGCCGCTTTCCACGTCGCGAGAAGGCGAGATGATTACTTCAACGCCTCAAATACCCGCGCGGTAATCTCATCCACATTGCCCAGCCCGGCGATCTTCCGATACTTCGGCGGCGAAACCTTTGCCGACGGGTCACCCTTGGCCGCCCAGTCCGAGTAGTAATCGACCAGCGGCCGGGTTTGTTGCGAGTACACGTTCAGGCGCTTCTTGACGGTCTCTTCCTTGTCGTCGTCGCGCTGGATCAGCGGCTCGCCGGTCTCGTCGTCCACGCCTTCCGCCTTGGGTGGGTTGTACTTGACGTGGTAGGTACGGCCCGACGCCACGTGCACGCGACGACCGCTCATGCGCTCGATGATGGCGTCGAACGGCACATCGATCTCCAGCACGTAATCGATCGCCACGCCCGCTTCCTTCATCGCCTCGGCTTGGGGAATCGTGCGCGGGAAGCCGTCGAACAGGTAGCCGTTCTTGCAGTCGTCTTCCTTAAGCCGGTCTTTCACCAGGCCGATAATGATGTCATCCGACACCAGTCCGCCTGCGTCCATGACCTTCTTGGCCTCCACGCCCAGGGGCGTGCCGGCCTTCACCGCGGCGCGCAGCATGTCGCCGGTGGAGATTTGCGGAATGCCGAACTTCTCGCAGATGAACTTGGCTTGCGTGCCTTTGCCGGCGCCAGGCGCGCCCAACAGGATCAAACGCATTTACGGGTCCTCAGAGTTTTGAATCTGGTGTGGCGGGAGATCTAGAAGGAGGGTAACGCCGTAACTTGACGCAAGACTTACTGCTGTCCTGATGCGTTCTGACTGCGTTCAACGCGGGCATTGCTCACGCATGCCTCACGCATACGGCCGGCGGCGGCTGCCAGGGGGATGGCGGCGCGGCGCACCGGACGGGCTCTATCTTTATCTCCCCACCGAGCCTTGGCCAGGCGGCGCGTTGCTTCGCGCCTGCCGGGCGGCTCTGTATCGGCAAGCATTATGCCATGAGGCGGCGCGAAATCGGCCCGAAATCCGCCCCCCTGTTCAGGTTGCAGCAGTATGAACCTGAGCGGGCAGGCGTCTTTCGGGGTGTCTCATGGGCCTGGCCGTCAGGGCCCTTCCTGCGCCATCGACTGTGCCCACAACACGCGCACGCGCTCCAGGTCGGCCTGGGTGTCGACACCCGGCGCGGGCGCCGCATTGGTTTCGAGCACGGCAATGCGCTCGCCATGCCACATGGCGCGCAGCTGCTCCAGCGCCTCGACCTGCTCCAGCGGCGCCGCCGCCAGCGTCGGGAAGCGGCGCAGGAAGCCCGCGCGGTAGGCGTACAGCCCGATATGGCGCAGCACCGGCATGGCCGGCAGCGGCACCTGTGCCATCGAGGCGGGCACGGCCGGCACGCCCGACCAGGCATCGCGCGCCCACGGGATCGGCGCGCGCGAGAAATACAGCGCGCGGCCGGCGGCGTCGCACACCACCTTGACCACGTTGGGATTGAAGACCTCGGCGATCTCGTGCAGCGGGTGCGCAGCGGTGGCGATGGCGCAGTCGGCGTGGTGCGCCAGGTGCAGCGCCACCTTGTCGATCAGCGCCGGCTCGATCAGGGGCTCGTCGCCCTGCACGTTGACGACGATGACGTCGTCTGCCAGGCCCAACTGCGCGGCCACTTCGGCCAGGCGGTCGGTGCCGGAAGGGTGGTCGGCGCGCGTCAGCACGGCTTCGACGCCGTGCGCGGCACAGGCCTGCGCGACCGCCGGCGCGTCGGTCGCGACCACGGTGCGCTGCGCCGACGACGCATGCGCGCGCTCGGCCACGCGCACGATCATCGGACGCCCGCCGATATCGGCCAGCGGCTTGTCAGGCAGCCGGGTCGAAGCCAGCCGCGCGGGAATGACGACGGTAAACGCCGGGACAGTCATGGCGCCCCCGCTCAGTTGCCGGCAGGGGCGTCGGGCTCGGGATTGACCACGCGGCCCGGGACCGACTGGCGTGCCTCGTCGGCCAGCATCACGGGGATGCCGTCGCGGATCGGGTATGCCAGCTTGTCGGCGTGGCAGATCAGTTCCTGCGCGGCGCGGTCGTATTCCAGCTTGCCCTTGCACAGCGGGCAGACCAGGATTTCAAGCAGCCGGTTGTCCATCTCGGTGTTCCTCGTTGCGTCCGGCGGCGCCGGGCGTGGCGGCCGCAGCGGCCGGCGCGGGTTTGACTTGCGCCAGCACGGCGCTGCGGATTTTGTCGATCAGGCCCGCGTCGATCACGGGCCTGGTGGGCACGACCCAGATGCGCGGGTCGTCGAAGCGCTCGCATTTTACGGCATCCTTCTCGGTGATCAGGATCACGTCGGCATCGAGCGCGTCGGGGTGGTCGGCGAACGGGTCGACGACAAAGTCATAGTGGTCGGGCAGCGGCAGCGTCTTCGGCGACAGCCCCGCGGCGCGCAGGCTGGCGAAGAAGCGTTCGGGATTGCCGATACCTGCCGCAGCCAGCACACGGCGGCCGGCAAAGGCGCTGACCGGGCGCGCCATGGTCGGGTCGTTCAGCTGCCAGGCGTCGTCCAGTTCCAGCCGCATGCCATAGACACCGGGGCGGTCCGGCGTGGCGCGGAAGTTGGGGTCGTTGATCAGCGTGGCGTCGCGCGGGCGCGTCAGCGGTTCGCGCAGCGGGCCCGCCGGCAGCATCAGGCCATTGCCGCCCATGCGCGAGTCGAACATCACGATTTCAAAGTCGCGCTGCAGCTTGTAGTGCTGCAGCCCGTCGTCGAGCAGCAGCACGTTGACGCCGGGGTGTGAGACCAGCATGGTCTGCGCGCACAGCGCGCGGTCGGGGAAGACCCACACCGGCACGTCGGCGGCGCGCGCGATCAGCAGCGGCTCGTCGCCCACGTCGCTGGCCTGCGAGGTCGGCTTGACGCGGCGCGGGTGCCTGAGCTCGACGCCGTAGCCGCGCGATACCACGCCCGGCCGCAGCCCGGCTTCGGTCAGCGCCTGCGCCAGCGCGATCACCGCCGGCGTCTTGCCGGTGCCACCCACGGTCACGTTGCCGACCACCACCACCGGCATCGGCATCCGTGTCGACTTGAACCAGCCGCGCTGGTAGCCATGGCGGCGCACACGCGCCACCAGCCCGAACAACAGCGAAAACGGCAGCATCACCCACGCGAACCAGCCGCGGCGCTGCCACTGGGCGGTGACGAAGTCGGCAAGGGCGTGGCGGGGAACGGGCATGGATGCGGCGGGCGGTGGAGTCGTGGTTGGGATGGGATTGTAGTGCGCTGGGGATCTCGCCCCCGGGCTCGCGGAGGCTCAACCATTATGGGCACTGCGCAGCGCATGCGGCAAGCCAGCCTGCCGCGTGCGCTCCAACGCGGACGCCGCTCAGCGCGGCTGGGCGCTCTGCGTGGCGAAGGTCAGGCGCGACAGCCCGGCCAGCCGCGCGGCCTCCATCACGTTGACCACGGCCTGGTGCGAGGCCTGCGCATCGGCGTTGACGATCACCACCGGCGGCTGGCCGCTGCCGGCGTCGCCGGAGGCCGCACGCAGCTGGTCCGCCAGGCTGGTGACGTCCTTCTGCTCCAGCACCTGCTTGTTGACCGAGTACACGCCGCGCGCCGACACCGACACCACGATCTCCCGCGGCCGCTGCTGGGCGCGCTCGGCGTCGGCGGTGGGCAGCTGGATCTGCAGCTCGGTATAGCGCGAGTACGTGGTCGTGATCATCAGGAAGATCAGGATCACGAGCAGCACGTCGATCAGCGGGATCAGGTTGATCTCAGGCTCTTCGCGCCGCTGGCGGGAACGGAAATGCATGGCGATGGCGTTCCGGGATCAGGCGCGCCGCTGCGGCAGGATCGCGTCCAGGAACGCGGTGGCGCGGAATTCCAGCTCGGCCACGTAGTCGTCCACGCGGCGGCGGAAGTAGCGCCAGAAGATCAGCGCCGGGATCGCCACGATCAGGCCGAAGGCGGTGTTGTACAGCGCCACCGAGATGCCGTGCGCCAGTTGCTCCGGGCTGGCGCCGGTGCCGCCCTGGCTGCCGAAGATCTCGATCATGCCGATCACCGTGCCCAGCAGCCCCATCAGCGGCGCCACCGAGGCAATCGTGCCGAGCGCGTTCAGGTAGCGCTCCAGTTCATGCGCGACCGCGCGGCCGGCTTCCTCGACCACGTCCTTGGCGGCATCGCGCGAGGTATGCGGCTGCAGCACCACGTGGCGCAGGCCGGCGGCCAGCACGCGGCCCAGCGGCGAGTTCTGCTCCAGCGTATTGACCACTTCCGGCGTGGCGCGGCGTTGCTGCGCGGCGGCCAGCGCCTCTTCATAGAGGCGGGCGGGCAGCACCTTGCTGCGCTTGAGGGTAAGGAAACGTTCGACGATCAGCGCCAGCGCGATGACCGAGGCGAGCAACAGCGGCCAGATCGGCCAGCCAGCCGCTTGAATGATGGAAAACAATTGGACCCCCGGGATCGACAAGCAATAACAAAACCCCAACCACCTGGTCGGCATGCCTTGATGCGCAGCTGGCACGCTAGCGCGGCGCGCGATCCGGCATTGCTCTGAAAAATCAGGCGCCACTCTAACCTGCGCCCTGTCGCGCGGCAAGCGACGGCGTGCGCCGGTGTCTCGGGCGCGCATCGCCGCGCGGGGTTGCGGCGCCGTCTTTCCACAGCGCGGCGGGACAGTGTTGTGGATCGATTGTGGACAGCTGCCTGACAAGCGTGCTAACCCCTTGATCCGAAAGGCCTATGCGAGGAGTGCTTAAATCTTGTGCAAACACCTGCCATGGGCACGGCGGCGTATTGCGCACTCCCGCCGTATCCGCTTTCCCCACCCGCGAAGGCCTAGTCTGTGCGTCGGCGCACAGTCGCGCTGCGGGTGTCCACACAGGAGCGGGACAGTACTGTGGAGGGCTTGTGGAAAGCTATCTGAGAAAGTGCCTAAGTCGTTGATTTCAAAGACGCGAGTGACCGCTGCTTAAAAAACAGGCAGAAGGGCGTGGCGGAGTGGCGCGGGCCCGGCCTGAGGCCTGGCTTGGGTAAACACGGGTTTTTCCACAATCCGCAGGGAGAGCGTTGTGGATGCCCTGTGGACAATGTCGGGAGAAGCGAGATAACCCATTGATTTGTATGGCCAGATGACCTATTGCCTACAAAATATGCAGGTATGGCGGGCGTCTCTTTGGGGGCATGAGACAAAGCTGAGGACATGCTCTACGCGCAGAGAGCGCCGCTTTGCGAGTGATGCCGAAACGTCTAACGGCTTTTTCCGGCCGAAAAGTGAGGTATACGAGCCTTTTTATCCAGAGTTTCTGTGGATAACTTTGTGAACAAGCGCATCCGGGGTTCTGTAAGTGATTGATGCATAAGAGAATCAGTTACATTGCCTAATTTTTATTGCGAACACAATCCACATAAAAATCAAAGAGTTGCACGGGCCTATGCGGCTTCCGGGGCAGGCTGCGCGCATCAGCGCAACCCCCTTGACAGACCAGTTATGCTGTGGACATGTCCCATTCACGCCGCTTGCCAGCGCCGCACCATGCCCGATCTGTCGAACTTTTCGCGTGACTCTTCCTCCACCGCGTTGCGCAGCGGCCGGGACGTTATCGCTGTTGGTGAGCTAAACCACACAATCGCCAAGTTGCTGGAACGCAGCTTCCCGCTCGCGTGGGTGCGCGGCGAGATCTCCAACTTCACGCGCGCGGCCAGCGGGCACTGGTATTTCTCGCTGAAGGATGCGCGCGCACAGATCCGCTGCGTGATGTTCCGCGGCCGTAACCAGCATGTCGACTTCCAGCCACGCGAGGGCGAGGCGGTGGAGGTGCGCGCCGTGGTCACCATGTACGAGGCGCGTGGCGAACTGCAGCTGGGCGTGGAGGCGATGCGCCGCGCCGGCCTGGGCAACCTGTACGAGGCCTTCCTGCGGCTCAAGGAAAAGCTGGCGCAGGCGGGGCTGTTCGCGCCCGAGCGCAAGCGCCCGGTGCCGGCGCATCCGCGCACCATCGGCGTGGTCACGTCGCTGCAGGCCGCCGCGCTGCGCGACGTGCTGACTACGCTGCGCCGGCGCGCGCCGCACGTGCCGGTGGTGGTCTACCCGGTGCCGGTACAGGGTGCGGGCGCGGCGCAGAAGATCGCCGACATGATCGACGCCGCCGATGCGCGGCGCGAGTGCGACGTGCTGATCCTGTGCCGCGGCGGGGGCAGCATCGAAGACCTGTGGTCGTTCAATGAAGAGGTGGTGGCGCACGCGATCGCGCGCTGCGCGCTGCCCGTCATTTCCGGCGTGGGCCACGAAACCGACTTCACCATTGCCGACTTCGTTGCCGACGTGCGCGCGCCCACGCCCACCGGCGCGGCCGAACTGGTCAGCCCCGACCGCGCCCACCTGCTGGCGCAGGCCAACCGCGCCCGCGACGCCCTGGCGCAATGCATGCGGCGCGGCCTGGACCTGCGCGCCCAGCACCTGGACTGGCTCGCGCGCCGGCTGCGCAGCCCGCAGGCGCAGCTGCAGGAGCGGCGCGCGCGCGTGGACAATCTGGCCCGACACTTGCGGTCGGCATTGCGCGACACCGTGGTGTCGCAGCGCCATCGCCAACAACTGCTGGCGATGCGCTGGAACGCATGCCGTCCCGACACCGCCGCCGAACACGCCCATGTGGCACGGCTGTGGCAGCGCCTGCAGAACGCCGCCGTGCGCCAGCAGGAGCGTGCCGGCCAGCGCCTGGCGCGCGCCGCCGGCGCGCTCGAACTGCTGGCGCCGCAGCGCACGCTCGAACGCGGCTACGCGGTGCTGCTCGACCAGCGCGGGCGCGCACTGCGCTCGCCCACCGAGATCCGCCCGGGCAGCGTGGTCGAAGCCCACCTGGCCGAGGGCGTGGCCGACCTGGCGATCGCCGGCGTGCAGGCCAAGCTGGCGGATTTCTGAAGCGTTGCGACGGTGTCGCGGCCGCGCCAGGAATCGCTTGCGAGACCTGCGGGAAATCCCCCGGAAACCCCCGCCCGGACAAACTAACATCGGACTTGGGGGCATTGCCCCGCGGTTTGCGCGGGTGTGGCAAGTCCCCTACAATCGGCAATTCCGGACCCCACAACCCCAACCCACAGAGACAGAACAATGGAACACAAGCTCCCCCCGCTCCCGTACGCGCATGATGCCCTGGCTCCGCACATCTCCAAGGAGACGCTGGAGTTCCATCATGACAAGCACCACCAGACCTACGTCACCAACCTGAACAACCTGATCAAGGGCACCGAGTTCGAGAACTCGACCCTCGAGGAAATCGTCAAGAAGTCGTCGGGCGGCATCTTCAACAACGCTGCCCAGGTGTGGAACCACACCTTCTACTGGGACTCGATGAAGCCGAACGGCGGCGGCCAGCCGACCGGCGCGCTGGCTGACGCCATCAACGCCAAGTGGGGCTCGTTCGACAAGTTCAAGGAAGAGTTCACCAAGACCGCCGTGGGCACCTTCGGTTCGGGCTGGGCCTGGCTGGTCAAGAAGACCGACGGTTCGCTGGACCTGGTCTCGACCTCCAACGCCGCCACCCCGCTGACCACCGACGCCAAGGCGCTGCTGACCTGCGACGTGTGGGAACACGCCTACTACATCGACTACCGCAATGCCCGTCCGAAATACGTCGAAGCATTCTGGAACGTCGTGAACTGGGACTTCGCCGGCAAGAATTTCGCTGGCTGATCGACGGTTCAGCGCGAATCGACAGCAAAGGAAGCCCTCCAGCGCGAGGGCTTTCTTTCTTTTCGCCTTACTCCTTACCTGGCCATCGCGCCAGCCTGGCAGGCGGGGTTGCGGCCCGTCAGGAACCACGTATGCAGCGTGCCGATTCCTTTCGCCTCGATTGCGCCGCGCTCTTCGAACAGGAACGACTTGCCCAGCAGCTGCCTGGTCGCGTCGGTGACCTGCACCCGTCCGGCCACGCCGTGGGATTCCATCCGGCTGGCGATGTTGACCGCCGCACCCCACAAGTCGTAGATGAACTTGCGCTTGCCGATGACTCCGGCGACCACTGGCCCGCTATTGATGCCAATGCGCATCTGCAGGTTAAAGCCGGTGCGCCGGTTGAAATGCATGAACGCTTCTGTCATGTCCAGTGCCATCTGCGCTGCCCGCACCGCGTGATCAGGCGCCGGCTCCGGCAGCCCCGCGGCTGCCATGTAGGCGTCGCCAATGGTCTTGATCTTCTCGAGGCCGCGATGGTCGGCAATGGTGTCGAACTCGGTGAAGATCTCATTGAGGACGGCAACCAGCTGCTCTGGGCTCATGCCCGCTGAAAACCGCGTGAAGGCCACGATGTCCGCGAACAGGACCGTCACGTCCGGAAAGCTGTCGGCGATGAGTTCCGGATCGCCGCTGGCGATCAGGTCAGGACGCGCTTTGAGCCGTTCTGCGATCGAGCAGGGCAGCAGATTGAGCAGCAGCCGCTCCGACAATTCCTGCTCGGCCAGAAGCCTGTCATAGAGGCTCCGGAGCTCGTCGTGCTGGCGGCGGATCAATTCCCAGCTTGCCTGCAGTTCCTCGTTCTTCCGCGCCAGCGCGGCCTCGGCGCGCTTCTTCTCGGTGATATTGCGGCCTTCCGGGAGCAGGAATACGACGTTCCCGTTCGCATCCCGGATCGGCAGCAGCGAGAAGTCGACAATGATCGTCTCCTCGCCCTGGGCCTGGACGTAGTTTTCGAAGTCGCAACGGACAAATTCGCCCTGGGCGGCGCGCTGGATCATTTCTCGCAGCAACGCCTGGGTCTCGGGCGAGACAACCCACCAGCGGGCCTCCCAGAACGGCTTCCCCCGAATGTCGTCCATCCGTATGCCAATCGCCTCGAGCGCGGCACGGTTGATCTCGAGCATCGTTCCGTGCACATCCAGCAGTCCCACGAACTGGTACATCGCGTCCAGCATGATGCGCGCGAGCTTGTCCCGCTGGGCCTGGAAATCGTCGCTCGCAGAAAGCGTGACATCTCGCACCCGGAGTTCCAGGGGGGCGGGGAACACCCGGCGGTGAATGGTAGCCATGCTTCACCTCCCGCGCCTCGGGCACCGCGACGAGCGTGGGCCCATTTTCGTCAGAAGACCGTGACTACCTTGAACCATAGTTTGTCGCCGCCAAACCGGTTCTATTAATGCGCTGCAACCGTGCGAGGCCGTGGCTCACTCATGGTTGTCTCCCGTCAGGTGATTTCTCCTTGAGATGGATGTCGCCCGCTTCCTGGCGAGCGCATTGGCGACGTGGTATCCGGACGTGCCGCCTAGACCCGGCCCCGGATGGGTAGACGCGCCGATATGGTGGAGATGCCTGACCGGGGTCGCGTGATCCTTGACGCCCGGGATCGGCCGCCAGAACATGAACTGATCGATGCTGCATTCGCCGGAATAGGGATCGCCGCCGACGAGATTGATGTTCATCGCTTCGAGGTCTGCCGGCGACAGGACAGTCCGCCCGACAATGCTCGCCTTCAGGTTGGGAACCTGGCGCGCAATGCGGTCGATGATGCGGTCGGCATAGCGTTCCCTGAGTCCCGGCGTCCAGCGACCGTCCGCGGGCACCGCAATCTCTCCCAGGGCATCGCCCTTGACCTGCCGCGGGCACTCGGGGACCTGGATCCAGAGCACCCAGCCACCGGCCGGGCTGCGGGACGGATCGACCGCGCACGGCTGGGCAACGCAGATCGTGCCTTCGGCCGGAAGCAGCCCTCGCTCTGCTTCGCTGACAGCCCTGGAGACGCCGTCCAGGCCCGAGCTAAGGTGCAGGTAGATGACATCCCTGAGATGGTCCTGGGGCCAGTCCGGTGGGGCGGACAGCGCCAGGTGGATCTGCATATTGCCCTTGCCATAGCGGTACTCCGCAGCCTGCTGGCGCAGGCCCGGCGGGACGTGTGCCGGGGCGAGCAGCTTGCCGTAGAGCTGGCCGGGCGTGACGTTGCAGACGATCTCCTTGCCCATGAATACGCGATCGTCCCGCGTCCGCACGCCACGCGCCGAGCCGCCTTCGACCAGGATGTCCTCGACGTCGGCATTGACATGGAAAGCGCCGCCCCGGCTCTCGACGATCCGGCGGAATGCATCGACGGTGCGGGCGTTGCCGCCCTGGACGATCGGCAGCCCCACCGCCTCCAGCGTGAACGCGACCACTTTCCCCATCAGGGCCGACATCGCGCTCTCAGGGCCCAGGCCGGTATGCAAGACCCAGGGGGCCAGCAGCGCCCGGACCAGGTCGGACCTGACCCGGGTCTCCAGCCAGCTCCGGCAACTCATCAGGGCAGGGGAGAAGAAGGCAACCGTGTCGTGCACGCCCTGCTTCCACAGACGGCCGGCCACGGTCTTTGCAACGCCGGCACTCCACAGTTCGTTGCCGAGGAGCGAGAACACCAGGCCGGCATTCTGCTCGACCTCCTGCATCGCGGCCAGATACGCATCGCCGTCGCCGTCTGCCAGGGCATTGAAGGCGCTGACATTGTGGTCGCGGGAGGTACTCAGGATCAGCGAACGGTTGTCGGGCAACAAGACGCCGGTGGGCGTGTCGTTGTTGCCATAGCTGAGTCCTGCGTGATGGAGATCGTCCTTCAGTTCGGCGTAGCCGGGCGAGGTGACAAACAACGGGTGCGCCGTCGACAACGTATCGTGCAGATAGCCGGGGGCGTTCAAGGCCTCGGTGCGAATGCATCCGCCCAGGGTGCTGTTCCGTTCCAGCACGCAGACGCGCTTGCCGCGCCTGGCGAGGACGGCGGCACAGACGAGCGAATTGATACCACTGCCGACAATGACGGCGTCATACGTATTCATGGAATATCCCGGGGGCAAGGATGAGAGGGGGAGCCAGGCGCTGGCATGCATATGCCATCGGCGTCTGGCCGCCGGCAGTAGCGGAATCAGGTCGCGGCAGCGTATTCGCCGCGGATCAGGTCGGCGAGATCGCTCAGGTCATTCGCGGCCCGGGCATAGCCGCCTTTGTAGAAGAGCAGGGCTTCGCGGTCCGACGTGTCGTAATGCTGGACCTCGCCAATGAAGATGACGTGGTCGCCGCCGTCGTACTGGTGCGTGTTCCGGCATTGGAACACCGCCGCGCATCCTGGCAGGACGGGAGAGCCGTCGATGCCGTCCGTGCACGGGACACCAGCGAACTTGCCGTCCGCGCCGCGCGCAAAGCGGTTGGAGACGTGCTCCTGGTCGGCTGCCAGGACGTGAATCACGAAACTGCCGGCCGTCTGGAATGCCTCGAGGCTGTAGGACTTCTTGGCGAGGCTCCACAGCACCAGGCGAGGCTCCAGCGATACCGAGCTGAAACTATTGACGGTCACGCCCCACGGCTCTCCGTCGAGGGTGCGGGTGGTGACGATGGTTACGCCCGTGGCAAAACGGCCGAGGGCATTCCGAAAATCGCGAACGTCGGTCATGGTTATCTCCTGTGGCCTGCTTCACCAGTGATGAGGCGAGCAGGCGGCTTGTTTTCGTGTGGCTGTGGTGCTGTCTCAGGCAGCCCGGGACTGCGACTCTTGCGCGATCCAGGCCTCGGTGGCTTCCTCGTTGAACCAGTAGCTGCCGTAGTCGCGTGGATCGTTGAAGCCGTTGGCGATGCGCTGGGCGATGCGCGGTGCGTGCTGCGCAGTGGCCAGGAGCTTGACGATGTGGTCGGGCGGCGGGAACAGCAGGGAGTTGGTCCAGCGGATGACCGGCTCGGCGTAGCCTTCGTAAAGGCCGTCGAAGGTCTTCTGCATCCATGCCTTGTCGAAGGGCTGGTCGCCATGGCGCAGGATGGCTTCGAAATAGTGAAGGGCGCCCTTGGTAGCGTTGTTCGAGCCCTGGCCCGTGATCGGATCGTTGACCATGACGGCGTCGCCGAGACCCATCACCAGCCGGCCGGAGGGCAGCGTAAGGCTGGGGTTGCGCACGGTCGGCGTGACGCGCCCGCTCAGGATCCCGTTGGCATCAGTGAGCTGTACGCCGGCGCAGCGCTCGCTTTCCCAGGGAAGGTAGTCGCGCAGAATGCCCAGGCAGACCTCCAGATGCTGGTCGGCGGACCTGACGTCGGCCCAGCGGTCCATCGGGCCGCCCGGAATGGCTTCGAAGACCATGATGTCGCAGGCCTGTGTTTCGCTGCTGCCCTTGGTGGTCAGGGCCGGAAACACGAAGTACTCGCCGACGCCGGGAATCAGGTTGAAATTGACGCACTCGAAGGAGCCGCTGCGCTGCATGCCGGTCACGTAGGCCAGTGCCAGCTGGCGCTGCGGTTGGCGCACGGGAGAGCGCGCATCGTTGCGGGTCAGCAGGTTGACGATCTCCCCCTTGCCGCCTGCCAGCAGAACCAGGTCATGGCTTTCGGCCAACGTTTCAAGCTCGGCGATCTCGACGTTCTCAATCCGCAAGGTGCCGCCGCGACGTTCGAACTCCGCCATCCAGCCGGGCATCTTGACGCGCTGATCCACCGACTGCGCATAGGCATTCAGGCGGGCGCGCCAATGGATGGCCATCTCGCCTTTGCCATCAGGCGTAGGGATGGTGAGGCCGATGCCGTCCACCGTGGGGCAAAGCGCTTCCCATTGATTCATGCTCCAGTTGCGCTCGATCTGCAGGGACTGGTCGAAGATGCACTGCGAGGACATGACCTTGCCGCTCCAGACTTCCTCCGCCGTGCGGTTGGTCACCAACGTGACCTCGTAGCCTTGATCCAGCAAGGCGCATCCGAGCAACAGGCCGGCCTGGCCTGCGCCAACAATGGCAATCTTGCGCGGCGTGATCCTGGCAATGGGATGGGTTGTCATGCGTCTCTCCAGTGGGGGGTCTTGTGCGTGTTTGGCGCAGGGCTGGCGCCAACCTGGTTGCCTGCGCGAGGGTTTGGCGGACAGCGTTATGCCGTGAGCCGGTGGATGGCTGCCTGCCGGCCCTCCGGGCCCAGGGCGCCATAGCCGCCGTCGCAGGCGTAGTCGGTACCGGTGACGAAGGCCGATGCATCGGACAGGAGAAAGAGCACCACTTGCGCAACTTCCTCAGGCTTGCCGAGACGTCCGAGCGGGTGGAAGTCGGCGGCAACGCTGTCGGCCTTTGCCTTGTCGCCGCCGCTGAGCGCGCTGATGACCGACGACCACGTCCATCCTGGCGAGACCGAGTTCACACGGATGTTGTCGGGGGCAAGGTCAAGCGCGGCGCTGCGGGTGAACTGCTGCATCGCCGCCTTGGTAATCGGGTACAGCCAGCGCCCCGACTGCGCCACGCCCGCGGAGATCGAGGCAAAGTTGACGACCGCTCCGCCGCCGCGCTTTTTCATCTCCGGCACGCATGCCTTCAGCATCATCGCCGCGCCGACGACATTGACGTTGTAGGACTCAAGCCATTGCTCGCGTGTGGAATCGGCGCCGTTGTCCACATAGGTGCAGGCGCAGTTGACGAGCAGGTCGATGCCGCGGAAGGCATCGACCGTGTCGCCGATACAGGCAGCGATGTCGGCATCGCTGGTCACGTCCACGGCGATATAGCGGCAGCGCCCCGGATGGCGCTCAGCCACATTGCGGCCGCCTTGCTGGTCGATGTCGACGACAACGACGTTGGCGCCTGCCGAGACCAGGGCCGAGACCACCGCCTCGCCAATCATCGTCGCGCCGCCGGTCACGATCGCTGTCTTGCCTTCGATTCCTTGCATGTCCGTCTCCACTTGTTGTGTTGGCTCGCACGTAGCCATGTGCAACGTAGTTTGGTGTAGCGGTGATGACGCTGCTATCCACAATCCGCCGTCCGATATCCAGATAACGAGCCGTTGCTGGCGGGCCGGGAAAAGGGGGGCGGTGGCGTCAGGAGAGAGCGGGGCGGTAGCCTTGCCGGCTGGCTGGGCGTGAAGGTATCGATTCATCCGCGAGCGCGGGGCTGAATTTGATGTATCAACGACTACGAGGAAGGGGAATGCCGCTCTGTTGCCGCCCGGCGCAGGGTCGCCGACGGAGACACGCCGAAGCGCTTCTTGTAGTAAGCCGCAAACCGGCCGAGATGCGTAAAGCCAAAGCGATATGCAATATCCGTGATGGAGGCCTGCTCCGCTCCGGCGGCGGCAATCAACGCCTGTCGCACGCAGTCCAGCCTGACGTCCCGCAGGTATGCGACCGGCGTCGTATTGAGATGGCGGCGAAAGCCTTCCTCCAGCGCCCGGATGCTCACACAGGCGACTTGCGCAAGGTCGGCGACGGTCAGCGGTGTGTCGGCATTGGCGCGGACATAATCGATCACCCGCTGCATATGACGCGGCCTGGCGGGTTCGGCGCTGCGCGCCAGGAGATAGGTGTAGGAGTGCGGCTGAAGCAGCAGCAGCGTCCGCAACAGGTAGTCCTCCATCGACGCCACCGCGGCCGGGAACTGGAGCCAGTGGGTGCCGTGCTGGTCGATATTCCTGGCAAGGTCGAGCACGGCCTGGCTCCATGGACTTGAAAGCCCTGCGTGCTGGGGCAGCGCCGGATCGAATGAAAGGGGACCGCCGGGATCGCGCCCGGTCAGCAAGGCGAAGCGGTGCTCGATCGCTTCCTTCTGGATCCACAGCAAGACTTGCGCACAATCCTCGTGCCAGTGCATCCGGGTCGGGGTATCGGGACTCAGCAGGCTGGCCGTGCGGACGTCAGAGAGTATCTGCTGCGGTCCACACTGGATTTCCGCATGGCCCGCTACCGGGATCTGGGCGAGATAGAAGTGCCCCAGGCAGCCAGGGTCGATTTCTACATGGGCGCCATAGGCAAGGAAGTTGATGGCGGTCTCATGCAGCCGCACCAGGTTGTGCTGGACGTGCAACTGCTGCAGCGCGCCGACCACGCGCAGTTCATGCGGGCAAAAGACCGCAGCGATCTTGCCCTGGGCCTCCTCTACATCCTCGGAGCGGAAGGAGGGGTAGTTCGCCAGCATGGCTTGCGGCGAGCAGTTGTCATCACTCGCCGGGGAAGACGGTAGCTCGGCGGGTGACTGGGGGGCGGTCTGCATCGTCTCGCTCCTGGAGGATTGCAGCGTGTCTGGCTCGCCTGCGCAGCGAGAGAAGCCTGCGCAATCAGTTGCTTTATACTTAAAGTTCCTGCGGGCAGCAAGAAGGGCGCCACCCTGCCGGGCTGCCTTGCCGTGGACGAACGCTCCCGCCGTGGTATGTTCTGCCCGCGCGGCCGACGAGGCCGCTTCCCGCCACCGGACCGCATGAACCAGCCCATCGACACCGCCGACGACGATTTCGTCGACAACTACACCCCGGCCCTGCTGGCCCAGGCCAGTCAGCTGATTTCGGGGGAATTCCACGTGATCGTGCAGGCCAACGGTTTCACCATTTCGGACTGGCGCGTCCTGTCCACGCTGTCCGGCGGCAAGCCAATCAGCATCGGGGAACTGGCGCAAATCTCGGTGACCAAGCAGCCCACCGTGACGCGCCTGCTCGACCGCATGGAGGCGCAGGGCTACGTCAAGCGCATCCCCCACGAGACCGACCGGCGCATCACGCTGGTACGCATCACGCCGCGCGGGCAGAAGCTGACCTCCAGCCTGATCGCACAGGCCCGGGCTCATGAAGACCACGTTCTGGCGCCGCTCGGCAAGAAAAAGGCCGACGAACTGCGCACCACGCTGAAGCTGCTGATCGACCTGCACCGCCCGGCCAACTGAGACCAGAACTGAGCCCGGCTTCGCGCCTCAGGCCGGCCGGCGCATCTGGAACAGCGTCGATTTGCTGACCTCGTAGTAGTCGGCCGGGCCGCCACCGCGCAGGATGGGACGTGCGGCGGCGGTGTCATAGACCCCGTCCGGCAGGAAGGCGCGGTCGATATGCACGCCGACTACCTCGCCCAGCACCATCCATGTCTGGAGCATGGCGCCGTCGGCCTGGTTCAGTTGCATGACCCTGGTCGCGCGGCACTCGAACGATACCGGGCTCTCCTGCACGCGGGGCGCCGACACCAGGCGCGACGGCGTTGGCGTCAGGCCCGCCAGGCCGAATTCGTCGACCTCGGGTGCCACGCCGGCGCTGGTCATGTTCATGCGCTCGGCCAGCGGGCGCGTCACCAGGTTCCAGACAAAGTCGCCGGTGTCCTCGACGTTGCGCACGGTGTCCTTGTAGCCGACGCTGGAGAACGCCACCACCGGCGGCGTGTAGTTGAAGACGTTGAAGAATGCGTAGGGAGCCAGGTTGGCGCGCCCGGCCTTGTCAACCGTCGAAATCCAGCCGATCGGGCGCGGACCGACAATGGCGGCCAGCGGATCGTGCCGCAGCCCGTGGCCACGCGTGGGCTCGTAGAAGTGAATGTCGTCCATGTGCATATGCGCGACGTCGTCCCCGCACGGGCAGGGACGACGGAAGCGTTGGATGGCGCTCAGTACTTGCCGCTCAGCAGCTCGCCGCAACCGGCGACCTCGGTGCGCAGGTTCAGCTTGCGCAGCATCTGCCAGGTGGTGGCCACGGCGGCCGAGACGGTCGGAATGCCCGACTCGTCCTGCACCTTCTGGATCGACGGCAGCGACTGCATCTGCACGCAGGCCGACAGCACGATGGCGTCGACACCGGTGGTGTCGATGCGCTTGTAGATCTCCAGCAGGTTGGCCGGGTCCTGCGCGGCGACCTGCAGGTTGTCGGGGATCTCCAGCGCGGCGTAGTCCTTGACCTCGATGCCTTCGCTCTCGATGTACTCGACCACCATCTTCGTCAGCGGCTTCATATACGGGCACACCACCGAGACGCGCTTCGCGCCCATGGCGTGCAGGCCGTCCACCAGCGCGCCGGCGCTGGTCACCACCGGCGCGGGGTTGCCGTTGTCGACGGTGCGCTGCGTCAGGCGCGCCTCGGAGACGCGGTGATAGCCCTTGCCCATGCTCATGATGGCCACCAGGCAGGCATAGCCCAGCACATCCACGCGCGCGTCGGACAGTTCTATGGCGCAGCGGTCGCTATCGCGGTCCATGGCTTCCAGCTCTTCCTTCACCACCTTCTTCATGCGCATGCGGCTGGAGTGGAAGGTGAAGCGCTCGGCGAAGTCCTTCTCGCGCTCGCGGAACATGGCGGGGATTTCCGTCTCCATGGTGGTATTGGAAGACGGCACGATCTGCCCGATGCGCAGCGGCTTCTGGGGCGTCAGCAGGAAAGACATTTACTTGCTCTCGGAAAGGTCGAATGCGTTGAGTTCCGCTTCCTCGGCAGCGAGGTCGAAGGCCTGGCTGGCGCCGTCCAGGAACTGGGCGGGCTGCAGCGGCCGGCGGTCGACGCGCAGGTCGAAGATGTCGAAGCGGTTGTAGTGACCGGTGATGTCGTGCATCTGGCGCGGCTGGATGCAGCGCGACAGGTCGATGTCGGCGTAGACGATGCCTTCCGCGTCGATCAGCGGCTCGCCGATGACGCGGCCGTCCGGCCCCAGGAAGCCGGAGAAGGCGCTGTTGCGGCGCGACAGCAGTTCGCGTGCCTTGGGATTCAGCGGGCTCATGGCCTCGATGATTTCCTCCGACACCGTCGAGCATGAGACCGCAGTGAACACCTTGCCCTCGAAGCAGTGGGCGGCGGCGCGCACCTTGATGGCCTCGGCCATGTCGTAGTCGGCCGGGGCCACCGGCAGCGCGATGTAGCTGGCCACGTGCATCAGCTCCCCCTGCGACAGCAGCGAAAAGCGCGCCAGCGTGTTGGTGTTCTCGCCGCAGGCCAGCGAGCCGAGCGGGCCGACGCTGGTCTGGTGCACGCGCAGCGCCGAGGCGTCGCCGTTGGCCCAGGTCAGCTTCTCGGCCCAGGTCGGCACCAGCTTGCGGTGGCGGCCCAGGATGCGGCCTTCGTGGCTGATGGTCACCAGCGTATTGAAGAGGGTGCCGACGCCGGTGCGGCTGCGTTCGTTGACGCCGACGATCACGTTGATGTGGTTGGCCTGCGCCGCCTGCGCGATCTTGCGGATCTCGGGGCCGGGGAGCTCGATGGAAGCCTTGACCAGCCGCTCGAACCAGGGGCTGGCGTCGACCGGGTTGGTCAGCCAGCTCCAGTAGGGGTAGCCGGCCACGAATACCTCGGGGAAGGCGACCAGGCTGGCGCCGTTGTCGGCGGCTTCCCTGATCAGCCGGCAGACCTTGTCGACCGTGGCATCGGCATCGAGGAAGACGGGGGCGGCCTGTACGGCCGCGGCCTTGAACTTGGGCAGGTTGAGCATGTGTGTGCCTCGCTTGCAGCGGTCATCCCCGCTTGCGCGGGGACGACGGGGTTTAGACGGCCACCACCGGGTGGCGCAGCTCGCCGATGCCTTCCACCGTGGCCACCACGGTGTCGCCCGGCCACAGCCACTCCTGCGGGGTGCGGCCCGCGCCCACGCCGTCCGGCGTGCCGGTGGCGATGACGTCGCCGGGTTCCAGTGCCATGCCCTTGCTGATGTCGGCGATCAGTGCGGGCACCTTGAACAGCATGTGGCGGGTGTTGGAGCTCTGCTTGGTCACGCCGTTGACGGTCAGCGACAGGTCCAGCGTGTGCGGGTCGGGGATTTCATCGGCGGTGACGATGACCGGGCCGAACGGGGCATAGGTGTCCTGGCCCTTGGAATAGATCCACTGGCCGGCGCGGCGGCAGTCGCGCGCCGAGATGTCGATCATCACGCTGTAGCCGAACACGTAGTTGAGTGCGTCGGCTTCCTTCACGCCCTTGCCGCGCGTGCCGATGATGACGGCCAGCTCGACTTCCCAGTCCATCTGCTGGGTGATTTCCTTGTTGTGCTCGATGGCGTCGCCCGGGCCGATCACGGTGGTGGGGGGCTTGGAGAAAATCACCGGCTCCTTCGGCAGCTCCTTCGAGGTGTCCAGGCTGCGGCTGGATTCGGCGACGTGCTCGACGTAGTTCAGGCCGATGCCCCAGATGTTCTTGCGCGGACGCGGGATCGGCGCCAGCAGCTTCACGTTGGAAGCCGGCACGGCCACGCCGAACGGGAGCTTGCCGCGACATTCGTTCAGCAGCGCGCTGGTCGAGCGGACTGCCTCGGGGCCCAGGTCGATGAATTCGAGCATGGTGGAGGGAATGTCCACGCCGACGGCGGCGCCGAAGCGGGCGAGGTCAACGACATTGCCGTCGACGATGGCGCCCAGGCGGGCGGCGGCAGCGACTTCAGCGCGATAGGTTACGAGACGCATGGTTTGATGACTCCGTAAATGCCGCGTGCTTGCGGCTGCATAAGTTGGATGCTTTTCTCCCCTCTCCCATTGCATGGGAGAGGGGAGAAAACCGTCAGGAAATAATCGCCTGATGCCCGCCGTTCTCTGCCAGCGCCTGCTCGCGATACAGGCCAAGCGAATGCATCACCGGCAGGTCGTTGAAGCAGAACAGCACGGCGTCATCGCTGGCCGACGCGTTCGCGTGCTCATGGAAGGCCCACGACGGCACGCAGAAGATGTCGCGCTCGGTCCAGTCGAAGCGCTGGCCGTTGATGACCGAGTAGCCACTGCCCTTGGCGACCTGGTAGATAAAGCTGCCGGTGTGGCGGTGGGCCTTGGTGGCTTCGCCCGGACGCAGCAGCTGCATGCTGGCGCCGATGGTCGGCATCACCGGGCCGCCGGTGACCGGATTGACATAGTGCATCAGCACGCCGTCGTAAGGGCTGCCATCGGTGACCTTGCTGTGGCGCACCAGCGCCTCGTAGGTCGGCGCCCATTCGTACTTGTAGAGCGGCGAATACGGCTTGGTCCAGTTGCCTTCATGCGGGCGCAGGCCCTTGCCGCCCCAGATCGCCGGCATGTCATCGACCGGGTGTGTCACGGCCTGCTGCAGGTCCGGGTGCACGGCATAGAAGCCGGCTTCCATGGCGTTGACCAGCGGAATATCCAGGCCGTCCTGCCAGATACAGGTGGTGCCTTCGGCCGCCACGCCATGCTCGTGCCAGGTGCCGTTGGGCGTGAGCACGAAGTCGTTGGCGTTCAGCGTCATCTTGTGGCCGTCGACGATGGTGTAGGCGCCGCTGCCTTCCATGATGAAGCGCAGCGCCGACGACGAGTGCGCATGCGCAGACGCGGCTTCGCCGGGATGCATCACCTGCAGGCCCGAGTAGAGCCAGCCCACCGCTGCCGAAACGTCCTGGCGGCCCGGGTTGTTCAGGTAGATCACGCGACGGCCGGCCTTCTCCGGCGTTACCAGGTCGACCGAACGCAGCACGTGATCCCGAAGGTCGCGGTAGCGCCATAGCACCGGCACCGATTCGGACTTCGGTTGCCACGGTTCGATCTTGTTAGCCACCGTCCAGAGCGCGCCGGTCTTGAGCGCATCGAGCTCCTTGTAGTAGGCGACCAGCTCGGGCGTGTCTTCCACGTCGGCGCGGCCGGCTACGTTCTCGCGGTAGGTGTCATATGAGGTATTCGACATCGTCTTCCTCTTGGTCTGGTTTTCTCCTCTCCCGTGGAGCGAGAGAGGGACGAGCCATCGTCAGGCGGCCGCGCGCTTGATGTTGCGCTCCAGCTGATCCTTGGCGAACAGGTACTGCTTGGGCCATTCCACGCGGCGGTAGCCCAGTTGCGCGGTCTCGCGCAGCAGCCAGGCCGGATCGGCCAGGTACGGGCGCGACAGCGCGCACAGGTCGGCGCGGCCCGAGGCGATGATCCCGTTGACGTGGTCGGCTTCGGTGATCGCGCCCACGGCGATGGTCGGCACGCCTGCCTCGTTGCGCACGCGGTCGGCGAACGGGGTCTGGAACATGCGGCCATAGACCGGCTTCTGCTCCGGCGTGACTTCGCCGGAAGAGCAGTCGATCATGTCGGCGCCAGCTGCCTTGAACAGGCGTGCCATGGCCACCGCGTCATCGGCGCTGTTGCCGCCTTCGACCCAGTCAGTGGCGGAAATGCGCACCGACACGGGCTTGTCCTGCGGCCATGCTGCGCGCACCGCGCGCAGCACTTCCAGCGGGAAGGCCATGCGGTTTTCCAGCGAGCCGCCGTATTCGTCGCTGCGCTGGTTGGTCACAGGCGAGAGGAAGTTCGACAGCAGGTAGCCGTGGCCGGCCTGCAGCTCCAGCCAGTCAAAGCCGGCGGCTGCGGCACGCAGGGTGGCGGCGACGAAGTCATCGCGCACGCGGTCCATGTCTGCGCGGGTCATGGCGCGCGGCGTCTGCGAAACGCCCGGCAGGTACGGCAGTGCGGAGGCCGAGATCAGCGGCCAGTTGCCCTCGGCCAGCGGGTGGTCCATCTGTTCCCAGCCCAGTTGCGTCGAGCCACGGCGCCCGGCGTGGCCGATCTGCACGCCGATGCGCGCGCTGGTGTGCTCATGCACGAAGCCGACGATGCCGGCGAACGCCGCCATCTGCTGGTCATTCCACAGGCCCGGGCAACCCTGCGTGATGCGGCCCTCCGGCGACACCGCCGTCATTTCCACCATCACCAGGCCCGCACCGCCCAGTGCGCGGCTGCCCAGGTGCACCATGTGGAAATTGCCCGGCACGCCCATCTGGCACGAGTACATGGCGGTGGGCGACACCACCACCCGGTTCTTCAGTTCCACGCCGCGCACGGTGTACGGCGTCAGCATCGGCGGCACGGCGGCAGCATCCGTGCCGGCGCGTTCGGCCAGCCACGACTCGTAGCCTTCCAGCCAGGCCTTGTCGCGCACGCGCAGGTTCTCGTGCGAGATGCGCTGCGAGCGGGTCAGCAGCGAGTAGGCGAACTGCTCGGGCTCCAGGTCTTCATAGCGCCTGACGTTCTCGAACCATTCGGTCGAATTGCGCGCGGCGTTCTGGATCTTGAGCACTTCCACCGAGCGCACGGCTTCGTAGTGCTTCAGTGCATCTTCCAGCGGGCCGTCGGTGTTGCGAAGGGTGCGCGCCAGCTCGATGGCATCTTCCAGCGCCAGCTTGGTGCCGGAGCCGATCGAGAAGTGCGCGGTGTGGGCGGCATCGCCCATCAGCACCACGGGCACCTTCTTCTCCAGGCCGCTGTCGTCGGTCAGGTTGTTCCAGTGCACCCACTTCTCGCAGATCACGCGCGGGAACTGGATCCAGATCGCCGAGCCGCGCAGGTGGCCAGCGTTGCTGATCAGCGGGTTGCCATCCAGGTACGGGGCGAACAGCTTCTCGCAGTAGGCGATGCCCTCTTCCTGGCTCATCTGGTCGATGCCGGCGGCCTTCCAGGTTTCTTCCGGGGTCTCGACGATGAAGGTTGAGGTGCCGTCCTCGAAACGATAGGCGTGTGCCTGGAACCAGCCATGCTCGGTCGGCACGAAGATGAAGTTGAAGGCGTCGAACACCTTTTTCGTGCCCAGCCAGACAAAGCGGCAGTTGCGCGTGTCGATGTCGGGGCGGAAGGTGTCGGCATAGCGCTTGCGAACCACGCTGTTGAGGCCGTCGGAAGCCAGCACCAGGTCGGCGTTGTACTTGCGCGCGATGGCCTGGTCGTCCTCGACGTAGTTCTCGAACACCAGCTCCACACCGACTTCCTCGCAGCGCGCCTGCAGGATGTTCAGCAGCTTCTTGCGGCCGATACCGATAAAGCCGTGGCCGCCACTGCGCACCGCGCGGCCCTTGAAGTGGACTTCGACATCGTCCCAGCGGTTGAACGCATCGCCGATGGTCTCGGCCGAGACCGGGTCGGCCTCGCGCAGGTTGTCCATGGTGGCGTCGGAGAACACCACGCCCCAGCCGAAGGTGTCATAGGGGCGGTTGCGCTCGACCACCACGACCTTGTTGGCGGGATCCTGGAGCTTCATCAACAGGCCGAAATACAGGCCGGCGGGGCCACCGCCGATACATACAATGTTCATGGCTGCTTCCAATGAGGTTACTACCGGAGCCTTCGGCACCCGCGCTGCGGGTACGTCGGCATTCAGACGGTGGTTTCGGGAAAAGGCCGGTCTGCGAGGGCAGGGCCGTGTTCGATGGCGGCCCGCAGGTCGTCGGGCACCGGAATCGCCAGGTGCGTGTCCAGCGAGGTCATCACGATGGTCTGCGTGGCCGCCATGCGCAGCTCGCCGTCTGCGCCGGTGCAGCGCCAGGCCAGCGTGATCGACTTGCCCCCAAGGCGCACCAGTTCCAGCTCCAGCCAGACCTGGTCGCCAAAGCGGCTGATCGCCTTGAAGTCCACCTCCAGGTGCACGGTCGGCATGCCCAGCCGGCGCGCGCCGATCACGCCGTGGTAGCCGTCCGGCAACAGGGTGTCGACCCAGCGTTCGATCAGGTCGTTGAACAGCACGAAGTACTGCGGGTAGAAGACGATGCCGGCCGGGTCGCATTCCGAGAAATGGATCTTGTGCCGGCGCCGGAAGGTATGCGTAGTGCTCATGGTCTGCGGTATCTGCTATGGGGTTGGCACGTGAAGGTCACGCCAGCGCATGGCGGAGGAGGGCTTCCTTCAGCTTCTTGCCGTGCTCGTCTGCCAGCGCCGCCTCGCGCAACTCGCGCAGCGTGGCCGGGGCCAGGCGGGCACCCGCCCGCATCACGGCGTTCATCAGGGTCTGGTAGTTGGTCAGGCCGCGCACATGGGTGTCGCTGTAGCCTTTCACCAGCCGCTGGCACTGCACCACTTCCAGCGCCAGCGCCGGGTTGAGGCGCGCGGCGGCCAGTACCTGGGCCAGCCAGCTTTCGATACGCTCGGTTTCCAGCGCATAGCGCAGCGTGCTGCGGCGGATGCCGCGCAGGCGCGACACGGCCCACAGCATCAGGTAGCCGCGCAGCGAGCTGGTGGTGACCACGCGACCCGAGGTGGTGAAGCGGCGCACCAGGTGGTGCAAGAAATGCGGCTTCATCAGCCAGCGGCCGAGTCCGGCCGGCAGCGTCTCGCAGATTTCTTCCAGGCGCGGGTGCATGAACTCGTTGATCGCCAGCAGCTGCTTGTCGCCGGCGCGCACCTCGCCCCGCACGCGCGCGAAGCGCGAGTCGCGGGTCTTGAGGTCGGCCACGCGAATGGTGTCTTCGTACGACATCCACAGCGCCAGGTGGCGCGCGGTTTCGCGCAGCAGCGCGATGTCGTTGTTGCCGACGGCCCGGTGCACGGCCGCCAGCCGATCCAGGTACAGGCCGGCGTAGGCCACGTCCTGGTAGTCGATCATGCGGCGCACGCCTTCGATCACGACGGGCCAGTTCTCGGCCGGTTGTTCGACGCGGGCGCGCTGCAGTAACTGCGCAACCCTGGGATCCTGCGGCTTGAGTTCGCCCAGCGGCTTTGCAGCTTCCGCGGCGGGCGTCTCAGCGGCCTCGGCTGTGGCGAACGCCGCGCCAAAGGCGCGCAGGCTGGGCTTCACGCCCACGCCGCCGCGCTCGATGGTGGCTTCGAACTGCGCACGGCTGAACGGCAGCACGCCGGTACCCGCCAGCGCGCCGAACAGCACGGCGCTGATGACGCTGCCGCTGGCTTCGGCGGCCTGCGCCATGTCGAAGCGTACAAAGCGTTTGGCGGCCTTGCCGGCATGGGCGATCAGCTCATTGCTGTCGACCCGCCCGTCGCCCATCGCGGATTTCTCCGCAATGGAATACACGCGGTGGGTGGAAGACACCAGCGTGGTGCGCTCCGGCGTCACCAGTCCGCGCTGCACGGCGCGGCCGGCTTCCATCAGTTCGGAGGCGAGTACCACATCGACATCGCCAGGGGTGGGCATCAGCGCCAGCACCGGCTGGCGGCCGGCCTGCTCGGCCAGGTCGCGCGGGAACAGCTCGACGTAATAGATGGTGGCGCCGGTGCGCTGCGCCACGCCGGGCACCGACGTGGTTTGCGCGATATAGCCGTTGTGCTCGCCCAGATCCACGATCCAGTCGGCCAGCACACCGCCGCCCTCGCCACCCATGGCTAGGATGGCGACCTTGATCGGCTTGGCGCTGAGGTTGTTGGGTGCGTTCACGATTGAACCTCTCGAAACTTGGTGTTCAGAATGCAAGGCGGGTGCGGCGCGCGGCATCGCGACGCTGCAGGAAGCCGATCACGCCGTCGCGCAGGCGCTGGCGCAGCTTGTCGATGCGGGTCGGGTTGGTGACGATCTGCGCGCGATAAAACGACGGACACAGCACCGCTGCGTGCGAGACCTCGCCACACAGGCCGCAGCCCACGCAGCTGTCCAGCACGGAGGCGACCGGATCGGTGCGCAGCGGGTCCGGATTGGGCTTGATCGTCAGCGAAGGGCAGCCGGATAGCCGGATGCACGAGTGATCGCCTGTGCAGGTGTCCGAATCCACGCCAAAGCGCTCGCGCACCACGCGCTGGCCGTCGGCGATCGCCTTGCGCGTCTTCGGCTTCTCGCGGCGCTGCTTGTTCAGCATGCATTCGCTCTGCGCGATCAGCACCTTGGGACCCTTGGCGCCGGTGGTCAGCGCTTCCTTGAGGGTGGCCTTCATCGCCTTCAGGTCATAGGTGTGGCGGATGGTGCGCACCCACTTGACACCCACGCCCTTGACCGCGTCCTCGATGGCGTGGCCGGTGCTGCGGGTGTCGTTCAGCGCGGTCGAGGACAGGATGTCCTGCCCGCCGGTGGCCGATGTGTAGCTGTTGTCGACCACGATGGTCAGGTTGTCGCTCTTGTTGAAGACTGCGTTGGCGATGCCGCTGGTCAGGCCGTTGTGCCAGAAGCCGCCGTCGCCCATCACGGAGATGGCGCGCTTGCCGCCGGGCGCGTTCAGGGCCGCGGCGCTGGCGCTGCCCAGGCCGTAGCCCATGGTGGTGTTGCCCAGGTTGAACGGTGGCAGGATCGAGAACAGGTGGCAGCCGATGTCGGCGCTCACGTGGTGCTCGCCGATCTCGCGCTCGACCAGCTTCATCGCGGTGAAGATCGGGCGCTCCGGGCAGCCGGTACAGAAGCCGGGCGGGCGCGCATGCACGCTCTCGTCGACGAGCTTCTGCGGTTCCAGCAATTCGGCGGCCACGGCATCGACGGTGGCGGCCGGGGCCTGCACAAGCGGGATCACCTTGCGGGCGGGCTTCGGCTCAGGCAGCGGATCAATCTTGCCATACTGCTCCAGGAAGGCGCGCAGCCCCTTGAGCACGGTCGCGGTGTTGTACTCGCCAGCCAGCGGCAACAGGTCCTTGCCATGCAGCGCCGCGGTGGCACCGGCCATGCGCAGGATGTTGGCGGCGTTCTGCTCGATAAAGTTGGGCTGGCCTTCTTCCAGCACCAGCACCGCGCGCTTGCCCGCGCAGAAGCGTTCCCACTCCGAATCGATCAGCGGGTAGGCCACGTTCATCACGTACAGGGGGATCTTCGACTCGCCGAACACATCGGCCAGGCCGAGCTGCTCCAGTGCGCGGATCAGCGTGTTGTAGCTGCCACCCTGCACGGCGATGCCGATGTCATCCATCTCGCCGTGGAAGAACTCATTGAGCTGACGTTCCTCGATGAACTTCACGGCGGCGGGCCAGCGCTGCTTGATCTTCTCATGCTCGTGCACGAAGCTCGCCGGGGGCAGCACGATGCGGCTGAGGTCGCGCGTGGGATGGTCCAGCGCGTCCTGGATCGAGAAGCGGCTGCGGCGGTTGTCGGAGGCGACGAACTGGCCATGTACATGGCACGAGCGCACGCGCAGCTGGAGCATCACCGGCGTATTGGAAGCTTCGGACAAGTCAAAGCCGTCCTTCACCGCCTGCACGATGCACGGCAGGTTGGGGCGCGGATCGAGCAGCCACATCTGGGACTTCATCGCGAAGGCATGGCTGCGTTCCTGCATGATCGAGGAACCTTCGCCGTAGTCCTCGCCGACGATGATCAGCGCGCCGCCGGTGACGCCGCCCGAAGCCAGGTTGGCCAGCGCGTCCGACGCCACGTTGGTGCCCACAGTGGCCTTGAACGTTACCGCGCCGCGCAGCGGGTAGTTGACCGAGGCCGCCAGCGACGCGGCCGCGGTGGCTTCGCTCGCGCTGTTCTCGAAGCGGATGCCATGCTCGGCAAGGATGTCCTGCGCATCGGCCAGCACGTCCATCAGGTGCGAGATCGGCGAGCCCTGGTAGCCGGCCACGTAGGCGACGCCAGACTCCAGCAGCGCCTTGGTGACCGCAAGGATGCCCTCGCCGCTGAATACCTCGCCGGAACCCAGGCGCAACTTCTTGACCTCTTCGACAAACGAACGCTCAGCCATGGCTTTTCTTCCTGATGCTCACGTTGGGGTGAGACGGATATCGTTTAAACATAAACATTTCCATAATCATATATATGTGCGGAGCTAGGGGTCACTGGGACGGCTTCCGCGGAAGCCGAAGCCCCTCCTCAGGCGATTTCTGCGTTGCTTTGCTGGCCGCCGCGAGTCACGACGACTGGTTCCCTTGCCGATGGCAGGAGCGCCACAGCCAGCGCAGCGGCGAGGCCGGCAATGGAGAACGTGATGAAATTCCAGCCGAAACTCAGGCCTGAGCCGGCCACGTAGCCGCCGACGAGCGGGCCGCTCATGGCGCCGAATCGCGCGAAGCTCAGGGCCCATCCTGTTGCCGCGGCCCGTGCGTGTGCCGGGTAGTATCCGGCCAGG
The DNA here is from genome assembly GCA_000471925.1 of Ralstonia pickettii DTP0602. NCBI lineage: Bacteria > Pseudomonadati > Pseudomonadota > Betaproteobacteria > Burkholderiales > Burkholderiaceae > Ralstonia > Ralstonia pickettii. The sequence goes on from CP006667.1 coordinate 646,019, forward strand.
TAGCCGGTGAGGATCAGGGATGCCGAGACGCTGCCCACGCCTGCCAGAGCGACCAGCAGGTAGTTGACGGCAACGGAGTTGCGGAACATCAGCGCGCCGATGGCGAGAGCGCCGATCAGGTAGAAGAGCGCAACGGTGCCACGTGCGCCCATCCTGTCGGCCGCGCCGCCCAGGAAGAGGCCGCCCACCGCGGAAGCAAGGCTGAAGATAACCAGGAAGGAAAGACTGGAGCCGAGGTCGTAGCCATTCTTGCGCATGATGGTCGGCAACCACGTATTGAGGCCGTAGACCAGCAGCAAGCCGAAGAACAGTGCGATCCAGAAGCACGCCGTCGCGCGTAGCTGCTTGCGGGCGAACATGCTCGACATCACGTCGCGCCAGGCGGCTCGGGCGGCGCTGTTGGCGGGCCGGGCTTGTGACGGCAGCCGGCCATGGCCAGTGCGATCGGCCAATGCCTGCGCTTCAGCGATTCGCCCTTGCCCCACCAGGTACTCCAGCGACTCAGGCAGCATCCACGCCATCAGGGGTATCAACACCATGGGCACGGCACCCAGGCCAATCACGCCACGCCAGCCAAGACTGGGCAACAGCCACATCGCAATGAGCGCGGCGCAGAGGATGCCCACCGAATACCCCGAGTACATCAGCCCATAGTTGAAGCTGCGGCGGTGCGGCGGCGAGTACTCGATGGTCAAGGCGGCGGCGACGGGAATGACGCCACCGAGGCCGAGCCCGCCGATGAATCGCAAGACGCCGAAGATGGCGGGCGTCGGTGCATAGGACGCGCCCAGCATGGTCAGCGAGAACAAGGAAACGCAGAGCAGCAGCATGCGGCGGCGGCCGATCATCTCGCTCAGCGTGCCGATCAGGAAGGCGCCAAAGAACATGCCGACCAGGGCATAGCTCCTGAGGGCGCCGAGTTCCAGCGGCGTCAGGTTCCAGTTGCGGTCGTCGGCGAGTGCGGGCAGTACCGCTCCCATGACGCCGACGTCATAGCCTTCAAAGAGAATCGCAAGGAAGCATACGAAAAGTACGGTATAGGTCGCGCGGGAAGCGGGGCGCCAGGGCTGAACGGTGCCAGCTGGGATCATTGTCTGTCTCCTGATGGGTGGCGGATATGGAACCGGAGAAGCCGCCAGGGAACCTGTTTCGCGCGATCGTCGCCACGCGCTCGTTGTTGTTCCACATAGTTTAGGCATAAATATATGATTGTGGAAATAGTTTTTTGAGGCGACGAAGGGAGTCTGGTCGGCGCCTCGAAGGGAGGCGCCGAGGCCGCAACTAGAACTTGTGGCGCAGGCCCAGGCCGAAGGTGTTGCCCGGGTTCAGGTCGGTTACCTTGTCATAGCGCCAGGCGGCGTAAAGGTCAGTGCGCTTGGAGAACGGGTAGTCGTAGGCCAGCGTGGTGGTATCGCGGCGGGCCGAGCCCAGCGTCTCGTTGCCGCCCTGCCAGGTACGCACCCACGTTGTCATCAGCGAGCCCGGTCCCAGCGGCGCGCTCGCGCCCACCTGCATGGTGCGGTTGCGCTGGCGGCTCAGCGTGCTGAAGCTGTTGTCCGACTGCGCGTACTGGCCGAACAGCTTGACCACCTTGAAGTCGTAGGACACGCCCGCCAGGTAGGCCATCTGGTAGCTGGCGCCGCTGGCCGCGAACTCCGGCGCATTGACCCCCACCCGCTGCACCGCCAGCGTGGCGCCAAAGTTGCCGTTGAAATAGGTGGCATTGCCGCCGTAGTTCTGCTTGCCCTGGTGGCCGATGCTCTCCCCGGTCGCGTAGATCGCATTGAAGCGCAGCCCGCCGAAGCCCGGACTCTGGTACAGCACCGAGTTGTCCCAGGCGGTGTCGCCCGCCACCGAGTTGCCCACCGGCGCGCCCGGCGGCGTGGTGTAGGTGTGCAGGAACATCGGCGAGAACACCGCCGAGTCGGCCAGCGGGTTGAACAACAGCATGGACAAGAACCACGGCGTGGTGTTGCGTCCCAGCTTGATCGCGCCGAAGCCGCCATTCAGGCCGACAAAGGCATTGCGCCCGAACATGACGTCGCCGTCGAAGCGGCCGACCTTTCCATTGTCCGTACGGAAAAAGCTCTCCAGCGTGAACTCGGCGTTCAGGCCGTTGCCCAGCGCCTCCTGCCCCCCAATGCCCCAGTACGAGGTGGTCAGGCCGGAACTGTCGACGATCGCGGTGCCGTGGGCATCGCCACTGGCGCGCACGGAGCCGGCAAAGGCGTCGATCGTGCCGTAGAGCTGCACGGCGCTCTGGGCATGTGCGGCGCCGGAGACAAGGCTGCCGGCGGCCGCCACGGCGGCGAGGATCCTGCGTTGGTACTTCATTGTCTTCCCTTCTCTCTCTCTCTTCTCTTGTGGACGTCTGGCGGTTCTGTCAGGTGGGCGCGATCGCCAGTACCCGCAACGGACTGCCCGACCCGTTCTGGATCTTCAGCGGTGCCGCCACGATCAACGCGCCGGTAGGCGGCAGCTGGTCCAGGTTCTTCAGGCATTGCAGGCCGTACTTGTTCGCGCCGTGCATCAGCGTGTGGCAGGGGTACGGCAGCGGCCAGGCGTAGGACTGGCCGGCATCGGTGTTGATGGTTTCGACGCCGAAGCCGTGGACGTTGCGTTCATGGATCAGCCACTCGACCGTGGCCTGTTCCGGGCCGGGCGTATGGGCGCCGTCCTCGCGCAGGCCGAGGAACTCGGCAGGGTCGGTCTTCTTGCTCCAGTCGGTGCGCAGCAGCACCCAGGCGCCGGCGGGAATGCGGCCGTGTTCGGCTTCCCAGCGCTGCAGGTGCGAGACCGTCAGCACCCAGTCGGGGTTCTCCGCCACTTCGGCGCTGGCATCGACCACTACCGCGGGGGCGATGAAGTTGGCCGGGTCGATGGTGTCCACGGTGTTGTTGGCGTGGTCCTTGCCCGAGATCCAGTGCACCGGCGCGTCGAAATGCGTGCCGGTATGCTCGCCACAGGAGAAGTTGTTCCAGTACCAGCCCGGTCCCTTGTCGTCGTACTGGCTGATGCGTTCCATCTTGAACGCCCACACCTGCCCGAATTCGGGGGGCAGCACCAGCGCGGGGAAGTCCGGCGACAGGGTCTGGGTCAAGTCGATGATCCTTGCCTTGCCGCCGGAAAGGTCCGCGGCAAGCTGTTGCAGGGTGTTGCTCATGGGGTCTCCTTGTTGTATTCGCCGTGTCAGGCCGACGCGTGCGCCAGCCGCGTGTACCGTCCCTGCCAGTAGAGCAGCGGCGCCGGGGCCTGCTCGGCCACATGTACCGCCCGCACCCGCCCGATGATCAGGATGTGCCCGTGGCGCTCCAGCAGTTCCTCCGCCTCGCAATCCATGGCCACCACGGCATCGGCCAGCACCGGGGCACCGTCGCGGGTGAGCTGGGTCCAGGCGTCGCTGCCGTAGCGCGCGGCGCCGGCCTCGCCGCCAAAACCGGTGAAGCGCTGCGCGATCGCCTGCTGCTCCACGCGCAGCAGGTTCACGCCGAAGCGCCGCGTGCGCTGCAGCAGCCCGGCCGACGAGCTGGTCGCCTTCATCGACGCCACCAGCATCGGCGGCTCGGCCGAGAACGACGACACCGAGGTTGCGGTGAAGCCGCTGCGCTCTTCGCCTTCGGCCACCGTCACCACGGTCACCGCGCCGGCGAAGCCGCGCATCGCCTGCTTGAACTGCTGCTGTAGCGCCGCCAGCGGATCGTGCTTACTGGCCGCCATGTTTCGACCCTCCGGGCTGGCGCAGGCCGCGTGCCTCCAGGATCGGCAGCACAGTGTCGCGGAAGTACGGGAACTCCTTCACGTAGTCGACGAACGACAGCGTGGTGCCCTTGAAGCCGGCTTCGGCCAGCGCACAGATGCCGTCGGCCACCTGCTCGGGCGTGCCCACCAGCGGGAAGCCGCCGTGGCCCGCCGCCATGCGGTCGCGGATCAGTGCCAGCAGGTCGTGCGGGAACGACTGCGCGTTGGCAAACTGCAGCGCCACCAGGTTGTCCACCGCCGCCCAGTCGGCGTTGTCCTGCGCAAAGTGGCGCAGGTAGTCGCGCGCTTCCTGCTCGGTCGGGCGGCACACCACGTGCGAGAAGGTCAGCACTTGCACCGGCTTGTTTGCCGCACGGGCCTTGGCTTTCAGCTCGGCCACTTCCACTTTGGACCGCGCCAGGTCGATCGCCGGCGTGAACAGAAAATTGGCGTTCTGGATGGCGAAGTCGCGGCCTTCGCCGGAACCCGCGGCGTTCAGGATCGGCGGGCGCTCGCCGTGCCACGGCTTGGGCAGGCCGTAGATGCCCTTCAGGTGGAAGTTCTCGCCGTCATAGTTGAAGGCGCCGTCGCGCTCCCAGATCTGCTTGATGACGTCGAACCACTCCTGCGCATAGCTGTAGCGCTTGTCGTGACCGGCGGCCAGCGGCAGGCCCAGGGCCTCGTACTCGGGGCGGTTCCAGCCCGCCACGATGTTCAGGCCCGCGCGGCCCTGGCCGATCTGGTCCAGCGTCGCGATCTGCTTGGCCACCACCGCCGGGTGGTTGGCCGCGGTGTGGATGGTCGCGAATACCGTCAGGTTCTTCGTCTGCGCCAGCAAGCCGGCAGCCCACGTGATCGTTTCCAGCACCGAGCCGTGGAAGTCGGTTTCGCCGCCGTAGCCGATCCAGCGCGCGATCGGCAGCATGAAATCGATGCCGGCTTCGTCCAGCATCTGCGCCAGCTTCGCGTTGTTTTCCCACGAGTTGTCCCAGCGCTCGCCGATCTTGGTCACCGACATGCCACCCGAGCAATTGGTCGCAAACGTGCCCAGTACAAAGTCCTTCGTGTTCAGAATTTTTCTCATGCGTATCTCCCGGCCAAGTAGAATCCCTGAAGCAGGCGCCGCCCGCGGATAATGCGGCGCCCGTACTGCCCTGAAAAACCCACGCACGCAACGTGCGTCGAGCTGACAATGCCCAAGACCTCGAGTAACTCCACGCCATCCGCGAAAATCGACCGCACTGCCGAGCAACATCGCTGGCACCTGGCGACGGATGATTTCAGCGTCGAGATCACCGACCTCGAATACGCCGTCATGCGGGCTTATCAGTCGTTCCTGCGGTGGCAGTCCGAATGCCTGGCGGCCGTGACCGGGATTACGCTGAGCGGGCAGGAAAATACCCTGCTGCACATCATCCGGATGCACGAGCGGCCCAAGACCATCAAGGACCTGCTGCACATGACCAATCGCCAGGACGTGCCCAACATGCAATATGAGTTGCGCAAGCTGCTCAAGGCCGAACTGGTCGACAAATACGGCAGCGCACGCACGGGCATTTACTACTTCGCCACTGACGAAGGCATAAGGGTGTGCGACGAATTCGCCCGGTTGCGGCGCGAGACACTGCTCGAGACCGCGCAAGGCGAATTCGGCCCTAAATCCGGCGCCCTGAAGGCTGCCGGACAGCTGGAACAACTGGAAAAGGTCTACGAGATCGCTACGCGTGAAATCGCGACCTATCACCGCCGTCGCTAGAAGGAGTGGTTTTGGAAACTCATCGGGGGGCGCTGTCTCCTGGTGGCGCGTGACGTACCGCGCGCATCGAATAAATAATCAAATAGAAGATTTATTTGATGCAAATGTAGCGCACTGCGGCGGGCTTCGCCACGGTTTTTACACTAGGGGAAACACTAGGGGGCTGACGGTTGCGTGTGCGCCGGTTCGGCCACAATCCTGGCGCCGACATCGCGCAGCAGCCGCTGGAAATCGGGCGACGCCAGGATGATCTTGCCCGCCGCCGCGCGCAGCCGGTCGACGGCCTCGGGAGGCAGGGAGAACGAGGTGGGCAGCTCGTTCAGGTAGGCCAGTTCCGCCTTGTCCGCCAACTGGGCGAACGAGACATCGATGGCGTAGATGGTCGAGTCCGGCGTGCGCAGCGTGGCGGCGACCGCGGCATCCTTGTTCGCCTTGAAGGCAGAGGACTGCCGGACCTGGCCCATGGAGTGCCAGCGCGCCTGGCTGTCCCTGAGCAGCTCGGTCGCCTCGTAGGAGTAGTGGTCGATGGGAACGCCCGTCGCCTTGACCAGGATCTCCAGCGTACCGGGCGCGGACTCCGATTTATCCCATGCCGTCTTTGGCGTGGACAGCGAGTTGACGACAAAGACCACGATCCTGCGCGTATGGTCGAGCGGGGTAGGCTGGCCGACCAGGTGCAGCGCTTCCATCAGCTCCAGCGCGTCCAGCACGCTGCGCATGCCCAGGTTGTCGGAAACACCGCCATCCACGAGATGGATGTAGGGCCGGTTGATGCTGTCTCCGAGTTCCGCCTCTTCCTTCAGGTGCCGGGTCGCACGCGCAGCCGGCCTGGGCGGGTCGGCGGCATCGATAAAAGGCTGGACCCAGTCGGGTGGTGCGTAGCCACAGTTGCCGCCGTAGTTATTGAGTGTAATGGGCGTCAGCACGACCGGCACGGCAGACGATGCGGCAGCGGCGCGGGACAGCCGTACCGCATTCAGGTCCGAGCAGAGTACGTCGAAGGCGCCCTGGGTGAAAGGCAGGCGGGCGCCTGTGGAAATATCCGTGGCGGATGCAATGATGAAGGGGCCTTGCCCGCGGTTCAGGTCGCCGAAAGTCGCCCCGTTGAACAGGATCTCGTCATACAGATCGGCCGCCAGTTCGGAGCGGCCCCAGCCGCCCGACCACAGGGACGGCCAGTAGGCGGGGTTGAGCGTGCGGAACGTAATCTCGCCCTGTACGTCGCGCTTGAGAAAGCGCTGCTCGTAGTCGTCGAAGAGCTTGTCACCATAAAGGCCATAGGCGAGCGCGGTGAAGCTCCCGCCGGACACGCCGGTAATGACGCCGACATGGTCGAGCAGGCGCGACTTGACGCCTCTGGGGCCGACCACTTCCGTATTGCGCAGGAATTCCAGCACGCCGTACGAGAAGGCGGCGGCGCGTGTCCCGCCGCCCGAGAAAGCCAGGATCACCAGGTTTTCGCTGGTCTTCGCATAGTTGGGGCGCGTCGTGTATCGATAGCCGGTAGCCGGATCGGCGTGGGCAAGCGGCGGGTTGACAGGCCGGCTGGCGCAGCCGCCGAGCAGAAGCAGCAACGAAACGGCGATTACCCATGCTGGCGTCGGCAATCTGGCCATAGGTCCTCCGCAGCGAATTAGGACGAGCAAGACCGGACGTGTCGGCGTCCTTTGGCTATCACCATACTAGGCGGCTTATGTGGCGGCAGGCGCAACTTTCGAGGTTGTCCCGGCCAGCGCCGATGGACTAGACTAGATTTCACCGGTCCAAGAGACCAGTAATTAACCTCGTTGGGCTGATGCGCGGCGGTGAGATTGCCAGGGCCGTGCGTTGGCGTGGATGACACGGCGGGCGCGCCTTTTGCAGGCGGGACTCGGCCGCCCGTTGAGCCAGCAAGTGGCTTACCGATCCGATACCTTTGCGGCGATCTGCAAGGAGGCAATCGATGTTGCCCACGCCCACTTCCGAGAGAGCGCTGTCCCGGGGACTGCTCGACGTACTGATCCGTGCCGGGCTGATCGCCGTGCTGGCGATTTTCTGCTTCCAGATATTCAACCCCTTTCTCGATCTCATCGTCTGGTCCGTGATCCTGGCGATTACGATCTATCCGCTGCAGGTCAGGCTCAGGCGCAGGCTGGGCAACAATGACGGCCGTGCCGCCACGCTGATCGTCGTGATCGCGATCGCCATCATCGCGGTGCCGGCCTATCTGTTGGGCTCCGCCATGGTCGATTCGGTGGAGAATGCCATGGCCATGGTCAAGAGCGAGGGCATTCATATTCCGCCGCCGGCAGAGTCGGTAGCCGCCTGGCCGTTGATTGGCCAACGCGTGTACGACTTGTGGCAGTACGCCGCCACGGACCTGACCGGCCTGGCACAGAAGTATGCGCCGCAGATCAAGGACATCAGCCTTGCCCTGCTGGTCGCGATCGCCGGCATTGGCAAGGGTTTGCTGATCTTCATCTTCGCGCTGATCATCGGGGGCATCTTCATGGCCTACGGCGAGGCCGGCAGCCGCAGCGCCGAGCAGATTGCCTCGCGCATCTTCAGTCCGGCCAGAGGCCCGCACATCGCCAGGCTATGCACCGCGACCATCCGCGCGGTGGCGCAGGGCGTGGTCGGCATCGCCTTTATCCAGATGCTGTTGATCGGTGTCGCCTTCGTGATCAAGGGTGTTCCCGCGGCGGGCGTGCTGGCCTTACTTGTGCTGCTCCTGGGGATCGCGCAGTTGCCGGCCACGCTGATCACCATCCCGGTGATTATTTATGTCCTGGCCACGGAGGGCGCCAACGTTGCCACCATTGTCTTCTCCATCTATGTCTTCATCGCGGGGCTGGCCGATAACGTGCTCAAGCCGCTGCTGCTGGGGCGTGGCGTCGATGTGCCGATGCCGGTGGTGTTGATCGGGGCCCTGGGCGGCATGGTCACCGGCGGCGTGATTGGCCTGTTTATCGGCCCGGTGGTGCTCGCGGTCGGCTACCAGCTGTTCTGGCAATGGGTGGAAGACCAGCCGCAGGTGCAGGCGCAGGAGCAGGAGCAGGAGGGAGACCTGGCAAACCGGCAGCAGGTCTGAGGTGGTCCGGGGCGCCCATGTCGCGCTGGCATCTTCCGTTCCGCGTCTTGCTGACCGGCGCATTCTGCCTCAGCGGCTGCGCGCGCGTGGGACCGGACTTCCAGCCGCAGCGTGAGCCCTGGGCGCAGCAGTGGCGCAGCCCGGCGCTCGACCAGGCGACCGAAATGCGTACGCAGCCGGACATCCGCGAGTGGTGGCAGGTGTTCGCCGACCCGACCCTCGAACGCCTGATTGCCGAAGCCGATGCGAACAACGCCGGCCTCAGGATCGCGGGCCTGCGGGTGATGGAAGCCCGCGCGCAGCTGGGCATTGCCCAGAGCGGGCGCTACCCTCAGCTGCAGCAGGCCAGGGCCGATGTCCTGTACACGGATAGCCGGCAGGCCGGCGGCCGCAACCCGCAAAACAATCGCTTCTGGCAATACAGCGCCGGTTTCGACATCGGCTGGGAACTGGATTTCTGGGGGCGCTTCAGCCGCGCCATCGAGTCTGCCGATGCCGCCTATTTTGCGGCCCGCGCCAACCATGAAGACGTGCTGGTACTGCTGCGGGCCCAGATGGCGGAAACCTACTTCGCGCTGCGCACGGCCGAGGCGCGGCTGCGCATCGCCCGCGACAATGCCAGGCTGCAGAAGCGCAGCTTTGAGATCACCGAGCGGCTGTTCAAGAGCGGCGAGACCGACGAGCTCGACCTGCAGCAAGCCAAGACGCAATACCTGGGCACGCTGAGCAGCATTCCTGAGTTTGAAAGCCAGATCATGCGCACGCGCAATGCGCTGGCGGTGCTGGTGGGCCGCCCCCCCGGCCCGATGCCCGAACTGTCGGAGCTGGCGGAAAAGGAAGGTGAGATCCCCCTGATCGACCGGGCCGTGCTGCAGGACGTGCCCGCCAACCTGCTGCTGCGCCGCCCGGATATCCGCGCCGCCGAGCTGCAGATTGCCGCGCAATCGGCGCTGATCGGCGTGGCGCAAGCCGAGCTCTATCCGTCGCTGACACTGCTGGGCAGCATTGTCTGGTCCGCCACCACGCTGGCCGGCACGCCCAACAGCCTGGCCCTGGTCGGCGGCCCCAGCCTGCGCTGGAACGTGTTCGACTATGGCCGGATCCGCAACAACGTGCGCGTCCAGGACGCCCGCCTGCAGCAACTGATCGTCGCCTACCAGGACGCCGTGCGACAGGCCGCGCGCGAGGCCGACGATGCCGCCAGCGGCCTGGTCAAGGCGCTGGAGCGCGAGGAAATCCTGCGCGACGGGACGGTCGCTGCCAATCGCTCGCTGACGCTGGCCAACGCGCTGTACCGCGAAGGCTATTCGGACTTCCAGCGCGTACTGGATGCCCAGCGCGCGCTTGCCACCCAGCAGGACGCCTACCTGCTCAATCGCAGCAGTGCCGTGAGCAACCTGATTGCCTTGTACAGGGCCCTGGGCGGCGGGTGGTACAGCGAGCGGCCGCTGGTCGACGCGGCCACCCGTGAACAGATGCAGCAACGCACCAACTGGGGGGACCTGCTGAATGAGCCGGGTCCCAGACCCGTCGATGCCAGCCTGCCTGCAGACCAGAGGCAGGTTCCTGTCAGCGAGCAACGATGAGCAACGACACGCCGAAGCCAGCCGAAGCGCCTGCGCCGCCCGCGCCAGCGGCGCCACCCGCGCCTGAATCCGCCGCCGCCGATCCGGCAAGGAAGGGGATCAGGTGGGTCCTGCTGGTGATCCTCATCAGCCTGGCCTGGTACCTCCTGGCCGACCGGCTGACCCCCTACACGCAGCAGGCACGGGTGCAGACTTTTGTCGTGCCGGTCGCGTCTGAAGTGTCCGGGCGCGTGACCCGGGTGTATGTGCGCAACAACCAGGACGTTGCGGCAGGCGCGGTCCTGTTCGAGGTCGATCCGCAGCACTACAAGATTGCCGTGGACCGCGCCCGCGCCGATCTCGAGTCGACACGCCGGCAGATCGGCGCCAGCACCGCCGGCATCGAGTCGGCGCAGGCCTCCCTGCGCGCCGCGCGCGCCAACGAGCTCAAGGCACGCCAGGACAGCGAACGCCTGGAACGCCTGTACCGCGAGGATCCCGGCACCATTTCACTGCGCCGCCTCGAAATCGCGCGCGCCAGCCTGGAGGCAGCCACCAGCCAAGTGGCCGCGGCCAAGGCCGAGGTGCAGCGCGCGCGCGAGCAGCAGGGGGGCAGCGAGGAAGAGAATGCCAAGCTGCGCAGCGCCGCCACGGCGCTGGAGAAGGCCGAGCTGGACCTTGCCAATACCCGGGTGCGGGCACGCTCGGCCGGCCTGGTCACCGACCTGCGCACCGATGCCGGCCAGTTTGCTGCTGCCGGCAACCCGGTTATGACGCTGATCACGATCCATGATATGTGGATCAATGCGGAAATGACCGAGAACAACCTGGGCCACGTCGAGCCTGGCACACCGGTTGCCATCGTGCTGGACGCACTGCCAGGCAGGATCTTCGAAGGGCGCGTGCGCAGCGTCGGCTACGGCGTCAACACCGGCCCCAGCACGCCGCCCGGCAGCCTGCCGACGGTGCAGAACAGCCGCGACTGGCTGCGCCCGGCCCAACGCTTCCCGGTGATCGTCGAGTTCAACCCGGGCGAACTGACCACGCTGCGCGGCATCCGCGTAGGCGGACAGGCCGAGGTCATGGCGTTCCCGCTGCAGGGCAATCCGCTCAATCCGCTCGGCCGCGTGTTCCTGTACCTGATGAGCTGGCTTTCCTATGTCTACTGACAGCACCGCGCCCCTGTCCGCCGCGCGCTCGCGCTCGCCCCGCGCGCAGCGCGCGCTGCGGCTGGCCAGCGGCACCGCGCTGTGCCTGGCGGCCAGCTTCGGCCTGCAGCTGCCGATCCCCATGGTCGCCCCGGTCCTCGCCGTGTTCCTGCTTGCCAGCCTCAACCGGCCGATGTCGCTCAAGGCCGGGCTGGGCCTGGCGCTGGTCGTGATGCTGACCACCGGCAGTGGGCTGCTGCTGATTCCCTTGCTGCGCCACTACGGCTTGAGCGGCGTGCTGCTGATCGGCCTCGGCCTGTTCCTGGCCTTCCGCCTTGGCCTGAGCGGCGGCAACAACCTGGTTTCCACTTTCCTGGTGGTCGGCCTGACCATGATCTCGGCCGCCGGCACTTTCGATTTCGGACTGGCGGTCACGGTCATCGAGGCGCTGGTCAAGGGACTGCTGGTCGCGGTGGCAGTGCTGGCGATCGGCCATTGGCTGTTTCCCGAACCCGCCGGTGCGCCGGCAGCGCCCGCGGCCCCGGCCTTGCCGGCTGACCAGGCTGCCTGGATCGCGCTACGCGCTACCCTGGTGGTGATGCCGGCCTACCTGCTGGCGCTGAACGATCCGGCCGGCTACATGCCGATCATCATGAAAGCGGTCAGCCTCGGCCGGCAAAGCTGCACCACCACGGCTCGCAACGCCGGCCGCGAACTCATCGGCTCGACGCTGCTCGGCGGCGCGCTGGCGATACTGTTCTGGGGCGCGCTCAGCCTGTTCGTGCACCTGTGGATGTTCTTCCTGTGGATGCTGCTGTTCGGCCTGCTGGTCGCGCGCAAGCTCTATGGCCTCAGCCCGACGCGGCAGCCGCCGAGCTTCTGGCTGAATACCCTGGTGACCCTGATTATCCTGCTGGGGCAGTCGGTGCAGGACAGCGCCGCCGGCAAGGATGTCTACACGGCATTCGCCGTGCGCATGGCACTGTTTATCGGCGTTACCCTGTATGCCTGGATGATGCTCCAGTTGCTCGATCAACCCCGCCGTGTGCGCCGACTCGGCACCTGAACCGGCCCATCATGCTGCGCAATCTGCTAATCGGCCTTCCCGTGATGATGCTTTGCCTGCTGCTGCAGGCCGTCTTCATCACCATTTGCCTGCGCTACTACGTACGCTTCGACAATGTCCGGCGAAACCGCGCATCGCTGTCGCTGGATATCCTGATGCTGGCGATGGTGATGCTGGTGACCTTGCTCGGCAATTTCGTGCAGATGGCGATCTGGGCGGTCCTGTTCATGCTGCTCGGCGAATTCAGCGACTACCCCACCGCGCTGTACCACTCCGGTGTCAACTTCGCCACGCTGGGCTACGGCGATATCGTCATGTCCGCGGACCGGCGTTTGCTGGGGCCGCTGGAGGCGGCCAACGGGATCCTGATGTTCGGCGTCTCCACCTCGGTGATGACCGCCGCGGTGCTGGACGTGATCAAGCACAACCTCGCCGGACTGCGTGGCAGCGAGCAGCCATAACCTCAGGCAAGCGGGACTCGCCGGGCTTCAGACGCCCGCCGCGCCGGACAAGACGCAAGGAGACACCATGACAATCCGAGTTGGACGATGGCTGAGCCGCAACGGCGGCGGGCTCGAGATTCTTTCCATCGGGCCGGGTGCCCATTTCACCGGGCGCTACCAGACCAAGGTGGGAAAGCCCGACCCCAATGCCTGGTTCGAAACCCACGGCATGACCGACGGCGCGCTGATCGGCTTCACGGTGCTTTGGAAGAACCAGTCGGAGCAGCATGCCTCGCTGACCACCTTTGCCGGCCGCTACCTGGCCCAGGGCGAACAGGATGGCCTGGGCGATCCATCGCGCGAGCGCATCGAGGCCCAATGGGTGCTGGCCCGCCGCTACGAGGACGATGATCCCGGCAAGCCGCACGCGATGTGGGAGACTTTTATCTCCAACTCCGCCATTTGGTACTGGACGCCCTGACCGGTCATCCCAGCGCGAGGCCGGCATGGACCAGCAACTGGCGGAACACCGCCAGTCGCGCCTCGCCGGTCTGCGCCAGCCTCTGGCAGACGTGGACGTGCGCGGTCCTGTCGCTGTGGCCTAGCAAGGCGTCCTTGCACTCGCGCTCCGAGATCTCCAGGTGGACGCCGGTCAGGATCGCGCTGCCCTTGCCCACGCGTGAGCTCACGATCGCGGGCGGGTCGCCTTCGATGCCGGTATAGACGGCCAGCACCTCGGCCTCGGGCCCCGGGGCATGGCCGAAATCGAAGCGGCAGCCGCCGTGGTAGTGCGTGTAAAGCGACACCGGGGCAGTGGTCAGCCGGTCCGTCGTCCGGATCTCCACCGCGGCGGTGCTGCGCGGCGTGCCGTCATAGGCGACGCCTCCCGTGAGTTCGGGCAAGGAGCCAACCGCGACCGCATCCACGAAGCTCAGCTCCCGCGTGCCGCAAATCTCGCCCGCGCTGCCGGCGTGAAAGGCGAGTTCCCTGCACGCGTAGTACGCACCCGCGCAGATGCCAAGGTAGACCCCGCCTTGTTCGACAAAGCGCCGGATACGCGCGTTGGGGGCACCGTTCAGCGCCGCGCAATAGGGCAGGTCGGCACCGCCCGGCATGACGAACAGCACCGCGTCATCGAAGAGCGATGCGTCATGCCGGATGTCATCGGCCATGACCGCACGGATTTCGTACGCACCGGAACGAAGCTGCTGCCCGATGGTGCGCATCAGGCGCGCGGTGCCGTCGGAGGTGCCGGCATCGATATAGGTCAGGATCTGGGGCTTTGACATGATGGTTCGTCGTGATTCAGCGCAGTCTCTCGCTGTGGCTCGTGATCTTCCTCACGCAGTTGTGGTCTAATCTCATGCTTACATTGCGTTTGTCTACAATCGTAGTTCCTGAATTGCGCAGTTTCGAGTTTTCGACATGACCACACAATCCAATCGTCCCGCCAGCCGCCAACTGAGGACACTGCCTGAGCAGATCGCCGATAGCATCTTCACCGCCATCGCGAACGGCGAGTACGCCCCGGGCGAGCGCATCCGCGAAGAAGGGCTGGCCGAGCAGTTCGCAGTCAGCCGCGGTCCGGTGCGCGAGGCCTTGCGCATCCTTGAGAAGGATTCGGTGGTGAACATCCTGCCCAACAAGGGCGCCCACGTCACCCAGCTCTCGATCAAGGAAGTCGCCGATATCTTTGAGATCCGCGGCAAGCTGTCCGGCACCATGATCAGCCGGCTGAGCACGGAAGAGGCGGCGCAGCTTGCGGCGACCATCGAAGCCGACGTGCGCGCGCTGGAAACGCTGGCGCAGGAGCCGGACGGCGCCGCCGCCTTCATCGAAACCTCGTTCCGCCTGGGGCGCATCCTGCGCGAGGCTTGCACCAATGAGCGCCTGGCCGAGATCCTGGGTTCGCTGGCGCGGCAGACGCTGCGCTACACCCAGCTTGGCCTGTCCACGCCGGCACGGCGCAAGGAATCGGCACGCAACTGGCGCACGCTGCAGAAGGGCCTCAAGTCGGGCAACCTCGATGCCGCGGCGGAAGCGGTCGAAAAGCTGATCGGCGATTCGATGCGCGAGGCGATCAGGCAGCTCGAAGCGCAGCGGGATGCCGCGCCGCGCGCCGCCGGAAACTGAGCGGCGGGCACAGGCTGGCAGACTGGCTTCTGGTGTCATGGCATAACCCGCTAAGCCGTGCCCAGCACCATCACCATATAGGCGGACATGACCAGGCCGCCTGCCTGCACCAGGCAGTTGCGAGCGCCAGGCACCTGACGCTCCCCGCAATCCCCGCGTAGCTGACGGACCGACTCGATCATCAGCGGCATGCCGAACATGCCGCCGTGATTGAAGGACAAGCCGCCGCCCGAGGTATTCAGCGGGAACGCTCCTCCCGGCGCGATGCGTCCCCCTTGCACGAAGGCGCCACTTTCGCCGCGCCCGCAGAATCCCAGCGCCTCCAGGCCGATCAGCACGTTGCTGGTGAACGCGTCATAGATCTGCACGATGTCGATCTCGCTACGGCTCAGGCCGGCGCGCTCCAAGGCCAGCCGGCCCATCTCCGCGAGCACGCCGTTGTCGATCCAGTCGTCCATGCCAAACGGCGTGGCGTGCTGGATATATTGCTCCGCGAACCCTTGCACCAGTACCGGCGGGCGGCGCAAGTCGCGCGCGCGCTCGGTCCGCACCAGCACCATCGCGCCGGCGCTGTCGGTGACCTGGCAGATATCGAGCTTGCGCAGCGGGTCGGCGACCATGGGCGAGGCCAGGTAGTCGGCCATGGTCAGCGGCTCGCGCGCCACCGCAGTCGGATTGAGCTGCGCCCAGCGCCTGGCCGCCAGCGCGACTTCCCCAAGGTCTTCGGCGAGCGTGCCATAGCGATGCATGTGCAGGCGTGCCTGCATCGCGTAGAAGCCGATCGGGCTCAGCATCCCGTACGGCTGCACGAACTGGCCGTTCGGCATGCGGGCATCCTGCGCGTGGCCGCCACGCGCGCGGCTGCGGTCCAGGCGCTGTGTGCTGCCATAGGTGATCAGCGCAACATTGCACAGGCCCGCCTCCATCGCCGCCATCGCGTGGACGATATGCGTCAGGTTGGATTGCCCGCCGACCACGGTGCTGTCGACATAGCGCGGTTGTAGCCCTATGTACTCGGTCACCAGCAAGCCGGCGGCGCGGTCATCCCAGTGCGCGAAAACGGCGTCGATGTCAGAGGGCTTCAGCCCCGCGTCCAGGATCGCGAGCCGCGCCGCTTCGCATTGCAGCGACAACGCGGTGTCGCCCGGCTGGGCCTTGCCCATGCCCGCCTCGCCGACGCCCGCGATGGCATAGCGGCCACTCAGTGCTTTCGGGTCCATGTCCATCCTTTCAAACCGGCATTGATGCAGCCGTAAGCTGCGATCGCACATCCTTCTTCAGCACCTTGCCGACCGGGCTGCGTGGCAGCGTGGGCCAGAATTCCACCTGCTTGGGCGTCTTCAGGCTGCCGAAGCGCTTGCGGCACAGATCGACGATCTCGTCGGCGGTGGCATTGCAGCCGGGTTTGAGCTCGATCACGGCGGTCAGGCGCTCGCCCCAGTCGGCGTCGGGTACGCCAACCACGGCGCAGTCCTGCACCGCGGGATGTCCCCAGATCACCTGCTCGATCTCGCTCGGGTAGATGTTGAAGCCGCCGGAGATGACCATGTCCTTCTTGCGATCGACCACATACAGGTAGCCGTTCTCGTCGAACACGCCGATGTCGCCGGTATGGTGCCAGCCGAACGCGCGCGCCTCGGCGGTGGCCTTGGGGTTGTTGTAATAGCCGGGCGAAACGAGGTCGCCGCGGGCCACGATCTCGCCGCGTTCGCCCGTGCCCACGATATTGCCCTCGTCGTCCATCAGCGCAACCTCGCAGGCGCCTGACGGGCGGCCGGCGGAGGCGAGATGCTTGTCGAGCTCGGGGTCGTTGTGCACGAAATGGTCCTTGCGCGACAGGCAGGTGATGACTCCGGGCACTTCCGACTGGCCATAGCTCTGCATGAACACCTGGCCCCAGAGGGCAATGCCTTCGCGCAGCTTGTCGACCGACATCGGCGCGGCACCATACAGCACGTACTCGAGGGAGGAGCAGTCGCGCGTGCGCGCATCGGGGTGGGCGAGCAGGCGATAGATCATGGTGGGCGGCAGGAAGATATGCGTCACGCGTTCGCGCTCGATCGCTTCGAGGATCAGGCCCGGATCGGCCGACGGCGCGATCACGTTGCGCGCGCCGATTCGTGCCAGTGCCACCATCGTAGCGCCCGCGGCATGCGTGAGCGGCGCCACCACCAGGTGCACGGGGTCCTTGCGCGGCGGCATGAACTGGTTGCTGATCCGGTACGCCGTCTCGAGCGAGCGGTGGCTCTGCATGATCGCCTTCGGGCGGCCGGTGGTGCCGCCGGAGGACTTGATGATCGCGATGTCGTCGGCTTCGCGCCGCACCGTCACGCGTTTCCCGGCGAAGTCCTTCACCCATTGCGCGATGCAGTGGCCGTTCGGTTCCAGCGGCTCGGTCAGCCCGATGACGCGTCTGAGCGTCGGGATTTCCCGCTTCAGGCGTTCGAGATGGGGCGCATATTGTGCGTGGCAGATCAGCACCGTGATCTCGCAGAAACTGGCGAACCAGATGATGTCCTCGATGGGATCGCGCGCGTTGAGCGGTACGAACACCGCGCCGCTGCGCATCACGCCCAGCATCGCCGGCAGCACCATCGGATGATTGGGCGAGAGCACGCCGACATGCGTGCCCGGTTGCACGTCGCGCACCAGCGCGGCGGCAACCGCGTGCGAAGCGTCGGCCGCTTCCTGGTAGCTCAGGCGCATATCGCCACCCTGGACGAAGATGCGGTCTGGATATGCAATGGCGCCGGCGTCGAAGGAATCGATGATCATGGTTTGTCTCCGGTATCGGGAATGGGCCGGGCGCTGGCGCTGCCCGTGAGCCGGAACATTGGCAGTGCGATGTCGTCGCTGATGCGTTCAAAGCACACTTCAACCGGCGCGCCGACGGCAAGGCAATCGGGGTCGGCATCGACAATGCCTGCCAGCATGCGCACCCCCTCGTCGAGCTCGATCATGCCGATCGCATAGGGCACGTGCGACGCAAAAGCGGGATGCGCGGCGACATGGCACACGGTGTAGGTGTAGATCCGCCCGCGGCCGCTGGCCTGCACCCACTCGAGCTGGTCGGACAGGCATTTCGTGCAGAAGCGGCGCGGGTAGAACTGGTGGCGCGAACAGGCGCGGCAGTACTGGAGCTCGAGCCGGCCTTCGCCCGCCGCCCGCCAGTAGTGGACGGTTTCGACGGTGGGAATCGGCTGCGGCCTTGCGAGAGAAACGTTCATGTGGCTCTCCTCAGTTCGCGCTCAGCGAGAAATCGCTGCCGGAGACCTGCACCTTCGCCTTGCTTTGGCGCTGTGCCAGGCCGGCCACGAGATCGACGACCGGGTGGTGGACGCTGAAGCTGTCGCCTGTGCCCGTCGGCGCCAGGCCGTTTACCTTCTCGTCGCCGTACATATAGCGCAGCAGCAGTTCGTCGTCGCCGATATTCTTGTAGCGCTTGCGCAAGCCCGGCAGTACCGGTTCGATCACGGGCGGCGTCAGGCTCACATCCTTCGAGCCGTTGGCAATGACCTTGTCTTTCACGTTCGCGTCGACCGGCAGCGGCAGGGCACCGAAGTACCCGCAGACATACTTCTTCACTTCGTCGGGCACGACCTTGTAGCGCTCGCCGTTGATCACGTTCATCACCGCCTGCGCGCCGATGATGGCGGGATAAGGCGTGACCATGATCGGCGAGCCGAGCTCCACGCGCACCCGCCCGATCTCTTCCAGCACGGCAGGCAGCTTGTCGGAAATGCCGGCGAGCTTGAGTTGCGATTCCAGGTTGCTCATCGCACCGCCCGCGTACTGGGTGATGTAGTGGCTGGGCTCGTATTCGGCAGGCACGCCGACCGGATGGCCTTCGCGCTCGGCCAGCGCGCCAAGATACGCGCCCACTTCGTCGAGCAAGCCGTCATTGACCACCACGTCGAAGCCGATCTCGCGCAGGTTGCGCGCAATCATCTGGCTGGCCGGCAGCGAATTGCCGTTGGCCATCGGGTCCACCGCCGTCAGGATGCTGTCGGCGCCGTGCACCGCGGCCTCGAGCGCGAGCAAGGGCCCGAGTCCGGTCAGGCAGTGGGTGTTGAATTCCAGTCGTGCCTTATCACCGATGGCCTGCTTCATTGCCGGCACCAAGGTGCGTACGCGGTCGATCGTCAGGATGCCGGCCGCATCGGCCAGCGTGACGGTCTGCACGCCAAAGCGTTCGACGGCCTCGCGCGCCTTGCGCGCATACAAGGCGTCGTCATAGCCGGGCGCGATGTTGTAGCCGAGCAAGAGCGTCACGTTGGCGCCGAGCCGGCGCGCCATGGCGATGCTGGGGGCGAGGTTGTCCGAGCACATCAGCGCATCGAAGATGCCGATGTCGCGGACGCCGTTGGCGATCTGCCGCTCGACGAAGAGCTCGGTGATGTCGTCGGCCACCGGGAAGAAGCCACGCATCAGGTTGCTGCGGATGGCGGCGCGCAGTGGCGTGCGCGTGAACCGCTCGCGCAGCAGGCGGATGCGCTCGAACGGGTCCTGGTTCAGGAACAGCACGCTGGCATCGAACTGCACCAGCGCGATCGCCTGCAGCGACAGGAAGCCGGCCTGGTCCATGCGTTCCGCGATCGGCAGCATGTGCTCGGTGCGCATGCGGGTGGCCCACAGGCATTGCTGGCCGTCGCGCAGGGTGTCGTCGGTCAGGTGGATGGTGCGGCGCTTGCCGGTGCGCGCGGTTTCCGCGGCAACGAGTTTCTTGAGGTCTTCGAGCATGAGTTCAGCCCTCCGTGCCCTGGAGTTGAATCGAAACGCCGGGCCCCTGCACGCTGAGCTGTGCATAGCGGGCGGCGCGTGCCGTGAGTCCGGCGAGGAGTGCATCCGCTGGCGTGGTGGGTACATAACGCAGCGCGTCCAGCGAAGCCGGTGCGGGAAGCCCCTCCGGTGCGACGCCGCAGGCCAGGAAAAGCACCAGCGCCGCGTCATTCGACGTGGGAAGTGCCGCGCGCAATGCGGCGAGCGATGGTGCCGCTGCCTTGGGCACCGCACCGACACGCTGGAGCAACGTGGCGTCGACGTTGCCTGCCGCTGCGCCGTGAACCTGTTGCAAGGCGCGGCGGACGCCGGGCCGAAGCTCGGCATAGCGCGGCAGGCCCTGCAGATGCTGCAGCGCCTGTTCCGCGATCGGCCGCGCGAACGGCGCCAGCATCGGTGGCATACCGATCTCGCTGCGGATCAGCGCGCACTCGTTGGCAAAGGCGTGCAGCTTGTGCGTCAGCCCCAGTTCGGCCAGCCGTTGCATGCACTGCGCGGCGACTTCGCCCGGCAACTGGTGCGCGTAGGGGGCGAGGTCAAAGACCCAGGGGCGTGCCGGCGCAAAGCCGTGGCGATCGGCCAGTTCCGCGAGCAGCCGGTCGGCTTCGCCGACGGCATGCAGCGTCTGCTCGCTGGCTGGTGTTCCCAGTGCCAGCATGCGCAGCGATTTCAGCAGCGTGCCCAGCGCCGGCACCGAGGCGCCGTTGCCCAGTGGCGCGAACGCGGTGTCGAGCCCGTCGATGCCGATCCGTACCGCCTCCAGCACAACCATGGGGCCGAGCGCGGTCTGGCAGCGCAGATGCAGATCAAGAGGTGTGGCACCCGGTCCCGTGCCCAGCCCTGCGCGAAGCGCGGGCAGCAGCGTGGCCAGCCGGTCCGGGGTCAGCAGGCCGGCCTCGTCGCGCAGCATCACGCGGGTGGCGCCTGCCTCGGCCAGTGCCGCGGCCTGCTCCTTCAGCGCATCGTCGCTGTGCGTGGAGCCGTGCGCAAACGGCAGGGCGGCGATCATGGTCAGGCCAAGCGCCTTGCCGGCCTTCAGCACCGGCGCGATGCGCGCGATCTCCACCATCGGGTCGATCAGCACGATCTCGGACACGCCGCGCTGCGCCAGTTCGCGCAACCACAGTGTGGCGGCCTCGGTCGGGATCACGTCGATGCCGCGCCTGCCGTGTTCCGTCAGCAGCGCAATGGCGGCGCGCAGTGCAATGCCGGGGCAGCGTTCGCGCATCAGCTCGACGCGCTGCCAGGGGTCTTCGCCCCTTGCCACGCATTGCTGCAGCGTAGCCGGGGAAGCGACTTCGATCGCCGCGGGGGCGGCTGCCGCCAGCCGGGTGGCAACGGCAAGCATCATCGGCGTCGTCATGGCGCCGGCCCAGCGCGCGCTCTGGCCGTCGGTCAGGCTGACGTCTGTATAACGCAGGGCGGGCTTGCTCATGACTTCACCTCGGCGGCAGCCTGCGCATCCTTGGCAGCCTGCCTGGCGGCGTCCTTGGCGGCCTTCTGCTCCGCCTTGCGCTGCGGCAGGAAGGTCTCTTCGACCCAGCGCGTCGTGACCCGGCCGCCGACGAAGTCCTCATGCGCCAGCACGGCGTCATGGAAGCGCGCGGTCGTGGTCGGGCCTTCGACCTGCAGGCCCTCCAGTGCAGCGCGCATGCGTGCGATGGCTTGCTCGCGCGTGGCTGCGTGGACGATCAGCTTGCCGAGCAGCGAATCGTAGTAGGGCGGCACGGTGTAGCCAGCATAGCAATGCGTATCGACGCGGATGCCTTCGCCGCTGGGCACGTCCCAGCGCGAGATCAGCCCCGGACGCGGCAGGAAGTTGCGGTCCGGGTCCTCGGCGTTGATACGGCATTCGATGGCATGACCCTGCAGCTGGACGTCGTCCTGTGTGAACGACAGCGGCAACCCGGCCGCAACCCGGATCTGCTCGGCGACCAGGTCAAAGCCGGTGATCATCTCCGTCACCGGGTGCTCGACCTGGATGCGCGTATTCATCTCGAGGAAGAAGTACTTGTTGTCGCGCTGGTCGACCACGAACTCGATCGTGCCCGCGCCGCAGTAGCCGGCGTTGCGCGTCAGGCTCACCGCGCATTCGCCCATGGCCTGGCGCATTTCCGCATCGACCGCCGGGGAGGGTGCCTCTTCGATCAGCTTCTGGTGGCGGCGCTGGGTCGAGCACTCGCGCTCGCCCAGGTAGACCACGTTGCCGTGCGCATCGGCCATCACCTGGATCTCGATGTGGCGCGCATGCTCAATGAATTTCTCCATATACAGCGTGGCGTCGCCGAACGCGGACTGGGCTTCGTTGGCGGCCGAGCGCATCAGCGATTCGAGTTCGCTCTCATCCCTGACCACCCGCATGCCGCGCCCGCCGCCGCCAGCGGTGGCCTTGATCAGCACCGGGTAGCCGATCTGCGCCCCGACGTGGCGCGCATGCGCCACATCGGCCAGCGCGCCGGAGCCGGGTACCCGCGGTACGCCAGCCTGTTCGGCCAGGCCCACGGCGGTGATCTTGTCACCCATCGCATCGATGGCTTCGGCGGACGGCCCGACGAACACCAGCCCGGCCTTGAGGCAGGCGCGCACGAACGACGAGCGCTCGGACAGGAAGCCGTAGCCGGGATGCACCGCGTCGCAGCCAGTGCGCAATGCCGCCTCGACGATCTTGTCGGCACGCAGGTAGCTCTCGGCAGCGAGCGGCGGACCGAGCACTACTACTTCGTCGGCCAGTCTGGCGGCCAGCGTATCGGTGTCCGCTTCGGAAACACCTACCACCGCCTCGATGCCCAGGGTGCGGCAGGCGCGGATCACGCGCACGGCGATCTCGCCACGGTTGGCGACGAACACGCGCCGGATATTGCGCTTTGCCACGGGGGCTTGTGCATTGTTGTGCATATTCAGCCCTCCTGTGCCGGCTTGATCAGCATCACGATCTGGCCGTGCTGCACCGGCTTGCCGTCCTCGACCGCGATGCGCTCGACGGTGCCAGCCACTTCGGCCTTGACCGAGTTGAACATCTTCATCACCTCGACCAGGCACACCGTGTCGCCGATGTTGACCGTGCTGCCCACCGCGACAAAGGCCGGCTGGTCGGGGCTGGGGTGCAGATAGAAGGTGCCGACCATCGGCGCGCGTACTGCGATCAGGCCCGCAGGCACATCTTCAAGGGGGGGCGGGCTGGCGGCCACGTCAGTCGTGGCGGGGGCTTGAGCCGGCGCGGCGGCTCGCGTTGCCGCAGGCATAGGCGCCAGCTGGGAAGCGCCTGAAGCGGCCCCGGGCTTGCGCGCATGCAGCGCGAACTCGCCGACCGTCACGTCCAGCGATTCCAGGTGTTCAGCGCTGTCGAGGATTTCGAGGATACGACGTACGTCGGTATGGGATAGGGGCATGGCTTTGTCTCCATCTACGGAAGTGTGCGCGTCTTCGTCAGCGCATGGATTCATTAAATCATGCTCACATTACTATTGTCAACAATCACAATGTAGAATAAAGTTCAGTCATCCGACGTAGGGTCGGGCTAATTCAGGAACTCGACATGACGACAGAGACGATTCGATCCGAGATCACCGGCACCGTGTGGAAGGTAGTCGTGGAGCCAGGCACCGCGCTGCAGGCCGACGACACCATCATGATTCTCGAATCCATGAAGATGGAGATCCCGGTGCTGGCGCCCGAAGACGGCCGGGTGCTCAGGCTACTGATCGCCGAGGGCGAGCCGGTGCGCGAAGGGCAGGAAATCGCGGTCTTCGAGGAAGAGTGAGCGCCATGAAGCACCCGGACGCGGAAGGAGACTGGCAAGGGGCGCCGATGCGCGTCTGTGCCGGGCATCACTTGCAAACGGTGCCGGAGCAGATCGCAGAGCGCATCTTCGCTGCCATCGAACGGGGCGAGTACGCGCCGGGCGAACGCATCCGCGAAGAAACGCTCGCCGAGCAGTTCGCGGTCAGCCGCGGACCGGTGCGCGAAGCGCTGCGCATCCTGGAGAAGGACTCGGTCGTGCGCATCCTGCCCAATCGTGGCGCGCACGTCACGCAGCTCTCCATCAAGGAGGTCTGCGACATCTTCGATATCCGCCGCGACCTGGTGGCAGCGATGATCCGCCGGCTTGGCCGCCGCAACGAAGCGGTCATTGCCTGGCTCGACGCGGAAGTGCGCGAGCTTGAAACGGTGGTACAGGGCTCCGGCCCGGGCGACGCCTATCTCGCCATCACCGACCGACTGGGGCGCATGCTGGCCAACAGTTCCGGGAACGAGCG
Organism: Ralstonia pickettii DTP0602; assembly: GCA_000471925.1. Classification (NCBI taxonomy): domain Bacteria; kingdom Pseudomonadati; phylum Pseudomonadota; class Betaproteobacteria; order Burkholderiales; family Burkholderiaceae; genus Ralstonia; species Ralstonia pickettii. Next base: position 669,973 of record CP006667.1, read on the forward strand.
GCTGGCGGAAATCCTGGGCTCGCTGGCGCGGCAGACGCGGCGCTACACAAAGCTCGGGCTGGCCACCGCGGCGCGGCGCGAAGAATCGGCATGCACCTGGCGGGCGCTGCTGAACGACCTGAAGGCCGGCGACGTGAACCGCGCGGCCAATGCCGTCGAACACCTGATCGACGCTTCGCGCCACGAAGCCGTCAGGCAACTGGAGGCGGACACGGCGAGCGCCGGACACGAAGCCACCGGACACGAAAGGGCGAATGCCGCCCTCCGAAGAAAGGACTTGCTTCAATGAGTGCAAAGAGAATCGCAGGCCATGCCTTGTCATGGGCCGCTGGGCAGTTTCGCGACCGGCCCGCGGTCGTGTTCCGCGACCGCAGCTTCAGCTATACGCAGATCGAACGGCGCAGCAACCAGCTCGCCAACGCGCTGATCGGCCTGGGACTGCGTCCCGGCGAACGGCTCGCCGTGCTGCTCAACAACTCGGTGGAGAGCATCGACAGCCAGTTCGGCGCCGAGAAGGCGGCGCAGACTTACGTGGCCCTGAACGCGCGCCACACCTTGCGCGAACAGGCGGCGATCCTCAACGACGCCGAGGCTTCGGTGCTGATCGCCGGCGCCGAGTTTCGCGAGATTGCGCAGCAGGTGCGCCATCTCGTGCCGTCGCTGCGCCACGTGATCGGCGTGGGCTGGCAGGGCGCCAGTGTGCTCGGGTTCGATGCGCTGCTCGCCCGCGCTTCGGACCGTTTCCCGGGTCTTGAGGTGCCGGCCGACCTGCTGCTGCGTATCGCCTACACCTCGGGAACGACCGGCCAGCCGAAGGGCGTTGCCTACAGCATCGAACGCTGGGAGGCACGCCTGGCCAACCAGTTTGGTGCCATGGAATACGGCCTCGGCATCGACGACGCGATGCTTCACGTCGGCCCGCTCACCCATGCGGCCGGGGTGCACCTGCTGCCGTGCTACTTGCGTGGGGCACGCAATATCGTGGCCGACCGCTTCGATGCCGGGCAGGTGCTGGCGCAGATCGCCAGCGATCGCATCACCCAGTTGATGGTGGTGCCTACCATGCTGAGCCGCCTGCTTGAAGCGCTGGCCGCCAACCCCGCAGCCGACGTGTCTGCCCTGCGGCGCGTGCACTACGGCACCGCGCCGACGCCAACCAGCACGATCCACGAGGCGTTGCAGCGGCTGGGTCCGATCCTGCGCCAGCAATACGGCATGACCGAAGCGGTCCAGCCCTTGTCCGTGCTCTACCCGCACGAGCACCTGGAGCACGGCCAGCCCTCGGCGCGCATCGCCTCGTGCGGCCGGCCGACCACGAATGTCCGGATCACGGTGCGCGATGCCGACGGGCAAGCCTTGCCGACCGGTGAAGTAGGCGAGATCGCGCTCGCGCACCAGGGCATCGGCGCAGTGGCGTTCTGGCGCCGGCCAGACCTGGAGCGCGAATCCATCCGTGACGGCTGGTACTACAGCGGCGACCTTGGCCGCTTCGACGACGAAGGCTTTCTCTACATCGTCGGCCGCAACAAGGACATGATGATCAGCGGCGGCTTCAACGTCTATGCGCGCGAAGTCGAGGACGCGCTGCACGCGCATCCGGCAGTAGCCGAGGTGGCGGTGCTGGGCCTGCCCGACGCCGAGTGGGGCGAGGTGGTCGCCGCATTCGTGGTGCGCCGGCCCGGACAAAGCGGCGACGCCGATGCGCTCGGCCGGCATTGCGCCGGGCTGATCGCCGGCTACAAGAAACCACGCGTGATCGAGTTTGTCGACGCGCTGCCGCGCAACCATGCCGGCAAGGTGACCAAGAACGACTTGCGCGACGCCTATCTGGCGCGCCATGCAGAAGGAGCGATTTCCAAATGAACACGACTCAGGCAACCCAGCCCGCAACGCAGCCCGCAACCCAGCCTGTTACGGGCGAATGGACGGACGAACTCCATGAGCTGACACAGCGCCGCGCCATCGCGCATGCACTCGGCGGCGAGGAACAGGTCGTGCGCCATCACGCACAAGGCAAGCTCACGGCGCGCGAACGTATCGATTACTTGCTCGACGCCGGCAGCTTCGCCGAGATCGGCGTGCTGGCCGGTTCCGTCAAGTACGGTGCAGATCGCAAGCGCGAGCAATTCACGCCCAGCAATGCGGTGGTCGGCATCGGCAAGATCCATGCGCGGCGCACGGTGGTGGCGGCCGACGACTTCACGATCCGCGCCGGCTCGTCCGAAGGTTCGGTGTCGGAAAAGTGGATCTATGCCGACCGCTACGCGTGGGAGTACAAGCTGCCGATCGTGCGCATGGTCGACAGCGCCGGCGGCAGCGTCAAGCTGCTCGACAAGCTCGGCCATACCAAGATTCCGGGCTATGCCATGTTGCCGATGACGCAGCTGCTCGGCGTCGTGCCTGTGGTCGGCATCGCGCTGGGCGCCTGCGCGGGGCTCGGCGCCGTGCGGGTCGGTTCCGCCCATCTGTCCATCATGATTCGTGGCAAGAGCCAGGTCTTCGCCGGCGGGCCGCCGGTGGTGAAGCAGGCGTTGGGCCTCGACATCGACAAGGAGGGGCTCGGCGGCTACGACGCGATGCACCGTTTCAGCGGCGCGGTGAGCCTGGCCGTTGAAACCGAAGAGCAGGCCCTGGAGGCCACGCGGCGTTTCCTTTCGTACCTTCCCGGCAATGTGTGGGAACAGCCGCCGCGCGTGGCCTGCGAGGATCCGGTCGATCGCTGCGACGAGTGGCTCAACCGGGCGATCCCCGCCGACAAGCGCAAGGTCTTCCAGGCACGCAAGATCCTAAAGGCGATCTTCGACGAAGGCTCGTTGTTCGAGATGTCGCCGGACTTCGGCGGCTCGACCATCACATGCCTGGCGCGCCTGAACGGCCATGCCGTGGGCGTGATGACCAACAACCCGATGGTGATGGGCGGCGCCCTGACGCGCGCCGCCGCGCTGAAGATGGCGCGCTTCGTCGACCTGTGCGACACCTTCCACCTGCCCATCGTCAACCTGGCCGATCAGCCGGGCGTGATGACCGGCCCCGACGCCGAACGCGAAGGCACGCTGTCCGCCGCGCTGCAGGCCATGCATGCGATCGAGCAGTCTGGCGTGCCTTGGCTGGCGATCGTGCTGCGGCGTTGCGTGGGCCTGGCCGGCGCCATGCTGAGCCCGTGGCACGGGCCGTCGGGCACCGCGCTGCCGAACCGCTATGCGTGGCCGTCGGCACGCTGGGGCTCGATTCCGGTTGAGGGCGGCGTCGCCGCGGCCTACAAGCAGGATATCGCCGCCGCCGCCGACCCGGTCGCGCACCGCCTGGACCTTGAAGCGCACTACCACGCGATCTCGTCGCCGCTGCGCACCGCCGAGCGCTTCGGTGTGCTCGACATCATCGAACCGGCGAGCACCCGGCCGCTGCTTTGCGCCTGGGTCGAAGACGCCTACCAGGCCACCGCCCGCCGCCTCGGCCCGGTCGGCCGCACGATGCGCTGAGCGAGGAGACCGTACATGACAATCACATCCGCACAATCCAGCCCCGTCACCAACGCCGCGTTGGCAGGGCTCTCCACCTACGAAGAACAACGCGCCCAACTCGACGCCCGCGTCCTTGACGCTCTCGCGATGGGAGGCGAAGCCAAGCTCGCGAAGCGCCGCGCCAGTGGCCACCTGAATGCGCGCGAGCGCGTCGGGCAACTGCTGGACGCCGACTCGTTCAGCGAAACCGGGATGCTGGCCGTCTCGCTCCTGCCTGCCGATCGCGACAGCTCACCGGCCGACGCCAAGATCACCGGCACCGGCCGCATCGAAGGGCGGCGCGTGGCCGTGGTGTCGAACGACATGACGGTCATGGGCGCGTCGTCCTCTGCGATCAACATGCGCAAGATCGCCCGCTTGAAGGAGACGGCCACGCGCAACGGCATGCCGCTGATCTTCCTGGGCGAGTCGAGCGGTTCGCGGGTGCCTGACAGCCTGGGCGCGGAAGCGATGGCCGGTGCCGGCCAGGACCCGCAGCAGTACTGCCGCCGGCGTGAAATCCCTTGGGTGAGCGCCGTGCTCGGGCCCTGCCTGGGCTCGTCGACCTGGTACACCTGCCTTTCCGATTTCGTGGTGATGCGCAAGGGCGCGTTCCTCGCGGTGTCGAGCGCGCGTGTCACGTCGCTCGCCATCGGCGAAGCGGTCGATCCCGAGGAACTCGGCGGCTGGAAGCTGCATGCCGAGCAGACCGGGCTGGTGGACGTGATCGTCAACAGCGACGTGGAAGCGCTCGCGGCGATCCGCCGCTTCCTCAGCTACCTGCCCTCGCACGCCGGTGCCCGCCCGCCGAGCGTTCCGGCTGCCGAGGCGATCGCGCCCGACGCGGACAAGCTCCTCGAACTGGTGCCGTCCGCGCGCAGCAAGACCTACGACATGCGCAAGGTCATCGCCGGCATCGTCGACGAAGGCAGCTTCCTCAACCTGAAGGATCGCTTCGGTCGTGCCGCGGTGACCGGCCTGGCGCGGCTGAATGGCGAGAGCGTCGGCATCGTCGCCTCGAATCCGATGTTCAAGGGCGGCGCGATGGACCCCGAGGCTTGCCGCAAGGTCACGTCGTTCCTGGTGATGTGCGATTCGTTCAACATTCCTGTCCTCTTCCTGGTCGACACGCCGGGCTTCCTGGTCGGCATCGAGGGCGAGCGCAAGGCTGCACCCGCGCACATCATGAACATGATTCACGCCGTGCAGCTGTGCAGCGTGCCTAAGCTGTCAGTAATCCTGCGCAAGAGCTACGGCCAGGCCTATATCAACATGGGCGGCGGCCGCAACAGCGACGAGGTGGCGGCCTGGACCAGCGCCGACACCAGCTTCATGGACCCGCAGATCGGTGTCAGCGTGCTCCACGGCATCAAGCGCGAGGACGACCCGGCGCGCTTTGACCAACTGAAGGCCGAACTGGCACGCGATACCTCGGCCTACGCACTGGCCGGCGCCTTCGGCGTGCAGGCCGTGATTGCCCCGCAGCAGACCCGCGCCTGGCTGATCGAAGCATTGGCCACCCATCGCCGCGAACGCAACGGCGGCATCGGCCAGCACGAGATGCGCTCGTGGCCGACGTACATCTGAGCGCACTTCGACCAGAAGGCTTAACCCAAGGGATGCCAGACGTGAAAACCACTACCCTGTCGGCCGTAACGGCCAACACCCCCCTGAACGCGCCCACCGGGCTGTCGCGTGCCTATGCATGGGCCGTGTTCGCGCTCACCTTTGGCCTGATGCTGTCCGACTACCTGTCGCGCCAGGTCATCGGCGCGGTCTTCCCAGCCCTGAAAGCCGAATGGGCGCTGTCCGACTCGCAGCTCGGGATGCTGGTGAGCGTGGTCTCGCTCGCCGTGGGCGTGCTGTGCGTGCCGATTTCCCTGGTCTCGGACCGCTGGGGACGCGTCAAAAGCATCACGCTGATGGCCTTCGTGTGGTGTCTTGCGACCATCGCCTGCGGCCTGGCGCAGAGCTATGGCCAGTTGCTGTTGGCGCGGATGTTCGTCGGCCTCGGCGAGGCGGCCTACGGTGCAGCGGGGGCCGCGTTGCTGGCCCATGTATTTCCCGCCAGGCAGCGCGCCGCGGTGCTGGGCGCGTTCCTGTCGGCCGGCTTGTTCGGGTCCGTACTCGGCGTGGTCGTCGGGGGCGCTGTGGCGGCCCAGGCGGGGTGGCGCATGGCGTTCTTTGCCGTGGGTGCGCCGGGCCTGCTGCTGGCGGTGATCTATCCCTTCGTCGTACGCGACTACAAGACCGTCGCGTTGAGCGCCGAGGGGCAGGGCGATGCCGCGCCGGCCCGGCTGCGCATCGGCCAGATCGCGCGCGAAGTGTTTGCCGCGCGCTCGGGCAATCTCACCTACATCGCGAGCGGATTGCAAATGGCAATACCCGCGATCCTCATTGCATGGCTGCCGACATACCTCGGCCGCTACCAGGGCATGGATGTGAAGCAGGCCGGGCTGATGGCCGGCGTGGCCGTATTGGCTTCCGGCATCGGCATGATCTTTGGCGGCGGTCTGGCGGACCGGCTCAGCGCCAGGCACCCGCGGCGCCGGGTGCTGGTGCCCGCCGCCTATGCGGTGCTGTCGGCCCTGGTGCTAATCACCGCGTTCGCGCTGCCGCCCGGTCCGTTGGCCCTGGGCCTGATCTTCCTTGGCGCATTGTTCGCCGCGGCGCACGGCGGCTGTTCCGGGGCCATCGTTTGCGATGTCACCCATCCCGGCGTGCGCGCGACGGTGACGGCGACGATCGCCCTGGCCAACAACCTGATTGGGCTTGCGCCAGGCCCGCTGCTCGTCGGGGCGTTCTCGGACGTTCTCGGCCTGAAACTGGCACTGACGCTGGCGCCGGTGTTTGCGCTGGCGGCTGCGGTCTTCTTCGTCCTGGCTTCGCGCAGCTACGAGGCAGACGCCGCACGCCATCGCACAAGCGGGACGCAGGAGCCGGCCTGATCGTATTCCACGACCGTTCGACCCAAATCACTGACATCAAAAGACAGGAGCGAGACATGACCATTTCCCTTTCCCCCCGCAGCCTCGGCGTCGTCCTGGGCATGGCGGTCGCCATGCTGGCGCCAACTGCGGCGTTTGCGCAGGTGCAGTCCGACAAGCCGCTTCGCATCATCGCAGCCGGGCCTGCCGGCGGTTCCCTCGACATCGTGTCGCGCCTGCTGGCCGAAGGCATGCAGAAGGAACTGCACCAGCCGGTGATCGTCGAGCCCAAGCCGGGCTCCGGCGGTGCGCTCGCGGTCAACGACCTGACGCAGGCGGCGCACGACGGCAACACGATGCTGGTTGCGCTCGATGCGCTGGTCAGCGAGATCCCCCATATCGTCAAGCTGCGTTTCGACATGTTCAAGGAGGTCAAGCCGATCGCCGAACTCGCGCGCGGCGGGCTGGTGATGGTGGGAAATCCGTCGTTGCCTGCAAAGAACCTCGCCGAGGTGATTGCCTACGTGAAGGCGAATCCGGGCAAGGTCAACTACGCCTCCTACAGCCCCGGCACCGTCTCGCACGTGATGGGGTTGCAGCTGAATCGCGCCGCCGGCATCGACATGTCGCACATCGGCTATAAGGGCACGCCCCCGGCGCTCGCCGACGTGATGGGCGGGCACGTGCAGCTGATGTTCGCAGGCATACCGAACGCGATTCCCCTGATCAAGAGCGGGAAGATCGTGCCCTTCGCCGTCAGCCTGCCCCAGCGTTCGCCGATGCTGCCCAATGTGCCGACCTTCTCCGAACTCGGCTACCCCCAGCTCGAGGCGCTGGTCTGGCTGGGCCTGTGGGTCACGCCAGACGTCCCGGCCGCGGCGCAGACCAGGTTGCGCGAAGCCGCGCTGAAGGTCATGGCGCAGCCGGCCACGCGCGAGCGCCTGAGAGAGTTCGGCCTCGACGCGGGCCAGCCGCGCACGCCCGAAGAGATGACGAAATCGCTGCGCAGCGACTACGCGCGCATCGGCGCCGTGCTGAAGTCGATCGACTTCAAGCCGGAATGAGCGGCGTGTCATTTCCTTGGGAGGGCTCTTATATCGGAAATCTTCAAATCGCCGGACGTGGCACATCTGCTGTCCGCCATCGCGCCGAATGATGTGAGGGCGTTGCAGCGCCCTCACGTAGCGACTGCCGCCCAGTGACCAAAGCCGCTATTCATCCCCCCTGCCTGCGTTGAACAAGCGCCCGCCACGCTCCTGCAAGAGCGCCATCAGGCGATGCGCCGCAGGCGACAGGTAGCCTTCGCGCCGGTATGTCACGCCGAGCCGGCGTTTCAGCGTTGCCTCCTTCAGCGGCACTTCGCGCAGCGGGTGCTGGCTGCCGTTCCCGGCAGCCAGCGTGTGGCGGGACAGGAAGCTGAGCAGCTCGCTCTTCGCAATGAGGCGTGGCAGCAGGGGGATCGAGTTCGCATCGATCTGCGCCGTGGGCGGCGGCAAGCCATGCGACTGGAAGGCCGCATCAAGCCATTGCCGGCTGGGGATGGACCGGGCCGGCAATACCCAGCGCCACGACAGCAGTGATTTCATCGTGATGCGGGGCAGGTCGAAGACCGGGTGATTGCGGCTCGCCGCAACGACGACCACGTCCTCGACGATGGCGCGACTGACGAAGGCGTCGTCGGACTCGGGCATGAGGCCGATCAGCAGGTCGATCGCACCTTCCCTGAGGCGCTCCCGCAAGACCAGGCTCGGTGCGACGGTGATTTCGATCGTGGTCTCCGGCGCTTCGGCGAGAAGGAGATTGCAGATCTCCGGCAACACATGTTCGGCGGCAATCGGTCCGCTGCCGATGCGGACGTGTCCCGCGTTTCCCCTGGCGAAGTCGCCAACCTCCCTGAGCGCCTCTTCCGTTGCGCCGCGCAGGATGCGCGCCCGCGCGAGCAGCACCTCGCCCACCGCGGTGAGGTGTATGCCGCGGCCTTTGCGCTCGAACAGGGCGCTGCCGAACGCATCTTCCAGCCGCTGTACCGCCTTCGTGATCGCAGGCTGCGTTCGCCCCAACTGGTCGGCAGCCTTGCCGACGTGGCCGAGTTCGGCGACTGCCTCAAAGTACCTGAGGTCCCGAAGCTGGATGTCCATCGATAACTTCCAGGAATGAAAACATGAACATTATCAAATGGACGGAATGATTTGGCCAGCCAACAATACAAGCCATAACACAGGAGACATGATGACGAAAACGCGATTCCTCGCGGCTGCCGCCGCGCTTGCCATGCTCGCGGGCAGTGCGTTCGCGCAAGCCTGGCCAGCCAGGCCGATCCGGCTGGTGGTCCCGTTTCCGCCCGGCGGCGGCACCGACACGGTTGCGCGGCTGGTGGCGGAGAAGCTGACGTCGCAGGCGGGCTGGGTCGTCGTGGTGGAGAACCGGCCCGGTGCCGGTGGCAACGTTGGTCTCGACGCGGTGGCGAAGGCGCCGGCCGACGGCTACACGATCGGTCTGGGCCAGACCGCCAACCTCGCGATCAACCCGGCGCTCTATCCGAAGATGCCGTTCGATCCGCTGAAGGACTTTGCACCCATCACGACGGTTGCCTCCCAGCCCGTCGTGCTGGTGGTCAATGCCGCGTCTTCGTTCAGGACGCTGGCAGACGTCGTTACGGCATCGAAGAGCAAGCCAGAGTCCCTGCGCATCGGCCTTGCCGGCAACGGCACGGTAGGCCATCTTGCCGGCGAGATGCTGGAACGGCGCGCGGGCATCCGGATGCTGAACGTGCCGTACAAGGGCGCCGGCCCGGCCATGGTGGATCTGCTCGGCAACCAGGTGGACCTCAATTTCGCCAATACCGCGGCAGCGATTCCGCAACTCGCGGGGAAGAAAGTTCGCGCGTTGGCGGTGAGCTCCGCGCAACGTGTAAAAAACGTACCTGAGCTGGCGAACGTGCCCACGGTTGCCGAATCGGGGTACCCCGGCTTTGATGCGATCACCTGGACCGGCCTGATCGCGCCGGCAGGCACGCCTCAGGCCGTGGTTGACCGCATCAACGCCGAGGTGCAGAAGGCGCTGAAGAACCCTGACGTGCAAGGCAAGCTGGCCGCCGAGGGCAGTACGCCCATGGGTGGAACGCCCAGGCAGTTCGCCGAATACATCCGTACCGAGCATCAGAAGTGGGGCGCGCTGATCCGCGAGGCGAATATCAGGCTCGAATGAGCTTCCGAACGAATTCTCTGCACCCACCCGGCAAAAGCTCCACGGATCCGTCCCCCGTCTGAATGCTTGCGCTTCAACATTGAAATGTCATGACTACCATCTTCGTCACCGCTCCCAAGCTGGCGCCAGCCGGCGTGGAACTGCTCGCCCAGGCCGGCGCCCGCGTGCTCTATCTGTCCCAGCCTGACAGCGTGGAGGAAGTGGAGCGCGTCATGGCATCGGAGCCCATCGACGCGGTGATCTCGAGGACGGTCCGGCTATCGGCGAAGGCCATCGAATCCTGTCCGACGCTCAAGGTGATTTCGAAGCACGGTGTTGGGGTCAGCAATATCGATGTGGACGCGGCCACGCGCCGAGGCATTCCGGTCTACGTCACGCCGGGGGCAAACGCGCAGTCGGTGGCCGAGATGACGCTGGGCCTGATGTTCGCCGCCGCGCGGCGCATCGGCTGGATGGATGCCGAGTTGCACGGGGGCCGCTGGTCGCGCGCGCAGGACGGCGTGGAGCTGCGCGGAAAGACCATCGGCCTGGCCGGTTTCGGGCAGGTCGGCCAGCGCGTGGCGACGGTATGCCTTGCGTTGGGCATGAAGGTCGTGGCGTTTGATCCGGCGCTGACGGACGGTCCCAGCCCGGTCGATGGCGCGCAACTGCTGCCGTCGCTGGCCGAACTCCTGCCGCGTGCCGACGTGTTGAGCCTGCACGTGCCGCTCAACCAACACACGCGCAACATGCTCGGTGAAGCCGCGTTCAGCCGGATGCCGCGCGGCGCGATCCTGGTCAACACGGCGCGCGGCGAGGTGGTGGACGAGGCTTCGCTGATCGCCGCCCTGCAGAGTGGTCAGCTCTACGCCGCCGGGCTGGACACCATGGCTGTCGAGCCGCTGCCTGCCGACAGCCCGCTTTCGACACTGCCGAACGTTGTGCTCACACCGCATGTGGGCGGCTCCACGCCTGCAGCGCTGGCCGCCATGGCGAGCGCCGCCGCCCGCAATGTACTGGGATGGCTGGACGGCGTTCCGGCAGAACGCTCCGCTTGCGCCAACCCGCAAGTCCTTTCCTGACCGCCCGATTACCGTTGATCCCTGGAGACGCTGATGACCACTTCCAAAACCACCGCGCCAGTGCAATGGCCCGCCGGTTACCGCATCAACCCGCGTGTCGACGGACCCGCTCCGGATATCGTGGAGGCTTTCCGCGACATGCCGGTCGCAGCCATCGGCGACTCGATGAGCCGCAACATCGGCACGGTCGGCTTGCGGCAATACCATGCCCGCCTGGACACCGTGCTGTGCGGACCCGCCGTGACGGTCCGGGTGCGCCCCGGGGACAACCTGATGATCCACAAGGCCCTGATGATGGTGCAGCCTGGCGACGTCCTGGTGATCGACGGCGGCGGCGATGTCACGCAGGCGCTCGTCGGCGGCCTGATGCGGACGACGTGCATGGCGAAGAAGCTGGGCGGACTGGTCATCGACGGGGCCATCCGCGACCTGTGCGAATGGGCGCAGGACGGCATGCCCATCTTCGCCAGGGGGCACACCCATCGCGGACCGGGCAAGGATGGCCCCGGGGAGATCAACATTGCCCTTGCCTGCGCGGGTCTGGCGGTGTTGCCCGGTGATCTCGTCATCGGCGATGCGGATGGGGTGATCGCAGTGCCCGCCGCCGAGGCTGCCGACGTTCTCGAACGCTGCCGGGCACACCTGAAGAAAGAAGCCAGGATTCGCGCGGATAACGCGGCCGGCACATCGGATCCGGAACGCTTCGATGCGGCGCTGCGCGCCAAGGGCCTGCCGGTCTGAAACGCCTTCCGCAACGCCTGGTGCGGCTGTCCGTTCGAGGCCATCAGCCCGCCGTCGACCGGCGGGACCTTGTCCGCAAAGCGTTGCATCGGGTTTGCCTCCGTAGGATGGCGAGTCTGCGCCCGCGGGTCTCAGCGCCCCTTCGCGTCAGGCACGCGGGTCTGGTCGATGGACGCGCCGCCGGTGCCCTTGCGCGGTTGGCCGTGCAGGCCGTCGGGGTCCGCCTTGCCCGCGCTCTCGGAGGCACTTGACCGCATTGGTCATGAAGAGCTTGTCACGGTCCAGGCCGGCCTTGCCCAGCGCCTCGTCCAGCAGGTGGCCCGCCGGGCCGACAAAGGGGGAGCCCTGCAGGTCCTCCTGCGCGCCGGGCTGCTCGCCCACCAGCATGATGCGCGCGTGCGCGGCCCCCTCGCCGGGCACGCCCTGGGTGGCGTTGCGCCACAGCGGGCAACGACGGCATTGGTTCAGCTCAGTGCGGCTGACGGGGGGCTTCTTGCGCTCGGGCATGACGTCGGCGGCGCGGCCGCTGCCGGGTTCATGCTCGATATCCGGACGCAGCGGGCGCAGCGCGCAGCCGCACACGCGTGCCGGCCGAGGCCGTGCAGCAGACCAGGTAGTACGCGCGCTTGAACTGCTGCGCGGCTTCCAGCCTGCGCCCCGCGGCGGCTTCGGCGAACGCCGCGTGCAGGCAGCGCGCGATGCTCTCGGCCGTGCCGCCGTGCTCGAACAGGCCGGGCGGGCGTTCCTGCCACAGCTGCATCAGCACCGCCTGGCGCCGCGCCAGGGTGTGTGGTGGCCAGGCCTGGTCGCGGCTCAGCAACTCCAGCCGCGTGGCCAGCAGCGTTTCAAGCAGCAAGGTCGGGCGCGCGAAGTGCAGCGGCCCGCCGGGGCGGGCATGCAATGACGGCGGGGACGAGGGGGTAGAGGGTGTGGAAGCAAGTTGCGCGTGCGTCAGCACACGGCCGCCGCCGGGCGGATCGGCCAGGGCCGGCGGCATGCCCACGGCTTTCTGCAGTCGGATAGTCATGTCGTTGCGCCAAGGGCCGCGTCGGGCGGCGTCGCATGACGGGGCTGCGCGGTTGCCTTGCAAAGGTGGTTCGGGTGCCGGTCCCGCGGCGGCGGGGCTGTGTTCAGCAGGACTTCGTTGCCGGGGACGTTCTGCTCAGACTACTTTCGCAAGGAACGTTCCAAGCCGTGGGCGGCGCCAGGTGGGCGCGCACGGCCTGGCAATGCATGGGATTCTTGCAACGGTGCGCGTAAATACGTCGACCCACGGCCAGCCCGAGGCTGGTCGGCGTCATTCGTCGGCAGTTTCCGCTTCCGGTTCCGTGGCCGGCGCAGCAGAGGGCCGCGTGTCGTGCCGCGCCGGCTGCACGGCCGGTTCCGCGGCGCGGATGCGCAGCACCGTCTGGCGCGAGGTATTGAACTGGCGCGCGATCTCGCTGACCGAATGGCCGGCGCGCAGCGCATGCAGGATGGCGCTGCGCTGCTCGGGCGTGTGCTTGGGCGGACGGCCGACCTGCCGCCCCATCGCCTTGGCCGCGGCGAGGCTTTCGCGCACGCGCACGCTGCGCGTGGTGCCTTCCAGCGCTGCTACGGCGCGCAACACCTCCACCGCTTCGGGTGGCGAGGCGCTGGACAGGTTCGTGCGCGACAGCTGCGCGCAATGGAGCGCCACGCCCAGCAGGCGGAAGCGCCGGATGGTGGCCAGCACCTCCTGCACGCTCCAGCCCATGCTGCACAGGCGCAGCATGACCACGGCATCGCCGGCCTGCACCTGCTGCTGCAGTGCGCGCAGGCGGGGGCGCTGCAAAGCCGGCACCGAGGCCGGCTCGCACTCCCAGAAGGCGTGGCGCGCGTCCACGTTGTAGCCGGCTTCAGCAGCGGCTTGTAGTTCTTCGTCGATGGCCTCGGGGCCAACGGCGCGATTCGAATATATGAATGTTGACGGCATGGCGGGATCTCGCACGGCAGTCTGCAATAAACGTCTGCGGCGAACGCGGAGCAAACGCAGCTGTCGCGTTCCAGTCCTTCAGTCAAAGCATTGAGCAGCCCTGCACCGGCAGCCGCATAGTGTGCGGGAAAAACGCATTAAATGCGGCTGTGCATAAGCGGGTGCTTTCGGACAGGGGGCCTGGGCTTGACGGTGGGCACTAACGCGGCTCACTCAAGCGGCTCACTGAAGCGACGCACTGACGACGCACCAACGCGACACCTCGGAGGCCATCGTCCTGGCTGCTCCAGGCGATGCTCCGGCGTGGGCAATGTCGTCGCGAACTCGCGCACATCGCTGTCGCGCGCTCCCGTCGCGATGCCTTGTGGAACAGCAAGCCGGCCAGCGCGGGGCCGGCATGGCGTTTCAGGGACCTGCGTTTGCGGATCCTGGTGCGGGCTTCTGCGATCACGGTTGTCTCCTGTCTGGAATATGCGCGGCGGCGGGGACCGCACGGATGACCGACCCGCGCAACTTTCATGCCGCGCCGCGCACGCCCGCATTGCGTCCCACGCTGCCCTCGCCGGCGCGGCGCCGCGGGCACAATTACAAGCCTTCGCGCAGGAATTGCAATGCGGCATGCGGCGCGGGTGCGCACGCTGCCCACACACGTCCTGCGGGCGTCGTGCGGTGGGCGGCAGTTGTACGGGCACGGAACCTGCCTCCCACGTAGCGAAGCCGGAACACCGCACCCCAGCCAAGGAGAACATCGTGGACAAGTCGAAGATCCCCGCAGACCAGGCCGAAGCCCTCGGCGCACTGATGGACGAGCACCGTGCGGTCAAGAAGCAGTTCAAGGCGTTCAAGGACACCGAGAACCGCGACGAGAAGGAGTCGATCGCGCTGGACGTTTGCCACCAGCTCACGGTGCATGCCACGGTCGAGGAAGAGATCTTCTACCCGGCGCTGCGCGGCGCCAGCGACGAGATCGATGACATGCTGGACGAGGCCCAGGTCGAGCACCAGGTGGCAAAGGACCTGCTCGCCGCGATCGAGGAGGACCCCGCCGGGGACCTGCTGGAAGCCAATTTCACGGTGCTTTCGGAATACGTCTCCCACCATATCGAGGAAGAGGAAGGCGAACTGTTCAAGAACGTGATCAAGGAAAAGGTCAACCTGCGCGAGGTGGCCAAGACCATGGCCGCGCGCAAGGACGAGCTGATGCGCGCAACCGCCTGATCCGCCGCGGGTGGTGGCGGGCGGACCGGTGGGCGGCCGCTGCAATGGCGGCCGCCCTTGCGCCATCACCCGCGTCTTCTTCGATGGCCTTCGTCCGCGAGGCCTTCATGCCAGCCCGGCGCAGCCGGCGCCGATAACGGGCTGCGCCCACGCAATGCCATCCCGCGCGATCTCCCGCGCCGCTCTCCCGCTTTGCGGCCCTGCGCACCTGTGGCGCCGCTACCACTGATCCTCGCTGCCAACTCGCCGCCGTGACCTGCGTCGCCCACAATGCGGTGTCGCCAGCTTGCCTGCCTACCACCTGCAGGTAGGGTCAAGCGTTGCGGTTTTGCTGCCGTTATCGTCGGATACCGCCGCAAACCGCCCGCTGTCTTGGCCGTTGCCCTGGCTGCGGCCGGCGGCCCTGACGTTTCAGATCCTGATTACCACCTTCAACGGAGTTGCGCGGAAATGCCCCGGATTGCCGATGGACTGCACCTGCCCCTGAACCTGCTCGCCGCCGCCATGGCGGCGGCCGTGCTTGCCGCCTGCGGCGGCGGTGGCGGTGATGACGCGGCATCGTCGCAGCCGCCCGCGACCACGACCACCACCACGGACAGCGAGCCCGTCACGGTCGCGCAGCCGCTGGTGATCAACGGCCTGGAGCAGGCCTGCACCGGCTGCGGCGCGGCCACCGGCTCGACCTATGCGGGCAGCGGCACCGGCATCTGGCAGCAGCGAAACGCGGGCAGTGCCGATATCGACGTCAGGTTTTCGATCAGCGGGCTGGGCGGCCAGTCGCTGTCGCTGATGCTGACCAATACCAGCGGCACCAGCCTGACGCTGCCGTCGATCAAGCCCTCGGTGCTGAGCGAGTCGGTGACCGGCCTGTCGATGCGCTCGCTCGCAAGCGTCAGCGACCCGGCTGCGTCAGCCAGCGCCGACGCCGAAGCCACGCGCCGCGAGATCGCCGGTTTCAACCGCAGCGGCTGGGCCGAGCGCGTCGCGGCGGCAGCGCCGCTGCGCAGCGTGATGAGCGCGCCCGCGCCGCAAGCCGCGTCGATGGCCACCACCCGAGGGTGGTACCACACCGACGCGACCACGCGCACCGCCAGCGTGGTACAGCAAGTCACCACCAAGGATGGCGTGACGGTCAGGCTGTGGGTGGAAGACGCGGAATACACCACGGGCAAGGTCGATGCCGCGCTGGTCGGCGCGCTGGCCAATGCCTTTGTCGGTGCCGGCAGCGCCCAGGGCGTCTACGACATGCTGAAGTCCGTGGGCGGCCCGCTGTGGGGCGCGCACAACTACCCGACCACGCTGATCGCCGGCAGTGCCCAGCCGATCGATATCGTGATCCTGAACTTCGACCGCAACAACAAGCCGTTCGGCATGGTCGGCTACTTCTGGGGGCTGCACAACCTGCTGCGCTCGGTCGATCCCACCAGCAATGAATCGGTGTCGCTGTACCTGGACGCCGAGACGCTCTACCTCGGCGGCGCCGACGGCATTCAGTCGATGAAGATGGTGATGGCGCATGAAGGCATGCACATGCAGAACTTCTACCGTCGCAGCGTGCGGATGGGGCCGTCTTACTCGTTCGACGACTGGCTCGAGGAAATGACCGCGATGATGATGGAAGATTTTGCCAGTCACACCATCGACGCCAGCTTCAACAATATCCGCGACGTGCGCATGCCCGACTATGTGCGCACCAACAGCAGCAACTGCAATCTGTTCTCCTTCACCGGTTTCGGTGCGTTCTGCGAAAGCTATTCGGTGTCCGGCACCTTCGGTGGCTTCCTGAACCGGCACCTGGGCCTGGCCTTCTTCAAGGACCTGCTGGCGCGCGGTACTACCACTGATTCCAAGACGGCGCTGGAGCAGTCCATTGCCAGTGCGCAGGTTGGCGTGACGCTGGCCGTGCAGATGCGTCGCTGGGCAGTCAGCACCAATACGCTGATGCCGAGCACGGGCCTGCCAGCCGGCTATGGCTACCCGGCGCGCACGGACAGCGGCTTTACGCTGCCGGCGATCGACCTCCAGAGCTACGCCGCGATCAAGACGATGGCATCGACGCTGCCGTACCTGTCCGCCTACGGCAGCTACCTGGTCCGCACCGGCGCGGTCACGGGCACCTACAGCAACACCGTGCGCGTGCCGGCAAGCACCACCCTGTCGGTGGTGGCGTACTGACGCAAGGAAGAAGGTCGCGATGCCGCTTCAGGCGATTTGAACGAGTCGCACAAGGCGGCCCGCCCCGCGCGGCAGGGCGGGCCGCTACGATCGATAGGTCTTTACCGCCGTACTGCCGTACCGCCCCCGCCCCATGACCTTTGTCGTAACGGATGCCTGCATCCAGTGCCGCCATACCGACTGCGTGGAAGTCTGCCCGATGTCGTGCTTCCACGAAGGGCCCAACTTCCTCGCCATCGATCCTGACCAGTGCATCGACTGCTCGATGTGCGTCCCGCTTTGCCCCGTCGGCGCGATCTACTCGGAGCACGACCTGCCCGAGGACAAGCGCCATTTCCTCGCGCTGAACGCCGAGCTGTCGCGCCGGCCCGACTGGCCGCCGCTGCTGCAGGCCAAGGGCCCGATCCCCGGCCATGAGCAATGGGCCGATCATCCTGACCGGCTTGCGCTGCTGCAACGCTAGCGCACACGCGCGCCCGCGTAATCCGGGAACGCCTCGGCCAGCGTCAGCACCGTGCCGGTCAGCGCGCCGTCATAGCCCGGCAGCGCATTGACGCGCTGGCGGAAGGCCTCGCTGGTGAGCGCGCCCACCGCGCCGGCCAGCGCGGCGCTGCGCAGCATGGTCTTCTCGATCGCAAAGAAGTAGCGCTCCTTGATCACCGGCACGAACCCCAGGCCGAAGCGCCGCGCCGCCGTTTCCACGCCGAAGCCCACGTCGGCCATGCCGCTGCCGATATACGCCGCCACCGCGGCGTGGGTGAACTCGCCGTTGCTGTAGCCTTCGATGCGCGCCGGGTCGATGCCGCGCGCGGCCAGCATCAGGTCCAGCAGCAGGCGCGTGCCCGAGCCCACCTGACGGTTGACGAAGCGCACCTCGCGCCGCGTCAGGTCTTCCAGCGTGTGGATGCCGAGCGGGTTGCCCTGCCGCACGAACAGCCCCTGGCTGCGCACCGCCAGGTGCACCAGGCAGTGCGTGTCGGGTTTCAGCCACGTGGTGAAGTGACGCCACATGCCGTGTTCAAACTCGCCCACCGGCACGTGGAAGCCGGCGATATCGCACGCGCCCTCGGCCAGCGCCGCAACCGCTTCGACGCTGCCGCAGTACTTCAGGTCGTGCCGCACCTGCTGCTCGTCGAGGAAATCGCGCAGCGCCGCGACCGCAAAGCCGTGGCTGGCATGCAGCCGCACCGCCGCCTCGGACTGGTCCATTAGCTTCTTCAACTCGATTTCCAGCTCGGAAGCCAGGCTATCCAGCGTCGGCGACAGGCGCGCGCCGATCCGCTTGCTGGCCCACACCAGTTGCTGCGCCAGCGGCGTGAGGGCGCTGCCGCGGCCGCGGGTCTTGTCGATCAGCGGGCCGCCGAACAAAGCCTCGGCGTCGCGCAGGATGCCCCAGGCATAGCGGTAGGACAAGGACACGGCCTGCGCCGACTGGCTGATGCTGCCCGATTCCCCGATATGGCCGAGCAGGGCCACCAGCCGGGAAACGTCCAGGGCCTCGTCGCCAGGGCTGGCGTCGTCCCGGATCTGCAGGTGGGGAAGGATCGAGATGCGAATCATATGTAGAAAATAGCTTATTGAAGGGGCGCTGTCACTCTCATATAGTCGCTTCAACGGGCAGCCAGGCCAGATCGCAAGCCCGGAAATAGGAAAAAAATAGCATATAACGGCCCGCGCAGCCCGCTCCGTGCGGCCCCCACAGGAGACGCCATGCCAGAAACCGCTCCCATCGCACCGGCATCCGCCGACGCCGCGCGCACTGCTGCGATCGCGGCGATCGTGGCGGCACGGCAGGACCTGCCGGGCGCCTTGTTGCCGATCCTGCACGAGATCCAGGACACGCAGGGCTACATTCCCGACGACGCCGTACCCGTGATCGCCCGCGCACTCAGCCTGTCGCGTGCCGAGGTGCATGGCGTGATCACCTTCTACCACCACTTCCGCCAGCAGCCGGCGGGCCGGCACGTCGTCCAGGTCTGCCGCGCCGAAGCCTGCCAGGCGGTCGGCGCCGAAGCACTGGCCGAGCATGCGAAGCGGGCGCTGGGTTGCGGCTTCCATGAAACCAGCGCGGACGGCCAGGTGACGCTTGAGCCGGTCTATTGCCTGGGCCAGTGCGCCTGCGGCCCGGCCGTGATGGTGGGCGAGCAGCTGCACGGCTATGTCGATGCGAAGCGCTTCGATGCGCTGATCCGGTCGCTGCGCGAGGCGCAGGCCTCCAACGAAACCACGGAGGCCCAGGCATGAGCGCCACTACCACCATCTTCGTGCCGCGCGATTCCACCGCGCTGGCGCTCGGCGCGGACGATGTCGCCCGCGCCATTGCCCGCGAAGCCGCGGCTCGCGGCGACGACGTACGCATCGTGCGCAACGGCTCTCGCGGCATGTTCTGGCTGGAGCCGCTGGTCGAGGTGCAGACCGACGCCGGGCGCGTGGCCTACGGCCCGGTTGGGGTGGCGGACGTGCCCGCGTTGTTCGACGCCGGCCTGCTGCAAGGCGGCGCGCATGCGCTGGCGCACGGCCTGACCGATGAGATTCCGTTCCTGAGGAAGCAGGAGCGCCTGACCTTTGCCCGCGTTGGCATCACCGATCCGCTGTCGCTGGAGGACTACCGCGCGCATGAAGGCTTTGCCGGCCTGGAACGCGCGCTGTCCATGCAGCCCGCCGACATCGTGCAGGAAGTCACCGACTCCGGCCTGCGCGGCCGCGGCGGCGCAGCGTTCCCCACTGGCATCAAGTGGAAGACCGTGCTGGGCGCGCAGTCCGCAGTCAAGTACATCGTCTGCAATGCCGACGAAGGCGATTCGGGCACGTTCTCCGACCGCATGGTGATGGAAGACGATCCCTTCATGCTGATCGAAGGCATGACGATTGCCGGCCTCGCGGTGGGCGCGGAGCAGGGCTACATCTACTGCCGCTCCGAATACCCGCATGCGATCGCGGTGCTGGAAAGCGCGATCGGCATCGCGCGCGCGGCCAGCTGGCTGGGCGACGATATCCGCGGCAGCGGTAAGCGCTTCCACCTCGAAGTGCGCAAGGGTGCCGGCGCCTACGTCTGTGGCGAGGAAACCGCGCTGCTCGAAAGCCTGGAAGGCCGGCGCGGCGTGGTGCGCGCCAAGCCGCCGCTGCCTGCGCTGGAAGGGCTGTTCGGCAAGCCCACCGTGATCAACAACGTGATCTCGCTGGCCACCGTGCCGGTGATCCTGGCGCGCGGCGCGCAGTACTACCGCGACTACGGCATGGGCCGTTCGCGCGGCACGCTGCCGTTCCAGCTCGCAGGCAATATCAAGCAGGGCGGACTGGTCGAGAAGGCATTCGGCGTCACGCTGCGCGAACTGCTGGTCGACTACGGCGGCGGCACCCGCAGCGGCCGCGCCATCCGCGCGGTGCAGGTTGGCGGCCCGCTGGGCGCCTACCTGCCCGAGTCGCGCTTCGACGTGCCGCTGGACTACGAGGCCTATGCCGCCTTCGGCGGCGTGGTCGGCCACGGCGGCATCGTGGTGTTCGACGAGACCGTCGACATGGCAAAGCAGGCGCGCTACGCGATGGAGTTCTGCGCGGTCGAATCCTGCGGCAAATGTACGCCGTGCCGGATCGGCTCGACCCGCGGCGTCGAGGTGATGGACCGCATCATCGCCGGCGAGCAGCCCGTGAAACACGTGGCGCTGGTGCGCGACCTGTGCGACACCATGCTCAACGGCTCGCTGTGCGCGATGGGCGGCATGACGCCGTACCCGGTGCTGTCCGCGCTGAACGAATTCCCCGAGGACTTCGGCCTCGCCTCCAACCCTGCCAAGGCCGCCTGAGCGTCAACTGAGCCGCCAGGTCCCACAAGAATCGGGAGACAGATCGCCATGAATGCCCGCAACGAGATCGACTTCGGCACACCCGCCAGCGAATCCACCGAACTGGTCACCCTGGAGGTCGACGGCGTCAGCGTCACCGTGCCCGCCGGCACCTCGGTGATGCGTGCCGCGATGGAAGCCCAGATCGCCGTGCCGAAGCTGTGCGCCACCGACAGCCTCAAATCCTTCGGCTCGTGCCGCTTGTGCCTGGTCGAGATCGAGGGGCGCCGCGGTTATCCGGCATCGTGCACCACGCCGGTCGAAGCCGGCATGAAAGTGAAGACCCAGAGCGACAAGCTGGCCGACCTGCGCCGCGGCGTGATGGAGCTCTATATCTCCGACCACCCGCTCGACTGCCTGACCTGCCCGACCAACGGCAACTGCGAGCTGCAGGACATGGCCGGCGTGGTGGGACTGCGCGAAGTGCGCTACAACGACGGCGGCCCGGAAGCAAAGCCGATTGCCACGCACACAGAGATGAAGAAGGACGAATCCAATCCTTACTTCACCTACGACCCGTCCAAGTGCATCGTCTGCAATCGCTGCGTGCGCGCCTGCGAAGAAACGCAGGGCACCTTCGCGCTGACCATCAGCGGCCGCGGCTTTGACTCGCGCGTCTCGCCCGGCACCAGCCAGTCGTTCATGGAATCGGACTGCGTCTCGTGCGGCGCCTGCGTGCAGGCCTGCCCGACCGCGACGCTGACCGAGACCTCCGTCATCAAGCTCGGCCAGGCTTCGCACAGCACCGTGACCACTTGCGCCTACTGCGGCGTGGGCTGCTCGTTCAAGGCCGAGATGAAGGGCAACGAGGTGGTGCGCATGGTGCCGTACAAGGACGGCAAGGCCAACGAAGGCCACGCCTGCGTCAAGGGCCGCTTTGCCTGGGGCTATGCCACGCACAAGGACCGCATCCTCAAGCCGATGATCCGCGCGAAGATCACCGATCCGTGGCGCGAAGTGTCGTGGGAAGAAGCGATCGACTACGCCGCGTCGCAGTTCAAGCGCATCCAGGCGGAGCACGGCAAGGATTCCATCGGCGGCATCGTGTCGTCGCGCTGCACGAATGAAGAGGGCTACCTGGTCCAGAAGCTGGTGCGCGCCGCCTTCGGCAACAACAACGTCGACACCTGCGCACGCGTATGCCATTCGCCGACCGGCTACGGCCTGAAGCAGACGCTGGGCGAATCGGCCGGCACGCAGACCTTCAAGTCGGTCGAGAAGGCCGACGTGATCATGGTGATCGGGGCCAACCCGACCGACGGCCACCCGGTGTTCGCCTCGCGCATGAAGAAGCGCCTGCGCGCCGGCGCCAGGCTGATCGTGGTCGATCCGCGCCGTATCGACCTGGTCGATTCCCCGCACATCCGCGCCGACTATCACCTGCAGCTGCGCCCTGGCACCAACGTGGCGCTGGTGACGTCGCTGGCGCACGTGATCGTGACCGAAGGCCTGCTCAACGAAGCCTTCATCGCCGAGCGCTGCGAGGACCGCGCGTTCCAGCAATGGCGCGACTTTGTCGCGCTGCCGGAGAACTCGCCGGAGGCAATGGAATCCGTCACCGGCATCCCCGCTGAACAACTGCGCGGTGCCGCCCGCCTGTACGCCACCGGCGGCAACGCGGCCATCTACTACGGCCTGGGCGTGACCGAGCATGCGCAGGGCTCCACCACCGTGATGGGCATCGCCAACCTCGCCATGGCCACCGGCAATATCGGCCGCGAAGGCGTGGGCGTGAATCCGCTGCGTGGTCAGAACAACGTGCAGGGTTCGTGCGATATCGGTTCGTTCCCGCATGAACTGCCGGGCTACCGCCACGTGTCGGACTCGACCACGCGCGGCCTGTTCGAAGCCGCGTGGAATGTCGAGATCAGCCCCGAGCCGGGCCTGCGCATCCCCAATATGTTCGAGGCCGCGCTGGCCGGCAGCTTCAAGGGCCTGTACTGCCAGGGCGAGGACATCGTCCAGTCCGACCCGAACACGCAGCACGTGTCCGAAGCGCTGTCGTCGATGGAATGCATCGTGGTGCAGGACATCTTCCTGAACGAAACTGCCAAGTACGCGCATGTGTTCCTGCCGGGTTCGTCGTTCCTGGAGAAGGACGGCACCTTCACCAATGCCGAGCGCCGCATCTCGCGCGTGCGCAAGGTGATGCCGCCCAAGGCGCGCTATGCCGACTGGGAAGCGACCGTCCTGCTGGCCAATGCGCTGGGCTATCCGATGCACTACAAGCACCCGTCGGAGATCATGGACGAGATCGCGCGCCTGACGCCGACGTTCTCGGGCGTCAACTACAAGCGCCTGGACCAGCTCGGCAGCATCCAGTGGCCGTGCAACGCCGACGCGCCGGAAGGCACGCCGACCATGCATATCGACACCTTCGTGCGTGGCAAGGGTAAGTTCATCATCACCAAGTACGTGCCGACCACCGAGAAGATCACGCGCGCATTCCCGCTGATCCTGACCACCGGGCGCATCCTGTCGCAATACAACGTCGGCGCGCAGACGCGCCGGACCGAGAACGTCCACTGGCACTCCGAAGACCGGCTCGAGATCCATCCGCACGATGCGGAGGAACGCGGCATCAAGGACGGCGACTGGGTCGGCGTGCAGAGCCGGGCCGGCGATACCGTGCTGCGCGCCATCGTCAGCGAGCGCATGCAGCCGGGCGTGGTCTACACCACCTTCCACTTCCCGGAATCCGGCGCCAACGTAATTACCACCGACAACTCGGACTGGGCTACCAACTGTCCGGAATACAAGGTGACCGCGGTGCAGGTGATGCCGGTGGCGCAACCGTCGGCGTGGCAGCAGCAGTACCACGACTTCAATACGCAGCAGCTGCAGTTGCTGGAAGCGGCCAGCGCCGATCCGGCGCAAGCCGCGGCGAACTGAGCGGAGGGTGAAATCATGATGCGCTGCATGCAGTCACCGGAGATTGATCCGGCCGCGTCGGAAGACGCCGTGCCGGCTACGCACAGCACCTTTGCGGTCAACCGCTGGCGCCAGGGCGAAATCATGCTGAGCCCGGACGAAGTGGCCGAGGAAGTGCCAGTCGCGCTGGAGTACAACGGCATCTCGCACGCGGTGATGCTGGCGACGCCGGCCGACCTGGAGGACTTTGCGCTGGGCTTCAGCCTGAGCGAGGGCATTGTGTCCGCGCCGCGCGATGTCTATGACATCGAGGTCGAGATGCGCGAGCACGGTATCGCGGTGCGGCTGGAGATTGCGTCGGAAGCCTTCATGCAGCTCAAGGACCGCCGCCGCTCGCTCGCGGGTCGCACCGGCTGCGGGCTGTGCGGCACCGAGTCGCTGGAGCAGGTGATGCGCATGCCGGCACCGGTGCAGAGCGATGTCAGCTTCCACACCGACGTGATCCAGGCTGCGTTTGTGCAGCTGCAGCTGCGGCAGGAGCTGCAGCGCCACACCGGCGCCACGCACGCCGCGGCGTGGCTGCGCGCAGACGGCCATGTCTCGCTGGTGCGCGAGGATGTGGGGCGCCACAACGCGCTGGACAAGCTGGCGGGCGCGCTCGCGCGCAGTGGCGAGGATATCGCCAGCGGCGCGGTGCTGGTCACCAGCCGCGCCAGCTATGAAATGGTGCTGAAGACCGCAGCCATCGGCGCCGGCCTGCTGGCGGCCGTGTCCGCGCCCACCGCGCTGGCTGTACGGCTGGCGGAGCAGTCCAACATCACGCTGGCCGGCTTCGTGCGCGCTGGTGCGCACGTGGTGTACGCACATCCCCAACGTTTGCAACACGAAGCGAGCCTGGCATGAATGTCGACAACCTGATTACCATGGCCAACCAGATTGGCAGCTTCTTTGAGGCGATGCCGGATCGGGAGGAGGCTGTTTCGGATATTGCCGGGCATATCAAGCGGTTTTGGGAGCCGCGGATGCGGAGGGCGTTGCTTGGGCATGTGGATGCCGAGGCCGGCAATGGGCTGCTTGAGATTGTGCAGGAGGCGGTGGGGAGGTATCGGGGGATGTTGGAGTGAGAAACATCTTTTGGGATGATCGGCGGCCCGCGTTGGTGGTGACATGTTGTCGCTGTTGAAGCGCTTGGTTCAAACAACGACAACATGTCACCAGCCGCGACCAGCCGTCGAGCATCGACCAGATGCCAGCCCGCGGCGGGGGGGCCGTCGAGCATCTACCAGCCCCCTTCACCTAAGCCTCAACGGCTCCAACAACGCACCGTCATACTCCCCTCGCGAAATCCTCCCAAGCTCCAGCATCCGATGCAGGATATAAGCCTGCCGCTGCCGCGCCCGCCTGGGATTAGCCACCGGATTGTTCGCCGACGGCGCCTTTGGTAACCCCGCCAACATCGCGCACTCCGCCAACGTCAGCTGATCCAGCGGCTTGCCGAAATAAGTCCGCGCCGCATCGGCGAATCCATACGCCCCCTGTCCCAGGTAGATCTTGTTCATATACAGCTCAAGGATCTCATCCTTGCTCAGCGCCTTCTCGATGCGGTAGGACAGCAGCACCTCATAGAGCTTGCGCGTATAGGTCTTGTCGCGCGACAGGTAGAAATTCCGCGCCACCTGCATGGTGATGGTCGACGCGCCCTGCGACAGGTCATCCGACAGGTTGGCAATCCCCGCTCGAATCACGCCGACATAGTCGATCCCCTCATGCACATAGAACCGCTCATCCTCGATCGCGATCACCGCGTCCGTCAGTTCGCGCGGGATCTTGTCGAAGGGCACGTAGTCGGGCGTGCGGCGGAACGCAGTGAGCGCATCGAGCGACGGCAATTGCCGGTCGACAGCCAGGATGGCGATGGTGGCGAGCAGCATGCCGCCAATGACGGCGAGCACCAGCAGCTTGATGAAGGCGGACCAGAGGCTTTTCATGCCGCATATTGTGCCAGCGCGCGGCGGCGAGGTCGCCAAATCGCCGCCGCCGCTCCCTACACCCAGCCCAGCCAGCGCCAGTACGTCGCCGCGAACAGCAGCATCATGGCGTAGCCCACGATCGTCACCGGGATGCCGATGCGCGCGAACTGCCGGCCGTTGAAGGTCTCGGTGCCCAGGCACACCATGTTCTGCGGCGCGTTGATCGGCAGGATAAACCCGAAGCTCACCGTGTAGCCCAGCAGCATGGTCATGCCGACGCGGTTGATGTCGCCCGGCAGCGTCTGCAGCACCGAGATCAGGATCGGCAGCATCGCCGCGGTCAGCGCGGTGGCGCTGGCAAAGCCCAGGTGGATCAGGATCAGGAAGGCGGCAAGGATGGCGAACACCATCACCGGACCCTGCGTGGCCAGGCCTGAATGCGCGACCACGAACTTGCCGAGCCACTGGCCGGCCTGCGTGCTCAGCAGCGCGGTGCCCAGGCTGATGCCGACGCCGAACACGATCAGCGTGCCCCACGGCGTGCGTTGCTGCATGGTCTTCCAGTCCATCACGCCGATGCGCGGCAGCATCAGGATCACCAGGCCGACGAAGGTCACGGTGGCGGTGTCGAAGCTGTGGAGCTTGCCTTCAGTCGCCCAGAACAGCAGCAGGCCGATCGAGACCGCGGCCAGCCGCTTCTGCGGCCCGGTCATGGGGCCGAGCGCGGACAGTTCGCGCTGCACCGCTTCCTTGCCGCCGGGGATGGCGTCGGTCTCGGCAGGCAGCAGGAAGCGCACCAGGAAGTACAGCACAACGGACATCACGATGGCCCACGGCGCGCCGGCGATCAGCCATTGCAGCCAGGTGATGCGCTCGCCCAGCAGCTTGTCCATGAAGCCCACCGTCAGCAGGTTCTGCGCCGCGGCGGTCTGGATGCCGACGTTCCAGATGCTGGTGGCCTGCGCCACGGTGATCATGATGCCGGCGGCGATATTGGATTTCTTGTCGACCCCGAAGGCAGCGATCACGCCCATCATGATCGGCACCACGCAGGCGCTGCGCGCGGTGGCGCTCGGCACCACCAGGCTCAGCGCGATGGTGACGGCAATGGTGCCGACCAGGATGCGGCGCGTGCTGGTGCCGATGGCCGACAGCGTGACCAGCGCGATGCGGCGGTCCAGCCCCGTCACGGTCATCGCCGCCGAGATAAACAGCGCCGCGGCGACCAGCGCCAGCGCGGTATTGGAGAAGCCGGCCAGCGCCATGCCCAGCGCGCGCGAGGTGCCGTACAGCACGTTGGGGTCGTTGACGGTCGGCGCAAAGCCGATCAGCCCCGCCATCAGCGAGGTGATCATGATCGCGCTGGTCTCGTACGAGACCGCTTCGGTGATCCACACCACGATGGCAAAGGCCAGGATCGCGAGCATGCGGTGGCCGGCGACGGTCAGGCCTTCAGGCAGCGGGATCGCCAGCACGCCGATCAGCACGGTGACGGCGACATAGAGGCCCCAGTGCAGCGTCACCTTGGGCGCGGCTGGAACGACTGCTGCAGTGGGCGGGGCGGGCGGCGTGGGAGTGGCCGCGGAGGCGGTGGAGGAAGTGTCGGGCATCGCCGTCATCCTTGTGGTTGATGATCCTCGTCGCACACCACGGCACGGACTGCTCTCGGCGATCGGGCGGCGCACCGGCGCGAAGTACCGGCGGGTTGCCGGCGCGGCGGGCGATGTCGGTCGCGAGATGGCATCTGCGTTGTGCGTGCTGCTAGCGGCCGGGCTTTTGACGCGGCCGCCGCGTCGACTAGGAATTCTCTGATGTGACGAGGAGGCTGTCGAGGCCGTGCGGCGCCTGTTTGCGCCGGCCATGACGTAGATCAAGTTTTGCTATAGGTGACGGATTTCTGAGCCGCTTCCGGCATCCCAACCTGTAAACGCAGGCGCTGCAACGCCTCGCGGCGGTTGCCGGACACCATGCGCACCGCCGCCTCGCGCGGGTGATGCATGCGTCGGGGTGATCTGAAATAATTGGAGCCGATGATGAAGGTTTTAGTACGCGGGCTGAAGGCAGGACTCAGTGCAGCGGCGCTGCACAAGGCACTCGCACGGTACGCCAGCATCCGCTCGGTGGAACTGGTGGAGGCCGGCGACCCGAAGCATCCGTGGGCTTGGGTCGATATCGACGCCAGCGCACTCGCGGTGTGGAAGCTGGTGGCGAAGCTGGACCGGCGCTATATCGCCGGGTGCCATCTGCGCTGGCATGTGCCGGCCTATCGGAGCCGCTGAACTTGCTGCAGCGCACGAGCCCGCCTCGACAAGAACAGTCAGGGAACAACAATGACCAAGTGGATTCACCGGGCGGGCTTGCTGCACGCCCATGCGGTCGTGCCGCCGGCACCGGCCGCAGGCATCGACGGGGCTGTCAGCGAAATCAGCAACGGCACTGCCAGCAACGCCATTCAGGCAGAGCTTATTTTCGACACCATCAGCAACGCGCGCGACCTCGGCGGCCTGGCCGGCGCCGATGGCCGCCGGGTGCGCCACGGCCGGCTGTACCGCAGCGGCAACCCGGCGCTGGCCAGCGCCGCGGATCTTGACCGGCTGCATGCGCTGGCACTCGACATGGTGGTGGACTTCCGCTCGCCCGGCGAGAAATCGCCCGACGAGGCTGCCTTCGGCCAGCGCTTCCGCTGGATGGCGGTGCCGGTGCTGGACGGCAGCATGGCGATGGATGTGCTGATGCCGCGCCTGCGCGCCAGCACGCCGGCGCAGATGGATGCCTTCATGCTGGAGGTCTACCGCGACTTCCCGGGGCGCTACCGCGACGCCTTCGCCGGCTTTATGCGCACCGCGCAGGGCGGCAAGACGCTGCTGTTCCACTGCACCGCGGGCAAGGACCGCACCGGCTTTGCCTCGCTGCTGCTGCTGGCGGCGCTGGGCGTGGCGCAGGACGACATCCTGGCCAACTACCTGGAATCGAACCGGCGCAACGCGCAGTTCAATGAGACGGCGCTGGCGCGCATGGGGCAGCTCGGTGTGCCGGCTGAAGTGATGATGCCGCTGCTGGAAGTCCGCGCCAGCTATCTCGATGTCTCGGTGCAGGCCATCGAGCAGGGGTGGGGCAGCCTGGACAACTACCTGCGCGACGCGCTGGAGGTCGACGTCGCGCAGCTGCGCGAACACTACCTGGCCGGCTGAAGCGCGGCCAGTTCCCCGTCTTGCTGCAACGCGCAAGCGCAATGGGCCAGTATAGGCGACGAATTTATCGTTGCGATGACGGGCTCGGGCGGCCCGCCGTGCGGCTTCACGCACACCCGTTCGCGGCTTGCAGCACTCCCAGGCGGCTGCTAGGCTTGTTTTAGTTGCAATGCAACATGCGTCACTCCGGCTGCGCCGACAGCGCGCAAACGCCCGGCAGCGGCGCCAATCGGGGGAAGTGGAATGACCGCACGCATACCCGCCGGGCCGCCGCAGGGCGGCTCCGCACAAGCACCCTCCACCAGCCAGCCCGCAGGCGCCGCCAATCCGTTCGCGGCATTGGGCCAGCCGGCGCTGGAATACTTCACGGACGCCTGGCAGCGCACCGTGCTGCTGCTCGATATCCTGCGCCAGCGCGGCAACGAGTCCGCCGAGCATGAGCGCGAGGGCATGCCGGCCGTGCTGGTGTTCGAACACGAACTGCTGGCCGACGGCCGCGAACTGCCCGAGCCCGTCAACTACGCGCTGCTGCGCATCGTGCCGCCGGCCGACAGCCCGACCGATCCCGCCAAGCGCGCCTTCGTGGTGATTGACCCGCGCGCGGGCCACGGCCCCGGCATCGGCGGCTTCAAGACCGACAGCGAGATCGGCATCGCGCTGCGCAGCGGGCATCCGTGCTACTTCGTCACCTTCTTCCAGGAGCCCTGCCCGGGGCAGACCATCGAATCGGTGGCGCGCGCCGAGGCCGCCTTCCTGAAGATTGTCGGCGAGCGCCACCCGGACGCACCGGGCAAGCCCTTCGTGGTCGGCAACTGCCAGGCCGGCTGGGCGCTGATGATCCTGGCCGCGGTCGCGCCCGAGCGCACCGGGCCGCTGCTGGTGGCGGGCGCGCCGCTGGCGTACTGGTCGGGCGTGCGCGGGCGCAACCCGATGCGCTACAGCGGCGGGCTGCTGGGCGGCTCGTGGCTGGCCTCGCTGACCGCCGACATGGGCAACGGCCGCTTCGACGGTGCCTGGCTGGTGCAGAACTTCGAGCAGCTCAATCCTGCCAACACGCTGTGGCAGAAGCTTTACGACGTCTACGCCAAGGCCGATACCGAAGGCCCTCGCTTTCTCGAGTTCGAGCGCTGGTGGGGCGGCCACTTCCTGATGAACCGCGACGAGATCGACTGGATCGTGCAGAACCTGTTCGTCGGCAACCGGCTGACCGCGGGCGAGGTGCACAGCAGCGACGGCAAGACCGTAGTGGACCTGCGCAACATACGCTCGCCGGTAATCGTCTTCGCGTCCTGGGGAGACAACATCACGCCGCCGCAGCAGGCGCTGAACTGGATTCCGGACCTGTACCCCACCGACGAGGAACTGGTCGCCAACGACCAGGTGATCGTCTACTGCCTGCACCCGACCGTGGGCCACCTGGGCATCTTCGTGTCCGCCGGCGTGGCCAACCGCGAGCACAGCGAGCTGTTCTGCGCGCTGGACCTGATCGACGTGCTGCCGCCGGGCCTGTACGAGGCCAGGATCGAGGATGTCGCCCCCGACCTGCCGCACCGCGACCTGGTCGAAGGGCGCTACCTGATCCGCTTCGAGCGCCGTAGCGTGGCCGACATCCTGGCGCTGGACGATGGCCGTGACGATGAGCGCCCCTTCGAGGTGGTGCGCCGCGTGGCCGAGATCAACCAGCATATCTACGACACCTTCGTTTCGCCGTGGGTGCGCGCGATGTCCAATGAATTCAGCGCGCAATGGATGCGCGCGCTGCACCCCGCGCGGCTGGAGCGCGCGGTGGCGACCGACATGAACCCGTGGATGTCCTGGATCGGCGCGATGGCGCCGATGGTGCGCGCGAACCGCACGCAGGTATCGCCGGACAACCCGTTGCTGACGATGGAGAAGGCGGCCTCGGCGCAGATCATCAGCGCGCTCGATCAGTTCCGCGATGCACGCGACGCGTGGTACGAGCGGGCCTTCGAGGCGATCTACGGCTCGCCGGTGATGGCGGCGCTGGTGGGCCTGCGCGCGCAGGTGCCGGTCAACGTGGAATCGCCCGTCACCGTGGCGCTGCGCAGGGAGCTGGCGGAGCGCCGGCTGAGCGATGCCGAGGCGTCGATCGGGCAGGGCGGCCCGCTGGAAGCCTTCGTGCGCGTGCTGGCCTATGTGGCCGACCGCCCGAGTTCCATCGAGGAACGCCCCTTCAACCTGCTGCGCCGCATGGCACGCGAGCAGCCCGAGGGCGCGTGGCATGCCGACCTGGTGACCTTCAAGGCAGCAGTGCGCCAGCAGAGCTTTATCGTGCGGCTCGATCCGAAGCGGGCGATCCAGGCGTTGCCGGCGCTGGTGCCGGATCGCGACACGCGCCGCAGGCTGATGATGGCGGCGCATCGCGTGATGACGGTCAACGGCCCGCTGGATGGCGAGCGGCTGGCGCGCTATCGCGAGGTCGCCGAGGTGATGGGCACCGGGCATGCGCCGGAGGTTGCGGATAATGCCGGGCGTGCCGACGCAGCGGAGGGCGCGCAGGATGCGGTGCTGCCCGACGAGCACCCGCAGGCCGGCAAGCCGCAGGCCTCGCGCGCGGTGCCGCCGCGCAAGCCGGCTGCGGGCACACCGCCACGGCCACGCAATTGAGCGCCTGCAAATGCGTACTCATCGCGCCTGATGTCATCCCGGAGCCAGCCATGGTCAACGTATCCAATCCGCCGCTTGACGGCGCCCGTGTGCTGGTGGTCGGCGTGGCCAATGCCGAGTCGATCGCGTGGGGCTGCGCAAAAGCGTTT
Organism: Ralstonia pickettii DTP0602; assembly: GCA_000471925.1. Classification (NCBI taxonomy): domain Bacteria; kingdom Pseudomonadati; phylum Pseudomonadota; class Betaproteobacteria; order Burkholderiales; family Burkholderiaceae; genus Ralstonia; species Ralstonia pickettii. Next base: position 701,407 of record CP006667.1, read on the forward strand.
CGCGAACTCGGCGCGCAGGTCGCCATGACCTATCTGAACGACAAGGCCTATCCGCACGTGGCGCCGCTGGCCGAGGCCGTGCAGGCGCCGATCCTGATGCCGCTCAATGTGGAAGACGCCGGGCAGATGGAGGCGCTGTTCGCACGCATCCAAAGCGTGTGGGGCGGCCTCGACTCGGTGGTGCATTCGGTCGCGTTCGCGCCCAGGGCCGACCTGCAGGGCGGCCTGCTGAACTCGTCGGCCGAGGGATTCGCGCGCGCCATGGATATCTCGTGCCACTCGTTCATCCGCATGGCGCGCCATGCGGTGCCGCTGATGAAGGAAGGCGGCACGCTGTTCGCAATGAGCTATGAAGGCGCCAACCGCGTGGTGCCCAACTACGACCTGATGGGGCCGGTCAAGGCCGCGCTGGAAGCGAGCTGCCGCTACCTGGCGCATGAGCTGGGACCGAAGGGCATCCGCGTCCACGCGATCTCGCCGGGGCCGCTGAAGACCCGCGCGGCGTCGGGGCTGAAGGACTTCGACCTGCTGCTGGCCGAAGCCGCCGGCCGCGCGCCGCTGGGCGAGCTGGTCGACATCATGGATGTGGGCTTCGCCACCGCCTACCTGGCCACGCCGTATGCACGCCGCATCTCCGGCAATACGGTGTATGTGGATGGCGGCGTGCACATCATGGCATAGGGCCTCGAACCAACGCGGAATCGGATTACCATAGCCGCGTTTCCCACTTCTTCGCGGCGCCTGCGGGCGCCTCGCAACCATGCTCGAACTCCAGGGAGCCATCTGGTTCCGCTCCGGCTCGCAAGACTGGGGCGGCAAGGACCGCATCGCGCTGCTCGCCGCGATCGGCGAACAAGGCTCGATCACCGCGGCCGCGCGCGCCGTCGGCATCAGCTACAAGGCCGCATGGGATGCCATCGACGCGATGAACAACAGCGCCGGCGAGCCGCTGGTGGTGCGCGCCGCCGGCGGCAAGGGCGGCGGCGGCACGCGGCTGACCGCGCGCGGCGAGCAACTGATCCGCACCTATCGTGCGCTCGAGGATGAGCACCGGCGCTTTCTTGCGCAGCTGTCCCGGCTGGGCGAAGGTGCGGCCGAAGATATCCATCTGATGAGGAGGATGATGATCAAGACCAGTGCGAGGAACAAGCTGTTCGGGCGCGTTGCCAGCGTGCGCGGCGGCGCGGTCAATGACGAGGTTGTGCTGGAGTTGCCTGGCGGGCAGCGGGTGGTTGCCACCATTACGCATGAGAGTGTCGAGACGCTGGAACTGGCTGAAGGTGTCGAAGCGTTTGCGCTGATCAAGGCGTCTTCGGTGCTGGTGGGGTTGCCGGATCCGGGGATGCGGTTGTCGGCGCGCAATCAGTTGCCTGGGGTGGTGTCGCGGGTGATGCCGGGGGCAGTGAATGCCGAGGTGGTGATCGAGCTGGATGGTGGCGGGACGATTGCGGCGATCGTGACCAATGGGAGCGTGGAGGCGTTGGGGCTGCAGGTGGGTTTGCCTGCGGTGGCGTTGTTCAAGGCCTCTAGTGTGATTCTGGGCGTGGTGGGGTAGCGCGCCGAGTCGAGCCCAGAGTCATCGCCTGCCGGCGGTTTGCTCCCCTCTCCCGCATGCGGGGAGAAGGGCAGGGGGAGAGGGCAGGCCTTAGGGAAGCACGACAAGCCTCAAGATGCTGCAACGAGCGGCGCAAGGGTTGCATGCAATAATAAGCACCCAAAAAAACAGCCGTTCCACAACCAATGCATGCCGCCCTGGCCGGCTTCTCCCTCGGCCTTTCCCTGATCCTTGCCATCGGTTCCCAGAATGCCTTCGTACTGCGGCAAGGGCTGCGGCGCGAGCATGTGTTCTGGGTAAGCTTGGTGTGCGCACTCTCGGATGCGCTGCTGATCCTGCTGGGCGTGTCCGGCTTTGCCGTGATGATCCGCAAGCTGCCGTGGCTGGATACGGCGATGCGCTATGGCGGCGCGGCCTTCCTGATCTGGTATGGCGCGCGCAGTTTCCTGGCGGCGTGGCGCTCGAACGCGGTGCTGGACCCGAGCGATGCCGCACCGCGCCCGCTGGGCGCGACGCTGGCGGTGTGCCTGGCATTCACCTGGCTCAATCCCCACGTGTACCTCGACACGGTGATGCTGATCGGCTCGGTGTCGACGCAGTTCGCCGGACATGCGATGGAATTCGCCGCGGGCGCGATGACCGCCTCGTTCCTGTTCTTCTTTTCGCTGGGCTATGGCGCGGCGCTGCTGCGGCCGGTGTTTGCGCGGCCGCGCGCGTGGCAGGTGCTGGAAGTGGTGATCGGCGTCACCATGTGGGTGATTGCCGCGCGCCTGCTGCTCGGCTGATTGCACGGAGACCTGTATGCCAAGAAACGTAGAGATCAAGGCCCGCATCGACAGCGTAGAGACCGTGCTACCTCGCGCTGCGGCACTGGCCGATCAAGGTCCCGAATACATCCGCCAGGATGATACCTTCTTCCAGTGCGCCAACGGGCGGCTCAAACTGCGCGAGTTCGCACCCGACCATGGCGAGCTGATCTTCTACGCGCGCGCTGACGAGGCTGGCCCCAAGGAGAGCTTCTACATCCTGTCGCCGACGCGTTCCCCCGATACGTTGCGCGCCGCGCTGGCCGCCGCGCATGGCGAAGGCGGACGCGTGCGCAAGCTGCGCACGCTCTACCTGGCCGGCCGCACGCGCGTCCACCTGGACAGGGTCGAGGCGCTGGGCGATTTCCTGGAGCTGGAAGTGGTGCTGGCCGACGAGGAACGCGTGGAGGACGGCGTGGCCGAGGCGCACGCGCTGCTGGCGCGGCTCGGCATCCCGGCGTCGAACCTGATCGAAGGCGCCTACGTCGACCTGCTGCGCGCTCAGGCCATGCGCGCCGACACCGGCGCGTAGACCGGCGGATGTTGGCGGCTGGTGCCGCTGCCGAAGATGCGGCCTTCGCGGATTTCCAGCACGTGGTCGCCCAGGGCCTCCACGTCGGCGGGATCGTGCGAGATCACCAGCATCGGCACATCGAGGCTGGCCTGCAGCGCGCGCAGCTCGGCGCGCATGCGTGCGCGCAGCGCGGGATCCAGCGCGGAGAAGGGTTCGTCCAGCAGCACGATATCCGGCTGCGCCACCAGCGCGCGCGCCAGCGCCACGCGCTGTTTCTGGCCGCCGGAGATCTCGGCGGGATAGTTGCCGACGATATCGGCCAGGCCGAAGGCATCGATCCAGCGCTGTGCTTCCGGGTGCATCGCAGCGCGGCGCGGGTTGCGCCAGCCGCGCGACAGGCCGAAGGCGATGTTCTGCCTGACGGTCAGGTGCGGGAACAGCGCATATTCCTGGAACAGGTAGGCCACGCGGCGGTCTTGCGGCCGTATGTCGATGCCCGCCTCAGCATCGAACAGCGTGCGTCCGTTCAGCACGATGCGGCCGCTGTCGGGCGCCAGCAGGCCGGCAATGGCGCGCAGCGTCAGGCTCTTGCCCGCTCCCGAGGGGCCGAACAGCGCGATGCGGTGGCTCGCCGAATCGAAATCGATATCCAGCGCGAAATGCCGGTCGGCCGACACCATCTGCTTGCGGATGCTGACATGCATGCTCATGGTGCGGCTCAGCGGAAGACACGAGGGCGCAGGCGCCGGCGTTCGTAAAGGTGGGCGGGATTGCGCGCGGCCGCCGGCACCAGCCGCCCCGCGACCACCAGCAAGAGCACGCAGGTGACCGAGGTCACCAGTACCAGCAGGTTGGCGGTGTTGTCGTCGCCGGCCTGCACGGCTTCATAGATGGCCACCGACAGCGTCTGCGTGCGCCCGGGCAGGTTGCCCGCGATCATCAGCGTCGCGCCGAACTCGCCCAGCGCCCGCGCAAAGGCCAGCAGCACGCCGGCGATGATGCCGCGCGCGGCCAGCGGCAGCGTGACGCGGAAGAAGATGCCGGCCTCGGGCACGCCCAGCACGCGTGCGGCATTTTCCAATTGATGATCCACGCCTTCAAACGCGGCGCGCGCGGACTTGAGCACCAGCGGGAAGGCGACGATGGTGGAGGCCAGCACCGCGCCCTGCCAGGTGAAGACCAGTTCGATGCCCAGCCGCGCCAGCCACTCGCCAAATACGCCACGCCGGCCCACCAGCACCAGCAGGTAGTAGCCCAGCACGGTGGGCGGCAGCACCAGCGGCAGCGTCAGCACCGCATCGACCACGTCGCGCAGGGGCGAGCGCCAGCGCGCCAGCGCCCACGCCGCGCCGACGCCGAGCACGGCGTTCAGCGCGGTGGCCCAGCCAGCCACCTTCAGCGACAGCAGCAGCGGTACCCAGACGGCGTCCATGGTGCGCGGGTTGCGTGGTCAGGGCTTCTGGAAGCCGTAGCGCGACAGGATCGCCTGGCCTTCGGGCGAGGCGACGTAGTCGACGAACTGCGCGGCTTCCTTCTGCTGGCGCGACTGGCTGGTGACGGCGATGGGATAGGTCACCGGCGTGCGGCTCGGCACGCGCACGGCGACCCTGACCTTGTCCGGCATCACCGCTGCATCGGTGGCGAAGACAAAGCCGGCTTCGACCTCGCCGCGCGCCACGTAGTCCAGGCTCTGGCGCACGTTCTGCGCCGGCACGCCCTTGGCGGTGACGGCATCCCACAGCCCGGCCGCTTCCAGCGCGCCGCGCGTGTAGCGGCCCACCGGCACCGATGCCGGGTTGCCATAGGCGATGCGCTTGACCTCGGGGCGCATCAGGTCCTGCAGCGAGCCGATCGCCAGCTTGCTGTCCGATGGCACGATCAGTACCACCTGGTTGGTGGCAAAGTTGCGGCGCGAGGCCGGGGCGATCACCTTCTCGGCCTCGGCCTTGTTCATCGCTTCCTGGTCGGCGGAGGCGAACACATCGGCCGGCGCGCCCTTGACGATCTGCTGCATCAGCACGTCCGAGGCGCCGAAGTTGAGCACCACCTGCGTGCCGGGATGGGCGCGCTGGTACGACTCGGCCAGCGACTTGAAGGCGTTGGTCAGGCTGGAGGCGGCGGAGACCACCAGGTCGGCGCCGAAGGCGGGCGGGGCGGCGAGGGCCAGCGCGGCGGCGGCGCCCGCCAGCAGGCGCGGCAGCATCCCGCAGCGGCGGGAACGGAAAGCGGACATCGGGAATCCTTGGGAAGCTCTGGCCAGCGGCGCCGTGGGGGCGGCCGCTGGAGTGTCAGGCGCAATATAAGTCTGTATATAGCGCTGCGTCAATGATGCGCCATGACGGCTGTCATGGGTATTCGGCCTGACTCAAGTGCTGTATCAGGAGCTGCGAATGAGCCCCAGGGCGGGGGCCGGCGCCCGCGGGCGCCAGCCTTGCCGGCTTCATGCCGGCGGGGTGCCTTCCTTGAACAACGATTTCAACTGAGTGCGCAGTTCAGGGGTGTCCTGATGCTTGTGCACCGCCACCGCATGCTGGACCGCGGCTTCGAGCAGTTCGTCCTCGCTGTCGGCGCTCAGCGCAACCGTGCAGTTGGTTTCGCTCGGGAACTCGCGGCAATCGATAAATTTGCGTGCCATATTGCCCTCCAGACCCCGGCCCGCAGGGTGAAATGAAGCCGGTGCATCCAGTATAGGCAGGGCGACAGGTCGCTACAGCACCGGCGTCAGCACCTTGCCGTTCGTGAGGAATGCATCCAGGTTCTGCAGCGTCAGCGCGGTCATGGCGGCGCGCGTCTCGTGCGTGCCGCTGGCCATGTGCGGGGCCATCACGACATTGTCCAGCGCCAGCAGCGCGGGCGGTACCTTGGGCTCGTCCTGGAACACGTCCAGCCCCGCGCCGCCCAGGCGGCCTTCGACCAGCGCCGCCACCAGCGCCGCTTCGTCGATCACGCTGCCGCGCGAGACATTGACCAGGATGCCTTTGGGCCCGAGCGCGTCGATAACCTCGCGCGACACCAGACCGGCGGTTGCCGGGCCGCCGACGCAGGTCACCACCAGGAAGTCGGCCCACGTGGCCAGCGCCTTCAGGTCGGGCTCGAAGCGCCACGGTGCACCCTCGCGCGGGCGGCGGTTGTTGTAGGCGATCTCCATGTCGAAGCCCTGCGCGCGGCGCGCCACGATCTCGCCGATACGGCCGAGCCCGAGGATGCCGAGTTTCTTGCCCGACGCGCGCGTCGTCAGCGGGAAGCCGCCCTGCGGCCAACGCCCCGCGCGCACGAAGCGGTCGCCATATGCAATGCCGCGCGCGGCGTCGAGCAGCAGGCCGAAGGCCAGGTCGGCCACGCAATCGTTGAGCACGTCGGGCGTGTTGCTGACCTGGATGCCGCGCGCACGGGCCGCGTCCAGCGCAATCGAGTCATAGCCCACGCCGAAGCTGACGATGGCCTCCAGCCGCGGCAGCGCATCGATCAGCGCGGCGCTGCAGCCATGGCGCGCCGAGGTCACCACCACGCGCACCTGCTGCCCCTCGCTGCCCGCCCAGGCCAGCGGATCGGCCTGTTGCCACAGCGCGGCGACGCCGTATTGCTGCTGGAGGGTGGCGTTGGTCTGCGGCGCGAGCGGGCCGACCTGGAGGATCTGGGGAGCGGACATGGGAAGAGCGGAAGTCGTTGGGATAAGCGGGCAGGGCGTCGGCCCTGACGGGCAATGGTAGCGCAGGGTCACGTGCCGCGCAGGCGGCGGCAAAGCGCAGCGGACTTGCGCGCGTGCAAGATTGTGCGATGTTCGGGCACGCGGGGCGGCACCGCCGGGTTATGCTGCGGGCGTCCTCTTTTCCTGCCTCCCACGTGCCATGAAAACCATCTACCTTGCTGGCTTTGACGTCTTTCGCAAGGATGCGCTCGCCTGGGGCGAGCATCTCAAGGCGCTGTGCGCCGCGCACGGTTTCACCGGCCTGTACCCGCTCGACAAGTCCGCGCCACAGGGCCTGTCGGGCCAGGACACCGCGCGCTGGGTCTATGACGCCAATATCGCGCTGCTGCGCCGCGCCGACATGGTGATGGCCAACCTCGACGATTTCCGCGGGCCGGGCGAGCCGGATTCCGGCACGGCGTTCGAGGTGGGTTTTGCGGTGGCGCTGCAGAAGCCGGTGTGGGGCTACAGCGCGGATGCGGGTACGCTGCGCGAGCGGGTCACGGTGGTGACCGACGAAGCAGGGCGGCCGCTGGATGCGCGCGGGTTTGTGGTGGAAGATTTCGGGTTCGGCAAGAACCTGATGCTGGCGTGTTCCGTGAAGCTGGTGCAGGGCGGGGCGGCGGAGTGCCTGGCGGCGATGGCCGCGGCGGACCGGCGTCGCGCCGCTGAAGCCGCCGCGCGGCGGGAGCGGGATCTGGCGGCCTGGGGGGATGACTGACGGCGCTGTCGTTTCTCTCCTTTGGCCAGCCCGGGCACTCCCGGCTTACCGCAGCGACTGCACGCCGGCGGCAATATCCGCCGCCGTACTCGCCACGATCTCGCGATACGCCGCCACCACCCCATCCACCGCGCCCGGTGCCGGCAGCTCAGCCTGCGTCCGGCCGCTGACCACCTTGCCATCCGGCAGCCGCCGCACCGTCCAGTTGATGGTGGCACCCGCCCGCTGCCCCACATCCGCATCGAGCCGCAGCACTTCGGTCGTGATGCGATACAGCGGCTGCACGTCTGACAACCCCTGCTGGTAGGTATCGACCGCACCCAGCGTAGCCTGTAGCCGCTGCGACAGCGCATCGCGCAGTTCATCCGGCAGCGGCGACGACCAGCGCGCCAGGTCCAGCAAGCGCAGGCTGGCTTCGCCGCCCGCGCCATCGCGCACCACCAGCTGCGGGCGGTTGAGCCGCTCCGGCACGCGCACCGGCGCGACTTCCAGCCAGAGCGTATTGGTGGAGGCCGCCGGCGTCGCCGGCGGCAACGTCGCCACCGCGGCGGGCCCCTGGGCCAGCGTGTAGTAGCGCGGTTCGGGCGAGGCACAACCGGCCACGGCGGCAGCAACCAGCGCGACCGCCAGAAGGCTGGTGAGAGGAAGTCGCTTCATCAATCTTTCTCCGGCTTGCCGCGCACCAGCGCTTCGGGATGGCGTTCGAGGTAATCGGTCAGGGTGCGCAGCGAGGTCGCGGTGCGCGTCAGTTCCTGCAGCATGCGGCGCGTGTCCTGCTGCAGCGGCGCGTCGGACGCGAGCGTGCCGTTGGCCGTGGTCAGCGTCTTGCGCGCGTCCTGCAGCGCCGCCAGCACCTGCGGCGCGACGTCGCCGTTGAGCTGCTGCACCAGCTTGTCGGCCGTGGCCAGCGTCTGGTTCAGGCTCGCCACCGTCTTGCGCAGGTCCTGGCCGATCTGGTCGAACGGCACCTTGTCGATGCGGTTGACGATGTCGCCAACCTGCGCCTGCAGCTGGTCGAAGGTGCCCGGGGTGGTGGCGAATTCCGGGATCGGCGCGTCCAGGTCGACCTTGGCCGGCTCCGCCTTCGGAAAGAAGTCGAGCGCCACGTAGAGCTGGCCGGTGAGCAGGTTGCCGGTGCGCAGCTGTGCGCGCATGCCGCGCTTGAGCAGCCCCTCGAGGATCTGGCGCGCGCGCACGCGGTCCTCTACGTCGCGCTCGCGGAAGCCCATGCGCGAGGGATAGAGCTCAACCACCACCGGCATGCGGAATGCCTTCTTGTCGCGCTGGTACTCGATCCCGATCGAGCGCACCTGCCCCACGTTCACGCCGCGGAAGTCCACCGGCGCGCCTGGCGACAGCCCGCGCACCGACTGGTCGAAGTTGAGCACGGCCAGCGTCGGCGCCAGTTCATCCGGTTCCTTCATCGCCTCGGCCTGGTCGCCGGCCAGCAGGAACTGCGTGTTCTCGGCGGCGGCCTCGGTGGCGGAAGTGCGGTCCGGCGCCTGGAAGGCGACGCCGCCCAGCAGCACCGTCACCAGCGACTGCGTCGACAGCTTGAGCCCGCCGGCATCGAGTTTCAGGTCCACGCCGCTGGCATGCCAGAAGCGCGAATCGGCGGTGACGAGCTTGTCATAAGGCTTGTTGACGAACACGCGCAGCGTGATGTCGCGCCCGTTGGGCTCAAGCTGGTACGCCACCACCTGGCCCACCTGCACGCGGCGGTAGTACACCGGCGAGCCGATATCGAGCGAGCCCAGTTCCGAGGCACGCAGCACAAACTGCTTGCCGGAGGCGTCGGTGGTCACCACCGGCGGCACTTCCAGGCCCTTGAAGTCGCGCGTGGATTCGCCCGACTTGCCAGCATCGACACCGATATAGGCGCCAGAGAGCAGCGTTTCCAGCCCCGACACGCCGCTGGCCGCAAAGCGCGGACGCACCACCCAGAAGCGCGTATCGGCCACGGCGAAGTTCTCGGCGTCCTTGGTCAGGTCGATCACGGCCACCACGTGCGAGCGGTCGCGCGCCAGGCGCACCGACTTGACCAGGCCGATATCGACATCCTTGTAGCGCACCGCGGTCTTGCCGGGCGTCAGGCCCTCGGCGGTGCGGAAGGTGATGGTGATCTCGGGCCCGCGCGAGGCTAGCGTATGCACCAGCAGCGAGACGCCGACCACGGCGGCGACGATCGGGATCAGCCAGACCAGCGAGGGGATCCAGCGCGCGCGGCGCCGGCGCTCGGGCCGCGGCAGGCCCGGCGGTGGGGTGCCGCCGGGCGTGGAGGGTTGGTTGTCAGTGTCGGGCATTGTTATCTTCCAGCGAATCCCACAGCAGGCGCGGATCAAAGCTCAGCGAAGCCAGCATGGTCAGGACCACGACCGCGCCAAAGGCGAGAGCGCCGCCGCCGGGGATGATGGTGGCCAGCGCCCCGGCCCGCACCAGCGAGGCCAGCAGTGCCACCACGAAAATATCGAGCATGGACCAGCGGCCGATCACCTCGACCAGGCCATAGAGCCGGGTCTGCTGCCGGATCCGCCAGCGCGAGCGGAAATGTACCGAAAGCAGCAGGAAGGTCAGGATCACCATCTTCAGCAGCGGCACGATGATGCTGGCGATCAGCACCACCACGGCCAGCAGGTGCGAGCCGGACAACCACAGGTAGATCACGCCGGACAGGATGGTGTCCTGCTGCGTGCCGAGGATGGAGCGGGTGACCATCACCGGCAGCAGGTTGGCCGGAATATAGAGGATATAGGCCGCCAGCAGGAAGGCCCAGGTGCGCGCCAGGCTCTCGGGCTTGCGATGGTGCAGCGTGGCGCCGCAGCGCGGGCAGGGCTCGCCTTCGAGCGTGCTCGGGCTGACCAGGTCGCAGGCGTGGCAGGACACCAGGCCCAGGCGGCTGGCGGTGGGCACCAGTGGCAGCGGGGTGCGTTCGTCGTCGTCGGTGAGTTCGGCCACGACCTCGCGCGCGAGCTGGCGCGGGCGAGCCAGCCGAACCGGCTGCCGGGGCGGTTGCGGGGTGCCCGTCATCGGCCTTCCTCGTCCGGGGTGCCGGGGTCGCTGGCCGGGGCCTGTGCGTCGCCGTCCGGCGATTCCAGGTGGCGCCACAGGTCGCGCGGGTCGAATGACAGCATCGCCGCCAGGACGATCACCAGCGCCCCGAACGACCACAGCGCAATGCCGGGCAGCACGCGCGCCATGGTGGAGAGCTTCACCAGCGTGACCAGTACGCCGATCATGAAGACTTCGATCATGCCCCACGGCCGCGTCTGGCGGATGCCGCGCACGATGCGGTCGAAGCCGGCGGGCATGCGGTGCTGCGCCATCGGCACCAGCAGGTAGGCCATCATCAGCAGCTCGGACAGCGGGAACAGGATGGTGGTCGCGAACACCAGTGCCGCCACCAGCGCCATTTGGTCGTCGTTGAGCGCCTGTACCGCGCCCAACAGCGTGGTCTGGGTGCGCACGCCCTTGAGGTCCATCTCCACGATCGGGAAGGCGTTGGAGATCAGGAACAGGACCAGCGCGGTGATGACCAGCGGCAGCAGGCGGCGGTAGTGGCGGCGGCTCTCGCGGTAGAGCTCGCCGCCGCAGCGCAGGCACAGCGCGCGTTCGCCCGGCGAGATCGGGGTGCGTTCGTAGATGGCGTCACAGTATTCGCACGCCACCAGCCGGTGCAGCGCGGCGGGCGAGGTGTCGGGCGAGGGGTCGGCCGCCGGGGGCGCGTCATGTACTGCCATCAGCCGGGATGCTTGCCGGTGGCGGCCGGCGGGACGTCGGGGTTGTCGACCACGGCCGGTGCGGAAGGGCTTGCCGGCACGGCCGAGATGGTGGCAGGGGCCGCGGCCGGGGTCGCGGCGATCGCATCGCCGGCCATCAGGTCTTGCTTCAGCTCGCCCTCCGAGCCGATGGTCCAGTCGCGCAGCAGCGCATAGGCCACTGCCAGCAGCGTCGGCCCGATAAACACGCCCAGGAAGCCGAACGCCAGCGCGCCGCCGAGCACGCCCAGCATGATCCAGATCAGCGGCAAGCCGGTGCCCTTGCTGATCAGCAGCGGCTTGACGATGTTGTCCGCCATGCTGACCACCGCCACGCCCCACACCACCAGGAAGATGGCCCAGCCGGTGGAGCCGGTGTGGTACAGCCACAGCGCCGCCGGCAGCCACACCAGCGGCGGCCCGACGGGGATCACCGACAGGAAGAAGGTGATGAAGCCCAGGATGGCCGCGCCCGGCACGCCCGCGATCCACAGGCCGATGCCGGCCAGCACGGCCTGGATAAAAGCGGTGCCCAGCACGCCGTAGACCACGCCCTTGACGGTGCTGCCGGCCAGCTCCAGCAGGTGGTCGGCACGCTCGCCGGCAATGCGGCGCATGCCCGCGCGCAGCCAGGCGATGGCGAACTCGCCGCCGGTATAGAAGAAGAACGCCAGGATGATCGACAGGGCCAGTTGCCCCAGGCCAGCGCCGATCGAGAGCCCGGCGCCGAGCAGTGCATGGCCCACCGGCGCGATCAGCTTGCGCAGGTTGGCGACCATCTCGGAGTCGGCGTGGATCACGCTCTCCCAGGAACTGTGCAGGTAGGAGCCGACGAAGGGCAGGCTGCTCAGCCAATCGGGCAGCTGTGGCAGGCCCTGTTCCACATAGCGGTCGACCAGCGCGGACAGTTCGTCCAGATGCGCGGAGAAGCTGGCGCCGGCGTAGACGAACGGGCCCAGCACGATCACGGTCGCCACCAGCACGCAGATCAGCGCCGCCAGGCCGCGCCGGTTGCCCAGCCAACGCGACAGCACTGTGTACGGGTACCACGAACTGAAGGCCAGGATGGCGCCCCACAGCAGCGCCGTGGTGAACGGCGCGAGCACCAGCAGGGAACCGCCGATCAGCACGATCAGGGCGAAAACCGCTGCGATTTTCTCGATTAACTGGCCGGAACTCATCTGGCTCTCCCTAGGTCCGTCTGGGTGACGGAAACGGCGTAAATATAACTTACGCCGTGCCGAGGCATGCCAAGGGCTGGTCTGGGTGCGTCAGCCGTCACCGCAGTGCAGCATGCCCGGATGCGCCCACAGTGCCATAGGTTTGTGATGTTGAACAGGTTGGGGGGTGTGTCATTGGTTGGGGTGGCTGTGGCAAGCGTTGGTCGATAGTCGACGGCTGGTCGCGGTTGGTGACATGTTGTCGTTGTTTGAACCGCTTGGTTCCGCCCTCCTGGGCGGGTCACTTTTGTCCGAGCGACAAAAGTAACCAAAAACGCGTCGCCGGTACGGTTCACCCACATAGGTAACAGAACAGTTCAGGCACATAGGTAACAGTTTTCTACCCTGCAAGGGCGACTGCCAACGGGAGACGCCCATGCCCTGGAGTGAGCTCAAACCTATGGACCAACGCCTCCTATTCATTGCCGAGCACCTGCGCCGCACGGACAGTGTCAGCGCGCTGCGCTGCGCGCGGTGCATCAGCTGGGGCGAGGCGGCGGCGCCGGGAAGTGCGTCGCTGCGCTCGCACAGTGGCATCGCCGGTCACGGCTCAAGAACAATCGCTGGAATAGAACGCAGTGGGTGGGCCTGCCACCATTGGACGCCGCGCGCAGCGCAGCCGAAGGCGTTGATGCGATACGGTGATCAGCAGGCGGCCTACACCCTGCATGGGGATCGTTCAAAAGCTGGTGTACGCAGGCCCGCACCGACCCTGACTCACCTGGCGTAGCAGGGTGGAATCGCGACCGCGCCCCCCGGAAACCAAAGCCGCCCCTCTGACCAGAAGCGCGCCCTTGATAGCCAGCCGCTCAGGCGACGCGCTTTTGGTTACTTTTGTCGCTCGGACAAAAGTGACCCGCCCAGGAGGGCGGAACCAAGCGGTTCAAACAACGACAAAATGTCACCAGCCGCAAAGGACCTTAAAGCCCAGCCGAACGAGTAGTCGAGCAACGACAACATGTCACCAGCAGCGAGAGCCGCCGATCATCGACATACAAGACCGCAGCCCAGAGCCCACCTTCAACCCGGAACCGCCATCACGCCGCTCTTGAGCAGCGCGGCAACCAGGTCGGACTGGGTGACCATGCCGACCACGCGGCGGTGGTCGTCGATCACCGGCGCATGATGCAAGCCGCCGTCCGAAAACGCCTGCGCCAACTCCACCATCGGCTGTTCCGCCCGAGCAGTGACCACCGCACGCGTCATCAGATCCCGCACAGTCCCGGCCAGCCGCCGCGCCCCGGTATCCCGCTGCGCCGCAAAGAAATCACTCTGGGTGATGATCCCCTCCAACCGCCGGTTGGCGTCCACCACCGGCAAGGCCTTGATGCGGTGCCGCGACAGCAGGTGGCCGGCTTCATGGGCGGGCTGGTCGGGCCGCACCATGACCACGTCGCGCGACATGATCTCGCCGCACAGCACGTTGCCGAAGTGACGGCGGTAGGCGCGCAACTGCGCGGCCACCAGGATCTGCTCGAGGTCGTCTTCTTCGATGTCGAGGAATTCGCCACGCTGCTGCAGTGCCGCGTCCAGGTCGGCACGGGTGAAACCCACGCGCTGGGTTGGCGGCACGTCCTTGGTGCCATGCTGCATCGCAGGCTCCGGCGGGCGGTGCGGGTAGCGCCGCTGCGACAGGTTGTTGAAAGCCAGCGCCATCAATAACAGCAGCATCGAATTGAACAGCACCGGCACCACCACGAAGCCGAAGCCCAGCGCGCTGACCGCCGGCCCGCCGAACACCGCGGTGATCGCGACGGCGCCGCTGGGCGGATGCACGCAGCGGAACTGGAACATCAGCGCGATCGCCACCGCCACGGCGGTCGCCGCGGCCAGCCCGGGATCTGGGATCCAGCGCGCGCAGGCCACGCCGACCAGCGCAGCCAGCAGATTGCCGCCGATGATCGACCACGGCTGCGCCAGCGGACTCGACGGCACCGCGAACAGCAGCACTGCCGAGGCGCCCATCGGCGCGACGAACCAGGGGTTGAAGCCACCCAGGGTCTGGTGGCTGATCCACTCGGTGCAGAACAGGCCGAGCAGGGCGCCAATGCAACTCTTGAGGCGCTCATGGCGGTTCGCGGCGACCGGCAGCGGGACGAAAGTGCGTAACCAGGCACGGGCATTCTGCGCCAGGGCGGAGACGGCGGGGGCGGTTGGCATTCTTGTGACGGGGGGCGCTTGGGAATGGTGCACGTAATATATCACGGGGTGATATATTCGGTCGCCTTTGGTGCAGCGCATCCCAACATTGGCGCATTTTGCACCGCACAAGAACAAGGAGCCCGCCGATGTCGTCCGCCGCACCGTCCGAAAAGCGCGACTACGCCGTCAACCGCCGCCTGCTGATGCTGTCCGTCATCGCGCTCGGCATCGGTGCGCTCAGCACCGTCGCGGCTGACGTGCTGGTCAACCTGATCCGCTTCTTCACCAACCTGTTTTTCTACCAGACGCTGTCGCTGGCCGAGCGCTCGCCGGCCGGCCATGCGCTCGGTGCGTGGGTGATCGCGGTGCCGGTGCTGGGCGGGCTGATCGTCGGGCTGATGGCCCGCTACGGCAGCGACAAGATCCGCGGCCACGGCATCCCCGAGGCGATCGAGGCGGTGCTGTTCGGCAAGAGCAAGATGTCGCCGCGCGTGGCGGTGCTCAAGCCGCTGTCTTCGGGCATCGTGATCGGCAGCGGCGGGCCGTTCGGCGCCGAGGGGCCGATCATCATGACCGGCGGTTCGCTGGCGTCATTGCTGGCGCAGTACCTGCACCTGACGGCGGGCGAGCGCAAGGCGCTGCTGGTGGCAGGCGCGTGCGCCGGCATGACGGCGATCTTCGGCACGCCGGTGGCGGCGGTGCTGCTGGCGGTCGAGCTGCTGCTGTTCGAGCTGCGCCCGCGCAGCCTGCTGCCGGTGGCGCTGGCGTGCGCAGTGGCGGGCTTCCTGCGCCCGCTGTTCTTCGAGGCGGGCCCGCTGTTCCCGCTCCAGACCGCCGCGGCCGGCACGCCGGCGCTGGCCTCGTGCGTGCTGGCCGGACTGCTGTGCGGCGCGCTGGGCGCGGCACTGACGCTGGCGCTGTACCGCACTGAAGACGCGTTCTCGCGCCTGCCGGTGCACTGGATGTGGTGGCCGGCGCTCGGCGGGCTGGTGGTCGGCATCGGCGGCTATTTCGAGCCGCGCGCGCTGGGGGTGGGCTATGACGTGATCGGCGACCTGCTGAACAACCGCATCGCCATCGAGATCGCCGTGGCGCTGCTGGCCGTCAAGGCCCTGATCTGGATCGCGGCGCTGGGCTCGGGCACTTCGGGCGGGGTGCTGGCGCCGCTGCTGATGCTGGGCGCGGGACTGGGCGTGGTGCTGGCCCCGTGGCTGCCGGGCGGCTCGCCGCAGCTATGGGCGCTGGTGTGCATGGCCGGCGTGCTCGGCAGCGTGCTGGGTGCGCCGCTGACCGCGATCGTCTTTGCCTTCGGCCTGACCCATGACACGCAGGCGCTGCTGCCGCTGCTACTGACCACGGCGGTGGCGTACGGCTTCTCGGTGCTGACCATGAAGCGCTCGATCATGACCGAGAAGATCGCGCGGCGCGGCCTGCATATCTATCGCGAGTACGGCGTCGATCCGCTCGAGCGCGCGCACGTGGGCGAGCTGATGACGCGCGAGGTGGTCGCCATCGACGCCGACCTGCCGGTGGCCGAGGCCATGGCGCGCTATTTCGGCGAGCATGCCGCGCATCGCGCCTATCCGGTGGTGGCGGACGGGCGCGTGCTCGGCATGCTGGAGCGGAGCGCGATCCGGGGCCTGGCGGCGGGCGAGGTGCCGCAAGGCATGCGCTGCCGCGACCTGCTGACCACCCCAGCCCATGTGCTGCTGCCCGGCCAGACCGCGCGCGCCGCCGCCGGCAGCATGGCGGCGCTGAGCGTGGCGCGGCTGCCGGTGGTGGAGAGCGTGGAGACCATGCGCCTGGCCGGGATCCTGTCGTTGCGCGACCTGCTGCGCCCCAGCGGTCATGTGCACCATGAGGAATCGCGGCGCGAGCGCCTGCGCGGGCGCGTAGCGGCCTGAGCGTCGCCTACAGCTTGTAGGTCGACAGCAGGATGCTGGTCTCGGTGGCGCTGATGCCGTCGATCAGCCGGATCCGGTCCAGCGTGCGGTCAAAGGCCTCCAGGTTGTCGGCGCGCAGCTCGGCAATGATGTCCCAGCGCCCGTTGGTAGTGTGCAGCGCCTGCACGTTGGGCTCGCCGCGCAGCGCCTGCAGCACGGCGCGGGCCTTGTTGCCTTCCACGGCGATCGTCATCCATGCGCGGATCCGGTGTGCCTCGGCCTCGGGCCGCAGGCGCACCGTATAGCCGACGATCACCCCTTCCTTTTCCAGCTTGTCGATCCGGTTCTGCACGGTCGCGCGCGACACGCGCAGCGCCTGGGCCAGCGCGGTGACGGGCGTGCGCGCGTTGTCGCGCAGGAGTGACAGGAGCTGGTGATCGGTGGCATCCATGGCAGGCGAAAAGGGGTTGTTGGCGATTTGCCAGAGTGATCTGGCGATTTGCTGAATGGTAGGCGCAAATTGCGCATATTGCTGGCTATTAGTTAGCGCCAGCCTGCCCGAGAATTCAATCGACCGAATTCTTTCCCAACCGCCATCACGAAAAAAGGAGCCACCGTGATCAACACCCCCACGATCCTGCTTGTCGAGCCGACTTTCTACAACGTGTCGTACAGCATCAATCCGTGGATGGACCCGGCCGCCTGGGCGCGCGACCCGCGCGGCATGCACCGCAGCGCCATGGAGTCCTTCGATGCGCTGCGCGAGGCGCTGGCCCGGGCCGGCTTTGCGGTGGAGGTGGCCGCCGGCGCGCCGGGGCTGCCCGACATGGTGTTCCCAGCCAACGCCGCGGTGGTGCTCGACGGCCGCGCGCTGCTGGCGCGCTTCCGCTACCCGCAGCGGCGCGGCGAAGAAGCCCCGTTCGGCACGATCTTTGGCGCATTGCGCGAGCGCGGCCTGCTCGACGAGGTCGCGCTGCTGCCCGAAGGCTGTTTCCAGGAAGGCGCGGGCGACTGCATCTGGGACGCCAGCCGCGGCCATTTCTGGGCCGGCTTCGGGCCACGCTCGTCGCACGAGGCGGCCACCGCCGTATCGAACTACTTCGGCAAGGACGTGGTGGCACTGGAACTGGCCACCGAGCAGAGCTACCACCTCGACGTGTGCTTCTGCCCGCTGTCCGGCGGCGAAGTGCTGTACTACCCGCCCGCCTTCAGCGAAGCCGCGCTGCGCGAGCTGCGCGCACGCGTGCCGGCACGGCTGCGCATCGAGGCCACCGCGGACGACCTGCGCCACTTCAGCGTCAATGCGGTCAACCTGAACGACCAGGTGGTGATGACCCGTACCACGCCGCACCTGCGCACGGAACTGGGCCGGCGCGGCTACACGCTGCACGAGGTCGACCTGTCGCCCTTCATGCTGTCCGGCGGTGGCGCGTATTGCATGACGCTGCGGCTGGACCGCAGCAGCGGTCCGGGCATCGCCGCGGTGGCCGCCTGAAAACCACGCACGGCACAGACAGCCCATGGAGACAATTATGAAAGATTCCGCCCGGTCGCTGTTCCTCGACGCCAATGACGTGGCCCGCCTGGTGGCCGCCATCGGCGCGCAGGCCGCCATCGTGCAGATGGCCGAGCAGGTCCGGCAGGACTTCCTGCGCTGGCATGCCTTTGACAAGTCCGCGCGCCTGGCCAGCCATTCAGCGCGTGGCGTGATCGAGCTGATGCCCGTCAGCGACGGCATCCAGTACGCGTTCAAGTACGTCAACGGCCATCCGCGCAACGCGCAGCACGGCATGCCCACGGTGATGGCGTGCGGCCTGCTGGCCGAAGTGGAAACCGGCTTTCCGCTGATGCTGGCCGATCTGACGCTGGCCACCGCGCTGCGCACCGCGGCTACCTCGGCCCTGGCCGCGCGCGCCATGGCCCGGCCCGGCGCGCACAGCATGGCGCTGATCGGTAACGGGGCGCAGGCGGAATTCCAGGTACTGGCGTTTCACGCCATGCTGGGTGTGCGCGAGATTGTCGCCTATGACATCGATCCGGCCGCCACGGCAAGGTTGATGCGCAACCTGTCAGGTGTTCCGGGGCTGGTGATCCGTCCGGCCGCGTCGACAGAGGCGGCGCTGGCCGGCGCCGACATCGTCTCCACCGTCACTGCCGACAAGACCCGCGCCACCATCCTGACGCCGGCTATGGTCCGTCCGGGCATGCACCTGAACGCGGTCGGCGGCGACTGCCCTGGCAAGACCGAGCTGCATCCGGATATCCTGCGCCACGCGCGCATCGTGGTGGAGTACGAACCGCAGACCCGCATCGAAGGCGAGATCCAGCAGCTGGCGGCGGAGTCGCCGGTGACCGAGCTGTGGCAGGTGCTGGCCGGTCATGCGCCCGGACGCGCCACAGCGGAGGAGGTGACGGTGTTCGATTCAGTGGGGTTTGCGCTGGAAGACTATGCCGCGCTGCGCTGGCTTTACGCCGCGGCGCACGCGCACCGCGTGGGCAGGGCGGTGGAGCTGGTGGCGATGCCGCCCGACCCGCGCAACCTGTACGGCTGGATGATGGCGCAGGCCGACGGGCAAGCGGGGCTGGCACCGCCGCGCCACGTGGCGGTGGCCTGAGGCCAACGGCAAACAGGGGCCTGCGTGGCCCCTGTTCTCTTCTTGTTGACCGATGGCGCTGCGCAGCCTCAGGGGGCGCGCCCCATCATCAGCTGTGCGCGCAGGAAGCCCTTGACCTCTTCCAGCGACGGCGTCTTCAGGAACACCATGATGCCCCAGTGCTGCAGCGCGTCGGCCACGCCGTCATAGGCCTGCCGGTTGGTGATCACCGCAAAGATCACGTGCTGGCTGGCAAAGAAGTTCTGCAGCTTCTCGATGGTGGCCGACTCGTTGTCGTTCAGTTCGTCGACGTAGTAAAGCACCACGCGCGGATGCTCGCTGACCGAGGTGATGACGGTGTCGAGCACGTCGTCGACCACCACGCTCTTGAGCGGCAGCCCCCACTTGCCGAGCTGGCCGTGGATGCGTTGCGCTTCCTGGTGGTTGGGATGGAACACCACCAGGTCCAGGCCGTGCGGCGATGCCGGTTCGTGGCCGATGCGCGTCGCCAGCAGGCGATGCACGGTTTCCTTGTGGATGCGCCGATGGCCGCCGTTGGTTTTCCACGCGCCGAGTTCGCCGCGTTCGACCATCTTTTGTACGGTGCCCAATGAGACATTGAGCAGTTTTGCCGCTGTTCGCGTGCTGTAGTAAGGCTTTTCAGCCAGTGCCGGATCCAGTTTCATCCAATCACCCGTAGTCCTGAAGGCAGTCGCGCCGGGAGGGCGCGCGCGGCGCCAGGCACCTGCGCCGCGTGTTCGTTACTGCCAATGGTTGACTGACCCTGTGTCCTGGCCCGCTCCCCGCCGGCCGGACGGCTGTTTATTTTTGATTTGACGTTTTTGTCATTTCCCGGGGTTGCAGCTATTTCCGCAACTTGCATTGCCTCGGGTCCGGATTTGCCGGAAGCCCATAATATGCCGCAAAGGCAAGTCTATTAGTAAGAAAAAACTATATTCCGTCGCACCTTTGTACTTCACCGCACATTTGTACCGAGGGGGTGTGGGGCAGCGACAGTAACGCAGACACCGGCGTGCCGAGGTGGTTCCCCGGCGCGCCGCAACGCCCGCGGCCGCTGTCCGAAATTCAGCAGCCGCTTCAGAAATGTCTTGTCATGCCGTGATGGATCGCCGGCAGCGGGAGGATGCAGGGCCAGGTTTACTGTTGGCTTACAACCCGTGCAACCCATATTTGCGCACCTTGTCGAACAGCGTGGTCTTGGCCACCCCCAGCGCTTCGCTGGCGCGGCTCAGGTTGCCGTCGTGGCGCCGCATGGCGTCGGCGATCAGCGCGCGCTCGAACTGCTCGACCGCCTGCGCCAGCGGCAGGGCCTCGGGTGCGGTGGTGCCGTGGCCCGGGTTGCAGCCCAGCCCCAGTACGTGGCGCTCGGCCAGGTTGCGCAGCTCGCGCACATTGCCTGGCCACGGGTAGGCCACCAGCGCGGCCAGCTCGGCTTGGGTGGCCGGCACCGCCTCGCGCCCGAAGCGCAGCGCGGCCTGCGCGACAAAGTGTTCGAACAGCGCCGGCACGTCTTCGCGCCGCTCGCGCAGCGGCGGCAGTTCCAGCGTGATCACGTTCAGGCGGTAGTACAGGTCCGCGCGGAACTGGCCGGCATCGGACAGCAAGCGCAGGTCAGCCTTGGTGGCGGCCACTACGCGTGCGTTGACCGGCACCGGCTGGTTGGAGCCGAGCCGTTCCACCACGCGCTCCTGCAACACGCGCAGCAGCTTGATCTGCAACGGCATCGGCATGCTCTCGATTTCATCGAGGAACAGGGTGCCGCCCTCGGCATGCTCGATCTTGCCGATGCGCCGTCGCGCGGCGCCGGTGAACGAGCCCGCCTCGTGTCCGAAAATCTCGCTTTCGAACAGCTGCTCGGGCAGCCCGCCGCAGTTGATCGCGACAAAGTTGCGCGCCTGGCGCTGGCTGGACTCGTGCAGGCAGCGCGCCACCAGTTCCTTGCCGGTGCCGGTCTCGCCGTGGATCAGCACGTTGGCGTCGGTGCCGCCGAGGTCGGCGATCAGGCGGCGCAGCCGCTCGACCGCAGGCGAATGGCCGATCAGGCGAGTTTCGAGTTTCTCGCGTCCGGCCAGGCGATCGCGCAGTTCTGATACTTCCAGCGCCAGGCGGCGCTGTTCCAGCGCGCGCCGGGTGGCGTCCACCAGTTGCTCGGGCGAGAATGGTTTTTCCAGGAAGTCGTAGGCGCCTTGCTTCATCGCCTGCACCGCCAGGCCGACGTCGCCGTGGCCGGTGATCATGATCACCGGCAGCGCCGGGTCGCGCTCGCGCAGTTGCGCCAGCAGCGCCATGCCATCCTGGCCGGGCAGGCGGATGTCGCTGACGACCACGCCCGCATAGCCGGGGCCGACCTCGCGCAGCGCGGCCTCGGCGCTGCCGACGCCGCGCGTGGCGATGCCTTCCAGGCGCAGCGCCTGCTCGCAGCCCAGGCGCACGTCGGCATCGTCCTCGACGATCAGTACGGTCAGCTCAGCCGGCATGGGATGCGTCCTTGGAGGTGGCGTCCTGCGGCGCCAGCGGCAGCACCAGCGTAAAGCAGGCGCCGCCGTCGGGGTGGTTGGTGGCGGACAGGCTGCCGCCGCTTTCATTGAGGATGCCGGCCGACAGCGTCAGGCCCAGCCCCAGTCCCTGCCCGGCGGGCTTGGTGGTGAAGAACGGTTCGAACAGCCGCGCGAAGGCGTCTTCCGACAGGCCCGAACCGTTGTCGCGCACGGTCAGGTGGACCATGCCTCCGCCGATGTGCGCGTGCAGCGCGATGCGTGGCCCGGGCTTGCCGGAGACGGCATCGAGCGCATTGCCGAGCAGGTTGACCAGCACCTGCTCGAGGCGGTTGGGATCGCACACCACCGCCAGCGTCGGGTCGATATCGCGCTGCAGCTCGGGCTGGACCGCGTCCACGCGGGTCTGCAGCAGGAACAGCGCGTTGTCCACCGCCTCGGCCAGCCGGGCCTGGCGCTTGCCATTGCCGGACTTGCGCGCGAACGACTTGAGCGCGCCGGTGATGCGGCCCATGCGTTCGACCAGGCCGATGATGGTGTCGAGGTTGGCGCGCACCGTGCCATAGTCGCCACGCTCGAGAAATTTGCCGGTATTGCCGGAAATGGTGCGCAGCGCCGCCAGCGGCTGGTTCAGCTCATGCGCGATGCCGGTCGACATCTGGCCCACCGCGGCCAGCTTGCCGGCCTGCAGCAGCCCGTCCTGCGCCTGGCGCAGCACGGTCTCGGCGCGGATGCGCTCGGCCACCTCGGCCTGCAGGCGCTGGTTGGTGGCGGACAGGTCGGCGGTGCGCTCGGCCACCTTGCGCTCCAGCTCGCTGTTGGCCGCTTCCAGCGCCGCGCGCGCCGCCAGCCGTTCGTTGACGATGCGCCGGCGCACGTTCCAGGCCGCGCCCAGCAGCAGCACGAAGGCGGTCAGCACGCCCGCCAGCGCGGCGGTGTTGAGCGCGGCCACGCGCGCCTGCGAGGTATTGGTCAGCAGCGTCAGCTGCCAGTCGGTGCCGGGCAGCGCGGCGTGCTGCGCCAGCATCGGCGGGCCGCGGCGCAGGCGCACCAGTTCATCGCTGCTGCCGCCATTGCCATTGGCGAGCTTGCGCACTGTCTCCAGCGGCAGTTGCGGCAGCGGGGCGCGGTTGTATTGCAGGCTGCGCGACAGCCGCTCGCGCGCTTCGGCCGACAGCGGGCGCAGCGCGGCCAGCTTCCACGACGGGTCCGAGGCCAGGATCACCACGCCGTTCTCGTCGGTCAGCAGCATCTGGCTGTCGGCGCCCTGCCAGCGGTTCTCCAGCGGCTCCAGGCCGATCTTGACCACCGCCACGCCGGCCGGATTGTCGCGCTCGCCCAGCGGCGCCGACAGGTAGTAGCCGGATTCGCTGCGCGTGGTGCCCACGCCGTAGAAGCGCCCCAGCTGGCCGTCCATGGCCGCGCGGAAGTAGGGGCGGAAGCTCAGGTCCTCGCCCAGGTAGCTGTCGGGGCGCTGCCAGTTGCTGGTGGCCAGCACCTTGCCGTGCGCATCCAGCACGTAGACCACGCGCGTGCCGGCGCGGGTATTGAGGGCGGCGAGATAGTCATTGGCGCGCGCCGCGCGCGCGGGGTCGTCCGGGCGCAGCAGCAGCGCGGCAATGCGCTCGTCCAGCGACAGCAGGCCGGGTACGTAGTCGTAGTGCGCCAGTTCGCTCTCCAGCGCCTGGGTGTACAGGCGCAGCTGCACCTGGCCACGCTCGGCCTGGCGCGCCAGCGCGGTGTCATAGCTGTAGCGGTAGCCGAGCGCGCCCGCCAGGCCCACCAGCAACGCCAGCGCCAGCAAGGCCAGCAGCGGGGCAGCGCCGCGCAGGCCGTGGGGCAGGCGCGCCAGGCCCGGGGCGCCGGCAGTGCCGGCAGCGGACGCTGCATCGGAGGAGGGCGAGCGGGTGGTGCCGCCGGGAGGGTGTAGCGGGCCGGTCATCAGGTGTTGGGTAAGGCAGGTGGCATAGCCGCCGCGCCGCAAGCAGGTGGCGAGGGGGCCGGCGCGGGTGCCTACTTTTACCACACCGAAGCGGCCAGTTCCTGCGCGCGAATGCAAAAAGGCCCGGTTGCCTCGTCGGCAACCGGGCCCTGGCACGCCTGGCGGACGCTGTTACTTGCCCGCCACGACCTGGACAGATGCCAGGCCGGTGGTGGTATCCGCGACGGGTTCATCCTCCTCGGACGGTACCGGCGCGCCGATGGCGCCTTCGCTTTTGGCGACGACGGCGGTGGCAATCGCATTGCCCAGCACATTGGTCACGGTGCGACCCATGTCGAGTACGTGGTCGATGCCCAGCACCAGCAGGATGCCGGCCTCCGGCAGGCCGAACATCGGCAGCACGGCGGCGACCACCACCAGCGAAGCACGCGGCACGCCGGCGATGCCCTTGCTGGTGATAAGCAGGACCAGCAGCATGGTGATCTGCTGGGTCAGCGACAGCTCGATGCCATACACCTGCGCCACGAACAGCGCGGCGAACGAGGTGTACATGATCGAGCCGTCCAGGTTGAACGAGTAGCCCAGCGGCAGCACGAAGTTGGTGATGCGCTCCTTGACGCCGAAACGGGTCAGCTGGTCGATCACCTTCGGGTAGGCCGATTCGCTGCTGGCGGTGGCGAAGCCGATCATCAGCGGGGTGCGCATCTGCTTGAGCAGGCGGAACACGTCACGGCCCAGGAAGAAGTAGCCGCCGGCGATCAGCGCCACCCACAGCAGCGCCAGCGCCAGATACAGGCTGCCCAGCAGCTTGGCGTACACGGCCAGCACGCCCAGGCCCTGCGCGGTGATCACCGCAGCGATCGCGCCGAACACGCCCACCGGCGCGAACGCCATCACGTAGTTGGTGACCTTCAGCATCACCTCGGCCAGGCCCTCGATGCCTTGCAGCACGGGCTTGCCCACGCCGTCCTTGACGGTGCCCAGCGCGAAGCCGAAGAAAAGCGAGAACACCACGATCTGCAGGATCTCGTTGTGCGCCATCGCCTCGGCGAAGCTCTTGGGGAACATGTGGGCGATGAAGTCGCGCAGGTTCAGCGCGCCGGTCTTCAGGTTCGAGGCGGCGTCAGCGGCCGGCAGCGGCAGGTTCATGCCGTGGCCCGGCTGCAGCAGGTTGGCCATCACCAGGCCGAGCAGCAGCGAGGTGATCGAGGCCGCGATAAACCACATCATCGCCTTCAGGCCGATGCGGCCCACGGCGCGGCCGTCGCCCATGCTGGCGATGCCGGCCACCAGCGTGGCGAACACCAGCGGCCCGATGATCATCTTGATCATCCGCAGGAACACGTCGGTCAGGATGGACAGGTGGTCCGCAATCGATTTGGCGGTGGCGGCGTCCGGCGCCATGTTGTGCGCGGCGGTGCCGACCAGCACGCCGAGCAGCATCGCAATGAAGATCAGGGTGGGCAGTCGATTCAGTTTCATCGTGGATCAGGCCTGTGCGTCCGTTCCCTCGCGAGTGTTGATGCAGGGGCGGGCGTCTGTATTGCGGGAAGGCTGGACGGCGTTTGGGGCGCCGGGCCGGCCGTGTGTTTTGTCAGCGCGGCAACAGGTGCCTGCGGTTCGCCTGGGCGGCGATCTGGGGGGTGGGCAAGGCGGGGTCAGTCATGTGTTTCCTCCATTGTTTTTTGGCATGGGCCGGGACGCTGGGAAACGTGCCGGCCGACCTGTTGGGCGCTGTTAGCGGCGGCCTATATTGCACGCGCCGTGCCAGCTGGGAGGGGTCTCGGCTGCCCTGCAACTCGTTGAATCAAAAGGAGAAAATGATGTGCTTCCGGCGCACAGTTCGGGAATCCGGACTGTCTTGCGAGGGTGGCGTTCGGAAACCCGAACGGCGTTCTAGGTGTTAACCCGTGGATTTGCGCAAGTCTGGCACGCAAGATTACCTGTTGGGGCGGAGCGGGAAGTGACGGGTGAGGCGCCCCCGCCGGGGCCGCCGGAGGGCGGTGGCGAGGGGCTTTGGGACGGCTGAAAAGGAGGGGTTTGCGCTAGCCGCCGAGCAGCCGATAACACAGCCGCGCCGCCACGCGCGCACCGCAGCCGTCGCGGTCATAGAGGGGATTGAATTCGGCGATATCCGCCACGCGCAGCTTGCCGCTGTCGCGCAACCGCGTGGTAATGGCCTCGACCACGGCGAGCGGCACGCCATAGGCAGCCGGGGCCGAGACCCCGGGCATCACGGCCGCCGGCAGCACGTCGAGGTCGATGGTGAGGTAGACGTGGTCGGCGTCGGCCACCCACTCGTCCAGCGCGGCGAGGCGTGCTTCGAGGTGGCGTTCCTGCATGTCGACATCCTCGACATAGCGCACGCCCAGCGCGTTGGCGCGTGCGAACAGCGAGGCGGTATTGCCGAGCCGGCTCACACCCAGGCAGGCATAGTCGAAGCGGTCGCCGCGGCGCAGGCAGTCGGTGGCAATCTGGTCGAACGGCGTGCCCGAGCTGCCGGGCCGGCTGCTGCGCAGGTCGAAGTGGGCATCCAGGTTGACGATCAGCACGCGGCCGCGGTCAGCCCGCGCATCCAGGTGCGCGCGCAGCCCTTGCCACGTGCCCCAAGCCACTTCATGACCACCGCCCAGCACCAGCGGGAACGCGCCCGCGGCCAGTTCGGCGGCGACCGCTGCGCCCAGCCGCTGCTGCGCGTCTTCCAGCGCATCGCCTTCGCAGTCGATATCGCCACCGTCGATAAAGCGGCCGATGCCGTGGGCCGGCACGCCGGCGAGCGCGCGGCGGATTTCGCGCGGACCGCCGGCGGCGCCGGGGCGGCCCTGGTTGCGCAGCACGCCGGCATCGCAGCAGAAGCCGAGCAGCACCGGCACGCCTGCCTCGCGCGCCGTGGCGCACCCCGCGACGATCTCGAACAGGCGGCGGGTGTCGCCCGCCTCGCCAGCATCGCGGCGGCCGCGCCAGACCGTATCCGGTGCCAGCGGCGCCGCCAGTGTTGCAAGCTCGCTCATTTCAAGCGGCGCCCCAGCGTTTCCGGCACCATCGCCAGCCCGATCAGCGACACCAGCCCGCAGCCGATCACGTACAGCGCCGGCGCATTGGCATCACCGGTGATCTGGATCAGCCGAGTCGAGAAATACTGCGCAAAGCCGCCGAAAATCGCGATCGCCACGCAATAGGCGATCGACAGCCCGGTGGCGCGCAGCCGCTGCGGCAGCACCTCGCTGACCAGCACCATCGAGGCCGGCGCGGTCATCGACATCGGCACCGACAGGCAGCCCACCACCACGAGCAGGCGCGTGAGCGACGGCTCGGCATTGATCAGCACGAAGGCCGGGTAGATCATCACCAGCAGCGCCACGCGCGACCACAGCACCACGGTCTTGCGGCCGATGCGGTCGCTCAGCCAGCCGGCGAACGGCGACAGCACCACCTGCACCAGCGCCGCGACGCACGCCGCCCAGATGCCCAGCGACAGCGGCATCTTCAGCACGCTGACCGCGTAGTTGCTGAGGTAGTACACGACGATATAGGTCGACGAGGCCAGGCCGATCATCAGCAGGATGCTGGCGATGATCTCGCGCCCGTGGCGGCGCAGCAGCGGCCATTGTGCGGCGTGCTCGCCGTGGCGCACGGGCGTGGCGGTTTCTTCCAGCCGGCGGCGGATGACGAGGCCGACCGGGATGACGAGGATGCCGATCAGGAAGGCGAGGCGCCAGCCCCAGGCTTCCAGCTCCGCCGGCGCCAGCAGGTTGCTCAGCACCAGCCCGGTAATCGCGCCCAGCAGTGCAGCAAGTCCCTGGCTGAACGGCTGCCACGCGGTATAGAAGCCGCGCGTGCGGTCATCGGCGTATTCCAGC
This sequence comes from Ralstonia pickettii DTP0602, assembly GCA_000471925.1. NCBI lineage: Bacteria > Pseudomonadati > Pseudomonadota > Betaproteobacteria > Burkholderiales > Burkholderiaceae > Ralstonia > Ralstonia pickettii. The sequence goes on from CP006667.1 coordinate 728,603, forward strand.
AGCAGCGCGGTCGATGCGCCCATCTCGCCACCGATGGCAAAGCCTTGCACCAGTCGCGCCACCACCACCATGATCGGCGCCAGGATGCCGATCTGCGCGTACGGCGGCGTCACCACGAAGATCAGCGAACTCAGGCCCATCAGCCACAGCGTCAGCGCCACCGCCGGCTTGCGCCCCGCGCGGTCGGCGTACATGCCGATCAGCAGGCCGCCCAGCGGGCGCATCAGGAAGCCGACGCCGAAGGTGGCGAAGGACATCAGCAGTTGCCCGGTGGGATTGTCGACGGGGAAATAGAGGCGGCCGATCAGCGTCGCAAAGAAGCTGTAGACCACGAAATCGTAGAACTCCAGGCCATTGCCGATGGTGATGGCGGCAATGGCGCGCGTGCGTGACAGCTGCGGCTGCGGCGCCGCGACCGCCACGCCGGCGGTGGTGTCGATGGACATGGGTGTCTCCGTAATCCTAAAAGGGGGGAATGGAGTTGGCCGGGCGCGCTCAGCGGCCCGGCTCGGCACAACGGCTCTTGTCGGCCGCGGGGGTCAGTCGCGCAACATCGGCAGGTCCAGGCCCTGCTCGCGTGCGCAGTCGACGGCGATCTGGTAGCCGGCGTCGGCATGGCGCATCACGCCGGTGGCGGGGTCGTTGTGCAGCACGCGGGCGATGCGGGCGGCAGCCTCATCGGTGCCGTCGCACACGATCACAACGCCGGAATGCTGCGAGAAGCCCATGCCCACGCCGCCGCCGTGATGCAGCGAGACCCAGGTGGCGCCGCTGGCGGTGTTGAGCAGCGCGTTCAGCAGCGGCCAGTCGGACACGGCATCCGAGCCGTCCTGCATGGCCTCGGTCTCGCGGTTGGGGCTGGCGACCGAGCCGGAGTCCAGGTGGTCGCGGCCGATCACGACCGGCGCCGACAGCTCGCCACTGCGCACCATCTCGTTGAACGCCAGGCCCAGCTTGGCGCGCAGGCCCAGTCCCACCCAGCAGATGCGCGCCGGCAGGCCCTGGAAGCTGATGCGCTCGCGCGCCATGTCGAGCCAGCGGTGCAGGTGCTCGTCATCGGGGATCAGTTCCTTGACCTTGGCGTCGGTCTTGTAGATGTCCTGCGGATCGCCCGACAGCGCGACCCAGCGGAACGGGCCGATGCCGCGGCAGAACAGCGGGCGGATATACGCGGGCACGAAGCCGGGGAAGTCAAAGGCATTGGCCACGCCTTCTTCCTTGGCCATCTGGCGGATGTTGTTGCCGTAGTCGAAGGTGGGCACGCCCATCTTCTGGAACGCGAGCATGGCTTGCACGTGCGCGGCCATCGAGGCCTTGGCGGCCTTGACTACCACCGCCGGCTCGCGCTGCGCGCGCTCGCGATATTCGTCCCAGCTCCAACCTGCCGGCAGGTAGCCGTTGAGCGGGTCATGGGCGCTGGTCTGGTCAGTGACCATGTCCGGGCGCACGCCGCGGCGCACCAGCTCGGGCAGGACTTCGGCGGCGTTGGCGCACAGGGCGATCGAGATGGCCTTGCCTTGCGAGGTGTAGCGGTCGATGCGGGCGAGGGCGTCGTCCAGGTCGGTGGCTTGCTCGTCGACGTAGCGGGTCTTCAGGCGGAAATCGATGCGGCTTTGCTGGCATTCGATGTTGAGCGAGCAGGCGCCGGCCAGCGTCGCGGCCAGCGGCTGCGCGCCGCCCATGCCGCCGAGGCCAGCGGTCAGTACCCAGCGGCCCTTCAGGTCGCCGTTGTAGTGCTGGCGGCCGGCTTCGACAAAGGTTTCATACGTGCCTTGCACGATGCCCTGGCTGCCGATGTAGATCCAGCTGCCGGCGGTCATCTGGCCGTACATGGCCAGGCCCTTGGCGTCGAGTTCGTTGAAGTGTTCCCAGTTGGCCCAGTGGGGGACCAGGTTGGAGTTGGCGATCAGCACGCGGGGGGCGTCGCGGTGGGTCTGGAACACGCCGACGGGTTTGCCGGACTGGACCAGCAGGGTCTGGTTGTCTTCCAGGCGGGTGAGGGCTTCGACGATGCGGTCGTAGCATTCCCAGTTGCGGGCGGCGCGGCCGATGCCGCCGTAGACGACGAGTTCTTTCGGGTTTTCGGCGACCTCGGGGTCGAGGTTGTTCATCAGCATGCGCAAGGGGGCTTCGGTGAGCCAGCTCTTGGCGGTGAGTTTGGTGCCGCGGGGGGCGCGGATTTCGGTGTCGCGGAAGCGGGTGGGGGTGGTCACGGGTGCTCCTTTGGGGCCTGGCTTTGGACGGGGCGGCGCACTGGGTTTTATCGGCGACGCATAGGCATGTATAGTCTTGTATATACAAGTATGGATGAATTGGGGTATTCCCGGATTTGGGGGTGGATTGGGGTGGTTTTTGGGTAGAGGTGGGAAGAGGTGTGCGCTACGGGCTACGTCTTGTCGATGCTCGACGGCCCGGCGCTGCTGGTGACATGTTGTCGCTGTTGAACCGCTCTGTTCGGCCCTCTTGGGCGGGTCACTTTTGTCCGAGCGACAAAAGTGACCAAAAAGCGCGTCGCCTGCGGCTGGCCTTGATCAAGGAGGCGGCGTGGGTGGTTCGGGCGGCGGTGATTTCCGTTTTTATGGGATCAGCCGTTCGAGCCTGCTACGCGCGGTGAGTCAGTGACAGTGCCTTGCGAAGGCCCACTTTTGAACGATCCCCATGCAGGGCGTAGGCCGCCTGCTAACACGGGCATCGCGTCAATGCCTACGGCTGCGCTGCGCGCGGCGCATTCAGCTGGGGCGAGGCGCTGGCGCCAGGAAGTGAGTCGCTACGCTCGCACAGCGCAGACGCCGGTCACGTGCTCAAGAACAATCGCTGGAGTAAAACGCAGTCGGTGGGCCTGCCACCCTTGGACGCCGCGCGTAGCGCAGCCGAAGGCGTTGATGCGAGACGGTGGTAAGCGGTTCAACAGCGACAACATGTCACCAGCAACGCGTGCCATCGATCATCAACACACAAGACCGCAAAACCGCTAAGACGTAAACCTCCCCTCCAACCGATGCAACGACCCGGGATGCACCAACCGCACCGAAGTCACCACCCGTCCCGCAGACCAAGTCCGCCGCCGAATCAACAAACAAGGCTCGCCCCGCTCAATATTCAGCAAAGCACATTCCTCAGGCAACGCCAGAACAGCCTCAACCACATGCTCCCCTTCAGTCAACGGCGCAACCCGAGAGAGATACTGATAGGGCGTTTCAAGCGCGAAATCCTGCTCCAGATAATCCGGCGCCACCGCGGTATTGACATACCGATCCTCCAACTGAATCGCCACATCATCCTCGTAATGCACGATCACCGAATGAAACACCCGCTGATCCAGCGCCACATCCAAAGCCGCCGCCTGCGCCGGCCCGGCGCGCTCCTCACCCAGACTGATTACCCGCGCCCGATGCCGATGCCCGCGTGAAGCAATGTCATCGGCAATATTGTTGACCGCATAAAGCGCAGTCCGCCGCTTGGGCTCGGCCACAAACGTCCCAACCCCCTGCAACCGCACCAACATTCCCTCCGCCGTCAACTCCCGCAACGCGCGATGCACCGTCATCCGGCTCACCCCAAGCGCCTCCACCAGTTCCGTCTCCGACGGCACGCGATGATGGGGCGGCCAGCTACCGTCAGCAATCTTGCTACTGATGTGCTGCTTGACGCGCGCATAAAGCGGCGCCGGCATAGAGTCGGACACGAGCGACAACGGGTTCCCCTTGGATAGGCGAGGTAGCGACAGCCGCCGAATTTATCACGCCGCGCCAGCAGGCCCGCCGCCGTCAGGACATCTCCACATCCCGCGGCCCGCACGACTGCAGGAACGCATCCAGCGGCTCCGGCCGCCCGATCGCATACCCCTGCGCATAATCCACGCCGATCGCGCGCAGCGCGTCGAGCGTGCGTTCATCCTCCACCCACTCCGCCACCGTCAGCACCCCGAGCCGGTGCCCGATATCGTTGATCGAGCTGACGATCTCCCGGTCCACTGCGTTGTCGGCGAGCTGCCGGATAAAACTGCCGTCGATCTTCAGGTAGTCCACGGGGAACTGCTTCAGGTACGCGAACGACGACAGCCCCGAGCCGAAATCATCCAGCGACACCGTACAGCCCGCGCGCCGCATCTCCAGCACCAGCCGGTTAGCCGCGGACATGTTGTTGATCAGTGCGGTCTCGGTGATCTCCAGCCGGATGCGGCTGGCGGGCAGCGCGCTCGCTTCCAGCTCGGCATGCAGGAAGGGCAGCAGGAACGGCTCGCCCAGCGAGTTGGCCGACAGGTTGATCGACACCGACAGCCCCGGCACCGCGCGCAGCCGCTCGCCGTAGCCGCGCAGCACGTGGTGGATCACCCAGCGGTCGATATGGCCCATCAGGTCGTAGCGCTCGGCCGCGGGGATAAAGGCGCCGGGCATGATCAGCTCGCCGTGCTCGTCGACCATGCGCACCAGGATCTCGATGTGGCGGGGCTCGCTGCCCTCATCGGCATCCTCGGGCTGCAGCGCGCGGATCTCCTGCGCGAACAGGCGGAAGCGGTTGGCTTCCAGCGCGGAATGGATGCCGGCGGCGATTTCCAGCTCGCGGTGGTGACGGCGCGCGTCGCTCTCGCCGCGGCGGTAGACCGAGACGCGGCTGCGGCCGGCGGCCTTGGCGGCGTAGCAGGCCACGTCGGCGCGGCTCATCAGTTCGCTGACCGGCGGCACGTCGAGGTCGATCGCGGCGATGCCGATGCTGGCGCCCACGTCGTAGACGCGCCCCTCCCACGGGAAGCGGCGGCCGCGGATGGCGTCGATCACGTCCTGACACACCTGCTCGGCCTGGTCCACGGTGCAGTCCTTGAGCAGCAGCGCGAACTCGTCGCCGCCCAGGCGCGCCAGCACGTCGTCAGGCCGCACGTGGTTGCGGATCAGGTAGCCCAGCTCGCGCAGCAGCACGTCGCCGGCGCCGTGGCCGGCGGTGTCGTTGACGATCTTGAAGCGGTCCAGGTCGATAAAGCACAGCGCAGCGCGGTGGCCCTGCAGCCGCGCGGCATCGCAGGCCTCTCTCAGTCGCTTCTCGAACCAGGTGCGGTTGGGCAGGCCGGTCAGCGCATCGTGCATGGCCGAGCGCGCCAGTTCGCGCTGCAGCGCGCGCGCGGTGGTGATGTCCTGGAACACCAGCACCGCGCCCAGCACCTCGCCGCGCGCGGTCAGCACCGGCGCGGCCGAGTCCTGCACGTCGTGGCGCTCGCCGGTCAGGCTCTGCAGCACCGCGCCGTCCTGCAGGTAGGCGGGCACGAGCGTGCGCAGGCAGGCCTCGACCGGGCTGGGTATCGGGTTGCCGGTGGATTCGTCGACGATGCGGAAGACCTGCTCCAGCGGCAGGCCGGTGGCGCTGGCCATGGTCCAACCGGTCAGCTGCTCCGCGATCGGGTTCATGAAGGTCACGCGCATGGCCGCATCGGTGCAGATCACCGCATCGCCGATCGAGCGCAGCGTGATGTGCAGGCGTTCCTTCTCTTCGAACAACGCCTCGGTCAGGTGCCGCTGCTCGGTGATGTCCCAGTTGGTGCCGACCAGCGCGTAGGCGATGCCGTCGGGGTTGCGGGTAACAGTCGCCATCGCGCGCACGTGGCGCACCTCGCCGCCGGGACGCACGATGCGGTATTCGGTGTCAAACGGGGCGTCGCCGCGGATGGCCTGGCGCATCTCGGCCCTGACGCGGTTGACGTCCTCCGGATGCAGCATCTCGATCCACTGGTCCACCACCGGCGCGCCCGCGGCGGGGTCGGTGCCGTGCAGTGCATGCATGCGTGCGTCCCAGGTAATGCCGGCGCTGGTGAAGTCCCACTCCCAGATGCCCACGCCGCCGGCTTCCACCGCCAGCTGGATGCGACGCGTCAGCCGTTCCAGTTCTTGCTGCGCCAACTTGCGGGTGTGGATGTCCTCGACCTGCGTGATGAAGTGCTGCGGCTCGCCGCTGTGCTCGTCGCGCACCACCGATACCGCCAGCAGCGCCCAGCGGTACTCGCCGTCCTTGTGGCGGTAGCGCTTTTCCCGGCGGTAGGACTCGACCTCGCCCGCCAGCAGGCTGCGGGCCGCGCGCAGGTCGTCGTCCAGGTCGTCGGGGTGGGTGATCTGCTGGAAGCTGAGTTCGCACAGCTCGTCCGCGCTATAGCCGAGCAGCTCGGTCAAGGCGCGATTGACGGTCTGCCAGCGGCCGTCCCTGCCGACCAGCGCCATGCCGATCGCCGAATGCTCCATCGCCTGACGGAAGCGCTTGTCGCTGCGGCGCAGGCTGGCGGCGCCGTGCCGGTTCTGCTCGGTGAGGTAGGCGATGCAGACCGGGAACACCATGATCACCGCCGCCGACAGCGGCACCGGCTCATGGCCGTGGGCGGCGAGCATCAGCACCTCCATGCCCAGCGTGACCACCAGCGTCAGCAACGCGGTGGCGAACGGGTTGCCGGCCAGCGCCACCAGCACCAGCGGCAGCGACATCGCCGCGAACGGGTCGTGGCCCTGCCACTGGGCGAAGGCGCCGAAGCCAAGGCTCAGCGCCAGCAGGCCCGCCTGCGGCGCCAGCAGCGGCCGCGCGAAGGCGGCACGCACGCGCGCGGCCGTCATCGACAGCATCATCGGCAGCAGCACCGCCATACCCAGCGCGCTCGACTGCCACCAGGTCCACCACACCGGCGCAACGGGGCTGCCATAGGCATGCGCGATGATCACGGCGCCGGCGCTGGCGCCCAGCGCCGGTGCCAGGATGCCGGCCACCGCCAGCATCACCGCGAAGGCGGCCAGCGGGCCATGGCGATCGAGCCCGGCATGCCGGTCCAGCAGGCGCAGCAGCCCGGCGGCGCACAGGATCTCGAACAGGTTGGCGCCGGACAGCATCAGCGCGGTGCCGAGGCTGTCGCCGGCGGCATGGTTGGCCAGCACGCCGGCGGCCAGCATGCCCGCCAGCAGCCAGGGCCCCTCCCCGCGCGGGCGATGCAAGAGCAGCCCCAGCCCGAAGGCATTGGCCAGCCAGATCGCCGCTACGGTGCCGGGCAGTCGCGCCAGCCAGAGGCCCGCCGCCGCCAGCACGAAAAAGCCGGTGCCCGCCAGCAGCAAGGGCTGCCAGCGGCGGCGCGGCGGAGCGGGGAGGGCGGTGGCGGCCTGGTGGCTCGGTGGGGCCGTGTCGGGCGTCATGGACGGGAGTGGTGCGAAGGCGGTGATGATGGGTTGGGAGGATGTCGGCAGCGTCGGCGCGCCCCGGGCGGCTTAGGCCGCCGGCCGCGCGCGGACGCACTGCCGGCCAGCGTAGAGCGGAATGTAACGGAGGTGGGGGGCTCGCCATAACAGGGACAGCGGGCAGGTGGGGGCGTTATTTGCCACTGGTGTTCAGGGCGATTTTTTGGTAGGAGGTGTCCGCAAGCTGGGCTTCGAGCTTCGCTGTTCCCCCCGGTAACCCCACCAATAACCTCACGGGTAATCGCGCCGCGGCGGCGCCGCGACCATCATGCAGCCATGGCCTGACGCCAGCCTTTCAGGATTCCCAACCAAGACCAGGAGAACGCCATGTCCGCTGCCATCCAAGCCCAAGCCACCCCCGCTGCCGACCTCGCCACCCTCGCCGACCGCTACCTCGCCGCCTGGAATGAAACCGATGCCGCGCGCCGGCGCGAGCTGATCGCGCTGGCGTGGACGGAATCGGCAAGCTATGTCGATCCGCTGATGCGCGGCGACGGCCATGCCGGCATCGACGCCATGATCGCCGCGGTGCAGGCGAAATTCCCCGGGTTCCGCTTCACCCGCGTAACCCCGGTCGACGCGCACGGCGAGCACCTGCGCTTTACCTGGGAACTGGGCCCGGCTGGCGAGCCCGCGCTGGTGGTCGGCACGGACTTCGCCACCGTGTCGGCCGACGGCCGGCTGGCGCGCATGACCGGCTTTATCGACCGCGCCCCGGCCGGGCTGGCCTGATCGGAGCGATCCCCGCCGCTTGGTGTCCTTCCCCACAGACAGCCCCCCGGTCCCTGGCCGCAAGCTGCTGAATCCAGGGCGGCGGACAGGGGAAGGCAAATGGCGCGTTTTCTGCGAGTGGCGGCGTTGGGGCTGGCCGGCACGGCCGTGGTGGTCGCCGCGGTGGCTTATGCCGCGGTGTGGGTGGGCGAGCGCAAGGCGGCGCGTATCGTGCCGGTCAAGGTGACGCCCGTGGCCGTGCGCGAGGACGCCGCCGCGATCGCCCACGGCAAGTACCTGTATGAGTCGCGCGGCTGCATGGAGTGCCATGGCGCCGGCGCCGGCGGCAAGCAGGTGTTCGACGATCCCAGCGGCCTGAGCGTGCGCGCGCCCGACCTGACGCAGGGCAACCCGGACATCGCCGGCTACCGGAACGTGGACTGGGTAAGGAGCATCCGGCACGGCGTGGCGCCTTCGGGCCGCCCGCTGCTGATCATGCCGAGCGAGGACTACAACCGCCTGAGCGACGAAGACCTGGGAGCGCTCGTGGGATATCTGCGCAGCCTGCCGCCGGGCATGGGCGCGCCGGCCGATATCCGCCTGCCGTGGATGGTGCGCGCGCTGTACGGCGTAGGCGTGGTGCGGGATGCGGCGTCCAAGATCGACCACAGCCTGCCGGCGCAGCCTGCCATGGTGCCGACGGCCTCGGCGCAGTACGGCGGCTATGTCGCCAATGCCTGCCTGGGTTGCCACGGGCACGATTTCAGCGGTGGCAAGATCCCCGGGGCGCCACCGGACTGGCCGCCCGCGGCGGACCTGCGACCGGTCTCGGGCGGGGCGATGTCGCGCTACGGCCAGGCCTCGGCCTTTATCGAGATGATGCGCAGCGGCAAGCGGCCCGACGGCACGCAGCTGAGCCGCGTCATGCCTTTCGATTCGTTCGGGCGCATGAACGATACCGAGCTGACGGCGCTGTACCTCTACCTTGCCGGCATGCCGCGCAAGTAAGGCTCAGCCGCGCGCCAGCCGCCGGCCGGCGGCGATGCCGGGCAGCTCGACCCAGCGGTGCAGCAGCAGCGCCAGGCCCAGCGCCAGCGCCGCGTCGATGGCAAAGCGCAGCAGCTGCAGGCCGGTCTGGTCCGGCGTCAGTTGCGGCATCAGCCGCTTGACGCCCTCGATCACCGTGGGGTGGGTCAGGTAGAGCGCGAACGACAGCTCGCCCAGCCATACCAGCGCCCGCGGCACGCGCAGCACGCCGGCGTGCTCGGCCGCCACCACGCCGGCCAGTAGCAGCGCTGCGGGCAGGCCACGGCCGATCAGGCTGAAGTCCGGCCCGACCAGCGGCAGCGACAGCGCGAACGCCGCGCCGCCGATCGCCAGCATGCCCAGCGCGATCGCGGGCGTCAGCAGGTGGCGCCAGCGCGCATAGGCCCACGCCAGCCCGCAGCCCAGCAGGAACTCCAGCACCAGCGGATTGCTCGCCATCGCCAGCCACGGCGAGGCTAACGGATAGCCCTGCGCGGGATCGGCCACCAACGTGCCGAAGCGCCACCACGGCAGCACCAGCGTGGCCAGCGCGAACAGCGCCAGCACCACCAGCAGCGCGCGCCGCCCGGCCAGCAGCAGGCCGAGCGCAAAGGCCCCGTAGAACGCCAGCTCATAGTTGAGCGACCAGCCCACATACAGCACCGGATAACCGTAATAGGGCGCCTGCGCGGTGGAAGTCGGCAGGAAGACCAGCGATGCGGCGAACGCCGCCGGCGTCACCGGGTTGAGCAGCAGCGCATGGATCGCCGACATGGTCCAGTACGGCGGCGCCAGCCGGAAACCGCGGCGGATGAGGAAGCTGAGCGGGCGCTCCGGCCTGGGCCGGGCCAGCACCGCGACCCACGCGATGATGAAGCCGCTGATGACGAAGAACACATCGACGCCGACATGGCCGCGCTTGATCACGTTGTCGGTCAGCCAGCCGAGCACCGGCGCGTCCGGGCCGCCGAGCGCAAGGCCCGAGTGGAAGACCACCACGAAGGCAGCGGCCAGTCCGCGCAGGGCCTGGATGCTGTCGAGCCGGGTGAGGGTGGGGGACTGGGTCGCGTGTGCCCGGACTGCAGATCGGGCCGGCGGTGATGAGGCCCGTGGCGTTGATGCGGTGCCGGCCCGGGGAAGGTGGTGTTCTGGAATAGTCGACGGCACTGTTTCAGCGTAGCGAATCGAAAAGCGATGAATCCATGACTGACAGCGGCCCGTTGCACAAAGTTCGTGCAAAACGGATCGGGGCGCAGGGTAGAGCGCACCGCGTCCGGCAAGGTGACCGGAATTGCACTATCCTCACCTGTCCCTTGCGCCAGGCTGCGGCGCTCGGGCCGTGCCCCCGCCACACTTGCGCAGCCGTCAGCGCCGCTTGTCGGCGCCGATTGCGGTGGCCGGAGCACCCGTAGGAACAAGCGGGCAACGTACCCAAGGAGTGTCCCCCCATGACCACCCTCAATATCAACGTCAACGGCAAGACCCGTGAAGTCGACGTGGACCCGTCCACGCCACTGCTGTGGGCGCTGCGTGACAACCTCGACATGACCGGCACCAAGTTCGGCTGCGGCATGGCCGCGTGCGGTGCCTGCACCGTGCATGTCAACGGCCAGGCCACGCGCAGCTGCGTGACGCCGGTATCCGCCGCCGCCGGCGCGCGCATCACCACCATCGAGGGCATCGCCACCGACAAGGTCGGGCGCGCCGTGCTCGACGCGTGGATCAAGCACGATGTCGCGCAATGCGGCTACTGCCAGAACGGCCAGGTGATGAGCGCCATCGGCCTGCTGCGCACCAAGAAGCGCCCCACCGATGCCGACATCGACCAGGCCATGGCCGGCAACCTGTGCCGCTGCGGCACGTACCAGCGCATCCGCGCGGCGATCAAAGACGCCGCCCGTGCGCTGGCCTGAGCGGGAGAACTGACTATGCGAATCCGAGGCATCGAGGCACTGGCCGGCGGCCAGGGCGGCAATGATGGCGAAGCGCGTCAACACGGCGGCATCGCCACGCTGGACCGCCGCAGTTTCCTGAAGCTGACCGGCCTGGCCGGCGGCGGGCTGGCACTGGGCGTGGCGCCGCTGGCGCAGGCGCAGGACGCGGCCAGGCCCAGGACCACAGCGCCGCCGCCGCAGGCGTTCCTGATCATCGCGCCGGACAACACCGTCACCGTGGCCGTGAACCGGCTTGAGTTCGGCCAGGGCGTGCACACCGCGCTGCCGATGGCGCTGGCCGAGGAGCTGGACGCCGACTGGCGCAACGTGCGCGCCACGCTGGCACCGGCCGGCGACCCGTACAAGGACCCCGCCTTCGGCATGCAGATGACCGGCGGCTCCACGGCGCTGAACCACTCGTTCGAGCAATACCGTGAACTGGGCGCGCGCGCCCGCGCCATGCTGGTGGCGGCGGCCGCGCAGCAGTGGAAGGTCGATCCGGCCAGCTGCAAGGTGGAGCAGGGCGTCATCACGTCCGGCAGTCATCGCGCCACCTTCGGCGAACTGGCGCCCGCGGCGATGGAGCTGCCCGTGCCGCAGCGGGTCACGCTGAAAGACCCGTCGCAGTTCCGCATCGTCGGCAAGCCCACGCCGCGGCTGGACTCGCGCGGCAAGATGGAGGCGACCACGCCGTTCGGCATTGATACCCGCCTGGACAAGATGGTGGTGGCGGTGGTGGCGCGCCCGCCGCGCTTCGGCGGCAAGGTCAAGAGCTTCAACGCCGACAAGGCGCGCGCGGTGCAGGGCGTGCGCGGCGTGATGCAGGTGCCGGTCGATCGCGGCGGCAGCGGCGTGGCGGTGATCGCCAGCGGCTACTGGCCGGCCAAGATGGGCCGCGATGCGCTCGATATCCAGTGGGAAGACGCGGGCTCGAAGGTGTCGTCGCAGGCGCTGTTCGACGAGTACGCGAAGCTTGCCGCGCAACCGGGCACGGTGGCGCGCCCGGGTGAGGGTGATATCGGTGCCGCCATCAACGGCGCGGCGCGCAAGATCGAGGCGGACTATCGCTTCCCATACCTCGCGCACGCGCCGATGGAGCCGCTCAACTGCACGCTGCAGCCCGAGGTTGCCGGCGGCAAGGTGCAGGCGGTCAAGGTATGGGTGGGCTCGCAGTTCCAGACCGTCGACCAGGCCGCGATCGCGCGCACGCTGGGCCTCGCGCCGGACAAGGTCGTGCTCAACACCATGATGGCCGGCGGCGGCTTCGGCCGGCGTGCGGTGCCGACCTCCGACTACATCGTGGAAGCCGCCAACGTACTCAAAGCCTGGGTCGCGGCGGGCCACGCCGAGCCGCTCAAGGTGATCTGGAGTCGCGAGGACGATATCCGCGGCGGCTACTACCGCCCGCTGCACCTGCACCGCGCCCGCATCGGGCTGGATGCGCAGGGCAAGGTGGTGGGCTGGCAGCATACCATCGTCGGCCAGTCGATCCTGAAGGGCACGCCGTTCGAGGCCTTCATGGTCAAGAACGGCGTCGACGCCACCATGACCGAAGGCATCGTCGAGAACGACTACGACCTGCCCCTGCAGATGTCGGTGCACCACCCGCAGGTGGACGTGCCGGTGCTGTGGTGGCGCTCGGTGGGCAATACGCATACCGCCTTCGTCAAGGAAACGCTGGCCGACGAAATGGCCGCCGCCGCCAAGCAGGATCCGGTGGCATTCCGCCTGGCCCGGCTCGACGAGAAGAAGCACGCGCGCCACCGCGCCGCGCTGCAGCTGGCGGTGGACAAGTCCGGCTACGGCAAGCGCAAGCTGCCCAAGGGCCATGCCTGGGGCGTGGCCGTGCACGAGTCGTTCAACACCGTGGTAGCCTACGTGGTCGACGTCTCGGTGGTGAAGGGCGAGCCGCGCGTGCACCGCGTCACCGCCGGCGTGCATGCCAACCGCGTGGTCAACCCGATGTCGGCCGAAGCCCAGATCCAGGGCGCGTGCATCTTCGGGCTGGCCATGACCAAGCCGGGGTTTGCCATCGAGATCGAATACGGCGCCGTGAAGAACAGCAACTTCCCGGACTATCCGCCGCCGCGCATCACCGATGCGCCGGTGGTGGACGTGTTCTTCGTGCCCTCGCAGGAGAATCCCACCGGCCTGGGCGAGCCCGGTGTGCCGCCGCTCGCGCCGGCGGTGGCCAACGCGCTGTTCACGCTGACGGGCAAGCGCCAGCGGCAATTGCCGTTCGTGATGGCGTAGGCGGAGCGGGCAGTATGACCGGCGGCGGTGCGCACGTCATTGCGTGCTGCCGCCGGCCATTCGCCATGCCTTGCTGAAGCGTTGCAGGTCGGCCCCCGAGGCATCGGTCACGGCCCAGTAGTCCATGCCGCCTGCCTGCCAGTGCGCGATCTGGTAGCCCTGTCGGGTCAGGGTGCCGTCAAGGTCCAGCGCTGCCTCGCGCGTGCCCGCGCCGCGCAGCACGAACACATCGATCGGATGCTGGTTGCGTCGATAGACCAGCACCGCCACCCGCTGCCCATGGATGTAGTCGAGCCGTCCGCCGACGAGCGGAAAGCCCTCGGCCGCCATGTCATGGACCGGCGGCGCGTAGTCGAGCCGCCCGTTGAACCACGGCTTGACCGTGTGGCGATCCGTCGATGCCACGTCGACGGCGTGGTCGGCGATCAGCGCGCGCACGTGGCTGCTGACCACCTCCCGGGCCAGGGCGTCTTGCGGGGAATCCCGCAACATGAACAAAGTCAGCCCGAACGCCATCGATGCCACGGTCAGTGCCGCCAGCCCGGCGTTAACGGCCGGGCGCCAGGCAAACCACTCAAGCCAGCGTCGGCGTGATGCCTCACCACCTGCCGGAAGGCCGGCCGCAGGCAGCGCGGCAGCGATCCGGGCGCGCAGGGCGGGATTTGCGCGATGATAAGTCGCGCCTTCCCGTACGGCAGTGCGCAGCGCGCGCAGGCGTCCCAGTTCGGCCGAGCACGCGGCACATTGCGCCAGGTGCTGCTCCAGGCGCAGGCTTTCCGCCGCGCCGAGTTCGTCGTCGGCGCAGGCGGGCAGCAGTTCGCAAACCTCATTGCAGTCCATGACCTGTCTCCCTGGCGGGGTGCGGTGCCGGCGCCAGCCCAGCGGATGGCGGGCGTGCGTGTGCCGGCGCTTGCGCCGTGCCCTGCTGCTGCAGCGCCGTCACAGCCGCCGCCAGCATCCGCCGCCCGCGCGCCAGCCGCGACATGACCGTGCCGATGGCGATATCCGCGACGCGAGCAATGTCGCGGTAGGGCAGTTCCTCCAGTTCGCGCAGCACCAGCACTTCGCGGTAGGCCACCGGAAGCTGCTCCAGCGCACGGTGCACCAGACGCACGTCTTCCTGCCGCAGCAGCCACTGCTCGGGGCTGTCCTGGCCATCGTGCCAGGCCGGCAAGGGCTGGTTCTCGTGCAGGTCGTCATAGCTGCACACCTCGCCGGCGGACTTGCGCTTCTGGCAGGCGGTGAACCACGTATTGCGCACGATGGCCAGCAGCCACGGGCGCGGCTGGTCGCCGTGGAAACTGCCAAAGAGCCGGTAAGCGCGCAGGAAGGCTTCCTGAACCACGTCGTCGGCCTCGCTGGCGCTGCCCGACAACCAGCGCGCGAGGTTGTAGGCGGCGTCCAGTTGCGGGAGCACCAGTTCATCGAAGCGGCGGCGATCGTCGGATGCGTGCTGCATGCGTGCCTCGGTCGGTTTGCGCGCCGGCGCCGGTGGCGCACGTCCCGGGTATACCGGGGTTCCACTCAGTTTATTCCCGGTGCGGACGGATTTTTGCCGGATCGGCATTACCGGGAATAAAGCCTCCCGCAAGCCGGTATGACAGGCACATCCCTGCAACCATGCGACGGAGGCACCATGGACACACTGAAGCGACGCGATTTCCTGAGGCTGGCAGGCGCCGCCGGCGGCGCGGTCTTTGCATCGGGCCTGCCGGGCTGGGCCTTTGGGCGCGATGAGGATTTCTACTTTGTCCAGCTTTCGGATGCGCACTGGGGCTTCCAGGGGCCGGCCAACCCCGATGCGCGGGGCACGCTGCCCAAGGCCATCGCCGCCGTCAATGCGCTGCGCCAGCCGCCGGACTTCATCATGTTTACCGGCGATCTCACGCACACTACTGACGACCCGCAGGAGCGCAGGCGCCGCCTGCGCGAGTTCCAGTCGGTCATTGCCGGCCTGGGCGTCAGCACGATCCACCTGATGCCGGGCGAGCACGACGCCAGCCTCGATGCGGGTGCGGCCTACCAGGAGCTGTTCGGGCCGACGCACTACACCTTCGATCACAAAGGCGTGCATTTTGTCGTACTCGACAACGTGTCCGATCCGGCGGGGCGGGTCGGGGATGCGCAACGCGCGTGGCTGGCGGCGGACCTGGCGCGGCAACCAAAGGGCGCGCGCATCGTGGTGTTCACGCACCGCCCGCTGTTCGACCTGTATCCGCAATGGGACTGGGCCACGCGCGACGGTGCGCAGGTGATCGACACGCTGATGCCCTATCCGAACGTGACCGTGTTCTACGGCCATATCCATCAGGAGCATCACCACATGACGCGCCACATTGCGCACCACGCCGCGCGCTCGCTGATGTTCCCGCTGCCGCCGCCGGGCTCGCAGCCGCAGCGCCTGCCGGTGCCATGGGACGCCGCGCAGCCCTATCGCGGACTGGGCTGGCGCGAGGTCGAAGCGAAACCGGCGCCGGGCGCGTTCGCGCTGGCCGAGCAACCGATCGCGACCTGAGCCGGAGCCCGCCATGAATTCATCGCTGCTCGGCCGGCGCACGGCGCTGGGCTGGATGCTTGGCCTCGGCGCGGCCATGCTGGCCGGTGCCGGCCGGGGCGATGCGGCTGCGCCGCGCGTTATCCGCATCCATGCGCGCAAGTTCGTCTTTACCCCGGATCACATCCCGCTGCGTGCCGGCGAGCCGGTCGTATTCGAACTCACGGCACAGGACGTGATCATGGGCTTCAGCGTGCCGGATTTCGGCGTGCGTGCCGACGTGGCGCCGGGCGTGACCGTGCGTTTACCGGCAACGGCGCGCGGCCGCGGCAACTACGGCTTCCTGTGCGACATCTTTTGCGGATCGGGGCATGAGACGATGAACGGCATTATCGAGGTCACATAGGCGAGATCACACCGGCGGATCACACAGGCGCCGCCTGCCGACCGCCCTGGCCGGCCTGCGGGCCTGCGGCAGCGTGTTGTAATCGCGCAGCCCATAGGCTGCTCTATTGCCTTTGCCCCGCGAGCCGCGTAGAACGTAGGAAAACGGCGCCTGGAGAGGGCCGGCAGCCGCCCGTCATGCGCGGCAAAGCACAATGCCAGAGGATCGAGGTGTGGCCATGGAGACCCAAGAGAGCGCGCTGACGCTTGCCCTGATGACCCAGCCCGCGCGGGCCACGATCTGCCGCGCGCTGCTGGAAGCCGGCGAGGACGGGCTGCCCGCCGCCGAGCTGGCGCGACTGGCCGGGCTGAGCCTGCCGCGCGCCGCGCACGTGTTCCAGGAACTGATGCAGGCTGAAGTGGTGGCACTGTCCATCCGCGAGCGCCAGGTCTGCTACGTGCTCAAGGCCCGGCGCGCGGTACGCGACGCGCTGGGCTATATCGACGGCAGCGGCCTGGCTGACTGATCCTCGCGACCTGACCGGACGCATGTTGCTGCGGCCAGGCTCCACATCCTTCACGCCAGCGCGGGCGCCAGCTCGGTTGCCTACTGCTGGACCTGCTTCAGTGCCCGCTCACGCGCGGCCTGCCTTTCCTGCATGAGCCGGTATGCCGCGTAGTACTTGAAGATGTTGCGCACATAGGTGGTGGTTTCGATGCCGATCTTCTCCGCCACCACGATCTCGACATTGTTGAACCACTTGTCGGGATCCAGCCCGCGCGCCGCTGCCTCCTTGCGCATCTTGGCAATATTGCCCGGCCCGGCGTTGTAGCTGGCGAAGGCGAACAGGGGGCGGTTGGATTCCGAGAAGTGCGCGTCGGGGAAGTACTTTGTCATCAGCCGGTCCATATACTTGGCGCCGGCGTGGATGTTGGACTCGACCATCTGGATGTTGCCCACGTTCAATTCCTTGCCGGTGGCGGGCATGATCTGCATGATGCCGACGGCGCCCACACGGCTGCGCGCCTGCTGGTTGAGCTGTGATTCCTGGAAGCCCTGTGCCGCCAGCATCAGCGGGTCGAAGCCATAGTCCTTGCCGTACTTCTCGAAGAAGGCAACGGTCTGCTGGAAGCGCTTGTATTCGGCGTCGTCGGTGTTGTTCTTGATCTGCTTGATCCGGCGCATGGATTGCTTGAGCAGGTATTCCGCCACGCCCTGCTTCTTGACGTGGTTGACATAGAAATCGTCGATCGCCTGCCGCAACTGTGGACTGTTCTTGCGGAAGGCCCAGCCGACATAGCCGCCTTCGCGCACGGCGAGGTCCTGGTGCACCTTGATGTCAGGCAGGATCTGCGCCCACATTGCCGCCTTCCAGTCATCGACCACGACGATCGCCAGCAGTCCCGCATTGACCATCTCGAGCACGTCTTCGTCTTCGAGGGCATCGGGCAGCATCACCAGCTGCATTGGAGCCTTGCCGGACTCGCGCAGGCGATTGTTCAGTGCGGTCAGGCTTTCGTAATAGCTGCTCGCGCGGCGCACGTGGACGGTCTTGCCCGCCAGGTCGTCCAGGCTCTTCAGCGCCGGTGACTTCGGGCCGGTCACGATCAGCTCGCGCACCGGCTTGCGGTCACGCGGCGCGGCAAAGTCGACCAGCTTCAGCCGCGCTTCGGTCTCGGTCAGGTTGCCGGCGGCGATATCGCCCAGGCCCGCCGCCAGGTCGGGCAGCAGGCGGTCGCGTGTGGTGGGGATGATGATGACGGTGAGGGGGCGCTTGCCAAGGCGGTCGGCGTAGGTCTTGTTCAGGTAGCGCTCGAAGGCACGCACCAGCTCTGCCGTCAGTCCGCGCTCATGGCCTTTGTCGCTGAAGTAGAGCGTGCGGCTGTATGGCACCAGCACGCGGATGACGCGGCTGTTGAGCATCGTGTCGAAATCGCCCGTGCGCGGCTTGTTGGCCAGACTGAGGCCGCGCGGGGCCGCGGGAGCTGCCGTGCCGGCCGCGGCTTTCGCAGCGGGG
The DNA here is from genome assembly GCA_000471925.1 of Ralstonia pickettii DTP0602. Taxonomy (NCBI): domain Bacteria; kingdom Pseudomonadati; phylum Pseudomonadota; class Betaproteobacteria; order Burkholderiales; family Burkholderiaceae; genus Ralstonia; species Ralstonia pickettii. The sequence continues at coordinate 746,619 of CP006667.1, forward strand.
GCCGCCGCGGGTGCGGACGCCGGTGCCGGTTTCTGCTGCGCTACGGCATACGTGCTGCACAGGCTGAACGCGCCCATCAGGCCGGACAGGAGCAGGCCTGCTAACCAGTGCTGCGGGCGAACGACGGGCATGGCGGAGATGGCAAGTCGGGCGGAAAGACGCGCGACTCCCTCTTATCGAGTCTAGGCGCGATCCTGCCTGTTACAAGCCGCCAGCATCCGGAAGCTCCCGAGGGGGCAATGGAGGGGGAGGGAACGAAAGGCGAAGGGCGATAATGAAAAGTGGCCGGCTGATGCCGGCCATTAGTTCCGCGGCGGCTGGCGCTATTGCTTTGGCGCAGCCATTTCCTGCTTGGCGGTAGCGTCCGCAGCCTTGTTTTCGGTCTTGCGCTCCTGCTTGGCCGCGCCGACGTCCTGCTTGTACTCGCCCTTGGCCGCCTTCTTCTTGGCCTTGTACTCGGCCGAGGCTTTCTGGCGTGCCTCACGGCGCTCGACCAGTGGATCCTTTGGCGGTTCGATCTGGGTCACGCCGGGCGATGCGCCTTGGGAGCCTGCCGCGGCGGCAGGGACGGCCGGGGTTGCCGGGGTGGCCGGCATGCCCTGGGCGGCCGGGGTTGCCGGCGTGGCAGGGCTGGCCGGCGTCTGGGCAATCGCCGTGGCGCAAATGAGGCCTGCCAGTCCAGCGGCAATCGCGCCGACGATCTTGGGAAGGCGAGCGGGCTGTTTTCGATTCATGGAGAACCTCCAGAGTTGTTGTCGTAGGCGCCGACAGCGGTTGTCCGGCACGACTTCTGCCGCACATTCCTGGTGGAGCCGGAATGTCACGGTTGCCCTCAGTCTAGGCAGTGCTGCGGTGTTGTGCTGTCCGTGTCGTGCCGATGCGACGTAGGGAGAATTCCTACAAAGAAACCGCCTTTCCGCCTATGGGCTCCATTATGTCTAGCCATTCGGTGTGAGCAATTTATAAGAATCTCACACCATATTTAAGCGTTCGCTGGTTGCGGTGGCAGTGGCGATATCTATACTCCACTGTTCGCCATCGGCGCGGCCGAAACCAGCGTTGCATCCCGTTCAGTCGCATTGCATCGATTACTGCCGCCAGGCTTTCCACTTTCGGAATCACGCCGAGACATTCCATCGTCCAGTGTGTCTTCCTTATTAAATCCGTGCGCGGCGATGCAGGTCACGGCCGCCGCCCCGGGCAGGTATACGCAGAAAAATCTCGACTGAATTCATGATGATCGCATTTGTGCATTTTTTTTCGCGATCTTGCCCGCAAGCGTGGCAAGCAAGACCGGTGAGTTGGCTGGCGGCAGCATTCATGGGAACGGGTATTTTCATGTCAGCTCTCCCGTCGGCCTGGGCATCCTGCACTTATGCGGACGGCTTTGGATTGCTGAACATCACGGTTCCCTTGAACGGGGCCATTGTTGTACCCCGTGATGCGCCCGTTGGTGCAGTGCTGGCGACATTAAAGGGGGCCCCAGCGAATACCAGCCAGTTCTATGCGTCCTGTTCCGGGTCGTTCACCCGTAGCTGGACGCTTCCGGTCACGCCATACCCGGCGGGTGCGGACAAGATCTTCCCCACCAACGTCCCCGGTATCGGGGTGAAAATCACCAACCAACAGACACCGTTTCCCATCACATCCACGGGCACAGGGTCGGTGCGTTTTTATTGGGGCGGCCAGAACCTGAATTATGTTTTTGTGAAGACCGGTTCGATTTCCTATGGCACGATATCCGCTGCCAGCCTCCCGACAGTCAGGTACGATTTGACAATTCCCTGGTTATCTATATTGCCATCGCGGCGGGAAGTATTTCGTTTAGCGCCGCTTCCTGTCAGACCCCGGATGTCCTGGTCGATCTTGGCGTGCATCGCACTTCGGAATTCACTGGCGTGGGAGCCTATTCTGCCTCGAAAGGATTCAATATCGCCCTGAATAATTGCCCGCCCGGGATCAATAACATCCGATACCAGATTGATGCCCTGACAAACGTGCTTGGCGGTAACGGCTCGGTCGTGGCACTCGATGGTGCATCGACGGCGACGGGAGTCGGCGTCCAGTTGCTGGATGGTTCGGACAAGCCCTTTGCGCTGGGTAGCACGGTGGGCCTGGCTGGCTTTGATGGCAGCACCGGCGGCAACTATACGATCCCCCTCCGGGCTCGCTACTACCAGACCGGCAGCAAGGTGACCAGCGGAACCGCCAACACGCTGATGACGTTCACCATGGTGTACCAATAACAATCACTATCCGCTTCGGTTGCACGACGAAGTGACGCCGCCCCGGCATCTGGGTAGCCCTGCCGACGCCTGCGGATCGTCATGGCGGCTTTGGCCTGCAGGTTAGCTCACCAGATCTGTGGGATTTGGCCGCAGTGGAGTGGCTTATTCGCCATACGGAAGCGACTGGCCGGGCGTTGTTCCCAGCAGAATGCACCCGCTTCGGGAAAACCCGCATCAAGTCCCTGTCTTGAAATGCCCCTACCCCGTCCCTATAATTAGCACTCGCCGGGGGTGAGTGCTAACAGCATGAACAGCCCCTTGCGGCACCTGAACATTTCAGACGGCCGTCGCCTCGGTAGCCGGCCGATTTGTGAATAGAAACTCACTTTTGCATCTAGGAGTCCGTATGAATCTGCGTCCTTTGCACGACCGCGTGATCGTGAAGCGTCTGGACAACGAAACCAAGACCGCGTCCGGTATCGTGATTCCCGACAACGCTGCCGAGAAGCCCGATCAAGGCGAAGTACTGGCAATCGGTCCTGGCAAGAAGGATGACAAGGGCAACAACATCGCCCTCGACGTCAAGGTCGGCGACCGCGTGCTGTTCGGCAAGTACGCCGGCCAGGCCGTGAAGGTGGAAGGCCAGGAACTGCTGGTCATGCGCGAAGAAGACATCATGGCCGTGGTGAACAAGTAATTCACCGACTGACCGCCACCCGTACAGATTTCAGGAGATTCAAGAATGGCAGCTAAAGACGTAGTGTTCGGCGACGCCGCACGTGCCAAGATGGTCGAAGGCGTGAACATCCTCGCCAACGCAGTCAAGGTGACCCTGGGCCCGAAGGGCCGCAATGTGGTGCTGGAGCGCAGCTTCGGCGGCCCGACCGTGACCAAGGACGGCGTGTCCGTGGCCAAGGAAATCGAGCTGAAGGACAAGCTGCAGAACATGGGCGCCCAGATGGTCAAGGAAGTGGCTTCCAAGACCAGCGATAACGCCGGTGACGGTACCACCACCGCAACCGTGCTGGCCCAGTCGATCGTGCGCGAAGGCATGAAGTACGTTGCCGCCGGCATGAACCCGATGGACCTGAAGCGCGGCATCGACAAGGCTGTTACCGCTGCCGTGGAAGAGCTGAAGAAGGTCAGCAAGCCCACGACCACCAGTAAGGAAATCGCCCAGGTTGGCGCGATCTCGGCCAACAGCGACACCTCGATCGGTGAGCGCATCGCCGAAGCCATGGACAAGGTCGGCAAGGAAGGCGTGATCACCGTCGAAGACGGCAAGTCGCTGGCCGACGAGCTGGAAGTCGTGGAAGGCATGCAGTTCGACCGCGGCTACCTGTCGCCGTACTTCATCAACAACCCGGAAAAGCAGGTGGTCCAGCTGGACAGCCCGTTCGTGCTGCTGTTCGACAAGAAGGTCTCGAACATCCGCGACCTGCTGCCGGTGCTGGAGCAAGTGGCCAAGGCTGGCCGCCCGCTGCTGATCATCGCTGAAGACGTCGAGGGTGAAGCCCTGGCGACCCTGGTGGTCAACAACATCCGTGGCATCCTGAAGACCGCCGCCGTCAAGGCCCCGGGCTTCGGCGACCGCCGCAAGGCCATGCTGGAAGACATCGCCATCCTGACCGGCGGCACCGTCATCGCTGAAGAAATCGGCCTGACGCTGGAAAAGGCTGGCCTGAACGACCTGGGCCAGGCCAAGCGTATCGAGATCGGCAAGGAAAACACCATCATCATCGATGGCGCCGGCGACGCAGGTGCGATCGAAGGCCGCGTGAAGCAAATCCGCGCCCAGATCGAAGAAGCGACCTCGGACTACGACCGTGAAAAGCTGCAAGAGCGCGTGGCCAAGCTGGCCGGCGGTGTTGCCGTGATCAAGGTTGGCGCTGCCACCGAAGTCGAAATGAAGGAAAAGAAGGCCCGCGTGGAAGACGCCCTGCACGCCACTCGCGCTGCGGTGGAAGAAGGCATCGTCCCCGGCGGTGGTGTGGCCCTGCTGCGTGCCCGCGCTGCGATCTCGGCACTGACCGGCGAAAACGCCGACCAGAACGCCGGTATCAAGATCGTGCTGCGCGCCATGGAAGAGCCGCTGCGCCAGATCGTGCTGAACGCCGGTGAAGAAGCGTCGGTCGTCGTTGCCAAGGTCATCGAAGGCAAGGGCAACTACGGCTACAACGCGGCTTCGGGCGAGTACGGCGACTTGGTCGAGATGGGTGTGCTGGACCCGACCAAGGTCACCCGCACCGCACTGCAGAACGCCGCTTCGGTGGCTTCGCTGATGCTGACCACCGACTGCGCCGTGGCCGAATCGCCGAAGGACGAGTCGGCTCCGGCAATGCCGGGCGGCATGGGCGGCATGGGCGGCATGGAAGGCATGATGTAATTTGTGCCGACCGACTGCCGGTTGATTGCCGGCAGGCTGTCAGAAAAGAACCCCCGCGGGTGCGAGCCCGCGGGGGTTTTTATTTTGAACGGCGCCCGCTGAAGGCGCGCGCTGCGGCGTCAGACGTCGACCACGCAGCACCAGTCGAAGCGCGGGTTCTCCGGCTCGCCGGTACGCCGACTGACATAGCCGCGCGGATTGCACACCACGCGCGAATCGTCGATGCAGTAGTCGAAGCTGGTGTGCGTATGGCCGTGGATCCACAGGTCGGCCTGTGCCACCAGGTCGGGCCGGCGCGACAGGAAGCCGCCGGAGACCAGATCGTGCGAATAGCGCGGGTCCAGGCTGCCGAGGTCGGGGCCGTGGTGGGTGACCACCACCGTCTTGCCGTCGAAGGGCTGCGCCAGCCGGGAGGCGAGCCAGGCCGATGCGGCCTGGTGGCGCGCCAGCGCGTCCTCGGGCGTGAAGTGCCGCGCGCGGCCGTCGTCGCCGGCCAGCTCGATCAGGCGGTGGTCCAGCATCACTGCGGCGCAGGCCTGCATCGCATCCTCGCGCCGGTCGTTGCCGAACAGCGTGTAGTCGGTCCACCAGGTGGTGCCGAGGATGCGCACGCCCCCGCCCGCGCCGCTGAATTCGGCCACCGCGCCGTTGAGCACTTGCATGCCCGGGTGGTCGGCGGCGGCTTCCGCCATCAAACGGTCGACGGTGTCGAAATTGCCCTCGTAGTACTCGTGGTTGCCAGGGACATAGACTACCGGCTGGCTGAAGGTGCGTGCCGCCCAGTCGATGCCGTCGCGGCCGTTGGCGATGTCGCCGGCCAGCACCACGACGTCCGCGTCGCAGTCCGGTACCGACTGCGGCATGTTGTGCTCGATATGCAGGTCGCTCAGGATGCGTAGCTTCATGGGGACTCCGGGGCGAGGTCAGCGGGGAATTGCTTGCATTCTTTAGAAGCCTGCCGCTCCGGTCAAGTCCCGTGCCGGTCTGGCCCGTAAACAAAAAAGCCCGGAACCAGGTCCGGGCAAGGGACTGTCTGGCCGGCATTGCGCCGGGAGACAGCCGGGGGAACCGCAATTGGTTACCCGTGAGTGCTATCCACCCTGTCCCGACATCGTCGGCAACAGTACGCGATAGATCTGGATAAACGCCGGTCCCAGCAGCACCAGCAGCAGCGAGGGAAAGATGGTGAAGATCAGCGGGAACAGCAGCTTGAGCGCGATCTTGGCCGCCTGCTCCTCGGCCCGCATGCGGCGCTTGGTGCGCAGCATGTCCGACAGCACCCGCAGCGACTCGCCCAGGCTGGTGCCGAAGCGGTCGGCCTGGATCAGCATCGAGGCGAACTTGTCCACGTCCTCCACCCCGGTGCGCAGCGACAGGTTCGACAGCGCCTTTTCCTTGGAGAAGCCGGAGCGCAGCTCCAGCAGCATCAGCTGGAGTTCATCGGCCAGCACCGGGCAGCGCAGCGCCAGCTCGTCGGCCACGCGCATCAGCGCCGCATCGAGCCCGAGGCCGGCTTCCACGCACACGGTCAGCAGGTCGATCACGTCGGGGAACTCTTCGAACACGGTGCGCTGGCGTTGCGACACCTTGCGCGCCAGCACCACGTTCGGCAGGTAGTAGCCGATGGCGCCCAGCACCGCCAGCAGCGCGAACATGATGTTGCGCTCCTGCAAGGCCGGCTGGCCGCTGAGCGCCACCAGCCCGATCATCGGCAGCGCCACCGCCAGCACCGTCTTGGCGGCAAAGTACAGCGGGGCGGCGCCGGCGCTGCGCCAGCCGGCGTTCATGAAGCGCACGCGCAGCTGCGAGTTCTCCCAGCCTTCCTTGGGCAGTGACAGCCGCGACACCGGCTTGGACCACTGCACCAGCTTGTCGACCCAGGCCTGGACCCTGCCCGCGTCCGGCGCGACGCTCCCCGCCTGGCCCGCGAGCTGCTCCATGCGCCCCCGCATGCGGTCGGGCGAAAACACGTGCAGCACGCCGAACACCGTGCCGAACGCGGCCACGAAGATCAGCCCGAGCACGATCACTTGGTCTGCCTGAAACCCCTGGATAATGCCTTGCATGATGGACTCCCGTCAGGATGGCTGTCCCTGCTTGTTATAGCGCTGCTGCTGGTGACGCTGCGCGGTGACGCGTCATACCCGGATACGGATGATCTTGCGCATCCACAGCACGCCCATGACCATCGAGAACAGCGCGCCGCCGACCATGCGCAGCCCCATCGGGTCTTCCCACAGCACCCGCATGAAGCCCGGGTTGACCACCAGGATCAGTGCGGCGGTGCCGAACGGCAGCAGCCCCAGGATCCACGCCGACAGCCGGCCCTCGGCCGACAGCACGCGGATCTTGTCGAACAGCTTCAGGCGCTCGCGCACCAGGTTGCCGATGGTGTCGAGGATCTCGGCCAGGTTGCCGCCGCTTTCGCGCTGGATCAGCACCGCGATGACGAAGTAACGCAGGTCGTTGATCGGCACGCGGATGGCGAGGTTGGTCATGGCCTCGTCCAGCGCCACGCCGTAGTTGATCTCTTCGAAGGTGGTGCGGAACTCCGGCCCGATCGGCGCCTTCATCTCCTGCCCGACCATGCCCAGCGCGCCGCTGAACGCGTGGCCGGCGCGCAGTGCGCGGCTGATCATGTCGACCGCATCCGGCAGCTGCGCTTCCATCTGCTTGAGGCGCTTTTGGCGCTGCCGTATCACGTGCAGCACCGGCAGCAGGCCCGCCAGCGCGGCGCCGGCCAGGATGAATGGCAAGGGCACCGGCAGCAGCGGTATCAGTGCCACGGTGCACAGCACCACCAGGCCGCAGTAGCCCAGCAGCTGCGCCACCGACCAGGTGCTGCCGGACTGTTCCAGCCAGCGGTCGAGCATGCCGACGCGCGGCACGTTCATCAGCCATCGCTGCATGCGCGGCGAGTCGCTGAGCATGCGCCTCTTCAGGATCGACAGGCGTTCGGCGCTGACTTGCCCGCCCGCGGACAGTGCCCGCAGCCGCGCGTCGATTCGTTTGGCGGCCGAACCGTGGGAGCTGTTCCACCACAGGTAGATGCCCTCGACACAGAGCACCACGGCCACGAACAGCAGGATGCCGAAGGCATAGAAGATCATGCTCATGTGCGTCTCCCCGGTGTGTTGATGGTTGGCTGGCGCGCGCCGTGCTCAGACTTCATAGCGCTTGGCCGGGTCATAGGTTTCGTCCGGCAAGCCCACGCCGAATACCCGCAGCCGCTCGGCAAACTTGGGATACACCCCGGTGGCGCGGAAGTGGCCGCGCACGGTGCCGTCCTTGTCCACGCCGGTGCGCTGGAAGGTGAAGATCTCCTGCATGTTGATGATGTCGCCCTCCATGCCGGTGATCTCCGAGATGCTGATGATCTTGCGCCGCCCGTCGGTCATGCGCGCCGCCTGCACTATCACGGTGATGGCCGAGGCGATCTGCTGGCGCATGGCTTTTGCAGGCATGGTCAGGCCGGCCATGCTGACCATGTTCTCCAGCCGCGTCAGCGCGTCGCGCGGGGTGTTGGCGTGGATGGTGGTGAGCGAGCCTTCATGGCCGGTGTTCATCGCGTTGAGCATGTCCAGCGCCTCGCCGCCGCGCACTTCGCCGAGGATGATGCGGTCCGGGCGCATGCGCAGCGCGTTGCGCACCAGCGCGCGCTGGTTGATCTCGCCCTTGCCCTCGATATTGGGTGGGCGCGTCTCCAGGCGCAGCACGTGGGGCTGGCGCATCTGCAGCTCGGCCGCGTCCTCGATGGTGATGACGCGCTCGTCCTCGGGGATAAAGCCCGACAGGATGTTCAGCAGCGTGGTCTTGCCGCTGCCGGTGCCGCCCGACACCAGCACGTTGACCTTGGCTGTCGACAGCGACTGCAGCAGCTGCGCCATCGGCGGCGTCAGGCTGCGCAGGTTGACCAGGTCGGACACCTGCAGCGGATTGACCGCGAAGCGCCGGATCGACAGCAGCGGGCCGTCGATGGCCGAGGGCGGGATGATGGCATTGACGCGCGAGCCGTCGGGCAGGCGCGCGTCCACCATCGGGCTGGTTTCGTCGATGCGGCGGCCCATGCGCGAGACGATCTTCTCGATCACCTTCATCAGGTGCGCGTCGTCGTAGAACACCACGTCGGTCAGCTCCAGCTTGCCACGCCGCTCCACGTAGGTCTGGCGCGCGGTGTTGACCAGGATGTCGGACACCGTGGGATCCTTGAGCAGTGGCTCCAGCGGGCCGAAGCCGAACATCTCGTCGTAGATTTCGACGGTAAGTTGCCGGCGCTCATTGTCGTTGAGCAGCACCTTCTGCTCGTCGACGATCAGGTTGACCAGCGTGCCGATCTCCTGCCTGACCTGCTCCTGCGGAAAGCGCGCCAGACGCTCCAGCTCGACGCGATCGAGCACGGTCTCGTGCACGTCGCGCTTGAGCGCGTGGTAGCCAGGCGAGGTGGAGGCGGTGGCCTGCCCGCCGAACTGGATCGCGGCGTGGCCGTTGGCGTTGAAGGCCGCTGCGGTGCTGGCCAGTTGTTCGCGGATGGACATGATGGGTTCCCCTTGTTTTCTGTTCTGTCAGATGGATGCAGCCGGCGCTCAGGTGCTCCTGGCGCGCAGCATCAGCCGGCGCAGCGGCGACACCGCCTCCGGCCGCAGGCGCCGCTCGGCTTCAGGCGGGGCCGCCAGTTGCGTGGCCATGGCCTGCAGCGCGCGCGCAATGGCGCTGCGACGGCTCAGCTTGGCCACGGGCTCGCCGTGGCTGACGGATTCCTCCACCACCGCCGGATCGTCCGGCAGCGCGAAGGCGATCTTCATGTCGAAGATGTCTTCCATGGTCGCGCGCGGCACCTCGTTCTTGCGGCCGGCGCGGTTCAGCACCAGGCGGACCTTGTCGGCGGGGTAGTGCAGCGCGCGCAGGATATCGATCAGCCGGCGGCCGGGGCGCCCATAGGCAATGGTCGGCTCGGCCACCACGCAGATGCGGTCGCTGTGGTCCAGCATGCCGATCGACAGCGGATCGATGCTCTGGCCGATATCGAAGATCACGAAGTCGTAGTTCGGCTGCATCACCGACAGGATCCACTCCAGCTTGTCCTTCTGGATCTGGCTGGCCTTGACCGGGTCGGTGGCGCCGGCGAGAACATCGAAGCCGTTGTCCACGTGCACCAGGCAGGCATCGAGGAAGCCCGCGTCCAGCCGGTCGATCTGGCTGCAGATGTCGGGCAGCGTGGACGGCGGTGCCTTGTCGCTGACCAAGTGGGTGAGGTCGCCGAAATGCCGGTTCAGGTCCACCACCAGCACGCGCTTGGCCAAGTGGCGCGCCAGCGCATCGCCCAGGTTGGCGGCGACGAAGCTGGTGCCGGCACCGCCCTTGCATGAGATCACCGAGATCACCTGCGCGGCTTCGCGTGCGCGCGGCACATGCGTGGCCTCCACGCGCTTGAGCGCTTCGGCCAGCTGGCCCTTGTCCAGCGGCCACGACAGCACGTCGCGGATGCCGGCGCGCATGGCCTTGATCAGCACCTCGGAGCCGGGCGCCGGCGTGACCAGGATGCAGGGCAGGTCAGGGTGCTGCTGGCGCAGGGTCTCGATGGCCAGCATCTGTCCCGGGCCGATGGCCGGCAGCTCCAGGATCAGCAGGTCGGCCATGCGCAGGCGGCTGGCGTGATACGGGAAGCGCGCCAGGCCTTCCTGCAGCGACATGGCCTGGAAGTTGCCGACCGTGGCGCTGAGCCGGTTGATCTCGGCCAGCCGTTCGGCGTCTTCGGATGCGATCAGGATCTTCAGCATGATGTCCTCGCAATGCTCTGGTCGATGCTCGGGTGCGATGTCAGGGGGCGGATGGGGTCGGGGCGCATGGGGTCAGCCCGGGTCGTCAGCTGCATACCGTGCCGCCGGTCGACGTGCGCAGGCTTTCGCGCGTCATGGTGGTCGTGAACGGCGGCATGCCCAGGCTCAGCGGCACCAGCGGCATCACCGTGGCCACCGTGACGTTGGCGACGCTGACGGTGACGCTCTGGCAGGTGGAGCGCGCGGTGGCGGCGTCCGCATCGCAGCCGGCGGGCTCGTAGGCCACGCTGATGTTCGAGTTCTGCAGCAGCGGCAGCAGGTCGCGCATGCGGTTCTTGATGACGGCGTCGCCGGCGTCGCATACCACCGCCATGCGCGCACCCAGGCGCGTCACTTCGGCGGCGGTGTTCCAGTAGAACAGCACGCGCGAGAACTCGGCGATGCCGATCAGCAGCGTGAAGAACACGGCCGCGATCAGGCCGAATTCCACGATCGCGGCGCCACGCTGGCGCGTCCTGGCGCGAGGAAGGGCGAGCGGTCTCATAGCACTTGCCTCATGACGGTGGAGATATCGCTGAAGGTCAGCCCGGCCACATTGATATAGGACTGCATTGGCGAATACGCGAAGCCGGTGATCCTGACGGCGACCAGGTTCACCGTGCCCGCCGGGGTGCCGGTGCCGTCCGGGTTGTCGTAGGTACTGACGTTGTTGAACGACTGGCCGGGGCAACCGCTGGCATCCACGCGATCGCAGATCACGACCATGGAGGTGGTCAGCCCCGGCGCCAGCGGGGTGCCGGAGCAGGCGCTGTTGCCATACACCGCCAGGCACTTGGCCTCCGCGGCCGGATAGGTGACGTCCTCCGGCGAAAATTGCGACAGGTACCGCGTTGCGGTGCGCGTGGCCTTGGTCAGCGTGTCGTATTGGTAGATCGCGCGCCCGAACTCGGCCACGCCACAGGCCATCAGCACCATCGGCGCGAGCAGGATGCCGAATTCCACGGCGGCCACGCCGCGCTGGCGCTTGTGTGATGTCAAGAGCCGTTTCATCGTCGTCTCCTATTGCACCAGCACCGGCACCAGCGGCCCGACGCCGGTGCCTGCGCCCGGCAGCCCTTGCGTGGCGCAGGGGCTGCCCGCCATGCTGGAATCGCCGCGGTACTCCAGCCGCACCGTGCTGTTGTTCCCGCCTTTCTGCATGGGCTCGACCATCAGCAGGCAGGCCCAGCCGGTGACCGGGATCTTGTGGGTGCCCGGCGTGGCGAGTGTGGTGCAGTCCACGATCGGCGCCAGCACCAGGCGGCGGTCGGCGCCGGCCTCGTAGACGGACTTGGCGGCGGCACTGCCCTGCGTGTCGAGCTTCGTGGTGGCGTCGCCCTGGTAGGCGTTGTAGGCCTTGCGCGCGGCCAGGAAGTTGGGCTGCGCGTTGCCCAGGCTGTCGGTCGAGCTGCCGTCGTAGGCGTTGCTCTTGGCGATCCAGGTGGCGTCGGTATAGGTAAAGCCGGTGAAGTCAGTCACGCCCAGCGTCTTGCCAGACTTGATGATGCCGAAGCGGCTGTTCCATTCGTCGGACAGCGAGGCCTTCTCCCCGGTGGTGCCGATCTGCGCGCCCAGCGCGGGCAGGTTGCACTGCCCCGCGCCCTTGAGCTGATTGGCCAGGTCCTTGGCGCTGCTGCCGCCGTTCAGGTCGGCCCAGCCGAAGTTGCCGCCGCCGTAGGCCACGCTGTCCTTGTCCGCGGTGCCGGCCTTGGTGGTCAGCCACTGGCCGATGGTGTAGCCGCCTGGCACCGGCGGGGTGGCGGTGTCGGGCCGGCATACGAACACCGGGATCGCGCAGGTGGTCTGAGCCGAAGTGGTGGTGGCGACCGCGAACGCCGCCACCGTGCTGGGCCCGATATTGATGCCGGGCATGACGTTGAGCACCTGCGCAAACCAGTGGGCGATGCCCACGCGAGACACATCGCAGCGCACGTACTTGATGGTGTTCAGCGCGTAGGTGGACGAGTCCTTGTCGAGGAAGGGATTGGCCAGCGAATCGGTGTAGCGCACGCTGCTGCTGGCGACCAGCTGCACCTGCTCCTTCTGGAACAGGGCCTGATTGCGCGAGCCGGCGGTGATGCCGGCCGCTTCCGACACCGCCAGCGCCGTGGCGCCGGTCAGGTCGCGCGCCGCGGCCAGCGCGCAGGAGTCGGCGCTGTTCTGCAGCTCGCTCTTGGCCACGTACAGCTTGCCCAGATCGAGCGCCAGGCCGATAAAGCCGACCAGCACCACGATCATGAGCCCCATGATGATGGCAACGGCGCCGCGCTGCCGCGCCTGGCGGCGCGCCAGCGTGGTGCCGTGAAGCCTGGGTCTGGTCATGATGGCGCTCCCCTGTGGTCTGACTAGCGCGAACCGTTGCCGCCCATGCCCACGCCGCCGTAGCCGCCGGCGCCGAAGTCGATGGTCATGGCGGGCGAGCCGTTCTGCTGGTTCCTGACGAGCGAGCGGTCGAAGTTCTTCATCGCCGCCACCGCGGTCTTGCCGTCGGTGCCGGTGACGGTGGGCAGGCCGGCCGGCGCGTCGGGGTTGATGATCTGCAGCTGCGTGACCGTGGCCAGCGCCACGCCGCGCTGGCTGTCCCACACCGGCGTCGAGGTCATGCAGGCAGAGAGCGTGAGGCAGGCCAGGCTGCCGAGCACCAGGGCGGCGGCGCCGCGTGAAAGCTTGAGGGTCTTGCTCATGATGGTTCTCCTGTGGGCGCGGCGGATCAGTTGCCGCCCGAGGCGGTGTGGCTGCCGGTGCCGGCGGTCCGTGCCTGCGCGAGACGCGCGGCGGTGGCTTCGATGCGGGCGATGCGCGCGGCGGTGTCGTCGGCTGGCGGGGCGGCCGCGATGCTGCGGACGGGCGCCTGGGCTGGTGTCGGCACGTCGGCGACCGGCGGCATTGCTGTCGCGGCTGCCGGCGCCGCTGCAGGTGCGGCAGGCTCATCCAGCGGCCGGCCCGTCGGCACCGGCCCCATCGAGACCGAGGTGCCGGTCGCGGTTTCGCTGCGCGGTGCCGACGGCGCCGTGGCGGGCGCTGCGGCCGGCGCGGCGGGCTGCGACGGCGCTGGTGCGGGGATGGGGAGGGGCTTGCCGCGGCCTTCCATATTGCCCATGAAGTAGAGCGACAGCGGGTTCGGCGTGGAGAAGCTGTCGGTCGGCAGCGGGTAGTTGTTGGTCTGCATCGGCTTGACCAGGCGCGGCGTGATGATGAACACCAGCTCGGTCAGGTCCTGCTGGTACTGCGTGCTGCGGAACAGCGTGCCCAGCACCGGCACTTCGCCCGCACCCGGCAGTGCCTTCAGCGAGCCGCGTGCGCTGTCCTGCAGCAGGCCGCCGATGGCAAAGCTCTCGCCGTCGCGCATCTGCACGGTGGTGGAGGCGCGCCGCGTGGTGATCACCGGCAGCACGGTCTGGCCGGTCAGGCTGCTGCCGCGCACGGTGGCGCCGGTGGGCGACAGCTCGGACACTTCCGGCGCCACCTTCAGGTGGATGCGGCCGTTGGCCAGCACGGTGGGGGTGAACTTCAGCCCCACGCCGAACTCTTCCTCCTGCAGCGTGATGGTGCCGGCCCCGTTCAGCACATTGGCCTGCGCCACCGGGATGTAGATCTTGCCGCCGGCGAGGAAGCTGGCTTCCTGGCCGCTGATGGTGACCAGGTTGGGCTCGGCCAGGATCTTGACCAGGCTGTCGTTCTTCTGCGCGTCGAGGGCGATATCGAAGGGCCGGTTATTGGCCTTGCTGGCGAAGATCGCGGTCGAGGCGCCGGTCAGCAGCGAGGTCACCAGGCCGCCGGTCCACGAGCCGAAGCCGCCCTGCAGGTTCACCGTCGAGCCGAGCTGGTTCAGCAGCGTCTTGGAGACCTCGGCGACCTTCACTTCCAGCATCACCTGCTGCGGCGTATCGACCGACATCATGTTGAGCACGCCGCCCTTCTTGCTGCCTTCGGCCTGCGCGGCGTTGACGTAGGCCTGGGCGATGTCCATGGCCATCTGCGCGGACTGGGCGTTGGTGACGCTGCCGGTCAGCACCAAGTTGTCCGCGGCGGTCATCACGCGGATGCCGGGCTCGCCGGGCAGCAGCTGGCCGAGCGAGGTCTGCAGCCCGCCGGCATCGGCATTGACCACCACGTTGATGATGCTGCAGGAGCCGCTGCGGCCCTGCACGATCATGTTGGTGGTGCCCACGCTGCGGCCCAGCACATAGAGCGTCTGTGGCGACACCATGGTGGCCTGCACCACGTTCGGGTTGCCCAGCGTGCGGTTGCGCACGGCCTCGGGCAGCGGGATCAGCTGCGACTTGCCGACCGGCACCACCACGCTGGATTCGTTGCGGATCGCGCCGGTGCAGTTCGGCCCGCGCGCCTCGGCGGCCGGGATGGGCGCCGGGGCGGAGTTCTGCGCGACGGTGGCGGGCGCCCCGGGCGTCATGCTGATGGTCATCTGCATCGGGCCCGCGGGCGCCTTGGCGGCGGCCGGCGTGGTCGTCTTGGTCAGGTTGCCCGCCTCCATGGCGACCTGCGCGGCGACGGCCAGCGGGGTGCAGAGGATCACGGCCAGCACCAGGGTGCGGGTGCTGCCGGCGGCTTCGGTCATTTTCTGTTTCATTTTGAATCTCCCCCCGGAGAGGTGATGCTGATCAGGATTCGTTGTCCGTCATGTCAGTCAGGGTCACGGGCTGGTCAGAAGCACTCGAGACCGCCCTGCATCCCGGCCAGCACGCCAATGCAGTTGCCGCGGGCGGGCTGTGCTGCCACCGTGCGGGTCTTGACCACGGTGCGCGTGGCGGTCTGGGTGACGACCTTGACCGGCGCCGGTTCCGGGACCTTGCCCAGCAACGTGCCCTTGGTGGCGCCGCCGGTGTTGATGTCGGCCACGTCCATCTGGTTGCGCAGCACCAGCGACAGCGTGCCTACGCTGCGCGCCACGTCCAGCTTCTCGGCCTGCTCGGGCGTGACTTCCAGCGTCACGGCGTTGACCACCTTGGGCTGGGTGTCGTCGCGGCTGACCTGCTGCGCCACTGCCAGCACCAGGATCTTCTCCAGCACGATCTTGGAGATGCTGCCGTTCTGGGTGCTCTTGGCCTCTTCGTTGGTATTGACGATCACGTCGACGTGGTTGCCCGGCAGCGCGAAGCCCGCCACGCCGACTACGTCATTGACGCGCACGGTGATGGCCCGTTTGCCGTCGTTGATCACGGCGGACAGGCCGCCCTTGGTGCCGATCGGCGCAAGCTTGGCGTCGAGGATGGGCTCGCCGCGCTGCAGGCTGGTGCGCACCACGCGGCCTTCCAGCTCCTTGAGGTCTTCGAACGCGCCCGGCGGCACGCTGCCCGAGGGCCAGCTCACCAGGCGCAGCTGGCTGCCATTGAGCGGCTGCCCCAGGTTCAGGTCGGCGGCGGCAACGGCCACCTGCCGCACCGAGCTGGACGATTGCTGGACCAGCCAGCGCGATGCCGACACCACCGCCGCCACGCCGGCGACGAGGGCAACCAGCAGCATCAGGATTGCGCGTGTGTTTTTCATGATGACTCTCCCTGCAGTGATCGGTGTATGGTGGTTGCCGTGTCAGCCCGCGGCGCGGTGCCCGTCCGGCCAGCGATGTGCCAGGCCGGGAGGCGGGATGTCAGGTGCCGGCCGCAGGCCGTAGTAGCTCTGCCAGGCAATCAGCAAGGCTTCTTGGGTGACATGCGCGACATGGCCGTGGTAGCGCACGCCGGACGCGACCAGCCGCAGCAGGTCGCGCGGGATGCAGGCCAGCAGCGGCATGTCGCCCGCGTAGTGCAGGCTCTGCACCAGGAAGTCGAAGACGGCTTCGGTGCTGGACAGGCCGAAATCGGAAGCGGTGCGGTGGTACACCTCGCGGTAGTCGTCGATCGTCAGCGGCCCCACATAGAGCTTGCTGCCGAGCCGGCGCAGGAAGGCATCGTCGCCCAGCTCGGCGGGCTCCAGGTTGGTGGAGAACACCGGCCACACATCGAACGGCACCGAGAAGCGCACGCCGGTGCGCAGCGAGAACATGTCGACGTTGCGGTCCAGCGGCACGATCCAGCGGTTGAGCAGCTCGGCCACGCCCACCAGCTGGCGGCCCAGGTCGTCGATGATGTAGATGCCGTTGTTGGCCTTCATGTGCGGCGGCGCCTGGTAGAAGCCGGAGGTGCTGTCGTAGCGCAGGTCCAGCATCGACAGCGTCAGTTCGCCGCCGGACAGCACCACCGGCCGGTGGCACAGGATCCAGCGGCGATCCAGCGAACGGTGCGCGAGGGAGCCCTCGCTGTCGTCGAACGGCTTGTGCACCAGCGGATCGAACACCTGGATGATTTCGCCGGCCACGGTGATCGCGTGCGGTACCGGAACCGCGCCGGGCAGCAGCGCGCCCAGGCGCTGCGCCAGATAGGTCTTGCCGCTGCCGGCCGGGCCGTAGATCATCAGCGCGCGGCAGGTGTTCAGCGCCATGCCGATCGCGTCGAGCAGGTGCAGCGGGATCACCAGGTCATGGAAGGCCGCGGTCACGTCGGCCTTGGTCACCGACGCGTGGCTGACCGAATGGCGCTGCACCGCGTCGAGGTAGGCGTCCAGCGTGACCGGCGCCGCGCCGGTGTAGCTGCTGCGCGCCATGGCGTCGGCCGCGCGGGTGTAGCCCGCGTCGGTCAGGCGGAAGCGCACGTCCAGGTCGCTGGCGCCGCGGTGCGCGATCTCCAGCAGGCGCTCGCGCACTGCCACGGCGGCCACTTCGTTGACGACGGTGGCGGGCAGCTTCAGCGTATCGGTCAGCACCGCCAGCGTGACGCTGCGGTGCAGGTAGGCGGCCTTGAGCAGAAGGCCGAGCAGCAGCGAGATGTCGAGCCCCGTTTCGGCGATGCTCCGGGGCAGCACGTGCCAGGGCGGTACCGGCGCGCCGTGATCGGCGTGCCCGCTCCTGGCGCTTGACGGCACCGGCTCGAGATGCCGCGCTGCCTGGGCTGTTTCTTGATGCTCGATCATTGCTGTTCCCCGTTCGCTGTGCGGTGCGTTGTCGTTTTCAGGGGCAGCCGCTGGCTGCCGCGGTGTCGTGGTCAGTCTCATGGCCCGGCAAAGAGCATGACCAGCGTGCCGGCGGCGATGGCAACGCCGTAGGGCATGGAGCCGACCGAGGGGCCGTTGGCTTTTCCACGGGCAATGCCGGCGATATTGCGTAACACCTGGCTGCCGTGGCGGAACCAGCAGACATGCGCCAGCGCCCAGGCCCCTCCCAGCAAGAATGCCGTCAGCGCGATCTGCAGCGCCATGGACGGCCCGAGCCATGCGCCCACGGCCGCCATCAGCTTGACGTCGCCGGCGGCCATGCCGCGCAGCGCATACAGCGGCAGGAACACGGCCAGTCCGGTGAGCCAGCCCAGCGCCCAGTCAGATAGCCCGCTGCCCAGGCCATGAATTGCCAGCTGTGCCGGCAGGGCAAGCAGCCACGCGCCGAACGTCAGCCAGTTCGGGATGCGCCGGTGCTGCAGGTCGATGGCTGCCGCGGCAAGCACGATCGCAATGGCGATCGGGCCGATATACGGGGAGAGCGCCGAGGTGGTGTGCATGGCGTTCCTATTGGTTCAGGGCATGGCCGGCATGACTGCCACGACCATTTCGTAGAGCGCTTTGACTCTTGTGCCCAGGGTGCCGACAGCGATAACGATGGCCATGGCAATCAGCGCAGCAATCAGCGCGTACTCGATTGCGCTCACGCCGCGCTTGTCGCGTTGAAAAGCCCTCCACAGTGCAATCAGGCCCGGCATGGCAGTCTCCGAACTGGATGGATTCGAAATCCGTGCGGGTGTAGGCGCAGGCTTCGCCGCCCACACCCGCACGGACCGTACTGCTTCGATCAGGTGGCCGCCGCTACCGTGAGCTTGGAGCCGATGAAGCTGAACACCGAGCTCAGGTTGGTACCGACGGTCGTTACCGTGCCGATGATCACGACGGCGATCAGCGCAGCGATCAGGCCGTACTCGATGGCGGTAACGCCGTCTTCATCGCGGACAAACTGCTTCAGGGTTTGGGTCAGGGTTTGCATGACATTCTCCTTCTGTGGAAAAGCGCCCTCGCGGGCTTCTGGACTTCTTGCAACGCAACTACGGGTTCAGGGTCGGGAAAAGCGGCTGCTCGGGCGGCTGCCCGGCGGCGCGCAGGTGGCGCAGGCATGGAAGGGCCAGCGCCCGGCGCCGGCGCGTGCACCGCGCGGGCTGCGTGCCTGCAGCCGGCGTTCGGCCGAGGCGTGCATGCAGCGCGCGGCGTGATGGCTGTTGCCGGTGCGGGCCAGGGCGCGCGGTTGCACGCCGCTGCCGCGGCGCGCACAGGCGGCCTGTGCGGCATAGCGGTGCGGAATCGCGGGCTGGCGGTCAGCTGGCATGGTTAAGTTCCCCTTGTGTACGTCTGCTGTCGGCAATCGCTGTGTCGGCAGTTGCGGTGCTCCTGGCGGTGCGCCGCATGCCTGGCATAGGCAAAGCGTGGGCCAGCCTGGCCAGAACCGTTGTGGCACAAGGCTTTGCGGGCAGCGGTGGAAGTTGACCGGCGCCGGCGCAAGGCCAAAAGCGGGGTTTCGGCCGGCGTTCGTTGCCACCCGGAAACGCTTGTGCGGCAACGGATTTCGGATGACGCGACTTTTGGCTTAGGGCTGATTGGAGCCGACACGGTGCGCAAGGTTGGCGGCCGGGTGCGCGGCTCAACCATAAGCATGAGGATCGCTGCGACGCCTACCGCGCCTGGATGAGCGCGAGGGATGGGCAGCGGTGGGCCACGCGCCACCGGCCGACAGATGGACGAGCCGCCCGCCTGCGGGACCGACGTTTCCGGATAGAAACGTCAGCCGCATACGTTCTGCGTCGCGATGACTCCGTCCGGTCCCCGGTAGCATCCCGCAATCCCTTGCCCGCGGCGGCTTCCGGGGATGCGCCGGGGTCGTGCTTCAGAAGCGAAACGTCGGTGGCCCGCGCCGTGTTTCATTTCGCGCCAGCCAGGCTGCGGGCTCTCCCCGTGTCTTGCGTTAATGCCTTGGCGCAACAAGACTAAGCGAAAACAGGGCGTCCCCATTGCCGCCGGTAGCGGCTGTGCAATGCGTACACAGACAGCCCGCACAGACAAGAGAACGGGGGCCTTCCATGACGCAGATATCCATGCAGCCGGTCACGCCCGGGCAGGGCACACGCCGCGCGCCCACCGCCCACTGGCTCGACCTCGGCCGCCTGCGCCTGTACTCGCGTGTGGCGCTGGTCTGCTATGCGCTGTATTTCGGCATCTGGACCTTCCGCGCCTGCGTGCTGCAGGTGCCAGGCGTGTTCGCTCCCGGCGGCGATTTCGTCGTGTTCTGGAGCGCAGCCAAGCTGGCGCTGACCACCGGCGCGGCCGCGCCTTACGACTACGCCATGCTGTGGCAGGTAGAACTTGCTACCGTGCCGAACCTTGCGCTCGGCTACGGTGTGCTGCCGTGGCTGTATCCGCCGACCTTCCTGTTGTTCGTGCTGGCCTTCGGGCTGCTGCCGTACGGGCTGGCGACGTTCTTCTTCCTCGCCGGCGGCGCCGGCTGGTATGCGTGGGCGCTGTGCCGCACGCTGCCGCGCGAGGCCTGGCTGGCCGGCGTGGCCTTCCCCGGGATCGCCGTGGTGCTCGCCTGCGGCCAGAACGCGCTATGGCTGGCCGGTTGCGCCGGCCTGGCGCTGGCCTGCCTGCGCTCGCGCCCGCTGCTGGCCGGCGTGCTGCTGGGGCTGGTCACGGTGAAGCCGCACCTTGCGCTGATGTTCCCGGTGGCGCTGCTGTGCGCGCGCAACTGGCGGGCGCTGGGCGCGATGGCGGCCACGGCGCTGGCGCTGGCGCTGGCAGCGCTGCTGGCGTTCGGCAGCGAGCCCTATGTTGCCTTCCTGGGCAACGCCGGCCGTGCCGCCGCTGAACTGGAGAAGGGCGCCGTGTTATTCCAGCGCATGCCGACCGTGTTTGTGGCGGTGAAGATGCTGTCGGGCAGCCTGGCATTGTCCTACGCGCTGCACGCGATGGTCGCAGCAGCGGCGCTGGCTGCGGTGATCTATGCCTGGGCGCGACCGTGCAGCTTCGCGCTGCGCACCGCGGTGCTGGCCTGCGCCGCGCTGCTGGTGCCGGCCTATCTCTGGGACTACGACCTCGCCTTCCTCGGCCTGGCCATTGCCTGGCTGGGGATGCATGGCCACCGCAACGGCTGGTTGCGTGGCGAGCGCGAACTGCTGGTGCTGCTGTGGCTGCTGCCGCTGTACGGCATGTCGCTGGGCGGGTGGATCGGCTTCCAGCCGATGCCGCTGGGCCTGATGGTGGCCCTGGCGCTGGGCGTATGGCGAATCCGGCAGGAACGGACGGGCAAGGCATCGCGTGATGCCTGATGACGAGGCGCGCGGCATCGCGCGCCGTGGAGGAAGCAGATCATGGCCAACTTTGAATCCAAGCTGCTGTCGCTGGTGGTGCCGTTCTACAACGAGGAGGCCGCGCTGCATGCGTTCTTCACCCGTGTGGTCCCGATCCTGGAAGCGATTCCGGCGACTGACTTCGAGATCGTCTGCGTCAATGACGGCAGCACGGACGATACGCTTGCCCGGCTGCTGGTCGAGACGCGGCGCGACGCACGCATCCGCGTGATCGAACTGACGCGCAACTTCGGTAAGGAAGCGGCACTGACCGTCGGAATCGATGAAGCGGCAGGGGATGCCGTGATCCCGTTCGACGCTGACCTGCAGGATCCTCCCGAGCTGATCCCCACGCTGGTCCAGCGCTGGCGGCAAGGCGCCGAGGTGGTTCTGGCGCAACGCACCAGCCGGGCCAGCGACTCGTTCCTGAAACGAGTGAGCGCGGCTGCCTACTACCGCGTGCACAACTGCCTGTCTGACCTGAAGATCCCCGAGAACGTCGGCGACTTCCGCCTGATGGACCGCGCCGTGATCAATGCGCTGAAGCAATTGCCGGAACGGCATCGCTTCATGAAGGGCCTGTTTGCGTGGGTAGGCTACCGGACCGTGATCGTGCCCTATGAGCGCGAAGCGCGCAGCGCGGGGCGTTCCAAATTCTCGGGCTGGCGCTTGTGGAACCTTGCGCTCGAGGGCATTACCAGCTTCAGCACCATGCCGTTGCGCAGCTGGACCTATATCGGGGTCGCGATCGCGCTTGGCGCCTTCGGTTACGGCGCCTTTATCGTGGCGCGTACCCTGATCCTGGGGGTCGATGTCCCGGGCTATGCATCGCTGCTGTCGGTGCTGCTGTTCCTGGGAGGCATTCAGCTGATCGGCCTGGGCGTGGTCGGCGAGTATGTCGGCCGCATCTATGATGAAGCCAAGGGACGGCCGATCTACCTGGTGCGGCGTCGCTACCAGGAAACCGGCCAGGACCGGCTGATCGCTTCCGGCAGGCGCGTGATCCGGCTCGACCGCGGGAAAGTGGGCAGCGGTCACTGATGCCGCTGATGCATTCCGGCCTGGCCGCGTGGCGATGCCTAATCCCGGTACGTCCAGGCCCGGTGCGCAAGGTAGGTGAAGACCGGCACCGTCAGGACGACGCAGGCCAGGCCCACCCAATAACTGGCCCCCAGGTACTGGGCAGTCCAGGAAATGCCCATGGTCTGGCACAGCCCGAGCAGGGATACGCCGGCAAAGCGGCCCAGGGTCCGGTGGCGCAGCCGTGAGGAGAAACTCCACAGGGTGTTGAGCAGATAGGAGCAGGCCGTCGCGCACACGAAAGCCACGCAGTTTGCAGTGACCGGTGAGGTCGCCAGCGCGGTGACCAGCGTCGCGGTGATGGCGATATGCACGCCCGTCGAGGTGGCGCCCGATACCAGGAAGCGCGTGATCCGGCGCAGTTCGGGCGCGGCGGTGCTGGCGTTCACGATGCGCGCATGATGGCCATCAGGGAAATGCCGAACGGCAGCGATCCGCGTGCCAGCCAGTGGCGTTCCGAGCTGAACAGGCGGTGCAAGGCGTGGTTGACGGGGTGGGGCGGGAGGCCCGCTCCCATTGCCTTCTGGTTGCCGCTCAGCCGGTCGCTGATGCGGGCAACAACCGCAAGCGGAAACAGCAGCGTATTGAAATAGGACATCCGTTGCACGCGCATGCCGCAGCGCGTGGCCAGCGCATGCAGCGAGCGCCTGCTGTAGCGGCGCTGGTGATGCAGGAAAACGTCGTGGGCGCTCCATAGCCACTGGTAGGCCGGCACGGTGATGAGCACGGCCCCGCCTGGCTTCAGCATCCTTGCCGCGCAGTCCAGCGACCCGGCGTCGTCGGCGATGTGTTCAAGGCAGTCGAGCAGGCAAACCAGGTCGAAGCTGTGCTCCGCGAATGGCATGTCGTCAGGGCATCTGCCGCTGCGGATGTCGCAGGCGCCGAGGGCCTTCTCGCGTGCCAGCCGCAGGGCAGTGCCATCCATTTCCACAGCGCTGACATTGCCGAAGCGCGAGAGCATCTCAAGGTTTCCGCCGGTGCCTGCCCCGATTTCCAGGATGGAAGCGTTGCGCGGCAACGCCAGGCCGGACAGGATCGTGGCGACGATTTCGCGCCGCCCTCGGAACCACCAGTGACAGGCTTCGGTTTCGGCCATCTCAAGGTAGGCATCAGGTGACATCGGTCGGCTCCTCCGCGATGGATCGGCTAGCCCTGCACGCAGATCAACCCCAGATCCCCCTTCTTCACCTGCAGCTTGTAATCCCGCATCAGCCGGAACAGCGTCACGCGCGAGATGCCAAGCTCTGCCGCTACATCGATCAGCCGCTCATGATGCCGCTGCAGCGCCTCGATGATGGCATTCTGCTCGGCCGCCTCGCGGATCGCCGCGAGCGTCATCGGGCGTTCCTCGACGGGCGCGGCCAGTTCCAGGTCGGCGGGCTGGATCACGCCGTCCTCGCACATCGCGGCGGCATGGCGGATGCGGTTGATCAGCTCGCGCACATTGCCCGGCCAGTTGTGCCGCTGGATCGCGCGCAGCGCGGTGGGCGAGAAGCCGCGGATGCGGGCCGGCGACTGCTTGCGCACGCCCTCCAGCACGTGCTCGGCGATCAGCATGATGTCGCTGCCGCGTTCGCGCAGTGGGGGCTGGCGCACGCGCAGCACGCACAGGCGGTGGTAGAGGTCGCCGCGGAAGCGTTCGGCGGCGATCGCCGCTTCCAGGTCCACGTGCGTGGCCGAGATGATGCGCACGTCCACCTCCACCGATTCGGTGCCGCCCAGCCGTTCGATGCGCCCGGTCTCCAGGAAGCGCAGCAGGCTGGTCTGGCTCTCCAGCGGCATGTCGCCGATTTCATCGAGGAACAGCGTGCCGCCCTGTGCCATCTCGATGCGGCCCGGCTTGCGCTTGGTCGCGCCGGTGAAGGCACCGCGCTCGTAGCCGAACAGCTCGGACATCAGCAGCGTGGGCGGGATGGCGGCGCAGTTGACCGCGACGAAGGGCTTCTGCGCGCGTTCGGAGGCGCGGTGGATCGCCTGCGCGGCCAGTTCCTTGCCGGTGCCGGACTCGCCCGAGATCAGCACCGGGGTGTCCCAGCGCGACACCTTCTCGATGCCGCGGAACAGTGTCTGCATGGCAGAGCAGTTGCCGATCATGCCGTCGGCGCGCGCGGTGCCGGCCACCGGGCGCTGCACGCCGGGTCGCAGCTGCGCCATGCCCTGCGCATGGCCGAGCGAGTGCGCCAGGTCGGCGGGCTCGAACGGCGCGGTGTAGTAGTCGACAAAGTACAGCCCGAGCAGGCGGCGCGCGGCGTCGGTCAGCGCATCGCGGCTGGCGACGATGCCGATCCAGCCGATCTGGGGTTGCGAGAGCCAGGGTTCGAACGACTCCAGCTCGGCATCGCTGAAGCCACAGTGCAGGTCGAGCAGGGCGGCGATGGGCTGGGCGCCGTGTGGCAGCGCATTGAGGTCGTGCAGGTTCGACGCGAAGCTGATCTTCCAGCCCCGCTGTGCGAGCAACCTGCACAGCATGGCGTCATGGTGCTGCGACACGTACAGCAGCGGACGGTTGGCATATGCACTCATACGATTTCCCCGGATTTTATTTTTACGAAGCTGGCGCCGGCGGATGCCGTCACTGGCTTCGGTACTTCTAAGGCTTGCGCCGGCCGCTTCGTGACGTTGCCGCGGCCTGGCGCGCTCCCTGAATTTCTGTTCTTCCCGTCACGGCGCCGCGCGGCACGGGCTGGCAGGCCCGTTTCCGCCGCCGCCGCGGCCGCGCCCTTGGTGGTGGCCCGGTCGCGACGGCGGCTGCCTTGCTGCGCCTGCATGGCAGGCTTTCGCTACACCCCGTTTTTATCGGGCGCTCCGGCAATGCCGGGCGGCCGTCTTGTTTTCTGCTTGTTGCCCGGCTTGCCGTGGCGACGCGCAGTTCCAGGCTTCACGGGCCGCTCGCGCAGGCTTGCGGCCCGTGTCCCTGAATGACCTCCTTCTGATCTTGCCGGCGGCCACTACATTGGTGTCCACCGATGCGGGCCAGTCCCTGCCGCGTGGCCCCACGCTTACAGCGCCAGCCGAGGCCCCGTCCTGGGAGTTTCGGGGGTCGTTCTGAAACTGATCTTCGGCGAACCCGTGCCTGTGTGTTGCCGCTTCGGTTCCAGTCGTCCCCCCGTGCCGGGCTTCTGTTCGCGCGGACATAACTGCGACGAATGTGCCAGAGTAGACTAAATCGTTGATAGCAAAGGAAAAGCCAGATTTCTGACCAGTTGTGGCAAGGCCTCGGCGAGTTATAACGTTCCGCTTTTGATACGTCGGCGGGCCTTTTCATGCTGCGCTGCAGCATCTGTCCGAATCGCTATGCGGCGCCTTCCGCACATCAATCACGCCATAGGTGCCGCCTAAGATACCCATCCCCGCCGAAGGCCATCCTAAAGAGGGGAGGCCGGATTTCAAACGCTCCGGCGTCAGGGCTCCGATGCTGCACGCAGGCGACTTCACCCAGGAGTTTCATTTCCGTTACAACGGCGTGAAGCGGGTACACCGGCCACAGCCCCGGCGCAGCGGGAAAGACCTCAGCCTTTTGGCGCCGCGCGCCCCGCCCAGGCGCGGTCAGGATGGGACAAAGGGCGCGTTGACACGCCTTTGCACGAATCGAGGCACGATGGGACCCACCCGTTTCTCATCTGTTTGGATGGTCTGGGCAGATTTTTCATTGTGGTTGGCATGGCGTGCAAAAAGGTTTCATCCGTGAAACTCCGGGTGGCTTGGCTCGCTTGCGGCGCGTGCCGGTGACACATCCCCAGGCAGCTTGTGGAAGCTGCCAACCCGTTGATTTTGCTTGCGTGGACGAAAATGATTCGTATTGCCAACATCGAGGCGCGAAACAATTTCAGGATTGAAACTACCCGCCATTGTCAGCGCCGGCAGGGTTCGCCTGCGGCGCTTCCTGCCGCACCTGTTCCTGCAACCACGCGTGGAATTGCTGGATCGATTTCTCGCGCGGATTGCCTCGCGCCAGGTGACCCAGTAGTGCAGGCTCGACGGGATGCGGGTGGGCCCGATCTGCACCAGCTCGCCGCTGGCCAGGTAGTCGTGCGCGAGCTGCGCGCGCGCGGTGGCCACGCCCAGCCCGGCGACCGCTGACTGCAGCATCAGCCCGGCGTCCTGGAAGATCGGCCCGCGCTCGGGCTCGTCGCCGGGCAGGCCGGCGGCTTCGAGCCAGTCGCGCCAGGGCCGCAGCGCAAAGCGCAGCATCGGCAGGCGCGGCACATCGGCCAGCGTGAATCCGGGGTAGCGCGCCAGCAGCGCCGGGCTGGCCACCGCGATCACATGATCCTCGATCAGGTTGTGGCACTCGAAGCCGGGCAGGTCGATGCGCTGGTGCCAGATACCCACGTCTACGCTGTACGGGTCCGGCGGCGTGATCTCGGCGTGCAGGCGCAGGTGCAGGTCCAGCGACGGCACCTGCGCGTGCAGGCTGGGCAGCCGGCGGATCAGCCAGGCATTGGCGAGGTCGGGCATCACGCTGACCTGCAGCCGCACCACCGGCGGGGAGGCACTGGTGCCGGCCTCGCGCAGCGCGCTTTCGAGGCTGTCGAGCGCGCCGCGTACCTGCTCGGCCAGCCGCGCGCCGGCGCTGGTCGGCGTCATCTGGCTGCCGGTGCGCTGGAACAACTTGGTGCCCAGGCTGGTCTCCAGCCCGCGGATATGGAGTGGGGCTGCAGGTGCCGGCGGCGGTGTGGTATCTGACAGGCTGCCGGGCGACTGCCAGCGCCTGAATCCAACGTCTCAGTGGCCTTCCGCACACAATCCGCCTTTTGCACGCTTGTCCGCCTCGTACCTGCGTGACTATTGTTTGCAGCAAGTATCGCCATGCCACTGGCACAGGCGTGCAATTACCATAAGCGGAACAACATTGCGCGCGGCCCTCTATACAGGGGGAACAGACGGAGAACCAGCGCGCAATGCTTTCACGGGGAACGGGCATGGATTCTGGCAGCCGCGTCTGGACGACAGGCGATACCGCGCGATGGATGGTGCTACTTGGTGTTGCCGCCATCGATATGGCCTGGCTCGCCGCCAGCGGGAAATCGGTTGATGCCGACAGCCTGATCTGGCGTCTGAAATGGAATGCCGTGCTGGCCCTGTTCGCCATCGTCCTGGCCGCCGCCCTCCCGGGCACGGTGTCACGACGATTTCCGCGCGCGCAAAAGCTCGCGGTACGCCTTCACGCGCCAGAGCTGGTGGTCACCTCTCTGTCCATTGTCTGGATTGCCTTGTTCGCTTGCGCCATGAGCGTACTGTCCTACCTGCTGGTGGGGCTGGCGCCGCCGCTGATTGATGTCAGGCTGGCCGCCGTGGACCGGGCGTTGGGCCTGGACTGGCCGGCTGTACACGCCTGGGTCCGGGCGCGGCCTGTACTGACCGACGTGCTCCAATGGTTCTACAGCGCGGGGCGCGCGCAATTGATGCTGGTCGCGTTTTTCACCGGCATTGCCGGCCGCTATACGCATCTGCGCGAGTACCTCTGCATGCTGTGTGTCTCGCTCACGCTGGTGTTCCTGGTATCGACACCGTTTCCGGCTGCGGGCGCGTTCCACTACTATGCTGCGGCGGGGGCGAGTATTTCGCCGGCCGAATTGTCTGGCTATTCCCACTTCTTTTTGCTGCGTGCCGACGAACTGAAAGACTTCAGCCTCGACACCATGCAAGGCCTAGTCTCGATGCCGTCGTTTCACACCGCCATGGGCCTGATCTTCATCCAGGGCATGCGCTGGTCTCGCCTCGGCCTCGCCGTCGCAGTGCCATTCAATCTCGTCATGATCGTTGCTACGCCCACACAAGGCGGGCACCACTTTGCCGATGTCTTGGGCGGCATCGCTCTGTGGTTAGTGTCCGCTGCGCTTGTGCAACGGCTGGCACGCAAGCGTTCGTCAGCAGTGTCCGTCTCCCTGGTCCCACAGGGCATCTGAAGTGTATAGATAGCCGCCTAGAGCACGATCGGCCGGTCGTCCAGTTCGTTAGGGTTATACCCATCATCCGACGGGAAGTGCGTGGCCAGCAGGTCGTGGATGCGCGCCACCGTGGCCAACACCGGCTCCACCGACAGGTTCTGCCTGAGTCCGCGCGCCAGTTCGTCGCACAGCTCGCGCCAGGTGTCGGCACCCACGCGGGCGTCGATGCCGCGGTCGGCCAGCAGCTCGACCGCATGGTCGGCCAGGTTGATATAGAGCAGCACGCCGGTATGGTCTTCGGTATTCCAGACTTCCAGCGCGCCGAACAGGAAGCGGGCGCGCTCGCGCGGCGTGACCCCGGCCCAGGCATCGCCGACTGGCATGCTGGCCTCGATTACCACGCGGATCTCGCCGCGGTGGCGGGCTTCACCGGCATGCACGGCCTGGTGCAGCTGCTTCTGCGCGTCTGGCGGGAAGTGCCGGCGCGCGGCGCTGGCCGTGGTGGCGATATGGTGCAGTGCGCGTCGCAGATTCGGCATCGTCTGTATTCCTTGCTGTCACCAGTTGCCGGAGGCGCCGCCGCCATCGAAGCCGCCGCCGCCCCCGCCGCCAAATCCGCCACCACCACCGCCGCCGCCAAATCCACCACCACCGCCCCAGCCGCCACCGCGACGGCCCCAGTCCTGTCCCATGCCATAGCCGCCCAGCCCGCCCAGGCCGCCGGCGATCACATCGCGGCCGCGCCGGGTGGTGACGATCTGCGGGCCGCGCCGGCGCAGGATTGCACTGAGGAAGAAGAACACGATGATCGCCAGCGGGAACAGCACCGGCAGCAAGTCGGCCAGCGCGGACGCCTGCTGCACCTTGCGTGCCTGCGGGCCCGGCAGGCCTTCCTTGTCGATGGTGGCCTGGATCGCGGAGATGCCCGCAGCCAGCCCGCCGTAGAAGTCGTTCTGGCGGAAGTGCGGCGCCATGATGTCCTGCAGGATGCGCTTGGACATGGCGTCGGTCAGCGAGCCCTGCACGCCGCGGCCCACTTCCAGCCGCATCTTGCGCAGCCCCGGCGGATTGTCCTTGGCGATCAGCACGATCACGCCGTCGTCGATGCCCTTGCGCCCGGCGCGCCAGGCGTCGGCCACGCGGATGCTGTAGGCGTCGATGGGCTCGGGGTCGGTGGTGGGGACCATCAGCACGAAGATCTGGCTGCCGCGCTGCTGCTCGTATTCCGCCAGCACGTTTTCCAGCGCGCCGCGCTGCTGCGGCGTCAGCGTGCCGGTCAGGTCGGTGACGCGCTGGGTGAGCGGCGGCACCGGCACGAACCCGTCAGCCGCCAGCGCCGGGCCGGACAGGATTGTCGCCAGCCACAGCAGGGCGACGGCCAGCCAGCCCAGCCGCAGGCGCGAGCGCAGGGTGTGGCCCATGTGTGCAGCCTCAGAACTTGACCGCGGGCGGCGTGGAGATGGCCTTCTCGTTTTCCACCGTGAACGACGGCTTGACCGGGTACTTGAAGATCATCGCCGTCAGGTTGGTCGGGAAGCTGCGCGCCAGGATATTGAAGTCCTGCACCGCGGCGATATAGCGCTGGCGTGCCACGGTGATGCGGTTCTCGGTGCCTTCGAGCTGCGACTGCAGGTCGCGGAACGAGGCATCGGCCTTCAGTTGCGGGTAGTTCTCGGACACGGCCAGCAGGCGCGACAGTGCGCCGGACAGTTCGCCCTGCGCCTGCTGGAAGCGCTTGAAGGCTTCCGGGTCGTTCAGGGTCTCGGGCGAGACCTGGATGCTGGTGGCGGCGGCGCGGGCCTTGGTCACCGCTTCGAGGGTCTCGCGCTCGTGCGAGGCGTAGCCCTTGACGGTGTTGACCAGGTTGGGGATCAGATCGGCGCGGCGCTGGTACTGGTTGATGACTTCGCTCCAGGCCGCCTTGACCGCCTCGTCCTTGGACTGGAAGTCGTTGTAGCCGCACGCGGACAGCAGGCTGGCCATGACCGCCAGCAGCAGCCAGCGGAAGACGGATAGCGGCGAGGACAGGGACGAAGAGGCGCGCATCGGGAAACTCCGCGGGTTAGACATGGATTAAGCGAATCCCAAGTGTAGCGCACCGCCCATGTGGCAGGCGGCGCCCCGGGCGCCGCCTGCCTGACGGGGCTCAGCCGGCCGCGAACGCCTTGCGCGCGGCGTCGAGCGTGGCCGCCAGGATGGCGTCGTCGTGCTGCGCCGAAACAAAGCCGGCCTCGAATGCCGACGGCGCCAGGTAGACGCCCTGGTCCAGCATGGCGTGGAAGAAGCGGTTGAAGCGCGCGGTGTCGCTCTTGGTCACCTCGGCAAAGCTGCCGGGCACGCCGTCGCGGAAGTAGATGCCGAACATGCCGCCGACCGCATCGGCCGCGAACGGCACGCCGGCGGCCCTGGCGGCTTCGGCCAGGCCATCGGCCAGCTTGCGCGTCTGCGCCGCCAGCCGGTCGTGGAAGCCCGGCGCCTGGATCAGCTTGAGCGTGGTCAGGCCCGCGGCCACCGCCAGCGGGTTGCCCGACAGCGTGCCGGCCTGGTAGACGCCGCCCAGTGGCGCCAGTTTGGCCATGATGTCGCGCCGCCCGCCGAAGGCCGCGGCCGGCATGCCGCCGCCGATCACCTTGCCCAGGCAGGTCATGTCCGGCTTGATGCCGTAGTGCGCCTGCGCACCGCCCAGCGCCACGCGGAAGCCAGTCATCACTTCGTCAAAGATCAGCACCGCGCCGTCGCGCGTGCACAGCTCGCGCATGGCCTTCAGGAACGCATCGGTGGCGCGCACCAGGTTCATGTTGCCGGCCACTGGCTCGACGATCACCGCGGCGATCTCGCCGGCATGCTTGGCAAAGGCTTGCTCGAGCTGCTCGACGTTGTTGTACTCCAGCACCATGGTGTGGCGCGTCACGTCCGCCGGCACGCCGGCCGAAGAGGGCGCATTCTGCGTGGTGTCGGCAAAGGTCAGCAGGCCCGAGCCGGCCTTGACCAGCAGGCTGTCGGCATGGCCGTGGTAGCAGCCCTCGAACTTGATGATCAGGTCGCGGCCGGTAAAGCCACGCGCCAGGCGCAGCGCGCTCATGGTGGCCTCGGTGCCGGAGGAGACCAGGCGCACCTGCTCGATCGACGGCACCAGCTTGCAGATTTCCTCGGCCATCACGATCTCGGCCTCGGTCGGCGCGCCAAACGAGAAGCTGTGCGTGGCGGCTTCCTGGATGGCACGCACCACCTCCGGGTGGGCGTGGCCGACGATCATCGGGCCCCAGGAGCCGATGTAGTCGATATAGCGCTGGCCGTCGGCGTCCCACATATAGGCTCCCTCGGCGCGCGTGATAAAGCGCGGCGTGCCGCCCACCGAGCGGAAGGCGCGCACGGGCGAGTTGACGCCGCCGGGGATGGTCTGCTGGGCGCGGTCGAAGAGCTGCTGATTACGGGACATGGCGTTGAGGTGGGAATCAAGTCTGCGGAGAACGTGTCCGGCTGGGCCCGGAGCTTGTCGTTGACATGCGGCAAGAACAGCTGAATTTCGCTGCAATTGGCTGCCAATCATGCGCTAACAGGGCGCTAACAGGCGCGAACACGGCGGAACTGGCACGATTCCGGCGGTCGCCGGCTGGCGTCGGCGTCACGGTTTCGGTACCATCTGCGCTGGATTTTAATGGAGAGTGGCCAGAGCCTGTTATGGACGAAGAATTCAAAACTTGGATGTGCCTGATCTGCGGCTGGATCTACGACGAAGCCACAGGCGCGCCGGAAGACGGCATCGCCCCCGGGACCCGGTGGGAAGACGTGCCCATCAACTGGACCTGCCCGGAGTGCGGCGCGCGCAAGGAAGATTTCGAGATGGTTGCCATCTGACGAGCCCGGCGGGGCGGCAGGCGCCATGTCGGCTGCACGCCATCGAGGCTTCACAGAAAAGCCGCATACTGGCCGCGCGCGTCGCGCCAATGCGACAGAACGCCGACAAGGGCCCGCCGGACCGGATTGACGGCCCCCCGGCGTCTTGTCACACTCTGTTGCAAAATGACTGGCCGTCCATCCGCCATCGGTGGGGAAGACGGCAGGCAGGTGCGGGTTCCACGCACCGCCGCTGCCGGGCACAGCCCGGCCTTGAAGGGAAATAAGAATTTGTCGGGGGTCCGTCGGGGCGCGCATGGGTCGCGCTGCTTCGCACGGGTGTTCTCAAGTGATTGCCGGCGCTCTGCATGGGGCAGCTGGTCGCGGGAACAACATGCGGGTCGCTCAAACAGAAGAAAACCAGCGGGTCACTGCCGCCGGCGTCCACGCGACGCCTGGCAATTCCACACCAGATGCCACGGCGCCGCCGCGCCGCAAGGTGCTGGTGATCGACGATTCCAGCACCATCCGCCGCACGGCGGAGATATTCCTGTCGCAGGCGGGATACCAGG
The DNA here is from genome assembly GCA_000471925.1 of Ralstonia pickettii DTP0602. NCBI lineage: Bacteria > Pseudomonadati > Pseudomonadota > Betaproteobacteria > Burkholderiales > Burkholderiaceae > Ralstonia > Ralstonia pickettii. The sequence continues at coordinate 778,802 of CP006667.1, forward strand.
TGACGCTGGCCGAAGACGGCTTCGAGGCGCTGGCCAAGGTCGGCGATCTGCATCCGGACCTGGTCTTCTGCGACATCCTGATGCCCCGGCTCGACGGGTACCAGACCTGCTCCCTGATCAAGAAAAGCCCCCGGTTCCATGCCATCCCCGTGATCATGCTGTCCTCGCGCGACGGCGTGTTCGACCGCTCGCGCGGCCGCCTGGTCGGCGCGCATGACCACCTGGCCAAGCCGTTCACCCGTGAAGCGCTGCTGCAGGCCGTGCAGGGCTGCCTGCCGTGCCAGGCCGCGGGTGCCGTGCTGCCGGCCTGAGTGGACCGAACTGCATCGAAGGAAAACCTCATGACTGCCATCAACAAGATCCTGATCGTCGACGATTCCCCGACCGAAGCCCTGTTCATGTCCGACCTGCTCGGCAAGCGCGGCTTCAAGGTCGCGGTCGCCGGCAACAGCGACCAGGCCTTCGCGCGCCTGGAAGCCGAGAATTTCGACCTGATCCTCATGGACGTGGTGATGCCCGGCCAGAACGGCTACCAGGCCACCCGCGCGATCAAGCGCGACGACCGCTTCAAGGACATCCCCGTGATCATGTGCACCAGCAAGGGCCTGGACACCGACCGCATCTGGGGCATGCGCCAGGGCGCGTCCGACTACATCGTCAAGCCCGTCGACGGCGAAGAGCTGCTGGGCAAGATCGCCGCGCTGTCGCACTGATTTCGCGCGCGCATGCCGTACGGGATGCCGCCGCCACCTGTTCCGGGGACCGCCAGATGAACGCGCCACGCCAAGACCTCCGTGCCCGCCAGACCCGCTTGCAGGACTACCAGGCCATGCTGGCCCGGCGCCTGCGCGAGGCGCGCAGCCTGCCCGCGGCCGACAGCTACCTGGCGCTGCAGGTCGGGCCGCGCAACTGGTTGCTGCCGCTGGCCGACACCGGCGAGGTGCTGGACATGCGCGCGCCCAGCCGCGTGCCGCTGACACAGCCGTGGTACAGCGGGCTGGTCAACGCGCGCGGCAGCCTGCTTGGGGTGATCGATTTCAGCCTGTTCTGCGGCGGCGCGCCGACGCCGGTGCAGCCGGGCAGCAAGATCGTGGTGCTGTCGCGCCAGGTCGAGCGCGCCTGCGCCATCCTGGCCACGCGCGTGGCGGGTTTGCGCCATGCCGCCGACCTGAGCCTGCCGCACGGCGACGCGACGACGCCGTCCGCCGCCACGCGGGCCTGGGAGGGCCAGCGCTTTGCCGACCGCGACGGGCGTGACTGGCAGGTGCTGGACGTGCGCGCGCTGCTGGACGCCCCGGCGTTCCTGCAGGTAGGACGGGGCGCGGCCTGAGGTCCCGCAACAAAACAAATAACAATAACGAAGCGCAGGCCACGGCCTGCCGCACCCGGCAACGAGCCGCCGGGCACGACAACGAATAAAACGGAAGAGGGTGCTATGGGTTTCAAGAAAATCAGCCTGGGCCGGCGCAAACCGGCAGCGGATGCGGCCGCCGGCCTGGTGACCGAGCCGGGCATGGCCTATGCCGGCGGCCCGGAGCCCGCACCCGTCCCATCCGCCGCCGCCAGGGGGCTTGGCGCCACGCCGCTGGAGCAGGTCACGGCCTGGCTCGGGCGCATGCCGTTCTCGTCCCAGCAGCGGGCGCTGACGGTGGGCGTGGTGGTGTCGCTGGTGGCGCTGCTGGGCTCGGTGTACATGGACAACCGCATCGCCAACAACGCCGCGGCGCAGATCGAGATCGCCGGCGACATGCTGATGCACTCGCAGCGCCTGGGCAAGGCGGTGCCGGTGGCGCTGCTGGGCAATGCGCAGGCCTTCACGCAGCTGCGCCAGTCCAAGGACGCGCTCGCCGGGGACCTGAAGGCGCTGCAGGACGGCAGCGACGAGAAGCGCGTGCGCGCCAGCTCCGGCGCGGCCGCGCCGCTGTTGGAAACCGCGATGCAATCGTGGAAGCGCTCCGAGAAGAGCGCGGCTGACGTGCTGGCGCAGCAGCCGGTGCTGACCACCATCGGCCAGACGCTGCAGATCTTCAACGCCTCCAACCCGGAGCTGCTCGAATCCGCCGAACAGGTGGCCGCGATCAAGCTGCAGTCCGGCGCCAACGCGCGCGAGGTGGCTGCTTCCGCGCAGCTGGTGATGCTGACGCAGCGCCTGGGCAAGAACCTGAACGAGTTCCTGGCCGGCGAAGGCGTCAATCCCGAGACCGCGTTCCTGCTGGGCAAGGACACCAACACCTTCCGCGAGACGCTGGACGGCCTGCTCAACGGCAGCGAGGCGCTGCGATTGTCCGCGGCCGCGGACGAAGAGACGCGCGGCTACCTGCAGCAGCTGTTGCAGCGTTTCGAGGCGGTGCAGAAGACCACCCAGACCATCCTGCAGAACCTGCCCGGCCTGATTGCGGCAAAGCGCGCGCAGCAGCAGATCTTCAACGACAACGAGGCGCTGCGCGGCGAGCTGTCGACGCTGCAGCGCGCCTATGCCGAGTCGGCGCGCTTCCGCCCGGTGACGCTGGGCGCGACCGTGGTGTCGGCGCTGATGACGCTGCTGTGCCTGGTTGGCCTGGCGGCGCTGTACCTGCGCGATTCGCGCACGCGCGCGCTGGAAGCCGAGGCGCGCGAACGCGAGGCCGAATCGCGCCGCCTGGAAGAAAAGCGCAACAACGACAACACCCAGAAGGCAATTCTGCAGCTGATGAACGAGCTGCAGGACATCGCCGACGGCGACCTGACGCGCCAGGCCACCGTGACCGAGGACATCACCGGCGCCATTGCCGACTCGGTCAACTACACCGTGGAAGAACTGCGCGAGCTGGTCGGCCGGGTGCAGCAGACCGCCGGCGAGGTGACGCAGGCCTCGGGGCAGGTGCAGTCCACCTCGACCCAGCTGGTAACGACCACCGAAGAGCAGTCGCGCCAGATCCGCCAGACCGGCGAATCGGTGGTGGAGATGGCCGACCGCATCACGCAGGTATCGCGCGGCGCTGCCGAGTCGGCCAACGTGGCGCGCGCCTCGCTGTCTGCTGCCGAGCAAGGCCAGCAGGCGGTGCAGAACGCCATCACCGGCATGAACGACATCCGCGAGCAGATCCAGGAAACCTCCAAGCGGATCAAGCGCCTGGGCGAGTCGTCGCAGGAGATCGGTGAAATCGTCGAGCTGATCTCGGACATTACCGAGCAGACCAACGTGCTGGCACTGAACGCCGCGATCCAGGCCGCGTCGGCCGGCGAGGCCGGGCGCGGTTTCTCGGTGGTGGCAGAAGAAGTGCAGCGGCTGGCCGAGCGCTCCGGCGAGGCGACCAAGCAGATCGGCGCGCTGATCCGCACCATCCAGACCGATACCCAGGATGCGGTGCACGCGATGGAGCGCAGCACCCAGGGCGTGGTCGAAGGGGCGCGGCTGTCTGACAACGCTGGCGCCGCGCTGGTCGAGATCGGCCGCGTGTCGCGCCAGCTCGCCGAGCTGATCGAGCAGATCTCGCAATCGACCTCGCATGAGGCCGACCTGGCCACCACCGTGGCCCGCCATATCGAGCGCATCCTGCAGGTCACCGAGCAGACCACCACCGGCACGCGCCAGACCGCGCAGTCGGTGCGCCAGCTGACGCTGCTGACCGAAGAGCTGCGCAACTCCGTGTCGCGATTCAAGATCGTCTGAGTGGCCGGATGACGCCTGCGACCGCTTCCGCGCATAGCGGCCCCCGCTTTGGCCACGCCTGCAAAGCCAACTCAGCGCCGGCCCGGCCCCGCCGTGGCCGGCCGCCCGCGGCCGCCCCCGTGGCGCCGCAATGGAAGCCGTCATGTCCCTGAATTTCCCTGTTCCGCGCGATGCCGCCGAAGGCGGTGCCTCGGCCGCCGGTCCCTCCGTCCCTTCCGGCCCGGCATGGCCGCAACCGGAGCCTGCGCCGCAACCTGGCGCGGCGCACGCGCTGCAAGATGCCCCCGCGGCGCCGCCGGCGCGCGACCTGTCCGGCCTGGCGTGGCTTGCCCCCAGCCTGCGCAGCGCGCTGGAAGATGCCGCCACCGAGCTGGGCCACTATGTCGATGAGGTACGCCAGGCGCCCGAGGCGCTGGGCGCGCGCGACACCACCTCGCTGCGGCTGGCCGGCCAGCACCTGCACCAGGCCGCCGGCGCGGTGCATATCGTCGGGCTGCGCGGCACCGACCCGTATTGCCAGGCCTTGCGCCGCCTGCTGGATGCCATCGACGCCGGCACGGTCGCCGCGGGCCCCGAAGCGCTGGCGGTGTTCCGCGCCGGCGTGCAGGCGCTGGCCGAGTATGTCGACGACCTGATGGCCGGCGACGACGAAGCGCCGCTGCGGCTGTTCCAGCCCTATGCGGGCGTGCTCGGGCTGCTCGCAGAAGAGCGCGTGCACCCGGCTGACCTGTGGCTCGATGAGCTGCAGATGCTCCCCGGCATGCTGCTGCCGGCAAAGAGCCCAACCGCGGTCACGCGCGCGCGCCAGCAGTTCGAAGCAGCCCTGCTCAAGGCGCTGCGGCTCCCCCCGGCGTGCGCTGACGGCGCGCTGCTGCGCGAAGCCTGGCTGCCGCTGCGTGCGGCACTGGACGCGGTACGCACCAACGAGCAGGAGGCGCGGCGCGCCACCGACCACCCTGACCGCGACGTCTGGCATGTGCTGGGGCTGGCCTTCGCGGCGCTGGCGCATGGCCTGCTGCCATCCGACCTGCTGGCCAAGCGCTTTGCCGGGCGTGTCAACCTGCTGCTGCGCCAATACCTGCAAGGGCAGGTGCGCGTGCCGCAGGCGCTGCTGAACGACGCGATGTTCCTGCTGGTGTGCACCGGCCTGGCGGGAATCCATGCGCAGGATGATGCGGCCGTGGCGGCATTGCACGCGGACATCGCGCGCACGCTCGAGGCCTTCCGCCTCGATGCCGCGCACGCCGTCGCCAATGCCGACTTCCGGCTGCGCTACTACGGCTGGCTCGACCTGATCGATACGCGCAACCTGCAGCAAGCCGCTGCTGGGCTGGAACGCGCGGCCGCCGGCGACCAGGCCGCCTGGGAAATCGCGCTGGCCGCGCTCGCCGAGGCCGCGCTGCCGCTGGCGCAGCCTGCGTTGCAGCGTTGCCTGGCGCAGGCCGTGACCCAGGGCTGGGAACGCGCGCGGGGCGAGGCGCTGGGCGCCACCGGTATCGCGCTGTTCCTGTCGCGCGCGCTGGCGCTGCCGTGGCGCGTGCACGGGCAATCCGCGCATCCCGCGGCGGCGCGCTTTGCCGCGCAGTGCGATGCGCTCGCCGACTGCCTGGCCGATCCCGGCGCGCTCGCGCCGGCGTGGCTGGCGCGCATGGTCGAGGAGGCGCGCGCGCAGGCGCTGCGCAGCGAGGCCGTGGCGCAGCTGCGCGCGCAGCTCGACAGCGGCGAATCGTGGCTCGACAGCTACGACCGCAATGCCGCGCGTGCCGACGGCGCCGGGCACCTGCGTGATGCGCGCGAGGCGTTCGCCGCGCTCGGCGCCACGCTGTCACAGCTCCCAGGTTCCGCGGCGCTGCCCGAGGCGCTTGCCGCCGACGCCGCGCAGGCCGCCGCCGCGGTACAGGCCGTCAATGCGCGCCTGGCGGAGCCCGGCGATCTTGCCGACGCCTGCGCACGCGCCGCGCTGCTGGGCGCGGTGGCGGCGGAACTCGGCGTGGTCCATGCCTTTGCCGATACCCTCGAATTCGGCCGCATGCGCCGTGCCGACGCGCTCACCGAAGCCGGCGCCAGCGACGACGCGCAGGCCCCCCAGCATCCGCTGGACGCCGCGCGTGCCGCCGCCGAGGAAGCGATCCGCACCGGTGCTATCCCCGATGCGGCGCCGGTACAGCGGCTGCGCTCAGCGCTGCAGGCCCTGGCCGACCAGGCTGCCATCGACGACGATGCCGCGCTGCGCCGCCAGGCCGCCGACGCCATCACGCAGTGCAATGCGTGGCTGGCGGGCAGCGACGAGGCGGGCGGGCGCCTGGTGGTCGCGCTGGCCGCTGCGATGCCCGAGCCCGCGCCCGCACCGACCCCGCCGGCCGCGCAGGGCATGCCCGCCGCGGGCGACAGCGCGGCCATCGACGCCGAACTGCTCGATATCTTCCTGAACGAGGCCGACGAGGTGCTGGGCGGCATTGCCGGCGACCTCGGCTCGGGCCTGGAGATACTGCGCGAGGCCGACACGCTCAGCCGCGTGCGGCGCGCCTTCCATACGCTCAAGGGCTCCAGCCGCATGGTCGGCCTGCATCGCTATGGCGAAGCCGCGTGGGCGGTGGAGCAGGTGATGAACCTGTGGATCGCCGAAGCGCGCGAGCCGGTGCCGGCACTGTTGTCGCTGCTGCGCCGCGCGCATGCCGAGCTGTCGGCGTGGGTCGCGCAGCTGCACCGCGACGCGGCCGCGTGGCACGACATCGCGCCGCTGGTGGCAGCCGCCGCAGCGGTGCGCGATCCGGCCGCGCCGCCGGCCGGAGATGGCGCTGCGGGCTTGCCTGAAGCCGAGGCGCCGGCTGCCGAAGCGCCGCTGGCGGATGCCCCGGCCGATGCGGTGGAAAACGTGCCGGCCGAGCTCTCAACCGAGCCGTTGACCGAGCCGTCAACCGATAGCGGCGACGACAACGTCATCCCGTTCCGCCTGTCCGGCGGGCTGTCGAGCGAGGACGACCACTACAAGGTGATCGGGCCGGTGCGCATCGGCCTGGCGCTGTACAACGTCTACCTGCAGGAGGCCGACGACCTGCTGCGCCAGTTCACCACCGACCTGTCCGAGTGGCGCCACGAGGGGCATCCGTGCCCGAGCGAATTGGCACTGCGCGTGGCCCACACGCTGCAAGGCAGCGCCTCGACCGTGGGGCTGGAGCCGGTGCGCGAGATTGCCGAGGCGCTGGAAGCGCTGCTGCTGCAGCTCGGCTCCCACCCGGTGGTGATGCATCCGGGCGACTTCCGCCTGCTCGAGCAGGCAGTCGAGCGCCTGCGCGGCATGCTGCACCAGTTCGCCGCGGGCGTCTGGCCCGATGCCGACGCCGGCTTGCGCCGCAGCCTGGTGGAGTTCGGCGAACGGGCGCTGCTGCGCCCGCGCGTGGCCGTGCCCGCGCCGCAGGCACCGGCTGACGCCGATGGCTCGGTGGCACAGCTGTTCGGGCAGCCGCCGGTGCAGCAGGATGAGCCGCCGCAAACGCCACCGGCGCCGCCGCCCACCCCGCACGATGCTGTGGTGATCGCGCTGCCGACCGCGCACCGCTTGCCGGTTGCGCCGGCGCAGCATGAAGACGGCGCGGAAGGCGCACCCGATCCGGTGCTGGTGCAGATTTTCCTGGAAGAGGCGCAGGGCACGCTGCCCGAGCTGGGCAAGCTGGTGCGCACCTGGGAAGCCGCACCTGACGAGGCCAGCCATGGCGGCCTGGTGCTGCGCGCGCTGCATACGCTCAAGGGCAGCGCGCGCATGGCCGGCGCGATGGCGCTGGGGCAGGCCGCGCATGAGATGGAAACGCTGCTGGACGCCAGCCTGCGCGGCCAGGGGCCGTTGGGTGTGGGGCCGCAGCTGTTCCAGCGGCTCTATGCCTGGTACGACCGCATCCTCGCGCATGCCGAGGCGCTGCAGGCGGGCCGCCTGCTGCCGGCCGACGATCCGGATGTGGTCAATGGACTGGCCGAGGCGGCGCAGGACGCAGAGGCCGAGGCCGCTGCCCCGCAGGCAACCGAAACCGTGGCCCCGGCGGCCAACCTGCCGGCCGTGCCGGGACCCTCCGACGTGATGGTCACGCTGCCGGCAACGCCCCTGGCGCCCGCAGAACCGCCACGCGCGCTGGTGCGCGTGCAGGCGCGCGCGCTCGACACACTGATCAACGAGGCCGGCGAAGTCGGCGCCACGCGCGCGCGGCTCGACAGCGAACTGGAGGCGATGCGCGCCTACCTGGGCGAACTGAACGACAACGTCGCGCGCCTGCGTGGCCAGCTGCGCGAGATCGAGATCCAGGCCGAGTCGCAGATGGCCTCGCGCATCGCCGATGCGCAGCACAAGCAGGAATTCGATCCGCTCGAGTTCGACCGCTTCACCCGCTTCCAGGAACTGACGCGGATGATGGCCGAGTCCGTCAACGACGTGGCCACCGTCGAGCAGAACCTGCAGCGCGGCTTCGACCGCGCCGCCGGCGACCTGGCCGCGCAGGCACGGCTGACGCGCGGGCTGCAGCGCGGCCTGATGCAGGCGCGCATGGTGCAGTTCGACGCGCTGGCCGAGCGGCTCTATCGCGTGGCGCGCCAGGCCGCGGCGGAGACCGGCAAGGAAGTGCGGCTGCTGATCAAGGGCGGTACGGTGGAAATCGACCGCTCGGTGCTCGACCGCATGGCCGGCCCGATCGAACACCTGATCCGCAACGCGGTGGTGCACGGCATCGAATCGGCCGCGCAGCGCCGCGCCGCGGGCAAGCCCGTTACCGGCGCACTGACGCTGGAGGTGCAGCAGGAAGGCAATGAGGTGGTGCTGCATTTCGTCGACGACGGCGGCGGGCTGGACCTGGCGCGCATTCATGCGCGCGCGGTCGAGCGCCGGCTGCTGGCGGCCGATGACGAGGGCAGCGAAGCGCGTCTCACCGAGATGATCTTTACGCCCGGCTTCTCCACCGCCGAGGCCGTGTCGGAACTTGCCGGCCGCGGCGTGGGCATGGATGTGGTGCGCGCCGAGACCGTCGCATTGGGTGGGCGCATCTCGCTGGATTCAAAGGCCGGTCAGGGCACTACCTTCACCGTGCACCTGCCGCTGACCACGGCGATCACGCAGGTGCTGGTGATCTCGCTGGGCGGGCGGCTCTATGCGGTGCCCAGCGGCATGATCGACCAGGTCCAGCAGCTGCGCACGCAGGCGCTGCTGGAGGCGTACAACCAGGGCCGCCTGCCCTTCTCCGGCGCCGAGGTCCCGTTCTACTACTTCGGCGCGCTGCTGGAAGAAGGCAACGCCGTCACCGCGGGCCGCAAGTACTCGCCGGTGGTGGTTGTACGCAGCGGCGCGGAACGCGTGGCGGTGCATGTCGATGAGGTGGTCGGCAACCGCGAAGTGGTGGTCAAGCATATCGGCCCGCACCTGGCGCGGCTGGAAGGCATTGCCGGCGCGACCACGCTGGGCGATGGCGAGATCGTGCTGATCTACAACCCGGTGGTGCTGGCGCAGCGCTTCGTGCGCGAGCGCGGTCCGCAGGCACTGCCGGCAGTGCCCACGCAGGCCGCCCCGGCGCAGCTTGGCGCGGTGGCGGAACTGGGTGGCGATGGCAGCGCCAAGCCGGTGCCGGGCCTGGCCATGCAGCCGACGGTGATGGTGGTGGACGACTCGCTGACCGTGCGCAAGGCCACCCAGCGCCTGCTGAGCCGCGCCGGCTACCAGGTGGTGCTGGCGCGCGATGGCGTGGACGCGCTCAAGCAGCTGCAAGACGTGATGCCGGATGCGATGCTGGTGGATATCGAGATGCCGAACATGGACGGCTTCGACCTGACCCGCAACGTGCGTTCCGATTCGCGCACCGCGCATATGCCGCTGGTGATGATCACCTCGCGCACGGCGGACAAGCATCGCCGCTATGCGGAGGAGATCGGCGTCAACGTGTATCTGGGCAAGCCTTATAACGAGGATGAACTGCTGGGGACGTTGCACCGGTTGCTGGGTGAGCGGGCGGCGGGGACGGCGGGGTCGGTGGCGCAGATGCTGGGGGATGGGCCGGCGGCTTGAGTCGCGCTGCGTAGTGCGCGCTGGCGGTTTGCTCCCTCTCCCGCAAGCGGGAGAGGGAGCCTGTTACTAGCAATTAATAGCCCGTCGTCCTACCAAGGGCCCTAAACACAAAAAAGCGCGACATCCAAGATGCCGCGCCTTCCTTCCTCCTCCATCGGCCGCGCCGCGAACGGCGCGCGCCATTACCAGCGCATCTGCGCGTTCTTGCCACCAGTACTGACCGTCGCCGTCTTGGTCAGGCCCTTGTAAGTCGCCCGCACGTTATACGTGCCCTGCGGCGCCTTCACCAGGCAACGCGGCCCGTCGGCGACAAAGCTGGCGACTTCCTTGCTGCCGCGCATCAGCTTGACGTCGACATCGGACAGGTATTCACCGCGCTCGCCCTGCGTGAAGAGCAGGCTCATGTTGTAGTTGCGCGCCTGTGACTGCAGCTTGACCTGTTCATCCTCGGCCACGCCGCCGCAGATATAGGTGACCGCACCAGCGGTACGCTGCACCATCGCATCACGCGGCGGCGGGGGTGCCGGCGTGGCCAGCGGCGGGCGCGGCTGGGCCGGGGCGGCGGTAGGCGGTGGCGCCGGTACGGTCGGCGGCGTGCCGCTTGGCGCCGGCAGCGGCGATGCCGTCGGCGGCGGGGCTGCCGTGCCCGGCGCAGTCATGCCCGGAGCGGGCTGCGCAGTAGCCGGCGGCATGGTGGTGGCCGGGGCAGGGGCCGGCATCGTGGCACCCGGTGTCGGCGCCATGGTGCTGTCCGGTGCAGTCGCAGCGGGGGCTGGCGTCACGGGCGCAGGCGTGGCCGGCGTCGGCGCAGGGGTGGCTTCCACCACCGGCGCCTGCGCATGGCTGGCGGCCGGCATGAAAGCGAGCAGCGCTACTACGCCGGCACCGAGCGCGATCACCAGGCGCTTGACGCGCGAGCGTCGCGCCAGGCGGGCTTCAACGCGCTCGAGCGAACGGGTAGGGGCAAACGGGGGACGTTGCGGCATCGTGGCCTCCTTGGCGTATCTCGGAATCAGATGCCCCGGAGGACCCCGTGGGGATCACTCCGGGTGTCTTCTTTTCCATGCTAGCGCGCAAGGTGGGGCGACACTGCCCGTTTTGGTCCTACATCCGCGTCAGCGGACGGCGCGTTGTGGCTCGCAAGCGGCGGGGGAGAGACTTCACGAGATCCCAAATGGAAAACCGGCCGTTTCCCCGCAGGAACGGCCGGTTTCAGGCCTTCTCAGCGGTCGCTGCGCCTACTTGCGGCCCACCACGCGCGGAGGCACCGACAACGTCAGCGCGGCGCCCACCACCAGGCACGCCGCCAGCAGGTACATGCCGGAATCGGTGCTGTGCGTCAGATCCTTGAGCCAGCCCACCGCGTACGGGCTCAGGAAGCCGGCTAGGTTACCCAGCGAATTGATCAGCGCAATGCCCGCGGCCGCGCCGGTGCCGGCGAGGAATGCGGTCGGCAGGCTCCAGAACAGGGGCAGCGTGGTCAGGATGCCGATCGTTGCCAGCGTCAGCGCCACCATGGCCAGCGTGGTGTCGCCGTGCCATTGCACCGACAGCAGCAGCCCGAGCGACCCGAGCAGCGCGGGGATCGCGATATGCCAGCGGCGTTCGCCGCTGCGGTCGGCGCTGTGGGCCACCAGCACCATGCCGACCACCGCGCAGCCGTAGGGGATCGCCGTCAGCAGGCCGATATCGAGGGCGCTCTTCACGCCGGTCTGCTTGATGATCGTGGGCAGCCAGAAGCTGACGCCGTACAGGCCCATGACGAAGCAGAAGTAGATCGCGCTCATCAGCCATACGCGCGGGCTGAACATCACGGTGCGGATCGGCGGGTCTTCCTTGTGCGCGTCCTCGCTGGCGATATTGCGCTCCAGCAGCGCCTTTTCTTCCGGCGTGAGCCACTTGGCGTGCGTGATGCGGTCGTCCAGGTAGGCCAGCACCCACAGCCCCACCAGGATCGACGGGATGCCTTCCAACAGGAACATCCACTGCCAGCCGGCCCAGCCGTTATGGCCGTCGAAGGCCTGCATCACCCAGCCGGACAGCGGCCCGCCGATTACGCCCGAGAGCGCGATCGCGGTCATGAAGAAGGTGGTGGTGCGGCCGCGCCGGTTGGCCGGGTACCAGTACGTCAGGTACAGGATGATGCCGGGGAAGAAGCCCGCCTCGGCGATGCCCAGCAGGAAGCGCAGCACGTAGAACATGGTCGGCGTGGTGACGAACATCATCGCCGCCGAGATCGCGCCCCAGGTGATCATGATGCGCGCGATCCAGATGCGCGCGCCGACCTTGTGCAGGATCACGTTGCTCGGTACTTCGAACAGGAAGTAGCCGATGAAGAAGATGCCCGCGCCCAGGCCGTAGACGGTCTCGCTGAACTTCAGGTCGTTGAGCATCTGCAGCTTGGCGAAGCCCACGTTGACGCGGTCGAGATAGGCGACCACGTAGCACAGCAAGAGGAAGGGCACCAGGCGCCAGCTCACCTTGCGGTAGGTGGCGTCTTCAAAGGCGGCGCCGCTGACGCCGGGGTTTACTGCGGTCGTTGTCATGCTGTCTCCTGAGGATGTTTGCGCTTCTGCGACGCGGTACAGCTGTATTACGACAAAGCCTGGCGGGCGGTGCTTACACGCAGCGTCCGCCGTCGACTTCGATGCAGGTGCCGGTGATAAAGGCTGCTTCATCCGACGCCAGGTACAGGCAGGCGTTGGCCACGTCTTGCGGCGTCGACATGCGGCCCATCGGGATGGTGGCGAGGAATCTGGCGCGGTTCTCGGGCGTGTCGGGCATGCCCATGAACTCTTCCAGCAAGGCGGTTGCGCCGATCACCGGATTGACGCAGTTGACGCGGATATTGTCCTTGCCGAGCTCGGCCGCCATCGCCTTGCTCGCGGTAATCACCGCGCCCTTGCTGCCGTTGTACCAGACCAGCCCAGGACGCGGCCGGATGCCGGCGGTCGAGGCGATATTGACGAACACGCCGCCGCCGCGCTGGCGGAAGTGCGGGATAAAGGCGCGCGCCGACCAGTAGATGCTCTTGACGTTGACGGCGTAGACGCGATCGAACTCGTCCTCGGTGACTTCCAGGATGGGCTTGTTGCGATGGGTGGTGCCGGCGTTGTTGACGACGATATGCACGTCGCCGAAGGCGGCCAGCGCGGCCTCGCGCATGGCCTCGGTGTCGTCGCCGCGCGCAACGTCGGCGCGCACCGCGCGCGCCTGGCCACCGGCATCGCGGATCGCGGCCGCCACGCGCTCGGCGGCGTCTTCGCGCAGGTCGGCCACCAGCACGCTGGCGCCTTCGCGCGCGAAGGTGTGGGCGATGCCTTCGCCGAAGCCCGAACCGCCGCCGGTGACGATCGCTACCTTGTTGGCCAGTCTCATCGCGTGTCTCCTTGTGTTGTGGTTGTCGGTGATCTGTTGGCTGTGCTTAGGTACTCAATGCGAGAACGGCCCCCGCCCACGCAGCGCGTTGGCCGTCATCATCAGCGCCAGCAAAAACGGCAGCGCGACATACAGGCACCAGTGCACGCGATCGCCCACGACGTCGCCCCACTTGCGCTTGAACACCTGCAGCCGCGGCATGCCGGAGGGATTGGTGGCGCGCTTGTTCCGCACATGCCATGCCATCCAGAAAAAGAAGATGGCAAAGGCGACGGACAGGAAATTGATGTTACCCATGTTGAATGGCGATGGTTTTCAGTGTGGTGAATCCGTACAGGGCCTCGAAGCCCTTCTCGCGGCCGTAGCCGGACTGGCCGGTGCCGCCGAAAGGCAGCTCGACACCGCCGCCGGCACCGTAGTTGTTGATAAAGACCTGGCCCGCCCGCAGCTTGTGCGCCAGGCGCAGCTGGCGCCCGCCGTCGCGGGTCCAGACGCCGGCGACGAGCCCGTACGGCGTGCCGTTGGCGAGTGCGATGGCCTCGGCCTCGGTGTCGAAAGGCATCGCCGCAAGCAGCGGGCCGAACACTTCTTCCTGCGCCAGCCGGTGCGCGGGCGGTACGTCGCGGAACAGCATCGGCACCTGGTAGTAGCCGGCCTCCGGCGCCTCGGCCACGATCTGGCCCTGCGCCATCACCGACACGCCGGCGTGCTGCGCATCGGAAACGAAGTCCCACACGCGCTGCTGCTGTTTGCGGCTGATCAGCGGGCCGCATTCCAGGTCCAGCTCCGACGGACCCACGCGCAGCGATTCGAACACCGACGCCAGCCGGTCGAGCAGGGCGTCGTAGACCGGCCGCTCCACCAGCAGCCGGCTGCCCGCCGAGCAGGTCTGGCCGGCATTCTGCACGATGCCGTTGACCACCACCGGCACCAGCGCATCCAGGTCGGCATCGGCAAAGACGATCTGCGGCGACTTGCCGCCGAGTTCCAGCGTGACCGGCACATGGTTTTCGGCGGCGAGCTGGGCCACCTGCTTGCCGGTCTGGGGCGAGCCGGTGAACGAGATATGGTTGATGCCCGGGTGGCGCGCCAGCGCAGCGCCGGCTTCATGGCCGTAGCCGGTGATGATGTTGAGCGCACCTTCGGGCAGGCCGGCCTCGGCGGCGATCTCGGCCACGCGCAGCAAGGACAGGCAGGCGTCTTCGGCCGGCTTGACCACGCAGGCGTTGCCGGTGGCCAGTGCCGCGCCCACGCTACGCCCGAAGATCTGCAGCGGGTAGTTCCACGGGATGATGTGGCCGGTCACCCCGTGCGGCTCGCGCACGGTCAGCACGGTGTAGCCGGGGTTGTAGGGGATGGTCTGGCCGTGCAGCTTGTCCACCGCGCCGGCGTAGAACTCGAAGTAGCGCGCCACGGCGCGGGCGTCGGCGCGCGCCTGGCGCAGCGGCTTGCCGGTGTCGCGGGCCTCGAGCGTGGCCAGCTCGTCCTCATGGGCGATCAGCGCCACGGCGACGCGGTTGAGCAGGCGCACTCGCTCGGCCGGCGCCATCTGGCCCCAGGCGCCTTCGGCGGCCTGGCGCGCCGCATGGACGGCGACGTTGATGTCGGTGGCGTTGCCGCGGGCGATCTCGGCGAACGGCTCGCCGCTGGACGGATCGAATACCTTGATGCGCAGGCCGTTGTCAGGCGCGATCAGGCGGTTGGCGACGAAGTGCTGGGCGTGCATGGGTGGCTCCGAAGCGGCTAGAGGGCAGCACGGGGGCTGCGCAATTCAGTGACGGCTGAAGAATGCGCCATTATCGCCGACGGCGGGCGACCTGCAATGCGGCGGCTGTCAGCGTCCGGTCAGGCATGAGCCGCTATAATGCCCGCCATCCAACAACACCGCGCAGGCATCTGGAGAACCGCATGAGCTTCAACCTCGTAACCCCGGGCAAGGACATCCCCAACGATTTCAACGTCATTATCGAGATCTCGGCCCAGAGCGATCCGGTGAAGTACGAGGCCGACAAGGAAACCGGCCTGCTGTTCGTCGACCGCTTTATCGGCACCGGCATGCGCTATCCGGCCAACTACGGCTACATCCCGCAGACGCTGTCGGGCGATGGCGACCCGGTGGACGTGCTGGTGCTGTCGCCGTTCCCGATCCTGGCCGGTGCCGTGGTGCGCTGCCGTGCACTCGGCATGCTGAAGATGACCGACGAGTCGGGCGTGGACGCCAAGCTGGTCGCCGTGCCGCTGGACAAGCTGTCGCCGGCCACCGCCTACATGAAGGGCCTGTCGGACGTGCCGCAGAACACGCTGGACCAGATCAAGCACTTCTTTGAGCACTACAAGGCACTGGAAGCCGGCAAGTGGGTCAAGGTCGAAGGCTGGGCCGGCATCGAGGAAGCCCACAAGGAAATCACCGACGGCGTGGCGAACTACAAGAAGTGAGCTGCAAGAAAAATCAGCTGAATGCCGGCTGAAGCAACCCCGCTGTGGCGGGGTTTTTTGTTGCCTGCCGCTTGATGGTGGTTAGCACCCAGGCAAGTGGCTTGCGCTACGCTAGGGCGGTGCTGACGATAAGGAGAACCCACCATGGACCGCATCACGGAAATCCAGGCCTTGCCGGAGGTGTTGTCGCCGTCGCGCCGCTATGACCGGCTGGCGGTATGGCTGCACTGGGCGGTATTCCTGCTGGTAGCGCTCGCTTACGCCACCATCGAACTGAAGGGCAACTTCGCCAAGGGCACACCGCCACGCAACCTGGCGATGCTGATGCACGAATGGGCGGGGCTGGTGGTACTGGGACTGGCGGTGCCACGCCTGCTGTGGCGCCTGGTGCGCGGCGCGCCCACGCCGGAGCCGGGGTGGCGCCTGATGCAGCTGGCCGGGTCGGCCATGCACTGGGTGCTGTACCTGTTTATCCTGGCCCAGCCGCTGCTGGGGTTGCTGGCGATCAATGCCGGCGGGCACCTGCTGGCGTTGCCGCAGCTGGGTATCGAGATTCCCGCGCTGGTGGGGCCGGATCCCGCGCTGAAGGACACCGTCAAGGAGACCCACGAGACCCTGGGCACCGCCTTCTACCTGGTGATCGGCCTGCATGCGATGGCGGCGCTGTTCCACCACTACATGCTGGGCGACAACACGCTGCGGCGGATGCTGCGCTGAGCGCAGCGATCAGGAGCGCGCGAACGGATTGCGTTCACCCAGCTCGTCCAGGTAGGCGTCGATGCCCTGGCGCTCGCGTACCAGGAAGCGCTCGACCGCATCGGCAAAATCCGGATGCGCCAGCCAGTGCGCCGAACGCGTGGCCACCGGCAGGAAGCCGCGCGCCATCTTGTGCTCGCCCTGCGCGCCGCCTTCGAAGGTGCGGATGCCTTGCGCGATGCAGAACTCCAGCGGCTGGTAGTAGGCCGTCTCGAAGTGCAGGCACGGCTGGTATTCGAGCGCGCCCCAGTAGCGGCCGTACAGCGTGCTGACCCCGGGCGCGTCGTCGTACACCAGCAGCGAGGACGCGATGCGCCGGCCCTCGCGCTCGGCCACCACCAGCAGCAGATGCTGCGGCATGGCCGCGCCGATGCGCCGGAAGAAATCCAGGTTCAGGTAGGGCGTGGAATGGTGCTCGCGGTAGGTCTGGCGATAGCAGCGGTTGAAGAAGCGCCACGCATCGTCGTCGATCTCGGCCCCGCGCAGGTGGCGGAAGGTGATGCCGGCCTGCGCCACCTGGCGCCGCTCGGCGCGGATGTTCTTGCGCTTCTTCTGCGACAGCGTGGCAAGGAAATCGTCGAAGCTGGCATAGCGTTCGCCGCCCGGGCCTGGATCTGCGCCTTCGCCACCGTTGGTCCAGTGGAACTGCACGCCATGGCGCATCAGCATGCCGGCCTCCTGCATCAGGTCGGCCTCGGCATCGTCGGGGAACAGGATATGCAGCGACGACATCTTGCTTTCCGCCGCCAGCGTCAGGGCCACCTGCAGCAGCAGCCGGCGCGCCGACTCGTCCTCTGCAATCAGCCGAGCCCCGCGCACCGGCGTGAACGGGATTGCCGACAGCCACTTGGGGTAGTACTCGATGCCGTGGCGCGCGTAGGCGTCGGCCCAGGCCCAGTCAAACACATACTCGCCATACGAATGCGCCTTGGCATAGAGCGGCATCGCCCCGGCCAGCCGCTCGCCGGCCCACAGCGTCAGGTAGCGCGGATGCCAGCCGGTTTCTCCGCATGCGCTGCCGCTGGCGTGCAGCGCATGCAGGAAGGCGTGGCGCAGGAAGGGCGTGGCTTCGGGCTGGCGTGACAGCAGCGCGTCCCAGGCGGCCGGGTCGATCCCGGCCAGGTCGGAGACGATCTCTGTGCGATAGCCCGGGGCGTCCGGTTGGCTGGCGTTCTGGCTGTCTGCGGCCGCGGTATTGCCGGAATCCGACTGCATTGGCAAGGGTCCGTGATCGAGAATGAGGGAGGGGTAGGGCGCGGCGGCCCTGGTCTGGCGGCCGGCCCGGTCGAGTCTACCGGAAACGACCCACGGGCGCTGCGGAGTGCCTTGACGGCAGCGCAGGGATTGGCGACGTAGAATGGCGAGTATGCGTCACGCCACCACTTCCTGCTGAATCGCACCCGGCTGTGCCACGCGCGCCGGTGCCGCACCCCAGGTTCCCGATCATGAAGCCATCCTTCTTCAACCTCTATTCCCACGGTTTCGCGCGCGTGGCGGTCGGCGTGCCGGTCTGCCGCGTCGCCGATCCCGCCTTCAACGCGCGCGAGACGCTGGCGCTCGCCACGCAGGCCGCGCAGCAGGGCGCCGTGCTAGCTGCCTTCCCTGAACTGGGCCTGTCGGCCTACACCTGCGACGACCTGTTCCACCAGCGCACGCTGCTCGACGCCTGTGAAACGGCGCTGGGCACCATCGTCGAAGCCTCGCGCAAGCTGCCGCTGGCGATGGTGGTGGGCATGCCGTTGCGCGTGCAGCACCAGCTGTTCAACTGCGCCGTGGTGGTGGCGGCGGGCCGGGTGCAGGGCGTGGTGCCCAAGTCCTACCTGCCGAATTACTGGGAATTCTATGAAGGGCGCCAGTTCAGCGCGGCCGACTGTGCCAACGCCGACAGCGTGCGGCTGCTGGGCCAGGACGTGCCGTTCGGCGCCGGGCTGCTGTTCGATATCGAAGGGCTGCCGTTCTTCCGCTTCCACGCCGAGATCTGCGAAGACGTGTGGGTGCCGATTCCGCCGTCGTCGTTCGCCGCGCTGGCCGGCGCGACCGTGCTGGTGAACCTGTCCGCATCGAATATCGTGGTCGGCAAGTCCGGCTACCGGCACCAGCTGGTGTCGCAGCAATCGGCGCGCTGCCTGGCGGCGTACCTGTACACCTCCGCCGGCAAGGGCGAATCGTCGACCGACCTGGCCTGGGACGGCCAGGCACTGATCTGCGAGAACGGCGAACTGCTGGCGGAGTCCGAGCGCTTCTCCGATGACTCGCACCTGCTGTTCGCCGATGTCGACGTCGAGCGCCTGTCGCGCGAACGCATGCACCAGGTGACCTTCGGCCATTCAGTGCGCCGGCACAAGGAAGAGGCCGGGCGCTTCCGCGTGATCAGCTTCCCGCTGGACCTGCCGCGCGACAAGACCCTGCCGCTGTCGCGCAACGTGGCGCGCTTCCCGTACGTGCCGGCCGACCCGCGCCAGCGTGACGAGCGCTGCAACGAGGTCTACAACATCCAGGTGCAGGCGCTGGTGCAGCGGCTTTCGGCCAGCAAGATCAGCAAGGTGGTGATCGGCGTGTCCGGCGGGCTCGATTCCACGCACGCGCTGCTGGTCTGCGCCAAGGCGATGGATCGCCTCGGCCTGCCGCGCGCCAATATCCTCGCCTACACCATGCCAGGCTTCGCCACCAGCGACCGCACGCTGCAGCAGGCGCGCCAGCTGATGCAGGTGGTGGGCTGCACCGCCACCGAGATCGATATCCGCCCGAGTTGCATGGCGATGCTGAAGGACCTTGGCCACCCCTACGCCGCCGGCGAGAAGGTCTACGACGTGACCTTCGAAAACGTGCAGGCCGGCGAGCGCACCAACCACCTGTTCCGGCTGGCCAACTTCCACCATGCCATCGTGATCGGCACCGGCGACCTGAGCGAGCTGGCGCTGGGCTGGTGCACTTATGGCGTGGGCGACCACATGTCGCACTACAACGTCAACGCCAGCGTGCCCAAGACGCTGATCTCGCACCTGGTGCGCTGGGTGGCGGAAACCGGGCAGGTGGGCGAGGGCGGCTCGGATGTGCTGCTGGCGGTGTTGGGCACCGATATCAGCCCCGAGTTGGTGCCGGGCGATACCAACCACGGCCCGGAGCAGAAGACCGAGAGCACCATCGGCCCTTACGAGCTACAGGATTTCAACCTCTACTACACGCTGCGCTTCGGCTTCACGCCGTCGAAGATCGCCTTCCTGGCGCAGCACGCCTGGGGCGACCGCGAGCGCGGGGTCTGGCCCTACGGGCCGGAGGTGGCGCGCAATGAGTACGGGCTGGCGGAGATCAAGCGAAACCTGGCGATCTTCCTGGACCGGTTCTTCCGCACCAGCCAGTTCAAGCGCTCCTGCGTGCCGAATGCGCCCAAGGTGGGCTCGGGTGGCTCGCTGTCGCCGCGTGGCGACTGGCGGGCGCCGAGCGATTCGGAGTCTGTGGTGTGGCTGGCGGATCTGGAGAAAGTCCCGGACTGACAGGGCGACCCTTTTGCCGATGAGCATGGCCCGCGTGTGCGGGCCATTTTTCTTGGGAATTTCAGGCTGCAGGGCCCGACACCAGCTTGAGCCCGACCACGCCACTCAGGATCAGCCCGATGCAAGCCACGCGCGCCAGCGACACCGGCTCGCCCAGCCACAGCATGCCCAGCATCGCGGTGCCCGCGGCACCGATGCCGGTCCACACCGCATAGGCCGTGCCGACCGGCAGCACGCGCAGCGACAGTGTCAGCAGCACGATGCTGGCCAGCCCGGTGGCCACGGCATAGACACTCGGCCACAGCCGGCTGAAGCCGGCCGACCACTTCATGCCGAAGGCAAAGGCGATTTCAAGCAGGCCGGCCACGCCCAACAATATCCACGACATCGCTCAGGCGGCCAGCAGGCGCTGCGTGAAGAGGCCATGCAGCGTGCGCACGAACAGCACCGCGATCGCCACCGTCAGCACCAGCAGGATCAGGCCCGCCACCCACGCCAGCACGCCGGTTTGCACATGCGCCGCATACTTCAGCGCCGCGTTCGACAGCGCCGCCATCGGGAAGCTGATGGCCCACCACGACGGCGCGAACGGCGCCGGGCGGCGGAACACGCGCCACGACAGCAGCAGGAACAGGAACAGGCCGAAGTAGAACAGCATGCCGGCGAACATGTCGATGTGCCCGGTCACGTTGACGTAGGCCAGGAAGCCCACCTCGAACGGCGCGATCAGGATGATCAGCGACGGCACCATGCCGGCCGGCAGCGGATCGTGGTGGACCAGGCGCGACAAGATCATGGTGAAGAACACCAGCGCCATCATCGTGCCGACCGCAATCGCAATCAGGTTGACCTCGTGCGCCCACGCCATCGGCATGGTGCCCCCGGCCACGGCGATGTCGAGCGTGGCCACGCCCGGGATCAGCCACGCCGGCACGACGTGCGTCGGATCGCCCTTGCCGCGGAAGAGGCGGCCAGCAATGACGAAGGTCAGCGCGATGGTCAGCACGGTGCCCAGCGTCCAGATCGCCTGGCCCAGCGCCTGATGGTGCACGCCGACGACCGATGACAGCAGCAGGATGGCAATGGTGATGGTGCCGAAGAAATTCCCGGCCACCGGATGGTTGAACTCGGCCCGGACCGCATCCCGGTAGCGCAGCCACTTGGCCAGGTAGCCGGCGGCCAGCGCCAGGAAGGCGAGCACGGCGACCACGCCGACGGCGTCGCCGACGGCGTCGCCGATGGCGGGGCTGGTGCCGAAGACCGGGCCCGCGCCGCGCCATGCCATCGACAGGCCGGACAGGCCCATCACGGCGCCGAACAGGTTGACGGGGAGATTCTTCACCGAGCTGCGCGGCGCCGGCAGGCTGGCCGCGGGGTTGGCTGCAAAAGTCATAGGGGTGCGTCTGCTTCAGTGGATCGGCCGGCACGCCGTGTGCCTGGCGGGAGGGTTGCCGGGGCCGCGTCCCATGAAGGGCCCGGGCCTGGTGGAAGGAATTATGGTTGGCGCTCTCGTTGGCCGAAAGGATAAATACACGTCAGATTCGGCCAATCGAATCGCGGCCTCGGCCAGTGATGCCGCAGGGCCGTATTTCCTCCCTAGACTGCGCCCCGGTTCGATTGCGTAGCAGAGGAAAGACAGCAATGACGAGACGAATGACGAGGGGCGCCGCCCGTGCCGCCTGGCTGCTGGCCTGTTGCCTGGGCCTGGCCGCGTGCATCCAGGCGCCGATCCGGCCTCATGAAGGCGCGCCTGTTGTGCGGCACGGGCAGGGCGGTGCGCGCGAGCACGTGGACGGCGTCGATATTTGGCTGCGGGGCGAGCCGCCCCGGCCCTATGAAGTGCTGGCCTATACCAGCGTGGAAACGCCGGAAGGCTGGATCGGCGAGCGCATCCTGCTGTCGCGGGTGGCCAGCCGCGTTCGCGAGGCGGGCGGCGACGCCGCGCTGCTGGATGCACAGCGCACGCGGCTGTCCACGCTACATCGCGCTGGTGGCAACACGGCGTTGGCGGAGTCCCGGCGCGTCGTCGACATCACCATCGTGCGTTATCGCTAGGGCGCCGCGCCGGGCAGGGAGTGCCGGCAAATCCAGCCGGACCGGCATCAGTCTCGGCCATGCGCCTGCCATTCTGGCCGGATTTGCCTAGACTTGCGGTATCCAGCCATCATCCATGCCCCTTGCCTTGCTGCCATGAAGATCGCAGTCCTTGCTTTCCCCGGCGTCCAGATGCTCGATCTGGCCGGTCCCCTCGACGTGTTCCATGAAGGGGCCCGGCAGGCCGGCCAACCGGACGCCTACCAGTTCGAGATCGTCTCCCCATCGCCCGGTATGCTGACCGCTGCCAATGGCATGCGCATCATGCCGGACGCGACGCTGGAGACTGCCAGCGCCGATATCGACACGCTGCTGGTCGCTGGCGGCCCCAGACTCAACCTGCTCGAACAGGACCAGGCGATCCGCGACTGGCTCGCGCGCCAGGCCCGCACCGTGCGGCGCATCGGCTCGGTGTGCTCGGGCGCGATGCTGCTGGCGCATGCCGGGCTGCTGGACGGCCGCAGCGCGACCACGCACTGGAATGCCACCGAGCGCCTGGCGCGGAAGTTCCCGGGCGTCAGGGTCGAGCCGGACCGGATCTTCGTGAAGGACGGCAACCTGTACACCTCGGCCGGCGTGACCGCCGGGCTGGACCTGGCGCTGGCACTGGTCGAGGAGGATTTCGGTCGGGTGGTGGCGCTGCGCGTGGCGCGCGAGCTGGTGATGTTCCTCAAGCGCCCTGGCGGGCAGTCACAGTTCAGCGCCCATCTGGCGGCGCAGACGGCTGAGCGCAACGCCATCCGCGAGGTGCAGGGATGGGTGGTGGAGAACCTGGCCTGCAACCTGTCGGTCGAGGCGCTGGCCGCTCAGGCCGGCATGAGCACGCGCAATTTCTCGCGCATCTTCAAACAGGAATGCCAGGTGACGCCGGCGGATTTCGTCGAGGGGGCGCGCATCGACGCGGCGCGCCGGCTGCTGGAAGGCTCGCGCCATCCGCTCAAGCGCGTCGCCGCGCTGACCGGATTCGGCGACACGAACAACCTGCGCCGCGCCTTCCTGCGGCGGCTGGGCGTGCCGCCGGCGGACTACAGGCGGCGCTTTCGCAGCGCCGCCTGAACAAAGTGCTGTACACAGCCTGTGCACAGCATTTGCACAGGTTTTCCGGGGTCCTTTCCACAGGGTTGTCCACAGTGCGCCCGGCGCGGCCTTGCGGGGAATGCGGGCGGCCAATGACTGGTAAAATGCTCGCCGGAGAGCGCCGCCAGGCGTGTGAACAAACGATAAACAGGGGCCAGTCATGAAGCAGATTACCGCCATCATCAAACCGTTCAAGCTCGACGAGGTGCGTGAAGCGCTGGCTGACGTCGGCGTGACCGGGCTGACGGTGACCGAGGTGAAGGGATTTGGCCGCCAGAAGGGGCATACCGAGCTCTATCGCGGCGCCGAGTACGTGGTCGACTTCCTGCCCAAGATCAAGATTGAAGTGGTGGTGGCCGAGAACCAGCTCGACACCGTGCTGGACGCCATCGTCAAGGCCGCCCATACCGGCAAGATCGGCGACGGCAAGATCTTCGTCACCGAAATCGAGCGCGTGATCCGCATCCGTACCGGCGAACAGGACGAAGCCGCGGTCTGAGCCGCCGGCCAGAAACAAGAAAAACGCCGCCTCGCAGGGCTAGGCGGTCGCTTAAAGTGTTGATGAAATTCTCAATGGCCATCTCTGTACCAGCAGACTTGGCCATTCTCTTAGGCAAAATTTCTTCCACAAGAGAACACGAGCGACAAAACGCAGTTTTCACCGCGCCGCTCGAGGTCCTAGAGGCCTCGAGCTGAAAACCACACTTCTATCCCGTTGGCAATGACGCCACATCAGGCTCGCAGACGGTCTGCGGGGAAGGGGTTTCGACCTGGCAGAGGAACCAATTGCGGAGGTTTTCACCCCATCGCTTCCGGTTCTTGCCTAGAGCCCGAGCGACATCTCTCCATTGAGCCCCTGCCAGGGCCGTCTTGCTCTGCTTCGGGGTGGCTGGCAGGTGCGAAAAGACGAGTCGCTCGTTGTGCCTCTTGACGAAGCACTGGGCACCCACTGTCTTCCAGGGGATACCGTACAAAGCTTGCCGGCCCAACCAAAGAGCGGCGGACTCATCCGCGCCGATTCGATTGGGACGGCCATATTTGGTGAAGCCTCCGACCGAACTGTACGAAGGGTTCACCAAATAGAGCCGAACATGAGCTTTTTCACAGGCACGGGTCATCAGCTCTGCGAACTGTGAGCTTGCAAACGAACTTAGCATCTCGTTATATCGCTTGTTGACGCCGCCGGCGCGCAAGCCGGCCTTCTTCGTCGCGAAATCCAGGTTCTCGATGGCCACTGCGAGGCCTAGGCGCTTGCCCAGGCGGGCAAGCTCTGCAACGGTTGTTCCGATGACTTGCTTGCGTACAGCGTCGGAAAGGCCTTTTAGGTCCCAGCCGAGAAAGCCGCTCTGCGGATGACCCTCCCGCAACCGGTTCCCATCGGGCTTCACCACAGCCCAGGCAACGCCCCGGGCATTCAAATCCAGTCCAAGGACACCAGCCTCTCTAGTGCGAGCGGTCTCTGGGTTGAAACCGGTGGGAACGTCAACGCTCGCTTGCAGATACCAAATGCGCTCGCCGGCCGGTGATAGCCTTTGCAAGAGCCGCATTGTGACAGGCCGCTTTCCAAACGCGTCAATCAGCGCTGCGCGGGCCGCGCCCCGATGCGAGGCAAAGTCGACCCCGTCAATCACAATGAATCGGCATTTCATGCGAAGGGGCATCACCTTTTGCGGCCCTCCGCTGCGAGGAATGCCCAAAGCGTCCATGCGTTCATGCGCAAGCTTGTCCGTCAACCGGACGCGCAACTGGTTGGTATCCGGCAGCCACTGTAGTTCGCTATTGCCGCTGGGCTTAGCCGTATGTCCTATCGACCAGACCTGACCGTTTCGGGCTGTGTCCCAGGCCTCGTGCCAATCCTCGACAGAGGCGAATGGAGTGGTCTCGGTGTTGTGTTCGCCGGGCCGCTGCTGAAGCAGCTTCTTCGAGCCAAAACAGAGACTGTAGCGGCCTTCATCAATAGCTTTAAGCAGCGCGGACAGCTTGCCGCGCTTGGCAGTAAGAACGCGTTCTTTTTGTGCAACCCAGTTGCGGCAAAATTCGAGTTCGGTATCGACTTCCCGTAGGCGGGCTAGCGTCGTAAGGTAGCGGTTTGAACGGGCTTTCCCCGGCTTCGGTGCTACTTTATCGCGTTGAGCGCGTAGCTTATCTTGCCGTTTTGACAGGGCCTGAATTTTCTTGCCTTTGTCGGCTAGTGCGCATTCGCGTCGCTGAATGGCCAGCTCAAGCTGACCTCGTTCGTACTTTTTGAGTTCGACCAAGCCTGCATGGCGCATTTCAGCTTGCGTCAGCATGGAATCGACTTGATGCGAGGTAAAGCCTTCCCTCGTTAAGGTGGCGTAGGCGGTCGTTCGAGTGAGGTTTTGTCGATACAGAAGACTCCAAGCCTTACGCGCGCCCCACGACCAGCGTTCCGAGTTAGCCGCCAACAAGGCGGCTAACTCGGGGGTCAGATTGAGGCGGGCTTCAAAGGTGTGGAGCAAAGGCTTACCTAGAGCACTGTATGAATATACAGCACTCTATGCTTTTCTCGTTACCCCCGTCAACACTTTAAGCGACCCCCTTGCCTCGCAGGGCGGCGTTTTTGTTTGCGCCGGCGGTTTCAGCTCGGCAGCTTCCAGCCGTAGCGCACCGACACCAGCCGCATGGCGATGATCGCCACCGCCCCGGTCAGCAGCGCCGCCTCCTGCTGCACCGCCAGCCAGGTCATGCCGACATAGATCCAGCAGCCGATGAACGAGCAGGTGGCGTAGGGCGAGCGGTCGCGCAGGATCATCGGCACTTCATTGCACAGCACGTCGCGCACCACGCCGCCGAACACGGCCGAGATGATGCCCATCATCACGGCCACGGTCGGCGTCATCTGCGCCACCAGCGCCAGCGAGGCGCCGGTCACCGAGAACAGCCCCAGGCCGATCGCATCGGCCACGATGAGGGTGCGTTCGGAGGCCACCCGGCTCAACACGCGCAGCATCAGCGACGCGCCGAACGACATCGCGAAGATCAGCAGCACATAGCCTTCGTGGTCGACCCAGTAGAACGGGCGCCGGTCCAGCAGCACGTCGCGTACGGTGCCGCCGCCGAAGGCGGTGGCAAACGCCACCACGAAGGTGCCGACCACGTCCAGGCGCTGCTTGCGCGCATCGACCACGCCCGAGACGGCAAAGGCGAGCACCCCGATCACCTCCATGATGTGGAGGATCAGGGGCAGCGGCCCCATCAGCAATTCGAGGGGAAGGTGCATCCGGTGCCGGGTTGGCCGTGGATCAG
The DNA here is from genome assembly GCA_000471925.1 of Ralstonia pickettii DTP0602. Classification (NCBI taxonomy): domain Bacteria; kingdom Pseudomonadati; phylum Pseudomonadota; class Betaproteobacteria; order Burkholderiales; family Burkholderiaceae; genus Ralstonia; species Ralstonia pickettii. The sequence goes on from CP006667.1 coordinate 804,993, forward strand.
GTGCGCGGCTGGCGTAGCAGCACCATCAGCGCGCCGGCGCCGCCCTCGGCCTCGCGGGCCTGCACGAAGGCGAGCACTTCTTCCTTCTGCACCAGCCAGCTGCGCACCTTGCCCTTGAGCACCGGCAGCTTGTCGGGCGAGCCCAGGCCCTTGCCGTGGATCACGCGCACGCAGCGCACGCCGTTGCGCACCGAGCGGCGCAGGAACTCCGCCAGCGCCTCGCGCGCCTCGTCGCTGCGCAGGCCGTGCAGGTCGACCTTGTCCTGCGGCACCCATTCGCCGCGGCGCAGCTTGCGGATCACGTCCATGCCGATGCCGGGGCGGCGGAACGACAGCGACTCGTCGGTTTCCAGCAGGCTTTCGACATCGAAATCATCTGACAGGGAGGCGGCCAGCACGGCCTCGTCGTTGCGGCGCGACTGCACCGGCACGGGGGCGGGCTTGCTGCCGGGCAGCGGGACGCGGTTGCGGTCGCGCAGCTGGCTGACCTGGCCAACGCTGGCGCGGAACACATCGGCTTCCTCGCGGGCGCGCTGCGCGGCCTGCTCGGCGGCCAGGCGCTCGGCTTCGCGCCGCTCGGTGTCGGCCTTGAGGGTGTCGCGCAACTTGGCCAGGTCGTTCAGGCCGAAGCGTTGGGGCGGTCGGTCGGGTTTGCGGGCGCCGTGCGTCATGAAAAATCTCCGGAGGCTCGCCGGGATTATATCGACTGGGGAGGGGTCAGGCGGTGGCGAAAAGCGGGGCGGGCGCCGGCGGGCCAGCGCGGCCCGCCGTCAGGCATCCGGCCGCGGCGGGCCGGATTGCGTTTACTTCAGGTCTTCGACAAAGCGCTGCGCATCCAGCGCGGCCATGCAGCCCGTGCCGGCGCTGGTGATGGCCTGGCGGTAGACGTGGTCCTGCACGTCGCCGGCGGCGAACACGCCCGGCACGCTGGTGGCGGTGGCATCGCCCTGCAGGCCGGACTTGGTCACCAGGTAGCCGTTCTGCATCGCCAGCTGGCCTTCGAACAGGTCAGTGTTCGGCTTGTGGCCGATGGCGATGAACACGCCCGCCAGCTTCAGTTCCTCGGTCTGGTCGCTCTTGGCGTTGCGGATGCGGATGCCGGTCACGCCGGAGTCGTCGCCCAGCACTTCGTCCAGCACGCTGTCGTAGCGGACCACGATGCGGCCTTCCTTCTCGCGCTGCAGCAGGCGGTCGACCAGGATCGGCTCGGCGCGGAAGCTGTTGCGGCGGTGGATCAGGGTGACCTTGCTGGCGATGTGCGACAGGTACAGCGCCTCTTCCACGGCGGTATTGCCGCCGCCGACCACGGCCACTTCCTGGTTCTTGTAGAAGAAGCCGTCGCAGGTGGCGCAGGCCGACACGCCGCGGCCCATGAAGGCCTCTTCCGACGGCAGGCCCAGGTACTGGGCCGAGGCGCCGGTGGCGATGATCAGTGCGTCGCAGGTGTATTCGCCGGCGTCGCCGATCAGGCGGAAGGGGCGGGCCGGCTGGCCGTTCTCGTCCACCAGCTTGGCCGTATGGATGTGATCGAAGATGATTTCAGTCTTGAATTCTTCTGCATGCGCCAGCAGGCGCTGCATCAGTTCCGGACCCTGCACGCCCTTGGCATCGCCTGGCCAGTTCTCGACGTCGGTGGTGGTCATCAGCTGGCCGCCCTGTGCCAGGCCGGTGATCAGTACCGGCTCCAGGTTGGCGCGGGCCGCGTAGACCGCGGCGGTATAGCCGGCGGGACCGGAACCGAGAATCAGCACTTTTGCGTGTTTTGCCATGATGCGTTCCTGTGGCCGGTGCGGCATGAGGCCCACCGGCATTGCTCGAAAGCGACATTATAAGAGGAGCCGCATTTGCTCACTGTTGCAAATTCCAATGGGTGCGATAGTCCCTGCCCACGTTAAAATGGCCGCCACGACGACCGTGAGTCACCCAGGTCAGTCAGTACTGACTTAGGCCGGCATCGGCTTGAGACGGATCCGAGTCAAGCATTCGGAATCACCTAAAACGCGAGTCTTATCCAGGCATGGCCCGAGCTACCACGACGACCACCCGAACCGATCCCTCAGCCTTGCCATCCCGCATCGGCAAACTGCTGGGCGAGGTGCGCTGGTTCCTGCTGCTGGCTGTCACGCTGGGCTTCCTGTGCGTGCTGGCCAGCTACAGCAAGACCGATCCCGGCTGGTCGCATGCCAACCAGGTCGCCGACATCCATAACCTGGGCGGCCGCGTCGGCGCCTGGGTCGCAGATGTGCTGTTCTTTATCTTCGGCTTCTCCGCCTACTGGCTGGCTGTGCTGCTGGTGCGCCGCTGCTGGCGCGGCTGGCGCACGCTGACGGCCGAGTTGCCCGAGCACGAGGACCACCGCCAGGGCGTGGCGGTGAGCTGGATCGGCTTCGGGCTGACGCTGTTCTCCAGCATGGGGCTGGAGGCGATCCGCATGTACCCGCTGCGCGCCGCGCTGCCGCGCGCCCCGGGCGGGGTGCTGGGCGACCTGCTGGGCGGCTGGCTGCAGGTGGCGCTGGGCTTCACCGGCGCGACGCTGCTGCTGCTGTTGCTGCTGGCGATCGGGCTGTCGCTGTTCTTCCATTTCTCGTGGCTGACGGTGGCCGAGCAGATCGGCGGCTTTGTCGAGACGCTCTTCCTCGGCTTCAAGAAGCGCCGCGAGAGCAAGCAGGACCGCATCATCGGCGAGGCCGCCAAGGTCGAGCGCAAGGAAACCGTCGAGGTGCAGCGCGTGCGCATCGAGGAGGCGGCGCCGGTGCAGATCGTGCGCCCGCAGGCGGTGCCCAAGCACGAGCGCGTCGAGCGCGAGAAGCAGCAGCCGCTGTTTGCCGATATCCAGGACTCGGACCTGCCGCCGCTGGCGCTGCTGGACCCGATCCCGCCGCACCAGGAAACCGTCAGCGCCGAGACGCTGGAATTCACCTCGCGCCTGATTGAGAAGAAGCTCAAGGACTTCGGCGTCGAGGTCAAGGTCGTGGCCGCCTACCCGGGCCCGGTCATCACCCGCTATGAGATCGAGCCGGCCACCGGCGTCAAGGGCAGCCAGGTGGTCAACCTCGCGCGCGACCTGGCGCGGTCGCTGTCGCTGGTGTCAATCCGCGTGGTCGAGACCATCCCGGGCAAGAATTACATGGGGCTGGAACTGCCCAACCCCAAGCGCCAGACCGTGCGCCTGTCAGAAATCCTCGGCTCGCAGATCTACAACGAGAGCGCGTCCAGCCTGACCATGGCGCTGGGCAAGGACATCGCCGGCAAGCCGATGGTGGCCGACCTGGCCAAGATGCCGCACTGCATGGTGGCCGGTACCACCGGCTCGGGCAAGTCGGTCGGCATCAACGCGATGATCCTGTCGCTGCTGTACAAGGCCAAGGCCGAGAGTGTGCGGCTGATCCTGATCGACCCGAAGATGCTCGAAATGAGCGTCTACGAAGGCATCCCGCACCTGCTGTGCCCGGTGGTGACCGATATGCGCCAGGCCGGCAATGCGCTGAACTGGGCGGTCGGCGAGATGGAGCGACGCTACAAGCTGATGAGCAAGCTGGGCGTGCGCAACCTGGCCGGCTACAACAAGAAGATCGACGAAGCCGCGGCCCGGGAAGAGAAGATCCCGAATCCGTTCAGCCTGACCCCGGACGCACCGGAACCGCTGGAAAGGCTGCCCACCATCGTCATCGTGATCGACGAACTGGCCGACCTGATGATGGTGGTCGGCAAGAAGGTCGAGGAGCTGATCGCGCGCATCGCGCAGAAGGCACGCGCGGCCGGCCTGCACCTGGTGCTGGCGACGCAGCGGCCGTCGGTGGACGTGATCACCGGCCTGATCAAGGCCAACGTGCCGACCCGGATCGCGTTCCAGGTCAGCAGCAAGATCGATTCGCGCACCATCCTCGACCAGCAGGGCGCCGAGGCGCTGCTGGGCATGGGCGACATGCTCTACCTGGCGCCGGGCACCGGCTTGCCGGTGCGCGTGCACGGCGCCTTTGTGTCGGACGAGGAAGTCCACCGCGTGGTGGACAAGCTCAAGGAGTCCGGCGAGGCCAACTACATCGAGGGCATCCTCGAAGGCGGGCTGACCGATGACGCCGGCGGCGGAGATGGTTTTGGCGGCGGTGCCGGCATCGGCGGTGGCGGCGGCGAGGCTGACCCGCTGTACGACCAGGCGGTCGAGGTGGTGCTGAAGAACCGGCGCGCGTCGATCTCGCTGGTGCAGCGGCATCTGCGCATCGGTTACAACCGGGCTGCGCGGCTGCTGGAGGATATGGAGAAGGCAGGGCTGGTGTCGGCGATGTCGGGCAACGGTAATCGCGACATCCTGGCGCAGGGCGGCGGTGGCGGCGATGATTGACTGCAGGGACGGTAGGGGCGATACAGGTGCCGCCCACCTCCCGTAGCGGACGGAAGGCCGCCGTGCCTGTGAGGCGTACTAGCGCCGCTTGAGCAGCAGATTGAGCTTTGCGTCGATGGATTCGAAGTGCTTGTCGACGGCATCGAAGCGTGCATCGACGGCATCAAAGCGGGCGTGGACGGCATCAAAGCGGGCGTCGACCCGGTCCAGGCGCGATTCGATACGCGACAGACGTTCTTCCACCTTGTCGACACGCCCATCCAGGCGCTCCATGCGCTTGTCCACGGCATCGAAGCGGTCCGTGACCCGCTTGTCCATCTCGGAAATCCGGGCGGAGAGCGGCCCAGTCGCCTTATCGACCTTGTCCTGCGCGGACTCGTTCAGCAACGTCATCACGGAAAAGTTGAATGCCACGCCGGCCAGGATGCCTGTGCCGACCATGGCGGGGGTGAGAGTCTTCGTGTCGGCCATTTTTTTCTGTTGTGCCTCCAGTTCGATCCTGACCCGGCGCCTGGCGATCTTGTCGACCTCGTCCCGGTCCAGCCGTCGGGAGCCGTGGCCGAGCGCCCACCGACCCTCGGTGGGCTTGTCTGGATAAGCGTTGGATGTGGTTGTGTGCACCGGTGCGAACGGCCGCTTGATAGCAGAGGAGCATGCGGCCCGACGTGGAGATAGCGCTACGTGCCTTGCCCTGCTTTGTGCTCCGCGCGCGAAAGGGAAGTGTGTCGCTCGCAGTCACCATTCGCCTTGCCTCCCCATTTCGGAGGATTCGCTGACGCATGAGCGCAGTTCGTGCAGTATCTGCCGTAATATCCGGTTACCCGGCGGCGCGCGCCGTGCGGAATCCTCTGGCTGCCGCCTGCTCTAACCAGACAAGTAGCCCGTGCGGCGGCCTTCAGCTTTGGATGCCGCGCGCGGCAACGCACCCTACAACAACCAGGACCCGATCCATGCGCAACCGCATTTTCGTGTCGGCCTGCGCCGCGCTGGCGATGTTCGCCATCCAGGCGCCGGCCCATGCCGCAGCCACCGACCAGTTGCAGAGCTTTGTCACCGGCGTGAAGAGCGCGCGCGGTGAATTCACGCAGCGCCAGGTCAAGGGGCAGGGCGCCAATACCAAGGTGACCGGCACATCCAGCGGCACCTTCGTGTTCTCGCGCCCGGGCAAGTTCACCTGGCGCTATACCAAGCCCTACGAACAACTGCTGCAGGCCGACGGCCAGACGCTCTACATCTACGACAAGGACCTCAACCAGGTCACCGAGCGCAAACTCGACGGTGCGCTCGGCTCCAGCCCCGCGGCGATCCTGTTCGGCAGCAATGACCTGGAGAAGAACTTCGTCGTGAAGAACGGTCCGACGCGCGATGGCGTGGAATGGCTGGAGCTGACGCCGAAGGCCAAGGACACGCAGTTCGAGCGCATCGGCATCGGCTTCAAGGGCGGCAACCTTGATGCCATGGAGCTGCGCGACGCGTTCGGCAACACCACGCTGCTGACCTTCTCGGGCATGCAGAAAAACCCGCCGCTGGCGGCCGATGCATTCCGGTTCACGGTGCCCAAGGGCGCCGACGTGATGAAGCAATGAGGCCCGCCATGAACGAATCCCAGGAAGGTTCAACAGGTGCCGTAGGCGCGTATCGCCGCCCCGGCTTCGCGCTGCTGGCCGGTGCCGGCGCGCTGGCGCTGGCGGCGTGCGCCAGCAGCGGTGGTGGCGCCAGCAAGTTCGATGTCGATTCCTTCCTGCGCGCGCCGGACAGCGCCTTGCCGGAAGTGCTGGGCAACCCGGCCTTCCTGCAGGCCACGCGCGTGTCCGCAAACGAATGCGCGGTGATGCTGCAATCGGCCAGCACTGGTGTGCTGGAAGACCTGCCGCCCAGCAGCAATGCGCGTGGGCCGGCGTGGTTGCTGCATCCCAAGGGCAAGCCGGAGCAGGTGTGGTTGGTGGTTAGTGAGGCGGGTGGGGAGCGGACCTGTCATGGGCCGTTGCCGGCGGATGCGATGAAGACGCTGGCGGCAAGGGCTAAGGGTTAAGGCTTCTGTGGCTGCGGGTTGCATCTTGTCGATGCTCGATGGCTTTCGCAACGCGTGCCATCGAGCAGCAAAAAGAAACTGAACCCTCCAGATCACCATGTGTCCCAGAATCCTCATGCCACGCCATACCCCTCAGGAGAACAACATGCCTGCGATGCAAACCATGATCCGTAGCCGTACCCGTCAACTGCTCTGGCTGGCAGTCGGCGGAGCGCTGCTGGCCGGTTGCGCAGCCCAGCCCGCCGAACCGTCAGCACCCGCACCGATGCCCGGCCCGCAGGGCTCGCGCGGAACCCCCGCCGGCTGCGCCGCAGACAAGGTGCCCGACGACACCCTGGTCGGCAAGCCCGAAGCCGAGGTCATCGCCCTGCTGCAAGGCTGCGCCTGGCGCCTGGGCGAGCGCGACGGCCAGCAGTTTCCCGGCACGATGGACTACAATCCCCAGCGCCGCACGCTGGGCATCATGGCCGGCAAGGTGGTGTGGGTGCGCCGCGGCTGACTGACGTATACGGCAAGCCGCTCGCGGGCATGCAGCGCGCGGGCGGCAACCCCGGGGTACCGGGCAGGCCATTTGACCCCGCTCAACCGGCCGTCAACATGACAGAAATGTAATTTGACCGCCTGAACAAGAATCAATATTGTTTCCCGCTATCCGGAATCCAATAACCGGGCGGCACCGGATGCAGGCGGCTGCCCAAAACATGCTGGGGAGCCATCCGCGTGAAGACCACTATCCGAACCTTGCTGCCGCGCGCCGCGGCACTTGCCATCCTGGCGCTGCCGCTTGCCGCCGCCGCCCAGGAAAAGGTGCTCAACCTCTATACCGCCCGGCACTACCAGACGGACGAGGCGCTGTACAACAACTTCACCAAGCAGACCGGCATCAAGATCAACCGCATCGAAGGCCAGGAAGACCCGCTGCTGGAGCGCATCCGCAATGAAGGCGCCAACAGCCCGGCGGACGTGTTCATCACCGTCGATATCGGCCGCCTGTGGCGCGCCCAGCAGGCCGGCGTGTTCGCTCCGGTCAAGTCGAAGGTGCTGGAATCGCGCATCCCGGCCAACTACCGCGATCCCAATGGCGAGTGGTTCGGCTTCTCGGCGCGCGGTCGCGTGATCGCGTACAACAAGACCGCGGTCAAGGCGGGCGATATCGCCAGCTATGAAGACCTGGCCGACCCCAAGTGGAAGGGCAAGGTCTGCACGCGTTCCAGCGGCCATGTCTACAACCTGTCGCTGGTGTCGAGCCTGATCGCCCACGACGGCGAGGCGCGCACCGAGCAATGGGCACGTGGCGTGGCCGCCAACCTGGCGCGCGTGCCCAAGGGCGGCGATACCGACCAGTTGAAGGCCGTGGCCGCCGGGGAGTGCGACGTGGCCATCTCCAACACCTACTACATCGCGCGCCTGCTGAAGTCGACCAAGCCGGAAGACAAGGCCGTGGCCGACAAGCTGGGCGTGCTGTGGCCGAACCAGTCGAGCCAGGGCGTGCACATGAACATCTCCGGCGGCGGCATGCTCAAGCATGCGCCGAACAAGGAAGCGGCGGTCAAGTTCCTGGAGTACCTGGCCAGCGACGAGGCGCAGCGCTACTTTGCCGACGGCAACAACGAATGGCCGGTGGTGCAGGGCGTCAAGGTCAGCAACCCCGCGCTGGAAGCGCTGGGCACGTTCAAGGCCGACAGCATCAACGTGGCCGAGCTGGGCAAGTACCAGCCGCAGGCGCAGAAGCTGGTGGACCGCGCCGGTTTCAAGTAAGCACACAAGTCCCGCGGTAACGCGGTTCTTGCTACAGCAGGAACCGCTTGTTCCCCGTCACCTGGGTCGGCTCGATCTTGCGGAAGGTCAGCTTCACGCTGCTGTTGAGCCGCCGACCGGCCTGCCGCCGCACCAGCGCCCGGTGCAGCAGGCCCTTGTGCCCGACCGTGCCCTCCGCATAGGGCTGGTCCGAGGCCAAGCCCAGTGTCATCGCCGCCAGCGCCTGGTTGCGCTCGGCCGCACTCATTTCCAGCAGCTTGTCCAGGGCCATGCGCGCACGCACCTGCGCGGCCAGCGCGGTGTCGCCCGGATTGGCGCGGGCGCGCTCGGCGTCCCACGGCAGCTGCACCTTGCCGGCCAGGCGGCGCAGCGCGGCGCGCAACTCGGCACCATCCATGCGGGTTTCCTGCACGATCCAGACCGCGTCATGGCGCACGGCCGCTTCGGCATCGGCCATGCGGCGCACCAGCGCGGGCAGCAGCTCGGGGGATGAGAACTGCCGCGAACGCCGGATCGCATTCAGCGCGATGCGGCGCACCTGCGGGTTGGCGTGCTCCGCCAGGTCGGCGATGACGCGCGCGGCGGCATCGGCAGAGTGGATCATCTCGGCCAGTTGGCCGGCGAGCGAGATTTCTTCCACGCCGCTCAGCTTGTTGCGGCTGACCAGCCGGTTCAACTTGAACAGCAGGATGTGGTATCGCAGCATAGGCCCCCGTCATGCGTTCTGGCGCGGCAGGCATGCCGCTGTTCTTATCCCGGGCGAGCGCCGGGCCATGAAAGGCTATCGGCGCAGCACGGCGGGACTTTAGGGCGAACGGTTCCGGACCCGGGGAGCGTGCGATCAGCGTTGCGCTTCGCGCCGGATCGTGCGCGACAGCACGATCACTGGCAGCAGGCCGACCGCCACGATCACCAGCGAGGCGGTGGCGGCTTCGGTCAGGCGCTCGTCGGCGGCAAGGTTGTAGGCCTGCACCGCCAGCGTGTCGAAGTTGAACGGGCGCATCACGAAAGTGGCCGGCAGTTCCTTCATCACGTCGACAAAGACGATCAGCGCCGCGGTCAGCAGGCTGCCGCGCAGCATCGGGAAATGCACGCGCCGCAGCGTGGCACCAGGGCCGTGGCCAAGGCTGCGTGCGGCAGCGTCCATGCTGGGCGTGATCTTGCCCAGCCCGGCGTTGACGGTCTGCAGCGCGACGCCGAGAAAACGCACCAGCAGCGCATAGACGAGCGCCGCAATGCCGCCGGTCAGCAGCAGCCCGACGGACAGTCCGAAGTGCTGCTGCAGCCAGGCCGACATCGCATTGTCCAACCGCGCCACCGGCACCAGCACGCCCACGGCGATGACTGAACCGGGCAGGGCATAGCCCATGCCGCACAGCCGCGTCAGTCCGCGCATCAGCCAGCCCCGCCGGCCGTTGGCCGCGCGCGCGGCGTAGCCGACCGCCAGCGCGACCACCACCGCCGTAAATGCCGTGGCACTGGCCAGCAGGAAGCTGTTGCGCACCAGCCCGACAAAGCGCGGGCCGAACTGCGCGTCGCCGTCGGTGAAGGCCATGCGGCACAGCATCAGTGCGGGAATCAGGAAGCCCAGCAGCACGGGCACCGCGCACACCGCCAGCGCCAGCCAGCCGCGTGCACCATCCAGTCTCCAGGCCGCAGCCCGCCGCTGGTTGCCGTAGACCTGCGCGCGGCCGCGGCTGGCGCGTTCCATCAGCAGGATGGCAGCGACGAACAGCAGCATGCACGCCGACAACTGCGCGGCGGCGTTCTTGTCGCCGAGCGAGAACCAGGCGCGGTAGATGCCCGTGGAAAAGGTAGGGATGGCGAAGTAGGCCACCGTGCCGAAGTCGGCCAGCGTCTCCATCATTGCCAGCGCGGTGCCGGCGACGATGCCGGGACGCGCCAGCGGCAGCACCACGCGCCAGAGCCGGCTCCACGTACCGTGGCCGAGCAGCTGCGCGGCTTCGAGCGTGTTCTGGGTTTGCTGCAGGAAGGCGGCGCGTGCAGTCAGGTAGACGTACGGGTACAGCACCAGCGAAAACAGCGCGATCGCCCCGCCCAGCGAGCGAATTTCCGGGAACCAGTATTCGCGTGCCTTCCAGCCGGTCAGTTCGCGCAGCCAGCCCTGTACCGGCCCGGCGAACTGCAGCACATCGGTGTAGGCGTAGGCGATGACATAGGCTGGCATCGCCATCGGCAGCACCAGCGCCCATTCCATCACCGAGTACCCGGGGAAGCGATAGGTCGACACCAGCCAGCCGGTGGTCACGCCCAGCAGCAGCACGCCCGCGGCCACCCCCAGCAGCAACCAGACCGTATTGAGCACGTATTCCGCCAGCACGGTGTCGATCAGGTGGCGCCAGGTGTCTCCGGCCGGCAGCAGCACAGCCGACGCGATCACCAGCACCGGCACGGCGATCAGCAACGCCATCGCCAGCGTGGCGAGGGTCAGGGGATGGAAGCGGCGGCGGCTGGACAGGAGCATGCGTCGGAAAGTAAGCGGAAATGCGTCGCGCAGCGCACGGCGTGGCGCCGGCGCCGCGTGCGGGCTGCCGCATTCTAGCAATGCGGGGCATACCGCGGCCGCGTGCGGGGGCGCGGTGTCCGCACTGTATCCCTATAATGCGCACATGCGAACCGATTCCTATTCCCGATTACCCGGGGCCCAGGCCCGCAGCCGGCCGGCCACCCGCGCCGGCGCGGCCGGGGCAGCCGATAGCGCCACCAACGCCGCCGTCATCGAGGTGGACCATATCCGCCACGCCTTCGGCCGCCAAGCGGTGGTCAAGGGGCTGTCGTTCTCGGTGCCGCGGGGCAATATCGCCTGCCTGCTCGGGCCGAGCGGCTGCGGCAAGACCACGGTGCTGCGCGCCATTGCCGGCTTCGAACCGCTGCAGGACGGGTGCATCGTGCTGGACGGGCAGACGGTGTCCTCGTCCGGATTGATGCTGGCGCCGGAACAGCGCCGCATCGGCATGGTGTTCCAGGACTATGCGTTGTTTCCGCACCTGGACGTGGCTGGCAACGTCGGCTTCGGGCTGACGCAGGCGAGCCGCGCCGAGCGCGCGGCGCGGGTCGACGAGGTGCTGCAGCTGGTCGGCCTCGCCGGCGCGGGCCCCAAGTATCCGCATGAGCTCTCTGGCGGCCAGCAGCAGCGCGTGGCGCTGGCGCGCGCCATGGCGCCGCGGCCGGAGTTGCTGCTGCTCGACGAGCCGTTCTCCAACCTCGACGTCGACCTGCGCGAGCGCCTGAGCCTGGAGGTGCGCGCGATCCTGAAGGCGCAGGGCACCACCGCGATCCTGGTCACGCACGACCAGTACGAGGCCTTTGCCATGGCCGACGAGATCGGCGTGATGCACGACGGCGTGATCGAGCAGTGGGGCAGCGCGCACGACCTGTACCACCGGCCGACGTCGCGCTTTGTCGCGGGCTTTATCGGGCAGGGCGTGCTGATGCCGGGCCGCCTGCGCGCCGGCTCCGAGATCGACCTTGAGTTGGGCCTGCTGCGCCCCATTGCGCCGCTGGCGCTGCCCGAAGGCGCCGCCGTCGATGTGCTGGTGCGCCCGGACGACATCGTCCATGACGACGCCAGCCCGATGCGCGCCGAGGTGGTCCACAAGGCTTTCCGCGGTGCCGAGATTCTGTACACGCTGCGCCTGGCCAGCGGCGGCCGCGTGCTGGCGCTGGTGCCGTCACACCACAACCACGCGGTGGGAGAGCTGATCGGCATCCGCGTCGAGATTGAAGACGTGGTGGCGTTTGCCGCGTAGCAGGCACGGGAGCCTTGGGGTGCCGATGGTCTACACTGTGGCGTTCTGCATTCACAAGGCTTGATTACCGTGGCGGACACGCTGTTTTCCGATACTCCCGACCGTTCCCGGCAACCGCTGGCCGAGCGCCTGCGCCCGCGCACCATCGACGAGGTGATCGGGCAGCAGCACTTGCTGGGTCCCGGCAAGCCGCTGCGCGTGGCGTTCGAGTCGGGCGAGCCACATTCGATGATTCTGTGGGGCCCGCCCGGCGTGGGCAAGACCACGCTGGCGCGGCTGATGGCCGATGCCTTCGACGCCGAGTTCATCGCGCTGTCGGCGGTGCTGTCGGGCGTCAAGGACATCCGCGAGGCGGTCGAGCGCGCCGAGCAGTTCCGCGCACACGGCCGGCGCACGCTGGTGTTCGTCGACGAAGTCCACCGCTTCAACAAGAGCCAGCAGGACGCGTTCCTGCCGCATGTGGAAAGCGGGCTGTTCACCTTTATCGGCGCCACCACCGAGAACCCCTCGTTCGAGGTCAACGGCGCTTTGCTGTCGCGCGCGGCGGTCTACGTGCTCAAGAGCCTGGACGATGCCGAGCTGACCCAGCTCGCCACGCGTGCGAGCGAAGAGCTGGGCGGCCTGAGCTGGCAGGACGAAGCGCTGCAGCTGATCGTGGCCTCGGCCGATGGCGACGGGCGCAAGCTGCTGAACAATATCGAGATCGTGGCGCGCGCCGCGCGCACCGCCGGCGCCGCGCAGATCGATACCGCGCTGCTGGGCAGCGCGCTGTCGGAAAACCTGCGCCGCTTCGACAAGGGCGGCGATGCCTTCTACGACCAGATCAGCGCACTGCACAAGTCCGTGCGCGGCTCCGACCCCGACGCCGCGCTGTACTGGTTTTGCCGCATGATCGACGGCGGCGCCGACGCGCGCTACCTGGCGCGGCGCATCGTGCGCATGGCGTGGGAAGACATCGGCCTGGCCGATCCCCGTGCCGCGCGCATCACGCTGGACGCGGCGGAAACGTATGAGCGTCTCGGCTCCCCGGAAGGCGAACTGGCGCTGGCGCAGGCGCTGATCTACCTGGCGGTGGCGCCCAAGTCCAACGCCGGCTACAACGCCTACAACGCGGCGCGCGCCTTTGTCGGCAAGGACAAGTCGCGCGCGGTGCCGGTGCACCTGCGCAATGCGCCGACCAAGCTGATGAAGGAACTCGGCTACGGCCACGCCTACCGCTATGCGCATGACGAGCCCGAAGCCTACGCCGCCGGCGAGCACTACTTTCCGGACGACCTGAAAGCCCAGGGCTGGTACCAGCCGGTGCCGCGAGGCCTGGAGGGCAAGATTGCCGAGAAGCTGCGCCACCTGCGCGAACTGGACGATGCCTGGCACCGCGAGCAGCGCGCCGCCAAGGCCAGGGACGGTGGCAAGGGCGGCAAGGCGGGCGAGTAGGCCCTGACTGAATAGCGGCGGCATCCCGCCGCAGTTTGCTCGTGTGCGGCCATGCGGGTGCAGTAAAATGGCGGGTCCGCCGGCATGTCGCTGGCCCTGCACTTCACCAAAGCAACATGCTCGACATCCAGCTGTTCCGCAAAGACATCGACGCCGTGGCGCAACGCCTTGCCACGCGCGGCTACCAACTCGACGTGGCGGCGTTCCAGGCACTCGAGGCCGAACGCAAGCAACTGCAGACCCAGACCGAAGAACTGCAGGCGCGTCGCAACAGCCTGTCCAAGCAGATCGGCATGCTCAAGGGCAAGGGCGAGGACGCCTCGGCTGTGATGACGGAAGTCGGCGGCATCGGCGACACGCTCAAGGCCTCGGCCGCGCGGCTCGACGAGATCCAGGCGCACCTGTCCGAACTGATGCTGTCGATCCCAAACCTGCCGCACGAAAGCGTGCCGGTGGGCAACGACGAAACCCAGAACGTCGAGGTGCGCCGCGTGGGCGAGCCGCGCCAGTTCGACTTCGAAGTGCGCGACCACGTCGACGTGGGCGAGAAGCTGGGCCTGGACTTCGACACCGCGGTCAAGGTGACCGGCTCGCGCTTTTCGATGCTGCGCGGCGGCCTCGCGCGCATGAACCGCGCCCTGGTGCAGCTGATGCTTGACACCCATACGCAGGAACACGGCTACACCGAGATGTACGTGCCGTACATGGTCAACGCCGCGTCGATGCGCGGCACCGGCCAGCTGCCCAAGTTCGAGGAAGACCTGTTCAAGGTGCCGCGCAAGGTCGGCAGCGAGGAAGGCGAGCGCATCGAGAACTTCTACCTGATCCCGACCGCCGAGGTGCCGCTGACCAATATCGTGCGCGACGCCATCGTCGCGGGCGAGAAGCTGCCGCTGCGCTTCGTCGCGCATACGCCGTGCTTCCGCTCGGAAGCGGGCTCGTACGGCAAGGACACGCGCGGCATGATCCGCCAGCACCAGTTCGACAAGGTCGAGCTGGTCCACGTGGTGCCGGCCGGGCAATCGTTCGAGGCGCTGGAGGAACTGACCGGCCATGCCGAGGCAATCCTGAAAAAGCTGGAACTGCCGTTCCGCACCATCGTGCTGTGCACCGGCGACATGGGCTTCGGCAGCACCAAGACCTATGACCTGGAAGTGTGGATCCCCGCGCAGAACACCTACCGCGAGATCAGCTCGTGCTCGAACATGGGCGACTTCCAGGCGCGCCGCATGCAGGCGCGCATGCGCGTAGGGCAGGGCAAGCCGGAGCTGGTGCATACGCTCAACGGTTCGGGCCTGGCGGTGGGCCGCACGCTGGTGGCGATCCTGGAGAACTACCAGAACGCCGACGGCTCGGTCACGGTGCCGACTGCGCTGCAGTCGTACATGGGCGGCATCACGCGGCTGGAGCCTGAGGCGTAAAAAATCCGTTGTCAGCCTCTTGCATCGGCCTGCAGGACATGGCTATAATCTTGGTTTCGCCACAAGGCAACAAGTTACCGGAGAGGTGGCAGAGTGGTCGAATGTACCTGACTCGAAATCAGGCGTACCGGCGACGGTACCGTGGGTTCGAATCCCACCCTCTCCGCCATTGATAAGAAGCTGCCCGGTTCGCCGGGCAAGCAACAACCTGTAGTTACACTCGGACCGACGCACTGTGAAAGCAGGCGTCGGTTTTGTTTTTTTGCGGCCGGCAAAGCGCCGCAGCGCTCACCCCAACCGCGGGCGCGCAAGCGGCATGACGTAGTGCCGGTGCACTATCATGGCGATCCGCCATGCAGGATGCCGCACGATGACACAGCCGCCCGCCAACAACCCCTTCGCACCGGTCTTCCACGGCGATCCCGCCGAGCTTCCAACCGACTCCGCCCTGATCGCCGGCATGCCGTACCGCCACTACAAGGGTGGCGCCTATGCCGTATTCGGCATCGGCCGGCTCGAGGCCGACCTGGCGCCGGTGGTGGTCTATCGCGCGATGCGCGACCCGTCCTTGCTGTGGGTGCGCCGCGCCGATGTGTTCACCGAACCGGTTGCCACGCCGCAGGGCGAAGTGCCGCGCTTTGCGCCGGACTGGCCGGCTGCGCTGGCGTGCCTGCATTTCCTGCCGCGCAAGTCGGTGCTGGACGTGCTGGCGCTGCACGACACGCCGTACCGGCACTATCACGACCGCCGGCATATCCTTGAGATGTTCGATGCCGCCCACGCGCGCGGCATTGTGCTCGACCGCGCGCAGGCGCTGGCGGTGCTGTGCCATGACGCGGTCTATGTAGCCGGGTGCGAGCACAACGAGGCAGCGTCGGCCGCCCTGATCGAAACGGTGGCGCCCGACGTGGGCCGCGCCGTGCTGGACCGCGCCGCGCAGATCGTGCTCGACACCCGCGCGCATACCGCCAGCATTGCCGAATCCGCGACCGTGCTCGACCTCGACCTGCTCAGGCTGGCCGCGGCGCCGGACGTGTTCGATGCGCATAGCCAGGACGTGTTCGCCGAGAACCGCGCGCTGCTGGCCGCGCGCACCGGCCTGCAAGGCGAGGCGCTGCAGGCCGAATTTCTGCGCCGCCGCGCCGCATTCCTGAACCAGCTGGCGCAGCGCCCGCAGCTCTTCCTGACCGATGACTTCGCCGATTGCGAGGCGCCGGCACGCGCCAATATCGCGCGCATCGTCAGCGCGGCCGGGGGCGTCCGATGATTGACGTACCGGCGCGCGCGAGCGCTTTCGCTGACGCATGGCTGACGCCAGGCACGGCGCTCGGGCTGCTGGCGCTGTTCACGCTGGTCACGGTGTTGCTGCTGAGCCTGGTGCCGCTGCTGGTCGCGTTGCTGCGGCCGGTGGTGCGCCGGCTCGACCAGTGGCGCCTGTGGGGCGCCGGCGCTTTGTCGGGGCGGCCGCGGCGCACGCGGCTGACCAACCTCACGCTGCGCGTGCTGGAACGCGAGGTTGCGGAGTTGCTGGTGGTGGTGCTGGCCGGCGCCGCGCTGCTGGCCAGCGGCGGCGCGTTGTTCTGGCTCGCCGGTGCCGTGGCCGAAGGCGATGAGGTGGTGCATATCGATCAGATGGTGTTCGCGCAACTGCGCGCATGGCGCACCGACTGGCTCGATATCGCGATGGTCGCCGTGACCGAACTCGGCGGTGCGCGCATTTCCGTGACCGTGGGCGTGGCGGTGTTTGCCTGGCTTTGGTGGCGGCGTGCGTGGACCGCGGCGCTGTACTGGGCCGCCGCGCTGCTGGGCGCGCGTGCCTGCGTGATGGCGCTGAAGCTGGGCATGGCGCGCGTGCGCCCGGCCAGCATCTATACCGGGCTGGAGTCGTATTCCTTCCCTAGCGGCCATGCCACCAGCAGCATGGTGACATACGGCTTCCTGGCCTTCCTGATGTGCCTGCGCCAGCCGTGGCGCGTGCGCATCCCGGTACTGGCGCTGACTGTGGTGGCGGTGGCGGCGATCGGGGTGTCACGGCTGTACCTGGGCATGCACTGGCTGTCGGACGTGGCCGCTGGCTATGCGCTGGGACTGGCGTGGATCGCGCTGCTCGGCACCGCGTACCACACGCTGCACGTGCCGGCGCCGAAGGAGTCGGTGGCGCCGTGGCGGCTGGGCGTGGTGGCAGCGGCAGCGGTGGTGATCTCGGGCAGCTACGTGGCGTGGTTCAGGATGCCGGATACGCTGGAGCGCTACCGCCAGGCAGAGTCAGCTACGCCAGCGGTGCTGGCGCTGCACCTTCCTGCCCATCCGGCAGGCGCGACACCAGCAGCTGGTCGATCTTGTGATGGTCGATGTCCAGCACTTCGAAGCGATAGCCCGCCACGGTGATCGACTCCGATTTCTTCGGGATGCGCTTGAGCGCGTAGATTACCAGCCCGCCCGCGGTATCGACATAGTCTTCGCCCGGCAGGGTGTCGAGCTCCAGCGCCTTTTTCAGGTCCACCAGCGGCGTCAGGCCGTCGACCAGCCATGAGCTGTCGTCGCGCCGCACGATCTGCTCGTCTTCGTTGGAATAGAGGATGTCGCCCATCAGCGCGCCGACGATATCGTCCAGCGTGACGATGCCCACCACCAGCCCGTACTCGTTCATCACCACGGCAAAGTTCTGGTGCATCTCGCGGAAGCGCGTCAGCGCCTCGGACAGGGTCAGCGTGTCGGGGATCACCAGCACGTTCTTGTCGTGGTGGCGGCCGATATTGTTGATCACGGTGGCGCTCTCGTCCGCCAGCAGCAACTGCAGGATGTCCTTGGAATCGATATAGCCCTGCACGTCGTCCAGGTCGTGCCCGCACACCGGGTATTGCGCGTGCGGCTGGTTGACCAGCTTGCGGCGCACGCTGTCGGCGGGTTCGTCGAGACTCAGGTAGACCACGTCGTCGCGCGGCGTCATGATCGCCGTAATGCTCTTGAACTCGAGCTCGAACACATTCTCGATCAGATGGAGTTCGTGCTTGTGCAGCACGCCCGCCTCGGCCCCGGCATCGACCATCGCGGCGATGTCCTCGGTGGTGATCTGGTCGACCGGCTTGGTCGGCAGTCGCAGTAGCCGCAGCGTGGCATCGGCGGCGGCGTTGAAGATCCACACCAGCGGCTTGAGCACGCGCAGCAGCGTCAGCATCGGGTCGATCACCGCCACCGCGCACCGCTCAGGGAAGGTCATGGCGATGCGCTTGGGGATCAGGTCGGCAAACTGGATAAACAGCAGCGTCACGATCAGGAACGAGCCGATATTGGCCACGCGCTGGGCGTGGACCACCTGCATATAGGGCGACAGCGCTTCCAGCAGCAGGTCCGACACATGCTTCTCGCCCAGGATACCGGCGAGGATGGCCACGCTGTTGACGCCGATCTGCACGATGGTGAAGAAATTCCCGGGCTCTTCCTTGAGCAGCAGTACGCGCGTGGCGCGGCCATCGCCGCGCTCGGACAGGACTTGCAGCTTGGTGCGGCGTGCGGCGGTCAGCGCGATCTCGGAGACCGAGAAGAAGGCGCTGACTAGGACGAGGGCGAGCAGGGTCAGGATGAACATAGGATTGGCGCGTGCAAGCTGTACTTGCAGGCGGCTTGATGATGGTGCACGGCGCGCGGGGCTGTCAAATCGGCTGTCAGATCGGCTGTAAAGCGCGGCTTCTGGTGCCGGCCGGTGCGTCAAAGCTGACGGCCGGCGCTTCCAGCCGCTGCGGCAGCGTCGCGGCCAGTTCCTGCGCGGCGAGGGCGAACTGCGTGCGCAGGTCGTCGGCCAGGCTGGAACCGGCGCGGTGGCTGGCGCGCAGCAGCTGGATCTCGAACGGCAGCACCGGCGTCACCTCGTGCAGCGCCACGCGCTCCGGGCTGGCGCTGAGCGCCGTGTACTGGTCCAGCAGCGTCATGCCCAGCCCGGCGTCGACCAATGCCAGCGCCAGCGAGTAGGTCTGCACCTCCAGCGTCGAGCGCGGCTCCAGTGCGTGCCGCGCCAGGGTCTGGCGCACCAGCAGGCCGAGCGAGCTGTTGTCGTCATAGCCGATAAAGGGGCGTTCCATCAACCGCTGCATCGGCACTAGTTGGCGGCGACCGCCGGCGGGCAGCGGCTGGCCGCGCGGCACCGCCAGCAGCATGCGGCCGCTGGCCACCGGCTCGCTTGAAATCGCCTCATGGCGCGGCGGGGAAAAGGCAAAGCCCAGGTCGATCTGGTTGGCCAGCAGCGCGCCGACGATCTCGTCGGTATGGTGGGTCAGCACCTGCACCTGGGTGTCGGGGTGGCGCGCGCAGAAGCGCCGCACCGCCGGCACCAGCAGCGGGTTGGCCAGGCTGGGCGTGGCGGCCACGCGCAGGCGCCCGGCGCCCTTGTGGCGCAGGCTCTCCGAGACGCGGCGCACGCGCTCGATCTCGCCATATAGCCTTTCGACATCGCCATACAGCGCGGTCGCCTCCTGCGTGGCCTGCAGCCGGCCGCGCACGCGCTCGAACAGCCGGAAGCCGAGCGAGGCCTCGGCATGCTGCAGCACGCGCGTGACCACCGGCTGCGACACATGCAGCAGGCGCGCGGCCTCGCTGACGGTGCCGGTCAGCATCACGGCGCGGAAGACTTCGATCTGGCGCAAGCGCATGGGTTTGAAGTGTCAGGAAAGGCCATCCATAGCCTGATGACATATTCTGACACGTATTCGCATTGGGCAAGCCGGCGCCGCTGCTCTACGCTCTGGCCCATCGGTTTCAATGCACAAGGATGGCAATGCGGGTAGTGATCGTGGGCGCCGGGGTGGTCGGCATGACGACGGCGTGGCGCCTGGCCGAGGACGGCCATGAGGTGACGGTGCTGGAGCGTCACAACGGGCCGGGCGAGGAGACCAGCTTTGCCAACGGCGGCCAGCTCAGCTACAGCTATGTGGCGCCGCTGGCGGGCCCGGGCGTGATGTCCAAGGTGCCGGGCTGGCTGCTGCGGCGCGATTCGCCGATGCGCTTCCGCCCCGCGGCCGACCCGGCGCAGTGGCGCTGGCTGGCGGCCTTCATGGGCGCCTGCAACGCCGCCACCAGCGAGGCCACCACGCGCAAGCTGCTGCGGCTGGGGTTCTATTCGCGCGACCTGATGCAGGCTTTCGTCGAACAGCACCAACATCGGCACCAGCACGACGGCGGCGGCGCCGGCTTCGATTTTGCGCGGCGCGGCAAGCTGGTGGTGCACCGGGATGCGGCTGCGTTCGCCTCGGCTTGCCGGCTGCTCGATTACCAGGCCAGCCTGGGCTGCGAGCAGCAGGCGCTGGACCGTGACGCCTGCGTGGCGCTGGAGCCCGCGCTGGCCGGCATCCGCGCCGATATTGCGGGCGCCATCTACACGCCTAGCGAGGAAGTCGGCGACTGCCACCGCTTCTGCGTATCGCTGGCACGGTTGCTGCAAGACAGCGGCGCCCGGCCGGGCGTGTCGATGCGCTTCGGCACCAGCGTGCAGGGGCTGGTGCAACAGGGCGGCCGCGTCACCGGCGTGCACACCGACACCGGCGTGGTGCCGGCCGACGTGGTCGTGGTGGCGGGCGGTATCGGCAGCGTGCCGCTGCTGCGGCCGCTGGGCGTGCGGCCGATGCTGTGGCCGCTCAAGGGCTACAGCATCACGGTGCCGATCGCCAGCGGCGCGCGCGCACCGCATATCAGCGTGACCGATTTCGCCAACAAGATCGTTTATGCCCGCATCGGCAATACACTGCGGGTGGCGGGCATGGCCGACCTGGTGCGCGGCGGCACCCGCATCGACCCGGAGCGGGTCGGCACCCTGGTGGCGCAGACGCGCGCGCTCTTCGACGGCATCGTGCCCGACCTGCCGCTGGCGCAGCTGCAGCCCTGGGCCGGGCTGCGCCCGGCGACGCCCGACGGCCTGCCGCTGGTCGGGCCGTCGCGGGTGTCCGGCCTGTGGCTGAACCTTGGCCACGGCGCGCTGGGCTTTACGCTGGCCATGGGCAGTGCCGGCCTGCTGGCCGACCGGCTGGCTGGGCGGCGCCCCACCATCGACGCAGGGGATTTCGATGCCGCGCGCGCCTAGCGCCGCCGGCATGCATCGGTTTTTGCAGTACCCGTGAGTTCGCAACTCATGACGCAGTAAGCGAAGCAGTCCACAAAACGAGCCTCAATGAACAAGCCCCACTACAAGGAGCGCGACATGAAACCACTGCACACCCGACGACCCGCCACCCGCCGCACGCTCGCGGCCGCCGCCCTGTTGCTGGCTGCCGGCGCCGCCCAGGCCGCCGACGGCGACACGCTGAAGAAGATCAAGGACAGCGGCGTGATCTCGCTGGGCTATCGCGAATCGTCGATCCCATTCTCGTACACCGACGGCAAGGAGGTGATGGGCTACTCGCACGAGATCCTGCTGCAGATCGTCGAGAAGGTGAAGAGCGATCTCAAGATGCCCAACCTGCAGGTGCGCATGACGCCGATCACTTCGCAGAACCGCATCCCGCTGGTGCAGAACGGCACCATCGATATCGAATGCGGCAGCACCACCAACAACCTGGAGCGCCAGAAGCAGGTGGCATTCTCCAACAGCCTGTTCGTCTACGGCATCAAGATGCTGACCAAGAAGGATTCGGGCGTGAAGGAGTTCACCGACCTGAAGGACCGCAACGTGGTCACCACCGCCGGCACCACCGGCGAGCGTCTCCTGGTCAAGATGAATGGCGAGAAGGCCATGAACATGAACCTGATCAGCACCAAGGACCATGGCCAGTCCTTCCTGATCCTGGAAACCAACCGCGCCGCGGCCTTCGTCATGGACGAGCCGCTGCTGTACGGCGAGCGCACCAAGGCCAAGAGCGCGGGCGACTGGGTGGTGGTCGGCGCACCACTGCAGACGGAGAACTACGCCTGCATGTTCCGCAAGGATGATCCTTCGTTCAAGAAGCTGGCCGATGGCGTGATCGCCGAGCTGCAGACCAGCGGCCGCGCCGAGAAGCTCTACAACAAGTGGTTCATGGCACCGATCCCGCCGCGCGGCATCAATATGAATTACCCGCTGTCGGCCGACATGAAGGCGCTGTTCGCGGCGCCGAACGACAAGGCCTACCAGTAAGGGCAGGGCGGTGCCGCCGTGGCGCTGACTCCGCCCGGCGGTTATTTAGCCATAATGAATCGTTATTTCCTCGTTGATAGTGTTTGCGGTAGTGTTGAGCCCGATATAGGCTCATAGCAGCACAACCGGCCGGCGGCCCTTCACGAGAGGTCGTCGGCGCTGTCTGCATACTTACTGCTTATCCGCATCCACTGGAGAATATATGCGATCGATTCGAACTGGCTGGCTCAAATCCCTGCTGGCCGCCTCGCTGCTTGCCGGCGCTGGCCTCACCGCTGCCGCGGCAAATGCCGCCGACCTGCTCGACACCGTCAAGCAGGCCGGCGTGCTGAAGATCGGCCTGGAGGGCACGTATCCCCCGTTCGGCTTCCGCGGCGCGAAGAACGAGCTGGAAGGGTTCGACGTCGACGTGGCGCGCGCGGTCGCGGGCAAGCTGGGCGTCAAGCCGGAGTTCGTCACCACCGAATGGAGCGGCATCATCGCCGGCCTGCAGGCGGGCAAGTTCGATGTGATCGTCAACCAGGTCGCCGCCACGCCGCAGCGCAAGCAGGCGCTGGATTTCTCCAAGCCCTACGTCTACTCCGAAGCGCAGCTGATCCAGCGCAAGGATGACAAGCGAGAGTTCAAGTCGCTGGAAGCGCTCAAGGGCCACAAGCTCGGCGTGAGCCTGGGCAGCAACTACAATGACCTGGCCAAGTCGGTGCCCGGCATCGACGTCAAGACCTATCCGGGCGCGCCCGAATACCTGCGCGACCTGGCGGCGCAGCGCGTCGACGCCGCGCTCAATGACCGCCTGATGGTCGCTTACCTGATCAAGACGGCCAACCTGCCGCTGCGCCCGGGCGCGGTGGTGCCGGGCGCCAGCTCGGAAGTCGCGATCCCGTTCCGCAAGGACAACCCCAAGTTTGCCCAAGCGATCGACCGCGCGCTGGATGACCTGCGCAAGGATGGCACGCTGACCAAGCTGTCGGCGAAGTGGTTCGGCACTGACGTGACCAAGCCAGCCAAGTAAGCAGGGGCGGTATCATGTCGCGGCGCGGCGGCCCCGGAGGGCTGCCGCGCCGCTTGCCATTTGCGCCGTCCGTTCATCTTCCTACGTCTCCGCCGCCTTCATGTCCGCTCTCCAGCTCGTCATCGATTCCCTGCCTGTGCTGCTGCAGGGCACGCTGCTGACCATCAAGTTCGCGTTGTGGTCGATGGTCTTCGGGCTGATGCTGGGGACGGTGGTGGCGCTGATGGGCATCAGCCACAGCCGCGTGCTCAAGGCAGTGGCGCGCACCTATGTCAGCATCATGCGCGGCACGCCGCTGCTGGTGCAGATCTTTGTCGTCTACTATGGGCTGCCCGGTGTTGGCATCGCGCTGGAACCCACCCCGGCGGGCGTGCTGACGCTCAGCCTGAACGTCGGCGCCTACCTGTCCGAGAGCATGCGCGGCGCAATCCTGGGCGTGGCGCGCGGTCAATGGCTGGCGGCCTACAGCCTGGGGCTGACGCCGGCGCAGGCGTTGCGCTACGTGGTCGGGCCGCAGGCGCTGCGGCTGGCAGTGCCGAGCCTGTCCAACAGCCTGATCAGCCTGATCAAGGACACCTCGCTGGTGTCGGTGATCACCGTGACTGAGCTGCTGCGCACGGCGCAGGAGGTGATCGCGGCCACTTACCAGCCATTGCCGCTGTACCTGGCGGTGGCGGCGATCTACTGGGTGCTGAGCACGGGCTTATCCGGGTTGCAGCATATGCTGGAGCGGCGCTTGTCGCTGCCGGGGCGGCACTGAGCGCCGCCGCACCAAAGCAAAAGGCCAGCTCCGGGGAGCTGGCCTTTTTTGTCGCCGGTGTGCGATCAGCCCTGCGTGATGCGCCCGGCGATATGCCCCAGCGCTTCTTCCACCTGGTCCACCAGGACCAGGCACAGGTCGCCCGCCTGCAGGTGCGATAGCGCGGTGTCGATGGCGAGGAACTCGCCACGGATCTCCTCGACCTTGCCGGCGCGTTGCGCGCCTTGCAGGCCCTCGCGCAGCAGCGCCAGCACCTCGCCATCGGCGCGGCCGCGCTGGCACTGGTCCTGGTACAGGATCACCTCGTCGAACACGCCGCCCAGGATCTGGGTCTGTCGGCGGATATCGTCGTCGCGGCGGTCGCCTGCACCGCTGATCACTACCACGCGCCGTTTGGCGGTGATGGTCTCGACCGCGTTGCACAGCGCCTGGATCGCATCCGGATTGTGGCCGTAGTCGGCGATCAGCGTGGCACCGCGGTAGTCGAACACGTTGAAGCGTCCGGGCGCGGTCTGCGCGTCACTGACGAAGGTGGCCAGGCCGCGGCGGATGATGGTCCAGTCGATGCCCAGCGCCCACGCGGCGGCGATCGACGACATCGCGTTCTCGACCTGGAAGCCGATGGTGCCGTTGCGCGTCAGCGGGATCTCTGCCAGCGCGATGCGTACCTCGGTATCGCCCTCGGAGGCAACGATCTCGGCGCCGTCGACGAACACCACGCGTTTGCCCTGCGCACGGTGCGTGGCCATGGCCGGCTGGTTGGGATCGTGCGCGAAGAAGGTGACGCTGCCAGGGCAGGCGTCGGCCATGCGCACCACCATCGGGTCGGCGGCATTGAGCACGGCCATGCCGTGCGGCGCGACGTTCTGCACGATCACGCTCTTGAGCACCGCCAGGTCTTCCACCGAGTTGATGAAGGAGAGGCCAAGGTGGTCCCCTTCGCCGACGTTGGTCACCACCGCCACGTCGCAGCGGTCGAAGGCCAGGCCTTCGCGCAGCAGGCCGCCGCGCGCGGTCTCGAACACGGCGGCGTCCACGTCCGGGTGCAGCAGCACGTTGCGCGCGCTGCGCGGGCCGCTGCAGTCGCCGGTGTCGATGCGCTCGCCCCGGATATACACGCCGTCGGTGCCGGTCATGCCCATGCGCAGGCCGCTGGCGGCCATGATATGGGTGATCAGGCGCACGGTCGTGGTCTTGCCGTTGGTGCCGGAGACCGCCACCACCGGGATGCGGCCATCGTTGCCATCGGCGAACATGGTCGAGACGATCGCCTCGCCGACCGCGCGGCCCTTGCCGTACGACGGCTGCAGGTGCATGCGCAAGCCCGGCGCGGCGTTGACCTCGACGATGCCGCCGGCCTGTTCCTCGAACGGCTTGAGCATGGTCTCGCACACCGCGTCGACGCCGGCGATATCCAGGCCCACCATCTGCGCCGCGGCCACGGCGCGCGCGGCGATGTCCGGGTGGACGTCGTCGGTCACGTCGGTGGCGCTGCCGCCGGTGGACAGGTTGGCGTTGTTGCGCAGCACCACGCGCGTGCCCTTGGCCGGCACGGAGTCAGCGGTCAGGTTCTGCTTGGCCAGCACGGCCAGCGCGATATCGTCGAAGCGGATTTTGGTCAGCGAGGTCGCATGGCCTTCGCCGCGGCGCGGGTCGCGGTTCACTTCCTCGACCAGCTGGCGCACGGTATGCACGCCGTCGCCGGTGACCTGCGGCGGGTCGCGGCGCGCGGCTGCCACCAGGTGCTTGCCGACCACCAGCAGGCGGAAATCATGGCCCGGGATATAGCGCTCGACGATCACGTCGGTGCTGATGTCCGAGGCGACCTCATAGGCCGTCATCACTTCCTCGCGGGTGCGGATGCGCACGGCCACGCCCTTGCCTTGGTTGCCGTCGCGCGGCTTGACCACCACCGGGGCGTCGATTTCCTGCGCGGCGGCCCAGGCTTCCTCGGCGCTGCGCACCGAGCGGCCGAGCGGCACCGGCACGCCGGCGGCGTGCAGCAGGCTCTTGGTCAGTTCCTTGTCCTGCGCGATCGATTCGGCCACGGCGCTGGTGCGGTCGGTTTCTGCGGCCTGGATGCGGCGCTGCTTGCTGCCCCAGCCGAACTGAACCATCGAACCTTGCGTCAGGCGCCGGTAGGGAATGCCGCGCGCCATGGCGGCATAGACGATCGAGCCGGTGCTCGGTCCCAGGCGCACGTCCTCGTCCAGCTCGCGCAGGCGGTGCAGCGCGTCGGCCAGGTCAAAGGCGGTGTCGGCGCGCGCGGCCAGGCACAGGGCCTCTGCCAGTTCGAAGGCGAGCCGGCCGACTTCTTCCTCGCTGTATTGCACGATGACCTGGTAGGTGCCGGGCTCGACCGTCTGTGCGGTGCGGCTGAACGTGACCGGGCAGCCGGCGGCGGCCTGCAGGCGCAGCGCCGTCATTTCCAGCACGTGGGCCAGCGACATCTCGCCGGCTTCCTCGTCCGGGTGCAGCGGCCCGACTTCCGGGAAACGGGCGCGCAGCCGGTCTTCAAAGCCGGGCAGCGCCGACAGCATGTCGGTGGCATCCTGGCAGGCCACGATGGCCTCGATGGCGGTGTGGCGGCACCACAGGTTCGGGCCCCGCAGGGCCCGGATACGTGAGACTTCCATAGAACGGTTTCCGTGTTCTTCTGTGCGCGGTTCAGCTTGGGGCCGCGCTTAGGCGCGGCGCGCAGGCTGCCCCATCCAGTGGTGCACCAGGTCGACGGTGGCGCCGGTGGCGGCCTCGTCGCACTGCAGTACCAGCAGGTCGCCCGGCACCAGCTGGCCGAGCGCGGTTTCGATGGCGCTGGCGCGCGTGCCTTCGTCGATGATCTTGGTCACGCGGCGCCCTTCATACAGGCCTTGCTTGAGCAGCGCGCGCGCTTCGGCATCGGGCAGGGCGCGCTTGACGCTGCGGTCTTCGCACAGGAAGACGCGGTCGAAATGCCGGCCCAGCACCTTGCCCTGGCGCACCAGGTCTTCATCGCGGCGCTGCACGCCGGCACCGTAGACCACCATGCGGCGATCGGCCGGGAAACGCTCCAGCGCGGCAGCCAGCGCTTCCAGCGCGGGGGCGTTGTGGGCGTCGTCGACCACCACGGTGGCGCCGTTGCGCTCGAACAGCGTGAAGCGGCCCGGCACGTCGACCTGGCCGACGTCGAAGGTCACCACGCCGGCGCGGATCAGGTCGTTGGAGATGCCCAGCGCCCAGCCTGCGGCCACGGCCGCCAGCACGTTCTCGATCTGGAACGCGACGCGGCCGGCATAGGTCAGCGGCACCGCGGTCACGTCGACCAGCGGGGTTTCGCTGTTGCCGCTGTTCCCGTTAGCCAGCACGATCTTGCCCTCGCGCAGGTACACCGCGCGCTTGCCGGCGGCGCGGTGCGACACGATCGCGGGCAGCTCCGGCGTCAGGCCGAAGAAGATCACGTCGCCGTCGCACAGTTCGGCCATTTCCACCAGGCGTTCGTCGCGCGCGTTGAGCACGGCGGCGCCGTCCTTGAGCACCACGTCGACCTGCGTGCGCAGCACGTTGTACATGCGGTCTTCGTCCTCGACGTAGTAGTCGCCGAGGTGGTCAGGCTGGTCGAAGTTGGTGACCACGCCGACCTGGCAGCGGTCATAGGGCAGGCCTTCAGACAGGATGCTGCCGCTGTCGCTCTCGAACACGGCGGCTTCTACTGCGCGATTCATCAGGATGCGGTGGGCCGCTTCCCAGTTGGCGCGGTCGCCGCCTTCCACCTGGCGGCGGTCCAGGTACAGGCCGTCGCTGCAGGCCAGGCCGGTGTGCTTGCCCGACAGCTGCAGCAGGCGCGCCACCAGACGTGCGACCACGGTCTTGCCGTTGGTGCCGGTCACGCCCACCACCGGGATGCGGCCCTGGTCGTCCTCGGGGAACAGGTGATCGACGATGGCGCGGCCCACCGGGCGAGGCGTGCCTTCGGCCGGCTTGATATGCATCAGCAGGCCGGGGCCGGCGTTGACCTCGACGATGGCGCCGCGTTGTTCGGCCAGCGGGCGCGAGATGTCCTCGGCCACCAGGTCGACGCCGGCGATGTCCAGGCCGACCACGCGCGCGGCCAGTGCGGCATGCGCAGCGACGCTCGGGTGCACGCGGTCGGTCACGTCGAAGGCGACGTTGCCATTGCGCTGGATCAGCACATTCTTGCCTTCCGGTGGCACCGAGCTGCCATCCATGCCCTGGCGCTTCAGTTCCAGGCGCGCGGCCGAATCGAGGCGCACGCGGTTCAGCGGATGGTCTTCGGTGTTGCCGCGGCGCGGATCGGAATTGATCTGCAGTTCGATCAGCTCGTCGATGGTCGACTTGCCGTCGCCGACGACGCTGGCGGTCTCGCCCATCGCGGCGGCGACCAGGCGGCCGCCGACCACCAGCAGGCGGTGTTCGTTGCCGGGGATAAAGCGCTCGACGATCACGCCGCTGCCTTCGTCGATGGCCACGCCGTAGGCGGTCTCGACTTCCTCGCGGGCCACCAGGTTGGTGAACACGCCGCGGCCGTGGTTGCCGTCATAGGGCTTGACCACCACCGGCACGCCGATGTCCTCGGCAGCGTCCCAGGCATCTTCCGGCGAATCGACCATGCGGCCTTCCGGCACCGGCACGCCGCAGGATTCCAGCAGGCTCTTGGTCAGGTCCTTGTCGCGCGAGATGCTTTCGCCGATGGCGCTGGTGCTGTCGGTCTCGGCGGTCCAGATGCGGCGCTGGCGTGCGCCGTAGCCGAGCTGGACCAGGTTGCCGTCGGACAGGCGCAGCGCCGGGATGTCGCGGTCGTCCGCGGCATCGACGATACAGGCGGTGCTCGGGCCCAGGCAGTGCTCGTCGACCAGGCGGCGCAGGTTGTCCACGGCGGCGGGGACGTCGAAGGGACGATCCTCGATCGCGGCCATGACCAGGTCGCGGGCGGTGAACAGTGCGGCGCGGGTTACTTCTTCGTGCCAGGCGCGTACGATGACCTTGTAGACGCCGCGCACCGGGGTCTCCCGGGCCTTGCCGAAGCCGCCCGGCATGCCCGCCAGGTTCTGCAGCTCAAGCGTCACGTGTTCCAGGATATGGCCCGGCCAGGTGCCTTCCTTCAGGCGTTGCAGGAAGCCGCCGCGCTCGCCGATGCTGCAGCGATGCTCGACCAGCGACGGCAGCCAGGCCGACAGGCGCTCGTAGAACCCCGGAATCGTGTTGGAGGGAAAGTCCTCCAGTTCCCCGATATCGACCCATGCCTCCAGAACGGGCCGATATGTCCACATATTCGGGCCGCGCAGCGACATGACATCGAAAATCTCAATGTCCTTCTTTTTCATTGAATTAGCTTGAGGCAGTGGGCGGAACCGCCCGAGAAATGGAAGCCTAACCTTTCAGTAACGTTACAGCGTTGTACGGGTTGACTTTCTTGGCTTAAAAGAGTTTGTGCAATGCATCAGGACCACCCGCTCGTTCGTCGTTATGTATACTGCGGGCGAATTCGCGGGCCGCCAGCGCGTGCCCGGCTTAAATTGTTTCAAGTTATGTCCGTACCCCCTGGACGCACGCCGCGCCTTACATGACCCAGTCCTCCCTGCCTGCCCTCAACACCCCCGTGGCCGAAGAGCCCTGGCGAACCGATTCCGGATCGTGGCTCCGACCCGGCGAGTCCGTCCTGGCCGGACTGGAACTGGACCTCGACGCGAGGCTGCATTTTACCCAAGGGTGGCTGGTTGTGACGGACCAGCGCATCGTTGCCCGGGCTCCCGGTGAAAAAAATGTGCGGGAATGGAACATCGGGCCTTCCCTGCGCCTGACCCACGCTGACCATGCCGGCGTCGGCACGCTGGAACTGAGCGGGCCGGGGGGGCGGTTGGCCACCTGGCGATATACGCTTGGTTACAATCCGTCCGCCTTGCGGCTGGCCGACCAGTTCCAGGCCCGCCGCGACGCCGCCAGCGCCCGCGCCACGCCCGACGCCGGCGAAGTGCCGTGCCCGACCTGCAAGGCGCCGCTGCCGCCGGAGGAGGAGCAGTGTCCGCAATGCAGCCGTGAGCTGGAAACGCCGCCTTCCACCTGGGCGCTGCTGCGCCTGTGGCGCTTCGCCCGGCCGTACCAATGGCAGTTGCTGGCCGGTTTCCTGCTCACCGTGCTGTCCACCGCCGCCACGCTGGTGCCGCCGTACCTGACCATGCCGCTGATGGACAAGGTGCTGATCCCGTTCCAGAACGGCGTGCCGATCGACTACGACCTGGTGCGGATGTACCTGGCAGGCCTCTTTGGCGCGGCGCTGGTGGCGTGGAGCCTGGGCTGGGCACGCACCTACCTGCTGGCGCGCGTATCGGAGCGCATCGGCGCCGACTTGCGTACAACTACCTACGAACACCTGCTAAAGCTTTCGCTAGAGTATTTCGGCGGCAAGCGCACCGGTGACTTGATGGCGCGTATCGGCTCGGAAAGCGACCGCATCTGTGTGTTCCTGTCGCTGCACCTGCTGGACTTCGCCACCGACGTGCTGATGATCGTGATGACCGCGGCGATCCTGGTGTCGATCAACCCGTGGCTGGCGCTGGTGACGCTGGTGCCGCTACCGTTTATCGCCTGGATGATCCACCTGGTGCGCGACCGTCTGCGCCACGGCTTCGAGAAGATCGACCGGATCTGGTCGGAGATCACCAACGTGCTGGCCGACACCATCCCGGGCATCCGCGTGGTCAAGGCGTTTGCACAGGAGAAGCGTGAAGTGGCGCGCTTCCGCGAGGCCAACAAGCACAACCTGGCGATCAACGACCGCGTCAATGCGGTGTGGTCGCTGTTCACGCCGACGGTGACGTTGCTGACTGAAATCGGCCTGCTGATCGTGTGGGTGTTCGGCATCTGGCAGGTGTCGCACAACGCCATTACGGTGGGCGTGCTGGTGGCGTTCCTGACCTATATCAGCCGCTTCTACACGCGGCTGGATTCGATGAGCCGCATCGTCTCGGTGACACAGAAGGCCGCGGCCGGCGCCAAGCGTATCTTCGACATCCTCGACCACGTGTCGAGCGTGCCGGAGCCGGTGCGGCCCGCGAAGCTCGACAAGGTCGAGGGCGCTATCGACATGCGCGACCTGGGCTTCCGCTATGGCAACCGCGCGGTGATCCGCGGGCTGGATTTGTCGATCGCGCCGGGCGAGATGATCGGCCTGGTGGGGCACAGCGGCTCGGGCAAGAGCACGCTGGTCAACCTGATCTGCCGTTTCTACGACGTGTCAGAGGGCGCGATCCGCGTCGACGGAGTCGATATCCGTTCGTTGCCGGTGTCCGAGTACCGCCGCCATATCGGGCTGGTGCTGCAGGAGCCGTTCCTGTTCTTTGGCACCATCGCCGACAACATCGCCTACGGCAAGCCCGATGCCACGCGCGAGGAGATCATCGCCGCCGCGCGCGCCGCGCATGCGCACGAATTCATCCTGCGCCTGCCGCATGGTTACGACTCGCTGGTCGGTGAGCGCGGCCAGGCGCTGTCGGGCGGCGAGCGCCAGCGCATCTCGATCGCGCGCGCGCTGCTGATCAACCCGCGCATCCTGATCATGGACGAGGCCACCTCGTCGGTCGACACCGCGACGGAGAAGGAAATCCAGAAGGCGCTCGACAACCTGGTACAGGGCCGCACCACCATCGCCATCGCGCACCGGCTGTCGACGCTGCGCAAGGCCGATCGTCTGGTGGTGATGGACCGCGGCCAGATCGTAGAGGTCGGCAGCCACGACGAGCTGCTCCTGCGAGAAGGTGCCTACTACAAGCTTTACCAGGCGCAAGCGCGCAATGTCGATACCGAAGACGACATCGAAGAAGACAAAGCCCTGATGGAAACGCCGGAGGCAGCCAATGCCTGATGACATCCAAGCGGCCACGCAGACAGCCGTGTTCACTCTTGACCGCAATGCATTCGGCCGCCTAGTGCTGACCGACGCCGACGGCACCGTCCACGAAGGCGTGGTGCCGGTGCGCGCCTTCCCGATTTCCGCGCCGCAGGGCGGCATCGGCCTGATGAGCACGGACGGGCATGAAGTGGTGTGGATTCCGCGCCTGGAAGACCTGCCACAGGCCGAGCGCAGCCTGATCGAAGAAGAGCTCGCGTCGCGCGAGTTCATGCCCGAGATCCGCCACATCGTCAGCGTGTCGACCTACGCCACACCCAGTGTGTGGACGGTGCAGACCGACCGCGGCCAGACCTCGCTGGTGCTGCGTGGAGAAGAGGCTATCCGGCGCCTGACCGGCAGCACGCTGCTGGTGTCGGACAGCCATGGCATCCACTACCTGATCCGCGACCTGATGGCGCTGGACAAGCACAGCCGCAAGATCCTGGACCGCTTCCTCTGAAGCGGCGCGGAACGGAATAGCTCATGTCCGGATTGACGTAGCCAAGGTTCGCCGCGCGCGTATCGCAGTTGACACCGACGGCATTGGTCATTGGTTGGCAAGGTTGACTGCCACCGCCATGTTGTTCATGGTTTGCAGGTACGGCATGGCTGGAGTCGATGTGCACGCGGCATGCACGAAGTGCGGTGCAGCCAGGCATGCAAACGCCAGGAGCCAGCGCCTGCGTGCGCGAGGGAAGCGGATTCGGATCATAGGTCGTAGAGTTGCGGCATGCCGGATCTGGCCCGGCAAGGGCGCCCGGATGCGCCCGATGAACAGGTTCACCGAGCCTGTTGAGGACGAAACAACTCTAGGCCGACTGCGCTACGCCGGAAAATTCCTAATGCGGTGGGGAAGGTTGGGGAATCGTGCAGGCAAGCTGACTTCCTGCGTCCCAGTCACTGCGATCTGCGCGAGATGCGCGATGGTGTGCGGGGATTAGTGCAGGAGGTCGGGCGAGTCGTCGTCCTCGTCCCAGTCCTCGTGCATGACCGGCACATCGGGCACCATGTCGAACACCATCGAGTGGTAGCGTACGCTGAACCACGCGCGGAACATCTGCAACGTCAGCGTCTCGGGCCACATCGAGTCGTCGAACCACTCGCCCAGCATGAATTCGAAGAACGCCTGCCAGCGTTTCTCGACCCAGCGCACCGCATTCTCATGCGTGTCGGCCAGTTCTTCGGGCACCAGGAACACGCTCTGGTCTTCGCGCACGTGTTCGAGCGTGAGGCCGGCGACCGGCTGCGGATCGACGGCCTGGATCCAGTCCAGGAACGGCTGTTCCGGGACCAGGGCAACCATGGAACGGTTGATGGTGAAGCGGGGATGGTCTGACATGGCGAAGGGCGTGGAGGACGGCAACCGGGTATTGTAGTCGCTCGCGGTCTCGGTGCAGTGCCAGACTGTAGACCCGCTACTGATAATCCAGTGCAAAGATCATCGCGCTCGGCACCGTCCCCGCGCGATGGCGGCGGCGCAGTTGGCCGCACAGCCGGTAAACGAAAAAACGGACCAGAAGGTCCGTTGATTCGCGACCCTGGCGCAGCGGACGCCAGGGTGAGGTGAAACTGGTGGAGCCGGCGGGAATCGAACCCGCGTCCGCAAGCCCTCCACAGAGAGTTCTACATACTTAGTTCTGTCATTTGATTTAACCGGCGCATCGCGGACGAACACGCTCTACGACGGCGAGTCACTAAATTTTCGTCTCCGGACCCGTGACACTTCCGGAGCTTATCTGACGTAAATGACCTCGCGTGGTCTTGCGACCCTAGCCCGTCAGCGAGCCAGTGCGAGGACGGCCGCAATTAAGCGGCCAGTGCGTAACGTTCGTCGTTAGCAGTTATTGCATTCCCATTGATTAACGAGGTGACGGGTCCTCGGTATGCCCTCCACTGCTTTGTAACCCACGTCGAAACCAGGTCGGCCCCAGTGAGGAAGCTGGATTGTACCCGGTTGGACGCACGCTGTCTCGAGGAGTTCCAGCCGGGGCTCGCATGTCCCATGCGGCGCACTCAGGCGACCGCGGCGGGTACCAGCAAGGGGATCAGCTCGGCGGGGTGGCGCACCAGGTGGTCGGCGCCCCACGTCTCGGGCGGTTCGCCGTCGCCGCAATAGCCATAAGCGGCTGTCACCGTGATCATCCCCGCGGCCTTGCCGGCCTGGATGTCGCGCAGGTCGTCGCCGACGTAGACGCAGCGGCGCGGATCGACGCCGGCGCTAGCGGCGGCGTGCAGCAGCGGGGCGGGGTGGGGCTTGGCATGCGGCGTAGTGTCGCCGCTGACCACGGCGCTGGCGCGCGGCGCCAGGCCGATGGCGGCCACCAGTGGCACCGTGAAGCGGGCGATCTTGTTGGTGACGATGCCCCACGGGATGCCCGCCGCCTCCAGCGCCGACAGCACCTGCGGCATGCCGTCGAACAGGTGCGTGTGAACTGCAATGTCGGCCTCGTAGTAGTCCAGGAAGATATCGCGTAGCGCGGGGAACTCCGCGTCCTCCGGGCGCAGCCCGAAGGCCGCGCCGAGCAGGCCGCGCGCGCCGTGCGAGGCGACCGGGCGCAGCTTCTCATAGGCCACCGGCGGGTTGCCGCGCTCGACCACCAGCCGGTTGGCCGCTGCCGCGAGATCCGGGGCCGTGTCCGCGAGGGTGCCGTCCAGGTCGAAAAAGACGCCTGCGATGCCCCCCGTCATGCCGCCACCCGGCGGAACGCCATCATGTAGTTCACATCGGTGTCGCGGTTCAGCGAATAGACCTGCGACAACGGGTTGTAGGTCATGCCACGCATCTCGACCAGGTCCAGGCCGGCCTGGCGGGCGAAGCGCGCCAGCTCGGACGGGGTGATGAACTTGTCGTAGTCGTGCGTGCCGCGCGGCAGCATGTTGAGCACGTACTCGGCGCCGACGATGGCCAGCAGGTAGGCCTTCAGGTTGCGATTGATGGTCGAGAAGAACACATGGCCGCCGGGCTTCACCAGCGTGGCGCAGGCGCGGACGATCGAAGCGGGATCGGGCACGTGTTCCAGCATCTCCATGCAAGTCACGACATCCACGCTGGCCGGCTCACGGGCGGCCAGCGTTTCAGCGGCGATCTCCTCGTAGTTGACCACTACGCCGGACTCGAGGCTGTGCAGGTCTGCCACCTTGAGCGCCTTGGTCGAGAGATCGATGCCGCGCACGGTGGCGCCCAGGCGCGCCATGCTCTCGGACAGGATGCCACCGCCGCAGCCCACGTCGACCACGCGCTTGCCCGCAAGGCCGGCGAGGCCGTCGATCCAGCCCAGGCGCAGCGGGTTCAGCTCATGCAGCGGCTTGAATTCGCTTTCCGGGTCCCACC
The DNA here is from genome assembly GCA_000471925.1 of Ralstonia pickettii DTP0602. NCBI lineage: Bacteria > Pseudomonadati > Pseudomonadota > Betaproteobacteria > Burkholderiales > Burkholderiaceae > Ralstonia > Ralstonia pickettii. The sequence goes on from CP006667.1 coordinate 839,837, forward strand.
AGCGGTGGGCCAGCTCGCTGAACTTGTCGATTTCCTTGGGGTCGGCGTTCCGGCGCAGCGGATCCGGCGTGGCGGCGGACGGGGTTTGCGATTGCAGCGTCATCGTATGGGGGCCGGCGGCTGGCTGCCTGCGCCGGCGAATGTGAAGGGGAGGTCGGGGCAACTGTACCAAAAAAACGGTACCAAAAAAAAAGCCCAGCTTGCGCTGGGCTTTTCTTCATCGGAAAGGATCCGATTAACGCGCGCTGCGGGTGCCGACCACTTCGACTTCCACGCGGCGGTTCGGCTGCTGGCAGCCGATCTGGGCCTTGCGGTTGCCCTTGCACGACTTCGGATCGACCTTCAGCTGGCGCTTGCCCTTGCCTTCGGTGTAGACACGGTTGGCTTCAACGCCCTTGCTCACCAGGTAAGCCTTGACCGATTCAGCACGACGGATCGACAGGCGATCGTTGTACTTGTCCGAACCGAACGAGTCGGTGTGGCCCACGGCGATAATGACTTCCAGGGTGATGCCTTGCAGCTTCGAGACCAGGTCGTCCAGCTTGGCCTTGCCTTCGGGCTTCAGCACGGCCTTGTCGAAGTCGAACAGGGTGTCAGCAGCGAAAGTGACCTTCTCGCTCGACACAACCGGCGGTGCCACCGGAGCCGGCGCCGGTGCGGCCGGGGCTGCGGGGGCCAGGGCGCCGTCGCACAGGGCGTTGGCGGTGGCCGGAGTCCAGGAGCTGTCGCGCCAGCAGAGCTCGTTCGTGCCATTCTTCCACACGTACTCGCTCGTACCGTTGCCCCAGTTGTCGTTCACTGCCTTTTTTTCATAGGGGACGGACTGGGCTTGAGCGGATGCAGCCATTACTGCGGTAGCTGCAACGAGCGCGAGCTTGGCAAATTTTTTCATATTTCTCCTCTCAGGATGAGATCACCGCAGGGTTACTGCGAGCAAATGGACGAAAACAAGTCATACATTCTTCGGAGTATAACATTCTCGATGTGGCTGATGCTCCACTTCGAACAATGTCTGGCTCTTCGCTGGGGAATTGTGCCACAAGGGTCGTTTCCTAAGAAGTAAATATATTCGATTCGCCCCATGGGTTTTGGGCCTGTGGTGTTTGTGCAACATGGGTCTTGTGTCGCCCGCAAAGCCTTGTGGCATCAGGGTTTCAGGGTTTTCGCAGGGGCCCGCGGGCGCCTTCCGGGAAGCTGTCCGGAGGGGGCGAGGCGGGGGTGTCGGCATGTTAGAATGGCGTGTTGCCCCGCTGTCAGGCGCCGCCCGGCGCCACCCGCAAAAGGGCCCTGACATTCGCTTAAACCTGCCGCATAAACCACGCCGCAATGGATCCATTCGCAAAAGAAACCCTTCCGGTCTCCCTAGAAGAGGAAATGCGCCGCTCCTATCTCGATTACGCCATGAGCGTGATTGTCGGACGCGCGCTTCCCGATGTGCGGGACGGCCTGAAACCGGTACACCGGCGCGTGCTGTTTGCGATGCACGAGCTTAACAACGACTGGAACCGTCCGTACAAAAAGTCGGCCCGTATCGTCGGGGATGTGATCGGTAAATATCACCCGCACGGTGACACCGCAGTCTACGACACCATCGTGCGCATGGCGCAAGACTTCTCGCTGCGCTACATGCTGGTCGACGGCCAGGGCAATTTCGGTTCTGTCGACGGCGATAACGCCGCGGCCATGCGATATACCGAAATCCGCCTGGCGAAAATCGCCCACGAGATGCTGCACGACATCGACAAGGAAACCGTCGATTTCGACAGCAACTACGACGGCTCTGAAAAAGAGCCCACGATTCTGCCGGCCCGTATTCCCAATCTGCTAATCAATGGTTCATCCGGTATTGCGGTGGGCATGGCCACCAATATCCCGCCGCATAACCTGAATGAAATCGTCGACGGCTGTCTGCACCTGCTGCGCAACCCGCAGGCGACGGTGGATGAACTGATTGAATTGATTCCGGCTCCGGATTTTCCGACCGCCGGGATTATCTATGGCATCCAGGGCGTGCGCGAAGGCTACCGCACCGGCCGCGGCCGGGTGGTGATGCGGGCCAAGACGCACTTCGAGGACATCGACCGCGGCCAGCGCCAGGCGATCATCGTCGACGAGCTGCCCTACCAGGTGAACAAGCGCACCCTGCTCGAGCGCATCGCCGAGCTGGTCACCGAGAAGAAGGTCGAGGGCATTTCCGACATCCGCGACGAGTCGGACAAGTCCGGCATGCGCGTGGTGATCGAGCTCAAGCGTAACGAGGTGCCCGAGGTCGTCCTCAACAACCTATATAAGAACACCCAGCTGCAGGACACCTTCGGCATGAACATGGTGGCGCTGGTCGACCGCCAGCCGCGCCTGCTGAACCTGCGCCAGATGCTGGAGTACTTCCTTGCGCACCGCCGCGAGGTCGTCACCCGCCGCACGGTGTTCGAACTGCGCAAGGCGCGCGAGCGCGGCCATGTGCTGGAAGGCCTGGCCGTGGCGCTGGCCAATATCGACGAGTTCATCGCGATCATCAAGGCCGCGCCGACCCCGCCGATCGCCAAGCAGGAACTGATGGCCAAGGCCTGGGATTCGGGCCTGGTGCGCGACATGCTGGCACGTGCCGAAAACGACACCCCGGGCGGGCGCGCTTCCTATCGCCCGGACGGCCTCCCGGCCGTATTCGGCATGCAGCCGGACGGCCTGTACAAGCTGTCCGACGCCCAGGCGCAGGAAATCCTGCAAATGCGCCTGCAACGCCTCACTGGTCTCGAGCAGGATAAGATCGTCCAGGAATATCGCGACATCATGGCGGAAATCGCCGATCTGCTCGATATCCTGGCGCGCCCGGAACGCATTACCACCATCATCTCCGACGAACTCACCGCCATCCGCGCTGAATTCGGCGACGAGCGCCGCTCGCAGATCGAGCTCAACGCGACCGAACTGGACACGGAAGACCTGATCACCCCGCAGGACATGGTGGTCACGCTGTCGCACAGTGGCTATATGAAGAGCCAGCCGATTTCCGAGTACCGCGCACAGAAGCGCGGCGGACGCGGCAAGCAGGCGGCGGCGACCAAGGAAGACGACTGGATCGACACGCTGTTCGTGGCCAATACCCACGACTACATCCTGTGCTTCTCCAACCGCGGCCGCTTGTACTGGCTGAAGGTCTATGAAGTGCCGCAGGGCTCGCGCAATTCGCGCGGTCGCCCGATCGTCAATATGTTCCCGCTGTCCGAAGGCGAGAAGATCAATGTGATCCTGCCGGTGCGCCAGTTCGACGCCGAGCACTTCATCTTCATGGCCACCGCCCGCGGTACGGTCAAGAAGACAGCGCTGACCGAGTTCTCCAACCCGCGCAAGGCCGGCATCATCGCGGTCGACCTGGACGAGGGCGACTACCTGATCGGCGCCGCAGTCACCGACGGTCAGCACGACGTGATGCTGTTCTCCGACGCCGGCAAGGCGGTGCGTTTCGACGAGAACGACGTGCGCCCGATGGGTCGCCAGGCGCGCGGCGTGCGCGGCATGAACCTGGAAGACGGGCAGACCGTGATCGCCATGCTGGTGGCGCCGGCCGAGACGGCCGAAGAGGCCGAAGCCGGCACCCGCGGCAGCGTGCTGACCGCGACCGAGAACGGCTACGGCAAGCGCACTCCGATCGCCGAGTACACTCGACATGGCCGCGGCACCAAGGGGATGATTGCGATCCAGACGAGCGAGCGCAACGGCCGCGTGGTGGCTGCGGCACTGGTTTCACCTGAAGACGAGATCATGCTGATCACCACCGGTGGCGTGCTGATCCGTACCCGCGTGGGCGAAATCCGCGAAATGGGCCGCGCCACCCAGGGCGTGACGCTGATCAACGTGGACGAGGGCACCAAGCTGTCCGGGTTGCAGCGCATCGTGGAAAGTGATGCCGACAACGGCACCGGCTCCGAAGAGGCGGAAGAGGCGGACGGCGCCGCCGGGGCCGACGCCAATCCGTAGCCATTCCGTGGCCAATCTGTAGCCAATCGTAAATTGTTGCAACATTAGGACGCCGGCCGGAACTCGTTTCGCGGCTGTCCGGACTAAAACGGACGTATTTACCAGGGAGTCACAATGCTCAAAACCTTTCGACGTATCGCTGTTCTGACTGCTTTCGTTCCGACCTTCATGGTGGCGCAGCATGCTCACGCCCAGGGGGACGCGGAAAAGACCGCAGCCATCAAGGAACTGCTTTCCGTCATGCAGGCCGACCAGGCCGTCAAGGGCCAGGCCGAGAACTGGCAGCAGGGCGCCAAGCAGGAAGCCCCGCTGGTGCTGGAGCAAGTGCTGGTCGAGAACAAGACCATGAACGACAAGCAGAAGCAGGCCGCGGTCGAAAAGCTGAAGAAGAACGGCGCGGTACAGCGCATGGTCGACGGCGCCGGCTCGGCGTTCAACACCGATGGCTTCCGTAAGGATGCGATCCAGGCGCACTATGATGCCTTCGGCAAGTACTACTCGACGCAGGAACTGAAGGACCTGACCACGTTCCTGAAGTCGCCCACCGGCCAGAAGTTCATGGCCAACCAGGGCAAGGCCACCCAGGAGATCTGGGGTTCGATGATGCAGAAGTACGGCCCGCAGGTCGGCAAGTCGATGCGCGACGCCGCGGAGAAGGAAATCACCGCCGCTTCGAAGTAAGCGTGTGAGCGAACCGCCGCACTGGTCCGCAACCTTGCGGACCAGTGCGGCACTGGGGCACGGCCCCGGGTGCCCAACGGGGCGCGGGTTTGAGGGATAATGGCTGCTTGGGTAACACCGGCAGCCATTTTTCCATTCCCCCGTCTCATGAACGATCCCCAGAATCCCGCTCTTGCCGGCATGATGCAGCGTGCATTGGCCGAACGCGTCTACAACTTCTCCCCAGGCCCGGCGGCGCTGCCCGCCGAAGTGCTGCAACAGGCCGCCGAGGAGATGCTGTCATGGCACGGGACCGGGGTTTCGGTGATGGAGATGAGCCACCGCAGCCGCGAATTCGAAAGCATCCATAACGAAGCGATCGCCGACCTGCGCGAGCTGCTGCACATCCCTTCCAATTTCAAGGTGCTGTTCCTGCAAGGCGGCGCCATCGGCGAGAACGCCATCGTGCCGCTGAACCTGATGCGGCTGCGCAGCACCGAGCAGCCCAAGGCCGATTTCGTCGTGACCGGCACCTGGTCGATCAAGACCGAGCAGGAAGCGCGTCGCTATGGCACGGTCAATATCGCGGCGTCCAACGAGGCAGAGAAATTCCACCGCATCCCCGCCGTTGCAGACTGGAAGCTGTCCGATGATGCCGCTTACGTGCACTTGTGCACCAACGAGACCATCGTCGGCGTCGAGTTCCAGGAGATCCCCGACATCGGCCAGGTCAAGGGTAATCGCGTCGTGGTGGCCGATGCCTCCAGCCATATCCTGTCCCGCCCGATCGACTGGTCGCACGTGCAGGTGGTCTACGGCGGCGCGCAGAAGAATATCGGCCCGGCCGGCGTCACCATCGTGATCGTGCGCGAAGACCTGATCGGGCATGCGCATCCTCTGTGCCCGTCGGCGTTCAACTGGCGCATGGTGGCCGAGCACAACTCGATGTACAACACGCCACCGACCTATGCGATCTATATCGCCGGGTTGGTGTTCAAATGGCTCAAGCGCCAGGGCGGCGTGCAGGGGATCGAACAGAGCAATATCGCCAAGGCGGCGGCGCTGTACGACTTCCTGGACCAGAGCGATTTCTACCGCAACGAGATTCATCCGAGCTGCCGTTCGCGCATGAACGTGCCGTTCTTCCTGGGCGACGAATCGCGCAATGACGCGTTCCTCGCGCAGGCGCGGGCCAACGGCCTAGTGCAGCTCAAGGGCCATAAGACCGTGGGCGGCATGCGTGCCAGCATCTACAACGCGATGCCGCTGGAAGGCGTGATGGCGCTGGTCGATTTCATGCGCGAGTTCGAACGCACGTCCGCCTGACAGGCAACTCGCGCCCTGCCGCGCGCGACACCGCGCCGGTCGGCGCGGACAGTTTTTCTCCGGCCGCCGCGCTCCGGCGGCCCACCGGATTCATACAATGACAAGCCAAGACAGCACCCCTGCGCGCGAGGAGACGCAGCCAAACGAGCAGCCCAACGGCAACCACCTGAGCGAGGCCGAGCGCAAGCTGTCGGTTGAGCTGGCGCCGCTGCGCGAGCAGATTGACACGGTGGACCGCGAACTGCTGGCCATGCTGAACCACCGCGCCAAGCTGGCGCTCGACGTCGGCGAGGTCAAGAAGAAGTACGGCGCGCCGGTGTTCCGCCCAGAGCGCGAGCTGCAGGTGATCCGCAAGGTGCAGGGTGCCAACCCGGGCCCGCTGCTCGGCGAAAGCGTGGCAGCGATCTGGCGCGAGGTGATGTCCGCCTGCCGCGGGCTGGAAAAGCCGCTGGAAGTCGCGTTCCTGGGCCCGGTCGGCACGTTCTCCGAGCAGGCGCTGTACGCGCATTTCGGCCATGAGGTGTCGGGAGTGGCTTGCCCGAGCATCGATGAAGTGTTCCGCGCGGTGGAGGCGGGCACGGTCGAATACGGCGTGGTGCCCGTGGAAAATTCGACCGAAGGCGCGGTGTCGCGCACGCTCGACCTGTTCCTGCAGACCTCGCTGAAAATCAGCGGCGAGATCGCGCTGAAGGTGCACCACAACCTGATGGCATCCACGCCCGACATGCAGGGCGTAACGGTGGTGCGCGCCCATGCGCAGGCGCTGGCGCAGTGCCAGCACTGGCTGACGGCCAACTATCCGCACCTGGAGCGCCAGGCTGTATCGAGCAATGCCGAGGCTGCCCGCATGGCCAGCGAAGACCCGACCGTGGCCGCGATTGCCGGCGAGTCCGCCGCCAACCGCTACCACCTGCATATGGTGCGCACCCATATCCAGGACGATCCGCACAACCGCACGCGCTTTGCCGTGATCGGCCGCTACGAGACCGAGCCGTCGGGCAGCGACCAGACCTCGATGATCCTGTCCGTGCCCAACAAGGCGGGCGCGGTGTACCAGCTGCTCGCGCCGCTGGCGGAGAACGGCGTGTCGATGTGCCGCTTCGAGTCGCGCCCGGCGCGCAGCGGCGCGTGGGAGTACTACTTCTACGTCGACGTGGAAGGGCACCAGCATGAGCCGGCAGTGGCGCGCGCCATCGACGAGCTGCGCCGCAACGCGGCCTACCTGAAGGTGCTGGGGTCGTATCCGTCGAGCAAGTAAGCCGCCAAGGCACGGTAAGCAAGAACAAGGAGACGAGATGGCAGAGCAGGGTAAGCAAGGCCGCGTAGTGTTCGGACCCGACTATGTGCGTGCGATCTCGCCGTACGTGGCCGGCAAGCCGATTTCCGAAGTCGCGCGCGAGTTCGGCCTGGACGAGGCCGGCATCGTCAAGCTCGCTTCCAACGAGAATCCGCTGGGCATGCCGGCATCCGCGCAGCGCGCGGTGGCGGACGCCGTGGCCGAGCTCGGCCGCTACCCCGATTCCAACGGCTTTGCGCTGAAGGCCGCGCTGTCCGCGCGCTTCGGCGTGCCGGAGGAATGGCTGACGCTCGGCAACGGCAGCAACGACATCTTGGAGCTGGCCGCGCATGCGCTGGTCGAGCCCGGCCAGTCGATCGTCTATGCCGAATATTCGTTCGCGGTCTACGCGCTGGCCACGCAGGAAATCGGCGCGCGCGCCATCGAAGTGCCCGCCCGCGACTATGGTCATGACCTGGGCGCGATGGCCGCGGCGATTGCGCCGGACACGCGCCTGGTGTTTATCGCCAACCCGAACAACCCGACTGGCACCTTCGTGCCCGCCGCGCAGATCGAGGCCTTCCTGCAGCAGGTGCCGGCGCACGTGGTGGTGGTGCTGGACGAGGCGTACAACGAATACCTCGATGCCGATCAGCAATACGATTCGGTCGCCTGGGTGCGCCGCTATCCCAACCTGCTGGTGTCGCGCACGTTCTCCAAGGCCTATGGCCTGGCCGGGCTGCGCGTCGGCTACGCGGTGGCGCAGCCGGAACTGGCCGACCTGCTCAACCGCGTGCGCCAGCCGTTCAACGTCAACAGCGTGGCGCAGGCAGCGGCTGTCGCCGCGCTCGGTGACAGCGAGTTCTTGCGCCGCAGCGCCGAACTGAACCGCGCCGGGAAGGCGCAGCTGACGGAGGCCTTCGATCGCCTCGGGCTGGAATATGTGCCGTCGTCGGGCAACTTCGTGCTGGTGCGCGTCGGCGACGACGACGGGGCTGGTGCGCGCGTCAACCTGGCGCTGCTCAAGCAGGGCGTGATCGTGCGCCCGGTCGGCAACTACAACCTGCCGCGCTGGCTGCGCGTGACCATCGGCCTGCCCGAGGAGAACGCAGCCTTTGTCGCGGCGCTGGAGCGGGCGCTCGCGTGAGCGCGGCTACAATCGCGGCTATTACCGCGGCGTTCCCCGGCCGGCATGGCGCCGGCCGGTCTGCCAGTCATCGAATTACCTCGGTCCGGACCGAGCCACTGCCCGTTGCGGCCTGAGATTGTGAGTGCATTGCATTTTTCCCGTGTTGTCATTGTCGGCGTCGGCCTGATCGGCGGTTCGCTCGCGCTCGCGCTCAAGCGCGCAGGTGTGGCGGGCACGGTGGTTGGCGTGGGGCGCTCCCCCGCGTCCCTGCAGAGGGCGCTGGACCTTGGCGTGATCGACCAGGCCGCAACGCTGGAGGACGCCGCGCGCGGCGCCAGCGTGATCGTGCTGTGCGCGCCGGTGGCGCAGAACTTCGCGCTGCTGCACGCGCTGGAGCCACACCTGCAGCCCGGCACTATCGTCACCGATGCGGGCAGCACCAAGTCCGACGTGATCATGGCCGCAAAGACCGCGCTGGGCGACAAGGTCGCGCAGTTCGTGCCGGCGCACCCGATCGCCGGGCGCGAGCTCAATGGCGTCGGGGCCGCGCTGGCGGACCTCTACGTCGGCAAGAAGACCGTGCTGTGTCCGCTGCAGGAAAACGCGCGTGCCGATGTGGCCGCGGTGCGTGCCATGTGGGAAAGCGCCGGCGCGCACTGCCACGTGATGTCGGCGGTGCAGCACGACGCAGTGTTCGCCGCAGTCAGCCACCTGCCGCATGTGCTGTCGTACGCGCTGGTGGCGCAGGTCGCCAATGCAGAAGACGCGGCGCTGAAGCTGGATTTTGCCGGCGGTGGTTTTCGCGATTTCACGCGCATCGCGGCGTCTTCGCCGGAGATGTGGCGCGACATCTGCGTGGCCAACCGCGAAGCGCTGCTGCGTGAGCTGAACACCTACCAGTCGGTGCTGGCGCACCTGAAGGAGAAGATCGAGAAGGGCGACGGCGACGCGCTCGAACGCGTCTTCACACGCGCCAGCAACACGCGACTTGCCTGGGGCGCCGAGCGTGCCGCGGGCAACGGCAACAATATCGAACCCTGAGCGGCATAGTGCCGCAGCCTGATCGAATCGCCTTACCGCGGCGCCCCGGCGCCCACCAAGACATGGAACACCTGACGCTAGGCCCCCTGACCCGCGCCACCGGCACCGTCCGGTTGCCGGGCTCGAAGAGCATCTCCAACCGCGTGCTGCTGCTGGCTGCGCTGGCCACCGGCGAAACCCGCGTGCGCGACCTGCTCGATTCCGACGACACCCGCGTCATGCTGCAGGCGCTGCGCACGCTGGGCGTGGGGTGGCGGCAAGAGGACGCCGACTATATCGTCACCGGCGCCGGCGGCAATTTCCCGAACAAGGCGGCTGAGCTGTTCATGGGTAACGCCGGCACCGCGATTCGCCCGCTGACGGCCGCGCTCGCGCTGCAGGACGGCAGCTACAAGCTGTCGGGCGTGCCGCGCATGCACGAGCGGCCGATCGGCGACCTGGTCGACGGCCTGCGCCAGGTCGGGGCCGTGATCGACTATCTCGGCAACGAAGGCTTCCCGCCGCTGCATATCCAGCCGGCCAGCATCCGCATCGATGCGCCGATCCGTGTGCGCGGCGATGTGTCGAGCCAGTTCCTGACGGCGCTGCTGATGAGCCTGCCGATGGCGCAGAGCGACAGCGGTCGGATCGAGATTGAGGTGGTGGGCGAGCTGATCTCCAAGCCGTATATCGAGATCACGCTGAACCTGCTGGCGCGTTTCGGCATCCAGGTGGAGCGGCAGGGCTGGGAGCGCTTCGTGCTGCCGGCCGGCGCGGCCTACCGTTCGCCGGGCGAGATCTTTGTGGAAGGCGATGCGTCGTCGGCGTCGTATTTCCTCGCCGCCGGTGCGATCGGCGGCGGCCCGGTGCGGGTCGAAGGCGTGGGCATGGCCAGCATCCAGGGTGACGTGCGCTTTGCCGAGGCGCTTAATCGCATGGGCGCCAATGTGATGGCGGGCGACAACTGGATCGAAGTGCGTGGCACGGAACGCGACGACGGCCGCCTGCACGGCATCGAGCTGGACTGCAACCACATCCCGGATGCGGCGATGACGCTGGCGGTGGCGGCACTTTTCGCCGAAGGCACCACCACGCTGACCAATATCGCCAGCTGGCGCGTCAAGGAAACCGACCGCATCGCGGCGATGGCAACGGAACTGCGCAAGCTGGGCGCAGTCGTGGAAGAAGGGGCGGACTTCCTGCGTGTGACGCCGCCGCAACCATGGCAGACTCCGGCCGACGGCATTGGCACCTATGATGACCATCGCATGGCGATGTGTTTCTCGTTGGCCGCATTCGGGCCGCTGCCGGTGCGGATCAACGATCCGGGTTGCGTGGCGAAGACGTTCCCGGACTACTTCAGCGTGTTCGCGGGCGTTACGCGCTAACGAGGTTAGTGCTGGCGCGCGGGTTGGCAGCGCTGTCGCGAGCCGCCGCCTGGCGGCGCTCGTGCTTTTCCCAGTAGCGGTCGAAGAAGTAGTGGGCCACCGTGTTGACGGCCGGTTCGATGAAGGTGATGGCACCGCTGATGGCAAGGCTGCCGGTTAGCGCATACGTCACGCTGAACGCAATGCCGAGGTGCATGATGCCGAAGGTCAGGGTTTTTGCCATGGTAGATTGCCTCGCGACCGATACTTTAGTGTTGGCTTCGCCCGTCGCGTCAGGCGAAGCATCATGAATCAAATGATAATGATTCTCAATAGAATTAACAATCAATCGTTTCTGTGGGTGTCATAAGTAATGACTATCGTCAACGTCATCACCATTGACGGGCCGACAGCCTCGGGCAAGGGCACCGTCGCGCACAAGGTTGCCGATGCCGTGGGCTTCCACCTGCTCGACAGCGGCGCCCTGTACCGGCTGGTGGCGCTGGCCAGCGACCGTGCGGGCGTTGACCCGGCGGATATCGGCACCCTTGCAAGAATCGCTGCCCGCCTCGATGTGAAGTTCGGCCCGGACCGGGTGTGGCTGCAGGGAGAGGAAGTGAGCCGGGCGATCCGGGCCGAGGCGATCGGCAACCGGGCCTCCGCCATCGCCGTGCACCAGCCGGTGCGCGACGCGCTGACCCAGCTGCAGCGCAGCTTCCGCAAGCTGCCGGGTCTGGTGGCCGACGGCCGCGACATGGGCACCGTGATCTTCCCGGATGCCCAGCTGAAAGTGTTCCTCACGGCAAGTGTTGAAGCGCGTGCGCGCAGGCGCTATAAACAATTGATTGATAAGGGAATTTCTGCTAATATCGAAGACCTTTTGCGTGACCTCGAGACGCGCGATGCACGGGATCGCACCCGCACCGCCGCGCCGCTACGTCCCGCCGAGGATGCAAAGCTGCTGGATACCTCCGACATGACGGTGGACCAGGCAGTGGCGCAGGTGCTGGAGTGGTTTGCCGCTGTGCGGTCCGATGCATGAGATGCATGCGGACGCATAGGTAAAGCGGCGCACCCCGACAGCACCGGATGGAGCCAGCCCGGGCTTGCCCGAAGCTGGTATTTGTAAAACCTGACCCCGCTGCACTGGCAGACTGAGCGCGATAGTCGCGCCGGCCAGCGTACTGCGGATTTCACCTTACGTTTATGTCCGACCTGCAAACTAACGAATCCTTTGCCGCACTGTTCGAGGAATCGATCGCCCGCTCCAATATGAAGGCTGGCGAAGTGATTTCCGCTGAAGTCGTGCGCATCGACCACAACTTCGTGGTCGTCAACGCCGGCCTCAAGTCCGAAGCATTTGTGCCGGTAGAGGAGTTCCTGAACGACCAGGGCGAACTCGAAGTGCAGGCCGGCGACTATGTCTCCGTGGCCATCGATGCGCTCGAGAACGGCTATGGCGACACTATCCTTTCCCGCGACAAGGCCAAGCGCCTGGCATCGTGGCTGAACCTCGAGAAGGCGCTGGAAGACGGCGAGATCATCTCGGGTACCGTGACCGGCAAGGTCAAGGGCGGCCTGACGGTGATGGTCAACGGCATCCGCGCGTTCCTGCCGGGCTCGCTGGTTGACGTGCGCCCGATCAAGGACACCACCCCGTACGAAGGCAAGACCCTGGAATTCAAGGTCATCAAGCTGGATCGCAAGCGCAACAACGTGGTGCTGTCGCGCCGCGCCGTGGTCGAAGCGACCCTGGGCGAAGAGCGCCAGAAGCTGATGGAAACCCTGAAGGAAGGCGCCATCGTCAACGGTATCGTCAAGAACATCACCGACTACGGTGCGTTCGTTGACCTGGGCGGTATCGACGGCCTGCTGCACATCACCGACCTGGCCTGGCGCCGTGTCCGCCACCCCAGCGAAGTGCTGTCGGTTGGCCAGGAAATCACCGCCAAGATCCTCAAGTTCGACCAGGAAAAGAACCGCGTCTCGCTGGGCGTGAAGCAGCTGGGCGAAGATCCGTGGGTCGGCATCTCGCGCCGCTACCCGCAAGGCACCCGCCTGTTCGGCAAGGTGACCAACCTGACCGACTACGGCGCGTTCGTCGAGATCGAAGCCGGCATCGAAGGCCTGGTGCACGTGTCGGAAATGGACTGGACCAACAAGAACGTTGCCCCGTCCAAGGTTGTCCAGCTGGGCGACGAAGTCGAAGTCATGGTGCTGGATATCGACGAAGACAAGCGTCGTATCAGCCTGGGCATGAAGCAGTGCAAGGCCAATCCGTGGGACGATTTCTCGCGTAACCACAAGAAGGGCGACAAGCTGAGCGGCCAGATCAAGTCGATCACCGACTTCGGCGTGTTCATCGGCCTGCCTGGTGGCATCGACGGCCTGGTGCACCTGTCCGACCTGTCCTGGCAAGAGTCCGGCGAAGAGGCCGTGCGCAAGTACAAGAAGGGCGACGAAGTCGAAGCCGTGGTTCTGGGCATCGACGTCGACAAGGAACGCATCTCGCTGGGCATCAAGCAGCTGTCGGGCGATCCGTTCAACAACTTCATCTCGGCCAACGACAAGGGTTCGCTGGTTCAGGGCACCATCAAGGCCGTTGACGCCAAGGGCGCCGTGGTCCAGCTGGCTGACGACGTGGAAGGCTACCTGCGTGCATCGGAAATCTCCGCTGACCGCGTGGAAGATGCCCGCAATGTGCTGAAGGAAGGCGAGCAGATCACCGCCCTGGTGGTGAACGTCGACCGCAAGTCGCGCAACATCAACCTGTCGATCAAGGCCAAGGACAGCGCAGAGCAGCAAGAAGCGATGCAGAAGTTCCAGGCTGACACCGGCACGGCTGGCACGACCAACCTCGGCGCCCTGCTGAAGGCCAAGCTCGGCCAGGACAACCAGTAATCGCAGGCCCCCGCGCTTGCGCGTATGCCCATGACCAAGTCGGAGCTCGTCGAAAAACTGGCTGCCCGCTTCCCCCAGCTGCTGCTGCGGGACGCGGACATCTCGGTCAAAACGATACTCGACGCGATGTCCGAGGCGCTGGCCGATGGCCACCGCATTGAGATCCGCGGATTCGGCAGTTTTGGTCTGAACCGGCGTCCGCCTCGCGTGGGGCGCAATCCCAAGTCCGGCGAGCGTGTGCTGGTGCCCGAAAAACGGGTGCCGCACTTCAAGGCGGGCAAGGAATTGCGCGAACGGGTTGACCGCAGCCAGCCGGCGCCTCCGGGCGCCAATGGCAACGGCCATTCCGCCGCCGGCAATGGCCATGCCGCCGGCGCGGCTCAGGCCGTGCCGGGCAAGGTAGGCCAGGGCAGTGCGCCCGCCGCACCGGCGGGACTGCACGAGGGTGGATTGAATTTCGTCCGCTCCTGATTGCCCAGGCTTAGCCTGCTGCTTGTGTTGTCTGTAAGAAAGCGTCCTTCGGGGCGCTTTTTTTTGTTAGTGCCGGCGTCGAGTGGCCTTGGCACGCGCGTCGATACAGGTGCTGCATTCGTGCGCAGGCGCTTGTCAGCGGCCGCTGCCGGCGGCGCGTTAGACCCCCGGCAGGGCTGCATTACCGCCCGGTTACCGAATAGGTTAAGTGATTCCGCTACAATGCCGGGGTCTTTGCCGGACCTCGCGCGAGTGCGCCGGTGCCGCTTCCACGTCACGCTGCCACGCTGCCCAACCGCATGAAACTGTTCGCCTGGATCGTCCGCATCGTCGTTTTCGTGCTGCTGTTCGTGCTGGCGCTGCGCAATACCGCCGAAGCCTCGCTGCAGCTGTTCTTCAACGCCGTCTGGCATGCCCCGCTGATCCTGATCCTGTTCGCCGCCTTCGTGCTCGGCGCGGTGGCGGCGCTGGCCTCGGTGGCGCCCAACCTGATGCGCCAGCGCATGGAGCTTGCCCGGCTGCGCCGCGCGCTGGCCGATGCCGGCGCGCAGGCGAGCGCGTCCGCGGCAACGCCGCCGTCGCCCGCGGCAGCCGTGCCGCGCGACGGCAAGCCTGTTCCCTATAACGTAGTCGGCCCGAAAGTCTGATCCATGATGTTTGAAACCTGGTGGCTGCTGGCGCTGCCACTTGTCTTTGGCCTTGGCTGGATGGCGGCGCGCTTCGATGTGCGCCAGCTCATCAGCGAGCAGGGCGCCTTGCCACGCTCGTACTTCAAGGGCCTCAATTTCCTGCTCAACGAGCAGCCCGACAAGGCTATCGACGCCTTTATCGAGGTCGCCCGGCTCGACCCCGAAACCACCGAGCTGCACTTCGCGCTGGGCGCACTGTTCCGCCGCCGCGGTGAAACCGAGCGCGCCATCCGCGTGCACCAGAACCTGGCCACCCGGCCCGACCTGCCCGAGCCCGAGCGCGAGCATGCGCTGTACGAGCTGGGTCAGGACTTCCTGCGCGCGGGCTTGCTGGACCGCGCCGAGGAGTCGCTGCGCCGGCTGATGTCGGGACCGTACGCGGCCTCGGCCAAGCGCGTGCTGCTCGAGCTCTACGAGGTCGAGAAGGAGTGGCAGAAGGCCATCGATGCCGCGCGCGAACTGCAGACGCTGGAGCAGACGAGCTACAGCGTGCAGATCGCCCAGTTCTGCTGCGAGCTGGCGCAGGACGCGCTGCAGCGCAAGCGGCCCGAGGATGCGGTGAAGTGGCTGAACCAGGCCGTCGCCGAGAATCCCGCCAATGTGCGCGCCCCGATCCTGCTGGGCGACGTGGCCGCGGCGGCCGGCGATGCGCGTGCCGCGCTCGGCCACTGGCTCGGCATCGAACGGCAGGACGCTTCTTTCCTGCCGCTGGTGGCCGACCGCGTGGTCAAGGCCTATGCCAGCCTGCAGCAGGAGGGGACCGCGCTGGAATGGCTGCACGGCCTGCTCAAGGGCAAGCTGGCGCCAGAGCTGCTCGATACGGCGTACAAGGCCGAGCTCGACGTGAATGGCCCCGAAGCCGCGGCACGGCTGATGCGCGACCAGCTGCGCCGCCAGCCCACGTTGCTGGCGCTGACCAGGTATTTCGAGGCGCAGACAGCCGTGGCCGAGGCCGAAGCCACGGCGGGCGATGCCCCGATGGCCGCAGAGGCGGACAGCGACGAGGACGCGAAGGAAACCACCGCTATCCGCGATCTGCTGCAGCTGCGCACCCGCAACCTGGCGCGCTACACCTGCCGCGAGTGCGGCTTCCGGGCCCGCTTGTTCTACTGGCAGTGCCCGGGCTGCAACCGCTGGGAAACCTACGCCCCGCGGCGTTCCGAGACGCTCGGCTGATCCCGGCGGACGGTGCAACAGATCTTGAACTGAAGCTATGAAAGTCACCATTATCGGCAGCGGTTATGTGGGCCTTGTCACCGGCGCCTGCCTGGCGGAACTGGGCAACGATGTGTTCTGCCTGGACCTGGACGAACAGAAGATCGCACTGCTCAATGCGGGCGGGGTGCCGATCTACGAGCCGGGCTTGCAGGAACTGATCCAGCGCAATCGCGCCGCCGGCCGACTGACCTTCTCCACCGACGTGGCCGCCAGCGTCGAGCACGCCGACGTGCAGTTCATCGCCGTGGGCACGCCGCCCGATGAAGACGGCTCGGCCGACCTGAAGTACGTACTGGCCGCGGCACGCAATATCGGCCGCCATATGACCGGCTTCAAGGTGGTGGTGGACAAGTCGACCGTGCCGGTCGGCACCGGCGACCGCGTCGCCGCCACGATCCGCGAGGAACTCGCCGCGCGTGGGCTGGAAGACCTGCAGTTCTCGGTGGTGTCCAACCCTGAGTTCCTGAAGGAAGGCGCCGCGGTCGAGGACTTCATGCGTCCGGATCGCATCGTGCTGGGCTGCAACCCTGACGTGGCGGGCCGCCACGCGCAGGCCACCATGCGCCAGCTCTACGCGCCGTTCAACCGCCACCACGAACGCACTTTCTACATGGACGTGCGCTCGGCCGAGTTCACCAAGTACGCCGCCAACTCGATGCTGGCCACCCGCATCTCGTTCATGAACGAGCTGGCCAACCTCGCCGACGAAGTGGGCGCCGATATCGAGCTGGTGCGCATGGGCATCGGCTCGGACCCGCGCATCGGCTACAGTTTCCTGTATGCCGGAGCCGGTTACGGTGGCTCGTGCTTTCCCAAGGACGTGCAGGCGCTGATGCGCACCGCCGCCGACCACGGCAAGCCGATGCGCGTGCTGGAGGCGGTGGAAGCCGTCAACGGCGCGCAGAAGCGCGTGCTAGGCGACAAGATCGTGCGCCGCTTCGGCGAGGACCTCGCCGGGCGCACCTTCGCGGTGTGGGGCCTGGCGTTCAAGCCCAATACCGACGACATGCGCGAGGCGCCGTCGCGGATCCTGGCGCGCGAGCTGGTGGCGCGCGGCGCGTCGCTGCGCATGCATGACCCGGTGTCGATGGCCGAAGCGCGGCGCGTGCTGGATGCCGACCTGGCCGACCTGCCGGGCGGCGCCGCGCGCGTGAGCTTCCACGACCACCAGATGGATGTCCTCGACGGCGCCGACGCGCTGGTGATCGTGACCGAGTGGAAGGTGTTCCGTAGCCCCGACTTCGCGCAGATCAAGCGGCGCCTGAAGACGCCGGTGATCTTCGACGGGCGCAACCTGTATGAGCCCGAGGCGATGGTCGAGAGCGGCGTGGAGTACCACGCCATCGGCCGCCCGACCAGGGCGCGGCAACGTGCCGCGAACGAATGAAGCGCGGGCGGGTCAACGGACACATCAACCGATAAGATGACAAGGCGGCCGCGGCCGCCGCGATATTGCCAAGGATCGTCATGAACAAGACCGTCATTTCGCAAGAACAGATCCGGCAGTCCCATATCCTGGTGGTTGGCGACATGATGCTGGACCGCTATTGGTTCGGCGACGTGGAGCGCATCTCGCCGGAAGCGCCGGTGCCGGTGGTGCAGGTAAAGCGCAGCGACGAGCGCCTAGGTGGCGCCGCCAACGTGGCGCGCAACGCCGCCGCGCTGGGCGCGCGCGTGGGCATGCTGGGCGTGGTCGGCGACGACGAGCCGGCGCGCACGCTCGAGGCTCTGCTGGCGGAAAGCCACGTGGAGCCCTACCTGCACCGCGATGCCAAGCTCAATACCACCATCAAGCTACGCGTGGTGGCGCACCAGCAGCAGCTGCTGCGCGTGGACTTCGAGAACGCGCCCGCGCACGAAGTGCTGGCCGCGGTACAGGACCGCTTCGTCAGCCTGATCAACGACTACCAGGTGCTGGTGCTGTCCGACTACGGCAAGGGCGGCCTGACGCACGTCACGCGCATGGTCGACGCCGGCCGCGCTGCCGGGCGCAAGGTGCTGATCGATCCCAAGGGCGAGGACTACTCGCGCTATCGTGGCGCCACACTGATCACGCCCAACCGGGCCGAGATGCGTGCCGTGGTCGGCGCCTGGAAGACCGAGGCCGACCTGACCATCCGCGCCCAGAACCTGCGCCGCGAACTGCAGCTCGAGGCACTGCTGCTGACGCGCTCGGAAGAGGGCATGACACTCTACACCGAGGCCGAGGTGCTGCACGTGTCCGCCCAGGCGCGCGAGGTCTATGATGTATCCGGTGCGGGGGATACAGTGATCGCCACGCTCGCCACCATGCTGGGCGCCGGCTTGACGCTCAAGGAAGCCGTGCAGCATGCCAACCGTGCCGGCGGCATCGTGGTGGGCAAGCTCGGCACCGCCGTCGTCACCTATCCCGAATTGTTCGGCGCCGCCCCGTGAAGCGCGGCACCACCAGACTGAAGTGACCATGACCATCATCGTGACCGGCGCTGCCGGCTTTATCGGCAGCAACCTCGTCAAGGGACTGAATGACCGCGGCGAGACCAACGTCATCGCCGTCGACAACCTGACCCGTGCGGACAAGTTCCACAACCTGGTCGACTGCGAAATCTCCGACTACCTGGACAAGCAGGACTTCCTCGAGCGCTTTGCCCGTGGCGAGTTCGGCAAGGTGCGCGCGGTGTTCCATGAAGGTGCCTGCTCCGACACCATGGAGACCGACGGCCGCTACATGATGGAGAACAACTACCGCTACACGCTGTCGCTGATGGAGAGCTGCCTGGAGCAGGGCGCGCAGTTCCTGTATGCGTCGTCGGCGGCCACCTACGGCGCCTCGCAGGTATTTCGCGAAGACCGCGAGTTCGAGCGTCCGCTGAACGTGTATGGCTACTCCAAGTTCCTGTTCGACCAGATCGTGCGGCGCCGGCTGCCGTCGGCGCTGTCGCAGATCGTCGGCTTCCGCTACTTCAACGTGTATGGCCCGCGCGAGACCCACAAGGGCCGCATGGCCTCGGTCGCGTTCCACAACTTCAACCAGTTCCGCGCCGACGGCACGGTGAAGCTGTTCGGCGAGTACAACGGCTACGGTCCGGGCATGCAGAGCCGCGACTTCATCTCGGTCGAGGACGTGGTCAAGGTCAACCTGTATTTCTTCGACCATCCGGAAAAATCCGGCATCTTCAACCTCGGCACCGGTCGCGCGCAGCCGTTCAACGACATCGCCACCACCGTGGTCAACACGCTGCGCGAGGCCGACGGCAAGCCGCGCCTGTCGCTGGAGGAACTGGTGCAGGAAGGCCTGGTCGAGTACGTCAAGTTCCCCGATGCACTGCGCGGCAAGTACCAGTGCTTTACGCAGTCGGATGTGTCCAAGCTGCGCAGTGCCGGCTATAACGAGCCCTTCCTGACCGTCGAGGAAGGCGTGGCGCGCTACTGCCGCTGGCTGCTCGAACGCGCTGGCTGACCGCCTCGCTTTTCCGCTGTTGCCGAGCCGGCCGACAGGTTTTCGTGCGGCCGGTGTCAACTTGTGTTGCCGTATGCGCCGCCGCGGCAGACTGCCCCTATCCTGACCTGGCCTCGCCGCAATGGCGGGGTGGTACCCGAGGGTACCTCCAACCATCCACAGGAAAGGAGCTTCCATGTTCAAGCACTGGGTCTGGCAATTTGTCCGGCGTTTCTCCCTGATTGCAGCCATCTGCCTGTCCGGCGGCGGCATCGCGAAAGCGGCGATCGACGTCAACACGGCGGACGAGGCGGCGCTGACCTCCATCAAGGGCGGGGGCCCCGCCACCGCCCGCAACATCGTCGACGAACGCAACAAGCGCGGCCCCTACAAGGATGCCGCGGACCTGGCCGAGCGCGTCAGTGGCGTGGGGCCCAAGTCGGTGGCAAAGCTGCAGGAGGCGGGGCTCACCTTTGGCGCCGCCGCTGCGGCGCCGGCCGCGTCTGCCAAGCCGGCGAAGGCGGCTGCCGCAGCGCCGGCAGGCGCAGCCAAGGCATCGCGCTGAGCGGCCGGCTGACTTGTACACAAGCCTGTGCCCGGTACCGTTGCGTCTGGGCATCTCCCTGTTGGTACGCCTCGTGCTACACCTCTGCGGCTTCGCACGCCTGCGGGCGCGGAGTATCATGCGGACGCCGCGCCGGCAGGATCTGCCGCGCGCGGCAGCTGACAGGCAATAAGCAGCCAGTCAGCGCCGGATCACCAACCACAATCGCGGCGGCTGCTGACTGCGCGGCCCGCCCGGAGCACAGGGAGCAGAACACATGGCGAATGGCGAGGACGCGGGATTCCTGCCTAAATGGCGGCTCAAGACCGAAGGCGTGATCGGGCCCGATGAGCGGCTGCCGGCCGGGCAGACGCTGCTGGCCGGCATCCAGCACGTGGTGGCGATGTTCGGCTCGACCGCCATCGCGCCGATCCTGATGGGCTTCAACCCCAATATCGCCATCCTGTTCTCGGGCATCGGCACGCTGATCTTCTTCCTGTGCGTGCGCGGCCGGGTGCCCAGCTACCTGGGTTCCAGCTTCGCCTTTATCGCCGTGGTGATCGCAGCCACCGGCTATGCGGGCAGCGGTCCCAACCCCAATATCCCGGTGGCGCTGGGCGGCATCATTGCCGCGGGCGCGCTGTACACGGTGATCGGGCTGGTGGTGCAGGCGGCCGGCTACGCCTGGGTGGAAAAGCTGATGCCGCCGGTGGTGACCGGTGCCGTCGTCGCGGCCATCGGCCTGAACCTGGCGCCGGTGGCCGTCAAGGCGGTCAGCGGCGCGGCGCTCGATACCTGGGTGGGCCTGCTGACGGTGGTGGCCGTTGGCCTGGTGGCGGTGCGCGCGCCCGGCATGCTCGGGCGCCTGCCGGTGCTGATCGGCGGCCTGGCCGGCTACCTGGCCTACTACCTGGGCACCAATGTGATGGGGCTGGGCAAGCCGATCGATTTCTCCGGCGTGGCTGCGGCCAGCTGGTTCGGCACGCCGGCGTTCACCGCACCGGTCTTCGAGGCTAGCGCGATGCTGCTGATCGCCCCGGTGGCGATCGTGCTGGTGGCCGAGAACCTGGGCCATATCAAGGCCATCGGGGTAATGACGGGGCGCAACCTCGACCCGTATATCGGCCGCGCCTTTATTGGCGACGGCATCGCCACCATGCTGTCGGCCGGCGGCGGCGGCACCGGCGTGACCACCTACGCCGAGAACATGGGCGTGATGGCGGTCACCAAGATCTATTCGACGCTGATCTTCGTAGTCGCGGCGGCGGTGGCCATCCTGCTGGGCTTCTCGCCCAAGTTCGGTGCACTGATCCTGACAATCCCGGGCCCCGTGATCGGCGGGCTGACCATCGTCGTGTTCGGCCTGATCGCGGCCACGGCAGGGCGGATCTGGGTGCAGAACAAGGTGGACTTTTCCAGTTCGCGCAACCTGATCACCGTGGGTGCCACGCTGACCGTGGCTGCCGGCGACCTGACGCTGAAGCTGGGCGGCATGACGCTGGGCGGCATCGGCACCGCTACCTTCGGCTGCATCCTGCTGTACCACCTGCTGGGCGAAGGCAACCACGAGGAAGGCTGAGCGGCTGCCAGGTTACGGCAGGCGGCGCGCCCGGCGCAAAGCCCGCCTGCCGGCGAGGGAAAGGTGTCTGGATTACAATGGCCGGCGACATCGATCCCCGACACCCATGGCCTACAAGACTATTGAAGACACCATCGGCAATACGCCGCTGGTCAGACTGCAGCGCATTCCCGGTGCCGCCAACGACGCGCGCGGCAATGTGATCCTCGGCAAGCTCGAAGGCAACAACCCCGCCGGTTCGGTCAAGGACCGCCCGGCGGTGTCGATGATCGCCCGAGCCGAAGCCCGCGGGCGCATCAAGCCGGGCGATACGCTGATCGAGGCGACCTCCGGCAACACCGGCATCGCGCTGGCCATGGCGGCCGCCGTGCGCGGCTACAAGATGGTGCTGATCATGCCCGAGGACCTGAGCCTCGAGCGCCGCCAGAGCATGGCGGCCTATGGTGCCGAAATCGTCCTGACCCCGGTCAAGGGCGGCATGGAATACGCCCGCGACCTGGCCGATTCGATGGAGCGCGACGGCAAGGGCGTGATCCTCGACCAGTTTGCCAATCCGGACAACCCGCAGGCGCACTACGAGGGCACCGGCCCGGAGATCTGGCGCGATACCGACGGGCGCGTCACCCACTTCGTGTCGGCGATGGGGACCACCGGCACCATCACTGGCGTGTCGCGCTACCTCAAGGAGCAGAACCCGGCGATCCAGGTCATCGGCGCACAGCCGGCCGAAGGCTCGCGCATCCCGGGCATCCGCAAGTGGCCTGAAGCGTATCTGCCCAAGATCTACGATCCCAGCCATATCGACCGCACCGAGCCGGTAAGCCAGTCCGATGCCGAGCATATGGCGCGCCGCATGGCGGCCGAAGAGGGCATCTTCTGCGGCGTTTCCGCTGCGGGCGCGCTCTGCGTGGCGCTGCGCATTGCCGAGGAAGTGGAGAACGCTACCATCGTGTTCGTGGTGTGCGACCGCGGCGACCGCTACCTGTCGACCGGCGTGTTCCCGGCCTGATCCGGACAACGCCGCAAGCAAGAAGGCCTCGCGCGTGCGAGGCCTTCTTGCTTTGTGAGGGCGCGCCGGCGTCAGCCCATCGCCGCCTTCACCGCCTCGCCCAACTGGTACACCGCAAGCGCATAGAAGAAGCTGCGGTTGTAGCGTGTCAGCACATAGAAGTTGCGCAGCCCAAGCAGGTACTCCGTCGGCAGGTCCGGCGTCGGCAGGTCCACCACCAGCACGCCGGTCTCGCCTTCGCGCGCCGGGTCGATGGGCTCGTCCACGCGCAGTCCGGCGCGGGTCAGCTGGTTGAGCGTGCGTGTCGGCCAGGGCTCGCCGTCCGCGGCCGCGGTGGCGACGCCAAGGCTGCCGGCATCGCCGGCAATGCGCCACACCACCGGGCGGCCCGGTTCCCAGCCATGCAGCTGCAGGAAGCGCGCCACGCTGCCAATCGCGTCGGTGGGGCTGTTGCGCAGGTCGGTGCGGCCGTTGTTGTCGTAGTCAACGGCGTATTCGCGCAGGCTGGTCGGCATGAACTGCGGGATGCCGATCGCGCCCGCATACGAGCCCAGCACCGAGTACACGTCAGTGCGCGTGTCGCGGCACCACAGCAGGTAGTCCGCCAGCTGGTTGCGGAACAGCGCGCTGCGCGCGTCGCGGTTGGGCGTGTCCGGGTAGTCGAAGGCCAGCGTGGACAGCGAGTCGAGCACACGGAAGGTGCCCATGTCGCGGCCGTAGATGGTTTCCACGCCGATGATGCCGACGATGACCGAGGCCGGCACGCCGAATTCGGCTTCGGCGCGGCGCAGTGTGTCGCGGTTGTCCTGCCAGAAGCGCACGCCTGCATTGATGCGGATCGGCTCGATAAAGCGCGAGCGGTAGGTACGCCAGCTTTTGCGGCCGGTGGTCGCGGGCGGCATGATCAGCCGCACCACGGTCGACGAATAGACCGCCTGGCCGAACCAGTCCTGAAGCGCGCCGCGGTCAAACTTGTGGCGCGCCACCATTTCGTCGATAAAGGCGCGGGCTTGCGGGTTGTCGCGGTAACGGCCGGGTTCGATTTCTTCCTCGCGCACGCTGACGCGGCGCTTGCCGGCGGCGAGCAGGCTGGGGGAGAGGCCGCAGAGTCCGAGTGCGGCAGCGGAAAGCGCGGCGCCCAGCAGGGGGCGTCGCAGTGAGCGCTGGGTGTCGGTCATGGTGTCCTTTGCAAGTCGCACCGAGTATAGCGGATGCCACTAAAGCAGCAGTCCGCACCGCAAGCCTGTGGGGTGGCGCGCGGTGGCTGGCCCTTGCCTGTGCTAACGTAGCGAGTGGAGACAACATTGCGACGATAAGAGATGCCGACAGGCTATTACACGCACCCGGAGTTCCAGCGGCACGAGATGGGGCATTTCCATCCCGAGTGCCCGGAACGCCTGCAGGCGATCGAGGATCACCTGATTTCGCACGGCCTGGACGGCCTGCTGGAGCGGCGCGAGCCCACGCCCGCCACGCGCGAGCAGCTCGAGCGCGTGCACCGGCCCGACTATGTCGATTCGCTGGAAAGCGCCAGCCCCGCGAGCGGCTACTACCCGATCGACCCGGATACCTCGATGAACAGCCATACGCTCGCCGCGGCAAAGCTGGCCGCGGGCGCGGCGGTGGCGGCCACCGACGCCGTGATCGCGGGCGAGCTGGAAAACGCGTTCTGCTGCGTGCGCCCGCCCGGCCACCACGCCGAACCCGACCACGCCATGGGTTTCTGCTTCTTCAACAACGTCGCCATCGCCGCGCGCCACGCGCTGCAGGCGCACGGGCTGGAGCGCGTGGCGATCATCGATTTCGACGTGCACCATGGCAACGGCACCGAAGCGGCCTTCCGCGGCGACGAGCGCGTGCTGATGTGCAGCATCTTCCAGCACCCGTTCTACCCGTACAGCGGCACCGAGCATATCGCGCCCAATATGGTGAACATCCCGCTGCCGGCGTACACCAACGGCATGGCCGTGCGCGAGGTGGTCGAGACCATCTGGCTGCCGCGGCTGAACGAGTTCCGCCCGCAGATGCTGTTTATCTCGGCCGGCTTCGACGCACACCGCGAGGACGACCTCGGGCAGATGGGGCTGGTGGAGCAGGACTACGCCTGGATCACCGGCCAGCTGGTCAACGTGGCGCGTACGCATGCGCAGGGCCGCATCGTCAGCTGCCTGGAGGGCGGCTACAACCTGAGTGCACTGGGCCGCAGCGTGCTGGCGCACCTGAAGGTCCTGATGGAACATTAGGAGACCGTCGCCATGGCCGAGAACGATGCACGCGTGGATGCGCCGCTGCTGACCGAATCGCGCGATGCCGCTGGCGTGGCGCGCCTGACCATGAACCGCCCGCAGGCGTTCAATGCCTTGTCCGAAGGGCTGTTGGATGCGCTGACCGGGGCGCTGGCGCGGATCGCTGCGGACGACTCCGTGCGCGTGGTGGTGCTGGCCGGCGCCGGCAAGGCGTTCTGCGCCGGGCACGACCTGCGCGAGATGCGGGCCTCGCCCTCGCACGACTACTACCGCCGGCTGTTCGACCGCTGCACGCGCATGATGATGGCGATCCAGAAGATGCCGCAGCCGGTGATCGCGCGCGTGCAGGGCATCGCCACCGCGGCCGGCTGCCAGCTGGTGGCGATGTGCGACCTGGCGGTGGCGGCCGATGACGCGCGCTTTGCGGTATCCGGCGTCAACCTGGGGCTGTTCTGCTCGACGCCCGGCGTGGCGCTGTCGCGCAACCTGCTGCGCAAGCAGGCGATGGAGATGCTTCTGACCGGCGACATGATCGATGCTGCGACCGCGCGCGAGCGCGGGCTGGTCAACCGGGTGGTGCCCGCCGACCAGCTGGACGACGAGGTGGCGCGCCTGGCCGCCAGCATCTGCGCCAAGCCGGTCGCCGCGGTGGCAGCCGGCAAGGGGCTGTTCTACCGCCAGCTCGAGATGGGAATTGAAGCTGCCTACCAGCTTGCCGGGCAGACCATGGCCTGCAACATGATGGCCGACTCGGCGCTGGAGGGTGTGCAGGCCTTTATTGACAAACGCGCGCCCTCGTGGCGTGGATCATAAGCAACTTCCAGGGTCTTTATATGCCGGGAACGTATAAAGACATCGGTAAAAAGTCGTTTATGGTATGAAGCGAATCGCTTAAAATACGCGCTTCACAAAAATAACGTGCGGCAACAGCGCTGGAGACCTCCGCGACTGTTGCCGTTTTCTTTTGGTCACCTTTCCATGATCGAACTGCAAGGACTGTCGCAGCGCTTCCCGGGCGCGTCAGGCGACGTGCATGCATTGCGAGACGTCAGCCTGTCGATTGCGGCGGGCGAGGTCTTCGGCATCATCGGCCGCAGCGGCGCCGGCAAGAGCACGCTGGTCCGTGCCATCAACCTGCTGAACCGGCCCACCAGCGGCCGCGTGATCGTTGCCGGCCAGGACCTGACCGCGCTGGACAACGGCGCGCTGCGCCTGGCACGCCGCGAGATCGGCATGATCTTCCAGCACTTCAACCTGCTATCGTCGCGCACCGTGTATGACAACGTGGCGCTGCCGCTGGAACTGGCCGGCAAGCCCAAGGCGGAAATTGCCGCGACCGTGCTGCCGCTGCTGGACCTGGTCGGTCTGTCGGCGCTCAAGGACCGCTTCCCGGCGCAGATCAGCGGCGGGCAGAAGCAGCGCGTGGGCATCGCGCGCGCACTGGCGAGCAAACCGAAAGTGCTGCTGTCGGACGAAGCGACTTCCGCGCTCGACCCTGAAACCACCCGCTCCATCCTCGACCTGCTCAAGCAGATCAACCGCGACCTCGGCCTGACCGTGGTGATGATCACGCACCAGATGGAAGTCATCAAACAGGTCTGCGACCGCGTGGCCGTGCTCGAAGCGGGCGAGGTGGTGGAGACCGGGCGCGTGATCGATGTGTTCCTGCGCCCGCAGCATGACGTCACCCGCGCCATGATTGGCGATGTCATTTCGCAGGAACTGCCGGCGAGCGTGCTCAAGCGCGTGGAGAGCCGGCTCGGCAACGGCCGCGACCACGTCTACCGCCTCGCCTTCACCGGCGAGGGCGTCGACCAGCCGGTGCTGGCCCAGGCGATCCGCCGCTACGGGCTGGACTTCAATATCCTGCACGGCCATATCGACGAGATCCAGGGCCAGGCCTTTGGCTCGCTGGCGATCATGGCCACCGGCGAGCTTGCCGACGTGAAGGCGGCGATGGAATACCTGCAGGCGCAAGGCGTCGTGGTGGAGGAGTTCGAGCATGTGGTCTGAGATGTCTGACCTGTTCCTGACCTCGTTCAATGAGACGCTGCTGATGGTGGCGATCTCGGGCGTGGTCGGCTCGCTGCTGGGCGTGCCGCTGGGCGTGCTGCTGCACCTGACCAACCGCGGCGGCGTGCTGTCGCACCCGCTGTTCAACCGCGGCATCGGCGTGGTGGTCAACGCGGTGCGCTCGATCCCGTTCATCATCCTGCTGGTGGTGGTGATCCCGTTCACGCGCTTTATCGTGGGTTCGTCGATCGGCACTACCGCGGCGATCGTGCCGCTGACCATCGCGGCGATCCCGTTTATCGCGCGCCTGGTGGAAAGCGCGCTGCGCGAGGTCGACAAGGGCCTGGTCGAGGCGGCCCAGTCGATGGGCGCTACCACCGGCCAGATCGTGTGGAAGGTGCTGCTGCCCGAGGCTATGCCCGGCATCGTCGCCGGCCTGACCATCACCTTCGTCAGCCTGGTCGGCTATTCGGCCATGGCCGGCGCGATCGGCGGCGGTGGCCTGGGCGACCTGGGCATCCGCTATGGCTACCAGCGCTACATCACCGAAGTGATGGTGGCGGTGGTGGTGATCCTGATCGTCTTCGTGCAGGCGGTGCAAAGCTTCGGCGACTGGCTCGTCCGGCGCATCAGCCACCGTTAAGCTCCTTATTTTGTGAAACAGGAAACACACATCATGCAACGTCGCAACCTGCTGCAATGGATTCTCGGCGCCGCGCTCGGCGCCTCGCTGGCTACTGGTGCCGTGGCCCAGGAAAAGCCGATCAAGATCGGCGTGACCGGCGGCCCGCACGCCCAGATCATGGAACAGGTGAAGAAGGTCGCCGCCAAGGACGGCCTGAACATCCAGGTGGTTGAATTCAGCGACTACATCCAGCCCAATGCCGCGCTCGCCGCCGGCGACCTGGATGCCAACAGCTACCAGCACCTGCCGTACCTGGAAGCCCAGATCAAGGACCGCGGCTACAAGTTCGCGCATATCGCCTATACCGTCACTTTCCCGATGGGCGTGTACTCCAAGAAGATCAAGTCGCTCGACCAGCTCAAGCAGGGCGCGCGCGTGGGCGTTCCCAACGACCCGACTAACGGCGGCCGCGGCCTGCTGCTGCTGCAGAGCAAGGGCGTGATCAAGCTCAAGCCCAACGCCGGCCTGAAGGCTACGCCGCTGGATATCGCCGAGAACCCCAAGAAGATCCGCATCGTCGAGCTGGACGCCGCGCAACTGCCGCGCTCGCTCGATGACCTGGACGCCGCCGCCATCAACGGCAACTACGCGGAATCGGCCGGCCTGTCGCCGACCAAGGACGCGATCGCCATGGAAGGCCCGAAAGGCCCGTACGCCAACCTGATCGCCATCCGCGAGGTCGACAAGAACAAGCCCTGGGTGGCCAAGCTGGTGAAGGCCTACCACTCGCCGGAAATCAAGCAATACGTCACTTCGACCTACAAGGAGTCCGTGATTACCGCCTGGTAAGTCGAAGGTTTCATCCAATCCGACGAGCCCCGCAAGCCCCGGTTTGCGGCAAAATCGTCGGACGGCTGGGGTCTGCCGGGCTATGCCCGGCATCATTTTGCCGATAAAATAGTACGATCGTTCGAAAAACAGGGAAGCCGCCAGCCCGGTGGTTATAATGACGAGCGAACAAAATTTCTGACTATCAGTGGAGTGAGCGCATGAAAGTACTCGTCGCAGTCAAGCGGGTGGTGGATTACAACGTCAAGGTCCGTGTCAAGGCGGACGGCACCGGCGTCGATCTGGCCAACGTCAAGATGAGCATGAACCCCTTCGACGAAATCGCCGTCGAAGAGGCCGTGCGCCTGAAGGAAGCCGGCGTTGCCACCGAAGTCGTCGCCGTGTCGTGCGGCGTCACGCAGTGCCAGGAAACCCTGCGCACCGCGATGGCCATCGGTGCCGACCGCGGCATCCTGGTGGAATCGAATGAAGACCTGCAACCGCTGGCCGTGGCCAAGCTGCTGAAGGCGCTGATCGACAAGGAACAGCCGCAACTGGTGATCCTGGGCAAGCAGGCCATCGATGATGACTCCAACCAGACCGGCCAGATGGTGGCCGCGCTGGCTGGCCTGCCGCAAGCCACGTTCGCCTCGAAGGTGGTGGTTGCCGACGGCAAGGCTTCGGTGACCCGTGAAGTGGATGGCGGCCTGGAAACGCTGTCGATCAAGCTGCCGGCCGTGGTGACCACCGACCTGCGCCTGAACGAGCCGCGCTACGTCACGCTGCCGAACATCATGAAGGCCAAGAAGAAGCCGCTCGATATCGTCAAGCCGGAAGACCTCGGCGTGGACGTGAAGCCGCGCCTGTCGACCGTGAAGGTGGTCGAGCCTGCCAAGCGCAGCGCGGGTGTGATGGTGCCGGACGTCGCGACGCTGGTGCAGAAGCTGAAGAACGAAGCCAAGGTTATCTGAGAGCGCGGGGGAGAAATAACATGACTGCACTCGTCATTGCTGAACACGACAATCAATCCATCAAGGGCGCCACGCTGAACACCGTGACCGCCGCAGCCCAATGCGGCGGCGACGTGCACGTGCTGGTGGCCGGTTCCAACGCCAAGGCCGCGGCCGACGCCGCCGCCAAGATCGCCGGCGTGACCAAGGTGCTGCTGGCCGACGCCCCGTACTTCGGTGACGGCCTGGCCGAGAACGTGGCCGAGCAGGCGCTGGCCATCGCCAACGACTACTCGCACATCCTGGCCCCGGCCACCCCGTACGGCAAGAACATCCTGCCGCGCGTGGCCGCCAAGCTGGACGTGGCCCAGATCTCGGAAATCTCCAGGGTCGACGCCCCGGACACCTTCGAGCGTCCGATCTACGCCGGCAACGCCATCGCCATCGTCAAGTCGTCCGACAAGGTCAAGGTCATCACCGTGCGCGGCACGGCCTTCGACGCCGCCGCCGCCGAAGGTGGCTCGGCCGCCGTCGAGACCCTGCCGGCCGTGGCCGACCAGGGCATCTCGCAGTTCGTCTCGCGCGAAGTGGCCAAGAGCGACCGTCCGGAACTGACCGCCGCCAAGATCATCGTCTCGGGTGGCCGTGGCGTGGGTTCGGGCGAGAACTACACCAAGGTGCTGACGCCGCTGGCCGACAAGCTGGGCGCCGCACTGGGTGCCTCGCGCGCCGCCGTGGACGCCGGCTTCGTGCCGAACGACTACCAGGTCGGCCAGACCGGCAAGATCGTCGCGCCGCAGCTGTATATCGCCGTCGGTATCTCCGGCGCGATCCAGCACCTGGCCGGCATGAAGGACTCCAAGGTGATCGTCGCGATCAACAAGGACGCCGAAGCCCCGATCTTCTCCGTGGCCGACTACGGCCTGGTGGGCGATCTGAACACCGTGGTGCCGGAGCTGGTTGCCGCACTGGGCTGATGCTGCTGCGCCGGCCACCGCCTCGCGCGGCGGCCGGCAAGGATGCACATAGAGCCGTTCCGGGGCAACCCGTGAACGGCTTTTTTATACACATTGGGAGACATCGATGACCTACCGTGCTCCGCTCAAGGACATGCTGTTCGTCATGAACGAGCTGGCTGGCCTTGAAGCCGTCAGCCAGCTGCCCGGCTTCGAGGAAGCCACGCCGGAAACGGCCGAGGCCGTGCTCGAGGAAGCCGCCAAGTTCAACGAGCAGGTCGTCGCACCGCTCAACCGTGCCGGCGACCTGGACCCGAGCAGCTGGAAGGACGGCGTCGTCACCACCACGCCAGGCTTCAAGGATGCGTTCCGCCAGTTCGGCGAGGGCGGCTGGCAGGGCGTGCTGCATCCGCAGGAGTTCGGCGGGCAGGGCCTGCCCAAGCTGATCGCCACTGCCTGCAACGAGATGCTGAACACCGCGAACCTGTCGTTCGCGCTGTGCCCGCTGCTGACCGACGGTGCCATCGAGGCGCTGCTGACGGCAGGCACGGATAAGCAGAAGGCCACCTTCCTGCCCAAGCTGATCTCGGGCGAGTGGACCGGCACCATGAACCTGACTGAGCCGCAGGCCGGCTCTGACCTGGCCGCGGTCCGCACCCGCGCCGAGCCGCAGGGCGACGGGACCTTCAAGCTGTTCGGCACCAAGATCTTCATTACCTACGGCGAGCACGACATGGCGAAGAACATCGTCCATCTCGTGCTGGCGCGCACGCCCACCGCGCCCGAGGGCGTCAAGGGCATCTCGCTGTTCATCGTGCCGAAGTTCCTGGTCAATGCCGACGGCAGCCCGGGCGAGCGCAACGACGTGCACTGCGTGTCGATCGAGCACAAGCTGGGCATCAAGGCCAGTCCTACGGCGGTGCTGCAGTTCGGCGACCACGGCGGCGCCATCGGCACGCTGGTGGGCGAAGAAAACCGCGGCCTCGAGTACATGTTCATCATGATGAACTCGGCGCGCTTCTCGGTCGGCATGCAGGGTGTGGCGGTGTCCGAGCGCGCCTACCAGCAGGCCGTGGCGTACGCGCGCGAACGCGTGCAGAGCCGCCCGGTCGACGGTTCGGCGCGCGAGGCGGTGACCATCATCCACCACCCCGACGTCAAGCGCATGCTGATGACGATGCGCGCGCTGACCGAAGGCGCACGCGCGGTCGCCTACGTGGCCGCGGCCGCGAGCGACGCGGCGCACCAGCATCCGGACGAGGCCGTGCGCCAGCAGAACCAGGACTTCTACGAGTTCCTGGTGCCGGTGGTGAAGGGCTGGAGCACCGAGCTGTCGATCGATGTCACCAGCCTGGGCGTGCAGGTGCACGGCGGCATGGGCTTTATCGAGGAAACCGGCGCGGCGCAGCACTACCGCGACGCCCGCATCCTGCCGATCTACGAAGGCACCACCGCGATCCAGGCCAACGACCTGGTCGGCCGCAAGACCGTGCGCGACGGCGGCGCGGTGGCGCGCGCGATCTGCGCGCAGATCGCCGAGACCGAGGCGGCGCTGGGCAAGCACAGCTGCGCCGGGTTCACCGCGGTGCAGGCGCAGCTGGCCAAGGGCCGCGCGGCGCTGGAAGACGTGGTGGCGTTTGTCGTGGCCAATGCCAAGTCGGACCCGAACGCCGTCTTTGCGGGCAGCGTGCCTTACCTGAAGCTGTGTGGCATCGTGTTCTCTGGCTGGCAGTTTGGCCGTGCCATGCTGGCCGCCGACGCGAAGCGTGCCGAGGATCCGGGCTTTTATGACGCCAAGATCGCCACCGCGCATTTCTTCGCGGAGCACATCCTGTCGCAGGCATCGGCATTGCGCGATGCCATCGTCAGCGGTGCGGCACCGGTGAATACGATGACGGCCGAGCAGTTCTGAGCGGCCTGTCGGTAGCTAGGGACGAAGAAGGGCGACCCCGCGGGGTCGCCCTTTTTGCTTATCGAGGCTGCGCCTGCTTCAGGCCGTGGCCGGCCGCGGTGCCAGGCGATGGCGGGCCGGCTTCAGGTAGCGGCCCACTGACAGGTCATCGGCCCGGATTGCCGGCGACGTACCCGACACCAGGTCCGACAGCAGCTTGCCCGAGCCGCAGGCCATGGTCCAGCCGAGTGTGCCGTGGCCAGTGTTCAGCCACAGGCCGCGCACCTGGGTCGGACCGACGATCGGCGTACCGTCCGGCGTCATCGGCCGCAGGCCGGTCCAGAAGGTGGCCTGGCTGACATCGCCGGCGCCCGGGAACAGGTCGGTGACCACGTGCTCGAGCGTGCGGCGCTTGGCCGGGTCCAGGCTGCGGTCGTAGCCGACGATCTGCGCCATGCCGCCCACGCGGATGCGGTCGTCGAAGCGGGTGATGGCAACCTTGTAGGTTTCGTCCAGCACCGTGGACACGGGGCTGCGCGACGGGTCGCTCAGCGGAACCGTGATCGAGAAGCCCTTGAGCGGGTACACCGGCAGGTTGGACATGCCGTGCAAGAACGGCTTCACCAGTTGCGTGGTCCAGCTGCCCAGCGCCACCACTACCAGGTCGGCGTCCATCGGCTCGCCATCGACCACGGCGCCGGTGACGGCATCGCCCTGGGTCATCAGGCTGTCGATCGAGCGGTTGTACAGGAATTTCACGCCCAGCATCTCGGCCATGCCTGCCAGCCGATGGGTAAAAAGCGCGCAGTCGCCGGTTTCATCGTTGGGAAGGCGCAGGCCGCCGGCCAGCTTGTGGCGGACGGCGGCCAGCGCCGGTTCGCTCGCCGCGAGTTCGTCGCGCGAAAGCAACTGGTAGGGCACGCCCGCTTCTTCCAGCACGGCGATGTCCTTGGCCGCGCCCTGCAGCTGCTCGTCGGTGCGGAACACCTGCAGCGTGCCTTGCTGGCGGCCTTCGTAAGCGATGCCCGTCTCGGCGCGCAGCGCGCGGATGCAATCGCGACTGTATTCGGCCAGCCGCACCATGCGCTCCTTGTTGACGGCGTAGCGCTCGGCGCTGCAGTTCAGCAGCATCTGCCACATCCACTGCAGCTGAAACAGCGTGCCGTCGGGACGGATGCTGAGCGGGGCATGTTCCTGGAACATCCACTTGATCGCCTTCAGCGGCACGCCCGGCGCTGCCCACGGCGACGCATAGCCGGGCGAGATCTGCCCCGCGTTGGCAAAACTGGTGCCGAGCGCGGGGCCCGCCTCGCGATCGACAACGGTCACTTCGTGACCGGCCTTGGCCAGGTACCACGCACTGGTGACGCCAATAACTCCGCTGCCAAGTACGAGAACGCGCATGTCCGGGGGCTCCAACTGCGATGACAAGTTGATGAAGTATTTATCTCTATACTATTGAATACAATCCAGTCATAGTTATCGAATTTTTCAGGAAAACAGGAAAAACTCATGAGAACGAGTCGCCAGCCCGTGCGTTCCCTCGATCGGCTCGACCGCAGGATCCTGACTGCGCTGCAGAGTGACGGCAGGATGTCGATGAAGGACCTGGCCGAGGCGGTCGGCCTGACCATCACGCCCTGTATCGAGCGCGTCAAGCGCCTGGAGCGCGATGGTGTCATCATGGGCTACTACGCCCGGCTGAACCCGGCGCTGCTAGGCAGCGCGCTGCTGGTGTTTGTGGAGATCTCGCTTGGCAACAAGTCGGGCAATATGTTCGAGCAGTTCCGGCGCGAGGTGCTGCGCATCCCGGAAGTGCTGGAATGTCACCTGGTGTCGGGCGATTTCGACTACCTGATCAAGGCGCGCATCCGCGAGATCGGCGAATACCGGAGGCTGCTGGGCGACATCCTGCTGCAGCTGCCCGGCGCAGCGCAGTCGAAGAGCTATGTAGTGATGGAAGAAATCAAGGAGACGCTGGCCATCTCGGTCGAAGAGAAGAGCCAGCCGGGTTGACGAAGTACACGATGGGGCGCCCCGCACACGAACCGAAGGATCATGACCGCCGCAATGCGTGGCACGATGCCGAGGCCGAACCGGAATGGCCACAGGCAGGCACGCGGCCGCCCGTTGTTGCCCGCAAGGGGCGCGGCGCTGTCAGCAACCTGCAGGGGCGTTTCGAGCGCGACCAGCGAGAGGCGTTCGACGATGGCTGGGACAGTGGGCCTGCTGACGAACCCGTGGTGGCGGATGAGACGAATGGACCAGCGCAACCCGACGCTACCTTGCCTGCACCGGAGGCGCCACTGCCGCCACTGCGCACCACGGTACGCATCGAACGCGCCCGCTCGATCCTGACGCGCAACGCCTCGCCCGACATCCCGTTCGATGTCTCGCTCAATCCCTATCGCGGCTGCGAACATGGCTGCATCTACTGCTTCGCGCGGCCGACGCACGCCTACCTCGACCTGTCGCCGGGACTTGATTTCGAAACCAAGCTATTTGCCAAGGCCAACGCAGCCGAGCGCTTGCGCGAAGCGCTGGCGCGCCCCTCATACCGCTGCGAGACCATCGCGCTGGGCGTCAACACCGACGCCTACCAGCCGATCGAGCGCGAGCAGCGCATCACGCGCGGCATCCTGGAAGTCCTGAGCGAGCACGACCATCCGGTCGCGCTGATCACCAAGTCGTCACTGATCGAGCGTGATATCGACCTGCTGGCGCCGATGGCGGCAAAGAAACTGGCAGTGGCGGCGGTCACCATTACCACGCTCGACGCCGGCATCGCGCGCA
The DNA here is from genome assembly GCA_000471925.1 of Ralstonia pickettii DTP0602. Lineage (NCBI taxonomy): Bacteria > Pseudomonadati > Pseudomonadota > Betaproteobacteria > Burkholderiales > Burkholderiaceae > Ralstonia > Ralstonia pickettii. The sequence goes on from CP006667.1 coordinate 874,724, forward strand.
CGCTGGAGCCGCGCGCGGCAACGCCGTCGCGCCGGCTGCGCACAATCCGCACGCTGACCGACGCGGGCATCCCGGTGGGCGTGAGCATCGCCCCGGTGATTCCTTTCATCACCGAGCCTGACCTGGAGCGTGTACTGGAAGCGGCGCGCGAGGCGGGCGCCGTCTATGCGAACTACATCGTGCTGCGGCTACCGTGGGAAGTGCGGCCGCTGTTTGAAGAATGGCTGCAGGCCCATTTCCCCGACCGCGCCGAGCGGGTCATGAATCGCGTGCGCGAAATGCGCGAGGGCAAAGCCTACGATGCCAGCTTTGCCACGCGCATGCGGGGGACGGGCGTGTGGGCGGACTTGCTGCGACAGCGCGTCTACAAGGCCGCCGAACGGCTCGGCTTCCGCTACAACCGGTTCGAACTGGATACTTCTCGTTTTCGCCCCCCAGCCAGGGGTCCCCGCGGCAAGGACGATCCGCAAGGTTCGCTTTTCTGAGCCCTCAGAGCCGCTTCGGTGGCCTGCTGGTCGCTGATCATGCTGCTAGCGAGATCCAGAGCGGCCTTGGCGCTCGATGGCGACAGTCCTGAGGACAGCGCCAGCCGGACGGCGATCGCCGCCAGGCGTCCTTCCTCATAGGTTGGCATGTCGGTCTGTGCTCCTTTGCGCCGCCGAAGCCATGCTTCGCCGGGCGTAGTGCCGCCGGGAGTGGGCGGTCTTTCCAGTATGGGCGATTTGCGCCAAAGCGGAGCTATCGATTGCGCCCGCCTTGATCGCGCGCAAATGTGCTTTGCACAAGGTGTCAGGTCGTATCCAATCGGTCCCAGTACGGCGGATTGCCGAAGCGCGCCGCAAAGAAATCGACAAAGGCGCGCGTCTTGGCCGGCACTAGGTGGCGGCTCGGAAACACAGCCCAGATCGACACGGCCGGCAGCACCGGGTATTCGTCCAGCACCGTCACCAGTTCGCCGCTGCGCAACAGCGGCCCCACGTCCCAGGTCGACTTGAGCGCGATGCCGACACCGGCCACCAGCGCATCGCGAATCACTTCGCCGTTGTCCACGCGCAGGTTGCCGTGCACGTTGACCACGGTCTCGCCCAGCGGCGTATCGAAGCGCCACGCCGACTGGTCGGCCAGCACCAGGCAGTTGTGCTGGCGCAGGTCGTCGGGATGGCGCGGCACGCCGTGGCGTTGCAGATAGCCGGGCGCGGCGCAGATCACGCGCCGGCTGGGCGCGAGCGGACGTGCCACCAGCGTGGAGTCCGGTAGCACGCCCATGCGCAGCGCGACGTCGATGCTGGCATCGACCAGCCCGATCACCTGATCGGTCAGGCGCAGGTCGAGCGAGATGTCGGGGTAGGCGGCCAGGAAGTCGGGCAGGGCGGGCGATACATGCTGGCGCCCGAACGAGGCAGGCGCAGTCACGCGCAGTTGCCCGCGCGGGTGCTCGGCACTGGTGCCGACCGATTGGCCGGCCAGTTCCGCCGTAGCCAGTAGTTGTTCTGCATGCAGAAGGAAACGGTCGCCATCCGCGGTCAGCGCCAGCCGGCGCGTGGTGCGATGCAGCAGCCGGCAGCCGAGGGACTGTTCGAGCCGGGCCAGCCTGGCACTGGCGGTCGAGGTGGACAGGCCGAGATCGCGCGCCGCCGCCGACAGGTTGCCCAGTGCCGCGGCGCGGGCGAAGACGGCGACGTCGAGCAGGTCGAAGTGCATCGAGCGCGCTTTGCCGCCGCCGTTGTTATTGCGAAAGGGCTCGAGCGGCCTCGACCTGCGATTCGAAGAAGGTCTGGAAGCTGATCGCCAGCCCGGCCATCAGCAGGCCGGTACCGATCAGCAGCGACAGGATCACCAGGATCACCACCGGCCAGCCGGAGCGCGTGGGTTTACCGTGCGGGTTGAAGCGCGCGTCCCATTTGTCGTCGGGGCGCAGCCCATAGACGATGGCTGCCAGGAAGGCGCTGATCACGGACACGCCGCCGGCGACGGCGAAGGTCCAGTTCAGCGCAGGGGATCCCGCATCGGCCGCCATCGAGGCAACGCCGATGACGCCCGCCAGCAGCGCCAGCAGATGGGCCCAGCCGTACAGGTCGCGCAGCCCGCCCAGGTAGAAGCGATGCGCACCGAGGCTGCCGAACAGGAACGCCAGCGCCACGGTCAGCAGCTTCGATTTGCCGCGGGTGGGCGGCGACGCGAGCGTAGAGGCATGGCGGGCGGGCGTGGCTACTGGCATGGTCGGATATCGGGCGGTTGCAGGCCGGCAGTGCACCGGCACAAGAACGGCGGCACACGGGTACCGGCCGGCACACATTGTACGCCGGCAGTCAGCGTAAGGAAGGGAGGTGCGTCAGAAGACGCGCAAGGCGGCGCTAATGCCAGCCGTCAAGCAGGATCTTGATGAAAGGGGCCGCATGCTCGCTGATATGCGTCTCGCCGTAGAGGACCAGGGTCAGGATGCCCATGAACAGGATTGATAGCGATAACTGGCCTGCGTGTTCGGCCAGGTCGCTAAAGAGGGGTGACATGACAAACCTCACAGAATTATTGTCGTTCTGGAGGCTGCGCCCGAGCCGTCTTGATCGGGTCCGACAGGAGGTGTCGGGCAGAGGCAGGTCAGTTCGATTGCCGTCTGCACTGGACGGCACGCTGTTAGCCCCGGGCAGCGCCGGGCGGCAGCCTGTGCGTCGCACCCGGAAAGCGGGGCACACACTTATATAGAGACACGGAAAGCGAGGGCGGAGTTCCGCGGAATCGGGAAAGTCGCGCGGGGGCGGCCACCGCGCTCAGCTAGCGGCCACCTTCGCGGCCACGCGCCTGCCAGCCGGGGCCGACGTTGTTCGTGCGGACGTCGTTGCGGGCTTCGTTGGGAGGAGTGGCGCGCTCCGGCGGTCGGCCGCGGTTGTCGTCGCGCGCGCCGGACAGCGCCGCGCGGCGTCCATTCAGGCGGTCGTCAGCACGAGCGCGGGCCTCCATCCGGTCGATTTGGGCCTGCACGTGGTCACGGCTTTCGGCGCGCACGCTGGCCACTTGCCAGCCGTCGCTTGATTGCAGGCGCGCGGGGCGCGCTTCGGGGCGGATTTTTTGCCAGAACGCGACCTGGGCATGACTGGCGGCTACCGCGCCGACCAGGCCCGAGGCCACCAGGATGCCAGCCACCAGGTCGCGCAGGAGAGAGCGGGTGAGCATGCGAATTCCCAGGTTCCTGTCGCGCTGTGATGCTGTTGGAAGATGGGTTCATGGTACGCATGGGCCATCAGGCCGCCTATGCCAATCCCGTTACCGGTGTAACGGATTGTTTCGGCCCCGCTGGCCCCCTTCAGGCCCCGCGCCGCGCGGGTTTCCGGGGAACTCAGGACGCTTCACGGCGTATAGCGAATCCGGTAGATCGCACCGGCCAGGTCGTCGCTGACGAGCAGCGAACCGTCGGGCGCAACCAGGACATCGGCGGGCCTTCCCCACGGCTTGCCGCCACGCAGCCAGCCCTGTGCGAACACCTCCTGCCGCACCGCCTTGCCGGACCCATCCAGCGCCACAGTGACCACGCGGTAGCCGGACGGCTTGCTGCGGTCCCAACTGCCGTGCTCGGCGATAAAGACGCTGTTGCGGTAGGCCGGCGGGAACTGCGTGCCTGTGTAGAAGCGCATGCCCAGCGCGGCCACATGCGCGCCCAGGCGGGCCACCGGCGGCACGAATTCCGAGCACGGGCGCTTGCTGCCATATTCCGGATCGGCAACGTTGCCGGCATGGCAGTACGGGTAGCCGAAATGCTGGCCGGCGGCGGTGGCGCGGTTCAGTTCGTCGTCCGGCACGTCGTCGCCCATGCGGTCGCGGCCGTTGTCGGTGAACCACAGCTCGCGGGTGGCCGGGTGCCAGTCGAAGCCGACGGTATTGCGTACGCCGCGCGCCACCACCTGCAGGTCGCTGCCGTCGGGCTTCATCTTCATGATGTTGGCGTAGCGGTTCTCGTCCGGCGCGCAGACATTGCACGGCGCGCCGACCGGCACGTACAGGTAGCCGTCCGGCCCGAAGGCGATGAATTTCCAGCCGTGGTGCGATTCGGTCGGGAAGCGATCGCTCACCACCACCGGCGCGGGCGGATTGTCGAGGCGGGACTCGATATTGTCCAGCCGCACGATCTTCGAGACCGAGGACGCGTACAGGTTGCCGTCGCGCAGCGCCACGCCGGCCGGCATGCGCAGGCCCGTGGCGACTACGCGCACCCGCGGCCTGGTGCCCAGCGCATCGGTCACCGCATAGACCTTGCCTTCGCCGCGCGAGCCGACGAAGAGCGTGCCGGACGGCGACAAGGCCATGGCGCGCGCGCCGGGCACGTCCTCTGTCACTACCTCGATGCGGAACCCGGGCGGCAGCCGGACCTGGTCCAGCGGCAAGGCGGCCCGGGCGGGGGCCGTGGCGGCGAGCAGTACAATGCCGGGCAGTACCGTACGCAGTACGGCGCGAACCATGAAGTGCAGAGCCGGGCGCATGTGGGCCTCCTGTCGCGGTTTTTGCCACGATGCCCGCACCGCCTGCGCGCGTCAATCACCTAAGTGTTTGTTTGGCCTCGGGAATTGGGCTATACTCTTGCGTTTCGTGTTCGAACGCCCTCGAACACCCCGTTTTCTGAGGAATCATTCCATGGTCGTTATCCGTCTGGCTCGCGGCGGCAGCAAGAAGCGCCCGTTCTTCAACATCGTCGCCACCGACTCGCGCAACCGTCGCGATGGTCGTTTCATTGAGCGCGTTGGTTTCTACAACCCGCTGGCTTCGGAAGGTGAAGAAGGTCTGCGCCTGGTGCAAGATCGCCTGGCCTACTGGCAAGGTGTTGGCGCCCAGCTGTCGCCGACCGTTGCCCGCCTGGTCAAGCAAGGCGCCAAGGCTGCTGCCTGATCGCCCGATAGCTGCTTGTAACGCGCCTGGCCTCTCCCGTTGGTGAGGCCAGGCGCGTTCTCGTTGCACACGTGACTGAACGCAAACAAGGCGCCGCCAAGCCGCTGAACCGACCGTTGGTTCAGCCCCAGGGCGAGCCGCAAAAGGCTCACAAACTGCCGGCGGCGCTGCTGTATGCCGAGCCCCTGCCTGAAGACCTGGTAGAGGTCGGCTACGTCGGCGCGGCCTACGGCATTCGCGGCTGGATCAAGGTCCAGCCGCATGCCGATGACGCTTCCGCGCTGCTGCATGCCCGCCGCTGGTGGCTGCTGGCGCCGCCGCAGGCGGGGCTGGTTAGTGCCAATGTCGCAGCTGACGCGGCGCATGCCCGGCCGCTCTGCGTGAAGATCGCGCAGTCGCGCGAGCACAGCGGCACGGTGGTGGCGCAAGCGACCGGCGTTGCCGACCGCAATCTTGCGGAAGCGCTCAAGGGCCGTCGCGTGTGGATCCGGCGCGCGGATTTTCCGGCGCCGGAAGAGGATGAGTTCTACTGGGTCGACCTGATCGGGTGCACCGTCAGCAACGAGCAAGGCGAGTTGCTGGGCGAGGTGTCCGGCCTGATCGACAACGGTGCCCACCAGATCCTGCAGGTGGCCTTTGTGCAGCCTGACGGCAAGACCGGTGAGCGGCTGATCCCGTTTGTCGATGCGTTCCTGCGCTCGGTCGATGCCGCGGGCAAGCGCATCGTGGTCGACTGGGGGCTCGATTACTGAACCCGTGCCTCCGCGGTGCAGGGTTAGCAAGGGAGAGGGCGGATGCAGTTCGATGTGATCACGCTGTTTCCCGAGATGTTTCGCGCGCTGACCGACTGGGGTATTACCAGCCGGGCAGCCAAGCAGCAGCGGTATGCGTTGCGCACGTGGAATCCGCGCGATTTCACCGTCGACAACTATCGCACCATCGACGATCGGCCTTATGGCGGTGGCCCTGGCATGGTGATGCTGGCCAAGCCGCTGGACGATGCGATCGATGCCGCGGTGGCAGCGCAGGCGCAAGCCGGCGTGCCCAAGCCGCATGTGGTGCTGATGTCGCCGCAGGGCAAGACGCTGTCGCATGCCAAGGTGATGGAACTGGCCGAACGGCCGGGCCTGGTCCTGCTGTGCGGCAGGTATGAGGCCATCGACCAGCGGCTGATCGACCGCCGCGTGGACGAGGAAGTCAGCCTCGGCGACTTCGTGCTGTCGGGCGGCGAACTGCCGGCGATGGCGCTGATCGATGCCGTGGTGCGGCATCTGCCCGGCGTGCTGGGCGATGCGCAGTCCGCAGTGCAGGACAGTTTCGTCAACGGCCTGCTGGATTGTCCGCACTACACGCGGCCGGAAGAATATGAAGGCGTGAGGGTGCCCGAGATCCTGCTCGGGGGCCATCACGCCGAAATCGAGAAATGGCGGCGCCAGCAGGCGCTGGCCAATACCGCGAGCAAGCGCCCCGACCTGATCGAGGCTGCTCGCGAACAAGGTTTGCTGTCCCGCGCCGACGAGAAGTTCTTGTCGGAATGGGCGGCGAAGGAAGGGCGGGGGGAAACTCCCGCCAGGTAAAACCCCATCCTCTGCCGGGGCCCGGGCAATGCCTGGGGCATACAACGCCGGCACGATGGTTATGGAGAAAAAACGATGAACATCATCGAGCAGATCGAGAAGGAAGAGATCGCGCGTCTGACCGCGAACAAGACCATCCCCGCATTCGCACCTGGCGACACCGTGATCGTCAACGTGAACGTGGTGGAAGGTACCCGCAAGCGCGTGCAGGCCTACGAAGGCGTGGTGATCGCCAAGCGTAACCGCGGCCTGAATTCGTCCTTCATCGTGCGCAAGATCTCGTCGGGTGAAGGCGTGGAACGTACGTTCCAGCTGTACTCGCCGCTGATCGCCGGCATCGAAGTGAAGCGTCGCGGCGACGTGCGTCGCGCGAAGCTGTACTACCTGCGCCAGCGTTCGGGCAAGTCCGCACGTATCAAGGAAAAGCTGGTGTCGAAGGCTGCTGTCGCTGCCAAGGCTGCGCAGTAAGCTGGACGTGCCGGCCGGGGCAGCCCGGCCAGCGTTTCCTCAGGAAGGGCACCTCACGGTGCCCTTTTTGCATTGTGTCAGCGCGGCCACGGGTGCGGCGGATTTTGCTGCGGCGCCGAAACGCGCGCTTCTGTCATACTTGCGCTTGTTATGCGTCCCGCCTTCGATCCCGAATCCCTCCCCGTCATCGACACCGACCTGCGCAACGGCGCCCTGAGCGCGCCGCGGCTGCAGGTGGACTTTATCCGGCACCGCTTCGAGGTGCCGCCGGCCTGGGCGCCGGAGCTGACCGATGAATCGCGCGTCTACGACAGCAGCCGGGGGCTGCGCGACGCCGCCGTGCTGGTGCCGCTGGTGGAGCGGCGCGATGGCCTGACGGTTCTGCTGACGCAGCGCAATGCCAACCTGAGCGCGCATGCCGGCCAGATCAGCTTCCCGGGCGGACGCCAGGAGGAGTGGGATGCCAACCGCATCGACACGGCACTGCGCGAGACGGAAGAAGAGGTGGGACTGGCGCGCGATTACGTGGAAGTGCTGGGTGCGCTGCCGGACTACATCACCGGCACCGGCTTCCACGTAAGCCCGGTGGTGGGGCTGGTGCGCGACGGCTTTACGCTGCGCCCGGACGCGTCGGAAGTGGCCGATGTCTTTGAAGTGCCGCTGGCCTTCCTGATGGATCCCTCGCATCATGAGCGGCGCCTGTTCCGCTGGGTCGACGGCGAACGGATCTTCTACGCCATGCCCTATCCGCGCGAGGACGGCGGCCACCGCTTTATCTGGGGCGCCACCGCGGGCATGCTGCGCAATCTCTACCACCTGCTGGCGGCCTGAGCCGCCTGTCTGCCCTGGACCTTAAGCCGCGGCCTGGTCCTTGCCGCCGATGCAGTGCGGGCAGCTCTTGCCGATCACGTAGTGCGGGCTTTGCTGCTCCTCTGGCGTGACCACCGCGCGGCAGGCAAAGCACTGCTTGGGGCCGGCCGGCTCCAGGTTCGGATTCAGCGCGGTGCGATAGTCGAAGACAAAGCAGTCGCCGCGATAGTGGCTGCCGCCCACTTCCTCGAAATACTTCAGGATGCCGCCCTCGAGCTGGTACACGCGCTCGACGCCGACTTCCTGCATATGGATCGCCGCCTTCTCGCAGCGGATGCCGCCGGTGCAGAATGACACCACGGTCTTGCCCTCCAGCTCCGCCTTGTGCGCGGCGACGGCCTCGGGAAATTCGCTGAACTTGGCGATGTCGTACTCGACCGCCGCCTCGAAAGTGCCGACCGCGACCTCGAAATCATTGCGCGTATCGAGCATCACCACCGGGCGGCCCTCGTCGTCGTGCCCCTGGTCCAGCCAGCGCTTCAGGTCGACCGGCCGCACCGAAGGCGCGCGGCCCGCCTCGGGGCGGATCAGCGGCATCTTCATGGTGATGATTTCCTTCTTGGCGCGCACCAGCGTGCGCTTGAAGGGCTGGTTCTCCGACAGGCTCTCCTTGGGCGCGATATCGGCAAAGCGCGCATCGGCATGCAGCCACGCCATGAAGCCGTCGATGGCTTCGCGCGGGCCGGCCAGGAACATGTTGATGCCCTCGGGCGCGAGCAGGATCGTGCCTTTCAGGCCGGCCGCTTCGCAGCGCTCGCGCATGGCCGGGCGCAGGGTCTCGATGTCGTCCAGCGAGACGAATTTGTAAGCGGAAATATTGACGATCTGCATGAGAGACTGTGCCTGCTCGGCCGCGTCCGGGAGGGCGCCGACGGCTTGCGATAACTGCCTGATTGGAAAGACGAAATTATAACGCGCCCGGGCGCTCCTGCCGCGCATTCCCAAGCACCCCGATCAGCTTTGCGATGCGGCCTCCACGCGGCGCCTGCACGGAATATTGGAGGCCGGCAAGCGGGCCGAGCCGGTACAATGTCGCCCATGTCTGCACCCCGCTTCGTACACCTCCGCCTGCATTCCGAATACTCCATCGTGGACGGCATCGTCCGCCTGGAAGACGCCGTCAAGGCCGCCGCCGCCGATGGCATGGGCGCGCTCGCCCTGACGGACCTTGCCAACGCCTTCGGGCTGATCCGTTACTACAAGGAGGCGCGCGGCAAGGGCGTGAAGCCGGTGGTCGGTGCCGACGTCTGGCTCACCAACGCCGAGGATCGCGACAAGCCATCGCGCCTGCTGCTGCTGGTGCAGGACCGCCGCGGCTACCTGAACCTGTGCATGCTGCTGTCACGCGCGTGGCTGGGCAACCAGCACCGCGGCCGCGCCGAGATCGACCCGGCCTGGTTCCTCGAGCCCGGCGAGGATGACCTGCCGCTGGCAACCGGCCTGATTGCTCTGTCGGGGGCGATGGGCGGCGATATCGGCATGGCGCTGGCCAACGGCAATGCCGACGGCGCACGCCGAGCCGCGCAGCACTGGGCGAGCGTATTCCCGCAGCGCTTCTACATCGAGCTGCAGCGTGCCGGCCACGCGGGCACCGATGCCTACGTGCAGCACGCCGTGCAGCTGGCGGCCGAGCTGCAGCTGCCGGTGGTGGCCACGCATCCGGTGCAGTTCATGACGCCGGACGACTACACCGCGCACGAGGCGCGCGTGTGCATCGCCGAGGGCGAGCTGCTGGCCAATCCGCGCCGCACCCGGCGGTTTACCACCGACCAGTACTTCAAGACCCAGGACGAGATGTGCGCGCTGTACGCGGACATCCCCTCGGCGCTGGAGAACGCGGTCGAGATCGCGCGCCGCTGCAACCTGACGCTGGAGCTGGGCAAGCCGCGCCTGCCGCTGTTCCCGACGCCCGACGGCATGTCGCTGGACGACTACCTCGTGTTCATGGCCAAGGACGGACTGGAGAAGCGCCTGGCGGTACTGTTCCCCGACGAGGCGGCGCGCGAGGCCAAGCGGCCCGAATACTACGCACGGCTGGAATTCGAGACCGGCACCATCATCAAGATGGGCTTCCCCGGCTACTTCCTGATCGTGGCCGACTTTATCAACTGGGCCAAGAACAACGGCGTGCCGGTGGGCCCGGGCCGCGGTTCGGGTGCCGGTTCGCTGGTGGCGTATGCGCTCGGCATTACCGATCTTGATCCGCTCAAGTACGCGCTGCTGTTCGAGCGTTTCCTGAACCCGGAACGGGTCTCGATGCCCGACTTCGACATCGACTTCTGCCAGCACGGCCGCGATCGCGTGATCACGTACGTGAAGGAGAAGTACGGCAAGGACGCGGTATCGCAGATCGCCACCTTCGGCACCATGGCGGCCAAGGCCGCGGTGCGCGACGTGGGCCGCGTGCTCGACCTTGGCTACGGCTTTGTCGATGGCATCGCCAAGCTGATCCCGTTCAAGCCGGGCAAGCTGGTCACCATCGAGGAGGCGAAGAAGGAAGAGCCGCTGCTCACCGAGCGCGAGAACAACGAAGAAGAAGTGCGCCAGCTGCTGGAACTGGCACAGCGCGTCGAAGGCATGACCCGCAACGTCGGCATGCACGCCGGCGGCGTGCTGATCGCACCCGGCAGGCTGACTGACTTCTGCCCCCTGTACACGCAGGGCGCGCAGAACGACGGCATGAGCGGCGTGGTCAGCCAGTACGACAAGGATGACGTCGAGGCCGCCGGCCTGGTCAAGTTCGACTTCCTGGGCCTGACCACGCTGACCATCCTGGACTGGGCCGAGCGCTATATCCGCCGCCTCGACCCGAGCAAGGCCGACTGGAACTGCAGCCATATCCCGCTCGACGACAGCCCCGCCTTCGACATCCTGAAGACGGCCAACACCGTCGCCGTGTTCCAGCTGGAAAGCCGCGGCATGCAGGGCATGCTGAAGGACGCCAAGCCTGACCGCTTCGAGGACATCATCGCGCTGGTGGCGCTGTACCGCCCGGGCCCGATGGACCTGATTCCCAGCTTCTGCGCGCGCAAGCACGGCCGCGAGAAGGTGGAGTACCCCGATCCGCGCGTCGAACCCGTCCTGAAAGAGACCTACGGCATCATGGTCTACCAGGAACAGGTGATGCAGATGGCGCAGATCATCGGCGGCTACTCGCTCGGTGGCGCCGACCTGCTGCGCCGCGCCATGGGCAAGAAGAAGCCCGAGGAGATGGCGCAGCATCGCGTGATGTTCCGCGAGGGCGCCGACAAGAACGGCCTGAGCTCGCAGCAGGCCGACGACATCTTCGACCTGATGGAGAAGTTCGCGGGCTACGGCTTCAACAAGTCGCACGCGGCCGCGTATGCGCTGCTGGCGTACTACACCGCCTGGCTCAAGGCCCACCATCCGGCCGAATTCATGGCAGCCAACATGTCGCTGGCCATGGACGACACCGACAAGGTCAAGATCCTCTACGAGGACTGCAAGCTCAACAAGCTCGCGGTGCTGCCACCGGACGTCAACGCCAGTGAATACCGCTTCGCGCCGACCGATGCCAAGACCATCCGCTATGGCCTGGGCGGCATCAAGGGCAGCGGCCAGGGCGCCATCGAAGACATCTTGCGCGCGCGCGAGGAGCGGCCCTTCACGGATCTCTTCGACTTCTGCGAACGTGTCGACCGCCGCCAGGTCAACCGCCGCACCATCGAGGCGCTGATCCGTGCCGGCGCCTTCGACAGCCTGAATGACAACCGCGCCCAGCTGTTGGCCTCGGTGCCGATCGCGATGGAGGCGGCCGAGCAGAAAGCCGAATCCGCCAACCAGGTGTCGCTGTTCGACCTGATGGGCGATGGCGGCGAGGCGCACCGCCCCGAGCTGCTCGACGAACCGCGCTGGAGCCCCAAGCGCACGCTGCAGGAAGAAAAGCAGGCGCTCGGCTACTACTTCTCAGGCCACCTGTTCGATGCCTACCGCGACGAGGTGCGCCGCTTCAACAAGGGCACGCTGGCCGCGCTGGAAAAGGAAGTGCAGGGCAACGGCGGCGGCTTCGGCCGCGACGTGCGCGGCAAGACCATCGCCGGCGTGATCAGCGGCATCCGCACGCAGATGACCCAGCGCGGCAAGATGCTGATCGTGACGCTGGACGACGGCACCGGGCTGGTCGAGATGACGGTGTTCAATGAGCTGTTCGACGCCAACCGGAATATGTTCCGCGAGGACGAGCTGCTGATCGCCACGGGGAATGCGCGGCATGATACGTTCACCGGCGGGGTGCGGTTTACGGTGGAGTCGGTGATGGACCTGGTGGCGGCGCGTGTCAGGTTTGCCAGCGCGGTGCGGCTGGCGATGAATGGCAACTCATCAACGGGGCTGCTGCGTGAACTGCTGATGCCGCACCTGGCGCGCGCCAGCGGCGCGCAGGGACTGCCGGTGCGCATCCGCTACGAGGCGAAGGCCGCCTCGTGCGAGGCCATGCTTGGCCCGGACTGGCAGGTGGTGCCTTCCGACGAGGCGTTGACGGCCCTGCGGCAGGCGCTGTCGGCGGATTGTGTCAGTACGGTGTACGAATAACTAGGGAGCAGGACGCCGTCAGCGTCCCTCAGCCGCGTCGGAACAGGTTGCTCAGGAAGTAGAACGGCGCATAGGCCGAAGGCACGGTGGCGTACAGGAACATCCGCAGCCGATGGCCAAGCGTGACCCGGCGCGCGCCGAACAGTACCTTTAGCCGCGCGAGGTTGTCCGGCGCAGCGAAAACGTCCGCGGTGTACTGTTCGCGCGCAAGCTTGCGCGCCTTGAGCCGGCGCATGGCGTCGCCGCAGCCGGCACGCTCGGCATCCTCGATGAACTGGAGCGTCTCCGCCAGCGAACTGCGGTTGGTCAGCCGAATGCGCCGCACGAAGTCCGCCGGGGTGCGCCACTTGCGCTTGCCGGAGGTCCCGCCGCGCCGGTAGTGCACCAGAGGGCGCCTGAGGTTCAGGGCGCCGCCCATCAGCGAAGCGCGCAGCGTCGTGATCTGGTCCTCGGAAATCATCCCGGGCGCCATCGGGCCAAAACGGTCGAACATGCGCCGCGTCCACGTGTGTGACGCGCCGATTACATGCGGCGGATGCGTGGCCCAGTATTCAAACGAATGGTAGGGCTCCAGGTCGCTGTGGCGAATCTGCCCGTGCAGGGCGCCGTCGTAGGCCATATCGACCAGGTCGGTGACGATCAGCTCAGGCTTGCGGTCGTGTGATAGCCAGGCCTGGACCACTTCCTTGCAGCGCGAGGGCATCGAATAGTCGTCGCCGGCAGCGACGAAGATCAGTTCGCCGTGCGACTGGGCCACCAGCTTGCTCAGGTGCGCGCTGATCCCGAGATTGGCGGGATTGCGCAGCAGCGTCACCTTGTGAGGACCGGCATAGCTTGCCAGCGCCCGTTGCGCGGCCGCATAGGTGCCATCGGTCGACGCATCGTCCGACACGAAGATCTCAAGGGCCGGGTAGTCCTGCGCCAGCGCACCCTCGATGGCATGCGCAATGAACGATTCCTGGTTGTAGGTGATCAGCAGCAGCGATACCGGCGGATATTCCTGCACAGGGCGCTGCGCGCTTTGCTCGCCGTTGCCGGGGGCCAGACTCATTTGTAGTACCTTCCTTAAGCAAGGCAGAAAGATACCATGCGGCCATGGGCTCGCCGTCCCGCCGGCGGCGCGGGGTGCGCAGAGGTACGCTGCCGCGGGTCGGTATAATGCAGGCCATAAATGGTCAGCTCGCCCCCGTACGCCGGAGCATGAGTGCCTGCCTTCCGGTGCCTCTCGCGGCGCGGCGCCGGTTGCGGTCTGCGCACATATCCGGTGCAAAGGTAACACTGTGTTTCAGTTCGCAAGTGGCGGGCGCTGCTGCGTGAAAGTCCCCTCAATGCAAGTCAATACGTACGCCGTTCGCGTGGCCGCTGTGGCCGCCGCGCTGTCTCCCAGTCTGATCCTGACGTTACAAGGCGGCACCGGCTATTGCTACTTCCTGGCAATGGCTGCTGCCCTGGTATGGCTGGCGGATGCCGAAAACCGGCGCGCTGCCGCCGGCACGCTTTCCGAATACAAGTGGTATGTCGCCGCCATGACGGCCTATCCGCTCGTCATCGTGCTGCAGCAGGTGATTCACGGCGAATTTATCGGGCGCGCCCTCGATGCGCCCGCGCGGCTGCTGTTTGTCGCGCCGATCTTCGCGCTGCTTGCCGCCGTGCCGGCCAAGGACCTGCGCCCGGTCCAGTGGGGGTGCGTCGTCGGTGCCTTCTGTGCCGCAGGCTGGTCCGTCATCAGCATCGTCGCGCCCGAAAACTGGGTCATCTCCGGCCGTGCCGGCAACCCCTTCACCAACCCGATCCCGTTTGGAGGGACTGCCCTGGTGCTGGGCTTCATGGGCGTCATTCCGCTTGGCGATGACACGCGCCGGCCTGGCTGGGAGTGGGCCTTGCGGCTGCTTGGCCTGTTGGCGGGCTGCTATGCTTCTTACGCATCGGGCAGCCGGGGCTCCTGGATTGCGGTGCCGGTGATGCTGTGGCTGTTTGCCGGGCGCTTCAGCCGAGTGCACCGGCCCACGCCGGTGTGGCGGATCGCCGGCGTGCTGCTGCTGGCGCTTGGCCTGTCCGGCCTGGCGAGCACGAACGTGGTGCAGCAGCGTTTCCACGAGGCCGTCTCTGACTTCCATCGCATGGCCATGGGCGACGAGAACAATTCCATCGGGCTGCGCATGCAATTGTGGCGCGCGTCCTGGGAGCTGTTCCAGGAGCATCCGGTGCTGGGGGTGGGCAAGGGCCGGCTGAAGGAGAGCCTGGAGGTGATGGCGTCGCAGGGCCGGACTGCGGCAGAGATCATTCACCCGCACGCGCACAACGAGGTGTTCTCGACCCTGGCGCAGATGGGCCTGATCGGACTTGCGGCCTTGCTGCTGCTGTATGTCGGATCCGCCTACTACTTCTGGAACCATCGGCATTCCAGGGATCCCGATACCGCCAATGCTGCCACCATGGGCCTGGTGCTGGTGTTCGGCACCATCGTGTACGGGCTGACCATCGATGTCTTTTCGCTGGTGATGAACACGGCGTTTTTCGCACTGACAAGCGCAACGCTGCTGGGCATCATTGCCAACCGCCGCAAGCACTCGGCCTGACCCGCCACACCGCGCCCACAGCTGCTGTATCGCGGCTCAGCCGGGTGCGGCGCTTACCAGCGCCAGCAACGCGTCGACGTGGACGGATGGCTCCGGGTTGTAGCGCAAGGCCTGCAGCGGCATGTGGATGCGGGCCTTGCCCGCCCGGGCCAGCGTTGCCGCCTGTGCCAGCGCGGCGGTGGCGGCCGCGGCGTCCAGGCGCGAGAAAGTCAGTGCGGCTTCCGGCGCGATCACTTCGAGGCAGGCGATATTGTCCGCCATGACCACCGGTGTGCCGCACAGCACCGACTCCACGCCCACCAGCCCGAATGGCTCATAGTTCGACGCCAGCACGGTGAAATCCGCGGCTCGGTACAGGTCGGCCATGTTGTCGCAATAGCCCAGTTCGCGTACGCCGGGCAGCCGCTCGCCCACCGGCCTGCCGGCCACGGCGATGACCGCCCCGCTGCCGCTTGCGGCCAGTGCCTGCGCCAGCAGCGGCAGGCCTTTGCGGCGATGGTCCGAAGACGGGAACAGGAACACCGGCTCGTCGCCGAAGCCGAACGCCGCGCGCAGGCGCGCGCGCTGCCCGTCGTCGACCACACCAAAGCGCGCGGTGTCGACCGGCGGGTACAGCAGCGCGAGCTTCGCCTCAGGCACCCCGTAGAGTTCCTTCAGTTCCTGCGCCATCAGCCGCGAGTGGGCCACCACGCGGCGCGCAGCGGCGTAGTGGCGGCGCTCGAGTTCGATCTGGCGCCGGTCCCAGAAGGTGGCGGCGCGCCCGGCGGCGAGCAGGTAACCACGGTGTGTGCCGCCGCAGATGGCGAGGTCGGCGCCGACCACGCGGTTGCAACCGATCAGCACGTCGCAATGCTGGTGGGCGTGGCGCATCCCCCAGGAGAACATGTAGTCGCGCATCTTGCCCGGCAGCCAGCGCACGTGGATGCGGTGCGCATCGACGGCGCCAAGCTCGGGCAGGCCCTTGTCGAACCGGCGTGCGAACACGGCGGGCCGCTCGCCGCGCGCGATCATGCCCCGCACGAGGTCCATGGCATAGCGTTCGAAACCGCCGCCCCGGCCAAATCGGTTGCAGGAGATGCCTGTTCTCATGGGCTTTTGCGATGTGAAGGTGGAGACGGATGCGACATGCCGCGATGGGGCGCGACAGCCGGATGCGCGTCAGCGCGGCAGCTGTTCGGGCTGGCGCTGCAGGTGCCAGAGCTTGAGGTACTTGTAGTAGCTGGCCTGGCCGTTCATCAGTGCCACCCCGAAGCCTTCGGTGCCGTCGAGGATGCTGCCGCGCAGCAACCATGTGCGCAGGAACGCCCACAGGCCGTGTCCCAGCGCCGCCGCGGGGGTCGAGCGCTTGCCGCTGCGAAAGGCCTGCATGGCACCCGCAGTGGAGTAGGCCTCGACCTTGCGCAGCACATCCGAATAGTCGCGGTAGCTGTGATGGATCAGCGCCTGCGTGAGCCGGCCGACGCGGCCGTCGACAGCAAGGTGTTCGTGAACCAGCGCATCGGTGAAGCGTCCCTTGCCCCGACGGAACAGGCGCGTGACATAGTCCGGGTACCATCCGCCGTGGCGGATAAAGCGGCCGCAGAACTCGGAAAGCCGGGGCATCTCATAGCCGTCATGGTCCTGGCGCGCAACCGCCTGCAGGATTTCGTCGCGCAAGGCATCGTTGATGCGCTCGTCTGCGTCGAGGCTGAGGATCCAGTCACCCGTGGCGGCGTCAACCGCGCGATTCTTCTGCGGCCCGAAGCCCGGCCAGTCCGCCGTCTCCACCACGCAAGCACCCATTTCCCGGGCAATTTCGCGTGTGGCGTCCGCGCTCATGCAATCCACTATAATCGCCTCGTCGCACCACTTCACGCTTTCCAGGCAGGCCCGGATGTTATGCGCCTCATTGCGGGTAATGATGACAGCGGAAATCCTCATAGGCGGATAGCGTGGTGCGGCGGGGCATAGACCGGGAGCCCGCATTGTACCTTGTGTGACCCCGGGGTTTCGCGCCGGCCGCGCCAGGCGCGCGCCCGCCTGTTTCAGTTTTCCTGAGGAATCGTTCTTGTCCAGTCAAATGGCATCAGAGTCGCAGTCCATGGCGCGGCGGCTCTGGTCTTACCTGCGCCCCGAGCTTCGCGTCTTTGTCGGCGCCATCCTTGCGATGGCGGTGGTCGCGGGCAGCGAAGGGGTGATCCCCAAGGTCGTCAATGACCTGCTCGACAAAGGCTTCGGTGGCGGCTACGCCGGCACGCTGTGGCATGTGCCCGCCATCCTGACCGGCGTGGCGCTGATCCGGGGTGTGGCGCAGTTTGCTTCCGGCTACCTGCTGAACCTGATCTCGAACCGCGTGCTGCTGAAGATGCGCATGCAGATGTTCGAGCGCCTGTTGCATGCGCCCGCGGGGTTCTTCCACCGCAATACCGCGGCATCGCTGATCAATGCGGTGATCTTCGAGGTCAACCAGGTGCTGCAGATCCTGACCAGCGTGTTCATCACGCTGGTGCGTGACTCGCTGACTGTGGTGGCACTGCTGATCTACCTGTTCTATACGAACTGGCGCCTGACGCTGATCGTCGCGGTGATCCTGCCGGTGATCGGCTACCTGATGTCCAAGATCAACCGCAGGCTGCGCAAACTCAATCGCGATCACCAGACCTACACCAACAACGCGGCCTATGTCGTGGAAGAGGCGGTGGGCGGCTTCAAGGTGGTCAAGCTGCACGGCGGCGAGTCGTATGAGCTGTCGCGCTTCCGCATCGTGGCCGAGCGGCTGAAGAACTACTCGATGCGCATGGCGGTGGCCGGCGGGCTGAACCAGCCGGTCACGGCCTTCCTGGCCGCGCTGGCGCTGTCGGTCATCATCACCATTGCGATGGTGCAGGCACAGGGCAACCAGACCACGGTGGGCGGCTTCACCGGCTTCGTGATGGCGATGCTGCTGCTGATCTCGCCGCTCAAGCACCTGACCGACATCAACCAGCCGCTGACGCGGGGCATCACCGCGGCCGAGATGATCTTCCGGCTGATCGACGAGCCGGTCGAGCCGCAGCACGGCGGCAAGCCGCTGGGCCGCGCCCGTGGCGAACTGGCGTTGGAGAACGTCGGCTTCCGCTATGGCGAGGCGCCGCGCGCTGCGCTGGACGGCATCAACCTGCGCGTCAGCCCGGGCGAGGTGGTGGCGCTGGTGGGCCCGTCGGGCAGCGGCAAGACCACGCTGGTCAACCTGGTGCCGCGCTTCTTCGATCCCACCGACGGGCAGATCCTGCTGGACGGCATGCCGCTGCCCGAGCTGGCGCTGAAGGACCTGCGCAATCAGATCGCCTTCGTCAGCCAGGACGTGGTGCTGTTCAACGACACCGTGGCCGCCAATGTGGCGTATGGTGCGCAGTCCGAAGGCGAGATCGACATGGCGCGCGTCGAGCGCGCGCTGGCGGCCGCCTACCTGACCGAGACCGTCAAGGGCTTGCCGGAGGGTGTCAACACCAATATCGGCGACAACGGCATGAAGCTGTCCGGCGGCCAGCGCCAGCGTCTGGCGATTGCCCGCGCGCTGTACAAGGATGCGCCGATCCTGATCCTGGACGAGGCCACTTCGGCGCTGGATTCGGAATCTGAGCGCCAGGTGCAGGCAGCGCTGGAAGAACTGATGAAGGGCCGGACCACGCTGGTGATCGCGCACCGGCTGTCGACCATCGAGAACGCCGACCGCATTGCCGTGCTGGACCACGGCCGGCTGGCGGAGCAGGGCACGCACGAGCAACTGCTGGCAGCCAACGGCCTCTATGCCGGGCTGCACCGGATCCAGTTCGCGACCCAGTAAGCCATTGCAGCAGCTCCAATGAAGAAGGCCGGCACATCTGTGCCGGCCTTCTTCATTTCGCTCAGTTCTGCGAAGCCACGGGCGGCTGCACGGACATGACTTCGTCGATGGCGGCCAGCACTTCGGCCCGCGTCGGCACGTCCCCGTGGCCGCCCAGCGACACTGCGCGTCCCGGCGCAGTGACACCATACAGGTGGCGCGAGGTGGTCGTGAACAGGATCACGGTCGGGCGGCGCAGCGCGTCGGCGATATGCACGAAGCCGGTATCCATGCCGACCACCAGCGAGGCTTGGCCCACCATCTGCGCCACGCCGGTGATGCTCAGCCGCGGCATCACTTCGGCACCGGGCACGCTGGCGGCGATGGTCTCGGCCTCCTTGCGCTCGGCCTCATTGCCCCACGGCACCAGCACACGTAACCCGCGCGCGGAGATCGCGCTGCCCACGTTGATCCAGTCGGCTACTGGCCACTTCTTCTCTTCGCTCGAGGTGGCATGGAACAGCATCGCATACGGCCCCTTGGCGGCCGGCGCCGGCGTGTCCCCGGGCATCTCGAGCCCGTAGTCCATTTCTTTTGTGAGTTCGTAGCCGAAGGCGCGGCTTACGGCGCGGCGCATCCGCTGCCGTGCGCAATCTTCTTCGATATACGGCTGAAACACATGGTTGTAGGCAAAGCGCGCGCCGCTCTCGCCCAGTTCTTCCACGGGGTAGCCATAGCGATGCCGCGTACGGGCCAGGAACGAGACGATGGCGCTCTTGTAGACGCCGTGGACGTCGAGCACGGCATCGTATTTCTCGCGGCGCAACTCGCGCAGCGCGCTGAAGATCGCGCGCAAGCCTGCCCAGTTGCGCAACTTCTTGAAGCCGCGCAGCGGCGCGGCGATCACCCGGTCGATATTCGGGTTCCAGCGCGGCACATCGGCACAATAGGAGTCGGCAATCCAGTCGATCTTCACGCCGGGAAAAGCCCGCTGCAGGTCCGCGACCAGCGGCTGGGTGAAAACCATGTCGCCCAGGGATGTCAGCTTGACGATGAGAATGCGTTTCATCGGGAAGAGTATGGCGGCTCGGAAGGGGCGCTCGCCTTGTTCAGAAGGTGCGTAGTATGCCTGATCCGGTGGACATCAGTACGTGCGATCCATGCGCAACATGGCCGGCGCCGAACCCGCGCCGATCCGTTAGTATCTGAAGCAGAAGAACACCATGTGACAGACGCACAACTACAGGAGACCACCATGCCCGACCCGGCATTCCCCATCAGCCGCTACCCCGTCCCGGCCGTCGCCAACCTGCCCGACGACATCCGCGCCCGCATCCTCGAAGTCCAGGAAAAAGCCGGCTTCGTCCCCAACGTCTTCCTCGCGCTGGCGCACCGCCCGGATGAATTCCGCGCCTTCTTCGCCTATCACGACGCGCTGATGCTCAAGGAGGGCGGGCTGACCAAGGGCGAGCGCGAGATGATCGTGGTGGCGACCTCGGGCGCCAACCAGTGCCTGTATTGCGTGGTGGCGCATGGCGCGATCCTGCGCATCTACGAGAAGAAGCCGCTGGTGGCCGACCAGGTGGCGGTGAACTACCTGAAGGCGGACATCCCGCCGCGCCAGCGCGCGATGCTCGACTTTGCGATGAAGGTGTGTAAGGCGTCGCATGAAGTCGACGAGGCGGACTTTGCGGCGCTGCGCGAGCACGGCTTCTCTGACGAGGACGCCTGGGACATCGCCGCCATCACCGCGTTCTTCGGCCTGTCGAACCGGATGGCCAACTCCATCAGCATGCGCCCGAACGACGAGTTCTACCTGATGGGGCGGGTGCCGAAAGCGAAATAGCGCGCCGTTTGCCGTGACGGCTCAGCGTATCTCGGCGCATTTCCCATTGTTGGGATCGAACAGCACCGGCCACGCCTGCTCATAGATGCCGGGCGTGCAGTGCTTCTCGCAGCGGGCATGGGCCAGCGTCACGCGGCGCGGGTCCTGCCACACCAGCAGCTTGCACTGGCTGCCGTCGATGGCTTGCAGTTCGATGTGGGGCGTGTCGGCGACCTGGCGGAAGTCGGCCAGGTTGAATTCGCAACTGCCGCGCCGCGACACCCACAGCTTCCACTTCAGCGCCCGCACTTCGTTGCCCCTGACATCCATCTGCGCATCTTCGCGGAAGCCGTCTTCCTCGGTGCGCTTGCAGGTGGCGACGATATTGATGGTCTTTTGCGCGATCGGGGTGGCACGCGGCGCCTTCTTGGGTGGCGGCGCTTCGGCGATCACTGCGGGCGGCAGTGAGGGTGGGCTGGGGCGTCTTGCAATAACAGGAAACTCGATGCAGCCAGCAAGCAGCAGGACGGCCAGCAGACAGGCCCCATGGTTCGTGGCGTTCATGCCGGACTCCTCCTCGCCGACCGGCGCAGCCGTGTCCCGCTGTGTCACACCGGGACGCTGCGCGCCGGGCGCGGCATCGGTCACGATGCCGCTGACTTCCCTCGCTTAGTTATAGCGGATCGAAGCGCGAACAGGAGGAAGAGGGAGCTAGGGCGACTACCGAGGCGGGAAGGCATGCGAACCGGCAGCGCTTGCCGGCGGCCGCGCAGCCCCTTCTCCATCTGGCTTCACATCAGGATGATGTCGTACTGTTCCTGGTGGAAGGTCGATTCCACCTGCAGAGAGATCGGCTTGCCGATAAAGTCACCGAGCATGGCCAGGTGCTGGCTTTCTTCTTCCAGGAACAGGTCGATGACTTCCTGCGAGGCCAGGATGCGGAACTCGCGCGGATTGAACTGGCGCGATTCGCGCATGATCTCGCGCAGGATGTCGTAGCAGACCGTGCGCGGCGTCTTGACCTGCCCCTTGCCCTGGCATACCGGGCATTGTTCGCACAATACGTGCGCCAGCGATTCGCGCGTGCGCTTGCGCGTCATCTCCACCAGCCCGAGCTGCGAGAAGCTGTTGACCGTGATCCGGGTGCGGTCGCGCGACAGCGCGCGCTTCAGTTCAGACAGCACCGCGTCGCGGTGCTCGACATTCTCCATGTCGATGAAGTCGATGATGATGATGCCGCCGAGGTTGCGCAGCCGCAGCTGCCGCGCGATGGTGTGGGCTGCCTCCAGGTTGGTCTTGAAGATGGTGTCGTCGAAGTTGCGCGCGCCCACGTAGCCGCCGGTGTTGACGTCGATGGTCGTCATCGCCTCGGTCTGGTCGATCATCAGGTAGCCGCCTGACTTCAGGTCGACCCGGCGCGACAGCGCCTTCTCGATCTCCGCGTCGATATTGAACAGGTCGAAGATCGGGCGCTCGCCGGTGTAGTGCGACAGCCGCGGCAGCACCGCCGGCGTGTATTCCTTGGCGAACTCCACCAGCATCTGGTAGTTCTCGCGCGAGTCGATCTGGATCACGCCGGTGGCGTCGTTGATGAAGTCGCGCAGCACGCGTTGCGCCAGGTTCAGGTCCTGGTAGAGCAGGGTGGGTGCGGGCTGCGTGGTGGCGTTCTGGCGGATCGCGCCCCAGATCTTGCGCAGGTAGGCGATGTCGTTGCCAAGTTCCTCGTCGGTCGCTTCCTCGGCGATGGTGCGGACGATAAAGCCGCCGCGCTCGTCGGTGGGCACCAGGCCCTGCACGCGGCTGCGCAGCGCCTCGCGGTCCACTTCGCCTTCGATGCGCTGCGAGATGCCGATATGCGGATCCTGCGGCAGGTACACCAGCGTGCGCCCGGCAATGCTCACCTGCGTGGACAGGCGCGCGCCCTTGGTGCCGATCGGGTCCTTGATCACCTGCACCATCAGCGCCTGGCCTTCGAACAGGGTCTTCTCGATCGCCAGTTGCGGCGTGGTGCCATTGCGGTCGGCGTCGCGCGGATGCCAGATGTCGGCCACGTGCAGGAAGGCGGCGCGCTCCAGGCCGATGTCGATAAAGGCCGACTGCATGCCGGGCAGCACGCGCACGACCTTGCCCAGGTAGATATTGCCGACCAGCCCGCGCGTGAGCGTGCGTTCGACATGTAGTTCCTGGACGGCGGCCTGCTGCACGATGGCAACGCGCGTCTCTTGGGGCGTGATGTTGACGAGGATGTCTTCAGTCATAGCGGTGAAACGCGGCGCCGGTGGCCCGGCTGTATAGGGTGGCCCGGCGCGCAGGCCGGGTCTTGTCTGGGCGCGGGGGCGGGCCGCTCAGAATTGCAGGCGGGCCTGGCGAAGTAACGCCGCCGTCTCAAACAAAGGCAAGCCCATGATACCTGAATAGCTGCCCGCGATCCGCTCGACGAACTCGGCCGCGCGGCCCTGGATGCCGTAGGCGCCGGCCTTGCCGAGCGGCTCGCCGCTGGCGACATAGCGCTCGATCTCGGCGGGCTGCATCAGGCGGAAGCTGACTTCGGAAACCGACAGTGCATGGCACATCCCGGTGGTCGATACCACCGTCACGGCGGTCAGCACGCGGTGCGTGGTACCTGACAGCGAGTCAAGCATGGCCGCGGCGTCGGCGTCGTCGGCAGGCTTGCCCAGGATGCGGCCGCCCAGGCACACCGTGGTGTCGGAGGTCAGCACCGGCGCGTCGGGCAGTGCCCGGCGCTCGCGTCGGCGCAGCGCGGCTTCGGCCTTCAGCGCGCACACGCGCTGCACGTAATCGTCGGGGGTCTCGCCGGGCAGCACGACTTCGAGCGCTTCAGCGTCCTCGTCGTCATCGGCAAGCAGCAGTTCATAGCGCACGCCGAGCTGGGTCAGCAATTCGCGGCGGCGCGGGCTCTGGGAGGCGAGGTAGAGGTAGTCGTGCATCGCGGGGGCGAAGATCCCGCCCGTGAAACCGGGCGGCGGAATCGGCATGGATGGAGAGCGTGCCGGTAGCCCGGCGGTGGCCCGCATTGTACCGCCAGCGGCGATAGCGACCGCCGGTGAGCGGCGGGCTCAGGCCCGGTGGTAAGGATGGTTCTGCGTGACCGACCAGGCCCGGTACAGCTGCTCGGCCAGCAGCACGCGCACCATGCCGTGCGGCAGCGTCAGGCTGGACAGGCGGATCAGGGTGCTGGCGCGCGCCTTCAGCGCCGGGTCGAGCCCGTCGGCGCCGCCGATCAGGAAGGCGACGTCGCCACCCTCGCGCTGCCAGTCGGTCAGTTGCGCAGCCAGTTGCACGGTGGTGAAGTCACGGCCGCGCTCGTCCAGCGCGACGATGCGGCACTGCTTCGACAGCGAGCCCAGCACCGTCTCGATCCGCGCGGCTTCGCGCTGCATCACCGTGGCGGCGTTGTTGCTGGAGGAGCGGGTTTCCGGCTTGACCTCGCGCAGTTCGATGCGCAACTCGGGCGGCATGCGCTTGGCATACTCGCTGAAGCCGGTTTCGATCCAGCCGGGCATCTTGTGGCCGACGGCCACGATCACCAGTTGCATGAGGACTTGTCTGCTGCGCGGCCGGCCGGCAGCCGCGCGCCCGGGAATCAGGCCGAGCGGGTGGTGCGCTTGCGGGCCGCCGGCTTGGCTGCGGCGGACTTGCTGGCTGCAGCCTTCGTTGCGGTCTTGGTAGCCGTCTTGGTGGCGGTCTTGCGTGCCGTGGTGCCGGCGGCGGTCTTGCGCGGTGCCGCGGCGTGGGTGCCGGTCGTCTTGGCGGGGGTCTTGGTGGCCGTCTTGGTTGCCGTGGTCTTGGTGGCGGTCTTGCGGGCCGGTTTGCGGATGGTGGCGATCGCGTCCGGGTCGGTGTCCTCGTGGCCCATCGGCGGCGACGGCTCCTTCATGCCTTCCGGCAGGCGGGCCAGCGCCGGGCGCAGGCTGCTGGCGCGGCGCGTGCCGCGCACGGCGGGGACGTCGTCCTCGTCTTCTTCCATCGGCTCGCTGGCCTTGGCCAGGCCGCGGGCACCGGTGGCGAGCTTCATGCGCACCGGCTTGTCGCCCCAGATCTCTTCCAGGTTGTAGTACATGCGCAACTGGGGTTGCAGGATGTGGACCACGGCGTCGCCGCAATCGACCAGCACCCATTCGCCGGTTTCCAGTCCCTCGACCGCCACGATATGGCCGCCGGCTTCCTTGACCGTATCCCGCACCGAAGCTGCCAGCGCCTTGGTCTGGCGATTGGACGTCCCGCTGGCAATCACCACCCGGTCGAACAGCTCGGTCAGGTGGCTGGTGTCGTACACCTTGATGTCCTGCGCTTTGACATCCTCGAGGCCGTCGACGATGGCGCGTTGCAGTTTACGAATATCCATGGTGTCTTCTTGTTCAGCTGAGATCGGTTGGGTGGTGGGCGCCGGGCCTGGTCAGACCCCGGTCACGCCCTGGCCGGGGGGTCACGTCCTCGCAGGAACGTCGCGGTACAGCCCGTGGCTTGCGATGTAGTGTGCCACGCCCGGCGGCAGTTGGTCATCTGCCGGCTGGCCGGTTGCCAGGCGCTGGCGCAGATGGGTGGAAGACAGGTCGACGGCGAGCGTCTGGTCGATCCACATCCGGCCGGAGGGCGTGCATTGTATCAGGTGTGTGTCGGCCTGGCGCTCGGCCAGCGCTTCCAGCACCGGGCCCTCCAGCGCGGCCAGCTCGAAGCGCGGGCGCGTGGCGGTGCACAGGTGCACATGTGCGAACAGTTCCTGCCAGCCGTGCCAGGTGTGCAGGCGCAGCAACTGGTCGGCGCCCATCAGCCAGCACAGCGAGGCCTCGGGGCCGTATTCGGCCCGTAGCTGGCGCACGGTGTCGATGGTGTAGCTGGGGCCGGCGCGGTCCACTTCCATGCGGCTCACGCGGACCTTCGCGCCGCCGTCCGCCAGCGCGGCGGCGGCCAGTTCGGTCATGGCCAGGCGATCGGCGGCGGGCGTCACGTCGGCGCCTTTCTGCCAGGACTGGCCGGTGGGAATCCACACCAGTTCGTCCAGGTCCAGGTGCTCGGTGCACAGCCGTGCCAGCGCCAGGTGGCCGACATGGGGCGGATCGAAAGTGCCGCCGAGGATACCGAGGCGGTAGGGACGGGAGGGGTGCGGCGGTTCGCCCGCGTCGGCGGCGGGCTTGCGGTGTTGCGCAGGATTGGCCATAGGTCTGCCGTCAGGCCCAGTCGCGTGCCGGCAGGAAGTCGGTATACAGCGCCGCTTCGGGGCTGCCCGGTTCCGGTTGCCAGTCATAGCGCCAGGTCACCAGCGGCGGCATCGACATCAGGATGGATTCGGCGCGTCCGCCCGACTGCAGGCCAAACAGCGTGCCGCGGTCGAACACGAGGTTGAATTCGACGTAGCGCCCGCGCCGGTAGGCCTGGAAGTCGCGCTCACGCTCGCCGTAGGGGGTGTCCTTGCGCGCCTGCAGGATCGGCAGGTAGGCGTCCAGGAAGGCATCGCCGACCGACTGCATCATCGCCAGGCTGCGCTCGAAGCCCAGCGCCGAGAAGTCGTCGAAGAAGATCCCGCCCACGCCGCGAGCCTCGTTGCGGTGGCGCAGGAAGAAATATTCGTCGCACCACTGCTTGAAGCGCGGGTACAGCTCGTCGCCGTAGGGCGCGAGCGCCTGCTTGCAGGTGCGGTGGAAATGGGTGCAGTCGTCGACGTTGCCATAGTACGGCGTCAGGTCCATGCCGCCGCCGAACCACCATACCGGCTCGGCCCCGGGCTTGACCGCCAGGAAGCAGCGCACGTTCATATGGACCGTGGGCACGTACGGGTTGCGCGGATGGAACACCAGCGAGACGCCCATCGCCTCGAAGCTGCGCCCGGCCAGTTCCGGCCGGTTGGCGCTGGCCGAGGGTGGCAGGGTATCGCCGCTGACGTGCGAGAAGCCCACGCCGGCACGCTCCATCACCGTGCCGCCTTCCAGGATGCGGGTGCGGCCGCTGCCGCGCAGGCGTTCGGTGGGCGGTTTCTCCCAGGCGTCGGTCAGGAACGGCTGGCCGTCGATGGCACCGATGGCATCGGTGATGCGGTCTTGCAGGCCGAGCAGATAGGCACGGACTGCCTGGGAATCGATCATGGTTGGCGAAGGCGGATAAAACCGGCGGATGGACCGGCTGGATGGCACGCCGGCAGCCTGTTGGCTGCCGGGTGGGTCACAGCATTGTCACGATTGTACCGGCTGGGGCGGCCGGGCGGTCGCTTGCGTCCGAAGCCGTCCGGCGCGGCGACTCAGCCGGGCCGGGGGGCGGGATCAGCGCTTGATGGCGCGGTAGCCGATATCGGTCCGGTACTGCATGCCGTCGAACTGGATCTGCTCGACCGCGGCATAGGCGGCGCGCTGCGCCGCCTTGACCGTGTCGGCCAGCCCGACCACGCACAGCACGCGCCCGCCCGAGGTCAGCAGCGTGCCGTCCTTGAGCGTGGTGCCGGCGTGGAAGGTCACGCTGTCGTCGGTCTCGGCCGGGATGCCAGTGATGGCGTCGCCCTTTCGCGGCGCGTCGGGGTAGCCGTAAGCGGCCATCACCACGCCCAGGGCGGTGCGGCGGTCCCAGTCCAGTTCGACGGCGTCGAGCTTGCCGTTGACGGCGTGCTCCATCACGTCGACCAGGTCGGTCTTCAGGCGCGCCAGGATCGGCTGCGTCTCGGGGTCGCCCATGCGGCAGTTGAATTCCAGCGTCTTCAGGTTGCCGTCCTTGTCGATCATCAGGCCGGCGTACAGGAAGCCCGTGTACGGGATGCCGTCCTTTTCCATGCCGCGCACGGTCGGCAGGATAATCTCGCGCAGCGCACGCGCATGCAGCGCGGGCGTGACCACCGGCGCGGGCGAGTAGGCGCCCATGCCGCCGGTGTTAGGACCGGCGTCGGCGTCCAGCAGGCGCTTGTGGTCTTGGCTGGTGGCCAGTGCCAGCACGTTCTTGCCGTCGACCAGCACGATAAAGCTGGCTTCCTCGCCTTCGAGGAACTCCTCGATCACCACGCGCGCGCCGGCGTCGCCGAGTCTGTTGTCGGCCAGCATCATGTCGACCGCCTGATGCGCCTCGTCCAGCGTCATTGCCACCACCACGCCCTTGCCCGCGGCCAGGCCGTCGGCCTTGATCACGATCGGCGCGCCCTGCGCGTCGATATAGGCGTGCGCCTGAGTGGCGTCGGAGAAGGTCTGGTAAGCAGCGGTAGGGATGCCGTGGCGCTGCATGAACGCCTTGGCGAAGTCCTTGGACGATTCCAACTGCGCGGCAGCCTGGGTCGGCCCGAAAATGCGCAGGCCCTTGGCGCGGAAGATATCGACGATGCCCGCCGCCAGCGGCGCCTCGGGGCCGACCACGGTGAAGGCCACGCCTTCGCGCTCGGCAAAGGCGGCGATGACCTCGGGATCGGTCAGCGGAACATTCTGCAGGCGCTTGTCGAGCGCGGTCCCGCCGTTGCCCGGCGCGACGTACACCACTTGCACCCTGGGGGACTGGGCCAATTTCCAGGCCAGCGCGTGTTCACGTCCACCCGAGCCGACAACCAATACTTTCATGATCCACTGCCAGAAAAGAAACGCATGCAAAAAGGCGGCAGCTTGGGTCTTTGGAGCCGGGCTGCCGCCGATGGGGGCTAGATATGACTTAGTCTTCGATCACCGCGTTGGTGAAGACTTCCTGCACGTCGTCCAGGTTTTCCAGGGCGTCGAGCAGCTTCTGCATCTTGGCCGCGTCGTCGCCGGTGAAGCTGATTTCGTTCTGCGGCTTCATCACCACGTCGGCCACTTCCGCCTTGAAGCCGGCGGCTTCCAGCGCAGTCTTGACCGCGGAAAAATCGTTGGGCGGGCAGGTCACTTCGATCGAGTCGTCGTCGTTGGTGACGACGTCGTCGGCGCCGGCTTCCAGCGCCGCTTCCATCAGCTTGTCTTCCGGCGTGCCTGGCGCGAACAGGAACTGGCCGCAGTGCGTGAACATGAACGCCACCGAACCTTCGGTGCCCATGTTGCCGCCGTGCTTGGAGAAGGCATGGCGCACTTCGGCCACGGTGCGGGTGCGGTTGTCGGTCAGGCAGTCGACGATGATGGCCGCGCCGGCCAGGCCGTAGCCCTCGTAGCGGATCTCTTCGTAGTTCGCGCCTTCCAGGCCGCCCACGCCGCGCTGGATCGCGCGCTGGATGTTGTCCTTGGGCATGTTCGCGTCCATGGCCTTGTCGATCGACAGGCGCAGGCGCGGGTTGGAGTCGACATCGCCGCCGCCGAGCTTGGCGGCCACGGTGATTTCCTTGATCAGGCGGGTCCAGATCTTGCCGCGCTTGGCGTCAGCGGCAGCTTTCTTGTGTTTGATATTGGCCCATTTCGAGTGACCGGCCATGATTCTCTCCGAGACGGAAAACGCTGTTGTGCGGTGATGGAATGCGGGGTCGCCATGCGCGCCGCGGCTGGGCCGCAAGGCCTCGGGACGGCGCGCGCCAGGTGACGGATATGCCTGGCGGCTGGCTATAATCAGCCCAGGATTTTATCACGCGGGCCTGCCCGCGCCGCTGCCGTGGCGAGCCCCGCGGCATCTTGTTATCAGGAAGATCATGGCCGACCCCATCCTTATCGCCAAGAACGCCGAACTTGAACTGGTGCTGCTGCCGCAGATGGGCAACCGCCATGGGCTGATCACCGGCGCCACCGGCACCGGCAAGACCGTCACGCTGCAGACGCTGGCGCAGGGGTTCTCGCGCCTGGGGGTGCCAGTCTTCATGGCGGACGTCAAAGGTGACCTGACCGGCATTTCGCAGGCCGGTCAGCTCTCGGACAAGCTCAAGCAGCGCCTGGCCGACCTGAACCTGCGGGAGCCGGCGTGGGGCGCGTGCCCGACCACGCTGTGGGACGTGTTCGGCCAGAAGGGCCACCCGGTGCGCGCCACGGTCTCGCACATGGGGCCGCTGCTGCTGTCGCGCATGCTGGAGCTGAACGACACCCAGCAGGGCGTGCTCAACCTGGTGTTCCGCATCGCCGACGCCAACGGCCTGCTGCTGCTCGACGCCAAGGATCTGCGCGCAATGCTGCAGCACGTCGGTGACAACGCTTCGCAGTACACCACTGAGTACGGCAATATCTCGGCCGCTTCGATCGGCGCGATCCAGCGCGGGCTGATCGCGCTGGAGTCCCAGGGCGGCGATGTGTTCTTCGGCGAGCCGATGCTTAACCTCGAAGACTTTATCCAGACCGAGAAGGGCCAGGGCGTGGTCAATATCCTGGCTGCGGACAAACTGATGAACTCGCCGCGGATGTATGCCACCTTCCTGCTGTGGATGCTGTCGGAACTGTTCGAGAAGCTGCCGGAGGCCGGGGACCTGGACAAGCCCAAGCTGGTGTTCTTCTTCGACGAGGCGCACCTGCTGTTCAACGACGCCCCCAAGGCACTGCTCGACAAGATCGAGCAGGTGGTGCGGCTGATCCGCTCCAAGGGCGTGGGCGTGTACTTCGTCACGCAGAACCCGATCGATATCCCGGACACCGTGCTGGGCCAACTCGGCAACCGCGTGCAGCACGCGCTGCGCGCGTTCACGCCGCGCGACCAGAAGGCGGTCAAGGTGGCGGCCACCACCATGCGTGCCAACCCGAAGCTGGACGTGGAGACCGCGATCGGCGAGCTGGGCGTGGGCGAGGCGCTGGTGTCGTTCCTGGATGCCAAGGGCACGCCTTGCGTGACCGAACGGGCGTGGGTACTGCCGCCGCGAAGCCGCATCGGCCCGGCGACGGACGAGGAACGCAAGCAGTTGATCGCCAACTCGCTGGTAGCGGGTACTTACGAAACGACCGTGGACCGCGAGTCGGCCTATGAAAAGCTGCGCGGCAGCGTGGCGACGGTCGGCAATGGTAACGGCGGCACCGCCAAGGCTCCGGCCGGAAAGCCAGCCGGACAGCCAGCCGGCGAACAGGACAGCGGCTGGCTCGGCACCGCCGGCGAGATCTTCGGCACGCTGACCAAGGGCACTGGCAAGACCGGTCGCGGCGATTCGATCCTGGAATCGATGGCCAAGTCGGCCGCGCGCACGGTGGGCTCGCAGGTGGGCCGCGAACTGATCCGTGGCGTGCTGGGCAGCCTGCTCGGCAAAAAGAAGTAAGCGTCGGGAAAAAGCAGGACGGGGCGCGGTGCGGCCCGTTACGGTCAGCGGCGTTGCGCCGTCTGCTGTGCCTTCGCGGCTTCCGCATCCTCGCGCATCTTGCGCGCGAACATGCGCGCGAAAAACCAGCCCATGCCGATGATAAAGACGATCACGCCCAGGCTCATCAGGCCGGTGCTGGTGCTGAAGAGGATCTTGAAGGCTTCCATGCTTGGCTCCCTGTGGATTGGCGGTGCGCGCCGGCGGATTGCCGCCAGTGCCTGCCGCCAGTGTAGGGAGCCACGCGGCGCGGACTATTGAGGCCGGTCAAGCCCGCTCAGGTCCGCACCAGGCGTGACGGTCAGTTCTTGGTGCCGAACAGCCGGTCGCCCGCATCGCCCAGGCCCGGCACGATATACGCGTCGCCATCCAGGTGGCTGTCGAGCGAAGCCACGAACAGCTTCACGCCCGGATGCGCCTTCTGGAACACCTCCACGCCCTCGGGCGCCGCTACCAGCGCGACGAAGGTGATGGCCTCGTCCTTGACGCCGCGGCGCTTGAGCACCTCCACCGCGTGCACGGCGGAATAGCCGGTGGCCACCATCGGGTCGCACAGGATGAAGCTGCGATCTTCCAGGTCCGGCAGCCGCACCAGGTACTCGACCGGGCGATGCTGCTCGTCGCGGTAGACGCCGATATGGCCGATGCGCGCCGAAGGGATCAGTTCGACCAGGCCGTCGCTCATGCCGACGCCCGCGCGCAGCACCGGCACGATGGTCAGCTTCTTGCCGGCGATCACCGGCGCATCCAGCTCGACCAACGGCGTCTCGATGCGGCGCGTGGTCAGCGGCAGGTTGCGCGTGATCTCGTAGCCCATCAGCAGCGTGATCTCGCGCAGCAGCTCGCGGAAGGTGCGCGTGGAGGTCTCCTTGTCGCGCATATGCGAAAGCTTGTGCTGGATCAGCGGGTGGTCGAGGATAAACAGATTGGGAAAGCGCGGATCTTGTTTCATGGCTGGCGGGGAGGGCTCGGCGGAAGAGGGTGAAGCGGGCGGCCGGTCCGGTGGACCCGGCCGCCACGCCGTTGCAGCCGGATTGTAATGGAAGCGGGCCGCCCTGCCCGTGGCTTCGTTTCAAGACCCCGCCCAGGCCAGCGCCGTCGGCGGGCGCCCTCGACCGCCGGGACCGCCGA
Source organism: Ralstonia pickettii DTP0602 (assembly GCA_000471925.1). NCBI lineage: Bacteria > Pseudomonadati > Pseudomonadota > Betaproteobacteria > Burkholderiales > Burkholderiaceae > Ralstonia > Ralstonia pickettii. The sequence continues at coordinate 906,528 of CP006667.1, forward strand.
CGGGCTCGACGCTACCTTGCCCTAATCCAGCGCGCGGTTCCTCGACTCGATATCCACCATGAAAATGGCGATCGCCGCCAGGGCAAGAAATGACGAAAGGAGCGCAAGGGCAAGTGTGAACTGGGTAGCCATGATCGGGGCAATGATCGAAGGTGCGAAGAGGCCACCGAAGCGCGCCATCGCACCCGCAGTGCCCATTCCGCTGGCCCGCAGATCCGTCGGATACACCTCAGGCGTAAAGGCGTAAAGTGCTCCCCACGTACCGAGGAGCGCAAAGCTCATCAGCAAGGTGGAGCCGACGACGAGCGCAGTGGACTGGCCCAGGCTATAGAGCATGCAACCTGCCGCGCTGAGAAGCAGGAAGCCGATCAGGGTCGGTTTCCGACCCCAACGCTCGACGCCGTGAGCGGCGAGCGCGAAGCCGGGAAGCTGCACGAGCGCGAGCAGGATCAGGAACACTTGACCACGCATGAAGCCAAAGCCCTGGCCAGCCAGCTTCACCGGGAGATAAACGAAGACGCCGTAGTAGGCGATCGAGATGAGCATCCAGGCGGCAAGCAGGCAGATGCTGCGGCGTCGGCATCCGGCCGCGAAGAGCGCAAAAACCGATTTGCGCTCCATCGGCTGCGGCTCCAGGGAGCCAATTTCCACGGAAACGCGATTGGCGGCGGCTACACGCTGAAGCACGGCGCGTGCCTCTGCTGAGCGTCCCGCTTTATTCAGATAGAGCGGAGACTCGGGAACAAAGAACCGGAAGATCACGCCGACCAGGGCGGGGATGCCAGTGACGAGGAAGATCAGCCGCCAGGCGTCATCGCCTTGCGAAACGGCAACCAGGGCAAGAACGGCGAGCAAGATCGTGCCGACGGCCCAGAATGACTCCAGCAGGACCAGCCAGCGACCGCGCCGGTCGGAGGGCAGAAACTCGGCCATCATGGTGTAGTCAACGGGCAAAGTGCCGCCGACGCCGATGCCGGTCAGGAAGCGCAGCAACAGAAGCCACTGGAAGTCCGGTGCGAAGGCGGACGCGACACCACAGATCGCGTCGATGACCACCGCCATCATGAGCACGGGTCGGCGGCCGATCCTGTCCGCAAGCCGACCGAACACGAAAGCGCCAATCAGCATGCCGACAAAGAACATCGTACCGGTCTGCAAAGCCGTCGGTACGGGGATGCCAAATGTCGCAGCAATGGACGGCGCGGTGAAGCCGATCGAGAGCACCTGCATCGCGTCAGCGAGCCAGACCAGGCCGAATATGACAAAGAGCCGATACTGGAATCGACCGACACCGGCCGCGCGGATGCCTTGCTCGATAGTGATGGTCTGAGGCGTCCCTACCCTCGCGCTTGGCTGGGGGGGCGAGCTTATCGTTGCTTCTGGGATTGTCGTTGTTGCCATTGATGAGATTGATGACGACATTTTGTCTACCTGTCTTTATAGGCTGGTTCTTGAACTCGGAAGCACACGTTTATCGAAGCAGGGCCAGACTACGGTACTCACTAATGCGTGATGCCATCGCACCGAGTTGCAACGAAACGTGGTGGCTACTTCAATCTGGCGAGGCTGGACTAACCCGGTAGCAATCTCGCAACACCTTCTTGATTCTGATACGACATAGTCACTCCTTGTTGTCTACCCTTGGTTGGTCCAGGCCCGGCCCCCGGTTGGCACGGCGGTGGACTATGCAAGCCCCGGGCCAGCGCTTCCGGTATGTAGAGGGCCAATCTTTTGGTTGTGTTGTCTCGTCTGCCGCTTGCGGCGCGCCGTCCTTGTGCGGGGAGGCACCGCTGCGTGCTCACGCCGCACTCATGTAGTGCGCACTACATGATCGTTCAGCGTAAGCTACATGAAACTGGCGGGCAAGGCCGAATTGCGATTTCCCTCCTCGGGGTTTTCCCGCGCGTGGCGCGCATGTCGCCGGCGTGGGGGCGCACGCCTCCCTGCCCGGTGGCGAAGCGCCTTGCCCGGCACGGCGTATGTGCGGTCAGCGTGGATGCGGAGGGCGTGGCGAGCCGCCCCGCGGTTCTCAGTTGGTATTAATGGGCAGGCGTCGCGCGCAGGCGCGCGACGGTGTTCTCCAGGTCCTGCCAGGCGGGTTGGTCGGGGGCAAAGCGAGCGCGCAGGTACTGCGCCAGTTGCGCGATCTGCCGGTCGTCGAGCGTGTCGGCGTAGGCCGGCATCGCGCCCAGCTCACTGTTGGGCGGTGCCGGCATGCCTTGCAGCAGCACCTGGATGACGTTGTCGGGCAGCTTGCTGTGCAGGTTGGTGTTGAGTGCGAGCGATGGCTTGACGCCGAACTGCGCGATACCCTGGTCTGACTGGTGGCAGACCGCGCACGCGCTCTGGTACAGGCGTTCGCCGGGACCGTTCAGGGTGAGCGCGGCCTGCGCGCTGCGCTGCTCGATTCGCGCTGCCTGCGCGGCCAGCACCGAAGGCGCTGGCGGCGGCGTGCCGAACGAGGCCACGTAGTGCGCGATTGCGCGCACGTCGGATTCTGGCAACTGCGCGAGTTCTTCCACCACCGGCGCCATTGGTCCAGCCGCGGCGCCATGATGCGGCGCATACCCGCCGCGCAGATACGTGAACAGTGCCGCTTCGGTCCACGGCACCGGTGCGTGCGAGAGCGAGGTCAGCGGCGCTGCTTCCCAGCCTTCGGCACTGCCGCCGGTCAGGTACTTGCGCCCGCCCTGTTCCGCGCCGAGCGCGTTGCGCGGCGAATGGCAGGCACTGCAGTGGCCCAGGCCTTCGGCGAGATACGCTCCGCGGTTCCATTGCGCAGAGCGCGAGGGGTCGGGCTTGAATGGTTCGTTGCGATGGAACAGCAGGTTCCAGCCCGCCAGCAGTGGCCGCATGTTGAACGGGAAAGCGAGCTGGGTTTGCGGGACCTCGGACTTCACCGGCTCGGCGGCCATCAGGTAGGCATACAGCGCCTGCATGTCGGCATCGCTGACCTTGGCGAACGCGGTGTAGGGGAAGGCCGGGTAGAGGCGCCGCCCGTCGCGGTGGATGCCTTCGCGCATCGCGCGCTCGAACGCCGCGAACGACCAGTTGCCGATGCCGGTCTGCACATCGGGCGTGATGTTGGTGCTGTACACCGTGCCGAACGGCGTTTCCAGCGGCAGGCCGCCGGCATTCTTCACGCCGCCGGGCGCCGTATGGCACACCGCGCAGTCGCCTGCTGCGGCCACCAGGCGGCCCCGCTCCAGCGTGGCTGCGGAGTAAAAACCGGGTTCGGGCGGTGCGACCGGCGCGATCGGCGCACGCCACGGCAATAGCGTCGCGCACAGGCCGGCTGCGGTGGCGGCAGCGGCTGCAAGCCAGCCGCGTTTCTTGCGCCGGCTGCCGCGCTTGTCTTCACTCTCGGCAAGTGCCAGGCGGATGCGTTCGGCGCTGAAAGGCGGTGCGCGCAGGCGCACGCCGGTGGCATCGAAGATGGCGTTGGCGACTGCCGCTGCGGCGGGCAGCGTATCGGCCGGCCCCGCGGCGAGCTTGTCGTACCCGGTGAGCGTGCCGGCCAGGCGCACTTCCGGCAGTGCGTTGCCGGCCATCGCAGGCAGCGTCTGGGTCGTGGGTGCAGCGGATGGCCAGGTGTCGAAGGCAGGCGTGGCGGCTGTCAGTTGCAGTGCGGTGTCGGCGACTGCCTGTTCAAGCGAGCGCGTGGCGGGTACGGCTTGCGTGGGCGCCAGCGATTCGCTGTCGCGGCCCACGGTCACGCGCGTGACTGCCAGGTCGCCGGTGGTGCCGTCGACTTCCACTTCCGCCACCCACGCCGACCAGCTCTGGCCGGCATCGTGGTCGACGGTATGCGCATAAGCGAAGCCGCGGCCGCGCCGCACGTTGCCGGCCGCTGCGGCGGCACGCGGCGCGGCCGGCGTCCAGCCCGCGCGCTCGCTTACCTGCCATACCAGGGCCACGCCGCGCGCGTCGTCGAGATGCGCGAGCCGCAGCGCGATCGGATCGCTGCCTGATGCGGCGGCGATTTCGTCGAGATGGGATTCGCGCGCAAAGACCTGCGCGCGGGCGGCGGCAAGCGGTGCGGCGTCGAACGCGGCGATGTCGCCGACCGTGCCGACATCGACATTGGGAATGCGGTAGGGCGGAATGCCGGCGTTGCTTGCGTGGGCCGTGTCGGTGCCGTCCGTCACTGGCGACGGCGTATGCGTCAGCCAAAGCGCCAGCGGCACCGACGGCGCGGCGGTGCCGGCGAGCGTGGAAGCGTAGGCATCGATCGCATCGCTGGCGCGTGCGGTGTCGACGCGCACGGCCAGTACTGCGTCGGATAAGCCGATGTCGTCGGCGCACAGCCGGCGCATCACCGGCTTGCCGGCGGCATGGGCAAGCAATGCGGCGTCGGCAGCGGCGTGGTGCGCCAGCAGCGCCGGGTCGGCGCCATCGTCCGGCGCTTGCCAGCAGGCCAGCGCCACCTGCTGCGGCGCGATCCCCAGCAGCGCGGCCAGTTCCTCGCGCAACGCGCCCGGGCGCGTTGCGGGCAGCCACACATACAGCATGCCATCGCGCCAGTCGGCGATGACGGTGCAGTGGGCCTGGGCACGGGTGCCGGCCAGCGGCCACTGGTAGTCCTGCGCATGGCGCGTCGCGGCGTTGGCCAGCACGTCGCCGGCGTCGCCGCGTTGCGTAATCGCGCGACGCGGGACGGGTGCGCCGTCAGCGCGCGGCGGTGCCGACCAGCGCGCCTGCAAGGCATGTGCGGCATTGGCCGCCAGCGCATCGGTCTCCGCGACAACGCCAGCAAACTGGTTGCGGAGCACCACGGCGCGCACGCCCGGCAAGGCCAGTGCCGCGTCGCGGTCAGCACTCAGCAGGCGCGGCGACAGCGGCTTGCCATCGAGCCAGCGCAGGCCGGGCGGCGTCAGCACATGGGCGACGAGGCAGATCGCGGCCGGCGGCGGCGCAAGGTCCGCCACAACGCTGGCAGGCCCGGGCTGCGGTACGAGTCTTTGCGTCACGATGCCGCTCCCTCGGCGGCCTGGCGCTGCAGCACCGCGGCGCGCTGTACCGCGCGCACGATTTCCACATGCGTGCCGCAACGGCACAGGTTGAAGCGCAGTGCCTCGCGGATCTGCGCCTCGTCGGGATCGGGGTTCTGCGCGAGCAGCGCCTTCGCGGTCATGATCATGCCGTTCAGGCAGTAGCCGCATTGCGCGGCCTGCTCGTCGATAAAGGCCTGCTGGACCGGGTCGGGCTGTGTCGCCGTGCCCAGTCCTTCCAGCGTGGTGACGGCGTGGCCGACCACCGCCCTGACCGGCAGAACGCACGAGCGCGCGGCCATACCGTCCACCAGCACCGTGCAGGCGCCGCATTGTCCCAGGCCGCAGCCATACTTGGGGCCGTTGCAGGCCAGGTCGTTGCGCAGGATGTAGAGCAGCGGCGTGTCAGGCGCCACGCTCAGCGTGTGCTCGGCGTGGTTGACCTGCAGCGTCAGGGGGCGGGGCGCGTTCATCGTGGGCTGGGGGCGGTTTGCACATCACGCATCGCGGCGCCGCGCCCCTTCGTCGGCGAGGGGCTGCGGCGGCATATTGCCTGCCGGCATGCTGTGCCGGCAGGCCAGGGTCAGGCAGGCATCAGGCCGCCGCGGACAGCGGCGTGCGCCCGGCCGACACCAGCGGCACGTCGAACACATCGTAGCCGAAACACCAGTCTGGGTTCTCGTTGCTGCGCAGCCAGGTGTTGTTGTGCGAGACCAACTGGACCTTGCCGGCGCGCTCGGCGCGGTTGGCTTCATACAGCGCGAAGGCGCTGGCATAGTCGTCCACGCCGGCCTCGGTGAAGCAGCGCGTCAGCATGGCCGCATCCTCGATCGCCATCGCGGCGCCCTGCGCCATGTGCGGCTTCATCGGATGGCAGGCGTCGCCCAGCAGCACCATGCGGCCGCGGCTCCACAGCGGCAGCGGGTCGCGCTCCAGCAGCGGCCACTTCGTCACTTCAACGGTGCCTTCGATCAGCGATTGCACGCCTTCGTGCCAGCCGTCGAACGCGGCGCGCATTTCCTCGATGCTGCTCGGCACCCAGCTCTTGCTCATGTCCCACTCGGGCTCCGGCACGCCGGTCACGTAGTAGATCTCGTCCAGCTTGCTGGTGTCGAAGTAGACCATCATGTGGCGGTCGTCCGTCCACCACTTGGTGCAGCGCTCGTGCGTGAAGCCCTTGACGCGCGCGATGGGGAATACCGCACGGTGCGCCACGTAGCCGGTGTACTTGGGCGGCTCGGCGCCAAGCAGGGTTTCGCGGATGCGCGAGTTGACGCCGTCGGCGCCGATCACGATATCGGCTTCTTCCACCGTGCCGTCGGTGAAGCGCAGTTGCACCACGTCGCCCTGGTCGGTGACGCTTTCCAGCTTCTTGTTGAAGAACAGCGTGCCGGGCGCCACGGCATCGGTCAGCAGCTTGTGGAAGTCACCGCGGTGCACGGTCAGGTAGCTGGCACCGTAATGTTGCAGCGCGTAGTCGCCCAGCGGGATCTGCGCGATCACCTCGCCGGTCAGCCCGTCGCGGCTGTACCAGTAGTCGGGGTGGCAGCCCATGGCGTTGAGCGCGTCCTCGATGCCGATACGCCGCATGATCTTCATCACATTGGGGCCCACATGGATGCCAGCGCCCAGGCGCGAGAACGCCGGTGCCTGTTCATACAGCCTGACTTGGAAGCCGGCTCGCTGCAGCAGGGCGGCCGCGGCCGTCCCTCCGAGTCCGGCGCCGACAACTGCGATTCGCGGTTTGCCTTGCACGTTCTTTCTCCTGGGGCAATGACACATGGGTCGTTTGGGGGCGGGGCGGCCATGTGGCCGACCGTTGAAAACGAGTGTACACACTCAAAATATCAACGTAAAGGAAGAAAATATCGAACCTATGGAAAACCCTTATGTAAACATAATTGATCACGCACAACGCCATTTATCGGTGAATTTATGCGCAAAAACAGGGATTGGTTAATTAAGTATGCACTGAACGAGTGAATCGTGCCCCGCGCAGATTCTGTTTGCCTATATAAAGTGTGTACACTACAATCGATCGCAGCATGCAGGGGCCGGCAGGCCAGCGCAGGCGGGTAGACAGACAAACCAATGACGGAGTCGACAGTGCAGAAAGTTTTCCGAATCGGCCAGATCGTGCCGAGCTCCAACACCACGATGGAAACCGAGATCCCGGCGATGCTGGCCGCGCGCCAGTTGGTGCGCCCTGAACGCTTCACCTTCCATTCCAGCCGGATGCGGATGAAGAAGGTGGTCAAGGAGGAACTGGCGGCGATGGACGCCGAATCCGACCGCTGCGCGGTGGAGCTGAGCGACGCCCGCGTCGACGTGCTCGGCTACGCCTGCCTGGTGGCGATCATGGCGATGGGCCACGGCTACCACCGCGTGTCCGAGCAGCGCCTGCAGGCGCATACCGCCGAGAACGGCGGCGACGCGCCGGTGATCACCAGCGCCGGCGCGCTGGTGGATGCGCTCAAGGTGATGGGCGCCAAGCGCATCGCGGTGGTGGCGCCCTACATGAAGCCGCTGACCGAGCTGGTGGTCGACTACATCCGCAATGAAGGCTACGAGGTAGTGGACTACCGCGCGCTGGAGATCCCCGACAACCTCGACGTGGGCCGCCACGACCCGTCGCGGCTGCCGGACATCGTCGCGCAGATGAATACCGCCGACGCCGATGTCATCGTGCTGTCGGCCTGCGTGCAGATGCCGTCGCTGCCGGCGGTGGCCAAGGTTGAGGCGATGACTGGCAAGCCGGTGGTCACCGCCGCTATCGCCACGACTTACGCGCTACTCAAACGCCTCGGCCTGGAGCCGGTAGTGCCGGGCGCGGGCGCGCTGCTGTCGGGCGCTTACTGAAGGAGCCGGCCATGACGACCAGCACCTTCCTCTATGGCGCCAACGTCCACGCCAACGGCATCCGCCAGCACTACCTGCGGTACGGCGGGCAGGATGGCGCGCGCGCGCAGCGCGATGCCATCGTGATCGTGCCGGGCATCACCAGCCCGGCGGTGACGTGGGGCTTTGTCGGCGAGCAGTTCGGGCGGCAGTTCGATACCTATGTGCTCGACGTGCGCGGCCGCGGCCTGTCGCAGGCCGGGCCGGAGCTGGACTACAGCCTGGACGCGCAAGCTGCCGACGTGGTCGCCTTTGCCGAAGCTCTCGGGCTGCAGCGCTATGCCATCGTCGGCCATTCGATGGGCGCTCGCATCGGCATCCGCGCCGCGCGCGGCAAGCCCGCCGGGCTGACGCGGCTGGTGCTGGTCGATCCGCCGGTGTCGGGCCCGGGGCGCCGTCCGTATCCGTCGCAACTGCCCTGGTACGTCGATTCGATCCGGCTGGCGCAGCAGGGCATCGACGTCCAAGGCATGCGCCGCTTCTGCCCGACCTGGACCGAAGCACAGCTGCGCCTGCGCGCGCAGTGGCTGCACACCTGCGACGAGCGCGCGATCCTGGCCAGCTTCAACGGCTTCCATGAGGACGATATCCACGCCGACCTGCCACACGTGTCGGTGCCGGCGCTGCTGATGACCGCCGGCCGCGGCGATGTGATCCGCGCGGAAGACGCGCAAGAAATGCGCACGCTGCTGCCCGCACTGCTGGTCGCGCATGTCGCCAATGCCGGCCACATGATCCCGTGGGACGACGAGGCCGGCTTTTACCGCGCGTTCGGCGACTTCCTCGGCGAGGCGCTGAACTGAACAAGGAGCGAACATGCCTGTAAGCGATTACGACCTGACCGCGGCGTGGAAGCAGGTGCTGACGCTGTCGAAGCTGCAAGCAGGGCAGACCGTCACCGTGCTGACCGGCGCCGCCACGCACCCGCAGACGCTGCGCACGGCGATGGTGGCGGCGGCATCGATGGGCGCCATCGTCAACCGGCTCGACCTGCCGCCGGTCAACGGCGAGAAGGCGCTCAGCCGCGACGCGCTGGCTTACCTCGGCACCACGCCACTGACCGGCAACCCGGCCGCCATCGCCGCGCTGAAGGCGAGCGACCTGGTGCTGGATCTGATGACGCTGCTGTTCTCGCCAGAGCAGCACGAGATCCTGTCGCAAGGGACCAAGATCCTGCTGGCGGTGGAGCCGCCCGAAGTGCTGGCGCGGCTGGTGCCGACCGAGGCCGACCGCACCCGCGTCAAGGCCGCCACCGCGCGGCTGGCGAAGGCGCGCGAGATGCATATCGTGTCCGACGCCGGCATGGACCTGCGCTGCCGCCTCGGCGAGTTCCCCGCGATCAGCGAGTACGGCTTTGTCGACGAGCCCGGCCGCTGGGACCACTGGCCGAGCGGCTTCGTGCTGACCTGGCCGGACGAGGGCGGCACCAACGGCACCATCGTGCTGGACCGCGGCGACATCCTGCTGCCGATGAAGTCCTACCTGCAGGCGCCGATCCGCATCACGGTCGAGGCGGGCTATGTGCGCCGCATCGAAGGCGGCGTGGATGCCGAGCTGCTGGCGGACTACATGGCCTCGTTCAACGACCCCGAAGCCTATGCGATGTCGCATATCGGCTGGGGGCTGCAGCCGCGCGCGAGCTGGTCGGCGCTGGCGATGTATGACCGCGAGGCCACCATCGGCATGGACGCGCGCGCCTACGAGGGCAACTTCCTGTGCTCGTTCGGCCCCAACAATGAAGCGGGCGGCAGCCGCACCACCGCCTGCCATATCGATATCCCGGTGCGCCACTGCACCGTCAGCCTCGACGGCGAGCCGGTGGTGGTGCGCGGCAAGGTGATGGACGGCCACCAAGCCCCCGCCGCCTCGCTCTACAAGGAAATGCGCCATGAATGACGCAGTGCAGACTTACCAGCGCCAGGGCTTTGGCGCGTCGATGGAGCTCCGGGCGCCGTACGGCCTCTTGATCATCGACTTCGTCAACGGCTTTGCCGATCCGGCGGTGTTCGGCGGCGGCAATATCCCCGAAGCGATCCGCAATACGCAGCCGCTGCTGCGCACGGCGCGCGAGCAGGGCTGGCCGGTGGCGCACAGCCGCATCGTGTTTGCCGACGACGACAGCGACCACAATATCTTCACGCTGAAGGTACCGGGCATGCTGACGCTGAAGGAGCACGGCCACAACAGCGCGATCGTGCCGGAGCTGGCACCCGCGCCGGGCGAACTGGTGGTGCGCAAGACGGTGCCGTCGGCGTTCTTCGGCACCTCGCTGGCGGCGTGGCTGACGCAGCGCGGCGTGCAGACCCTGCTGGTGGCGGGTTGCGTCACCAGCGGCTGCGTGCGCGCCAGCGTGGTGGATGCGATGTCGCTGGGCTTCCGCCCGCTGGTGGTGTCGGATTGTGTGGGCGACCGGGCGTTGGGCCCGCACGAGGCCAACCTGTTCGACATGGCGCAGAAGTACGCCACCGTGCTCACCCGCGACAACGCGCTGGCGCAGATCGCGGGCGCTGGCGCCCGGGCCGCCGCCTGAGGATGGAGATGCGGCCGGGCCCGGCTTCAGCCTGCCGCCGCCCGTTTGGCGCGAGCCGCCTTGCGCGGCGCCGCCGGCGGCGCCAGGCCTGTGTCAGGCACTGCACCGGGCGCGGTCACCGCGCGCAGCACCGTCTGCTGGATCACATCGCGCCAGTGCGCCAGCGCGGGCGGGCTCATCATGGGCTCGCCCAAAAAGGCGCTGAGCGTATGATGGTTGGAATTGTAGAAGTAGCCGAGCGAAGCGATCACCATATAGACGTCGCGCGCGCCCACGTCCGGCCGGAACAGCCCCGCGGCTTTGCCGCGCGTGAGGATGCCGTCGAGCACCGACAGCGCGTAGCTGGAGATCTCCCTGAGCCGCACGGACTTCTTCGCATGCTTGCCCTGGCTCATGTTCTCGCTGGACAGGATCGCGACGAATTCCGGGTGGTCGAGGTAGTACTGCCAGATGAAGTCGATCAGTTGCGACAGCGCGCGCACCGGGTCGGCGGCGTCGAGTTCGTGTTCAAGCTTCTGCTCGGCTTCGTTGAGCTGCAGGTAGATGGTCTCGAGCACTTCGACGAACAGCTTTTCCTTGCTGCCGAAGTAGTAGTAGATCATCCGGTCGTAGGTCTTGGCCAGCGACGAGATGCGTTCGATGCGGCCGCCGTCGTAGCCGCGTTGCGCGAAAACCTTGATCGCAGCCCTGAGGATGCGGTCGCGGCTGTCCTGCGCCTGCCTGGCCCGCGTGCCGGCTGCCGCCCGCTTTGTCGTAGCTTTGGTCGCGGTCGTGATCGTCATGGTGGATGGTTAAGCTGTGCCCCTGTTGGCTCGCAGTATAACGGCGCCCCCGGGCGAGGCCGCTGAAGGAGTCTGGAAAATAATGACGGCAACGAACCTGCAACCCTCGGCACACGCCGATCCCGCCACGCCGCGCGTGCTGCGGCTGGCGCTGCTGCAGGCCACTGGCGTGCTGCTGGTCACGCGCGCCCCACAGGCAGCAACGCGCCCCGCGCCCGGCCAGCCGGGCGCGGCCTCTGACTATGTGGCGGCGCTGCCGGATATCTTCATCGCCGTGCGCGACAGCGGCGAGGTGCTGGCCTTCAACGGCCACGTCGACCTGGGAACAGGCATCCGCACGGCGCTGGCGCAGATCGTGGCCGAGGAACTCGACGTGCGGATGGAGCGCGTGCACATGGTGCTCGGCCATACCGAAGCCACGCCCAACCAGGGCCCCACCATCGCCAGCGCCTCGATCCAGATCTCGGCCCTGCCGCTGCGCCGCGCAGCCGCGCAGGCGCGTGCGTGGCTGCAGGCGCGCGCGGCGCGGCAGCTCGGCGTTGACGCTGGAAAGTTGGAGGCGGAGGACGGCCTATTCCGGGTCTCGGGCACGCAGGCCAACATCGGCTACGGCGCGCTGGTTTCCGGCGAGCATGTGGAGTTGCCGCTGGCCGATGACGTGCCGACCAAGCCGGTAGAGGCCTACCGCATCGTCGGCCGCCCGGCGGGCCGCGTCGATATCCCCGACAAGGCGCGCGGCGTGCTGAGCTTCGTCCACGACGTGCGCGTGCCCGGCATGTTGCACGGCCGCGTGGTACGCCCACCGTACGCGGGACGCGACTGCGGCGAATTCATCGGCAACAGCTTGCTGGAAGTGGATCGCGCTTCCGTGCGCGATGTGCCGGGCCTGGTCGACGTGGTGGTGCAGGGCGACTTCGTCGGCGTGGTGGCCGAGCGCGAGGAGTACGCCGTGCAGGCCGCGCGCCGGCTGCGCGTGCGCTGGAGGCCGGTACCTCCGCTGCCGGCGCTCGACGACCCCGAGCCCGCCTTGCGCGCCAATCCGGCCACGCGGCGCGAGCTGCTGGCCGACGGCGAAATGCCGGCAACCGGCAAGGTATTGCAGCGCCAGTACGTCTGGCCCTTCCAGATGCACGGTTCGATCGGTCCTTCATGCGCGGTGGCCGACTGGCACGACGATGGCCTGACCGTCTGGTCCGGCACGCAGAACCCGCATGTGCTTCGCATCGACCTGGCAAAGCTGTGCGGGCTCGGCGAAGACCGCATCGAGATCGTGCGCATGGAAGCCGCCGGCTGCTACGGCCGCAACTGCGCCGACGATGTCTGCGCCGATGCCGCGCTGTTGTCGCGCGCGGTCGGGCGGCCGGTGCGCGTGCAGTTGTCGCGCGAACAGGAGCATCTGTGGGAGCCCAAGGGCGCGGCGCAGCTAATGGACGTCAGCGCGACGCTGGGGCAGGACGGTGCGCTGCTCGGCTACGACTTCACCAGCCGCTATCCGTCCAACGATGCGCCGACGCTGGCGCTGGTGCTGACCGGTGCCGTGCCCAATGCGCCGCGCATGCTGGAGATGGGAGATCGCACCGCCGTGCCGCCGTATGCGTATGCCGCGCGGCGCATCGGTTGCGATGACACGCCGGCGATCGTACGCGCATCGTGGCTGCGCGGCGTGTCGGCATTGCCAAACGTGTTTGCGCATGAGTGCGTGATCGATGAACTGGCTGCGGAGGCAGGTGATGATCCGGTGGATTTCAGGCTGCGCCACCTGCCAGATACGCGTGCGGCCGACCTGCTGCTTGCCACCGCCGATGCCGCGGGCTGGCAGCGCGGCGCGCAAGGCTCGCGCGGCATGCCGGGTGCCGATGGTTGCCTGCGCGGCCGCGGTGTGGCCTACGCCCGCTATATCCACAGCCGCTTCCCGGGCTTCGGCGCGGCGTGGGCGGCCTGGGTGGTCGACCTGGCGGTGGATGCCGCCACCGGCCGCATCACGATCGGGAAGGTCGTGGTGGGACAAGACACCGGCATGATGGTCAATCCCGACGGCGTGCGCCACCAGATCCACGGCAACGTGGTGCAGACACTGAGCCGCGTGCTGAAGGAGCAGGTGCGTTTCGACGCTGACGGCGTTGCCAGCCGTGAATGGGGCAGCTATCCGCTGCTGACCTTCCCGGAGATTCCGCCGATCGAGGTGGTGCTGATGCCGCGGCAGTCAGAGCCGCCGATGGGGGCAGGGGAGTCGGCATCGCTGCCGGGTGCACCGGCGATCGCCAATGCCTTGTTCGATGCGATGGGAGTGCGGCTGCGCCGGCCGCCGTTCGTGCCGGAGACCGTCCTGGCCGCGCTGCAGGCGCGCTGAAGCTGCCTGCTTGTTGAAGGTGGCGCCCGCTCAGGCGCTGCCGTTGCCCTCGTCGATCTCGCTCATCTTCCGCAGCAGGTAAGTCACCGCCACACGCTCAGCCGGATTGAGACTGCCAAACGTCTGCTCCGAAATCTGCTTCGCAAACGGCACGGTCTCGTCGATCAAGGCCAGCCCCGCCGGCGTCACCGTCACCACCACCTTGCGCCGGTCATTGGGGTCGTGCGACACGGCAATCAGCTTGCGCGCCTTCAGCCGCTCGATGATGCCGCGCACCGTAGCCTGGTCGATCGCCGTAGCCCGCACCACCTCGTTCATCGAACACGGCTGCCGGTCCCTGACCGCGCACAGCACCACGAACTGCGCCGCAGTGAGCTGCGAGTCCGGGATGGTCTGCTGGAAGATCGCCACATGGCGCTGGTACGCGCGCCGCAACAGGTGGCCTACCTGCTCGGTGAAGTCGTAGTCGTTGGCGGTCTTGTCGGACGGGTTGGAGGACTGGGGCACGTCGATGGTGATGCGGTGGATGAGCGTGCCCCGAGTATACCGATCCGGGAGAATAGCGAGAGCACCAAACGGGCTTATTCGACCGTGATGCCCGCGGTCTTCGCGACCTTGCCGAAGCGCTCGTATTCCGACTGCGTCAGCGACTGCAATTCGGCCGCGCTGGAGCCCTTCGGATTGAAGCCCGCCTGCGCCAGCTTCTCGCGCACGTCGGGGCGCGCCAGGGCCTCGACGAAGGCGGCGTTGAGCGCCTGCACCACCGGCGCCGGCAGATTGGCCGGACCATAGACGCCGAACCACGGCTCGACCGCATAACCCTGCAGGCCCGCCTCGGCCAGCGTCGGCACGTCCGGCAGCGACGGCGCGCGTTGCCTGCCCGCCACCGCCAGCGCGCGCAGCTTGCCGGCCTGGATATGCGGCAGCGACGCCGGCAGGTTGTCGAACATCACCGTGATATGGCCGCCGAGCATGTCGTTAATGGCCGGGCTGCTGCCCTTGTACGGCGCGTGCGTCAGGCTGGTCTGCGTCATCTGCGCGAACATCGCGCCGGCCAGGTGCATCGAAGTGCCGGTGCCGGCGGTCGCATAGGTCAGGCCTGGATTGGCCTTGGCGTAGGCCACCAGCTCCTTCACGTTCTTCACCGGCAGCGAGGGGCTCACTTCCAGCACGATGGTCGAGGTGCCGAGCAGGCTGATCGCGGTGAAGTCCTTGCGCGGGTCGAAGGGCACCTGCTTGTAGATATGCGGATTCAGCGCATTGGTCGAGATCGCGCCGAAGCCGATGGTGTAGCCGTCCGGCGCGGCCTTGGCCACGGCGTCCATGCCGATATTGCCGCCGGCGCCGGGGCGGTTCTCGATCACCACCGGCTGGCCCAGCTTCTCGCCCACGCGCTGGCCGACGGTGCGTGCCACCAGGTCGGTGGTGCCGCCGGCGGCGTACGGGACGACAAAGCGGATCGGCTTGGAGGGGAAGGCGTCGCCGGGGGCAGCCGTGGCGTTGAAGCTGCCGGCAAGGACAACCGCGCCGACCATTGCGGCGAGCAGGAAGGGGCGGCGGCCGGGGCGTGCGGGACAGGTCGTCATGATGGCGGGATCTCCTCAGGATATGTTGTTCTGGCGCCCGCCGTGACGCAGGCGTCGCGCGGCCATTGTATGGGATCGCAGCCATTGGCGGCTGCCCGGGAGCGTCCGGTCCGGGTGCCGATGCGGTTGCGCCTTTTCGAATACAATCGTCGGGTCGTTTCGCGGGGCCGCCGTGGCGGTCCGCTTTCTCCGGCTTTCCCCGCTTTCCCGCGTATTCCCCGTGCCAGCCTCCCAGAAGCCCCTCGCCGCGCCAGCCGCGCTGCCGTCGCCGCAGCGCTCGGGGCTCGCCATCGCCGCCGTCGGCGCGGTGCTGTTCTCCGCCAAGGCCATCGTCGCCAAGCTGATGTACCGCTACGACGTCGATGCCGTCATGGTGATCACGCTGCGCATGCTGTTCGCGGTGCCGCTGTTCATGGCGATCGGCTGGTGGCAGTCGCGCCGGCTGCCGCCACTGTCGTGGGCCGACCGCGGCCGCGTGGTGTTCCTGGGCTTTATCGGCTACTACCTGTCGAGCTTCCTCGATTTCATCGGCCTGCAATACATCACCGCCGGGCTGGAGCGGCTGATCCTGTTCCTGACGCCGTCGTTCGTGCTGCTGACTACCGCGCTGCTGTTCCGCCGGCCGATCGGCAGGCGCCAGTGGGTCTCGCTGCTGCTGGCGTACGCGGGCATCGTGCTGGTGTTCGCGCATGACCTGGACGTCAGCGGCAGCCAGGTGTGGCTGGGCGGCGCGCTGGTACTGGCCAGTGCCATGACGTATGGTATCTACCTGATCCTGAGCGGCGAACTGGTGCGGCGCATCGGCTCGCTGCGGCTGGTGGCGTATGCGATGTGCGTGTCCACCGCCTGCTGCGTGATCCAGTACCTGGTGCTGGGGCGGCCGGTGGCGGAACTGGCGCAGCCCGCGCCGGTGATGTGGCTGTCACTCATCAATGCAGTGTTCTGCACCGTACTGCCGGTCTCGCTGACCATGGTGGCGGTGTCGCGCATCGGCGCGCCGCTGGCGTCGCAGGCCGGCATGATCGGCCCGGTGTCGACGCTGTTCCTCGGCTTCTGGCTGCTGGGCGAGCCGGTCAGCGGGGCGCAGTTGGCCGGCAGCGCGCTGGTGCTGGGCGGCATGTACCTGCTGTCGGCAAAGAAATCATGATGCGGGGCCGGCGCGGAGCCGGCCTGCCAACGACAACGAAACAAGGAGAAAGACATGGATCTGGGACTGCGCGGCAAGCATGCGCTGGTATGCGGCGCGAGCAAGGGCCTGGGCTTTGCCTGCGCCGATGCGCTGGCGGCTGAAGGCGTCGACGTGGTGATCGTGGCGCGCGGCGCCGAGGCGCTGGAGAAGGCCGCCGCCGGCCTGCGCGCGCGCCATGGCCGCCGCGTGATCGCGGTGGCGACCGACATCACCACGCCGGAAGGCCGCAAGGCCGCGCTCGATGCGGTGGCCAAGCTGGGCGACCTCGACATCCTGGTCAACAACGCCGGCGGCCCGCCGCCGGGCAACTTCCGCGACTGGAACCGCAACGACTGGCTGGCCGCGCTCGACGCCAACATGCTGACCCCGATCGAGCTGATCAAGGCCACCGTGGACGGCATGATCGCGCGCAAGTGGGGCCGCATCATCAATATCACCAGCGGCGCGGTCAAGGCGCCGATCGACGTGCTGGGCCTGTCCAACGGCGCGCGCTCGGGCCTGACCGGCTTTGTCGCGGGCGTCGCGCGCGAGGTGGCGCAGCATGGCGTGACCATCAACAACCTGCTGCCCGGCCCGTTCGAAACCGACCGCCTGCACAAGACCATGGAAGCCGGCGCCAAGAAGGCCGGCCTGACCGTGGATGAAGTGGCGCAGCGCCGCGCCGCGCAGAACCCGTCGCGCCGCTTCGGCGACCCGGCAGAGTTCGGTGCCACCTGCGCCTTCCTGTGCAGCCGCCACGCCGGCTACATCACCGGCCAGAACGTGCTGCTCGACGGCGGCGCCTACCCGGGCACCTTCTGACGCTACCGCATTCCGCAGTTCACCGACCCCGCAACAAGGAAACACTGATGACTCGCCCCCGCATCGCGCTGATCGCTCACGACCACAAGAAGGACGATATCGTCGCCTTCGCCACGCGCCACCGCGCGTTTCTCTCGCAGTGCGAGCTGCTGGCCACCGGGACCACCGGCGGGCGCCTGATCGACGAGGTCGGGCTGGAGGTGACGCGCATGTTGTCGGGGCCGTGGGGCGGCGACCTGCAGATCGGTGCGCAATTGGCTGAAGGCCTGGTGCGCGCCGTGGTGTTCCTGCGCGACCCGATGACGCCGCAGCCGCATGAACCCGATATCAATGCGCTGGTGCGCGCCTGCGACGTGCACAACGTGCCGTGCGCAACCAACGTGGCCACTGCCGAACTGCTGCTCGCGGGCCTGACCCGTGAGATGGCCGACGAAGCGAAGACAGCCTGATTTCCCCAGATCGATGCAACACCATAACGAGGAGCGACGCAGATGAGCAAAGCCATCCGGATCGAACAGACCGGCGGTCCCGAAGTGATGCAGTGGGTCGATGTCGAAGTGGGAGAGCCCGGCCCCGGCCAGGTGCGCGTGCGCCATGAGGCGGTGGGCCTGAACTACATCGACGTCTATTTCCGCACCGGGCTGTACAAGCAGCCGCTGCCGGCGGGGCTGGGAATGGAAGGCGCCGGCGTGGTCGAGGCGGTGGGCGAGGGGGTCAAGCACCTGAGCGTCGGCGACCGCGTGGCCTATGCCGGCCGTCCCACCGGCGCGTATGCGCAGGTGCGCGTGATGCCGGCCGATATCGTGGTGCGGCTGCCCGACGCGATCCCGTTCGACACCGCCGCCGCAATGATGCTGCAGGGCCTGACCGCGCAGTACCTGATCCGCGACAGCTACAAGGTGCAGCCGGGCGATACGGTACTGCTGCACGCGGCCGCCGGCGGCGTCGGCCTGATCGCCAGCCAGTGGCTCAAGGCGCTGGGCGTGACGGTGATCGGCACCGTGGGCAGCGACGAAAAGGCGGAACTGGCGCGCGCCAACGGCTGCGCCCACACCATCGTCTATACGCGCGAATCGTTCGTCGACCGCGTCAAGGAGATCACCAACGGCAAGGGCGTGCCGGCGGTGTATGACTCGATCGGCAAGGACACCTTCCAGGGTTCGCTTGACTGCCTGGCGCCGCGCGGCACCATGGTCAGCTTCGGCAACGCCTCGGGCCCGGTGCCGCCGTTCGATCTCTCGGTGCTGGGCAACAAGGGTTCGCTGCGCCTGACGCGCCCCACGCTGATGACCTACGTGGTGCACCGCGAACTGCTGGAGCCGATGGTGGCCGACCTGTTCGATGCCGTGACCACCGGCAAGGTCAAGATCGACATCCGCCAGCGCTACGCGCTGTCCGAGGTGGCGCAGGCGCACCGCGACCTGGAGTCGCGCAAGACCACTGGCTCGACCATCCTGCTGCCCAACTGATCACCGGTCACGCAGGCATGCAAAAGCCCCGGGGTGCAGTTCGCAGCCCCGGGGCTTTTCTTTTGGTGCGACGCCGTCAGCGCGGCCGGACCGTGGTGGCGGCGGCGCGCGACTCCGCCTGGCGCAGAATATGCGGCGGCAGGCGCTTCAGGATCAGGTGTACCGCCAGCGGGATCAGCACCACGTCGTCAACGATGCCGAGCCCCGCAACCACGTCGGGAATGATGTCGATCGGCGAGATCGCATAGAACAGCAATCCGAGCGCGGCGGGCTTCAGCCATGCCGGCGCATCCGGGTGGCGCAGCGCGTACCAGAACAGGCGGCCGTCGCGACGAACCAGCGTCCACAGGGCCGAAAATCGCTTCAACATGAGAGGCCTCCTTCACATGGCGGCGCCTGACACTGGCGCATACGCAGATAGCTTGGGCCATTGTGGACGGCTTCAAGTTCCGGAGGTGCATGGAGATGCCTTGGGTGTTTCCAGGGCTGGCGGGTCCTCTCCCTGAGGGGAGAGGGAGAACACCTTGCTGAGGCTAGCTCGGGCTGCTTTGGTGCGCCGGCAATCAGCCCGGGATCTTGCCTTCCACGCCCTCGACGTAGAACTTCACGCCATGCAGGAAGCCGTCGTCGGCAACCTGGTCCTTGGCCAGTTGCTCCTTGCCGGTGTTGTCCTTGATCGGACCCTTCCAGATCGGCGCGCTGCCATCGGCGATGCCCTTCTTGCGCTCCTCGACCAGCTTCTTGACGTCCTCAGGCACGATCGTGTTGAACGCCTTCAGGTCGATCATGCCTTCCTTCAGGCCCCACCAGGTGGTGCCATTCTTCCACTGCTTGTTCAGCACGTCTTCGACCACCTTGTTGTAGTAGACGCCCCACGAGATCACAGAGGCGGCCAGGTGGGCCTTCTCGCCGAACTTGGTCATGTCGCTGTCCCAGCCGAAGGCATACACGCCCTTCTCCTGCGCGGTCTGCACCACGGCGGCGGAGTCGGTGTTCTGCATCAGCATGTCCACGCCCTGGCCGATCAGCGTGGTAGCGGCTTCGCGCTCCTTGCCCGGATCGAACCACTTGTTGACCCACACCACCTTGACCGTGGCGTTGGGGTTGACGCTGCGCGCGCCCAGCGTGAACGAGTCGATATTGCGGATCACCTCGGGGATCGGCACCGAGGCCACCACGCCCATCTTGCCGGTCTTGCTCATCTTGCCGGCGACCACGCCCGCCAGGTACGCGCCTTCATAGGTGCGCACGTCGTACTGGGCCAGGTTCTCGGCGGTCTTGAAGCCCGTGGCGTGTTCGAACTTGACGTCCGGGAATTCCTTGGCGACCTTGAGCATCGACTCCATGTAGCCGAAGGTGGTGCCGAAGATCAGCTTGTTGCCCTGGCTGGCCAGGTCGCGGAACACGCGCTCGGCGTCGGCGGCGGATTCGGGCACGTTCTCGACGAAGGTGGTCTTGACCTTGTCGCCGAACTTAGCTTCCACGGCCTTGCGGCCATTGTCATGCGCAAAGGTCCAGCCGGCATCGCCCACCGGCCCGATGTACACGAAGGCGACCTTGAGCGGCTCGGCCTTCTGCTCGGCAGCGGGCGGGGAGGCCGGGCCTGCCGTCTCGGCAGGCTTGTCGGCCTCTTTCTTGCCGCAACCGGCCAGGGCCAGCAGTGCGGTGGCGGCCAGGGCCGCCAGGGTCTTCCTGCGCGTGACGATCATGATTTCTCCTTGTGATGAATTGTTGGTGCGGCTCAGGGATATTTCCGTCAGAAAAATCAGGCGTTGCCGGGGCGGAACGGCTTGCCCAGCGAGGCCGGCATGTTCAGCCGGATCCACGCCGGGTTGCGCGAGATCAGCGCCAGCACCACGATGGTGGCCGCGTACGGCAGCATCGACAGGAACTGCGACGGCACCGACACGCCGATCCCCTGCAGGTAGAACTGCAGGATGGTGACGCCGCCGAACAGCCACGCGCCCACCAGCACGCGGCCAGGGCGCCAGGTGGCAAAGGTGGTCAGCGCCAGCGCGATCCAGCCGCGGCCGGCGACCAGGTTCTCGACCCACATCGGGGTATAGACCAGCGACAGGTAGGCGCCTGCCAGCCCGCAGCAGGCGCCGCCGAACAGCAGCGCGCCGAAGCGGATGGTGCGCACCGGATAGCCCAGCGCGTGCGCCGATTCCGGCGATTCACCGATCGCGCGCAGCGTCAGCCCCGCGCGCGTGCGGAACAGGAACCACATGATGGCAATGCACAGCAGCACGCTGAAGTAGACCATCCAGTGGTGCTGGAAGAACGCCGGCCCGGCGAAGGGCAGGTCGGCCAGTCCGGGCACGGCCTTGGCCTGTGCCGGCATGGCGTAGCCGACGAAGCGCTGGCCCATGAAGGCCGACAGCCCGGTACCGAAGATCGACAACGCCAGCCCGGTTGCGACCTGGTTGGTGGCCAGCACCAGCGCCAGCCACGAGAACAGCGTGGCCATCAGCATGCCGGCGAGCGCGCCGGCGGCAAAGCCGAGCATCGGCGACTGGGTCTGGTAGCCGACCATGAAGCCGGCCACCGCCGCGACCAGCATCATGCCTTCGGCGCCCAGGTTGAGCACGCCCGAGCGTTCGTTGACCAGCAGGCCAAGCGCGGCCAGCAGCAGCGGCGTACCCGCGTTGATGGCGGTGGCGATGAGAGGAGCGAGTTGTTCCATGTTCTTTGTATGCTCCGCTCAGGCGGCCGTGGCGCGCCAGCGCAGGCGGTTTTCGATCAGCGTGTCGCAGGCCAGCAGAAAGAACAGCAGCATGCCCTGGAACACCCAGCCAAGGGCCGACGGCAGGCCCAGGCGCGACTGCGCCATCTCGCCGCCGATATAGAACAGCGACATCATGATGCCGCCAAAGACGGTACCGACCGGATGCAGCCGGCCGATAAAGGCGACGATGATCGCGGTAAAGCCGTAGCCCGGCGAGATCGACGGCAGCAGCTGCCCGATCGGGCCGACCACTTCAAACGCGCCTGCCAGGCCCGCGGTCGCGCCCGAGATCAGCAGCGCGCTCCACAGCGCGCCGCGCGCCGAGAAGCCGGCGTAGCGCGCCGCCGCCGGCGCGGTGCCGCCGACCTGCAGCCGGTAGCCGGCAAAGCTGCGGAACACGAACACCGTCATCACCGCCACCAGCACCAGCATCACCACAAAGCCGGCGTGCAGGCGCGAGCCAGACATTAGGTTGGGCAGCAGGTACTCGGACGAGAACACCTTGGACTGCGGGAAGTTCATGCCGTTAGGATCCTTCAGCGGCCCGTTGACCACCCACAGCAGCAGCTGCTGCGCGATATAGGTCAGCATCAGCGAGACCAGGATCTCGTTGGCGTTGAACCTGTCTTTGAGTAGCGCGGTGATCGAGGCCCACAGCATGCCGCCGACGATGCCGGCGAGCGAGGCCAGCACCAGCACCACGGTGCCGTTGATGGTCTGGCCCGGCACATCGAAATACAACACCGTGGCGCCGGCAAAGATACCGCCGGCGATCAGTTGCCCGTCGGCGCCGATGTTCCACACATTGGCCCGGTAGCAGACCGACAGGCCGAGCGCGCACAGCACCAGCGGCACGGTCTTGAGCAGTACTTCACCGATGGAGCGCTTGTCGCGCAGCGGATCGGCCAGGAAGACCTTGAGCGCGGCCACAGGGTCCTTGCCGAGCACCAGGAACAGCAGCGCGCCGAACAAGAGCGTCAGTGCCAGCGCGATCACCGGCGACGCATAGGCCATGCCGCGCGACGGCAGGCCGCGCGGCGCCAGCGTAATGGGGGAGCGGGGCAGCAGGTGTCGCATCTCAGCCATGGCTTGCGACCTCCGCGCTCGTTTGCGCCTGGGCGGGTCCGCCATCCCACAGTCCGCTCATCCACAGGCCAACCTGTTCGCGCGTGGCGGTCTCGGTCGGCACCGACGGCGACAGCCGGCCCTTGGCGATCACGTGCAGCCGGTCGCAGATCGCGAACAGTTCGTCCAGTTCTTCCGACACCACCAGGATGGCGCAGCCGGTGGCCTTCAGCGCCAGGATCTCGTTGTGGATCTGCGCCGCGGCGCCCACGTCCACGCCCCAGGTCGGTTGCGCCACGATCAGTACCTTCGGGCCGCTCTCGATCTCGCGGCCGACGATGAATTTCTGCAGGTTGCCGCCAGAGAGGCTGCGTGCGAGCGCCTCGGGTCCGCCGGCCTTGACGCGGAAGCGGTTGATCACCGTCGCGGCGAGCCCGGTGGCGGCCTTCGGCGAGATCATGCCTTGCCGAACATAGGGGGGCGTCTGGTGCGACAGCAGGATATTGGTCGACAGGCTCATGCCCGGCACCGCGCCGCGGCCCATGCGCTCTTCCGGCACGAAGGCCAGGCCGGCGCGGCGGCGCTGCCGTGCGTCGAGCCTGCCCACCGGCTTGCCGCCGAGTTGCACGGATACGTTGTCCGCGCGCGTGTCCTCGCCAGACAGCGCCGCCAGCAGTTCCTGTTGGCCGTTGCCGGACACACCGGCGATGCCGACGATCTCGCCCGCATGAACATCCAGCGAGATCCGGTTCAGCTCGGTCGCAAACGCATGCGTGCGCGGCAGCGACAGATCCTGCACGCTCAGCCGCACCGGGCCGCGCTCCGCGGCCACGCGCGCCTCGCGCGGGGGCTCGCCGCCGATCATCAGCCGCGACAGCGAAGCCGCGGTTTCCTGGCGCGGATCGCACACGCCGGTGACCTTGCCCATGCGCATCACGGTGGCGTGATGGCACAGCGCGCGGATCTCGTCGAGCTTGTGGCTGATGTAGAGGATGCTGGTGCCTTCGGCCGCGAGTTGGCGCAGTGTGACAAAGAGCGTTTCGACGGCCTGCGGCGTCAGCACCGACGTGGGCTCGTCCAGGATCAGCAGTTGCGGGTTGGCCAGCAGTGCGCGCACGATCTCCACGCGCTGGCGCTCGCCGACCGACAGCGTATGCACATGGCGGTTGGGTTCCAGCGGCAGGCCGTAGCGCTCGGCAGTTGCGCGGATACGCTCGGCCAGTTCCTTCATACCGCCTTGTTGCCCGATGGGCAGGCCGAGCGCGA
The DNA here is from genome assembly GCA_000471925.1 of Ralstonia pickettii DTP0602. Classification (NCBI taxonomy): domain Bacteria; kingdom Pseudomonadati; phylum Pseudomonadota; class Betaproteobacteria; order Burkholderiales; family Burkholderiaceae; genus Ralstonia; species Ralstonia pickettii. The sequence goes on from CP006667.1 coordinate 930,183, forward strand.
TGTTCTCGGCCACCGTCAGCGTGTCGAACAGCGAGAAGTGCTGGAACACCATCGCGATGCCCAGGTTGCGCGCATCGTGCGGGCTGTTGATGCTGACCGGCTCCCCGTTGAAGTGCATCTCGCCGGCGTCGGGCCGGACTGCGCCGAAGATAATCTTCATCAGGGTGGATTTGCCGGCGCCGTTTTCACCCAGCACGGCGTGGATTTCACCGGGGGCGACGCTGAGGCTGACGTCGTCATTGGCGACGACGCCCGGGTATCGCTTGCTGATATGGGCCAGCGCCAGCCTGGGAGGGAGTTGAGATGTCACTGAGGCGGCTCGGGTTGTTGTAGTGGCAGCAACGTGGGGAATGCGAACAAGGCGAGTCAGAAGCGCGGCAGTGCGTGGCGCAGCATCGCCGCGACGCATTGCAGCATTCATCATGAATTCGTGATGCCAGATATTGGTGGTGAATTATATAAGTGAGCGGGGTCCGGACGGGCCGAATGCGGTGACTTTCCATGCCCTGCAACGGTTGCAGACAGGTTGCAAGTCGCATGCCGGCCACAGCATGAAAAAAGCCGCCGCCCCCTTGCGGAGGGCGGCGGCTTGCAGCCTGCTAGCCAATACGGACGGCGTCAGGCCCCGGTCGCGGCCGGGATGGTGGCGAAGCGCCCGTCGCGGAAATCCGCCAGCGTCTGGTATATCTGCTCCTGCGTGTTCATCACGAACGGGCCGTACTGCGCGATCGGCTCGTTCAGCGGCTTGCCGGCGATCAGCAGGAAGCGCGCGTCGGACTCGGCCCGGACGATGACGCCGTCGGCCACGCCGGCATTGTCCAGCACCCCCATGCGCTGGGCCTCGAGCACGGCGCGGTCGTCGCCGTCACCGATCGACACCTCGCCCCGGTACACATAGACAAAGGCGTTGTGCCCGGCCGGCAGCGCCTGCGCGAAGGTCTGCCCGGCCGGCAGGTGGACGTCCAGGTAGACCGGTTCGGTCACAGGCCGCGTGATCGCGCCGGCCACGCCGTGCGTGGCGCCCGCCAGCACGCGCACTGTGCCGCCGTTGTCCAGTGCCACCGTGGGAATCTCTGTGGACGGCAGGTCGCGGTACCACGGCGCGGTCATCTTGTCCGCGGCCGGCAGGTTCAGCCACAGCTGGAAGCCTTCCATGCGGCCGTCTTCCTGCTCGGGCATTTCCGAGTGCACCACGCCTGAGCCCGCCACCATCCACTGCGCGCCGCCGTTTTGCAGAAGGCCCTCGTTGCCAGCGCTGTCGCGATGGCGCATGCGGCCGGCCAGCATATAGGTGATGGTCTCGAAGCCGCGGTGCGGGTGATCGGGGAAGCCGCCGATGTAGTCGTCCTTGCTGTCGGTGCCGAAGGCATCGAGCATCAGGAACGGGTCCAGCCGGCGTTGCAGGTTCTGCGTCAGCACGCGTGTCAGCTTGACGCCGGCGCCGTCCGAGGTGGCGATGCCCCGCACGACGCGGTCCACGGCGCGCGAGCGTTGCACGGTTTCCGCGGCGGTGGCGGGAGCGGTGGCAAGGGTGGTACGGGTGTCCATGTCTTTCTCCTGTGGGCGGGTTGCACCGGCCGGTTGCGCCGTGCTTCCCGTCGTTTCAGCTACCTCGTCAATTTAGTGGTTTGGCTGGGAAAGAGTAGAGGGTCGGCCGGGAACAGATTGTTCTATCCGTGTATCGATTTGCTCGGACTTGCCGGCCAAATTCAGAACGATCCCCGGCGCGCCGGAACGGGCGCCGGTGCGTGCTGGAGAGGGCGCGTAACGCCCCGAAGTTGACGCCAAATTGGCGCCAGAAAGCGGGAAGATGACAAGATCGATGAAGATCGCTATAATAGCGCTCTCTTTGTCATCCGTTGACGCAAGAAGCAAGGTAAGGGAAAACCCCGCCAGCCCTTGCCAGTCAACGGCCAATGGATTCGGCGGCGCGCCCAAAACCTTCAATACTTGCGCTGCCACTGGCCAACCGAGCCTTACGCCAATCGCTTACCGATTGCTGGCCGGTTGCGCCGCTTCAGGGACTGCCCGTGCCTGGCACCGGCATCCCGTCAATCGGGCTCTCCGTCACCGGCGGTGGAGCCCACAGACCGTCCGCCGGCAACCCTGCCGGTCATGGCGGCAATGCAATCTGAACCGGGCCGGTGGCGCCTCCATCTCCGCAACCACCAGCCCAAATTGTTTTCCGCTGTTCGGAAGTGGCGTCTCGCGCGCTTTTCTGACCCGGAAGAGGGGAGAGTATGTCAAAGCAATCGGCACGGGCTTTTGCCTGGGCAGGACTGACACTGGCCGCACTGGCCGCATTGGTGGCGTGGATCGGCGTCGATGTGATCCGGCAGTATCAGGAGCGCCTGCTCTACGACGTGGCCGACCACCTCCGGCTGGTGGCGATGTCCATGGCGCTGGCGCTGGCCACCGGCATTCCTGCCGGAATCGCGCTGAGCCGGCCGTGCATGCGCCACTGGGCCGACCGGCTGATGCAGATCTTCAACGTCGGCAATACCGTGCCGTCGCTGGCGGTGCTGGCACTGGCGCTGGCCGCGCTCGGCATCGGCGAGCGGCCTGCGATCCTGGCGCTGTGGCTGGCCTCGCTGCTGCCGATCGTGCGCAACACCTATGAAGGGCTGCGCACGGTTTCGCCCACACTGCTGGAAGCGGCGCGCGGCATCGGCATGACTCCGGTGCAGCGGTTGCTGCGCGTGGAACTGCCCAACGCGCTGCCGGTGATGCTGGCCGGCATCCGCATCAGCCTGGTCATCAACGTGGGCACGGTGCCGCTGTCGTTCCTGATCGGCGCCAACAGCCTGGGCGAACTGATCTTCCCGGGCATCTACCTGAACAACCAGTCGCTGCTGCTGCTGGGCGCGGCCGCCACGGCGCTGCTGGCGCTGGCCCTGGACGCGCTCTTCGCCGCCGCCGGGCAGATGTACCTGCGCCGCCGCGGGCTGGCGCGCTGATCCTGGGGCCGATATGAAAAACCACATGCAATTCATCCGCCGCCGTGCCCGGCGCATCGCCATGGTCGTGGCTGCCGTCACGGCTTTTGCCGCGGGCCTGGCGCTGGCCACTGCGCCTGACGCGCATGCCGAAGCCACGCCGATCCGCGTGGGCGGCAAGAACTTCACCGAGCAGCTGCTGCTGTCGTCGATGACGTCGAAGTACCTGCGCGCCAAGGGCTTCACCACCGAACTGACCGCCGGCCTGGGCAGCACGCTGATGCGCCAGGCCATGGAGAGCAACCAGCTCGACGTGGTCTGGGACTACACCGGCACCGCGCTGATCGTGTTCAACAAGGTCCAGGAAAAGCTGGGGGCCAAGGAAAGCTACGAACGCGTCAAGCAGATGGACGGCGCGCGCGGGCTGGTGTGGCTGGATGCTTCCAACATCAACAACACCTACGCACTGGCGATGCCGAAGGAACGCGCGGCGGCCAGCGGCGTGACCACGCTGTCGGCCTTTGCCGAGCAGATGCGCAAGGCCGGCCCCGACGCCAGCCATCCGTTCGCGGTCGACATGGAATTCGCCGCGCGCCCGGACGGGCTGGAGCCGCTCAAGGCGCTGTACAAGCTGCCGTTCTCGCGCCGCGACGTGATCCAGCTCGACCCGGGCCTGGTCTACACGGCGCTGAAGAACAACCAGGTGGAACTGGGCCTGGTCTATGCGACCGATGGCCGCGTCAAGGGCTTCGACCTGGTGCTGCTGGAAGACGACCTGCATTTCTTCCCGCCGTACAACGCCGTGCCGGTGGTGCGCAAGCCCGTGCTCGACAAGCATCCGGAACTGGCGGGTCTGCTCAATGCGCTGGCGGCCAAGCTCGACAACGAGAGCATGACCGACATGAACTACAAGGTGGACATCGGCCAGCAGCCGGTGGACAAGGTCGCGGAGGACTTCCTGCGCCGCCACGGACTGATCTGAGGAGGGCGGCATGGACTTGATCTCGTACCTGCAACACAGCTGGCCCACGCTGCTGAAAATGACCGGCGAGCACCTGGCGCTGGTGGGCTCGGCAGTGGGGCTGGCGATCCTGATCGGGGTGCCGCTGGGCATCGTGATCACGCGCTTCCGCGCGCTCGCCACGCCGCTGCTGGCGCTGGCGACGATCGTGCTGACGCTGCCGTCGATCGCGCTGTTCGGGCTGATGATCCCGATCTTCGCGCGCTTCGGCCACGCGCTCGGCTACGTGCCCGCGGTGACGGCGGTGTTCCTGTACTCGCTGCTGCCGATCATGCGCAATACCTACACCGCCCTGGCCAATGTCGACCCCGGCATCCAGGAAGCGGGCCGCGGCATCGGCATGACCACCTGGCAGCGCATGCGGCTGGTGGACCTGCCGCTGGCGGTGCCGGTGATCCTCGGCGGCGTGCGTACCGCCGTGGTGATGAATATCGGGGTTGCCACCATTGCCGCCATCATCGGCGCGGGTGGCCTTGGGGTGCTGATCCTGCAGGCGATCAGCCAGAGCAACATGAGCAAGCTGGCCGTGGGCGCGGTCCTGGTCAGCCTGCTCGCCATCGTGGCGGACGCCTTCCTGCAGTGGTTGCAGCGGGCGCTGACGCCGAAGGGGATCCGTCTATGATCGAACTCGAACAACTCACCAAGTCCTTCCCGCAAAAGAACGGCACTGAAGTGCGCGCGGTGGATGCCGTGTCGCTGAAGGTGCCGAGCGGCGAGATCTGCGTCTTCCTGGGCCCGTCGGGCTGCGGCAAGACCACCACGCTGAAGATGATCAACCGGCTGATCGAGCCGACCTCGGGCACGGTGCGCATCGAGGGCGAGGACACGCGCGGCATCGACGGCGTGACCCTGCGCCGCAAGATCGGCTATGTGATCCAGCAGATTGGCCTGTTCCCCAACATGACCATCGAAGAGAACATCATGGTGGTGCCGCGCCTGCTCGGCTGGGACAAGAAGCAATGCCGCGAGCGCGCGCGCGAACTGATGGCGATGGTGCAGCTCGATCCCAACCTGATGCTCAGCCGCTATCCGCGCGAGCTGTCGGGCGGGCAGCAGCAGCGCATCGGCGTGATCCGCGCGCTGGCGGCCGATGCGCCGGTGCTGTTGATGGACGAGCCTTTCGGCGCGGTCGACCCGATCAACCGCGAGAGCATCCAGAACGAATTCCTGCAGATGCAGCGCCAGCTCGGCAAGACCGTGATCATGGTTTCGCACGATATCGACGAAGCCATCAAGCTGGCCGACAAGGTCGCGGTGTTCCGCCGCGGCAAGCTGGTGCAGTTCGACCACCCCGACGCGCTGCTGGCGCATCCGGCCGATGAGTTCGTGCAGGCCTTCGTCGGCCATGACAACACGCTCAAGCGCCTGCTGCTGGTGCGCGCCGGCGACGCCGCCACCATGCCGCCGAGCTGCCGCCCCGACATGCCGCTGGCCGAAGCGTTGGGTGTGATGGACGACGCCGACGTGCGCCACCTGCCGGTGGTGGACGACGCGCAGCGCGCGCTCGGCTACGTGACGCGCCGCGATGCGCGTTCGGGCAAGGGCCAGTGCAGCGAGGTGATGCGCCCGTTCGCCGTCACCGCGGCGTTCGACGAGCACCTGCGCATCGTGCTGTCGCGCATGTACCAGCACAACACCAGCTGGCTGCCGGTGATGGGCGCGGACGGCGACTACCTGGGCGAGGTCACGCAGGAATCGATCGCGGGCTACCTCAGCTCCGGCCGTTCGCGCGGGCAGGCCGCGATGATGCCTTCCGCCGCTGCGATGCCTTCCGCCGCTGCACCGGCACCGCTGCGCGCGGCCGCCTGAGGCCAGCGCCGGACAGCGCCGATCGCGCTATGCTTTACGCATGCTCCGCTACTGCCGCTCGCCGTTGTGCCTGGTCGTCGAAACCCGCTGGCTGATCCCGCGCGGGTTTGACGGCTTTACGCCCGGCCCGCTGATCCTGCTGCGCCCCGGCGCCAGCGAGGCGCTGATCGAGCATGAGAAGGTCCATGTGCGCCAGTTCTGGCGCAGCTGGGGGCTGATGGGCGTGTTCTACCTGGCCAGCCGGCGCTGGCGCCTGCGCTATGAAGTGGAAGCCTACCGCGAGCAACTGCGGCACAGCCCGCCGGGTTCGGCACATGGGCTGGCGCGCGTGCTGGCGTGTAAGTACCGGCTTAAGATTTCAGAGGCCGAGGCGTACCGCCTGCTGACGCAAGGGCTGTACGACGATCCCAAGTGAAAACGGCCCGCACCGGTTGACTGGTGCGGGCCGTTTGCTGTCTGGCGGAAGCGGTGAGATTCGAACTCACGGATGGGTCACCCCATCGGCAGTTTTCAAGACTGCTGCCTTAAACCACTCGGCCACGCTTCCGGAAAGTGCGGGCATTGTAGCGCGAAAGGGTGGCCCGTTTCGCGCATCGTTGCCTGCCGACCTGACGGTCAGGTCGCGCATTATACAAGGCCCGCGTGCAACGATGGTGGTCTTGCAGTGCGGCATCGATGCCTGCGTAAACTTCCTGCCACACTTGCGGCCGCGGATGTCGGCGTCCGTCTGACATGGCGGAACCTTCTCATGCCGGCATCGCTCATATTGGCGTGCCGGGTGCAGCGGCGTGTGCCGCATTCCCGGCTTTCGCCTGGCAACAGAGGAGAACTCAAAATGCGAATCCATAGCAAGAAATGGCTGATTGTTCCGGCCGCTACCGCCGTCGCGGTGCTGGCTGGTTGTGCTGCGCCGTATAGCGGCGGCTACAGCAACACCGGCTATAACGCGCCGCCTCCGGGCTACCAGACGCCCAACACCTCGCAGGCACCTGCCGGTGCGGTGTATTACGGCCGCGTGGAATCGATCGAGCCGATCACCAACACGCAGGGCAGCTCAGGCATTCTGGGCACGGTCATCGGCGGTGCCGCCGGCGGCCTGCTGGGCCATCAGGTCGGCGGCGGGCGTGGGCAGACTGCGGCTACCATCGGCGGTGCAGTGGTCGGCGCCGTGGCTGGCAACCAGATCGAGAAGCGCGCGGGCAGCAGTACGCAGACTGCGTATCGGGTGAATGTGCGGCTCGATGATGGTCGCGTGGCGACGGTGACGCAGTCGAACCTGGGTAATTTGCAGGTCGGCATGCGGGCGCGGGTGGCTAACGACATGGCGACGCCGTACTGACGTGTCGGTCTGACGTTTGCCAGAATCTAAAGGGCTGCGGGTGCGTGGCCCTTTTTTTGGCATGTGTCTGGTAGATGCTCGACGGCCCCCTTCAATCCTTCAAAAACATTTCCTGCAAGTCATTCAAAAACCGCCTTCCAAGCTCAGTCGGCCGGATGACAGTCAGATCCGCTTCCAACAACCCCTTCGTCTCCGCCTCAGCCAACTGCTTGCTGATCGTATGCAGCGGCAACCCGGTGTAGTCATGAAAGCTTGACGCAGGCACACCATCAGTCAGCCGCAGCGCATTGAGCATGAACTCAAACGGCAACTCATCCGCCCCGACATCCCGCGCTTCCTGCACGGCATTGCCAGCCAGCGCCTGCGCCATGTAGGTAGCCGGATGCTTGTGCCGCATCTGGCGCAACACACGATGCGGGAACGACAACTTGCCGTGCGCACCCGCGCCGATCCCTAAATAGTCGCCAAAGCGCCAGTAGTTAAGATTGTGGCGCGCCTCGCGATGCGCCCTGGCGTAGGCCGAAGTCTCGTAGTGCCGATAGCCAGCTTCCGCCGTGCGCGCCTCGATCAGGTCCTGCATCTCATACGCGCTGTCGTCATCCGGCAATGCAGGCGGAAACTTGGCGAACAGCGTGTTCGGCTCCAGCGTCAGGTGGTACAGCGACAGGTGCGTAGTGCCATACGAGAGAGCGGTCTCCAGATCCTGCCTGCATTCCTCCAGCGTCTGTCCCGGCAGCGCATACATCAAATCGAGGTTGATGTTGTCAAAGCTCGCCTGCGCGATCTCGATCGCCTTGCGCGCTTCCGCGCCGCCGTGGATGCGGCCGAGCGCCTGCAGGTGGCGGTCTTTGAAACTCTGGATCCCGATCGACAGCCGGTTGATGCCGCTGGCGCGATAGCTGGCGAATTTGTCGGCCTCGAAGGTGCCGGGGTTCGCCTCCATCGTGATCTCGGCATCGGCATCAAGCGGCAGCAGCGCGCGGATATCCGACAGCAACCGGTCCATGCCCGCGGCCGACAGCAAGCTGGGCGTGCCGCCGCCGATAAAGACCGTATGCACCGGCCGGCCCCACACCAGCGGTAGCGACTGCTCCAGGTCCGCGCGCAACGCGTCCAGGTAGATGTCCTCCGGGATCTCGTGGTTGTCGGCACCCGGCGCCGCATGCGAGTTGAAATCGCAATACGGGCACTTGCGCACGCACCACGGGATATGCACGTACAGCGACAGCGGCGGCGAGCCGGGCAGGCTGATCTGCCCGGGCTTGAGCCAGAGCTGCTTGCTGTCGACGGGCGTGGCGGAAGCGGTCGGCGCGCTGCCGGCCGGTATGATCGGGATCATTGGCCTGGGCTCTCCGCGGCCTCGGCCTGCAGCCGTGCAACCAGTGCGCGCAACGCCTGCGCACGGTGACTGACCGCGTTCTTCTCCTCGGGCGACAACTCGGCAGCAGTCTTGCCCGCGCCCGGCAGCAGGAAATGCGAGTCGTAGCCAAAGCCACCCGCGCCGCGCGGTGCGTCGACGACTTCGCCGTGCCAAAGGCCTTCGGCAATGACCGGGCACGGGTCTTCCGCGTGGCGCACGAATACCAGCACGCAGTAGTAGTATGCGTGGCGGTTCAGCTTGCCGGCGAGCTGCGACACCAGGTGCGCGTTGTTGGCCGCATCCGACTTGGCCTTGCCCGCCATCTGCGCGTAGCGCGCCGAATAGACGCCGGGCGCGCCGTCCAGCGCCTGCACGCAAATGCCGGAATCGTCCGCGAGTGCGGGCAGGCCGGCCAGGCGGCTGGCATGGCGCGCCTTGGCGAGTGCGTTCTCGACGAAGGTGGCAAAGGGTTCTTCGGCCTCGGGGATGCCCAGTTCGCCCTGGGGCACCACGTCAAAGCCGAGCGGCGCCAGCAGCGTGCCGAACTCGCGCAGCTTGCCGGGGTTGTTGGAGGCCAGTACCAGGCGTTGCATGTCGATCCTGCCTCAGGCCAGGCCGAGCGCTTCACGCTGGTGCTGCACCAGGCGCGCGATGCCGGCTTCGGCCAGGCGCGTCATCGCGTCCAGGTCGGCGCGGCTGAAGGGCGCACCCTCGGCGGTGCCCTGCACCTCGACAAAGCCGCCGCTGCCGGTCATGACCACGTTCATATCGGTATCGCAGCTGCTGTCCTCGGCATAGTCGAGGTCGAGCACCGGCACGCCGTCGACCATGCCGACGGAGACCGCGGCGACAAAGTCGCGGATCGGGCTGGCGGCGATCAGGCCATCGCGCAGCATGGCGGAAACCGCGTCATGCGCGGCGACAAAGGCGCCGGTGATGGCAGCGGTGCGGGTGCCGCCGTCGGCCTGCAGCACGTCGCAGTCCAGGTGCAGCGTGTATTCGCCCAGCGCCGCCAGGTCGAACACCGAGCGCATGGCGCGGCCGATCAGGCGCTGGATCTCCTGCGTGCGGCCGGTCTGCTTGCCGCGCGCGGCCTCGCGGTCCGAGCGGGTGTGCGTGGCGCGCGGCAGCATGCCGTATTCGGCCGTGACCCAGCCTTCGCCGCTGCCCTTCTTGTGCGGCGGCACCTTGGCCAGCACGCTGGCGGTGCACAGCACCTTGGTATCGCCAAAGGCACACAGGACGGAGCCTTCGGCGTGGCGGGTGTAGTGGCGGGTAAGGCTGATGGAACGCAGCGCATCGGCTGCGCGGCCGCTGGGTCGCATGAGATGGTTTGTCCGAATCGGGGAGAGACCGCGATTCTAACGCCGCCAGCCTTTGAGCGCTGCTTTGGTGCCCCTTTGGTGCTCCTTTGGGCCCGCGTACGGCGTCAGCGCATCAGGTTGCTGGTCTTGTCGATTGCGGCGCGGATCTCGGCGATCGAGCGCTCGATCTCCTCCTCGGACAGGAGGTCGCTGTCCGACCCGGTGCGCTCCAGGATCGACGTGGTGAAGGCATTCAGCGGCAGCGTGTCGGTCATCACCGCATCCTGCCCGGTGGTGGTGCTGTCCAGTTCCCACATCATGGCGATGCCGGTGGTGTTGTCGGCGCCTTCTCCGGCGTTCTGCAGCGCCTGCTCGATCAGCGCCGGCACTGCCTGCACCACGGACAGGCGCGAGAGCTTGTCCACCACCACCGGCTCTTCCAGGCTGCCCCACAGCCCGTCCGAGCAGAGCAGGGCCACGTCGCCCGGCTCCAGCCGCACCGGCCCGCCCAGGTCGATCAGCGGCAGGTTGGGCGAGCCCAGGCAGTTGTAGAGCTTGTTGCGCTCGGGGTGGTTGGCTACCTGCATCGGCAGCACGCGCTCCTGCTGCAGCAGGTTCTCGATCTTGGAGTGGTCGCGCGTGCGCGTCAGCAGCCGGCCTTTGCGCAGCAGGTAGTAGCGCGAGTCGCCCGCGTGCGCCCAGTGGATCTGGCCGTGCTGTACCAGGCAGCAGACCACGGTCGTGCGCGGCACGTCGGCCATGCGGTGGGCTTCCGCGTAGCGGTGGATTTCGCGGTGCGCCAGCATGATGGTGTCCTGCAGGAACTCCGCCGGGTTGCGCACGGTGGGGCGCGCCTGGGCCTGGAACTGGCGGGCCAGCGTCTGCAACGCCTGCTGCGCGGCGACCTCGCCATGGGCGTGGCCGCCCAGGCCGTCGGCCAGTACCATCAGCAGCGCATCGCGCGTGAAGCAGTAGCCCATGCGATCCTGGTTGATGCGGCGGCCGCCTTTCCTGCTTTCCTGGTAGACAGAGAATCGCATGTTGGCTCGGGAAATCTAATAAATTGGCCGCGCCGGGGGCGTGGCAGGTTGTGATTTATTCGACGCTTGCGCCGGGGGCGGGCTCGTCACGCCGGCGCAGCAGCGTCAGGAAGCGCGAGGTCGGGGCGGGGCGCTCGGCCGGCACCGGCGGCTGGGCCGCGGCCTGCTCGCCCAGCGCATTGGTCTGCTCGCGCAGCTCCTTCTGCAGCCGGAACACACTCTGCGGGCGTTCGGACGGGGTCAGGCGCAGGCACCATTCGACCAGGTCCACCAGGCCGTTGGTGTAGCTGCTGCGCAGCCGCAGCACTGCCTCGCCCATGCGGTCGTCCTTCTCGCGCTGGTTGGCTTCCTGCGGCGGCATGCCAGCCATGCAGGCGTAGAGTGTCGCGCCCAGGCTGTAGATGTCGGTCCAGGGGCCCAGCTCGGAATGCTTGCCGTACAGCTCCGGCGCGGCAAAGCCGGGGGTGTACATCGGCTGGAAGCGGGCCGCTTCCATGGTCAGGGTCTGCCGCGCGGCGCCGAAATCCAGCAGGATCGGGGATTCGTCCTCGCGCAGGTAGATGTTGCCGGGCTTGATGTCCAGGTGCAGCAGCTTGTGGATATGCACCTCGCGCAGGCCGCTCATCAGGTCGTGGAAGACCTTGCGCATGAAATGCTCGCGCAGCACCTTGGCGCGGCCCTGCTGCCGGGCCGCCAGCACGTGCTCCTGCAGCGTCTTGCCCAGCTCGTAGTTCATCACCATGTAGACCGTGGCGTTCTCGCGGAAGAAGTTCACCACGCGCACCACGCTGGGATGGGAGATGCGGGCCAGCGAGCGGCCCTCTTCGAAGAAGTACTTCAGGCCCAGCCGGAACGCCGCGGCGTTTTCCTCGGGCACCACGGGGATCAGTTCGCCCGGGTTGCGCCGCGCCAGCGACGACGGCAGGTATTCCTTGATGGCAACAGGTGCGCCGGTCTCGTCGGTGGCCAGGTAGACGAAACTGAACCCCCCGCTGGCCAACTTCTTTACAATACGATAGTTGGACAACAGCGTGCCGACGGGCAGCGGTGCACTCTTCGGTTGTGTCGTGCCCTTGGACTCTGTCATGGGAATAGGGACCTGAATTGCCTCCGGATTGTCCGGGCTAATCGGTCACTTGTAAAGAACACAAATACGGGCATTATTGCCCTCCTTTCAACGTTTTGAGAGCGCTCCCGGATCCGGTCGCGGGAGGCTCGAGGAGGGCGTCTGCGGGCCGCCAGCGCCCCGGGGCCGCCCCCATTCACGAGAATATCCAATGATCCACAGCATGACAGGCTATGGCCTGGCGACGCGCCAGGCGCCATTGACCAACGCGCAGGGCGACCCCAGCGGGCGCACGGCGTCAGTTTCGGTGGAATTCCGCACTGTCAATTCGCGTTTCCTCGACCTGTTGTTCCGGGCCCCGGAAGAGTGCCGCGCCTTCGAGCCGGCTCTGCGCGAAATGCTGATGGCCGAACTGTCGCGCGGCAAGCTGGAATGCCGCATCAACCTGCAGCGCACCGACGCCAGCGGCGCCACGCTGGCGCTCAACGACGGCCTGCTGGCGCAGATCCGCGCGCTGGAAACCACGGTGGCCGCCACCTTCGCCAGCGCCGGCACGCTGCGCATGGGCGAGATCCTGCGCTGGCCGGGCGTGCTGGTCGAGCCCGAGCTGTCGCAGGATTCGCTGCGCGAAGCCGTGCTGGGCGCCGCGCGCGAGGCGCTGGACCAACTGCTGGAAGCGCGCCGTCGCGAGGGCGACGCGCTCAAGGCCACGCTGATGGAGCGGGTCGACGCCATGCTGGCGATCGTCGAGCGCCTGACGCCGACCATCCCGCAACTGATCGCGCACCACCAGGAAAAGCTGACGGAGCGCCTGCAGGAAGCCTTCAACCTGGCCGCGCCCAACGGCATGCCGTCGATGAGCCGCGACGAGATCGCCGAGCGCATCCGCCAGGAAGCCACGGTCTACGGCATCCGCATCGATATCGCCGAAGAGCTGTCGCGGCTGCAGGCGCACCTGAACGAAACGCGCCACATCCTGAAGAAGGGCGGCCAGGTCGGCAAGCGCCTGGACTTCATGATGCAGGAGCTCAACCGCGAGGCCAACACGCTCGGCTCCAAGGCCGCGGCCAAGGAACTGGCCGATGCCTCGATGGAGCTCAAGCTGCTGATCGAGCAGATGCGCGAGCAGGTCCAGAACCTCGAATAAAGACTGTCACCAGAATCATCATGAGCCCAACGTCTAAAACTGCGCCTCACACTGCCATCGATACCGTCTACCCCGGCAACCTCTTCATGGTGGTGGCGCCGTCCGGAGCCGGCAAGTCGACGCTGGTCAACAAGCTGCTGGCGCAGGACCCGGCCATCCGCCTGTCGATCTCGCACACCACCCGCGCCCCGCGCCCTGGCGAGCAGGACGGGCGCGAGTACCACTTTGTCACCGTCGACGCCTTCCGCACCGCGCGCGACCGCGGCGAGTTCCTGGAGTGGGCCGAGGTCCACGGCAACTACTACGCGACCTCGCGCGTGTGGATCGAGCAACAGATGGCGCTGGGCAACGACGTGCTGCTGGAAATCGACTGGCAAGGTGCGCAGCAGGTGCACCAGCGTTTTTCCAACGCGGTCGAGATCTTTATCCTGCCGCCGTCGCTGACCGCGCTGGAAGAGCGCCTGAAGAAGCGCGGCCAGGACGAGCCCAACGTAATCGTGCGCCGGCTGCTGGCGGCGGGCAGCGAGATGTCGCACGCGTCGGAGTCGGACTACGTCATCATCAATGAAGTCTTCGACGATGCGCTGGAGGAGTTGCGCAACGTGGTCAGGGCCACCCGTCTGCGCTTTTCGTCGCAGAAGGCGCGGCACTCGGAGCTGTTTATCGAGCTCGGCATTCACTGAGCCGATGCATGCGCGCGGAGGCGCCGCCGGCGTTTTCCGCCGCGTGCTGTAAAATGGCAACCCAACACAAGGTTTTGTCCCAAGGTGGATTTGATATGGCGCGTATTACCGTCGAAGATTGTCTGAAACACATTCCGAACCGTTTCGAGCTCGCGCTGGCGGCCACGTATCGTGCGCGCCAGCTGGTGCAGGGCCACACGCCCAAGGTCGAAGCGAAGGACAAGCCGACCGTGGTGGCACTGCGCGAGATCGCGTCGGGCCAGGTCGGCATCGAGATGCTGAAAAAGGTCCCGACCTGATCGACCAGGCGGCCCATGGCTCATCCTCGCATCGTGCCAGCACGTATCCAGCCGGATTTCCCGGGCCGCCGCCATGCCTTCGCCCCATCCGCCCTCCAAGCCTCCCACCCAGCCGTCGCCGACAGCCGTGGTGCCTGCGCACCCGCGCGGGGAGGCGCATGGGGATGCGGTTCCGCCCACGGCGCGTAAGCGCACCATTCCGGGCCAGTCTTCCGTGAACGCGCGCACCGGCGCTCCCAATCTGCCCGATCCGCTCGGCGACGATGTCGTCGGCGAACGCGCCGTCGCGCTGGCGCCGGCCAAGGCCAGGGGCGCCGCCGTGCAGGACGAACTGGCCGCGGTGCAGCAGACGACGCAGCCGGCGGCGGACAGTCTGTTTATCGATGCAGTGCTGGCGCAGTCATACCGGCACTTCTTCGGCCCGACCTCGCAGCCGGCGGTACCGCCGCGCCAGCAGGTCATTTCCATCACCCGGCTGATGGAAAAGCTCGCGTACCTGAAGGCGCCCGACCTGGCGCGGGTGCGCGAAGCCTTCCAGTTTTCCGACGAGGCCCACCTCGGCCAGTACCGCCAGAGCGGCGAGCCCTACATCACCCATCCGGTGGCGGTGGCCGAGTTGTGCGCGGACTGGAAGCTGGACGTCCAGTCCATCATGGCGGCGCTGCTGCACGACGTGATGGAAGACCAGGGCATCACCAAGAGCGAGCTGGCCGAGAAATTCGGTCCCAAGGTCGCCGAACTGGTCGATGGCCTGACCAAGCTGGACAAGCTCGAATTCCAGAGCCGCGAGCAGGCGCAGGCGGAGAGCTTCCGCAAGATGCTGCTGGCGATGGCGCGCGACGTGCGCGTGATCCTGGTGAAACTGGCCGACCGTACGCACAACATGCGCACGCTCGACTTCGTGCCGCCGGAGAAGCGCCGCCGCATCGCGGTGGAGACCATGGAGATCTATGCGCCGATCGCGCATCGTCTCGGTCTGAACACGATCTACCGCGAACTGCAGGAACTGTCGTTCAAGGTCGGCTCGCCGTTCCGCTATGCCACGCTGGAAAAAGCCGTCAAGGCCGCACGCGGCAACCGGCGCGAGGTAGTCAGGCGCATCCTGGAGGCCGCGCAGAAGGCGCTGGCCGACGCCGGCATCGTGGCCGAACTGTCTGGCCGCGAGAAGACGCTCTACAGCATCTACCGCAAGATGCACGACAAGCAGCTGTCGTTCTCGCAGGTGCTCGACGTGTACGGTTTCCGCGTGGTGGTGGAAACGCAGATGCACTGCTACATGGCGATGGGCGCGCTGCACGGGCTGTACAAGCCCATGCCTGGCAAGTTCAAGGACTACATCGCCATCCCCAAGATCAACGGCTACCAGTCGCTGCACACCACGCTGGTGGGCCCGTTCGGCACGCCGGTGGAGTTCCAGATCCGCACGCGCGACATGCACCAGATCGCCGAGGCGGGGGTGGCCGCGCACTGGATGTACAAGCACCAGGCCGATCACGCCAACGATATCCAGCAGCAGGCGCACCAGTGGCTGCAGTCGCTGCTCGATATCCAGAGCCAGACCGGCGATTCGCAGGAGTTCCTGGAGCACGTCAAGATCGACCTGTTCCCGGACGCGGTCTACGTGTTCACGCCCAAGGGCCATATCCGCGCGCTGCCGCGCGGCGCCACCGCGCTGGACTTTGCCTACGCGGTGCACAGCGACCTGGGCAACCAGTGCGTCGCGGTCAAGATCAACAATGAGCTGCTGCCGCTGCGCACCGAGCTCAAGAGCGGCGATATCGTCGAGGTGGTGACGGCGCCGTACTCCAAGCCCAATCCGGCTTGGCTGTCGTTCGTGCGCACCGGCAAGGCGCGCGCGGCGATCCGCCACTACCTGAAGACCACCAAGCTCGACGAGGCCATCCAGCTCGGCGAGCGCCTGCTGGAACAGTCCGCGCGCCAGCTCGGCATCGAGCTGAAGGCCGTGCCGCAGTCGGTGTGGGACCGCATGATCCAGTGGACCGGCAACAAGCACCGCGAAGACATCTTCGCCGACCTAGCGCTGGGCCGACGCGTGCCTGCGGTGGTGGCCAAGCGCATGGAGATCCTGCTGCAGGAGCTGTCCGGCGACGTCGACAGCGCGCTGCTGGCGGCGGTGCAGACCTTTGCCGGCGAAGAAGCGCCGGCGGTGCCGATCACCGGCGACGAAGGCATGTCGATGATCTTCTCGGCGTGCTGTCGCCCGATCCCCGGCGACTCCATCGTTGGCTACCTGGGCAAGGGCGAAGGGCTGCAGATCCATGTGCAGGATTGCAGGATCGCCAAGCGCCTGCACAGCAAGGATCCTGAGCACTGGATCGACGTGATGTGGGCCAAGAAGACCACGCGCGCCTTCGATGTGTCGATCAAGGTGATGGTGCGCAACGTCAAGGGCATCGTCGCGCGCGTCGCGGCGGACCTGACCGCCGCCGACGCCAACGTCGCGCACGTGGCGATGGAGCAGCAGGACGGCAGCCACCAGGAAGCCACGTACATGCAGTTCCTCATTCAGGTGCAGAACCGCCTGCACCTTGCCAACGTGATGCGCGGGCTGCGCCGCAACCCCGACGTCATCCGCATCTTCCGCGACCGCAACGACGGCGGCTGAGCGCCGCCGCCGGCGGCGCGCGCTTACTCGGCGCCGCGCGGCGTCGGGTAGCGGACTTCCAGGATATCGATCTGCTCGACCCCGGCAGGCGTGCGCAACGCCACGGTGTCGCCTTCGCGCGCCTTGATCAGTGCCTTGGCGATCGGCGAGATCCAGCTTACGTGGTTGCTGTCCAGGTCGACTTCATCCATGCCGACAATGGTGATGGTGGTTTCTTCGCCGGCGCGATTGACATAGGTGACGGTGGCGCCGAAAAAGATCTGGTCGTTGTCGCCCTGCAGGGACGGGTCGACCACCTCGGCCTTGTCCAGTCGGCGCGTCAGGAAGCGGATGCGGCGGTCGATTTCGCGCAGACGCTTCTTGCCGTACAGGTAGTCGCCGTTCTCGGAGCGGTCGCCATTGGATGCCGCCCACGACACGATCTGCACCACATCGGGCCGGTCGACGTCGATCAGCTGCATCAATTCATTGCGCAGGCGGTTGTAGCCTCCGGCGGTGATGTAGTTCTTGGTGCCGGGAGGTAGCGGCGTTGCGCCTTCGGGGAGGTCGTCGTCCTCGTCGCCAGACGACTCTTTGACAAATGCCTTGTTCATGGTCCGGATCACTTCTTCGGGTACTCATTATAGAAAAACGCTGGCGGGAGGCCCACATCACAAAAAAATGAGAAAAAGTTGCGGAGGGGCTTCACAAAATCCAAAACTCAGATATAATCTCTTTTCTCGAGTGCGGCTGTAGCTCAGTTGGATAGAGTACTTGGCTACGAACCAAGGGGTCGTGGGTTCGAATCCTGCCAGCCGCGCCACCTATGTAGAAAGAAGAGGGCTTCCGGAAACGGAAGCCCTTTTTGTTTCTCCGCTCTCCGTTCGTCCTCCTCGTTTCCCCCCAGTTCCATTCCAGATCGCTCGCTGACAGCGCGATTGCTGCGTCATACCTTGCACACGCACGTGCAGCCTCCTAGGCTCGAAGCAGCACCACCATATCCGACCCTGGAGCAAATTGCATGGAACACGCAGACTGGCGCGTCGAGGAGTATCGCGGCATGGACGTCTATGTCCTGGTGTCGCCGCAAGGCGGGGGCAGTATCGGGCGATGGGGTTATGAAGTGCGGGTGTCGCAGGAGGGGGCAGACCCTGCCGATGCAGGCGATACCGAGCTGCTTGCCAGCGGTCCGCAACAGTTCGCCACGCGCCATGCGGCGGAAGTGGCGGCATTCGGTGCGGGCTATGCGCTGGTGGACCGCCTGCTCGGGCCACCGGTGTGATACCTGCGCGCGGCATGCAGGCCTTGTGGCGCACCTGGATGCGCCATTGCGATTGGCGCAACGGCTTATATCAAACCGTGATCCATCGTCATTGACCTGGATCATTTTTGATTGGGGCCGGCATTCCTACGCTGGAAGCGGACGGGCGAAGTCTCGCTCGCCATTGCAGCACAAGGAGTGCCTCCGCCATGCCGGAATATGAAGGCTACAAGATCGTCTATGAAGTGATTGCGCTGCCCAAGGGCAAGTGGGCCATCCTGGTCGAGATCATCCGTCGCACCGACGGCGAGATCCTCGCAGGACGCCACAATCCCTTTCCCAATCGTTCGTTCGACACCAAGCTCGAAGCGCTGGGCCAGGTCAACCGCTCTATGTCGAGACCGCGCTCATGGCGCATGAACTGGACGGCAAACTGAAGCGCATCGCATGAAGCGCGGCACGCGCAAACATGCAGGCACGAACGATTTCACGCGCAGGCAAAGATAATGCTTGCCATGCGCGTGTGAATCAGACATAATCTTTTTCTTCAGACGCGGGGTGGAGCAGTTGGCAGCTCGTCGGGCTCATAACCCGAAGGTCGCAGGTTCAAGTCCTGCCCCCGCAACCAACGCCTTTCGCGGCATTCGCCGCAATCCTTCAAGGCGTTGCCCTATAGGCCGTCCGGCCAGATTGACTCTCACAGCTTCGATGTAATACTGCGCGACGCGCAACCATTGGCGTCTATGCGCGCACCAGTTCCGCCGCGCGCGTGAACGTATCGCGCACCAGCGGCTGGTCTTCGCGGTCGGCGGCCTGCGCGCGTTCACGCAGCCGCGAGGCCAGCACGGTCAGCGTTCCCTGCGCCTGCGGACCGCCGGCGGCCTGGCATTTCGTTACCGCCTCGCGCATCACCGTATCGAGTTCGCCGCTGACATCGGCACCATCGAAGGCGCTCACCGAAAGGGCCGAAATACGTTCCAGGTAGAGATTGACCAACGCTTCGTCATGTAGCGGTTCGGACATGTCTTCTCCTTGTCGGGGACGGGAACAGCAAAACCATTGTAGTGGAGCCGCCGCCTGCAAAGGCAGGTGTCGCAGACACTCGGCCAGGTGCACGAAGCGGTCATCGGGCTGACCGGCGTCTATCGCAACCTGCTGCGGCGCTTGGCCGACGCGTGAGCGCCACCAGCGCCCGGCGCCGTGCTTCGGCGGGGCGCTGCAGCGATGCGGCAAAGCGTGGCGCGGCTAGTCGTCGCGCCGTCGTCGCATCTGCAACTGTTCGATGGGAGAGGGCTGGATGCGCCGCCGCGCCGGGCGCAGCGCGCGGTTCGGCCACAGCACGTAGTTGGTGTGCGGGTCCAGCGGCTTGCCGAAGTACGAGACCCAGACCTGTACGCCGTGCTCGGTTTCGGCAACGATGGCCGCGACGGCGCGCGCCGCGGCGGAAGGGGACTTGAGCAGTTCCGCCAGGGCTTCGACGCCCTGCACGACATGATGCTTCACCCCTGCAAACCATGCGTACTGACGCATGGCGGACAACAAACGCTTGGTCATGAACGCTACTCTGGTGGTGTGTGGAAATGCGAATGAGCGAGTAAGACTGGCGCTCGTCCGATTTGTTCACGGCATATTTGCGGTCACTAGTATGACTGCGGCGCTATGTCACCGGCATGTCGCGAGCGCGGCATGCATCACCTGGTGCGATTTCCGTGCCGCGTGCATCACGCGGCATGTGGCGGTAACGGTGCCAGCGCAGAGAGTACCATTGCCAGCCGGTCCAGTGCGGGGTCGATAGCGAGCAGATCGATCGCGCCGAAGCCCAGCAACAGGCCTGCGCAGGTGGCGGGCTGCTGTGCATAGAACGGGTCGAGCGTGGCGAGCTCCAGGTCAGCCAGCCGCGCCATCGACACCAGCGTTTCGGTCGCCACCGGCACGCGCAGCCGCGCCGCCAGGTGGAAGCCAGCGATCGCCGGCAGCGGCTCCAGCCACGGCGACAGGTCGCCATGCAGTCGCGCCAGCAAGCGCGCGCGCCGCTGCGTGTGGCGCACATGCGAGCGCCGGATATGGCGCAGCAGGTGTCCCTCGGCCAGGAAGC
Organism: Ralstonia pickettii DTP0602; assembly: GCA_000471925.1. NCBI lineage: Bacteria > Pseudomonadati > Pseudomonadota > Betaproteobacteria > Burkholderiales > Burkholderiaceae > Ralstonia > Ralstonia pickettii. The sequence goes on from CP006667.1 coordinate 950,148, forward strand.
GCGCCAGCGCCTGCTGGATCAGCGTCGGCGTGTACCAGTCCATCAGGTGCTTGACCTTGCGCGCCGCCGGCATCAACCACGGCGGTACCACCATGTAGCCGCCGCGCAGATTGGCCACCAGCGTTTTCGAGAAGGTGCCGAGGTAGACCACGCAGCCGTGCCGGTCCAGCGTCTGCAGCGCGTCGAGCGCCTGCCCGCCGTAGCGGAATTCGCTGTCGTAGTCGTCTTCCAGGATCACCGCATGACAGCGCGCGGCCCAGTCCAGCAGCGCCTGCCGCCGCGCCAGGCTCATCGGCACGCCCAGCGGCGACTGGTGCGAGGGCGTGACGTAGACCAGCGTGGCGTCGTTCGGCAGCGCCGCCACCACCAGCCCTTCGCCGTCGACCGGCACCGGCACCACGCGTGCGCCCATTCCCTGGAACAGCGCACGCGCCATCGGATAACCCGGATCTTCGATCGCCACCACCGCGCCCGGTCCGAGCACCAGCCTGGCCATCAGGTCGATGCCCTGCTGCGAGCCACCGCTGACCAGGATATCGGTGGGTGCGCTCTGCACTCCGCGGGTGAAGGCGATATGGCGGGCGATGGCCTGCCGCAACGCCATCTCGCCGGCGGGATCGGCCGGGCCGGCCGGACGTTGCCGCTCGGCGGCCAGTGCCGCGCGTACGCAGCGCGACCACGCCTCGTGCGGAAAGCGCGCGGTATCGGATTGGCCGGGCTGGAAGGCATAGCGCGCCGCGCCCGCCGGGCCGAGAAAGGGCGTTTCCACCGCCATCCAGCGCTGCACCGCGGGCGGCAGCACCGGCGCCGCCGCCAAGAGCACGGGCGGCCGGGCCAGCCCTTCGGCCACATAGGTGCCGTCACCGACGCGGGCATGCAGCCAGCCTTCGGCGACCAGGCGCTCATAGGCGGTGGTCACGGTCTTGCGCGCCACGCCCAGTTGGGTGCAGAGCAGGCGCGTGGGCGGCATGCGCGCTCCGGCTTCCAGGCGACCGGCCTGGATCGCGTCGCGGATCTGGTGGACGATCTGCGCGGTCAGGTCGCTGGCCTGGTCCAGGGCGAGGTGCAGTTCCATGGCGGTCCGGGGCGGGGGAAACTGGTCTACCAAGTCTGCCGTAAATTGGCCGTGTACGGCGCCAATCTGGAGGCCTATCTTTCATTCCAACGGGCACCGGCAGAACGCGCCAGGTGCCTGCAAGGATCCAACCCTGACGAACTGGAGAACCACCATGGAAGAACGGATGAACTGGCAGGACGTGGCCCCGGACGCCTACAAGGCGATGATCGGACTGGAGGTCTACCTGGCGCGCTGCTCGCTGGAATCCAGCCTGAAGGAACTGGTGAAGATCCGCGCCTCGCAGATCAACGGCTGCGCCTTCTGCCTGGACATGCACGTGGCCGACGCCCGCAAGCATGGCGAAAGCGAGCGCCGCCTGAACCTGCTGCCCGCCTGGCGCGAGGTGAGCTGGTTCACCCCGCGCGAGCGCGCCGCGCTGGCCTGGACCGAGGCACTGACACTGCTGCCGCAAAGCCAGGCGCCGGACGCGGACTACAACGCGCTGCGCGAGCAGTTCTCGGAAAAGGAAATGGCCGACCTGACGCTGCTGATCTCGGCCATCAACGCCTGGAACCGCTTCGGCGTGGGCTTCCGCCGCCAGCCGCCGGCACTGTAAGCGTCCCGCCTCGCTCTCGCCGCGGCCTGTCGATTGACAAGCCGCGGCGCGCTGCATTAGCTTCGTTGCAGATGCTGCACAAAGGGCAACCGCCGGCGGCGCCGGCAGGGGAGGCATTGTGGCGATACGGCAAGCGGAAGGGGCGCCCGCATCCACGGACAAGGTCGAGGCACGCTGTGAGCGTGGCAAGGCCCTGCGCCAGCAGGTGCCGCGTGGCGCGCATGACACCATCGGCAACGTCGACCGCGACCCCGTGGCGCTGCTGGAGACCAGCAGCGAAAGCCCGGGTGCCGCGGCTGGTGCCGCTGCGCTACGGCCGCATGATCGCCAGATCGAGCTGATGGACGCCGAGGTACGCGGCGCTGTGCGGCTGGGTGCTGGCGCGGGCGCACGCCAAGGCCAGTGGCCTCGGCGCCGAGATCAGCGGCTACCTGGGCCGCAGCGACCGCATGGCCGACGCGATGGTAGGCTATGCCAACGGCTATGCCGACCAGGTCGAGCGAGACTACGATCAATTCGTGGCCGCGTGCCGTTCGGGCCGCCTGGAGGCGCGCACCGATGCCGACATGGCTGCGGATTTCCGCGTGTAGTTTGGTAATTTTGCCTTGCCAGGAGTCTGCCCCATGACAGAAGACACCCTGCTGCAACTGATGGTGGAAGTAGAGAAGGAAGACCCGATCGACTACGCCGACCTGCCGTTCGACGACGGCGCGCTGCGCCGTCTGGCATGCCGGCTGATCGCCGAGCGCTCGGTCGAGATGGAAGCGTCCGGCCTGCCAACGGAGGCGCTGCTGGCCACGATGTGGGCCTCCACCGCCAAGCTGGTGCTGGAAAACCTGGTGCTCAATGCGCGCCTGCTGACGTTGCAGGGCCTGCCCGACGACGCGCAGGCGCTGATCGAGCGCATCGCCCGCCAGTCACGCGGCGAGTCCTGAACGCACCTGCTGGGCACCCGGCCGCGGCCGGGGCCATGTGCCGCATCCGGCTCAAGCTGCGGTGCGCCTGCCGTTTCGCTAAAATACCGGTTTTCACCCAGCCTGCCCGCAGCGCTTGTGTTGCGGCGGTGACGGTTGACCAGGAGGATTTCGGTGATCAAGTGGATAATCGTCGCGGGCTACCTCGGTGCCATCCTGTATGTGCACTTCCGCGGCAAGGTGCGCCTGCGCATCTGGCGCCAGCTGCTGGACCATTCGGCGCTGGTCGCGCCGATCAACTGCTTTATGTACGCGTTCTCGGGCGTGCCGCGCACCCCGTATATTCCGGTCGAAAAATTCCCCGACCTGGAAAAGCTGCGCGCCGCCTGGCCTGAAATCCGCGACGAAGGCCTGGCGCTGGCCGCGATGCGCAAGATCAAGGCCGCGGAAAAGAACGACGATGCCGGCTTCAATTCCTTCTTCAAGTACGGCTGGAAGCGCTTCTATCTGAAGTGGTACGAAGCCCAGCACCCGTCGGCCGAAGTGCTGTGCCCCAAGACGGTTGCGCTGCTGCGCGAACTGCCGACCGTGAAGGCCGCGATGTTCGCCGAGCTGCCGCCGGGCGGCAAGCTCAACCCGCACCGCGACCCGTTCGCCGGTTCGCTGCGCTACCACCTGGGCCTGGCCACGCCCAACGACGACCGTTGCTATATCGAGGTCGACGGCGAGCGCCACAGCTGGCGCGACGGCGAAGGCGTGGTGTTCGACGAAACCTACCTGCACTGGGCCGAGAACCGCAGCGACGCCAACCGGCTGATCCTGTTTTGCGATATCGAGCGTCCGATGCGCTATGGCTGGGCGACAAAGTTCAACCACTGGATGGGCCGCAAGGTCATGACCGCGGCCAGCTCGCCTAACGACGAGCATGACCAGACCGGCATGATCAACCGGCTGTTCCGCTTCGTCTGGCTGGGCGGGCAATACCGGCGGCGCTTCAAGGCCTGGAACCGCAAGGCCTACTACGTGGCCAAGTTCGGGCTGATCGTGGTGGGCGTGGCGTTGATCGTCTACCTGTAATACGCAAGAGAGCCGGCTTGCCGGCTCTTTGCTTTGGGCGGTCCGCCGCCTCTCCTTCACCTCGACACGGAGATCGCGATGTGCGTTCGTACCGCACTGTGGGTGGCCGGCGCCATTTGCGCGACTGGCTGCGCCACCACGCCTGCAGAACGCCCGGCAGACACCGGCGCCGCCATCGGCATGGCGAACCCCGCCTCGGTCAATTGCACGCAACGCGGCGGCAAGCTGCAGATCGTGTCGACGCCCGGCGGCCAGACTGGCATCTGCACTTTTCCGTCCGGCAAGCAGTGCGAGGAGTGGGCGCTGATGCGCGGCGAATGCTCGCCGGGCTGAAACACGCCCGGCCAGTCCCTCAGTCGCGCTGCCGCTCGTTGCCCGGCGTCTCGTAGTAGGCGCGCTTGGCGTCGTACATGCGGCTGTCCGCCAGCTTGACGGCGTCGCTGAGGCGGTCGCCCTGCACGCAGGTGGCGTGGCCGATGGAGAAGCTCAGCCGCGCGCCCGGATAGAACTGGTTGTTCAGTTCCACCACCTTGTCGATCTGTTCGACCACGGTGGCGGCGCCGCGCTCGTCGCGCCCCGGCAGCAGGATCATGAACTCGTCACCACCGATGCGGGCCACGCAGGCCTGCTCGCCCACGGCCTTCTTCAGCACCTCACCGGTGCGGCGCAGCAGTCCGTCGCCGTCGGCGTGGCCGAACTGGTCGTTGACCACCTTCAGCCCGTTCAGGTCCACCGCCACCACGCTGACCGGCCAAGGGCCCTTGCGGCCCAGCCGTGCCAGTTCGTCTTCGTAGTAGGCGCGGTTGTAGAGCTTGGTCAGCACGTCGTGCTTGCCCAGGAACTCAACATAGGCCTCGGCCTTCTTGCGCGCGGTGATGTCGGTCAGCGACACCAGCACCTGGTCCCAGTCCGCTTCGCGCCCCGGAAACACCGACCATTGCATGAAGACATCCACCGCGCGGCCGTCCAGCGCGTAGTTGATGACCTCGCGCTGCTGCCACAGCTTTTCATGCCAGAGGTCGATCAGCTGCTCGGCAAAGTGGATGCGCATGTCGTCGCGGAACACGTCGCCCAGCCGCGACAGCAGGATCTGCTTCGATTCCGCGCCGAACATCAGCAGCGTCTGCTGGTTGACGTCGAGCACGCGGATCTCCTGCATGCAGCGCGAGACAAAATCCGGATGCACGTTGAGGAAGGTGCGGAAGTCGGTGATGCCGGCGGCGCGCACCTCATCCAGCAACATCTTGACCGCGCTGAAGTCCTCCACCCACAACGACACCGGTGAATGCTCGAACACTCCGAGCGCATATTGCTCGCTGTGGCGCAGTTCGCGCTCGGTGCGCACGCGCGCGGTGATGTCCTCGACCGACAGCAGCACGCGTTCCCAGGTGTCTTCATGGCCAGGCATCACCGTGGCCTCCAGCCGGATATCGAGCCGCTCGCCGTCGAGCGTGTAGTTGACGGTCTGGCTGGCAAAGCGCTTGCCGCCATCCCACAGCTGGCCGAGTTCTTCCACGTGCTGGTCGAACATGTCGTCGCGGAACACGGTGTCGAGGTTGGCCACCAGGTCGTCGAGATCGGCCGCGCGGAACAGGTCGAGCGTGCGCTGGTTGACGGCGATCACGCGGATCAGCGCAGAGCACCGCGCCACCTGCTGCGGGTCGGCGCGCAGCCACGCGCGCAGGTCGGTAACGCCTTCGCTGCGCAACCGCTCGAAGTGCCGGCGCACGGCGCTGAAGTCTTCCAGCCACAGCGATACCGGTGCGAGCTGGAACAGGGTCGGGTAGTCGTCTGGGTGATCGCCAAGGTTGCCGGTATTGCCGGCGGGCGACGCCGCGGATGCACTGCTCAAGGCCATTCTCCTTTTTATTTTTTCCCGTGCTGCGCGGCGGTCTTTGCCGATGCCCGGGAACCAGCCGGGCCACCCCTCCTGCGCAACAGCGCACTAGGATAGGCGAGCAAGGCGTAAAAAGGGAGTGATGTTGCAAATAGACGGCGCCGCTAGCCGGCCAGCCGCTGCACCACCGAGGCCAGCGTTCCCAGCGCGCGTTCGATCTGCGTCGAGCGTGGCGTGCCGCAGTTGATGCGCAGGCAGTGGTCGAAGCGTCCGGCATTGGAGAACATCACGCCCGGCATCACGCGGATGCCGGCCGCCAGGGCCTCGTCGAACACCGCTTCGGACGAGACCTGCGCGGGCATCTCCACCCACAGGTGCATGCCGCCGCGCGGCGCGCCCAGCCGCGTGCCGGCCGGAAAGCTCGCCGCCACCGCCTGCGCGAACCATTCGCGCTGCGCCTGCAGCCGCGTGCGCAGCCGGCGCAGGTGGCGGTCATGCGCGCCGGAGGCCAGGAAGTCCGCCGCCGCCATCTGCGACAGCATCTCGTTGGGCCGCGACAGCCCGAACTTCAGCATCTCCACGCGCGCCTGCCACTTGCCCGCGGCAATCCAGCCCAGCCGCATGCCCGGCGCCAGCACCTTGTGCAGCGAGGCGCAGTGGATCACGTTGCCGCTTTCGTCCCATGCCTTGGCCGCGGCCGGCGGGGTGTCGCCGTCGGCGGTGGCCGAGAAGCAGTCGTCCTCGATCAGCGCGATGCCGCGCGCCTCGCACCACTGCACCAGCCGCGCCTTGTTCGCATCCGGCATGATGCAGCCGAGCGGGTTCTGCAGGTTGGGCACCACCGCCACCGCACGGATGTTGTCGTAGTGCTGCGCGGCCAGCTCCAGCGCCTCGAGCGAGATGCCGGTCTGCGGGCTGCAAGGGATTTCCAGCGCGCGCATGCCCAGGCTTTCCAGGATCTGCAGCAGGCCGTAGTAGGTCGGGGACTCCACCGCGATTACGTCACCGGGACCGGCTACCGCGCGCAGCGCCAGGTTGAGCGCCTCGGTGCAGCCGTTTGTGATGACGATCTCTTCCGGCGCCAGCTGCACGCGCGAGCGCAGCGCCTGGCGCGCCAGCGCGGCGCGCAGCGGGTGGTAGCCGTCGGGCTCGACCGCTTCGCCGAACAGCATCGGATGGCGGCGCAGCGCACGGGCCGCGGCGCTGCGCAGCGCTTCGGTCGGATACAGCGACGGCGCGCAATAGGCGCCGCCGAGGTTGGTGTGCACATGCTGGTGCTGGCCGCGCGCCAGCAATCCGGAAATGCGCTGGTGGATGCCGACGTACTGCGCCGGATCGGGCAAGGCCGCCGCCGGCTCGGCCAGCGCCGCCAGCGGCGAACGCTGCGGCGCCGCGACGAAATAGCCCGAGCGCGGCCGCGCTTCCAGCAAGCCGTCGCTCTCAAGTTGCCGGCAGGCCTGCAGCGCGGTGGACAGGCTGACGCTATGCAGCGCCATCAGCGCGCGCACGGACGGCATGCGGTCGCCGGCGGTGAGCGTGCCGGATTCGATGGCGCGGCGATAGTGGCCGGCAACCTGGCGGTAGAGCGGGGCGGAATCCATGGCGGCATCGTGGCGTGGTTGGCCGCATCGGTACAGATACAGAAGCGGGGCGGCTGTATCGTAACAGGGCGGAATTCGCTTTGCTGTTCTGGTCCGTGCGGTTCCGGGGTGTGCCTGCCGCGGGCGGGTGCCGGTCGATAGGCTGGAGTCCTGTGCCTGTTACCGGAGTCACGTCATGCAAAGCGATCCTGAAGACACTTCCTCCGCATCACCCTCCGTGCGGCTCGCGGCCGGTCAGAGCCTGCGCATCCGCGTGGCGGCGGGCGCCGTGCTGCATGCCAGTGCGGGCGAACTGGAAATCGTCGGGCCGCCGCAATGGCTGGCCGATACCTGCCATATGCCGCGCCAGCGGCTGCGCGCCGGCGACACGCTGGTCGTGCCCGCACGCGGCTGGCTGGAGGTTGCGGCGCGGCGCCCGGGCGCGCTGGCGATCGCGCAACCGCCGGGTTTGCTGGCACTCGTGAAGGCCTTGCTCATGCGGCCTGCGCGCCCCGGCGGCTCGGTCCGCAAGCCTGCATCCCGCCGGATTGCCGACCTCGCGCCCGAAAAACTATAAAATTGCGCTCCGGCCGGCCTGGCACGTTTGTGTGCCCAACCCCCCGGCCGCAGTTCTCGGGTTCCCCATGCTACGTCTAAGTGAAGTCAAACTCCCGCTCGACCATACCGAAAGCGACCTGGACGCCGCCGTGCGCGCCAGCGCGGCGCAGATCGGCGTCAAGGGAGACGGCCTGATCGGCTATACCGTGTTCCGCCGTGCCCACGATGCGCGCAAGCGCTCGGATATCAAGCTGACCTACATCATCGATATCGAAGTCAGTGACGAGGCCGCGGCGATCAAGCGCATGGCCGGCAAGCCGAACTGGAGCGTGACGCCCGACATGGAGTACCACTTCGTCGCGCGCGCGCAGGCCAGCAGCTCGCATCCGCGCCCGGTGGTGATCGGCATGGGCCCGTGCGGCCTGCTGGCCGGCCTGATCCTGGCGCAGTCGGGCTTCCGCCCGATCATCCTGGAGCGCGGCAAGGAAGTGCGCGAGCGCACCAAGGACACCTTCGGCCTGTGGCGCAAGAGCGTGCTCAACCCGGAGTCGAACGTGCAGTTCGGCGAAGGCGGCGCGGGCACGTTCTCGGACGGCAAGCTGTACAGCCAGATCAAGGACCCCAGGCACTATGGCCGCAAGGTGCTGAACGAGTTTGTGCGTGCCGGCGCGCCGGAGGACATCCTGTACAAGGCGCGCCCGCACATCGGTACCTTCCGCCTGGTGAGCATGGTCGAGAAGATGCGCGCCGAAATCATCGAACTGGGCGGCGAGATCCGCTTCGAGACGCGCGTCGACGATTTCGAGATCGACGACGGCCAGGTACGCGGCCTGAAGCTGTCCAACGGCGAATACCTGGAAGCCGACCACGTCATCCTGGCGGTCGGCCACAGCGCGCGCGATACCTTCGAGATGCTGCACGAGCGCGGCGTGTTCATGGAGGCCAAGCCGTTCTCGCTGGGTTTCCGCATCGAGCATCCGCAGGGGCTGATCAACCGCAGCCGCTTCGGCAAGTTCGCCGGCAACAAGCTGCTGGGCGCGGCCGACTACAAGGTGGTGCATCACTGCAGCAACGGGCGTTCGGTCTACAGCTTCTGCATGTGTCCGGGCGGCACGGTGGTGGCGGCAGCATCCGAGCCGGGCCGCGTGGTCACCAACGGTATGAGCCAGTACAAGCGCGCCGAGCGCAATGCCAACGCGGGCATCGTGGTGGGCATCACGCCGGAGGACTATCCCGGCGGCCCGCTGGCTGGCATCGAGTTCCAGCGCAAGTGGGAAGAACGCGCGTTCGAACTGGGTGGCAGCAACTACTGCGCGCCTGGCCAACTGGTGGGCGATTTCATTGCCGGCCGGCCGTCGACCTCGCTGGGCTCGGTCGAGCCCTCGTACAAGCCTGGCGTGACGCCGACCGACCTGAGCACTTCGTTGCCGGATTACGTGATCGAAGCGATTCGCGAAGGCATTCCCGAGATCGACAAGAAGCTGCCCGGCTTTGCGCTGCACGATGCGGTGCTGACCGGCGTGGAGACGCGCACTTCGTCGCCGCTGCGCATCCGCCGCAACAACGACGACTACCAGAGCATCAATGTGAAGGGCCTGTACCCGGCGGGCGAAGGTGCGGGCTATGCCGGCGGCATCTACTCGGCCGCGATCGACGGCATCGAAGTGGCCGAGGCGGTGGCGCTGAGCCTCGTCGGCGGCAAGGCCGCCGCCTAAGCCTGCTGCAGGTACGCCGCGGCGCCCAGCGCCGCGGTGCGCCCGCTGGCGAAGCATGCCGTCAGCAGGTAGCCGCCGGTGGGCGCTTCCCAGTCGAGCATCTCGCCCGCGCAGAACACGCCGGGCATTGCGCGCAGCATCAGCCGTTCATCCATCGCTTCGAAACGCACGCCGCCGGCGCTGCTGATCACTTCATCGATTGGCCGCGCGCGCAGCAGCCGCAGCGGCAGCGCCTTGAGCGAGATGGCCAGCGTGCCGGGGTCGTACATCGCGTCCTTCAGCAGGCATTCGCGCAGCAGCGCTGCCTTCACGCCCGTGATACCGAGCCGGCTTTGCAGGTGGCTCGACAGCGAACGCGAGCCGCGTGGGTGGTTGGCCTCGGTGCTGACCTGTTCGGCGTTGTGCGAAGGCAGCAGGTCCAGGTGGATGACCACGTTGCCTTCGGCTTCGAGGCGGTCACGGATCGGTGCCGACAGCGCATAGACCAGGCTGCCTTCGATGCCGTTCGCGCTGATCACGAACTCGCCCTGCCGGTAGTGCGGATGGCCGTCGGGATCCGTGAGGGCGATGGCCACCGGCTTGACCGGCGTGCCCGCGAAGCGCGAGGCAAAGCCTTCGCTCCACGCCACATCGAAACCGCAGTTGGCCGGCCGCAATGGCGCAATCTCGACACCGCGCTCCGCCAGTCGCGGCACCCACGCGCCATCCGATCCCAGCCGCGCCCAGCTTGCGCCGCCCAGCGCCAGCACCACGGCGCGAGCCTGCACGGACACTTCGCCGTGCGGCGTAGCGAAGCGCAGGGTGTGCTGCGCGCCGTCCTCCCAACCCAGCCAGCGATGGCGCATATGGAACTGCACGCCGGATTCACGCAGCCGGTGCAGCCAGGCGCGCAGCATCGGCGCGGCCTTCATGTCGGTCGGGAAGACGCGGCCCGAACTGCCGACAAAGGTGTCGATGCCAAGCCCATGCACCCACTCGCGCAGGGCCTGCGGGCCGAAGCCCGCTAGCATCGGCGCGATCTGTGCCGCGCGGGTGCCATAGCGGCCCAGGAAGGCCGGCTCCGGCTCCGCATGCGTCAGGTTCATACCGCCCTTGCCGGCCATCAGGAACTTGCGCCCGACCGACGGCATCGCGTCATACAAGGCCACGCTGACACCCTGTGCCGCCAGCACTTCGGCGGCCATCAGCCCGGCCGGGCCGCCGCCGATGATGGCAACGTCGGTACTGGTGCTGTGCAGGGAAGGGTTGAGGGAAGAGGGCATGGGGAAGCTCAAGGGACGGCGAGGGTGTTTCCGCCGCGGATTATAGAGCCTGCGGCAGCGCTAGAATGACGGTTTCCCCGAGTATTGCCATCATGTCTTCCGCCGCCACCTCCGCAGACACCGTCATTGCCGCCACCCGCCACTGGCTGGAGCGCGCCGTGATCGGGCTCAATCTGTGCCCGTTCGCCAAAAGCGTGTATGTGAAGGAACAGGTCCGCTACGTGGTCAGCACGGCCACGGAAGCGCCGGATGTGATGGACGACCTGGAACGCGAACTGCGCCTGCTGGAGGCAGCCGACCCTGCGCAGATCGACACGACGCTGCTGATCCTGCCGGATGCGGTGGCGGACTTCCTCGACTTCAACGACCTGCTGTATTTCGCCGAGCGCCTGCTCGGCAGCCTCGGCCTGGAAGGCACGCTGCAGATCGCCAGCTTCCATCCGCACTACCAGTTCGCGGGCACCGAGCCGGACGATATCGAGAACTACACCAACCGCGCCCCGTATCCGATTCTGCACCTGCTGCGCGAAGACAGCATCGCGCGCGCGGTGGCGGCGTTCCCGGATGCGGCGGATATCTACGCGCGCAACCAGGCCACCATGCGCCGCCTCGGCCATGCCGGCTGGCAGCGCTGGATGGCGGGCGAGGACGAGCCGCGGAAAGGCTGATTACGCCGGTGTGGTGAAGAAGCGCTCGCGCATCTCCTCCAGCCCGAGTTGTTCCAGCACGTCCTCGAGCCGCTCGGCCGGGCGCCGGCGCGGCAGGTCCTTGTATTGCGCGATGATCAGCTCGTTCTTCATCGAGTGTTCCCAGCCCACCAGCTCGGTCACGCTGACCTGGTAGCCGTGCGCCTCGAGCTGCAGGCAGCGCAGCACGTTGGTCACCTGGCTGCCGAACTCGCGCGTATGCAGCGGATGGCGCCAGATCTCGGTCAGCGGGTTGCCGGCCAGCAGCTTGCCCTTGTGCTTGCGCAGCACGCTTGCGACTTCCGCCTGGCAGCACGGCACCAGCACGATATGCCGCGCCTGCTTGGCCAGCGCGAAGCGGATCGCGTCGTCGGTCGCGGTATTGCACGCGTGCAGCGCGGTAACCACGTCCACCTTCGGCGGCAGCTCCGGCGAGGTGATCGAATCCGCCACCGACAGGTTCAGGAACGACATCCCCGGAAAACCCAGCCGCGCGGCCAGCGCCTGCGAGGTCTTCACCAGCTCTTCGCGGGTCTCGATGCCGTAGATGTGGGAGTCGTCCTGCAGCGTCTTGAAAAACAGGTCATACAGGATAAAGCCGAGGTAGGACTTGCCGGCGCCATGGTCGGCCAGCGTGACGCGGCCGCGGTCTTGCTTGACCTCCTGCAGCAGCGGTTCGATGAACTGGAACAGGTGGTAGACCTGCTTGAGCTTGCGCCGGCTGTCCTGGTTCATCTTGCCGTCGCGCGTCAGGATATGGAGTTCCTTGAGCAGCTCGATGGACTGGCCGGGGCGGATTTCGTGGGTATTGGACATGGGGGACTGCACAGGCTGGCAGGGCGCGGCGCGCCCTGGAATGCCGACAGTTTACCCAAAAGTCCCGCCGGGCCCCCGCCGGCGCAGGTGGCCCAGGTGGCGCAGGTGGCGCAGACCCCACCTCGGCAGGGTATGTTGTGCGCTCAAGTTTGGCGACCCTTCTGCCGTTGGTCATAGATCGATAACAAGCGGAGCGCCGGCGCCATGGCCGGCCGTCCCGCAGTGCGGTACTGCCATGTGGAACAGCCCGTGGCGGGCTGCCTCTCCACAAGAACAGTCGGGGGACTCATGATTCACGAGTCAGGTTTGCGCCTGGAGCTCACGGAGCCAGGCGAGCAGGTGCATGCGCGCTACACGCCGGAGCCCGGCAGGTTACCGCCGGATCACGACAGCCTCAAGCAATGCCTGGCCAGCCTGGGCTGGGCCGGCGCGCGGCTGGAAGCGCGCGCGGTGGCGCAGTTCCTGGCGCAATGCCAGCGCGCCGAGCATGAGATCGACGCCACCATCGGCGCGCTGATCGACGGCGCTTTTGAACTCGATATCACCGGCGACGGCCTGGCCGTGCGGCTGACGCTGATGCCGCCCGAAGGCGGAAGGCCGGTCACCGCGGAGGACATCCGCCGTGCCGTGGCGGACCTTGGCGTGGTGGCGCCGATCCAGAGCCTTGCATTGGATGCCGCACTGGCCGAAGGCACCTGCGAGCTGCGCACCATCGCCGCCGGCGTGGCACCCCGCCAGGGCGAGCCGGCGCGCTTCGTCAACCTGCTTGAGCCGCGCAAGCCGGCGCAGGCCGACGACGAAGCCACCAAGGTCGACCTGCGCGACCTGGGCAACCTGCTGCTGCTCAGCCCCGGCACGCCGCTGATGCGCCGCATCCCGGCCGTGCCCGGCAACGACGGCGTGGACGTGTTCGGCAAGCCCATCGCGGCAGATCCTGTGGAGGATCCACCCTTCGCAGAAGGCCTCACCGGCGCGGCCGCCGATCCCGACGATGCCAACCTGCTGGTCGCGGTGATCGCAGGATCCCCTGTGGTCGGCGTCTATGGCATCTCGGTCAGCCCGGTGGTGCAGGTGGAGTCGGTCGACCTGCATTCCGGCAATGTCGCGTTCGACGGCACGCTGCGCGTGTCGGGCGATATCCGTACCGGCATGTCGGTAAGCGTGAGCGGCGACGTGGTGGTCGAAGGCACCATCGAGGCCGCCAACGTCGAGGCGGGCGGCAACGTCGTGGTCAAGGGCGGCATTATCGGCAAGGCCAAGTCCAGACACACCGAAGGCGGTATCAGCCGCGCCAGCGTGCGCTGCAAGGGCGCGGTGAAGGCGCGCTTTATCGAGAACGCCGTGGTCGAGGCCGGTACCGAGGTCACTGTCGACAGCGGCATCCGCCAGAGCGATGTTGCCGCGGGCGAGCGCATCGTGGTGGGCGGCCCCGGCGTGCAGGGCAGCATCAGCGGCGGCCGCAGCCGCGCCATGCTGGCCGTGCGCGCCGCGGTGCTGGGCGCCCCGGCCGGCACCGCCACCAGCGTGCAGGTCGGCCTGAACCCCTACGCCGACGCGCAGCGCGCCGCGCTGGAAGGCGATCGCCGCCGGCTGCTGGAAGAGCAGAACAAGGTCAGGCAACTGGTGGCGTTCTTCGCCCAGCACCCGGACAAAGCCGTCGGCGACCTGCGCGAGAAGGCGCGCGCGACGCTGTTCAAGCTCTCGCGCGACCTGTTCGAGCTGGAGGGGCGGCTGACCGAACTCGGCCAGCAGATGCAGCCCGCCGCCGACGCCGTGATCGACGCCGCGCACCGCATCCACGGCGGCGTTACGCTGCAGGTAGGCAGCCGTGTGCTCAAAGTGATGGAAGACAAGCCTGGCGGGCAGATCCGGCTCGTCGACGACCGCATCGCGGTGACCTGAGCCGGCGCCGCATAGCAAGCCTTCTGGACGCTTCCCTCCCCGGAGATTTGTACTATGCTGCAGTTATGTCCTGGGGTGCCGCAGGATGGGCGAGAAGAGCTAGCGTCGGGCAGTGAATGCAGAAGCGGAATCAGCAAACTGTGGAAGCGTTACACAGAACCGACACACGTGGCACTTGAATAACCGGAAGGCCAGCCAGCACGGCTGGCCTTCCTGCTTTCTGCGTCCCTGCAACCGCCTGCCAGCCGACCTACACTGAAGGTGCAACCACACTACCGACAGGAGGTTGCTATGGCTGCCACAATGATCACTGCGCTGGTGTTGATCGCCCTGGTTGCCTGTGCGGCGATCGTCATCTGGGTCCTGCGCGAAAAGAACCCGACGCTGCTGCAGCAACAAGAGCAGTCGGTGAAGACCTGGTTCGATCACATGATTCACCGGCATTAGAAAACGGCCTCGCGCGCGGGGCCACACGTTGTCAGCCCGCCTCGCCGGCGGGCTTTTCATTGGCGCAGGCCTCACGCCGCGAACACGCGCAACTCGTGCACGCCACTGCGCTCGCAACTTGTGCCAAGCGCGCGCCCTTCGTCCGCGAGCATCGCCAGCAGCCACGCGATATCCACTTCGCGCGCATATTGCAGCCGGAAATGGCTGCGGCGCAGCGGCACCAGCCGCAGGTCGGCGCGGCCGCCGCGATCGAAGCTGACGAAGGCCATCAGCGCCAGGTCGGGCCGGTACTCGTCGTAGCCGCCGATGCCTTCGTAGTCGTTGATGAAGTCGCCGCAGCCGTAGAGGATCGGCTTGCCCGCATGCAGCTCGATGCCGAGCGGATGGTGCGAGGAATGGCCGTGGACGATATCCGCGCCGGCGCGCCCCACCAGGCCGCGTGCGAAGGCGCGTTGCGCCGGGTCGATGCGGTAGCCCCAGTTCGGTCCCCAGTGGATTGAAATCACTACCACGTCGCCCGCCCGCCTGATGCCGCGCACTTGTGCCGCGATGCGTTCAAGCGAAGCATCGGACCAGTCATCGAGCAGGTTCACGCCCGAATGCCCGGCACTGGCGCGCCACGCCGCCGGCGTGCCGGCGTTCTCCATCGCAAAGCCAAGCACCACCACGCGGCCGCCGCCCGGCAGCGGCAACAGCGCGGCACGTGCGGCGGAGGCCTCGTCGGGGCCGGCGCCGGCATGCTCGATGTGCGCCCCGTCCAGTGCTGCCAGCGTATCGTCCAGCCCTGCGCGTCCCCAGTCGAGCACATGGTTGTTGGCCAGTACCGCGCAGTCGATGCCCGCCGCCTGCAGGCAAGCGATATTGCCCGGATGCATCCGGTAGTGCACCGACTTGCCCGGCCAGGCGTCGTCGCTGGTGGTGATGGCGGTTTCGAGATTGACGATGCGCGGCCGCGCCGCGCGGCTTTCTAGTTCCGCCAGCGCCACGCCCCACGGGTATTCCGGCGCGGCGAGGCGCGCGATCGGTCCGGCTTTGCGCTCGGCAAGGTGCACGTAGTCGAGCGCGGAATGCACATACGATTCGTGCAGCAGCGGCTGGCTGGGATGCGCGAGGATCTGGTCGATGCCGCGGCCGGTCATCACGTCGCCGCAAAGGAATAGGGGAGGTGAGGTCGAAGGGTTCATGGCGCTGTTCGTTAGGCGCTGCGATTGCGCGCCGTCGATTCATGATAGGCCGGCATGGCGGCATGATCGCCGTACCGCACTTGCCGCGCGCACTACCCAGTACACGTTTACATTCATCCGGTGCCCGCCTTAAATGGTGAAGTCATCGGTCCTCGTGGTCATCACTTCCCCATCCGCCGCGCGCCGTCCGATATTCGCAACCAGCATCGGGAGGCACATCATGGCCCAGCTATCCAGCGAACTTGTCGAGGGACTCAAGTCCCGCCTGAGGGGGCAGTTGCTGCAACCGGCCGACCCCGGCTACGACGAGGCCCGCAGCATCTGGAATGCGATGATCGACCGCCACCCGGCGCTGATCGTGCGAGCCGCCGGCACTGCCGACGTGATCGCCGCCGTCAATTTCGCGCGCGACAACGGCGTGCTGCTGGCGATACGCGGCGGCGGCCACAATATCGGCGGACTGGCGATCTGCGAAGCCGGCATGGTGCTCGACCTGTCGCAGATGAAGTCCGTGCGCGTCGATCCCAAGGCGCAGCGTGGCTACGTGGAGCCCGGCGCCACGCTGCGCGACTTCGACCATGAAGCGCAGGCCTTCGGCCTGGCCACGCCGCTGGGCATCAACTCCACCACGGGCGTCGCGGGGCTGACGCTGGGCGGCGGCTTCGGCTGGCTCAGCCGCAAGTTCGGCACCACGGTCGACAACCTGGTATCGGCGCAGGTGGTGACTGCCGACGGCAAGCTGCTGCGCGCCAGCGCCGACGAGAACGCCGACCTGTTCTGGGCGCTGCGCGGTGGCGGCGGCAACTTCGGCGTGGTGACCATGTTCGAGTTCCGCCTGCACCCGGTGGGGCCGGAAGTGTATGGCGGCCTGATCGTCTATCCGCTGGAGCAGGCGGCCGCCGTGATCCCCGCCTACCGCGAGCTGTACGAGTCGATGCCGGACGAGCTGACCGTATGGGTGGTGCTGCGCCAGGCGCCGCCGCTGCCGTTCCTGCCTCCCGAGGCGCACGGCAAGCCGATCGCGGCGCTGGCGATCTGCTATATCGGCCCGCCCGACAAGGGTCCCCAACTGGTCGAGCCGCTGCGCAAGCTTGGCACGCCCTACGGCGAGCACGTCGGCCCGATGCCATTCACCGCCTGGCAGCAGGCCTTCGATCCATTGCTGACGCCGGGCGCGCGCAACTACTGGAAGTCGCATAACTTTGCCGGCCTGGACGACGGCATGATCACGATGCTGATCGAGCAGATCGGCAAGCTGCCGTCCCCGCAGTGCGAGGTCTTTATCGGCGCGATGGGCGGCCAGACCAACCGCGTGGCCCCGGACGCGACCGCTTATGCCAGCCGCGACGCCAAGTTCATCATGAACCTGCACGGGCGCTGGGATTCGCCTGCCGACGACGACCGGTGCATCGCCTGGGCACGCGAAGTGTTCCGCGCGGCGACGCCCTATGCACTGGGCAGCGTCTACGTCAACTTTCTGACCCAGGAAGAGGTCGACCGCGTCGGCGCGGCGTACGGGCTCAACTATGACCGGCTGGTCGAGGTGAAGCGGCGCTACGACCCGGACAACCTGTTCCGTCATAACCACAACATCAACCCCTCGGCGTAGCTGGCGTAACCTGCATGCAGGGCGGGCCTGCCGGGGCAGGCCCGCCCGCCTTCACGCGGCTGCAACACTGGCATGCGAGCATTGCCGCGACCGCGTTGTATCCACAGGGAGAGCAGATGAGACCGGGAGAGGCAGATCTTGTGCGGCGTATCCACAATGAAGTCGCCGACTACTACGACGAAGAGATCGAACTGGAACTGGACGATCGCGAAGCCAGCGAGGCCTTCGGCGATCCGGTGCACCTGTCCGACGAGGCCGAGCAGGACAGCCGCCGGCGCTATTTCCGCGAGCTGTTCCGCCTGCAGGGCGAGCTGGTGCGGCTGCAGAGCTGGGTCGCCGCCACCGGGCACAAGATCGTGATCCTGTTCGAGGGGCGCGACGCCGCCGGCAAGGGCGGCGTGATCAAGCGCATCACGCAGCGGCTCAACCCGCGCGTATGCCGCGTGGCGGCACTGCCAGCGCCCAACGACCGCGAGCGCACGCAGTGGTATTTCCAGCGCTACGCCGCACACCTGCCGGCCGCCGGCGAAATCGTGCTGTTCGACCGCAGCTGGTACAACCGCGCCGGCGTCGAGCGCGTGATGGGCTTCTGCAACGACGACCAGTACGAAGAGTTCTTCCGCTCCGTGCCCGAGTTCGAGAAGATGCTGGTGCGCTCCGGCATCCAGGTGATCAAGTACTGGTTCTCGATCAGCCACGACGAACAGCGCCTGCGCTTTCTCAGCCGCATCCACGACCCGCTCAAGCAGTGGAAGCTCAGCCCGATGGACCTGGAGTCGCAGCGCCGCTGGGAGGACTACACCAAGGCCAAGGAAATCATGCTCGAGCGCACCCATATCGCCGAGGCGCCGTGGTGGGTGGTGCAGGCCGACGACAAGAAGCGCGCGCGGCTGAACTGCATCCAGCACCTGCTCAGCCAGGTGCCCTATGCGGAAGTGGAAGCGCCCACCGTGGTGTTGCCGGGGCGGGAGCGGCACGAGGACTATGTGCGGCAGCCGGTGCCGAAGGAGATGATCGTGCCGGAGGTGTATTAAGGGGGTAGGGTATGCACGGGGTGCGTCATCGGTCCCGTTGTTCGCCGGCTACCTATAATGAAAACGGCCACCTGGATAACAAGGGTGGCCGTGATCGTGGAACTGCTCGTATTCTGGGCGGCCATTCTTGCCGCCTACCTCCTGATGAAGCACGCCGGCTGCTTCAGCCAGCCTGTGCTCTATCCCGACCCCGAGCACCCGTTCCGGTACTGGTGGGCGCGGCGGGTGGGGCGCCCGCCGCCATCGCTGGCCGAGCCCAGGCAACAAGAAACCCGGAGAGCCTGACGCCGTCCGGGTTTGTGGATCGAGTCCTCAGCTCAACGCTTCATCAGTCGTCGCGCTGACGCGGCATCGCCAAATCCTGCCGTCGAGGTAACTGTGCGGTCACCGCAGCAAGCCGAAGTGGCATCAAGTCATCAATGCCGCAAACCCCCGCAGCAGGCGCTCGATGTCGTGCGCCTGGATATGTCCCATCGTGGAGATCCGGAATAGTTCGCTCGACAGCTGCCCCTGCCCTGCATAGATCACAAAGCCGCGCGCTTTCAAGCCGTCGTGCAACTGCGTGTACGACAAGCTTGCCGGCAAACGGTAGGCGCGCAGGACGACGGAGGACTGGTCCGCCGGCAACGCGCTTGCGATGCCACGCAACGCAAGTCCCGCGCGCACTTGCTCGGCCAGGGCCGCATAGTGCGCGTGCCTGGCGGGCTGGCCGCCGCTGTCGTGGAGCTCGCGCAGCGCTTCCACCAGGGCGTAGTAGGCGTGCACGGACGGGGTGAAAGGGGTGTTGCGCTGATCCTGCAGGCGTGCCAGCCGGCCAAGATCCAGGTAGTAGGTCCGGCTTGCGGCCTGGGCCAGCGCGTCACGCCGCGCGATCACGAAGGCGGCCCCCGGCACGCCGTGCAGGCACTTGTTGGCAGTGGCGGCCACGGCGGCAATGCTGCCGCCGAAGTCGATCGCCTCGGCGCCGAAGCTGCTGACGGCGTCGACCAGCAAGCGAACGCCTCGCTGGCGGCAAACGGCGTCGAGCGCGTGCAGATCGTTCAAGCGCCCGGTCGTCGTTTCATGGTGGATCACCGCCACATGGCCGATGGTCCGGTCCGCGTCGAGCATAGCGGCCAGCCGGTCGGGATCGGGCGCCTGCATCCAGTCATGCTTGAGCACCTCATGGTCGATGCGGTATTGACTCGCAATCTGCGTGATGCGCTCGCCGTACACGCCGTTCTCGACAATGAGCAGCTTGCCGCCCGCGGGCACCAGCGCGGCAATCATGCTTTCGACTGCTGCTGTGCCTGACCCAGTCATCAATATCGCAGCCCACTCGGCGGGGTCCAGCCGGTAGATGTCGAGCAGCCGCGCGCGCGCCTCGTCCTGCAAATCGAAGAATTCGCTTTCGCGATGACATAGGTCGGGCTGCAGCAGGCTGCGGCGGACGCGCTCAGACAAGGTAACCGGGCCGGGGTTGAGCAATAGCATCAGTTCTCTCCGTGATCAGCGCCGATGTGGCGCGCGAGGCGTGACTTCACTTCCGCGGGGGTGATGGTGGGCCGGGGCAGGCCATCCGGCGTGCCGGCGCGTATCATCAGCCGCACGAAACGCGAGCCGGGAGCGGGTGCACCCGGCTCGACAGGCACAGCCGCCGCAAGCCAATCGTCAAGCAGCTCGAGGCGGTCGCCTTCGACCGCCGAGGCATAGCCGCAAGCCGCCGCCACGCCGGCGAATGACACATTGGGCGACACCGTGGCCTGTGCGCCGGTCGAGTCGTGTGCGCCGTTGTCGAGCAGCACGTGCGTGAGGTTCGACGGGCCGTATGCACCCAGCGTGGCGAAGTTGCCCATGCGCATCAGGGCGGCGCCATCGCCGTCGATGGCGACCACATGCAGGTCCGGGCGCACCAGTGCGAGGCCGAGCGCAAACGGCGCCACGCAACCCATCGAGCCCACCATATAGAGCTGGTTTGGCCGGTCATCGAGCGCATACAGTTCGCGGCCGCAGAAACCGGTCGATGCCAGTACCACCGTCGAAGCGGCCGGCGTATGTGCAATCACGCGCTGCAAGGCATCGCGACGCGAAGGCAGCGCATCCGGCGCGCCCCCCCGCCATTGCGTGCGCACCGCGCATCGCGCACGCGGCGCGGGTCGATCCTGCGGCTTGAGCGCATAGGGCGCGACACTGCCCTTTTGCATGACCAGCGCGTAAGGGCGTCCGGTCGCGTCCATATGCGCCAGCGCGCGATCGAGCGCCGGGCCGATGGCGGCCGCGTCGGTCGGGAACAGCTCCCAGGGTATCTCCATGGTGTCGAGCATCGCAGGCGTGATCGGGCCCATCAGCGCGTGCTGCGGCTCGTCCGCGGTGCCCGGTTGCCCTCGCCAGGTCACGATCAGCAATTGCGGCAGGCGAAACGTCCAGGTCAGCGAAGTGAGCGGGCTCACCGCATTGCCAAGGCCGGAGTTCTGCATCATCGTGATGCCGCGCCGGCCCCCTCTGGCCCCGAGCGTCACGCCTGCGATCAGCGCTACCGCGTCGCCTTCGTTCGCCGACGAGACGTAGTGCAACGATGGATCCTGCAGCACGTAATTGATGAAGGGGGTGAGGTAGGAGCACGGCACCCCCGCATACCAGGAGAAGCCACGCGCCAGCGCCGCCTCGATAAACTGAGCCGCTTCGATCATCGGCGTTTCTCGCTGCCGGGTGCGCCCTCGGCGAACGGCATCCGGGCATGCGCGAATTCGCCCGCGCGCTGGTAGTCCTCCAGGTCGTTCACGCTGCGCCAGTGGCCGTGCACATACTTCACGTCGATCTCCTCGCCTGCATCGATCAAGGCGTTGAGCAGGTCAGGCATGTCCAGCGTGTCGAAATCCGCTCGCGCACGCAGGCCGGCAAGTGTCTGCTGCAAGGCCTCACGCCCGGCGCCGCGCACGCACAGCAGGCCGATCCAGCGCCCCTGCGGCGCCTGCCCGCCGGTGACGGCCACTTCCCGCGCCTTGTTCGACACATGCCGCAGCAGGACCTTCTGGCCGAACAGGGCGCGATCGTCAGGCGCGGAGCAGTAGGCGAAATCGCGTACGCTCTGATTCGACGGTTGCGTCTGCGACGAGTCGACCACCACGCTGAAGCGGCACTCGCTCTCGAACAGGTCGCGCAGGAAGTAGCTGCGAAAGAGCAGGTCACCGTAGGCGATCACGGTATCTGTATGCAGGCCGTCGGCCGCGCACGCAAGCGACGCCAGTTCGCCGGTGCTTGCGTGGCGCTCGTTGCGCACCAGCTTGACACCCGTGCTCTGGATCGCATCGGCATGATAGCCACCGACCACGGTGATGTCGTGGATGCCCTGCATCTTGAAGGCGTCCACCAGCCAGCGCAGCAGCGGCTTGCCTGCGACCGGCAGCATGACCTTGGGCCGCTCGGCGGTCAGGGCGTCAAGCCCTTCACCCCGGCTCGCCGCCAGCACAACCGCCGCGCCGGGCGCCTCGGAGCCAGACAGGTACAGCCGTTCGGCGGCGGAATACTCGTCGGCATCCTGCAGGCGGAAGATCTCGCTCACCGGCGCGATACGGTCCTCGACATGAACCAGCGTCTGGGTGTCGTGGATCTCCTTGGCCACCGCCTGCATCGACGATGCCGCCGCACGGATCAGGTGGTTGGCCCAGATCACGACGCTGATGCCGGCCTGGCGGAACACCTCGGTGGGGGTGCTGTAGTACTTGGTCGGCACGATCACCAGCGGAGCGCGGCCGGCCCACTCGCGTGCGAACTCGAGGATCTCATCCGGCCGCGACAGCTTGCTGTGGATCAGGATCGCGTCGGCACCGGCCTGCCGATAGGCTTCGGCCCGGCGCAAGGCCTCGTCCATGCCCCAGCCCGCGATCAGTGCTTCCACGCGTGCGACGATCGAGAAATCGGCATCCGTCTGCGTATCCTTGCCGGCCTTGATCTTGCCGCAGAATTCGTCGATGGTGGCCAGCGGCTGGCGTTCGCCGTCGATAAAGCTGTTGGTCTTGGGGAACTGCTTGTCCTCGATGCACAAACCCACGATGCCGCGCTGTTCGAGCTTCCTCACCAGGCGCCGCACATTGTTGAAGTTGCCGTAGCCGGTATCGCCGTCGACCAGGATCGGCAAGCCGCTGGAATCGGCCATGAATTCGAGCATGTCGACCACTTGTGTCCAGCTTGCCTCGTTGTTGTCGCGCACGCCGAATTGCGCCGAGATCGCCAGGCCGGAGGCCCAGATGGCCTTGAAGCCCGCTTCGCGCACAATCCGGGCCGAGAGTCCGTTGTGGGCCTCCATCATGAATTCAAGTTCGCTGCCCACCAGCAACTGGCGCAGCGCGGCGCTGCGCGACGCCGTGGACCAAGCCGGATCGCGTGCGTTCATGGCGTGACTCCCGAGGAGACTCCAGACCGGCGCCGGAGTTCCGGCAACACTTCATCGCGCGCGCGCACGACGTCGCCCGGGAAGTCGATCTCGAGCCAGGGCGCACCGGTCACGTCCGCGATCTCGAATGCATGGCCGCCCTCCAGCAGCAGATCGCGCACGGCCTCCTCGTGCGGCATCTTCTCCTGGTTGCGCTCGACATACCCCGCGACGATCTGCGCCAGGCGGCGCGCGGTCTGCTCGCTAAAACGGAAGAAGCCGACCGACTCGCCGATCGTGTCATATTCCAGGCCCACCGCGACCTGCTTGCGCAGCTCGACTGGAAGGCCGTCCCGCAGGCAAAGCTTGACTGGCTCGTCGCCGGTTTCGAAGTCGCGGTCGATCAGCAGGCGGTTGACGCTTTCGCCGGCGACCAGCGCGGCGAGAATGCGCTCGTCGTAGAGCACGTCGGCGTCCATCAGCAGCACGTCGCCGCCGCGCGTGAGCGCGTCGGCAACGGTGTGCACGGTCAGGACGCTGCCGAGCTCGTAGCGCGGATTCAGAACGATTTCAGGATGGGGCGAACGTCCGAGCCGGTCGAGTTCGGCCTTGACCTGCTCAGGCTGGAAACCGAGCGCAAGCACGATCTCCGTGACGCCCGCCGCGTCCAGCATGCGTAGATGCCGTTCCAGCAGGGTGATGCCATCGAAGCGCAACAGGCATTTCGGGAATTGTTCTTCGGGCGGTTGCTGCAAACGCAGGCCAAGGCCCGCGGCAAGAATAATCGCTCGCATATTTTTCTCCGCTTCCATGCAAATCGCCATCAATCGGTAGCCGGCACACCCCCCATGCTTCGCCGCCGGTGGTTTCGTTCACTCCAGTACAAATACAGAAGCCCGGGCGCGCCAAGCGCGATTTCCCGGGCGCGCTTGATCAGCGACAGCGCCAGCGCCGCGTCGGCAGGCAGGCCCACCAATGGCGCGAGCAGCAGGTAGCCACCCTCCTGGGCGCCCAGCGAGCCGGGAATCGCAAACGCGGCGCCGCGGATCGCCTGCCCGGCGCTCTCCAGCAGCAAGGCGTCGAGCCAGCTGACGGGATGGCCGAGAAACCGCAGGGCCAGCCACACCTCCCCGGTGCCGACCAGCCAGCCCGCCAGGCTCAGCGCGAAGGTCGCGGCGACCTTGCCGGGCGCGCGATAGATCTGGCGCACGGCTGCGTCCACGGCATCGGCACGCGTCGTCAGCGCAGACCAATCGCGCTTTCCCGACAATTTCGACAGCAAGCGCAGCACGCGCCCAAAGAGGCCGCGCCGCTGCGCCACATAGAACCCGACCATGCACAGCGCCAGCAGCGCGGTGACGGCAATGGCCGGCAGGCGCAAATCCTCGCCCGCGCCGCGCGCCGTGGACGCGCCGAACAGCACGAGTCCGAGCACCGCGAACACCAACTGCGCGATCGCTTGCATCGTCGTGCTGACGGTGATGGCCGCGGCAGCGTCGCGCATGCGCGCACCGCGTTGCGCGAGATGGCGCACCATCACCACCGGTCCACCTAGCTGTCCGGCGGGCAGCAGGCTGTTCACGGACTCGCCCACCCAGCGCGCAAGCAGCGCGTCGCGCATGGTGCGATGCTCGGCGTGGCGATCGAACAGTACGAAGATGGCACCTGCATCCAGCGCCAGCGGCAGCAGGTGAAACGCCACCACCAGCAGGCTCAACCAGCCCGCGGACATCAGCGTCGACGCCACCGAGCCGAATCCGGTGAAGGCAATCAAGGCGACAAAGAGCGCCGCACCGACCGACAGCAAAATCATCGCCGCACGCGTCATGCCCGGGGCTGCTGGCCCTTGGCCAGCCGTTTGAATACTTGCCGGAAGCCGAAATAAGCGAGCGCGTCCTTCATATTGGAGACGAAACGCAGCCAGGGCCGCATGCCCGGGTCGGTGACGTATTCGAAGGTCAGCGACACCCGCATCTGGTTCGCCCCGAGTGGCGTGATGCGGTGGCGCAACTTGTCGCCATCGAAGAAAACGAGGCCACCGGGGGGAATCTGTACCGACCCCGCTTGCGTGGGCACATCGGGCTCGCGCGTGTGCAATTCGTAGTCGAGATGGCACGACGACTCGTCGATCACGCCGAACAGCAAGGTATAGCGCCGGCCGTTGTAGTAAGAGGTGTCGTAATGCCAGCCGATATGATCGCCCTCGCGCGTGTAGTAATAGAGCGCGTAGGCATGCGGATCCTCCTCGGGCGAAGGCAGCAGCTGCTCGCCGCAGATCTGTTCGAGCCAGCCGATCAGCGCCTTGGACCGATAGAGTTGCGCGATAAAAGGTGCGTGCTGGTCGATCGTATGGCGGCTGACGCTGCCGCCCTGCTTGTGGCCCGGGAGATAATTGCGATTGATCTGGTCTTGCAAGGCCCGGGCGCTGGCAACCAGCCCTTCCGTGACGTCGTCCGGCAGGAAGTCGCCCACATGCAAGAACGCACCCTGGCGCTCGAATTCCGCGCGCAGCACGCTGTGCCCGAGTGTGCCAACCCGTGCGGCCACCTCTGTATCGGGATCGGCACGCGCATCGGCAGGGTCGGCGAACGGCTGCTGCCGCTCGCCAGGCAGGGTGAGAAGACCCGGGTCCGCTTCGGCTTGTCCGCTCATCGGCGCCTCATGGTCTGGTAGCCGCTGTAACGGGGCGAGCGCGCCGCACGACGCGCCAGTAGTCGATGATCACCCATGCCGCGAACAAGGGCGCGCCGATCGACGCCGCCGTCAGGAACGGGGCGATGGCACTGCTCAGGGTCACAAGTGGCAGGAGGTAGAGCACATCCTCCGTCTCGAAGCCACCGACCGAGGCCTGTTTCGCGGCGGTCTTGCCAGCGAGCGCTTCGATGCGCATGCGCAAGAAGAAGATCAGCGCCACGGCCACGCCCGCCACGCTGCCGCGCACGACCCCTGACACCGCGGCGTCCGGAAACTGGCCCGAGACGCCGATCCCCATGCTGACGAAGAGCAGGATAGTGACCACTGCGTCGCTGAAAAGATCGTAGAAATGGCCTAACTTGCTGGATTTCCCGCTGATCCTCGCGAGTTCTCCGTCGGTGTGGTCAATAAAATTGGAAAGCACGACCAGCAGCGCACCGCCATTCGCCCAGGCGAAGCCGCCTTGCGTGAGGCACGCCACGCCGGCCATGCCGGTCAAAAGCCGGAGTGTGGTCAGATGATTGGGCGTAACCCAGGAATCCTTGAGCGGTTCGACAAGCCGTCGCGCCAGACGTGCGTCCCATGTGCGCGGAGCTGGCGGCGGCGCAGGCGGATCCATTGGATGGCTGCTCATCTTGCAAATACCCCGCGGCAGGAAATGCGACTTGGCCAGGACCGCAGGGCCAGTTCGCGTGCTTTGCTTGGCAGTGTTTCAATCTGCAGGACCAGGGTCGATCGCGCGCCGGATTCCGCGCTGCAGTCGCGTTCATGCAGTCGCGTCCAAACACTCAAGCCCCGCGCCAGGTGCCGTCCCTTGCGTGCACAAGTCAAGTGCACTCCGGCCTTCATTAGCGTCAATGATAGACGTGATTCCGACAAGCTGTCGAGGCAGCGACCATCTCAGCCTCGAACCCCTGATCACCCACCGCTACTAGCTGGACAAGATCGAGCCAGGCGTCGCTTGCGTGAGATGGTCGATTCATTGGCTCGGATGCGCCCTGATGAATTCCGCATCGGGATCGCATTCCAGTCCCTGCGGAATTGCCGCGGACAACCGGCTACATGGTGGCTACACGGCGCCCAGAAACAACAAAGCCCAACCGGATGGGCTGGGCTAAGTGCTTGATTTTATTGGTGCCGAAGAGAGGAATCGAACCCCCGACCTTCTCATTACGAATGAGCTGCTCTACCGACTGAGCTACTTCGGCAACATGTTCCATGTGAACTGGAACAGCCCGCAATAGTAGCAGCGTTTTATCGGCTTGGGAAGCCCCTGTGCCTCCCGGCCCTCATGCCAATAAAAACGGGGCGCCGGCCGGGCGCCCCGTTTGCTTGCCGGACGGCGAGGCTCAGGCCTTGCCTTCGGCCTCCTGGTGGTAGCGGGTGACGCGCTCCACCTCGTTCTTCGAGCCCAGGATCACTGACACTCGCTGGTGCAGTTTCTCGGGCATCACGTCCATGATGCGTTCGTGGCCATTGGTGGCGGCGCCGCCGGCCTGTTCGACCAGCATCGCCATCGGGTTGGCTTCGTACATCAGGCGCAGCTTGCCGGGCTTTCCCGGCTCGCGCTTGTCCCACGGGTACATGAAGATGCCGCCGCGGGTCAGGATGCGGTGCACGTCGGCGACCATCGAGGCGACCCAGCGCATGTTGAAGTTCTTCCCGCGCGCGCCTTCGTCGCCGGCCAGGCATTCGTCGATGTAGCGGCGCACGGGCGGAGCCCAATGGCGCATGTTCGACATGTTGATGGCGAATTCCTTGGTGTCTTCGGGGATCGTCACGTTGGACTGGGTCAGCACGAAGCTGCCGGCCTCGCGGTCCAGCGTGAACATGTGCACGCCGTTGCCGACAGTCAGCACCAGCGTGGTCTGCGGGCCGTAGACGGCGTAGCCGGCGGCGACCTGGTGGGTGCCGGGCTGCATGAAGTCGGCCTCGGTCACGGTCTGGCCGGGCTTGGGCATGTGCAGCACCGAGAAGATGGTGCCGATCGAGACGTTGACGTCGATATTGGACGAGCCGTCGAGCGGATCGAACAGCAGCAGGTATTCGCCCTTCGGGTAGCGGTTGGGAATCTCGTAGAACGATTCCATCTCTTCCGACGCCATCGCGGCGAGGTGGCCGCCCCATTCGTTGGCGTCGAGGAGCACTTCATTGGCGATCACGTCCAGCTTCTGCTGGGTTTCGCCCTGTACGTTGCCGGTGCCGGCCGAGCCCAGCACGCCGGCGAGCGCGCCCTTGCTGACGGCGTTGGAAATGGCCTTGCAGGCGCGCGCGACCACTTCGATCAGCAGCCGCAGTTCGGGCTGGATCGTGTTGTGCTTGCGCTGCTCCTCGACCAGGTAGCGCGTGAGGCTGATGCGAGTCATGGTTGGTTCTCCTTGGGTGGCCGCAATTCTACATGCCCGGCCCCGGCTGGCCGCGTTGGCGGCATTGCCGGGGGCTGGGCAAAGGGGGCGGTGCGGTGCCTCCTTGTTTGCTTTTTCCGCTCGGTTTCTCCCGTCAGGCGGCGAGCGCCTTGCC
Organism: Ralstonia pickettii DTP0602; assembly: GCA_000471925.1. Taxonomy (NCBI): domain Bacteria; kingdom Pseudomonadati; phylum Pseudomonadota; class Betaproteobacteria; order Burkholderiales; family Burkholderiaceae; genus Ralstonia; species Ralstonia pickettii. The sequence goes on from CP006667.1 coordinate 978,007, forward strand.
GACGATCTCGCGCACGTCGCGCGACAGCGTATTGCTGGCGGCCACGCGCTCCAGCTCGGCACGCATGCGGTCGCGCAGGTTCAGTTCGTACTTCTGCCAGCGGTCCATCACGCGCGCCAGGCGCGCGGCGACCTGCGGGTTGATGGCGTCGAGCGCCAGTACCTGGTCGGCCCAGAAGCGGTAGCCCGAGCCGTCTTCGGCGTGGAACTGCGCCGGGTTGCCGGAGCAGAAGCTGAAGATCAGCGCGCGCGCGCGGTTGGGGTTGCGCAGGTTGAAGGCGGGGTGCTCCATCAGCGCGCGCACGGTGTCGATGGTGCGCTTGCCGGCGTGCGGGCCGACTTCACCTCGCTGCATGCCCTGCAGCGAGAACCATTTGTCGATCACCAGCGCGTCGTCCTCGAAGCGCTCGTAGAAATCCGCCAGCGCATGCTCGCGGCCGGGCGCGAAGCTGTTGACCAGCGCGGACAGCGCGGCGAACCGGTCGGTCATGTTGTCGGCGGTCTGGTACTGCTGGTCGGCGAGGGCCTGCATGTCTGCATCGCGGCTGTCCGCGAGGTAGCCCAGCGCCAGGTTGCGCAGCGCGCGCTTGGCGGCCGAGGCCGCATCGGGCGAGTATGCGCCCGGGGTGGCATTGGCCTCGTAAGCGGCAAGCCAGTCGGCCCGCAGCGCGCGCGCCAGGCCTTCGCGCATGAACTGGCGGGCACGGTGGATGGCGGCGGGATCGGCCACGCCCATGCGCTCGGCCAGGTAGGCCTCGGCGGGCAGCACCAGTGCCTGCTCGCGGAAGGCGGGGTTGAGCGTGTCATCGGTCAGCACGGTGCGCATGGCCTGCACCAGCGCGGGATCGAGCTTGAGCTCGCGCCCGGCCTGCACGTCGGCCACCAGCTGCAGCAGCGCGCGGGTGGCCAGGCGCTGGCCGGCTTCCCAGCGGTTGAAGGCATCGCTGTCGTGCGACAGCAGGAAGGTGAGCTGCGCGTCGGTGTATTCGGCATCGACGATCACCGGCGCGGAGAAGTTGCGCAGCAGCGAGGGCAGCGGGGCGGCCTCGCCTTGTGGCAGGTTGATGAAGCGGAAGCTCTGCTCGGCCTGCGTGAGGTCGAGCACGCGCGTGGTGCCCGCGGGCGCGCTTTCGCCTTCGAGCTGCAGCGGCAGGTCCTGGCCCTCGGCGCCGAGCAGGCCCAGCGCGAACGGGATATGGAAGGGCTGCTTCTCGGGCGTGCCGGCGCGGGTCTCGATGCCGACCTTGGGGCAGCGCTGCGACAGCGTCAGCGTCAGGCTGCCGTCGTCGGCGTTCCACGCGGTGCGCGCGGTCACCACTGGCGTGCCGGCCTGGCTGTACCAGAGGCCGAACTGGGTCAGGTCGCGGCCGTTGGCGTCGGCCATCGCCGCGCGGAAATCGTCGCAGGTCACGGCCTGGCCGTCATGCCGCTCGAAGTAGAGGTCCATGCCCTTGCGAAAGCCCTCGCGGCCGAGCAGGGTCTGGTACATGCGCACGACCTCGGCGCCTTTCTCGTACACCGTGACGGTGTAGAAGTTATTGATCTCTTCGTAGCTGTCGGGACGCACCGGATGCGCCATCGGGCCGGCATCCTCGGGGAACTGCACCTGGCGCAGCACGCGCACGTCCTCGATGCGCTTGACCGCGCGACCGGACTCGGAGCCCATCATGTCGGCCGAGAACTCCTGGTCGCGGAACACCGTCAGGCCTTCCTTGAGTGAGAGCTGGAACCAGTCGCGGCAGGTCACGCGGTTGCCGGTCCAGTTGTGGAAGTACTCGTGGCCGACCACCGCTTCGATATTGGCGAAGTCAGTGTCGGTGGCGGTCTGCGCGTTGGCCAGCACATACTTGGTGTTGAAGATGTTCAGGCCCTTGTTCTCCATCGCGCCCATGTTGAAGTCGCCGACGGCGACGATCATGAAGCGGTCCAGGTCCAGCTCCAGCCCGAAGCGCTTTTCGTCCCAGCGGATCGAGTGGATCAGCGAATCCATGGCATGGCGGGTCTTCTCCATGTCGCGGGCCTCGACCCAGACCTGCAGCAGCTTGTCCTTGCCGGAGGCGGACTGGATGCGTTCCTCGATGCATTCGAGTTTGCCGGCGACCAGCGCGAACAGGTAGGAGGGCTTGCGGAACGGGTCTTCCCACACCGCTTCGTGGCGGCCATCGGGCAGGTCCTGTTTGCTGACGAGATTGCCGTTGGAGAGCAGCACAGGATAGGCGACGCGATCGGCGCGCAGCGTGACGCGGTAGGTCGCCATCACGTCCGGGCGGTCGAGGAAGTAGGTGATGCGGCGGAAGCCCTCGGCCTCGCACTGGGTGAAGAAGTTGCCGTTGGACACGTACAGGCCCGAGAGCGTGGTATTGGCCGCCGGCTCGCAGGCGGTGACGATCTCCAGCGTGCCCTGCGCCGGCAGGCCGGGGATGGTCAGCGTGCCAGCTTCCTGGGTCGCGTTGGCGACCGGCTTGCCGTCCAGGCTGACGCCGATCAGTTCGAGCTCCTCGCCGCACAGCACCAGCGGCGCATCGGGCGCGCCGGCCTGGCGCGCGAAGCGCAGCGTGCTGGTGACGACGGTGCGTTGCGGGTCGAGGTCCAGCACCAGGTCGGCGTGGTCGATGGCGAACGGGGGCGGGGTATAGTCCTTGCGATAGACGGTAACGGGCGTGTCGGTGCGCAGCATGGAGAGATCCTGTCTTCGGAAGACCGTTGGGAAGGGCGGGCCATGGCAGCCGGGGACAAAAGCATGGCGCCGAAGTCCTCATTGTAGCCAAGGGGTCGACGGGGCATGGTTGTCAGCCGCATCGCCGGCCACCGGGTTGCGTGGCGAGGGCCCGCCGGGAATTCCGGCGCCGCGGCGTGGTCTCAGAGACACGTGGGTTTCGAGTGGAAAGTGAGGTAGGACTATGGGGCAGCGCGCAGGCGGTGTCGGCAGTGGCAAGCAAAACGGAATGGGTCCAGGGCTGTACCGGCTCTGTGGGTCGATGGCATTGCTGGCGGCGCTGTTGCTGTCGGGCTGCGCCAGCACGGTGGTGACCGATGTCACGGCATTCCGCCAGGCCGGCTGGCAGAACGAGGCGCCGCGCACCTACAGCTTCGAGCACGCCCCGGGACAGGCGGCACAGCTGGACCGGCAGACTTACGAGGCCTGGCTGGCCACGGCACTGTCCGGCGTCGGCTTCGAGCAGGTGCCGGCGAATCAGGCGCGCTACCGTGTCAGCATGGACTATGACGCCGCGCCCGGCCTCGTGCGCGTGGCTGAGACCGTCTACCCGGATTACGGCCCATGGGGCCCGTACTGGGGTCCGTACGGTTACTACCGCCCCTGGGGCCCGTGGGGTCCGTACGGACCCTGGGGGCCGGGCTACTGGCCGCCGCAGACGGTGGTGCGGGACGTGCCGGTGACGTTCTCCAGCCTGCGTGTCTATTTCATCGAGGCTGCCACCGGCAAGCGGGTCTACCAGGTGACCGCGCAGAACCACGCCGAGAACGGCACCCTGCCGGCGGCCATGCCTTACCTGATCCGCAGCGCCTTTACCGACTTCCCGGCGGAAAGCGGCCGGCCGCGCCGCGTGACCCTTGAGGTCGAGAAGAACGCCAATTAGGGCAGCTTTTTCTGCCAACTTCAGTGTCACGAAGACAGTGCGTGCAAATGCGTGCAGGGGCATGCCCCTGCACGTTCATTGCATACCGATTGGTAAAAGCAGTTTAACTAGAACATTCCGCCCAAAAAACGGCTTCCAGACTGGCTCTGGTGGCACTTTGTGCTGATCCGTGGGCTAGAATAAGTGCTCGATTTTTCCGGCCTTGTTGCCGGAATCGTCAGTTTCGCTGCCAAGATGTTTTCTTCGCTGCCGGCCTTCGATCTGATCGCGGCTGATACGAACCATGGCGGGAGAGGGACGCTTCCGGTGCGGGGCCATTTTCCGGACGAGCCAATGAGCAGCAAGACCAGCGGTGATGCACCGCAACATGCCCCGAACAGTCCTGAAGCGCAATTGCGCCTCGCTGCGCTGGAATACCACCGCAGTCCCACCAAGGGAAAGATCCAGGTAACCGCGACCAAGGCGCTGTCCAACCAGCGCGACCTGTCGCTGGCCTACTCGCCGGGCGTGGCGTATGCCTGCGAGGAGATCGCCAAGGATCCCGCCACCGCCGCGGAGTACACCTCGCGCGCCAACCTGGTGGCGGTGGTGACCAACGGCACCGCCGTGCTGGGCCTGGGCGATATCGGTCCGCTGGCCGGCAAGCCGGTGATGGAGGGCAAGGGCTGCCTGTTCAAGAAGTTCGCCGGCATCGACGTGTTCGATATCGAGCTCGACGCGCGCGACCCGGACAAGATCGTCGAGATCGTGGCCGCGCTGGAGCCCACGCTGGGCGGCGTGAACCTGGAAGACATCAAGGCGCCGGAATGCTTCTACATCGAGCAGAAGCTGCGCGAGCGCATGAACATCCCCGTCTTCCACGATGACCAGCACGGCACCGCGATCATCTCGGCCGCGGCGCTGCTCAACGGCCTGAAGGTGGTCGGCAAGGATATCGCCAAGGTCAAGCTGGCGGTGTCGGGCGCCGGCGCCGCGGCCATCGCCTGCCTGGACACCATGGTGAGCCTCGGCGTGAAGCGCGAGAACGTCTCGGTGGTCGATTCCAAGGGCGTGATCTACGTTGGCCGCGACGCCAACATGGAAGCCAACAAGGCGCGCTACGCCCAGAACACCTCGGCCCGTACGCTGGCCGACATCGTCAAGGGCGCCGACGTCTTCCTGGGCTGCTCGACCGCCGGCGTGCTGACCGCCGAGATGGTCAAGACCATGGCCGACAAGCCCATCATCCTGGCACTGGCCAACCCCGAGCCGGAAATCCGCCCGGAAGTGGCCAAGGCCGCGCGTCCGGACTGCATCATCGCCACCGGCCGTTCGGACTACCCGAACCAGGTCAACAACGTGCTGTGCTTCCCGTACATCTTCCGCGGCGCGCTGGACTGCGGCGCGACCAAGATCACGGAAGCGATGAAGCTGGCCTGCGTCAAGGCGATCGCCGAGCTGGCCGAGGCCGAGCTGAACGACGCCGTCGCCGCCGCCTACGGTGGCCGTGAGCTGAAGTTCGGCCCGGACTACATCATCCCGACGCCGTTCGACCAGCGCCTGATCGAGAAGATCGCGCCGGCGGTGGCCAAGGCCGCGGAAGAGTCCGGCGTGGCCACGCGCCCGATCCAGGATCTCGAAGCGTATCGCCAGCAGCTCACCACCTATGTCTATCACACCGGCCTGATCATGAAGCCGGTGTTCTCCGCCGCCAAGGCCGCGCCCAAGCGCGTGGCCTACGCCGAGGGCGAGGAAGAACGCGTGCTGCGCGCGGTGCAGACCGTAGTGGACGAAGGGCTGGCCCGTCCGACCCTGATCGGTCGTCCGCACGTGATCCAGATGCGCATCGAGAAGGCCGGCCTGCGCCTCAAGGCCGGGGTGGACTTCGATCTGGTCAATCCGGAGGAAGACCCGCGCTACCGCGCTTACCACGAGGCCTACCACGCGCTGCGCGGTCGCGACGGCGTGACGCCGGACATGGCCAAGGTGGCGCTGCGCCGCTCCAACACGCTGATCGGCACGATGCTGATGCACATGGGCGATGCCGATGCGCTGCTATGCGGCACGGTCGGCCGCTTCGAGGCGCACCTCGAGCACGTGCGTGACGTGATCGGCCTGGCGCCGGGCGCCAAGGTCTTCGCCGCGATGAACGCGCTGATGCTGGAGAAGCACACGCTGTTTATCACTGACACCTTCGTCAATGACGATCCCTCCGCCGAGGAACTGGCCGCGATCGCGCAACTAGCCGCCGAGGAAATCGCGCGATTCGGCCTGGTTCCCAAGGCCGCGTTGATGTCGCATTCGATGTTCGGTTCCTCGACCCGTCCGTCGGCGCGCAAGATGCGCGAGGCTGCGGCGATCCTGGCCAAGGTGGCACCGCACCTGGAAGTGGAAGGCGAGATGCAGGGTGACGCCGCACTGGACGAAGACGTGCGCCGCCACTTCCTGCCGTCGACCAAGCTGGCCGGCAGCGCCAACCTGCTGGTGATGCCGACGCTGGACGCCGCCAATATCGCCTTCAACCTGCTCAAGATTACGGGCGGGCAGGGCGTGACCGTGGGTCCGATCCTGCTGGGCGCGGCCAAGCCGGTGCACATCCTGAACCCGCAGGCGACCACGCGCCGTATCGTCAACATGACGGCAGTGGCAGTGGCGGAGAGCGGCGCGGTGCGCTGATGCGCTGAAAGCGCGGCAAGCCAGATGCAAAAAGCCGGGTCGATGACCCGGCTTTTTGCTTGATGGTGCCCCGCCGCATTCGCACGGCGCGGGCGTGTGCCGCCGTTGCTATTGCAGCACGTTGTACTGCTCGCGCATTACTACGATGATCGACTTGGCCGCGGCAAGCTGCGGGCCAAGGTTATCGACGGCTTCCTGCGGGAAATCGACCTCGGCGCTCCAGTTGCATCCGGTATGGTCAGGCTGGTGCATTCGCACCGCGTGCAGCTCGCATTCGCCGCACTCGGGGTTGTTGTCGAGGCACTGGTTCAGGATGGCCATCAGTTCGGATCGGGTCTTTGCGTAGCGCCGCATGAGTCACCTCTCTCGCTGTAGTTTTGAGGGTCCGGATCACCAATCTAGGAAGCGTCCGGAGGCGCTTCCAATTGAATCCCCCTATGAATCTTCAGTTTTCGATCTGGTGTGCGCCGTAGCATGGGATGGCTGCGGTGCAGCATCGAAGGGGCGATTTTCGACAAGAAGTGACGTGAGCGCGGCAATGAAAAAGCCCGCCGGAGAGGCGGGCCGAGTACTACCGGTGAGACGATTACGTCATCAGAACTTGTGGCGCACACCCACGCCGAAGGTGTCGCCGTGCTCGATGCCGGTGATCTTGTCGTAGTAGTAGGCGGCGTACACGTCGGTGCGCTTGGACAGGTTGTAATCGTAGGCGATGGCGAAGGTGTTGCGCTTGAAGTCGCCCAGCGAGTTGTCGGTCTTGTCGTAAGCGTACGATGCCAGCAGGCTGCCGGCGCCGATCGGCACCGACGCGCCGAACTGGCCGTTGATGTGCTTGATGTCGCCATCGACGGCCGTGGTGGCGCGCGTCTTGATGTACTGGCCCTGGGCGAACAGCTTGACCACGTTGAAGTCATACGACAGGCCGACCTGGGCGGCGTCCTGGCGCGAGAAGCCGAGGCTGGCCAGGTCGGTCGGCACCTCGCTGAAGCGAACCTGCTGGTAGGCAACGGTTGCCGCGAACGGCCCGTTGAAGTACATCAGGTTGCCGCCCCACTTGTTCTTGCCCGCAGCACCTGCCTGCTCGCCGAACGCGTAGATGAAGTTGGCGGTCAGGCCGCCGAAGTTCGGCGTGGAGTACAGCACCGAGTTGTTCCAGCCCGAATCGCCGATGATGCCCGGATCGGCCACGTTGCCGCTGACCGCGCCGAAGTAGGTGTGGAAGATCGCCGGCGAGAACACATAGGAGTCGATCAGCGGGTTGAACAGGATGGTCGACACGAAGTACGGCGTGGTGTTGCGGCCGAGCTTGATGGTGCCGGCCTTGTCGTTCTGCAGGCCGACAAAGGCATTGCGGCTGAACATCGAGTCGCCGTTGAAGCGGCCGCTGTTGCCGCTGTCGGTGCGGAAGAAGCCGTTCAGGTCGAAGATGGCCTTGGTGCCGCCGCCCAGGTCTTCGGCGCCCTTGATGCCCCAGTAAGACGTCTGCATCCCGCCAGAATTGGCGACCCATGCGCGCTCGCCCGAGCCCGGGCTCTTGACGCCGCCGATGAACATGTCGGCCTGGCCGTAGAGCGTGACGCTCGACTGGGCCATGGCCGCGCCGGAAAGAAGGGTAGCCGCTGCTGCCGCCAGCTTCAATGCCGGCTTGTACTGCTTCTGCATGTTAAGACCTCCGTGGTTTCGATCCTGCTTGGAACGTTGTGTACTGGGTCCCTGTCGGGTTCTTATCGTGTTGTTTTGCTTTTTTATTTGTGCCGCCTGGCTTGGGCTCGGTGTGGGATACCGGCGGCATCGGGGTACAGCGTTTTTGTTATGCAGGCGACGCTTTTTTCTCAGGCGGATACTAAGTCGTCAAGCCGAAACTGAGCAATGCGATGGATCTGGTTGATGCACGTTTGCAACTCGTCTTGCGGCGAGTTTTCGAGGCGGCGCGCGAACTCCGCGATGATCCCGTGACGGTCGTGGCCGCGCACGGCCAGGATGAACGGAAAGCCGAACTTCTGGTTGTAGGCGGCGTTAAGTGACTGCAGGCGGTCGAATTCCTCGGGCGTGCACAGGTTCAGGCCGGCGCCGCTCTGCTCGCGCGTGGACTCGGCGGTCAGCTCGCCGCGCACCGCGGCCTTGCCGGCCAGCTCGGGGTGGGCGCGCACCAGCTTGAGCTGCGCGGCTTCGCCGGCTTCATCGACGGCCTGGCGCAGCGCCTGCGCCAGCGCGGCAGCGTCGGCAAAGGGGCGCTGCGCGGCCGCGGCCTCGGCAAACCAGGGCGAATGTTCGTAAATGCCGCCCAGCACCTGCACGAATTCCGCGACCGGCATGAGGTTCAGTTGGGCGATGGTATGGGTCTGGCTCATGCTTGCTTCCGGGGAGTGTAGGGATGGGTTTCTGTCCAGTGGCGGGCGATATCGACACGGCGGCAGATCCACACCTTGTCGTGTCCCTGCACATAGTCGAGGAAGCGCTGCAGCGCGCGGAATCGGCCCGGGCGGCCGAGCAGGCGGCAGTGCATGCCGATCGACAGCATCTTCGGGCTGTCCAGCCCGTTGGGATCGCCTTCGTCGTACAGCACGTCGAACGCGTCCTTCAGGTACTGGAAGAACTGCTCGCCGGTGTTGAAGCCCTGCGGCGTGGCAAAGCGCATGTCGTTCGAGTCCAGCGTGTACGGCACCACCAGGTGCGGCTTCTTCTCGCCGCCGATGACTTCCACCTCGGTCCAGAAGGGCAGGTCGTCGCCGTAGTAGTCGGAGTCGTACAGCAAGCCGCCATGCTCGACCACCAGGCGGCGCGTATTGGGGCTGTCGCGGCCGGTGTACCAGCCCAGCGGCATCTCGCCGGTCAGCTCCTTGATGATCTGCATGCCGATGCGCATATGCTCGCGCTCGGTGGCTTCGTCGATGCCCTGGTAGTGAATCCAGCGCCAGCCGTGGCAGGCGATCTCGTGGCCGAGTTCGACGAAGGCGCGCGTCAGCTCGGGATGGCGCTGCAGTGCCATCGACACCCCAAAGATCGTCAGCGGCAGGCCGCGCTTCTCGAACTCGCGCAGGATGCGCCAGACGCCCGCGCGCGAGCCGTATTCGTAGATGCCCTCCATGCTCATGTGGCGGTCGGGGTAGGCCGCGGCGCCGACGATCTCGGAGAGGAACTGTTCGGAGGCAGCGTCGCCGTGCAGCACACAGTTCTCGCCGCCTTCTTCGTAGTTGAGCACGAACTGCAGCGCGACGCGCGCGCCACCCGGCCAGCGGGCATGGGGCGGCTGCGCGCCGTAGCCGATGAGATCGCGTGGATAGTTCTCTTTTGTCATGTGTCGTTGCTTGCTTCAGGAGACCGGCCGGCACGCCGCGGCGCCCGCAAGTGCCGCAAAATACGCAATCAACGTGCCAGTCATGTCCGGGCGCGGCCGCGCCCGGCTACTTCAGTTACTCGGTGCCGTGCGAATTGGCGGCGGCGTTGCGCATTGCCTCTTCGCGCGACTGGATGCCGTTGTAGAACAGGTTCAGTGCCACGGCCACGATCGTGCCCAGCACGATGCCGCTGTGGGTGAACGGCCCCGTCCACTTTGGCAGGTACTGGAAGAACGTCGGTGCCAGCGTCGGGATCATGCCGGCGCCGATCGAGATCGCGACGATGAACAGGTTGTGGCGGTTGCGGTTGAAATCGCACGAACCCAGGATGCGGATGCCGGTGGCGGCCACCATGCCGAACATCACGATGCCGGCGCCGCCCAGCACGAACTGCGGCACCGAGGCCACCACGTGGGCCATCTTGGGAAACAGGCCGAAGGCGATCAGGATGATGCCGCCGGCAGCGGCCACGTAGCGCGAGCGCACGCCGGTCACGGTCACCAGGCCCACGTTCTGCGAGAACGAGGTGTAGGGGAAGGTGTTGAAGACACCGCCGATCACCGTGCCCAGGCCGTCGGCGCGCAGGCCGCGGGTCAGGTCTTCGTTGCTCAGCTTCTTGCCGGTGATGTCGGACAGCGCCAGGAACATGCCGGTCGATTCCACCAGCGTGATCAGCATGACGATGCACATCGACAGGATCGCGGTCAGCTCGAAGGTCGGCATGCCGAAGTGCAGCGGCGTGATGACGGCGACAAAGCTGGCTTCATCCAGGCCCTCGAACGAGACCTTGCCCAGCGCCATCGCCACCAGCGTGCCGGCGATGATGCCGAGCAGCACCGCGCAGTTGGCCACCAGGCCGCGGCCGTACTTGGTCAGCAGCAGGATGATCAGCAGCGTCAGCCCGGCGATGCCGAGGTTGGTCAGGTCCCCGTAGGCGAGGTTGGGCACTTCCTTGGCCACGCCATCGATCACCGCGCGCGTGGTGGGCTGGCCGCCGGCCGCCCAGTTGATGCCCACGCGCATCAGCGACACGCCGATCAGCGTGATCACCGTGCCGGTCACCACCGGCGGGAACAGCCCGAGCATGCGTCCCATCATCGGCGCGATCAGGATGCCGAAGATCCCCGACGCGATCACGGCGCCGTAGATGCCGAGCAGGCCGACATTGGGATCGGTGCCGATGGCGATCATCGGTGCCACCGAGGCAAAGGTCACCCCCATCATTACGGGCAGGCGGATGCCGAATTTCCAGAAACCGAAGGCCTGGATCAACGTGGCGAGGCCGGCCGCGAACAGGTCGGCATTGATCAGGAACGCCAGCTGGTCCTTGGGCAGCTTGAGCGCGCCTCCCACGATCAGGGGCACGGCAACCGTGCCGGCGTACATCACCAGAACGTGCTGCAAACCGAGCGCGAGCAGGCGCCCTGAAGGCAAACGCTCGTTGGTGAGGTCCGTGGGGACCGTGGTGCTTGCTGAATTCATTGGTGCGTCTCCTCTCCTTTGGTTTGATGGGAACGCCACTGTCCTGGCCGTTGGTCCTGGGTGATCACCGGACGCATGTAGGCCTGTCGTCTCAGCACTCTGTGGTAGCCGGTGCTGTTTGCCGTCAGGCGTGGCCTTGCTTTTGGGAGCGGTGGCGGGAACACCGTGCTAGGTGGAGCGGCCTAGTACGCTGCGAAGATCGAAGCTGCCCGGCTCGTCTGGTTGCACGCGGTCCGCACAGGCGCCAAGGTGGTGCGCCATGCGCGACTGGGCCAGCGCGGCATCGCCCTGTTCCAGGGCGTCGAGGATTTCCTCGTGTTCGTCGAACGAGCAGGCGTTGTTGCCCGGGGCTTCCACGCTGGCGATCATCAGCGTGGTGCGCGATACCAGCCGGCGCATCATGTTGACCAGCAGGGCGTTGCCGGACAGTTCCGCCAGCGCCGTGTGGAACTCGGCGGACAGGCGGATCCATTTGGGGCGGTCATGCGTGAGAAAGGCCTGGCGCTCGCTGGCCACCATCTTGCGCAGCGGCGCGATCACGGTCTTGACGTCGGGCATGGCGGCGAGCTTGTCCAGCACCGCACGCTCCAGCATCTGGCGCAGCTCGAACATGTCGTGCGCCTCGTCGGTGGAGGGGCTGGCGATAAAGGCGCCGCGGTTGGGTTCGAGATCGACCATGCCATCGGCCGCGAGATGCGACAGCACCTTGCGCACGGTGTGCCGCGCGGTGGCATAGATTTCGCAAAGCGAATGCTCGGTGAGCTTGGTGCGCGGCGGCAGCCGGTGCTCCATGATCGCGTCGTAGATCTCGTGGTACATGCGCTCTTCGACCGAGCCTTTGCGGGCGGGCTTGCCCGGCTTGGCGGGGTTGATCTCGGTCGGCTCGGTAGCGGCAACATCGGCAACACCGGCAATCAGCTTCAGGCTCTTGGACATCGTGGCACCAGCAGTCAGTCAGGGCACCGTGAATCCCGGGTATCAGGGTACGGTGATCCAAAAATTGTTGACAATTATTTGGTTGGGGCCCCAGAATTGTCAACAAAACCGAGTCAGGTTTTCGACAACTCAGGGTAATCCCTGAATTGCCAACCGGGTGGGTGCAGGCGCATTGTCGCCACGCACCAACCCAGCGCCGGGATGCGTTACCAGACGTACCGAGCGGGCACCATTCCCACAAATGGTGCTAGTGAAGGCAGCGGCGCCCCTCACAACCCAATCGCAAAAGGACAAATACGATGGGACGCTTGACCACCCACGTTCTCGACACCGCTGCCGGGACGCCCGGACAAGGCATGTCGATTACTCTCCATAAAATTGTCGACAATCGCCGCGAAACCCTGAAGACCGTGGTCACCAACCACGATGGCCGCTGCGACCAGCCGTTGCTGGAAGGCGCCGACTTTGCCGTCGGCGTGTATGAGCTGGAATTCGCTGCCGGCGATTACTTCCGCGCGCAAGGCGTAAAGTTGCCCGAGCCCGCCTTCCTGGACGTGGTGCCCCTGCGCTTCGGCATTGCCGACGTCAACGCGCACTACCACGTGCCGCTCCTGGTATCGCCCTGGTCGTATTCGACCTACCGCGGCAGCTGAAGCGGTGGCATAGGGAAACAGGAGACAAGACATGGAAGGCTATATCCTCGACTGGGCCAATCTGCTGCTGCGGTGGGTGCACGTCATCACCGCCATCGCATGGATCGGCTCTTCGTTCTATTTCGTGTGGCTGGACAACAGCCTGACCAAGCCCACCGATCCTGAGCTGCAGGAAAAAGGTGTCGGCGGCGAACTGTGGGCCGTGCACGGCGGCGGCTTCTACAACCCGCAGAAATACCTGACCGCACCGAAGACGCTGCCGGAGAACCTGCACTGGTTCTACTGGGAGTCGTATTCGACGTGGATGACCGGCTTCGGCCTGCTGGTGGTGCTGTACCTGTTCAATGCCAGCACGTTCCTGATCGACAAGAACGTGTACGACATGTCGCCCGGCGCGGCGGTCGGGCTGGCGCTGGCGTATCTGGGCGCGGGCTGGGTGGTCTATGACTGCATCTGCCGCATCTTCGGCAAGAGCGACCGTACCGTCGGCGTGCTGGTGGCGATCTACGTGGCCGTGGCGGCCTACGTGGCATGCAGCCTGTTCCAGGGCCGCGCCGCGTTTCTGCTGACCGGTGCGATGATCGCCACGATCATGAGCGCCAACGTGCTGGTGTGGATCATCCCGGGCCAGCGCAAGGTGGTTGCCGCGCTGCGGGCAGGCCAGCCGGTCGACCCGGTCCATGGCAAGAACGCCAAGCAGCGCAGCGTGCACAACACCTACTTCACGTTGCCGGTGCTGTTCGCCATGCTGTCGAACCACTACAGCATGACCTACAGCCATCAGTACAACTGGGTGGTGCTGGTCCTGATCATGCTGGCCGGTGTGCTGATCCGCCAGTTCTTCATCCTGAAGCACAAGGGCAAGATCAATATCGCCTGGCCTGCCGCCGGTGTTGCCGTGCTGGCCGGTGTTGCCGTGATGATCGCGCCGCAACCGCGCCCGGCCGTGGCCAAGAGCGAGAGCGGCGCCACCGCTGCTGCCGCCACCGTCAGCTTTGCCAAGGTGCAGGAAGTGATGAACGCCCGCTGCGTGCAGTGCCACGCCGAGCAGCCGAAGATGATGCCGACCGCGGCCAAGGGCATCAAGCTCGATACCGCGGAAGACATCAAGACTCATGCGCAGCTGATCTACCAGCAGGCCGTGCAGCAGAAGGCGATGCCGCTGGGCAACGTGACGCAGATCACCGACGACGAACGCGCACTACTGGGGCAGTGGTTCGAAGGCGGTGCCAAGACTACCAACTGATCTGGAATCCGAGCATCGGTGATCGACGGTCCGGGGGCTGCGCAGTTGGCAGCCGTCAGTACCGGACCGGCGAGGGTTTGAACGGGGCCTTGTGCCCCGTTTTTTTTTCGGCGGCTTTATCCGCCGATATTCAGCAACGCCAGCACGCCCAGCGCCAGGAAGATCGCGGCAGCAATCTTGTGCACGAGCGCAATCGGCATCTTGTTGGCGAACTTATCCCCCAACAGCACAGCCGGCGCATTGGCGATCATCATGCCGAAGGTTGTGCCCGCCACCACCGCCAGCACGGTATCGCTAAAGCGGGCAGCCAGCGCCACCGTGGCAATCTGCGTCTTGTCGCCCATTTCGGCAAAGAAAAACGCGACGATGGTCGTGCCCAGGATGCCGATCGCCCCTTTGACCGGCTTGGCCTGCTCGGCGTCATCGAGCTTGTCGGGAATCAGCATCCACCCCGCCATCGCGATAAAGCCCAGGCCGAGAATCCAGCGCAGCAGGCTTTCGCCCAGTACGTTGGTGATCCAGCCGCCGAGCGCGCCGGCAAAGCCGTGGTTGACCAGCGTGGCGATCAGGATGCCGAGGATGATCGGGACGGGCTTGCGATAGCGCGCGGCCAGCACCAGCGACAGCAATTGCGTCTTGTCGCCCATTTCAGCAAGGGCGACGATGCCTGTGGAGACGAGGAAGGCTTCCATGTTGTTATGTGGGATAACCGGGCCGCAATGCATCGCGAGATGCCAATGACGCACACCTTTCCCGGCCCGGCCAGAAAGGTATGGTCATCGGTCTCGCCAGGCATGGACGCTGCCGGGCCAATCACAACAAGGCCGGGCGGGTCCGGAGCTGCGCACGCCATAACCGCAAGCGGTCAAGTCTGTTGACGTACGCCCCTGTCTCCCGGTGTCCGCATTGCGCGGCGCGGTGCGAGCAGGGCGGCTACTCCCCAATGGAAGTCGCGATTATAGCGGCAGCGGCGGTGATCGTCCACCGGCGCCGGGATCGCGGAAGTGACGTTCAGGCCGGTACCGGCGCATTGTCGCTGGTCTGGCGGCCGCGGAAATCGGTCCAGCACAGCGCCTTGAAGTCATACAGCTTGCAGCGGCGTGCGGTGTCGAAGTACCAGCGCCACGAGAAATTCTCGATGATGATGCGGCCCGGCAGCGCGTGTTCCAGCAGCGCCTGGGCGCGCTTGAGGCGGTACAGCGGCACGCTCATGTCGACGTGGTGGGCGGTGTGTTCCATGATGTGGTGCAACGCGGCGCCGATGCCGTGGCGGAAGCGCAGGTGCACGGTGGTCGAGACAAACGGCTGCGCCTTGGCCCACATCGCCTTGGTGTCGTACCACGCCACGCTGGTGTGGGTGTGGTGCACGTAGAGCACGAAGCCGACGGTGATGTTCCACACCAGGAACGGCAGCACGAAACCGGCGCCGACCAGCATCCACGCCGACTGGCTGGTGGCGAACGCCAGCCCGACCAGCGCGCCGATCCACGCCAGCCCGAAGGCCGCCACCAGCGCGCAGTCGCCCAGGAAGATCGGGCGGCGCGTGGCCATCTGGCGCTTGCTCGGGAAGAACAGCTTGCACCACCAGATCTCGACCAGGTAGTACAGGCCCGGGCCGAAGCCGGTGCGGTAGATGCGCTCCATCACGCGGCGCCAGCGCGGCAGCGCGTTGAATTCTTCCAGCGAGTAGGGCGCCCAGACGAAGTCGAAGCCTTTCAGGTTGGTGTAGCCGTGGTGCACCACATTATGGCCGACTTCCCACAGGCTGTAGGGCGTCAGCGACGGCAGGAAGGTCAGCCGGCCCAGCCATTTGTTCAGGCCGCGGCGCGGCGTCAGGCTCTGGTGGCAGGCATCGTGGCCGATGATAAACAGGCGCGCGATCACCAGGCCCGCCAGCACGCCCAGCGCGAGCTTGGCGGCCCCGTGCTGGGCCAGCACCACGCCGGCCAGCACGGCGGCGAACAGCAGGTAGTCGAAGGCGAACAGCGCCAGCGCGCGCGGCGTGCTGCGCTGGCCGAGCGGAATCAGCCAGCCGCGGATGATCTTGCGCGAGGGCAGCGGTGCGTCCGGTGCGATCGGCTCCGGGAGGGGCGCGCCGCCGGGTGCGGCGCGTTTGGCATGGGCGGCATGGGGGGCATGCTCGGGATGCGCGGATTGGAATGCGGTCATTCGGAACCTTCTGGTTGCGGTCGGATTGGCGTCGGCGCGCAGCCGATGCGGATCGGGCGCGGCAGACCGCAAAGGTTAGAAGGCTTTGCCGGGAATGATCTTGACGGGCGTCAAGCCGGTGGGACGCAGGAAGCGGTAAACGCACGCCCGCCGCGTGGCGGCGGGCGCTTGCAGGCGAGATGTGACGGATCAGGCGGCCGGCACGTGGGCAGCTTCGCCCATCACATAGACGTTGTCGATCACGCGGTCATCGCCCAGCATCGCGAAGGCGAAAAGTTCTTCTTCCAGCGTTTCGGAACGGTTGCTGCGGCGGGCGATCAGCGGCGTGGCCTTGGGGTCCAGCACGATGAAGTCGGCCTCGCAGCCTTCGCTGAAGCTGCCGACGCGGTCGGTCCAGCCCAGTGCCTCGGCGGCCGCGCGCGTGGCTAGGTAGAACATGCGCAGCGCGGTCAGGTAGTAGCCGCCCATGCGCGCCACCTTGTGCGCCGCGTTCATGGTGCGGAACATCGAGAATGAGGTGCCGCCGCCCACGTCGGTGGCCAGTGTCACGTTCAGGCGGTTGGCGTCGGACTGGTGGAAGTCGTAGAAGCCGCTGCCGAGGAACAGGTTCGAGGTGGGGCAGTGCGCCACCGCGGCGCCGCTGTCGGCCAGGCGGCGGCGGTCGTCCTGGTCCAGGTAGATGGCGTGACCGTACATCGCACCCGGGCGTAGCAGGCCGTAGTGGTCGTAGACGTCGAGGTAGCTGCGCGCATCCGGGAACAGCTCGGCGACCCATTTGACCTCGTCGCGGTTCTCGGCGACGTGGGTCTGGATAAAGGCGTCGGGGTAGGCGCGTGCCAGCTCGCCGCAGGCGGCGAGTTGCGCTTCGGTCGAGGTCGGCGCGAAGCGCGGCGTGATGGCGTAGCCGAGGCGCCCCTTGTTATGCCAGCGCGACATCAGGTCGGCGGAATCCTGCGCACCGCTCTCGGCGGTGTCGCGCAGGAACTCGGGGCAGTTGCGGTCCATCATCACCTTGCCGGTGACCATGCGCAGGTTGCGCGCCTCGCTCTCGGCAAACAGCGCCTCGGCCGAGGCCTTGTGCACCGTGCTCCAGACCACCGCGCTGGTGGTGCCGTTGCGCAGCAGTTCTTCGGTGAAGAAGCCGGCCACGCCGCGCGCGTAGTCGGGATCGGCAAAGCGGCGCTCTTCGGGGAAGGTGTAGGTCTCGAGCCAGTGCAGCAGGCCCGGCGATGGCGACGCGATCATGTCGGTCTGCGGGTAGTGCACGTGGGTATCGATAAAGCCGGGCACGATCAGCTTGCCGCGGTGGTCGACGATCTCGGCGTCGGCCGGGATGCGCGCGGCCAGCTCGGTGTAGTCGCCGGCGGCGGCGATGCGCCCGGCCGTGACGATCAGCACCCCGTCGTCCCAATACTGATACGCGTCCTCATGGAACTGCGGGTCGCGCAGGAAATGCAGCACGCGGCCGCGGATGGCGCGGGTCAGGGAAGGGGTCTTGGGGGTGGTCGTCATGGTTTGTCTCTTCTGGCCGGCCTGCGCGCAATGCGCTGCAGGCCGGGCTATTGGCATGCGCCGACGCTCAGGCCGCGGGGGCCGTGGCGGGCGGGGAGTTGGGCGGGCTCGACCAGAAATGGTCGACTTCCGCCAGGTACTCGGCCTTCTGCATGGCAGGCAGGAAGGCCGCTTCAAAGCTGTTGCGCGCGAGCTTGTGGGCATCGGCCGCGTCCAGCGGCAGCGCATCGAAGGTGGCTTCCCAGTTGGCGTTCATATAGCCGCCGAAATAAGCCGGGTCGTCCGAGTGCAGCGTGATCAACACGCCCGCATCGAGCATGCGCTTGAGCGGGTGGTCGCGCAGGTCTGGGTAGACCTTTAGCTTGACGTTCGACAGCGGGCACACGGTCAGCGCCACCCGCTCGCGCGCCAGGCGTTCGACCAGCGCCGGATCGTCGATGGCATGCACGCCGTGGTCGATGCGCTGTACCTTGAGGATGTCGAGCGCGTCGGTGACGTACTGCGCCGGGCCTTCCTCGCCCGCGTGGGCCACCAGGTTCAGGCCCAGCTCACGCGCTTTTGCGAACACGCGCGCGAATTTCTCGGGCGGGTTGCCCTGCTCTGACGAATCCAGGCCGACGCCGACGAAACGGTCGCGGTAGGGCAGCGCGGCGTCCAGCGTGGCAAAGGCGTCTTCCTCCGACAGATGGCGCAGGAAGCACAGGATCAGGCTGCTGGAGAAGTCATACTCAGTGCGCGCCTGCGCCAGGGCATCGGCGATGCCGTCGATCACCACGCCGATCGGCACGCCGCGCGCGGTATGGGTCTGCGGATCGAAGAAGATCTCGGCGTGACGGACGTTGTCGGCGACGGCGCGCTTGACGTAGTCCATGGTCATGTCGAAGAAATCTTCCTCGGTCAACAGCACGCTGGCGCCGGCGTAGTAGATATCCAGGAACGACTGCAGGTCGGTGAAGGCGTAGGCGGCGCGCAGTGCCTCGACGCTCGGGTAGGGCAGCGCGACCTGGTTGCGCTGGGCCAGCCGGAAGATCAGTTCCGGCTCGAGCGTGCCTTCGATATGCACATGCAGTTCGGCCTTGGGAGTGCGGCGGATCTTGTCCGCGAGCGCGGCATCGATGGTCATGGGGGCCTCGTTTCTGGGCTTTTCTGTACCTTCCGGCGGGCCGGCGGCACGGGTTCAGGGATGCACCGCCTCCGGGCGGCCGGCACGCAGCGCGGCGAGGCGCTGTTCGCGGACCTGGAGCAGCTGGGCGACGATGGCTACCGCAATCATAGCCGGAGCCTTGTCGATGATCCCGGGAACCCCCATGGGGCATGTCATTTCCGCAAACCGGGCGGGGTCGATGCCGTGCTCGGCCATGCGGTGTTCGAAGCGCGCGCGCTTGGTCTTGGAACCAATCAGCCCGAAGTAGGCGAAATCGGTGCGCTTCAGGATTTCTTCGCACAGGGTCTGGTCGAGCGCATGGCTGTGCGTCATGACCAGGAAATAGCTGCCCGCGGGTGCCTGCGCGACCACGGCCTCGGGCGTGTCGCTGGCCTCGGCCTCGACGTTGTCGGGCAGGCCGCCGGGGAACAGCGTGTCGCGCTCGTCGACCCAGTGCACGCGGCATGGCAGCGTGGCCAGCACCTTGACCAGCGCATGGCCGACATGGCCCGCGCCGAACAGCACCACGTGCATGGCGTCGGGCACCAGCGTGTCGATCCAGCTGCCGTCGGCGTGCAGCACGACGCCGGGGATGACGGCTTTGCTGTCCGCCTGCGCCACGGGCCCGCTGGCTGGCACGTGCCGCTGAAGCGACTTGCCAGCGGCGAAATTGCGCTCGATTGCGTCGAGCCAGCCCAGGTCGGCTTCGCCCAGCACCTCGAACGCCAGTTGCACCACGCCGCCGCAACATTGGCCGAGCGCCGGACCGAGGGGAATGCGCTCGATACGGCGCGCTTCACCGCGCACCAGCATCGCGCGCGCGATATCCATGCCGCGCCACTCCAGGTGGCCGCCGCCGATGGTGCCGACCAGGTCGTCGGCGCTGACCAGCATGCGGATGCCGGGCTCGCGCGGCGCGGAGCCCTTGACCTCGACGATGGTGACCATCGCTACCGGCACGCCGGTGCGCACCATGCGGGCGGCGTCGGCGAAGCGGAAGGGTTTGAGCGGTGCGTCCTGCATGTCGGGGGCCTTGTGGAGGTGCTTGGTATTGCTTGTGTCAGAGGTGGCGCGCGCCTGCTTCTTCCGCCGGCCCCTCGCCTGTCGACGCAGACGAGGGGGGAAAGTCCGGGGCGCCCGCAGGCGCGCGCTTCCTTGCCATCGATCAGGCCGTCGCTTCGGTTGCTGATTCGGCTGCTGATTCGGCTGCCTGTGCCGCGGCCTCGCGCACGGCTTCCACCGCGTCAAGGATCGCCTCGCTGGTGGCGGGTGCCTGCAGCGGCGGGTTGATGCGGTAGTCGCCCACCGCGGCAATCGCGTCGCGGATCGCGAAGAACACCGAGAACGGCAGCAGCAGCGGCGGCTCGCCCACCGCCTTGGAGCGGTGGATGCTGTCCTCGACGTTCTGGTTCTGGTACAGGCGCACGTTGAATTCCTCGGGGCAGTCGTTGACCGTGGGAATCTTGTACGTGGACGGTGCGTGCGTCATCAGCTTGCCGTCCTTGTTCCACCACAGTTCCTCGGTGGTCAGCCAGCCCATGCCCTGGATAAACGCGCCCTCCACCTGGCCGATGTCGATCGCCGGGTTCAACGAGCGGCCGGCGTCGTGCAGCGCGTCGGCGCGCAGCAGCTTCCATTCGCCGGTCAGCGTATCCACCAGCACCTCGGAGCAGGCGGCGCCGTAGGCGTAGTAGTAGAACGGGCGGCCGTGCAGCTTGCTCTGGTCCCAGTGCAGCTTGGGCGTGGTGTAGAAGCCGTCGGACCACAGCTGCACGCGCGACACATAGGCCTCGCGCGCCAGGTCGCCGAACGACAGGCGCAGTTCGCCCGCGCAGACCAGGTCATCGTTGAAGCGCACTTCCGACGGTTCCACGCCGGCCTTGCGCGCCGCAAACGCCGCCAGGCGCTCGCGGATCTGGCGCGCGGCGTCCTGCGCGGCCTTTCCGTTCAGGTCCGCGCCGGTCGATGCGGCGGTGGCCGAGGTGTTGGCCACCTTGCTGGTATCGGTCGCGGTCACGCGCACGCGCTCCATGCGGATGCCGAGTTCGTGTGCCACCACCATCGCCACCTTGGTATTCAGGCCCTGGCCCATCTCGGTGCCGCCGTGGTTCACCAGCACCGAGCCGTCGTTGTAGACGTGTACCAGCGCGCCGGCCTGGTTGAAGTGCGCCACGTTGAACGAGATGCCGAACTTCACCGGGGTGATGGCGATGCCCTTCTTCAGGATCGGGCTCTGCGCGTTGAACGCGCGCGTGGCCTCGCGGCGGGCGCGGTATTCGCTGGTCGCCACCAGTTCGTCGATCAGATCGTGGATGACGTTGTCTTCCACGGTCTGGCCATAAGGCGTGACGTTGTTCTCCGTCTTGCCGTAGAAGTTGGCGCGGCGCACGTCGAGCGAATCCTTGCCGACGTTGCGGGCCACGTTGTCCAGGATGTACTCGACCGCGAACGCGCCTTGCGGGCCGCCGAAGCCGCGGAAGGCGGTGTTGCTCTGCGTGTTGGTCTTGCCGCAGTAGCCGTCGATCTGCACGTTCGGCAGCCAGTAGGCGTTGTCGAAGTGGCAGATGGCGCGGGTCATCACCGGACCCGACAGGTCGGCGGAAAAACCGGCGCGCGACACCATCTCGACCTTGACGCCCTCGATGCGGCCTTCATCGTCGTGGCCGACTTCATAGTCGAACACGAAGTCATGGCGCTTGCCGGTGATCATCATGTCGTCGTCGCGGTCCGGGCGCAGCTTGACCGGGCACATCAGCTTCCAGGCAGCCAGCGCGGCGCAGCAGGCGAACAGCGCCGACTGCGACTCCTTGCCGCCGAAGCCGCCGCCCATGCGGCGGCACTCGACCAGCACCTGGTGCGCATGCCAGCCCAGCATGTGCGAGACCGCGTGCTGCATTTCGGTCGGGTGCTGGGTCGAGCACCACACGTGCATGCCGTCGTTCTCGCGCGGCGCGGCGTAGGAGATCTGGCCTTCCAGGTAGAACTGCTCCTGGCCGCCCAGGCGGATCTTGCCGCTGTCCTGGTGGGCGGCGCTTGCGATATGCGCGGCGGCTTCGCCACGCTTCAGGTGCATCGGCGGCAGCACATAGCTGCCGGCCTGGTGCGCGGCCTCCGGCGACAGCACCGGCGGCAGGTCCTCATACTCGATCACGCCCAGTCGCGCCGCGCGGCGGGCCGCATCATGCGACCTCGCCACCACGATAAAGACCGGCTGGCCGATAAACTGCACCACGCCGCGCGCCAGGATCGGATCATCGTGGATGATCGGGCCGCAGTCGTTGCTGCCGGGGATGTCGTCCACCGTCAGCACGGCGACCACGCCGGGCGCGGCGCGCACCTTGTCGAGGGAGATCGACTGGATGCGGGCGTGCGCGCGGGTGCTCATGCCGAGCGCGGCGTGCAGCGTGCCGGCCAGCTCGGGGATATCATCCGTGTAGGTGGCGGTGCCGGCCACGTGCAGGTGGGCGGATTCATGCGGACGCGAGATGCCGACCTGCGGAACCGGTTCGGCGGCGACGCTGGCGTCGAGCAGGAAGGGTTCGGTTTGCTTGTTCATGCCGATGCTTTCCTTTTTCTCTGGCTCAGGCCGTGACGATGGCAATGGCGCCGGCGCCAGGAGCGCGGACGTTGACAGCTGCCGCAGGCAGCGCTTCATTGCTGGTTTCCAGCCAGAAGCGGTACAGCAGGTTGGCGGCGCCGCGGCTGCGGTACGACGCGGTCGCGCGCATGTCGGACAGCGGCGTGTAGTCCTGCGCCAGCGCGGCCATGCCGGCGCGGGCAGTGGCTTCGTTCCACGGCTGGCCGGTCAGGGCCGCTTCCGTGGCGGCGGCGCGCTTGGGCGTGGCGGCCATGCCGCCGAAGGCGATGCGCGCCTCGCTGACGATGCCGTCCTGCACGGTGATGCCGAATGCGGCGCACACGGCGGAAATATCCTCGTCAAAACGTTTGGACAGCTTGTAGGTGCGGAAGTGCTGCGGGCCCGCCACCGGCACGCGCAGCGCGGCGACGAATTCGCCCGGCTGCATCGCGGTCTTCTGGTAGGCCAGGTACAGGTCTTCGAGCGGCATTGTGCGGCGGGTTTCGCCGTGTTGCAGCACCACTTCCGTGCCCAGCGCGATCAGCGCCGGCATCGAGTCGCCGATGGGCGAACCGTTGGCGATATTGCCGCCCAGCGTGCCGGCATTGCGGATCGGCAGCGAGGCAAAGCGCTTCCACATTTCTTCCAGCTCGGGGTGGGAGGCGTTCAGCGCGGCATAGGCTTTCTCTAGCGTCACGGCGGCGCCGATCTCGATCATGCCGTCGCGTTCCCCGATCTGGTTAAGGTCTTCCACCTGGCCCACGTAGAGCAGGTTGCCCAGCTCGCGGAACTGCTTGGTCACCCACAGGCCGACGTCGGTGCTGCCGGCCAGGATGCGGATATCGGGCTGCGCCGCCTTGATCGTGCCGAACTCGGCCGCGGTGCGCGGAGCAAAGAACTCTTGCCCTTGCGCGCGGTAGCGGAAGGTCTCGCCGCGCTTCAGGTTGCGCAGCGTCTCGGCGATCTGCTTCGGGTCGAGCTTGTCGGCCGCTGGGGCGGGCAGGGCCATCATGCGCTCGCCGGCGTCGATGATCGGGCGATAGCCGGTGCAGCGGCACAGGTTGCCGGTCAGCGCGTCGCAGATGGTCTGGCGCGAAGGGGATTCGCCGCCGGGCGTGTGCTGCTGGTACAGCGCCCACAGCGACATCACGAAACCCGGGGTGCAGAATCCGCATTGCGATCCGTGGCATTCGACCATGGCTTCCTGCACCGGGTGCAGCGTGCCATCGGCCTGGCGCAGGTCTTCGACCGTGATCAGGGCCTTGCCGTCGAGCGTGGGCAGGAACTGGATGCAGGAGTTGACCGCCTTGAATTCGATGTCGCCGCCGTCCTGCAACTCGCCGATCACGACGGTGCAGGCGCCGCAGTCGCCTTCGGCGCAGCCTTCCTTGGTGCCGGTGCAGCGCGCGTCCTCACGCAGGTACTGCAGCACGGTGCGGGTAATGGGGGCGTCGGATACTTCCTTGACCTGGCCGCGATGGAAAAAGCGGATGGTTTGCGTCTCCATGGTCTTCTCTCTTTTGGTGATGGCGGAAACATAGCACCCCGGCCTTTCATGCAATATTCGGCCCAGGTGATATGCGCCATCAGCAGGCACGCCGGTCGGTGCCCCTCCGCACGGAGCCAGCGCTGCCAGCCGGGTGCAATTTGACCGATTGTGGGGTGCGTGTCATACACTATGCGCCGTTCCCATCCCCCACGCCACCCATCTGGCCCCCGCCGGAGGGCCGCCATCGCCATGCACGGACGCGACCATCTCGATACTTATTTGCTGCGGGTGCTGCACACCCTGCTGACCGAGCAGAGCGTCACCCGTACCGCCGTACGCCTGGGCCAGTCGCAGCCCGCCATCAGCAACACGCTGAAGCGGCTGCGCGAGATCACCGGCGACGCCATTTTGGTGCGGGGCAAAAACGGCATGGTGCCGACTGAGCGCGGCCGCGAACTGCTGGCGCTGGCCGAGCAGAGCCTGGCCGCGATGGACCGCATCGCCCGCCCGCCGCAGCAGTTCGACCCCGCCACCACCACGCGCACCTTCCACCTGGGCGCGCCGGACTACCTGGACGCCTTCTTCTTGCCCAATATCGTCGAGCGTGTGCGCCGGCTGGCGCCTGGGGCGAAGCTGTTCGTGCATCCGATGACCTCGTCGTCGGATTTCCTGGAGGACCTGGAGCAGGGGCAGTTGGATATCGTGGTCGGCAACTGGCTGTCGCCGCCCGAGCACCTGCATATCTCGCCGCTGTTCGACGACGAGGTGGTGTGCATGCTCGGCGCGCAGCACCCGCTGGCGCGCAAGGGGCTGACGCTCAAGCACTACCTGGAGATGCCGCACCTGGCGCCGGCGCCCTATGCATCGATGCAGCGCAGCATGATCGACCAGGCGCTGGCCGAGCAGGGCTACAAGCGCAATATCCAGGTGACGTTGCCGTATTTCGGGCTGGTGCCGTATGTGCTGATGAAGACCGATATGGTTTTCACCACCGGGCGCCAGTTTGCGGCGCACTATGCGCAATACCTGCCGATCCGGATGGTGCCATCGCCGGTGTCGTTCCCGCGCATGCGCTTTTACCAGCTCTGGCACGAGCGCTGCCATGCGGCGCCGGATGTGATGTGGATGCGGCGGATGATCGCGGAGGTGGCGACAGACCTGCCGCAGTTGCCGCGGCTGGAGACCGAGGCGGGCTGAGGCAGTGGAAGACGGAGCCACGGATCGACTAAGGCTCGCCTCGCCTGCTACTGCGCGGGAGGCCGCGGAGCGCATGTTCCGATCCCTGCGGCCCCGGCTTGCCGCGGTCCTGCCACCGGACGCCGCCATCGAGCACGTGGGCGCCACGGCGGTCAGCGGGTGCCTGACGAAAGGCGATCTCGACATATCTGTCCAGGTGGGCCCAGAGGCGTTCGCTGCCGCGGACCTGGCGCTGTCGGGGCTGTTCGAACGCAACACTGGCTCGGTGCGCACGGACAGCTTTTCCGCCTTCAAGTGCGATGAGGTACGGCCACCAGTCGGAATCCAGCTGGTGGTGCGCGGGGCGCCGCTGGATGTGTTCGTCCGGTTCCGGGACAGCCTGCTGGCCGACCCGGCACTAATCGAGCGATACAACGCGCTCAAGCGTTCCCAGGAAGGCGCGGAGATGCGCGCCTACCGGGCTGCAAAATCCGCGTTCATTGCCTCGGTACTGGGGCGATCAGCCGGAGGCTAGCCCCTTGCCCCTCACTTGGCCTTGTAGTCCGGGAAGAACAACTGCTCCCCCTCGACCTTGTAGCTGGCGATGGCCTCTTGCCCTTCCTTCGACGTCATCCACTCCACCAGCTTCATCGCGTCCGTGTAGTTGGTCCCCGGATGCTTGGCCGGGTTGACCGCGATGATCCCGTACGGATTGAACATCTTCGGATCGCCTTCCAACGCGATCGCCAGGCCGGTCTTGGCGCGATAGGCGCCATAGGTGGCCCGGTCTGACAGGGTATAGGCCGGCATCTGCGCCGCCATGGTGAGCACCTCGCCCATGCCCAGGCCGGCGCTGACGTACCAGGGCTGGCCCTTGGGCTCGATGCCCAGTTGCTTCCAGTACTCCTTCTCCATCACGTCGGTGCCGGAGTTGTCGCCGCGCGAGATGAACTTGCTGCCGCTGCCGGCCACCTTGCGCAGGCCCGCGAGCACGTCCTTGCCACCCTTGATCCCGGCCGGGTCATTGGCCGGGCCGACCACGATGAAGTCGTTGTACATGACGTCGCGCCGGTTCACGCCGTAGCCGGCGGTGACGAAGGCGTCTTCCATCTTGCGGGCATGGACCAGCAGCACGTCGACGTCGCCCATCTCGCCCATCTTCATGGCCTTGCCCGAGCCGACCGCGATCACCTTCACATTGACGCCGGACTTCTGCTCGAAGCGCGGCAGCAGGTACTTCAGCAGGCCGGAATTCTCGGTGCTGGTGGTGGTGGCCAGCTTCAGTTCGCCGGCATGGGCCGCGGACAGCAGCGCCAGGCAGGCGATGGCCGTGGCGCGGCGCAGGTGACGAGGCAGGCGTTGGGCGAGGCGTGGCGACATATTCTGGCTCCTTTGTATTATGTTTTTGCCGACATAATTGCTATTCTCTCCGAGGATCGTAGAGAATGAGACAAACTACATAACAGCCGGGATTTTCATTGTCATGCAGTCAAAATCGAAAAGTAAATATGTAAGGCAGAACATATGACGTTCCGCTTTGACCTGTTCCCCGTGATCGCGCCGGACGACAATCCGCGCGCCAACGGCAAGGTGTTCCAGCTCCTGAAGGCCGTGCGCGAAACCGGCTCGCTGCACCGCGCCGCGCGCGAGATCGGCCTGTCCTATCGGCACGCCTGGGGCGTGATGCGTACCTGGGAGGAAATGTTCGGGCGCAGCATGCTGGACATGGAGCGCGGACGCGGTGCCTCGCTGACGCGCTTTGGCGAGCGCCTGCTGCGCGCCGAGCTGCGCCTGCGCGAGTCGATCGAGCCGGCTGTGCAGAAGGCGATGGCGGAATTCATCGCCGAGCTGGATGACGCCCAGCAGCCGCAGACGTGCGTGCATTTCACCGGCAGCCATGACCCGGCGGTGGAGGTGCTGGCCGGCGCGCTTGGCCAGGCCGGCACGCCGCTGCAGCTCGATGCCGTGTTCTGCGGCAGCGTGGAGGGGCTGATCTGCCTGCAGGAGCGGCAGTCGGAGCTGGCCGGCTTCTACGTTTCGCCGGTGCAGACCGCGGGCTCGGTGGCGCACGTGACGCTGCGCAAGTGGCTGCGGCCGACCTCGGTGCGGCTGCTGCGGCTGGCGTGGCGCGAGCAGGGGCTGATCGTCGCCCCCGAGGTGGCGCGCGAGGTCCGCGACCTGCGCGACCTGGCGCGCACCCAGGCACGCTTCGTCAACCGCCAGCGCAGTTCGGGCACGCGCATGCTGTTCGACCAGTTGCTGGCCGCGCAGGGCCTGTACCCGGACCAGATCGCGGGTTATGAAGAGACCGAATTCAGCAACGAGAAGGTGGCCGAGGCGGTGCACAGCGGGCGCGCGCAGGTCGGCTTCGGGCTGCGCATGAATGCCGAGGCGCACGGGCTGGGCTTCGTGCCGCTGACGCGCGAGGCCTATTACCTGGCGCTGCGCAAGAACGACCAGACCGCCGGCTGGATGGCCCCGGTGCTGGGGCTGCTTGCCGATCCCGCCTTTGCCCGGCGCATCGAGGCGCTGCCGGGCTACACCATGGCCGAGCCGCTGGGCATCCTGACGCCGCAGGAGGCGTTGCCGTGGTTCGGGCCCGACGGCAAGGAAGAGGGCTGAAGGCGCGCCGCCGCGCCGTCTGCCCGGTCCGTATTACACTCCTTGCGAGGGCGCTCTACGTTTGCGCCCGCCCTTGCAAGGAACACCATGCTGGAAACCGCCGCGCTGGCCGCGGGCATGTCCTGGGCCAGCGGTTTTCGCCTCTACCTCGCCGTGTTCGCCGCCGGCGTGCTGGCGCGCCTGGGCTTGCTGGAGTTGCCGCCCGGGCTGCAGCCGCTGGAATCGTGGTGGGTCATCGGCGTGGCCGCGGTGCTGGCCTTGGCCGAATTCGTCGCCGACAAGGTGCCGGGTTTCGATTCGGTCTGGGACGGCATCCATACCTTCGTGCGCATTCCCGCCGGCGCCATCCTGGCGGCTGCGGCCTTCGGCCAGCTCGACCCGCAGTGGGTGGTCGCCGCGGGCCTGATCGGGGGCACGCTGGCCGGCACCGCGCATGCGGCCAAGGCCGGCACGCGCGCGCTGATCAACGTGTCGCCGGAACCGTTCTCCAATTGGGCGGCCTCATTCACTGAAGACCTGACCGCGACCGGCAGCCTGCTGCTGGCGTTCTTCCTGCCGGTGGTGTTCCTGGTCCTGTTGGTGGTGTTCCTGGTGGTCGCGATCTGGCTGATTCCCAAGCTGTGGCGCAGCGTGCGCCGGCTGCATGCGAGCCTGCGCGGCAGGACCGAACGACCCGATAGCTTGCCCGGCGGACGCTGAGTGCCGCCGGCTTTCCCTGACTGACCCGAGGCGAACCGCCGCCGGGACCCAAGAACCGAACAATCCGATGCCCTCCGAGTCCGCCATCGCCCCGACCACCCCCGCCAGTCCCGTTGCCGCCGGCGCGAGCACTGCACACGGCAGCCGTTTCTCCGCCTGGCGCCAGGCGCTGCGCATGGCGCGGCGCGACTGGCTGGCGGGGGAGCTTTACCTGCTGCTGTTCGCACTGGTGCTGGCGGTGGCGGCATTGACCAGCGTCGGCTTTATGGCCGATCGCATGCGCCTGGGGCTGGAGCGCGATGCGCGCCAGATGATCGCCTCCGACGTGCTGCTGGTGTCGGACCAGCCTTTCGATGCGGCCTTTGCGCAGCGGGCGCAAGCGGCAGGGCTGGCGGTGGCCCAGACCGTGACCTTCCCGAGCATGGCCACCGCCAACGGCAAGGCGCCGGCCGGCGGCGATGCGCCCAGCCAGCTTGCCGCGCTCAAGGCCGTGACCGACGGTTATCCGCTGCGCGGCAAGCTCAAGGTGGCCAGCGCACCGGGCGCGGCGGAGGGGCCGGCCGAGGGCATTCCGGCGCCCGGCACGGTGTGGGTCGACGAAGCGCTGCTGGGCGCGCTGGGCGTTGCCGTGGGCGATAAGCTGCAGCTCGGCAGCCGCACCTTCCGCATCGACCGCATCATCACGCAGGAACTGGATCGCGGCACCGGCTTCATGAACTTCGCGCCGCGAGTGCTGATGCCGTTGTCGGACCTGGAGGGCACCGGACTGATCGGCTGGGGCAGCCGCGTGACCTACCGCCTGCTGGTGGCCGGCCCCGACGCTGTGGGCGCCAGCTACCAGAAGTGGGCGCGGGGCGAGATCGAGCGCCGCAAGCTGCGCAACACGCGGATCGAGTCGCTGGAATCGGGCCAGCCGCAGATGCGCGCCACGCTGGACCGGGCCGAGCGTTTCCTGTCGCTGGTGGCGGTGCTGTCGTCGATGATCGCGGCGGTGGCGATCGCCATGTCGGCGCGCCGCTATATGCAGCGCCACACCGACGCCTGCGCGGTCTACAAGTGCCTGGGGCTGACGCGCGGACAGATCCTGCGCGCGTTCGGGCTGGAGTTCCTGCTGCTGGGCGCGGCCGGCGCGCTGGCCGGCGTGCTGATCGGCTATGTGGCGCATTACGGGCTGCTGCTGTCGCTGGGCGGCCTGCTCAAGGTGTCCTTGCCGCAGCCGTCGCTGCTGCCGGCGGTGGTGGGCGTGCTGGCGGGGCTGGTGCTGCTGACGGGCTTTGCGCTGCCGCCGCTGCTGGCGCTGACGCGCGTGCCGCCGCTGCGCGTGCTGCGGCGCGATATCGGGCTGCCGCCGGTGTCGGCATGGGTGGCCTATGCGCTGGGCCTGGGCGCCTTTGTTTCGCTGTTGCTGGTGGCCGCGCGCGACCTGCGGCTGGGACTGACCACGGCAGGCGGGTTTGTGGCCGCGGGAGTGGTGTTCGGGGTGCTGGCGCTGGCGTTGCTGACGCTGTTGTCGCGCCTGATGCGCGGGCGCCTGCGCGGCCGCGCGGCGATGGGCTGGCGCTTCGCGCTGGCCGTGCTGGAGCGCCGCCGCGGGGTGACGGTGCTGCAGACCGTGGCGCTGGCGGTGGGGCTGATGGCGCTGCTGCTGCTCGGCATGACCCGCAACGACCTGGTCGACTCGTGGCGCAGCGCCACGCCGGCCGATGCACCCAACCGCTTCATCATCAATATCCAGCCCGACCAGCGCGAACCGCTGCGCAAGCTGCTGGCGGGTGCGGGAATCAACGACCTGCTGTACCCGATGGTGCGCGGGCGCCTGACCCATATCGGCGAGCGCGCGATCCGTGGCGACAGCTTCGAGGACGGGCGCGCGCGCAACCTGGTGGAGCGCGAGTTCAACCTGTCCTATGCCGATGCGCTGCCCGAGGGTAACCGCGTGATTGCGGGGCGATGGTCCAACGGCGCGGATGGCGCGGAAGCGGGTGCGTCGGTGGAGGAGGGCATCGCCAAGACGCTGGGCATCCGGCTCGGCGACACGCTGCGCTTCGACGTCGCGGGCCAGGCCGTGCAGGCGCGCGTGACCTCGCTGCGCAAACTCGACTGGGGCTCGATGCGGGTCAACTTCTTCGTGATCCTGCCGCCGCAGGCGATGCAGGGGCTGCCCGAGACCTATATCACGTCGTTCCACCTGCCTGCGGCCAGTGCCGCGATGGGCAACCGGCTGATCGCGGCCTTCCCCAACATCACCGTGGTCAATACCGACATGATCCTGCGTCAGATCCAGGACATCCTGGACCAGGTGATCGCGGCGGTGGAGTTCCTGTTTATCTTCACGCTGGCCGCGGGCGTGACCGTGCTGTACGCGGCGCTGTCCGGCGCGCGCGACGAGCGCATGCGCGACGCCGGCCTGCTCAAGGCGCTGGGCGCATCGGCCGCACTGGTGCGGCAGACGCAGTACGCCGAGTTCCTGGTGGTGGGCGGGCTGGCCGGATTCCTGGCGAGCCTGGGCGCGATCGCGGTGGGCTGGGGGCTGTCGCAGTTCGTCTTTGACTTCCCGTACCGCTTTAATGCCTGGATTGTGCCGGTCGGCGTGGTTTCTGGCATGCTGTGCGCTTTTGCCGGCGGCTGGCTGGGCCTGCGCGAAGTGCTGCGCCAGCCCGCGCTGGCGACCTTGCGTGATGCCTGAAGCAACTTCACCGAGCAACTTCGGCCGCGCAGATCGAGTATGTGATGAGTACTGAATCCAACGACAAGCCCGATGTGACCGCCTTTGAACTGGTCGGCGGCGAAGCGCGCGTGCGCGAGCTGGTCGACCGCTTCTACGACCTGATGGACCTGGAGCCCGAGTTCGCCGGGCTGCGCGCGCTGCATCCGCCCTCGCTCGAGGGCTCGCGCGACAAGCTTTTCTGGTTCCTGTGCGGCTGGCTGGGCGGCCCCAACCATTTCATCGACCGCTTCGGCCATCCGCGCCTGCGCGCGCGCCATATGCCGTTCGAGATCGGCGTCAGCGAGCGCGACCAGTGGATGCGCTGCATGGCCCTGGCGATGCAGGACGTCGGCCTGCCCGAGGAACTGCAGCTGCGCCTGATGCAGGCGTTCTTCCAGACCGCCGACTGGATGCGCAACGTGGCGCGCTGAGGCGCCCGCCGTTCCATACCGAAAGGACTTCCCGCCCCATGACAGCCCCGTTGCCTGAGGCCGCCCGACGCGTGCTCGATTTCTGGTTCGATACGCCTGGTTCGGCCGGCTGGAACACCGCGCGCCGCCCTTGGTTCACCAAGTCGGACGAATACGATGCTGAGATCCGCCGTCAATTCCTCGCCGACTGGCAGGCCGCCCATGAGGGCGCCACGGACGACTGGTCGGTCACCCCCGAGGGCGCGTGCGCGCGCGTGGTGCTGCTCGACCAGTTCCCGCGCAACATGTTCCGCAACGACCCGCGCAGCTTTGCCACCGACGCGCAGGCGCTGGCGCTGGCCAAGCGCATCGTCGCCACCGGCAGGGACCGCGCGCTGCCGACCGACCACCACCGCATGTTCTGCTACATGCCGTTCGAGCATTCGGAAGCACTGGAAGACCAGGACGAGGCGGTCCGGCTGATGACGCAGCTGCGCGACGCCAGCGGCGGGAAGGTGGATGTGGTGGAGTGGGCCGAGAAGCACCGCGTGATCATCGCGCGCTATGGCCGCTTCCCGCACCGCAACGCGGTGCTGGGCAGGCAGAGTACGCCGCAGGAACTGGCGTTGCTGCGGCAGCCGGGCTCGTCGTTCTGAACGAAGCCCGGCGGCGGGGCGCGTTCAGGTCTTGTCGCGCGCCTGCTGCCACTTGTCCACGCGCACGCGCGGCGCGTCGGCCAGTTTCTGCAGCAGCGCAGCCGGCGTGTCAGCCACGTGCAGCAGATCGGCATGCACCTGCTTCATGAAACCTTCCTGCACGGCATGGGAGAGGAAGCCCAGCAAGCCGTCATAGAATCCGCCGACATTGAGCAGGCCCACCGGCTTGTCGTGGTAGCCCAGTTGCAGCCAGGTAAAGGTCTCAAACAGTTCCTCGAAGGTGCCCACGCCGCCCGGCATGGCGATAAAGGCGTCGGCTCGGTCGGCCATCATCTGCTTGCGCTCGTGCATATTGCGCACCACGTGCAGCTCGGTCAGGCCGCGGTGGCCGACTTCCTTCTGCATCAGCGCGTCGGGAATGATGCCGATGGCGCTGCCGCCGTGCTCGAGCACGGCATCGGCGACGATGCCCATCAGGCCCACCTTGCCGCCGCCATAGACCAGCGCCAGTCCGCTTGCGGCCAGCGTGCGGCCGAGCAGGCGCGCGCCCTCGGCGTATTCGGGGCGGTTGCCGGGGTTGGAGCCGCAATAGACGCAGACGGATTTCACTTCTTCTCCTTTGCCGCTTCGGCGGCTGTCTTGGCTGCCGCGTAGTCGCGCGCAAGCTGGTCGAAGGCTTCCCGGGGCCGGCCGCGCAGGTAGGGTGCAAGGATCGAGAAGATGTGATAGCTCGAGCCGTGCAGGTAACCGCGGATCTGCTCGGGATCGTTGTACTGGCGCGGATGCTGCACGAACTGGAACGACAGCCAGTAGGTGGCGATTACCACCATGTTGGTGCAGATGGCCTCGACCTG
The DNA here is from genome assembly GCA_000471925.1 of Ralstonia pickettii DTP0602. NCBI lineage: Bacteria > Pseudomonadati > Pseudomonadota > Betaproteobacteria > Burkholderiales > Burkholderiaceae > Ralstonia > Ralstonia pickettii. Next base: position 1,010,930 of record CP006667.1, read on the forward strand.
CTCGGGCGTGGCTTCCATCTCGCCGTCTTCGATGAACTGGCGGCAGATCTCGTGCGCGAACCGCTTCTTCTGCTCGACGATGCGCTTGAAGTTGGTCTCCAGCATCCGGTTGCGCGCCAGCAGGTCGTTGATGTCGCGATACAGGAAGCGGTAGTTCCACATGAACTCGGACATGTACTGCAGGTAGCCCCAGCTTTCGTCGAGGGTGGCCTTGCGGTCATCCGGCATCTTCAGGCGGCGCTCCATCTCCTGCTCGAAGCGCACGAAGATGGAGTTGATGATGTCGTCCTTGTTGCGGAAGTGGTAGTAGAGATTGCCGGGGCTGATCTCCATCGCTTCCGCGATCGTGGTGGTGGTGACGTTCGGTTCGCCGACTTCATTGAACAGGCGCAGCGAGACGTCGAGGATGCGGTCCCTGGTGCGGCGGGGGCCGGTTTGCGGTTTCGGTTCCATGGGCGTCCGGGCGATCGGTGAATCGTGGCAGGGTAGCGATTATAAGCAATCGGCCCCGGCCACTGCTCCAGGCACACCGGGCGAGCGACGGATCAGCCCGCCAGCGCCCGCACCCAGCGCACCACGTGCGGCCCGGCGATGGCCACCCAGGTGCCGCCGCACAGCACCAGCGCCAGCATCACCGCGGCGCTGCCGAAATCCTTGGCGCGCTTGGACAGGCTGTGCCGCTCCAGCGAAATGCGGTCGATCGCCGCCTCGACGCTGGAGTTGAGCAGCTCCACGATCAGCACCACCAGCAGCGTGCCCAGCAGCAGGATGCGCTCGACCACGTCCACCGGCAGCAGGAAGGCCCACGGCGCCAGGATCACCACCAGTGTCAGCTCCTGGCGGAACGCGCTCTCCTCGAGCACCGCAAAGCGCAGCCCCGAAAGCGAATTGATGGCCGCATGCCAGGCGCGCGTCAGGCCGCGGTTGCCCTTATGGGGGTTCTGCTCGATCGAATAGTCAGCGCTCTGGACTGCCTGCGGCGGCCTCTGCAGAGGCGGGTCGGATGGCAGTTCCGGATGGGGTTTCGGCATGGGTGTGGGATGCGGGTTGGGGCGCCGCGCCGCCCGCCTTGCCAGCGGCGACCGGGCGCAGATGGGCCAGGAACTGCTCGGAGGCGGCGCGCCACGAGAACCGCTCGGCATGGGCTCGGGCCGTGGCGCGGTCGATGCGCAGCGCTTCCAGGCAGGCTTCGCGCAGGTCTTCGTGCATCACGCCCGCGGGGCTGTCGCCCAGCACATCGATCGGACCGGTGACCGGGTACGCCGCCACGGGCAGCCCGCTGGCCAGCGCTTCCAGCAGCACCAGCCCGAAGGTGTCGGTGCGGCTCGGGAACACGAACACGTCAGCCGAAGCATACACCCGGGCCAGTTCCGGTTGGCTCAACACGCCGAGGTAGTTGGCGCCCGGATAGCGCGCCCGCAGCGCCGCCAGCGCGGGGCCGTCGCCGACCACCCATTTCGAGCCGGGCAGGTCCAGGGACAGGAAGGCCTCGACGTTCTTCTCGACCGCCACCCGGCCCACGTACAGGAAGATCGGGTGGGCGGTGTTGAGCACGTTGGGGCGCTGCAGCGTGAACACGTCCAGGTCGACGCCGCGCGTCCACAGCACGCCGTGGGTGATGCCGTGGCTTTGCAGGTCGTCCAGCACCACCGGCGTGGGCGCCATCACGGCGCGCGCCGGGCCGTGGAACCAGCGCAGGAAGCGGTAGGTCCAGGTCAGCGGGATGCCGAAGCGGGCCTGCACGTATTCCGGAAAGCGCGTGTGGTAGGCCGTGGTGAACGGCAGCTTGCGGCGGATCGCATGGCGCCGCGCGGCCAGGCCGAGCGGGCCTTCAGTGGCGATGTGCAGGGCGTCGGGGCCGAAGGCTTCGATACGACGCTGCACGCGTGCCGACGGCAGCAGCGACAGGCGGATCTCGGGATACGTCGGACACGGCACGGTGCGGAATTCCAGCGGCGTGATCATGTCGACCGTGTGGCCCATGGCCTCCAGTTCGCGGCGCGTGGACTTGAGCGTGCGCACTACGCCGTTGACCTGCGGTTCCCAGGCATCGGTGACGATCATTATCTTCATGCAGCCTCCTCGGGGGGCGGTGGAAGGGCAATGCGGATGGGCGTGGCCGGCGCGCAGCGCGCCGGCCGGGATCAGCTGGCCACGGCGGCGCGGCGACCGCGGCGCGTGGCGGGGGCGGGCGGGTCCAGCAGCGTGGTCCAGTAGACGATCTTCAGCTCGCCTTCCATGGTCTCGACCAGCGCCGACAGGCTTTCTACCCAGTCGCCGTCGTTGCAGTAGAGCTGGCCGTTGAGCTCGCGGATCTCGGCCTTGTGGATATGGCCGCAGACCACGCCGTCGCAGCCGCGCCGGCGCGCCTCGTCGACCATCGCGGTCTCGAACGCACTGATGTAGTTGACCGCGTTCTTGACCTGGTGCTTCAGGTACTGCGACAGCGACCAGTACGGAAAGCCAAGCCGCGCACGCAGGCGGTTGAAATGGCGGTTCATCGCCAGGATCATCGTGTACAGCGAATCGCCCAGGTAGGCCAGCCAGCGCGCGTGCTGGACCACGCCGTCGAACAGGTCGCCATGCACCACCCACAGCCGGCGGCCGGTGGCGGTGACGTGGATGGCTTCTTCGCGCACGGTGATGTCGCCGAAGGCCATGCCGTCGAACTGGCGCGCGCCCTCGTCATGGTTGCCGGGCACGTAGACCACCTCGGTGCCCTTGCGCGCCTTGCGCAGCAGCTTCTGCACCACGTCGTTGTGGCTCTGCGGCCAGTACCAGCCGCGGCGCAGCTGCCAGCCGTCGATGATGTCGCCGACCAGGTAGAGCTGCTCGGACTCGTTGTGCTTGAGGAAGTCCAGCAGGTAGTTGGCCTGGCAGCCGGGCGTGCCCAGGTGGATGTCGGACAGCCAGATGGCGCGGTAGCGGTGGATCGGGTGCGGCTCGGGCGGGTAGGCGTCCTGTTGCTCTCGCGGCGGGGCCAGTGTTGCGCCATCCATGCCCGGCGGCATGAAGGCGGTCAGTGCGGCGACGCTGTTGGGATCACTCCCCCAGCCGCTTTCTGGGCTGCGGCCCAGCCGTTGCGTCAGTTGCACGGCCCTCGACAGATATCCGCGGGCAGATCGGATTGCTTGCACCATGGCAGTCCCGGTTGCGGCGATGGCTGCATTCAGCCAGCGTGCGATGACGGTGCCGTGACGGAAACATGACTGCCACATGAAGCGTGGCGGAAGTGGAACAGCTTGTGCCGGTGGCGGACCTCAGCGCCCGCGCGCGGAGAGTTCGGCCAGCGCGTCCAGCACCGCACGCACCGCGGCGGGATGGCGCAGCAGCGACACATGCCCGATCCCCGACAGCGGGATATGCCCGGCCCCGTCGAGCCAGCCGGTGCAGGGCGGCCCGGCGATCGAATCGTGCCAGCTGAAGACCGAGATCATGCGCGCGCGCAGGCGCGGGGTTTCCGTGGCGGCCAGCGCGCGCAGCCACGGGCTGCCGCAGCGCATCTGGCGCGCATTGTCACCACCGCCGAAGCGCGCGAGCGCGCTGCCGTGGTGAGGGCTGCCCAGCGTCACCACGCCGGCGCAGGCGTCTTCGTCGCCGGCCAGTTGCAGCGCGGCGCGCGCGGCCAGGCCGCCCATGCTGTGGCATACCAGCAGCGGGGCGCGGCCGGCCTCGGCGGCGAGGCGCCGGATGGCGGCCAGCAGCGCGTGCGCGTAGTCGTCGATATCGCCGAACACCGGTTCCAGGTCGATCGCTGCGCAGCGGTAGCCCGCGGCGGCCAGGCTCGGCTGCATGTCGAGCCAGATGGCGTGTCCGCAGGCATAGCCGTGCACCAGCAGCACCGGCGGCGCGTCGCGGCCGGGCAGGGCGTCGGCCGGCGCGGCAAAGGGCGCGTGCGCGCGGAACGGCTGCAGCCAGTCGAACATGCGCAGCACGGCCACGTACTCGTTCAGGTAGCAGCGCAGCGCGTCAGCGAGGCGCAATGGGCGGCGCGTGGCGGCAAGTTCGGCGGGCGGAGGGGGCGGGTGGTTGCCGCGCCCGACCCACAGGCCGCGGTCGGTCATGGCAAAGGCCAGTGCAATGCCGCTGGCAAGTCCGCCAAAGATGACGGCCACGCCGGCGATCACGGCGCCGGCCCATGGCCAGCCGCCCCATCGCACCAGTGCGGCGGCGATGCCCAGCGCCGCGGCCGTCTGCAAAGCCACCGCGATACGGCGGATGCCGGCCGCCGACAGGCTCATGGCTTTGGCGGCGGGCGCAGGTCAGTGAGCCGCGTGCGGGCCAGGCGGTCGTGCAGGAACTGGCGGCGCGGATCGAGCCAGGCCAGCAGGATCCAGATCAGCAGGCCGGCACACAGCACGCCGACGAACGGGCCTTTCACCAACCCCAGCAGGTGGCCGACCGCGGCCGACGGCGGGAGCCACAGCCACGCCAGCACATAGCGCAGCGCCGCCTGCGGCCAGCGCGGCGGCACGCCGGCGGCGTTCTCCACGCGCATGCGCCAGGTCTGCATCGCCAGGGTCTGGCCGGTGCGCTGCCAGAACCAGGTGAAATACAGTCCCATCACCAGGAAGCTCCACAACTGGATGGTCAACGGACCGTCCGCGCCGATGCGCTGCAACAGCGGACGCACCAGCAGGTAGGCCGCGGTGGACGCGCTCAGCACGCCGAACAGCAGCACGCCCTCGTACAGCATGCAGGCGAAGCGGCGGCGCAGGGGCGGCGCGGCAGGGGCTGCGGCGGGCTTGGGGTCGACGGGTTTGGGACGGAGAGTGGCGGCGGGCATGGAAGGCGACGGAAGCAGGGCGGGCGCGAGGCATGTCGCGCCCGGCAAGACGGCCATTATGCCAAAGGGCTTGCCGCAAATGGCTTGCGGGTTACCCGGCGGGGACACCCGCCAGCTACTGGCGTGCGGTGTCTTCCGACGCGGCGGCGGCTTCCGGGGTGCCTTCGGCAGCGGTGGCGGCGGAAGCGGCGGGCGCTACCGGGACAGCGGGCGCCGCGGCCGATGCTGCCGCGACGGACGGGGCCGAAGCCGCCTGGGCTTCGCTGGCCGGCTTGCCCGCGGCATGGTTGCCCGCATGGGCGCCAGCGCTAGCCGATTTAGAGCCGTGGCGGATCTGCTTGCTGGTGTCGCTGGGCAGGCGCTTGCCGCTGGGCAACGCGCTGACAGCGCCAGGGCGGTGCGGCACGCGTTCGGCGGCGGCCAGCTTCTTTTTCTGCTCTTCGGGCAGCTGCTGGTACTTGTCCCAGGCTTCGGCCTTCTTCTCGGCCGGCAGCGAGCGGGTGATCTGGTAGTTCTCGCGCGCCAGGCGGCGCTGCTGCGGCGTCATCTTGACCCACTCGGCCATGCGCGCCTGCAGCCGGGCCTGTTCCGCTGGCGAGAACTTCGGGTAGCGTTCGGCGATGCGCAGCCACTTGTGCCGGTTCAGTTCCGGCAGCGTGTCCCACAGCGGCTGCAGCGGCGCCAGGATGCGCTGGTTCACCGGGCTCAGCTCGGTCCAGGCGGGGCGGGCGCTGGCGGCGGCCTGCGATGCCGGCGTGGCGCCGGAAGCGCCCTGGGCGTGCGCCGCGGGCGGGAGCAGTCCCCAGCAGGCGGCGGTAGTGGCCGCAGCCAGCAGCAGCGCTGCCAGCCGGCGGCGCGGGGCGTCGGAGCGGGACGTTGCGGGTGCCATGCTATTGCCCGCGCTTGAGGAAGACGTGGAAGCCCTCGTCGGCGTAGGCCGTGGGCGGCAGGTCGTCGAGCAGCATGGCGGCATCGACATCGGCCAGCTCTTCGATGCGCTTCTGCTCCTGCCAGTGGTAGATGCCCATCAGGCCGGCGGCCAGCGCCACCAGCGTCCAGATCAGGCCAAGGCGGCGCAGCCAGGCACCGGCACGGTGCAGCGGCGAGGCGTCGTCATCGTCGAACAGGGTGACCTGCGGTCCCGGCATGGCCAGTTGCGGTACCGGCACGGTGACCGCGGCCTTCTTGCGGGCGAGCGCCATCCGGCGCGCGGCGGCGAGCCGTTGAGTAATGTCGGCCGGCAGGTCGTCCGCGGCGGCGTCTAGTGCCGCCCGAACCTCATGGACAAACCGGCGTTCGCGGATTTCTCTCTCGTTTATGCTCATAGTCGGACCCCCCGTGCACGCAGGGCTTGCGCCAGCGTATGCGTGGCACGGGAACAGTGCGTCTTGACGCTGCCTTCGGAGCACCCCATTACGGCGGCGGTCTCGGCGACGTCCATATCTTCCCAGTAACGCATCAGGAACGCCTCGCGTTGACGCGTGGGCAGGCGCTGGATCTCCTGCTCGATGATGTGCATGACCTGCGCGCGCTCGACCTTGTCGGCGCTGCTTTCGGCCGATTCCGAGCCGGCCTGCGCCTCCAGCGTCTCCAGCAGGTCAGTGTCGTCGCCGCCGTCGCGGTCATCGCGCAGGCTGGAGAACAAGGACACCCAGGTGTTGCGCACCTTCTGGCGGCGGAACCAGTCGTGGATGGTGTTCTGCAGGATGCGCTGGAACAGCGGCGGCAGTTCGGCGGCACCCTTGTCGCCGTATTTCTCGGCCAGCTTGATCATGGCGTCCTGGACGATGTCCAGTGCCGCCTCGTCGTCGCGGACCGCGAACACGGCCTGCTTGAAGGCGCGCCGCTCGACGCTGGCAAGAAAATCGGACAGTTCCTGGTCGGTGGCCATTCAGGCGGAGTTGCGGCTTTGTTGCTGCGGGTCAATGGCCCGGTTTTGGTGAATGTGCTGCGTACGGCCCGTGGCACACGCAAGTGCTGCGATGCTAGCAAAAAAACGCCTTCATGTACCACTTTGTATTTCAGTAAAGACATTGAGGGGCGGGAAAAAAGCTGTCGCCTCGGGGAAATCCCTCACCAGCCGGGCCTGACAACCGTGAGCCATGGTGTAGACCGCGCTGGTGCATTGCAGTATCATCGTTGGTTCACACGACATCAGTGGTTGTCTCATCCGGCCGCTTATGAGGCGGTCTTTCATGCAGACGCGCACCGCTTGAACCCGAGCCACAAGCCCGGCAGAGAGCATCCAAACAATTTTTTGCCGAAAATTGCAAAGGACTGAAATGAACATGCCCAGCGCGGAATTCTCCCACGCAGACAGCAATTCATCTGCCGCACCCGAAATGATCGGGGCGGAAATTCTCGTTCATGCACTTGCCGAAGAAGGCGTCGAGTACGTCTGGGGTTATCCCGGCGGCGCAGTGCTGTACATCTACGACGAGCTCCACAAGCAAAAGAAGTTCGAGCACATCCTGGTGCGCCACGAGCAGGCCGCGGTCCATGCCGCAGACGGCTATGCGCGGGCAACCGGCAAGGTGGGCGTAGCGCTGGTGACCTCCGGTCCCGGCGTGACCAATGCCGTTACCGGCATTGCCACTGCGTACCTCGACTCGATCCCGATGGTGGTGATCACCGGCAACGTGCCGACCCACGCCATTGGCCAGGACGCCTTCCAGGAGTGCGACACGGTCGGCATCACCCGCCCGATCGTCAAGCACAACTTCCTGGTGAAGGACGTGCGCGATCTCGCCTCGACCATCAAGAAGGCGTTCTTCATTGCCTCGACCGGCCGTCCCGGCCCGGTGGTGGTGGACATCCCCAAGGATGTCTCGCGCAATGCCTGCAAGTACGAGTACCCCAAGTCGATCGACATGCGCTCGTACAACCCGGTGAACAAGGGGCACTCGGGCCAGATCCGCAAGGCCGTGGCGCTGCTGCAGGGTGCCGAGCGTCCGTATATCTATACCGGCGGCGGCGTGGTGCTGGCCAATGCCAGCGACGAACTGCGCCAGCTCGCGGCGATGACCGGCCACCCGGTGACCAACACGCTGATGGGCCTGGGCGCGTTCCCCGGCACCCATAAGCAGTTCCTCGGCATGCTCGGCATGCACGGGACGTATGAAGCCAACATGGCCATGCAGAACTGCGACGTGCTGATCGCCATCGGTGCCCGCTTCGACGACCGCGTGATCGGCAACCCGTCGCACTTCACCTCGCAGGCGCGCAAGATCATCCATATCGATATCGACCCGTCGTCGATCTCGAAGCGCGTCAAGGTCGACATCCCCATCGTCGGCAACGTCAAGGACGTGCTGCAGGAACTGATCGCCCAGCTCAAGGCCAGCGACATCAAGCCCAAGCGCGAGGCGCTCGCCAAATGGTGGGAGCAGATCGAGCAGTGGCGTTCGGTGGACTGCCTGAAGTACGACCGCACCTCCGAGATCATCAAGCCGCAGTACGTGGTGGAAAAGATCTGGGAACTGACCCACGGCGATGCGTTCATCTGCTCCGACGTTGGCCAGCACCAGATGTGGGCCGCGCAGTTCTACAAGTTCGACGAGCCGCGCCGCTGGATCAACTCCGGCGGCCTGGGCACGATGGGCGTGGGCCTGCCGTACGCGATGGGCATCAAGAAGGCGTTCCCGGAGAAGGAAGTCGTCACCATCACCGGTGAAGGCTCGATCCAGATGTGCATCCAGGAACTGTCGACCTGCCTCCAGTACGACACCCCGGTGAAGATCTGCTCGCTGAACAACGGCTACCTGGGCATGGTGCGCCAGTGGCAGGAGATCGAGTATGACAACCGCTACTCGCACTCCTACATGGACGCGCTGCCCGATTTCGTGAAGCTGGCCGAGGCCTACGGGCACGTCGGCATGCGCGTCGAGAAGACGGCCGACGTCGAGCCGGCGCTGCGCGAGGCGTTCCGCCTGAAGGACCGTACCGTGTTCCTGGACTTCCAGACCGATCCCACCGAAAACGTCTGGCCGATGGTCCAGGCGGGCAAGGGCATTTCTGAAATGCTGCTCGGCGCGGAGGACCTGTAATGCGACACATCATTTCGGTCCTGCTGGAAAACGAACCGGGGGCGCTGTCGCGCGTGGTGGGCCTGTTCTCGGCGCGCGGCTACAACATTGAGACGCTGACCGTGGCGCCGACCGAGGACTCCTCGCTGTCGCGCATGACCATCGTCACCACCGGCTCGGATGACGTGATCGAACAGATCACCAAGCACCTGAACCGCCTGGTGGAAGTGGTCAAGGTGGTCGACCTGACCGAAGGCGCGCACATCGAGCGCGAGCTGATGCTCGTCAAGGTGCGCGCGGTCGGCAAGGAGCGCGAGGAAATGAAGCGCACCGCCGACATCTTCCGCGGCCGCATCATCGATGTTACCGAGAAGACCTACACCATCGAGCTGACCGGCAACGGCGTCAAGCTCGATGCGTTCCTGGACGCGATCGACCGCACCGCCATCCTGGAGACCGTCCGTACCGGCGGCTCGGGCATCGGCCGCGGCGAGCGCATCCTGAAGGTCTGATCGCCAGCCGCCCGCACAGCCAGTCGCACAGGTTCAAGCAGTATCCCCGGGCGGCGCGATCCGGGCGCACACGATGCGCACGAGGATGCCGCCCACCTCATACAAAAGACAGAGATTGAAGGATTTATCATGAAAGTGTTTTACGACAAGGACGCCGACCTCTCCCTGATCAAGGGCAAGAACGTCACCATCATCGGCTATGGCTCGCAGGGCCATGCCCACGCGCTGAACCTGAAGGATTCGGGCGTCAACGTGACGGTCGGCCTGCGCAAGAGCGGCGCGTCGTGGAACAAGGCCGCCACCGCCGGCCTGCAGGTCAAGGAAGTGGCCGATGCCGTCAAGGGTGCCGACGTGGTCATGATCCTGCTGCCGGACGAGCAGATCGCCGACGTGTACAAGAACGAAGTGCACGACAACATCAAGGAAGGCGCCGCGCTGGCCTTCGCCCACGGCTTCAACGTGCACTACGGTGCCGTGATCCCGCGTGCCGACCTGGACGTGATCATGATCGCGCCGAAGGCCCCGGGCCACACCGTGCGCTCGACCTACTCGCAAGGCGGCGGCGTGCCGCACCTGATCGCCGTGCACCAGAACAAGTCCGGCGCCGCCCGTGACATCGCGCTGTCGTACGCCACCGCCAACGGCGGCGGCCGTGCCGGCATCATCGAGACCAACTTCCGCGAAGAAACCGAAACCGACCTGTTCGGCGAGCAGGCCGTGCTGTGCGGCGGTACCGTCGAGCTGATCAAGGCCGGCTTCGAGACGCTGGTGGAAGCCGGCTACGCGCCGGAAATGGCCTACTTCGAGTGCCTGCACGAACTGAAGCTAATCGTCGACCTGATCTACGAAGGCGGCATCGCCAACATGAACTACTCGATCTCCAACAACGCGGAATATGGTGAGTACGTCACCGGCCCGCGCGTGGTGACCGAAGAGACCAAGAAGGCGATGAAGCAGTGCCTGACCGACATCCAGACCGGCGAATATGCCAAGAGCTTCCTGCTGGAGAACAAGGCCGGCGCCCCGACCCTGATCTCGCGCCGTCGCCTGACCGCCGAGCACCAGATCGAAGAAGTGGGTGCCAAGCTGCGTGCGATGATGCCGTGGATTGCCAAGAACAAGCTGGTCGACCAGTCGAAGAACTAAGCTGACCTGACTGCCTGATGGTCCGCGCCGCACGGCGACGGGCCGAAGCCGTTCAGCGTTCCGTGCCATGCCCTTCTATCATCAGAAGGGGAGGGTGCGGGGCCTGGACGGCTTTTTGTTATGCTTGTCAGACTTCGGGCAAGGCGTGCATCATGCTGCTCCGCGACAATGGGGCACCGATCCGGCGGCCGCTATCGCCGCCGCCGCGCCGTCTTGCCATAGCTTTGTATCCACCGAAACTCGTACTGCATGAACTATCCTCATCCGCTGATCGCCCGTGAAGGCTGGCCGTTCCTGGCCGGCGCCTTTGTCATCTCGCTGCTGGTGCACGCCAGCGCGGGCTTCTGGTGGGCGCTGCCGCTGTGGATCATCACGGTGTTCGTGCTGCAATTTTTCCGCGATCCGCCGCGCCCGATCCCTTCGCAGCCCAACGCGGTGCTGGCCCCGGCCGACGGCCGCATCGTCGTGGTCGAAAAGGCGCAGGATCCTTACGGCGGCCGTGAGGCGCTGAAGATCAGCGTCTTCATGAACGTCTTCAACGTGCACTCGAACCGCGTGTCGGTCGACGGCGCGGTGGAGAAGGTCGAATATTTCCCGGGCAAGTTCGTCAACGCGGACCTGGACAAGGCCTCGACCGAGAACGAGCGCAATGCCGTGCTGATCCGGCGCGCGGCCGACGGCCAGCTGGTGACGCTGGTGCAGGTGGCCGGCCTGGTGGCGCGCCGTATCCTGTGCTACACCAAGGTCGGCGACAACCTGTCGCGCGGCCAGCGCTATGGCTTTATCCGTTTTGGTTCGCGTGTGGACGTCTACCTGCCGCTCGATGCGCGTCCGCGCGTGACCATCGGCGAAAAGGTGTCTGCCTCGTCGACCATCCTCGCCGAACTCGACGTCAAGTGAGCGACGGCCATACAGGAGGACTGTGATGGTTGCCTTCCATCGACGTAACAAGCGGGTCAACAATGGCAACGTGACGCATCTGCGGCCGTTCCGCCATAACCAGCTGCGCGGCGCCGAAGACTATGACGACGATGCCGATGCCGCCGATGACCACGACGACGTCGTCTACGAGCGCCAGCGTCCGCGCCGGCGCGGCATCTACCTGCTGCCCAACGCGTTCACCACCGCAGCGCTGTTCGCGGGGTTCTTTGCCATCGTGCAGGCGATGAACATGCGCTTCGACGTGGCGGCCATCGCCATCTTCGCGGCCATGGTGCTCGATGGCATGGACGGGCGCGTGGCGCGCATCACCAATACGCAGAGTGCGTTTGGCGAGCAGTATGACTCGCTGTCGGATATGACCTCGTTCGGCGTGGCGCCGGCGTTGGTGATGTATGAATGGATCCTGCATGATCTGGGCAAGTGGGGCTGGATAGCAGCCTTTGTCTACTGCACCTGCGCAGCGCTGCGACTGGCGCGCTTCAACGCCAATATTGGCGTTGTCGACAAACGTTTCTTCCAGGGGCTGCCGAGTCCTGCGGCTGCAGCGCTTGTCGCCGGCTTCGTCTGGCTGGTAATCGACAACAAGCTGCCGGTCAAGGAGCTGTGGATGCCGTGGGTGGCGTTCGGCATCACGCTGTACGCCGGGCTGTCGATGGTGTCCAACGCGCCGTTCTACAGTGGCAAGGCACTCGACGTACGCTACCGCGTGCCGTTCGGCATGATGGTGCTGGTCCTGGTGCTGTTCGTGGTGGTATCGACCGATCCGCCGGTCGCGTTGTTCGGACTCTTTGTGGCCTACGCGATCTCGGGCTACCTGCTGTGGGGCTGGCGTGCCCTGCACGGACAGCAGGGCGGCGTGAAGAAGATGCGCGACAACGGAAGCGATTCCTGATTGTTGCAGGCAGGGAAGGGCGCTACGGCGCCCTTCGTGCTTTCCGGGTCTTTGGGGGTTTTGGGGGATCACGGGGGATTCACAATTGTTTTCATGCCGCGGCCTGGACGGCGTGGCACTCTGCAGTGTTTTCCACTTACCGTCAGGAGGATGTCATGGGCATGTTCGACTTCATCAAGGAAGCAGGGGAAAAGCTGTTCGGCATCGGCGAGGCCAAGGCTGCGCAGGACGCCGCCAAGGCGGATGCGTCGGCCGAGAAGGTTGATGCCGCCAATCGTGCCGCGGGCGACGCGATCGAGGCGTACATCAAGAAGATGGGGCTCGATGCCACCGGGCTGATGGTGCAGGTCGACGGCTCGCAGGGGCTGGTCACCGTATTTGGCGTGGCGCCGGACCAGGCCACACGCGAGAAGATCATCCTGTGCGCGGGCAACGTCGAGGGCGTGGACAAGGTCGAGGACAAGATGTCGGTCAATGTCGAAGCGGCGGAGTCGCAGTGGCACACCGTGGTCAAGGGCGACACGCTGTGGGCGGTCGCGCAGGCGGCTTATGGCAACGGCGCCGACTACAACAAGATCTTCGAGGCCAACAAGCCGATGCTGAGCCACCCGGACAAGATCTACCCGGGCCAGAAGCTGCGCATCCCGCCCAAGGGCTAACCCCTGCAGACGCTGGCGGGGCGCGTGCGGCAAAACCCTGTGTTGCACGCGCTCGCCAAGTCAGCTATAGTCGCAACCATGATTTCGCGCCAAGTCCTAATCGCCCGCACCACCCTAGGTGGCCTACTAGGCCATCAGGTCGGGACGCGCGCACGCTAAGGACGGACTCACCCCTTAGCGCGAAATCCGCAAGGAATTTTCCAACGCCCCGGCCTGCTTCATGCACGCCGGGGCGTTTTGCATTCCACAGCCGTGGAGCGCGGAACAGGCGGTAAAGCTCCGGTGGCGGCATGCCGGGGACAGCACACTATAAGCAATCAGGAGCTCCACAAATGTCTGACAAACTCATCATTTTCGACACCACGTTGCGTGACGGCGAGCAGTCGCCGGGCGCCTCCATGACCCGCGAGGAAAAGATCCGCATCGCGCGCCAGCTGGAACGCCTGAAGGTCGATGTGATCGAGGCCGGTTTCGCGGCGAGCTCCAACGGCGACTTTGAAGCGATCCGCTCGATCGCCCAGGTCGTCAAGGACTCCACCATCTGCTCGCTGGCGCGCGCCAACGACAAGGACATCGCCCGCGCCGCCGAGGCGCTCAAGCCCGCCAATTCGTTCCGCATCCACACCTTCATCGCCACATCCGCGTTGCACATGGAGAAGAAGCTGCGCATGACGCCGGACCAGGTGTACGAGCAGGCCCGCCTGGCGGTGCGCTTTGCGCGCCAGTTCACCGATGACATCGAGTTCTCGCCGGAAGACGGCAGCCGCTCGGACATGGACTTCCTGTGCCGCGTGCTGGAAGGCGTGATCGCCGAAGGCGCGACCACGATCAACCTGCCGGATACCGTGGGCTATGCCGTGCCCGAGGGCTATGCGGACCTGATCCGCTCGGTGCGGGAGCGCATCCCCAACTCGGACAAGGCGATCTGGTCGGTGCACTGCCATAACGACCTGGGCATGGCCGTCGCCAACTCGCTGGCCGCCGTGAAGCTGGCCGGCGCGCGCCAGATCGAATGCACCATCAACGGCCTGGGCGAACGCGCCGGCAACACCAGCCTGGAAGAGGTGGTGATGGCGGTGAAGACGCGCCGCGACTATTTCGACCTGGACGTCGGCGTGGACACCACGCAGATCGTGCCGGCTTCGAAGCTGGTGTCGCAGATCACGGGTTTCGTGGTGCAGCCGAACAAGGCCGTGGTGGGCGCCAACGCGTTCGCGCATGCCTCGGGCATCCACCAGGATGGCGTGCTCAAGGCGCGCGATACCTACGAGATCATGCGTGCGGAGGATGTGGGCTGGAGCGCCAACAAGATCGTGCTGGGCAAGCTGTCGGGCCGCAACGCCTTCAAGCAGCGCCTGCAGGAACTGGGCGTCGAGCTCGAGAGCGAGAGCGAAGTCAACGCCGCATTCACCCGCTTCAAGGAACTGGCCGACCAGAAGGCCGAGATCTTCGACGAAGACATCATGGCCATTGTCTCGAACGAGGCCCAGCACGATGCCAACGAGCACTTCCGCTTCATCTCGCTGGCTCAGCACTCCGAGACCGGTGAGCGCCCGCATGCGCGCGTGGTGTTCAGCATGGACGGCCAGGAGCAGAGCGGCGAAGGCGAGGGCAATGGCCCGGTCGACGCTACGCTGCATGCGATCGAGTCGCGCGTGGCCAGCGGTGCCGAGATGGTGCTCTATTCGGTGAACGCCATCACCGGCGGCACCGAGGCACAGGGCGAAGTGACCGTGCGCCTGTCCAAGGCCGGCCGCATCGTCAATGGCGTGGGCACCGACCCGGATATCGTCGCCGCCTCGGCCAAGGCTTATCTGGCCGCGCTGAACAAGCTGCACGACAAGGCCGTGCAGAAGATCAACCCGCAGATCTGACCCGACACCTGCGTTAGACGGCGGAAGGCTGACCCGGCCTGAGCGTCCGGACCAAGCCCGTCATTTCCGATCCGGGGATGGCGGGCTTTTTCATGTGCGCCTACCAGCGGCGGAACCTTTCATCCGGTTCGTAGAGCGGGTCGGGCGTGATCTGCGTCCGGCGCAGCACGCCGGCATCGTCGAAATAGAAATGGAACAGCGACGGCCACACGTCTTCATGGCGGAAGCGGTAGGACCAGACCTCGTTGCGCATCCGCGGGTAGTAATCAATCGGCAGGCGCGTCATGCCGAAATGCTCGACCACGTCCCGCTTGGTCCAGGTGTTGACCTGCGCCTTGTATAGCTCGGGGGTCGACAGCATGTTGCGGAAGCTGGTCAGGTTGCCATTACGGTCGAAGTCGGCGCCGTAGGCCTGCTGGCCCATCGGCTGATGTGAATAAATCCAGCGCGACGTGCCGTCGCGCAGCGGGAATGCGTCGGTGGGAGGTCCGAACATCGCCTGGACCGCGGCCTGGGGTTGCCCGATCAGCTTCTGGCCTTCCTGCACCGGCATCAGGGTGGCGCAGGCGGACAGCAGCACGGCGCCCAGCCACAGCGCGAGCCGGCGCGCGCCGCCGGCGATATCAGAACTCATGGCAAACCTCGGTTGATGCAGGGTGTGATACCGGAAGTGTAGTGCCGGGCCCCGGCTTGTGTGCATGAAGCGCTGCTTTCTGGCAGTTCTTCGTGCAATGTCGCGGCTTCGTCGGGGAAATTGTGCCCGCCCGAACGTCCATGGGACATTTGCCTGGAGCATGGCTGCTGCCGTACCATCCAGCGCTTTCCGGGAGAGAACATGAAGGTTGCGGCGTGGTGGCGGGGATGGCTGGGCGGATTGTTGCTGGCGGCGGCGGCGGGCGCGTCGGCGCAGGAGCCGATCCGGCTGGGCATGATCGACGGGCTTTCCGGTCCGTTCGCCAACGCCGGCGAGGCGGTGGCGCGCAACCTGCGCCTGGCCATCGAGCGCATCAATGCGCGCGGCGGCGTCAAGACCGCCGAGGGCGCGCGGCAACTGGAACTCGTTACCTTCGACAGCAAGGGCAATGTGGACGAAAGCCTGATCCAGTTGCGAGCGCTCACTGACAAACGCGTTCCCTTCGTCTTGCAAGGCAACAGCTCGGCGGTGGCCGGCGCGCTCGTGTCGGCGATCAACCGCCACAACGCCCGCCAGCCTGATGCGCGCGTGCTGTTCCTGAACTACTCGGCGGTCGATCCCAGCCTGACCAACGAGAACTGCAGCTTCTGGCACTTCCGCTTCGACGCCAGCGCCGACATGCGCATGCAGGCCCTGACCGAGGTGATCCGGCAGGACCAGTCGGTGCGAAAGGTGTACCTGATCGCCCAGGACTACAGCTTCGGCCACCAGGTGTCGCGCTCGGCGCGCGAGATGCTGGCGGCACGCCGGCCGGATATCCAGGTAGTCGGCGACGAATTCCACCCGATCGGCAAGATCAAGGACTTTGCGCCCTATATCGCCAAGATCAAGGCGAGCGGGGCGGATGCGGTCATCACCGGCAACTGGGGCAATGACCTGACGCTGATGGTAAAAGCTGCGCGCGAGGGCGGGTTGCGGGCCAAGTTCTATACGTTCTATGGCAATGGCCTGGGCGCGCCGGCAGCGATGGGCGATGCCGGCGTCGGCCGCGTGCTGGCGGTGGCGGAGTGGCACCCGAACGTGGGCGGGGCGGCATCCGACGCCTTCTACCAGCAGTTCCGTGCGCGTTATCCGGAGCCCAAGGACGATTACGTCCACCTGCGCATGCAGATGATGGTGGAAATGCTGGCGCGCGCGATCGAGCAAGCCGGCTCCACCGACGCGGTCAAGGTGGCGCGCGCGCTCGAGAACATGCGCTTCGTCAACGACTTCCACGAGGCCACCGTGCGCGCCGACGACCACCAGGTGCTGCAACCGCTGTACGTCTCGGTGATGGAGCGGCAGGGTGGGACCGTGCGCTTCGACAACGAGGGCTCGGGCTACGGCTTCCGCACGGTGCGCAAGCTCAAGGCGGCGCAAACCACGCTGCCAACCACGTGCCGGATGGAGCGTCCCTGAGCGATGTATTTGGAAGGGCCGGCGGCAGGTTCTCCTGCCATGGCTTTTCCGTTATAATGCACGGCTGTCGTCGCCGGGCCATCGGCTGGTTGGCGGCAGAGAATCCAAAAGCAAGTGACACGACGCATGCGGCGCATCCCGCGCTGTAGCGTTCGCAAGTGAAAGGAAATCATTATGGCAGTCGCCGATATCAACAAGTCCGAAGTCATCAAGCAGTTCGCCCGTGGCGCCAACGACACTGGCAGCCCCGAAGTGCAAGTGGCCCTGCTGACCACCCGCATCAACGAACTGACCCCGCACTTCAAGGCCAACATGAAGGATCACCACAGCCGCCGCGGTCTGCTGCGCATGGTGAGCCGCCGCCGCCGTCTGCTGGACTACCTCAAGTCCAACGACGCCGACCGCTACCGTGCCCTGATCGAAAAGCTGGGCCTGCGCAAGTAAGGTTGCGCCAGAGGTTGCGTCCGATGGCAGCGCGATTCCTGGGTTTGCACGGTTTCGCGTGAGGCCTCGATGCCTGCTTCAGCATTGCTGGGGCAGGCATTTTGCATTTCTGGCCGGGCGCTTCTGCACCGGCCGGGCATGCGGCAAGTTGAGGAAGTGATTTTCGCTTCACGCTTCCCGGCGAGAATTCCGATTCCCCGGGGCCCCGTTGCAGCAAGCCGCGCAACGGAGTAAGTTGTTCTTTTTGTGTTTTTCGGTATCCCGGACCGGACAAGGAAACAGGGCTTTGTGTCATTCCAGCACGGCATCGGCAACAGTGCCGCGCTGGAATGGCATAGCACTTCCCTGAGACTGCGACCGGCAACCGGCAGTTTGCCTGCGGCTGGGAACGCAGGCGTCGCATGCCCAGCCCGGGTCTCATGTATGGACCCGCGCGGCGTGCACGCAAGTCAAGGAATGCAAATGTCCATGTTCAACAAGGTCGTCAAGGAATTCCAGTGGGGCCAGCACACGGTCCGCATGGAAACCGGCGAAATCGCCCGCCAGGCCGGCGGTGCCGTGCTGGTCAATGTGGAAGACACCGTGGTGCTGGCGACCGTGGTCGCCGCCAAGAACCCGAAGCCGGGCCAGGACTTCTTCCCGCTGACCGTCGACTACATCGAGAAGACCTACGCGGCCGGCAAGATCCCCGGCGGCTTTTTCAAGCGTGAAGGCCGTCCGTCGGAAAACGAGACGCTGACCTCGCGCCTGATCGACCGTCCGCTGCGCCCGCTGTTCCCGGAGGGCTTCTACAACGAAGTGCAGGTCGTGGTGCACGTGATCTCGCTGAACCCGGAAGTGCCCGCCGACATCCCCGCGCTGATCGGCGCGTCGGCCGCGCTGGCCGTGTCGGGCATCCCGTTCAGCGGCCCGGTGGGCGCCGCGCGCGTGGGCTACAAGGACGGCCAGTACCTGCTGAACCCGACCCGCTCGCAGATCGCTACCTCGGACCTGGACCTGGTGGTCGCCGGTACCGAGCGCGCCGTGCTGATGGTGGAATCGGAAGCCAACCAGCTGTCTGAAGACGTGATGCTGGGCGCCGTGGTCTATGGCCATGAGCAGATGCAGATCGCGATCAACGCGATCCATGAATTGGTGCGCGAAGGTGGCAAGCCCGAGTGGGACTGGACCCCGGCCGCCAAGAACGAGCCGCTGATCGCCAAGGTCACCGAAGTCGCGCTGCCGCTGCTGCAGGAAGCCTACCAGCTGCGCCAGAAGTCGGCCCGCAGCCAGAAGCTGAAGGAAGTGAACGCCAACGTGGCGGCCGCACTGGAAGCCGCCGGCGTGGAAGCCGACAAGGTGGAAGTCGGCAATGTCATGTTCGACCTGGAAGCCAAGATCGTGCGCGGCCAGATCCTGGGCGGCGAGCCGCGTATCGACGGCCGCGACACCCGCACCGTGCGCCCGATCGAGATCCGTTCGTCGGTGCTGCCGCGTGCGCACGGCTCGGCGCTGTTCACCCGCGGCGAGACGCAGGCGCTGGTGGTGGCGACGCTCGGCACCAAGAGCGACGAGCAGATCATCGACGCGCTCGCCGGCGAGTACCGCGACCGCTTCATGCTCCACTACAACATGCCCCCGTTCGCCACCGGTGAAACCGGCCGCGTGGGCAGCCCGAAGCGTCGTGAAATCGGCCACGGCCGCCTGGCCAAGCGCGCACTGATCCCGGTGCTGCCGAAGGACGACGAGTTCGCCTACACCATTCGCCTGGTTTCGGAAATCACCGAATCCAATGGTTCCTCGTCGATGGCTTCGGTCTGCGGCGGCTGCCTGGCACTGATGGACGCCGGCGTTCCGGTCAAGGCGCACGTGGCCGGCGTTGCCATGGGCCTGATCCTGGAAGGCAACAAGTTTGCCGTGCTGACCGACATCCTGGGTGATGAAGATCACCTGGGCGATATGGACTTCAAGGTTGCGGGTACCGACAACGGCATCACCGCGCTGCAGATGGACATCAAGGTCCAGGGCATCACCAAGGAGATCATGCAGGTTGCGCTGGCACAGGCCCGTGAAGGCCGCCTGCACATCCTGCACAAGATGCAGGAAGCGATGGGCCACGCCCGCACCGAGCTGTCGGCACACGCCCCGCGCATGATCACCATGAAGATCCATCCGGACAAGATCCGCGAAGTGATCGGCAAGGGTGGCTCGACCATCCAGGCGCTGACCAAGGAAACCGGCACCACCATCGACATCCAGGAAGACGGCACCATCACGATCGCCTCGACGTCGACCGAAGGCATGGCCGAAGCCAAGCGCCGCATCGAAGGCATCACCGCCGAAGCCGAAGTGGGCAAGATCTACGCCGGCACCGTGCTGAAGCTGCTGGATTTCGGTGCCATCGTCAACATCCTGCCGGGCAAGGATGGCCTGCTGCACATCTCGGAAATCGTCAACGAGCGTGTGAAGGACATCAAGGACTGGCTGAAGGAAGGCCAGCAGGTCCGCGTCAAGCTGATCCAGGCCGACGAGAAGGGCCGCTTGCGCCTGTCGCTGAAGGCCGCACTGGCAGAAGAGGGTGGCAGCATCAGCCCGATCAATGCCGGCGAAAGCGCCGCGCCGGCAGCACCGGCCGGTGGCTCGGAGCAGCAGCAGTAAGCGGGACGGATTGTCCCAATGGCGCCGCCGCAAGGCGGTGCCGCAGAAAAACGGCTGGGCGATGCCCAGCCGTTTTTTTGTTTACACTGCCGGCAACCCAAACGAGCAACGGCTCACACCGATCCTGGCGCGGTGAGCGTTCAGCCCGGCCCGCGCCAGGACAAAGACAAGGAGCAGAGAAGCATGCAAGCCATCGAGATCCGCGAATACGGCGCCCCGGAAGTCCTCCAGCTGACCGAGCGTCCTGACCCGGTGCCCGCCGCGGGCGAGATCCTGATCCGCGTGGCCGCCGCCGGCGTGAACCGTCCGGACGTATTCCAGCGCACCGGCAACTACCCGGTGCCGCCGGGCGCATCGGACCTGCCCGGCCTGGAAGTGGCGGGCGTGGTGGTGGGCGGCGACCTGTCGCATGCGGACAACCGCTTCGGCCTGAAGGTCGGCGACCGCGTCTGCGCGCTGGTGCAGGGTGGCGGCTACGCGCAGCTGTGCACCGCGCCGGTGGCGCAGTGCCTGCCGGTGCCGCAAGGCCTGAGCGATATCGAGGCGGCGGCGCTGCCCGAGACCTTCTTCACCGTGTGGAGCAATGTGTTCGATCGCGGCTACCTGGGGCAGGGCCCGCGCGGCAAAGGTGAGACGCTGCTGATCCAGGGCGGGTCGAGCGGCATCGGCACGACCGCGATCCAGATCGCCAAGGCGCTGGGCTTCAAGGTGTTCGTCACCGCCGGCACCGATGAAAAGTGCAAGGCGTGCGAGGACCTCGGCGCCGACCGCGCGATCAATTACAAGACCCAGGACTTCGTCGCCGAAGTGGCGGCGCTGACCGAAGGCAAGGGCGTCGACGTGATCCTCGACATGGTCGCCGGCCCCTACCTGGCACGCGAACTGAAGTGCATCGCCGACGATGGCCGCATCGTCATCATCGCGCTGCTGGGCGGTGCCAAGGCCGAGATCCCGCTGGGCGACATCCTGCGCCGGCGCATCACCGTGACCGGCTCGACGCTGCGCCCGCGCCCGGCCTCGTTCAAGGGCAAGATCGCCGCGGCGCTGCACGAGCAGGTGTGGCCGCTGCTGGCCGCCGGCAAGATCAAGCCGGTGATCCACGAGGTGTTCCCGGCAGCGCAGGCCGCTGACGCGCACCGGCTGATGGAGTCGAGCGAGCACATTGGCAAGATCGTGCTGAACTGGTGAGGCCCGGCCGGCTTCCGTTGTGATGTGACGAATGCCGCCGCCCGCGGCCATCGGGCGGCGGTAGCGCCGCGCCCCTGCGACACGCTACAATAGCGGGTTTGATTTCGGAGGGGCACAAGTGAGACAGAAGCTCGTCATCGGCAATTGGAAGATGCATGGCAGCCTGGCTGCGAACGCGGCGCTGCTGGAGGGAATCAAGGCTGGTGCCGGGCGTTCGACCGGCGCAAAGCTGGCGGTGTGCGCACCGTTCCCCTATCTTGCACAATGCCAGGCGCTGCTGAATGGCTCGCAAGTGGCTTGGGGTGCACAGGATGTATCGGCGGAGGCGCGTGGCGCCTTCACCGGCGAAGTGGCTGCGTCGATGATCGGCGAGTTCGGCTGCACTTACGTGCTGGCCGGCCACTCCGAGCGCCGCGCCTATCATGGCGAGACCGACCAGGTGGTGGCGGCCAAGGCGCTGCGCGCACTTGAGTTCGGCATCGTCCCGGTGATCTGCGTCGGTGAAACGCTGGCCGAGCGTGAAGCGGGCGAGACCGAGGCGGTGGTCGGACGCCAGCTGCAGGCGGTGCTGGAAGCGTTGTCGGTGGAGCAACTGAGCCGCGTGGTGCTGGCCTATGAGCCGGTCTGGGCGATCGGCACGGGCAAGACCGCGACCAGCGCGCAGGCGCAGGCGGTGCACGCCTTCCTGCGCGGCCGGGTGGCGGCGCGCGACGCCGGCGTGGCCGAACGCATGGCTATCTTGTATGGCGGCAGCGTCAAGCCGGACAATGCGGCCGAACTGTTTTCGATGGCCGACATCGACGGGGGCCTGATTGGTGGCGCCTCGCTGAAGTCGGAAGATTTTCTCGCGATCGGCAACGCCTGAATGCCGGCCGTACCGATCGTCCGATCAGGCAAGTAACGCTTATTTAAATCAAATGGCAATCTTCAAGACTTTGTTGGTGGTGTTGCAGGTGTTGTCTGCGCTGGGCGTGATTGGCCTGGTGCTGATCCAGCATGGCAAGGGCGCCGATGTCGGTGCGGCGTTCGGCTCGGGCGCCTCGGGCAGCCTATTCGGTGCCACCGGCTCGGCAAACTTCCTGTCGCGCACCACCGCCGTGCTGGCCACGCTGTTCTTCGTCTGCACGCTGGCACTGACGCTGCTGGGCAACTACAAGCCGGCCGCTTCGCTGGGCGTGATGGGCGCGGCGCCGGCTTCGGCGCCCGCCACGGCAGGCGCTTCGGCACCGGCCGCGGCCCCGGCTGCGGCAGCTGCCGCATCGGCGCCCGCAGCCCCCGCTGTACCGAAATAATCCGTTAGCCTTGCGGCGGATTCCTGAGTTTTTTTGCAGTTGTGCGTTGAACAAAGCAAGAAATTTGGGTTAGAATGCAAGGCTTGAAACGATTCCCCAGCGATGGGTCTTAAGCGAAGGCGAAAGCCTCTGCAAAAGGCCTGAAGGGCCTGAAAACCCGGCGCCAGGCAATATTGTTTCTCCCCCAGCCGACGTGGTGAAATTGGTAGACACGCTATCTTGAGGGGGTAGTGGCGAAAGCTGTGCGAGTTCGAGTCTCGCCGTCGGCACCAAACAACTTGATCGGAGTCCCTGGCCGGGCAATGCACCCGAGCGTGGGGCTCCGGCAGTCCGCAAGGCGGCGCGCCATGAGGCTCATGGCTTAGCGCCTGGGGTGGGCAACAGGACGCCGCTTCAGCTGGTGCTGTTGACAACATTCCAGATAAGGCTGGCCGTACCTTGAATCTCGAAGCCTACTTCCCCGTTCTCATCTTCATCATCTTCAGTGTCGTGCTCGGCGTGGCACTGATGTCGATCGGTCGGATCCTCGGTCCGAACAAGCCCGATCCCGCGAAGCTGTCGCCGTACGAGTGCGGCTTCGAAGCGTTCGAGGATGCGCGCATGAAGTTCGACGTGCGCTACTACCTCATCGCCATCCTGTTTATCCTGTTCGATCTCGAAACCGCCTTCCTGTTTCCGTGGGGTGTTGCCCTGAGGGATATCGGCTGGCCGGGATTCATCGCCATGGGCGTGTTTCTGCTGGAATTCATCGTGGGCTTCGTCTACATCTGGAAAAAGGGCGCGCTCGATTGGGAGTGATGTGAAATGGCAATCGAAGGCGTTCTCAACGAAGGCTTCGTCACGACTACCGCTGACAAGCTGATCAATTGGACCCGCACCGGGTCGCTGTGGCCGATGACCTTTGGCCTGGCCTGCTGTGCCGTGGAAATGATGCATGCCGGCGCCGCGCGCTATGACCTGGACCGCTTTGGCGTGGTGTTTCGCCCGTCGCCGCGCCAGTCGGACGTGATGATCGTGGCCGGCACGCTGTGCAACAAGATGGCCCCCGCGCTGCGCAAGGTCTACGACCAGATGGCCGAACCGCGCTGGGTGATCTCGATGGGCTCGTGCGCCAACGGCGGCGGCTACTACCACTATTCGTACTCGGTGGTGCGCGGCTGCGACCGGATCGTGCCGGTGGATATCTACGTGCCGGGCTGCCCGCCGACGGCCGAAGCGCTGATCTACGGCGTGATCCAGCTGCAGAACAAGATCAAGCGTACCAACACCATCGCGCGCAAGGGCTGAAATGGCGAAGCTCGACACCCTGAAGGCCGCGCTCGAGAAGGCTCTCGGCAAGCGCGTGCAGAATCTGATCGAGGCGACCGGCGAACTGACGCTGATCGTCAAGGCCGACGACTACCTGGAAGTCGCCCGCATCCTGCGCGACGATCCGTCGCTGCGTTTCGAGCAGCTGATCGACCTGTGCGGCGTGGACTATTCCGAATACGGCGACGGCGCCTGGGATGGCCAGCGCTTTGCCGCCGTCTCGCACCTGCTGTCGGTGACCCACAACTGGCGCCTGCGCGTGCGCGTGTTCGCCCCGGATGACGGTTTCCCGGTGCTGGCCAGCGTGATCGACGTGTGGAACTCGGCGAACTGGTTCGAGCGCGAAGCCTTCGATTTCTACGGCATCGTGTTTGACGGCCACCCGGACCTGCGCCGCATCCTGACCGACTACGGTTTCGTCGGCCATCCGTTCCGCAAGGATTTCCCGGTCTCCGGCTACGTCGAGATGCGCTACGACCCGGAGCAGAAGCGGGTTATCTACCAGCCGGTCACGATTGAGCCGCGCGAGATTACGCCACGCGTGATCCGCGAGGACAAGTACGGCGGTTTGGAGCACTGAGATCGCGCCATGGCAGACATCAAGAATTACACCCTGAACTTCGGCCCTCAGCACCCGGCCGCGCACGGCGTGCTGCGCCTGGTGCTGGAACTGGACGGCGAAGTCATCCAGCGCGCCGACCCGCATATCGGCCTGCTGCACCGTGCCACCGAAAAGCTGGCTGAGCAGAAGACCTGGATCCAGAGCGTGCCCTACATGGACCGCCTCGACTACGTGTCGATGATGGTCAACGAGCACGCCTACGTGATGGCGATCGAGCGCCTGCTGGACATCGAAGTGCCGATCCGCGCGCAGTACATCCGCGTGATGTTCGACGAGATCACCCGCCTGCTGAACCACCTGATGTGGATCGGCGCACACGCGCTGGACGTGGGCGCGATGGCGGTGTTCCTGTACGCCTTCCGCGAGCGTGAGGACATGTTCGACATGTACGAGGCGGTCTCGGGTGCGCGCATGCACGCGGCCTACTATCGTCCGGGCGGCGTCTACCGCGACCTGCCTGACACGATGCCGCAATATCGTGCCTCCAAAGTCCACAACGAGCGTGCCATCAAGGCCATGAACGAAGCGCGTTCGGGCTCGCTGCTGGACTTCATAGAGGACTTCACCAACCGGTTCCCGAAGCACGTCGACGAATACGAGACGCTGCTGACCGACAACCGGATCTGGAAGCAGCGCCTGGTGGACATCGGCGTGGTCAGTCCGGAACGTGCACTGCAGATGGGCTTTACCGGCCCGATGCTGCGCGGCTCGGGCATCGAGTGGGACCTGCGCAGGAAGCAACCGTACGAGGTGTACGACAAGCTGGACTTCGACATCCCGGTGGGCGTGGGTGGTGACTGCTACGCGCGCTACCTGGTGCGCGTGGAAGAGATGCGCCAGTCCAACCACATCATCAAGCAGTGCGTGGAATGGCTGCGCCGCAACCCGGGCCCGGTGATTACCGATAACCACAAGGTAGCACCGCCCTCGCGCGTGGACATGAAGTCCAACATGGAAGAGCTGATCCACCACTTCAAGCTGTTCACCGAAGGCCTCCACGTGCCCGAAGGCGAAGCGTACGCGGCGGTGGAGCACCCGAAGGGCGAGTTCGGCATCTACGCGATCTCGGATGGCGCGAACAAGCCGTACCGCCTGAAGATCCGTGCACCTGGCTTCCCCCACCTGGCCGCGCTGGACGAAATGGCCAAGGGACACATGATTGCTGACGCGGTAACGATCATCGGCACGCAAGACATCGTCTTCGGCGAGATCGACCGTTAATCACGGACCGCCGGCCCGGACGACGATCCGGGCGCTTTCCGCGGCGCTCCCCTGAGTGGAGCGGCCCGGAAGACCCGCGGCGGACCGGCAAGGCCTAAGGCCCGCCGGCGGAACGGCAGCGACGGCTGCAAACCTGCGGAAGGACGCCCAGTTGCGCTGCCTCCGCCGTTTTACTGCAATGACCATGCTATCAGCAGAAGCTCTCAAGGAAATCGATCGCGCGATCGCGAAGTATCCGGCCGACCAGAAGCAGTCGGCCGTGATGGCGGCGCTTGCCGTGGCGCAGGGCGAGGTGGGCTGGGTTTCCCCCGAAGTCATGCAGTTCGTCGCCAACTACCTCGAGATGCCACCCGTGTGGGTGGAAGAGGTGGCGACCTTCTACAACATGTATGACACCAGGCCGGTGGGCAAATTCAAGCTCGCCGTCTGCACCAACCTGCCGTGCGCCCTGTCGGGCGGCGAGCGGGCCGGCGAGTACCTGAAGCGCAAGCTCGGGATCGACTACAACGAGACCACCGCTGACGGCTGCTTCACCCTGAAAGAGGGCGAGTGCATGGGCGCTTGCGGCGACGCGCCGGTGATGATCGTCAACAACACCCGCATGTGCAGCTTCATGAGCGACGACAAGCTCGACGCGCTCGTGGACGAGCTCAAGGCCGAGGCTGCAGCCAAGGGGGGCAAGTAACATGACCAGTCTGCACGACCGCCATATCCAGCCGCTGATCCTGGCCGGCCTGGACGGCAAGAATTGGCACCTGGAAGACTACGTCAAGCGTGGCGGCTACCAGCAACTGAAGCGCATCCTGACCGAGAAGATCCCGCCGGAACAGGTGATCGCCGACGTCAAGGTCTCCGGCCTGCGCGGCCGTGGCGGTGCGGGCTTCCCGACCGGCCTGAAGTGGAGCTTCATGCCGCGCACGTTCCCGGGTCAGAAATACCTGGTCTGCAACACCGATGAAGGCGAGCCCGGCACATTCAAGGACCGCGACATCATCCGCTACAACCCGCACTCGCTGATCGAAGGCATGGCCATCGGCGCGTATGCGATGGGCATCACCGTGGGCTACAACTACATCCACGGCGAGATCTGGAACGAGTACAAGATCTTCGAGGAGGCCCTCGAAGAGGCGCGTGCTGCCGGCTTCCTGGGTGACAACATCCTGGGCTCGGGCTTTGATTTCCAGCTGCACGCCCACCACGGCTATGGCGCCTACATCTGCGGTGAGGAAACCGCGCTGCTCGAATCGCTGGAAGGCAAGAAAGGCCAGCCGCGCTTCAAGCCGCCGTTCCCGGCCAGCTTTGGCCTGTACGGCAAGCCGACCACCATCAACAACACCGAGACCTTCGCCGCGGTGCCGTTCCTGCTCGCCGTCGGCCCCGAGAACTACCTGAAGATGGGCAAGCCGAACAACGGCGGCACCAAGATCTTCTCGATCTCGGGTGACGTCGAGCGTCCCGGCAACTACGAGATCCCTCTGGGCACGCCGTTCGCCAAGCTGCTGGAACTCGCCGGCGGCATGCGCGGTGGCAAGCGCATCAAGGCGGTGATCCCGGGCGGTTCGTCGGCGCCGGTGGTGCCGGGCGACCTGATGATGGCGTCCGACATGGACTACGACTCGATCGCCAAGGCCGGCTCGATGCTGGGCTCGGGCGCGGTGATCGTGATGGACGAGACGCGCTGCATGGTCCGCTCGCTGCTGCGCCTGTCGTACTTCTATTTTGAGGAATCGTGCGGCCAGTGCACGCCGTGCCGCGAAGGCACCGGCTGGCTCTACCGCATGGTCAATCGCATTGAACACGGAGAGGGGCGCCAGGAAGACCTGGACCTGCTCAACAACGTCGCGGAAAACATCATGGGCCGCACCATCTGCGCGCTCGGCGATGCCGCGGCGATGCCGGTCCGCGGCATGCTCAAGCACTACTGGAAAGAGTTCGAGTATCACGTCGAACACAAGCAGTGCATGGTTCCGGCCTACATCTAAGCGTGGCAGAACATGGTTGAACTAGAGATCGACGGCAAGAAGGTTGAGGTTGCTGAAGGCAGCCTGGTGATGGAAGCCGCCCGCAAGCTGGGCACCTACATCCCGCACTTCTGCTACCACCGCAAACTGTCCATCGCGGCCAACTGCCGCATGTGCCTGGTCGAGGTCGAGAAGGCGCCCAAGGCGCTGCCCGCCTGCGCCACGCCGGTGACCCCTGGCATGAAGGTCTTCACCAATTCGGAGAAGGCAGTCAAGGCGCAGAAGTCCGTGATGGAATTCCTGCTGATCAACCACCCGCTCGACTGCCCGATCTGCGATCAGGGCGGCGAATGCCAGCTGCAGGATCTGGCCGTGGGCTACGGTGCCTCGGAGTCGCGCTACAAGGAAGAGAAGCGCGTGGTGTTCCACAAGAACGTGGGCCCGCTGATCTCCATGGAGGAGATGACGCGTTGCATCCACTGCACCCGCTGCGTGCGTTTCGGCCAGGAAGTGGCCGGCGTGATGGAGCTGGGCATGCTGGGCCGCGGCGAGCATTCGGAAATCACCACCTTCGTCGGCAAGACCGTCGATTCGGAACTGTCGGGCAACATGATCGACCTGTGCCCGGTCGGCGCGTTGACCAGCAAGCCGTTCCGCTACTCGGCCCGTACCTGGGAACTGGCACGCCGCAAGTCGGTGTCGCCGCACGATGGCTTGGGCGCGAACCTGGTGGTGCAGACCAAGAACCAGCGCGTGATGCGCGTGCTGCCGCTGGAAAACGAAGACATTAATGAGTGCTGGATCTCCGACAAGGACCGCTTCTCGTATGAAGGCCTGAACAGTGCCGACCGCCTGACCCGCCCGCTGCTGAAGCAGGGCGGCGAATGGATGGAAACCGACTGGCAGACCGCACTGGAATACGTCGCCAACGGGCTGGCCGGCATCAAGCGCGAGCATGGCGCCGACCAGATCGCCGCGCTGGCCAGCCCGCACAGCACGCTGGAAGAACTGTTCCTGCTGGGCAAGCTGGTGCGCGGCCTGGGCAGCGACAACGTCGACTTCCGCCTGCGCCAGTCCGACTTCTCGGCGGCGCTCAAGGGCGCGCCGTGGCTCGGCATGCCGGTAGCCGACGTGACCGCGCTGCAACGCGTGCTGGTGATTGGCTCGTCGCTGCGCAAGGATCATCCGCTGCTGGCCTCGCGCCTGCGCCAGGCCACCAAGAAGGGTGCCCGTGTCGCGGTGCTGGGCGCGGGTGGTGAAGACCTGCTGATGCCCGTGGCCGCCCGCATCGACGTGGCGCCGTCGGGCTGGACCGCGGCTCTCGCCGGCGTGGCCCGTGCCGTGGCTGCCGCCAAGGGCGTGGCCGCTCCGGCCGGTACCGAAGGTTTCGATGGCGGCGATGCCGCCGGCAAGACCGCAGAAGCCCTGCTGTCGGGCGAGCGCCGCGCCGTGTTCCTTGGCAATGAGGCCGTGCGCCATCCGCAGTTCTCTGCGCTGCACGCGCTGGCACAGTGGATCGCCACGGAAACGGGTGCAAAGCTGGGCTTCCTGACCGAGGCGGCGAACACCGTCGGCGGTTATGTCGCCGGCGCGCTGCCCAAGCAGGGCGGCGCCAATGCGCAGGCGATGCTGGACACGCCGCGCAAGGCCTACATCCTGCTGAACACCGAACCCGAGTTCGATACCGCCGACCCGCGCAAGGCACTGGCCGCGCTGGCCCAGGCCAACACGGTGGTGGTGCTGTCGCCGTTCCGTTCGGAAGCGGCCATGCAGTACGCCGACGTGATCCTGCCGGTGACGCCGTTCACGGAAACCGCCGGTACCTTCGTCAATTGCGAAGGCCTGCCGCAGAGCTTCAACGGCGTGGTCCGCGCACTGGGCGAGTCGCGTCCGGGCTGGAAGGTGCTGCGCGTGCTGGGCAACCTGCTCGACGTGGCCGGCTTCGACTACGACACCGCCGAAGCGGTCCGTGCCGAAGTACTGTCGGCCCCGGTTGCCGAGCAACTGGACAACGGCACCGATGCGGCGATCCGCGTCAGCGCCGCTGCCGCCAACGGCATCGAACGCATCGCCGACGTGCCCATCTACCACGCCGACCCGATCGTGCGCCGCGCCGATTCGCTGCAGCTGACCGCCGCCGCGCGCCGCGCCATGCAGATCGCGTTGCCGGCCGACCTGTTCAACCGCCTGGGCATCCAGTCGGGCGACCCGGTCCGCGTCACGCAAGGGCAGGGCAGCGTGGTGCTGCCGGCCGTGCTCGAAGCCACGCTGCCGGCCAACACCGTGCGCGTGCCGGCGGCAACGCCGGCGGCCATCGGGCTGGGCGGGATGTTCGGCACCGTGACGATCGAGAAGGCCGTCGAACTGCCGGTCGGCCAGCAGGCCGAAGTCACCGCCTAAGCGCAGAAGAATAGCGAGAACGCAACATGATCGACTGGATTACCTCGCAAGGCCACGCCATCTTCGGCGGCGCATGGACGCCGCTGTGGATCCTGATTCGCGCCGTGGTCATTGTGGTGCCGCTGCTGCTGTGCGTGGCTTACCTGATTCTGTGGGAGCGCAAGCTGATCGGCTGGATGCACGTCCGTCTCGGCCCGAACCGCGTGGGCCCGCTCGGCTTGCTGCAGCCGATTGCCGACGTGCTGAAGCTGCTGCTCAAGGAAGTCATGATGCCCACGCAGGTCAGCCGGGGCATGTACCTGATTGCCCCGCTGATGGTGCTGATGCCGGCCGTGGCGATCTGGGCCGTGATTCCGTTCCAGGCCGAAGTGGTGCTGGCCGATGTGAACGCCGGCCTGCTCTACGTGATGGCAATCAGCTCGGTGGGCGTGTACGGCGTGATCCTGGCCGGCTGGGCCTCGAACTCCAAGTACGCCTTCATCGGCGCCATGCGTGCCGCGGCCCAGATGGTGTCGTATGAAATCGCCATGGGCTTCGCGCTGGTGACGGTGCTGATGGTTGCCGGCAGCCTGAACCTGTCGGCGATCGTCAACGGCCAGAACACCGGCTACTTCGCCGACATGGGCATCAACATCCTGTCGTGGAACTGGCTGCCGCTGCTGCCGATGTTCGGCGTCTACTTCATCTCGGGCGTGGCCGAAACCAACCGCCACCCGTTCGACGTGGTGGAAGGCGAATCGGAAATCGTCGCCGGCCACATGATCGAATACTCGGGCATGGGCTTCGCGCTGTTCTTCCTGGCCGAGTACATCAACATGATCGTCATCTCGACGATGACCGCGCTGATGTTCCTGGGCGGCTGGGCGCCGCCGATCAGTAGCGTGCTGACCAACGCGATCCCGGGCTTCTTCTGGCTGGTGATCAAGGTATTCCTGCTGCTGTCCGTCTTCATCTGGATCCGCGCCTCGTTCCCGCGCTACCGCTACGACCAGATCATGCGCCTGGGCTGGAAGGTGTTCATCCCCCTGACGGTGGCGTGGCTGATCATCGTGGCGATCTGGATCAAGTCGCCCTGGAACATCTGGCCCTGAACGGCCAAACGGCGGTGCGCCTTCTGCAACACGGCAGGGCGCGCACCGTGTGGAAATACTAGGAAGCATCATGCTGCTCGCCATCAAGGACTTCTTCAACAGCCTGCTCCTGAAGGAACTCTTCAAGGGTATGGCGCTGACCGGCCGCTATCTCTTCGCGCGCAAGGTCACCGTCCAGTTTCCGGAAGAGAAGACGCCGATCTCGCCGCGTTTCCGCGGCCTGCACGCGCTGCGCCGCTACCCCAACGGGGAAGAGCGCTGCATCGCCTGCAAGCTGTGCGAGGCAGTGTGCCCGGCGCTGGCCATCACGATCGAGTCGGACGTGCGCAACGACGGCACCCGCCGCACGACCCGCTACGACATCGACCTGACCAAGTGCATCTTCTGCGGTTTCTGCGAGGAGGCCTGCCCGGTCGACGCCATCGTGGAAACGCAGATCCTGGAGTACCACGGCGAGAAGCGTGGCGACCTGTACTTCACCAAGGACATGCTGCTGGCAGTGGGCGACCGCTACGAGCCGCAGATCGCCGCGGCCAAGGCTGCCGACGCCAAGTACCGCTGACCGGTTTGCGGCTGCCGCCAGTAGCAGACCTGGCAGCCGCTGCCACCGAATTTGAATTCGGCCCCTTGAGTGTGAGGGGCCAAAGCAAGGATGCCGCAGGAGCGGGCCACCCGAAGGGGTGGCTTGTGCCGGACGGCCCTGAGAGGATCCGATAGGGACCATGGAACTCACGACCACCATCTTCTACGTTTTTGCGCTGGTGCTGGTGCTCTCCGCACTGAAAGTCATCACTGCGAAGAACCCGGTGCACTCCGCACTGTTCCTCGTGCTGTCGTTCTTCACGGCCGCCGCGATCTGGATGCTGCTCAAGGCGGAATTCCTCGCCATCCTGCTGGTGCTGGTCTATGTCGGCGCGGTGATGGTGCTGTTCCTGTTCGTGGTGATGATGATCGATATCGACATCGAGCACCTGCGCCGGGACTTCTGGACCTACGTGCCGATGGCATCGGTGGTCGGCGCGCTGATCATCGCCGAGATGGCGATCGTGCTGGTGCGCAACTTCATCGGCACCACCACGCCGGTGGTCGCCAACGGTTCGCAGGATCCGGGCTACTCCAACTCCGCCGCGCTGGGCAAGGTGATCTACACCGACTACATCTACGCCTTTGAAGTGGCCGGCATCATCCTGCTGGTGGCCATCATCGCCGCCGTCGCGCTGACCCTGCGCCGCCGCAAGGACGTCAAGGCCCAGGACGTGTCGGCGCAGCTGCGTACCCGCCGCGACGACCGCGTGCGCCTGGTGCCGATGCAGTCCGAAAGCCAGACCTCGCAGACGGAAGCCGCGGCTGCCGCCAATAAGAACTAAAGCTCGGAGAAACGCTGTGCTCTCTCTCGCTCACTACCTCGTCCTCGGTGCGATCCTGTTCGCGATCAGCATCGTCGGCATCTTCCTGAACCGCAAGAACGTGATCGTGCTGCTGATGGCGATCGAACTGATGCTGCTTGCGGTGAACATCAACTTCGTCGCCTTCTCGCATTACCTGGGCGACCTGGCTGGTCAGGTTTTCGTTTTCTTCATCCTCACGGTGGCCGCCGCCGAGTCGGCAATCGGTCTGGCAATCCTGGTGGTGCTGTTCCGCAACCTGGATACGATCAACGTGGACGACCTGGACACCCTCAAGGGCTGATCCGTGGCGCACTACGCAGATACCCAAGACTCACCGACCGCACACCACTAAGCGTCCTATGGCAACCACGCTCAACCCCAACCTGCTGCTTGCGATTGCGCTGGCGCCGCTAGTCGGCTCCGCGATCGCCGGCCTGTTCGGTACCAAGTTCTTCGACCTGTTTTCCTCGGAGTCGCGCGGCGGCCGGATCGTGGCGCATACCGCCACGATCCTGGGCGTTGCCATTTCCTTCGTGCTGTCGGTGATGGTGCTGATCGACGTGATGAACGGCGCCAGCTTCAACGCCACCGTGTACGAGTGGATGGCCATCGGCAGCCTGAAGATGGAAGTCGGCTTCCTGGTCGATTCGCTGACGGCAATGATGATGGTGGTCGTCACCTTCGTCTCGCTGATGGTGCATATCTACACCGTCGGCTACATGGAAGGCGATCCCGGCTACAACCGGTTCTTCGGCTACATCTCGCTCTTCACCTTCTCGATGCTGATGCTGGTGATGAGCAACAACTTCCTGCAGCTGTTCTTCGGCTGGGAAGCGGTGGGCCTGGTGTCGTACCTGCTGATCGGCTTCTGGTACACCCGCCCGACGGCGATCTTCGCCAACCTGAAGGCTTTCCTGGTCAACCGCGTCGGTGACTTCGGCTTCATCCTGGGCATTGGCCTGCTGCTGGCCTACAGCGGCAGCATGAACTACACCGAAGTGTTCGCCGCGCGCGACCAGCTGGCGACCGTGATCTTCCCGGGCACCGACTGGCTGATGATCACCGTGGCCTGCATCTGCCTGTTCATCGGCGCGATGGGCAAGTCGGCGCAGTTCCCGCTGCATGTCTGGCTGCCTGACTCGATGGAAGGCCCGACCCCGATCTCCGCACTAATCCACGCGGCCACCATGGTGACCGCCGGCATCTTCATGGTCGCGCGCATGTCGCCGCTGTTTGAACTGTCGGATACCGCGCTGTCGTTCGTGCTGGTGATCGGTGCCATCACGGCGCTGTTCATGGGCTTCCTGGGTATCATCCAGAACGACATCAAGCGCGTGGTGGCTTACTCGACCCTGTCGCAGCTCGGCTACATGACCGTGGCGCTGGGCGCCTCGGCTTACTCGGTGGCCGTGTTCCACCTGATGACGCACGCGTTCTTCAAGGCACTGCTGTTCCTGGGCGCCGGTTCGGTCATCATCGGCATGCACCACGACCAGGACATCCGCAACATGGGCGGCCTGCGCAAGTACATGCCGATCACCTGGATCACTTCGCTGGTGGGTTCGCTGGCGCTGATCGGCACGCCGTTCTTCGCGGGCTTCTACTCCAAGGATTCGATCATCGAGGCCGTCGCCGAATCGCATATCGCCGGTTCGAGCTTTGCCTATTACTCCGTACTGGCCGGCGTGTTCGTGACCGCGTTCTACTCGTTCCGCATGTACTTCCTGGTCTTCCACGGCAAGGAGCGCTGGGGACAGAACCATGTCCACCAGCACCATGAGGGCGACCACGAGGACGAAGAGGTTTCGCTCGACCACCACCATGGCCTGGCCGCCGGCGAGAAGCCGCACGAGTCGCCGTGGGTGGTGACGCTGCCGCTGGTGCTGCTGGCGATCCCGTCGGTGATCGTTGGCGCGATCGCGATCGACCCGATGCTGTTCGGCAACTTCTTCAAGAATGGCGTGGCCTTCAAGGACGTGATCTTCGTCGGCGAGAACCACCACGCCATGGCTGAGCTCAAGGAAGCGTTCCACGGCTGGGTGCCGATGGCGATTCACTCGCTGACCACCCCCGTGCTGTGGCTGGCCATCGCCGGTGTGGTGCTGTCGTGGTTCTTCTACATGAAGCGCCCGGACATCCCTGAAGCCATCGCGAACCGCTTTTCGGGTCTCTACAAGCTGCTCGACAACAAGTACTACATGGATGCCATCAACCAGGTGGTGTTCGCTCGTGGCGCACGCCTGCTCGGTACCGGCCTGTGGAAGGGCGGCGACCAGGGCCTGATCGACGGCCTGCTCGTCAACGGCTCGGCGCGGGTGGTGGCTTCGTTCGCCTCGGCCAGCCGTTACCTGCAGTCGGGCTATATCTACCACTACGCATTCGCGATGATCGTCGGCATGCTGGTGCTGCTGACGCTGACGGTCACGGGCGTGATCGGCACCAAGTGATAGGCACCAAGTAAGGAAAATATAGAAATGGTTCTGTCTTTCTCAATCTGGCTGCCTGTCTTTTTCGGCCTGCTGATCCTCGCCTTCGGCTCGGACCGAAGCCCGGGCTTCGTGCGGTGGATGTCGCTCTTCGGCTCGATCGCGAGCTTCGTCGTCACGCTGCCGCTGGTGTTCCACTTCGACCGCACCACCGCGTCGATGCAGTTCGTCGAGAAGGCGAACTGGATCGAGCGCTTCAATATCAACTACCTGCTGGGGGTTGACGGCATCTCGATGTGGTTCGTCGTGCTGACCGCCTTCATCACGGTGATCGTGGTGATCTCGGCCTGGGAAGTGATCACCGATCGTGTGGCCGAATACATGGCCTCGTTCCTGATCCTGTCGGGCCTGATGGTCGGCGTGTTCTGCACGCTGGACGGCATGCTGTTCTACGTGTTCTTCGAGGCCACGCTGATCCCGATGTACATCATCATCGGCGTGTGGGGCGGCCCGAACCGCGTCTATGCCGCGTTCAAGTTCTTCCTGTACACGCTGGCCGGCTCGCTGCTGACGCTGGTCGCGCTGCTGTACCTGTACAACAAGACCGGCACCTTCGACATCCTGCAATGGCACCAGGCCAAGCTGTCGATGAACGAGCAGATCGCACTGTTCATTGCCTTCTTCGTCGCCTTCGCGGTCAAGGTGCCGATGTGGCCGGTGCACACCTGGCTGCCGGACGCTCACGTGGAAGCGCCGACCGGCGGTTCGGTGGTGCTGGCCGCCATCATGCTGAAGCTGGGCGCCTACGGTTTCCTGCGGTTCTCGCTGCCGATCGCCCCTGACGCGAGCCACTACCTGGCCCCGTTCATCATCACGATCTCGCTGATCGCCGTGATCTACATCGGCCTGGTCGCGCTGGTGCAGGCGGACATGAAGAAGCTGGTGGCGTACTCGTCGATCGCCCACATGGGCTTCGTCACGCTGGGCTTCTTTATCTTCAGCGACATTGGCGTGGAAGGCGGCATCGTGCAGATGATCTCGCACGGCTTTATCTCCGGCGCGATGTTCCTTTGCATCGGCGTGCTGTACGACCGCGTCCACTCGCGCCAGATCGCCGACTACGGCGGCGTGGTCAACACCATGCCCAAGTTCGCCGCGCTGGCAGTGTTCTTCGCGATGGCCAACTGCGGCCTGCCGGCCACCTCGGGCTTTGTCGGCGAATTCATGGTGATCCTGGGCGCGGTCAAGTTCGACTTCTGGATCGGCCTGCTGGCCGCCACCGCCCTGATCTTCGGCGCTGCCTACTCGCTGTGGATGGTCAAGCGCGTGATCTTCGGCGACATCGTGCACCAGCACGTGCGCGAGCTGGCCGACCTGAACAAGCGTGAGTTCGTCATGCTCGGCCTGCTGGCCATCATGACGCTGTACATGGGCCTGCATCCGAAGCCCTTTACCGACGTGATGCACCCGTCCGTGGTGAACCTGCTGCAGCATGCTGCACAGTCCAAGCTGTAATCGGGGAGAGATATCAACATGCAACCGTCCTCGACACTCGGCCCCGTGGCGCCGATCATCTTCCTGGCGATCGCCATCGGCGCGGTCAACTGGATCGACCTTGCCCGCGGCAAGGGCAAGCAGAGCGTGGCCTATCCGCTGTCGCTGCTCACCACGCTGGTCCTGACCGTATGGTTCGGCCTGAACGCCGCCGCCGGCGAGACGCATTACGCGTTCTCCAACCTGGTGGTGATCGACCCGATGGCCAACGTGCTGTCCGCGTTCTGCTCGGCCGGCCTGTTCGTGACGCTGGTCTATACGCGCCGCTACCTGGCTGAGCGCGACATGTTCGCCGGCGAGTTCTACCAGCTCGCGCTGTTTACGCTCGGCGGCCAGATCGTGATGATCACCGGCAACAACTTCCTGACCCTGTACCTGGGCCTGGAACTGCTGTCGCTGTCGTCGTACGCGCTGGTGGCGCTGCGCCGCGATTCGCGCGTGACCTCTGAATCGGCGATGAAGTACTTCGTGCTGGGCGCGCTGGCTTCGGGCTTCCTGCTGTACGGCATCTCGATGATGTACGGCGCCACCGGTTCGCTGAACCTGGGCGAGGTGTTCCGCGTGGTCGAGTCGGGTCGCGTCAACACCACCATGCTGGCCTTCGGCGTGGTCTTTATCGTCGCCGGCCTGTCGTTCAAGCTGGGCGCCGCACCGTTCCACATGTGGATCCCGGACATCTACCAGGGCTCGCCGACCGCAGTGACGTTGCTTATCGCCGGCGGCCCGAAGGTTGCTGCGTTCGCGCTGTTTATCCGCGTGCTGGTGGAAGGCCTGCTGCCGCTGGCCAACGACTGGCAGATGATGCTGGTGGTGCTGTCGATCATCTCGCTGGCCATCGGCAACCTGACTGCCATCGTGCAGAGCAACCTGAAGCGGATGCTGGCGTACTCGACCATCTCGCACATGGGCTTCGTGCTGCTGGGCCTGCTGTCGGGCGTGGTGGCCAACAAGGCCGACGGCGCCGCGGATGCCTACAGCTCGGCGATGTTCTACTCGGTGACCTACCTGCTGACCACGCTGGGCACCTTCGGCATCATTCTGCTGCGCACGAACAAGGGTTTCGAGGCCGAGACGCTGGAAGACCTGAGGGGCATGTCGCGCCGCAACCCGTGGTTCGCGTTCCTGATGCTGGTGATGATGTTCTCGCTGGCCGGCATTCCGCCGACCGTGGGCTTCTATGCCAAGCTGGCCGTGCTGGATGCAGTGGTCAAGGCCGGCATGACCTGGCTGGCCGTGGTGGCCGTGCTGTTCTCGCTGATCGGCGCGTTCTACTACCTGCGTATCGTCAAGCTGATGTACTTCGATGCGCCCGCTGCTGAAGAAGAACTGGAAGCCACCTTTGGCCTGCGCTCGATGCTGAGCGTGAACGGCGCCGCGGTGATCCTGCTGGGCATTTTCCCGGCCGCGCTGATGAACCTGTGCTACCAGGCCATCCGCGCGACGCTGGGTTCCTGATCCGCCACACGCCATGAGCGCATCCGCAAGCGGCTGGTTTGTCATCCTGCTGGCACTGGTCAGTGCGAACCTGCCGTTTGTGAACCAGCGCCTGTTCGCGGTGATCCCGTTGCGGCAGGCGCGCAAGCCCCTGTGGCTGCGCCTGCTGGAACTGATCTTGTGGTACGCGGTGGCCGGCGCCGCCGGCTTTGCGGTGGAAGCCAGCCTCGGCAACGCCTTCCCGCAGGGCTGGCAGTTCTACGCCATCACCGCCTGCATGATGCTGGTGTTTGCCTTCCCGGGCTTCACCTGGCAATACCTCGTCAAACACCGCACGGCCTGAAGCCGGTCTTGTCGGCCCCGGGCCCTGCCTGATCCGGAGCGTCCATGACCGACAAGACTCAAGGCGGTACCTCGCTGCCCGCCGACCAGACTGAAAACGACGACGCACTGAAGGAAGTGTGCGTCGCCTCGGCCACGGTCCATCGCGGCAAGTTCCTCACCCTCAAGCAAGACATCGTCAGGCTGCCCGACGGCAAGCAGACCGGGCGGGAGTACATCGTCCACCCCGGCGCGGTGATGATGATCCCGCTGTTCGACGACGGCACCGTGCTGATGGAGCGCCAGTTCCGCTACCCGATCGGTGAAGTGATGCTGGAATTCCCGGCCGGCAAGCTCGATCCGCAAGAGGGCGCGCAGCGCTGCGGCGAGCGCGAGCTGCTGGAGGAGACCGGCTACAGCGCGGCGCGCTGGGACTACCTGACGCGCATCCATCCGGTGATCTCGTATTCGACCGAATTCATCGACATCTTCCTGGCGCGCGACCTGACGCACGGCGAGGCGCAACTCGACGACGGCGAGTTCATCGAGACCTTCATCACCCCGGTGGAGCAGGTGCTCGACTGGGTCCGCAGCGGGCGCATTACCGACGTGAAGACCATCATCGGCGCATTCTGGCTGGAAAAAGTGATCTCCGGTACGTGGCAGCCAGGCGAGCAGTCCCTGCCAGGCTGAGATACGCATTCGTCACGTCGGCGCGTTGGACTGGCCTGCGCTAAGCTGGTGACAGGGCACGGCGCGCGGCGTGAATTGTGCGGCAGGCAGCTGTTCCGAACGGTCGTTCGAAAAAATTTAGCACGACCGTTCACAAAATTTCGATTCACGGATAATATAGCTTTTGACGGGCTGGATAGATCATGAAGGTGCTCGACCTGCGCTGTGCGCAAGACCATCGTTTCGAGGGCTGGTTTGCCTCGGAGGAAGAAGCGCAGTCGCAAATCTCGCGTGACCTCGTCCAATGCCCGGTCTGTGGCGACCACGCCGTTACGCGGCTGCCCAGCGCGCCGCGCCTGAACCTGTCGGGCGCGACCGCGCCCAAGGGCGCCGCCAAACCGGCGCAGCAGGCGGCGCAGCAAGCCGCGCCACCGGCAACACTGCAAGCGCTCTATTTGAAGGCAGTGAAGCAGGT
Source organism: Ralstonia pickettii DTP0602 (assembly GCA_000471925.1). Lineage (NCBI taxonomy): Bacteria > Pseudomonadati > Pseudomonadota > Betaproteobacteria > Burkholderiales > Burkholderiaceae > Ralstonia > Ralstonia pickettii. The sequence goes on from CP006667.1 coordinate 1,050,292, forward strand.
GCTGGCCCAGACCGAGGACGTTGGCGACCGCTTTGCCGAAGAGGCAAGGCGCATGCACTATGACGAAGCGCCGGAACGCGGCATCCGCGGTTCGGCCTCGCCGGAGGAAGTGCAGGCGCTGGCCGAGGAGGGCATCGAGACTTTTCCGCTCGTAGTGCCGGATGCGCTGAAGCAGACGGCTCACTGAATTGCGTCCTGTGCCCGTTGCTGTCGGCGCATGACGCGCAGGCAGAACAAACCGCCGGCAGCTTCAGAAAATGCCGGCACCACTGGAGACGGGCATGGATCTCAACTACTCGGCGTCCGACAACGCCTTCCGCGAGGAAGTGCGTAGCTGGCTCGAAGCCAACTTGCCGGCGGACATCCGCAGCAAGATTCTCAATCACCGCCGTCCGAACCGCGACGACCTGGTGCGCTGGCACAAGATCCTCGCCGGCAAGGGCTGGTCGGCGCCGCACTGGCCCGTACAGTACGGCGGCACCGGCTGGAACGCTACGCAACGCCATATCTGGGACGAGGAGAATGCCCGCGTCGGCGCGCCCGGCGTGCTGCCTTTCGGCGTGGCGATGGTTGCGCCAGTCATCATGAAGTACGGCAGCGAGGACCAGAAGTCCTACTACCTGCCGCGCATCCTGGACTGCACCGACTGGTGGTGCCAAGGCTATTCGGAGCCGGGCTCGGGTTCGGACCTGGCGTCGGTGAAGACCCGCGCCGAGCTGACCCCGGACGGCAAGCACTACATCGTCAACGGCCAGAAGACGTGGACCACGCTCGGCCAGCACGCCGACATGATCTTCTGCCTGGTGCGCACCGATCCCGAAGCCAAGAAGCAAGAGGGCATCTCGTTCCTGCTGATCGACATGAAGACGCCGGGCATCACCGTGCGCCCGATCATCATGCTCGACGAAGAGCACGAGGTGAACGAAGTCTTCTTCGACAACGTCAAGGTGCCGGTCGAGAACCGCGTCGGCGAAGAGAACCGCGGCTGGACCTACGCCAAGTACCTGCTCGGCCATGAGCGCACCGGCATCGCCCGCGTCGGCAATTCCAAGCGCGAGCTGGGCTTCCTCAAGCGCGTGGCGCGCCAGCAGCAGAAGAACGGCAAGCCGCTGCTGGAGGATCCGGTGTTCGGCGCCAAGGTCGCCGCTTTGGAGATCGAGCTGATGGCGCTGGAGATTACCGTGCTGCGCGTAGTGTCGAGCGAAGCCGCCGGCAAGGGCCCCGGCCCCGAGGCCTCTATGCTCAAGATCAAGGGCACCGAGATCCAGCAGCTGCTGACCGAGCTGATGGTCGAGGCCGTCGGCCCGTACGCCCAGCCGTTCGACACGGCCTACCTGGAGTGCGAGACCGAACACGCCATCACCGGCTACGACGACGCGGCGCCGCTGGCCGCGTACTACTTCAACTATCGCAAGACCTCCATCTACGGCGGGTCCAACGAAATTCAGAAGAACATCATCAGCCAGATGATTCTGGGGCTGTGAGGAGACACGCATCATGAACTTCAATCTCAGCGACGAACAGAAGCAACTGGCTGACGCCGTCCGCCGTTTTATCGACAAGGACTACGGCTTCGAGTCCCGCAAGAAGAACTACGAAAGCGCCGCCGGCTACGGCGAGGCCGCTTGGGGCTCGCTGGTCGAGCTCGGCCTGACCGCGCTGCCGGTGCCGGAAGAGCAGGGCGGCTTCGCGGGCAAGGCCCTGGACATGATGGTGGTGCAGCAGGAGCTGGGCCGCGGACTGATCGTTGAACCGTACCTGGCCACGGTGGTGGGTGCCTATGCGCTCGGCCTGGCCGGGGGCCAGGACGCGCTGCTGGAGCAGGTCGCCGGCGGCGAACTGAAGCTGGCGGTGGCCTTCAACGAGCCGCAGGCGCGTTATGAGCTGAACAACGTGCGCGTGACCGCGCGCGACGGCAAGCTCAGCGGCCGCAAGGTCGTGGTGGTGCATGGCGGCCAGGCCGACAAGCTGGTCGTGTCGGCCCGCAGCAGCGGCGCCGATGCCGACCAGGACGGCATCTCGCTGTTCCTGGTCGATGCCAAGGGTGCCGGCGTCAGCATCAAGGACTACCGCACCATCGACAACCTGCGCGCGGCCGACATCACCTTCCAGGACGCGCCGGCGCAACTGCTGGGCGAGGCTGGCAAGGCTTTCCCGATCATCGAGCAGGTCGCCGACTACGCCGCCGTGCTGCTGTGCGCCGAGGCCGTGGGCGTGATGGATACGCTCAATGCCGCCACGCTGGATTATGCCAAGACGCGCCAGCAGTTCGGCCAGCCGATCGCGCGCTTCCAGGCGCTGCAGCACCGCATGGTCGAGATGTTTATCCATGCCGAGCAGTCTCGCTCGATCACGCTGCTGGCCGCGGCCCGCTTTGAGGAGGCGTCGCCGGAAGAGCGCCGCCGCTATGTCTCCGCCGCCAAGGCGCGTGTGGGGCAGGCAGCCCGCACGGTCGGCCAGGAAGCGGTGCAGATCCACGGCGGCATGGGCGTGACCAACGAACTGCCGGCCGCGCACATGTTCAAGCGGCTGACGCTGATCAACACCAGCTTCGGCGACGTGGATCACCACCTGGGCAGGTTTGCCGCCCAGCCGGGGTTCCAGGAAGCCGCCTGAGCCAAGCAGGGCCAGACAGAAACCGCGCCGTAGTCCAGGCGCGGTTTTTTTCTTTGCGCGCTGTTAGGGGCGGGTTCCGCAAATACGGACGCTCGCCTGCCCCTGTCATGCGATCATCGTGCAGACAAGTCAACAGCCAGACACCACGGAGAGACAACCGATGCTGTATTTCGAGGATTTTGCAGTCGGCAGCCGCCGCGAACTGGGCTCCTACCTCGTCACGGAGGAAGAGATCCTCAGCTTCGCGCGGCAGTACGATCCCCAGCCGTTCCATGTCGACAAGGAAGCCGCCGCCAAGAGCATCTACGGCGGTCTGATCTCGAGCGGCTGGATGACGTGCTCGATCATGATGCGCCTGCTGGTGCTGAGCACCACCGGCAAGTCGGCCAGCATGGGTTCGCCCGGTGTCGACGAGATCCGCTGGCTCAAGCCCGTCTACGCAGGCGACACGCTCACCGTCGTGCTGAACGTACTGGATACCCGGCCGTCGCAGTCCAAGCCGGACCGCGGCGTGGTCCACACCCAGTGGGAAGCCACCAACCAGCGCGGCGAGCTGGTCTGCACGGTCAAGGGCATGGGCATGTACGGACGTCGGCCGGCCTGAGCGCAAGAACACCAACCCACCCATCGAGGAGACAACCGCCATGCGTACCATCGCATCGTTGGAAGAGCTGGAAGGCCTGCAGGGCCAGGAAGTCGCGGTCAGCGACTGGATCGAGGTGACCCAGCAGCAGGTCAACCAGTTTGCCGAGGCCACCGGCGACCACCAGTGGATCCACGTCGACGTGGAGCGCGCAAAGAAGGAGTCGCCCTATGGTGGCCCGATCGCCCACGGCTTCCTGACGTTGTCGCTGCTGCCCAAGTTCATGCACAACGCACTGCATATGCCGTCCAAGATCGGCGTCAACTACGGCCTGAATCGCGTGCGCTTCACCGCACCCGTGCCGGTCGGCAGCAAGCTGCGGGCACGCATCAAGCTGCTCAAGGTCGAACGGCTCGACCCGCTGCCGAAGTCGCCCGAACTGGTGGGCGCGCAATCCACATGGGAAGTGACGATCGAACGCGAGGGCAGCGAGCGTCCCGTGTGCGTGGCAGAGTCGATCACACGCCGGTACGGTTGACCCTGCGAGGTCGGTTCTGACGCACTGCGACAATATGCCACACGGTGTTGTCGCACCCGGCAAAGCCGCGCAATGCGCGGCTTTCTGCATATTTACATACGGATTTTGTGACGTTGACGCCGATCAAGACTCGCGCTGCGGTCAGCGTTGTCGATTGTCCGTTCAGCCGAACAGTGTGTTCTGTGGCGTTGGGTTTACCCGTAATGTTGCGTTGCGGTACAGTCGCGCCCACGATGTTTTACGTGTTGCACTCCCCGGCCGAAAACCGCGCCTGCCATGAAGGCAGGTCCGTCGGGAAGTGCAAAAACCTCGTATTCCAACGCTACCCGGCCGCTGTACTGAGCCGGGACCGTTCGCGGTTTCGGCCACCAGGTGCCGCAGCGCCGGCAAGGTCCCACAGGGCCTGCAGCGCGCGCAGTCAGTTGTCCTTCCGTGTTCATGGCGTTGCAAGGCCGCATGGTCCTCCGGCGTTAGATCCGCCGCCCGACCGCAACGCCAGCTAAGGACACGTCCTTCCGGTTTTCCCATAGCCCCACGCCTCTTGCGCGAGCATCAGGCGGTTTAGCCACGCTTTTGCCCAAAGCGCGGTGTAACCAAACCAGTCGTGACATGAAGAAACCCATACTGCCGCGTTGGACGCGGTTCCTGCCCTGCCTCGGCCTGCTCCTGCTCGCTGGCTGCAACATGACGCTGCTCGACCCGAAGGGGCAGGTCGGCGTCGACATCAAAGGCATCATCCTGATCGCCACCTGGCTCATGCTGCTGGTGGTGGTCCCGGTGATCGTGCTGACGCTGTGGTTTGCGTGGAAGTACCGCGCCAGCAATACCTCGGCACGCTATGAACCCGACTGGTCGCACTCCACCGCGATCGAAGTGGTGGTATGGCTGATCCCCTGCCTGATCATCATTGCGCTGGGCATCATCACCTGGAAGTCCTCGCACGACCTGGACCCCTATAAGCCGCTCGAATCCAACAAGAAGCCGGTCACCATCGAGGTGGTGGCGCTGAACTGGAAGTGGCTGTTCATCTATCCGGAACTGAAGATCGCCACGGTCAACCAGATCGCCTTCCCGGTCGACACCCCGGTGAACTTCAAGATCACCTCGGATTCGATCATGAATTCGTTCTTCATCCCGCAACTGGGCAGCCAGGTGTACGCCATGGCAGGGATGCAGACCAAGCTGCACCTGATCGCCAACGAAGCCGGCTCGTATGACGGCGTTTCCGCCAACTACAGCGGCGGCGGCTTCTCGGGCATGAAGTTCAAGGCCCTCGCCATGTCGAACTACGAGTTCGACCAGTGGGTCGCCAAGGTTCGCGCCTCGTCCACCGAACTGGGCGTTGAAGGCTACCAGACGCTGGCACAACCCAGCGAGAAGGAGCCGGTCACGTACTACGGCAAGGTGGAAGACCAGCTCTTCCACAGCATCCTGCACAAGTACATGGGCCAAAGCGGCGCCGCGCTGGCCGCCGACGGGTTCAAGGGCGGCCCGATCTGCACGTCGCGCAACACCCTCGGTGAAAAGCAGCTGTCGATGACCACGCCGGTGAAGCCGACGCTGGGCGCGCAATCCTAGGAGCAATGATGTTTGGCAAGTTGAGTTTGTCGGCGATTCCGTTTCATGAGCCGATCATCATGGTCGTTCTGGCTGGCATCGCCCTGGGCGGTGCCGCGCTGCTAGGCGCGATCACCTATTTCAAGAAGTGGGGCTATCTCTGGAACGAGTGGTTCACCTCGGTCGACCACAAGAAGATCGGCGTGATGTACTGCCTGGTCGCCCTGGTCATGCTGCTGCGCGGCTTCGCCGACGCGGTCATGATGCGTACCCAGCTGGCGCTCGCCACGAATGGCGCGACCGGCGTTCTGCCGCCTGAGCACTACGACCAGATCTTCACCGCCCACGGCGTGATCATGATCTTCTTCGTGGCCATGCCGCTGATGACCGGCCTGATGAACCTGGTCGTGCCGCTGCAGATCGGCGCGCGCGACGTGGCCTTCCCGTTCCTGAACACGCTGAGCTTCTGGCTGTTCGTGTCGGGCGCCATGCTGGTCAATGTCTCGCTGGGCGTCGGTGAATTCGCCAAGACCGGCTGGCTGGCCTACCCGCCGCTGTCGGGCCTGGACTACAGCCCTGGGGTAGGGGTGGACTATTACCTCTGGAGCTTGCAGATCTCCGGCCTCGGCACGCTGCTGACCGGCGTGAACTTCCTGGTGACCATCATGCGCATGCGCGCGCCTGGCATGACGCTGATGCGCATGCCGGTGTTCACCTGGACCGCGCTGTGCACCAACGTGCTGATCGTGGCCGCCTTCCCGGTGCTGACCGTGACCCTGGCGCTGCTGGGCCTGGATCGCTACGCCGGTACGCACTTCTTCACGAACGACGGTGGCGGCAACGCCATGATGTACGTGAACCTGATCTGGATCTGGGGCCACCCCGAGGTGTACATCCTGATCCTGCCGGCGTTCGGTATCTTCTCTGAAGTCATCGCCACGTTCTCGGGCAAGAAGCTGTTCGGCTACAAGGGCATGGTGTACGCGACCGCCGCGATCATGGTGCTGTCGTTCATCGTGTGGCTACACCACTTCTTCACGATGGGCTCGGGCGCCAATGTCAACGCGTTCTTCGGCATCACGACCATGATCATCTCCATCCCGACCGGGGTGAAGATCTTCAACTGGCTGTTCACGATGTACCGCGGCCGGGTCCAGATGACCTCGCCGGTGCTGTGGACGCTGGGCTTCATGATCACCTTCGTGATCGGTGGCATGACCGGCGTGCTGATGGCCGTGCCGGCTGCCGACTTCGTGCTGCACAACAGCCTGTTCCTGATCGCCCACTTCCACAACGTGATCATCGGCGGCGTGCTGTTCGGCTACCTGGCCGGCATCACCTACTGGTGGCCGAAGGCGTTCGGCTTCACGCTGAACGAGCGCCTGGGCAAGTGCGCCTTCTGGTGCTGGCTGGTCGGTTTCTACTTCGCCTTCATGCCGCTGTACGTGCTGGGCCTGATGGGCATGACCCGCCGCCTGAACCATACCGACAACCCGGCCTGGACGCCGTGGCTGTACCTGGCCGTGGTCGGCGTGGTGTTCGTGGCACTGGGCATCTTCTTCCAGGTGCTGCAGATCGTCGTGTCGATCCGCGACCGCAAGAAGCTGGCCGACGTGACCGGCGACCCGTGGGGCGGCCGCACCCTGGAGTGGGCCACCTCGTCGCCGCCGCCGTTCTACAACTTCGCGCACACCCCGGTGGTGCGTGACCTGGACGCGTTCGCCGACATGAAGGCCCGTGGCGAGACGCTGCCGACCGAAGGCTACGAGAAGATCCACATGCCCAAGAACACGGGCGCGGGCTTCATCATCGGCGCCTTCAGCCTGGTGTTCGGCTTTGCCCTGACCTGGCATATCTGGTGGATGGCCATCGTTGGCCTGGTGGGCATGATCTGGGCGTTTATCCACCGCAGCAACGACGACCATATCGACTACTACGTGCCGGCCACCGAGGTCGAGCAGATCGAAACGCGCCAACTGCAGCGCATTGCTTCGCAGGCCTAAGAACCATGTCGACTCAAGTCCTAGACCGCATCCCCGCGCAGGCCGGCGCCTCGGCTCACGCCGACGCCCATGGCCATGACCATGCGCACCACGATACCAGTGCCAATACGGTGTATGGCTTCTGGATCTACCTGATGAGCGACTGCATCATCTTCGCCGGACTGTTCGCGGCCTTCGCCGTGCTGCGCGGCGAAGTGGCAGGCGGCCCGTCGGGCAAGGAGCTGTTCGAGCTCAACTACGTGCTGGTGGAGACCTTCATCCTGCTGTTCTCCTCGATCACGTACGGCATGGCGATGATCTCGCTGCAGAACCGCAGCCTGAGCCGCGTGCAGGTGTGGCTCGGCATCACGTTCCTGCTGGGTCTGGCCTTCATGGCGATGGAAATCAACGAGTTCCACCACCTGATCGCCGAAGGCGCCGGCCCGGGCCGCAGCGCGTTCCTGTCGTCGTTCTTCACGCTGGTCGGCACCCACGGCCTGCACGTCGCCAGCGGCATGCTGTGGATGATCGTGCTGATGTGGCAACTGGCCAGGAAGGGCATCACCCCAACGCTGGTCAAGCGCCTGACTTGCCTGTCGCTGTTCTGGCACTTCCTGGACGTGGTCTGGATCGGCGTCTTTACCGTGGTCTACCTGATGGGAGCAGTGTGATGGCACAACACAACGCACCGGCGGCGCATGGCGCCCACGACTCGCACGCGCATGCCTCGCATGACACCCATGCCAGCTTCAAGTCGTACGCGATCGGCTTTATCCTGGCCGTGATCCTGACCGTGATCCCGTTCAAGCTCGTGATGGGCGGGACCATGGACAAGGGCACCATCCTCTGGATCATCCTGGGCATGGCCGCGGTCCAGATCCTGGTCCACCTGAAGTACTTCCTGCACCTGGACTCGTCGTCCGAGCAGCGCAGCAACGTGGTCGCGCTGCTGTTCACGGTGCTGGTGCTGGTGATCGTGCTGGCGGGTTCGCTGTGGATCATGCACAACCTGAATACCAACATGATGGTGATGTAAGGACTGAAGTCCTGGCATCGAGAAACGGGGCCCCGCGAGGGGCCCCGTTTTTTTGCTGCGTGGCTTCGCTACAGCCTTAGGGTTTGAACGTATCTACGGGTTTAAGTGTGCGCTTAATATCCGGGCGGGACGCGCACCCCCCGTATGGGTCCGCCCGGTTCTGGCGCACGCCTTCGTCGTGATCGCGCACGCGATGCACTGTGGGTGCACGCATTTGTGCCGGCGCACTGTCTCAGTGCGCACGTGCAATGCACGCCCATGGTGCGCGCAGGGGTCGCCGGCCTCGTCGCGCCACGCCGGCCGCCAGTATCCGGCCTCAAACCGCCAGGACTCCAATGGCACGCTAGTTGCAGAAGCATCACCCGGGGAGCGTAGTCCCTGACTAACACCATAAACGGGAGCTGCAAATGCAACGACGTGACATGCTGAAGCTGTCGGCCATCGCCGCCGCGGCAATGATCGGTATCAGCCCGCTGGCCATGGCGCAGTCCAAGGAACCGATCAAGGTCGGTATCCTGCACTCGCTGTCCGGCACGATGGCCATCTCGGAAACGTCGCTGAAAGACGTGGCCCTGATGACCATCGACGAGATCAACAAGAGCGGCGGCGTGCTCGGCCGCAAGCTCGAGCCGGTGGTGGTGGACCCGGCCTCCAACTGGCCGCTGTTCGCGGAGAAGGCGCGCCAGCTGGTCAGCAAGGACAAGGTTGCGGTGACCTTCGGCTGCTGGACCTCCGTGTCGCGCAAGTCGGTGCTCCCGGTCTATGAGGAACTGAACTCGCTGCTGTTCTACCCGGTGCAGTATGAAGGCGAGGAAATGTCCAAGAACGTCTTCTACACCGGCGCGGCGCCCAACCAGCAGGCGATCCCGGCGGTGGAATACCTGATGAGCAAGGAAGGTGGCGGCGCCAAGCGCTTCTACTTGCTGGGCACTGACTACGTCTACCCGCGCACCACCAACAAGATCCTGCGCGCCTTCCTGAAGAGCAAGGGCGTTGCCGACAAGGACATCGAAGAGGTCTACACGCCGTTTGGCCACAGCGACTACCAGACCATCGTCGCCAATATCAAGAAGTTCTCGCAGGGCGGCAAGACCGCGGTGATCTCGACCATCAACGGCGACTCCAACGTGCCGTTCTACAAGGAACTGGGCAACGCCGGCCTGAAGGCCAAGGACGTGCCGGTGGTGGCGTTCTCGGTGGGTGAGGAGGAACTGCGCGGCATCGACACCAAGCCGCTGGTTGGCCACCTGGCCGCGTGGAACTACTTCATGTCGGTCAAGAACCCCGAGAACGACGCCTTCCGCAAGCAGTGGGCGGCGTGGGTCAAGGCCAACAACCTGCCGGGCGGCGACAAGCGCGTGACCAACGACCCGATGGAAGCCACCTACGTGGGCATCAAGATGTGGGCGCAGGCCGTGAAGAAGGCCGGGTCCACCGACGCCGACAAGGTGCGTGCGGCGATGTACGGCCAGACCTTCAAGGCGCCGGACGGCTTCACGCTGACCATGGGCGAGAACCACCACCTGTACAAGCCAGTGATGATCGGCGAAGTGAAGGGCGATGGCCAGTTCTCGGTGGTGTGGAAGACGCCGAAGGCGGTGCGCGCGCAGCCGTGGAGCCCGTTTATCACGGGTAATGAAGGCAAGCCGGACAAGGTGATGTAAGCGGACGCAAGTCCGTCTCCCTGGCGATAGCTTCCTGCTCCCGCAAGGCGGGGGAGGGAAGCGCGTCGCCCCCTTCTCGCACACCAGAACAACAAGGCGCATAAGCGCCGCCACTCCGCCAGCCCTTATGCGCCAACACCTCCCGATAAACGCGATGCCGTGGCTGCGCGCCATGCTGGCAGCGCTGCTGCTGGCCGCGGCGCCGTGGGCCGCGGCGCTGACGCAGGCTGACCTGAAGCCGCTGGTCGAAGACGATTTCGACGCCAAGACCGCCGCGCTGACCGCGCTGGCGAAGGCACCGCCCGAGCAGGCCGGCCCGATCCTGAAAGCCTTGCAGGACGATGCGCTGCAATACGCACCATCGGTCGGCATGGTGCGGCAGGACGGCGACAAGACCGTCGATGCGATCACCGGCAAACCAGTCTCGGTGAAGACCGACGAACTGGAATCGCTGACCCTGAACAACAGCTTGCGTGCACTGGTCGACAGCGCCGCCAGCAGCCTGCTGCTGCAGTCGCCCGACATCGCGGTGCGCGCGCAGGCGGTCGCCACGCTGCGCGCCCAGCCGGAAAGCGCCTCGCGCCCCGCGGTCGAAGCCGCGCGCAAGAACGAGGCCGATGCCGGCCTGCGCGCCAGCCTCGACGTGATCTGGGCCAACCTGGTGCTGGCCGAGCCGGCCGATCCTGCTGCGCATGACGCGCGGCTCGAGGCGATCCGTATCCTCGGCAACGACAGCAATCCGCAGAGCCGCCAGAAGCTGGCGCCGCTGGTGGAGCGCGACAGCGCCGGCAACTACCGCGAGCCCGACGCCGACGTTCGCCTGGCCGCCCAGCAGGCGCTGGACACGCTGCGCAGCGACCAACGCCGCGCCGAGCTGATTGGCAACCTGTTCGCCGGGCTGAGCCTGGGCAGCGTGCTGCTGCTGGCTGCGCTCGGGCTGGCCATCACCTATGGCCTGATCGGCGTCATCAACATGGCGCACGGCGAGTTCCTGATGATCGGCGCCTATGCCACCTACGTGGTGCAGTCGCTGTTCCGTGCCTACGCTCCGGGTGCGTTCGACTGGTACCTGCCGGCGGCGCTGCCGGCGTCGTTCCTGGCGGCGGCGGTGGTGGGCTTCGTGCTCGAGCGGCTGGTGCTGCGCCACCTGTACGGCCGTCCGCTGGAAACGCTGCTGGCCACCTTCGGCGTGAGCCTGCTGCTGATGCAGGCGGTGCGCACGCTGTTCGGCGCGCAGAACGTCGAAGTGGCCAACCCGGCCTGGATGAGCGGCGGCGTCGAATGGATGCCTGGGCTGGTGATCCCGTACAACCGCATCGTCATCATCCTGTTTGCGCTGGCCGTGGTGGCGGTGGCGTGGGCGGTGCTGAACCGTACGCGGCTCGGGCTGTTCGTGCGCGCCACCACGCAGAACCGCACCATGGCTGCCTGCGTCGGCGTGCGTACGTGGAAGGTGGATAGCTATGCCTTTGCCTTCGGCGCCGGCATCGCCGGGCTGGGTGGCTGCGCGCTGTCGCAGATCGGCAATGTCGGTCCTGACCTAGGCCAGGCTTACATCATCGACTCGTTCATGGTGGTGGTGCTGGGCGGGGTGGGGCAACTGGCGGGGACCATCGTCGGCGCGTTCGGACTGGGCATCATCAACAAGTTCATCGAGCCGTTCTACGGCGCGGTGCTGGCCAAGATCCTTGTCCTGGTGCTGATCGTGCTCTTCATCCAGAAGCGGCCGCAGGGACTTTTCGCGCTCAAGGGGCGCAGCGCGGAGGCATGATGCAGCGATTCCAATCGAATTCTCCCGCCACGCCGTTCCGGCTGGCGGTGCCAGAGCGCCAGTCGCTATTCTCGCGGCGCGGCTGGATGATGCTGGTGGCGGTCACGGTGATCGTCGGCATCGGCGTGCCGGTATGCGCGCTGGTGCTGCCGGAGGGCCATCCGCTGCACCTGTCGGCGTATGCGCTGACGCTGGTCGGCAAGATCATGTGCTTTGCGCTGGCGGCGATCGCGCTGGACCTGGTGTGGGGCTACTGCGGCATCCTGAGCCTGGGCCACGGGCTGTTCTTCGCGCTCGGCGGCTATGCCATGGGCATGTACCTGATGCGTTCGATCGGGCGCGAGGGCGTGTACAAGAGCGACCTGCCGGACTTCATGGTGTTCCTCGACTGGAAGGAGTTGCCGTGGTTCTGGCATGGCACTGAGCATCTGGGCTTCGCGCTGTTGCTGGTGGTGCTGGTGCCGGGCGTGCTGGCGTGGCTGTTCGGCTTCTTTGCCTTCCGCTCGCGCATCAAGGGCGTGTACCTGTCGATCATCACGCAGGCAATGACGTATGCAGCGATGCTGCTGTTCTTCCGCAACGAGACCGGCTTTGGCGGCAACAACGGCTTTACCGACTTCAAACGCATCGCGGGCTTTGCCATCGCCGCGCCGCAAACGCGTACGGTGCTGTTCGTGCTGACCTTCCTGGCGCTGCTGGCCGGGTTTGTCGCCTGCCGCTATATCGTTACCTCGAAGCTCGGCCGCGTTGTCACCGCGGTGCGCGATGCCGAGATGCGCGTGATGTTCTCCGGCTACAACCCGCTCGGCTACAAGCTGTTCGTGTGGACCTTCTCCGCTGTGCTGTGCGGCATCGCAGGTGCGTTGTATGTGCCGCAGGTCGGCATCATCAACCCCGGCGAGATGTCGCCCGGCAACTCGATCGAAATGGCCGTCTGGGTAGCCGTGGGCGGGCGCGGCACGCTGATCGGGCCGGTGATCGGCGCCTTCCTGGTCAATGGCGCCAAGACCGTCTTCACGGCCCACTTTGCCGAGTACTGGCTGTTCCTGTTGGGCGCGATGTTCGTGCTGGTGACGCTGTACTTGCCCGACGGCGTGACCGGCTTGTGGAATCGCCTGCGCGAGCGACGCGCGGCTGCTGCGCCGCCTGCACCAGAACCTGTTTCCGCGCCTGCCGTGGCGGCCCGCACCGGAGGTGAAGCATGAACGCCGCACTCGAACATGGCCAGGCGGAAAGCGGCGACGCCACCGGCCTGGGCCGGATCGTCGAGCCCGGCACCATCGATGTGTCGCACGGCCCGATCCTGTACCTGGAAGACCTGACAGTCCAGTTCGACGGCTTCCGCGCGCTCAACAAGCTGACACTGTCGATCGACCACGGCGAACTGCGCTGCGTGATCGGCCCCAACGGCGCCGGCAAGACCACGATGATGGACGTCATCACCGGCAAGACCGGCCCGCGCAACGCCAATGTCAGCGGCCGCGTGTTCCTCGGCCAGACCATCGACCTGATGCGCATGACCGAGCCGCGCATTGCCCAGGTCGGCATCGGCCGCAAGTTCCAGAAGCCTACCGTGTTCGAGCAGCACGCGGTGTGGGAGAACCTGGAGCTGGCGATGAAGGCCGACAAGCGCTGGTGGTCTTCGCTGCGCGCGCGCCTGACGGGGGAGGGGCACCGCCGCATCGAGGAGACGCTGGCGCTGACCGGGCTGGAGGACGAGGCCTACCGGCCCGCCGGCCTGCTGTCGCACGGGCAGAAGCAGCGGCTGGAGATCGGCATGCTGCTGATGCAGCAGCCACAGCTGCTGTTGCTCGACGAGCCGGTGGCAGGCATGACCGATGAGGAAACGATGCAGCTCGCGGCGCTGCTCAACGGCCTGCGCGGCAGCTGCTCGATGATGGTGGTGGAGCACGACATGGAGTTCGTTGCCGCGCTGGCTGGCGATGCCGGCAAGGTCACGGTGCTGGCAGAGGGCAGCGTGCTGGCCGAAGGCACGCTCGACAGCGTCAAGCGCGACGATCGCGTGATCGAATCCTACCTGGGAAGATAAGCATGCTGCAGGTCAATGCACTGAACCAGTTCTATGGCGGCAGCCATATCCTGCGCAACGTCAGCTTCGACGTGCCCGCCGGCAAGCTGACCACGCTGCTGGGCCGCAACGGCGTGGGCAAGAGCACATTGCTCAAGTGCCTGATGGGCGTGGTGCCGACGCGCAGCGGCAGCATCCAGTGGGAGGGCAAGGCGCTGGAGAAGAAGCCGCCCTACGAGCGCGTCTCGGCCGGGCTGGCCTACGTGCCGCAGGGCCGAGAGATCTTCCCGCGCCTGACCGTGGAAGAAAACCTGCTGATCGGCGCTGCCAGCCGCGCGCGTCCGTCCGGCGTGCCGGACCGGATCTACCAGCTCTTTCCCGTACTGCGCACCATGCGCCTGCGCCGCGGCGGCGACCTGTCGGGCGGCCAGCAGCAGCAACTGGCGATCGGCCGCGCGCTGATGAGCGAGCCGGGTTTGCTGATCCTGGACGAGCCTACAGAAGGCATCCAGCCGTCCATCATCCAGGACATCGGCCGCGCGCTGCGGCTGCTGGTCGACGAGTTCGGCATGACGGTCCTGCTGGTCGAGCAGTACTACGAGTTCGCGCGCCATATCGCCGACCACTATGTGGTGATGAGCCGCGGCGAGGTGGTGGCGCGCGGCGCCGGCGCCAGCATGGAGCAGGACGGCGTGCGGGAGCTGATCGCCGTGTAAGGCGGGCACGGCGCAGCGCGGGGAATTGTCGGCTGCGCGCCGCTTCCGCCCAGGCGGGTGGCGCGCTATGATGCCTGCAACCCCCGCCATCGCGCGCGCTCCGCCGCCGGCTTTTCCTTGCCATGCGTCATCCCGATTTCCCTTCGTCCCTCGCCGTGCCCGCCGCATGGCAGGCAACGCTGCGGCTGCGCTTTGCGCAACGCGGCGAACGCACCGCGCTGATTGAGCGGCGCCACCAGGGGCCGCTGCTGGTGCAGAAGCCGCTGTATCCCGAGGGCGGGATCTGCCACGTCGTCATCCTGCACCCGCCGGCGGGCGTGGCGGGCGGGGACAGCCTGGAAATCGACGTGACGGTGGAGGCGGGCGCGCATGCTGTGCTGGCCACACCGGGTGCGACCAAGTGGTACAAGTCGCTCGGCCGCGAGGCGGCGCAGTATGTGCGCCTCACCGTCGGGCCGGGCGCGCGGCTGGACTGGCTGCCGCAGGAGAACATCGTCTTTGACGATGCCCGCGCGCGCATTTCGACGGTGCTCGAGGTGGCGCCCGGCGGCAGCGCGATCGGCTGGGATGCTGTGGTGCTGGGGCGGCAGGCGTCGGGCGAGCAGTGGGCTCGCGGCGCGCTGTGGCTGGATACCCGGATCGGCGCGGGCGAGCGTGCGCTGTGGATCGAACAATCGCATTTCGAGGCGGCCTCGCCGCTGCGTACAGGGGTGGCCGGGCTCGACGGCCTGAACGTGCTGGGCACGCTGTGGGCAGTGGGCAAGAGCGCCACGCAGGAGCTGGCTGAAATGCTTGCCGACCGACTGCCTTATACGCCGGAGCTGCGCGCCGGTGTGACCTGCCTCGCAGCCAACGGGCAATCGATGCTGCTGTTGCGCGTGCTCGGCCGGCAGATGGAAGCCGTGCGCCACGTCATGGTGGATAGCTGGCAGGCACTGCGCGAGCCGATTCACGGTGTGGTCGCGCGGCCGCTGCGCCTGTGGGCAACATAAGCGAAAACATCCGTAGAACAAGGAACACAAGATGGAACTGACGCCGCGAGAGAAAGACAAGCTGCTGATCTTCACCGCCGCGCTGCTGGCTGAACGGCGCAAGGCACGCGGACTCAAGCTGAACTACCCGGAGGCGGTGGCGCTGATCACCGCCGCCATCATGGAAGGCGCGCGCGACGGCCGCACCGTGGCCGAGCTGATGCACGAGGGCACCACGGTGCTGAGCCGCGACGACGTGATGGACGGCGTGGCCGAGATGATCCCCGAGATCCAGGTCGAAGCGACTTTCCCTGACGGCACCAAGCTGGTGACCGTGCACCATCCCATCGTCTGAGCGCCACGCGCCGACGCCCGATCCCGAACAACAAGATCAACCGAGAGCCGACATGAATCGTACCGCCTGCCTGCGCCTTGCCCTGGGCACTGCCCTGACCGTTGCCGCCAGCGCCGCGCTGGCGCATCCTGGCCATGATGCCGCCACTGTCGGCGCCAGCCTGTGGGCCGGCCTGGCGCATCCCTTCACCGGTGCCGACCACTTGCTGGCGATGGCGGCGGTGGGTGTGTGGAGCGCGCTGATCGCGCGCTCGGCATCCGACACGATGCGCCTGCCGCTGGCTTTCGTCGCGCTGATGCTGGTAGGTGCTGCGCTGGGGCTGTCCGGGGTGGCGTTGCCGGCGGTCGAGCCGATGATCGCTGCCTCGTTGCTGGTGATCGGCCTGCTGGTGGCTCTGCGTGCCAAGCTGCCGGCGTGGGCTGGCACGCTGCTGGTCGGCGGTTTCGCCGTGTTTCATGGCTATGCGCACGGCGCCGAGTTGCCAGGCACCGCGGGCGCACTGCCGGCCGTGCTGGCTTATGTTGGCGGCTTTGCTGTGTCGACCATGGCGCTGCACCTGCTCGGTATCGGCGCCGGCACGCTGCTGCGCCGCCGCGCCGGCTGGCTGGCGCGCCTGGCGGGCGCCGGCGTGGCGCTGTACGGCGCCGGCCTGCTGGTCGCCTGAGGAGGACTGCCATGATCCCCGGTGAACTGATGCCCGCCGACGGCGAGATCGAACTCAACGCCGGCCGCGCCACGGTCAGCGTGACGGTGGCCAATACCGGCGACCGTCCGATCCAGGTCGGCTCGCACTTCCACTTCTACGAGACCAACATCGCGCTCGCGTTCGACCGCGAGGCCACCCGCGGCTTCCGGCTGAATATCGCGGCCGGCACTGCGGTGCGCTTCGAGCCCGGCCAGACCCGAACCGTCGAACTGGTGGCGCTGGATGGCGACCGCATCGTCTTCGGCTTCAACGGCAAGATCATGGGAGCGCTGTGATGGCAAAGATTTCCAGGCAGGCCTATGCCGAGATGTTCGGCCCGACCACCGGCGACCGCGTGCGGCTGGCCGACACCGGGCTCATCATCGAGGTCGAGAAGGACTTCACCATCTACGGCGAGGAAGTGAAGTTCGGCGGCGGGAAGGTGATCCGCGATGGCATGGGCCAGAGCCAGCGCATGGCGAAGGACTGCGTCGATACCGTCATCACCAATGCGCTGATCGTCGACCACTGGGGCATCGTCAAGGCGGATATCGGCCTGAAGGACGGGCGCATCGCGTCGATCGGCAAGGCCGGGAATCCCGATATCCAGCCGGGCGTGACCATCGTGGTCGGGCCGGGCACCGAGGTGATCGCGGGCGAGGGCATGATCGTCACCGCCGGCGGCATCGATAGCCATATCCACTTCATCTGCCCGCAGCAGATCGAAGAGGCACTGATGAGCGGCGTCACCACCATGATCGGCGGTGGCACCGGACCGGCCACCGGCACCTTCGCCACCACCGTGACGCCGGGGCCGTGGTATATGGAGCGCATGCTGCAGGCAGCCGACGCCTACCCGATGAATATCGGCCTGCTGGGCAAGGGCAATGCCAGCCAGCAGGCGCCGCTCCTGGAGCAGGTGGAAGCTGGCGCGATCGGCCTGAAGCTGCATGAGGACTGGGGCACCACGCCGGCGGCGATCGATACCTGCCTGTCGGTGGCGGACGCGACCGACACTCAGGTGGCGATCCACACCGACACGCTTAACGAGGCTGGCTTTGTCGAGGTGACCGTCGCGGCGTTCAAGGGCCGCACCATCCATACGTATCACACCGAAGGCGCCGGCGGCGGCCATGCGCCCGACATCATCAAGGTGTGTGGCGAGGCCAACGTGCTGCCGTCGTCGACCAACCCGACGCGCCCGTACACCGTCAATACGCTGGACGAGCATCTCGACATGCTGATGGTGTGCCATCACCTGGATCCGTCGATTGCCGAGGACATCGCCTTCGCCGAAAGCCGCATCCGCCGCGAGACCATCGCTGCCGAGGATATCCTGCACGACCTGGGCGCGTTCTCGATGATCTCCAGCGATTCGCAGGCGATGGGCCGCGTGGGCGAGGTCATCATCCGCACCTGGCAGACCGCGCACAAGATGGCGCTGCAGCGCGGCAAGCTGCCGGGCGATCCGCACGATGCGCGCGGCGGGCACGACAACTTCCGCGTCAAGCGCTACGTTGCCAAGTACACCATCAATCCGGCGCTGACCCATGGCATCGCCCATGAAGTGGGTTCGGTGGAAGTCGGCAAGTGGGCTGACCTGGTGCTGTGGCGCCCGGCGTTCTTCGGCGTCAAGCCGAGCCTGATCCTGAAGGGCGGCATGATCGCCGCGGCGGCGATGGGCGACCCCAATGCGTCGATCCCGACGCCCCAGCCGGTGCACTACCGCCCGATGTTCGCGACGGCCGGCGGGGCGCTGCACCGCTCGTCGCTGACCTTCGTGTCGCAGGCGGCACTGGCGGCCGGCATCGGCGAGCGCTACGGGTTGGCCAAAACACTGTCGGCGGTGCGCGGCACGCGCACGGTCAGCAAGCGCGACATGGTGCACAATGACTGGCAGCCGCACGTCACGGTCGACCCCGAGACCTACCAGGTGGTCGCCGACGGCCAGTTGCTGACGTGCGAGCCAGCCACCGAGCTGCCCATGGCGCAGCGCTATTTCCTGTTCTGAACCACCGGGGCGGAGCCCCGGATCCCGCATGCTGAAGATCGACAAACTCCTGAGCGCCCCGCACGGCATCGCGCCGGTGCTGGTGCGCCGTGCTACCAAGCTGGTGCTGCCTTTCTCCGAACGTAGCAAGAGTCGCCTGCGGGCGGTGCTCGACAATGGTGAGGAAGCCGCGTTGTTCCTGCCGCGCGGTACCGTACTGCGGGGTGGCGACTTGCTGGTGGCGGAGAACGGCAGCTTTATTGAGGTGCAGGCCGCCGCTGAAACCGTGCTGGAAGTGCGCTCGGATGATCCGCACGCGCTGATGCGCGCTGCGTATCACCTTGGCAATCGGCACACGCCGGTGGAGATCGGGCGCGATTACCTGCGGCTGGAATACGACCAGGTGCTGGCCGACATGCTGAAGCGGCTGGGCGTGCGCGCCGAGCGTGCGGAGTTGCCATTCGAGCCGGAGGCTGGGGCCTATGGCGGCGGGCACAAGCATGGGCATGATGCGACGTTTGCCGAGGACTATGCGGCCGCGCAGGCGGTGTTTCAGGAGCATCATGGGCATGATCACAGTCATGCGCATGACCATGAGCACGGGCACTCGCATGCGCACTCTCACTCGCATGGGCACGGCCATAGCCATGACCATGCCCACGATCATGGCGATCCGCATCATGTCCATGATGACCACTGTGGTCACAAGCGCTGACCCGCGCTGTCTGCATTGAGTCGCCGTATCATGCCCGGCCTTTCCCAACTCATCTCCCTGCTCCACCTCGCATCCCCCGCGCTGCCCATCGGCGGCTTCAGCTATTCGCAAGGCCTGGAGGCCGCCATCGATTGCGGCAACGTGCATGACGCGCCGACCGCCGAACGCTGGATCCGCGACAACCTGTTGCACGTGCAGGCGCAATGCGAAGCGCCGCTGTGGCTGCTGCTGCATCGCCACTGGCTGTCCGGCGACGCCGCGCAAGTGAAGGCATGGAACGACTGGTTCCACGCCACGCGCGAGACCTCCGAACTGCGGCTGGAGACCGAGCAGATGGGCTGGTCGCTGGCAAAGCTGATTGCGCAGATGGAGTGGGGCACCCCGGCGCTGCGTGACGCGCTGGCGGCGCTGTCGCCGGTCTGCCTGCCGACGGCCTTCACCGCGGCATGCGTGGCGCTGCAGGTCGATGCGCGCGACGGGCTTGCCGCCTACTGCTTCAACTGGGCCGAGAACCAGGTAGCCGCCGCAATCAAGGCAGTGCCGCTAGGCCAGGTGGCAGGGCAACACATGCTGCGCCGCCTGCACGCAGCGGTGCTCGATACCGTAGAGGAAGCCGTGCGCCGCGCCGATTCCGCGCCGCCACAACTCTCTACTTTTTCACCGATGCTGGGCCTGCTTTCCGCACGCCACGAAACGCAGTACTCCCGGCTGTTCCGATCCTGAATCCACACTTCACCATGACCCAGGCCCGTACCAAGAAGAACCCTCCGCTGCGCGTCGGCGTCGGCGGCCCGGTCGGCTCCGGCAAGACCACGTTGCTCGAGATGCTGTGCAAGGCGATGCGCGACCGCTATGACCTGGTCGCCATCACCAACGACATCTACACCAAGGAAGACCAGCGCCTGCTGACGATCTCCGGCGCGCTGCCGGCCGAGCGCATCATGGGCGTGGAAACCGGCGGCTGCCCGCACACAGCGATCCGCGAGGACGCGTCGATCAACCTGGAAGCGGTCGACCGCATGCTGGCCAGGTTCCCGGACGCCGACGTGGTGTTCATCGAATCCGGCGGCGACAACCTGGCTGCAACCTTCAGCCCAGAACTTTCTGATTTGACGATCTACGTTATCGACGTCGCCGGCGGTGAGAAAATTCCGAGAAAGGGTGGGCCCGGCATCACCAAGTCCGACCTGCTGGTGATCAACAAGACGGACCTGGCGCCGTACGTGGGCGCCTCGCTGGAAGTAATGGAAAGCGATGCGCGCAAGATGCGCGGCGCCCGGCCGTTCGTGATGGGCAGCATCAAGTCCGGGCAGGGCCTGGACGAGGTCATCCGCTTTATCGAACGGCAGGGCATGCTGGGCGTCTAGCCCCCGGTGTCGTCGGCGGCGCCGGGCTTGGTGGCGTGCCTGACATAGCCCACGGGCGGGCGGAAGCTGCCCTTGCCAGCCAGCGCCCGCGCCACCGCCGCCGCCACGTTCAGCTCGGGCTCGCTCAGTTCGGCCATATGGCGCACGGTGGCCTCGATCGCTGCCTGCTGCCGGTTACCGAAAGGCATGCGCGGCTGTTCCACTTGCAACTGGCTGGCGTTGTGGCGGCTGAAGTCCAGCAGGCTGAAGTCCAGCATTTCGGATGGCGGCACGGCAAGGGTCTCGGCCAGTGTGCAGATATTGATCAGCGCCACATTGCGCTTGCCGCCTTCGATGCCGCTCAGGTACGAGCGCGCCAGACCGCTTTCGAGCGACAGGGTTTCCTGGGACCAGCCCCGCTGCTTGCGTAGCCAGGCAAGATGCAATCCGAATAGTCTGAGATGTCGAGAAGTCATGGGGTCGTGAAGAGTTCGGAGTGGTCTGAGGCTAAGGGTTTGACCCTGAGGCCACGACAACTTATTCTCCTCCTCACTATCGGTGCCTGATCCGCGGAATAAGGGATGCGCCAGCCAACTTGGCGCGGCACGATGGCATGATCCGGACGGCCTGCATGGCCGTGCCAAACGGGCCACTGCGCAATGCCGCACGCAACGCTGACAAGCGTGCGGCATGCGTCGACGGGATACTTGCGTCCTGTCGCCCTGCCAGGGGAATTGCCATGCAGATCTTCACGCTGTTCGAGGCGCGGATGCGCGCCCTCCATTCCGGCCGCCATACCCCGGCGGACCTCACTCTCGGATTCCAGTCGCGCGTGCTGACCGCCTCGGCTGGCCTCGGCGATACCTGCGACTACGTCTTCCTCTGCGCCGGCGAGACACAGGACGCCTTTGTGGCAGACCGCAATGAGTGGTGGGGCTGCCTGCGCGGCGGCCTGCGCATGTCGGCGCCCGGGCACGACTGCCTGCTGATGGGCGGCGGCGAACTGTTCGCGCCCGCGCGGGGCGTGCCGATGCAGGTGCGGGCGATGGTCGACACCATCTTTTGTGCGCGCAGTGCCGCGGCAGCAGGACAATGCGGCGTGCGCGGTGTCGCTGCCGGAGGGCGCGCGCCGCTGCGCGCTGGGCAGCATCGCCGCGGTCGGGACGGAAGAAGCCGGGGGCAGCCCCGGCCAAGGCACTGGCGGGGCGGGGTATGGCGTGCAGCCGGCGTTCATCCAGCTCGACCCGTCCGTGGAGGACTGGGCCCGGCGCCTGCAGGCGCGCGGCCTGCGCTGGGCGCTGTGCTATCGCGGCGCGATCGGCCTGCATTGGCATGAGGCCCATGCACATGCCGGGGTCGACGTGGCCTTCCTGCAGCCTGGCGCGATCTACGCGCCGGATCCGCACGAGTCATGCCGCCTGGACGTGCTGCTGCCGGGGACCGGACTGCTGTGCTGCTTCGGGCCCGGCGATGGCATCGCCGTGGGCGCAGGCGGAGGTGTGAGCGGAAGCGGGCGCGCCATCCGGCACGCGGACGGGCGTGCCGCCGCGTGCCATGCGCTGGTGGCGGCCTGAGCGCGGAGGCATGGCGCCCGGGCCAGACCCCGGCGGCTTCAGTGCCGCTTGTACTGCGTCGCGCCGAACAGGACCTCGCGCGCCTTGTCGTCCTGCAGCGCCTTGCGCGCGCTGGCCAGCACTTCCACGCCGCGCTTGACCGCGGGACGCTCGGCGATCTCGTTGAACCAGCGCTTCAGGTCGGGATAGTCGTCCAGCTCCACGCCCTGGTTCTGCCAGCTGCGCAACCACGGGAAGGTGGCGATGTCGGCGATGGTGTATTCGTCGCCGGCCAGGTACGCGTGCTTCGACAGCTGCGTGTCGATCACGCCGTACAGGCGCCTGGCTTCGTTGGTGTAGCGGTTGACCGCGTACTCGATCTTCTCGGGCGCGTAGATGCGGAAATGGTGCGTCTGGCCCAGCATCGGGCCGACGCCGCCCATCTGGAACATCAGCCACTGCAGCGCCTGGTACTTGCCGCGCACGTCCTCGGGCAGGAACTTGCCGGTCTTGCCGGCGAGGTAAAGCAGGATGGCGCCCGACTCGAACAGCGAGATCGGCTTGCCGTCCGGGCCGTCCGGATCCACGATCGCCGGGATCTTGTTGTTCGGGCTGATCTTCAGGAAGTCCTCGCCGAACTGGTCTCCGGCGCCGATGTTGATCGGATGGACCTTGTACTCCAGGCCGCATTCCTCCAGCATGATGTGGACTTTGTGGCCGTTGGGCGTTGCCCAGGTGTAGACGTCGATCATCGCAAAAGGTCTCCTGGCTGCGATCAAAGTGGCCACATCAACCACTGACGTGGCGAACCGGGCGATTTAAGCACAGAAGAAAAAAACGCGCAGACGGGCTGCGCGTTTTCCATGCTGCCGGCAGGGGCGGGGCCCCTCGGCATGGCCCGACGGTCAGAAACCGCGTGCCACCGGCATCTTGATGCTGTCCGGGTTCACGTTCATGTGCTTGGCCAGCTCCAGCTTGGCGATGGCGTTGCGGTGCACCTCGTCCGGGCCGTCGGCCAGGCGCAGCGTGCGCTGATGCGCCCACCAGTTGGCCAGCGGGAAGTCGCTGGACACGCCGGCCGCGCCGTGGACCTGGATGGCCCAGTCGATCACTTTCAGCGCGACGTTGGGGGCGATCACCTTGATCATGGCGATCTCGGCCTTGGCCACCTTGTTGCCCACGGTGTCCATCATGTATGCGGCCTTGAGCGTCAGCAGGCGCGCCATCTCGATCTCGCAGCGGGCTTCGGCGATGCGCTCTTGCGTCACACCCTGGCTCGAAACCGGCTTGCCGAAGGCCACGCGCGACAGTGCGCGCTTGCACAGCAGCTCCAGCGCGCGCTCGGCCACGCCGATGCTGCGCATGCAGTGGTGGATGCGGCCCGGGCCGAGGCGGCCCTGCGCGATCTCGAAGCCGCGGCCTTCGCCCAGCAGGATGTTCGAGACCGGCACGCGCACGTCCTTCAGCTCGATCTCCATGTGGCCGTGCGGCGCATCGTCGTAGCCGAATACCGGCAGGAAGCGCTTGATGGTGATGCCCGGGGTATCGGCCGGCACCACCACCATCGACTGCTGCTCATGGCGGCCGGCGTCGGGATTGGTCTTGCCCATCACGATGTAGACCTTGCAGCGCGGGTCGCCCGCGCCCGACGACCACCACTTGGTGCCGTTGATCACATAGTGGTCGCCATCGCGCTCGATGCGGCATTCGATATTGGTCGCGTCCGACGAGGCCACGGCGGGCTCGGTCATCAGGAAGGCCGAGCGGATCTCGCCGGCCAGCAGCGGCTCCAGCCACTTGTCCTTCAGTTCTTCGGACGCGTAGCGCTCCAGCGTTTCCATGTTGCCGGTGTCGGGCGCGGCGCAGTTGAACACCTCGGCCGACCAGGGCACCCGGCCCATGATCTCGCACAGCGTGGCGTATTCCAGGTTCGACAGGCCCTGCGGCGCACGCGGCGAGCGCGGCAGGAACAGGTTCCACAGCCCGGCTTCACGCGCCAGCGGCTTCAGTTCCTCGATCACCTTGGTCGGCACCCAGGCGTTGCCCGCGCGGCGGTTGGCGTCGATTTCCTCCGCGAAACGCTTTTCGTTCGGGTAGATGTGCTGGTCGAAGAAGGCCAGCAGCTTGGCCTGCATTTCCTTGACCTTCGGGCTGTATTCGAAATCCATGTGGTCTCCTCGCTACGGATCAGTGGACGCCAGGGTGGGCGGCGGCGCCGTATTGCCTCGGCATCAGTGCGGCATGGGCCGATGGAATGCACTCTATCTGAAAGTCGATAATTAGAAAAATGAATTTTCTGGATTTGCCAGTATCAATTCCCTGCATTCCATGACAGAATCCACGCATGCAGCTCTCCCGCATCGACCTCAATCTCTTCGTGGTGTTCGACGCCATCTACAGCGAAGGCAGCATCACCGCGGCCGCGCGCCAGCTCAACCTGACGCAGCCGGCGGTCAGCCATGCGCTGGGCCGGCTGCGCACGCTGTTCGACGACCCGCTGTTCGAGCGGCGCGGCCAGGGCATGGCGCCCACGCCGCTGGCGCGCTCGCTGGCGGCCGAGGTGCGCACCGCGCTGCAGTCGTTTGCGCGGACGCTGCAGGACACGCCGCACTTCGACCCCACCAATACCGTGCGGCGCTTCACCATCGGCATGCGGGACGCGCTGGAATCCACGCTGTTGCCGCCGCTTATGGCGCGCGTGACCGCGGTGGCGCCGCATGTGGAGATTGCCGCGATCCGTTTTGACCGGCGCGAGATGGAATCCGAGCTGCTGGCCGGCACCATTGATGCCGCCATCGACATCCTGCTGCCGGTGTCGCCCGCCATCCACCATGCGCCGTTCATGGACGACCCGATGGTGGTACTGGCGCGGCGCGACCATCCGCTGGTCAAGAAGGAGCTGACGCTCGAGCGCTACCTGGCGGCCGAGCATGTGCATGTGTCGTCGCGCCGCCGCGGCGCCGGGCTGGAAGATCAGGCGCTGCACCGCATGGGCCTGACACGGCGCGTGCGCCTGCGCTGCCAGCATTACGCCGCCGCCTGCCGGGTGGTCAGCTGCACCGACCTCCTGGCCACGCTGCCGCTGCGCTATGCGCGTATCGCCAACGAGCCTTATGCCAACCGGCTGCTCTCGCTGCCCTTCAAGGTGCCGACGCTCGAACTGCACCTGTACTGGCATGCGGGCGGCGAGAACGACGGCGCCAATCGCTGGCTGCGGGAGCAGCTGATGGCGGTGATGGCGTCACTCGGCGGCACGGCGGATGTGACGAGCGCTGCCTGAGCGCTCCAGCATACGCATGGAGCCGACGCCAGGCGCCGGATGCGGCGCTCCGGTGCGCCGCGCGCGGGTCACACGTAAGCAATTGTTCACAGGCTAGACCCTCGCGTTTGACGCCAATACCATCGACCGGTCTTTCTGCCCCCGGCGCCTCCGGCGCGAGCCTCGTTCCATCCGGCGCTTGCGCAGGTTGTCTTGCTGGCTGTCCGCCTCGGCGGATCCTCCGGGCAGTCTCCTTCCTCCGACTACCACGACGATTCAGACCGATGACCGGGACACGCTTGCTTGCTGATTGCCAAGAGACTCTGCCGCGACGCGCGCGGCGCACCACGCTCGCCCTGACCACCCTTTGCGCCGCTGCCGCGCTGGCGCTGTCCGCCTGTGGCGGCGGCGGTGGCGATGGCGGCGATGCCGGCACCTCGGCCGGCTCTCCGCAGGGCTCCACGCAGACAGCAGGGCAGGGCAGCACGCCGACGGGCGGCCAGACCGGTTCGACTTCCACGGCAGGCGCCTGCTATACCGTCAGCGGTGCCGCACCGGCGCCTGCCGCCGGCAGCGGCATCACGCTGCTGCCGGCACGCGGCAGTGCGGTCAGCAACTACCGCGTGCTGGAAGAGCCGCGCACCGCCGGCCTGTGCTACGCCAACTATCGCCGCGAGCAGGTAGGCCTGCCGCCGCTGGCCGCGCGCGATGGGCTCAACACGGTCGCGCAGAACCACACCGCCTACATGCTGGCCAACAACACGCTGACGCACGACGAAACCAGCGGCCGGCCGGGCTACACCGGCGCTACTCCGAACGCGCGCATCCAGGCCGCCTACCCGACCAACGCCACCGCCGAAGTCGTGGCGGGCGCCAACCGCTGGACCTCGGCGGCCAATGCGCAGCTGTCGATGTCGCCCAAGGACGCGCTGGTCTCCGACCTGGTCAATGCGCCGTTCCACCGCGCCGCGCTGCTGGGCAGCTACGGCTCGGCCGGCAGCGGCTTTGCCGAGAGCGTGGGCCCGAACGGCAGCGGCACCGCAGCCACCTACTACCAGACCATCGACCTTGCCGACGCCTCCAAGGGCGGCAGCGACAACCAGATGGTGGCCTACCCGTTCAACGGCCAGGCCGACGTGCCGGCCAGCTGGGTCAATACGGAAAGCCCCAACCCGGCGCCGGGCTACGAGGGCAAGACCGTGGGCTACCCGGTGTCGCTGCAGGCGATCAACACCTCGCTGCAGTTCGATGCCGACAACTTCACCATCACCGATGCGCAGGGCAGCAACGTCAACTGCGTCAAGGTCGACAGCCGTTCGTCGGGCTTGACCAGCGCCGCGCGCGGCCTGGCCATCTGCACGCCGGTGGCGCCGCTGGCCAGCCAGCAGCGCTATACCGTACACGTCACCGGCCGGCTGGGTTCGCAGCCGGTGGACCTGAGCTGGTCGTTCACCACGCGCTGATCTTCGCGCGCTGACCTTCACACGTCAGCCACCACGCACCGGCGCGCTCATTGCGGCGCGCGGTGCTGCAGTTCGATGCGCACCTGGCCCGGCGCCAGCGTGCGGTCGGCCTGCACGGCAAATGGCACTGGCGGGCGTTGTCCCGCCGGCAGCGACTGCCACAGCCGTTCTGCCCATTCCCTTATTTCCGTATTGTCCGGCTCGGCTGCCCACAGCGTGAGCGGGGTCAGTGTGTCCAGGCGCGCCGCCGTCGCGGCGGGGTCGTCCTGTGTCGACACGGTCATGGCAAGCGCAGCGGACGCGGCGGCCGCTGCGCGCTCGCGTGCGGCCGCCATCGGCGGTGCGGCCTTGCGGGCGAAATTGGCCTGCGGTGCGGCGGCCGGTGGTGGAGGCGGGGCCGGCGCTGCGGCAGCGGGTGCAGCAGGCGGTGCGGCTTCCGCCATGGCCGAGTAAGCGGGCGCTGGCGGCATGGGCAGGGCGGGCGGTGACGCCGTGATCGCCGGCGCGTGGGTAGAGAGGCCTTCGCTGGCTTGCGCCGCGGGCTCGCTGTCCCTGGCGGATTCGCGCGGTGCGCTGCGTTCGGCCGGCGCGCGGCTGCGCTTGTCTTCATTCGTGGCGGGACGCCGTTGCTCGCGCTGCGGGGGGGGGGCGGCTTGCACGGCTGGCGGTGCCGGGCTTGCCGGCGCCGCGGCTGCGGCTTCCGGTGCGGCTTCTGTTGCGGGCGCAGCCGCGATGTCGGCAGCGGGCGCTGGTGCTGGCGCGGATATCTCGCGCGTGGTCGCCGGCAGCAGCGCGCCATCGTCGATCTGCCTCAGCACGATGCTGGTCGTAAGCCCCGCCACCGCGGCGACGCTCGCGGCCAGTCCCAACGAACGCCACCACTGGCGTGCGCGCACGGCGTGCGAGGTGCGCGCCTGCTCGGCCTTCTGCGCGGCCGCGTTGGCCTGCGCTTGCGCAGCAAGCCAGTCGCGCGTGGCGGCGCTGACCGGTGCGCCGAGCACATCGGCTGCCGGCTGGCCCGCCGCAACGCGATCGAGCAATGCGTCGCGCCGTGCTGCCTGTGCCGCCTGCACGCGCGCGGCCTCCTGCAACACCGCCGCGGCAAGCGTTGGCGGTGCGGGGAAGGGCAACGGCGCCGCACTGGTCCGAAGCCGATCGGCTTCCTGCTGCGCTGTCCGCGCGGCAGCGCGCACGGCCGCTTCCAGCGCGTCCGATGGCGCGTAGGCCGGCAGGCGCTTCAGCAACGCCGAGAGCCGGTCCTCGCCATCGATAAATCGATCCACCGCGCTCACGACCGCGTCTCCTGCGATCCCGGCACGCTGCCGGCCAGCTCGCCGCGCAGGTGCGCGAACGCATAGCGGAGCCGGCTCTTCACCGTCTCGAATTTCTCGCCCAGCATCAGCGCGATATCCTCGACGCTCATATCGCTGAAGAAGCGCAGCACCACCACTTCGCGCTGCGCCACCGGCAAATGCAACAATGCGCGATGCACATGGTGCGCGTGCTGGCGCAGCTGCAGTTCGGCTTCGGGCGAGAGGTCGTCGGCGGGTATCTCCAACGGCTGCTCATCCTGCGACTCACGTTGGCGCGCATCGGCGCTGCGCACCTGGTCGAGCCATGTATTGCGCGCGATCTGAAACAGGAAGGTGCGGAACGCCGCAGTGGGCTGGTAGTCGCCGCAGCGGGTCATCAGCTTGACCCAGGTCTTCTGTGCGATGTCTTCCGCTTCGCCGCTATTGCCCTGGCACAGCCACGCCACATAGTTGTAGAGGCCGGCATTGTGGCGGCGGAACAGCTCGGTGACGGGCTGCTCGATGATGCCGCCGGCCACCAGCAGCATCAGGTCGTGGTCGGGCAGCGAGGCCAGCGCGTCGCCGGACGGGTGGCTTGCGGGAGAAGGGGGCTCGGGTGGGGGCTCGGGTGCCTGCATGCGCCGGAGTATAGGAGAGGCGGAGGCGGCGCGACAGGTCGTCGCCCCGCCTCCCGCTGCCTCGCGGGGCGATGTGGTGTCAGCGTGCCGCACGCTCGGGCGATCCTGCTCCGGTCGTGCCGACGGGAGCGGCCGTGGCCAGGCTCTGCGCCAGGTCCACGAGCTTGAGGAACTCGCCGCGGTAGCCGAAGCGGTCGGCGCCGCGCGCGCCCTGCGCCAGCGCGCGGGCATCGGCGTAGCCCCACGTACCGGTAAACTTGCCGCCGCGCAGCGCCTGGCCGAAACCGGCCACGGCCGCGGCGAAGCGGAAGTCGTCATCGCCTTGCGCCAGCGGCCGGATCGCCTGACGGGCGACGGTGACATCCATCAGCTGGCTGGTGCTGGCCGTGGGCAGCTTGTAGCGCAGCTTGACATGCGCCAGCTCGCCGTCGCGCCCGGGCGCCGGTGCGGGCTGCTGGTAGCGCAGCGGATCGACCAGCCCTGGCTGGCCCGCCAGCGTCAGCTCGTACAGCGCGGTCACGGTATGGCCCGCGCCGATGTCGCCGGCATCGACCTTGTCATTGTTGAAGTCTTCGCGCGCCAGCATGCGGTTCTCATAGCCGATCAGCCGGTACTCCTTCACCGTGGCCGGATTGAATTCCACCTGGATCTTCACGTCGCGCGCGATGGTGGCCAGCGTGGAGCTCATTTCGCTGACCAGCACCTTGTTGCCTTCCATCAGGTTGTCGATATACGAGTACGCGCCGTCGCCGGCATCGGCCAGCTGCTCCATCAGTTGCTCGTTGTAGTTGCCGGTGCCGAAGCCGAGCGTGGACAGCGATACGCCCGACTTGCGCTTCTCTTCGACCATGCTCTTCAGCTGCCTGAAGTCCGTCACGCCCACGTTGAAGTCGCCGTCGGTCGCCAGCAGCACGCGGTTGATGCCGCCGGCGATATAGCTTTGCTGCGCGGCCTGGTAGGCCAGCGCGATGCCGCTGGCGCCGGCGGTGCTGCCGCCTGCCACCAGTTGGTCGATGGCGGCGCCGATGGCGGCCTTGTCGCTGCCCGGCGTGGGTGGCAGCGCCACGCGCGTGCCACTGGCGTAGGTGACCAGCGTGATGCGGTCCTGCGGGCGCAGCTTGTTCACCAGCAGCTTGAGCGAGGACTTCAACAGCGGCAGCTTGTCGGGCGAATTCATCGAGCCGGACACGTCCACCAGGAACACCAGATTGGCGGCCGGCAGCGCGCCGCTGGCCATGTCCTTGCCCTTGATGCCGATGCGCAGCAGCACGTTGGCAGGATGCCACGGGGCGGGCGCCAGCGCGGTATGCACGGCGAATGGCCGCCCATCGGCCGGCTGCGCGTAGTCATAGGGGAAGTAGTTCAGCAATTCCTCAACGCGCACCGCGTCGGCGGGTGGCAGGCGCCCGGCATTGAGCAGGCGGCGCATATTGCTGTAGCTTCCGGTATCGACATCGATGCTGAAGGTGGACACCGGTGCCTGCGCCACCAGCTTGACGCCATTCTCGTCGATCGCGCCGTAGCGCTCGCGGTCTGCCGCCGGAGGCGGAGGCACGTAGTACGGCCGCGGCGCCATGGCGGCACGGGTGTGCATTTCGGCGGCCGGCGCGGCCTTGGCGGCGTTGGCCGACGGCACATAGGCCGGTGATGGTGGCGCAGGCACGGCCGGGGCGTGGGCCTCCGTCGGCGGGGCCGGCTGCGACACATCCTGGGAAACCGCCGGCGAACGGCCGCCGCAGGCCGACAGCGCCAGCGCCAGCGCGGCTGCGCAGATGGCGGTGGCGGCCCGGGAACGCCGGGCGCCGACGGTGGAAACGACCGGTGCGCGAAGTTGCATGTTGTTCTCCTTGGGGGCCGCGGCGGAACGCCGGCATGACGGCCTGTCGATGAAACGGGGCAGGCGGGCGTTCGGGGTTAGACGGCTGTTTTTTTTTCACCGGCACGAGGCTGTCGCGCCATGTGGCGGGATTCAGACTTTCCCCCGCCCCCCGGATGCGCCGATCGCCACTACAATCCCTTGATCCTTCCCCCGGAGATATCGCATGGCTCACCTTGACCCCTCTTCGACGGTCTGGCGCGGCGCGCTGGCCCTTGGCCTGACGGCGCTGCTCGGTGCTTGTGGTACGCAAGGCGGAGGGACGGCCGCACCGGCCGCGCCTGCCGCGCCGACCGCTGCCCCGGTAGCAACGACACCTCCGGCCGCCATGCCGCCGGCCCCGGAGGTCTCCTCCGGCTACCGCCCCGGCATGTCGACGGTCTACGCGCAGCGCCACATGGCCGCCGCCGCCAATCCGCTCGCGACCGAGGCGGGGCGCACCATCCTGCGCCAGGGCGGCTCGGCCATCGACGCCGCCATCGCCATGCAGGCCGTTCTGACGCTGGTCGAGCCGCAGGCCACTGGCATCGGCGGCGGCGCCTTCATCATGTACTGGGACGGCAAGCGTGTGCAGGCCATTGACGGCCGCGAGATGGCTCCGGCCGGCGCCACCGAAAACCTGTTCCTGCGCCCCGACGGCAAGCCGATGGAGTTCAGCGAGGCGCAGATCGGCGGCCGCTCGGTCGGCACGCCGGGCGTGATGCGCGCGCTGGAGATGGCACACCGCCAGCACGGCCGCCTGCCGTGGGCCAAATTGTTCGAGCCCGCCATCGCGCTGGCGGAGAAGGGCTTCCCGATCTCGGATCGGCTGTACACGCAGGTGGCCGCCGACAAGTTCCTGGCCAATTCGCCCGAGATGGCCGCGTACTTCCTGGATGCGCAGGGCAAGCCCAAGCCGGCCGGAACGGTGCTGAAGAACCCCAGGCTCGCGCAGACGCTGCGCGATGTCGCCCGGCGCGGCGCCGGCGTGCTGTACAGCGGCCCGATCGCGCAGGACATCGTCGCCAAGGTGAACGGCAGCGCCAACGCCGGCTCGCTGTCGCTGGCGGACCTGCGCAACTACAAGGCCAAGGAGCGCGAGCCGGTCTGCACCGACTACAAGCGCTGGAAGATCTGCGGCATGCCGCCGCCGTCGTCAGGCGGCATCGCGATCGCGCAGATCCTGGGCACGCTGCAGGCGCTGGAGACCAAGAATCCCAAGTACGCGCTGGCTGCGCTCAAGCCCCAGGGCGTGAATACGCCCGCGGTGATGGAAGCCAACCCTGACGCCGTCCACGCGATCTCCGAAGCTGACCGCCTGGCCTATGCCGACCGCGGCCTGTACGTCGCCGATGCGGACTTCGTGCCGGTCAACGTGGCCGGCCTGGTCAACTCGTCTTACCTGGCCTCGCGCGCAGAGCTGATCGCCGACAAGAGCATGGGCAAGGCGCAGCCGGGCGTGCCGCCGGGCACTGCGGTGGCCTATGCACCCGACCGTTCGCCGCCGCGCATCTCCACCTCGCAGATCGTTGCCGTCGATGACCGCGGCGGGGCGATTTCAATGACCACCACGATCGAGTCGTACTTCGGTTCGCATCTGATGGTGCGCGGATTCATGCTGAACAACCAGTTGACCGACTTCTCCTTCGCGCCGAGCGAGAACGGCAAGCCGGTGGCCAACCGCGTGCAGCCGGGCAAGCGCCCGCGCTCGTCGATGGCGCCGACGCTGGTGTTCGACCGCCAGACGGGCCAGCTCGTCGCCACGGTCGGCTCGCCCGGTGGCTCGCAGATCATCGAGTACGTATCCAAGACGCTGGTCGGCATGCTCGACTGGAACATGGACGTGCAGGCGGCGATCGGCATGGGCAACTTCGGCAGCCGCAATGGCCCGACCGAGGTGGAGAAGGGGCTGGTATCGCCGGGCCTGGTGCAGGCGCTGCAGCAGCGCGGCCACCAGGTGGCGGAGATCGAGATGACGAGCGGCACGCAGGCGATCATGCGCAAGCAAGGGCCTGACGGGAAGGCGGTGTGGGCTGGTGGCGCGGATCCGCGGCGGGAGGGGGTGGCGCTGGGGGATTGAGCGCCGCACGTGGCTGATGAAATACGGGCGCCGATGGCGCCCGTATTACTTTGCTGCGTTACTTTGCTGCGGCAGTGGCCGTGTCAGCCCTTCGCCTTCTGCGCATACTCCCACCCCATCTCCGCCATCGGCCGCGCACGCTTGCCGGCATCCAGCGCCTGCGCCGACGATGCCGTGCCATCCACAACGCGCTTCATGATCCCCTGCAGGATGCCGGCGATGCGGAACATGCTGAAGGCGAGGTAGAAATTCCAGTCGCCGGTGATCGGGCGGCCGGTGCGCTGCTCGTACAGGCGGCGATAGGCAGCTTCATCGGGAATGCCCAGCGCGGTGAAATCCAGCCCCGCAATGCCGCGGAACTGCCCCGGGGCGATATGCCAGCTCATGCAGTGGTAGCTGAAGTCGGCCATCGGGTGGCCCAGCGTGGACAGTTCCCAGTCCAGCACGGCCAGCACGCGCGGCTCGGTGGGGTGGAACATCAGGTTGTCGAGCCGATAGTCACCGTGCACGATCGAGGTCAGGTCGGCGTCTTCCTGCGGGATATGCTGCGGCAGCCAGTCCATCAGCGCGTCCATGGCCGGGATCGATTCGGTCTCTGACAGCTTGTACTGCTTGGACCAGCGCTCGATCTGGCGCTGGAAGTAGTTGCCCGGCTTGCCGTAATCGCCCAGCCCGATGGCTTTGTAGTCGACCGTGTGCAGCGCAGCGATGACGCGATTCATCTCGTCGTAGATGGCGCCGCGCTCGGCGGGGCTCAGGTCCGGCAGCGACTGGTCCCACAGCACACGGCCGGCGACGAACTCCATGATGTAGAAGGCGCGGCCGATCACGGACTCGTCCTCGCACAGCGCATACATGCGGGCCACCGGCACGTCGCTGCCCGCGAGCGCGGCCATTACGCGGTACTCGCGCTCGATCGCGTGAGCCGACGGCAACAGCTTGCTCTTGGGGCCGGGCTTGGCGCGCATCACGTAGGTCTGGCCCGGCGTGATCAGCTTGAAGGTCGGGTTGGACTGGCCGCCCTTGAACTGCTCCACGGTCAGCGGACCGGCAAAGCCCTCCACGTGCTGGCGCATCCAGGCTTCCAGCGCGTCGGTGTCGAAGCGCTGCTGGTCCGCCACCGGGCGCGTGCCCTCGAAGTGCGATACGTTGCTCGTCATGCTGTCTCCGTTGGTTTTCTGTTCGGCATCGGTTGGAATTCGATCCATCTCGCGGCGCGCTCAGCCCTGCGGCTGGCGTCCGCGCAAATACTGGTGCAGCAGCACTTCCATGGTGGTGTGGCGCGTGCCGCTGTGAACGGGCGTGGGCGGCGAGTAGTTGGTCATGCGTACCACCCAGTCGAGCGGGTCGTCGCCCATGTCGAGCACGTTGATGCAGCCCGCGGTCTGCAGCAGCGAGCCGAAGAACACGCGTCGCCCGCAGGTGATCGCCTGCGACAGGATGGCGCGGTTGGTGCCGCCGTGCAGCACCATCAGCACGGTGTCCCAGTCGGGATCGGCGCGCAGGCGCTCCAGGGAGGGCAGTACGCGGTCGAGGAACTGGCCGATGGTCTCGCCGTTGAGGAAGCGCTTGTCTTCCGGGACTTCGCCCTCGAAGGCGCCGACAAAGGCGTCGCGCAGGTCCTGGTCGGCGATGGCGGACAGGTCGCCGCCG
This sequence comes from Ralstonia pickettii DTP0602, assembly GCA_000471925.1. NCBI lineage: Bacteria > Pseudomonadati > Pseudomonadota > Betaproteobacteria > Burkholderiales > Burkholderiaceae > Ralstonia > Ralstonia pickettii. The sequence goes on from CP006667.1 coordinate 1,084,639, forward strand.
CGGATCTCCTGCAGCGCGGGCCAGACTTCCGGCACCACGTCGTCCATCCCGGGCAGTTCGGCCAGCACGCGCTCGGCCGTCTCGACGGTGCGCGGCAGGCCGCTGACGATGACGCGGTCGAAGCGGATCTGTTCGGCGGCAAAGGCGCGGCCGGCGGCGGTGGCCTGCACGCGGCCGGTCTCGTTGAGCGGCACCATCTCGGGCAGGGCGGGGCGCCCGGCCTCATCGAAGTAAGAGACGGCGCCATGCCGCATCAGGTAGATGCGGCGACGCGAGGGCGGCGGCAATTCCATGCGTTGTCTCCTTGCTTGGTAGCGGCATGCCCGTCTGTCGCGGGCTGGCCGTAATGATGATCGGCGGGGTGATCAGCCGGGGTGATCAGCCGGGGTGATCAGCGATACTGCGGCTTGCGCTTCTCCAGGAAGGCGCTGATACCTTCGCCGCCATCGGGGTGATGCAGCGCGGCCACGAAGCTGTCGCGCTCGGCTACCAGGTGTTCGGCCAGCGAGGCCGTGCCCGCATGGTTGATCAGGCCCTTGATGCGGCCCACCGCATGCGGCGATTGCTTCGCGATGCCCTGCGCCAGGCGCAATGCCTCGGCCAGCGCCTCGCCCGACGGCGTGACGCGATTGACCAGCCCGAACTGCGCCAGCCGCTCGGCGTTGACCGGCTTGCCTTCCATCATCAGTTCGCTTGCGAGCTGGCGCGGCAGTGCGCGCGCCAGCTCGTACGAGCCGCCGCCATCCGGCGTCAGCCCGACCGAGACGTAGGCCATCACGAACTTGGCGTCACTGGCCGCGACTACGAAATCGCACGCCAGCACTACCGAGAAGCCCGCGCCGGCGGCCGCGCCTTCCACTGCCGCGATGATCGGCTTGGGAAAGGCGTGCAGCGACTGGATCCAGCCGTTCAACACCTCGATGCTGGCGGCCTGCACCTCGGGCGGCTGGCTGCGGTTGCCCAGCAGCCGGTTCAGGTTGCCGCCTGCGCAGAACATGCCGTCGGCACCGGTGAAGATCACCGCGCGCACCGAGTCATCCGCGGCGGCCTGTTCCAGCGCCGCTTTCGATGCCGCATAGATGTCCGGGTGCAGCGCATTGCGTGCCTCGGGGTTCGAAATGGTCAGCACCAGCGTCGAATCGACGCGTTCAGATAGCAGCTGTGCGGGCATGGGGGCGGGTCTCGCTGATTGCGGTGCGGGGAGGGATTACTGCTCTTCGGCCAGCAGCGACAGGCCCAGGCCGGCACGGCGCCACAGCCACGGGCTCGGGCGGTAGCGCATGTCGCCGGTGAGCGCTTCCATATTGCGCAGCGTCTCCAGCACCAGCTGCGGGCCGACCGCGTCGCCCAGCGCCAGCGGGCCCTTCGGATAGCCCAGGCCCAGGTTGACGGCCAGGTCGATGTCGGCCGGCGTGGCGATGCGCTGCTGCGCGATATCGCTGGCGATATTGATGATGCAGCAGAGCACGCGCTGCGCGACAAAGCCGGCCGAGTCGCGGATCACCGTGACCGGCACGCCGTCGCTGGCGAACAGGCCGTGCGCGGTGTCACGCGCGGCGGCATTGGTGGCCGGCGTGGTCATCAGCGTGCGGCGCTTGGTGGCCTCGAACGGCAGCAGCGTGTCGATGGCGACGGTACGGGCCGGGTCCAGGCCCTGTTGCAGCGCGCTGGTGGTGGCGTCCAGGCCCAGCGGCGTGACGATGATCAGTGCGTCGGCCGAGGGCTTGTTGCCACCTTCCGGGGTCACGCCCAGCGCGCCCAGCAGCTTGGTCACCATGGCGTGGCCGCGCTCGCTGGCGTGGCTGACCCACACGCTCGACGGGCGCGCGCTCGGAACCACGGCGGCCGCAGGCACCTGCTTCTGGCCGTCGGCGTAGCGGTAGAAACCGGCGCCGGCCTTGCGGCCGACCAGTCCGCCGACCGAGCGGATCGCCGTGATCGGCGACGGGCGGTAGCGCGGCTCCTGGTAGAACTGGTTGTAGATCGATTCCATCACCGGGTGCGACACGTCCAGCCCGGTCAGGTCCATCAGCTCGAACGGGCCCATGCGGAAGCCGGCCTGCTCGCGCATGATGTTGTCGATGTCAACGAACTCGGCCACGCCTTCCTGTGCGGCCTTCAGGCCTTCGATGTTCATGCCGCGGCCGGCATGGTTGACGATAAAGCCCGGCATGTCCTTGCAGCGCACCGGGGTATGGCCCATGCGGCGCGACAGCGCCATCAGCGCATCGCCCACCGCGGGGTTGCCCGACAGGCCGTCGATGACCTCGACCACCTTCATCAGCGGCACCGGGTTGAAGAAGTGGTAGCCGGCGATGCGGCCCGGCTGCTTCGCGCCGACCGCGATCGCGGTGATCGAAAGGGAAGACGTGTTCGAGGCGATGATGGCGTCTTCGCGCAGCACGGCTTCGAGCCTGGCGATCAGGTCGCGCTTGACCTCAAGCTTCTCGACGATGGCTTCCAGCACCATGTCGCAGCCGGCCAGGTCTTCCAGCGCGCCGCAGGGCTTGACGCGGGCCAGCGTGGCCTCGGCGTCGGCGGTGCTGATCTTGCCCTTGTCGGCGAGCTTGGCCAGCGTATCCTGCAGGTACTGGCGCGCGGCGGCGACCGCCTGCGGGTTGGCGTCGTACAGGTTGACGGTGAGGCCTGCCTGCGCGGCAATCTGCGCGATGCCGCGGCCCATGGCGCCGGTGCCGACGATGCCCAGCGTGTCGATGGTGAAAGTGCTCATCGTTCGTCCCAAAAGTTGTGGTTAAATTAGCACGATCGTACGTTTTTTGCACCTTCCCGAACAGATGGGCAGGGCAGGCGGCGTGCGCTGATCGGCCAGGCCGGACACTGCAGGCCCCGGATGGTCCACAATCGCCCACACGCCTGCAGGATCTGCACTGCGGGCGACCTTCCAACAACGGAGAGAGACGACATGCTGAAGCTCTGCGGTTTTGCCGCCAGCAACTACTACAACAAAGTGAAGCTGGCGCTGCTGGAAAAGGAGGTGCCGTTCGAAGAGGTGTTGGCATGGCTCGGTGAAACCGACCCGGCCGCGTCGCCGGCGGGCAAGGTGCCCTACATCATCACCGAATCCGGCTCGCTGTGCGAGTCCGAAGTCATCGTCGAATACCTGGAAGCGGCTTATCCGCAGAAGCCGCTGCTGCCCCAGGATCCCCTGCAGGCCGGCAAGGTGCGCGAGATCGTCACCTTCATGGAGCTGTACCTGGAGCTGACCGCGCGCGAGCTGTACCCCGAGGCCTTCTTCGGCGGCAAGGTCAGCGACAACGTCAAGGAGCGCCAGCACAAGCTGCTGAACCGCTATATCCCCGCGTTCGCCAAGCTGGCGAAGTTCTCGCCCTATATCGCTGGCGACAGCTTCACGCTGGCCGACTGTGCCGCCGCGGTGCACCTGCCGCTGGTGTCGTCGTGCACCAAGATCATCTACGGCACCGACCTGCTGGCAGACCTGCCGGTCAAGGACTACCTGAAGACGCTGTCGCAGCGCGAGACGGTGCAGAAGGTCAATGCCGACCGAAAGGCCAATACCGAGCTGATGCTGAGCCGCAACAAGTAATACTCGGCTGCTTCAACGCAAAACGCCCGCGACTCGTCGCGGGCGTTTTGCGTTTGCCGGCCGATCCGCCAGCGCTTACAGCTTGCCCAGCCGCTCCAGCGCCAGCGCCAGCGTCTCTTCCTTCTTGGCAAAGCAGAAGCGCACCAAGCCCGATTCACGCGGCTGCGTGTAGAACGCCGATACCGGGATCGCGGCCACGCCGAGTTCGCGCGTCAGCCACATCGCAAAATCAGCCTCGCTCAGGTCGGAAATGGCCGAGTAATCGACGCACTGGAAGTAGGTACCGTCCGACGGCAGCAGCTTGAAGCGTGTATTGGCCAGCCCGGCGCGGAAGAAATCGCGCTTGGCCTGGTAGAACGCCGACAGCTGCAGGTAGGGCGCCGGGTCGGCCATATAGTCGGCCAGCCCGTACTGCACCGGCGTGTTGACGGTGAACACGTTGAACTGGTGGACCTTGCGGAATTCGGCCATCAGCGCCACCGGCGCGGCCACGTAGCCGACCTTCCAGCCGGTCACGTGGTAGGTCTTGCCGAAGCTGGAGATCACGAAGCTGCGCCGCGCCAGCTCGGGGTGGCGCGACACCGAGGCGTGCTCCTGGCCGTCGTAGACCATGTGCTCGTAGACCTCGTCCGACAGCAGCAGGATGTCGGTGCCGGCCAGGATCTGCGCCAGCTTGTCCATGTCGCCCGCCCGCCAGATCGTGCCGGTCGGGTTGTGCGGCGTGTTGATCAGGATCATGCGCGTGCGCGGCGTGATCGCGGCGGCCAGCTTGTCGAAGGGCACGCGAAACTCGGGCGCTTCCAGCGTGACCGGCACGGCGGTGGCGCCGGCCAGCTCGATCGCGGGCAGGTAGCTGTCGTAGCAGGGCTCGAGCACGATGACCTCGTCGCCCGGGTGCACGGCGCACAGGATGGTGGTCAGGATGCCCTGGGTGGCGCCGGCGGTGACTGTGATCTCCGTGTCCCAGCTGTACTGGTGGCCGTACAGGTTAGCGATCTTGGCGGCGATGGCCTGGCGCAGGCGCGGCACGCCTGCCATCGGCGGGTACTGGTTATGGCCGGCGCGCATGGCTGCGGTCACGGCGTCGACGATCTTCGGGTCGCAGTCGAAGTCCGGGAAGCCCTGGCCCAGGTTGACGGCGTTCTTCTCGGTAGCGAGCGCCGACATCACGGTAAAGATGGTGGTGCCGACGGCGGGCAGGCGCGACGGCGGCGGGGTCAGGGGAGCGAGCGTGGTGTCTGCGGACATGTTGCGAGCGTGTCGATGCGGTGAGATGGGGAGCGGCCTGCTGCGCGTTCCGGTCAGGCCCGCGCGAGGTGCGGCAATTCTAAAGCGGATCGGCCGCGCTGTCGGCGCCGGCCTGCGTGGCCAGCCACGCGCCGAAACCCGGCGGCGTCAGCACTTCCACACCGCTGGAGCGGCGCAGGCGGGTGCGCAGCTTCAGCACGGCCTTGTCCTTCGACACCAGGCACGCCGCGCCGGCAAAGTGGGCCAGCTCGACGAACTTCTGGTCGTCGGTGTCCTTGCAGCGCGGCAGCCGGATGGCGTCGAAGTCGGCCTGCGGCGGCGCGGCTTCCAGGCTGGCAAGGCGGTCGACCGTGGCCAGCGCGGCGTCGATATCGACGGCAAAGCGGGCAAATTGCGGATAGGCCAGCACCCGGCGCAGCTCTTCGCGGCAATCGGCACGGATCACCGGGGCGATGGTGCCGGCCTCCAGCGCCACGCGGATCGGCTCCACGTGCGGGTCGCGAAAGACCAGCAGGTCGACCCAGATATTGGAGTCGAGCACCACGCGGGGTGCCGCCGGGGGCGTGGATGTGACGCCGGCGATGCTGGCAGGGAGGGTAGTTCCGGTGGTGTCGAGGCGCATTCGCTACAATCTTGGCTTGTTTGTCCTTGGCTACTGCCGCGATTTTGCCATGCTCATCGTTTTGTCTCCCGCCAAGTCGCTTGACTACGAGACACCCCCTCGCATCAAGACCCATACGCTGCCGCGCTTTATCGACCGTTCCGCCACGCTGATCGAGCGCCTGCGCAAGCTGGCGCCGCAGGACGTCGGCGCGCTGATGGACATCTCCAACAAGCTCGCGGTGCTCAATGTGACCCGCTACGCCGACTGGTCGCCCGAGTTCACCGCGGCCAACAGCAAGCAGGCCGTGCTGGCCTTCAACGGCGACGTCTACGACGGCCTCGACGCGAAGACGTTGTCGGCCGACGACCTCGGCTTCGCGCAGAAGCACATCCGCATCCTGTCGGGCCTCTACGGCGTGCTGCGTCCGCTGGACTGGATGCAGCCGTACCGGCTGGAGATGGGCACGCGGCTCGACACGGCCGCCGGCAAGGACCTGTACGCGTACTGGGGCGACGAGGTCACGCAGATGATCAACGGCGACATGGCCGCGCTCAGGCAGGAAGGCGCGCCGGTGCTGGTCAACCTGGCCTCGGAAGAGTATTTCAAGGTGGTTCGGCCCAAGGTGCTGAACGCGCGCATCGTCACGCCCGTGTTCGAGGACTGGAAGGGCGGCCGCTACAAGATCATCTCGTTCCACGCCAAGCGCGCACGCGGCACCATGGCGCGCTACGCGGTCACGCATCGCATTACCGAGCCGGAAAAGCTCAAGCGCTTTGCCGAGGATGGCTACGCCTTCGACGCCGCGGCTTCCGACGCCGCCCGCTGGGTGTTCCGCCGCCGCCTGGAAGACTGAACCGACTGCCCGTACCCACTGCCACGAGACTGCCCGCCATGCCTTCCGCCCTGCATATCTCCTCGCATTTCGATTCCGGCGCCATCGAGGTCGAGGCGCTCGACCGTGCCGACGATATCCGCCTGCGCATCCGTGCCGATTCGCATGCCGACTTCCGCCAGTGGTTCCACTTCCGCCTGCAGGGCGCGGCGGGGCAGGCGTGCCGAATGCATTTCCTCAACGCCGGCGACTGCACCTATCCGGACGGCTGGCGTGACTACCGCGCGGTGGCCTCGTACGACCGCGCGCACTGGTTCCGCGTGCCCACGCGCTTCGACGGCCACGTGATGACGGTGGACTTTACGCCGGAACATGACAGCGTCTGGTTCGCGTATTTCGAGCCATACCCGGACGAGCGCCACCTGTCGCTGCTGGCCACCTGTCAGCGCTCGCCGCTGGCACGCCTGTCGCACCTGGGCAGCACCGTGGACGGGCGCGACATGACCCGTGTCACGCTGGGCCAGCCCGGCCCTGGCAAGAAGACCATCTGGATGATCGCGCGCCAGCACCCGGGCGAGAGCATGGCGGAGTGGTTCGTCGAAGGCGTGCTGCAGCGCCTGACCGGCACCGGGGTGTGGGCCGGCGACCCGGTCGCGCGCAAGCTGCTGGAGCGCGCCGTGTTCCATATCGTGCCGAACATGAACCCGGACGGCTCGGCGCGCGGCAACCTGCGCACCAACGCCGCCGGCGCCAACCTGAATCGCGAGTGGATGGCGCCCAGCCCCGATACCAGCCCCGAGGTCTATCACGTGCGCCGCGCCATCGAGGCCAGCGGCTGCGACATGTTCTTCGATATCCACGGCGACGAGGGGCTGCCGTACAACTTCGTCGCCGGCAGCGAGATGCTGCCCGGCTTCACCGAAGCGCGCCGGCGCGAGCAGCTGCGCTTTATCGGGGCCTTCAAGCGCGCCTCGCCGGATTTCCAGGACGTGCACGGCTATGCGGCCAGCAAGTACAACGCCGATGCGCTCAAGCTGGCGTCCAAGTACATCGGCCATACCTTCGGCTGCCTGGCGCTGACGCTGGAAATGCCGTTCAAGGACAACGCCGACCTGCCCGACCCCGAGGTCGGCTGGAACGGCGCGCGCAGCGCGCTGCTGGGCACGGCGATGCTGCAGGCGATCCTGGACTACCTCGGCTGACCCAACGCCAATGGCCCGCCGCAAGGGCGGGCCCGTCCGGCGTCCACGTGGACGCCGCGCTTATTTCCAGCTTATTGCTTCTTCTTGGTCTTGCTGCTCGTCTGGGCCGAGCCGGACGTCGACCTGGACGACGCGGACTTCGACGACTTCGATGCAGAAGCGCTCGACTTCGACGCCGAGCCCTTGCGGCTCTTGCTGGACGAGGTGCGGGTCACGGCCGGCGCGGCCGGCGGGCCCGAGGCCTCGGTGACAGTGGCGCCGCCGCTGTCCAGCAGTTCGTACGCCAGCATCATCCCATCGTCATAGCCGCAGCGCACCCGCACCGGCTGCCATTCGTTGTCGCCGCGGCGCTTGTGCGCGGTGGCGGCGAACGTGACTACCGAGCTGACCGGCACGGCCTGCTTGCCGGGCGAGAAGCGGCCGCTCCACGCTTCGGTGGTGGCCTGTCCGGCAGCGAGCGCGCCGGTGGGGATCTTCAGCGCGTCGTAGGTGGCCGAGCGCGGCACCACCCAGCTGGCGTGCGCGGCGCAGTCGGCCACGTCGCTGGTGGCGTTCTCGGTCTTCATCAGCTGTTCGCGCATGCGCGCGCGGTACTCGGACAGGCTGACGCGGCCGCGGTCAGGCAGGGTGATGGTCTTGGTGGGCGGAGTGGTGGAGGCGGCAGGCGTGGCGGTGGTCGTGGCAGGTGCCGGCACGGTGGCCGGGGCGGCGGCCTCGTCGGCCGGCATGTTGGCGCAGCCTGCCAGCGCGATCGCACCGGCCACTGCGGCAGTCACCATGCGGAGCCCGCTGCCGAGCAGTTCGGAGATTCGTCGGATCACGGTGTTAGCGGTGTGTGCGTGCCAGCCCAGGGGGCTGGGATGCAGAATGGGTCGCAAAGGATTGCCATGATAGAGGAAACCTATCTGACAAAGTTCCTAAATCTTGTTACCCATTCTTCCAACCCATGATGTCGCGCAGGAAGTGACTTGCCTGCTAGCAGGAATCACCCTTGCCGCACAACTGTGGCGAACCCGCAGCCACCGTCGCTGTTGGCCGTGGACGACTGTCCCGGCCAACGGCGCGTTGCCGCTCACGCCACGCGCGAGGGCATCGAGCGCGTGAAGCGCAGCAGCTCGTCGAGCAGCGCGTTCAGGTTATGGCGCAGCTTGGCGAAGCCCGCGGTGTGGGTCAGCCCAACTTCGTCCATATACAGCTTGCGGTTGACCTCCAGCTGCAGGCTGTGGCGCCCGGCCTGCGGCTGGCCCACCACGCGCACGATCTCCACGCCCTTGTATGGGTGGTTGCGCCAGACGTCGTAGCCCATGTCCTTGAGCACGCCTTCGACGCGGTCGGTGAAGCGCTTGTCGCAGGTGGTGCCGTCGCGGTCGCCGACGACAAAGTCCGGATGCTCCAGCCCCGGGAACTCGGTCGCGTATTCGGCGGCGTGGCTCGGCATCGAATGGCAGTTGATGTGCCAGGCGGCGCCGTGGCCGGCGATGGCGCGGTCGGCCAGCTTCTGCAGTTGCGCGTAGTACGGCAGGTAGTAGCAGTTGATGCGCGCCTGCACCTCTTCCACGCTCAGCTTGCGGTCGTAGATCGGCTCGCCGGTATCGAGCACGCGCCAGACCAGGCCCTTGCCGAGCCGTGTCTTGGAGGTCTCCTGCTTTGCGCCGGGCCACGGCACCTCCAGCAGGGTCTCGTCGATCTCGTCCAGCGCGCGGTTGGCATCCAGGTAGCTGCGCGGGAAGCCCGCGCAGAGCAGCGGGATGCCGCGCGCGGGGGCGCCGGCGTAGAGCTCATCGACAAAGGTATCCTCGGCCTGGCGCAAGAGCGGCAGCGGCAGGGCCGGGTCGGGGCGGAAGTCCGTCGGGTAGGTGGTCGCGCTGTGCGGCGAGTCCAGGAACAGCGCGGAGGGCTCGCCCTCCGGCTGGTACAGGAAGAACGGACTGTCCGCGGTCTTTCGTTCTGTTTCAGTCATGGCGGGGCAAAATCAGTCGAGGGAGATCTTGGCGGTGGCGGCAATGCGCTTGTTCTTGGCCACTTCGCTCCTGACCTGGGCGGCAAAGTGGGCAGGGGTGTCGCCAACCGGGGTGGCGCCGAGCTTCTCCAGCTTGGCCTTCACTTCCGGCATGGCCAGCACCTTGATTGCGGCGGCGTTGAGCTTGCCCTGGATATCGGCCGGCAGGTTGGCCGGCGCGATCAGGCCGAACCAGGCGGCGTCGTTGACTTCGCCCAGGCCCAGCTCGGCAAAGGTCGGCACGTTGGGCAGCGCGGGCACGCGCTTGGGCGCGGCTACGGCCAGTGCGCGCAGCTTGCCGCCTTCGATGAACGGCAGCGACGACGGCAGGTTGTCGAACAGCACCTGCACCTGGTTGGCCAGCGCGTCGTTCAGCGCCGGGCCCACGCCCTTGTACGGCACGTGCAGCAGTTCGGTCTTGCTGCTCATCTTGAACAGTTCCCCCATCATGTGCGAGACGCTGCCGTTGCCGGCCGAGCCATAGGCCAGCTTGTTCGGCTGCGACTGCGCCAGTGCGATGAAGGACTTCATGTCGGTGGCCTTGACCGCCGGGTTGATGCTCATCACGTTGGGCACCGAGGCCAGGTTGGTGATGGTGGTGAAGTCCTTGGTTGCATCGTAGGACAGGCGCGGGTAGACCGCAGGGTTGATACCGTGGGTCGAGGCGGTGGCGATGCCCAGCGTGTAGCCGTCCGGCGCGGCCTTGGACAGGAAGGTGGTGCCGATGCTGCCGCCGGCGCCGCCTCGGTTGTCGACCACCACGGGCTGGCCCAGCTGCTGGCCGAGCTTGTCGGCGACGATGCGCGCGACGATATCGGTCGTGCCGCCGGCCGGGAACGGCACTACCAGCGTGATCGGCTTGTTCGGGTAGCCGGACTGGGCGGCGGCGCTGAAGGAGATGCCGGCGGCGACAGCGGCCGAAGCGGCGGCCAGGACTCGGAGAAGATGGCGACGTTGCATGGAGGCTTTATGAGGAAGAGGGTGAAGGGCGGAAGGAGGAATGGCGGAACAAAGTGGTTTTCACGATTCTGCGCGTCCGGGCAAGCCCATCGCAAACGAAATAAAATCCCTAGCTCATTCCATCTGGTCGTGAAATAGAGGTGATTTATGCGACGCCTATGTCCGTCGCTGACCGAGTTGCAGGCCTTTGAAGCCGCCGCCCGCCACAACAGTTTTACCGTGGCCGCGCGCGAACTGCATGTCACGCAGGGCGCCGTGAGCAAGCAGGTGCGCAGCCTGGAGGCCTACCTGGGGGTGGAGCTGTTCGAGCGCGTGCGCCAGCGCCTGGTGCTGACCACCGCGGGGCAACGCTACCTCGAGCGCATCGGCCCCAGCCTGAACGAGCTGGAGGCGGCCACGGTCGAGCTGATGGCGAGCCAGGGCCGCGGCGGCGTGCTGCATATCGCCAGCATGCCGACGCTGGGCGCCAAGTGGCTGATCCCGCGCCTGCCGCAGTTCTTCGCACGCCATCCGGAAGTCACGCTGGAATTCGTCCCGCATGCGCAGGGCTACGATTTTTCCGAGCCCGACCTGGATGCGGCGATCCGTTTCGGCGACGGCGTCTGGCCGGGCAGCCTGGCCGACTACATGACCGGGCGCGAGGTGCTGCCGGTATGCCGCCCGGGCCTGCTGGCCGACCAGCCCGACGGCGTGGCGCCCACGCCGGCCGCGCTGCTGCGCTATCCGCTGCTGCACCACACCACCGTGCCCGAAGCCTGGCCCGACTGGTTCGCCACGCTGGGCGTGCCGACGCGCCAGGCCTGGAGCGGGGCGCGCTTCGACCAGTTCTCGCTGCTGACCCAGGCGGCGCTGTCGGGACTGGGCATTGCGCTGATCCCGCGCTGCCTGATCGAGGAAGAGTTGGCCACCGGCGCGCTGGTGGTGGCGCACCCGGCGCAGGTGCTGGCCAGGAAGGGCTACTACCTGTGCTATCCGGAGCAGAAGCAGCACCTGCCGGCGCTGCGCACGTTTCGCGAGTGGGTGATGGAGGGCGCCGACCTGGCCGGTGTGCGGCCGGTGTCCGCGCCGGACGCGGGGGGCATCGTCACCTGACGGTGCCCCCCGGAAGGAAGGAGGAAGAAAAGGGTGCTGCCGCTACTTCGACAGCACCTTCATCGCCTGCTCCAGCCCGGCCAGCGTGACCGGGAACATCCGGCCCTTCATCAGCTGGTTGATCACCGTGATCGACTGCCGGTATTGCCACAGCCCTTCCGGCTCGGGGTTGAGCCAGACGAAGTGCGGGAACTGCTCGGTCATGCGGTTCAGCCACACCGCGCCGGCTTCGGCGTTGTTGTACTCGACCGAGCCGCCCGGCTGCAGGATCTCGTACGGGCTCATGGTGGCGTCGCCGACGAAGATGATCTTGTAGTCGGGCGTGTACTTGTGCAGCAGGTCCCACGTGGCCAGCTTTTCGGCGTGGCGGCGGCGGTTGTTCTTCCACACGTAGTCGTACAGGCAGTTGTGGAAGTAGTAGTACTCCAGGTGCTTGAACTCGGTCTTGGTGGCCGAGAACAGTTCCTCCACGCGCTTGATGTGGTCGTCCATCGAGCCGCCCACGTCCATCAGCATCAGCACCTTGACCTTGTTGTGGCGCTCGGGCCGCAGCTTGATGTCGAGCAGGCCCGCGTTGGCCGCGGTGGAGTGGATGGTGTCGTCCAGGTCCAGTTCGGTATCGGCGCCTTCGCGCGCGAAGCGGCGCAGCCGGCGCAGCGCCACCTTGATGTTGCGCGTGCCCAGTTCGACCTGGTCGTCGTAGTCCTTGTAGGCGCGCGTCTCCCACACCTTGATCGCGGTGCGGTTGCCCTTGGAGGGACCGCCGATGCGGATGCCCTCGGGGTTGTAGCCGCCGTGGCCGAACGGCGAGGTGCCACCGGTGCCGATCCACTTGTTGCCGCCTTCGTGCTTTTCCTTCTGCTCTTCGAGCAGTTGCTTGAGGCGCTCCATCAGCTTGTCGAGCCCGCCCATGGCCTCGATCTTGGCCTTTTCCTCGGGCGACAGCTCGCGCTCCAGCGTCTTCTGCAGCCAGTCGAGCGGGATGTCGGACTTCCAGTCGACCAGGCTCTCCACGCCCTTGAAGTAGGCGGCGAAGGTCTGGTCGAACTTGTCGAAGTGCTTCTCGTCCTTGACCAGCGTCATGCGCGACAGGTAGTAGAACTCGTCGATCGACGGCGAGATGACCTGGGCCTTGAGCGCTTCCAGCATGGTCAGGTATTCCTTGACCGAGACCGGCAGCTTGGCGTGGCGCAGCGAGAAGAAGAAATCGATCAGCATGATGCCTCGCTATCGGGGGGGCTCGGCGCGCGGCCGCTCGAGCTGGAATTGCAGATGTTGACGCACCGTCGGCCATTCGCTGGCGATGATCGAAAACACCACGGTGTCGCGCAACGAGCCGTCCGGCATGCGCTGGTGGTTGCGCAGCACGCCGTCCTGCTTGGCGCCCAGGCGCGCGATCGCGGCGCGGCTCTGCTGGTTCATCCAGTGCGTGCGGAACTCCACGGCGATGCATTCGAGGTGGTCGAAGGCATGGCCCAGCAGCATCAGCTTGCATTCGGTGTTCAGCGGCGTGCGCTGGACGCGTCGTGCATACCAGGTCGAGCCGATCTCGACGCGGCGGTTGCCCGAGTCGATATTCATATAGGTGGTCATGCCCGCCAGCTCGCCCGCAGCGTCGCGCACCGCGAAGGGCAGCATCGAGCCTTGCTCCTGCAGGCCCAGGCGCCGCGCGATCTCGGCTTCCATGCGCTCGGGCGCGGGCACGCTGGTGTACCAGAGCTTCCACAGCTCGCCGTCGGCGCAGGCGGCGCGCAGGCCTTCGGCGTGATCGGGGCGCAGCGGCTCCAGCGTGGCGTGGCGGCCGACCAGCGCGACGGGTTTGGCGAACGCGGTCATGACGGGAGTCGCCTCAGCGGTTGGCGCGGTTCATGAACACCAGGCGCTCGAACAGGTGCACGTCCTGCTCGTTCTTCAGCAGCGCGCCATGCAGCGGCGGAATCGCGGCCTTCTTGTCCGGGCTCTTCAGCGCCTCGGGCGGGATGTCCTCGGCCATCAGCAGCTTGAGCCAGTCGATCAGCTCGGAGGTCGAGGGCTTCTTCTTCAGGCCCGGCAGGTTGCGCATCTCATAGAACGATTCCAGCGCGGCGGCGACCAGCTCGCGCTTGATGCCCGGGTAGTGGACGTCGACGATTTGCTGCATGGTGTCAGCGTCCGGGAACTTGATGTAGTGGAAGAAGCAGCGGCGCAGGAAGGCGTCGGGCAGTTCCTTCTCGTTGTTGGAGGTGATGATCACCAGCGGGCGGTGCTTTGCCTTGACCAGTTCGCGCGTCTCGTAGACGTAGAACTCCATGCGGTCGAGTTCGCGCAGCAGGTCGTTGGGGAATTCGATATCGGCCTTGTCGATCTCGTCGATCAGCAGCACGACCTGCTCGTCGGCCTCGAAGGCCTGCCACAGCACGCCCTTGATGATGTAGTTGCGGATGTCGTGGACGCGGTCGTCGCCCAGCTGCGAGTCGCGCAGGCGCGAGACAGCGTCGTACTCGTACAGGCCCTGCTGCGCCTTGGTGGTCGACTTGATATGCCATTGCAGCAGCGGCATGCCCAGCGCGGCGGCCACTTCCTCGGCCAGCATGGTCTTGCCGGTGCCGGGCTCGCCCTTGATCAGCAGCGGACGCTGCAGCGTGCGCGCGGCGTTGACGGCCAGCTTGAGGTCGTCGGTGGCGACATACTGGTCACTGCCCTCGAATTTGACCTGCTGGGCGGAGGGTGCTTGGGCGGAAGCGTTGGCGGAGTTTGACATGAGGCAACCTGAGGTGACGGCCGTGGATCGGCCGGGTTGGCGTGTGGCGCAGTCTCTTCGCGCTGTCACGCGCGCTTCATTATTGGAAATAGGGTCCGGAGCCGGGCGCCCGTGGCGGCGCTTCGGCAGCGGCTGCGAACGGTCGTGCGGATTCCCCGAATGGGCCAGTATAAAAGACCTTTGCGGTTCGTGTTGGCACGGTTGACGGGAGGGCCGCGTCCAGCCCCGGTCGCTGGACTGGCAGGTGCCGCCTGCTGTACAATGCGGCGGTTTGACGCGCCCCCACGTCCAGTTCTCCAGTATCCGGCAGTCCGCGTTCAGAAGTCCCAGCGGCCCTTCCGGGTCGCGGCGATTGCGAGAGGTGGTTCCAGAATGGTGTTCCACATCACGGCAAGCAACCGGATGCGACATGTCTGGCGGGTTGCACCTCGGCATTCCCACCGGCTGCCAGGCTTCCCGCAGAAGCATTCTGAAACCGTCTCCGCCCGGCAGGGCAGGTCACGCACGGTTTAACTTCCAATCCGCTAAGACAATGAAAAAGCTCCTCACGATGGTGGTGCTGGGCGCTGCTGCAACGGCAGCGCAGGCACAGGAAGTCAAGGGCAATGGAGACGCTGCCAAGGACAAGGTTGCAATGTGCATCGGATGCCACGGCATTCCGGGCTACCGTGCGTCGTTCCCGGAGATCTATGAAGTGCCGCTGCTGGGCGGCCAGAGCGCCAAGTACATTGAGAACGCGCTCAAGGCCTACCAGAAGGGCGAGCGCAAGCACCCGACCATGCGCAGCATCGCCGCTTCGCTGACCGAGCAGGACATCGCCAACGTAGCTGCCTACTATTCGCAGCAGAAGGCCGGCACGCAGAACAACTCCCTCAAGTAAGAGACCCATGAAGACGCTCAAGACGCTTTCGTTCGCGCTCGGCGCACTCGTGCTGGGTGCTGCTGCCATGCCGGCTTCGGCCGCCGACCTTGCCAACGGCAAGGCGCTGGTAGAAAAGGGTGCCTGCGTGGCCTGCCACGGTGCTGGCATGAACAAGCCGATCTCGCCGGACTACCCGAAGCTCGCCGGCCAGCATGCCGATTACCTGTACCACGCGCTGCTGTCCTACCAGGTGTCGGGCAGCCCGCTGGTGGGCCGCTCCAACGCGATCATGGCCGGCCAGGTCAACGCCAACCCGGCCGTGACCGGCAAGGATGGCAAGCCGCGTCCGTTCACCCGCAAGGAACTGAAGGACATGGCCGCCTACATCGAGTCGCTGCCTGGCGACCTGGTGCTGAAGAAGTAAGCCGGTGCGCGGCCCTTGCCGCGCCGATGGCCAGGAAGCCGCTTCCCCGGAAGCGGCTTCTTCTTTTGGCGCGCCGAAGTGGCGGGCGCGGCGCTCCCTTCAGGCTTGCAGGCGTTGCGCCATGCCCGGCGACATCCATGGCCGGCCGTCGCCGGCGACCAGCGCATCGACGCCAGCCACCCCGGCCAGCAGCCGGCCCGCCGCAGCCTGGCCGGCCACCATCAGCGCGGCGCCCAGCCCGTTCACCGCCGCCGCCGTCGTCGCGACCAGCGTTACGCCGTGTGGCCCCGCCGAGGGCAGGCCGGTGGCGGGATCCAGCACATGGTGGTAGCGCCGGCCGCCGGCGATAAAGCAGCGCTCGTAGTCGCCGGATGACGCCACCACGGCGTCAGACACCTGCAGCACGCCCAGCAGCCGCGCCGGCGCCAGCGGGTCGCGCACGCCGACGCGCCAGTCGCGCCCTTGCAGCTGGCCGCTGGCCAGCACGTCGCCGCCGCCGTTGACCATTGCATGGCGCAGCCCGTGGCGCCGCAGGACCTGCATGCCCGCGTCAAGGATCGGCAGCTTGGCAATGCCGCCCAGGTCCAGGCGCATACCGGGGCGGGCCAGCATCGCCTCGCCGCGCCGGGCGTCGAGCATGACCTGCCGGTAGCCCACCAGCGGGCGTTCGCGCGCGAGCTCGGCGGCGTCGGGCACGCGGATGCCATCCTCGCCGAAGCGCCAGCCGGTGAAGGCACCGACCGTGATATCGAAGGCGCCGCCGCTACGCGCCGACACCGCGGCAGCGGCCTGCAGCACCGCCATCACTTCCGGCGCCACGCGCACCGGATGCCGGCCCGCCGCACGCTGCAGCGCGCTGACCTGGCTGTCGGGGCGGTAGCGGCTCATCAACTGCTCCAGCCGCGCCATCTCGCCGAAGGCCGCGGCGATGCCTGCCTGCACCGCGGTGTGGCTGGCGCCCTGCACGACGATGTCCACCCGCGTGCCCAGCAGGCGGCGCGACGCGCGCGTGACCGTGGGGTCGGCCAGCGCGGGTCGCACGAACATGCCGGTGGCGAGCAGCGGCACGCCGGCGGCGCCGCGGATCATGGCGCGGCGCGTGGTGTCGATGACAGCGGTGGAAGACAGTGTCTGCAGTAGGGTCTTGAAGCGCATGACGAGGTTCGCGGCGCTAGCCGCATCGGCCGGTGACGTTGCTGTGTCGCCATTCTCTGCGCAGCGCCCCCAAAAAACATGCATCAATAATGAATATTTAAGAGAACCCTGACGATCATCAACCTCGTTCGCGCCAACTGCTTCGAGTATCTGTAGCCGGCAGCACGAGGCCACAGGAAGACACACAACGAAGAAAGCCGGCGGAGCGGACTCCGCCCTTTGCAATGACGGTTCGAGGATCGAAGATGACCAGGCATTCCCAGGATCAACTGCCATACACAGATGCACCGGCCGCGCCGGGACGGCGGCGCTTTATCAATACTGCGGCGCTCGCCGGCCTTGCCGGCGTGGCAGCCTGCACCGACAAGGGCGGCGCGCCGGCCGCAGCCACCCCTGCAAGTGGCGCCGGTGCCCATGCCGCGCATGCCGGCACCTCCGTGCACCTGAAGCCGGGCGAGCTCGATACCTACTATGGCCTGTGGAGCGGCGGCCATGCCGGCGACGTGCGCGTGCTGGGATTGCCCTCCGGGCGCGAGCTGCACCGCATTCCATGCTTCGTGCCGGATGCGCTGACTGGATGGGGTATTACCAATGAATCCAAGCGCGTGATGGGCACGCGTCCCGACGGCAGCCTGCAATACACCGTCGGCGACACGCATCACGTGCATGCCTCGTACAAGGACGGCAACTACGACGGCCGCTATGCGTGGATCAACGACAAGATCAACGCGCGCCTGGCGCGCATCCGGCTCGACTACTTCATCTGCGACAAGATCACCGAGCTGCCCAATGTGCAGGGCTTCCACGGCATCTTCCCGGACAAGCGCGACCCCGTCGACGCGAAGATCAACTACACCACGCGCGTATTCTGCGGCGCCGAGTTTGGCGTGCCGCTGCCCAATACGCCGACCGAGGACGCCGGCAAGTACCGCTCGCTCTTCACCTGCGTCGACGCCGAATCGATGGCGGTGCGCTGGCAGGTGCTGATCGATGGCAACTGCGACCTGGTGGCGACCTCGTACGACGGCAAGCTGGCCGCCACCAACCAGTACAACGTGGAGATGGGCGCACGCTTCGAGGACATGATGTCGGCCGAGCGCGATGCCTGCCTGTTCTTCAACATCGCGCGCATCGAGGCGGCCATCAAGGAAGGCAAGTTCAAGACCATCGGTGCTTCGAAGGTGCCGGTGGTCGACGGCACGCATGCCGCCAACCAGGACCCGAAGACCGCGCTGACCGCCTATGTGTCGGTGCCCAAGAACCCGCACGGCGTCAATGCCAGCCCGGACCAGAAGTACTTCATCTGCGCGGGCAAGCTGTCGCCCACCGGCACGGTGATCGAGCTCGCCAGGGTGCTGGAATGGTTCGACGGCAAGCTGGCGAAGCTCGACGACGCCATCGTCGCCGAGGTCGAGCTGGGCCTGGGGCCGCTGCATACCGCGTTCGACGGCCGCGGCAATGCCTACACCACGCTGTTCCTGGACAGCCAGATCGTCAAGTGGAACATCGAAGCGGCGATCCGTTTCCACAAGGGCGACAAGAACGCGAAGTACGTGGTGGACCGGCTCGACGTGCAATACCAGCCCGGCCACCTCAATGCCTCGCAATCGGAGACGGTGGCCGCTGACGGCAAGTTCCTCGCGGTGGGCTGCAAGTTCTCCAAGGACCGCTTCCTGCCGGTGGGTCCGCTGCACGCGGAGAACGAGCAACTGATCGATATCTCCGGCGACAAGATGGTGCTGCTGGCGGACCACCCGGTGCACAGCGAACCGCATGACTTCGTCATCTTCCGCCGCGAGCTGCTGCGGCCCAGGCAGGTGTATGCGCTGGACGATTTCCCGCTGGCGATCAAGGATGCGCAGCAATCCGGCGTGTTCCGCGACGGCAGGAAGGTGACGGTGAAGATCACCTCGCAGGCGCCGGTGTTCAGCCTGCGCGAGATCAAGCTGAAGAAGGGCGACGAGGTCACGCTGATCCTGACCAACCTGGACAAGATCGAGGACCTGACGCACGGTTTCGCCATCCCGAAGTACAACATCAATTTCATCGTCAATCCGCAGGAGACGGCGTCGGTGACCTTTGTCGCCGACAAGCCGGGCGTGTTCTGGTGCTATTGCACCCACTTCTGTCACGCGCTGCACCTGGAGATGCGCAGTCGCATGATCGTCGAGGCCTGAGCCGGCTTGCCCCGACCACTGCGCGCGCCGCCCTTCCCACACGGGAAGGGCGGCGCAACCCGCCTCGACAGCCTGCCATTTCCATGATTTACGCTATCCGCCAACTGTTCGCGGTCCTGCTGGCCGCATGCCTGCTAGGGGGGCTGTCCGCCACGACCGCGCACGCCGGCGCCTACGAGGCTGCGCTGCCGCCCGAGCTGGCCACGGCCGCAGACCTGTGCGCGCTGGTGTCGTGCGCCGAGGTGCTGCCCGGCGCCACCCGCTTCTCGCCGCGCAAGGGCCAGCCGCCTTATGTGGAGGGCTACGGCACCGGCGCCGACGGCAAGCCGGTGTTGCTCGGCTACGTGATGCTGTCCACCGATATCACCGATACGCCGGCGTATTCCGGCAAGCCGGTGGTGACGCTGATCGGCCTGGACACGCACGGCCGCTATGCCGGCGTGAAGGTGCTGAAGCATTCGGAGCCGATCCTGCTGCTGGGCATTCCGGAATCGGCCCTGCTGAATTTCAACCGGCAGTACGTGGGCAAGTCCGTCGCCGACAAGATCGAAGTGGGGCAGTCGCGCCCCGATGAAGGCGTGGTCGGGGTCGATGCCATTTCCGGCGCCACCGTGACCGTGATCGCGCAGAACCAGGTGCTGACCACGTCGGGTGCGGCAGTCGCGCGGCAGGTCGGCATCCTGGCGCCGACGCAGCGCGCGCCGGCAAGCTTTGCCCAAAGCGGCAAGCGCTACAGCTGGCAGCAACTGGCGGCGAGCGGCGCGGTGCAGCGGCTGCTGGTGCAGCCGGCGCAGGTTGGCCTGCAAGGTGCTGACGGGCCGTTTATCGAGCTGTGGTTCGGCGACCTCAACCATCCCGATATCGGGCGCAGCGTGCTGGGCGACGCCGGCTGGCAGGGGCTGCGGGCGCAGTTGCAGCCGGACGAGCACGCCATCTTCGTGATCCGCACCGCGGGCGCGGAATCGTTCAAGGGCTCGGGCTTCGTGCGCGGCGGCATCTATGACCGCGTGCAGGTGCGCCAGGGCGCGGACGCGTTCACCTTCCGCGACCTCGACTACCTGAACCTCTATGGCGTGGCAGCGGAGGGCGCGCCGACGCCTACCGAGTCGGCGATCTTCGTGATCCGCTCGCCGGGCTTTTCCGCGGCGTATCCGTGGAAGCTGTCGTTCCTCGGCAATCGCGTGGACCGCGCCACCGGCACGCGCAGCTTTGCCAGCTTCGACGCGCCATACTGGCTGCCCGAGACCATGCTGCAGGGTGGCCGGCCGCATATCGACGAGCCCGAGGCACCGTGGCGCAAGGTCTGGCGCAAGCAGGCGAGCGCCATCGCGCTGTTCGTGGCACTGCTGTGCGCCGTCACGCTGGTCTACGCGCTGCGCGACCGCCTGACGCGGCGCGCCACGCACAAGAACAAGTGGCCGGTGAATGCGTTCAAGTACACGGCCTGGGCGCTCAGCATCATGTTCGTCGGCTTTGGCGCGATGGCGCAGCCATCGGTCACGCAGGTGCTGACGTGGTTCCATGCGCTGCTGCTGCGCTGGGACTGGGCGCTGTTCCTGAGTGATCCCTTTATCTTCTGCTTCTGGATCTTCATTATCGTCACGGTGCTGCTGTTCGGGCGCGGGCTGTTCTGCGGCTGGCTGTGCCCGTTCGGCTCGCTGTCCGAGGCGATCTTCAAGCTGGGCCGCTTCCTCGGCCTCAAACGCTGGCAGCGGCAACTGCCGCGCCGGTGGCATGACCGGCTCAAGTGGGTCAAGTACGGCGTGTTCTTCGGGCTGCTGGCGGTGTCGGTGTTCTCGATGGGGCTGGCCGAAATGCTGGCGGAAGTCGAGCCGTTCAAGACCACGTTCCTGGTCGGTATCGGCAACCGGGCCTGGCCGTATGGGCTCTTCGCCTGCACGCTGCTGGGGCTGTCGCTGTTTATCGAACGGCCGTACTGCAAGTACCTGTGCCCGCTCGGCGCCGCGCTGGCGATGCCGAGCACGTTCCGCTGGTTCGGGCTGCGGCGCAAGGCGGATTGCAACCGCTGCAAGGCGTGCGCGGTGGGCTGTGGCTCCCAGGCGATCGATGCCAACGGTCGTATCGACCAGCGCGAATGCCTGCATTGCCTGGACTGCATGGTGCTTTACACCGACACGCGCGGCTGCCCGCCGCTGGCGCGCGAGCGCAAGCGGCGCGAGCGCGACGGGCTGGCGCTGACGCCGGTGGGCCGCGACGGCTATTTCATTCCGGTGGTGCCAGTTTCGGTGCCGGGTGCGGCGCCGAAACTGGCGGGCCCGGATCCGCGCCTGCCGACCGATCCGGTGGCGCCGCCGTACGCAGCCAAGGCGGGCGCCGCGCGCTGGCTCAGCGCGCTGTGGGATCACCTCTGGCCGTGGAGCGGGCAGGGCTGGCGCTCGGCGCGCGCGCTGCAGGTGGCGGGGCTCGCGATTGCGCTGGCGGCCACCGTGGCCTGGGCGCTGGCCGCCACCGGGCAGCTGCGCGCCGGCGCCGTGATCGGCTGGTGGCTGGGCTGGAGCGTGTACGAGGTGCTGATCCGGCTGTCGGGACGACGCTATGTCAAGGACGGCCCGTGGTGGCGCGGCCGCTACCGGCGCGCCACCGTGATGGACATGCTGTGCTACGTCGGCTTCAAGAACCTGCTGGTGGGCGCCGTGTTGTTCCTAACGCTGAAGGGCATGGGGATGCTGTCCGCATGAAGCCGTTCCTTGCCCTGGCGATGGCGTGCGCGCTTGTCGCCGCACAGGCGCATGCCGCCACCTGGCGCGTGCGCCCGGGCGATCCCTTGCAGCCTGCGATCGAAGCGGCCCGTGCGGGCGACACCATCGACATCGAACGCGGCACCTACACCGGCAACTTTGTCGTCGGCAAGCCGCTGTTGCTGCGCGGCATCGGCCGGCCCACGCTCAGCGGCGCGCTGCGCGGCGACACGCTGCGCATCACCGCCTCCGACGTGGTGGTGGAAGGCCTGATCGTGCGCGATTCCGGCGACAGCCTGAAGGACCAGAACGCCGGTATCTACATCCAGCCCGGCGCGCACCGCGCCGTCGTGCGCCGCTGCGACCTGACCTACAACCTGTTCGGCCTGTGGATCGAAAAGGCCGACGACGTGCGCGTCGAAGCCAACACCATCACCGGCAAGCGCGACTACAACTCGGCGCAGCGCGGCAACGGCGTGCAGCTCTATAACACGCGCGGCGCGCGCATCCTCGACAACAACATCAGCTTCGTGCGCGATGCGCTCTATGTGGACGTATCGCACCAGGCGGTCTTCCGCGGCAACCGGCTGCACTACAGCCGCTACGGCACCCATTACATGAACTCGTACCACAACCTGTGGGAAGACAACGACAGCTACCGCAATCGCGGCGGGCTGGCGCTGATGGAAGTGCGCGACCAGGTCGTGCGCAACAACCGCACCTGGGGCAACGCCGACCACGGCATCATGCTGCGCACGCTGCAGGATTCGGTGATCGAGGGCAACGTGGTCGCGCACAATCAGCGCGGCTTCTTTATCTACGACGTCGAGTATGCGCAGCTGCGCGGCAACCTGGTGCTGGGCAACGCCATCGGCGTGCACCTGTCGGCGGGCTCGACCCGCAACGTGGTGCAGGGCAACGACTTCATCGGCAACCGCGAGCCGGTGCGCTATGTCGGCGCCCGCGACGAGCCCTGGGGCGGGCGCAATCCGTCCGAGCGCCTGCAGGGCAACTACTGGAGCAACTACCTGGGCTGGGACCGCGACGGCGACAGCGTGGGCGACGTCCCATACCAGGCCAACGACCTGGTCGACCGGCTCAGCTGGCGCTACCCGGGCGTGACGCTGCTGCTGGGCAGCCCCGCACTGCAGGCGCTGCGGCTGGCCGGGCGCCAGTTCCCGGTGATCCGGGTGCCGGGCGTGGTCGATGCCTATCCGCGGATGCGTCCGGCCCGCGCCAACTGGAGGAACTGGCATGAGCAGACCGACGCCGGCAACTGATCCGGCCATGGGCGTCATCGTGCTGTCTGGTGTCAGCAAGCACTTTGGCGCGCTGCGTGCCGTCGACGATGTCAGCCTGACCGTCGGGCAGGGCGAGCTACTCGGGCTGATCGGCCATAACGGCGCTGGCAAGAGCACGTTGTTCCGCATGATGCTGGGCCTGTTGCCGCCCACGCAAGGCACGCTGGTTGTCGCCGGTGCCGCCGTGGGCAGTCACGCCTTCCGGGCCGCGCGGCGCGGCATCGGCTACCTGCCCGAGCACCTGGTGCTGTACGACAACCTGAGCGGGCTGGAGACGCTGCGCTTCTTCGCGCGACTGAAAGGCGTGCCCGCCGATGCATGCGTGCCGATGCTGGCGCAGGTGGGCCTGTCCGGCGCCGCCGCGCGCCCGGTGCGCGAGTACTCGAAAGGCATGCGGCAACGGCTCGGGTTTGCGCAGGCGCTGCTGGGCGCGCCGCGCGTGCTGTTTCTCGACGAGCCGACCAACGGGCTGGACCCGGCCGCGATCCGCGACTTCTACGCCATGCTCAACGCGCTGCGCGAGACCGGGGTGACCATCGTCATCACGTCGCACATCCTGGCCGAGCTGCAGCAGCGCATCGACCGCTTTGCCATCCTGTCCGCGGGCCGGCTGCAGGCCACCGGCAGCCTGGAGGCACTACGTGCCCGGGCCGGAATGCCGCTCACGCTGGCACTGCGGGTCGAGCCGGGCGCGCGCGACGAGGCGCTGCGCATGCTGGGCCCGCCGGCGCAGCACGCGCTGGAGATTGTTGAAGGCGCCACGCCCGGCGAGCTGACCGTGCGCTGCCCGGCCGCCGCCAAGATGCCGGTGCTGGCCGCGCTGCAGCCACTCGCAAGCCGGCTGCTGGACCTGCAGATCCGCGAGCCGTCGCTCGAAGACCTGTTCCTTGGCATGAGGGGATAAGCATGTGCGCGTGGATCGATGCAAGGCAGGTTGCCGCGCTCGCGGCCAAGGAATTCCGGGACCGGATGCGCAACCGCTGGGTGCTGGCCGTGGCCGCGGTCTTCACCGCGTTGTCGGTGGCGATCGGCTACTTCGGCGGCGCCGAGCAGGGCGTGCTAGGGCCGCGCTCGCTGGAGTTCGTCATCACCAGCCTGGCCAGCCTGGTGATCTACCTGGTGCCGATGATCGCGCTGCTGCTGGGCTTCGACGCCGTGGTGGGCGAGCGCGAGCGCGGCTCGCTGGACCTGCTGCTGTCCTTGCCGCTGACGCGCGGCGAGCTGCTGCTGGGCAAGTACCTGGGGCTGGCCGCCGCGCTGGTGCTGGCCACCGCCGGCGGCTTTGCGCTGATGGCGGTGCTGCTGGCGCGCCAGTTCGGCTGGCCGGGGCTGTACCACTACCTCGGCTTCGTCGCCAGCGCGGCGCTGCTCGGCCTCGCGTTCCTGAGTCTGGCGCTGTGGCTGTCGGTGTTGAGCCGCGATCGCGCGCAGGCGTCGGGGCTGGCCATCGGCCTGTGGTTCTTCTTCGTGCTGGTGTTCGACCTGTTGCTGCTCGGGGTGCTGGTTGCCGGCGGTGGCGAGGGCAACAGCGTCGCCGCCACCGACTGGATCGCCTGGCTGCTGTTGCTGAACCCGGCCGACCTGTTCCGTATCGTCAATGCCTTTTCATTGGACCAGTTGCGCAGCGCCGGCGGTGTTGCCAGCATTGTGCCGCCCGCGCTGGCCAGCCCCTGGCCGACCGGCGCGGCGCTGCTGGCGTGGATCGCCGTGCCGCTGGTTCTTGCTGCCAGGAGATTCCGCTGATGTGTTCCCCTTTGTCATTACGTCGCCGCAACCTGCTTCTGGCCATGGCCGGCAGCGCCGTCCTGGTCGCCGCCTGCGGTCGCAAGCCGGATGCCGCCGCGCAACCGGAAGAGCTCGAGTCCGCCACCGCCTGCGCGCTGGACGGCATGCTGCTGGCCGACTATCCCGGGCCGAAGGCGCAGGTCTTCTACCTGGGCGAGGCGCACCCGCACTGGTTCTGCGATACGGTGGAGATGTTCCACGCGCTGCTGCGGCCGGAGCGGATCAGGCCGGTGCGCGCGGCGTTCGTGCAGGACATGGCCCGCGCCGACTGGGAGCGTCCGCGCGGCCACTGGTTCGATGCCACCACCGGCCTCTATGTTGCCGGCAGCCGGCGCCATGGCTCGATGGGGCCGACGCTGGCCAGCTTCAGGGCCGAAAGCGATGCCGCCGCCTTTATTGCCCGCCATGGTGGGAAACTGCTGCGCTACGCCGAGGTCACGCCGGACCTGGCCGACCTCAGCGGCGGCGCCATGCATGACAGCCGGATGTAGCCGGCCGCCATGCGTGCGGGCATGAGCGCCCGCAGCTTCAGCATCAGTTGCCGCTGCCCGGCACCAGCCGGCGCTGGCGCACCGACTCGGCCAGGCCCTCGAGCACCTTGACCGAGTCGTCCCAGCCGATGCAGGCATCGGTCACGGACTGGCCGTAGGTCAGGTTCTCCACCGGCGTGCCCTGCACGTGGTCCTGTCGCCCCGCCACCAGGTGCGATTCGACCATCACGCCGATGATGCGCTCATCGCCGCCGGCGATCTGGCGGCCGATGTCTTCGCACACCGGGATCTGGTTCTCATGCTTCTTGCTGCTGTTGGCGTGCGAGGCATCGATCATCAGGCGCGAGGCCAGGCCGGCCTTGGCGATGGCGTCGCACGCTTCCTGCACGCTGGCGGCGTCGTAGTTGGGCGCCTTGCCGCCGCGCAGGATCACGTGGCAGTCCTCGTTGCCGGAGGTCGAAACGATCGCCGAGTGGCCGCCCTTGGTTACCGACAGGAAATGGTGCGGCTGCGAGGCGGCCTTGATTGCGTCCACTGCGATCTTGACGTTGCCGTCGGTGCCGTTCTTGAAGCCCACCGGGCACGACAGTCCCGATGCCAGCTCGCGGTGCACCTGCGACTCGGTGGTGCGCGCACCGATCGCGCCCCAGCTGACCAGGTCGGCGATGTATTGCGGGCTGATCATGTCCAGGTATTCGGTGCCGGTCGGCACGCCCATCTCACTGATGTTCAGCAGCAGCTCGCGCGCGGTGCGCAGGCCGTCGTTGATCTTGAAGCTGCCGTCCATGTGCGGGTCGTTGATCAGGCCCTTCCAGCCCACCGTGGTGCGCGGCTTCTCGAAGTACACGCGCATCACCACTTCCAGCTCGCCGGCGAAGCGCTCGCGCTGGTCCTTGAGCAGCTTGGCGTAATCCAGCGCGGCATGGGTATCGTGGATCGAGCAGGGGCCGATGATGACGATCAGCCGGTCATCCATGCCGTGCAGGATGCGGTGCATGGCCTGGCGCGCGCCGTAGATCACGTCCGAGGCCTTTTCGGAGCAGGCAAACTCGCGGATCAGGTGCGCGGGCGGCAGCAGTTCCTTGAGTTCGCGAATGCGCAGGTCGTCGGTGTTCTTCAGCATGATGGCTCCGGGATTTCTGTGAGGTCGTGGAGTGGGGAATCGGGTTCTTGGGGTACTTCGGCAAACAGGTATAAAAAAACCGCCAGGGTCGCTGGCGGTTTCTTTTGTATTCGGGGCGCTGCTTACAGCCGTCCCTCCCTATCCGCCAGCGGTGTGAGATCGCTAAAAAAGTAAAAGTAAAACTTAGCGGACATGGCGGAAAAAAACGTTGGCTTGGGTCAGGCTGGGTCGATTTGGTCGGTAGGCGCTGAATTTATGCTGCACTGCGTGGCAGAAAGGCAGGAAATTGCGCGCCGGTGGACGATTTTTCGCGGTGCGTCCGTTGCTTGTCGCACAGCGAAGCATCTTTATAGCGCCTTTTGAAAATGTTGGCAAGTGTCGGCGACGCCGCGTTCTTCCGCAACGGCCGTGGGCTGCGGCCATGGCGCATCGCGCCAATGAAAAACGGGACCGTGCAGGTCCCGTTTTCCGTATCGCGCGGAGGCGTCAGGCGGTGCCACCCACCGTCATGTTCTCGATGCGCAGCGTCGGCTGGCCCACGCCCACCGGCACGCTCTGGCCTTCCTTGCCGCATACGCCGACGCCCGAATCCAGGCGCATGTCGTTGCCGATCATGGTGACGTCCTTCAGCGATTCCGGGCCGTTGCCGATCAGCGTCGCGCCCTTGACCGGGTAGCTGATCTTGCCGTCCTCGATCATGTACGCCTCGCTCGCCGAGAACACGAACTTGCCGTTGGTGATGTCGACCTGGCCGCCGCCGAAGTTGACCGCGTACAGGCCCTTCTTGACGCTGGCGATGATCTCCTGCGGATCCTTGTCGCCATTGAGCATATAGGTGTTGGTCATGCGCGGCATCGGCAGCGCGGCATAGCTTTCGCGGCGTGCGTTGCCGGTGACCGGCATCTTCATCAGGCGCGCGTTGAGCGTGTCCTGGATATAGCCGCGCAGGATGCCGTCCTCGATCAGCGTGGTGCACTGGGTCGGGTTACCTTCATCGTCCAGGTTGAGCGAGCCGCGGCGGTTGGCCAGCGTGCCGTCGTCGACCACGGTCACGCCCCTGGCCGCGACGCGTTCGCCCATGCGGCCGGCAAAGGCCGACGAGCCCTTGCGGTTGAAGTCGCCTTCCAGGCCGTGGCCGACCGCTTCGTGCAGCAGCACGCCGGGCCAGCCCGGGCCGAGCACCACGGTCATGGCGCCGGCCGGGGCGGGGCGCGCATCCAGGTTGACCAGCGCCGACGACACCGCCTCGTTCACGTAGGTCTGCAGCAGGTCGTCGGTGAAGTAGCCGTAGGCATAACGGCCGCCGCCACCGGACGAGCCGATCTCGCGGCGCCCGCCCTGTTCGGCGATGACCGTGACCGAAACGCGCACCAGCGGGCGCACGTCGGCGGCGATCACGCCGTCGCTGCGCGCCACCAGCACCACGTCGTATTCGCCAGCGAGGCCCGCCATCACCTGCACCACGCGCGAGTCCTTGGCGCGTGCCATGCGCTCGATGCGTTCGAGCAGGGCCACCTTTTCGGCCGCGCTCATCGAATCGAGCGGGTCGTTGGGGGCGTACAGGTTGCGCCCGGCGTGCGTGGCCATCTCGCCAGCGACCTTGATGCGGCCGCTGCCGGCCCGGCCGATGGTGCGCGTGGCCGCTGCCGCCTGCGACAGCGCCGGCAGGCTGATGTCATCCGAGTAGGCGAAGGCAGTGCGGTCGCCCGAGATGGCGCGCACGCCCACGCCCTGGTCGATGCTGAAACTGCCCGACTTGACAATGCCTTCTTCCAGGCTCCAGGCCTCGTTGCGGGTGTACTGGAAGTACAGGTCGGCGTAGTCGACCTTGTGCGTGAAGATATCGGCCAGCACGCGCTGGAGCTTGGCTTCATCCAGGCCGTACGGCGCCAGCAGCAGTTGCTGCGCGGTGGCCAGGTTGCGGATTCCGAGATCGCCGGCGTTCATGAAATGTCCTTTCTAACTTTGGATCGTGCCGGCTTGCTCTCTGTCTTGCCGGCGCGGGAAAATCCGTGAGCGGGCGCCCGCAGGCCCCGCGATTGCGTACATGCTACAGCACCCTGTGTCGCAGCGCCGGCAGGTTCTGCCGGACCTCGTCCAGGCGTGCCGGGTCGATGACACCGCCGACCACGCCTTCGCCCTCGGGCAGCATGGCCAGCACTTCGCCCCAGGGATCGACCAGCATCGAATGACCCCAGGTGCGCCGCCCGTTCTCATGCTTGCCGCCCTGTGCGGCGGCCAGCACATAGCACTGGTTCTCGATGGCGCGGGCGCGCAGCAGGATTTCCCAGTGCGCCTGCCCGGTGGTGTAGGTGAAGGCGGCGGGCATCAGAATCACGCTGGTGCCTTCGCCTGCGGCCAGACCGCGGTACAGCTCCGGAAAGCGCAGGTCGTAGCACACTGACATCGCCACCCGGCCGCACGGCGCATCGAAGCTGACCGGCGTGCGGCCGGCCAGGATGGTGCGCGACTCGTCATAGTTCTCGGTGCCGCGGGTGAAGCCGAACAGGTGGATCTTGTCGTAGCGTGCCACGCGCTCGCCGCGCGGGTCGAAGGCGAGCGAGGTGTTGTAGACGCGCTCCGGGTCGTCGCACCACATCGGCAGCGTGCCGCCCACCAGCCAGATGCCGTGGCGGCGCGCCGCGTCGGCCAGGAACTGCTGCACCGGGCCGTCGCCGTCGTGCTCGCGCACGGCGATCTTGTCGGATTCGGACCGGCCCATCATGCAGAAGTACTCGGGCAGCAGCACCAGCTGCGCGCCGCTGGCGGCGGCCTCGGCGATCAGCGCGTCGGCGCGTGCGAGGTTGGCATCGAGCGAAGTGCCGGTGACGGTCTGGACCGCGGCAACGCGAAACGGGGCGGGGGCTGTCATGGGCGTTGGTTTCCTCTGTGGACGGCGAAAGGTTCACCGGTAAAGCAGGTTCACCAAGAAAATCAGCGCGGGAAGGCCGGATCCGCGCCGTTCTGGAAGGTCGTGCCTCGCGCCTTATTGTCCTCCACTTTGCCGATCTGCGGGTTGGCCCAGCTGCCGGTGATGCGGTAGTGCTGGGTGAACATCTTGGAGAATTCGTCGGCGAACAGCAACTGGGCGGCCAGCG
Source organism: Ralstonia pickettii DTP0602 (assembly GCA_000471925.1). Classification (NCBI taxonomy): domain Bacteria; kingdom Pseudomonadati; phylum Pseudomonadota; class Betaproteobacteria; order Burkholderiales; family Burkholderiaceae; genus Ralstonia; species Ralstonia pickettii. The sequence continues at coordinate 1,113,996 of CP006667.1, forward strand.
TGCCGATGCCCAGCACCGGGTTGATAAACGCGGCGGCGACCGAGGTGGAGGTGGCGTTGATGCGCGGCACCACGTCCACGCGCAGGTCCTGCGTCTCGCGCAGCAGGTTGGCGGTGCCGGCCATGCTGGCGATGATCTGCGGGCTGCGGAGCTGGAATTCCTCGATCGTGCCGACGCCGTTCTCGATGGTGCCGGTGCCGGCAATGCGGTCGAACAGCAGTCCGCGCCCGGACAGGGTGCGGAAATCCAGCGTGGCAAAGCGCAGCAGCCCTTGCAGGCTGAGCACGCCCAGCAGCCGCGCCGCGCCCGGCTCGACGCTCAGGATCTGGCCGTTCTCCAGTTCCAGCGACAGCTTGCCGGACAGCGTCGGATAGTCGATCGACAGCGGCGAGCCGCGCCAGGCCACGCGCCCCTCCAGTTTGCCCTTGCCGTCCTGCAGCGTATGCGCCAGGCCCAGGCGGTCGAGCGTGGCGCCGGCGTCGCGGATATCGATGACAAACGACAGCAGCGTGCGGCGCTCGGCGTTGCCATCGGCGCGCAGGCGGCGCGGCACGCGCCAGCTGCCGCTGCCGGTGAGCGTGGCGCCGGGCTGGTCGATCTGCAGCTTGTCCAGCGTCCAGACCGGGTCGGCGCCGCTCATGCCGGTACGCGCCTTGACCTCGAGCTTGCCGAAGTCTTTCCCGCGCAGCATGAACTGGTCGGCCACCAGGTCGATCGCGGGCAGGTCGTCGATGCTGCTGGCGAGCGCGTCCACCACGTTGTGTTCGTCGCTGGCATCGGGCACGTTCAGGCGCGACAGGCGCAGCTGCAGCGAGCCGGACGCTGACGGCCCGGCCGGGCGCCACTGCACCGCGCCGGCGACCTGGCGCGAGTCGACCTTGGCGTTCCAGCCGTCGCCCTCGCGCGTCGCGTCCAGCGTCACATCATCCAGCGTGCGGCCCATGCCGTGCAGCGTGCGTGCGCGCAGCGCGATGCGGCCGGGCAGGAAGGGCGAGGGTGTCCCCGCGGCGTTGCCGTTGGCGGCGGTCGTGGCGAAGGCGGCGCGCCAGGCGTCGATATCGAGCTGCTCGAAGGTGGCGGCGGCACTGACGCCGGCTGCCGGCGGCGGCGCCGCCTGCTGCACGCCGATGCCGCCGGCGAGCACCTCGATGCCGTTGTTGCCGCTGTCGCCATTCTGGTCGCGGCGCAGCAGGTAGCGCGCGTTCAGCGCATTGCCGAGTTGCACCACCAGTTCGTCAGTGCCGGCGCGGCCCGCGCCGCTGGCCGGGCGCAGGTCCACCCGCAGCGGCAGGTCGGGCGCCGCGGCCTTGGCCAGCGGCGCGGGCAGGCTGATCGCCATGCCGTTGAGTTCGGAGCTGAGCTGCACCTGCAGCTGACGCTGCGGGGCAACGCCGACGGTGCCGATCACCACGCTGTAGCCCGTGCTGCCTTCGAGGCGCGCCGCCAGAGGCGCCAGCGCCGAGCCCGCGGCCGCCTCGCGCAGCCCGGCCGCCGAGGCGTTGCCGCTGGCGCTCACGCGCGTGGCGCCGTCGGGCTGGGTGCCTCCGCCCAGCCGCACCTCGCCGCCCAGGAAGCGCGCGCGCAGGTTTTCCAGCCCGAAGCCGTGCTCGTTGAACGTGATGGTGCCGCTGGCGTTGCCCAGCAGCGGCATCTGCGGGCTCAGCACGACATCGTTGCCCGGGAAGTGGAAGCGGCCCGCGACCTTGGCGGCGTTGGCGTGTTCCAGCGGCATGTCTAGCTTGAGCTTGAGTTCGCCGTTGCCATGCGCGCGCGCCGCATCGGCCACGCGCGCGGTCCATTCGCGCACCGGCGAGGTGGTGATATAGCGCAGGAAGCCCTGCACCGGACCGCTGGCGCCGCCGTCGATCACCAGCCGGCCATGCTCGCTGAGATCGTCGATGCGCCCGCTGACGTCCTGCAGCGTGACGCCGGGGATATCCTGCACCGCCGCTCGCTTCGCCAGGAAGGTCATGCCGCCGCGATCGAACACCACCTGTCCGGCGATATCGCTAAAGTCCGGCCACAGCGGCGCGCCGCCGGCGGCGCCGGTGGCGGTCTCGTGCGGGGCGATCTGGTAGCGCACGTGTTCGATCGGCACCTCGACGCGGAACTCGCCCGCCTTCTCGTGCGGAGCGTGGAACGGGAAGTGCGCCAGGTCGCCCTTGAGCACGAAGCGCACGTTGGCCGCCTCGCCGCCCGCCAGCGCGCCGGCTAGGTAGTGCCGGGTGCCGGCCGGGATCGACAGCGGCAGGTAGCGCGGCACGCGCGCCACCTGGGCCCGGGTCATTTCGCCGCTCAGGTCGGCGATGCCGGAGCCGTCGTCGCCGCCTTCGCGCCAAGTGCCGCGCACCGTGCCCGCCGCGTCGGCATTGGCAAAGCGGATGCCGTCCAGCGTCACCGCCAGCTTGCCGCCGGTATGGGTCCAGCGCACGTCGCCGCCGATCTGGTCGAAGGGCAGGCGCGGCTCTTCAAAGAGGCCGGGCAGCGTCAGCGCCGCGCCACTGCCTTCGAAACGGATACTGCCCTGCTGGTCGTCAAAGGCGAAGGTTCCGGACAGGTTCGAGAAGCCGGGCGTGCCCAGCCGCGGCCTGCCGTCGGCGCCCAGCGCCGGCGCCGCCGGCTGGCCGTTGAGCGAGACGTTGCGCAGCGTGCCCTGCAACTTGTAGTGCGCCTTGCCGTCGCGGCGATCCAGCATGCCGGTGCGCTCGCGGCTCCAGCTGACGTCGAGGTTGTCCAGGTGGCCGGCCGGCTGCAGCGCCCGCAGCCGGCGCAGCAGCGCCGTGTCCAGCGGCATCGAGGTGGCTAGCGCGCGCACTGTGTTCAGGTCCAGCGTGGGCGCCTTGAGTGAGAACTTGCGCAGGCTGCCGTCGTTGTTGCTGGCCCAGCCCAGGGTGACCTTGCGCATGCCTTCGCGCCAGGTGCTGTCGCCGGCAGCGGCCTGCCCGTCGCCCTCGGCCGGCTGCCATAGCAGCGTGTCGACGGTCAGCAGGTTACTGCCGTCTCGCTCGGTGCGGTGCAGCAGGAAGGCCTGCGCGTTGGCCAGCCGCAGCGGCGCGGTGGCGCCGGCCAGCTGCAGGTCGACGCCGCTGGCGCGCAGCCGGGTCTGGCTGCGCACGATGCGGCCCTCGCGGAATTCGATGCTGCCGTCGGTGCTGAAGGTGCCGCTGGCGACGCGCTCGAACATCGCCAGGTAGCGCTGCAGCACCGGCAGCTGCAGCTGGCCGAGGTCCCAGGTGGCCTGGCCGGTCCAGTAGCGCCAGTTGCCGGCGCTGTGCAGGTAGTCGTTGCGGAAGGTGGACTGCACCACCAGCGGGCGCGGGCCCAGCGCCGGAGAGCGCGCTTCCAGCGTCACCGCATGGCGCGCGCCAACGCGGCGGGCGTCGAGGCGGATCTCGCCCACGTCGAGCTGCGGCAGCTTTGCCTTTTCGTCGAGCCAGCGCAGCTTGCCGCCCGACAGTGAGACCCGGCCCTGCGACGTCAGCCAGCCCAGGAAGCGGTCGTCGTCCTGCTGGCCGCCGGTCGCGTCCACCAGCATGCCGCCGACCAGCAGCCGGCCTTCGGGCGTGCGGCGTACCAGCACGTCGGTGCCGGTGGCGCTGAGCGTGACGAACTGCAAGTTCATGCTGAACAGCGAGCGCCACGCCAGCTTGCCGTCGAGCGTGGCGGAGGCGAGCAGCACGCGGCGCTGGGCGTCCACGGCGCGCAAGTCCCCCGCGCGGAAGGCGGGATGCCAGCCGTCCCAGTAGGTATCGAGCGTGCCGATGCTGACCTGTGCCGACAGCGCCGCCGAGGCGCGCTCTTCCAGCCACTGGCGCGCGGTCGATGCCTGCGGCCACAGCACGAAGCGGACCAGCAGGCCCACCACCAGCGCCAGCACAGCCAGCACCAGCGCCAGGCGCACCAGCGCGCGGCCCAGCCCGCGCCAGCACGGATGGCGCACGGCGGCGGCCGTCGCGCGCAGGCCGGCCTGCACGCCCGCGCGGGCCAGTCCGCCGGCGCGCGCAAAGGCGGACGCCTTGCGCGGGGCGCCGGGGGCATCGATCTGAGGGGAAGCCGCAGGATGTGAGGAGGACGAGGCCAGCGTAGCGGCGGCCTCGTGCCCACCCGCGCCGCTATTGGGGGGAGAACCGTCAGCGGGTTGTGGGGCACGGCTGGACATGCGCAGATTATCCGACAATACTAGCCGCTCTCCAATCTGGTGCCCGGCCGGCTAAAACAAGAATGCGTAGGTCGCGCGGGCCAAGCCTGCGCACGTGGCGTGCAGCGTTCACTACGATGGCGCGCCTGATGCGCTTGCAGGATGACACCGGCGCTGGCCGCACCTTTTCTCGCATTTCAAATACTGGAATGACTGCCTCTGACCCGACGAGTTCCGCCGCCGGCGGCGCCACCGACCAACATGGCGCGCTCGCCACACCGGCACCTGCGGGGCAGGGCCCCGGCACCATGGCCACCGGCGCCTTTGCCACCACGGCGGCGCAGGGGCCCGAGCCAGCCGACGGCGGCGGCCAGGTCGGCGGCCACGCATTGTACTCGGCTGCGTATTCGCATTACGCGCGCCGCATCGTCCAGGCCCGCGCGGACCTGCCCGCCATCCTCGCCGATGCCGCCACGCAGCCGCTGACGCGCGCCTGGATGCAGGCGCGCCTGCAAGCGCTGCACGAGCCCTCGGCCGATGCCGAAGAGGCCGCCAAGCGGGCGCTGCGCCGCCTGCGCGCCGAGGTCATGTGCGTGGTGATCGAGCGCGATCTGCGCGGCCTGGCCACGCTGGGCGAAGTCACCGGCGCCATGACCGACCTGGCCGAGCTGGTGATCCAGCATGGCCTGACGATGCTGGGCGACGACCTGGCCGCCACCTTCGGCCGCCCGGTCGGCGCCCACAGCGGCGAGGTGCAGGAACTGGTGGTGGTCGGCATGGGCAAGCTCGGCGGGCGCGAGCTGAACGTATCGTCCGATATCGACCTGATCTTCCTCTATGACGAGGACGGCGAGACCCAGGGCGGTTCGCGCAGCCTGTCCAACCACGAGTACTTCATCAGGCTGGGACGCCGGCTGATCAACCTGCTCGCCGACGTGACCGGCGACGGCTATGTGTTCCGCGTCGACATGCGCCTGCGCCCCAACGGTGACGCCGGCCCGCTGGCGTGCAGCCTGGGCATGCTGGAGGAATACCTGGTGGTGCAGGGCCGCGAGTGGGAACGCTATGCCTGGATCAAGGGCCGCGTAGTGTCGGCACTGGACACGCCGCACGCGCAGCGCACCGCCAGCCTGCTGGCGCGGCTGACCATGCCGTTCGTGTTTCGCCGCTACCTGGACTACGGCGTGATCGCGGCGATCCGCTCGCTGCACGCGCAGATCCGCAGCGAAGCCGCCAAGCGCAGCGGCGGGCTGGCCGGGCACGGCGTCAACCAGCGCTCGTTCAATATCAAGCTGGGCCGCGGAGGCATCCGCGAGATCGAGTTCATGGCGCAGGTGTTCCAGCTGATCCGCGGCGGCCAGGACCCGGCGCTGCGCGTGCGGCCGACGCTGGAAGTGCTCGCGGTCGCGGTCGAGCGCGGCCTGCTGCCCGCCGGCCAGGCCGAGCAGCTCGGCGATGCCTACCGCTTCCTGCGCCAGCTCGAACACCGGCTGCAGTACCGCGACGACGCCCAGACCCACCATCTGCCGACGTCGCCCGACGAGCAGCTGGCGGTGGCGCGGATGATGGGTTGCGCCGACTGGCAGGCACTGCTGGCGCGCCTGGCGGCGCTGCAGGAGCCGGTGGCGCAGCAGTTCGAGGCGACCTTCTCGGATCCCGATGCCGCCCCCTGCGAAGCGCTCTGGCCGGGCATCGTGTTCGACGATAACGCCGCACAAGCGCAGGACAATCCGGAACAGGAACAGGACGACGCAGCCTGCGACGATGTCGCGGCGCCCTGCAATCGCCTGCAGGTCGCCGGCTTCACCGACTGCACCGGACTGCTTGACCGCCTGCGCGCGATCGCGACGTCGCTGCGCTACCGCGCGCTGTCCGAGTCCAGCCGCGCGCGCTTCGACCAGCTGGTGAATCGCGCGCTCGACCTGGCCGCGCGCCAGGAAGACGCCGACAGCACCATCGCCCGCTTTATCGACTTCCTGGAAGCGATCAGCCGCCGCGCCTCGTACCTGTCCCTGCTGTCCGAGTACCCGCAGGCGATGGACCGCGTCGCGCAGACGCTGCATGCCTCGCGCTGGGCCGCGGCCTACCTGACGCGTCATCCGCAGCTGCTCGACGAGCTGCTCGACAGCGACGCGCTCGCCGGCCCGCCGGACTGGGCCGCGTTCCGCAAGCGGCTGCACGAACGGCTGCTCGCCGCCGAGGGCCAGGTCGAGCACCAGATGGATATCCTGCGGCGCGAGCATCATGCCGAGACCTTCCGCGTGCTGCTGCAGGACCTGCAGGGCATGCTGACGGTGGAGCAGGTGGCCGACCGCCTGTCCGACCTGGCCGACGCCATGCTCGAGGCCACGCTGGAGACGGTCTGGCGCCAGCTCGCCACGCGCCACCGCGACACGCCGCGCTTTGCGGTGATCGCCTACGGCCGGCTGGGTGGCAAGGAACTGGGCTACGCCTCGGACCTCGACATCATCTTCCTCTATGACGACGAGCACGAGCGCGCGCCCGATGTCTACGCCACCTACGCGCGCCGGCTGATCACCTGGCTGACCAGCCATACCGCGGCCGGCGCGCTGTTCGACGTCGACACGCGGCTGCGCCCCAACGGCGCCGCGGGCCTGCTGGTGACCAGCTTCGACGCCTTCCGCCGCTACCAGCTGCGCGAGGGCGACAACACCGCATGGGTGTGGGAGCACCAGGCGCTCACGCGCGCGCGCTACTGCGCCGGCGACGCCGTCATCGGCGACCGCTTCGAGGCGCTGCGCGGCGAGGTGCTGTGCCAGCAGCGCGACGCCGCCGCGCTGCGCAACGAGATCGTGCAGATGCGCCGCAAGGTGGCCGAGGGCCATCCCAACCCGACCGGCCTGTTCGACCTGAAGCACGACCGCGGCGGCATGGTCGATATCGAGTTCACGGTGCAGTACCTGGTGCTGCTGCACAGCCGCGCCCATCCGCAGCTGACCCGCAACGCCGGCAATATCGCGCTGCTGCGCGAGGCCGGCGAACTGGGGCTGATCGATGCCACGCTGGCGCTGGCGGTGGGCGATGCCTACCGGCTGTTCCGCGCGCGCCAGCACCAGTTGCGGCTCGACGGTCAGGCGCACGCGCGCGTGGCGCCGGCCTCGGTGGCGCCGCAGACCGCGCAGGTGCGCGCGCTGTGGCGGGCCGTGTTCGGTGAGGACTGAGAGCGCGGCAGGCCGGCCCGCGCCCGCGCCCGCCGGCGCATCGTGGCCGGGTTTGCTGGCCGCGATCGCGCTGGTGTGGGCGCTGTCGGCCTGGTTCACCTTCGTGCCGTGGTGGCATGCGCACGGTCTTTACCTGCGCGACGCGGTGCGGATGGAGGGCCAGTGGTGGCGGCTGGCGAGCGCCATGTGGGTGCACCTGGGCTGGCGCCATTGGCTGGCCGACGCGCTCGCGGCCACCGGCCTGCTGGCGCTCGCGGGTCGCGTCGCGCGGGCGCGCGCGATGCTGCTGGTGCTGATCGCCTGCGGCATCGCGGTGCAAGCCGTGCTGCTGCGCGTGCCGGCGATCGGCTGGTATGGCGGGCTGTCCGGTGCGCTGCACGGGCTGGCCGTGTGGGGCGCGCTGGCGCTGCTGCGCGCGCCGGGCTTCTCACGCGCGCTGGGCGTGCTGCTGTGCCTGGGCGTGCTGGTCAAGGTCTGGCTGGAACAGTCGTGGCTGGCGCCGGTGGTGTTCGAGCCGGCGCTGGGTTTCGGCGTGGTGCGCGCCGCGCATGCGGCGGGCGCCGTGGCCGGGTTGCTGTGCTGGGTGTTGCAGGAGTGGTGGCTGGCGCGGCGGCCGGCGGCAGGCGCGGGCGACGCCTGACCGGCAGCGCCCGCGCGCCACGCTTCAGAATTCAGGCACGCCGCCGCAGCGTAAAGGCCAGCAGGCCGGATAACGTCAGCAGCAACGCACCCCAGACCGGCATCGCGCCGCCGCCGCCGCCGGATGAGGGCGCCGGCGCCACTGCGGCGGCCGGTGCCGCCCCCGCCGCCACCAGGGCCCCGTCGGCATCGAGCAGCCCCGCGCCGCACACACCGGGGTTGGTGGTGCAGAAGGTGCCGGACGGGTGCGGCCGCGCCGAAGCTTTCAGCGCCGTGGTCACCTGCGCCGGGGTCAGCGCCCCGTTCACCGCAAACATCATCGCCACCACGCCCGACACCATCGGCGCCGCAAAGCTGGTGCCCTGCGACGACGACACCGTGTACGCGCCCAGCGAGGTCTGCCCGAGGTTGCTCAGCGTGCGGATCACCGACGGCGTCACCGTGCACTGCCCGTTCTGCACGCGCGAATTGCCGCAGCCGCCGCCGGGCGCACTGATGGCGACCTGCGCGCCGATGTTGGCATAGGTGGCGTTCTCGCCGTCGTTGGCATGCGCGGTAACGGCGATCACGCCGCTGCAATCGGCCGGCGCTTCCACCGCGCCGCGGTTGTTGCCCGCCGCGGCCACCACCACCACGCCGCGCGCGTTCAGGTCGTTGACGGCCTGCTGCTCGATGCTGCTGCAGGTGCCGCCACCCAGGCTGATATTGACCACGCGCGCGGGCGTCGGGTTGGCCGGCACGTCGGGCACCGGCAGGCCACCGGCCCAGCGTAAGGCGTCGACGGTATCGGACAGCAGCGCGCCGCAGCGCCCCGATACGCGCACCGGCAGAATGCGCGCATTCCAGTCGACGCCGGCGATGTCCTGGGCGTTGTTGGTGAGCGCCCCCAGCACGCCCGCCACGCGCGTGCCGTGCCAGCTGTTTGGCGTAGCCTCCTGTTCCGCCGTGGAGCTGCCGGGGCAGGTGAAGCCCACCGGCACGTTGTCGCCCGCATCGGTGGCGTCGCTGTCACGGCCGTTGTCGTCATTGGAGATGGTGGTGCTGCTGATGAAGTCATAGCCCGGCAGCAGCCGTCCCGCCAGGTCGGGGTGGGGCAGCACGCCGGTATCGACCACCGCGATCACCACGCCGCTGCTGCCGCGCGTGCGGTCCCAGGCGCGCGGCAGGTTGACGCCGCCGACCGCAGTGCCGGTGCCCATCAGATAGGGCTGGTTGACGCGGAACTCAGGGTCGTCGGGCAGGGTGTCGTGCAGCCGCAGCCAGCGGTCGGGCACGGCGTCGGCCACGCGTGGGTCCTGGCGCAGCCGCGCCGCGGCCGCTTCGGGGTCGGCGGCGAGTTCGGCCGGGACCTGCAGCAGCTGCAGGTTGCCGCCCATCGGGCGGCGCAGCGTGGCCGCGATGCCGGTGCGCTCGCGCAGTTGCTGCAGGTTGTCCTTGGGCTCGCCCGTCGCTGCCGAGGCCGGGTTCTTGCCGGCGGTGGCAGGGTCGGTGACGGAGGTGGAGCCATCGCGCCAGCGCACGATGATATGGCCGGTGTAGGCCTGGGCGCCCGGCGCGGCAAGCGCCCCGGTCGCCGGCACCGCGCCGCAAATCGCGGCTGCGGTGAGGAGGGTTACCCGCCAGCGGCGGGCCGGCGAGCATCGGCGGAAGACGGGCTGCGCGTTGGATTGCGGCATGTGTTCCTCCTGGGGCGCCGGCCGGCGGGGACGGTGCGGGGCATGCTATGTAGCGAATACGATCCTGGCCGATAGCGCAAGGGCTACCGAGGGCTTAGAACTCGTCTCTTCCGGACAGCGCCGGAGCGCCGTCAGCTTTGCGGCATGTCCCAGCTGGTGGGCATATTCCGGTTGGGCTTGATCAGGCGGTCGGGCTCGGCGGTGTCGATGCGCGGCGTGGCGCGCAGGGTGTCGACGGCCTGGTCGATGGTCGCCTCCGCCGACGGCGAGATTGCCGTCACCAGCCAGACACCGTCCGACATCGGGCGCTTGACCACGAAGCGGATCGGCCCCTTGATCTCGGCCAGCAGCTTGCCGGCATCTTCTGACAGATTCACCGCGGGCGGCTTGAAGCGGACCATGATGTCGCCGAGCGAGCGGTCGTCGCTGATGCTGCCCGGCGGCGGGGCGTAGGCCTTGGACTGGGCCTGGCAGCCGGACAGCGCCAGCAGTGCCGCCGAGGCGGCGGTGGCGATCGCCAGAACGGCGCGCAGGGATGCCCGGGGGCGATGCAGGAAGCCGGCTTGCGGCGCTTGGCGGGTCATGGTGAAGCTCCTGTCAGTATCGGGTGGGCGGCCGCCGCAGTGGGCGGCCATGGGCGGGCAGCGGGGAGATCAGCCTGCGGCGCGGCGGCCGCGCCGGCCTTCCTTGGCGCCCGCGCTGCGCGCCGACTGGCTGGCTGGTGCCTCGGCCATGCCTTGCGCAAGCATTTCCTCGGCATGCTGCAGCGTGGTCGCGGTGACGGTGGCGCCGCCCAGCATGCGGGCAGTCTCGACCACGCGGCCGGCGGGATCGAGCACGCGGATGCGCGAGCGTGTGACCGAGCCGTCGCCTGCCCCGGTGGTTTCCTTGCTGACCAGCAGGTGCGTGCCGGCCTGCGCGGCGACTTGGGGCAAGTGGGTCACACACAGCACCTGGCGCGCGCGGCCCAGCTCCTGCAGGCGCCGGCCGACCACCTCCGCGACCGCGCCGCCGATGCCGGTGTCGACCTCGTCGAAGATCAGCGTGGGCGTGGGCGAGGCTTCGCTGGTGATCACCGAGATCGCCAGGCTGATCCGCGCCAGTTCGCCGCCGGAAGCCACCCGGGCCAGCGGCCGCGCGCTGACGCCGGCATGGCCGGCAACCAGGAACTCGACCTGCTCGAGCCCGTAGCTCTGGCCTTCCTCGAGCGCGTTCAGCGCGGCCACAAAGCTGCCGCCGGCCATCGACAGTCCCTGCATGGCCTCGGTGACCGCGGCCGACAGCGCCTGCGCCGCCTGCCGGCGGGCGTGGCTCAGGTGTTGCGCCAAGGTCAGGTAGGCGGCCTTGGCCGCGGCCTCGCGCGCCATCACCTTGTTCAGGTCCTGGGCGGCCTGCAGGTCGTCGAGCTGCTGGCGGCGTGCGGTCAGTTCGTCGGGCAGTTGTTCCGGCGGCAGGCGGTACTTGCGCGCGGTGGCGTGCAAAGCCTGCATCCGCTCTTCCACCGCCTGCAGCCGCTCGGGGTCGAGTTCGAGCCGGTCGACATAGCGCGTCAGCGAGTGTGCGGCTTCCTCGGCCTGCATCTGGGCGGGTTCGAGCGCGGCCAGCACGTCGCGCAGCGCCGGGTCGAGATCGGCCAGCTGCTGCAGCCTGTGCACGATGGTGTTCAGCGCCGACAGCACCGAGCCGTCGGCCTCGGACAGCGCATCCAGCGCGGCGCGGCTGCCGTCGATCAGGCCGGCGGCGTGCGAGAGTCGGTTGTACTCGGACTGGATCTCTTCCCATTCGCCCGGCTGCGGGTTGAGCTTGTCCAGCTCGCCCACCTGCCATTCCAGCCGCTCGCGCTCGAGCTGCATCTCGCGCGACTGGTGCTCGACCGCCTCGCGCTGGCGCACGCAGGCACGCCACGCGCGCCAGGCCTCGGCCACGGCGCCGGCCTGCTGGGTCAGCCCGGCATGGGCGTCGAACAGCAGGCGCTGGGCGTCGGGGCGCAGCAGCAGCTGGTGCGCGTGCTGGCCGTGGATGTCGACCAGCTGATCGCCGACTTCGCGCAGCTGCGCCAGCGTGGCGGCGGCGCCATTGATAAAGGCTTTGCTGCGGCCGCCGGCATCGACGGTGCGGCGCAGCAGCACGCTATGCACGCCGTCTTCCGCGTCGCCGTTGAGTTCGCGCTCGGCCAGCCAGGCGTCCAGCGCCGGGTGGGTCGAGAAGGTGGCGCTGACGCTGGCGCGCGGGGCGCCTTCGCGCACCACGCCGGCATCGGCGCGCTCGCCCAGCACCAGGGCCAGGGCATCGATCAGGATGGACTTGCCGGCGCCGGTTTCGCCGGTGAAGACGGTGAAGCCGGACGTGAAATCCAGGTCGAGCGTGTCGACGATGACGAAATCGCGGATGGACAGGCTGCGCAGCATCGTGGCGTGAGGGGGTGTCGGTCCGGTGGGTCGGGCTCGGGCTGGGGGGCGGCTCAGAGGCGGTTGTCTTCGGACGGATACTCGTGCCAGTGCAGCTTCTTGCGCAGCGTGGCGTAGTAGTTGTAGCCGACCGGGTGCAGCAGGTTGATGTGCTTCTCCGAGCGCCGCACTACAATGCGGTCGCCCGGCAGCAGCGAGGTCAGCGACTGCATGTCGAAGTTGACGCTCGCGTCGCGCGCGCTGGCCACTTCGATGGTGACCTCGGCGTCGTGCGGCAGCACGATCGGGCGGTTCGAGAGCGCGTGCGGGGCGATCGGCACCAGCACCACGCCGGACAGCGTAGGATGCAGGATCGGGCCGCCGGCGGACAGCGCGTACGCGGTCGAGCCGGTGGCGGTCGACACGATCAGGCCGTCCGAGCGCTGGTTGTACATGAAAAAGCCGTCCACCGACACCGCCAGCTCGACCATGCCGGAGATGCCCGAGCGGTTCACCACCACATCGTTCAGCGCCAGCGCGGAAAAGATATCCATGTCGTCGCGCACCACGCGCGATTCCAGCAGCAGCCGGGTCTCGGCCTCGTAGCGGCCGTCGAGCATGTCGGGCAATACCGTATGCGCGTCTTCCAACGCGATATCGGTCATGAAGCCGAGCCGCCCGTGGTTGACGCCGATCAGCGGCACGTCGTGGCCGGCCAGCTGGCGCGCCAGGCCCAGCAGGGTGCCGTCGCCGCCCAGGACCACGGCGACATCGGCCTGTTCGGCGATCTCCTCGGCGGAGAGGGCCGGGTAGCCGGTCAGCCCGGTGGCCAGCGCGGTCTCGCGCTCGAACACCACATCCTGGCCGTTGCGCAGGATATAAGAGGCGATCTCCTCCAGCGGCCCTTCGATGCCGGCGGTGGAATACCGGCCCACCAGGGCGACGGTCTTGAACGGAGTGCGCAACGCGCTGTCTTTGGGGGGGGCGGACATGCCGGGATTAGACCATACCGCCGTAACCGTTGTCAGCATGCCGGGTGCGGAACCCGGCGCCGGGCGAGGCCGGGCGCCGGAAGGTCCAAAACTTGCGTAAAATCGGGACATCATGGATGAACGTTCCAAAACGCTGCTCAAGACCCTGATCGAGCGCTACATCGCGGAAGGTCAGCCGGTCGGTTCCCGCACCCTGTCCAAGTACTCGGGGCTGGACCTGTCGCCGGCGACGATCCGCAATGTGATGTCCGACCTGGAGGAGATGGGCTTTATCTCCAGCCCGCACACCTCGGCTGGCCGTATCCCGACGCCGCGCGGCTACCGGCTGTTCGTTGATTCCATGCTGACGGCCAAGCCGCTCGAGCGCAACGCCGACCTGGCCGAGCTGACCGGCCAGATCCAGGACCAGCTCGGCGGCCAGCAGCTGGGCCCGCAGCGGATGATCACCATGGCGGCGCGCACGCTGTCCAACCTGTCGCACTTTGCCGGCGTGGTGATGACGCCGCGGCGCGCGCAGGCGTTCCGGCAGATCGAATTCATGCGGCTGTCGGAAAAGCGCATCCTGCTGATCATCGTCAGCCCTGAAGGCGACGTCCAGAACCGCATCATCCAGACCGAACTGGCTTATACGCCGGCGCAACTGATCGAGGCGGCCAACTACTTCAACTCGCATTACGCCGGCATGAGCTTCGACTCGGTTCGCGACCACCTGCGCGTGGAACTGCGCGACCTGCGCCGCGACATGTCGCAGCTGATGCAGGCGGCGGTCGAGGCCGGCAGCACCGTCGAGGACGAGGAGGACGACCACGTCTATATCAGCGGCGAGCGCAAGCTGCTGGAAGTGGAAGACCTGGCCTCCAGCATGGACAAGCTGCGCCGGCTGTTCGACGTGTTCGAGCACAAGACCAGCCTGCTGCAGCTGCTGGACGTGTCCAGCCACGCCCAGGGCGTGCAGATCTTCATCGGCGGCGAGAGCCGGCTGGTGCCACTGGAAGACATGGCGGTCATCACCGCGCCGTACGAAGTCGACGGGCAGATCGTCGGCACGCTGGGCGTGATCGGCCCCACGCGCATGGCCTACGAGCGCGTGATCCCCATCGTCGACATCACCGCGCGGCTGCTGTCCAGCGCGCTGAGCCAGAACCAGTGACACGGCTGGCCGGTCTCAAAAGCTGCCCCATTCCTACCGAGCGCGGCAAATATTGCCGAAGCGTGTTGCGAGCGCTCGTTATCTGCGCTCGCCGCGCCAACCCGGAAGCGACATGACGTTTTCTCCCGAACCGGCCTACCAGCACGGCCAGGCGCCACGCACGGCGATCCTGCTGGTCAACCTGGGCACCCCCGACGCGCCCACGCCCAAGGCGGTGGGGCGCTACCTGAAGGAGTTCCTGTCCGACCCGCGCGTGGTGGAGATCCCGCGCGCGGCCTGGCTGCCGCTGCTGCACGGTGTGATCCTGCCGCTGCGTTCGCGCGCCTCGGCGCTCAAGTACGAATCGATCTGGCTGCGCGAGGCGCATATGACGGGCTCGCCGCTGCTGGTCTACAGCGAGCGGCAGGCGCATGCGCTGCAGCGGCTGCTGAACCAGAACGGCCATGAGGTGACGGTGGCCTGCGCGATGCGCTACGGCAACCCGTCGATCGCGTCGGTGCTGGAGGCGCTGCGCCGCCAGGGCTGCGAGCAGGTGCTGGTGCTGCCGATGTACCCGCAATACTCGGGCACCACCACGGCGACCGCGTTCGACGAGGTGTTCCGCGTGCTCGGCCAGTGGCGCAACCAGCCCGAGTTGCGGCTGGTCAAGCATTTCCATGACCACCCGGCCTATATTTCGGCACTGCACCAGCAGGTCGGCGCCTACTGGGCCCGGCACGGCATGCCGGACTTCGCCCACGGCGACAAGCTGATCCTGTCGTTCCACGGCGTGCCGCGGCGCACGCTGGAGCTGGGCGACCCGTACCACTGCGAGTGCCTGAAGACCGGCCGCTTGCTGGGCGAGGCGCTGGACCTGCAGCCGGGACAATACCAGGTGACGTTCCAGTCTCGTTTCGGTAAGGCGGAATGGCTGCAGCCGTACACGGCCCCGACGCTGGCCGAGCTGGGCAAGGTCGGCGCCGGCCGGGTCGACGTGTTCTGCCCCGGCTTCCCTGCCGATTGCATCGAGACGCTGGAAGAGATCGCCATGGAAGGGCAGACTGAATTCAAGGTCGCGGGCGGCAAGGACTTCCACTTCATCGCGTGCATGAATGATTCGGCACCGTGGGTGGCGGCGATGGCGGAGATCGCGCTGCAGCACCTGCAGGGCTGGCCACTGGCCACGCCGCACCCGCACGAACTGGAAGCGCGGCGCTCGCGCGCGCAGACCCGGGGAGCGGCGGCATGAATGTGGATTTTGAGGCAGATGCGCGCCAGCGCATCGACAAGTGGCTGTGGTGCGCGCGCTTTTTCAAGACGCGTTCGCTGGCGGCCGAAGCGGTGGAGCGTGGCAAGGTGACTGTCAACGGCCAGCCGTGCAAGAATTCGCGCGAGGTGAAGCCGGGCGACAAGGTCGTGCTGGAAGCGCACCAGCAGCGCTGGGAACTAGCGGTCAAGGGCATTGCCCCGGCGCGCGGCCCGGCGCCGGTGGCGCAGACACTGTACGAGGAAAGCACAGAGAGCCAGGCGCGCCGGCAGGCCGATGCCGAACGCCGGCGCCTGCAGCCGGAGCCGTCCGCGCAGATCCAGGGCCGTCCGACCAAGCGCGACCGCCGCCGCATCGACGACTTCAAGGGATGAAATGACAACGCGGCGGCACCGGCATAGCGCCGGTGCCGCCGCGCAGCGGAAGGGTGTCGGACAGGAGGCTGTTGGTCCCGGCCGACTATTCCTGCGTGACTTCCTGACTGACGATAGGAACGATGTAATGCTTGAACACCGCCTTGCCACTGCCATACTCCGTATCGCGCGGCGTGAACGCGCCGGAGAGGCAGATAAAGGTGGTCATGACCGCTAATGCGGCCACGAGGCACAGCGTCACCACAGGCAGCTTATGCATGGCCAAATTTTCCGAAGAGGCACAAATGTGAACCATCTCCTGGGCCCCCGACATTTTTGTCATTTTTCTTAATGAGAATCTTAGTGAGTGCGGTGCAGCAAAGCAATAAGGCGTCTATTGCACAGGCCAACGCTTTGTAACGGTGTGTTTCCGCGTCTCGCTGGCGCCACTCTTGAAAACCGGCGCCTTGCCACCAACTGCACGCAACACACGCCGATTTACCACCCGGGGCCGCGCCATCGGCCGGCCGCGACAATGTATTGATACGGATCGACATGGAAGACCAGAAGCAGACGCCATCCACCCAGACGCCTACGCCCGCGGGCGATGAGGCGGCCAGCGCCGCGACCGCAGGCCAGGAGACCGCCGCGCCGGAAACCGCTGCCGTGGAGGATGTGGCGGCCCAGCTGGCCGCCCTCGAAGCCAAGGCACGCGAGAACTATGACCTGTACATGCGCGCCGTTGCCGACGGCGAGAACATCCGCCGCCGCGGGCAGGAAGATATTTCCAAGGCGCACAAGTTCGCGATCGAGAACTTCGCCGACAACCTGCTGCCGGTGATGGACAGCCTGCAGGCCGCGCTGGCCGACGGCTCGGGCGATATCGCCAAGCTGCGCGAAGGGGTCGAGCTGACCGCGCGCCAACTGGCGGCGGCGTTCGAGCGCGGCAAGATCGTGGAACTGAACCCGGTGGGCGAGAAATTCGACCCGCACCGCCACCAGGCCATCTCGATGGTGCCGGCCGACCAGGAACCGAACACCGTGGTTGCCGTGCTGCAGCGCGGTTACACGATTGCCGACCGCGTGCTGCGGCCGGCGCTGGTGACGGTGGCGGCACCCAAGTAAGCCGGGCAGGGCGGCTGCGCGACTGCGCTGTGTGTCCTGACCCTGTACCCTGATGCAGCGCCCGGTGCCGACTGGCCCGGGCGTTTGTCTTTTCGGAGCCAACCGTGAGTATGGAACAGGAATCGTCCCAGGCCCCCCATCTCGACCACCGCGCCTTCGATGCCTTCGGCATGCGGCAGGTCGATGACAAGACCATCGACGCCGCCATTGCCGGCGCCGGCGATGCGCTGGTGTGCGTGTTCTTCTGGGGCGTGGACTGCTTCAACTGCGAGATGGCCAAGAAGGCCATGCTCGCCAATCCCGAGCCGATCCGAGCGCTCGAACTGCACTGGCTGCACGCCAATGTCTATACGTACCCGGAACTGGGCCGCCGCTTCGGGCTGCACGGGATCCCGGTCTTCATGTTCTTCCAGAATGGCAAAAAACTGGGCCGCGCCACCGGCTGGCACGGCCACGGCCAGTTTGCCGCCGCGGTCGGCAATGCGCGGCTGAAGGCGAGCGGCAAGCCGCTGGCGGGCTGAGTCGGGCTAGCGCCGTCAGCGTGACAGCGCGTAGCCGATGCGGAACTGCCAGGGCAGCTTGTGGTTGTAGTCGAGCAGGCTCTCCCCGTAGCCAACGAAGTAGCCCGCCACCAGGTACCCGGCGGTGCCGGGCAGCAGCCGCGCCATCGGGTAGCTGACCTGCGCGTCGACGCTGCCGTACCACTTGCGCGTGCCCTTGCGCAGGGTCGCCGAGAACTCCCACGAATCCGGCCGCCCGTAGGCGATGCCCAGGTCCATGTAGCCGCGGTAGTAGGCGATATCGGGGTTCTCCGACTTTTCCACGTAGGCGTAGACCTTGGGTGCGACGCGCCAGTGCCAGTCGTTCTGGTCGCCAAAGTAGAAGGTCGGCTTGACGAAGACCGTGTTGATGCTGCGCGATTCGTCGCCGTCGCGGCCGTTGGATTCATGCTCAAAGCCGGTGGCCAGCGACAGCCGGCTGATCACGCTGTTGCGCACGCCGGTATCGGACAGGTAATAGAACAGGCTGGGCTTGTAGTTGGTATCGCGGAACGGCTTGGACTTCTCGGACAGATCCCATATCGAGAACTGGGTGTAGCCCACGTAGAGGTTGTCGAACAGGCTTTTCGACGCGGGGTCCTCGCCTTCGAAGATGCGGTACTTGAAGCTGAGCTGGAACTTGGCGTTGGCGCCGCCATGCCCGCCGACCATCAAGTACATCGGATCGTGGAACGACAGGCGTGCGCTGTCGCGCAGGTCGGCCGGTGCGGGGGCGGCGGCGCTGGCGGTAGTGACCGGGGTCACCGGCACGGGCGCGGCATCGGTTGTATCGGCGGGCGGCGCCGGCGGCTTGGCGGCGACCGGCGGGGTTGCCGTGGTCGACTCGCCGGGCTGCGGCAGGCGGTTCAGCGTTACCGTTACGGGAGCGGCGTCGATGCCGGTTGCGTCCAGCCGCACCTGGCCGCGCAGGGCCGGCGGCAATGCCACCGTGTAGCGGATCGCTCGGTGCTCGCCGCGGCGCAGGTTGACCACGGCCGGGCCCGACACCTCGCGCCATAGCACCAGACGTACCGGCGCCTGCAGGTCGCCGGAAGCGGTCACCTCCAGCGTGTCGGGGATACGGTAGCGGCGCGTGGCGTCGTCGGCGCTGACCACCAGCGTCAGCGTCAGCGGCTTGTTACCGTCGATCACGCGCGGCGGTTGCAGCAGCGCCACGCCGGCGTGGCCGGCCAGCGGCCAGGCCAGCATCAGCGACAGGTAGATCGGGGCAAGGGCGCGGCCGGCGAGCGCCAGCCGGCGCCGGCGGGGAGGAGGGGCAATGCGGGACATGGCTTGCGGGCACCGCGCAACCATGTGACGGCAACGCGGCTAGGGAAAATACTGACCCGCAAAGCCTACCACGCACCCGTCCGAGGGTTGTGACGAAATGTACGCTGCACTTGGCGCGTACCTTAGCGGTTGGCGCGGCGCTTGATGCAGTCGACGTAGTGGTCGCCGTCGGGGGGCTGGCCGGTGCGCTGCGCCTGCCACAGCATTTCTCCGAGGCATTCCATCACCTGGTGCTGCGCTTCGTGCGGCGAGTCCAGGCGGCGCGCCAGCGTCTCGTAGGCCTGGCGGATGCCGCGCGGCTGGTCGACCGAGACCTGCTCGGAAATCGACAGGTGCATGGCCAGATGCAGGAAGGGATTGGCCTGGCCGTGCTCCGGGGTGTAGTCCTGCGCCAGCGCGCCTTCGGTGTCGCGCAGCAGGTCCTGGTACTCGGGATGCTCGCCGATCCAGTCGACGGCGATGGCTTCCAGCGGGGTCAGCACGCCGCCTGCAATCTGCTTCTGCCAGGCATCGCAGAAGAACCGGCGGACTTCTTCTCGTGAGGGATTGAACATGGTGGCGCCATTGTAAACGAGGGCTGCGGCCCTCGCTGGCGTGCCCCGCCGCGCCAAGTAGAATGCAGCATCGCCGACTCCCGCCCCCCCCCCGATGACCGCTTCCACCGCCGCCGACCACGCCCGCAACAAACTCGCTGGCGTGCTGCTGATCGCGTTGTCGGCCAGCGCCTTCGGGGCCATGGCGATCTTTGCGCGCTTTGCCTACGCGGCCGGCGCGGATGTCTACGGCCTGCTGTTCGTGCGCTTCGTGCTGGCGGCCGTGGCGCTGGCGTGGGTGATGCGCGCGCGCGGCATCGGCCTGCCGCCATGGCGCCGCGTGCTGGCGCTCGCGGCGATGGGCGGCATCGGCTATGTGGGGCAGTCGTTCTGCTTCTTCAGCGCGCTCAACCATGCACAGGCCAGCCTGGTGGCACTGCTGCTGTACCTGTATCCGCTGTTCGTGACGATCCTGGCGGCCATCTTCCTGAAGGAGCGGCTGACTACGGCGGCGGTGATCGCGCTGGTGCTGTGCTCGGTCGGTGCCGGCCTGACCGTGGGCGGCGGCGAGGGCTCGCCGCTGGGCATTGCACTGGGCCTGGCGGCGGCGGTGATTTATTCCGTCTACATCATCGTCGGCGCGCGCGTGACCGCCAGCGTCAACCCCATCGCCACCACCACGGTGATCTGCACCGCGGCCGCACTGGTTTACGGCGTGGTCGGCTTGCTGCGCCTGGGCGCGGGCGCGCCGCCGCAGTTCCCGGCCACCGCCGGCGGCTGGCTGGCGATGGTGGGCATCGCGCTGCTGTCGACGGTGTTGGCGATCCTGACCTTCTTTGCCGGCCTGCAGCGGCTGGGTGCGGCGCAGGCGTCGATGCTGTCGACGCTGGAACCGGTGGTGACCGTGCTGCTGGCCGCCGTGCTGCTGGGCGAGCATATCGGCCCGGCGCAGGCCGTCGGCGGCGGGCTGATCCTCGCCGGCGTGCTGTGGCTCACGCGCCGCGCGAATGCGCCCGTGCCAGCCCGGGCCAACGTGCAAGAGAATTGAACGGCTTGCTCAAAGGTGCTGTCGCGGCACGCTGACACCGTTCGGTACAATCGCGTCTTCTCACCAATCCTGACCAGGAAGGAGCACATGTCCCAGATCGACCAAGCCGCGCTGGCGCAGCTGTTTACCGAAGCCCGCACCCACAACGTGTGGCAGGACCGCCACGTGGACGATGCCGTGCTGCACCAGGTCTATGAAGCGATGAAGTTCGGCCCGACCGCCGCCAACAGCTGCCCGGTCCGCATCGTCTTCGTCAAGACCGCCGCCGAAAAGGCGCGCCTGGTCGAGTGCGTGTCGGCCGGCAATACCGAGAAGACCCGCTCGGCGCCGGTGACCGCGATCATTGCCTATGACACCGCGTTCCACGACCAGTTGCCCAAGCTGTTCCCGCACGCCGACGCCCGTTCCTGGTACGCCGGCAACGACGAGAAGATCGCCCGCGATGCACTGGTGAACAGCTCGCTGCAAGGCGGCTACTTCATCCTGGCGGCACGCGCGCTGGGCCTGGACTGCGGTCCGATGGGTGGTTTCGATGCCGACAAGGTCAACGCGGCGTTCTTCCCGGACGGCAAATGGAAGGTCAACTTCCTGTGCAACCTGGGCTACGGTGAAATCGACAAGCTGCATCCGCGCGGCCCGCGCCTGTCGTTCGACGAAGCCTGCCGCATCGTCTGACGCACGGCCAGCGTGAATAAGAAAAACCCGCCTCGGCGGGTTTTTCTTTTGCCGGCTCACACGCGCGGCGCCTCCGTTTTCTCACGGTACTCGCACAGCGGCTCGATCACGCAGTGCCAGCACTCCGGCCTGCGCGCCTTGCACACGTAGCGCCCATGCAGGATCAGCCAGTGGTGGGCATCGTGCAGGAATTCATGCGGCACGCACTTGAGCAGCTTCTGCTCGACCTCCTGCACGTTCTTGCCCGGCGCCAGCCCGGTGCGGTTCGAGACGCGGAAGATATGCGTGTCCACCGCGATGGTGGGCTCGCCGAACGCCGTGTTGAGCACCACGTTGGCGGTCTTGCGCCCCACGCCCGGCAACGCCTCCAGCGCTTCGCGGTCGGGCGGGACCTTGCCGCCGTGGCGCTCGACCAAGATGCGGCAGGTCTCGATCACGTGCTTGGCCTTGGTCTTGTACAGCCCGATGGTCTTGATGTATTCGCTCAGCCCGGCCTCGCCCAGGTCGAGCATCTGCTGCGGGGTATGAGCGACCGGGAACAGCCGGCGCGTGGCCTTGTTGACGCCGACGTCGGTGGCCTGGGCCGACAGCAGCACGGCGATCAGCAGCTCGAACGGCGAGCTGTATTCGAGTTCAGTGGTCGGGGCCGGATTGACCTCGCGCAGCGTCTCGAAGATGGCACGGCACTTGGCGGCGTTCATTGTTTTTCTTCTGGAACTTTGTTGGCGTTCTTGTCTGTCGCAGGCGCGGTGAGGCCGGCACGCGCGCGGCGCGCTTCCGCTTCATCGATCTGAGCCTGCACCGCGGGCGAAACGTTCTCCGTATTGCGCGGTTGCACAGCCTGCTGCTTCTGCCGGGCGCGCTCGATCGCGGCCTGGATGATGGCGCGCTTGCGTTCCCGCGCGGCGCGCTCGGCTTCGCTTTCCGGCGTTTCCGCCTGCACCGCGGCGAGCTTGGCCGCGGCCTTGGCGGCCAGGCGCGCGTCGTTCTCTTCGCGCTCGCGCACCAGCCGCGCCTTGCGCGCGAGGTAGCGCGCGTGCGCGGCATCGGCCTGTTCCTGCGACCACGCGGCCCAGCCGGTGCGCTCGCCGGTGACCGGGAGCATGGCGATGCAGTCGACCGGGCAGGGGGCCACGCACAGGTCGCAGCCGGTGCACAGCTCCGGGATTACGGTATGCATCTGCTTGGCCGCGCCGGCGATGGCATCGACGGGGCAGGCCTGGATGCACAGCGTGCAGCCGATGCAGAGGCTCTCGTCGATGCACGCCACCGCGCGCGGCTGCTCGATGCCGCGCTCAGGATCGAGCGGCAGCGGTTCGACCTTCAGCACCGCGGCCAGGCGGCGCACCCCTTCCGCGCCGCCCGGCGGGCAGCGGTTGCAGGCGGCCTCGCCGCTGGCCATGGCCTCGGCGTAGGGGCGGCAGCCATTAAAGCCGCACTTGGTGCACTGGGTCTGCGGCAGCAGCGCCTCGATGCGGTCGGCAAGGGTCTGGGCGGCGGGATTCACGACAGCGGGCAGGAAATCAGGGGACAAAACCGGAAAAGGCACACGGTGGACAGGACATGACAGGACATTGGCGGGGCGCTGTGCGTGCTTGGCGACATAACGTCCGCATCATCGGGCGAACAATAGGGGCGGACAATATGCCGGCTGGCCGCTGCGGCCCCTGCAGGCTTCTCCGAGCCTTCGCGCCGCAAGGATTATCCCCGATTTCGCCGGCGGACAGAAACGGCGATGATGCGCGTCGCACAGCCGGATTGCCGCACTCCGGCCTGTGCCATAATCCGCGCAACAATCGACCAGCCACCCAATGTCAACAGAGACCAAGACCAAACGCGACCCGGAAGGGACGCGCCGACGCATCCTCGCTGCGGCCACCGAGGAATTCGCCAAGGGGGGCCTGGCCGGCGCCCGCGTCGACCAGATTGCCCGACGCGCGGAAACCAACGAGCGCATGCTGTATTACTACTACGGCAGCAAGGAAGGCCTGTTTCTCGCTGTACTTGAGAAGCAATACGCGGAATTCCGCGCCGCCGAAGAGCAACTCCACTTGGTCGACGAAGACCCCGTGGCGGGCGTGCGCACCCTGGCGCGCTTTGTCTGGGACTGGTACTACGAGCACCCCGAGTTCATCCGCCTGGTCAACAGCGAGAACCTGCACGAGGCCCGGCACCTGAAGAAGTCCGCACAGCTGCAGCAGCTGATCAACCCGGTGGTGGACGTGCTGGCCGATGTGATCCGGCGTGGGCAGCAGCAGGGCGTGTTCCGCGACAATATCGACGTGCCGCAGTTCTACCTGACGATCTCCGCGCTGGGCTACTACGTGCTGTCCAACCGCTACACCATCAGCGCCGTGATCGGCCGCGACGTGGCCTCGCAGCACGAGCATGAGCGCTTTGCCGAGCTGCACTCCGAAATGCTGCTCTGTTACCTGAAGCGGCACTGACCGCCCAAGAAGAAACGCCCGCGATTGCGGGCGTTTTCTTTTGTTACTTGGCTGCCGCAGTGGCAGCGGAAGCTGTGGCCGGGTGGTACTGGCGGATGAAATCGCGCAGCAGCGGGTAGATGTCGTCGCGCCAGCGTCGGCCCGAGAAGATCCCGTAGTGGCCGCAGCGTTCGGCGTTCAGGTGCTGCTTGCGCGCTTTCGGGATGCCGCTGCACAGGTCGTGCGCGGCCGCGGTCTGGCCGGCGCCGGAGATATCGTCCAGCTCGCCTTCGATGGTCAGCAGCGCGGTGCTCTTGATGTCCTGCGGACGCACCGGTTTGCCGTCGATGGCCCAGGTGCCGTTGGCCAGGCGAAATTCCTGGAACACTTCGCGGATGGTGTCGAGATAGTACTCGGCGGCCATGTCGAGCACGGCGTTGTACTCGTCGTAGAAGCGTACATGAGCCTCGGCGTCGTCGGCATCGCCTTCGACCAGGCTCAGGTAGTAGTCATAGTGTGAGGAGAGGTGCCGGTCCGGGTTCATCGCCACGAAACCGGCATGCTGCAAAAAGCCCGGGTAGACGCGGCGGCCGTGGCCGGGATAGTTGGCCGGCACGGTGTAGATGACGTTGTTCTCGAACCACTCGTAGGATTTGTTGATCGCCAGCGAGTTGACCGCGGTCGGGCTCTTCCGTGCGTCAATGGGGCCGCCCATCATCGTCATGGTGCGCGGCGTCTTCTCGCCGGCCGAGGCCATCAGCGAGATCGCGGCCAGCACCGGTACGGTCGGCTGGCACACCGAGATCACATGCAGGTTCTCGGCGCCGATATGGCGGATGAATTCCTGGATGTAGTAGATGTAGTCCGAAAGGTGGAACGCCCCCTGGTCGGCCGGCACCATGCGCGCGTCGATCCAGTCGGTGACGTAGACCTTGTGGTCCTGCAGCAGCGTGCGCACGGTGTCGCGCAGCAGCGTGGCGTGGTGCCCGGACAACGGCGCGGCCACCAGCACCACCGGCTCGTCCTTGAGCAGCTTGATGGTTTCCGGATCGTCGGCATAGCGCTTGAAGCGCAGCAGCTTGCAGAACGGTTTTTCCAGCACGGTCTGTTCGACGATGGGGATGTCGCGGCCGTTGGAGCGCACCGACTTGATGTCGAACGCCGGCTTTTCATATTCCTTGCCGAGCCGGTACAGCAGTTCGTAGCCGGCTGCCAGGCGGGGGGCGCCAGGAACCAGCGACATCGGGCTGAGGGGGTTGGTGAAGGTCTTGGCGGTCGCCTGGGCCCACGCGGTCAGCGGGTGCAGGATCGAGCGCTGGAACTCATGCAATTGATAGAGCATGCCGTTTCTGCCTGGTCTTACAACGAAATACGTACCACCAAGTACTAATGTACTGACAATACACCTTGGATCGTGGCGCTGATTATGCCCTTAATCGAACGGCCGTGCTAACGATCTTGCTGTGCAGCATATACCTTAAGGTACATCGATATCCGCAGAAAACAATACGACAAAGGCCTGATTTCTGGATGACACCGTCTTACAAAAAACGCAAACAAATGCAAAAAGCGGCCGAAGCCGCTTTTTTTGTGTTGCTTTGTGATCTTCTCGGCAGTCGCCCGCCGAAGGGTGACCTCGAAAATCATCCCTTTCCGACCGCAGAAATCATCCTTTTCTGACGGCCGGATTGCACATCGCCTTACATTACCGTTGCGATCGCATCGACCACTGCGTCGATATTGCGACTGTTCAGCGCTGCCACGCAGATACGGCCGGTACCGACCGCGTAGATGCCGTGCTCGTTGCGCAGGCGGTCGACCTGGGGCGAGGTCAGGCCCGAGTACGAGAACATGCCGCGCTGCGCCTTGACGAAGGAGAAGTCGCCCGGCACGCCTTTGGCGGCCAGCTTGTCCACCAGTGCGTGGCGCATCAGCTTGATGCGGTCGCGCATCTCGGCCAGCTCTTCTTCCCACATGGCGCGCAGTTCCGGGCTGTTCAGCACGGTGGCGACCACGGTGCCGCCGTGCGTCGGCGGGTTGGAGTAGTTGGTGCGGATCACGCGCTTGACCTGCGACATCACGCGTTGCGCTTCTTCCTTGCCGGTGGTGACGATCGACAGCGCGCCCACGCGCTCGCCGTACAGCGAGAAGCTCTTGGAGAACGAGCTCGACACGAAGAAGGGCAGGCCGGAGTCGGCGAACAGGCGCACCGCGGCGCCGTCGGCGTCGATGCCGTCGGCAAAGCCCTGGTAGGCCATGTCCAGGAACGGGATCAGGTTGCGTTCCTTGACCAGCTCGACCACCTGCTTCCACTGCTCGGGCGACAGGTCGACACCGGTCGGGTTGTGGCAGCAGGCGTGCAGTACGACGATGGTGTTGGCCGGGTATGACTTCAGCGATTCCACCATGCCGGCGAAGTTCAGGCCGTGGCTGGGGGCGTCGTAGTAGGTGTAGTTGACCACCGGGAAGCCGGCGGCTTCGAACAGCGCGCGGTGGTTTTCCCAGCTCGGGTCGCTGATGGCGACCTTGGCGTCAGGGT
This sequence comes from Ralstonia pickettii DTP0602, assembly GCA_000471925.1. NCBI lineage: Bacteria > Pseudomonadati > Pseudomonadota > Betaproteobacteria > Burkholderiales > Burkholderiaceae > Ralstonia > Ralstonia pickettii. The sequence continues at coordinate 1,139,934 of CP006667.1, forward strand.
AAAGGCGCTTCAGGAAGTCGGCGCCGATCTTCAGCGCGCCGGTGCCGCCGAGTGCCTGGGCCGTCACCACACGGCCTTCCGTGATCAGCGGCGATTCCTTGCCGAACAGCAGCGTCTGCACGGCCTGGTCATAGGCGGCGATGCCTTCGATCGGCAGATAGCCACGCGGCGTGGCGGTGGTCAGACGGGCCTTTTCTGCCTCCTGGACGGCGCGCAGCAGGGGGATTTTCCCTTCGTCGGTGAAGTACACGCCAACGCCCAGGTTGACCTTGGTCGGGCGGGTGTCGGCATTGAAGGCTTCGTTGAGGCCCAGGATCGGGTCGCGCGGGGCCATCTCGACGGCAGAAAACAAACTCATTTGGAATCTCGTGGTCGGCAATGAAAGAAAACGGGAAGGCGTAGAATGCTCCGGACTGCGCTGGGGGCTGGCAGGCCCCCGTTCTCTTCCGGCTTGAAGCGGGGGCTGACAACCCCAAGATTCTAGCGTATCCGCCCCGTATTCCTGAGGTATTTCCCTAATCTCGCCCGTAATTTCGCCCCCTATGTCGAACCTTGCAGAAGCCGCGCCGGCCCTGGACGAAGACAAATTCGTCACATTTCCCGGCTCCCCGTTCCAGCTCTACCAGCCGTTCCCGCCAGCCGGCGACCAGCCGGAGGCCATCCGGCAACTGGTGGAGGGGGTCGAGGACGGCCTGTCGTTCCAGACGCTGCTGGGCGTGACGGGGTCGGGCAAGACCTTCACCATGGCCAACGTGATGGCCCGCATGGGACGGCCGGCAATCGTGTTCGCGCCCAACAAGACGCTGGCCGCCCAGCTCTATTCCGAGTTCCGCGAGTTCTTCCCGCGTAACGCGGTCGAGTACTTCGTCAGCTATTACGACTATTACCAGCCTGAGGCCTACGTCCCGCAGCGCGACCTGTTTATCGAGAAGGACTCATCGATCAACGAGCATATCGAGCAGATGCGGCTGTCGGCGACCAAGAGCCTGCTGGAGCGCCGCGACACGATCATCGTGGCAACCGTCTCTGCGATCTATGGTATCGGCAACCCGACCGAATACCACCAGATGATTCTCACCTTGCGGGCCGGCGACAAGATCAGCCAGCGCGACGTGATCGCGCGCCTGATCGCGATGCAGTACACCCGCAACGAGACCGACTTCCAGCGCGGCACCTTCCGCGTGCGCGGCGACACCATCGATATCTTCCCGGCCGAACATGCGGAGATGGCGGTGCGGCTGGAGATGTTCGACGACGAGGTGGAGTCGCTGCACTTCTTCGATCCGCTCACGGGCCGCGTGCGCCAGAAGATCCCGCGCTTCACGGTCTACCCCTCGAGCCACTACGTGACGCCGCGCGAGACCGTGCTGCGCGCGATCGAGGCCATCAAGTCCGAACTGCGCGATCGGCTGGAGTTCTTCCACAAGGAAAACCGGCTGGTCGAGGCGCAGCGGCTGGAGCAGCGCACCCGCTTCGACCTGGAAATGCTGTCCGAGCTGGGCTTCTGCAAAGGCATCGAGAACTATTCGCGGCATCTGTCCGGCGCGCGCCCGGGTGAGCCGCCGCCGACGCTGGTCGACTACCTCCCGCCCGACGCCCTGATGTTCTTGGACGAGTCGCACGTGCTGATCGGCCAGCTCAACGGCATGTACAACGGCGACCGCGCGCGCAAGACCACGCTGGTGGAGTATGGCTTCCGGCTGCCGTCGGCGCTGGACAACCGGCCGCTGAAGTTCGACGAGTTCGAGCGCAAGATGCGCCAGGTGATGTTTGTCTCGGCCACGCCGGCGCAGTTCGAGCAGGAGCATGCGGGGCAGGTGGTGGAGCAGGTGGTGCGGCCGACCGGCCTGGTCGATCCCATCATCATGGTGCGGCCGGCCACCACGCAGGTGGATGACCTGCTGTCCGAGATCCATCTGCGCGTTGAAGCCGGCGAGCGCGTGCTGGTGACCACGCTGACCAAGCGCATGGCCGAGCAGCTCACGGAGTTCCTGTCCGAGAATGGCGTCAAGGTCCGCTATCTGCACTCGGACATCGATACCGTCGAACGCGTGGAGATCATCCGCGACCTGCGCCTGGGCGCCTTCGACGTGCTGGTGGGCATCAACCTGCTGCGCGAGGGTCTGGATATCCCCGAGGTGTCACTGGTGGCGATCCTGGACGCGGACAAGGAAGGCTTCCTGCGCGCCGAGCGCTCGCTGATCCAGACCATCGGCCGCGCAGCGCGCAACGTCAACGGCACCGCCATCCTGTACGCGGACCGCATGACCGACTCGATGAAGAAGGCCATCGGCGAGACCGAGCGCCGCCGCGCCAAGCAGATCGCCTTCAACGAGGCCAACGGCATCACCCCGCGCGGCGTGGTCAAGCGCATCAAGGACATCATCGACGGCGTCTACAACGTCAGCGACGCCAGGGCCGAGCTGCAGGCCGCGCAGGAGCAGGCGCGCTACGAGGACATGAGCGAGAAGCAGGTCTCCAAGGAGATCAAGCGGCTGGAAAAGCTCATGCTCGACCATGCCCGCAACCTGGAATTCGAGCAGGCCGCGCAGGTGCGCGACCAGCTGGCCAAGCTCAAGGCGCAGGTGTTCGGCGCCAGCGGCGACGGCGCGCTGCCGCCGGCCTGATGTGCGATGGCGGCCGGCCCGGCTCGCCTATAGTGAAATGCGTCACACCTGAACGGAGACGCGTCATGGTCAAGCTTGGACTGTGGGTACCGCTGGAAGCCAGGCCCGGCAAGGAGCAGGAAGTCGAGCAGTTCCTGCGCGACGCGGCGGCGCTGGTAGAGCAGGAGGCCGGCACCACGGCCTGGTTTGCGCTGCGCCTGGGCGCGTCGATGTTCGGCATCTTCGATGCCTTTGCCGACGAGTCCGCGCGCGAGGCGCACCTGGGCGGCAAGGTCGCGGCGGCGCTGATGGCGAGGGCGCCGGAGCTGTTCGTGGGCACTCCGCCGATCCAGAGGCTGGAGGTGCTGGCGGCCAAGCTGCCTTGATGCCCACGGACGAGGAGCTACGATGGAACGCCAGTTCGAATACGGCGGTTACGCGGTCGTGGTCTGCGCGGTGCCGAACGCCGCCGGCGGGTTTGCGGCCCAGCTGCGCATCGCCGACGCCTTCGGCGAGCAAGCCGGCCCCACCTACGAGGCGATCGCGGGCGATGCGCCCACGCCCGAAGCGGCCGTCGCCATGGCGGAAGCCGCCGCCATGCGGGCCATCGACGCGGGCGAGGTCAACTAGCCGCGCCAGCCCCGCGTCCCCATTTCCCGAGGAGAACACGATGCCCGACATCGGCGAATGGAAGAAAAAAGTCTATGAAACCCACGAGGTGCAGGTCCAGGTCAAGCCGCGCTCGCAGAGCGAATGGACCTACACCGTGCGCGTCTGCCGCCCGGGCACCAATATCCGTGCGGCCGGCACGCTGACCGAAAGCTCCCGCATCACCGATCACTACAAGTCGGCCGAGGCCGCGGAGATCGCCGGTTTTGCGCACGGCGATCGGCTGGCCAAGCAGCTGGCCTAGGCGCCTGCCACGCCGGCGGCCTGTGCTTCGGCGCCTGGCCTGACGGCGCTGCGCTCGAGTTCGTAGGCGATGGTGCGGATCACGCCACCGCCCGAGGACACTTCGCACAGCACGCGCGAGGAGCGCACGCGCAGGTTGAACGGCGGCGCGGTCACGATCACGCCGCTCGGCGGCCGGTCCCACAATCGGATCGCAGCACCGGACGTCTTGTCCGTATTGGGCATGAAGCCGCCCAGTGGCACCTGCTCGGTCAGCACCAGCGTGCGGTACTGGCCCAGCTTGGCCAGCACGCTGGCAATGCGGGCGTTGTCCAGGTGCTGCAGCACCATGCGCACGAACACCACGTCGCCGGGTGGCAGCGGGTCGCCGGCAATGTCGAGGCAGCGGAAGTCGACGTCCAGGCCGGCATGGCGCCTGCGATTGACCGCGATTACGGCTTCCACCACGTCGCAGGCGATGTAGCGCCCGCAGGCGGCGCGCAGCTGGCTGCCAATATGGAAGTCGCCGCAGCCGAGGTCGACTACGTCCGGCGGGGCGCCCTGCGCGGCCAGCCACGCGGTGACGCTGGAGAGGTAGGCATTGGCGATCTCGGGCGAGTGCGTGCCGACGCCGCTGTAGTGCTCCCCATGACCCTTGGGCGCGCCCCAGGCCTGCGAAGCGTAGACATGCGAGAAGATTTCGCCGGGCGTCTTGCCCTGGTACAGGTCGGCGTCGCGGCGCAGTGCGCGGGCGTGGTACTGGTCGAGCAGCCAGCGGGGCACGAGCGGTTTCACCAGGAGCTTCAGGCGCTGCATCAGCCGCGGCTGCGACGACGGGGAAGGGGCGGGCACTATGTTCTCCTTGCAGGATGGCGGCGCTGGCGACCGGTTGCCGGCGGGCCGTCATGCCGGCCACCGGCGCTCAGTGACTGTAGGGGGGCGGCGTGCGGGCTGGCGGTGGGCTCGCGCACATAACCCGGCAGGAACATAGCTCGCGGTGGCGCGGGCTACAGTGGGTAGAATTACGCCTGCCCGCACGTCGCCGCAGCGCGCCGGAATCCCTCGCCATTCCTCCCCTCGAAGTCGTGATCCTATGAAGAAATACGCCATCCTGATGTGCTGCATGGGAAACATCTGTCGTTCCCCGACGGCGGAGGGCGTGCTGCGCGCCAAGCTGGCCGCAGCCGGGTTGGAGCCGATGGTCGAACTGGATTCGGCCGGCACGCACGAATACCACCTCGGCCGTGCGCCCGACCCGCGCACCCAGCGTCATGCGCTTACCCGCGGCTATGACCTGTCCGCGCTGCGCGCGCGCAAGGTGGGCCTGCCCGACTTCGACCGCTTCGACCTGATCCTGGCGATGGATCGCGAGAACCTGGCCGGCCTGACCCGGCTGCGCCCCGACGCCGCCGACAGGGTGCGCCTCCTGATGAGCTTCGCCACCCGCCACGATGCCGACGAAGTGCCGGATCCGTACTACGGCGAGGGTGACGGCTTCGAGCGCGTGCTCGACTACATCGAAGACGCCTGCGACGGCCTGGTCGAGGTGCTGCGCCAGCGCCTGCAAGACGACGCCGGCTGATCCCGGCGCGGTGAGCTTTGCGCTGGCGTTCAATATGGCACTGCGGTCACGCAACCTGCGCCGCGTGGATCGGGCCGAACTGAGCCGGGCCGTGCGGCGGCGCATCCTGAAACAGCCGTTGTCGCTGGTGATGCCGCCGCGCGTGGCCGACCCGCAACCGGCCGCGGGCGGCCGGGAGGCTTGATGCACTGCGGGAGGGGTAGTTGACTGAATTAGTCGGGTACCTTTATACTTGACGGAATCGATCAAGTATTAGCTTTACCCCAAAAGCGTTTTACCCCAAAAGCCCTGCACCATGAGACTGACCACCAAAGGCCGCTTCGCGGTCACCGCGATGATCGACCTGGCCATGCGCCAGGACCAGGGACCGGTCACGCTCGCCGGCATCAGCCAGCGGCAGAAGATCTCGTTGTCCTACCTGGAGCAGCTGTTTGGCAAGCTGCGCCGGCACGAGATCGTCGAAAGCGTGCGCGGCCCGGGCGGCGGCTACAGTCTCGCCCGCAAGGCCGAAGACGTCACGGTGGCGGACATCATCATCGCCGTGGACGAGCCCCTGGACGCCACCCAATGCGGTGGGAAGGGCAATTGTAACGGAGATGACGGCTCCGGGCGCTGCATGACCCATGAACTGTGGGCCACGCTGAACCAGAAGATGGTCGAGTACCTCGACTCCGTTTCCCTCAAGAACCTGGTGGACCAGCAGCGCGAGCGCCAGCCCGCGGTGCTGCACGACATGCGCGAGGAAGCCGCCGCACAGTCGGCTACGGCACGCGGCAAGGCCGACAAGCAGGAAAAGCCGGTCCGGGCCCGGGTGGTGAATTCAGTTTTCAGCCTGGCGCAGTCCTGAGCACTTACTCGGGCGCACGACAGGCAACGGTAGAAATCAGCGATCAGCGGTCCCTAAAAAGGCAGTCATAACGATGAGCACCCCACATTTCCCCATCTACATGGATTACTCGGCCACCACGCCGGTGGACCCGCGCGTGGCGGACAAGATGATTCCGTACCTGCGCGAGCAGTTCGGCAACCCCGCTTCGCGCAGCCACGCGTACGGCTGGGAAGCGGAGCGCGCGGTGGAAGAGGCGCGTGAGCAGGTGGCCGCACTGGTCGGCGCCGACCCGCGCGAGATCGTGTGGACATCGGGTGCGACCGAATCGAACAACCTGGCGATTAAGGGTGCCGCGAACTTCTATTCGGGCAAGGGCAAGCACCTCATCACCGTGAAGACCGAGCACAAGGCCGTGCTCGACACCACGCGCGAACTGGAGCGCCAGGGCTTCGAGGTGACCTACCTGGACGTGAAGGAAAACGGCCTGCTCGACATGGAAGTGTTCAAGCAGGCGCTGCGCCCGGACACGATCCTGGTGTCGGTGATGCTGGTCAATAACGAGATCGGCGTGATCCAGGACGTCGAGCAGATCGGCGAGATCTGCCGCGCGAAGGGCATTATCTTCCACTGCGACGCCGCGCAGGCGACCGGCAAGGTGGCGATCGACCTGAACAAGCTGAAGTGCGACCTGATGTCGTTCTCGGCCCACAAGACCTACGGCCCCAAGGGCGTCGGCGCGCTGTACGTGCGCCGCAAGCCGCGCGTGCGCATCGAGGCGCAGATGCACGGCGGCGGCCATGAGCGCGGTATGCGCTCGGGCACGCTGGCCACGCACCAGATCGTCGGCATGGGCGAAGCCTTCCGCATCGCCCGCGAAGAAATGGCAACGGAAAACGAGCGCATCCGCATGCTGCGCGACCGCCTGTGGAACGGCCTGTCGGACATGGAAGAGGTCTACCTGAACGGCGACCTGGAACATCGCGTGCCGCACAACCTGAACGTCAGCTTCAACTTCGTCGAAGGCGAGTCGCTGATCATGGCAATCAAGGACGTGGCGGTGTCGTCGGGCTCGGCCTGCACCTCGGCCTCGCTGGAGCCGTCCTACGTACTGCGCGCGCTGGGCCGCAACGACGAACTGGCGCACAGCTCGATCCGCTTCACGGTCGGCCGCTTCACCACCGAGCAGGAAATCGACTACACCATCCAGTTGCTCAAGTCGAAGATCGGCAAGCTGCGCGATCTGTCGCCGCTGTGGGAAATGTTCAAGGATGGTGTCGACCTGAATTCGATCCAGTGGGCTGCGCACTGACGCGCCCGCCGGAACAGCACAAATAACAGCAATACCCCCGCAAAAGATACGCAAGAGGTAAGCAAAATGTCATACAGCACAAAGGTTCTCGACCACTATGAAAACCCCCGCAACGTCGGTTCGTTCGACAAGAACGACGATGCGGTCGGCACCGGTATGGTTGGCGCACCGGCTTGCGGCGACGTGATGAAGCTGCAGATCAAGGTCAACGAGGCTGGCGTGATCGAAGACGCCAAGTTCAAGACCTACGGCTGCGGCTCGGCCATCGCTTCGTCCTCGCTCGTGACCGAGTGGGTCAAGGGCAAGACCGTGGACCAGGCGCTGGAGATCAAGAACACCCAGATCGCCGAAGAACTGGCGCTGCCGCCGGTGAAGATCCACTGCTCGATCCTGGCCGAAGACGCGATCAAGGCCGCTGTCGAGGACTACAAGAAGAAGCACGGCGAGGCCGAGCAGAAGGCTGCCTGATTCTGTCGAGCCGACGAAGGAAGACGCAACGATGATCACGATGACCGAGAAGGCGGCCAAGCATGTCGCCCGCTACCTGGAACGCCGCGGCAAGGGCGTGGGCCTGCGCCTGGGCGTGAAGACCACCGGCTGCTCGGGCCTCGCCTACAAGCTGGAATACGTGGACGACCTGCTGCCGGAAGACAAGGTGTTCGAGTCGCACGGCATCAAGGTCATCGTCGACGCCAAGAGCCTGCCGTATATCGACGGCACCGAACTCGACTATGCGCGCGAAGGGTTGAACGAAGGTTTCCGCTTCAACAACCCCAACGTCAAGGACGAGTGCGGCTGCGGCGAGTCCTTCACGGTCTGAGCCGCGTCAGCGTACGCAAGCCGCGGTGGAGCGCAGCATCGTCGGGTTCCGCCGGGACGAGGAAGGCCACTGGGTGGCGGAACTCGACTGCGGGCACGGCCAGCATGTGCGGCATGATCCGCCGTGGCAGTCGCGGCCATGGACTCAGAGCGAGCAGGGCCGCGCCGGCATGATCGGCAGGCGGGTGAACTGCCTGAAGTGCGACCGCAACGAGCCGCCAGCCGAGTGGGCAGGTAAGCCTGCTGAGCGGTAGCGGGGCGGCAAATGGACAAAGGGGCGGCGCGGCCGCTCCTTTTTCTTGGGGAAGCAGTTGAAAGACGATTTTTTTGCGCTGTTCGGCCTGCCCGCGCAGTACGGCGTCGACGAGGCCGCGCTGGATGCGGCGTACCGCACCGTGCAGTCGCAGGCGCATCCGGACCGCTTTGCCAGTGCGGGCGACGCCGAACGCCGTGTGGCCATGCAGTGGGCCGCGCATGCCAATGAAGCCTATCGTACGCTGCGCCAGCCGCTGCGGCGCGCGACCTACCTGCTGAAGCTGCGCGGCGTCGATGTGCAGGCCGAGAACAACACGGCCATGACGCCGGCCTTCCTGATGCAGCAGATGGAATGGCGCGAGGCGCTGCAGGAGGCGGTGGAAGCGCGTGACGTGGACCGGCTCGATGCGCTGCTGCGCAGCCTGCGCCAGGAAAAGCGCGAGCGCCACGCCGCGCTGGGTGCGCTGCTGGACGCCGGCGACAACGAGGCGGCCGGCGGCGCGGTACGGCAACTGATGTTCATCGAGAAGATCGAGCACGATACCAGCGAGGCCATCGACCGGCTGGAAGACTGACCGGCACGATTGCCGGGCCCGTGACACAATGGCGCCCGGCGCGAAATCCGCCCGCATGGCGGTTTCCCCTGCCGCACAAGACAGCGAAGAATTACCATGGCACTGCTCCAGATTTCCGAACCCGGCATGTCGCCGGCGCCCCACCAACGCCGCCTGGCGGTCGGCATCGACCTCGGCACCACCAACTCGCTGGTGGCCGCGGTACGCAGCAGCATCCCCGAAGTGCTGGGGGACGAGCGCGGCCGCGCGCTGCTGCCCTCGGTCGTGCGCTACCTGCCGGACCGCACCACGCATATCGGCTACCGGGCCCAGGATGAGGCGGTGCGCGACCCGAAGAACACCATCGTCTCGGTCAAGCGCTTCATGGGCCGCGGCCTGCGCGACATCGCCAATATCGAGCACAGCCCGTACGACTTCGTCGACGCGCCTGGCATGCTGCAGATCAAGACCGTGGCCGGCGTGAAGAGCCCGGTCGAGATCTCGGCCGAGATCCTCGCCACGCTGCGCCAGCGCGCCGAGGATTCGCTCGGCGACGACCTGGTCGGCGCGGTCATCACCGTGCCTGCGTACTTCGACGAGGCCCAGCGCCAGGCGACCAAGGACGCCGCGCGCCTGGCCGGCCTGGAAGTGCTGCGCCTGCTCAACGAGCCGACCGCGGCGGCCATCGCCTATGGGCTGGACAATGCATCGGAAGGCATTTACGCGGTCTACGACCTGGGTGGCGGCACCTTCGATATTTCCGTGCTGAAGCTCACCCGCGGCGTGTTCGAAGTGATGGCCACGGGCGGCGACTCGGCGCTCGGCGGCGACGATTTCGACCAGCGCGTGCTGTGCTGGATCGTCGAGCAGGCCGGCCTGCAGCCGCTGTCGGCGCAGGACATGCGCCTGCTGATGGTGCGCGCGCGCGCCGCCAAGGAAGCGCTGTCGGAAGCGGACAGTACCGTGATCGATGCCGTGCTGGATTCCGGCGAGATCGTCCACCTGACGCTGACCGACGAAACCTTTGAGCAGATCACTGCCCATCTGGTGCAGAAAACGCTGGCGCCGGTGCGCAAGGTGCTGCGCGACGCCGGTGTGAGCCCCGACGAGGTCAAGGGCGTGGTGCTGGTTGGCGGCGCCACGCGCATGCCGTCGATCCGCAAGGCCGTGGGCGACTACTTCGGTCAGACCCCGCTGACCAACCTCGATCCGGACCGCGTGGTGGCGCTGGGCGCCGCGATGCAGGCCAACCTGCTGGCCGGCAACCATGCCCCGGGCGAAGACTGGCTGCTGCTCGACGTGATCCCGCTGTCGCTGGGCGTGGAGACCATGGGCGGCCTGGTCGAGAAGATCATCCCGCGCAACAGCACCATCCCGGTGGCGCGCGCGCAGGAATTCACCACCTTCAAGGATGGCCAGACCGCGATGGCGATCCATGTGCTGCAGGGCGAGCGCGAGCTGGCCAGCGACTGCCGCTCGCTGGCGCGCTTCGAGCTGCGCGGCATCCCGCCGATGGTGGCGGGCGCGGCACGCATCCGCGTGACCTACCAGGTCGACGCCGACGGGCTGCTGTCGGTGACCGCGCGCGAAACCCATTCGGGCGTGGAAGCGTCGGTCACGGTCAAGCCGTCGTACGGCCTGGCCGACGACGATATCGCGCGCATGCTGCAGGAGAGCTTCCGCGAAGCCGAGCACGACATGAAGAGCCGCGCGCTGGCGGAAGAGCGCGTCGAAGCCGACCGCCTGGCCGAGGCCACGCTGCGCGCGCTGGAAACCGACGGCGACCTGTTGTCGGCGGACGAGCGCGCCGCGGTCGAGGCGCTGGTGGCTTCGGTGCGCGAGATTGCCACCGGCGAAGACCACCACGCCATCCACGCCGCGGTGGAGAAGCTGTCGCACGGCACCGACGAATTCGCCGCACGCCGTATGGACCGCTCGATCAAGAGCGCGCTGGCGGGGCGCAAGGTGCAGGAGCTGGGCTGATCACCACGCCTGCACCGCATTACAGATACCAGGACACGAGATGCCACAGATCATAGTTTTGCCACACGTCGAATACTGCCCGGACGGGACGGTGATCGAAGCCGAGCAGGGCGTCAGCGTCTGCGACGCGCTGCTTTCCCACGGCATCGCGATCGAGCATGCGTGCGAGAAATCGTGCGCCTGCACCACCTGCCACGTGATCGTGCGCGAGGGCTTCAACTCGCTCAACGAGGCCGAGGAGAAGGAAGAGGACCTGCTCGACAAGGCCTGGGGGCTGGAGCCGAATTCGCGGCTCTCGTGCCAGGCCATCGTCGATGAGGACGACCTGACCATCGAGATCCCGAAGTACACCATCAACCACGCCAAGGAAGGCCACTGAGCGGCCGGCACTGACCTCAGCGGAGAAGAACCTCATGAAGTGGACCGATACCTACGCCATCGCGGCAGCCCTGTACGACAAGTATCCTGACGTCGATCCGGTCGGCGTGCGCTTTACCGACCTGCGCCGCTGGGTGCTGGAGCTCGACGGCTTTGCCGACGTGCCGGAACGCTCGGGCGAGAAGATCCTGGAGGCCATCCAGCAGGCCTGGATCCAGGAAGCGGAATAACTTCGCAGTATCGGGAGGAAGCAGAAAGGCCGGCCAGATGCCGGCCTTTCTGCTTTGGTGTTTCGCAAGAGCCTGGTCAGCCCCGCACCAGCGCGCCGTTCTCCATGTGCACGCGCTCGCCTACCTGCACTGCAGGATCCTGCTCGTAGGTGAAGCTGCGTTGACTGCCATCGTCCATGCGCACGCGGACTTCGTAATGCGTGTCCTTGCTGACCGCCTTCTCGATCTGGTTGCCGGCCACGCCGCCGCCCACCGCACCGACCACGGTGCCGACGATGCGGCCGTTGCCCTTGCCGACCTGGTTGCCCAGCAGGCCGCCGACCACGGCACCGCCTAGCGCGCCCAGGCCGCTGGTGTTGGGCTTCTGGGTCTGGATCGGGGTCACGGCGACCACGCGGCCGGCGTAGGGACTGCCCTTGGCGGCCTGGCGCTCGGTGTCGGCGCGCTGGCTGGCGCGCGGCTCGCTCTCGCGCTGCGCGGCCTGGCTTGCCGGGGCGGTGCGTGGTGCGGCTTGCGACGAACGGACGGCGTCCGGATTGGCCGAGCGCGGCTGGCCGTCATCGTAGACCGGTGGGCGCGTGGTGCTGCCCGGCGGGGGCGCAGTCTCCGCGGTGACTGGCAGCGGGCCTTGCGGACCTTGTTGCGTTTGCAGGTCAGGGTTGGCCTTGCTGATCGGCAGCACGCCGGTTACGGCGGCAACGGCGGTCAGGCTGGCGATCACCACGGCCACGGCTGCCGCGCCGATCAGCGGATGCAGCCGGCGTTGCGGCGGCAGCGGGGCAGGGGTGTGGTCTTGCGAGGTGGCTTGGCTCTGCATTGTTGTGGCTCCGGTGCGGCGAAGGCCGCGATGGGATGGAACCAGTGTGGCCGAAGCGGGTGGCGTTTTCCGTTTGTTTTTGTAAATATATGTAGGCGGAAAAGGCCTTTTGTATCAATGGGTTGGGTGTTGCTCGCGCTGCCTGTTGGCGGGATGGCTGTAACAATCGGGGGCCGCGCGACGCGATCTGGATGACCGCTGTGTGCTCCCTCTCCCGCTTGCGGGAGAGGGAGCACACCATCAGTCTTCCCGGCGCAGGTGCGGGAACAGGATGACGTCGCGGATATTGGGGCTGTCCGTCAGCAGCATCACCAGGCGGTCGATGCCGATACCGCAGCCGCCCGTCGGGGGCATGCCGTACTCCAGCGCGCGGATGTAGTCGGCGTCGAAGTACATCGCCTCCTCGTCGCCGGCGTCCTTCTGCTCGACCTGCTTGCGGAAACGATCAGCCTGGTCCTCGGCATCGTTCAGCTCCGAGAAGCCGTTGGCGATCTCGCGGCCGGTGATGAACAGCTCGAAGCGCTCGGTAATGCCCGGCACCGTGTCCGAGGCGCGCGCCAGCGGCGAGACCTCGACCGGGTAGTCGACGATGAAAGTCGGCTCCCACAGCTGGCTTTCAGCGGTTTCCTCGAACAGCACCAGTTGCAGTGTGCCCAGGCCGGCGTTGAGGAACTGCGGCGCGTTGGTGTTGACGCCGAACTTCTTCAGCTCGGTGCGCAGGAATTCCGAATCGGCCAGCTGCGCGTCGGTGTACTGCGGCGCGAACTTCTGGATCGCCTGGCAGATGGTCAGGCGGTGGAACGGCTTCGACAGGTCCAGCTCGCGGTCCTGGTAGGTCAGCACGGCGCTGCCGCGCGCATCGATGGCGGCCTTGCGGATCAGGTCCTCGGTGAAGTCCATCAGCCAGCGGTAGTCCGTGTAGGCCGCGTAGAACTCCATCATGGTGAACTCGGGGTTGTGGCGCGGGCTCACCCCTTCGTTGCGGAAGTTGCGGTTGATCTCGAACACCCGCTCGAAGCCGCCCACGACCAGGCGCTTCAGGTACAGCTCAGGCGCGATGCGCAGGAACATCTGCATGTCCAGCGCATTGTGGTGCGTGATAAAGGGCTTGGCCGCGGCGCCGCCCGGGATCGGGTGCAGCATCGGCGTTTCCACTTCCATGAAGCCTGCATCGGCCATATGGCGGCGCAGCGACGAGATCGCGTTGGTGCGGGCGCGGAAGGTGTTGCGCGTTTCCGGCGACACGATCAGGTCGACATAGCGCTGGCGGTACTTCATTTCCTGGTCGGCCAGGCCGTGGAACTTGTCCGGCAGCGGGCGCAGCGACTTGGACAGCAGGCGCAGCTCGCGCACCTGCACCGACAGCTCGCCCTTGTTGGTGCGGAACAGCTCGCCGCGGGCGCTGATGATGTCGCCCAGGTCCCAGTGCTTGAACGCGGCGTAGACTTCTTCGCCGACCTTGTCGCGCGTGATGTAGAACTGGATCTGGCCGCTGCCGTCCTGCACGGTGGCGAAGCTGGCCTTGCCCATCACGCGCTTGAGCATCATGCGGCCGGCGATGGACACCTCGACGGGGCTGGCTTCGAGCGCGGCCTGGTCGGTTTCGCCGTACTGCGCGTGCAGCGTGGCGGCCTGGTGGGTCGGGCGGAAATCGTTGGGGAAGGCCACGCCTTGCTGGCGCAGCGCGGCCAGTTTCTCGCGCCGCTCCGCGATGATCTTGTTCTCGTCGACGGCGGGCGTTTCTGCGGCGGCGGGCTTGGCCTGGGCGCGGTTCGGTTCAGTCATGATGTCTGGTGGGATCGCGCGCGGCAGGCCGCGCGCGGATTCGTTATGGCTTCAGTAATTGCGGAGATCGTCCAGTTCGGTCGTGCCGAAATCCGGACGATGCAGGTAGGCAACGATGCGGCCCGCGGTTTCCTCGGCGGAGGCCAGCTGCTGGTTCGCCTTCAGGTCGCGGAAGCGCTGCACCTGCGCGAAGTCGGCATTGCGGATCACGTCCTGCATGCCGGTGTCGATCACGCCCGGGGCCAGCGCCACCGCGCGCACCGTGCGCGGTGCTGCGGCCTGCGCGTATTCGGCGTTGACCGAGCGCATGAACATGTCGAGTCCCGCCTTGCTGGCGCAGTAGGCGCTCCAGCCCTCGACCGGGCGGCGCGCCGCGCCGGACGAGATCGCCAGCACCTTGCGCGGGCAGTCGAACTTTTCGGTGCGCTCCAGGAACGTCCCGGTCATCGTCATCGGCGCCGCCAGGTTGGTCAGCAGGTGTGGCACCAGCGTGCTTTCCTGCAGCCGCGAGACCGGGCCGATCGGCTCGACCACGCCCGCGTTCAGGATCAGCGTGGCGCTGGTCGGCGGCTGGTCGAGCGTGTCGAGCACGCTGGCCAGCCAGGTGGCGGCGGGGCCGGCCTGCGACAGGTCCTGCAGGTGCCACGCCACCGGCACGCCGCTCAGGGTGGCAATGCGCTCCAGCTCGTTGTTGCGGCTGCGCGCCACGCAGATCAGGCGGTTGCCCGGCACGAGCAGGGCATTGGTCAGTGCCGCGCCCAGCCCGCGCGAGGCGCCGGTGATGATGTACAGGTGATTGGCTTCGCTCATGGTGCCCCGGTCGGAAAGGCCGCCGTGCCGGTGTGGCGCGGGCGGCGGTACAGCGATGATCCAGCGATTGCGGTGATGTTGCTGTGCCGCCGCGGGCGCCACCGCCGCGCCGGAGGGCGCGGGGCGGGCGGCCCGGTTCGGCCTTACAGTCCCTGCTTGAGGCTGGCCTCGATGAACGGGTCCAGGTCGCCGTCCAGCACCTTTTGGGTGTTGGACATTTCCACGTTGGTGCGCAGGTCCTTGATGCGGCTCTGGTCCAGCACGTACGAGCGGATCTGGTGGCCCCAGCCCACGTCGGTCTTGCCGGCTTCGAGCTTGTCGGCCTCGGCCTGGCGCTTGCGCATCTCATGCTCGTACAGGCGCGACTTCAGCATCGACATGGCCTCGGCACGGTTGCGGTGCTGCGAGCGGTCGTTCTGGCACTGCACCACGATGCCGGTCGGGATGTGCGTGATCCGCACGGCCGAATCGGTCTTGTTGATGTGCTGGCCGCCGGCGCCCGAGGCGCGGTAGGTATCCACGCGCAGGTCGGCCGGGTTGACTTCCACTTCGAACGATTCGTCGACCTCGGGGTAGACGAACACCGACGAGAACGAGGTATGGCGCCCCCCCGACGAATCGAACGGCGACTTGCGCACCAGGCGGTGCACGCCCGTTTCCGTACGCAGGTAGCCGAAGGCATATTCGCCCTCGATCTTGATGGTCGCGCTCTTGATGCCGGCCACGTCGCCTTCGGACTCTTCCAGCACCTCGGCCTTGAAGCCCTTGCGCTCGCAGTACTTCAGGTACTGGCGCAGCAGCATCGAGGCCCAGTCGCACGCTTCGGTGCCGCCTGCGCCGGCCTGGATGTCGATAAAGGCGTTGGCCTGGTCCATCTCGCCCGAGAACATGCGGCGGAATTCCATGCCCGCGACGATCTCCTCGAAGCCCGTGACGTCGGCCTCGATCGCTTCGAGCGTGTCGTCGTCGCCTTCTTCCTTGGCGAGCTCGAACAGCTCCTCGGCGCCGCTAAGGTCGTCGGTGAGCTTGCCGAGGACGCTTACCACGCCCTCGAGTGCCTTCTTTTCCTTGCCGAGGTCCTGGGCCCGCTTGGGGTTGTTCCAGACGTCGGGGTCTTCCAGCAAGCCGTTGACTTCGTCCAGCCTTCCTACTTTGACATCGTAGTCAAAGATACCCCCGTAGATCTTCCGTCCGGGAACGGAGATCGGAGATGGCACCGGAGATGGCGTTGAGGCGTTCTGCTTCCATGATGTTCCTGCGCTTCGAAAACCTTGAATTATAGCGGATCAGGGCCCTGATCCGGGCGCGGATTCAGGGATTTGGGCCGGTTCGCGGGCCTTGGACGGCGAACGGAACGCGCCCGAAACGGTCTATCCGGCGGTGCCGGGCAGTGCACGCGGCGATAATACGCGTTAGCAAGCCGCCCCCGGCTAGACAACGAACAGGGACGAATGACGCAAACCAGACATGACATCGAGCCAGGCCGGCGCCGCGCGCTGGGCCTGCTGCTGGCCGCCGCGGCCATGGTCGCAGCGGGCTGCAGCACCTTGGACAGCGGCCCGGCGCCGGACGGTTTCTACCGCGTGGAGCGCGGCGACACGCTCTATTCGATCGCCCGCAAGCACCGCCGCAGCGTGCGCGACCTGACCCGCTGGAACCCCGACCTGGCGCGCCCCGAACAGATCGAGGTCGGCCAGCTGATCCGCGTGCGGCCGCCTGGCGCAAGCGCATCAGCGTCTAACGGCACCGGCCAGACCGTCACCGAGACCCCGCGCGTGGACAGCGGCTCGTCGAAGCCGCCCGCCAGCAGCATTCGCTTGCAATGGCCGGCCGACGGCCGCGTCACGGCCGGCTTCTCGCCTCCGGCCAGCAAGGGCCTGAGCATCGCCGTGCCCGCCAACGGCACGGTGCGTGCCGCTGCCGCCGGACGGGCCATCCATGTCGGCAACCTGCGCGGCTACGGCATGCTGGTGATCGTCAAGCACAACGACGACTGGCTGACCGTCTACGGCAACCTGGACCAGCCGCTGGTCAGCGAAGGCGCGCAGGTCTCCGCCGGCCAGGACGTAGGCCGCATGGGCGCGAGCCCGAGCGAGCTGCATTTCGAGGTGCGCGGCAACGGCAAGCCGGTCGATCCGGCCAACTACCTGCCGGCGCGGGGCTGAGCGCCCCCGGGGCAGGCTATTGCGCGTGCTCGATCACCAGTTGCACCCGCGTGACGCCGTTAAAGGTGTTGTTGTCGAGCCGGTAGGCCACCTGCGCACTGGCGCCGAGCGAGTCGGCGTGGTTGAACCAGATCGCGTCGAAGCGCTGGCTGCCGCGCCCGAGCTGCAGCTTCAGGTGCTTGCCCTTGAGCACGCTCTGGCGCAGCACGTCGAACTCGCCGCAGAAGGTCGGTGCCGGGAAGCCCTGGCCCCACACCTGCTGCTCCAGCAGCGTGACGAATTCCGGGCTGAAGCACTGGTCCTCGATATCGCCGTCGGTCTCTATCACGCGCGCGAGCTGGTCGTCGGTCAGCCATTCCTTGCCGATCGATTCGAACGCTTCCTGGAACTCGGCAAAGCGCTCGGCTCGCACGGTCAGGCCTGCCGCCATCGCGTGGCCGCCGAACTTGACCAGCATGCCGGGATGGCGCTTGGACACCAGGTCGAGGGCATCGCGCAGGTGGAAACCGGGGATCGAACGGCCTGAGCCCTTGATGGTGGCTTCGTCGCCCGGCGCGAAGGTGATGGTGGGGCGGTGGAACTTGTCCTTCAGCCGCGAAGCCACGATGCCGATCACGCCCTGGTGCCAGGTGTCGTTGAACACGCTGACGGTAAATCGCGCCGACGGGTCCGGGCCGGCCAGCGGCTGCTCCAGGATCTGCAGCGCCTCCTGCTGCATGCCGGCCTCGATATCGCGCCGCTCGCGGTTCATGCTGTCGAGCTCCTGGGCGATCTCCCAGGCGCGGTTGGCATCGTCGGTCAGCAGGCATTCGATGCCGAGCGACATGTCCGCCAGCCGCCCGGCCGCGTTCAGGCGCGGACCGAGTCCGAAGCCCAGGTCGAAGGTATTGGCGCGCGAGGCCTCGCGGCCCGCCGCGCGGAACAGCGCCGCCACGCCAGGCTGCATGCGCCCGGCGCGCATGCGACGCAGGCCCTGCGCGACCAGGATGCGGTTGTTGGTGTCGAGCTTGACCACGTCCGCCACGGTGCCCAGCGCCACCAGGTCCAGCAGCGTCTGCAGCGGCGGCTGGGTCGCCTGCGTGTAGACCCCGCGGTTGCGCAGCTCGGCGCGTAGCGCCAGCAGCACATAGAACATCACGCCCACGCCCGCCAGGTTCTTGCTGGGGAATTCGCAGCCGGGCTGGTTGGGGTTGACGATCACTGCGGCTTCCGGCAGCTCCGCGCCCGGCAAGTGGTGGTCGGTCACCACCACGTCGATGCCCAGCGCATTGGCCGCGGCCACGCCGTCGACGCTGGCGATGCCGTTATCCACCGTGACGATCACGTCCGGCTGCTGCTTCGCCGCCAGCGCCACGATTTCCGGCGTCAGGCCGTAGCCGTACTCGAAGCGGTTCGGCACGATGTACTCGACCCGCGCGCCCAGCATGCGCAGCCCGCGTACGCCCACCGCGCAGGCGGTGGCGCCGTCGCAGTCATAGTCGGCGACGATCAGCAGGCGCTTGCCGG
This sequence comes from Ralstonia pickettii DTP0602, assembly GCA_000471925.1. NCBI lineage: Bacteria > Pseudomonadati > Pseudomonadota > Betaproteobacteria > Burkholderiales > Burkholderiaceae > Ralstonia > Ralstonia pickettii. Next base: position 1,158,453 of record CP006667.1, read on the forward strand.
CGGCGATGGCGTCGGTCAGGTAGGCGGCGGCGTGGCCGATGCCCTTCATCGCGGCAGGAGGCACCAGTTCAGGCAGATCGGTCGCCAGTTCGGCGGTGCGGGCCACGCCGCGCGCGGCCAGGATGCGGGCCAGCGTGGGATGCAGGCCGGCGGCGGCCAGCGAGCTGGCGTGTTCGGGGGAATATTGGCGGATGGCGATCCGGGTCATGGGCGGGGCAGGTGAGGTTTCGGGAGTCGGCCGGAGCGGGTCAGGCGGCGAAGGCGAGGTCGGACAGCAAGGCGCGCCAGTCGCCGCGCGAGCCCATGCCGCGCCAGAACTTGCGCAGGTCGGCGCGCCGCACGGTGAACTCGGCGAAGTGGTTCTCGCCGCCCAGCACCAGCGTCACCGAGCCGATCTGGCCGGCAGCGAGCGCGTCCAGCGCCGGGCCGAACCAGTCTGCGTCGAGCGCGTGCATGCGGTCCAGCCACAGACCCCAGTCTTCGAAGATATGCGCCTCGGTGGCGTGGTCGAGCATGGCCAGCACCGAGCCTTCCAGATCTGCCGCGCCGGCAAGGTCCGCCGGCACCGGCAGCACGCGGCTGCCGGCTGCCAGCGCCAGGCCGCCGAGGAAAGGATCGCCGCTGAGCACCGTGTCGGCCAGCCGTGGCACCGGCTGCAGCGTGCCGCCGCCATACAGCCAGACCGAGTTGACCGTCGGCTCGCCGGCGGCCTCGCGGGCCTGGTTGACCGGGTGGTCGTACCAGGTCATCTGGATTTCGTTCTGGATGCGGCGCCAGTCGCGAGCGCGCTCGCCGGCCTGCATCCAGATATCGATGTTGCGGCCGGCGGCGCGCAGTGGCGTGGTAGCCTCCAGCGGGCCGAACACCGCCTCGGGCAGGTACCAGCGCGACGGGCAGGGGGCTTCCAGCACGATGCCGGATTCCTGCAGCAGCCCGTCGATGGCGGCGTAAAGGGCGGCGGATTCCTCCGGGCGGATATTGAGCTGCGCCGGCGGCATCAGCACCAGATGGTCGCGCGCGGCGTGGATATGCACCGGCTGCAGACAGGCCCAGGCCTGGCCGTCCGCGGCTGCGGGGCCGGTCGCTCCGCTGTCGGCCAGTCGCATATAGGGCGCCAACGGCACCCGGCTGGTGTCCAGCCCCGCCTTGCCGGCCAGCCAGCGCTCTTGCGGCAGGCTGCGCAGGAAGGGGTCGTCGTGCCGCTCGCGCGGGCCGGGCTCGGCCCGGGTCAGCAACTTTCCGAGCGCGGGCAGCTCCAACTGCCGCAGCAGCGCGCCGGGTACGACATCGTCCCGGCCGTCGTCGCCGGCGCCTGGCGGGACGGAAAAGGGCACAATCAGGGTCAGGTGCGTCATCATGGTGGCGAGATTGTAAACTCCCGGCTGGCCCGCGCCACTCCCGCGAAACGCCGTTGCGTGACCGGGGCGACGCACGCCAGGGCGCGCAAGCGTGCCGCCAACGCCCCACCACCGGGCGCCGGCGATTTCCCGAAACAACAGGAATTCTCTTGAACTTTCCCTACGAATGGCAGATCGGCTGGCGATATACCCGCGCAAGCAAGCGCGCCAGCCGCAACACCTTCATTTCGTTCATCTCGATGATCTCGATGCTGGGGATCGCGCTCGGCGTGGCCGCGCTGATCGTGGTGCTGTCGGTGATGAACGGGTTCCAGAAGGAAGTGCGCGACCGCATGCTGTCGGTGCTGTCGCATATCGAAGTGATCGGCCCGTCGGCGCTGCCGGACTGGCAGCAGACCGCGGCCGAGGCGATGCAGAACAAGGAAGTGGTCGGTGCCGCGCCCTACGTGGCGGCACAGGCCATGCTGACTCGCGACGACGCCGTGCGCGGCGTGCTGCTGCGCGGCGTGGAGCCGTCGCAGGAGCCCAAGGTCTCGGACATCGGCAACCAGTTCAAGGCCGGCAGCATGAACGCGCTGGCGCCGGGCGAGTTCGGCATCGCGCTCGGCAATGAACTGGCCAACGCCATGGGCGTGCAGGTCGGCGACAAAGTCACGCTGGTGGCGCCACAGGGCACCATCACGCCGGCGGGCGTGCTGCCGCGGCTCAAGCAGTTCACCGTGACCGGCATTTTCTCGTCGGGCCACTTTGAGTTCGACAGCGCGCTGGCGCTGGTCAACATGCATGACGCCGAGACCCTGTTCCGCCTGAGTGGTCCCACCGGCGTGCGGCTGAAGCTGGATGACATGCAGCGCGCGCCGCAGGTCGCCCAGCAGCTCGCCGGCACGCTGTCGGGCGAGCTCTACCTGCGCGACTGGTCCAAGCAGAACCGCAACTGGTTCGCCGCGGTGCAGACCGAGAAGCGCATGATGTTCATCATCCTGACGCTGATCATCGCCGTGGCCGCGTTCAACCTGGTGTCGACGCTGGTGATGACCGTCACCGACAAGCAGGCCGATATCGCCATCCTGCGCACCATGGGCGCGCAGCCCCGCTCGATCATGAAGATCTTTATCGTGCAGGGCGTGGCCATCGGCTTTATCGGCACGGTGCTGGGCGTGGCCGGCGGCACGCTGATCGCCACCAATATCGACGTGATCGTGCCCTTTATCGAGCGCGTGCTGCAGGTCCAGTTCCTGCCGCGCGACATCTATTTCATCAGCGAATTGCCCTCGGATCCCCGCGTGAACGACATCGCCACCATCGGCATCATCTCCTTCGTGCTGGCCACGCTGGCCACGCTCTATCCCAGCTGGCGTGCTGCCCGCGTCAACCCGGCGGAGGCGCTGCGCTATGAGTGAGGCCGTGTTGCACGCAGATACCCCCACGCCAGCCACCGGGCAGCCGCGCACCGGCACGCCGGTGCTCGTGGCCGAAGGACTGACCAAGCGCTTCCGCCAGGGCGAACTCGACGTGGACGTGCTGCGCGGCGTGGACGTGCGCGTCGATGCGGGAGAGAAGGTCGCCATCGTGGGCGCGTCGGGCTCGGGCAAGAGCACGCTGTTGCATGTGCTGGGCGGGCTCGACAATCCCGACTCGGGCCGCGTCGCGCTGCTCGGCAAGCCCTTTACCGCGCTGCGCGAGCGCGAACGCAATGTGGTACGCAATCGCTCGCTGGGTTTCGTCTACCAGTTCCACCACCTGCTGCCGGAATTCACGGCGCTCGACAACGTGGCGATGCCGATGCGCATCCGCGGCCTGACCCAGCATGACGCGCGCGGCGTGGCGCAGGCGATGCTGGAGCGCGTGGGACTGGGCGGGCGCGCCAAGCACCGGCCCGGCGAGCTGTCAGGCGGTGAGCGCCAGCGCGTGGCCGTCGCCCGTGCGCTGGTGGGCCAGCCCGCCTGCGTGCTGGCCGACGAGCCCACCGGCAACCTCGACGACCACACTGCCGGCGGCGTCTATGACCTGATGCTGGAGCTGTCGCGCACGCTCGGCACCAGCTTTGTCATCGTCACCCACGACCTGGACCTGGCCGGACGCTGCGACCGCGTGCTGCGGCTGCGCGACGGCCACCTGCATCAGGAACGCTGAGCCGGCCCGCCCATGTGGATCGACACCCATTGCCACCTCGACGCCAGCGAGTTCGACGCCGACCGCCGCCAGGTGGCCGATGCGGCCGAAGCCGCCGGTGTGCGCGGCATCGTGGTGCCGGCGGTGGCGGTGTGGAATTTCGAGGCCGTGCGCGCGCTGTCGCGGCAGGATGCGCGCTGCGTCTATGCGCTCGGCATCCACCCGCTGTGCTCGCCCGGGGCGGGCCAGGCCGATGTGGACACGCTGCGGCGCGAAGTTGCGGCCAGCATGGGCGATCCGCGTTTTGTCGGCATCGGCGAGATCGGGCTCGATTTCTTCGTGGCCGGGCTCGATGCCGAACACCAGACCTGGCTCTATGCCGAGCAACTGAAGATCGCGCGCGAGTTCGACCTGCCGGTGCTGCTGCATGTGCGCAAGTCGCAGGACCAGGTCGGCGCGCAACTGCGCAAGCTGGGCGTCAAGCGCGGCATTGCGCATGCGTTCAACGGCAGCAACGAGCAGGCGCGGCGTTTTGTCGAGCAGGGGATGAAGCTGGGCTTTGGCGGCAACGTCACGTTCAGCCGCGCGCGGCAGATCCGCCGGCTGGCGGCGGAGTTGCCGCTGGAGGCGCTGGTGCTGGAAACCGATGCGCCCGACATTGCCCCGGCATGGCTGTCGGACGACCAGTTCGGCGAGCAGCACAAGTTCCGTAATACGCCGGCGGAGGTTGCGGGCGTGGCGCGCGTGATGGGCGAGCTGCGCGGCATCGATGCGCCCACGCTGGCGCAGGCGACATGGCGCAATGCCGTGGACGCGTTGCCGCGGCTGTCGGCGTTTGCCGAGAGCATGGCGCCGCGATTGGGCTGAAGCGCAGGGAGCCCATCGCAAGCCGGTGGTTTGCTCCCCTCTCCCGCCTGCGGGAGTAGGGCCGGGGGTGAGGGCAGGCGCTGGAAGTAAAGTGCCTCACCACATCCCGATCACTGGCATGCCATACAGATGCCAGTCACACATCTTCACTCCCTCCTGACAGCCTGACAACCATCCAGCCCCGCCGCGGCGGTACAACCCTCACTGTGCGAAACACACAGGAGCATGGTGGTGCGCAGATTCGTGCTGGCCTTCGTCGCAGGATGCTGGACACTGCAGCAGCAGGCAAGCTGCCGGCGCCGCATGCCTTGCGCGCGACCGCACTCGTGCTAGCACTGCTCGCTATCGGCATGATCATGCGTGGCTGGCGGCTGCATCCCGCACTTCGCAGCCTGGCGCTCGCCAGCCTGGCATTCGCCGCCGCGTTCAGTTGGACCGCCTGGCGCGCTGACCTGCGCATGCGCGACTGGCTGCCCGCGACGCTGGAATCGCGCGATCTCGACGTGCGCGGCGTGGTGTCTGGCCTGCCGGCGGGGACCGCTGCCGGGACCCGCTTTGCCTTCACCGTCGAGCATGCCGGAGCAAACGTGCAATTGCCCACCCGCCTGATCGTCAACTGGCGCGGCGCGCCGCCCGACCTGCGCCCGGGGCAACGCTTCACGCTGACCGTACGCCTGCGGCGTCCGCGCGGGCTCGCTAATCCCTTTGGCTTCGACTACGCCTACTGGCTGCTGGCGCTGGGCTATGGCGCCACCGGCTATGTGCGCCGCGCGCAAGGGCCGCCGCAGGATGCGACCGGCGAACGCCTCGCATGGCGCATCGAAGCCCAACGCGCCGCCATGCGCGACCACCTGCGCGCGGCACTGCCACCCGATGCCCGCTTCGGCGCCGTGCTAGTCGCGCTGGTGATCGGCGACCAGCGCGGCATCGAGGCCGACGACTGGCCGCTGTTCCGGCGCACGGGCATCAGCCACCTGGTCGCCATCTCGGGGCTGCATATCACCATGATTGCCGGCATGGTGGCGTCGGCGGCGGCGCTGTTGTGGCGGCACTCGTTCGGTCTCGGCCGCTGGCTGCGCCGGCCGTTGCCGCTGTGGCTGCCGGCCCGTCAGGCGGCGCTGGTGGCTGCGGTGGCCAGTGCGCTGACTTATGGGCTGCTGGCCGGCATGCAGATTCCGGCGCTGCGAACTGTGGCGATGCTGTGCGTGGCGGCGATTGCGGTCTGGGGCGCACGCGCGCCGCCGGCATCGGTGGTGCTGGCCTGGGCGGCGCTGGTGGCGTTGCTGCTGGATCCGTGGGCGGTGATGTCGCCGGGCTTCTGGCTGTCCTTTGGTGCGGTGGCGGTGATCTTCTTCGCCGCGCGGCCCGGGTGCGATGCCGTGCAGGATGGACGTTGGCAACGCTTGCGGGCGACGCTGGCCGCCGCGGCGCACACCCAATGGGCCGTGACCATCGGGCTGGTGCCGCTGACGCTGCTGCTGTTCCGGCAGGTGTCGGTGGTATCCCCGTTCGCCAATGCGGTGGCGATCCCGGTCGTGAGCCTGCTGGTGACGCCACTGTCCCTGCTGGCGGCGGCCTTGCCGCTGGCGCTTGCCGTGCCCGTGCTGGTGGTCGCGCACCAGGCAATGGTGTGGCTGGCTGCGGCGCTGGCGTGGCTGTCCGCCTTGCAGTGGGCGATGTGGGAGGCGGCCAGCGCCGGACCTGTGCTGCTGCTGGCGGCGATGGGCGTGGCACTGCTGGTTGCGCCGGCCGCGACGGCTCGGGTGCGCCTGCACGGCGGCCTGCTGATGTTGCCGATGGTGCTGGCACGCGGCCCGCCGGTGCCGCATGGCGAGTTTCGGGCGGTGGTGCTGGACGTGGGGCAGGGCACCGCCGTGCTGGTGCAGACGCGCTCGCATGCGCTGCTGTACGACGCCGGACCCGGCTATGCATCGGGATCGAGTGCCGGGGCGCAGGTGGTCGTGCCGCTGTTGCGCGGCGCGGGCATTGGGCGGCTCGATCACCTGATGGTCAGCCATGAGGATGCCGACCATGCTGGCGGTGTGGCGGACGTGTCCGCTGCGGTGGCGGTGGTCGCGCGCAGCACCGGGGCGCCGGCAGGGCACGCGCTGCTCGGGCCAGAGCGCGAGGACTGTGGGCCGTGTGCGGCAGGCCAGCAATGGGCGTGGGACGGCGTGCGCTTCGCGGTGCTGCATCCGCTTGCCGGGCATGCTCAGCGTGCCGTGGTCGCCAGCAATGCGCGCAGCTGTGTGCTGCGCGTGGACACGGCGCGGCACAGCCTGCTGCTGACCGGCGATATCGGACTGGCGGAAGAGCGCGCGTTGATCGAGCGCGAGCCTGGCGCCGCGTTGCGAGCCGACGTGCTGGTGGTAGCGCACCATGGCAGCGGCACGTCCTCCGGTGCGGCCTGGCTGGACGCGGTGCGACCGCACGCGGCGGTGTTCCAGCTCGGCTATGCCAACCGCTATCGCCACCCGCAGGCAGACGTGTGGGAGCGCTACGGCCGCGCCGGCATCCTGCGCTATCGCACCGACGAAACCGGGGCGGTGACCATGACGACGTCGCCGGCGGGCTATGTGCTGTCCATATTTCGGCAGGCTGAGCCACGCTACTGGCGGGCGCGGCCGCTGGCGCCGCGCTAGCCGGTCAGCCGGCCTTGCCGCGGCGCGTGCGGGTAGTGGGCTGCGCGGTATCGCGCTTGCGTGGTGGCGCTGCGGCAGCCGGATCTGCCGGGTCTTCCGTGGGCGCAGTCGCCGGCCTTGCGCGGCCTTTGGCGGGCGGTACCGCCCGTGCCGGCTCGGCGCCGGCGATGCGCCGTTCGCGCAGATGCGCCTTGGCGCGCTGCAGGCCGGCCGCGACCGTATCCGCGCGCTCCAGCGCCACGCCGGCGGCCAGCACGTCGCCCAGCACCAGGTGGCTGATGCGCGAGGTCATCGGCGTATAGACCTCGCTGTCTTCCTCGACGTCCGAGAACACGCACACGTCGGCCAGCCGCGCCAGCGGCGAGCCACTGTGGGTGATGGCCAGCACGCTGGCGCCGCTGCTGCGCGCCAGCGTGGCGGCGGTCAGCATGTCCCAGGTGCGGCCGCTGTTCGAGACCAGCACGGCCACGTCGCCAGGGCCGAGCAGCGCTGCCGACATGCTGAACACGTGCGGGTCGGAGTAGGCCACGGTCGGCATGCCCAGGCGGAAGAACTTGTGCTGGATATCCAGCGCGACGATGCCGGAGTTGCCGCAGCCATAGAACTCGATGCGGCGCGCGCTGGCCAGCAGTTGGATGCCATGTTCGATCTGGTCGGCCGACAGCGCATTGCGCACACTCATCAGCGTGGCGATGGTGCGGTCGAAGACTTTGCCGGCGATATCGGCAGGGCGGTCGTGCGCCTCCACGTCCTGGTGCACGAAGGGCGTGCCGCCGCCGACGTTTTGCGCAAACTGCAGCTTGAATTCGCGAAAGCCGTCATACCCCAGCGCCGCGCAGAAGCGCGCGATGGTCGGCTGCGACACGCCGGCGCGCTCGGCCAGCTCGGGCATCGACAGCCGGATCACGGCGGCGCCGTGCCTGGCGACGTAGTCCGCCAGGCGGCGTTCGGAAGGGCGGAGCGTGTCGTAGACGGCAAGGATTCGGTCGCGCATGGCGGCGGGGTGTTAGCAAGCGGGTAGGAGATATGTAGATATTCTACATGGATTAGCGCGAAATCTTGCCCGAAACCCGGCATGGTGCGCAGTCGGGGTTTGCCCGTATTCCGTGCATTCTCCGTGTGAAGATGTGCAATTGTGACGCATGACCCCGTCGACGGCACGCTCTCGATCGGTATAATGTAGAAATTCTACATACGCTGGCACAGCGCATGCTGCGCCGTCGCCAAGCCCACAAGGAACGTCTCCGCCATGCCCATCGCCGTCCATGCCGAGCTTCTGGCCGTCACCGAACAAATCGTCGAACGCAGCCGCGCCAGCCGCGCCGCCTACCTTGCCCGCTGCGAGCGCGCGCAGGCCGAGCTGGGTCCGCTGCGCGGCATGTCATGCGCTAACCTGGCCCATGGCTTTGCCGCGCTGCCGGCCAATGACAAGCTCAAGCTGCGCGTCGATCATGCGCCCAACCTGGGCATCGTCACCGCCTACAACGACATGCTGTCGGCGCACCAGCCCTACGAGCGCTATCCCGGCGTGATCCGCGAAGCGGCGCGCGCGGTCGGTGCGGTGGCGCAGGTGGCAGGCGGCGTGCCGGCGATGTGCGACGGCATCACGCAAGGCAATCCGGGCATGGAGCTGTCGCTGTTCTCGCGCGACGCGATCGCCATGGGCACCGCGGTCGCACTGTCGCACAACACCTTTGACGCGGCGCTGATGCTGGGCGTATGCGACAAGATCGTGCCGGGCCTGCTGATGGGCGCACTCCAGTTCGGCCACCTGCCGATGGTGTTCGTGCCGGCGGGGCCGATGGCCACCGGCCTGTCCAACAAGGAAAAGGCGCGCGTGCGCCAGCTCTATGCCACCGGCCAGGTGGGCCGCGACGCGCTGCTCGAGGCCGAATGCCAGGCCTACCACGGCGCCGGCACCTGCACCTTCTACGGCACCGCCAACAGCAACCAGTTCCTGATGGAAATCATGGGCCTGCACCTGCCGGGCGCGGCCTTCGTGCACCCGGACAGCGGCCTGCGCGACGCGCTGACGGCCGCCGCGGCGCAGCGGGCCATCGAACTGCGTGCGCGTGGCGACCAATACCTGCCGCTGGCGCGCATCGTCGACGAGCACGCGATCGCCAACGCGATGGTCGGCCTGCTGGCCACCGGCGGCTCCACCAACCACACCATCCACCTGGTGGCGATGGCGCGCGCGGCCGGGATCGTGATCGACTGGAACGACTTCGATCGCCTGTCGCGCATCACGCCGCTGCTGGCGCGCGTCTACCCGAACGGCTCGGCTGACGTGAACCACTTCCACGCCGCCGGCGGCGCCGGCCTGGTCATTCGCGAGCTGTTGCAGGCCGGGCTGCTGCACGAGGACGTGCAGACCGTGGCCGGCCCCGGCCTGGCGCGCTACACGCAGGAGCCGGTGATGACCGACGGCGTGCTGCGCTGGCGCGACGGCGCGGCGCAAACCGGCGACGAGCAGGTGGTGGCCAGCGCCGCGGCGCCGTTCTCGCCCGAGGGCGGGCTGCGGCTGATGCAGGGCAACCTGGGCCGCGGCGTGATCAAGGTGTCCGCGGTCGCGCCGGAGCACCGCGTGGTCGAGGCGCCGGTGCGGGTGTTCGATGCGCAGGAAGGGCTGCAGGCTGCCTTCGATGCCGGCGAGCTGACCGGCGACGTGGTCGCGGTGGTCCGCTTCCAGGGCCCCAACGCCAACGGCATGCCCGAGTTGCACCGGCTGACGCCCGTGCTGGGCGCGCTGCAGGACGCCGGCCACAAGGTGGCGCTGGTGACCGACGGCCGCATGTCCGGCGCGTCGGGCAAGGTGCCGGCGGTGATCCACGTCGGTCCGGAAGCGCTCGCCGGTGGTCCGCTGGCGCGCGTGCGCGACGGCGACCGCGTTCGCGTGGACGCCGTTGCCGGCACGCTGCAATGGCTGGGCGACGAGGCGGCGTTCGCGGCGCGGGAGCTGGCCGCGGCGCCGGCCGACGATTTTGCGCAGTTCAGCCTGGGGCGGGGCTTGTTCGGCCTGTTCCGGCGCCATGCCCGCATCGCGGAAGAGGGCGGCAGCGCACTCGACCTGTCCGAGGCGGATGCCGCCGCGGTTGCCAAAGCCGGCGCAAGCGGCAGCAAGCCTGCCGCCGCGGAGCAAACCGTCGCACAATAGCCAGGCCAGAGGCCGATTTTTCCCCCTGAAGTTTCCAGCGGGGCGGCAGCGCCCCCGGACGCCTTTGCGTCGCCGCAAGGACGTCAGGCTGGACAAGGACCGACAAGGATGGCCACACCATCCGATACCAAGACCGACGGAGCAGACATGATCTATATCCTGATGGGCGTTTCCGGCAGCGGCAAGACCACGGTCGGCCAGATGCTGGCGCAGCGCCTTGGCTGCGGCTTCCAAGACGCCGACGCGTTCCACAGTGAAGCCAACAAGGCCAAGATGCACGCAGGCATCCCGCTCACCGACGAGGACCGCTGGCCCTGGCTGGCGGCGATGCGTGCGGCCATCGACGCGGCTCGCGCCGAAGGCCGCACGCACGTGTTCACCTGCTCGGCGCTGCGCCAGGTGTACCGTGACCGGCTGACGCCGCCCGACGGCGGCGTGACCTTCGTCTTCATGAAGGGCGATGCGTCGCTGATCGGCCAGCGCCTGTCCGAGCGTACCGAGCACTTCTTTAACCCGGACCTGCTGCAGAGCCAGCTCGATACCCTCGAGGAACCGCGCGACGCGCTGGTGCTCGATATCCGCCAGTCCCCCGAGGCGCTGGTGGACACGATTCTGCAGGCCAACACAGCGCAGGGCGCCGGCGCGACGCGCTGAGCGCCGCACCGATCCTCCCGGGCTCCAAACGGCCGCCAGCCTCGCTGGCGGCCGTTTTTTACGTGCGCTGGCAGACATCTTGCTAGTTCACTTTCCGTGCCGGCCAGCGTCTGCCAGCTTGCGGCTTTCGCCGGCACAAGTATGCTGAAAGGGCCAGTGACTCGACAGCATCGCCGCGGCACCCCCGAACGGGCAGCGGCGGCGGGCTTGGGGCAGGACAGCCAGGGCAAAACCAGGGCGCCGGTAGCAGCGAGGAAGTGGCGGCACCGGAAGCCCGCGACATGGAGGAACGGCCATCATGGCGGGGCGGTATTTCGACGAGATGCTGGACTGGCGCACCGACGGGGCGCCCAAGGTCATCCAGGCAGGACAGGCATTGCCCGAAAGTGCGGTGCGTCAACACTACCGGCATTTCGCGGACTGGCTGGCGCGGCAGTCTGAAAGCACCATGGACAACAAGCGCGCAGAGGCGGACCTGATCTTCCGGCGCGTGGGGATTACCTTTGCCGTCTACGGCGACAAGGACGAAGCCAACAGCGGCACCGAGCGCACCATCCCGTTCGACGTGATCCCGCGCATCTTCCCGGCCAGCGAGTGGGCGCTGCTGGAAAAAGGCCTGCGCCAGCGCGTGGCGGCGCTGAACCGCTTTATCCACGACATCTACCACGGCCAGGACATCATCCGCGCCGGCGTGATCCCGCCCGACCAGATCTACAACAACGCCCAGTACCGGCCCGAGATGCTCGGCGTCGACGTGCCGCGCGACATCTACGCCCATGTGGCCGGCATCGACGTGGTGCGCGCCGGCGAGGGCGAGTTCTACGTGCTGGAAGACAACCTGCGCGTGCCTTCGGGCGTGTCGTACATGCTGGAAAACCGCAAGATGATGATGCGGTTGTTCCCGGACTTGTTCGCTCGCAACCGTGTGGCGCCGGTGGCGCACTACCCGGACCTGCTGCTCGACATGCTGCGTGGCGTCTCGCCGCAGGCCATCGCCGATCCCACCGTGGTGGTGCTGACCCCCGGCATGTACAACTCGGCCTACTTCGAGCATGCCTTCCTGGCACAGCAGATGGGGGTGGAGCTGGTGGAAGGCAGCGACCTCTTCGTCGAGGACGACCACCTGTTCATGCGCACCACGCAGGGCCCGCAGCGCATCGACGTGATCTACCGCCGCGTCGACGACGACTTCCTCGATCCGCTGGTGTTCCGGCCCGATTCCGCGCTGGGCGCGGCGGGGCTGCTGTCGGTCTACCGTGCCGGCAACGTGACCATCTGCAATGCGATCGGAACCGGCGTGGCCGACGACAAGTCGATCTATCCGTACGTGCCGGACATGATCCGCTTCTACCTGGGCGAGGAGGCCATCCTCAGCAACGTGCCGACCTATATGTGCCGGCGCCCGGACGACCTGCAGTACGTGCTGGACCACATGGACGAACTGGTGGTGAAGGAAACCCACGGTGCCGGCGGCTACGGCATGCTGGTGGGGCCGGCCGCCACGCGCGCGGAGATCGACGCTTTCCGCGAGGTGGTGAAGTCGCGGCCGGAGCAGTACATCGCGCAGCCGACGCTGGCGCTGTCGACCTGCCCGACCTATGTGGAGGCCGGCATCGCGCCGCGCCATATCGACCTGCGGCCGTTCGTGCTGTCGGGCAAGGAAGTGCGCATGGTGCCCGGCGGGCTGACCCGCGTGGCGCTGCGCGAAGGCTCGCTGGTGGTCAATTCCTCGCAAGGGGGCGGCACCAAGGATACCTGGGTGCTGGAACGATGACGACGACAACCAACCACGTGATGAACACTGCCGCCGCCATGCGAGGAGAGTCGATATGCTGAGCCGTACCGCCGACCACCTGTTCTGGATGGCCCGCTATACCGAGCGCGCGGAGAACACCGCCCGCATGCTCGACGTCAACTATCAGACCTCGCTGTTGCCGCAATCGGCCGAGGTGGCCGAGCAGGGCTGGTGGGCCATGCTCGATATCTCCGAGCTGACGCAAGCCTTCGACCACAAGTACGGGCTGCTGTCGCGCGACGACGTGATCGACTTCATGGTGCGCGACATGACCAACGCCTCGTCGATCATGAGTTGCCTGCGCGCGGCGCGCGAGAATGCGCGCGCGGTGCGCGGCTCGCTGACCACCGAGGTATGGGAGACGGTCAACACCACCTGGCTGGAGGTGCAGCGCATGATCGCAGACGGCGTGTTGAAGGAGGACCCGTCGGCGTTCTTCGAGTGGGTCAAGTTCCGCTCGCACCTGGCGCGCGGCGTGCAGTTCGGCACCATGCTCAAGGATGACGCCTTCCACTTCATGCGGCTGGGCACCTTCCTGGAGCGCGCCGACAACACCGCGCGGATCCTCGACGTCAAGTTCCAGGCCTCGGCCAGCGACGACAGCGACGTTCACCGCGACCCCAGCCGCGACCAGAACGACTTCTACCACTGGGCCGCGGTGCTGCGCTCGGTATCGGGCTTCGAGGTCTACCGCAAGGTCTATCGTGCGGTGATCACGCCGCAGCGCGTGGCCGAGCTGCTGATCCTGCGTCCGGACATGCCGCGCTCGCTAGTATCGAGCATGGACGAGGTGGTGGCGATCCTCGGCACGGTGCACAACCAGCAGTCGGCGGAAACCGAGCGCCAGGCTGGTAAACTCCACGCCGACCTGAAGTACGCGCGGATCGACGATATCTTTGCCGTCGGCCTGCATGCGTACCTGACCAGCTTCCTGGAGCGCATCGGCGATCTCGGCAATGGCATCAGCCGGGACTTCCTTGTGCCGCTGCAGGCGGCCTGACGTGGGCCTGCCGGCGGCGCCACCATGTGCTGCCGCCGCCGCGCCGCGCCCTGATACCGTGAAATACAAGATCCACCACCATACTGTCTACCGCTACGCCGAGCCGGTGCGCCGCAGCGTGCACGAGGTGCGGCTCGAGCCGCGCTCGGGCCCGCTGCAGACCGTGCACCGCTGGCAACTGGCCACGCCCGGCAACCCGTCGGCGGCACGCGACGGCTTCGGCAATATCGTGCACAACTTCACCGTCGCCGGGCCCACCAGCACCATCTCCATCGAGGCCAGCGGCGAGGTGGAAGTCCTGCCGCCGCATGGCGACCTCGACCGCGACGGCCATCACGCGTTCTACGATGTGCCGCCCCCCGGCGAGTCGCGGGTGTCGCCGCTGTACTTCCTCGGCAGCACGCCGCTGACCACGGCGCCACCGGAAATGCAGGCGTTCGCCGCGCCGTTCCTGACCGCCGGCCATGACATCCCGGCGCTGCTGGCGCTGGCCCAGGGCATTGCCGAGCGGGTGCGCTACAAGCCCAATACCACCGATGTCGGCACCTCGGCGGCCGAGGCCTTCAGCCTGGGCAGCGGCGTGTGCCAGGACCAGGCGCAGGTGATGGTGGCGGCGTGCCGGGCGCTGGGCATCCCGGCGCGCTATGTGAGCGGATACTTCTACGATCCGGCCGCCACCGAAATGGCGAGCCATGCCTGGGCGGATGTAAGCCTGGATGCCGAACGCGAACTGTGGTGCAGTATTGACGTCACGCACGGATGCGTGACCGATGAGCGCCATGTGCGCCTTGCGGTGGGGCGCGACTACCAGTCCGCCGCACCAGTCCGGGGCATTCTTGAGGGAGGCTCCGGCGAAACGCTGGAGGTAAATGTCAGTATCACGCCACTTCCGGCCGAGGACTGAGCGCAGTTGCGCCAATTAGGTGCTTGATTCCAGACAGGGCCCGATGCCGAGGCACCGGCGCTAGAATCCGGGGTAATGCAGCCCACCGGCCCCCGTCGAACCCTTCAGGGGCCGCCGTGAAGAACAACACAACAAGACCATGACGTATTGTGTAGCCATGCGGCTGGATGCCGGCCTGGTATTCCTGTCCGACTCCCGCACCAATGCCGGAGTAGACGCCATTTCGACGGCGCGCAAGATGACGGTGTTCGAGGAACCCGGCGACCGCGTGATGGTGCTGCTGACCGCCGGCAACCTGGCCATCAGCCAGTCGGTGCGCCAGATCCTGGCCGAGAACCATGACGAGAAGCGTTCGCTGTGGACCGCGCGCGACATGTTCGAGGCCGCCTCCATCGTCGGCGAGGCCGTGCGCCAGGTGCACAAGCGCGATGCGCACGCATTGCGCGACGCCGGCATCGAATTCAATGTCAGCCTGGTCTTCGGCGGCCAGATCCGCGGCGAGCGGGTGCGGCTGTTCAACATCTACGCGGCCGGCAACTTTGTCGAGGCCACGCCCGAGAACTGCTACTTCCAGATCGGCGAGGCCAAGTACGGCAAGCCCATCATCGACCGCGTGGTGCACCCGTCGCTGCCGCTGGGCGAGGCCGCCAAATGCGCGCTGATCTCGATGGACTCGACCCTCAAGTCCAATATCTCGGTCGGGCTGCCGCTGGACCTGCTGGTCTACGAAGCCGATTCGCTGCGCGTCACGCGCTTCGTCAACATCGACGAGCGCAACACCTACTTCCGCATGATCCGCGACACCTGGGGGCACCGCCTGCGCCAGGTCTTCGGCGAGATCCAGAACCCGGAATGGAATCCCACCGAGCCGGCGGAATTCCCACTGGCGCGCGCCGGCGAGCCGGACTGCTGGGGCCAGCCGGTACGCGCCAGGCGCAATCCTGCGCGCACCCAGGAATAGGCGGCGGAGCGGCGATGCGCGAGATCATCCATTTTTCCCATGCCAACGGCTTCCCGGTGACCACCTACCGCAAGCTGTTCGCGGAGCTGGAAGACGACTTCGAGTTCCGCGCGGTGGACCGCTATGGACACAAGCCCCAGTTCCCGGTCACGCGCGGCTGGCCGCACCTGGTGGAGGAGCTGCTGGGCGAGATCGACCGCCAGTACCATGAGCCGGTCTGGCTGGTGGGGCATTCGCTGGGCGGCTTCCTGTCGCTGATGGCGGCGCTGCGCCGCCCCGGGCAGGTGCGCGGCGTGGTGATGCTGGATTCGCCGATCATCGCCGGCTGGCGCGCTTCGTTGCTGAAGACCGCGCAATGGCTGGGCGTGGACGAGAAACCGGGTCCGGCCGCGGTGACCAGGAACCGCCGCACCCACTGGCCCGATGCCGAGGCGGTGTGGGAGCACTTCCGCTCCAAGCCGAACTTCGCGGTGTGGGACGAGGAAGTGCTGCGCGACTACGCCATCCACGGCACCGAGCCCACCGGCAAGGACAAGGAGCGCCGGTTGCGCTTCAATCGCGAAGTCGAGTACTGGATCTACCGCACGCTGCCCACCGGCCTGGGGCGCAAGGTGTCGCGCGGCGCGCCGGTGCCGGTGGGATTCGTCGCCGGCACGCGCTCGCGCGAAGTCCGCCAGGCCGGGTTGGGGGCTACCCGCAAGCTGGTGGGGCCGAACCTGCGCTTTATCGAGGGCGGCCACCTGTACCCGATGGAGCGGCCGCTGGAAACCGCGCAGCTGGTACAGGACCTGATCGGGGCGATGCGCCGCGACGGACGCTGCCCCCCCCAGGCGGCGCATGCGCCGCAGGACGGCTGAACCCCCGTTTGCGGCCGTTTGCAACCCCGCCGCAGCCCCGCTGAAGAGGGGCGATGTCACAATTTCCGGGTCGGCGGGGATCGGGCTCTCATGTATAATCCCGATTTCCCCGGCAAGCTCGGTTTATGACCAAATTCGTCTTCGTCACCGGTGGCGTCGTCTCTTCTCTCGGCAAGGGCATCGCTGCTGCCTCGCTCGCGGCCATTCTTGAGTCGCGCGGCCTCAAAGTCACCCTCCTCAAGCTAGATCCCTACATCAACGTCGATCCCGGCACGATGAGCCCCTTCCAGCATGGTGAGGTGTTTGTCACGGAAGACGGTGCGGAAACCGACCTGGATCTCGGCCACTACGAGCGTTTCGTCTCGGCCAAGATGCGCAAGTCGAACAACTTCACCACCGGCCAGATCTACGAATCGGTGATCCGCAAGGAGCGCCGCGGCGAATACCTGGGCAAGACCGTGCAGGTGATCCCGCATATCACCAACGAGATCCAGGCCTTCATCGAGAAGGGCGCGGCCGCGTCGCACGACGGCAAGGCCGACGTTGCGCTGGTGGAAATCGGCGGGACCGTGGGTGACATCGAGTCTCTGCCGTTCCTGGAAGCCGCGCGCCAGATGAGCCTGCGCATGGGCCGCAACCACTGCGCCTTCGTGCACCTGACGCTGGTGCCGTTCATCGCCAGCGCCGGCGAGCTGAAGACCAAGCCGACCCAGCACTCGGTGCAGAAGCTGCGTGAAATCGGCATCTCGCCGACCGCGCTGCTGTGCCGCGCCGACCGCCCGATCCCGGACGACGAGCGCGCCAAGATCTCGCTGTTCGCCAATATCCCGCAAGACGCCGTGATTTCGGTGTGGGACGCGGACAGCATCTACAAGATCCCGCAGATGCTCAACGAGCAGGGCCTGGACCGCCTGATCTGCGAGGAGCTGCGCCTGGATCCGAGGCCGGCCGACCTGTCGATGTGGCAGAAGCTGGTCAATGCGCAGGAAAATCCCGAGCACGAAATCACCATCGGCATGGTCGGCAAGTACGTCGACCTGACCGAGTCGTACAAGTCGCTGATCGAGGCGCTGCGCCACGCCGGCATGCACACCGCCACGCGCGTCAACATCGAGTACATCGATTCCGAAGAGCTGGAATCGGGGCACCTCGAAGTGCTGGCCCCGCTGGACGCCATCCTGGTGCCGGGCGGCTTCGGCAAGCGCGGCACGGAAGGCAAGATCCGCGCGATCCAGTACGCCCGCGAGAACAAGATCCCGTACCTGGGCATCTGCCTGGGCATGCAGCTGGCTGTGATCGAGTTTGCCCGCCACCTGGCCGGCATGGGTGACGCCAACTCGACCGAGTTCAACCTCGAAACCGAGCACCCGGTGGTCGCGCTGATCACCGAGTGGGTGGACCGCGAAGGCAAGGTCGAGCAGCGCTCGGCCGATTCCGACCTGGGCGGCACCATGCGCCTGGGCGCCCAGCGCGTGCCGGTCAAAGAAGGCACCAAGGCCGGCACCATCTACGGCGCCGAGGTCAACGAACGCCACCGTCACCGCTACGAGGTCAACAACCACTACGTGCCGACGCTGGAAAAGGCCGGCATGGTGATCTCGGCCCGCACGCCGACCGAGAACCTGCCGGAAATGATGGAGCTGCCCGAGTCGATGCACCCCTGGTTCGTCGGCGTGCAGTTCCACCCGGAATTCACCTCGACCCCGCGCGATGGCCACCCGCTGTTCAAGGCCTACGTCGAAGCCGCGCTGGCCAGCCAGCAGCGCAAGGGCGCCTGAGGCCCGGCGGCAAGCAGGAGACTGTCATGAAACTCTGTGGATTCGAGGCCGGCCTCGACAAGCCGTTCTTCCTGATCGCCGGTCCGTGCGTGATCGAGTCCGAGCAGATGGCGCTGGATACGGCCGGCGAGCTCAAGGCCATCACCGCTGAACTGGGTATCCCGTTCATCTACAAGTCGTCGTTCGACAAGGCCAACCGTTCCTCGGGCAAGTCGTTTCGCGGCCTGGGCATGGAAAAGGGCCTGGAGATCCTGGCGACCGTCAAGCGCGAGATCGGCGTACCGGTGCTGACCGACATCCACGAGATCGACGAGATCAAGCCCGTCGCCGCCGTGGTGGACGTGCTGCAGACGCCGGCCTTCCTGTGCCGCCAGACTGATTTCATCCGTGCCTGCGCCCAGAGCGGCAAGCCGGTGAACATCAAGAAGGGCCAGTTCCTGGCGCCGCACGACATGAAGAACGTGATCGACAAGGCCCGCGATGCCGCGCGCGAAGCCGGCCTGCCCGATGACGTCTTCATGGCCTGCGAACGCGGTGTCTCGTTCGGCTACAACAACCTGGTGTCCGACATGCGCTCGCTGGCGATCATGCGCGAGACCGGTGCTCCGGTGGTGTTCGACGCCACCCACTCGGTGCAGCTGCCGGGCGGCCAGGGCACCAGTTCGGGCGGCCAGCGCGAGTTCGTGCCAGTGCTGTCGCGCGCCGCCGTCGCCACCGGCGTGGCGGGCCTCTTCATGGAAACGCACCCGGACCCGAGCAAGGCCATGTCCGATGGCCCCAACGCGGTGCCGCTGTCGCGCATGAAGGAACTGCTGGCCATGCTCAAGGACCTGGACACGCTGGTCAAGCGCGCCGGCTTCCTGGAAGACAATTTCGGCTGGCCGGCCTGCACCTGAGCAGGCCCGGTTTTGTCACCACCGCAATGCCGGTGGTGACAAACCATATCGAAAGACAATACAAAAAATCGGGAGATACTTCATGGCCGCGGGCTATATCATCGCCTACGTCGACGTGACCGACCCCCAGCAGTACGAGGAGTACAAGGTGCTCTCGAGCAAGGCCATGCAGATCCATGGCGCCGAGGTGCTGGTACGCGGCGGCAAGACCGAGCCGCTGGAGGGCGAGTGGGCGCCGACGCGCGTCGTGGTGCTGAAATTCCCCAGCTATGACGCCGCCAAGTCGTTCCATGACGGCGAAGCCTATCGCGCCGCCCGCAAGGCGCGCGAGCATGCGGCAAAGATGAACATGATCGTGGTGGAAGGCGTGGCCTGAGATCGGTTGAGGCCGGGCCGCAGGCATGGCATGCGCCTGCCACGCGGACAGGTTGAAGTAATCAGCAGCAGCAAGAATCAACAGTCAGAGAGGAATTCATGAGTGCAATCGTAGATATCATCGGTCGCGAGGTTCTCGACTCGCGCGGCAACCCCACCGTCGAATGCGACGTGCTGCTGGAATCCGGCGTGATGGGCCGTGCGGCCGTGCCGTCGGGCGCCTCCACCGGTTCGCGCGAAGCCATCGAACTGCGTGACGGCGACAAGAGCCGCTACCTGGGCAAGGGCGTGCTGAAGGCCGTCGAGCACATCAACACCGAAATCTCCGAAGCCATCATGGGCCTGGACGCCTCCGAGCAGGCCTTCCTGGACCGCACCCTGATCGACCTCGACGGCACCGAGAACAAGGGCCGCTTGGGCGCTAACGCCATGCTGGCCGTGTCGATGGCAGTGGCCAAGGCCGCCGCTGAAGAAGCCGGCCTGCCGCTGTACCGCTACTTCGGCGGCTCGGGCGCGATGCAGCTGCCGGTGCCGATGATGAACATCGTCAACGGTGGTGCACACGCCAACAACAGCCTGGATATCCAGGAATTCATGATCATGCCGGTGTCGCAGACCAGCTTCCGCGAAGCCCTGCGTTGCGGCGCCGAGATCTTCCACGCGCTGAAGAAGATCCTGGCCGACAAGGGCATGTCCACCGCGGTGGGCGACGAAGGCGGCTTCGCCCCGAACTTCTCGTCCAATGAAGAGTGCCTGAACACCGTGGTGCAGGCCATCGAGAAGGCCGGCTACCGCGCTGGTGAAGACGTGCTGCTGGCGCTGGACTGCGCCGCCAGCGAGTTCTACCACGAAGGCGAGGGCGTGTACCAGCTGGAGGGCGAAGGCCTGAAGCTGTCGTCGACGCAGTTCGCCGACTACCTGGCCAACCTGTGCGACAAGTTCCCGATCGTGTCGATCGAGGACGGCATGGCCGAAGGCGACTGGGACGGCTGGAAGACGCTGACCGAGAAGCTGGGCGAGCGCGTGCAGCTGGTGGGCGACGACCTGTTCGTTACCAACACCAAGATCCTGAAGGAAGGCATCGAGAAGGGCATCGGCAACTCGATCCTGATCAAGATCAACCAGATCGGCACGCTGACCGAAACGTTTGCCGCCATCGAGATGGCCAAGCGCGCCGGCTACACCGCCGTGATCTCGCATCGCTCGGGCGAAACCGAAGACAGCACCATTGCCGACATCGCCGTGGGCACCAACGCCGGCCAGATCAAGACCGGTTCGCTGTCGCGCTCGGACCGCATCGCCAAGTACAACCAGCTGCTGCGCATCGAGGAAGACCTGGGTGATATCGCCAGCTACCCGGGCAAGAGCGCGTTCTACAACCTGCGCTAAGGCCTGTGGTCGTCATTCCCGCCCGCGCGGGAATGACGTACTGGTTCGCAAAGGGCGGCGGTACGGATTGATCTCCGGCCGCCGTTTTTGTATCGAAATCTGCCTGGCAATTGCCTTCCGGCCTGAGTTCGCAGATCATTGTGCGGAATTTCTTGTCCGCAACCTTTCATGCGTCTGATCTCGCTGCTGTTGTTCGTGCTGCTGCTTGCGATCCAGTATCCGCTCTGGCTGGGCAAGGGTGGCTGGCTGCGTGTCTGGGACCTGAACCGGCAGCTGACCGAGCAGGGCACCCGCAACCAGACGCTCAAGCTGCGTAACGCCAAGCTGGAAGGGGAAGTCGCCGACCTGCAGGACGGCACCGGCGCCATCGAGGAACGGGCCCGCTATGAGCTGGGCATGGTGAAGGAAGGCGAGGTGTTCGTACAGTTCGTCGCGCCGGCACCCAAGGTCAGCGCCACGCCCCCGCTGCCGCCGCCGCCGAACTCCGCGGCCGGCATGGCGCGCCACTGAGCGGGCGCCTGAGAGCCCGCCGTCTTCACAAGCACACCCAGGCAGTGGCATTGCGCCCGCTGCCGTCACCACCAGTACGGATAGCCCCAGCCGCCCCAGTAGCCGGGCATGCCGACGCTGACGCCACCGCCCCAGCCACCCCATCCGCCGTAGAACAGGCTCCAGTTCGTGTTGGGGTACGCCGCGCGCGCATACGCCTCAGCCTGCTGTTGGCGCGCGATGGCGTCCGCCTGTTCGCGCAGCACTTCCTGGTTGAGCGTATCGAGTTTCTGCCGCTGTTCAGCCGTCAGCCGGGCGGGCGGAATGGTGTTGGGCGCGAGCCGCGCCGTCGGCGGCGAGCCGTTGGCGTCGCGTGGCAATTCCGCGCAGCCGCCGGCCAGCAGCATGGCGCCGGCCAGCGCCAGGGAGCAAGCGCCACGCAGCCTGCCGCGCGAGGCGGTCGCGGTGGTGGCGCCGGAATCCTGCAGGGGGTGGGAGGCACGGGCGGACATGGTGGTTCTCAGGCGCGCTAGGTACTGCAGCTAGGTACTGCAATCGTACAGCCGTTGGACCGGGCGGCGCAGTGGATGTTTCCGTTGCGCCGCCCCGCACCTTCCTGATGTTCCGCCGTCGTGCGCGCCCGCGCTCAGTGGTGCTGGTGCGCGCCGGCACCGGCGCCGGTGGCGATGTGGGTGGCCGAGAACAGCTGGGCGCAGTCGACCGGGTCGAACTCGTAGCGCTGGCCGCAGAAATCGCAATGGATCTCGACATTGCCGCGCTCGGCGATGATGCTGTCGATCTCGTCCTGGCCCAGCGACTGCAGCATGCCCGCCACCTTGGGGCGAGAGCACGAGCAGTGAAAATGCGGCGTCAGCGGCTCAAACACGCGCAGGCCGGCATCCTGCAGGTCTTCCCAGAACAGGCGGCGCAGCAGCGTGTCAGGGGTCTCGGCCAGCAGTTCGTCGGCCTTGAGCGTGGTGCCCAGTTGCACGGCGCGGTCCCAGGTGTCCAGGTCCTGCGCACGCGCGTGGCTGGCCAGCGGCGCGCCGGTTTCGCCGACTTCCGCGGTGCCACCGTAGGCAGGCAGCTTCTGCAACAGCATGCCGGCGGCGACGTGGTCGTCCGCGGCCAGCCACAGGCGCGTGTCGAGCTGCTCGGAGGCATGCATGTAGTGCTCCAGCACCGCGCTGATCGAGGCCAGCGGGCCGTGGGCGTCGGCCAGCGGCACGATGCCCTGGTACGGCTGCTGCCCCGGCAGCTTGTCCTTCGGGTCCAGCGTGATGGCGAAGCGGCCGTGGCCGTGGGCGTGGACCATGTCGGCCAGCGTGGCGTCGTCGGCAATCTCGGCACCTTCCGCCAGCTTGGCGGTGGCGCGCATCGACAGGTCGGACAGGCACTCCACCACCAGCATGCGCACCGGGCCGTCGCCGTGCAGCTGCATCACCAGCGCGCCGTTGAACTTCAGGTTGGCCGACAGCAGCGCGGCGGCGGCCATCATCTCGCCCAGCAGCCGGCGGACCGGGGCGGGGTAGGTGTGGCGGCCCAGCACTTCTTGCCAGGTGGCTTCCATGCGCACCAGCTCGCCGCGCACGGGGGCCGCGTCGAACAGGAACTTCTGCAGGGTGTCGGGGGTGGTGGTATCGGTCACAATGTCGGTCGATGCTTCGGTTAGTGCTGCCGCGGGGCGCTGGACTGGGTTCAGCCGATCCGCTTGAGCTGTTGCTTGTACAAGGCCTGACGCGTGGCGTAGGTCTCGGCGTTGCGGTACAGGTTGGCGACGTCTTCGTCGGTCAGCTGGCGCACCACCTTGGCCGGCGCGCCCAGGATCAGCGAGCGGTCCGGGAAGACCTTGCCCTCGGTGACCACGGCGCCGGCGCCGACCAGGCACTCCTTGCCGATCACGGCGCGGTTCAGCACCACGGCCTGGATGCCGATCAGCGAGCCTTCGCCGACGGTGCAGCCGTGCAGCATGGCCTGGTGGCCGATCGAGACCTTGTCGCCCAGGGTCAGCGGGCAGCCCGGATCGGTGTGTAGCACGGAGCCCTCCTGGATATTGGTGTCCTGGCCTACCACGATCGGTTCGTTGTCGCCGCGGATCACGACACCGGGCCAGGCGCTGGCGCGGGACTTGAGGGTCACGTTGCCGATGACGGTGGCTTCGGGGGCCACGTAGGCATCGCTGTCGATATTGGGCTTGACGTCGCCGAGTTGGTAAAGCGCCATGGGGTCTCCTGCACGAAAGGCTTTTGTTGAAATGGGGGTTGCCGCCGGACTTTAAAGGGTCGAGGCGGGCGCCGGGGGGCGCGGCAGTGGGCTCGATGCCTCGCGCGCGAGGCGCCACGGGACTGCGCGGCGACGGGTGCCGGCGAGGCCCTACAATGGCGGCAGTCCGGATTTTACGCCCATGCCAGAAAAAACACCCGCCGTCGCTTTGCCTGATCCATCACTTTCGCCACGCCGCCAGGCGCTGGCGGTGCTGTGCATGAAGGATGCGCGCGCCAAGGCCGCGGCGGCGCGGGCGCTGTATCGGCAGGCAATGGCGCTGCCAGATGAGGCGCTGCGCCCGGACGAGGCGATCGAGGCCGAAGACGCCGGCCGCATCCCGGGCCGTCCCGAGCGGCCGCCGTTGGTGGCGCCGCAGGGCGTCGAGCGGCGCCGCTCGCTCCATACCGCCGCCGGCCGCGCGGCGATGATCCACGCGCTGTGCCATATCGAATTCAACGCGATCAACCTGGCGCTCGACGCGGCATGGCGCTTTGCCGGCATGCCGTCCGCCTACTACCGCGACTGGTTGCGCGTGGCCGATGAAGAGGCGTACCACTTCACGCTGCTGGCCGACCACCTCGGCACGCTGGGCGCGGCCTATGGCGATTTCCCGGCGCACAACAGCCTGTGGGAGATGACCGACAAGACCGCGGGCGACGTGCTGGCGCGCATGGCGCTCGTGCCGCGCACTTTGGAAGCGCGCGGGCTCGATGCCTCGCCGCCGGTGCGCGCCAGGCTGGCGGGGGCGGGCGACCATGCCGCCGCGGCCATCATCGACATCATCCTGCGCGATGAGGTCGGGCACGTGGCGATCGGCAATCACTGGTATCGCTGGCTGTGCGCGCAGCGCGGGCTGGAGCCGGTCGGGACTTATGCAAAGCTGGCTGAGCAGTACCGTGCGCCGAAGCTGCGCGGGCCGTTCAATCTCGAAGCCCGCCGGGCGGCGGGCTTCGACGAGGCCGAGCTGGCGTGGCTGGAGGCGTCTGCCGGCTAAGCCGACTGCCGCCGCTGCTCGGCGCGCTCCTCTTCCAGCAGCCGCAACACCCGCCGCTGGATCTTGCCCGTCGTCGTCATCGGCAACTGGTCGATAAACTCGATCGCCTTCGGATATTCATACGGCGCGAGCTGCCCACGCACATGCGCCTGTAATTCCGCCACCAGCGCCGCATCGCCATCGAACGAGCGCGCCACCGCAGGCGTCAGCACCACGAAGGCCTTGACCACCGCGCCGCGCTCGGGATCGGGCGAGGGCACCACGGCGCAGTTGGATACCGCCGGATGCTTGAGCAGGCAGTTCTCGATCTCGCTCGGCCCGATGCGGTAGCCCGAGGACTTGAAGACATCGTCCGCACGCCCCTGGTACCAGAGATAGCCATCGGCATCGATGCGCGCCAGGTCGCCGGTGCGGCACCAGCGCAGGCCGTCGCGCTCGACGTACTTGGCTTCGGTCGCGGCCTCGTTCTTCCAGTAGCCGAGAAAGAACACCGGATCCGGATGCCCGGCGATATCGGTCGCGCACACCGCGACCTCGCCATCCTCGCCTGGCGGGCAGGGCCGGCCTTCGTCGTCGATCACCTGCACGCGGTGGCCGGGGTAGGGGCGTCCCATCGAGCCCGGCCGCGCCGGCCAGCCCAGCCGTTCATCGTCGTACTGCGCGGTGCAGTTGCCGACGATGTAGTTGATCTCGGTCTGGCCGAACATCTCGTTGACGATCACGCCCAGCGCGTCGCGGCACCAGCCGAACACGGTCTCGCCCACCGCCTCGCCGGCACTCATCAGCGCGCGCAGCTTGATCGCATAGCACTGCTGCGGCTCGGGGCAGGCCTTCATCATCTGCTTGAGCGCGGTCGGGAACAGGAAGGTGCTGGTGACGGCGTAGCGCTCCAGCAGCTCGAAGGCGCGCTCGGCGGAGAAGCGCCCCTGGTAGCCTACGATCGGCTTGCCGAAGTACAGCGCCGGCATCAATGCATCCCACAGGCCGCCGGTCCAGGCCCAGTCGGCGGGGCTCCAGAACACGTCGTTATCCTGCGGATACCAGTTCTGCGAGCAGACGAAGCCGGTCAGGTTGCCGATCAGCGCGCGGTGCGGGATCAGCGCGCCCTTGGGCGGGCCGGTGGTGCCGCTGGTGTAGATCAGCACCGCGGCCTCGTCGGCCTTGGTCTGCTCGGCGGTGAAGGTGGGCAGTTGCGCGGCCAGCAGCACGTCCCAGTCGTGGTCGCCGCGCCCGTGCGCGTCGCCTGCGGCGATCACGGCGGCCAGCGTCGGGCATTCCGGGCGCGCGGCCAGCACGTTGTCGATCGAGGTCTCGTCGGCGATGGCAACGTTGGCTTCGCTGTGCGCAATGCGGTAGGCCAGCGCCTCGGGCCCGAACAGCATCGACAGCGGCATCGCGATCGCACCGAGCTGGTAGATCGCCATATGCGCGATCACGGTCTCGATCCGCTGCGGCATCACGATCGCGACGCGGTCGCCGCGCGCCACGCCGAGCGCGCGCAGCGCCGCCGAGAGCCGGTTGGCCTCGGCCTGGATGTAGGCGAAGGTATGGGCATTGCGGCGGCCGTCCTCGTGCTCGGTGTAGACGGCGATGCGGTCCATGGTGGCCGGATCGCGCGCCCAGCGTCCGCAGCAGGCCTCGGCGATATTGAACTGCGGGGGGATTTCCCAGCGGAAGGATTCGTACAGGGCGCGGTAATCGTCGCGCCGGCTTGCCGGCAAGGCAGCTGCGGCCATCCAAGGTCTCCTGTAGGTCCGCCCGGCGCTATAATGCCCGCAAGCGAACGATCGTTCTATTTTGTTCGGGCTTCCCCTGCCACCCCCGCGGCGCCGCAGTCAGCGGCAGGAAGACCCCGACGCAAGGGTGGAGACAATGACAATCAAGGAAACCTCGCGGTCTGAATTTATCACGTTGCGCGGGCTGCGCTACCACGTGCGCCACTGGGGCACGCCGGGCGCGCGCAAGCTGTTCATGCTGCATGGCTGGATGGATGTGGCCGCGTCGTTCCAGTTCCTGGTCGACCACCTGCGTGGCGACTGGCACGTGATCGCGCCGGACTGGCGCGGGTTTGGCGAGACCGACTGGCCCACGCGCTATCCGGGCACGCAGTCGTACTGGTTTGCCGACTACATCGCCGACCTGGAGGCGCTGCTCGACCATTACCAGTCCGAAGGGCAAGTCGACCTGGTCGGCCACAGCATGGGCGCCAACGTGATCTGCCTGTACGCCGGCATCCGCCCCGAGCGCGTGCGCCGCGTGGTGGACCTGGAGGGCTTCGGCATGACGGCGACGCGGCCGCAGCACGCGCCCAGGCGCTATGCGCGCTGGCTCGACGAACTGCGCGCCGGTGCCGGACTGAAGACGTATGACAGCGTGGAGGGTGTCGCCGCACGCCTGCAGAAGACCAACCCGCGCCTGCCGGACGACCGCGCCGCCTTCCTCGCCGCGCACTGGTCGCGCCAGAACGCCGACGGCCGCTGGGAGATCCTGGGCGATCCCGCGCACAAGCTGGTCAACCCGATGCTGTACCGGGTCGACGAAGTGATGGCGATCTGGGAGCAGGTCAGCGCGCCGGTGCTGCACGTGGAAGCGCGCGACTCGGACACGCTACGCCATATCGCCCACAAGCAGACCATCGC
The DNA here is from genome assembly GCA_000471925.1 of Ralstonia pickettii DTP0602. Taxonomy (NCBI): domain Bacteria; kingdom Pseudomonadati; phylum Pseudomonadota; class Betaproteobacteria; order Burkholderiales; family Burkholderiaceae; genus Ralstonia; species Ralstonia pickettii. The sequence continues at coordinate 1,185,585 of CP006667.1, forward strand.
CGAGTTCAAGGAGCGCTTCCGCGCCTTCCGCGATTTCCGTGAAGAGGTAGTCGACGATGCCGGCCACATGCTGCACCACGACCAGCCCGCCGCGGTGGCGGCGCTGGTCGAGTCGTTCTGCAGCTGACGCTCACGCGTGCGTGAGCTTTTCCTTCAGCGCGGCGTTGTTGCTGGTGTGCACGTGCACCAGTGCCTTTTCCGGGAAGGCATAGTGGTAGGCGCGGCGCAACGCCAGCGCGGCTTCATGGAAGCCTGACAGGATCAGCTTCTGCTTGTTGGTGTAGAAGGCGATATCGCCCGCGGCAAAGATGCCGCGGCGCGAGCTTTCGTAGGTGGTGGTGTCGACCAGGATGCGGCCAGCGCGCATGTCCATATCCCACTGCGCGATCGGGCCCGGTTCGGACACCAGGCCGTACAGCGCCACCAGTTCGTCGGCGGGCACGACCGTGCTGCCGTCGCGCGTGCGCACCTCGACTTCGGTGAGCGCGCCACCTTCCCCAGTGGTACGCAGCGCGCCCAGCATGCCGACCACGAAATCCATCTCGCCGGCCGCCACGGCCTCGCGCATCTCCGCGACGGTGCCATCGGCGGCGCGGAAGCCCTCGCGCCGGTGCAGCAGCGTTACGCGCGCGGCCACCTTGCGCAGCGCCAGCGCCCAGTCCAGCGCCGAGTCGCCGCCGCCGGCCACCACCACGCGCTTGCCGGCAAAGCGCGACACGTCGCGCACGGCGTAGTGCACGTGGCGGCCTTCCAGCGCCGGTGCTTCCGGCAGCGACACGCGCTGCGGCGCAAAGGCGCCGGCACCCGCGCAGATCAGCACCGCGGCGACATCGAAGCGCTTGCCGCCGTCGGTGGTCACCAGCAGGCGCTGGTGGGCGGGATGGCCACCCTGCGGCGGCTCTGCCGGGATTTCGGACAGGCTCTCGGCGCGCTGGCCGAAGTGCATCGGGAAGGCAAACGGCTCGCACTGTTCCAGCAACCGGTCCACCAGCTCTTGCGCCAGGCAGCCCGGCACGGCGGGGATATCGTAGATCGGCTTCTCGGGGTAGAGCTCGGTGCACTGGCCGCCGGCGCGGTCCAGTACATCGATCAGTTCACATTTGAGGCCGAGCACGCCGGCCTGGAACGCGGCGAACAGCCCGACCGGGCCGGCGCCCACGATCAGGACGTCGGTGGTGGTGACGGCGGGGGAGGTGTCGTTGGACATTGAGCATGGCGGGCACACCAGGCGCCCGAAGAAGACGGTGCAAAGCCCGACTATACCCCCCGCAAGGCCCGTTTCCGCCGACGCCAGCGTTGCCGGCAGGGCTTTGCCAGGGCACGCCGGCGTCACGCAAGCAGGGGCGACAAGAGTAGAATGGCGCCATGCAAAACGCCAATGCCCTCAACGCCGACCTGCACTGCCATTCCACCGTGTCCGACGGCACGCTGTCACCCCGCGCGGTGGCGCAACTCGCCCGCGATGCGGGGGTCGCGATGTGGGCGTTGACCGACCATGACGAGCTGGCCGGCCAGGCCGAGGCGCGCGCCGCGGCGGAAGAATTCGGCATGCGCTATGTCCCGGGCGTGGAGATCTCGGTGACCTGGGCGGGGCAGACCGTCCATATCGTCGGTCTGCAGATCGACCCGTTCTGCCCCGAACTGATCGACGGCCTGACCGACACCCGCTCCGGCCGCGCGCGCCGCGCCCGCGATATCGGCGATGCGCTGGCCAAGGTCGGCATCAGCGGCGCCTTCGAAGGCGCGCTCAAGTACGTGGGCAACCCGGACCTGATCTCGCGCACACACTTTGCGCGGTGGCTGGTCGACGAGGGCCGTTGCACCACCATCGGCGATGTCTTCAGCGAATACCTGTCCGAAGGCCGCCCGGGCTATGTCGGCCACCGCTGGGCCAGCCTGGCTGACGCGATCGGCTGGATCCGCGCCGCCGGCGGCATTGCCGTGATGGCGCACCCGGGCCGCTACAACTACACCGTCACCCAGCACGACGCGCTGTTCGACGAATTCACCGCACTGGGTGGCGGCGCGGTCGAGGTCGTGACCGGCAGCCATACGCCGGACCAGTACCGCCGTTATGCCGATGTGGCGCGCCATTACGGGCTGCTGGCCTCGCGCGGCTCGGACTTCCACGGCCCCGGCGAAGGGCGGGTGGAGCTGGGCGCGCTGCCGCCGCTGCCGCCGTCGGTCACGCCGGTCTGGCACGACTGGTAAGCGCACGCCCGGCATGGGCCTCCGTTTCGATCCCCCGATCCGTCAGCATCCGTTACCGACACCTGGTCCATGTCCCAGTACTTCGAGATCCATCCGCTCAACCCGCAGTCGCGCCTGATCAAGCAGGCCGCCCAGATCCTGCAGAAGGGCGGGCTGATCGCGCTGCCGACCGACTCCAGCTACGCGCTCGCCTGCCAGCTCGACGACAAGCACGCGGTCGAGCGCCTGCGCCGGCTGCGCGGCATCGACGACCGCCACCACCTGACGCTGATGTGCCGCGACCTGTCCGAACTCGGCAACTTCGCCCGCGTCGACAACCGGCAGTACCGCTGGATCAAGGGCGCCACCCCGGGCCCCTACGTGTTTATCCTGGAAGCGACCAAGGAAGTGCCGCGGCGGCTCTCGCACCCGGCGCGCAAGACCATCGGCGTGCGCGTGCCCGACCATGCGATCCCGCTGGCGCTGCTGGGCGAGACCGGCGAGCCGCTGATCTCGGCCACGCTGCAGATGCCGGGCGACGAGAAGCCGCTCAACGACCCGTCGGAAATCCGCGCCCGGCTGGAAAAGCAACTCGACCTGGTGGTGTGCGGCGGCCCGGCGCCGGCGCAGCCGACCACGGTGATCGACCTGACCGGCGGCGAGCCTGAACTGGTGCGCGCCGGCCGCGGCGACATGGAGCGATTCGGGCTCTGAGCGCTGCCACGGACGCCGCGACAGGTGCGTCGTCCTGCGCCTGGCAGCCTGCCGGGCCGTTACAATAGGGACCATGGATTCCTCCCTTATCCAGACCTTCGCGGTCTATGCCCTGCCGGTGCTGTTCGCCATCACGCTGCACGAGGCCTCGCACGGCTACGTGGCCAAGCTCTTTGGCGACAACACGGCCTACGCGCTCGGGCGCGTCAGCCTGAACCCCATCCGCCATATCGACCCGATCGGCACGGTCGCGGTGCCGTTGCTGCTCTACATCATGACCAGCGGCCAGTTCGTGTTCGGCTATGCCAAGCCGGTGCCGGTGGTGTTCGAGCGCCTGCGCAATCCGCGCTGGCACGGCATGTGGGTGGCACTGGCCGGGCCCGCCAGCAACGTGGTGCAAGCCTTCGTCTGGGTGCTGCTGGCGATCGGCCTGACCTGGGGTGGCGTGCGCGAACCGTTCTTCGGCGAGATGGCGCTGGCCGGCGTGCGCGTCAACCTGGTGGTGGCCGCCTTCAACCTGTTCCCGGTGCCGCCTTTGGACGGCGGCCGCGTGCTGACCGCGCTGCTGCCGCAGCGCATAGCCCGCGCGGTTTCCCGCATCGAGCCTTATGGCATCTTCGTGGTGCTGGCGCTGGTGGCGGCGGGCGTGATCACCACGATCTGGATGACGCCGGTGGTCAACGTGCTGATGTCGCTGATCGAGCTGATGCTGCGCCCGATCGTGATGCTGCTGCAGTGAGCGGAAGGGGTAATGGGAGGTGTAATGCCATGATGCCGCTGCAACCCGCATCGCATGCCGGACTTTCAGAACCATCTCGCTGGGTCACGCGCTGGGCCCACCTGCTGCGCCCGGGCGCACGCGTGCTCGACCTGGCCTGCGGCAGCGGCCGCCATGCCGCCTGGCTGGTCGCGCGTGGCCATGCGGTGCTGGCGGTCGACCGCGATGCCGACGCCATCGCCGGCCTGCCGGCGGGCGTCAGTGGCCGCGTGGCCGACCTGGAGCAGGGCGGCTGGCCGCTGGCAGGGGAGGCGCCGTTCGACGCCATCGTCGTCACCAACTATCTGCACCGGCCGCTGTGGCCGCACTTGGCCGCCGCGCTGGCGCCGGGCGGCGTGTGGCTGTACGAGACCTTTGCCGTGGGCAACGAAAGCGTCGGCAAGCCGTCGCGGCCGGATTTCCTGCTGCGACCGGGCGAATTGCTCGAGGTGGCGAATGCGCACGGCCTGCGCGTGATCGCCTATGAGGATGGCGTCATCGAAGTGCCGAAAACAGCCTTCGTGCAGCGGCTATGTGCGGTGCGCGCGGCGGATTCCGCCGACGATGCGGCTGCCCCTGCACGCTACCGCCTGGACCCGTGACCCTGGCCTCGGGCGGTCGGCGAGAATGCCGCTGCACACGTTGATACAGTTGGTAGCAACCCCTGTCCGGACAGCGGTCGAAGCGACCTGCGGTTCCGGTACAATCCCGTTATTCGCATCCCGAATCCCTAACCTTATGACACAGATTACCGGCAGCATTGTCGCCATTGTCACCCCGATGCATGAGGACGGCAGCCTGGACTTCCCGGCCCTGCGCGCACTGGTCGACTGGCACGTGGCCGAAGGCACCGACGGCATCGTGATCGTGGGCACCACTGGCGAGTCCCCGACGGTTACCGTCGAGGAGCACTGCGAACTGGTCCGCGTCGCCGTGGAACAGGCCGGCAAGCGCATCCCGATCATCGCAGGTACCGGCGGCAATTCCACCAAGGAAGCCATCGAGCTGACGGCTTTCGCCAAGAAGGTGGGCGCCGATGCGTCGCTGCAGGTCGTGCCATACTACAACAAGCCGACCCAGGAAGGCATGTACCGCCATTTCCGCACCATCGCGGAAGCGGTGGACCTGCCGGTGCTGCTGTACAACGTGCCGGGCCGCACGGTCGCGGACATGAGCAACGAGACCATCCTGCGCCTGGCGCAGGTGCCGGGCATCGTTGGCGTGAAGGAAGCCACGGGCAATATCGACCGCGCCGCGCAACTGATCAAGGACGCGCCGGAAGGCTTTGCCATCTACAGCGGCGACGACCCCACGGCCGTTGCGCTGATCCTGCTGGGCGGCCACGGTAATATCTCGGTCACCGCGAACGTGGCGCCGCGCAAGATGCACGAGATGTGCGTCGCGGCGCTCAAGGGCGATGTCGTCACCGCACGCCGCCTGCATATGGAACTGATCGGACTAAACAAGGCCATGTTCGTCGAAGCCAATCCGATCCCGGTCAAGTGGGCGCTGCAGCAGATGGGCAGGATGGAAGGCGGTATCCGCCTGCCGCTGACCCCGCTGTCCGAGGACAACCACGAAACCGTACGCAAGGCACTGGCCGCCGCCGGCCTGCTGGCCTGATTTTCCGCGGCGTCTTGCTGTCGCTCGCTCAACTAGGATTGCGTGTCAATGAAACTGAAGCTTAACCGCCGCGGCGCGACGCAAGTCCGCCGCGCCGCTCTGGTTGTGCCCGTGCTCGCCGCGGGCGTGATTACCGGCTGCAGCAGCATCAACGAGGCGATGCAGCCCGACAAGATCGACTACAAGTCGTCGGCCTCGAAGCGCACGCCTACGCTGGATATCCCGCCCGATCTGACCAAGCTGGAGGGCGATCGCCGCTATTCGGTGCCCGACCAGAACGGTACCTCGACGCTGTCGAACTACAGCCAGGCCACGAAGGTACGCGAGCAATCCCCGACCGAGAACGTGCTGCCCTCCGCGCAGGGCATCCGCATGGAGCGTGACGGCAACACGCGCTGGCTGGTGATCAGCAACGGCATGCGCGGCGACCAGCTGTGGCAGCAGCTGCGCGGCTTCTGGCAGGAAAGCGGTTTCCTGCTGGTGCAGGACTCGCCCGAGACCGGCATCATGGAAACCGACTGGGCCGAGAACCGCGCCAAGATCCCGCAGGACATCATCCGCAACACCATCGGCAAGGTGTTCGATGGCCTGTACTCGACCTCGGAGCGCGACAAGTTCCGCACCCGGGTCGAGCGCTCGCAGAACGGCACGCTGGAGGTCTTCATCAGCCACCGCGGTGCGCAGGAGCAACTGACCGGCATCGACAAGTCCAGCACCGTGTGGACCCCGCGTCCGGCCGATCCCGAGCTGGAAGCCGAATTCCTGTCGCGCCTGGCGCAGCGCCTGGGCGTGCAGAAGGAGCAGGCCGACCGCATGGCCAAGAACCCGGCTGCTGCCGGCAATGCCGCAGCTCCTGCTGCTACCGGTACCGCTGCTGCTGCCGCGGGCACCGCTGCCCCGGCAGAAGGCGCGGCGACGGGCAAGTCGTACCTGGCCCAGGTCAACGGCGCCCCGGCGCTGCAGATCCCCGAACCGTTCGACCGCGCCTGGCGCTCGGTCGGGCTGTCGCTGGATCGCGTCAACTTCACCGTTGAAGACCGCGACCGCGCCCAGGGGCTGTACTACGTGCGCTATGTCGACCCGCGCACCGTTGCCGACAGCCGCGGCTTCTTCTCCAAGCTGTTCACCAAGCCGGAAGATCCCAAGACCGCCAAGAAGTACCGCGTGTCGCTCAAGGGCACCGGCAGCGGTACCCTGGTGACGGTGCTCAACGACGCCGGCCAGCCCGAGAGCGGCGAAATCGGCAAGCGCATCCTGTCGCTGCTCGACGAGCAACTGCACTGAGCCGGCAGGTGACCGGCATATCAACCGGCCGGCGCGCGACGCGTCGGCAGGGCAGGCCAGGGCGGGCGCATTCATGATGCGCTTTGCCTTCCTTGGCAGCGGCAGCGAGGGCAACTCGCTGCTGATCGAATCCCGCGAAGACACCACCACCACCCGCGTACTGCTGGACTGCGGTTTCGGCATCCGCGAGACCGCCCGGCGCCTGGAGCGCCTGGGCGTCACGCCGGACCAGCTTGACGCGGTGCTGGTGACGCACGAGCACGGCGACCATGTCGGCTCGGCCTACGCATTCGCGGCCCGTCATCGCCTGACCGTCTACACCAGCCACGGCACCTGGCTGGCCACTTCGCATCTGCGCGGCGCCGACGTGGCCGACGTGCGGGTCTGCTGCGCCGACCATGCGTTCGGCATCGGCAGCCTGCAGGTGATGCCGTACACCGTGCCGCATGACGCGCGCGAGCCGCTGCAGTTCGTGCTGTCCGACGGACAGGCGCGGCTCGGCGTGCTGACCGATGCGGGGATGGAAACGCCCTACGTGACGGCGCGCCTGTCAGGCGTCGACGCCCTGGTGCTGGAATGCAACCATGACCGCGAGATGCTGCGCAATTCGGTTTATCCGGCTTCGCTGAAGCGGCGCATCGGCGGCGACTTCGGCCACCTGGCCAATGAAGTGGCGGCGAGCATCCTGGGGCAGGTGGCCCATGCAGGCCTGAACCGCGTGGTCGCGGCCCATCTGAGCAAGCAGAACAACACGCGCGAACTGGCCACCGGCGCGCTGGCGACTGCATTGGGTGCGCTGCCGGCTGATGTGCTGGTGGCGGATCAGGATGAGGGGCTGGGCTGGCAGGCGGTGCGTGCCTGACGCGGCGGGATGTACAAGCGGCGGCCGCAGTAGCGTGGCGGCGCGCCAAATAAAAAAACCGGCCCGAAGGCCGGTTTTTTTATCGGTGAGAAACCGATTACTGCTTGGCAGCCGGAGCCGAAGCGTCAGCGGCCGGAGCCGATGCGTCAGCAGCCGGAGCCGATGCGTCAGCAGCGGCAGCAGCCGGTGCAGCCGGAGCCGAAGCTTCAGCAGCCGGAGCGGCGGCAGCCGGAGCAGCCGTGTCAGCGGCCGGAGCAGCCGGTTCTTCCTTCTTGCCGCAGGCGGCGAGAGCAACAGCGGCCAGCAGCGATGCGATCAGGAGAGACTTCTTCATTGTTCGTCCTTTAACTTGTAATAACGGAAAACAGGCGATGAATAATTACCGGTAATTATCGCTCTTGAACTGCAAAATAGAGGCCCTCCCGGGTGCCGACATATGCAGTGGTCCACAGTACTAGCCAGCCGCCGATTATATCCGCGTTTTCCCGGCTTGTGTAGCGCAGAAATTTGCTGATTCGCATTGTTACGCATTATTACAGGCGCGGGCCCAATAGTAACCATCCTTCAAGCGCCCAGTGATGGAAAGTTTCCAGTAGGTCTGGCAAGTCCGCGCAGGCTGCAACATCTTCGCCACTAAGGTGGCGATAATCGGCCAATTTTTTCAGCCAGGGCATCAGTTCTGACGGGGGCTCGTAAGCTTCGCCATTCAGAAAGAAATTGGCCCGGTCGTAAAGTGCAATCGATGCCGGCGCAAGCACGACGCCGTGCTGGGCCGCCAGTTTCGCATAACGGCGCGGGGGAATGTCGGATATCTCGGCAAACTCGACGCCGGGCTTGGGCTCGGACAAGTGGCTGCCCAGAAATTCAGACACCATCTGGCTGTTCCATTGCAGCGCCTTCAGGCGTTCGGCGACGGCCTTGGCCATGCCCGCGGGCAATTGCGCGGGGCGTGCCGCGGCGCGTTCGCCGGGGTCGGCATAACGGCCGCCAAGGTCTTCGTTGTCCTCGACCGTTTCTGAGAGCCATGCGAGGAAATGCCCGGCCAGTTCGCGATACGCCGGGGCGCGGAAACCGATCGAGCAGGTCATGCATTCGCCCTCGGCAATGCCGTCGTGCGCGTATTGCGGCGGCAGGTACAGCATGTCGCCGGGCTCCAGCACCCATTCCTGTTCGGCGCTGAAGTCGGCAAGGATCTTCAGCGGCATGTCGGGCACCAGCTCCAGGCTGGTCTGCGACGAGATGCGCCAGCGTCGCCGGCCCGAGACTTGCAGCAGGAACACGTCGTAGGAATCGAAGTGCGGGCCTACGCCACCGCCGTCGGTGGCGTAGCTGATCATCAGGTCGTCCAGGCGCGCATCGGGCACGAAACGGAAGCGGCCCATCAGTTCCGCTGCAGCGGCATCGTGCAGGTTCACGCCCTGCACCAGCAAAGTCCACTGTCGGGTCTTGACGGCGGGCAGGTTTTCGCGCGCAAATGGACCATGTTCGAGCTTCCAGCGGTTGCGGAAGTGCGTCACCAGTCGCGATTCGACATCGTCGCGGTCGGCAAGGTCAAAAAGGGCATCGCGCGACACAGGCGGCACGATTTCAGGCACCGCCTGTCGAATGAGCAAAGGCTTTTGGTGCCAGACATCCCGCATGAATGCAGCAGGCGTCATGCCACCGAGCAGGCCGAGCGGAGTGTCTGGATCGACGGGGCCAGGGGGCAGGGCCTGCGCGTATAATGCGGAATCGTTCATGGAGTCAAGAATTGAAAATCGCTAAGAACACGGTAGTGTCCGTGATGTACAAGCTTTCGGACGCGCAGGGCAATCTGATCGAGGAGTCAGATGAAGCCATGGTCTATTTGCACGGCGGGTATGATGGCACGTTCCCCAAGATCGAGGAAGCGCTCGACGGCCATGACACAGGCTTCGAAACCCAGTTGCAGCTGGAGCCGGATGACGCGTTCGGCGACTACGATGCCGATCTGGTAAAGGTCGAGCCGCGCAACCGTTTCCCCGAGCCGCTGGAAGTCGGCATGCAGTTCGAAGGCATGCCGGAAGATGGCGACGAAGAAGATTCCGTCATCTACACCGTGACCGACGTGGCCGAAGACAAGGTGGTGCTGGACGGCAACCATCCGCTGGCTGGCATGTCGCTGCGCTTCTGGCTGAAGGTTGCCGAAGTGCGCGAAGCCACCGCCGAGGAAATCGAGCACGGCCACGCCCATGGCGCTTCCGGCGTCGAGGTGGTGGACGAGGACGAGGACGACGATACCCCGCGCACGCTGCATTGATTTTGCTCCCCAGGGCCCCATGAAAAAGCCGGCTTAGCGCCGGCTTTTTCATTTCCGTGGCGGCAGCGAACATGTTCAGTGAACGGTCGGCGCGTCCTTGAGCACCACCGAGAACGGCGACCCCGCGCCTGGCGTGATCACCAGCTCGACCCACTGCGACACCGTGTCGTTCGGCAGCGACACGCGCGTGAAGTTCTGCAGGGGTTTGCCGGCGGTATCGCGCAATGGCTTGTCGATGCCGAAGCCGTTCTCGCCGGCATGCACCAGCAGCACCTGGCCGCGGAAACGCGCGGCCAGCTCGCGCAGCTGGCGCTTGAACTCGAGATAGCCATCGCGCGTGCGGTGCCGCAGGAAGCCGTCCAGCAGCGACGGGCGGCCTTTCTTCTCCCAGCCGTTGGCAAAGTGCGGGTCACCGTGCGCGACCACCACGATGCCGTCCATGTCCCGCTGCCGCGCCACCGAGAACGCACGCGCCAGCCACTGCCGGTTGGCCTCGCGCCGGTCCTCGAACTCGCTGTTGCGCCCGCCCTCGTTGCGGTAGTGGTTGTTGTCGCCGGGCACGTTCAGGCCGACGATCAGGACCTCGCCCACGCTCAGGCGCATGTTCTCGCGAAAGCTGCGGAACAGCGCCTGGTCCGATTGCCTCAGCACGGGCCGCGGATGGCGGCCCAGCGTGGCGTCCTCGGGGAAGAACAATTCGCGCAGCCGGTTCAGCCGTTCGACCGCGTCAAAGCTGCCGTTGACCGGCAGCTTGCATTCGGCCCAGTCGGTCTCACCGGGCACGTAGACCAGCGGCAGCGGCGACTGGTTCAGCAGCTGCTGGCGGCTGGTCAGCACCGCATCGCTGCACGATTCCGTATCGCCCTTGATGCCGCCAGCGTGGATCACCAGGTCGAGCTTGCGCTCGGCGAAATAGTCGAGCAGCGCCGCCGCATTGGCTTCGGCGGCAGGCCATTGCGGCAGGTCGGCGGTCAGCGCGATGCGCGTCACCCGCGGCTTGGGCGGTGCAGTCTTGCCACCGCGGCCGGCCGGCGCGGCCCACGCCGTGCCGGCCGCGCACAGCAGCGGCAGCAGCAGGGCAATCAGGGCCCGACGCGAGGCGTTCATGCCGTGTCGACCGCCTCGCCTGCGAGCGCCTTGAGCCGGTACAGCGCCTCCAGCGCGGCGCGCGGCGTCAGGCTGTCCGGGTCCAGGTCAGTCAGGGCATCGATGACGGCGGCCTGTTCGGGCGCAAGGCGTGCTGCAGGCGCCGCGGCCGCTGCGTATGCGTCCTCGTCCTCGTCGCTGTCCGGCGTCGGCGGCGCGGCAAACAGGTCCAGTTGCGGCGTGGGCGTGGCATCGGCCGATTGCTGCTCCAGCCACGCCAGGTGCTTGCGCGCGGCGCGGATCACCGGCTGCGGCACGCCCGCCAGCTGCGCCACCTGCAGGCCGTAGCTCTGGCTGGCGGGGCCGTCCTGCACCGCGTGCAGGAACACGATGCCGTCGCCATGCTCGACCGCCGACAGGTGCACGTTGGCCGCCTGCGGGAATTCCTGCGGCAGTTGCGTCAGCTCGAAATAGTGCGTGGCGAACAGCGTATGGCTGCGGTTGTGCGACAGCAGGTGGCGCGCGATCGCCCACGCCAGCGCCAGCCCGTCGAAGGTGGAAGTACCGCGCCCGATCTCGTCCATCAGCACCAGCGACGCCGGCGTGGCATGGTGCAGGATGCCGGCGGCCTCGGTCATCTCCACCATGAAGGTGGAGCGCCCGCCCGCCAGGTCGTCGGCGGCGCCGATGCGGGTGAAGATGCGGTCAATCGGCCCGATCACCGCGCGCCGCGCCGGCACATAGGCGCCCACGCAGGCCAGCAGCACGATCAGCGCGGTCTGGCGCATGAAGGTCGATTTACCGCCCATGTTCGGGCCCGTGATCAGCAGCAGCTTGCGCGCTTCATTGAGCTGGCAGTCGTTGGCGATAAACGCCACCGATTCCGCCGCGAGCTGGCCTTCCACCACCGGGTGACGGCCCTGCACGATATCGATGACGTTCTCGGCCACGCGCTCCGGCGCGGACCAGTCCAGCGTCTGCGCGCGCTCGGCCAGCGCCGCCAGCACGTCCAGCCGCGCCAGTGCGCCCGCCACGCGCTGCAGCTCGCCGATATGCGGCAGCAGCGCCTGCAGCAGGCCGTCGTAGAGCTGCTTCTCGCGCGCCAGCGCGCGGTCCTGCGCCGACAGCGCCTTGTCCTCGAACGCCTTCAGCTCGGGCGTGATGTAGCGCTCGGCGTTCTTCAGCGTCTGGCGGCGGCGGTAATCGTCCGGCACCTTGTCGGCCTGGCCGTTGGTGACCTCGATATAGAAGCCGTGCACGCGGTTGAACTCGACGCGCAGGTTGGCAATGCCGGTGCGGGTGCGTTCGCGCGCTTCCAGGTCGATCAGGAACTGGCCGCAGTTCTCGGAAATGTCGCGCAGCTCGTCCAGGTCCTTGTCGTAGCCGCGCGCGATCACGCCGCCGTCGCGCACCGCGGTGGCCGGCTCTTCGGCGACGGCGCGCACCAGCAGGTCCAGGCAGTCCTGCGGCACGGCCAGTTCGTCCAGCGTCCGGGCCAGCAGGACGCTGTCGTCGCCGGCGCGGATGCAGGCCTGCACGTCAGGCAGCGCGCGCAGCGTATCGCGCAGCGAGGACAGGTCGCGCGGGCGCGCGCCCAGCAGCGCCAGCCGCGCGGTAATGCGCTCGACATCGGCCAGACGGCGCAGCGCCGCGCGCAGTGCATCGGTGCCCTGGTCGATCAGCTCGCCGATCGCTTGCTGGCGTGCCTGCGGTACCGCGGGGTCGCGCAGCGGGTGGTGCAGCCAGTGGCGCAGCGCGCGGCTGCCCATCGCCGTGCAGCAGGTGTCGAGCAGCGAGAACAGCGTCGGCGACTCGCCGCCGCGCAGCGTCTCGGTCAGCTCCAGGTTGCGGCGCGTGGCCGAGTCGATGCCGACGTACTCCGATTCGCGCTCGACTTTCACGCCCTGCACATGGCGCAGCGACTGGCCCTGCGTGGTGGCGGCGTAGTTCAGCAGCGCTCCGGCGGCACCCAGCGCCGCGCCCAAGCCGGCACAGCCGAACGGGTCCAGGCTGGCCACGCCCAGCTGCTCGCGCAGCCGCCGCGTGCCGGCATCCTGGTCAAAATGCCATTCGGGCAGGCGGGTACGCGCGCACGCCAGCGCGGGCAGCTCGATGCCATCGGCGTACAGCAGCTCGGCCGGGCGGATGCGCTCCAGCTCGCGGCCCAGCTGCGCCACCTCGCATTCCATCAGGCGCAGCTCGCCGCTGGCCAGGTTCAGCCATGCCAGCCCGGTCTTGCTGATCCCGCGGCGCGTGGTCTGCTGGTGCACGGCCATCAGGAAGGTATCGGCCTTGTCCGGCAGCAGCGCGGCATCGGTCAGCGTGCCCGGGGTGACGATCCGCACCACCTTGCGCTCCACCGGCCCCTTGCTGGTGGCCGGGTCGCCGATCTGCTCGCAGATCGCCACCGACTCGCCCAGCTTGACCAGGCGCGCCAGGTACTGGTCCGCCGAATGGAAGGGGATGCCCGCCATGCGGATCGGCACGCCGTTGGAGGCGCCGCGGGCGGTCAGCGTGATATCGAGCAGGCGGGCCGCCTTCTCCGCGTCGTCGTGGAAGAGCTCGTAGAAGTCACCCATGCGGTAGAACAGCAGGGTGTCGGGGTGGTCTGCCTTGATGCGAAGGTATTGCTGCATCATCGGCGTGTGACGGCTGGCGCCCGAATCTACCTGCGCCTGTACCTGTTCGGGGTCTGTTTTCTTCTGCAATCCCATTGCCATTTTGCTTGTCTGGCGGTGGGGCTGCGCTGTGCCGCCCACTCCGCACGGATCGCCACCCTGGCGCGGTCCGGATAGCGGCCGCGCGGGGCCCTTCAGGGCCTGCAGGGCGGTCGTCCGACGGCCTGGGGCCGTGCGCGAAGGGGGCGTTTTCGAGTATGGGCGATATGGTACAGCACGGGGCCCCGGCTGCCGCGCCAAATCGGGCGCGACGCCACGGTGTCTTTGGCGCCGGATATCCCGTCAGCAGTGCGCCATCAGCGGAACACCAGCACCGGCACGTCGCTATGGGTCAGCACCTTCTGCGTCTCGCTGCCCAGCAGCAGCCCGCTGATGCCCCGGCGGCCGTGCGAGGCCATGAAGATCACGTCGCAGTCCAGCTCGCGCGCGGCGTTGATGATGCCGCGGTACGGCGCCATGGCCGCCGACACGTGCCCGCTGCACGGCACGCCGGCCAGCGCCGCCGCGGCCTCGATCCTGGCGAGTTCCTGGCGCGCCTGCGCTTCCACGCGTTGCTGGAACACCTCGCGCTTCTCATGGCTGCTGTCGCTGGTCAGCGAGTAGGGGTACGTCTCCACGCACATATAGGGCGTAAGGCGCGCGGCGGCGGTGCGGGCAAACTGGATGGCGGCTGACACGGCCTTCTGCGAAAGCTCGGAACCATCGACGGGAAGCAGGATGTGCTTGAACATAGGGGCCTTTGAAGTAAGGGACGGAGAAATGGCGGGAATCCCGCAGGCGCCACCGCGGCATGGCGGCGGCGCCGGGTTCAGTTGGCCAGTGCGCGCCCGACGATCAGCGGATCGGGCTGGCCGATGGCGGTGGTATCGCGGTTGGCGTAGGGAAAGCGCGCCAGGATGTAGCGCAGCGCATTGAGCCGCGCGCGCTTCTTGCAGTCCGAGCGGATCACGGTCCACGGCGCATCGGCGGTATCGGTGTGGGCGAACATCGCCTCCTTGGCGCGGGTGTAGTCGTCCCACTTGTCCAGCGAGGCCACGTCGACCGGGCTCAGCTTCCATTGCTTGAGCGGATGGATCTCGCGCTCGCGGAAGCGCCGGCGCTGTTCCTTCTGGCTCACCGAGAACCAGAACTTGAACAGGTGGATGCCGCTGCGCACCAGGTGCCGCTCGAACTCGGGCGCCTGCTGCAGGAATTCCTGGTACTCCTGCTGCGAGCAGAAGCCCATCACGTGCTCGATCCCGGCACGGTTGTACCAGGACCGGTCGAACAGCACGATCTCGCCCGCGGCGGGCAGGTGCTGGACGTAGCGCTGGAAGTACCACTGGCCGCGTTCGGACTCGGTCGGCTTTTCCAGTGCGACCACGCGTGCTCCGCGCGGATTCATGTGTTCCATGAAGCGTTTGATGGTGCCGCCCTTGCCGGCGGCATCGCGGCCTTCGAAGACGATCACTACACGGTGGCCGGTTTCGCGCACCCACGCCTGGAACTTGAGCAACTCCACCTGCAGCCGGTACTTCTGCTTTTCGTAATTGCGCCGCGACATCAGGTTCTGGTACGGGTACGCGCCCTCGCGCCAGCCCGCGGAAAGTTCGTCGTCCGGATGGCGCTTGCGGCCGGCCTGCCAGGCCGCCGGGTCGCCTTCGAGGATCAGGCTGCGCAGCTGCGCGGCTTCATCTGGCGCGAGGCCGTCGAGCAGCGTGCGCATCGCGTCCAGCATGCCGGCGCCTTGCCCGGCGCGGCTGACGAGGATGTCCTGCATGCTGCTGGCCACCAGTTGCACGGCGGCGTCCACGGCGCTGCCGACTTCATTGCGTTCGGCGGAAAGCGCGGAGTTGGTCGGCAGCACGTCGCCTCTGGCGGCGGCACGGGCACGCGGCGGCGCTGCAGTGTGGGAGGGGGGCGGGGTGGTGTCCTGGTCCGTCATTGCCGTCCTCCCTCAGGCAGCGTTGCGCAGGATTTCGTAGAGCTGGTCCTTGATCTGCAGCTTTTCCTTCTTGAGCCGCTCGATCTCGAAGGTGGCGGCGGGCACGATGCCGGCCTCCATGTTGCGGATTTCCTGGTCCAGCGCATTGTGGCGGTGGAACAGGCGGGCGAAGTGGGCGTCCTGGGTCTTCAGGGCCGAGATCTGGTCGCGGTATTCGGGAAACATCCTGGCTCTCCTCTGCTGGCGCCGCACGCACAGTGCGTGGCGCATGGTTTCATTCTGGGGAGAGCAGGGCGGCGCGACCTTGACCAGGATCATGGCCGTCCGGGGTATGGGAAGAGTCTCTGGCGCGCTGGCGAGATGGGGCCACAGGCCCGTGCAGAAGGTAGAAAGCAAAACGCCCGCCGGAGTGCGGCGGGCGTTTGCGCGGCATGGCCGTCAGGCGGCCATATACCGGTATCAGGCGGCAGGCTTGGCGTTGTCGAGCGAGAACGGCGACAGCAGACGCACCATCTGGGCGAATGCCTTGGGGTTGCCGGCCAGCACTTCACCTTGTTCCATCTGGCGCGGCTCGCCGGCGTAGTTGCCGACCAGGCCGCCCGATTCGGTGATCAGCAGCATGCCGGCGGCCATGTCCCACGGCTTCAGGCCGCGCTCGAAGAAGCCGTCCAGGCGGCCGCAGGCCACGTAGGCCAGGTCCAGCGCGGCCGCGCCAGGGCGGCGCAGGCCGGCGCAGCTACGCGTCATCAGCGAGAAGATTTCCAGGTATTCCTCGACGCCTTCCAGGTCGCGGAAGGGGAAGCCCGTGCCGATCAGGCAGTCGGCCAGCTTGTCGCGGCGTGTAACGCGGATGCGGCGGTTGTTCAGGAAGGCGCCGGCACCCTTGGTGGCGGTGAACAGTTCGTCGCGGGTCGGGTCGTAGACCACCGCCTGCACCGGCGTGCCGCGGTGCAGCTGGGCGATCGAGACCGCGTACTGGGGGAAGCCGTGGATGAAGTTGGTGGTGCCGTCCAGCGGGTCGATGACCCAGGTGTACTCGTGCGCGACTTCGCCCTCGGCCCAGGACTGGCCGGACTCTTCCGCTAGAATGGCGTGTTCCGGGTAGGCGGTGCGGATGACCTCGATGATCGCGGCTTCGGCGGCGCGGTCCACCTCGGTAACGAAATCGTTGTGTTGCTTGCGCGAGACGCGCACCAGATCGACGTCGAGCGACGCGCGGTTGATGATGGAACCCGCCTTGCGGGCCGCCTTGATGGCGATATTAAGCATCGGATGCATGAATCTCTCCAGGCCGGCCACGATGAAGCGGCGGGGCGCCATGGCACCGCGCGCCCGCTCATGGGCAGCTGACAACACAACGGATTGTAGAAGAACGTCGGGCGTCGCTGGTCTGATATGTGCCGCGAAAGTCTCGCGAGCAAGCAAATACCTGGCGCCGCGCCAAAGAAGAACCCCGAATTGTATATGAACCCGGCCATCGATACGAGCCAGTCCCCATCCGCCGCGCAGCCAGACGCAGGCGGCGCCCGGCGCGATGCCTTCGGCCGCGTCCGCTTTGTGCTGGTCGAGACCAGCCACCCGGGCAATGTCGGCTCGGTGGCACGCGCGATCAAGACCATGGGCTTCGGCACCCTGGTGCTGGTTTCGCCGCGCGAGCCCGATGTGCTGCGCCATCCCGACGCCATTGCCATGGCCAGCGGCGCCGACGATGTGCTGGCGGGCGCCACCATCGTCGACCAGATCGATGCGGCGCTGGCCGGCGCGGCGCTGACCGTGGCCATGACCGCGCGCCAGCGCGAGTTCGGCCCGCCCCGGCTGCTGCCGCGCGCGGCGGCGGAACGCGCGTGCCAGACACTGGCCGGGAGCGGCGACATCGCCTTCGTATTCGGCAACGAGCGCTACGGCCTGCCCAACGAGGTGGTCGAACGCTGCATGGCCGTCACGCATATCCCGGCCAATCCGGCCTATACCTCGCTGAACCTGGCGCAGGCGGTGCAGCTGGTGGCCTACGAGTTGCGGCTGGCGCTGCTGGACGCGGCCAACGCGCCCGGCGCGCCGTCGGACGCGGGCGCCAATATCGGCTATGCTGGTGAGCCGGCCACGGCCGAACAGGTCGAGGCCATGTTCGGGCATCTGCAGTCGGGCCTAGAGGCGATCGGTTTTCTCGATCCGTCCAACCCGCGCAAGCTGATGACGCGGCTGCGCCGGCTGCTGGCCCGCAGCGGCCTGGAGCGCGAAGAAGTGAATATCCTGCGCGGCATCGCCAAGTACATGCTGCTGGCCGCGAAGGACAAGCCGGCCCCCGATGGGACGACTGACGGGGGCCAGTGACAGGAGCAAGGACAGGTGGCAGCAACCCGGAGCGATTCGATGCAGGACGATGCAGGCGCACGCGGCAAGCGCGTGTGCTGCCAGCCTGCGGCCGCGGGTTTGCGCATGCCCGGGCGATGTTGATCGCCGCATCGCTGCAATGTCCCTGACGGATCAGGGGCCAAAAGCTGGCGCCAAAAGCCGCGTCGGCAAATCACTTACACTCCCTGATCCCCTGATTCCGTCCTCACCGGCCACCGACCTCGCCGGCGACCCTGCCCCTGGCGCAAGCCTCGCGTGGCACGGCGCACGGCGCGGCAACACGACACGACCAAGATGTTCTCTCGCCTGAAGGAAGATATCGACACGATCATGCTGCGCGATCCCGCCGCGCGCAGCCGCCTGGAGGTGCTGACCTGCTACCCCGGCCTGCATGCCGTGGTGTTCCACCGCTTTGCGCACGCCTGCTGGAACGGGGGCTTTCACTGGCTGGGGCGATGGATTTCGCACTGGTCGCGCTTCCTGACCGGCATCGAGATCCATCCGGCGGTCCGGTTGGGGCGGCGCGTGTTTATCGACCACGGCATGGGCGTCGTGATCGGCGAAACCGCCGAGATCGGCGACGACTGCACCATCTACCAGGGCGTGACGCTGGGCGGGACCTCGTTGTACAAGGGCCAGAAGCGCCATCCGACGCTGGGCGCCAACGTGGTGGTGAGCGCGGGTGCCAAGGTGCTGGGTGGTTTCGTGGTGGGCGATGGCGCGCGTGTGGGTTCCAATGCGGTGGTGCTCAAACCGGTGCCGCCGGGAGCGACCGCGGTCGGCGTGCCGGCCCGCATCATCCTGCCCGATGCGCCGGCCGCGCAGCAGGGCGCCAAGCAGGAGTTCTCGGCCTACGGCATCACGCCCAATGCGGACGATCCGGTGTCGCTGGCGCTCAAGAGCCTGATCGACAATGCGGCGCGCCAGCATGAGCGTATCGAGGCCGTGCTGGCCGCGCTGGATCGGCTAGGTGAGCATCTGGAAAACACGCCCAACGACCGCTTCGATGCGAGCGAGCTGCGCAAGCTGATGAAGTGAGCGAAAGCGGATTGGAAAGAAAGCGGCCGGCAATGGCCGCTTTTTTTGGAGCGGAGTTGCGTCAGTCCGTCTGCGGCAGCAGCCGAAAGCCGTCGCGGTCGAGCTCCAGCACCGCGGCGCGCGGATGGGCGCCATCCAGGTCCCAGTCGGTAAGGACCCAGCGCACGCCCGCGGCCTCTTCATGGCGTGCGGGCCGATGGGTGTGGCCATGTACCAGCAGCGACGCTCCCGCTGCCCCCAGCAGCTCCGCCGCGGCCGCAGGCGCCACATCGCCATAGACCACCGGCGCGGGTGCGCCCGCGTTTAGCTGCCTTGCACGGTTGCCTTCACTATCGGCGCGCAACTTGCGTGCGATCGACAAGCGCGCGCTCAGCGGCAGCGCCAGGAACACGCGCTGCACCCAGCCCTTGCGGGTCCAGCGGCGGAAACGGTTGTAGCGTTCGTCGTCGATGCACAGCATGTCGCCGTGGCTCAGCACGACACGCTCGCCGGCGCAGTGGATCACCGTGGGGTCGGGCAGCAGCGTCGCACCCGCGGCGGCGGCAAAGCGCTGGCCCAGCAGGAAGTCGCGGTTGCCGTGCATCAGGTACACGGCCACCCCGCGCGTGGCCAGCGAGCGCAGGGCGCCCGCCACGCGTTGCGCGAACGGCGAGTCGGTTTCCTCGTCGCCGATCCAGAATTCAAAGAAGTCGCCCAGGATGAAGAGAGCGCGCGCGCCGTGCGCGGCGCGTTCGAGCACGCGCTCGAAGGCCGCCAGCGTGCGTGGCATGCCCGGCGTGAGATGCAGGTCTGAAATGAACCACGCCGGCGCCTGTACCTCGAGGGGACCGGCCACCGGCGTGCGGGAGATTGCGGTCATGCGTGGTGTCGGTAGGAAAATGCCGGCACGCGGGCGCGCACGGAACCGCAATCGGCAGGCATAGGCTTATTCGACGACGACAGCCTTCTCGATCACCACGTCTTCCAGCGGCACATCCTGGTGGAAGCCCGAGGTGCCGGTACGCACGCCCTTGATCTGCTCGACCACTTCGGTGCCTTCGACGACCTTGCCGAACACGGCGTAGCCGAAGCCTTGCGGCGTGGGCGAGGTGAAGTTCAGGAAGTCGTTGTCGACCACGTTGATGAAGAACTGCGCGGTGGCCGAGTGCGGCGCGTTGGTGCGTGCCATTGCCACGGTGTAGCGGTCGTTCTTCAGGCCGTTGCCGGCTTCGTTCTCGATCGGGGCGTCGGTGCCCTTTTGCTTCATGCCGGGCTCGAAGCCGCCGCCCTGGATCATGAAGTTCTTGATCACGCGGTGGAAGATCGTGTTGTCATAGTGGCCCTTGCGGACGTACGACAGGAAGTTCTCGACCGATTTCGGTGCCTTCTCGGCGTCGAGTTCGATAGTGATGACACCCTGGTTGGTGTGGAGCTGTACCTTGGACATGGGTTTCCTCTGTTCGGTGTGTTATTTGACGACAGTGGCCGACTCGATCACGATCGGCGAGGCCGGCACATTGCGCATGGGACCGTAGGCCGTGGTCGGCACGCTCTTGATCTTGTCGATCGTGTCCATGCCTTCCACCACCTTGCCGAAGACTGCGTAGCCGTTGCCGTCCGGCTGCGGGTAGTCGAGATTCGGATTATCCACCACATTGACGAAGAACTGCGCGGTGGCCGAGTCGGGGTTGCTGGTACGTGCCATGGCCACCGTGCCGGCCTTGTTCTTCAGGCCGCCGCGCGCTTCCAGCGGGATCGGCGCGCGCGTGGGCTTTTCCTTCATGTCGCGGTCGAAGCCGCCGCCCTGCACCATGAAGCCGTTGATCACGCGGTGGAAGATGGTGCCGCTGTAGAAGCCGCTCTTCACATACTCGAGGAAGTTGGCAACCGTCTTCGGCGCCGCATCCGGGTACAGCTCAATCGTGAACTTGCCGGCGCTGGTGACGAACTGGACGCGCTCGGGGGCTTTCTGCTGTGCCATGGCGCTGAACGACGACAGGGCCAGTGCGGCTGCCGTCAGCGCGGCCAGGACGATGCGACGGGAACGGATCATAGGGAAACTCCGGTAAGTCTGGATACACACGGCCTGGACGCGCGGCGTCCGGGCCTTCGGGATGGGGGCGTCAGTTGACTGCCGGCGCGCTGGCCGGGGCCTGGCGGCCGGCAGGTGCCGGCTTGCGGCCGCCGGCGGGCGCTGCCGGCGTTGCCGGGCTTGCGGGCGCAGCGGTCTCGCGCAGTTGACGCAGGGCGGCGCTGGCGCGGGTATCACCCGGGTTGCGCCGCAGCGCCTCGGCGTAGCTCTGCTCGGCCAGGCGGAGGTAGACGTCGCCCAGGTTGGTATAGGCGATCGCAAAGGCGGGTTTGACCTCGGTGGCCAGCACCAGTTCGGCCTCGGCGCGCTTCAGGTCGCCACGCTTGGCATAGAGCAGCGCCAGGTTGTTGTGGGGCTCGGGCAGTTCGGGGAAGTCCTGCGCCATCTCGGCAAAGGCCTGGATCGCGGCATCCTCGCGGCCGGACTGCGCCAGTGCCCAGGCGCGCTGGAAGCGGGCCTGCGCGTTGCGCGGATTGGTCGCCAGTACCCGGTCGAAGCCCTTGATGGCTTCGTCATAGCGGCGCGCGTTGGCGGCCTGCTGGGCCTCGCTCATGCCCGGGTCGAGCGAGCGGATGCCGTCGACGGGGGAAGTGGGCGCAGGGATCGACAGCGGGCCGTGCTGCGCATGCGCAGGGCCGGCCAGCGCGGCGGCCAGGGCCAGCATGGCCAGCGCGGTGCGAGGGCCGTGTCTGCGTGCAGGGGCGCTGCAGGCAGCGGGGGGCGGGGAGGGCAGCAGCAGGCTCATTGAAGACGGGTCCGTTATACTCCGCGGCATTCTAGCAAAGCGGCAAGTCCGGCACGAAAGCAGCCCCGTGCGCGGTCCGACCTGCGGGCGGGCTGGCGCACGGACCAGCGACGCCGCGCGACCAACTGGCACACCGCCTTCCGGTAAGATATGGGGCGCGGCGGATTTGCGCCAGCGCCAGCCGACGCGGTCGCGGCTGGTGCCAGCGGCGCGCCCGTGGCGCGGGCGCGGACGGACCCGCGTTGCCTGCTGTGCGAACCCGGCAGTCTCCTCTCATCACTCACATCGTTTCATGCAGCTTCTGAACATCTACAACACGCTCGCCCGTGAGAAACAGCCATTCGTGCCGATCGAACCCGGCAAGGTCCGCATGTATGTGTGCGGCATGACGGTGTACGACTACTGTCACGTCGGCCACGCGCGCGTCATGGTGGTGTTCGACATGGTGCACCGCTGGCTGCGCGCCGCCGGCTACGACGTGACATATGTGCAGAACATCACCGACATCGACGACAAGATCATCCGCCGCGCCGTCGAGAATGGCGAGACCATCGGCCAGTTGACCACGCGCTTCATCCAGTACATGCACGAGGATGCCGCCGCGTTGGGCGTGATCCGTCCCGACCACGAGCCACGCGCCACGGACTTTGTGCCGCAGATGCTCGACATGATCGGCAAGCTGGAAGCGAAGGGCCTGGCCTACCAGGCCAGCGACGGCGACGTGAACTATTCGGTGCGCAAGTTTGACGGCTATGGCAAGCTCTCCGGCAAGTCGCTGGAAGACCTGCGCGCCGGCGAGCGCGTCAGCGCCAACGACGCCAAGCAGGACCCGCTGGACTTCGTGCTGTGGAAATCGGCCAAGGCCAGCGAGCCGCCCGAGAGCAAGTGGGAATCGAAGTGGGGCGCTGGCCGCCCCGGCTGGCACATTGAATGCTCCGCCATGAGTTGCGCGCTGCTGGGCGAGCACTTCGACATCCATGGCGGTGGGGCGGATCTGCAGTTCCCGCACCATGAAAACGAGATCGCACAGTCCGAAGGAGCCAGCGGCAAGCCCTTCGTCAACATGTGGATGCACAACGGGTTCGTGCGCATCAACGACGAGAAAATGTCCAAGTCGCTTGGCAATTTCTTCACGATCCGGGAAGTTTTGAAGTCGTACGACGCCGAGGTCGTACGCTTCTTTATCCTGCGCGCGCACTACCGCAGCCCGCTGAACTACAGCGACGCCCACCTGGACGACGCGCGCCACGCGCTCACGCGCCTGTACACCGCGCTCAAGGATAGCCAGCCCGGCGGCTGCGCGGTGGACTGGGAAGAGCCACACGCGAAGCGCTTTGCCGAGGCCATGGGCGACGACTTCAACACCCCGATCGCGATGGCGGTGCTGTTCGACCTGGCCAGCGAAATCAACCGCACCGGCTCGACCGCGGCCGCGCGCCAGCTCAAGGGCCTGGCCGGTACGCTGGGCCTGCTCGAGCGCGACCCGCACACCTTCCTGCAGGGCGGCAAGTCCGACGACGGCCCGTCGCCCGAACAGATCGAAACGCTGATCGCCGCGCGCAAGACCGCCAAGGTCCAGCGCGACTTCGCCGAAGCGGACCGCATCCGCGCCGAACTGCTGGCCGCGGGCATCGTGCTGGAAGACAAGCCGGGCGGTGCCACCGAGTGGAGGCGTGCTTGAAAGCTGCCGCGCGCAAGCCCGCCACCGCCACGCCGCCGGCCGCAACGGGCCGGGGGAAGGCGGCCGGTCCGCGCCCGGACAAGGCTGGCGCCAAGGAGGCGCCGCTGCCTGATGGCCAGGATACGGCCAAGCCGGCCAAGGTCTCGGCAAAATCCGCGCGCAATGCGAAGGCCGTGCTGCCCGAGGTGGACGCGGTGCCGCTGCCGGTCGAAACCGTCATCGATGCGGTGCGCCCCGCCTACTGGGACGAGGCCTGCGCCGACCTGATGAAGCGCGACCGCATCCTGCGCAAGATGATCCCGACCTACGGCCCGGCGCACCTGGTGTCGCGCGGCGATCCGTTCGTCACGCTGGCTCGCGCGGTGGTGGGCCAGCAAATTTCGGTCAAGGCGGCGCAGTCCGTTTGGGAGCGGCTGCATGCGCTCTGCCCCAAGCTGACCCCGGCACAGTTCCTGCGCGCCGGTCCCGAGAAGCTGGCTGGCTGTGGCCTGTCCAAGCGCAAGGGGGAATACCTGATCGACCTGGCCGACCACTTCAAGGCGGGCACGGTGCATGTCGACGAATGGGCGCAGATGGACGACGAAGCGGTGATCGCGGAGCTGACGCAGATCCGCGGCATCGGCCGCTGGACCGCCGAGATGTTCCTGATGTTCAACCTGATGCGGCCCAACGTGCTGCCGCTGGACGACATCGGCCTGATCAACGCGATCTCCGCCAACTATTTCAGCGGCGAACCCGTCACCCGCAGCGAGGCGCGCGAAGTCGCGGCCAACTGGGAGCCGTGGCGAACCGTGGCTACGTGGTATATGTGGCGCAGTCTCGACCCGCTACCAGTGACGTATTAGGCATTACGGCAAGAAAATTTAGGGGTAGGTGCAGTCCGGGCTATCTGGCAGGCGCTAAGATAGCGACCAAATTCCGGTAGAATGCGCCCCTTCACAGACAGGTACGTGTGATTTTATGAAAACCACCTTCCTGGATTTTGAGCAGCCCATTGCCGAACTCGAGGCAAAGATCGAAGAACTGCGCTTTGTGCAGGACGATTCGGCTGTTGATATTTCCGAAGAGATTTCGCGGCTGGCCGGCAAGAGCCAGCAGCTGACCAAAGATATCTACGCCAACCTGACCCCGTGGCAGGTTGCGCAAATCGCCCGCCACCCCCAGCGTCCCTACACGCTGGACTATGTGCGCGAGATCTTCACCGATTTCCACGAACTGCACGGCGACCGCACCTTTGCCGACGATCTGTCGATCATCGGCGGCCTGGCGCGTTTCAACGGCCAGTCGTGCATGGTGATCGGTCACCAGAAAGGCCGTGACACGAAAGAGCGCGCCCTGCGCAATTTCGGCATGCCCAAGCCCGAGGGCTACCGCAAGGCCAAGCGCCTGATGGAGCTGGCGGACAAGTTCGGCCTGCCGATCTTCACCTTCGTCGACACCCCGGGCGCATTCCCCGGCATCGACGCCGAAGAGCGCGGCCAGTCGGAAGCCATTGGCCACAACCTGTACGTGATGGCCGGCCTGAAGGTGCCCCTGATCGCCACCATCATCGGTGAAGGCGGTTCGGGCGGCGCGCTGGCGATTGCCGTGGGCGACGTGGTGCAGATGCTGCAGTTCGCCACCTATGCGGTGATCTCGCCCGAAGGCTGCGCCTCGATCCTGTGGAAGACCGCCGAGAAGGCCCCGGAAGCCGCCGAGGCGCTGGGCCTGACCGCGCACCGCCTGAAGGCGCTGGGCCTGATCGACAAGATCGTCAGCGAACCGCTGGGCGGCGCGCACCGCGACCACAAGGCCATGGCGGCGCTGCTCAAGCGCACGCTGGCCGAGTCGCTGCGCCAGTTCCAGGGCATGAGCGTGAAGGAGCTGCAGGCTCGCCGCTACGAACGCCTGCTCGCCTATGGCAAGTTCAAGGAAACCGGCGTCCAGGACTGACCCGTCCACCCCGCTGACCGACAAGGTCGCACAGGCCCTCCAGGCTGGTGCGGCCTTTGTTGTTTCTGGCGGCGGCGCGGCGGCGGGCGGGGGCGCGCTGACAATCGCGGTGGCGCTGTCGGGCGGGCGCGATTCGGTCGCGCTGCTGCATGCCGCCTGCGCGGCCGCGGCGGGCTGGGGCGCTGCCGCACGCGTGGTGGCGCTGCATGTCCATCACGGCCTGCAGGCTGCTGCCGATGACTGGGACCGCTTCTGCACCGCGCTGTGCGCGCAGTGGCAGGTCGGCTACTTTGTCCGGCGCGTGTTGGTGCAGCCGGAGGCGGGCGAGGGCGTGGAAGCGGCCGCGCGCCGCGCGCGCTATGCCGCGCTGGCGGCGATGTGTGCCGACAGCGGCGCGCGCCTGCTGCTGTTTGCCCATCACCAGGACGACCAGGTCGAGACCGTGCTGCTGCGGTTGTTCCGCGGCGCGGGTGTCGCGGGCATGGCGGGGATGCCGGCCATGCGGCCGCTCGACGAGCGGAGCGGCGTCATGCTGCTGCGCCCGTGGCTGGACGTGGCGCGCGACGAGATCGATGCCTATTGCGCGGCGAACGCGCTGCAATGGATCGAAGATCCGTCCAATACCGATGTCCGTTACGCGCGCAATGCCTTGCGCATGCACCTGCCCGCGCTGGTGTCGGCCTTTCCGGCGCTGCGCGCCAACGTGGTCCAGGCCGCGGCGCATTTCGCGCAGGCCAGCCAGCTGATCGACCACCTGGCGGGCACGGCGCTGTCGCAACTGGCCCGTCCGGGCCGCGATGCCGACACGCTCTCCGAACTCGACCTGAACGGGCTGCGCGCCCTGTCCGCAGCCCATGCCGATGCCGTGCTGCGCCTGTGGCTGCGCGACTTGGGCGTGCGCGCGCCGTCCACCACGCGCCTGGCGGCAATGCGGGAGCAACTGGTTATGCACGATGGTGGTGAGCCCGCGATTCCGCACGACGGCCTGGTGCTGCGCCGCTTCCGCGACCGGGTACTGGCCTGCACGCCGCCGCCCGCAGCGCCGCCCGCGCCCGTGGCACTGGACTGGCGCGGCGAAGGCCGCATCGTCGTGCCAGCGTGGCGGGGCGAACTGCGCTTTTTCCGTGATGACACCTTCGGCGTGCCCGAAGCCGTGCTGCGCCAGCCCTTGCGCCTGGTCGCCCGCGCTGGCGGCGAGCGCATCGTGCTGCACCCGGGCGGCCCCGCGCGCGCGCTCAAGCAGGCCTGCCAGGAGGCCGGCATCCCGGCCTGGCGCCGGGCCTGGCTGCCGCTGCTGTGGGCTGGTGACACGCTGGTGATGGCCGCGGGGCTCGGCATGCACCGGCGCTGGCCGGCCGAGCCCGCCGCCCCGCGCTGGCGCGTGGAATGGCAGCCGCTGCCGCCGGTCGGGCCCGCAACGCCCCGATAAGGCCGGCGAGCTGGCGCACGGGTCACATCCGATCGGCCCGGTGCCCCGCGCCGCCTTGCCTGAGACGGCATGTTCGTGTATTTTCAAGGGCTTTGCACAATCGCTGGCGTCGACAAGAAGATGGCTCTCATCGTTCACAAATACGGCGGCACTTCGATGGGTTCCACGGAACGCATCAAGAATGTCGCCAAGCGCGTGGCCAAATGGCACCGCGCCGGTCACCGCGTAGTCGTGGTGCCTTCGGCCATGTCGGGCGAGACCAATCGCCTGCTAGGACTCGCCAAGGAAATTTCGCCGCAGCCGAATCCGCGTGAATTGGACATGCTCGCCTCCACCGGCGAACAGGCCAGCGTGGCGCTGCTGGCGATCGCGCTGCACGGCGAGAACATCGACGCGGTCAGCTACACCGGCTGGCAAGTGCCGGTGAAGACCGATTCGTCGTACACCAAGGCCCGCATCGAATCGATCGACGACGAGCGCATCCTGGGCGACCTCGACGCCGGCCGCGTGGTCGTGATCACCGGCTTCCAGGGCATCGACGACGACGGCAACATCACCACGCTCGGCCGTGGCGGCTCGGACACCTCGGCCGTGGCCATCGCCGCTGCGATCGAAGCCGACGAGTGCCTGATCTACACCGACGTCGACGGCGTGTACACCACCGACCCGCGCGTGGTGGAAGACGCCCGCCGCCTGGACCAGATCACCTTCGAAGAAATGCTGGAAATGGCCAGCCTCGGCTCCAAGGTGCTGCAGATCCGCTCCGTGGAGTTCGCCGGCAAGTACCGCGTGAAGACCCGCGTGCTGTCGTCGCTGACCGACCCGCTTATGCCGCTCGAGCAGGAAATGCATTCGGGCACGCTGATTACTTTTGAGGAAGAGTCTGAAATGGAAGCAGCCGTCATCTCCGGCATCGCCTTTGCCCGTGACGAGGCGAAGATCACCGTTCTGGGCGTGCCGGACAAGCCGGGCATCGCCTACCAGATCCTGGGCCCGATCGCCGACGCCAACATCGACGTCGACATGATCATCCAGAACCAGTCCGTCGACGGCAAGACCGACTTCACCTTCACCGTGCCGCGCGCCGACTACCAGCGCGCGCTGGCGATCCTGAACGACGGCGTCAAGTCGCATATCGGCGCCGGCAGCGTCTCGGGCGACCCGAAGGTGTCCAAGGTGTCGGTGGTCGGCGTCGGCATGCGCTCGCACGTGGGCATCGCCAGCAAGATGTTCCGCACGCTTTCGGAAGAGGGCATCAATATCCAGATGATCTCGACCTCGGAAATCAAGATCTCGGTCCTGATCGACGAGAAGTACATGGAGCTGGCCGTGCGCGCCCTGCACAAGGCCTTCGAACTGGAACAGGCGTGATCCGTTCGTGAACACTTCTGGCGGCGCAGCAGATTTTGTGTTGTGTCATCGATTTTTCGTTGACCAACCCGCGCGGCGCCGCTAGAATACGCGCTTCGTTGTGTGGCTCCCTCACACAACGCAAGTTTGGGAGACGTGGCCGAGAGGTCGAAGGCACTCCCCTGCTAAGGGAGCATCTGGGCCAAAACCTGGATCGAGGGTTCGAATCCCTCCGTCTCCGCCAGCAATGGCGGCGAACCCCGGAAGATCGCGGTCTTCCGGGGTTTTGTTTTTTCTGGTTCCGGATTCCTGCCGTGCGACGCATGTGTCCCTTGCACATGCGACTGGAGCCGGCAGTGATTACGCGCGCCCGGTCGGGCACGGCGGGCAAGGCGTCACGCCGATATCCAGCTCACGCCTCCTCGGTGGCACGCACCACCATCAGCTTGCGATGAGCAAGCAGCAGCAGTGGGGTCGTAGCCATCGATAGCGCGACTACCACCGTGACGACGGATAGCTGCTCGGCATCAAGCAAGCGAGCAGCCTGTGCTGCCGCCATCACGACAAAGGCGAACTCCCCTCCCTGTGAAAGCAGAATCGCGAAGTATGCGCGCTGTTCTCGCGGCAGATTGATCCGGTTAGCCAGGAACCTCAGTGCCGCGAGCTTGCCTGCGACAAGCGCGAAAACCAGCACCGCAACCAGCAATGGCTTGTCCGCCACGACGCTAAAATCAATCGACATGCCGACTGCGATAAAAAACAGGCCGAGCAGAATGCCCTTGAAGGGGGCCATGTCAGATTCGATCTCGTGACGGAATTCGGACCCTGCCAAAAGCATCCCGGCCACGAACGCACCGAGTGACATCGACAGGTGGACCAGGTGCATGAGCAAGGCGATACCTATGACCCAGAGCAGCGCGAAAACGGTGAATATCTCGCGCGTCCCGCTCCGCTGAATGATGCGCAGCGCGTGTTTCAAAACAAAGCGCCCGCCGATCACAACGGCCGCGATCATGGCCAGCGCTTTCATCGCCATGATCCAGCCAGCCGGGGCGCTCGCTTCCGCTGGCATCGGGGCGAGCAGCGGCATCAGTGCAATCATCGGAATGGCGGCAATATCCTGAAACAGCAGGATGCCGAAACTGGCCTGGCCGACCGGCGTATCCATCAGGCGATTCTGTTCGAGGATCGCAATCACCATCGCGGTGGATGACAGCGAGAGCGCGAATCCGGCGGCAACGCCAACGCGCCATGGCGCGCCAAAGATCGTGAAAATGGCCGCCAGCAGCACCGCACATAGCGCTACCTGGATCCCGCCGTAGCCAAAAATGGAGCGGCGCATCGCCCACAGTTTCTCGATGTCCATTTCGATGCCGATGATAAACATCATCAGCACAATGCCCAGTTCGGACACGTCCAGGATCGAATCGACATCGGTGACCAGCCTCAGCCCCCACGGACCGATCACCACGCCAGCCAGCAGGTAGCCCAGGACGGAGCCGAAGCCAAGGCGTACCGACAGCGGCACCGCGATCATTGCCGCGGCGAGGAATACAACCGAGTCAATCAGCAGTTGCTCCATCATTCCCCTCCCGATTGCGGGGACGGGCTATGGATTCGTGTCAGTCAACCGTCCACCGTTGACAGTCAAGCACACCGCAGCGAATCTTGAAAGGAATTCCACCAGGCCGGAATCCGCAAGCGCCGACCTCGGTGCGTCGGATCCCGGGCCTCGCGCACCTCACATCCTTCCCTTCCAGGGCACCAGCCACTTCGCCATCTTGCGCATCAGCAGGTCGAACACGTAGGCGATCAGGCCGATCAGCACGATGCCCATGATCACCACGTCGGTACGCAGGAAGTTGGACGCATTGAGCACCATCTGGCCCAGACCGGCGGTAGCCGCCACCATTTCAGCGGCGACCAGGGTGGTCCAGCCGAAGCCGATGGCAATGCGCATCCCAGTAAGGATATCGGGCAGCGCGGCGGGTATCACCACATGGCGGACCACCTGCCATGGCGAGGCACCCATCGAGTAGGCCGCGTTGATCTGCTCGATGGTGACCGAGCGCACGCCCGCCTGGGCCGACATAGCCAGCGGCGCGAAGCAGGCCAGGAAAATCAGCAGCACCTTCGAGGTCTCATCGATGCCGAACCAGATCACGATCAGCGGCAGGTAAGCCAGCGGCGGCAGGGGACGGTAGAACTCGATCGGCGGGTCGAAGATGCCGCGCGCGATCCGCGATACGCCCATCATCACGCCGATCGGTACTGCCGTGACCACCGCCAGCCCGAACGCGCCGAACACGCGCAGCATGCTGGCCGTGAAGTGTTCGGTCAGCGGCTGGCCGCCTTGCAGGTTGCCCTGCCAGGCATCGATGAAGGCGGTGAGGATGGACTCCGGCGTAGGCAGGAACAGCGGCGGCAGCCAGCGCAGATGGCTGGCAATCCACCACAGCGCAAGCAGCAGGACCACGGTGACGGTGGAGATGCGCGAACTGGATCCCTCTCCGGGCAGGCGGTAGCCTGAGACGGTCTTCATGTGCTGGCCCGCGCCGGCTGCGGCAATGGCCGGGGCGCGTGGCGTGGGTTCGATGCGTTGGACGGAAGCGGGCATCTCGTGTTCCTCAGGCGGTGGCATGGATCAGATCGACGATCTCTTCGCGATAGCGGATGAATTCGGGGTCGGACTTGACCGCGCGCGCATCCCCGGACTCGATGTAGCGCCGCGCGAACGGCAGCTCATAGGTATGGGCGATGCGGCCGGGCGAGGGCGTCATCACAATCAGCCGCGTGCCCAGGAACAGCGCTTCTTCCACGCTGTGCGTGATAAAGAAGACGATCTTCTGTTCCTTGGCCCAGAGCTTCAGGATCAGCCCCTGGATCGATTCGCGCGTCAGCGCGTCGAGCGCGCCAAGCGGCTCGTCCATCAGCATCACCGCCGGATCGCTGGCGAGCGCGCGGGCAATCCCGACGCGCTGCTGCATGCCGCCTGAGAGCTGGTAGACCGGCTTGTCGGCTACCGCTTGCAGTCCGACCGCCGCCAGCTTCTCGTGCGCGACCCGTAGCCGCTCGGCACGCGCCACGCCGCGCAGGCGCAATCCCAGCGCAACGTTGTCCGCCACGCTGAGCCACGGCATCAGGGCATGCTTCTGGAACACCACGCCGCGTTCGGCACCGGGTCCGTGTACAGCCTTGCCGCACAGGCGGATTTCGCCTTCCGATGGTTCCATGAAGCCCGCGATGCACGACAGCAAGGTGGTCTTGCCGCAGCCGGAGGCACCCAGCGCGACGACGAAATCGCCGCGCTCCATGGTGAGGTTGACTTGTGACAGCGCCAGCGTCTTGGCGCCGCCTGCGGTGCCGTAGTTGACACTGAGATTGTCGATTTCGAGTTTGTACATGAGGGGCTTCCGCAACAGGACTTTCGGGGCTGCCGTGCCGGGATTGGCCTTGCGCACGGCAGCTATCTTCAGTGACACGGTCGCGGCGTCAGCGCAGCGCGCGCTTCGCCCATTCCGCGTTGACCCCCGGCCCATAGTCCGGCAGAACGGTCTGGATCGTGCCCTGCTCCTTGAGGAACTGCGCCGCGGACTGCAGCGCACGCGCCGCACCGCCGCCCAGCCAGCGTTCCGAGACCTGCTCCTGCAACGTGGGGAACGCGTACAACGCCATGCTCGCGGGCACCGACTCAGCCTTGGCGCCGGACATCTTGGCCACGGCCTTCACCATTGGCGAGTCGGCGGTCCAGGCAGCCTTGTTCTTGCGATAATTTTCGTCGGCGGCGGCGAGCACGCGCACCAGCTTGACCATGAACTCCGGGTTTTCACGCGCGAACTTCTTGTTGGCGATCATGCCGTCGAAGGTGGCCTTGCCGGTATCGGCGGCGATTTGCCCCGAGGTCGTCAGCACGGTGCCTGACTGCTTGAGCTTGGCCAGCACCGGGTCCCAGATAAAGGTGGCGTCGATGTCGCCGCGCTCCCATGCGGCCGCGACCTCGGGTGGGCGCATATTGACGATGCGTACGTCCTTCGGATTAATTTTGGCGCGTTCCAGTGCGACCAGCGTGTGGTAGTGCGTAGTCGACACGAACGGCACACCCACGCGCTTGCCCTTCAAGTCCGCCACGCTGGCGATCTTGCTGCCATTTCGCACGACCATCGCTTCTGCCGCGTTGATGTCGTCCAGGATCCAGAACAGTTCGACGTCCAGTCCTTGCGACAAGGCCGAAGCGATCGGCGAAGTGCCCGCCTCGCCAATGGCGATCTGGCCCGATGCCATGGCGCGGATCACATCGCCGCCGCCGCCGAACTGGCGGAATGAAACCGTGTAGCCGGTCTGCTTTTCCAGTTCCTTCATGTCCTGCGCGTAGCGCCAGGGCACCACCATGTCCTGGTAAGCAATCACTACATTCTTGCTTTGCGCGTGTGCGGCCGGCGCCAGCGCCGCTACCAGGGCGACATAGGTCGCGATTTGCTTGATCCACCGCATGGTTGTGCTCCTCGAGAGGGAAAAGGTGTTGGGTGTTCCGGCTTTATAGGTGAGGGCTGTCCCTGGCCAATAGGTCCAGTTGCCGGGATTCGCTGGGACCAGAAACCGCCGCGCGGGCGCGTACCGCGGTGCGCCGGGCGGAGCGGTGGCGTGCGGGGCCGTCAATCATGGAAATCCTGTAGCGGCCCGGATGGCGGGGGCTGTCCGACCGCGTGCGGGAAGGCAGGCATGGCTGCGGGTCGGCGCGAGCAGCAGGCCCCCCATCCGTGCATCCATTCAGGAAAACGACAAGAGCATTGCCAGCGCCCACTGGCTATAGTCTGCGGGGAGCGCAGGCACGCCATGCCACTTGATGAGCACAACGCATGACCCCATGCCTGCCTGCGATGAATGGCGAGCACTGACAAGGAGGAGACATGGATGTCGACCTGCAGCGGGCCATACTGAACAACATCCCGGACCAGGCTTGGCTGAAGGACGTCAGCTCGCGCTACATCCTCGTCAATGACGCCTTCATGGCCGCATGCGGGCGGAGCGAGGCCGAGATCCTTGGCCGCACGCCGGACCAGGTCTGGTCAGAGGACTGGGGGCAGGTGTACCTGCGCACCGACAAGGCCGTGGTGGCCAGCGGTATCCGCCGGCGCTACGAGGAAAGCCGCCATGCCAGGGACGGGAGTCTGCGCTGGTTCGATACGATCAAGATGCCGGTTCGCGGCCGGGATGGCGAGGTCGTCGGCACGGTGGGCATTTCGCGGGATATCACGGACCGGAAGCGCTCCGAGCAGGCGCTGCTTGCCGAAGTGGAGAAGGGCGAGCAAACCAGGCAGGAGCTACTGGCGTCGCGCGCGCAACTGCGCGAGCTCTCCGCCTACCTGCAGTCCGTGCGCGAGGCCGAGCGCACCCGCATTTCACGCGAACTGCACGATGAACTGGGCCAGTCGCTGACGGCGTTGCGCCTCGGGCTCAGTTACATCGAGGCGCAGCAAGGCCCCGATGCCGACGAAGCGTGCCGCAAGCATGTGCAGATGCTCAAGGAGATCGCGGATTCGACGGTGGATGCGGTGCAGCGCATCGCGGCGGACCTGCGGCCGCCGCTGCTGGATGAGCTGGGCCTGAACGCGGCGATCGAGTGGCTGGCCGAATCGCTCTCCGAGCGCGAGCGTGGCGGCATTACCTGCGAGCTGGCGCTGCAGCCCGTCGGCGAGATCAGCGCCGAGGTCAGCACCGCGGTGTTTCGCATTGCACAGGAAGCGCTGACCAATGCCTGCCGCCACGGCCGCGCGGATCGCGTGCTGGTTGAACTCAACGACACCGGCGGAGTCCTGCGGCTGGTGGTCTCCGACAACGGGCGCGGCATCGATGCGTCGAAGACCGGGCACCGGCGCAGCCTGGGCCTGGTGGGCATGCGCGAGCGCGCGCTGATGCTGGGCGGCAAGCTTGCGGTGACCAGCGAGAAGGGCGGGGGCACACGGGTCGAAGCGCAGATACCCAATACCGGCTGCTCCGGCAAGGGAGGCACCAGATGATCCGCATCACGCTTGCCGACGACCACACCATCATCCGCGATGGGCTGAAGAAGATCATTTCCACCGTGCAGGACATGCAGGTGGTCGGCGAGGCAGCCGACGGCCACGAGGTGCTGTCGCTGCTGCGCCTGGACGTGCCCGATGTGCTGTTGCTGGATATGTCGATGCCGGGAAGGAGCGGCATCCTGCTGATCCAGCAGATCCGGGCCAGCCATCCCGCGCTCCCCATCCTGGTCCTGAGCATGTACCGCGAGTCGCAGTATGCCGTCCAGGCCATCCGCGCGGGCGCGGCCGGCTACCTGACCAAGAATGTCGAGTCGGACCAACTGCTCGGCGCCATCCGCAAAGTGGCGCGAGGCGGCACCGTGGTCTCGCCCACGATCGCCGACCGCCTGGTCATGCAGGCCCGGCAGCCGGAGGCCGTGTTGCCGCATGCACGGCTGACGGCGCGCGAACTGCAGGTGTTCCAGATGCTGGCCGAGGGGCTGGGCATCAATGAGATTGCCGTGGCGCTGTCGCTCAGCGCGAAGACGGTGAGCACCCACAAGGCCAATATCCTGGGCAAGATGGATATCTCCTCGACAGCAGGGTTGGTGCATTACGCCATCCGTCACGGACTGCTCGCCGAAGCGGGTGACGCTGCCTAGTTTGTGCGGTGCGTCTAAGCGAATCCTTAGGTCCAATTCAGCCGATCCTGATGTAGCGCTGCCGCCCCGGCACCTACGCTTCAGATCACGAAGCCCCCGTTTCCGCCGCGCATGACCCCGCGGCAGGCCGCCCCCAAAGCCGCTTCATTTGGAGGGCGGCAGCGATACCGCATGGCTTCGTCCCGAAAAAAGAGACCTGAGGAGACAAGCCATGCAACTGGATCTGCTGATCCGGGACGCCTGCGTCCACGACGACGCACCCCTTACCGATATCGCCATCCGCGACGGCCGCATTGCCGCGATGGAACCCGGCATCGACGCGCCGGCGCATGCAGTGATCGAGGCCGGCGGGCGCGCGGCCATCCCGGGGCTGGTCGAGCCCCACCTCCACCTGGACAAGGCCCTGCTGCACCGCCGGCTGCCGGCGCGCTTCGGCACGCTGGACGAGGCCATCCGCGTCACCGGCATCCTGAAGAGCAAGCAGCAGCGCCAGGACGTGCTGGACCGCTCCCGGCAGGTGCTGGACATGGCGGTCAGGCACGGCACCGTGGCCATCCGCGCCCACCCCGATGTCGACCTGATCCAGGGGCTGATCGGGGTGGAGACGCTGCTGGAACTGAAGGCGGAGTACCAGGACCTGCTCGACCTGCAGATCGTGGCCTTCCCGCAAGAGGGCATCCTGAAGTCCCAGGGCACTCGCGAGCTGATGATGGAGGCCATGGACATGGGCGCCGACGTGGTGGGCGGCTGCCCGTACAACGAGCTGACCTGGGCCGACACTGTGCGGCATATCGACATGGTCTTCGAGCTGGCGCAACGGTATGACGCGCCGGTCGACATGCATGCCGACTTCGCCGACGACACCGGCGACCAGCGCTTTGCCGCGGTGTCGTACATCGCGCAGAAAACGATCGAGGCCGGCTACCAGGGACGCGTCTCGCTGGGCCATGTCACCAGCCTCGGCGCGCTCGACGCGGATCAGCTGCAGCCGCTGATCGGGCAGATACGCGAGGCCGGCATCAGCATCGTCACGCTGCCCGCCACCGATCTCTACCTGGGCGGGCGCAAGGACGTACAGAACCAGCGCCGCGGGCTCGCGCCGGTGAAGGCCCTGCACAGCGGCGGGGTCAACGTGGCGTATTCCTCGAACAACATCCGCAATGCGTTCACGCCGTTCGGCAAGGCAGACATGCTGCAGATCGGCAACATGCTCGCGCACGTGGCCCAGTTCGGCGTGCCGGAGCACCAGCTGGCGGTGCTCGACATGGGCACGCACAACGCGGCGCGCGCCATCGGGCTGCACGATACCTACGGCCTGGCGGTCGGCCGGCAGGCTGACCTGGTGATCCTCGACACCTTCAAGGTGGCGGATGTGCTGATCGATATCCCCCCGCGCCTGTGGGTGGTGAAGCGCGGAAAGATCACCGTAGTCACCCAGCATCGCTGTGAAATCCACCGGCACGGGTGCTGCGCGCACTGACGCCACGCCAGTCCAACAAGGAGACGATCATGAGAAAGCTGCCTGCCGAAGTCGTGGCTTCACTGCTTGCCATCACCACGGTTCCCATTGCCGCGCACGCCTCGCACCTGCCGCCATGGGCCATTTTCATCAGTTGGGCCGCGACCTTTGCCATGGGCGGGCCGACGCCGGAGAACCTGAAGAAGATATGGCCGACCCTGCCGGTGGGCTCGCTGTTTGCCTTCGTGATCGTGCTCTGCTTCAGGCAGGCGGCCGAGCAGTTCTCGGGGCCCGCCCTCATCGTGGCGGAGATGGTGATCCTGTTCATGCTCAATGC
The DNA here is from genome assembly GCA_000471925.1 of Ralstonia pickettii DTP0602. NCBI lineage: Bacteria > Pseudomonadati > Pseudomonadota > Betaproteobacteria > Burkholderiales > Burkholderiaceae > Ralstonia > Ralstonia pickettii. The sequence continues at coordinate 1,222,039 of CP006667.1, forward strand.
CTCGATGATGTTCCTCGCGCGCGTGTTCGCCACGCTGCGCTTTATCCCCGGCATGTTCTTCGGCTTTGCCTCGTACTTCGCCACGCTGTTCGGTGGCTTTGGTCCCGTACCGGGCGATCCGGTCGTCGCGCTCGGTGCAGTCGTCGCCATGAACGCGCTGGGACCGGCATATGCGTGGATCAAGCAGCGCTATGCCGCCCCGGAAGGCGCTACCCGTCAGCCGTGGCATGTGGAAGAGCGAGGCCTGAGCTGACGTGTCCTGCCGGGGTTTCGCGCAAGCGGCGACACGGCCCCGGCACCACCATTGATTCGACATCACGGCAGCCGGCGCAGGGAGGCAATGCGCTGCCCGGCTGCTGCGTTTCCGGGGGAAGAGGGTATGGAATATCTGAGTGAAGTGGATCGCTGCAGTGCCGGCACATCGCGCCGGACATTCCTGGCCGGCTCTGCAGCGCTGGCGGGCAGCACGGTGTTGCCTGCCGTCGCACACGAGGCGCCGCCAGCCGGGCGCGCGGGCCTGGCACGTTCGTCCGCGGGCATGGTCACGAGCCCGCATGAACTCGCCAGCCAGGCGGGGCTGGAAGTGCTGAAGGCCGGGGGCAACGCCATCGAGGCAGCGATCGCCATCGGCGCGGTGCTGAGCGTGACGTATCCCCACTTTACCGGGCTGGGGGGCGATGCCTTCCTGGTGGTCAGCGATCGCGACGGCAGCGTGCGCACGTTTTCCGGCATCGGTCAGGCCGCGTCGCAGACCCCGGGCTATGCCGGCGCCATTCCGCTGCGGGGGCCCGGCGCGGCCCTCACTGCCGCGGCCACCGTTGCCATCTGGGACCGTGCCTTTGCCTTCAGCCGCAGTCACTGGGGCGGTGCCCAGCCCTGGTCCGGCTTGCTGGCGCGGGCAACGGAGTACGCCGCCAACGGGTTTCCCGTCACGCCTTCACAGTGCTTCTGGCAAGAGTTCCGCACGGCGGACCTGGCAGGCTGGAACGGCTTCGGCCGGGTCTTCATGCCGGACGGACGCATGCCGAAGCCCGGCGCAATGTTCCGGCAGCCCGAACTGGCCCGCACCCTGGACCGGGTCGCGACGCAGGGCGGGCGGGAGTTCTATGAGGGCGACGTGGCGGGGCGGCTCGCCGCCGGGTTGGCGAAGGCCGGCTCCCCGTTGCGCAGCGAAGACCTGGCGCGTTGCCAGGCGCGGGAAGAAGTGCCGCTGCGCGTCGCCTACCGCGGTGGCGAGTTGCTTGGCCTGCGTCCGCCCACGCAAGGCGTGACCACGCTGGAGATCATGGGGATCCTGGACCGTTTCGATCTGGCGGGCATCCCGGAAGGCAGCACGGACTACTATCACCTGCTGGTCGAGGCGGTCAAGCTGGCGTTCCTGGACCGGAACCGCTACGTCGCCGATCCCGATTTTGTCGACGTGCCGCTGGACCGCCTGCTGTCCAGGCAGCATCTCGATGCCCACGCGCGGCGTATCCGCATGGACCGGGCCATGCCGTGGCCGCATGTATTCAAGCCCGGCGACACGGTGTATATCGGTGCCGCCGACAAGGACGGCCGCTGCGTAAGCATGCTCCAGACCGTCTATTTCGACTGGGGGAGCGGCCTCGTCGTCGGCGACACCGGCGTGCTCTGGCACAACCGTGGCGCCTCGTTCAGCCTCGACCCCGCGAGCCCCAACGTGCTGCGGGGCGGCAAGCGGCCATTCCACACGCTCAATCCCGGGATCTACCTGAAGAACGGACGGCCCAGCCTGCTGTACGGCACGCAAGGTGCCGACGGCCAGCCGCAGACGCTGGCCGCGGTGCTCACCCGGATGATCGACTACGGCATGGATCCGCTGACGGCACTGGGCCGGCCGCGCTTCCTGCTGGGCAAGACCTTCTCGGACAGCCGCGACAGCCTGAAGCTGGAACAGGATGCCGGCGTGCCGGTGTTCAGCGAACTGGCATCGCGCGGACATCAGTTAAGTCCGATTCCTGCACAGAGCCAGCTTGCCGGCCACCCGGGCGCGATCCGGCTCGATCCGGACGGACAGCTCACCGGCGCGCACGACCCGCGCAGCGACGGGCGGGCGCTGGGACTGTAGGGCGTTGTCGTCCGCGCCTCGGAGGGCAAGCGCGATGGCTTCAGCGTGACACTCAGTCGATCAGCTTGCCCTCGGCATCGAAGAACGGATGTGCCGGCCCATGGTCTCCAATCGCGGCCGCATGTGTCACCAGTCCATGCTGCGGATGCCACCAGTGCAGCAGGTAGCCAGGCGGCTCCATGCGGAAACGCGACGGCGCTTGCGGATCGAGATCGAGTGCTACCTGATGCGCCGGCGCGGGCGCCGTCATGGCGATGGTGCCGCCGAAGCGCCGCGTGATATGCCGGTGCAGGTGCCCGCAGAGCACACGCTCAACCTGCGCATGCTGCCGCACCACAGCTTCGAGCGTCGCGGCGTTCTCCAGACCTTGCTCGTCCATATGCCCGATGCCCGTATAGAAGGGCGGATGGTGCAGCAGCAACAGCGTTGGCGTGGTCGGAGCCGCGGCGAGTGTCGCCTCCAGCCACGGCAGTGCCGCGGCATCGACGCGTCCGCCCGACCTGCCCGGTACCGTGCAATCGAAGCCCACGATGCGCAGCGGCCCTGCTTCGACCGCGTAGTGCACCGGTGCCTCGCCATCGCCATTAGCGAACAGGTAGTCATGGTCCGCAAAGACCGCGCGCAGCGCGTTGCGGCTGTCGTGGTTGCCGGGCAGCAGCCGGTAGGGCATCGGCAGCCGTTGCAGGATGCTGCGCAGGAAGCGGTATTCGGCTTCGGCGCCGAAGTCGACGAGGTCGCCCGTGATGACGACGAGGTCCGCGCATTGCGGCGCGGCCAGCAGCGTGTCGATCCAGCGGTGCAGCGCGCCAGCGGTATCGACCATGCGATACGACAGCTTGCCGGCGGCCTTGATGTGCAGGTCCGTGACGTGCGCGACGAGATAGGGCGTTGTCATGCTGCCTGGGCCTCCGCCAGCGTGATCATATGGGCGGTATCGATGCGCAGGCCGACGCGGTCGCCCGCGCGCCAGGCGTCGCGCCGGGTGGTATCGACGATCAGCGGCGCGCCGGCGCCAACGTCCACCAGCAGCCGCGTGCAGTTGCCGAGGAACAGCGCGGTCACGACCGCACCGAGCAGGTGCGCGTCATGCGCTTCCGCCAGTGCCACATCCTCTGGCCTGAACATCAGTTCGGCGCAGCCGCTGGCGGGAGCGGCGCCAGCACGCGGCAACGCGCCGCCGGGCAGGCGCCAGACGCCGGTCTCCGCCGTGGCGGGCAGGCGGTTCATCGTGCCGATGAAGTCCGCCACGAACGCGCTGCCCGGCGCCCGGTAGATCTCCTGCGGTGTGCCTGACTGCGCGATACGGCCCCGCTCCATGACGACGATACGGTCGCCGAGCGCCATGGCCTCGGCCTGATCGTGCGTCACGTAGACGGCCGTGATGCGCAGGCTGCGCAGCAGCTGGTTGATGTCGGCGCGCAGGGTGTCGCGCAGCTTGGCATCGAGCGCGGTCAGGGGCTCATCCAGCAGCAGCACGCGCGGCTGCACGGCGATGGCGCGGGCTAGCGCCACGCGCTGGCGCTGGCCGCCAGAGAGCTGGTCGACGCGGCGGTCGGCGAACGGCCCGAGATGCATCATGCCCAGCATGTCGTCGACGCGGCGCCGCCGTGTGGCGGCATCGACGCGGCGCACGCGCAGGCCGTAGCCGATGTTCTCGGCAACGGTCATGTTGGGAAACAGCGCGTAGTTCTGGAACACCATGCCGACGCCGCGTTCTTCGATCGGCAGCGCGGTCACGTTGAGGCCGCCGAACCAGACCTCGCCACCGGCGTCCGGCGACTCCAGTCCCGCGATGATGCGCAGCGTGGTGGTCTTGCCGCAGCCGGAGGGGCCGAGCAGCACCAGGGTATCGGCCGCGCCGATGTCGAGGTCCAGCGGCTGCAATGCCGGCGCGCCGTCGGCGAAGGTCTTGCCGCAGTGGCGCAGGCGGATGGTGGTGGCTTCATGCATGGCGGGTCTCGGTGGAGGTGGCGGCCCGAGCGGTCGGGGTGGGCGCGGCGACAGGCGCCGGCGTGTCGGTGCGGGCATGTCGGCGGGCGCGCGCGCCCATGGAGGTCAGCGCCTGCATCAGCACCAGCAGCGGAATGATCATGACGAAGAAGACGATGGTGTAGGCCGAGCCGATCTCCAGGCGCATCGACGCATAGCTGTCGGCCAGCCCGACCGGCAGCGTCTGCGTGGTCGGTGTGTGCAGCATCCAGGTCAGGTTGAACTCGCCGACCGACAGCGTGACCACCATCAGCGCACCGGCCAGGATGCCCTGGCGGCAGTTGGGCAGGATCACGGTGAAGAAGCGCTGCATGCGGCCGGCGCCGAGGCTCGAGGCGGCTTCCTCGAGTGTGCGGATATCGATGGCTGACAGGATCGCCAGCACGGCGCGCACCATGAAGGGCAGCGTGAACAGTACATGCCCGATCAGGATGAAGACCCAGCTCGTGCGCAGTGCCTGCCACTGGCCGTAGAGCAGGATCAGGCCGAGCGCGGTAGCCAGGCCGGGGATGGCCACGGGCAGCATCAGCAGTTCCTCGATCAGGCGCGTCACGCGGTTGCGGCGCAGCGCCATGTAGTAGGCGGCGGGCACGCCGAGCACCAGCGTGCAGGCGAGGCACGCCAGCGCGATGCCCAGCGAGAGGAAGATGGTGTTGCGGTACAGCGACCAGACTTCCTCGATCCAGCGCGTGGTCAGTCCGCTGGCAAGGCCGACGAAGATATTGTTGGTGAGGCCGGCGAGCACGGACAGCACGACCGGCACGATCATGAACAGGCAGACGGTCAGCGTGAGCGCGAGCTGCAGCCAGTAGCGAAAGCGAGGGCGAACGGGAAACATCGTCGGTCTCCTACGCGGTGGCGGCGACGGCATCGCCGGAGAACCAGCGTGCGACGGCCAGCAGCGCCCACGTCACTGCGCCCAGCAGGATCGAGAGCGCGGCGGCCATGCCGAAATTGGCGTAGTTGGTGAATTCGTTGTAGATCGTCAGCGGCAGCACATCAAGCTGCGTCGCCAGCGTGAAGGCGGTGCCGAAGGCGCCCATGCTGGACGCGAAGCAGATCGCGCCGCTGGACAGCAGCGCCGGCATCAGCGCGGGCAGCATCACGTCGCACACCACGCGCCATGGGCTCGCACCGAGCGAGCGGGCGGCTTCCTCGAGCGAGGCGTCGAGCTTCTCGACCGCGGCCATCACCGTCAGGATCACGCGCGGAATCGAGAAGTACAGGTAGCCCACGAAGAGGCCGGCCAGGCCATAGGCAAAAGTCCAGCGCTCGCCCGCGAGCCAGTCGCCGAGCATCGCCGACAGGCCGTTGCGGCCGCCGAGCATGATGACCATGAAGCCGATCACCACGCCCGGGAACGCGAGCGGGAACGTCAGCACCGCGACCAGCGCGAACTTGCCCGGCACGGCGTTGCGCTGCAGGAAGGTGCCGGCGATCCCGGCGATGACGAGCGTCGCCAGCGTGACGGCGCCGGACAGCAGCACCGTGACCGCCAGGCTGTGCAGGTAGCGCGGACTCGTCAGCACGGTCCAGTACACGCCGGCGCCCTGCGGGCCGTCGACGCTGACAGCGAGGAGTCGCGCCATCGGCAGGCAGAAGAACGTGAGGAAGACGACCAGCGCGGGCAGCGCGAAGCCGAACAGGAGAAGATTTCGCTTTGTCATGGCAGGGACCGTGCGGTGGCGTGCGTCCCCGCAGCGGCGGGGACGCAAGGGGACCGGCGGGCTGGGGCCGGCGGCGGCTTCAGCGGACTTCCTTCAGGTATTGCTCGCTGAAGGCCTTCTGCACCTCGGCCATGCGGGAGAAGTCGACGGGCTTTGCGCGCGCATACTCGGCAGCCGGCAGGAAGCGCGCCTGCACTTCCTTCGAGATGCCGGCGCTTCGTACGGGGCGCAGGTAGGCATTGGCCCACAGCGCCTGGCCTGCGTCGGACAGCACGAAGTCGAGCACCTTGCGGCCCTCGGCCTCGTGCGGCGCCTTGTTGACCAGGCTCATCACGTAGGGGACCACGACCGTGCCTTCCTTCGGGATCACGAACGCCACGTTGGCATGGTCCTTGTAGCGGGCGCGGTACGCGTTGAAGTCGTAGTCGAGCAGGATGGGGATTTCGCCGGACAGCACGCGCGCGTAGGCGGTCTGCTTCGGTACGATCGGCTGGTTCTTCTGCAGGTCCTTGAAGAACTTGAAGGCCGGGCCGAAGTTATCCAGCGAGCCGCCCAGCGCCTGGTTGATGGCGACGGCGCCGACATAGCCGACGAATGCGCTGGCGGGATCCAGGTAGCCGATCAGGCCCTTGTACTCAGGCTTCTGCAGGTCGGCCCAGGACTGCGGCACGGGCTTGCCGCGCAACGCGTCCACATTGACCATGAAGCCGAGCGTGCCGGAGTGGATCGCAAACCAGTTGCCCTGCGGATCCTTCAGGCCGTCCGGGATCTCGTTCCAGTGCGCCGGCTTGTACGGGGCGGTCACGCCGTCCTTCTTTGCCTGGATGCCGAAGGTCACGCCGTAGTAGACCACGTCCGCCACGGGGCTCGCTTTCTCCGCCACGAGTTGCGCGAGCGATTGGCCTGAGTTCTTGTTGTCCAGCGGCACGGTGACGCCGGTCTTGTCGTTGATGGCGCGGATCTGCGTGGCCCAGTCGGCCCACTCGGGCGGGCAGTTGTAGCAGATTGCGGTCTGCGCGAAGGCGCCGTGGCTGAACGCGGCTGCGGCAAGCATCAGGGTGAGCCGGCGCAGCGGACGGCGCCAGGACGAGAACGGTTGCATGAAAGGCTCCTTGGTGGCAACGGTCGGTGGAAAGATGTCAGGTCACGGTGAACGGAACGGCCGGCGGCGCGGCGATGCTTCCGCTCACGCGCAGTGCATGCGGCAGCAGGGTCACGCGCGCGGCGGCTGGCGCTTCGCCGGTTGGCGCATGCAGCCACGCCAGCAAGTGGGCGACGGCGCGCGCGCCGATGTCGGTATTGGGTTGCACCACGGTCGCCAGCGGGGGCTCCATCACGCTGCCGAGCGCGATCCCGTCGTAGCCGAGCACGGAGACATCGGCGGGCACGCGCAGACCCAGCCGCCGCAGATCCGAGATCGCGCCGATGGCCAGCAGGTCGTTGGTGCAGAAGAAGGCGGTGGGGGCATCGTCTTCGTCGATCAGCGCGCGGATCTGTGCAGCGTTGCTGGCGGTATGCGAGGGCAGGGACAGCACGGGCAACGGCGCCAAGCCGTGTGCACGCATCGCGTCCTGGTAGCCAGCATAGCGCTGGCGCGCGCGGTCCGAGGCAACGAACGCGCCGGACACCACGACGATGCGCCGGTGCCCGGCGGCGATCAGCGCCTCCACCCCGTTGCAGGCGCTGCCGCGGTTGTCCACGGAAACCGAATGCCTGCGGCTGCGCGGGCCCGCCTGGTTGTAGGCCAGCACGTAGGGCACGCCCTCGGCGTCGAGCTGGTCCAGCACCGCGCTGTGCGCGGCGTCCGCCACCGTCAGGACCATGCCGTCCACGCGATGGCGCAGCAGGTACTCGATCCGCTCGCGCTCTCGCATCGGGTCGTAGCCGCTGGTGACCAGCATCAGCGAGTAGCCCGCGGCCAGCGCGGCCTCCTCGATGCCACGCCAGCACTCGGCGAACACCGCGTTGTCCATCGTCGGCAGCATCACGCCGATCATCCGCGTCTGCTGGGCGCGCAGCTTGCTGCCGAGCAGGTTCGGGCGGAAGTCCAGCCTGCGCGCGGCGTCATGCACGCGCTGCGCGGTGCTGTCGCGCACCATGGCGGGATGGCTGAAGACGCGGGAGGCCGTCGCCAGCGAAACACGCGCGGCGTCCGCGACGTCTGCCAGCGTCGGACCGCTGCCGGATCTCGCCTTGCCATCGGGACTATGCCTCCCAGTCATTGCCGCTGCGCTCCACTGTGCCCGGTCAAGGCTGGCCAGAATGAAAACGTTTTCATTTCGGATGGAAAAAGGCGGGCGTCCAAAACATTCCACTGGTGCGCGGCGTCAGGCCGTCGCTTGGCTGAGAGGAATATCTGCGCCCTGTATCGCCGCGTATTGTTTCCGGGCGTGATGACAGGCGAATGACAGCGCCACCAGCGCTGTCACCGGTCAACGCCGGGCGGGCGAGTGCCGCCGATTGGGAAGGATGGAATGCGGGTATGACAGTGGGGCTGGCCTAGGGCCCGAACAGCACGGATGCTGCCGATGAAAAAGAAGAAGCCAAGGCAGTGCCTTGGCCTCGATGCTGCGCGATCATGCTTGATCGGCCTGGTATGCCATCAAGCGCCATCGGTAAACGTGTCACGCTTATCGATAGTCCTTGCGCCATCGGTAAAGGTGTCACGCTTATCGATCCTTGCGCCGTCGGAAAAGGCGTCACGCCTGTCCGAGATTCTGGCACCGTCCGTGTAGACATCGAACTTGCTTGTCTTTGCCCCATCACTGTATGGATCTGGCGTCCTCACCATGGCGCCATCTGTGTAAACGTCGCGTGGACCGGTAGTCCCAGCCCATGCCGCCCCGGCGCACAACGCGACCGTCGTCGCCCCCAGTACTAACAGTTTCTTGCTCATTTCCCACCTCCCTTCAGGTGGTAGTCGCCCCCGGCTGAAACAAAATTTGTCGTTCAAATATAGATCGGTGGAAACCCTCATCACTTCTGGCACATCGACAGTTTTGTCATGTGCGGCATCTGCATAATGACTTCGCGGAATATCGGTAGTACGAACGTCCGGCCTGACGAGTAGAAGCGTCGATACAAGGACAAGAGCCGGGTGAAGTGGCGGGACGTGTGTGGTATCGATTACCTGACACTGGACGCGAAAGCTTCCTCTTGCAACCGCTGGCCATCTCACTCGGCGCACGGCGCCGACCGCTTCGGGCTGGCGGTCGGGGAGCGGTCGGTGGTGTTCAAGGTATCGAGCGTGCTGATGGCGGTGGACGTTGGGTCGTCAGATCGAGGGCACGTGCAGTTGGCCATCGGGGCCTAGCACACGGCCGTCCGGCGTGGCGGGCAGATGGGTGACTTGCCACGCCAGAATTTGTTGCGGCGTCCGGTAGATTCCACCATGGATTGCGGACATTGCGGTGGTGTCGAGGGTGCGGCTGGGCAGGTCGCGGATGATCAGGGTGGTCATGGTGGTTCTCCAGGGGTTAGAGAGCGGGGGCGCTCGTACCGAGAATCCGCAACGATCGTGCCTGCCGGGCGCAGGCGCAGCATTCTGCATGGGGAGAAGGCTGGCGTGATGTCAGCGGCGCCGCGGACGGTATGAAGTGTTGGGCTGCGCCGTTCACCCGATCCATAAGGGATGGGGCCGGACCGACACCGGCGCCCGGCTTCGACCCATTCGCCGTTGGCGAAACCTGCTTTCGGAAAACCCGGTTTGCCTGGTCGCGCGATCGCTGGCATTGTTGGCAGCATGCCAGGCCCGTGATGCCTGGCCGCCACTAGCCTAGCCAAATCGGTTTCCGGAGACCAGCGACCATGCACGACAACCTGCCACAGCGCCTGCGCTCCCTTCTTTTCGTTCCCGCGGACAGCGACCGCAAGCTGGCGGCATCGCTGAAGTCGGGGGCGGACGGCCTGGTGTTCGACCTCGAGGACGCCGTGCCGGAGCATGGCAAGGAAGATGCGCGGCGCAAGCTGGTGTCGTTCCTGGAGCAGAACCGCGCGTCGATGGAGCCGGCCTTGCTGGTGCGCGTCAACGGGCTGGCGTCAGGCCATATCCTGCGCGACCTTGCCGCCGTGATCCCGCACCGGCCAAACGCGATCGTGCTGCCGAAGTGCCGGAGCGTCGACGATGTACACCGGCTCTGTGACTTCCTCGCAGCCTTTGAGTGCGCACTGTTGCCCGACAACTGGGAGGTCGCCATCATCGCCATGGCGACGGAATCGTCCGAAGGCGTCTTCGGCCTCTCGTCCTATCGCAATGCGCCGATGCGGCTGCGGGCGCTGATGTGGGGCGTGGACGATCTTGCCGCCGACCTGGGCGCTTTCTCGTCGCATATCGGCAAGGAACTCACCGCGCCATTCTCCGTGGCACGCACGATGTGCCTGATGGCGGCCGCCCAGGCCGGCATCGATGCCATCGACGCGGTCAGCACCAGCCTGACAGATCCCGCGCAGATCGGGCAGGAAGCCGCGCAGGCAAAGCGCGACGGCTTTACCGCAAAGGCCGCCGCCCATCCTTCACATATCGACGCCATCAATCAGGCCTTCATGCCGCAAGAGGAAGAGGTGCGCTGGGCCCGGCATGTCGTCGACGCCTTCTCCAGGGTCGGCGCCTCGGGCGTGGCAAGGCTCGGCAACGCCATGATCGACCGGCCCCATTTGCGCCTGGCACACCGGATCTTGTGCCACGTGGACGGGGAAGACTGATTCAGCGCTCGCGCGGGGCATGCGGACGCAGCTAAGACGTACGATGCGCCCCACGGTATTGCTGGGGCGTACACAGGGTTGCTGCCTTGAACTGCCGCGAGAACGCGCTGTGGTCCGCATAGCCGCATTCGGCGGCAATGTCGGTGATGCTGGCATCCGTCGTCTCCAGCAGGCGGCAGGCGCGGTCCAGCCGCATGCGCATCATGATCTGCTTCGGCGTCAGCCCGAACACCTCGCGGCAAAGCCGCTCCAGGGTATCCAGTGACAACTGTACTTCGCGGGCGATCTCGCTGATGCGCAGGTTCGGTTGCGCCGGCTCTTCCAGGCGCTTGAGGAACTGCAGCAGGCGCTTGTAGCTGGCGTGCTTCTCGTCCGGGCGGGGCAGGATGCGCGAGATGCCCAGCAGGCCGGCGATTTGGCCCTCCGCATCCCTGACCGGAAACTTCGAACTCAGGCACCATTGCCGGTGCCCATCGGCCGAGAAAAACAGGCGCAGCACATCGGTGATCGGCTCGCCGCTGCGGATGACGCTCAGGTCCTGCATCAGCGTGCTCGAACCAGTGACCTCGAACAGCTCGTCTGCCGTCTTGCCGATGACGTCTTCCTTGCTGACCAGGGCGCTGCGCTCGACCAGGGTGGCATTCACCATCAGGTAGCGCGCCTCCTTGTCCTTGACGTAGAAAAGGACGTTGGGAAGCCGGTCGAATACCTGCTCCATCAGCGCCAGATCCAGTACCAGGTCGATCCCGTGCAATAGGTTCTTGGTGTCGAGCATGATTGTCGTAGGGGGCGGCTGCGGCGTGGGTAGCGCGATGTTATCACGCGGTTTCCGCCATTCGTTACCCGCTCGGGCCAGCGGGCAGGGCGCGCGCCCGACCATTCCCGTTGTGCAGTAATCCGCTGCTTTAGGCAGGCCGCCATGCAAGACGCGCGGCGCCACGCACCACAAAATCCCGGGCAACGCATCCGGCGTCGCAGCGTGGCTGCAGCGCGAGATGTGCACGATTCCGATGCGCGGACGGCAACGCCCGCCGGCTCGGGCCTACTGGTTGAACGCGGAGAACCCCAACGTGAACGTCATCCCCTTTCAGAGCGAACCTTTCGATACTTACACCACCGAAGCATCACTCAATGCCATGCGCAGCGCGCTCGACAAGGTCCGTGCGCAAATCGGCAAGACCTACCCACTGATCATCGATGGTAAGAAGATCGAGACGGCGGCGAAGCTCACCTCGACCAATCCTTCGCGGCCCGGCGAAGTTGTCGGGCACACCAGCAAGGCGGGTGTCGACCATGCCGAGCAGGCGATCCAGGCTGCCTGGACTGCCTTCGAGGGGTGGAAGCGCTGGACCCAGGAAGACCGCTCGCGGCTGTGCCTGAAGGCCGCGCAGATCATGCGTGGGCGCAAACAAGAGCTGGAAGCGTGGCTGGTCCAGGAGATCGGCAAGAACTATGTCGAGGCCAGCGCCGAAGTTGCCGAGATGATCGATTTCACCGAGTACTATGCCCGGCAGGCCCTGCGTTTTGTCGACGGTGTGGGCCACCTCAACGCCTATTCCGGGGAAGAAAACAAGAGCTTCTACATCCCGCTGGGCGTCGGCGTCACCATCGCGCCGTGGAACTTCCCCATGGCGCTGATGACCGGGATGCTGATGGGCGCCATCGTGGTCGGTAATACCGTGGTCTGCAAGCCGGCCGAAGACACGATCGTGTCGCTGTCCAAGGTCTTCGAGATCTTCGAGGAAGCCGGCTTCCCGCCGGGCGTCATCAACTACCTGCCCGGCATCGGCAGCGAGATCGGCGCCTACCTGGTCGACCATCCCAAGACCCGCTTCATCAACTTCACCGGCAGCCTGAAGACCGGCATCGCGATCCACGAGTCGGCGGCCAGGCTGCGCGACGGGCAGACGTGGATCAAGCGCGTGTTCCTGGAACTCGGCGGCAAGGATGCCATCCTGGTGGACGAGACCGCGGACCTGGACGCGGCCGCCCTGGGCGTGATCCAGAGCGCGTTCGGCTACTCCGGCCAGAAGTGCTCGGCATGCTCGCGCCTGATCGTGGTCGATTCGGTTTACGACGCGCTGGTGGAGAAGGTCGTTGCCCGTGCCAAGGAGCTGCGTGTGGGCGCTGCCGACACCAACCCGGACCTGGGGCCGGTGTGCAATGCGGCACAAGCCGACAAGGTTGCCGAGTACATCGAGATCGGCAAGGGGGAAGGCAAGTTGCTGACCGGCGGCAAGCGGCTGGAGGGGGACGGTTACTTCTTCGCGCCGACGATCTTCGGCGATGTCGCGCAGGATGCCCGCATCTTCCAGGAGGAAGTCTTCGGGCCGTTCTTGGCGGTGACCCGCGTGGCGAACTTCGAAGAGGGCTTGAAGGCGGTCAATAACACCGTCTACGGCCTGACCGGCGCGCTCTATTCGCGCGACCGGAGCCGGATCGAACAGGCTCGCCGCGAATTCCATGTCGGGAACCTGTACTTCAACCGCAAGTGCACCGGCGCGCTGGCGGGTGTGCAGCCGTTCGGCGGCTTCAATCTGAGCGGTACGGACACGAAGACGGGCGGTCCTGACTACTTGCTGCAGTTTCTGCAGATGAAGGCGGTGGCAGAGCGGTTCTGATACCCCGCGACACGGCAGCGAAAGGTGCGTCCATGGGCGCACCTTTTTTGTTTGTGGCTGCAAGGATCGTCCGGGGTTCGCACCGATACCGCGCCATTCCCGCACAGTGGTTGTGCCGTGCGATCCATGATTGTGCGTATTAGGTGAATACCCCTAAGCGGAAACCCCTTGCCTATGCGGCTCTGCTGCAGATCGTTATGCAAAAAGCCGCAAATCTTGCTCTGCCTGGATGCAAGCGGCGGCGCGCGATAGCCAGCAGAATTTCGCTCAACCAAGGTCGTTGTCGAACTACGGCATTGGCACACCGGAACTGGCGATCTGCCGCGAAGCAGGCGCCTGGGCAGGATCCACGCAATGCGCACACCGTTGCCTGCGATCCGCAAGTGAACGTACCAAGTGAGGGACGAGATGAGCAAGAAGCTGCTGTCGGTTAGCGTTTGCGCGGCCGGACTGATGTTGGGGGTGAGCCATTCGGCCTGGGCCGATTTGCTGATTGGTGTTGCCGGGCCGATGACTGGCCCGTATGCGTCGGGTGGGGAGCAGATGCGCACCGGCGCCGAGCAGGCAATTGCAGATATCAATGCCAGGGGGGGCGTGCTGGGACAGAAGCTGAAGCTGGTGGTTGGCGACGACGTTTGCGACCCGAAACAGGCGGTGTCCGTTGCCAACACGCTGGTCAACAAGGGCGTGGTGTTCGTGGACGGCCACTATTGTTCGAGCTCGACCATTCCCGCATCGGAGGTCTACCACGATGCCGGCATCCCCATGGCGACCATCTCGACCAGCCCGAAGGTCACCGAGCGCGGCCTGGCCAACATCGTGCGCGTGACCGGCCGGGATGACCAGCAGGGCAATGTTGCCGCGTCCTATCTCGCCAGGAATTTCAACGGCAGGAAGATCGCGGTGGTCGATGACAAGAGTGCCTATGGCAAGGGCCTGGCGGACGAGGTGGCGAAGTCCCTCGCCGACCAGAAGGCCAAGGTATCGCTGCGCGAGTCGATCACCGCAGGCGAGAAGGACTACAACGTGCTGGTGAGCAAGCTGAAGGCTGCCGGCATCGAAGTGCTGGCCTATGGTGGGTACTACACCGAACTTGGCCTGATCCTGCGCCAGGCGGCGCAAGCCGGACTCAAGCTCGCCGTCATGGGCGGCGACACGCTGACCAACACGGAACTGCTGTCTGCCGCGGGCCCCGCAGCGAACGGTGTGATGTTCACCTTCGGCCCGGATCCGCGCAAGAATGCCGAAGCCAAGGACGTGGTGGAGCGCTTCCGCAAGGCGAAGGTCGAGCCCGATGGCTACACGCTGTATTCGTACGCGACGATCCAGGTATTCGCGCAGGCGGCCGAGCGGGCACGCAGCGTGAAGCCAGAGGCCGTCCAGAAGGCGCTGCGCAACGGCACCTACTCGACGGTGGTCGGGCCCATCAGCTTCGACAGCAAGGGTGACCTCACCAGGCCCGGCTACGTGGTCTATCGTTGGAGCGGGAACCAATACGGCTACGCAAACTGACGCAGTGGTGGCAGTGCCTCGCACGGCGCGGCACTGCCACTGAGCATGGGTATTGCAGCGCGGTTGTGCGCTGCACGGGTTGCGATAGCGGTTGTTGGAGCCTTTCATGTATCTCGCATTACAGCAGTTCATCAATGGTGCGACCCTGGGTGCCGTCTATGGTCTCATCGCCATCGGCTATACCATGGTGTACGGCATCATCGGCATGATCAACTTTGCGCACGGCGAAGTGTTCATGATCAGCGCCTTCATCGCCATTTCAGGATTCACCCTGATGACTGCGCTTGGCGTGACTTCGGTACCGCTCACGCTGGTCGGGGTGCTGTTCCTTACCATCCTGTTCACGTCCGCCTATGGCTGGGCGGTAGAGCGGGTGGCGTACCGCCCGCTGCGTGGCGCATCGCGCCTCGCGCCGCTGATCTCGGCGATCGGCGTTTCGATCTTCCTGCAGAACTTCGTCCAGCTAAGCCAGGGCGCACGCGTCAAGGCGCTGGCGCCGGTGATTACCGGCGGCATCGAAGTGGCGGGCAACGGCGAATCCGCGGTCTACCTGTCCTACGTGCAGATCCTGATCGTGGCGACGACGTTCCTGCTGATGGGCGGTTTCACATGGCTGATCACGCGCACCGCCTTTGGCCGGCAACAGCGGGCCTGTGAGCAGGACCGGACCATGACCGGCTTCCTCGGCATCAACGTCGCCCGCACGATCTCGCTGACGTTCATGCTGGGCGCGGGGTTGGCGGCCATCTCAGGGACCATGGTGACGCTGTACTACGGCGTTGTCGATTTCAGCATTGGCTTCCTGGTCGGTGTGAAGGCGTTTACCGCGGCGGTCCTCGGTGGCATCGGATCGCTCCCGGGGGCAATGCTGGGCGGGCTCCTGATCGGCCTGATCGAGTCGTTCTGGGGCAGCTATTTTTCGGCGGAGTACAAGGACGTCGCCACCTTTGCCATCCTGATCCTGGTGCTGGTGGTGCGGCCTTGCGGACTGCTCGGCCGGCCGGAGGTGGAGAAAGTCTGATGAGCACACTTCATGTTTTCGGATTCCGCGGCGTGCGCGCGCGGCTGGGGGATGCGGTACGCGTGGCCCTGATCGGCATCGTGCTGGGTATCCCGCTGATCGGCATCACCACGGTGGACGCGGGTGGCAAGCTGCAATTCCAGACCCGCTGGGACGCGCTGGCCGTTGCCGTGGGTGTGGTGTTCGCCGCGCGCGTGCTGCAAATGCTGGTCATCGACCGCCTGCGCTTGCGCAAGGCCATGAAGACGCCTGCATTGCCGCGCCTTCGCGAACCACCGGCGTTCACCAGGGCGCTTGGCTGGATCTCGCTCGGGATCGCCGTGGCGTTGCCGATCGTCTTCTCGGGCAACCGGTATCTGGTCGACATTGCGACCACGGTACTGATCTATGTGATGCTGGGCTGGGGGCTCAATGTCGTGGTGGGCCTCGCCGGCCTGCTTGATCTTGGCTACGTGGCGTTCTACGCCATTGGCGCCTACAGCTATGCGCTGCTGTCGATCGGCTTCGGGCTCTCGTTCTGGGCGTGCCTGCCGCTGGCCGGCCTGTTCGCCGCGATCTTCGGGATCCTGCTGGGCTACCCCACGCTGCGGCTGCGCGGCGACTACCTGGCGATCGTGACGCTGGGCTTCGGCGAGATCATCCGGCTGGTGATGCTCAACTGGACCGATCTCACCGGCGGCCCCAACGGCATTTCTTCCATTCCGAGGCCGAGCTTCTTCGGCTTGCCGTTCAGCAGGTCGGCGGATACGCCGACCTTCTCCAGCGTGTTCGGCCTTGAGTATTCCAACGATCATCGTGTGATCTTCCTGTACTACCTGATCTTTGCGCTGGCCCTGCTGACCAACGTGCTGGTCCTTCGCCTGCGCCGTCTGCCGGTGGGCCGGGCCTGGGAGGCGATGCGGGAAGACGAAATTGCCTGCAAGGCGCTGGGCATCAACGTCACCAATGTCAAGCTGTCGGCGTTCGCGCTGGGCGCGATGCTGGGCGGGTTCGCCGGCGTCTTCTTCGCCGCGCGCCAGGGCTTCATTTCGCCGGAAAGCTTCACCTTCAGCGAAAGCGCAACCGTGCTCGCCATCGTCGTCCTGGGTGGCATGGGCAGCCAGCTGGGCGTTGTGCTGGCCGCGCTGGTTCTGGTGCTCCTGCCGGAGCTTGGTCGCGACTTTGCCGAATATCGGATGCTGTTGTTCGGGGCGGCCATGGTCCTGATCATGGTCTGGCGGCCCGGCGGCCTGATGTCCGTCAGGGAGCCGACGCTGACGCTCAAGCAATACCTGCGCAAGCGGGCACGCACGGACCGTGCCATTCCGGTAAGCGGTGCACCTGTCGTGGAGAACGGCCGATGAGAAGAACACTAGTCACTGTAGACGGACTGGAGATGCGCTTTGGTGGCATCAAGGCCATCGAAGGCTTGTCGCTGACGGTCGGGGAGGGCCAGATCACCTCGGTGATCGGCCCGAATGGCGCCGGCAAGACGACACTGTTCAATTGCCTGACCGGTTTCTACAAGCCCACTGCCGGCTCAATCCGGATGATGCATCCCCGGCACGGAGACCTGCACCTGGAATGCATGCCGAGCCACGACGTGACGCGCAAGGCGGGCGTGGTGCGCACTTTCCAGAACATCCGCCTGTTTCCGAAGATGACGGTGATGGAGAACCTGGTGGTGGCCCAGCACAACGCACTGCAGAAGGCGTCCCGCTTCAGCCTGGCGGGGCTGTTCAGGCTGCCGGGATACCGTCGCGCGCAGGAAGAAGCGATGGAGAAGGCCTACCGCAGCCTTCAGGCGCTGAAGCTGGAGGACTGCGCGGATACGGCCGCGGGCGGACTGCCCTATGGCCTGCAGCGCAAGGTGGAAATTGCGCGCGCCATGTGCGTGGACCCGGTGCTGCTTTGTCTCGATGAACCAGCGGCGGGCCTGAACCCGCGCGAGTCGGCGGAGCTCAATGCGCTGCTGACGCGCCTGGCGCGCGAGACTGGCCTGAGCATCCTGCTGATCGAGCACGATATGAGCGTGGTCATGAACGTGTCCGACCATATCCACGTGCTGTCCTTTGGCAAGAAGATTGCTGAAGGCTCGCCGGAGCAGGTTCAGAACGATCCCGATGTGGTGGCCGCGTATCTGGGTGAACCGGAAAGCGACGCGGAGATGCTGACCGAGACGGAGGCCGCGGCATGATTCTGCAGATTGAAGATGTACATGCCCACTACGGGCACGTCCACGCGCTGAGGGGCGTATCGCTCTCTGTCCGCGAGGGCGAGACGGTAACGCTGATCGGTGCCAACGGCGCGGGAAAATCCACGCTGATGACCAGTATCCTGGGCGCACCGCGGGTTTCCCGCGGCCGCATACTGTTCCAGGGCGCTTCGCTCCAGGGCCTCGGTGTGCATGAGATTTCCCGGCGCGGCATTGCGATCTCCCCGGAGGGGAGGCGCGTCTTCCCTCGCATGACCGTGACCGAGAACCTGCTGATGGGCGCGACGTTCGCCGATCCCGCGACTCGCGGTACCGATATGCAGCGCATGTTCGACATGTTCCCGATCCTGTCACAGCGCAGCCAGCAGCTCGCCGGTACCCTGTCGGGCGGCGAGCAACAGATGCTGGCGATCGCGCGCGCACTGATGAGCCATCCCCGGCTGCTGCTGATGGACGAGCCCTCACTGGGTCTTGCGCCGATCTATATCCGGAAGGTCTTCGAGATCATCGAGATGCTCAACCGGGACCATGGCATGACGATCCTGTTGGTCGAACAGAACGCCAACCAGGCACTGCGCGTGGCACACCGCGCCTATGTGCTTCAGCAGGGCAGCATCGTCATGAGCGGTACCGGGCGCGAACTGCTGCAGAGCCCGGAAGTCCGGGCGGCATACCTCGAAGGCGGAAAGTCCCACAACGATCCCGCTGTGGCGGCCGTTGCCTGATCCACCGATTCAACTCTCCTTTTTTCCACCATGAACCAGCGAACTGCCACGGTCGTCATCATCGGCGGCGCCATCATCGGAAGCTTTACCGCCTTCTTCCTGCGCAAGGAGGGCTTTGCGGGACCCATCAAGGTGATCGAGCGCGATCCCACTTATCAGTATTGTTCGACCGCACTGTCGGCTTCGTCCATCCGCACGCAGTTCGGTTGTCCCTTCAACATCGGCATGAGCCTCTTCGGCGCCGGCATGTTCCGCGACATCAGGCAGTGGTTTGGCGATGATGCGGACATTGGCTTCGACGAGCGCGGCTACCTGCTGCTCGGCACAAAGGAGGGCGCCGATGCCATGCAGGCGACGGCGCTATCGCAGATCGAAGCCGGCGCAACCATCGATATCATGACGCCCGCACAGGCAAAGGCTCGCTATCCGTGGCTCAATGTTGACGATATCGGCATCGCGACATATGGCGCCGCCAGCGAAGGTTGGTTCGATGCCTGGGCGCTGCTCCAGCTCGTGCGGCGCGAAGCAAAGAAGCTTGGCGTTGAGTATGTCACGGCGGAAGCCAACGGCATCGAATCGCGCAATGGCAGAGTCACAGGCGTCAGGCTTGCCGATGACAGTGTCATCCCTTGCGACTGGTGTGTGAATGCTGCCGGCCCTGCAGGCGGGAAAGTGGCGAGCTGGCTGGATATCGCCCTGCCGGTCGAGCCGCGCAAGCGTACCGTTTTCCATATCAAGGCACCGGTTCCAACCGAGGGGTTCCCCATGCTGTTCGACAACTCCGGCATATGGGTCCGTCCTGAGGGAGATGGTTTCATTGCCGGCATTGCTCCGGAAGCGCACAGGGATCCTCATGCTGAGGGCGACTTCGAACCGGATCACTACTTGTTCGAGGACATCGTGTGGCCGTACCTGGCGCACCGCGTCCCGGCGATGGAGAGCACGCGGTTACTGCGCGCCTGGGCAGGCCATTACGAGATGAATCTGCTGGACCACAATGGGGTGGTCGGCGCGCATGACGAGATCGGGAACTTCCTGCTGGCGACGGGCTTTTCCGGTCACGGGGTCATGCACGCGCCGGCCACGGGCCGGGCGGTGGCGGAGTGGATCGTCCACGGGCAGTATCGGACCATCGATGTGTCGCCGCTGGGATACCAACGCATTCGCAAGCAGGAGCCGCTGCTGGAGTCGGTGGTGTACTGAGTCGTGACTTGCTGAATCGGCCCTTGAGGTGGATGCCCTCAAGGGCCACTTTCTTTTGCGTCGTGGCTGGTGCGGTTTGCGATCGTGAAAACCATCGGGCCCGGCAACGCTGGAGCGTTTGCCGGGCCCGATGGAGCAGGTAAGGCTGGACGGCGCTAGGCCTTGCTTGCCCGGATCTCCAGCGTCACGCCGGCGCCTTTGTCCGCCGTGTCGAAGTAGGTGAAACCACTGCGGTTTGGCAAGCGCCCACGCAACATGATCGCCAGCCCCAGTGCGGTGGCCTCCGCTTCCGCCTGGTCGCAGTCCGGTACGGTGAAGCCGAGATGGAACACGCCTTCGCCACGCGTGTCCAGGAATTCCCGCTGTGGCGTACTTCCGGCCGGTGGCGCGCACAACTGAAGCTGGACGTTGCCGAGGTTCGCGTAGCGGTAGTGCAGCCTGACGAAGGCATCGGCATCGGGCACGTCGAGCTCGCCCCGGAATGCCTCGAGCGAGGGAAACGGGTGCCAGGGGCCCACGCCGATGGACTCGTAGCAGGCGACGGACTTCTCCATGTCGCGTACCACGACGCAGACATGATGCAGGGTCTGGAACAGATCGGTCTTCATCATGACGGTATTCAAGTCTCCGCTGGTCGTTCAGTTGCTCTCTTGCTGGGCGTACGCCTGCGCCGAGTCATCGAAGCTCTGGCCGGCGCGCGGATTCCATTGCACGCCGGAGCGCGCCACCACGCCGGGCTTCAGGCGCTGGGTTTCGTCGTAGTCGCTCCAGGGATGGAAGAACAGCGGCTCGGTGTCGTCGAGAGACTTCAGTCGGGCGGCGTAGGCTTCCAGGTAGGCGTCACGGTCTTCATCCGTGACCCGTGCCGGCATCCAGGCCGCGAAGGGCGGCAACACCGTGAATCCGGTGTAGCCGAGGATGCCGTTGTGGATGGGCCAAAGCACGTGATGCAGGTCGCCATCGATGCCATTCGGCTCGTACAGCGTCGAGGCCGTTCCCGTGGTGAGGCAGATCATGGCGCGTTTGCCCTTGAAGTGCCCTGACTCGTACTTGCGGCCGGTGGAATATGCGAAACCGCGGCTGAACACACGGTCGACCCAGCCCTTCAGCATGGCCAGCATCGAGAACCACCAGACCGGGAAATGAAACAGCACCAGTTCTGCCGCCTTGACCTTCTCCTGCTCGGCGTGCACGTCGGCGCTGTGGGTGCGGTGGGCATACGCATGTTCCTGCTCGCGCGACAGGTCCAGGTAGTCCGCGTCGGCGCGCGCTTGCGGGAAGTCCGCTTCGCCAAGCGTGGGCGACCAGCCCATCTGGTACAGGTCGCTGACGGTGACCTGGTGGCCCAGCTCCGTCAGCGTCCGCACGGCGGTGTTCTTCAGCGCGGCGCTGAACGAGTTCGGTTCGGGGTGTGCGAAAACAATCAGAACGTTCATATCGGTGTCGTCCAAGGAGTGCTCGATGCTGGCGGATTCTCCGCGCAAAGGCCATCCCTGTCTTGCACGCATCAGGGCCGGAACGTGCGGATTTTGGCATAGGCATCGAGGCCTGCATGGCGGCAGATAGATCAGATATCGGAATAGTTAATCATTCAATTAAATCACTTTCGCGACGTTCTTCCTTGTTCCATGATTCGCTCAGAGCGGCCGATGGCCGACGATGAACCTGGCGGCGCGAAGGCGCTGCCAACTGGAGCGAGAAGACGATGTCGGCAAACTGGCCACGCGAGATTTTCCAAGAGTTGAAGGCGGCGAACGTCCGCCAGGTCTGCTACGTCCCGGACGCCGGGCACAGCGAACTGATCCGGCTGTGCGAAGCCGATCCCGAGATCAGCACGGTGTCGCTGACCACGGAGGAAGAAGGCGTGGCCATGGTCGGCGGCGCCTGGCTGGGCGGCGAGCGCGCCGTGCTGCTGATGCAGTCCAGCGGCGTGGGCAACTGCATCAACATGCTGTCGCTGCAGCACGAATGCCGCATGCCGTTCTTCGCCATCGTGACGATGCGCGGCGAGTGGGGCGAGTTCAATCCCTGGCAGGTGGCGATGGGCAAGTCCACGCAGGAGGCCCTGGAGTCGGCCGGTACATACGTGTACCGCGCCGACGAAGCCGAGGAGGTGGCGAAGACGGTGGGCGCGACGGCCCGCTTTGCCTACCAGACCGGCCGGCTGGCGGCGGTGCTGATCGCCCAGCGTGTGATCGGTGCCAAGAACTTCAACAAGTGAGACTGAGATGAGTGAAGCGCAAAAGGCTGTTCTGAATCGCCGCACGACGATTGCCCGGATCTTGAAGCACCGGGGCGATGCCCTGGTGGTGACGAGCCTGGGCAATCCCACCTACGACGTGGCCTCGACCGGCGACTGCGCCGGCAACTTCTACCTGTGGGGCGCGATGGGTGGCTCGGTGATGGTGGGCCTGGGCATCGCGCGGGCGCAACCGAAGCGTCGCGTAGTGGTGGTTACCGGCGACGGCGAGATGATGATGGGGATCGGCTCGCTGGCCACGGCCGCGGTGGACAAGCCGCAGAACCTGGCGGTGATCGTGATCGACAACGAGCACTATGCGGAGACCGGGATGCAGCCGGCGCACGCCGGGCGCGGTGTCGACATCGCGGGTGTGGCCAGAGCGGTGGGCTTTGACAACGCGCGCACGGTGCGCACGGAGCAGGAACTGGCGGTGCTGGCCGAGGAACTGTTCAGCACCGAAGGCCTGCTGCTGGCCACGGTGAAGGTGACCACCGAGCCGGTGCCCACCGTGCTGCCCCCGCGCGACGGCCCGTTCCTGCGCAGCCGCTTCCGCGAAGCGCTGCTCGGCAGCGACGCCCACAAGTAAGCCCACTCGATCCCCCTTCCTGCAAGGGGAAAGCGACAGGACCGACATGAAAGCTTACAACCATTACATCGGTGGCGAGTGGGTGAAGCCCACTGGCAACGCCTACATCGACAGCAAGAACCCGTTCGACGGTCAGCCTTGGGTGCAGATCGCGCGGGGCACGGCGGAGGATGCGAACGCGGCCGTCGACGCCGCCCACGCTGCGTTCCGCAATCCCGCCTGGGCGGGCCTGACGCCGACGCAGCGAGGCAAGCTGCTGGCCCGGGTGGCCGACCTGATCGAGCGCGACGCGCAGCACCTGGCCGAACTCGAGACCCGCGACAACGGCAAGCTGTTCGCGGAGATGCACGCCCAGACCCGCTACATCCCGGAGTGGTTCCGCTACTTCGGCGGGCTCGCCGACAAGATCCAGGGCGCGGTGATCCCGCTGGACAAGAAGGGCTACTTCAACTTCACCCGGCGCGAGCCGCTGGGCGTCATTATCGCCATCACGCCGTGGAACTCGCCGCTGCTGTTGCTGACGTGGAAGCTCGCACCGCTGCTCGCCGCCGGCAATACGGTGGTGATCAAGCCTTCGGAGCACACCTCGGTGTCGACGCTGGAGTTGGCGAGGCTGTTCGACGAAGCGGGCTTTCCGCCGGGCGTGGTCAACGTGGTCACCGGCTTCGGGGCGGAAGTCGGCCAGCGCCTGGTGACCCATCCCAAGGTCAGCAAGATCGCGTTCACCGGTTCGGACGCGAACGGAAAGCTGATCTACCAGACCGCGGCGGCCAGCCTGAAGAAGGTATCGCTGGAACTTGGCGGCAAGAGCCCGAACATTGTGTTCGAGGACGCCGACTTCGACCAGGCCATCAACGGCGTGCTGTCCGGGATCTTCGCCGCCAGCGGACAGACCTGCATCGCCGGCTCGCGCCTGCTGGTGCAGCGCTCGATCTACAAGCGCTTCCTCGCGCGCCTGGTGGAGCGCGCGGCCACCGCCCGGCTCGGTAATCCGATGCAGCCGGATACCCAGGTCGGTCCGGTAACGACGGAAGTGCAACTGGCCAAAGTGCTTGACTACATCGAGATCGGCAAGGCCGAAGGCGCGGTGCCGCTGTGCGGCGGCAAGCGCGCAAGGGGCAGCGGCATCGACGACGGCTGGTTTGTCGAACCGACCATCTTTGCCGATGTCGACAACGGCATGCGGATCGCGCAGGAAGAGATCTTCGGCCCGGTACTGTCGGCGATTCCGTTCGACACGCAGGATGACGCCATCCGCATCGCGAACGACAGCATCTACGGCCTCGGTGCCGGCGTCTGGACCCAGAACATCCAGCGCGCGTTCGCGCTGTCGGAAGCGATCGAGTCCGGCATGGTCTGGGTCAATACCTATCGCGCGGTCAGCTTCATGTCGCCGTTCGGCGGCTACAAGCAGAGCGGTATCGGCCGGGAAAGCGGCATCGAGGCCATCGACGAATACCTGCAGACCAAGAGCGTATGGATAGCCGCCGGCGCGACGGTGGACAACCCGTTCATCATCCGCTGACGCAGGAAATGGCCGGGCGCGGTGCGTGGTGCTCCGCGTCCCGCTTCATCAGTAAGCTGCCGGGTCTTGCACAGAAAAAAATCCCTCGACACCGGTCGAGGGAACCCAAAGTCGCCAGGAGACAGCAGGCGAATGTCCTAGCTGGTAGCGTCCCGAAGGATCGCGCCGATGCGCGGCGCTGCTTCCAGTTGCCAAACTTCCCTGAAGAAGGCATGAATCTCTTCGACGCTGGCGGAGGCAGAGAAGTCGGCCAGGCGCGCGAACTTGTCCTGGATCTCCTCCCTCGACAACGTGTTGCCCGGATCGCCCTTGGGCTCGTCGACACGCCCGGAGAAAGACTTGCCGTCTTCCGTGGTCACGCTGACCTTGCCGATCCAGCGGCGGGGGTAGGCACTATCCACTTCCTCATCGAGTTGCATGGAGACCTTGTCGCGGAACGCGACCACCGCGGCGTCCTGGAAGTGCGACTCGAAGTCACGGACGCTGGCACTGCCGCGTTCGGCAACCAGCCCGAGTACCGTGCCCATCGAGAACTTCGCCTGATGCACGGTGACCGGGTTCACCACGGGTCCCAGCACATCGATCGCGCCCTGGTGGACGTGGGTCACCACCTCGCGGATATTGGCCGGCTGAATCCGGTTGTCTGCCAGCACCCGCGCCAGCGCATCCGCAGCGGGGTGCGTGTGACGGCACGAGGCATGGTATTTGAAGGACGTCTCGGCCACGGTCCAGCGTGAGCCGAGGCCGTCGACCAGCTTCGCGTCATCGGCATCGGTGGACATGCCGGCAGCCATGCCGCGCGGCCCTTCCAGGATACGCTTTGCGCCCTGGAAGCCGTTCTTGGCAAGGAAGGCGGACATCATGCCGTCGGCGGCTGCCTTGGCCGTATGAAGTTGCTTGGAATCGGCGGCGTCGGCGAGGAATTCCCACAGGCCCGCTGCCTGCGTACCGGCCGAGCCGAAGGCGTCCAGCATCTGCGCCGGCGTCAGTCCCAGCAGGCGCCCGGCCGCCGCGGCGGCTGCCAGTGTGCCGGCGGTGCCGGTGGTATGGAATACGCGATAGTGCGAGCGCCCGAGGAACTCGCCGACGCGGATCCCGACTTCGTAGCCCACGATGGCGGCCGTGATGAAGTCCTTGCCGCTGGCGCCCGCTTCCTGTGCGACCGCAAGCACCGCGGGAAAGACCACGGCCGCCGGATGGAAGACCGAGCCGTTGTGCACGTCATCCTGCTCGGCGTAGTGGGAGCTGGCGCCATTGATGAAGGCGGCAAAGTAGGGCGTGGTGCGCTCGCGCGAGATCAGGACCTCGCAGGGACCCGATGCCGGCGCCATCCGTCGCGCAAAGGCGGCCAGCGCTTCGACCGGCCTGCCGCCTTTGCCTGCCAGCGCGGAGCCGACCCAGTCGGCGTACAGGTTCTTGGCGCGCTCGACGACTTCAGCCGGGATGTCTTCATACCGCAGCGTTGCTGCAAAACGCGCCAGCACGGCGCTATGTGTTTCACTCATCTGTCTTCCTCTTCCTCTTGCTCGATGTGGGGCGGATATGCCACCGGCTTCAGACCAGCACCACCTCGCCGTGGACGGTCTCCGCCGCGGCCAGTCTGGTGCAGATCGCAATTGCCTCGGCCGCTTCGCCGACCTGCTCCAGGCTGGGCGACGATGGGGCAATGCGCAGCGTGCGGTCATCCGGGTCGATCCCGCCAGGAAAGGGCGCGCCGGCATCGGTAAGGATCACGCCGGCGTTGCGGCAAAGATCGACAACCCGGCGTGCGGTGCCGGGTACAACATCCAGCGTGATGAAGTAGCCGCCGGCGGGCTCGGTCCACGACACCTGAGCGAGCCCGCCCAGGTGCTGCCTGAAGGTCTCGATCACGCGCGCGAAGCGCGGCGCGAGGATCGCGCGATGCCGGCGCATCAAGGCCTTCAGCCCTGCCTCGTCCCGGAGAAAGCGCACATGGCGGAGCTGGTTGAGCTTGTCCGGCCCGACGCTGCGGAACGCGGCATGCTTGAGATACCACGCGAGGTTCTGGCTCGAGCTGCCCAGCAGGGCGAGGCCCGCGCCGGCAAAGGTGATCTTGGAGGTCGAGGCAAAGACCAGCGCACGGTTGGCATGGCCATGCGTCACGCAGAGTTCCGCGAGGTTGGCAATCTCCGTTTCGTGGTCGCCCAAGTGGTGCAGCGCGTAGGCGTTGTCCCAGAAGATTCGGAAATCCGGCGCGGCCGTCGGCATCGCAGCCAGCGCCCGGACCACCGCGTCGGCGTACACCGTGCCGGTCGGGTTGCTGTACTTCGGCACGCACCAGATGCCGCGGATCGACCGGTCCTGCGTCACCAGCGTACGCACGACTTCCATATCGGGGCCGTCGTCGCGCAGCGGCACCGGGATCATCCGGATGCCAAAGGCCTCGCACAGCTTGAAATGCCGGTCATAGCCCGGCACGGGGCACAGGAAGGCGATGCCTCCCGCCACGTTCTGCCACGGGCCGTCACCGTCGGGCACGCCATTGCGGCACGCATACGCCAGGCAGTCATGCATCAGCGCCAGGCTGGAGTTGCCTTCCACCACGGTGTTCTCCGGCGGCACGCCCAGTACGCCGGCGAACAGCCGGCGCGCTTCCGGGATGCCCTGCTGCCCCATGTAGTTGCGGCAATCCGTACCCTCCTCGGTGCGGAAGTCGCCGGGGCCGGGCAGTGCCAGCAGTGCTTCTGACAGCGCAAGCTGTTCGGCGGATGGCACGCCCCGTGCCAGGTTGAGCTTCAGCTGTCTGTCGCGCAGTGCGCGGTATTCAAGCAGGCAGGTTTCAAGGCCAGGCACGCTGTTCGCCGCCTTCAACTCTTCATCAATCTTGCGTGGCCAGTTCGCTGGCATCGTCTTCTCGCTCCGGGCGGCAGCGCTTTCCCGCGGCCAGGTTCATCCTCGGCCATCGGCCGCTCTGAACCCATCATGGGCGCTCGAATGGCTTCGCGAAAGCGATTTATTTGGATGGATTTACATTCCCATGTGAGATGGTTTTCGTGCGCAGGGAGGCCACCCGCCAAGGCAGGCGGCATGCGGCTTTCCGGGGCGCGGGAACTAGCCTAGCGATGCAGGCGCGCGCATCCGGGAGAAGTCGCAGCACTCGCGCGCCAGCTCCGCCACCGCGAGGCCAAGGGCGGCCTGTTCGGGATAGATGGCGCAATAGCGAACGGCAGGGGCGGGCGGGTCGGTCTCTACGATCTGCAGGCGGCCCTGCGCGACTTCGTTGGTGAAGAACTCGCGTGGCAGGCAACTGACGCCGATGCCGGCTTCGATCAGGCCGGCCAGCGTGATGATGCTGCGGCTGCCGCCGAGCCGGGTCGGCTCGACGCCAACCTGCTCGAACAGCCGCGCGCACAGCGCGGTGATGATCGAGGTCCGGTCCTGTTCGATGACCGGCAAGCTCGCGAGCTGCTGCAGCGGAATCACTTCTCCGCGATTGAACGTTCCGGGCGGGCTGAACCAGGCGAATTCGACCAGCTCAAGATTGACCCTGGCTGCCGAGCGCGTGACAAAGGCTTCGGGCAGGATGGCCACGTCGAGCTGCCCATCGATGATCTTGTCGCGCAGCACCGCGGAGTGGTCGATATGCGGTTGCAGGGTCAGTTGTGGATAGACTGCCCTGACCTTGCGCACCAGCGCAGGAAACCACGACATGGCGACCAGCTCCGTGACCCCGACGTGCACGACGCGCGGGATATTGCGTGTCGATGCCTGGATCTCCTCGAGGTGCGCAACGCTTTCCAGCAGGTCGGCGCAGAGCAGCATCATCTCGTGGCCCCTGGGAGTGAGCGTGGCCTTGCGCCCGGCCTGTTCGAACAACGGCGAGGCGGACAGCCGCTCCACCTCCTGCAAGCGCTTGGTGGCGGCGGACTGGGTCACGTGCAGCTTGTCGGCGGCGCGTTGCACCGTGCCGAGCCTTGCTACCCAGTAGAACGCCTCGATCTGCTTAATCGTCAGCATCGCGCAAGGCTCCGTGCATGGCGGCATCCATGCTTTGCTCGTAAGGCCGCTCGAAGTCACAGGTCTGTTGAGCCAGCGCGGCGATGGTGCGATGGAAGGGCGTGGCCGAGTCGGCGCGCAGTAACGCCACATAGCGGATGGGCGGCAGGCCGGGGGTGGCGTGGACTTCCCGAAGCAAGCCCTTGTTCACCAGCCCGCGCGACACGACCACCGGCAGGTAGACCACGCCGAGCCCGGATACCGCAATACCGCCCAGCGCGGCAATGCTGTTGCTCAGCAACGTGTTCCTCGGTGTCAGGCCGTTCCTGGCAAACCAGTTTCGCATCAGCACGCCGGCGCCGGATTGGGGCCCCTGCATCAGCAGCGGATACTTGCCGAGCTCTGCCACTTTCATGCGGGTATGGGGCAGGCCGAGGGTCGGGCTGCAGAACCAGGCGTTCCTGACTTCCGCCAGCCGGGTGCGTAACAGTCCGGTCAGGTCGAATGCGTTCGGCACGACGATCAGGTCAAGCTGGCCGGTACGCAGGTGGTCATGCAGCGGGACACTGTGCTCGACCTCCAGTTCGACCACGACCTGGGGGAACTGCGAGCGGATCGCATCCACGAACGAGGGCAGCCAGGTGAGTGCGGTCAGCTCGGTAACGCCGAGCCGCAACTTGCGTACCAGTGCATCCTTGCGCACGAACTGGTCGAGCAGGACGTTGCGTTTCTTCAGCACGTCACGCGCACGGGCAAGGACCTCGGCCCCCTCCAGCGTCAGCCTGGCCGTGCGACCCGAACGGTCGAACAGCGGGTAGCCGAAACTGGTCTCAAACTCCTTGATATGCCGGGACACCGCCGACTGGGCGATGTCCAGCTTCTCGGCGGCGGCGTCGAACGACCCCATCTCGCTAATGGCGACGAATGCCTCCAACTGCTTGAATGTGCTCACCTGCCGCTCCGCGTCATGCTGATCGTCTCATCAGTTTATGGAATGGGGCCGGAGCTGATTCTATCTCAAATAGTCGGCGCTTCAGGGCGCAAGCTGGCGGATGAACAGTTCGGCCAACAGCCGCGCTGACGTGCCAAGCGGCATGGCGCGCAGCCGGATGATGCCGGCCTGCATGGGCGGCGGCAACGGAGACAAGGACGTGAATGCCTGCATGCCGGTGCCGTACATCGGATCCGCAAGCAGCCGCGTCGGACAGAAGCCGATCGCGTCCGTGCGTCGCATCAGCTCCGTCATCAGCGTTGGCGACGTGCATCGCGTGATGTGGCGTGGCACGGGCAGGGCGCTGGCGCGCAACCACTCGAGCAGGGTTTCGCTCTGGCTGCCGGGCGAGAGGTTGAGGGTCCAGGGTGCATCCTGCAGGTCGTGCCAGCGAGTCGCGCCGGCGAGCGGGTGACCGGCTCTTCCTGCGGGGACGGCACTGACCTCCAGCAGCGGCTCGAACATGAGCTCATGCGGCAGGTCAGCCGGATTGGCGATCGCGATCGCAAAGTCGAGGCGGCCTTCGGTCAGTCCGGGAATCAGCTCGGCAAGGAAGCCCTCGCTCAATGACAGGCGTGCGTCGGGCTGCCGGGTGTTGAAGGCCTGCCAGACGCGCGGCAGCACATCCATTGCCAGCAGCGGCGTGACGGCGGCTGCAACGAGCGCGCCGGCACCGCCCTGCAAGGTGCGTATCTCATCCCGGGCCTTCTCCAGCGAAGCCAGGGCAAGCCGCGCATTGGTCAGCAGCACCCGTCCGGCAGCGGTGAACTCGACGCCCTTGTAGCTCCGTACCAGCAGTTCAGTCCCGACATCTTCCTCGAGTTCGCGCAACGCCTTGGTCAGCGCACTCTGGCTGAGATGCAGCTGGCGTGCGGCGGCGCGGATCGTGCCGCTTTCGGCAACCTGGATAAAGGCTCTGAGTTGATGCTGGCGCATGGGGCGGGGTGTCGTTTGGTCAGGGTATCTGGTGAACACCAGAGGTGTTCACCTCGGAAAATATATCGCTAATTGGCTTTCAGCCTGGCGCCATATGATGGTTCGTATCCCGAACCGTGTGGAATCCCCGACGATGCAAGACACAGCCCGCAGCATTCCCGACCTTGAAGGCATGACGGCCTGGCGCCGTGGCTTCCATAGCCATCCGGAACTCGGTTTCGAGGAATTCCAGACCAGTGCCTTCGTCGCCGGCAAGCTCGCCGAGTGGGGCTATGACGTCACAACCGGCATTGCCGGCACCGGCCTGGTGGGACGTCTGCGCTTTGGCGCAGGCGGCAGGCAGCTGGGGTTGCGTGCGGAAATGGACGCGCTGCCGATCCAGGAGGCAACGGGGCTGCCCTGGGCCAGCCGGATCCCCGGCAAGATGCATGGCTGTGGCCACGACGGCCATACGGCCATGCTGCTGGGCGCGGCACAGGCATTGGCGGCCTTGCACCAGCGCGGGGTGGGCTGGGCGGGCACCCTGAACCTCATCTTCCAGCCGGCCGAGGAGCTGGGAGGTGCCGGCGGCGCCCGGCGCATGATGAATGAGCAGCTCTTCGAGCGCTTTCCTTGCGACGCTGTCTTTGCCATGCATAACTATCCGGGCCGTCCGGTCGGGCACTTCTACGTACGGGAAGGCGCGTTCATGGCCTCGTCCGACCGCGCCGTCATTACCTTCCACGGTGTCGGCGGCCATGGCGCGATGCCGCATCTTGCCGTCGATCCGACGGTCGCCGCGTCGGCCACGGTGATGGCGCTGCAGAGTATCGTGGCTCGCAATGTGGATCCGCAGGCTGCGGCGGTGATCACCGTCGGGCGCCTGCAGGCTGGCACGGCCTACAACATCATCCCGGAATCCGCCGAACTGGAGCTGAGTATCCGCACGCTCCTGCCAGAGGTGCGCGACCTGCTTGAGCAGCGCATCCGCGAGGTTGTTGAAGGCCAGGCCCGGAGCTTCGGCCTGAACCACTCGATTACCTATGAGCGCGGTTATCCGGTGCTGGTCAACGCCGCCGCAGAAACACAGCTCGCCGCGCGCGTGGCCCGCAAGCTTTACGGGGCGGACCGCGTCAACGACGACGCCACGCCGCTTTGCGCCAGCGAGGACTTTGCCTACATGCTGGCCGAGCGCCCCGGCTGCTACCTGATGATCGGCAATGGCGACAACGGGCATGCCGGAGGCGTACCGACCGGCCCGTGCAGCGTGCACAACCCCTCGTTCGATTTCAACGACCGCTGCCTGGATACGGGCGCGGCATTCTGGGTGGCGCTGGCCACCGAGTTCTTCAACCCCACTGCCTGACTGACATGAACCTGATCCGCAAGCTCCTGGCCAGTTGCACACTTGCCGCAGCCGCCATCGCGCCCGCGATGGCGGGCGCGGCCGACGCGTATCCAGCCAAGCCCGTCATCCTGATGGTCCCGTATCCTGCGGGTGGCCTTTCCGATTCGATTGCGCGCAGCCTGAACACCCGTTTGTCCAAGGCCCTGGGTCAGCCGGTCCTGGTGGATAATCTCGGCGGCGTCAGCGGTGCGATTGCGGCGCAGAAGGTGCTGAATGCCCCGGCAGACGGGTACATGATCTTTCTCGGCTCACCGAACGAGGTCATCCTGTCGCCGCTGTCCAATGCAGCGGTCAAGCTGCGCACCGAGGATTTCCAGCTACTCACGCCGGTCACAGTCAACCAGCTCGTAATGATTGCGCGGCCCGACCTGCCGGTGCGCACCGTTGACGAACTCATCGCCCTCGCCAGGGCCAACCCTGCAAAGCCCCT
The DNA here is from genome assembly GCA_000471925.1 of Ralstonia pickettii DTP0602. NCBI lineage: Bacteria > Pseudomonadati > Pseudomonadota > Betaproteobacteria > Burkholderiales > Burkholderiaceae > Ralstonia > Ralstonia pickettii. Next base: position 1,253,815 of record CP006667.1, read on the forward strand.
GACCTACGGCAGCGTTGGTCCGGGTTCCATGTATCACCTGGTCACCGAAGACATGGCGAAAAAGACGCGTATCGGCGTGAGCCATATTCCGTACAAGGGCATGGCACCCCTGATGCAGGATCTGGCCGGCAAGAATGTCGACTTCGCCATCCTGCCCTATGCCACGAGCTTTCGCGGCCTCGCGGATCAAGGCCGGCTGAAGCTCGTCGGCTGGGCCGGGAACCGTCGCAGCAAAGTGGATCCGGCCATTCCCGCATTTGGCGAAGGCACGCTGCTCAAGGATTTCGACCAGGCTACCTGGAGCGGCATCATGGTCCGGCAAGGCACGCCTGCAGCGGTGGTCGCCCGCTTGCACCAGGCACTGGTCGAAACCCTGCAGGATCCCCAGGTGGTCCGTGGCCTGGAAGCCACTGGCGCGGAGGTCGCCAGGGTGAGCTCGGTGGAGGAGGCGCAGCGCTTCCTGCAAGCCGAGACCACCAAGTTCCGCACGATGGCCAAGCGCATTGACCTTCAGCCTCGGTAGTCGAACCAGCCCTGCGCGGGCGGCTTGAGCGACGAGCACGGCCTGAAGTTCGGGACGGATCGGTGTGGCAGGCTTGGCATCGATCTATAGCATGATGTTGCGGGTGTCGCCTCCCGGAAATGGTGGAATCAAGGTTTACCTCTCCGAAAGCATTGTGTGTCGTCGTGAATATATGTCATGATCTTGACGTATATGGTGGCCGGGCTTAAGATGCATTGGCACTGGGCGGCATGGGCGATCACGAGTCCGGGAGATCCCCCGCGAGATTGACGGTTCCAGTGCCATGCAGCGAATCCGGATTCACGACACCTTGGCCGACCTCGGAAGACAGGAGCTCACCGTGCACTTCACCAACATCGATTTGACGCTCCTGGACGGAGTGGCCACGATCACGCTGAACCGGCCCGACAAGCTGAACAGCCTCAATGAAGAAATCATGGTGGAACTCAGCCGCGCACTGGCGGCTGTCGAGGGAAATGCCGAAGTTCGGGTCCTGGTCCTGACCGGAGCCGGGCGCGCCTTCTGCGCAGGCCAGGACCTGGCCGATCCGGCCATGCAGGTGGTCGATGGCAAGCTGCCTGACATCGGCGCACTGGTGGAGCGGCACTTCAAGCCGATGGTGATGCGCCTGCAGAATCTCCAGGTGCCGACCATTGCGGCGGTGAATGGCCTCGCGGCCGGCGGCGGCGCATCGCTGGCACTGGCATGCGACCTGGTCGTGGCGGCGAAATCGGCCTATTTCCTGCAGGCGTTTTCCCGGATCGGGCTGACGCCGGATACCGGCAGCACCTGGTTCTTGGTGCACAAGGTGGGGATGCAGCGGGCGCTCGGTCTCGCTTACCTGGCTGACAAGCTGCCCGCCGAAAAAGCAGCGGAGTGGGGTTTGATCTGGCAGGTGTTCGACGACGCGCAATTCGAGGCGGAGGCAGATCGCCTCGCAGCCCAGGTGGCCGCCATGCCGACCAAGGCCCTGGTGCGAACGCGCCAGCTGATGCACGCTGCCCGCGGCCATACCCTGGAGCAGCAGCTTTCGATGGAAGCCACCTTCATTCGGGAAATGGGCTGGAGTGAGGACTACCAGGAAGGCGTAAAGGCCTTTGCTGAGAAACGCCCCGCCAAATTCACGGGCTGCTAGGCTGACCCGCTTTCCACTTCCTTGTCAGGCCGTCGCGTTGCCTTGCCTGCCGTGCTCAGTCATGCGCAGGCGTGACCGCCTGCTCGAGATCGTCGCCCGAAGCCTCTTCGTCAAGGCTCACACTCGCCATCCCTGCATTGAGCTGGTTCAGGAAGTGAACGAGTGACACCTTGTCATCGAAGCGGAAGCTCGTGAGCGCCTGGCGATAGAACTCATAAATCTTCGGCTGAAGGCCGTTCCAGAATTCCCGCCCTTTCGGCGTCAGCACGACCTTCTTTGCGCGCCTGTCGACTGTGTCCGCAACGCGCAGGACGTGGTCGTCGCGCTCCAGCCGCTTCAGGACGCCGTCCAGGCTCTGCCGACTCACGACCAGGTACTCCGCAAGATCGGAGAACGACATGCCGTCCGCCACTTGCGAGCGCGACAGCGCGCCCAGGACGGACCACTGGACCGTGGTGATGCCGAGCGTCTTGATCGTCTGCCTGTCCAGCGTATTGCCCGCCTGGAACAAGCGAAAGAACAGCCGGTTGTGGACTGACGAGACGGACTGGTCGTACGAGGGATCGAAGTTTGTCATGGATTGGCTCGAGGCCGGCGCGGGGTCCTGCGCTGCGCCGTAACGCCGTCTATTTTAAGGCGCCGCGAGGCGCGCACCTATTTTGATGCCGGCCCGGCGGTCTCGCCGGGGCCGGGCCAGTGCGCTTTGGCCTCGGCGGGCAGTACGTCCGGGCGCCAGGCTGCCAGGTCAAGGCGGGTGGCAGCACCGCCTGTACGTGCTTGTTAGGCAACAATGGTTCGCAAAGTATGACATGTAAGTGATATGAAGTGCGTCGCGGCAGTGCCTTGTACCTCAATATAGATCAGGATTTTCCCCAGATCGATCTTAAAAATACATCAAGATCTTGACGTATATTCCGGGCGTGCCTAGTATGTGTTCAACCCTCTCAAAACACATAGAGACACCCCATGCAGACGCTCGACAAGATCCTTACCCCGCTGGCCGTCGGCTCGACTGTGCTGGCCAACCGCATGGTCATGGGGGCGATGCATACGCGGCTTGAGACGCTGGATCGCCCCCATGAACGACTTGCAGCGTTCTACGCGGCCAGGGCTGCGGGCGAAATCGGCCTGATCCTCAGCGGCGGCTTCTCCCCGAACCCGGAAGGCGTGATGGAAGAAGGCGGGCCCATGTTCAACAGCCCGGAGCAGCTCGATGAGCACCGGGCGGTGACGCAGGCAGTGCATCAGGCCGGCGGCAAGATCATCCTGCAGATCCTTCACGCCGGCCGCTATGCCAAGGTGCCGACTTGTGTTGCCCCGTCGCCGGGCAAGGCGCGGATCAACACCTATCCGCCCCACGCGCTGAGCACCGAAGAGGTGTGGCGCACCATCGCAGACTTCGTCAACACCGCGGCCCTTGCCGTCGAGGCGGGTTACGACGGGGTGGAGATCATGGGATCGGAGGGCTACCTGATCAATGAATTCACCGCGGCCCTGACCAACCAGCGCAGCGACGAATTCGGCGGCAGCTTCGAAGGGCGTATCCGCTTTCCGCTCGAGGTGGTGCGCGCCGTCCGCGAACGCCTCGGGCAGGCCCCGATGCTGATCTATCGCATCTCCTCGATTGACCTGGTCGAAGGCGGAATGACCGGCGCGGAGATTGCGTCGTTCGCCAGGCAAGTCGAAGCAGCGGGCGCCGACATGATCAATACCGGCGTCGGCTGGCACGAATCGGCCGTGCCGACGATCGGGGCCACCGTGCCGCGTGCGGCATGGCGCGAGGCCATCCGCAATGTCAAGCAATCGGTCGGTATTCCGGTGATGGCTTCCAACCGTATCAATACGCCGGAGGTTGCCGAGGAACTGATCGCTTCCGGGGTGGCGGACCTGGTCTCCATGGCGCGCCCGCTGCTGGCGGATCCGGACTTCGCCAAAAAGGCGCGCCTCGGCATCAGCGATGAGATCAACACCTGCATCGCCTGCAACCAGGCCTGCCTTGACCGCATCTTCACCGAGCGCACCGCAACCTGCCTGGTCAACCCGCGCGCCGGTCGCGAGATCGAGTTCCCGATCGGGCTGGCGTTGAAGCGCAAGCGGATCGCGGTGGTCGGCGGCGGTCCCGCCGGGATGGCCTTTGCGATCAACGCCACGGAGCGTGGGCATGACGTCACGCTGTTCGAAGCCGACAAGCAACTGGGTGGCCAGCTGAACCTGGCCAAGTCGGTGCCGGGCAAGGCGGAATTCCACGAAATGCTGCGGTACTTCCGGGTCCGGCTGGAAAAGCTGGGCGTCACGCTGCGCCTGGGCCAGCCGGCTACCGCGGACGAGCTGAGCGGGGGCGCATTCGACGAGATCGTGCTGGCGACCGGCGTGAGGCCGCGCGTACCGGACTTCGCTGGTGTCGACCATCCGAAAGCCGTGTCCTATATCGATGTCCTTTCCGGCAAGGTCGAGGTCGGCCAGCGGGTCGCGATCATCGGGGCGGGGGGCATCGGCTTCGATGTCGCCGAGTTCCTGCTGGGAGATGCCGAGGAGTCGCTCGATGCGCAAGCGTTCTTCCGCGCCTGGGGCGTGGACGCATCGAACGCGAACTCCGGCGGACTCGCGCCCGCGGCGGACCATCCCGCACCGCGGCGCAGCGTCCACATGTTCCAGCGCAAGGCGGAGCCGCTCGGCAAGCGCCTCGGCAAGTCGACGGGCTGGATTCTCAAGGCGAAGCTGCGCAAGGCCAATATCGCGATGACCGCCGGTGCCACGTACGACGCCATCAACGATGAAGGGTTGCACTACACGGTCGATGGCAGGGCGCATGTGCTGCCGGTGGACCACGTGGTGCTGTGCGCGGGCCAGAGCTCCAATCGCGATCTCTACGACCAGCTCATGGCCCGGGGCGCAGCGCCAAGGCTGATCGGTGGCGCCGATGTCGCCAGCGAGCTGGATGCCCTGCGGGCCATCGACCAGGCCACCCGACTTGCCGTCACAGTTTGAGTAAAAGCAGCAGCCGGAGACACTAATGCTGACGAAATACGATCAAGGCCTGCATAAACGCCAGGCGAACTTCGTACCCCTGACACCGCTGCATTTCCTGCGCCGCGCGGCGGATGTCTTCCCCGACCGGGATGCGGTCATTTACCAGGATCGGCGCTATACATGGCGCCAGTACGCGGACCGGTGCTACCAGCTGGCCCGGGCGCTGATCACGGCCGGCGTGGAGCGGGGCGATACGGTCTCCGTCATTGCCCCGAACGTTCCCGAGATGCTGGAGGCCCACTTTGGCGTGCCGCTTTCGGGCGCCGTGCTGAACAGCATCAATATCCGCCTTGACGCGCCCGCCATCGCGTTCATCCTGCAGCATTCGGAAACGCGCATCCTGCTGGCCGATACCCAGTTCGCCGCGACCGTGCGCGAGGCGGTGGCGCAGACCGGCATGCCGATCCAGGTGATCGACATCCGCGATCCGGCCTCCGGTGCGGAGGACACTGTCGGCGCCCTCGACTACGAGGCCTTCCTGGCATCGGCTGCTGACGTCGAGTTGCGCTACCCGGAAGACGAATGGGATGCCATCGCGCTGAACTACACCTCCGGCACTACCGGCAGCCCCAAGGGCGTGGTCTACCACCATCGCGGTGCCTACCTGAACGCCCTGGGTCAATCGATCAACGCGGGCCTCGCCGGCGCCGACCCGGTCTACCTGTGGACGCTGCCGCTGTTCCACTGCAACGGATGGTGCTTTGCCTGGGCCATGGCGGCCATGGGCGGCACCCACATCTGCCTGCGCAAGGTGGTGGCAAAGGATATCTACGACGCCATCGCCACGCATGGCGTGACGCATCTGTGCTGCGCGCCGACCGTGCTCGATTTCCTGATCGACGGCAAGCCTGAAGGCTGGTCGAAGCCGTCGCGGCCAATCCGGATCGTCTGTGCCGGGGCCTCGCCGCCGACGGCGGTGCTGCGCAGGATCTCGGCCCTCGGCTTTGCGCTGCTGCACGTGTACGGCATGACGGAAATGCACGGCGTCAACACCCTTTGCCAGCCGCAGCGGGAATGGGAAGGCGAAGGCGAGGACGGCTACTTTTCCCACCTGTCGCGCCAGGGCGTACGCAGCGTGGTGATGGAAGAGATGACGGTGGTCGATGCCGCCTTCAACCCGATCCCGCGCGACGGCAAGGCCATTGGCGAAGTGATGTTCCGCGGCAACCTGGCCATGAAGGGATACCTGAAGAATCCCGAGGCTACCGAGGATGCGTTCGCCGACGGCTGGTACCACACCGGTGACCTGGCCGTGGTCCACAGCGACGGCTATATCGAAATCAAGGATCGCGCCAAGGACATCATCATTTCTGGCGGCGAGAACATTTCCTCCCTTGAGGTCGAGGAGGTTCTCTATACCCATCCGGCAGTGCAGAACGCGGCGGTCGTGGCCGTGCCCGATGCGAAGTGGCGCGAGGTGCCGTGCGCGATGCTGGAACTCAAGCCCGAATACGCCGGCACGCTCAACGCGGAAGACGTCATCCAGTACTGCCGCCAGCGGCTGCCCGGATTCAAGACGCCCCGGCACGTTGTATTCGAGCCGTTGCCGCGTACGGCAACGGGCAAGCTCCAGAAGTTTGCGCTGCGCAAGATGGCCGCGGAAATCTTGTCGAATCGAATTCAGTAGGAATGGAAACAGGAGATAACAGTATGCGAGGTCTGAACGAAAAGCTCGTCGTGATCACCGGCGCTGCCGGTGGCATCGGCAAGGCATTGTGCAAGCGCTTCTGCGACGAAGGCGCGCATGTGGTCGCGGTGGATGTCAATGCGGGCGCGCTGGAAAATCTGAGCGCCGAACTGAAGGAACACAGCAGGCAGCTCACGCAGCTGCAGCTCGACATTACCGATCATGCGGCCGTGACCGCGGCGATCGGCAAGGTCGCTGAGAAACACGGCGGCATCGATGCGCTGGTCAACAACGCGGGCTGGGACGTCGCCATGCAGTTCCTGGAGACCACCCCGGAATTCTGGCAGAAGGTGATCGGCATCAACCTGCTGGGGCCGCTGAACCTGCACCACGCTGTGCTGCCGTGGATGGTCAAGCGCAAGCAGGGGAAGATCGTCAATATCTCGTCGGATGCGGGCCGGGTCGGCTCGTCGGGCGAGTCGGTGTATTCGGCGTGCAAGGGCGGCGTCATCGCTTTCAGCAAGACCATCGCCCGCGAATGCGCGCGCAACAACATCAACGTCAACGTGGTGTGCCCTGGCCCGACCGATACGGCGCTGCTGCAGTCCTTCCTCGGCGAGGGCGAGTTCGGCCAGAAGATCTATGAAGGGCTGAAGCGCGCGATCCCGCTCAAGCGCCTGGGCCAGCCCGAGGACATTCCCGGCATCGTGGCATTCCTCGCCAGTGACGACGCCAACTTCATTACCGGCCAGGTTATCAGCGTCTCTGGCGGCCTGACCATGCACGGTTGAGAACCATGAACGAATATACCGACATCCTCTATGAAGTGCGCGAAGGTGTGGCGCGCATCACCATCAACCGTCCGCAGAAGTACAACGCCTTCCGTGGCCGCACCTGTGACGAGCTGATTCACGCGCTGAATGCGGCCTCGTGGGACAAGTCGGTCGGCGTGGTCGTGCTGACCGGTACCGGCGAGAAGGCATTCTGCACTGGCGGCGACCAGTCCGCGCACGACGGTGGCTACGACGGCCGCGGCGTGATCGGCCTGCCGGTCGAGGAGCTGCAGGGCATCATCCGGGAATGTCCCAAGCCCGTGATCGCGCGCGTCAATGGCTATGCCATCGGCGGCGGCAATGTGCTGGTGACCTGCTGCGACCTGGCGATCGCTTCCGAAACCGCGCAGTTCGGCCAGGTCGGCCCCAAGGTTGGCTCGGTCGATCCCGGCTTCGGTACGGCCTTGCTGGCTCGCGTCGTCGGCGAGAAGCGTGCCCGCGAGATCTGGTTCCTGTGCCGGCGCTACACCGCCGCCGAGGCGCTGGCCATGGGTTTGATCAACGCCGTGGTACCCGCCGACCAGCTCGACGCCGAGGTGGACAAGTGGTGCCAGGAAATCCTCGCCATGAGCCCGACCGCCCTGGCGATCGCCAAGCGCTCCTTCAATGCCGATACGGACTCGATCCGCGGTATTGGCGGGCTGGGCATGCAGGCCCTGGCGCTTTACTACGGCACGGCTGAGTCGCAGGAGGGCGTCCATGCCTTCCTGGAGAAGCGCAAGCCGCGTTTCCGTGACGTCTACCAGGGGAAGGTTGCCGGCGACGGTGGGGAGAACAAGTCATGACGATCGGCCTGCACTATATCGACGACGTGGCGGTGCTGACACTCGACCGGCCGGCGGCGCTCAATGCGCTGAACTCCGGCATGATCCAGACACTGTCGAAGTGCATTGATGCCATCACCGATTCCGACGTCCGGGCGGTACTGGTGGTCGGCGGCGGCGACCGGGCATTCTGTGCCGGTGCCGACATCGGTGAGCTGTGCGGCAGGACGGCATCGCAACATGGTGACGGCGCTGCGCTGGGACAGGGCACGTTCTCCAGGCTGGCTGCCCTGCGGGTACCGACGGTTGCGGTGATCCGCGGCGCGGCGCTGGGCGGCGGCCTGGAGCTGGCCATGTCCTGCAGCCACCGGGTGGCAGTCGCCGGCGCCAGGCTGGGTTTGCCGGAGATCAAGCTCGGCCTGATCCCCGGCTATGGCGGGACCCAGCGCCTGCCGCGCCTGGTCGGAACCGACAAGGCGATGGAACTGATCCTCTCCGGTCGCCTTGTCTCTGCCGACGAGGCGCTGGAGATCGGCCTGGTCGACAAGCTGGTCGAGGATGGCGATGCCGTGAGCATTGGCCTGGCATTCCTCGCCTCGCTTGCGGAAGGGCGGCCCGCCGCGGTCCACCTCGCCCGCGAGGCGGTCCGGCGTGCGGCAACGCTGGACCTTGAGGCCGGCCTGCGGGCGGAAGCCGAACTCTTTGTCCTGGCCACACAGACAGGCGACGCCGGCGAAGGCATCAACGCCTTCCTGGAAAAGCGGGCCCCACGCTTCACCGGCCGCTGAAATGCAGTTGCCGGAGGGCGGCATCTACGCCCGCCCCCGGCGTCCCCCTGCGCATATCGGGTATTGCCCTGCCACAGGGCGCGAATCAGACGGCGCTCCTCAGCCGCACGCCTGATTCAGGGACACCCGAGCTCCTCCAATCCCGGACGCGTTTGCCCGACGAACTGAACCGGCCAGGCGTGTCCCCCCATACGCGAGACCCCAATGACATACGTAGCACCGCTCAAGGACCTCCTCTTCAACATCGAGCACCTGGCTGGCCTGGACGAACTCGCCCGGCTGGATGGCTTCGAGGACGCCGGCATCGAGACGGCAGCCGCCGTGCTGGAAGCGTGCGCCCGTTTCAACGAGGCGGTGATCGCGCCCCTCAACGCCAGCGGCGACCGCGAGCCTGCGACCCTGGTCGATGGGGGTGTGAAGACGAGCCCCGGCTTGCGGCAGGCCTTCCGCCAGTACGCGGAAGCCGGATGGCTGGGCGTCCAGCATCCTCCGCAATACGGCGGGCAAGGTTTGCCGAAGGTGATCGGGGCAGCGTGTTCGGAGATGGTGAACTCCGCCAACCTGAGCTTCGCGCTGTGCGCACTGCTCAGCGACGGCGCCATTGCCGCGCTGGCCGCAGCTGGCTCGGAGGCGATGCGCCAGACGTACCTGCACAAGCTGGTCTCGGGACAGTGGACGGGCACCATGAACCTGACCGAGCCGCAGGCGGGCAGTGACCTGTCGCTGGTGCGCACGCGCGCCGAGCGCCAGGAGAATGGGACCTACAAGCTGTTCGGCACCAAGATCTTCATCACCTACGGCGACCATGACCTGACCGAGAACATCGTGCACCTGATGCTTGCCCGGGTCGCAGGCGCGCCCGAGGGCATCAAGGGCATCAGCATGTTCATGGTGCCGAAGGTCCTGGTCCAGGCGGACGGGAGCCTGGGCGAACGCAATGACGTGCATGCCACCAGTCTCGAGCACAAGCTTGGCATCAAGGCGAGTCCGACGGCGGTGATGCAGTACGGGGACCATGGCGGCGCAACCGGCTACCTGATTGGCGAGGAGAACCGCGGCCTGGAGTACATGTTCCAGATGATGAACTCGGCACGCTTTGCCGTCGGCGTGCAGGGCGTCGCCATTGCCGAGCGCGCGTACCAGCAGGCCGTGGCGTATGCGAGCGAGCGCGTGCAGGGCCGTCCGGTGGATGGATCGGCCGCGGGCAGTGTCGCCATCATCCGGCACCCGGACGTCCGCCGGATGCTGATGGAAATGCGCGCCCGCATCGAGGGCTGCCGGGCGATGCTGCTGGTCGCGGCTGCCGCCGACGACCAGGCCTGCCGCCACCCTGACGCCGGGGTCAGGCAGGCCCAGCATGCGTTCTACGAGTTCCTGCTGCCGCTGATCAAGGGCTACTGCACGGAAATGGGCGTGCAGGTCACGTCGCTGAATATCCAGGTCCATGGTGGCATGGGCTTCATCGAGGAAACCGGCGCCGCGCAGTACTACCGCGACGCCCGCATCCTCCCGATCTATGAAGGCACCACCGCCATCCAGGCAAACGACCTGGTGGGTCGCAAGACGATCCGCGATGGCGGTGCGATGGCGCGGGCGATCGCCGCGCAGATCGAGCAGACCGAGGCGCAACTCGCGCAGCGGGATGGCGCGGCCGCGGCCTCGGTCAGGGCCGGCCTGGCACATGCGCGGGAGGCCTTCCTCGATGTCGTCGGGTATGTCGTGCGCGAGGGGGCACAAGCCCCCAATGCGGTCTATGCCGGAAGCGTTCCTTACCTGACCCTGGCGGGTGAACTGGTGGCTGGGTGGCTGTTGGCACGTGCGTTGCTTGTTGCCGACGAGTATGCGGCGCGTGGTGAAGCGAAGGCATTCATGGAGGCGAAGGTGGCCACCGCGCGTTTCTTCGCGGAGCACATCCTCGCGCAGGCCGGCGCACACCGCCATCGCATCCTGCATGGGGCCGACTGCGTGCTGGCTATCCCGCCGGAACTGTTCTGACAACCCACAGGCGAGGCGCTGCAATACAAGGAGTGGACGGTGGCAGGCGCAAGGCAATCGATACGGTCAACGCAGTCCGAGATGTGTATTGCAGAGATGCTCCACCACATCCGGGCCGCGGTGCGTGCCATCCAGTCGGAAGCCAGGCAGCAAAGGCCGGACGATGGCAACGCAGTGACGCGGCGGCTTAGCCGCCTGCTGGCGCTGGCTATCCAGCAGGAATCCCCACTCGATATCGCGGTGATCCTCGGCAGTGCCGCGGAGCTTCGGTATTTTCCGGATGACGTGGCGTTCGAGCGCTGCACGCGGACGGTCCAGTGCCTTGGAAGCAAGGCAATGCGCGCCGTGGTCTGGGCGGTACGCCATCGGTGTGCCCGCGCTGGCGGCGCCGAACACCGGCGCTTTGTCGTTGAGTCCTGAGCCGCTGTCGCGGCCTTCGAGAGCACCAGGACTGTAGTTTCCGAGGACATGTGCGTGGGCACGAATGTCCTCGTCAAGCCGGCGAAGACACAGAAATCCCCGATTTCTGCCGGTTTTCAGGGGTTCCAGGGCTGGCATCGTTGTTGCAGAGAAAGAAGAAGGCTGCCCTGTCCGCAGCGGCAGCCCACGACGATAACGTACGACTGGAGACATTCAATGAAGACTACGGTGCTGCGCACATGCGCGCTGGCTTGCCTGGCAACGCTCTGCCATCCGGCGCTGGCGGAGGAGCCCTTCCGGATCGGCGCCCTCGTAGATATGACGGGCGTGTACTCAGGTATTGGCGGGCCGGGCGGGGTCGCCGCGGTCAAGATGGCGGTCCAGGATTTCGGCGGCAAGGTTCTCGGCAGGCCCATCGAGGTCCTGAGCGCGGACTACCAGAACAAGGTCGATGTGTCCGCGACCCGGGCGCGGGAGTGGTATGACCGCAATAACGTCGAGATGATCATCGAGTCCACCGACTCGGCTTCGGCGCTGGCGCTGCAGAAGCTCGGCGCAAGCAAGAAGAAGATCACCATCTTCGCGGGTTCCGCCACGACCGAACTCACGGGCAAGCAGTGCTCGCCTTATGGTGTGCACTACGTCTACAACACCTATGCTTTGGCCAACGGCACGGCGCGGGCGATCGTCGAGGAAGGCAAGAAGGACTGGTTCTTCGTGACCGCTGACTATGCCTTCGGCCATTCGCTGGAAGCCAGTGCCGTCGCGGTGGTCGAGCAATCCGGCGGCAAGGTGAGCGGGAAGGTCCGACACCCGCTCTCGGCATCGGATTTTGCTTCGTTCCTGCTGCAGGCGCAGTCGTCCAAGGCGCAGGTCATCGCACTGGCCAATGCCGGGCGCGATACCCAGAACGCGGTGCGCCAGGCCGCGGAGTTCGGCCTGGGAACAGGAAAGCAGGTGGTTGCGCCCCTGCTGATTTTCGATAGCGACCTGAAGGGTATGGGCCTGAAGGCGTCGCAGGGCCTCCAGTTCACCACGGCCTTCTACTGGGACTACAACGACGAGACCCGGGCTTTCGGGAAGAAATTCTTTGCCCAGACCAAGTCGATGCCGACCATGGTCCAGGCCGGCATGTACTCCGCCGTTATCCACTACCTCAAGGCCGTGCAGACCGTCGGCAGCGCGGACCCCGACAAGGTCATGGCGAAGATGCGCGAGACGCCGGTCAACGACTTCTTTGCCAAGGGCGGCCGTATCCAGGCCAACGGGCAGATGGTCCACGACATGTACCTCGCCGAAGCCAAGGGACCGGCGGAGTCGAAGGGCGAGTGGGACCTGATGAAGATCCGCAAAGTGATTCCGAAGGACAAGGCGTTTGAACCGCTGGCACAGAGCGCCTGCCCGCTGAAGGGCTGACGCGCCGCGTCTGTCCCTGATCCCCGCTTGAAGGGAATCCCGGTGGCCAAGGCCACCGGAGGCCCTGTTTTGTCCTTCATCCGAGCGCTTCCACTTCCCATGTCAGATCTCATCCTGCAGACAACGCAACTGTCGAAGGCCTTCAGGGGCTTTACGGCGGTCAGCGATGTCAACCTGCAAGTACGCCGCGGGTCGATCCATGCATTGATCGGGCCCAACGGCGCGGGCAAGACCACTTGCTTCAACCTGCTCACCAAGTTCCTGGAGCCGACCACCGGCACCATCCTATTCAACGGCATCGACATCACCCGCGAGAAGCCCGCGCAGATCGCGCGCCGCGGCGTGATCCGTTCCTTCCAGATCTCGGCGGTGTTCCCGCACCTGACGGTGATGGAGAACGTGCGCATCGGCCTGCAGCGCCAGCTTGGCACCGCGTACCAGTTCTGGCGCAGCGAGCGCTCGCTGAACGTGCTCAACGACCGCGCCATGGAGCTGCTCGAGCAGGTCGGGCTGACCGAGTTCGCGCACACCGTCACGGTGAACCTGCCGTACGGCCGCAAGCGCGCGCTCGAGATCGCCACGACGCTGGCGATGGAGCCCGAGCTGATGCTGCTGGACGAACCCACGCAGGGCATGGGCCATGAGGACGTGGACCGCGTCACGCAGCTGATCAGGAAGGTCTCGGCGGGCCGCACCATCCTGATGGTGGAGCACAACATGAGCGTGGTGTCGTCGATCGCGGACAAGATCACGGTGCTGCAGCGCGGCGCGATCCTGGCCGAGGGCCCTTACGCTGAAGTGTCGAAGGACCCGCGCGTGATGGAGGCCTACATGGGCACCGTCGACGCGGAACTGCAAGGCGCGCACTGAGGGGCACGACATGACGACATCGAATACACCTGCCCTCGAAATCAAGGGCCTGGAGGCCTGGTACGGCGAATCGCACATCCTGCACGGCGTGGACCTGACGGTGAACCGCGGTGAAGTGGTCACGCTGCTGGGCCGCAACGGCGCCGGTCGCACCACCACGCTGCGCGCGATCATGGGCCTGACGGGTGCGCGCAAGGGCTCGATCAAGGTCAATGGCCATGAAACCATCAGCCTGCCCACGCACAAGATCGCGCACTACGGCATTGGCTATTGCCCCGAAGAGCGCGCCATCTTCTCCAGCCTCTCATGCGAAGAAAACCTGATGCTGCCGCCCGTGCTCAAGGGCGCGGACACCAGCAAGGGCATGAGCGAGGCGGATATCTACGAGATGTTCCCGAACCTGAAGGAGCGCCGCCAGAGCCAGGGCACGCGTCTTTCCGGCGGCGAGCAGCAGATGCTGGCGGTCGGGCGCATCCTGCGCACGGGTGCCAACCTGCTGTTGCTCGATGAAATCTCGGAAGGGTTGGCACCGGTGATCGTGCAGGCGCTCGCGCGCATGATCCTGATGCTCAAGCAGAAGGGGTACACGGTGGTGATGGTGGAGCAGAACTTCCGCTTCGCCGCGCCGCTGGCCGACCGCTTCTACGTGATGGAGCATGGCAGCATCGTCGAGCGCTTCGCGGCCAGTGAGCTGCAGGCCAAGATGCCGGTGCTGCACGAACTACTTGGAGTGTGAGGCTGACGATGCCCATTGAAATCTTCGGAATACCGCTGCCGGCATTGCTCTCGCAGGTCCTGCTCGGACTGGTCAACGGCGCGTTCTACGCCATGCTCAGTCTCGGCCTGGCCGTGATCTTCGGACTGCTGAACGTCATCAACTTCGCCCATGGCGCCTTGTTCATGCTGGGCGCGGTGCTGGCGTGGATGGGCACGACCTACCTGGGACTGTCCTACTGGGCGATGCTGGTGCTTGCCCCACTTGCCGTTGGCATCCTGGGCGTGGTGCTGGAGCGTCTGCTACTGCGGCGCATCTACAAGCTGGACCATATCTATGGCTTGCTACTGACGCTCGGTGTGACGCTGGTGGTGGAAGGTGTATTGCGCTCGGCCTACGGGGTCTCCGGCCTGCCGTACTCGACGCCGGAAGCGCTCTCCGGCGGGACAAACCTGGGCTTCATGATCCTGCCCAACTACCGCGCCTGGGTCGTCGGTGCATCGCTGTCGGTGTGCCTGGGTTCCTGGTTCCTGATCGAGAAGACCAGGCTCGGCTCCGTGCTCCGCGCGGGAACCGAGAACCCGAAGATCGTGGAGGCGTTCGGCGTCAATGTGCCGCTGCTGATTACGGCGATCTATGGCTTCGGGGTGGCGCTGGCCGGCCTCGCCGGTGTGCTCGCCGCGCCGGTCACGCAGGTTTCCCCGCTGATGGGGCAGAACCTGATCATCCTGGTGTTTGCCGTGGTGGTGATCGGCGGCATGGGTTCGATCCTTGGCGCGGTGCTGACCGGGCTCGGCCTGGGTGTCGTCGAGGGCCTGACCAGGGTGTTCTACCCGGAAGCCTCCTCGACCGTGGTGTTTCTCGTGATGGTCATCGTCTTGCTGTTTCGGCCTGCAGGACTGTTTGGTAAGGAAAAATGATGAGCGGATACTTCTCCACCTCCCGTCTTGCCATGCCGGCCGGATCCGCACCGGGCTCCGCCACGCGCGTGTCCAGATACCTTGGCATCCTGCTGCTGGCCATGCTGGTGCTGGCGCCCCAGGCGGGCGTCTACCCGGTGTTCGTGATGAAGATCCTTTGCTTCGCACTGTTCGCCGCGGCCTTCAACCTGCTGCTCGGCTTTACCGGCCTGTTGTCGTTCGGGCATGCCGCGTTCTTTGGCGGGGCTGGCTATGCAACCGGTTACGCGATGAAGACCTGGGGCGTTTCCGCGGAAGTCGGCCTGCTGGCGGGCGTCGCGACTGCCACGGTAGTTGGCTTGCTGATGGGCTCGCTCGCCATTCGCCGGCAAGGCATCTACTTCTCGATGATTACGCTCGCGCTGGCGCAGATGTTCTTCTTCGTGTGCCTGCAGACGCCGGCCACCGGCGGCGAGGACGGGATGCAGGGCATCCCGAGGGGCAGCCTCTTCGGCGTACTGCCGCTGTCCTCCGACATGACGTTCTACTACGTTGTCGTAGCGATCTTCGTGGCTGCCTTTGCGTTGATCGTGCGCGTCGTCCATTCGCCGTTCGGGCAACTGCTCAAGGCGATCAAGGAGAACGAGGCGCGTGCGGTGTCGTTGGGCTTTGACGCCAACCGTTTCAAGCTGCTGGCCTTTGTTCTGTCGGCGGCGCTGGCTGGCCTGGCGGGGTCGATAAAGGCGTTGGTGCTTGGCTTTGAGACGCTGACGGATGTCCACTGGACTATGTCGGGGACGGTGATCCTGATGACGCTGGTGGGGGGCATGGGTACGCTGACTGGGCCGGTGATTGGCGCGCTGGTCATTGTCGTGCTGGAGAACAAGCTCGGCGATATCGGCGTCGGGCTGGCAAGCCTGACGGGGGTGGAATGGTTCGCGACGCTGGGCGAGTCGGTGACGCTGGTGACCGGGGTGATCTTTATCCTGTGCGTGCTTGCGTTCCGCCGCGGGATCATGGGGGAAGTGCAGGCGTGGATGCGTCGTGCGCCAAGACAGGGCTAGGATTGCGCGATCGGCTGGTCGTTGCGCGACGGCTCGCGCGGCTGGTGACATGTCGTCGTTGTTTGAACCGCTTGGTTCCGCCCTCCTGGGCGGGTCACTTTTGTCCGAGCGACAAAAGTAACCAAAAGCGCGTCGCCTGCGGCTGGCCTTCATCAAGGGGGCGGCGTTGGTGGTTCGGGGCGGTGGTGATTTCCGTTTCTATGTGGTCAGCCGTTCGAGCCTGCTACGCCAGGTGAGTGAGTGACAGTGCCTTGCGAAGGCCCACTTTTGAACGATCCCCATGCAGGGCGTAGGCCGCCTGCTGACTGGGGCATCGCGTCAACGCCTACGGCTGCGCTGCGCGCGGCGCATCAGCTGGGGCGAGGCGGCGGCGCCGGGAAGTGCGTCGCTGCGCTCGCACAGCGCCGACGCACGGGCGCGTGCTCAAGAACAATCGCTGGAGTAATAGGCACAGGACCGATGCTGCCGACGCCAAGGCCATCTGGACCGCGGCGCAGCTGCCCGGCATGCCTGTCGTTGCCCCCAAGAACGAGTCGCAGCAGTGCGTGCTCAGCCTGCACGCACTGCGCCAGTTGCGCGTGAAGATGCGCACCATGCTGGTCAACCAGTTGCGGGGCACGCTGTTTGAATTCGGCGTCCACTTCCCGCGCGGACTGCGCACCGGCCTGCATGAAATCGTCGAGCACATGGCCGACATCGAGCAGAGCGTGCCGCCCATGCTGTTCGAGTTCGTGCACGAACAATTGCAAAGCATCGAACGGCTCGATCAGGAGATTGCCCGCCTCGACCAGCGTATCAACGCCTGGGGCCGGCAGAACCAGGCTTGCCAGACCATCCTCGCTATCCCGGGCATCGGCATGCACACCGCCACGGCCAATGTTGCCACCATTGGCGATGTCCACACCTTCAAGTCCGGCCGGCAACTGGCGGCCTATCTTGGCTTGGTGCCCAAACAAACCGGCACCGGCGGCAAGGTCTGGCTGGGCGCATGACCGGGCTTATGACCGCGACTACGTCTCGGTCAGGCCTGCCTGATGGCAGGCCGGGCTGCAGAGGAGGAAGGCAGGACCCGCCCGCAGGTTGCGACGGTGAGATGAGCATCATGGCAAGACAGGTCGGACCGCGAGAGCGTAAGCCCAACGAGTCACAGGTGCCTCAAAGCACGACCAAAAGATAGGGACGCTGCCGGCGGATATCCATGAAGGCCCGCAGGCTCGCCTGCACCGCAAGGCCGGATATAAGTCTGCAACCAGTCCTGCTCGAGCCAGAATGGTCGTCATACCTTGCAAACCGGGGCGCGTTCATATAAGTGACCCGCCCAGGAGGGCGGAACCAAGCGGTTCAAACAACGACAACATGTCACCAGCAGCGACAGTTGAAAGGCCCGCGGTACATGACGCCGCTTGAGATCAATCGATTGTGAGAACGTACTTGCCAGCGACCTGCCCCGATGCCAGTTTGGTCAGCGCTTCCCCAGCACGGCCCAGCGGCAGCACGCCGGCAATCGGCGGCCGGATAGCCCCTTGCTCATACAGGCTGAAGAGCTTTTCCTGCACCGCCTGGACCTTCCCGGGTTGCCGCTCCCGATAGTCGCTCCACTGCAGCCCGCCTACGCTGATGTTCTTGACCAGCAGGTAGTTGGCCTTGATCTCCGGGATGCGGCCGGCGGCAAAGCCGATGACCACCGCACGACCGCACCATGCCATCGCGCGCAAGGCCGCATCGAACACGTCGCCGCCAAGCGTGTCGAGCAGAACATCCGCACCGTGCCCGCCCGTTGCGGCGCGCACCTGGTCGCGCAGGGCATCCCGCAGGTTCGGCGCCGCCAGGTCGATGACAGCGTCCGCGCCCATCGCCATGACGGCCTTCGCATGTTCGGCGCCGCTGACGCCGGTGAGCGCGGTACCACCAAGTCCCTTCACGATCTGCAGCGCCGCAGAGCCGACGCCACCGGCAGCGCCGGTCACCAGTACCGTTTCACCTTCCTGGTATCCCCCTCGTTCGACAAGAGCGAAGTATGCAGTCTGGTAGACGAGCCCCATCGCCGCGGCATCTTCGAACGACATGCTGTCCGGGATCCGGAAACAAGCGTTCTCGCTGGCACTGACGAGTTCCGCGTACGCACCGTATTCGAGTTGCGCCACCACGCGATCGCCGGGACGCAGCTTCCTGACATCGCTGCCGACCGCGCGCACGACTCCTGCTGCATCCTTGCCCGGTGCAAAAGGGCGCTCGGGCAGTATCTGGTACTTGCCGCGCACCACCAGCAGGTCGGGATAGTTGACCGCGGCGGCGCGGACTTCAATCAGGACACCATCGGCAGGGAGCACCGGATCCGGCAACTCGCCAATGGACAGATGCTCGGGTTCATTGAACTCCTGGATAACGATAGCTTTCATATTTATGGTTCTAGAAGATGGTTGTCGGCGCCAAGGGCGGGCGAGGCCTGCTCGGGGCTAACGTTGCGGAACGCCGCGTCCAACGGAACGGGCAACGCGGACAATGTGGTGCCGGCTGCGGTCCTCACTGTCCGGTCAAACAGATGCCGTGCAGCGAAATGCGGGTCCGCCGCCGCCTCCTCCAGGCTGACCATGCGGCTGGTGCAAACGTCCTGTCCCGCGAAGCGGTCCATCCAGTAGTCAGCTGTATGCTTTGCCACGGCGGCGGCGACAGCCTCGGTCGCCTCTGCCGGCGCGAGCCGATCGAGTGCCGCGGCGTCCAGTCCGATCAGCGTGGTGAAGTTGCCCCAGAACTTTTCTTCGATCGGTGCCGCGGCGAGGAAAGCGCCATCGGCGGTCCGGTAGACCTGATACCGCGGCGAGCCCCCAGTCACAAGGTCCGAGGCGGGGCGGGGCCACTGGCCCCGGGCACCGGCGCCGAGTCCCCAGTACTGGAACGCAAACAGGTTGTCGGCCATGGCGATGTCCAGATGGATGCCTTTGCCGGTCTGCTCGCGTTGGCGCAGGGCCAGCAGGATATTGATCATGGCCGGATACGCGCCGCCGGCAATGTCGGCGATCAGCGCCGGCGGCAGCCCCGGCTTGCCGTCAGCGCCGGCGGTCAGCGACAGCATGCCGGCAGCGGCGACGTAATTCAGGTCATGCGCGGCCTCGTTCGCCCTCGGGCCGTGCTGGCCAAAGCCCGTGATCGAGCAGTACACCAGCCGCGGATTGATCTTCGCGACATCCGCATAGCCAAGCCCCAGCCGGTCCATCACACCGGGCCGAAACTGCTCAAGCAGCACGTCGGCTTCCTGGATCAGCGGCACAAGGCTGTCGATCGCAGCCGGCGATTTCAGATCGATGGCGACGGACTTCTTGCCGCGATTGAGGAGCACGAAGTTGGTACTGTCCGCGTCCGCCTTGGGCTCGTACGATCGCATTTCGTCGCCGCGGCCGGGTCGCTCGAACTTGATGACCTCGGCCCCGGCCTCGGCCAGCAGCAGGGAACACAGCGGCCCGGGCAGCAGGGTGCTGAAGTCCAGCACCTTCACCCCAGTCAATGGTTGGGTCATGGCGTCCCTGCCTTGGCGCGTTCGGCGGCTACGCGGGCCCGGCGAGCGGGTGCATAGGGTTCCTGGCCCAGCGCCTCGTAGAGCGCCTGGGTAACAGCGTAGTGCTGCGCCAGCCCGGTGCGCTCGAGCAGCGAGATCGGGCCTTCCGGATAGCCGAGGCCCAGGCACAGGGTCTTGTCCAGGTCCGCGGCGCTGGCCAGTTTTTCGTCCAGACGCCGCAGTGCCGCGTTGAAGTAGGGCCTGATCAGCCGGTCGACGATGCGGCCGGGAAAGTCATTGCAGACCGCCACCACCAGGCCACTGGCCTGGAATGCCGCCTTGGCAGCCTCGATCGCCGCTGGATCCGTGCCCGGTTGCCGCACCAGTTCAACCAGCGGGCTGGGATCGGCATTGCCCAGCCGGAAGCGGGCGAAGCCAACGACATTCGACCCTTCCAGGCCGCGGCTTTCGCCGGTGTGGAAACCCAGACACTCGGTATCGAGCTCAATGGCCACGAAGGTGCGGGCCTCATGGCCGGTACCGCAGGCATAGGCTGCGCCGGCGCTGGCGCCGAGGTAGACCAGGCCCTCGCCGTCCGCAGTGGATTGTTCCAGGAAGGCGTGCGGGGCAGGGAAGGAGCGGCTCTCGCCGGCTCGAACGATCTCGTATCGCATATCAGGCTCCGAACATCTTGGTATCGCCGTAGACGTGAAAACCTCTGCCGGTCTTCTTGCCAAGGCGGTTGGCGGCGATCATGCGCCGTACCAGCGGCGGGCAGGCGGCGCGCGGCTCATGGGTCAGGCCATGCATGGCCTCGCACAGCAGCTTCTGGGTATCCATGCCGACCAGGTCGAGCAACTCGAGCGGGCCCATCGGATAGCCGAGCGCGGTCTTGATCGCCAGGTCGATATCGGCGGGCTCGGCCACGCCTTGCTCAACCAGCCTGATGGCGTCGTTGTTGAACGGGATCAGGAAGTAGTTGAGGATGAAGCCCGGTGTGTCCTGCGTGGTCACAGGCTTCTGTCCCATGGCTTCGGCAAAGGTCCAGGCACGCCGGAAGGTTTCGTCGGATGTCGCCAGCCCCGGCGACATCTCGATCAGCTTCATCAGTTGCGCCGGCAGGCAGAAGTGCATGCCGACGAAGCGGTCCGGCCGGCCTGAGCCGCCGGCGATCTCGGTGATGGAGATCGTGGAGGTGTTCGACGCAAAGATGGTGCGCTCCGGGCAGACCTGGTCGAGCGCCTGGAACAACTGGTGCTTGACCGCGAGATCCTCGAACACGGCCTCGATGACGATGTCGCACGCCGCAAGGCTGGCCAGGTCGGTGGTGCCTTGCCACCGGTCCAGCGCGGCGGCGGCAGCGCCCGGCGGCAGCTTGCCGCGTTCCTCCGATTTCTTCAGGAATGCCTCGGTCTGGCCTCTGGCGCGGTCAAGCGCCTCTTGCCTGGCATCGAACACGATGGTCCGGAATCCGGCGCGGGCCGCCACGATGGCGATCCCGGCCCCCATGGTGCCGGCGCCGGCCACGCCGACGGTTTGGATAGTTGTCACCGTTGTCTCCTACTTCTTCAAGAAACTGCGTCCGATCAGCTGGCGGTGCACCTGGTTCGTGCCCTCCCAGATCTGCGTGATCTTGGCGTCGCGCATCAGCCGTTCGACGCGATAGTCGTTGCAGTAGCCGTAGCCACCCAGAAGCTGCACGGCATCCGTCGTGATCCGCATGGCGGCATCCGATGCGCGCTGCTTCAGCATCGAGGCCTCCACGCCGAAGTCTTTCTCGCCGGCGTCGACCATCTCGCCGACGCGCCATAGCCACGATTCGCACAGCGCCAGTTCCGAGGCGAGGTCGGCCAGCATGAACTGGATGCCCTGGAATTCCAGGATCCGCTTGCCCGATTGCCGGCGCTCGTTGATATACGCAACGGCATCCTCGAAGGCCGCGCGGGCGATGCCCAGCGCATGCGCAGCGACGCTGGGCCGCGAGCGGTTCAGCGAGCCGAACAGGATGCGCAGGCCATCCCCGGGATTGCCGATCAGGTTGGCGCGCGGCACGCGGCAGCCATCGAATGCCAGGCTGGCGGTGCTGGAGGCGCGTGTGCCCATCTTGTGCTCCGTGCCCAGCACGCGCAGCCCCTCGGTGCCTTTCTCCATGATCAGCACCGAAATGGCTGCCTTCGGATCGCTGATCTCCGACCACTTGCCGAACAGCAGGTACTGGTCGGCGACGTCGCCGTTGGTGATAAAGGTCTTGCCACCGTCGATGACGATGTCGTCGCCGTCAGGGGTAAAGCTGGTGCGCATGCCGGTCGCGTCGGAGCCGGCCGACGGCTCGGTGATCGCCAGTGAAGCGAGACCGCCCTCTGCAATCCGTGGCAGCAGACGGGCCTTCTGTTCCTCGCTGCCGTATTCGATCAGCGGCTTGATGGCATGGAAGTTTGTCGCCCAGACGATGCCGGTCGAGGCGCACGCTTTGGAGATCTCCCGCACGCAAGCGAGGTAGCAGAGATAGGAGAGTTGAGCGCCACCGTAGGCGTCGGGGATGAACATCGCGTTCAGCCCCAGCGCATTGATCGCCTGCACGTTCTCCCAAGGGAAGGCGCCAGTGCGGTCATACTCGGCCGCGCGCGGTGCGATCTGCGTTTCACAGAGATGCCTGACGCTGTCGAGGATCATCCGCTCTTCATCGGAGAGGGGCAGGCGGGCGTCCAGTCGTTCCAGAATGTTCATGCGTGCATCCTTGATCAAAGGGCCATGCCCTGGCCACCGTCGACATAGAGCGTCTCGCCGGTCAGGAAACGTCCGGGCAACTGGAACAGCATGGCGACAAGCCGGCCAATGTCGGCGGCTTGCCCCGGTCCGCCGGCCGGAATGCGTTTCTTCAGGAACGCTTGCAGCGCCTCCCCGTTCAGCTCCTCCCGGTTCAGGTCCGTCTCGATATACCCGGGCGCGATATTGAGGACGCGGATGCCGTTGCGGGCCCATTCCACGGCGAGGCAGCGCGAGATCGCACCCACGGCGGCCTTGGATGCGCAGTAGGCGGCGTTGCCCTTGACGCCCAGCTTGTCGTAGAACGATCCGATATTGACGATCAGCGACGAACCGCTCTCGCACAGGTAGGGGTAGGCGGCCTGGCTGGCGAGCAGCACCGAGGTGGCATTGGTCGTCATCACCCGCTCGAAGTCTGCAATCGGAAAGGTTGCGGACGCGCCTTGCAGATGGATGCCCGCGTTGTTGACCAGGCCCACCACCGGCTTGCCGAACATTGCCGGCACCGCGGCGAACGCAGCCTGGACCGAGTCCGGGTCAGTGATATCGCAGCGCCTGGCGCGCACCCTGCTTTGCGCTGCTTCGTCCAGCCCTTGCAGATCGGGAAGCTCGCCGGAGCGGGACAGGCATGCCACGTGCAAGCCGGCGCTGGCAAGCTCGATTGAGATGGATGCACCGATACCGCGGCTGCCGCCCGTCACGATGACCGTACCGTTGATCTCAGGCATCTTTGAACTCCGGCGTGCGTTTTTGGAGGAATGCGCGCATGCCTTCCGCCGCATCGGCGGTCTGGTAGGCAAGGGTGGACAGGTCGGCTTCGATGTCTAGGCCTTCGTCCAGCGTGGTTGCCATGCCGCGTGCGACGGCCTCGCGGGCAAACAGCGATGCGCACCGGCTGTAGCCGACGAAATCGGCCATGAAGGCTTTGCCGAGTTCCACCGGTTCGCCTTCCGGCACGACCCGGTTGACCAGGCCCCAACGCTCGGCCTCGATGGCATCCACCGTCCGACCCGACATCACCAGTTCGGTGGCGCGCGCCTCGCCCACCAGGCGCGGCAGCCGCTGGGTGCCGCCGTAGCCGGGAATCAGGCCAAGCTTGATCTCCGGCAGGCCCATGCGCGCCTTGACGGTGGCGATGCGGAAGGTACAGGCCATGGCCAGTTCGAGGCCGCCGCCGAAGGCGTAGCCGTGCAGCACCGCCACGGACGGGATCCGCAGCGCGGCCAGCTTGGCGAAGGTGCGCTGGCCCAGATGGGCGCCGAGCCGCTGCGCCATCAGGTCCCTGTCCATCAGCTCCTTGATGTCGGCGCCGGCACAGAAGGCCTTGGGGCCGGCGCCGGTGACGATCAGCGCGCGCGCATCGGATGCGGCCACCTGGTCAAGGGTGTATGACAGGGCCTCGATCATCGTGAACTGCAATGCGTTCAGTGCGTCGGGCCGGTTCAGGGTCAGGACCGCATACGGGCCGGAATACTTGATGTCAATTGCCATGTTTATGCTCCCGCGACGGCCCGTGCCCGATACCGGACCGCCGTCGGCTTCAGTTGTCCGCGCAGGGTCATCTCGACCAGTTCGCGTTTGAGAATCTTCCCGCTGGCAGTCAGCGGGAAGCTGTCGAGTCCGAGGAAGTACTCGGGCATGTCGTACTTGGACAGGCCGCAGCCCGCGAGGTGTTCCAGCATGTCGCTCGCCGGCAGCTCCTGCCCGGCGCGCACGATGACCGCCAGGCAGACCTTCTCGCCCAGTCGCTCGTCCTGCACCGGGTAGGCCGCGGCGCGTTCCACCTTGGGATGGCGCATGGCGAGTTCCTCGATCCGTGCCGGGTGGATGTTGTGTCCGCCCCGGATGATCAGGTCCTTCTTGCGCCCGACGATCACCACGCAGCCGTTCTCATCGACGATGCCGAGGTCCCCACTCATAAACCAGCCATGGATGTTGAACGAGGTCTCGGTAGCGACCTGGTTGCTGAAGTACCCGAGCATCAAAAGGCCGCCGCGCCCGCCGATCTCGCCGACTTCGCCGACTTCGGCTTCTTCGTCGATGTTGTCCTGCTTCCAGAGCTTCACCTCGTAGCCCCGGCACGCGCGACCGCAGGTGGACACGATGGTGTCCTGCGTGTCGGTCGGAACGGTGTAGTTGTGCGACCCGTTCTCGGTCATGCCATACACGTTCTGCGGCGTCACGCCCAGGCTGACGAACTTCTGCGCGACTTCGCGGGGAATGGCCGCACCGGCCATGTAGAAGGTGCGGACCTCGCCCAGCGACGTCATGTTGCGGTCGCGTAGCGCCTGCAGGATGTCCATCGCATGGGTGGGTACGCCCATCACGTAGGTCGCGCCCGTTTCAAGGATCCAGTCGAGCGCGTGCTTGCCGGCGCGCAGGTTGGTCATCACCATCTCCAGCCCGGCCACCAGCATCTGCTCCATGGCGACCGTCGCAATGTGGTGGCTCATGGGGCTGAGTGTCAGCAGCGTGGTATCGGCCGTGTGGCCCCAGTCTTCGACCAGCGCACGGCCATTCGCCAGCAGCGTGTTGTCGCTGTGCATGACGCCCTTGGGCAGGCCGGTTGTGCCCGATGTGAAGGCGAGATAGACGATCTTGTCCGGATTCAGGTCCGGGGTGGAAAGGGCAGAGGGGGGCTGCCTGTCCGGGAACGGCAGGGCGCCCTCCGGCAGTGCGGCATCGCCGGCAGCCGGATTGGGCAGCGCAAGCACGCAGGCCAGCGTCGGGATATCCGCCACCCTGGCGAAGATGGAGTTGCGATCGGCGTCGGCGCCATAGCCCGGCATCGCGAACAGCGCGCGGCACTGGATGCGGTTCAGCAGCGTGCAGATCTCGTCGACAGTGTAGTTCTGGTGCAGCGACGGGCAGCAGACGTAGCCATTGCGCGAGCACGCCAGGAAAATGATGGTCGCATGCACGACGTTGGGCAGCCAGATGCCGACGCGGTCGCCGGGCTTCAGGCCCTGGCGATGGAGCGCTTCGGCGACGCTGTCGACCCAGTCGACCACTTCCCGCCAGGTCAGCCTGACATCGGCATCGCGCAATGCGCAGGAGGTGGGACGCTCGCGCGCATGGCGCCGGGCCAGCGTGTACAGCGTCTCCTGCTGCCAGATGCCCGATAAATAGTAGTCCCTCGCATTCTGCGGGTTGTGAAGGGTCAGGATGTTCTGCATGATGGTCACCCGTACTTCAATGTCCGAACTTCGAGGGGTCGGGCTTGCGGCGCTCGGCGAAGGCGGCTGCCAGCTCGTCGTGCTCGTTCGATTCGAGGTAGCCGCGCAACAGCAGGTCGTGCGCCATCCGGGACAGGCCGCTCACGCCGCCGTGGCGCGCATTGAAGGCGCTCTTCAGCGAGGCCAGCGCAAACGCGCCGCGCTCGGCGACCTCCAGGGCATACTCCCGGGTCGCCGCGCGCAACTGGTCATCGGGGACGACACGGTTGATCAAGCCGATCTCGACCGCCTCCTGAGCGGTGATCTTCGGGTTGCGGTACCAGATGTCCTTGGCGCGCTTCTTTCCGACCAGGTCCTCCAGGTACCACGTGCCGTAGCCAGCGTCGAAGCTGCCGACCATCGGGCCCACCTGGCGGAAGATCGCGGACGCCTTCGCGATGGTCAGATCGCAGACGACCTGCAGCACATTGCCCCCGCCGACCGCAAAGCCATTGACCGACGCAATGACGGGCTTTTGCAATCGGTCGATGCTCTCGTACATCTCAAGCGTCGGCAGCACCCCGGCATAGAGCGTGGTGTCCTGCATGCCGTCCTTGCGGCCACCGGTGCAGAAGAACTTGTCGCCGGCACCGGTGATCACGATCACGCGCGTACGGGTTTCACGGCGGATCGCGTTGATGCAATCGCGAATCTCGTGGCACATGGTCTCCGTGAACATGTTGCCGTCATCCGGCCGGTTCAGCGTGATCGTGCCGATGGGGCCGTCTTCTTCGTAGAGGATTTCCGAGTAGCTCATTTTGTCTCCTGGTTAGACGATTTCTGAGTCGATGAGGCCTGCGATACACGTCGCGGACATGGCAAGACGTTCCGCGAGAATGCGTTCGGTGTCCTGCCCGAGGGCGGGGGGAGGGGTGCGGTAGACGGCGCTGGCGCCGTCGAAGCCGACGCCGAGGCCAACCTGCGGGACACGCCCCGCGGCACCCTGGCCGGCAAAGAACATGCCGGCGTCGCGCAACGGCGCGTCGTCGACCAGTTGGTCGATGCTGTTGATCGGGCCGGCCGGGATCCGGTGCCTGGCGAACAGCGCCAGCCAGTGTTCGCGCGGCTGGGTAGCCAGGAGCTCGGCAATGGCGGCGACGATCGTGTCTCGTGCCTGGCGACGCTTCGCATTGGTTTCAAAACCGGCCTGCTTGCCGTAGGCGGGGTGTTCAACCGCGTCCCAGAAGCGCTGCCAGATGGCGTCGTTGCCCAGGCCGAGCGTGATGGGGAAGTCGGCGGTCTCGAACACCTGGTAGATGGCAATGACCGAGTCGGTGCCGCCCGAGCGCATCGGCGGCTCACCGGACCCGAGGTACGGGACGATGCGCGGTGCCATGAAGCGCGTGGCGGTGGCAACCATCGATACATCGACCTGCTTGCCGGCACCGGTGCGTTGCCGCTCGAACAGTGCGGCGAGCGTGGCCATGGCAATATCCTGGCCCGCCAGCAGGTCGGCCGCGGGGGTGCCGACCTTCTGTGCGGGCCGGCCTGCCTCACCGGTCAGATGCATCACGCCGGAGTAGCCTTCGGCGATCAGGTCATAGCAGGGCAGGTCGGCACGCTCGCCCTGCAGGCCGAAGCCGGTCACGGACACATGGATCAGCGCCGGGTGAATCGCCTTGAGCGTGGCGTAGTCCAGCCCGAGCTTTTCCTGCACCCGCTGCGTCGTATTCAGGACGACGACATCGGCCTGGCGCACCAGTTGATGGGCGATGCCGCGACCCTCGGCCCGGGTCAGGTCGACCGTCATGCTCTGCTTGTTGCGGTTCATGCTCAGGAACCACAGCGACTCGCCATCCAGGAACGGCGGGCCCCAGCTGCGCGTATCGTCGCCGCCGGCGCGCTTTTCGATCTTGATGACTTCCGCGCCAAGATCGGCGAGCAGCAAGGTGCCATAGGGGCCAGCGACTGAGGTGGTGAAGTCCAGCACGCGTACGCCTTCGAGGCATCGCATTCCAGGACCCTGGGGCATCAGCGGGAGTGTATTCAGGGCGTCCATTTCGGGTCGGTTGAACAAGGTCGCACCGATAACCGCAAAGGGCGTGCCAGTGTTTTGGCATGCGCTTTGCAGTGATCCCTTGCGAGTTCCCGAGACCCAATTCCCGCTTGGCCTGGAAGCCGCCATGGGCCAGCATCGTTGCGGCAGACAGCCGTGGCAGGACTTAGAATTGGACTGTATTCGTGCTGTACTCGAGCGTAGTCGGAAAGGCACTTGTGTCGTCGGCGAAGACACTTGGCTTCCGGCAAGGCTCACCTTGTGGTGGAGACATGAAACGAGAATCGGAAGGCATCCTCGTCCTGGACAACGAGGGCAAGACGACATTTGCAAGCGGACTGGGCCGCGACACGCTGGTCTCCGGTTCGCTCAGCCGCATGTGGCAGAACCGTGCCCGCGTTCCCGTCAAGCGGCTTTCCGCCATGACGGAACTGGAACGCCCGCTGACGGTAGCGGCCATTCCTACGCGCGATGCCGTCTGCTTCCTGATCTTTGCCGTGCAGGAAGCCGACGAACTGACGGAATTCCTGGCCAGCGTGGATTCGGCCGAGGACATCCTCAGGCACTTTGTGACCGACCCCTACAAGGCCATGGTGGTGGTCGATACCGCGGGCAAGATCACCTACATGAGCCCCGTCCATGAGCGCTTCTTCCGGCTCAAGCATGGCGAGGCAATCGGCCGTCCGGTGACCGAGGTCATCGAGAACACCAAGCTCCAGGAGGTAGTGAAGACTGGCAAGGCGCAGGTCGCACAGCTGCAGGAGATGAATGGCGTCACGCGCGTCGTATCCCGCCTGCCGATCTTCGACAGCAACAAGCGGCTGGTGGCCGCCATCGGGCAGGTGATGTTCAAAGGGCCGGAGGCGATGCGGGAGCTGACCGGCGAGCTGGCGCGCGTCAAGCAGGAGCTGGACTTCTACAAGCGCGAGCTCTCAGGCATCCGCAATCGCAGTTACGGACTGGACCAGATTGTCGGCAGCAGCGATGCGGTACGCCGGCTCAAGGAGGACATCCTGCGGGTCGCGCCGCTCGACGTGCCGGTCCTGTTGGCCGGCGAGAGCGGCACGGGCAAGGAGATGGTCGCCCATGCCATCCATATGCTGAGCCCCCGCAGTGACAAACCGCTGATCCTCGTCAATGCGGCGGCGATGCCCCCGAATCTCGTGGAAAGCGAGTTGTTCGGCTATGAGCCCGGGGCGTTTACGGGGGCGGACCGGAAGGGGCGGAAGGGCAAGTTCGAGGCCGCAGATACCGGCACCATGTTTCTGGATGAAATCGGCGACATGCCGATCGACATGCAGGTGAAGCTGCTGCGCGTGCTGCAGGACGGGCAGTTCGAGCGCATCGGCGGCGAACGGGCCCGGCATTCCGATTTCCGGCTGATTTCAGCCAGCAATCGTGACTTCAAGTCCATGATCGCCAGCTCGACGTTCCGGCTGGACCTGTTCTACCGGATCAGTGCGGTCACCTTGCGCCTGCCCGCGCTGCGCGATCGCCTTGAGGACATCCCGGAACTTGCTGACACCTTCCTTGAGGCATTTGCGTCGCGCCACGGTGCCCCCAAGAAGGCCATTTCCGAGTCGGCCATCCGCTACCTGCAGTCTTGCGCCTGGCCGGGCAATATCCGGCAGTTGCAGCACGCGATCGAGCGTGCGGCGATCTTCTGCGATGGTCCTGCGTTGTCCATTGCCGACTTCGGCAGCCTCGAAGGTGCCGACCAGCCGCCGGGCAGGCGCCCGGCAGGCACCGAAAGCCTGGCCGGAAAGGGCAAGGCGGATATCCGCGAGGCCAAGGAACGGGTGGAGTGCGAGCTGATCCTCGAGGCCATGCGGCGCACGGGTGGCAACAAGAAGCGCGTGGCGGAAGAGCTCGGTATCTCCCGCTCTTATCTCTACAAGCGGTTGAGCATGATGGAGGAGGCTCGCGATGACGAGCCGGCCTCCCGCTGACAGTCCATCGCGCTATAGCATCGGAGACGTACGGTTCAGCACAGCCTTGAGGGCAAAGCTGGACCGTATGTGCTCGACGCCCTTGATGCGCGTCAGCGTCCGGGTCAGGAAGTTCTGATACGAGCCCATATCCGGTACCACCACGCGCAGGATGAAGTCCGCATCGCCGGTCATGGTGAAGCAGCTCATGACTTCCGGGGCGACAACAATTTCCTTCTCGAAGCGGGCGATCGCGGCCTCTGACTGGTTCTCCAGTGTGACGGATACGAACACATTGAGTTCCCCGATCAGCTTGCCTTCGTCCAGCCGCGCCACGTAGCCGCGGATATACCCCTGTTCCTCGAGCCTGTGGACGCGCTTGAGCGTAGGGGTCAGCGACAGCCCGATCCGTTCCGACAGTTCCCGCCAGCTCAGCCGCCCGTCGCGCGCCAGTTCCCGCAGGATCTGCAGGTCGGGTTTGTCGAGATTGTGGACATAGTTCATTTGCTCTGTGCGCTCATCTTGCGATAGTTCAAACGTACTACAAAACGACTCAAATGTAATTCACTTTGGTGCAGATCGCTCCGGGCCGAAACCTAAACTAACTCATCCATTTTCAAGATGAAATCCCCCCGGAGACACGCGTGGTTAATCAAGCGACGTTGCCCAGCGCATCGGGTTCGGCGGCAGCCGAGCAACGAACATTCCTGACCGGCATACAGGCACTTGTTCGCCTGCCGATGATACAGCGCGAGCTCGACCGTGCGCGCGGCCTCAGCACCGCCGGCCTGGTATCGGGCTACCGGGGGTCGCCGCTCGGCGCGTACGACCAGCAACTGTGGAAGGCATCGAAGCAACTCGCTGCCCATGATGTGGTGTTCCAGCCGGGCCTCAACGAAGACCTCGCCGCTACCGCCCTATGGGGTGCACAGATGCACCGCGCCTTCGGGGAAACGAAGGCCGACGGCGTCTTTGGCATCTGGTACGGGAAAGGCCCGGGCGTAGACCGCACGGGCGACGTCTTCCGCTGCGCCAACATGCTTGGCACGTCGAAACTGGGCGGCGTGCTCGCCGTTTCCGGCGACGACCACGCCGCGCAGTCGTCCACGTTTCCGCACCAGACCGACGGCATCTTTCATTCGGCATCGATTCCCGTGCTGCAGCCGGGCAATGTGCGCGAGGTCATCGAACTCGGCCTGGCCGGCATCGCGATGTCGCGCTTCTCCGGGCTATGGGTGTCGCTGAAGACGATCGCGGAGGTGGTTGAAACTGCTGCCACCGTCGACCTGGGTAGCTGGCCGGCCTTCGTCGAACCTGCCGACTTTGTCGCGCCCGCGCACGGACTTAACTGGGATCCGAGTGTGGCATGGCCGGGCCAGCGCGCGGAACTCGAGCGCCGCCTGATCGAAGAACGCCTTCCCGCCGCGCGCGCATGGGCACGGGCGAACCGGCTCGACCGGGTCGTGGTCGAGGCGCCCGCCAGGCGGCTTGGGATCATCACCGTCGGCAAGGCGCACCAGGACCTGATGCAGGCGTGCCGCGACCTTGGCCTGGCCGATGCCGACCTGCGCGCCATGGGTGTCTCCGTCTACAAGGTGGCGATGAGCTGGCCGCTGGAAACCGAGGGCGCGTGCGCGTTCGCGTCGGGGCATCGGGAAGTGCTCGTGGTGGAAGAGAAGCGCGCCAACGTCGAGGCCCAGCTCAAGCAGGCGCTGTTCCACCGGCCTGCATCGGAACGCCCCGTCGTCACCGGCAAGACCGACCAGGATGGCGCGGCGCTGCTGCCGGAAATTTCGGAGCTGAGTGCCCACCTGGTTGCCGGCGTACTGGTGCGCCGGGTGCTGGCCAACGGCATCGACGCACCCTGGATGCAGGATCGCCTTGCCGTCCTCGACGCCGCCGCGAAGAAGCCTTCCGCCGCCGTCATCCCCATCCGCCAGCCGTACTTCTGCTCGGGCTGCCCGCACAACACCTCGACGCGCACACCTGACGGCTCGATCAGCAGCGGCGGGATCGGCTGCCACGTGATGGCGATCTCCCAGCCGGAACTGAAGACCAGGGTGATGAGCCACATGGGTGGCGAGGGCGCGCAGTGGGTCGGCGCGGCTCCGTTCTCCCGGACGGCGCACGTGTTCCAGAACCTCGGCGACGGCACTTACCAGCACTCCGGCCTGCTTGCCATCCGTGCCGCCATCGCCGCGAAGACCAACATCACCTACAAGATCCTGTACAACGACGCGGTCGCGATGACCGGCGGGCAGCCGGCGGAGGGCGTGAACGATCCCGCCCGCATCACGCGGCAACTGCACGCGGAGGGCGTGGGACGGATTACGCTGGTCACCGACGATCCCGCGCGCTGGCAGGGCAATAAGCCGCTGGCGCCAGGGGTGGAGGTCTTCCATCGCGACCAGCTCGATACGGTGCAGCGCCAGTTCAGGGAGATCGCCGGCGTCACGGCGATCGTCTATGAGCAGACCTGCGCGGCCGAGAAGCGGCGGCGCCGCAAGCGCAAGGAGATGCCGGATCCGGACCAGCGCCTGTTTATCAATCACCAGGTCTGCGAGGGTTGCGGCGATTGCTCGGTGCAGTCGAACTGCATCGCCATCGAGCCGCTCGAGACCGCGCTCGGGCGCAAGCGCACCATCAACCAGAGCGCCTGCAACAAGGACTTCTCCTGCGTCAAAGGCTTCTGCCCGAGCTTCGTCGAAGTGGAAGGTGTCGCGCTGCGCAAGCCGGACAAGCGACGGCTGGCCGCCATGGAGGCGGAGCTGGTTGCGCAACTCCCCGCACCGGCACTCCCCGCGCTGGACGAGCCGTTCAATATCTACATCACCGGCATCGGCGGCACCGGCGTCCTGACGATGGGCGCCTTGCTCGGTGCGGCGGCAAGCTGCGATGACCTGTCGGCTACGGTGCTCGACTTCACCGGCATGGCGCAGAAGAACGGTGCCGTTGTCAGCCAGGTGCGTATCGCCATGGCCGACTTCCAGATTCCGGCGTCGCGCATCGGCGAAGGGAAGGCCGACCTGTTGCTGGGCGCCGACCTGGTGGTGTCAGCGGCGGTCGACTCGCTGACCCGGCTGGCACCGGGCCGCACTGCCGCCGTCCTCAACCTTGCCGAAACGCCCACGCCGGATGTGATCCGCAACCGGGACGCCGCATTGCCGGTCAGGCTGATGCATGACCGGGTCCGCAGCCGGTGCCACGGCGCATCGTTCCATGCCATGGATGCAGGCGCGCTGGCGCAGCGCATCTTCGGCGATACGTTGCCGACGCATACCATGATGCTCGGTTATGCGTGGCAGCAGGGGCTGGTCCCGTTGAGCCGCGAAGCGATCGAGCAAGCAATCGAGCGCAATGGCGCGGCCGTCGAGATGAACAAGTCGGCGTTCAACTGGGGACGTATCGCCGTAGCCAGGCCAGAGGCACTGGATGCCATTGGGCAGCAGCCGCTTGCATCGAACCCGGAAGTGGACTCGCTGGACGCGCTGATCGATCTGCATCGACGCCAGCTCATCGCATACCAGGGCAACGACTATGCAAAGAAGTATCTCGACCTGATTGCCCTGGTGAGGGCTGCCGAGACCCAGGCGAAGCCCGGTAGCGAGGCATTCACGACGGCCGTGGCCCGCAGCGCCTACAAGCTGATGGCCTACAAGGACGAGTATGAGGTGGCCCGCCTGTACACCGCGCCGGCATTCCGGGAATCGTTGCAACACCAGTTCTCGCAGGCGGACAAGGTATCGATCTGGCTGGCACCGCCGCTTCTTTCCCGTACCGATCCGAAGACCGGCCGGCCGCAGAAGCGCAAGTTCGGGCCGTGGATCTTCCCTGTGCTCAAGGCGGTTTCCTGTCTTCGCGGGCTGCGGGGAACGCCGCTGGATGTCTTCGGCTACACCACCGAGCGACGCGCGGAGCGACGCCTCATCGCGGAATATTTCCACGATATCCGCAAGGTTTGCTCGCGCCTCACGCCCCAGAACCTCCATCAGGCGGTCGAGTTTGCGGCAATGCCGATAGAGATTCGCGGCTTCGGTCCGGTGAAGGCGCAGGCCATGGAGGCCCATGCCGCGCGGCGTCCCGCGGTGCTGGCGGGGCTGATGGACCGGCCCGGCAGTGAAAGTGGCAAGCAACAACTCAGCAGCGTCAACGCTGCATGACTCAGGCGGCCAAGGAAACAAGGAAAACCACGAAATGAAAAGCAACGACATCCAATTCTCGCGCCGGGCGCAGGCACTGACGAGTTCCGTCATCCGCGAAGTCCTGAAGCTGACGGAGAAGCCGGAAATCATCTCCTTCGCCGGTGGCCTGCCGTCCGCGCAGACCTTCCCTGTGGCGGCGCTCCGGGCCGCCTGCGAGCGCCTGTTTGCCGACGCTCCGGCAGCGGCGTTGCAGTATGCGCCGACCGAGGGGTTGCAGCCGCTGCGCCAGTGGGTGGCAGAGAAGCACGGCGTGGATGTTGCCAATGTGCTGATCACCACGGGCTCGCAGCAGGCATTAGACCTGCTGGCGAAGGTCTTCATCGACCCGGGCAGCAAGGTGCTGGTGGAAGCGCCGACCTACCTTGGCGCCTTGCAGGCGTTCTCGCTTTCCGAGCCGGCCTACACCGAGGTGCCGACCGACGACCAGGGCCTGCAGCCAGAGGCGCTGAGCGAAGCGCTCGTGGCCGGCGCTAGGTTCCTGTACACGATCCCGAACTTCCAGAATCCGACGGGGCGACGGCTGCCGCTCGAGCGCCGCAAGGAACTGGTGGCGCGAGCGCAGGAGTTCGGTGTCCTGCTGGTCGAGGACAACCCCTATGGCGAGTTGCGCTACAGCGGTTCGCCGCTGCCGTCGCTGCATTCGCTGAACCCGGAAGGCGTGATCTACATGGGGTCGTTCTCCAAGGTCCTGGCGCCGGGCCTGCGCCTGGGCTACATGCTGGCGCCGCCGGCGATCCACGCAAAGCTGGTGCAGGCAAAGCAGGCTTCCGACCTGCACACGCCCAGCTTCACGCAGCGCGTGGCCTATGAAGTCCTGAAGACCGGCATGCTCGACAGCCATATCGCCTCGGTCTGCGATCTCTATGGCAAACACTGCGCGGCTATGCTCGATGCGCTGTCGCGACACATGCCCGAGGGGGTGCGGTGGAGCCGGCCGGAAGGGGGGATGTTTATCTGGGTCGAATTGCCGGCGGCCATCGACACCATGGCCTTGCTTGAGGATGCGGTAGCCAGGAACGTGGCCTTCGTTCCTGGCGCGCCGTTCTATGCCATCACGCCGCGCAACAACACCCTGCGGCTCGCCTTCGTCACGGTACCGCCGCAGAAGATCGAGGAGGGCATCGCCAGGCTCGGCGAGCTGGTTGCGAGCCATCTCCGGGCGCTGCAGCCGGCCGACCCGGTCGCGGAAGTCCAGTGAGGAGAAGCCATGCGTAAAGGCTACTGGATCGCCTTGGTCGACGTCACCGATGTCGAGGGTTACAAGGGGTATATCGCGGCCAATAAGGCCGTGTTCGAGAAATTCGGCGGGCGCTTTATCATCCGCAACGGCGAGAAGGAAGTCGTGGAGGGATCGCTTCGTTCGCGCGTGGTGGTGATCGAGTTCAGGGACTACCAGACGGCCCTGACATGCTATCGGTCGCCCGAATATCGAGCAGCGATGGCGCTGCGCGAGCCTTATTCGCAAGGAGACATCGTCGTGATCGAAGGATATGAGGGGCTGCCCGCATGAGCAAGACAAAGGCAATCAGGATCCGCGAGACCGGCGGACCGGAGGTCATGGAGTGGGTAGACGTTGACCTTGGCGAGCCACGCGCAGGCGAGGTCCAGGTCAGGCATCACGCCGTGGGGGTCAACTTCATCGACGTGTATTTCCGTACGGGCTTGTATCCGATGCCACTTCCCGGCGGCATCGGCATGGAGGCGTCGGGCGTGGTCACTGCCGTCGGCGACGGCGTGACCAGCTTCCGGGTTGGCGATCGGGTGGCCTATGCGGGCAGCGTGCCGGGCTCGTACGCGCTGGAACGCGGGGTTCCGGAGGGCGAGCTGATCCATATCCCGGACGGCGTGGGCTTCGAAGAGGCTGCCGCGGTGACGCTGCAGGGCCTGACGACGCAATACCTGCTGCGCAGGGCATATCGCGTGAAGGCCGGCGACACGATCCTGATCCATGCCGCCGCGGGAGGGGTGGGTTTGCTGGCCTGCCAGTGGGCCAGGGCGCTGGGCGCGCGGGTCATCGGCACGGTCAGCACCGATGAGAAGGCGGAACTGGCCCGCGCAAATGGATGCGACTTTCCCATCGTCTATTCCCGCGAAGACTTCGCCAGCCGAGTGCGTGAGATCACCGGCGGGGAAGGGGTGCCGGTGGTCTATGACTCCATCGGCAAGGACACCTATGTCGGATCGCTCGACTGCCTGGCCCCGCTCGGCACGTTCGTCAGCTTCGGGAACTCGTCCGGGCCGTTGCCGCCGATTGAGGCATTCGAGTTCACCAAACGAGGTTCGCTCTTCTTCACGCGGCCGCAGTTGTTCCACTATGCGGCCCGCCGAACCGATCTCGACGAGATGGCCGACGACCTGTTCTCCATGATGCAAAGCGGAACGGTGAAGGCGAACATCGGCAATCGCTACGCACTCGACGATGCCGCACAGGCTCACATCGCCCTCGAGGGCAGGAAGACTACCGGATCCAGCGTATTGATTCCGTAGATACAAGCACCAACCAAACGAAAACAGCCAGGAGCAATAGATGCCCAAGGGATATTGGATCGGTCAGGTAGAGATTACCGACCCGGAGAAGTTCGCGGCGTATAGCGAAGCCAATCAGATCGCCTATCGGAAGTATGGGGGCCGGTATCTGATCAGGGGTGGCAATGCCGACGTGGTCGAAGGCAGTTTCCGGTCGCGCCTGGTGGTGATCGAGTTCGAGAACTATGAAACCGCGCTCGCCTGCTACCGGTCACCGGAGTATCAGATCGCAGCCAGCCTGCGCAAGGCCGGATCGACCGGGGATGTCGTGGTGGTCGAAGGCTACGCTGGCGTGCAACCCGAGGACGTGAGCCTGTAAGCGTGAACGGTGGCGCACCTTGCGATGCGCCACCATGCTCAGATCCGCGCGTCCGCGGCCGCCGGCGCCGGGATCGAACTGACCGCCGTATCGGCACGCTGCCCGGATGCAGACAACCGATGGTTGATGCAGGCCAGTGCCAGGGCGCCCACGATGCCCGCCGCACCGATCACCAGGAAGTTCTGTTCCAGCGGCAGCTTGAGCGAGACGATCAGCCCGATCAGCACCGGTGCCACGATGGCACCCAGGCGCCC
This sequence comes from Ralstonia pickettii DTP0602, assembly GCA_000471925.1. NCBI lineage: Bacteria > Pseudomonadati > Pseudomonadota > Betaproteobacteria > Burkholderiales > Burkholderiaceae > Ralstonia > Ralstonia pickettii. The sequence goes on from CP006667.1 coordinate 1,290,593, forward strand.
GATACCCGAAGCCATGCCGACACCCGTGGAGCGGATCGACATGGGATAGAACTGTCCGCTGTAGGCATACGCCACGATCTGCGCGCCGGTGGTGCAAGCGCCGACAGCGCCGATAAGCAGGTAGAGCACGTCAGTCGAGGTCTTGAACGTCATCAGGTACAGGAAGAAGGCGCCAAGTGCGTACATGCTTACCAGCACCCACTTGATGTGGAAACGGTCGGCAAGCCAGCCGCCACCAATCGCACCGACCACTGCCCCCAGGTTCAGCGCAATGACAAAGCTCAGCGCGGAGCCAAGGCTGTACCCCGACATCGCCATCAGCTTGGTCAGCCACGTGCTGAGCGCGTAGACCATGAACAAGCCGGTAAAGAAGGCGATCCAGAACATGATCGTACTGACACCGCGGCCCTCCTGGAACAACCGCGCCACCGGTGCGCCGGCGGCGCGGTCCTGGCGCGGTACCTGGAAGGTGGCGCCAGAATCGAGCCTCAGTTGCGGATCGATGCGGCGCACGACTTCACGCAGGTCGCGCTCGTTCTGGCGCGACACCAGGAACGACAGCGACTCCGGCATCGTCTTCAGGATGAAGGGGATCAGGAGCACCGGCACACCCGCGGCAAAGAAGACGACCTGCCAGCCGAATCCGGCAATGAACTGCTTGCCGATCACGGCGGCCAGGATGCCGCCGATCGCATAGCCGGAGAACATCACGGTCGTCATGAAGCTGCGGATCCGGCGCGGCGAATACTCGGTCATCTGCGCAACGATGTTCGGCATGACGCCGCCGATCCCGAGGCCTGCGATAAAGCGCATCACGCTGAACGTGACCGGGTCGCTGGTGAGGCCCGCTGCCGCGGTGAACACGCTGAACAGGAACACGCACAGCGAAATGGTCCAGCGGCGTCCGATCTTGTCGGACAGGGCGCCCAGGAAGATGGCGCCGAACATCATGCCAAACAGCGCTGAACTTGCCATGAAGCCGGCCGTCGAGGCAGTGACGCCCATTTCCTTCATGATCGACGGCAGCGCGGCGCCCGCCACGGCAATGTCGTAGCCGTCAATGATGATCACCAGCAGGCACCAGGCCAGGACCCGCGCGTGGAATTTGTTGAAGCTGGCTTCGTCGGCCAGTTTATGTACATCTATGTGCTGCATATGGGTCTCCTCCATCAGTTACGCTCTCGGAATCGTTCGTGACTTCCCGGTGTGGCACCGTCCGGGCAACGACGCCCATGCCGATGGAGCGAAATATGGTGGATGGAGGGATATGCGTCAATATCATGATGCATAAATCTGGGCGTACTACGGGTAATTCCCGTGTTTGTGCTTTGTAGACAAAACAACTACATCAATATGACGATATGAGTGGGGCCTCTAAGGGCTGGTTCTGTGACGTTGCCGGCACTGTCAAGCAGGACACCCGGCGCCTTGCAGTCGAAGCAAAGCCCCTACAATTGGCCCCCGAGATCCCTATCGCCGCGATTCGTTGCCAGCCATCTCCCTTTCCCCGTTCGACAGCCTGCTCGGCGACATCGCCGACTGCCGCGCGTGCACCTTGCCACACGAGCCGCGCCCAGTCGTGCGCGCCGCTGTCGGCGCACGCCTGCTGATCGTTGGCCAGGCGCCCGGGCGGCGCGTACACGAAACGGGGATTCCATGGAACGACCCCTCCGGCGATCAATTGCGCACCTGGCTGCAACTGACGCCTGAGCAGTTCTACGACGACAGTCGGGTGGCGATCGTGCCGATGGGGTTCTGTTATCCGGGCAAGGGCAGCCACGGCGACCTGCCGCCGCGGCGCGAATGCGCGCCCCTGTGGCATGCGCGGCTGCTTGAATTCATGCCCGATATCCGCCTGACGCTGCTGATCGGTCGCCACGCCCAGGCGTACTACCTGAAAGGCAGGAGCAAGCCGACGCTCGCGGACACCGTTGCGGCATATGCCGACTATCTGCCGCAGTGGATGCCGCTGCCGCACCCGAGCCCGCGCAACCGCTTCTGGCTGCGCCAGAACCCATGGTTCGAAGCGGACGTGGTGCCGGTGCTGCGACAGCAGGTGGCGATGGCGCTGGCGGATTGACCCGGGCAGCGCCATCAGCATCCGGATCCGGATTGTTCAATCCACTAAACAGTAAATCGAGTCAACGTCGATTGTTGCCGGCCTGACCCGCTCCTACACTCGAATCCTCAACATTCCACACGAGGAGCACGAGATGAGCGCAGCGCACAGCTATGACGATCAAGGCGATGTCACCCACTACATTGGCGGACAACGAACCACGGGCGAAGCCACTCGCCGCCAGGAAGTCTTCAACCCGGCCACGGGCGTGGTAGCGCGCCATGTGGTCCTCGGCACCCGCGGTGATGTCGAGTCCGCCGTCGCCGCCGCGGCCAAGGCGTTCCCCGCCTGGGCGCAAACGCCGCCGATTCGTCGCGCACGGATCATGCAACGCTTCCTGCAACTGATGAATGCGCGCCGCGATGAACTGGCCGCGATCATTACGGCCGAGCACGGCAAGGTGTTCTCGGATGCGCAGGGTGAGGTGGCACGAGGCATCGACGTGATCGAGTTTGCCTGTGGCATCCCGCAGTTGCTGAAGGGCGATTACACGGACCAGGTCAGCACGGGCATCGATAACTGGACGCTGCGCCAGCCGCTGGGCGTGGCGATTGGCATTACGCCGTTCAATTTCCCCTGCATGGTGCCGTGCTGGATGTTCCCTGTCGCGATTGCCGCGGGCAACACCTTTGTGCTGAAGCCGAGCGAACGCGATCCGAGCGCAAGCCTGCTGATGGCCGAGCTGCTCGCTGAAGCCGGGCTGCCCGCCGGCGTCTTCAATGTCGTGCAAGGCGACAAGGACGTGGTCGAGGCACTGATCGATCATCCGGAGGTGAAGGCGGTCAGCTTTGTCGGCTCCACGCCGATTGCGCAATCGATCAGCGAGCGCGCCAGCCGTGCCGGCAAGCGGGTGCAGGCGCTCGGCGGCGCCAAGAACCACCTGGTGGTGATGCCTGATGCCGATATCGACAAGGCGGTGGATGCGCTGATCGGTGCCGCGTACGGCTCCGCGGGCGAGCGTTGCATGGCGGTGTCGGTCGCGGTGCTGGTGGGCGATACCGCCGAGCGGCTGATTCCCGTGCTGACGGAGCGTGCCCGCAACCTTAAGATCGGCAACGGCGTGCGCCCGGAGGTGGAGATGGGCCCCGTTGTCACCCGTGCGGCGCTGGAGCGTATCGAAGGCTATATCGGCCTCGGCGTGGAAGAGGGCGCTTCGCTGCTGCTGGACGGCCGTGGCTTGCGTGTCGACGGGCACGAGGCGGGCTTCTTCACCGGGGCAACGCTGTTCGATCACGTCAAGCCGCATATGCGGATCTACCAGGAAGAGATCTTCGGTCCGGTGCTGGGTTGTGTCCGCGTCAAGGACTTTGCCGAAGCCGTGGCACTGATCAACGCGCACGAGTATGCCAACGGCGTGTCCTGCTACACCAGCGACGGCGGCATTGCCCGCGCCTTCTCGCGGCAGATCGAAGTCGGCATGGTCGGCATCAACGTGCCCATCCCCGTTCCCATGGCCTGGCATGGCTTCGGTGGCTGGAAGCGCAGCCTGTTCGGCGACATGCATGTCTACGGGGAAGAGGGCGTGCGCTTCTATACCCGCCAGAAGTCGGTCATGCAGCGCTGGCCGGACAGCATTGCCAAGGGCGCGGAGTTCGCGATGCCCACTGCCAATTAAGGGAGGCGATGCATCGCCAGCGGCATCACCGGCGGTGATGGATGGCATCACCAGATATCGTTGTACATGAGGTCTGGCGCGACATAACTTAGTGGGGACCCCCGCCCTCCGTGGGGGCAACCCCGGGGCACATGCGAACCCATGGCCCGCCACAAGACAGCACTCGACCGACATAGGCGAGGCGCATAAGGAGGAGACATGCCTGACACGATTGCTTATTCCAGCATTCGCACCCACGCAATCTTTGCAGAGCTGGTCACGCGCCGGAAGCGGCTGGTGGTCCTGCTATCGCTGCTGACCATCGTTCCCTACTACCTCTTCGTCATGGTTGCCGCCGTGCGCCCGGAGATGCTGGCCAGGCCGGTTTCCGCGCAGAGCAGCATCACCGTAGGCTGGCCAGTCGGCATCGCGATGATCGTCGGCGGCTGGCTCCTGACCGGCCTGTATGTGCGGCGCGCCAACGGTGAGTTCGATCGCCTCAACAAGCAACTGCTGGTGGAGACGACGAAATGAGGGCCAATGCGAAGTCAGCCGTGGCCGCCGCCACGTTGCCATGGGCGGCCGCTGCCGAGGCCGCGCCAGGCGCGCTGCAGGCCGTGCAGACGCAGCCGACCAACAGCGTTGCCATTGTGATGTTCCTGGTGTTCGTTGTCGCGACCCTGGGCATTACCTATTGGGCCGCGGAGAAAACCAGGTCCTTGAACGACTTCTACAACTGCGGCGGTGGCATTACGGGATTCCAGAATGGCCTTGCCCTGGCCGGCGACTATATGTCGGCGGCCGCGCTGCTCGGTGTCACGAGCACGATCTTTGCCAAAGGCTACGACGGCTTTATCTACTCGATCAGCTTCTTTATCGCGTGGCCGTTGCTGCTGTTCCTGTTCGCGGAGAAGATCCGCAATCTCGGCAAGGTGACCGTCGCCGATATTGCCTCCTATCGGCTGGACCAGGAGAAGATCCGGACCTTCATGTCCTTCGGCTCGCTGACCATCGTCTGTTTCTACCTGGTCGTGCAGATGGTCGGCGCCGGGCAGCTGATCCAGCTCCTGTTCGGTCTCGACTACAACTACGCCGTGATCGGCGTCGGGCTGCTGATGATGATCTATGTCACCTTCGGCGGCATGGTGGCGACCACGTGGGTGCAGATCATCAAGGCGGTGCTGCTGCTGGCGGGCGGCACCTTGCTCGCCATCCTGGCGCTCTGGAAGTTCAATTTTTCGTTCGAGTCATTGCTGGCCGAGGCCGTGGCGAGCCACAAGGATGGCGTGAAGATCCTTGCGCCGGGCACGCTGGTATCGGACCCGCTCTCCATGCTGTCGCTGTCGGTGGGCCTGGTGTTCGGTACGGCGGGGCTGCCCCATATCCTGATGCGGTTCTTTACGGTGCCGGATGCCCAGGAGGCGAGGAAGTCGGTGTTTGTCGCAACCGGTTTCATCGGGTTCTTCTACCTGGTGGTGGCGGTGCTTGGCCTTTCGGCAATCGTGATCGTCGGGCGGGATCCCGCGTTCTACGAAGGTGGAATCCTGGGAGGAAAGCTGATCGGCGGCAGCAACATGCCAGTCATGCACCTGGCCAAGGCGCTCGGTGGCGACCTGCTGCTGGGCTTCCTCTCGGCGGTAGCCTTCGCGACCATCCTCGCGGTGGTTGCCGGCCTCACGATGGCGGGCACGTCGGCGGTTTCGCACGACCTGTACGCCAAGGTGATCAAGAAGAACCGGGCCAGCCCGGCGGCCGAGATGCGTGTCTCGCGCGTGGCCTCGGTATCGATCGGCATGGTCGCGGTTGCCCTCGGCATCCTGTTCAAGGACCAGAACATCGCGTTCCTGGTGGCGTTGGCCTTCGGCGTCGCGGCATCGGTCAATTTCCCGATCCTGGTGCTGTCGATCTATTGGAAGGGCCTGACGACACGCGGCGCGCTGATGGGCGGCATCGCAGGACTGGTCTGCGCGGTCGGGCTCGTGGTGCTCTCCCCCGCGGTCTGGGTCAAGATCCTGGGCTTCCGGCACGCGGTCTTTCCGTACGACTATCCGGCGCTGGTTTCGATGAACGTGGCACTGCTGGTCACCTGGCTGGGATCGGTCACTGACCGCAGCGCGCGGGCAGAGTGGGAACGCAGCGCCTACGAAGACCAGTTTGTCCGCGCGCACACCGGCATTGGCGCGTCCGGTGCGGTGAGTCACTAATCGGGAGTAGGAAATGCAGATGAGGGATACCGGGCTGCGGTTCTCGCCCATCACGATCGTATTGCATTGGCTGATCGCGGCGACGGTGGCGGTCATGGTCTGGCTCGGCTTGTCGGCGGGCCAGTTGGAGGCCGGAGCCGGCAAGGCCGAGCTGATCCGGATGCACAGCACGCTGGGGACACTGCTGTTCGCGGTGGCCAGCTACCGCTTATGGGCGCGGCTCACTTCCTGGCATCCGCTTCCGGTCGGCTCGCCCAATCCCATCGAGGTGATGATCAGCCGGTCGGTTGCCGTGGCGCTCGCGCTCGCGCCGGTGCTGTTGCCGCTGGATGGCTGGCTGGCGATGTCGGCCGCTGGCGATGTGGTGCGGCTGCCAGGCGGGATTGCGCTACCCGCCCTGATGGCGCCGAATGCCGACGTTGAGTATGTGGCGAAGCTGCTCCACAAGATCGGAGCCTATGCGTTCCTGGCAGGGCTGGCGCTGCATATCTTCGGTGCCATGAAGAATCACTTCGTTCTCAGGAACGACACGCTGAAACGTATGCTTGGCAAGCAAGTGGAGCTCTGACGATGACGCATGACAATGTATCGGCCCGCGGCATGGGCCTAGCACACGCGCTGTGCGGTATCGAGTATCCGGTGTTCCAGGCCGGCATGGCGGGAATATCCGGGCCCGCGTTGGCCGCTGCCGTATCGAATGCTGGCGGACTGGGGCATCTGGGCGGGCTCCGCCTGCCGCCCTTGGCGCTACGCAAGTGGATCCGGGAGACCAGGGCGCTGACGGACAAGCCGTTTGGCGTGAATATCGTCCCGTCCTTTGGCGGCCCGGAGGTATTCGAGGCGCAGTTCCGCGTCATCCTTGAAGAAAAGCCGCGAGTCGTCTCGCTCTTCTATGGCGATTTCGCGGAGATGATTCCCCGCGCAAAAGCGGCCGGCATTACGGTGATCGTGCAGGTCGGCTCGGTGGCGCTCGCCAGGCAGGCAATCGCCTGGGGCGCGGACATCCTGGTGGCCCAGGGGGCGGAAGGCGGTGGGCATCTCAACCAGGGAACCATTGGCGTGTTGTCGTTGGTGCCCGCCTTTGTCGAGATCGCCGAGGGGCGCCCGGTACTGGCCGCGGGCGGGATTGTCAACCGTGCCGATGTCAGGGCCGTGCTGGAGGTGGGGGCTGCGGGCGTATGGGTCGGGACTGCCTTCGTCGCGGCGACGGAGTCGCTCGCCCATGACCTCTACAAGCAAAAGATCGTCGAGGCCACCATCGACGATACCGAGTATCGCACCGGCTATTCGTTCGGGTGGCCGTTCGGCACGCCGCACCGGGTGATTCCGAACCGGAAGAAATGGAACCCGGTCAAGTACGTCGGCGGCGGCGCCCGGGTGATCGACAAGCCAGAGATGGCGGAGAAGTTGTCGCTGTATGCAGGGCAGGGCGTCGGGAAGATCCACAGCGTCGTTCCGGCCCGGGAGCGTGTTGCGGAGCTGGTTGCGGGATTCTCTTCGTGGCAGGCCGGGGAAGCTGCAGGTACGCTTCAGGCATTGCCCGTGGCTGCCTGAGCTGGCGGCACGCTCAACGGCTGACCCTGGCGATCGTCAGGGTCAGCGGCAAGACTACCGCGGGCTAGCCGTCTGTTCATGCGCGACGCTCACAATGGCGCGCAGCGCCGACGTCTCGAAGCCGTCTTTGCAGCGAATAAATACCGTGGCGACGTTGGCGAACGCATCGGGCAGGCGGTGGCAAGCAATCAGGTCGCGCGATTCGTGACGCTCGACCACCGCCTTCGGCAGGATCGTGATGCCCATGCCCGCGGCGGTGCAGGACAAGATGCCGTCCAGCGTGCCAAGCTCAAGGATCTGTCCCGGAATCAATCCGGTCTGATAGAGCCATTGCTCCAGTGTGGAACGATAAAAGCAGCCGGAGCGAAACACGAGCACGGTCTGCTGCGTCATCGCCTTGGTGAGTTCGGCCAGGGTGCGGTACTTGTTGCTGCTGACCAGGACCAGCTCCTCGTTGAGGATGGCCACCTGATGCAGCGCGGGATTCTGATGGAATCCGCCGACAAAGGCGCCGTCCAGGCGATGCGTCTCTACCGCCTTGATCAGTTCCGCCGTGGTGCCTGTGGTCAGCGACAGTTGCACGCGAGGATATTTCTCGCGGTAGGTGGCCAGCACCCGCGGAAGGCGGACGGCGGCGGTGGTTTCCATCGAACCGAGCCGCAAGGTGCCGGTCGGTGTGGTGTCGTCAAGCAATGCGTTGCGGCTTTCCTCGGTCAGCTGGAGGATCCGCTGGGCATAGCCAAGAAAGGTCTGTCCTGCGGAAGTGAGGGTGATACCGCCCTTGTGCCGGATGAAGAGCGGCTGCTGCAGTTCGGTCTCCAGCTCCTTGACCCGCATGGTGATGTTCGACTGCACGCAGTGCACGACTTCAGCGGCCGCGGTAAAGCTGCCGTATTCCGCGGCGGCACAGAACATCTTCAGTTGGCGCAACTCCATGTTCTTAATCCTTTAATCAGTGTGATCCACACCGGAGATTCGGATGGTTGAAGCTGTAGCAGATGTCGTCGTCGATGCCCTCTTTGCGGGCGGCATCGGGATTCTCGGGGAGGAGGGGCATCGCAGCGGCATCTTCAAGCGGCGGGTCGAAGGCGATGTGCAGGTCTTTACAGAGGGCATCGCCGGTGACGAACAAGCCGATCGGCGCGTCCATGGCGGGCCGGAAAAAGCGGTGCATCATTTTGCGGCGGAGAACTATGCAAGCCTGGCTTCATACTTTCCGCAGATTGCCGATGCATTGGTGCCAGGAAGCCTGGGCGAGAATATTTCGACGTCCGGCCTTACCGAACGCAACGTCCATATCGGCGATATTTATCGGGTTGGCGGTGTGACGCTGCAAGTGTCGCAACCGCGCAGCCCTTGCTGGAAAATCAATCATCGCTTCTCGACCGAGGGCATATCGCTCGTGGTTGCCCGGGAACGTATTACCGGCTGGTATTACCGCGTGATCAAGGTGGGAACGATCCGGCCAGGCGATCGGTTGGAACTGGTCGGTAGAACATCGGAGCGGTTCTCCATCGACGAGTTCTGGAACGTGCAGTCGGCGCATTCGCCGCGGATCGAGGACATGCTGGATCTGGCTGCGGTCGGCGGGCTCGCGCACGACTGGAAGGTGCGGTTGACGGAGCGGGTGCGCTGGATTCGCGAGCGCCGCCAGGCACAGTAAGGCGCGAGAGGCTGGGGGACATGTCCCCCAGGCATCTGTTTTCACGTCAGGCCAGTTCTTTCCCCAGCGTCGCCATCCGCTCAAGCGCCTCCTTCATTTCCGCCTTGAGCTGCGCAACCAGCTCCCCGGCCGGAACTGAGCGGGCCAACAGCGCTGCCTGGCCCGCCCACTGCGCCGCGTATTCCACGCTGCCCTGGGCCTTGGCGGTGGCGTGAAGCGCCTTGCCTGCATCGTAGGCGATCGGATAGTCGGGGGCCGGAGGCGCGCCGGCGGCAACGCCGAGTTCCGTGAGCCGGTTCTTGAAGCCCCTGGCCGCGCGGCCAGAGACGGCGCGAGTGAGCGTGGTCGGGCGCGGGGTGGGTGCGGTCAGGGCCGCGCGATAGGCTGCGTCGGCGGAGGACTCGGGGCAGGCGACGAATGCCGTGCCAAGCTGCGCGGCGTCCGCACCGAGCGCCAGCACCGCGGCAATGCCGGCGCCGTCCATGATGCCGCCCGAGGCAATCACGGGAAGCTGCGTGTTTCGCACGAGGACGCGCACCAGTGCCAGCGTCCCGAGGCCCTCGTCATATCCGCTCGTGTCGAAGACGCCGCGGTGCCCGCCCGCTTCGATCCCCTGCGCGACGATGGCGTCGACGCCCGCGGCTTCGGCCTGGCGGGCCTCTTGCAGCGACGTGGCGCTGGCCAGCAGGACAATGCCGGCGGCGCGCAGCGCGTCGATCTTCTGCTGGGCGGGCAGGCCGAAGTGGAAACTCACCACCGCCGGCTTCTCTTCCAGCAGCATGCGGAACATCGCATCGTCGGCGACAAAGCTCTTGTAGATCTCCCGCAGGCTTGTGGGCGCGGTGCCGCCATGCTCGGCGAAGTGCGTGGCGAGGTAGTCCAGCCAGGCCTTCTCGCGCGCGATATCGGCCTTGGCCGGGGCATGGCAGAACAGGTTGACGTTGAACGGTTTGCCGGTCAGGGCGCGCGTCTCGCGAATCGCCTTGCGTGCGGTTTCCGCGTCCATCGCGCCCACGCCGAGCGAGCCCAGGCCGCCGGCCTCGGAGACGGCGGCCGCCATGGCCGGTGTGCTGACGCCGGCCATCGGCGCCTGGATGATGGGCGTGGAAATGCCGAGCAGCGAGAGCAGGCTGCGGGGCTTGTCGGAGGGCGTTGCGGTGTTCATGGCAGTGCTTCCTGTTTGAACGGTTTGAAGTACCAACGTTGTTCCTGAATCTGGCGGAAGGCGGCGATCACGCCACCTCAGAGCATCCGCGTTCCTGTACGCTGCATGGTCGGCCAGCTAGTCATGGCGCAACTCCCGCAGGAAGGCTTCATATGCTGACGTCGTGAAACCCGAGCGCCTGACCAGGAAGGTGTGGACTGGGCGCACCGGCACGGTCTGGAGTTCGGTCACATCCCGGTGCAGGGCCAGCAGCGAGCGCGGCAGGATCGCCACGGCCGATCCCGCCGACACGTAGGCCAGGATGGCGTGATAAGAGGGCATTTCCACGACGGAAAGCTGGCGGCGGATATCGTCGCCGGCTTGCTGCAGCCAGTCCTCGGCACATTGCCGGTAGGTGCAGCCGCGCGCGAAGGCCGCGAGAAACCGCAGGTTCACGTCTTGCGGCCGGCGCACCTTCGGGTGGCTGGCGGGCAGCACCAGGACCAGTTCCTCGGTCTGCAGGAAGATGCCGTGGAGTCCCTCGCCGAGTTCGGCGATATCGAGGTTGCGCGGCGCCGCCGAGCCTGGGTGGGCCACGACCGCGCAATCGAGCGCGTGGCTGAGCACGCCGTCGACCAGGGCCTGCGTCGTGCCCGTTGAAACTTTCAGTTCGACCTCCGGCCACGCCGCATGGAAACGCCCGAGCGGCTTTGGCAGCATCGTCGCCGCGGAGCTCTCCATCGACCCGACGCGCAGGACGCCGGTCGGTGCATTGGCGCGCATCGACTGGCGTGCCTCTTCCGCCAGGGCCAGCAGTTGCTCCGCATAGCCGAGCAGCCGGTGTCCCTCCGGCGTCAGGGTCATCTTCTTGCTGTCGCGTTCGAACAGGGTGACGCCAAGGCTCTCTTCGAGCTGCTTCACACGGGTCGTGACGTTCGACTGCACGCGTTCAAGCGCCCGGGCGGCCCGGGTAATGCTCTGTTCGCGTGCTACGGTCCGGAAGATCTCAAGTTCGGCTAGATCCACGCTAGGTACGACACTAAGTGTCGTTCTCGTTATGGGAATGATGTTAAGATAAGTATTATTTTTTGAGAACGAAAAGTCAAGGCTCCGCGGCGCCGCGCGCGGGAGCGCTGGCATCCGGCCGGCAGCGCCCCGCTAGGCGCTGACCGAAAAACCGTCCTTCATCGTCTGCTTCAGGTAGTCGACAAAACTGCGCACGGCCCGCGGCACAAACGGGCTGTAAGGCCGGATCGCAAAGATAAAATCGCCAAATGCGCCGGCGGCCCGCCATCCTGGCAAGACCCTGACCAGCTTGCCGCTCGCCAGGTCGGCCTGCGCAGTGAAGTCGGGGACCAGGGCGATGCCCAGGCCGTTCAGCGCGGCGTCCCGCAACGCCTCGCTGTTGTTCGCCGCGAAGCTGCCGTGAATGCCGACGCTCTGCCGGCTGGCGGCGCCACGGGTGGGCACGAAGCTCCAGCTCGGCTGCTCGCCGCGGCGGAAGTAGTGCAGGCAATTGTGCTCCGCCAGGTCGGCGGGTGACTGGGGATTGCCGGCCCTGCGCAGGTAGGCGCGCGACGCTACCAGCACGGCCTGCGTGCGGCACAGGGTCCAGGCAATATGCGTATCCGGCGCGGTCGAGGCGTGCCGCACGGCGAGGTCGAAGCCTTCCCGGGCCAGCGAAGCAAAACTGTCGGAGAGTTCGATCTCGATCCGCACCTGCGGGTGCGCATCGAGGAAGGCCGGCAGGCGCGGCACCAGCTGTTGCCGGCCCAGCGCCACCGGAGCCGTCACGCGCACCAGGCCGCGCGGGTGGCCGATGGCATCGGTCACATCGCTGAAGCCTTGCTCGATGGTTTCAAACGAGGCCCGCGTGGCGTCGACCAGCTTCTGGCCGGCCTCCGTCAGGCGCACGCTCCGGGTGGTGCGCTGCACCAGCGCAACGCCGGCGGCACGCTCGAGCTCCGAGATGCGCAGGCTCATGGCCCCTTTGCTGATGCCGAGCTGGACCGCGGCCGCGGTGAAACTGCCAGCCTCGCTCAGCTTGATCAGGCTGTGCAGCTGGGGCCAGAGGGTGTCGAGTTTTTCGTAGCGCATCGTTCATTGTTCAGTCGGGTGAACGATGGCGTCAAGCAGCACCGCTTAGTCTTGCGGGGCCTGTGCGTGGAACAGCCTGCAGCGCGTTCCACGCCAGGCTTGCTTACTGCCTTGCTACCGCCTCCGGCGGCGTCCCCCAGCCGCCACCAAGGCTGCGCACCAGCGACACGGTCGCGGCTGCCCGCAACCCGGCGACCTGGTTGGCCTCGCGTTGCGCCTGCAGCACCGTGCGGTCCGCGTCGATCACGGTCAGGTAGTCGACGGCACCTGCGTCATAGCGGCTGCGCGAGATGCGTTGCGCACGTTTCGCGCCGGCCAGTGCGCTGTCGAGCGCAGTGCCTTGCTGGCTCAGCCAGCGCACATCGGCCAGGCTGTCCTCGACCTCGCGGAAGGCCACCAGCACGCTCTGGCGGTAACGCGCGACGCTTTCCTCGTGCGCGGCGCGCGCGCCCGCCAGGTTGGCGCGGTTGCGGCCGCCGTCGAACAGGGTCTGGGCGATGGTGGAACCGACCAGCGGTCCGAGCAGCCAGGTGCGCGACGACCACTTGAACAGGTTCGAGAGATCCGCCGACTCGAAGCCGAACAGCCCGGTCAGCGTAATGCGCGGGAAGAACGCGGCCTTGGCCACGCCGATGGTGGCATTGGCCGCGGCCATCTGGCGCTCGGCCGCGGCGATGTCGGGACGGCGCTCGAGCAGTTCCGACGGCAGGCCCGCCGGAATCGCCACGGGCTCGGTATCGAGCGGGCGCGCGGCCAGCGCGAACTGCGCGGGGGCCACGCCCGTCAGCACGGCCAGCGCATGTTCCTGGTTGGCGCGGCGGCGCTCGATGCCGGCCAGGTCGGCGCGAGCGTTGCCGAGTTCGGCTTCAGCGCGGGCCGGGTCCAGGTCGGTGGTTTCGCCGGCGTCGTACCGCTTCTTCAGCAGCGACAGCGCATCCTCGCGCAGCCGGATGGTCGCCTTGAGCAGTTCGCGCTCGCTGTCGAGCGTGCGCAGCGCGAAGTACGCCTGCGCGGTGTCGGCCTGCAGCGCCAGCTGCACGGAGCGATACAGGTCCTCGGCAGCTTCGCCTTCGGCGCGTGCCGCGTTGACGCTGCTTGCCACGCGGCCGAACAGGTCAAGCTCATAGGCGGCAAATGCGCGCGCCTTGAGCACGGTCTGCGGGCGCACGGGCGTGCCATCGGGCAGGCCGCGCGATGCCGCCGACGGCTGCGAGCGCGTCGGATCGAGGCCAAGGCTCAGCTGCGGGTACAGGTCCGCTTCCGTCGCGCCGGTGAAGGCCCGCGCCTGCTTCAGCCGTGCCGCGGCGGCGGCCACGTCCTGGTTGTAGGTGCCGGCGGCTTCGATCAGGCGGTCAAGATCGGCTTCGCCGAAAGCCTTCCACCATTCCCCGCGCTGCTGGCCTTCGGCCGGCGTGGCGGTCTTCCATTGCGCGCCTTCCGCGGCGGCGGCCTCGGCTTCCTTGAACGCCGGGGCCGTGGCGGTCTCGGGCACCTTGTAGGTCGGGGCCAGCGAGCAGCCGGCCAGCACCAGTACGGCGGCCAGGGTTGCCAGCTTCGGCAGGTATTGCTTCATTACGTTGTCCATGTTGTCCACCCTTACTCCGCAGACGCCACGGCTTGCCCGGCCAACGCTTCCTGGACGCGCGCCTGGCGGCGCTGGCCGCGCGTGGCCAGCAGCCGCAGCGCCACGTAGAACACCGGTGTCAGGAACAGCCCGAAGAAGGTCACGCCGAGCATGCCGGCGAACACGGCCACGCCCATTGCATGGCGCATCTCGGAGCCGGCACCGCTCGAGACCACCAGCGGCACCACACCCATGATGAAGGCGAACGAGGTCATCAGGATCGGGCGCAGGCGCAGGCGGCTGGCTTCGATCGCGGCCTGCACGATGGTGCGGCCGTGTTGCTCCAGTTCACGGGCGAACTCGACGATCAGGATCGCGTTCTTTGCCGACAACCCGACCAGCACGATGAAACCGATCTGCGTGAAGATATTGTTGTCGCCACGCGTGAGCCACACCCCGCTAATGGCAGCCAGCAAGCTCATCGGCACGATCAGGATTACCGCCAGCGGCAGCGTCAGGCTCTCGTACTGCGCGGCGAGCACCAGGAACACCAGCAACACGCACAGCGGGAAGATCCACACGCCCGCGTTGCCAGCCAGGATGTCCTGGTAGGTCAGCTCGGTCCATTCGAAGCCGATGCCCTTGGGCAGCGTCTCGGCGGCGATCCGCTCGGCGGCCGCCTGCGCCTGGCCCGACGAAAAGCCGGGCGCCGGACCGCCGTTGATGTCGGCCGCGGTGAAGGCGTTGTAGCGGATCACGCTGTCCGGGCCAAAGCTCTGCTTCACCCTGACCAGCGATGACAGCGGCACCATGTCGCCATTCGCGCTGCGGGTCTTCAGCTGCAGGATGTCCTCGGCGTGCTGGCGGAACTGGGCGTCCGCCTGCACCCGTACCTGGTAGGTCCGGCCGAACTTGTTGAAGTCGTTGACATAGGCCGAGCCCAGGTAGGTCTGCAGCGTGTCGAACACATCGGTCACGGGCACGCCAAGCTGCTTGGCCTTGGTCCGGTCGAGCTGCACGTCGAGCTGCGGCACGTTGATCTGGTAGTTGCTGAAGACACCGGCCAGCTCGGGCGTGGCACGCGCCTTGGCCAGGTATGCCTTGGTCGCATCGAAGAGCGCGTCATAGCCGAGTGCGGCGCGATCCTCGATGATCATCTTGAAGCCGCCGATGGTACCGAGGCCCTGCACGGGCGGCGGAGGAAACACGCCGATATACGCATCCTGGATCGACGCAAACTGCTTGTTCAGGCTGGCCGCGATCGCCTTGCCGGACAGTTCCTTGCTCTTGCGCTCGTCGAACGGCTTGAGCGAGACGAACAGGATGCCCGCGTTCGGGCTGTTGGTGAAGCCGTTGATCGACAGGCCCGGGAAAGCCACCGCCGATTCCACGCCCGGATGCTTGAGTGCGGTCTCCGACATGCGGCGGATCACGTCCTCGGTGCGGTCCAGCGTGGCGCCATCCGGCAGCCTGGCAAAGCTGACCAGGTACTGCTTGTCCTGCGCCGGCACGAAGCCCTTGGGCACCAGCTGGAACACGCCCCAGGTCAGCGCCAGCATCACCGCGTAGACGCCGAACACCGAACCCTTGCGACGGATCACCCCCTTCACGCCGCGGCCATAGCTTTCGGCACTGCGGCCGAAGAAGTGGTTGAAGCGCTTGAAGAAGCCGCCAAACACACGGTCCATCCAGCGCGACAGCCAGTCCTTGGGCGCGTCGTGGCTGCGTAGCAGCAGTGCCGCCAGCGCCGGCGACAGCGTCAGCGAGTTGAACGCCGAGATAATGGTCGAGATCGAGATCGTCAGCGCGAACTGCTTGTAGAACTGGCCGGTCAGGCCGGTCATGAAGGCCAGCGGCACGAACACGGCGATCAGCGTCAGCGCGATGGCGATGATGGGGCCGCTGACCTCGCGCATGGCCTTGTAGGTGGCTTCCTTCGGTGTCAGCCCCTCCTCGATATTGCGCTCGACGTTCTCGACCACCACGATCGCGTCATCGACCACGATCCCGATCGCCAGCACCAGCCCGAACAGCGACAGCGCATTGATCGAGAAGCCGAACGCATGCATCAGGCCAAAGGTGCCGACGATCGACACCGGCACCGCTAGCAGCGGAATGATCGACGCGCGCCAGGTCTGCAGAAACAGGATCACCACCAGCACCACCAGCGCGATGGCCTCGAACAGCGTATGCACCACCGCATCGATGCTGTGCTGGACGAACTGGGTGGGGTCGTACGCGATGCGGTAGTCGAGGCCCTCCGGGAAGTTCTGCTTCAGCTCCTCCATCGTCTTGCGCACGTCCGCCGAGATCTGCAGCGCGTTCGAGCCCGGTGACTGGAAGATCGGCAGGCCCACCGCGGACTGGTTGTCGAGCAGGGAGCGCAGCGCGTACTCCGACGCACCGAGCTCGATGCGCGCGATGTCCTTGAGGTAGGTCACCGCACCGTCCGCCGAGGTCTTGACGATGATGTCGCCGAACTCCTCCACGGTCTGCAGGCGGCCCTGCGCGTTCACCGACAGCTGCAGGTCGGTGCCGGGCAGCGACGGCGATTGCCCGATCACCCCGGCCGCTACCTGCACGTTCTGCTCGCGGATGGCCTTGACCACGTCCGAAGCGGCCAGGTGCCGCTCGGCGAGCTTTTCCGGGTTCAGCCACACCCGCATCGAGTAGTCGCCGGAGCCGAACAGCTTGACCAGGCCCACGCCCTGGATCCGGGCCAGGCGGTCCTTGACGTTGATCACCGCGTAGTTGCGCAGGTACGTCATGTCGTAGCGGTCGTTGGGCGAGACCAGGTGGACGACCATGGTCAGGTCCGGGGAGCTCTTGACCGTGGTGATGCCCAGGCGGCGCACGTCTTCAGGCAGGCGCGGCTCGGCCTGCGCGACGCGGTTCTGCACCAGCTGCTGGGCCTTGTCCGGATCGGTGCCAAGCTTGAAGGTCACCGTCAGCGTCAGGTTGCCGTCGCTGTTGGCCTGCGAGGACATGTAGAGCATGTCCTCGACGCCGTTGATCTGCTCTTCCAGCGGCGTGGCGACGGTTTCGGCGATCACCTTGGGGTTGGCGCCGGGGAACTGCGCGCGCACCACCACCGAGGGCGGGACCACTTCCGGGTACTCCGAGATCGGCAATTTGAACACCGAGATGGCGCCGATCAGGAAGATCAGCACCGACAGCACGCCCGCGAAGATCGGGCGATCGATAAAGAATTTCGAGAGATTCATCTTGGCCTCGGCGGAAGCGGTGCCCCTGGCGGTCCGCCGGAGCGAACGCCATCTGCTGAATAGTGGGGAAGATTGTCTGGGGGGCTGGCTGGGCTCAGCTCACGCTGGGCTTGTCGGCTTGCGGTTGCGCAGCCTGCCTGCGATCCGGCGCAACGCCGCGCGGTTCCAGCTCGCGGCGATAAGCCATCGCCACGCTCTTCGGCACCACCGTATCGCCTGGTCTTACACGCTGCAGGCCATTGACGACGATGGTCTCGCCCGACGCCAGGCCCTTGCGGATCACGCGCAGGCCTTCATGCGTCGGCCCCAGCTCCACTTCGCGATACGCGAGCTTGTTGGCCTTGTCGGCGACCAGCACGAACTTCTTGCCCTGGTCGGTACCGATCGCGCGATCGTTGACCAGCACGGCCGGACGGGGCGCGCCGCCACCGAGCCTGACCTTGCCGTACAGGCCCGGCAACAGGCGGCCGTCTTCGTTGTCGAAGACCGCGCGCACGCGGATCGTGCCGCTGCGCGGATCGAGGCGGTTGTCCACCGACTGGATCTTGCCCTGGTGCGGATGGCCGTCCTCGTCGGCCAGGCCCAGGTACACCGGCAGCCCGTCCTTGCCGCCGGCGGCGCCCGGCGCGGTGTAGCGCAGGTAGCTCTGCTCGTCGACTTCGAAGGCCGCATACACCGGCGAGACCGACACCAACGTGGTCAGCGGCGGCGCCGCGGCGCCCGCGGCCACCAGGTTGCCCACGGTGATCTCCGCACGCGATACCTTGCCCGCGACCGGCGCCACGATACGGGTGTAGCCCAGGTTCAGCCGTGCAGCTTCCAGCGCCGCTTGCGCGCCGCGCACGTCGGCCGAAGTCTCGCTGGCGGCGTTGATGCGTTCGTCGAATTCACGGCGCGAGATCGCGTTGTCGTCGAGCAGGCGCTGCGCGCGCACCTTCTCGCTCTGGGCATGCGAGGCCCGTACCTGTGCCGCCGCAAGGGCGGCTTCCGCGCGCGCCACTTCCGCCGCATACGGCCGCGGGTCGATCGTGAACAGGGGATCGCCCTTCTTCACGATCGCGCCGTCGCGGAAATGCACCGCTTCGATCGTGCCAGAGACGCGCGGCCGGATTTCCACACGCTCGACGGCTTCGAGCCGGCCGGAGAATTCATCCCATTCGGTGATGGTCTGCCCGACCGCGGCTGCCACTTCCACGGCGGGGGCGGGCGGTGGCGTGCTGGCCTGGGCTTGCGCGCCCTGGCCGGGGCGCAGCAGCGAGGTGGCGACGCCCACGCCGGTAATTGCCACGATGGCAACGGCGATCAGCGCACGTCGAGGTTTGGGATTCATCCTGCTGTACTCCATGTTGCGTTTGGCTGCGTCGGCGAGCGGTCCGGGCATTGGCTGGGAAGGGGGAAGGGACCGGCGCTTTGTTTCTCGTGGTTACAGGATATACGTATGAAAATCATAGTGTCAAGGTAAGCTTTTGGAATGAACCTGCTAAAACACGGAAATTTAAGCGGTCAGATCCACTTTGAAGGCAATCGCCAGTGATTAGATTTTTGCTATGAATTTGATAGCGAATAGGCCGTACAAGGAGGAAATGGCGGCGAATCAGCCGCTTGCACGGCTTCAGAGGCAGGGAGCGGCACCCGCGAAGCGCGGCGCGCGCCGCACTTGTTCCCCCATGTATCAATTCATGTTCGCCTCGGCGGGTTTATCGGCCTGGCACCGCTTTCTATAGTTCGATCCACGGCACACGGCGGCACTGAGCGCCGCGAGCCAGTGAACCGAATCCCCGCAAACCGGAACATTGCGCCAACCAGGAGTCATCATGTCCGTCGAATCGAAACTGGCTGCACGTGGGCTGAAGCTGCCGCCGCCGCCGCAACCGCTGGGCAGCTATACGGCCGTCAGCCGTGCCGGCGACCTGTTGTTTATCTCGGGGCAGTTGCCGCTACAGGACGGCAAGGTGGTCTGGCGGGGGCAGGTCGGCAAGGACCTGACGGTCGAGCAGGGCAAGCAGGCGGCGCAGCTGGCGGCGCTCAACGTCCTGGCGCAGATCGATGCCCACCTGGGCGGGTTTGAGCGCCTCGACCACATCGTGCGGGTCGAGGGCCATATCAGCAGTGCGCCGGGCTCTTTCGACCAGCCCGCGGTGCTGGACGGGGCGTCGGACCTGTTTGCCGACGTGCTCGGCGACAAGGCCGGGCATGCGCGCGCCGCGTACGCGCCGGCGCAGCAGCCAGGCAATGCGGCGGTGATCCTGGTGGTGATCGCACAGGTCAGGGACTGAGCGCGGTCCTCCGGCCCATCAGCGGCACGCGCGCCTACTCGGCGAATTTCTCCACCAGGAAATCGACAAAGGCGCGCACGCGCCGCGAGACGTGGCGCGCGTGCGGATAGAGCAGGACAAAGGGCCGGGTATTGCCGCCGAACTGCTGCAGCACCTCCACCAGCGAGCCCTCGCGCAGGTCCTGTTCCACGACGAAGCGGTAGGTCTGGAACAGGCCGGCGCCGGCCCGTGCCAGTGTCGCGCCGCCGAGCGCGTCTTCCGACGTGGCATAGGAGCCGGTCGTCGCGATCTCGATTTCTTCGCCCTCCAGCCGGAAGGTCCACGGCAGCCGGCGGCCGCTGCTCGGGCGCTCGAACTGGATGCACTCGTGCGCATGCAGTGCTTCCAGCGTCTGCGGCGTGCCGTGCCGGCGCAGGTAGGCCGGCGTCGCCACCACCACCATCTCCGCGTCTTCCAGCTTGCGCGCAATCAGCGTCGAATCGTCCGGCGCGCGGCCGCGCACCGACAGGTCGTAGGTGTCATCGGCGAAGTCGACGTTGCGGTTGCTGATATGCACGTCGATCTCGACCTCGGGATAGCGCTCGCGGAACGCGGGCAGCACCGGCAGCACCCGGTAGTGCGCATAGGGCGTCGGCAGGCTGATGCGCAGGCGCCCGGCGGGCGTGGCGTGCTGGCCGCTGATCTGCCGTTCGGCGTCGACCAGCTGCGCCAGCGCGGTGCGGCTTTGCTCGTAATAGGACCTGCCTTCATCGGTCAGCCGGATCTGCCGCGTGGTGCGCACGAACAAGCGCACGCCCAGGCGTTCTTCCAGCCGCGAGACGCTGCGGCTGACGGCGGCCGGCGTCACGCCTGCCGCAACCGCTGCCGCCGTAAAACTGCTGAGTTCCGCCGCCAGGCAGAACAGTTCAATGCTGCCCAACTGCAGGTCGTCGAATTGGCGCTTCATGGTCTGTGACACCGTGTCATGACGGTTGCCGGCTGGCTGCGGTCCATCGCGGATGCACAAGGCCGGCACCTTGATTTGCTGACATTCTAGGACGTCTCTGCCTTTGCCGTGCGCGCCTGGCTTGCGCGCCATCGGCCGCCCGCTCGCGCCGAAGCTTGTTACACGGTGTATGGCCACATGTTCCACCCGCACGGTTTATCCGCGCCGGCCGGCCCCCTACATTGCTTCCAAGCGCTGCTTCGGCGCGAGAACCGATAGGCAACATGATCCAACTCATCAAACGTCTGCTCGTCAACGGCTTCGGCCAGGCGAGCGCTGCAAAGGAAATTGAAATGAAAGCGAAAGTCCTGGTGCTGTACTACTCGACGTACGGCCATACCGAACACCTTGCCAACGCCATCGGTGAGGGTGCCCGCAGTGCCGGCGCCGAAGTCAGCGTCAAGCGCGTCCCCGAACTGATGCCGCCGGAAGTCGCCCGCGACGCCGGCGCCAAGCTGGAGCAGGCCGCGCCGGTCGCGCGGCCGGAAGAACTGGCGGACTATGACGCCATCATCATCGGCACGCCGACGCGCTTCGGACGGGTATCGGCACAGGTGGCCAACTTCCTCGACCAGACCGGTGCGCTGTGGGCGGGCGGCAAGCTGGTCGGCAAGGTCGGCGGCGCCTTCGTCTCCACGGCGAGCCAGCACGGCGGCGCGGAAACGACGCTGTTTTCGATCCTGACCAGCCTGATGCACCACGGCATGATCACGGTGGGCCTGCCGTACTCGTTCAGCGGCCTGACGCGCATGGACGAGGTCACTGGTGGCGCGCCGTATGGCGCCACCACGCTGGCCGGTGCCGACGGTTCGCGGCAGCCGAGCGAGAACGAACTCGCCGGAGCGCGCTTCCAGGGCCGGCACATTGCCGAGATCGCCACCACGCTGCTGCGCGGGCGCAACCAGTAAGCGAATCCGGGAGCGGCCTGGCGCCGCTCCGTCATCGCAAACGGAGAACAAACCATGTCGGCATCCACGGCGCAGGAACCGGTTGGCAATGCGCACCAGCAGGTCCTGCAACAACTCCAGGTGTATCTCGATGCGATCTACGACGGCGACGCCGCCGCGCTCAGGTCCACCTTCCATCCGGATGCGCAACTGTTTGCCGAGGTCCGCGGCGAGATCGTGCACAAACCGGTGAACGCCTATCTGCAAGGCGTGGCGTCGCGCAGGAGCCCGGCTTCGCAGAACGAGCCCTACGGCATGTCGGTGCTCTCGGTCGAAGTGATCGGCAGGGTGGCGTCAGCCAAGGTGCGGGTGCGGGTGGGCGACTTCAACTACTACAACTTCCTGTCGCTGCTGAACACCGGCGGACAGTGGGTCATCGTCAACAAGCTCTATACGCACGTGGGGCATTGAGTGCCTCCCCGGCAGTCTCTCCCTGGCTACGTGCAATTGTCGCGATACACCTGCTGCAGTTGCTTGCGCGTCTTGTCGCGTTCGATCTTGGGAATGGTGCGGCCCTGCGCGTTCTGCGTGCCTGGGCCGGAATGGTACGAACGCCTTTTGGATGTGGCGTTGTACTGCTCCTTCAGTTCCTCGCACTTCACGCGTGCGGCCTCTTCGGGATCCTGGGTGACGGCCGCCGGGGCGCGATAGGGATTGGTCCCGCCCTGAACGGCATCCGATATGGCGCTCGCGGCACCCTCGGTCGATGCGCGCTGCGCCAGCGCAGCCGAGGTACAGCCCAGCACCAGCAGGCCGGTTGCCAGGCATCTCTTGGATATCGGCATCGTTCTCTCCCCGGGGACGGATAACGGGCGCGCCCACCCGACAACCATCATATGTGCCCATCACGGGATTGTCAGAAACTAATGGCTCCGCCTGTCGGCGCGCGAAGCCGGCGCAGGACGCATGGCACCATGAGGAAGGGTGTTGCAACGCAACATGGAAGGGCTTTACGGCGTGCTCGGCCCGGCGTCGCAAGCGCAAGCCGATTCATTTTTTCTTTATCCCGACGCATATTTATCGAAGCGCCACCTCCTATAGTCGATGCATAACCCCTTGCCCCGAAGGGCAGAACCCGAACCATGCAGCCCCAGAACCTGACCCCCGCCGCGCAGCGCGAAGTCAACAAGGCACCCGGATGGTTGCGCTGGCTCCCGGGACTGCTGGTGTTGAAGAACTATCAGCCGGCCTGGCTGCCGAAAGACCTCGCCGCCGGGCTGGTGCTCACGACCATGCTGGTGCCGGTCGGCATCGCCTACGCCGAAGCCTCCGGCGTGCCCGGTGTCTACGGGCTCTACGCCACCATGATCCCGCTGCTGGTGTATGCCATGCTTGGCCCGAGCCGGATCCTCGTGCTGGGCCCGGATTCGGCCCTGGCGGCGCCGATCCTGGCGGTGGTGTTGCAGGTCTCCGGTGGCGATCCGGGGCGCGCCATCATGGTGGCCAGCATGATGGCGATCGTGTCGGGCGTGGTCTGCATCGTGATGGGACTGATGCGCCTGGGCTTCATTACCGAACTGCTGTCCAAGCCGATCCGCTATGGCTATATGAACGGGATCGCGCTCACCGTGCTGGTCAGCCAGCTGCCGAAGCTGTTCGCCATCAAGCTGGAAGAAGGCGGTCCGCTGCGGGACATGCTCAACCTGGGCAGCGCGATCCTGGCCGGGCAAACCAACTGGTACAGCTTCGCGGTTGGCGCCGGCAGCCTGGTGCTGATCCTGTTCCTGAAGCGCTTCGAGCGCGTGCCCGGCATCCTGATTGCCGTGGTCCTGGCCACGCTGGCCGTCAGCCTGTTCAACCTGGACCAGGCCGGCGTGAAAGTGCTGGGCAAGACCCCGCAAGGCCTGCCGGGCTTTGTCGTGCCCTGGGTGAGCGGTGCGGACTTGGTGGCGATCCTGCTGGGCGGCATTGCCGTCGCGCTGATCTCGTTCGCGGATACCAGCGTGCTGTCGCGCACCTTTGCCGCCCGCACCAACACCCGCGTCGACCCGAACCAGGAAATGGTCGGCCTGGGCGCCGCCAACCTGGCCGCGGGATTCTTCCAGGGCTTTCCGATCAGCAGCAGCGCGTCCCGTACGCCGGTGGCCGAAGCCGCGGGCGCGAAGACCCAGCTCACCGGTGTCGTGGGCGCACTGGCCGTGGCGCTGCTGCTGATGTTCGCGCCCAACCTGCTGCAGTACCTGCCAAACAGCGCACTGGCCGCGGTGGTGATCGCGGCGGCCATAGGCCTGTTCGAGTTCGCGGACCTGAAGCGCATCTACCGCATCCAGCAGTGGGAGTTCTGGCTGTCGATGGTCTGCTTCGCCGCGGTCGCCGTGTTCGGGGCGATCCCGGGGATCATCCTGGCCGTGGTCCTTGCAGTGATCGAATTCCTGTGGGACGGCTGGCGGCCACACTATGCCGTGCTCGGCCGCGTCGAGGGCCTGCGGGGATACCACGACACCAAGCGCTACCCTGATGCCGAGCGCATCGACGGGCTGCTGCTGTTCCGCTGGGATGCGCCGCTGTTTTTCGCCAATGCCGAGCTGTTCCAGGAGCGCCTGATCGAAGCGATCGACGAATCGCCGACACCCGTGCGCAGGGTCGTGGTGGCAGCCGAGCCGGTGACCAGTGTCGACGTCACCTCGGCCGACATGCTGCGCGAACTGAGCCACACCCTGCGCGAGCGCGGCATCGCCCTGCATTTTGCCGAGATGAAGGACCCGGTGCGCGACAAGCTCAAGCGCTTCGAGCTGATGGAAGCGATTGGCGACAAGAACTTCCACCCCACGGTGGGCAGTGCGGTGGATGACTATCTCGGCGAACCAGCCTGAAGCCGCGCGGGGGCGCGGCCCAGGCTGGTTGCGCCGCGCGCCGGCTACTCCAGCCGGAACCCGGTCTGCTTGATGGCGAGCGCCCATCTCTTCTGCTCTGCCGCCATGAAGCTCGCAAACTGGTCCGGAGAGCTCTGGCCGGCCGGCTCATAGCCCTTGCTGAGCAGCTGCTGGCGCACGCCCGGCGCATTCAGGGCCTTGTCGATCTCCTTGCCCAGCAGCGCAACGATCTCCTTGGGCGTGCCGGCAGGCGCCACCAGGCCATACCATTCGCTGGCCTCGATGCCGGGGAAGCCGGCTTCCGCCATGGTCGGCACGTCGGGGAACAACGGCAGCCGCTGCTTGCTGGCCACGGCGATGCCCTTGAGCTGCCCGCCCTTGACGAACGGCATCACCGCCGGCACGCCATGGAACATCATCTGGATATGGCCGCCCACCATGTCGGTCAGCGCCTGCGGTCCGCCCTTGTACGGCGCGTGCACGATGTTGACATGGGCGGTTTCCTTGAACACCTCGCTGATCACGTTCTGCTGGGTGCCCGGGCCGACCGATGCATAGCTGAGCTTGCCGGGCTCCGCCTTGGCACGCGCCACCAGCTCCTTGACCGAGCCGCCCACGGACGGGTTGACCACCAGCATGTACGGCGAGCTTGCCATCAGTCCCAGCGGCGCGAAGTCCTTGCCCATGTCGAAGGGCAGGTTCTTGTGCAGGCTGGCATTGATCGCCATCGGCGCGCTGGCGACCAGCAGCGTGTAGCCATCCGGCGCCGCCTTGGCGCCCATGCCGGCGCCGATATTGCCGGTCGCCCCGGGCCGGTTGTCGACCACCACTTGCTGGCCGAGGCTGGCCGTCATCTTCTCGGCCACCGTGCGGGTGACCGCATCGACGCCGCCGCCCGCCGGCCAGGGCACGATGATGCGGATGGGCCGGTTGGGGTATCCGCCTTGTGCCAGCGCGCTGGTGGCGCAGGCAGCCAGTGCGATCGCGCCCAGGGTACGGCCAAAACGGTTCAGTACGGATTTCATCTCTTGTCTCCTCGCTGTCTTTGACGGGCCCCGGTGAAGGTGACGGGGCCTTCGTTGGTTCAGTCTCTGGTTTATGCCGCTTCAGTGGCTTTGATTTTTCCCGGCTGCGCGCCCCCTTGCTGCCATTGCCCCATCAGCCGCTCCCACCGCGTGCGCGTGGCCGCCAGGTTGCGCGCCTTGACATGGCCGTAGCCGCGGATCTCCTGCGGCAGTCGGGCAATCTCCAGCGCCAGGTCGAGGTTGTGCGCGGAAAGTGCCGGCAGCAAGGCTTCCACGCTGCGCCGGAATTCACCGATCAGGGCTCGCTCCTCCTTGCGCTCCAGGGTGTAGCCGAAAGGATCGAATGCCGTGCCGCGCAGGCCCTTGAGCCGGGCCAGTACGCCGAACGCGGTGCGCATCCACGGGCCATAGGTGCCCTTTACCGGTTCGCCGGCCTGGTTCTTCCTCGCAAACAGGGGAGGGGCCAGGTGGTGCACCAGCCGGACCTTGCCTTCGAACATCGATGCGATCTGCTGGCGGAATGCGGCGCCGGTATGCAGGCGAGCCACCTCATATTCGTCTTTATAGGCCATCAGCTTGAACAGCGAGCGGGCCACGGCTTCAGTCAGGCGGGTGCCGCCGATGACCGATTCCGCCGCCTTCACGCGGCCCACGAACGACTCGTATTGCGCCGCATAGGCCCGGTTCTGGTAGCCGGCCAGGAATTCGGCGTGCTTCTTCATGAGTTCCTCGACCGGCACCTTGCGCACGAACTGGATCACCTGCGAGCCGGCCGGCTGCGCGGGAATCTTCGACATATCGTGGGCGCACAGCCGGCCCCATTCGAAGGCCGCCTTGTTGCTGTCGACCTGCACGCCGTTGAGCTCGATGGCGCGCATCAGGGCCGCGTGCGACAGCGGTACCTTGCCTTTCTGCCACGCATAGCCGAGCAGCAGCAGGTTGGCGTAGATCGACTGGCCGAGCAGCTGCTTCGCCACCTCTTCGGCGTCGAAGCTGGCGAGCTGGCCCTTGCCGACGGACTGCACGATCCTGCCCACGGCCTCGCCGACCTGGGGATCCCAGTCCGGATTGCGGACAAAGGCGGCGGTCGGGGTGAGATGGCTGTTCAGCACCACATAGGTCCGCGCCGGCGACATCGCGGCCAGCGAGGTCTTGCTGGCCGCGACCACGGTATCGCAGGCGATCACCAGGTCGGCCATGGCCATGTCGACGCGGCTCGCGTGCAGGGCGTCCGGGCTGGCGGCGATCTGGATGTGGCTCCAGGTGGCGCCGCCCATCTGCGCCATGCCGGTCGCGTCCTGGGTGATCACGCCCTTGCCTTCGAGGTGGGCGGCCATGCCCAGCACGCCGCCGATGGTGACGATGCCGGTGCCGCCGATCCCCGCCACCACGATGCGCTGCGGCTTGCCGGCGTCCGGCAGCGTGGGCATCGGGATGACCGGAGGCGTGGCGCGGCCGCTCGCGGTGGTGGCGGGCTTCTTCAGTTGGCCGCCTTCGACCGTGACAAAGCTCGGGCAGAAGCCCTTGGTGCAGGAGAAGTCCTTGTTGCAGGTATCCTGGTTGACCTTGCGCTTGCGCCCGAAGTCGGTTTCCACCGGCTGCACGGCCAGGCAATTGCTTTGCACGGAGCAGTCGCCGCAGCCTTCGCACACCAGCTCGTTGATGACCACGCGCTTCGCCGGATCGACCATGGTGCCGCGCTTGCGCTCGCGGCGCTTCTTGGTGGCGCAGGCCTGGTCGTAGACGATCACGGTCACGCCGGGCACCTCGCGCAGCTCGCGCTGCACGGTATCGAGCTCATCGCGGTGGCGCACGGTGACGCCGGCGGCGAGGTTGTCGACACCCTTGTACTTGCCCGGCTCGTCCGTGACAACGACGATCTGCCGGGCGCCTTCGGCGGCCAGTTCGCGCGTCATCGCCGGTACGTCGAGCTGGCCGTCCACCGGCTGGCCGCCGGTCATGGCCACGGCGCTGTTGAACAGGATCTTGTAGGTCAGGTTCACGCCGGCATGGATCGACTGGCGCACCGCCAGCAGGCCGGAGTGGTTGTAGGTGCCGTCGCCCAGGTTGGCGAACATGTGAGTGCGCTTGCTGAACGGTGCCTGGCCCATCCAGTGCACGCCTTCGCCGCCCATCTGCGACCAGGAAGTGGTCGAGCGGTCCATCCACACCACCATGCCGTGGCAGCCGATGCCGGCCGTCGCGACCGAGCCTTCCGGCACGCGGGTGCTGGTGTTGTGCGGGCAGCCCGGGCAGAACCACGGCAGGCGGTCGGTGGCGCGCGCATCGCCCTGGCCGGTGGTGCGTTCCTTTGTTTCGATTTCCTGCAGGCGCAGGTCCATGCGCGCGGCCACGTCGGCCGGCACGCCCAGCGCCTTGAGCCGCTGCGCGATGGCCTTGGCCACCAGCGCCGGGGACAGGTCAGCCTTGGCGCGCAGCAGCCAGTCCTCGGCCGGCTTGCGGTGGCTCCATTCGCCGCCGGCGCCGTCGGTGTGGTGGAACTTGCCGAAGACGGCCGGGCGCGCAGCGGGCGGATAGTGGTACAGCTCGTCCTTGAGTTGCTGCTCGATCACGGGACGCTTCTCCTCGACCACCAGGATTTCACGCAGCCCACGCGCAAAGTCGCGCACGCTGTCAGGCTCCAGCGGCCATACCACGCTGACCTTGTGCAGCCGGATGCCGAGCGCGCGGCAGGTGGCGTCATCCAGCCCAAGGTCGAGCAGGGCCTGGCGCGTGTCGCTGTAGGCCTTGCCGCTGGCGATGATGCCGAGGCGGTCGCCGGATCCCTCGATCACGTTGCGGTTCAGGCGGTTGGCGCGCACATAGGCGAGCGCGGCCGGCCACTTGAACTCCATCATGCGCGCCTCGGCCGCGAGCGGATCGTCGGGCCAGCGGATATGCAGGCCGCCGTCGGGCAGGGCGAAGTCTTCCGGCAGCAGGATGCGCACGCGATCCGAGTCGGTGGTCACCGAGGCGCCCGATTCCACCACCTCCTGCACGGTCTTCATGCCGGCCCACAGCCCGCTGAAACGGCTCATGGCCAGGGCATGCACGCCCAGGTCGAGGATGTCCTGCACATTGGACGGAAAGAACACCGGCAGCCCGCACGCCATGAAGGTGTGGTCGCTCTGGTGGGCCAGCGTGCTGCTCTTGGAGACGTGGTCGTCGCCGGCGAGCGCGATCACGCCACCCAGCGGCGAGGTGCCGGCGAGGTTGGCATGCTTGAGCGCATCGCCGCTGCGGTCGACGCCGGGGCCCTTGCCATACCAGATGCCGAACACGCCGTCGTAGCGCTTGCTGGCGGCATCGAACTCCAGTTGCTGCGAGCCCCAGACCGCCGTGACGCCGAGTTCTTCGTTGACGCCGGGTTTGAAGACCACGTGGTTGTCGGCAAGATGCTTCTTTGCCTGCCACAACGCCTGGTCATAGGTGCCGAGGGGCGATCCGCGGTAGCCAGAAATAAAGGCGGCAGTGTTGTGGCCGGCCGCGGCGTCGCGCTTGCGCTGCAACAGCGGCAGGCGTACCAGCGCCTGCACGCCGCTCATGTAGGCACGGCCGGCATCCAGCGCGTACTTGTCGTCGATCGACACGGCTTGCATGGCCTGCCGGGCTGCGTCGGGGAGTATTGGAGCATTCATAAGGGCGGTTTCAGGCAAACAGGGTTGAGCGGGGGCTGCCGGCGTGCGTTGGCACCCGGATCTCTGGCAATACTGGTGACGGAAGCGGCGCTAGCCGGGGAGGGGGATGCCGAGGGTCCGGCCGAGCGTGCTCAGTTCCCGCACGACCGCGTCGGGCAGGACGATGCCTTGCTCGCGGCCTTCGCGTTCGAGCGCTTCGCCACGGTGTCCGGGCAGCCGGGCGTCGGCGCCGCCGGCGGCAAGATAATTGCCGGTCCACTGCGCCATGTAGTCGGCGAACAGGTCCTTGCCGGCAAAGGCGTCCGGCTTGACCACCCAGACAAAACCGCCCTGGCGGCCTACCGCGCCGGCGCCTGAGACGGTGTTGCGCGCGGGAGAAAGCGCGTCCGCGGTGGCGGCCATGGCGCCGGCCAGGCACTCCACCATCATGGCGATGCCGATGCCCTTGTGCCCGCCGGTGGGCAGCAGCGAGCCTTCCAGCGCGCGTTGCGCATCGGTGGTCGGGTGGCCGTCGGCGTCGAGCGCCCAGCCCGCGGGAATCGGCTTGCCTTCACGGGCGGCCAGCAGGATATGGCCGCGTGCGGCAACGCTGCAGGCCACATCGAAAACGATCGGCGCCGCGCCCGGCAACGGGCAGCCGAAGGCGATGGGGTTGTGCCCGATCGCGGCGCGGGCAAAGCCTTCCATGCCCAGCATGGGCGGCGTGCGCTGTCCGACCATGCAGAAGGCACCGGCCTCGGCAGCCAGCAGCGCCGGGATGCCCAGCGCGCCGAGATGGCCGCACGATTGCACGGCAACCAGCACGGACGCGCACGATTGCAGCGCCTCCAGCCCCAGTTGCACGGCGCGCGGGCCCGCGATCTGGCCCATGGCGCCGTCGGCGTCCAGCACGATCCCGCCCGGGAAGGCCTTGTGCGACATCTCGGGGCGCGGGTTGAAATCGCCCGCACGCAGGCGTTCGACGTAGGAGGGGACCCGCGTCAGGCCATGCGTCTTGTAGCCGCGCAGTTCGCTGCGCACCAGCGCGGCGGCGGCTTCCGTCGCGTGGTCGGGCGCCACGCCGCACGACTCGAAGACAGCGGCGGTCCAGCGCGCAAGGCTGTCGGTGTTCCAGCGGATACTCATGTGGACTTCTCCCGCACGATCATCAGGCGCTCCGCGAACGGGGCGGCATAGACCGACTGGTAGTAGAGCGGCTGGTCGCGCAGCGTGTAGCCACGCAACTCCATGATGAATGCCGGCGCCTCCGGGTCGAGCCCAAGTTCCTGCGCGGCCACGGCCGGGGCCGGGCCGAAGCGGATCCACTGGTCCACGCGCAGCGTCGGCAGCGACAGGCGCTGGCCGATCAGCTCGCGCAGGTTCTTCTCCAGGGCATCGCGGTCCAGCCCGCCGAGTTGCGCGAAATCTTCCTCGCGCAGCCAGAACTCGCTGTAGAGGTCGAAGTGGCCGCCGACGCTGATCACGCGCTCGATGCGCACGTAGCCGTCACCGGCGAGGAACTCCGACCACGGTCCCTTGCGCTTGATCCGCTTCACCGAGCGCGCGTGGACGTAGGACGGCAGTTCGTTGCCCTGTTCATCGCGGAAGCGCAGGTAACGGACATCCGCCGGCGCCACGCGCGTCCCGGAGACAAAGGTGCCCCGTCCCTGTTCGCGCGTGATCAGTCCAGAGTGCGTGAGCCGCGCCAATGCCTTCTGGATCGTGCCGACGCTGACCCCATGGAAGCTGGCGAGCTCGCCCTCGGAGGGCAGGCGATCGCCCTCGCGCAGTGCGCCGGATTCGATGGAGCGGATGATCGCGTCGGAGACGCTGCTAAGTTTGGTCATGGTTGTTCAGAGGCTCAGTGCGAATCGACTGACCGCGGTCTCCCGGATATCGAGCACCTCGCTGGTCAGCCGCGTGCCGGATGCGATGTCCATCGCATAGCCATACAGCTGCTCGCCGAGGTCGGCGATCTTGTCCCCGTTCTGCAGGACTCCGCTGACGTCGAAGTCAATGTTGTCGGCCATGGTGCGCAGGGTATTGACGTTGCCGCACACCTTGACGGTCGGTGCCACCATGCTGCCGATCGGATTGCCCACTCCCGTGCCGAAGAAGGTGAGCTGGCATCCGCCGGCAGCTAGCGCAGTCAGATTTTCCACTGCCGCGGCCGGCGCGTCCATGAAATGCAGCCCCTTCTTCTGCGGTGCCTCGCCATAGCGCAGCACGCCCACCAGCGGGCTGGTGCCGGCCTTGGCCATGGCACCCAGCGCCTTTTCCTCGACCGTGGTCAGGCCGCCGCGCTTGTTGTCCGGCGAAGGCTGGTCCTCGCGCATGTCGACACCGCGCGAGATCGCCAGGTTTTCCATGTTGCGCACCGCCGTGACAAAGGCCTCGCGCACCCGGCCATCGGCCGCGCGCTCGGCGAACAGGTGCTCGGCGCCGATGAACTCCGAGGTCTCGGAGATGATCACGGTGCCGCCCCCGGCGACCACCATGTCCGCCATGCGGCCGATCACCGGGTTGCAGCTCAGCCCGGAGGTGGTATCGGAACCGCCGCACTCGACGCCGATCACCAGCGACGACACCGGGCACGGCACGCGGCGCGCTTTCGACGCGGCCAGCGACAGCCGGGTGGCCTTGCGCGTACCTTCGGCAATGCACGCGACCGTGCCGTCGGGCTGCAGGTGCACGCATTCGACCGGCTTGCCGGTGGTGCGGATGCGGCGCGCGACCTCTTCCGTCGACGATTCTTCCAGGCCCACCAGCAGCACCGCGGCGATATTGGGATTGCGGCCCAGGCCCGCCAGCGACTCGAACGCGAAATCCAGGTCGACGCCGAACTGTCCGCGCACGAACAGCGTCGTGACCGGGATGCAACCGCCCACGGTGCGGGCAATGGTGCGGGTGACCGGATTGCAGTTGTCCATCACGGACACCACCGCGACCCAGTTGCGCACGCCGACTGCGCCGTTCTCGCGCGGGTATCCGAGGAAGGTTGTTGTCATCTGCATTACCCCTTTTGCAGGTCGCCGCGGGCACGCGCCGACTCGATGTTGTGAACGTGCATGTGTTCGCCGGCGCGCACCGCGCGGCTGGCGCGGCCGATCACCTGGCCGTACTTCAGGATGGTTTCTCCCTCTACCGTGTCGGCGATGCAGATCTTGTGGCCGAACGGCACGTCTTGCAGCAGCACCAGCTTGCCTTGTCGCTCGCCTTCCAGCGCGCAGGCTTCGCCGGCCTGGCCGGCATCCAGCAGGGTGGCCACATTGTCGGCCGGGTTGAGTACGATGGCTCGGGGCATTGATCAACTCCTGTATAGGTGTTGAGATCAAATGTAGGGAGTCGACCGGCATGTAGTCAAGGTTAAATAGGGGGACTCAGCGAAAACCACTACTCCTACAGTAAAAGTCCTATATAGAAGTTTGTTGACTTCGGCCCAGCCGCTGTCTATTGTCATGACAACGGCGATGTTGTCAGCGCCGGAGCCATCGACGCAGTGAACCTAGGAGAGGGCGGACATGAACGTCATGTCACACAAGGAGAAGATCGCGAAGCTGCAGGCCCTGCGCGCACGGCTGGATCCGCTGCAGGATTTCGGCCTGTGGTTCTGGGCAGGCATGACTGCCGGCACCCATGCCGTCAATGCAGCACTGCACCAGGCGGGCATCACGCTGGACGACGACCGCTTTCCAACGCAGCCCGGCGTCTACCTGGTGCCGCAGCCCGATGGC
Organism: Ralstonia pickettii DTP0602; assembly: GCA_000471925.1. Classification (NCBI taxonomy): domain Bacteria; kingdom Pseudomonadati; phylum Pseudomonadota; class Betaproteobacteria; order Burkholderiales; family Burkholderiaceae; genus Ralstonia; species Ralstonia pickettii. The sequence goes on from CP006667.1 coordinate 1,323,153, forward strand.
AGTCTTAAGCCGGCGTTCCGGCCCCTGGGCGACGTACTGCATGTCGGCCGCCCCAAAGTGGAGGGGCCGGTGCCTGCCGATATCGCCGAGATGATGGAAGCGATGGAGCACATCGAGCACTATCGCGATCCTTGCCTGCGCGAGGGGCTGGCGCCCACCGCCGAGATTGCCGAGGGTTGTGACGCCGCGCTGCGCCGCTGCCTGGACTTGCTGGAAGCGCGCCTGGAGGGAGCCCGCCATGGACATTGAGCAGCACATGGCGATGGCGCGCAGCATCGAGGCATCGCTGCAGAAGTGCGCCAGCGCCGACTACGAGATGACCATCGAAGGCGCGATGCTGGCGGGCACGCACTGGCTGAATGCCTTGCTGCACAAGCTGGGCGCGACGCCGCCGCAGGCGGATGTGTTCCACACCTACCTGCTGACGGTCAATGAATTCCGGCGGCTAACGGTGGCGGCGGAGAAGCCGCTGCATGCCCTGGCCGCCATCGAGGACACGCGGGCGCCGTTCGTACGCGGCAACTACCCAGGTGGCGAAGCTGCCGCCGAACGGGCGCTGGAGCTGTTGTCGCTGATCCGCGCGACGGCGCTGGGCGGCGCGTAGTACAGGTATTCGCAGCAGACACAGCAAGAGATACGTCGAGAGACAGGAAAAGGAGACAGCAGTGAAGGCAGTCCGTGTAGTGCCGGGCCCCGAGGGCGGCAAGGTCGAAGTGCAGGATATCCCCGTGCCGGTGGCGGCAGCGGGGCAGGTACTGGTGAGGGTGCGCGCTGCGGGCCTTAACCGTGGCGAGATCAACCAGGCGAGGGAGCTGCGCTCGGGCAACACGATCACGACCGGCGTCGAGTTTGCCGGCGAGATCGCGGAAGTCGGCGAAGGCGTCAGCGGCTGGCGCAAGGGCGACCGCGTGATGGGCCATGGCCGCGGCTGCCAGGCGGAGTATGTGGTGGCCGACCCGATGGCGCTGATCCCGGTGCCGGACGGCCTGTCGTGGATCGATGCCGCGGCGTTCCCCAACGTCTTTATCACCGCGCATGACGCACTGGTCACCAACGGCCGGCTGGTGGCGGGCGAGTCGGTGCTGGTCAACGGCGCCTCGGGCGGCGTGGCGATGGCGGCGATCCAGATCGCCTCGCTGATGGGCGCCCGGCCCGTGATCGCGTCATCGCGCTCGGCGGCCAAGCTGGACAAGATCAGCCAGTTTGGCGTGGATGTCGGCATCGACGCCTCGCAGGACGACCAGGTCGAAGCGGTCTTGCAGGCCACCGACAACAAGGGCGTCGACATCATCATCGATACCGTCGGCGGCCCGGTGTTCGAGGCCAATATGAAAAGCCTGGCGGTCAAGGGCCGCCTGGTGAACATCGCGCGGCTGGGCTCGGCGACCGCCCAGATCGACCTGACGCAGCTCTGGCTCAAACGCCTGCAGCTGATCGGCGTGACCTTCCGCACCCGCACGGAACAGGAGCGGCTGGAATGCATCCAGGCCTGCGCGCGCGACCTGCTGCCCTTTTTGCGCGCGGGCCGCGTGCGCCTGCCGATCGATCGGACCTTTGCCATGACGGACATCGACGCCGCGCATGCGTACATGAAGCAAGACCAGCACGTCGGCAAGATCGTGTTGCTGGTCGACTGATTACACAGAGAAGCGACAGACAAGAGGAGACATGATGACGATCCAGATCAAGCCGCTGACCGGCTCCGTGGCTGCAGCCGTGACCGGTGTCGACCTGAACCAGCCGCTCGACGACGCCAGCTTCGAGATCCTGCACCGGGCGTTCCTGGAGCATGGCGTGCTGGTGTTCCGCGGCCAGCATCTGCAGCCGGCCGCGCAGGTCGCGTTCGCCCGGCGCTGGGGCAAGCCGGTGCAGGGCAACCCCCTGCTCAAGGGCCTGACCGAGTTCCCGGAACTGGCCCAGGTCACCAAGATCCCGAAGGAGACCGCCTCGACCGAGGCCTGGCATTCCGACTCGATCTATACCGAGGTGCCGCCCAAGATCTCGATCCTGTCGGCGGTCACCATCCCCATCGGCGGCGACACCATGTGGTGCAGCCAGTACGTCTCGTACGACCGCCTGTCGCCGGCGATGCAGCGCATGATCGAAGGGCTGCGGGCCCGCTTCTCGGGCGCGCGGCTGGCCAGGATGACCGGTTCGGACAAGGTGCCGACCGCGGTGCACCCGATCGTGCGCACGCACCCGGAGACCGGGCGCAAGGCGCTCTATGTCGGCCACCCCGACACCGCGCAGTGCATCGAAGGCATGACCGAAGCGGAGAGCCGCCCGCTGCTCGACTTCCTGTATGAGCACTCGGTGACGCCGGACAACGTCTACCGGCATATGTGGCAGGAGGGCGATGTGGTGATGTGGGACAACCGCTGCACCATGCACTACGCCGTGCACGACTATGGCAATGCCGACCGCGTGCTGAACCGGGTCACGCTGGAAGGGGAAGTGCCCCGCTGAGCTGTACCGCCAAAACCGGCGCCGCGCCTTGTCCGTTGATCCGGCATGCGGCGCCCGGCACACAGGTTGCCCGTCCACCCCCGACGCACGGAATGCACGGGAACAAAGGAGATTGAAATGCTGATAGGGATCCCGACTGAGACGCGGGCGGGGGAGGCGCGCGTTGCCGCAACGCCGGAGACCGTGAAGAAATACGTGGCACAGGGCCACCAGGTCGTATTGCAGGCTGGCGCGGGCGTTCGTGCCAGCCAGACAGACAACGCCTATGAGGCCGCTGGCGCGCGCATCGGCACCGCTGCCGAGGCGCTGGGCGCGCAACTGGTGCTGAAGGTGCGCGCGCCGGACGAAGCCGAGCTGGCGCAGATGAAGCCGGGCGCCGTGCTGGTCGGCATGCTCAATCCCTTCGATGCCGAGAACAACGCGCGCATGTCCGCCGCGAACATCACCGCCTTTGCCCTGGAAGCCGCGCCCCGCACCACGCGCGCGCAGAGCATGGACGTGCTGTCGTCGCAGGCCAACATTGCCGGCTACAAGGCCGTGCTGGTGGCCGCGCACCACTACCAGCGCTTCATGCCGATGCTGATGACCGCCGCGGGCACCGTCAAGGCGGCGCGCGTGCTGGTCCTCGGCGCCGGCGTGGCTGGCCTGCAGGCCATCGCCACCGCCAAGCGGCTGGGCGCGGTCATCGAAGCCTCCGACGTGCGCCCCGCAGTCAAGGAACAGATCGAATCGCTCGGCGGCAAGTTCCTCGACGTCCCATTCCTCACCGACGAAGAGCGCGAGATCGCGCAGGGCGTGGGCGGCTATGCGCGCCCGATGCCGCCGGACTGGATGAAGCGCCAGGCCGAACTGGTGCACCAGCGCGCGATCCAGGCCGACATCGTCATCACCACCGCACTGATCCCCGGCCGCAAGGCGCCGGTGCTGCTGCAGGAAGCGACCGTGCAACAGATGAAGCCGGGTTCGGTGGTGGTCGACCTGGCCGCCGCGCAGGGCGGCAACTGCCCGCTGACGGTGGCCGACGCAGTGGTCAAGCGCCACGGCGTCGTGCTGGTCGGACACACCAACCTGGCCAGCATGGTCGCGGCGGACGCCTCGGCGTTGTACGCGCGCAATGTGCTGGACTTCCTCAAGCTGCTGATCGACAAGGACAGCAAGCTTGTGATCAACACCGACGACGACATCGTCGCGGCCTGCCTGATGACGCGGCGCGAAGAACTGGCGTTGGCCAGCTGAACGGGCAATCAAGGAGATATCGATGGAAATGGTTAGCCACACGGTGATCAACCTGATCATCTTTGTACTGGCGATCTACGTGGGCTACCACGTGGTCTGGACGGTCACCCCCGCGCTGCACACGCCGTTGATGGCGGTGACCAACGCGATCTCGGCCATCATCATCGTCGGTGCCATGCTGGCCGCCGGCCTGACCGAGGGCTATGTTGGCCGCGCAATGGGCACGCTGGCGGTGGCGCTGGCGGCCGTGAATGTGTTCGGCGGCTTCCTGGTCACGCAGCGCATGCTGGAGATGTTCAGGAAGAAGGCACCCAAGGCGCAGGCTGAAGCCAAGGGGCAGCCCGGCGGAAAACTGGCGGAGGTAGCGCAATGAATGGCCTGTCGATGAATATGGTGACGCTGTCCTACCTGGGCGCGTCTGTGTGCTTTATCCAGGCCCTCAAGGGGCTTTCACACCCGACCACGGCGCGGCGCGGCAATACCTTCGGCATGGCCGGGATGCTGGTGGCGGCGCTCACCACGGTGGCGCTGATCTTCAAGCTCAAGAGCGAGTTGTTGTCCGGCGGGGCGGACCCGTCCGCGCCGGGCACCGGCGTGGCGCTGATCCTGGCGGCGCTGGTCGTGGGCGGCGGCATCGGCGCCTATGTGGCGAAGAAAGTGCAGATGACCAAGATGCCCGAACTGGTCGCGGCGATGCACTCGCTGATCGGCCTGGCCGCGGTGTTTATTTCGGTGGCGGCAGTGGCGGAGCCCGCTGCCTTCGGCATCACGGCTGCCGGATCGCACGACATTCCGCTGGGCAACCGCATCGAGCTCTTCATCGGCTGCTTTGTCGGTGCCATCACCTTCTCGGGTTCAGTGATCGCCTTCGGCAAGCTGGCAGGGCGCTACAAGTTCCGCCTGTTCCAGGGCGCACCGGTGGTGTTTGCGGGCCAGCACTGGCTGAACCTGCTGCTGGCGGTGGCGATGGTGGGCTTCGGCATCGCGTTCTTCCTGACGCAGACATGGATGCCGTTCCTGATCATGCTGGCGCTCGCCTTCGTGCTGGGCGTGCTGATCATCATCCCGATCGGCGGCGCCGACATGCCGGTGGTGGTGTCGATGCTGAACTCGTACTCGGGCTGGGCGGCGGCGGGCATCGGCTTCTCGCTGAACAACCCGATGCTGATCATCGCGGGTTCGCTGGTGGGTTCCTCCGGTGCGATCCTGTCGTACATCATGTGCCGGGCGATGAACCGCTCGTTCTTCAACGTGATCCTGGGCGGCTTCGGCAGCGACGCCGCAGCCGCGAGCGGGCCGGCAGGGCAGGCCCAGCGCAACGTGAAATCGGGCTCGGCCGATGACGCCGCCTTCCTGATGGGCAATGCGGAGACGGTGATCATCGTGCCGGGCTACGGCCTGGCGGTCGCGCGCGCCCAACACGCGCTCAAGGAGCTGACCGAAGCGCTCACGGAAAAAGGCGTGATCGTGAAATACGCGATCCACCCGGTGGCGGGCCGCATGCCCGGCCATATGAACGTGCTGCTGGCCGAGGCCGAGGTGCCGTACGACCAGGTCTTCGAGATGGAAGACATCAACAGCGAGTTCGGCCAGGCCGACGTGGTGCTGGTGCTGGGCGCCAACGACGTGGTCAACCCGGCGGCCAAGAACGACCCCAAGTCGCCGATCGCCGGCATGCCGATCCTGGAGGCGTACAAGGCCAAGACCATCATCGTCAACAAGCGCTCCATGGCGGCCGGCTATGCCGGGCTGGACAACGAGCTGTTCTACATGGACAAGACCATGATGGTGTTCGGCGACGCCAAGAAGGTGGTCGAGGACATGCTCAAGGCCGCCTGAGCCCACTGCAGAGGAGACAAGCAATGAACCAGCAAGAACGCAACCTCGGCCTGTTTGCCGACCTGGAGGGCAAGGTGGCGCTGGTGACCGGCGCCTTTGGCGGCCTGGGCCTGCATTTTGCGCAGACGCTGGCGCGCGCCGGCTGCAAGGTGGCACTGGCGGGCCGGCGCGTGGCCGAAGGCGAGGCCGTGCTGGCGGACGTGCGCAGCCAGGGCGGGCAAGGCTGCGTCGTTGCGCTTGACGTGAGGGATCCGGCATCGGTCGGTGCGGCGTTCGAGGCGGCGCGCCAACAGCTCGGCCCGGTCCAGGTGGTCGTCAACAGCGCCGGCATCGCCACCACCGGGCCGGCCCTGGAGGTGGAGGAGGCTGCCTGGCAGGGCGTGATCGACACCAACCTGAACGGCGCCTGGCGCGTGGCGCAATGCGCGGCGCGGATGATGCGCGAAGCCGGCAGCGGCGGCAGCATCGTCAATATCGCGTCGATCCTCGGCCTGCGCGTGGCGCAGCAGGTCCCGGCCTACACCGCGGCGAAGGCGGGCCTGATCCACCTGACGCGCTCGCTGGCACTGGAATGGGCGCGCCACGGGATCCGCGTCAACGCGCTGGCGCCGGGCTATTTCGAGACCGACATCAACCGCAGCTTCTTCGACACCGACAGCGGCCGGGCCATGATCGGGCGCATTCCGCAGCGCCGGCTCGGCCAGCCCCGCCAGCTCGACGGCGCGCTGCTGCTGCTGGCCTCGGATGCTTCCGACTACATGACCGGTACGGTGCTGCCCGTGGACGGCGGCCACGCGGTCAGCTCGCTCTGAGCCCACCCGCAATCGAGGAGAGCGATCCGATGCAACAAGCCCTTGCAGTCCCCGCCGCCACTGGCGGTTCGGGTTTCGACAGCGCCGCCCTGGCAGCGCTGCTGCACGCAGAAGGCCTGATCGACCGGCCTGAACTGACCCTGGAGCGCCTTGCCGGCGGCCAGTCCAATCCGACCTACCGGCTGGCCTGCGGCGCGCAGCAGTACGTGCTGCGCACCAAGCCGCCGGGGCAGTTGCTGTCGTCCGCCCATGCCATCGACCGCGAGTACCGCGTGATGCACGCGCTGCGCGACAGCGACGTGCCGGTGCCCCGGGTCTGCCTCTACAGCGAAGACACCTCGATCCTTGGCACACCCTTCTACCTGATGGCGTTCCTGCAGGGCCGCGTGATCTATGACCAGGCCCTGCCGGGCCAGTCCCCGCGACAGCGCGCCGCGATCTACCGCGAGATGAACCGCGTAATCGGCGCCTTGCACCGGGTGGACTACCGCGCCGCAGGTCTGGCGGACTATGGCAGGAGCGGCGGCTATGTGGCGCGCCAGGTCGCCCGCTGGGCCGGCCAGTGCCGCGACACCGGCATGGACGACAACAAGGCGCTGGCGGCGCTGGCAGAGTGGCTGCCGCAGCACGTCCCCGACGCGGAGCAGACCAGCGTGGTGCATGGCGACTACCGCATGGACAACCTCGTCTTCCATCCCACCGAGCCCCGCGTCATCGGCGTGCTCGACTGGGAGCTGTCCACGCTCGGCCACCCGCTCGCGGACCTGGCCTACCACTGCATGAGCTGGCATATTCCGGCCGACCTGTGGCGCGGCATCGGCGGGCTCGACCTGCAGGCGCTGGGCATCCCCGATGAGGCGACCTACCTGCGCTGGTACGGCGAGACCAATGGCACGCACGCGCTCGAACACTGGGACTTCTATCTCGCCTACAACTTTTTCCGGCTGGCGGCGATCATGCACGGCATCGGGCAGCGTGCCAGGAGCGGCAACGCCGCCGCGGCGGATGCCGTGGAGACCGGCAGGAAGGCGGTGCCGCTCGCCGAGCTGGGGTGGCAATTCGCCATGCGCTACCGCGCGGCAGGGCGCTAGCGTCGACGTACGGTCCGGTGCCGGCCGGATCGAAGCCTCCGCGGGTGACGGAATCTGCCCTGGGTTCCTTATCGGGAATCAAAGTTTGCCTTCCGATCCGGCCTAGCTTAAAGATAGGAAGGGGAGATGGCCCGCGGATTCATGGCGGCATCGGAACCGGTTACCCCACGCTGTCTGGCATCCCGAGCCTTCAGGAGACGTCAATGAGTGTGCTGATGCTAACGAATATCGACACGGCGACCACCGACGAGGAAATCCAGGAATTCATCGGTCGCTACGGCTTCCCGGCCTTCGATGAAATCGAACGCCTGCCGGGAGACGGCACCCGCCCGGCGGTGTCGCTGCATTTCAATGCGGTCGAGGATGCCGCGCTGCGGCTCCTGCAGCCGCGCATCAACCACCTGTTCTGGAAGCAGCGCAAGGTGGACGCGATGGTGCTGAACGAACGCTTCGAATAGACCGCGGCCGCGGCCGCGGCTGGCGGGCATGTGGGTCCGGTGCTGCCGCGCTTGCCCGATTCCGGGCAGGCAGTGCCGGAGGAGCCGAGATGAACAGGCGATACAGGGTCTTGCGGGCGCTTGCATGCCTTGCCGCATGCTTGGCCGGCGCCATGGCGGCAGGGCCGGCCGTTGCCTACTTCGACCACTACCTTGGCGGCACCATCGTCGGCACGCTCACGCCGGAGCAGGTCACTGCGTTGACCGACGTCTTTCGCAGGACGCTGGAGCAGGGCGCCGACGGGACCCGGGTGGCGTTCAGGCTGCCGCCTGACACGCGCGAGCGGCAGGTTGAAGGTTCCTTCACGCCATTGCATTCCCGGCACGACCGCGGCGACCGGTGCCGGCAACTGCGCAGTGAATTCCGTCGGGCCGGCGAAACCGAAGCCTGGACCGGGTGGTACTGCAAGGAGAAGAGCGGGGAATGGAAGTCGCGCAAGCTGCGGCTGTAGACGGGCACGAACCCTTCGGGCCGGGCGCTACGCAGGAACCGGCCAAGGCGATCTGGGATAAGCATCATCGTTTCAGACGCCGTAGGAGTCCCATCTCTTCCGGCAGCGAAGATATCAGGAAACGCAATGCCGCTGCCCGCGCCCCAGGCGCTCCAGCCCTTCGGTATCGACCAGCGTGACGTGCTTGCCGCGCACCGCGATCAGGCCCTCCTGCTGCAGCCGCGAGAAGGTGCGGCTGACGGTTTCCAGCGTCAGGCCGAGATAGCTGCCGATATCTTCCCGCGTCATGCGCAGATGGAAATCGCTGCCGGCCTGGCCGCGCGCGTTCAGGCGTGCCCGCACATCCAGCAGGAAGCTGGCGACGCGCTGTTCCGCGCCATGGCTGCCGAGCAGCATCAGCCGCGTCGATTCGCGCACGATCTCTGCGCTCAGCAGGCGGTGGATCTCCTGCTGCAACGACTGGACCTCGCGGCAGAGCGCTTCGAGCTGGCTGAAGGCGATATAGCCCGCCACGCAGTCTTCCAGCGCCGTCGCATCGCAGTGATGACTTTGCGTGCTGATCCCGCCCAGGCCGAGGATGTCGCCCTGGAGGAAATAGCCATTGACGTGCTCATGGCCGTCCGCATCGGAGACCACGGTCTTGACGGTGCCCGAGCGCAGCTTGTAGATGCTCTCGAAGCGGTCGCCGGCGCGGAACAGGGCCTCGCCTTTGCGGACCAGGCGCCAGCAAGTCATGACGGATTGAAGCGTGCCCAGGTCGACCTCGGCCGGGGCGTCCTGGCTCCATCGGCGCAGGGCTGCCGTTGTGGGCCAGCAGGCGCTTTCTGTTGCTGCCGCTATCGCACTGTCGCTGGCCGCGTGCGCGCCGTCCCATGTCATGTCGGCGTATGGTGCTTCAATACCTCGTCTGGACTGATGGGCGTCTAGCATTGCATACCCCCTGTGGGTCGGATGCCGCCTCGGCGCTATCCCATCCCGGGTGGATGGAAGGCCGTGTACGGATTGCCTCACGGTACGTATTCAATACCTAAATGAGGACAAAGAACAGCGAGCGTGGCGGACATGGATATCCGAAGTCACTCAAGGCCCTGCTCGCCAGACCCCCCATCCGAGGGGGGGCGCTACCCCAGAGGGCCGTGGCCTGAGCCGCCGGGGCCGATACCCGTCAACCTTGCCCCGGATCAATTTCCTGCGGACGGACTCGCCTAGATTGAATGAGGCCAGCCGGTGCGGCTTCGTGCACAGCCAGGGCGCCGCGCCGGGCCGGGACGTCGTCCCGGGCCAGCTTTCCATTCCAGAGGAGCACAGCATGAAGAAAACAGCATTGATGGGCATGGCCATCCTGGGCCTGGCGCTGCAGACCGCGGTGGCACAACCCGAAACCACGGTCGACGTCCAGCGCTCGCAGGGCCAGGCGACGGCGACCGGCACCGCGACCGTAAAGGCCACTGTGGTCGCCATCGACCGTGGCACCCGGACCGTGACGCTGAAAACGACAAAGGGCAAAACCACCCAGCTGATTGTGGGGGAAGAGGCGCGCAATTTCGATCAGCTTGCCGTCGGCGACGTCGTGACCGCGCAGTATCGGGAGGCCGTCTCGCTCAGCCTGACCAAGGCGTCGGGGCCGCTCACGGCGACGGAGCGGGCCACGGAAGAACGCGCGGCGCCCGGTGCCAAGCCTGGCGGGGTGGTCGGCAGGGAGGTCACGGTGACGGCCGACGTGGTGGCGGTGAACGCTGCCAGCAAGACCGTGACGCTCAAGGGCCCGAAGGGCAACCAGATCGATCTGCTGGTAGAGGATCCCGGACAACTGAAGTCGGTGAAGAAGGGCGATCGGGTACAGGTGGTGTACACCGAGGCCATGGCGATTTCGGTGGAGCCTGCCAAGAAGAAGTGAATGCTGGCAGCCCGGGGGCTCACGCGCCCGGGATTGCCAGCCGGGGACCGCGGCTAGTATCGCTCTTCCACATACCGATATTGATAGTCCGGCTCCCGGTATCCGCCCGCCTTCTGCCTGGCCGGCAGCTTGACTGGCTTGCGCTCGATCTCCTTGTACGGGACCTGTGCCAGCAGGTGCGTGATGATGTTCAGGCGCGCCCGGCGCTTGTCATTGGAATTGGCCACATGCCACGGGGCATAGTCGGTATCGGAGGCGGCAAACATGGCGTCGCGCGCGCGTGAATAGTCGTACCAGCGGCTGTACGAGCGCAAGTCCATGTCGGTGAGCTTCCATACCTTGCGGCCGTCCTGGATGCGTCCCTGCAGGCGGCGGGTCTGCTCTTCCGGGCTGACCTCGAGCCAGTACTTGATCAGGATGATGCCGGAATGCACGATGGCGCGTTCGACCAGGGGCACGGCCCGGAGAAACTCCTCGGCCTGCGTTTCGGTACAGAATCCCATCACGCGCTCGACGCCGGCGCGGTTGTACCAGCTCCGGTCGAAGATGACGATCTCTCCCGCGGCGGGCAGGTGCGGCAGGTAGCGCTGCACGTACATCTGGCTCTTTTCGCGATCGGTCGGCGCGGGCAGGGCGACCACGCGGAAGACGCGCGGACTGACGCGCTCCGTGATGGCCTTGATGGTGCCGCCCTTGCCGGCACCGTCGCGGCCTTCAAACACCACGCAGACCTTGGTGCCGCTTGCCTGCACCCATTGCTGCAGCTTGACAAGCTCGACATGCAGCGGGAAGAGTTCCTTCTGGTACGCCTTCTCTGACATGCGCTCGCGCGGCTGCTGGTCCGGCTCTTCCTCGCGGCTGCCAGCCGCGCCCGGCTCGCGCGGCTCGGTGTCGGTCCGGTCCTTGTCCTGGCGCTTCCCTTTTCCCTTGGCCATGATGCTCCTCCACCGCCGTCCCGTTGCCGCGGGGTCCGGTCAGATTTCCAGCTTCGTGATCTTGGTGCCTTCCAGCGACAGGTTGGCCATCAAGCCGGCGTTGGTGACGACAAAGCCCACGATGGGCGCGCGTACGGTGTTGGTGTCCAGGTCGCCGCCCGCGCCGATCTTGGCCACGGCAATCGAACCGTCGACGCCGGCGGTCCAGCCCTTGCTGGCCTGGAATTTCTGCAGCGCGTCCGGCGTCATGAACATCAGGATCACAGCCTTGGACTGGGCCCCGGCCTGCAGGCCGAACGAAGCCGACGTCGTCCTGTAGTAGGCGACCGACTGGCCGCCGACACGCAGCGCGCCTTCGCCGTATTCGCCGCCGACGACAAAGCCGGCGGCCAGGATGCGCGGGAACACCAGGATGCCTTGCGCCTTCTGCGCCAGCTCGTTGGCGCCGCGCGCGGAGGAAAAGAGCCGGCTCATCGCACCATCGACACCGGCATCGATCTCGCGGCGCTTGGCGGCGGCATCGGTGCTGCTGCCTGTGCCGGTGGTGGTGCAGCCGGTAGCCAGGGCGGCAATCGACGCGGAGGAAATCAGGAGAAAGTCACGGCGCTTCATGGCAGCCTCGCAGGTTATTTGAGGATCAGGGGCGTACTGCAGGTGCCGCGGAGGAAAGCGCGCAGCCGATTATTCCTGTGCTGGCTTCTGGCATGGTCGACGTCCCGCTTTCAATGCCCCGCCATGCAGCATCCGCCGTTGTGCGCGCGCACGCGGGTCGCTTTTACGATAGAAACCATGCGGGGTTGAATCCTGACGCCGATCAATTTTTTTATCGAAATCGCCGCCGCCGTGCTTGCAAGGCATTGATTTGAAATCTGTTGTATTCCCGGGATTGTCGTACTACCTTCGTAGCGCGTATGGAGCAAAATCCGCTCCGGATATTGGCTGGCATGGCACGCAGCAGGAAGACATCCTCCCGCTTGACGCGCTGGCACAGCCCGCCGTGGATGGCGACGTCACCGGCTGCGAGGAGGGAACATGGCCTTTCTGGTCAGGCGGCTGCTTCAGTGCGGCTGGGCATGGCTGTTTGTCACGCTGATGGCGGGAGCGGGCGGTGCCGCGGCACAAGACGTACAGAATCCGCCACCCACCTTCAAGCCGGAGGAGCTCGAGGCGCTGGTCGCGCCGATCGCGCTTTATCCCGATTCCGTGCTGTCGCAGGTGCTGATGGCCTCCACCTATCCGCTGGAGATCGTGCACGCGGCGCGCTGGGTCAAGGCCAATCCCAAGGTCAAGGGCGACGCCGCGGTCAAGGCCGTGGCCGACCAGCCGTGGGATGTCAGCGTGAAGTCGCTGGTGGCCTTCCCGCAGGTGCTCGAACCGATGAATGACAAGCTCGACTGGACGCAGAAGCTCGGCGACGCCTTCCTGGCCCAGGAGAAGGATGTTCTGGCGGCGGTGCAGCGGCTGCGCAACAAGGCGCAGCAATCGGGCAACCTCAAGACCACCGAACAGCAGAACGTCATCGTCGAGCCCGCGACCAGTGCGGCGCCGGGCGTGCAGACCGTGGTGCGCATCGAGCCAGCCGATCCGCAGGTCATCTACGTGCCGGCCTACAACCCCACCGTGGTCTACGGTTCCTGGGGCTATCCGTCCTATCCGCCGTACTACTGGCCGCCGTATCCCGCCTACTATCCGGGCGCCGCGCTGGCCACGGGCTTTGCCTGGGGCGTCGGGCTGGCCGCCGCCGGGGCGATCTTCGGCAACTGCAACTGGGGTGGCGGCGACGTGAATATCAATGTCAACCGGGCCACCAATATCGACCGCAACTTTGACCGTACCAAGGTACAGTCCGGCGGGCGCTGGCAGCACGACTCCAGCCACCGGCAGGGCGTGGCCTACCGCGACAATGCCACCCGCGAGAAATTCTCCCGCGACGTGCCGGGCGCGGACCGGCGCAATGAGTTCCGGGGCCGCGAGGGTGGCGCCGGCGTGTCCGACCGCGCGGCGCGTGACCGGGCAGGCGGGCAGGACCGGCCGGGTGCCGGGGATCGGGCCGGAGACCGGGCGGGTGACCGGGCGGGTGACCGCGCCGGAGACCGGGCCGGTGATCGGGGCGGCGAACGGGGCGGGGTCTCTGACCGGGCCGGAGTCTCCGATCGAGGCGGCGTATCTGACCGGGCCGGCGTGTCGGATCGCGCAGGGGCTGCCGATCGGTCACGGGGCGGCGGCGAACGGGCCTCCACCGTAGCCGACCGCGGCGGCGGCGGACGGGACAACGCATTCCAGGGCGTGGGCGGCGGCGCGTCACAGCGCGACTTCGATCGCGGACGCTCCAGCATGCAGTCGGCCGGAGGCCGCGCAGGCGGCGGCTACAGCGGCGGCGGCGGTGGACGTGGCGGCGGCGGATTCAGCGGTGGCGGCGGTCGTGGCGGCGGCGGCGGCGGACGCGGTGGCAGGCGCTAGCGGACCAGGGAGCCTCGATCATGACGTCACCACTAAGCCTTGCCCGATACCTGCCTGGCCGCCTGGCCTGCGCGCTGGCGCTTGCGCTCGCGCTGACCGTTGCCGGCATGCACGCCGCGCACGCGCAGAAGCCCTTCAAAACCCCCGAGGCCGCCATGAACGCCTTTGGCGAGGCCGTCGCCACCAGCGACGACGATGCCATGAAGGTGCTGCTTGGCGCGAAGTTCCACGACCTGATCCCGCCAGTCGGCGCCGACATCCGGTACCGCTTTCTCGAGGCCTGGCGGATTTCGCATGCGGTCCAGCCAGAGGGCGACAGCCGCGCCCGCATCGCCGTAGGTAATGACGGCTGGACCCTGCCAGTCCCGCTGGTGAAGACAGCGAAGGGCTGGCAGTTCGATACGCGTGCCGGGGTCGACGAGATGCGCATACGCCGCATCGGCCGCAATGAACTCGCGGTGATCCAGACCATGCTCGCGGTCTACGACGCCCAGCGCGAATACGCCCGGACCGACCATGACGGCGACGGCTTGCTGGCCTACGCGGGCAAGCTTGCGAGTTCGCCGGGCAAGCAGGACGGGCTGTACTGGCCGACGTCGGACGGCGCACCGCACAGCCCGCTCGGGGCCGCCTTCCTGACGGCCGGCAAGCGCAATCCGGGGCAGGGCGGCTATTACGGCTATCACTACAAGCTGCTGACGGCCCAGGGCCCCAACGCACCCGGCGGCGCGTACAACTATGTCGTCAATGGCAAGCTGTTCGGCGGCTTTGCCGTGCTGGCCTGGCCGGTACGCTACGGCGACACCGGCGTGAAGAGCTTCATGGTCAGCCACGACGGCCAGGTCTATGAACGCGACCTGGGACCCGACAGCGCCGGCAAGGCCGCGGCGACCAAGACCTTCGATCCCGGGCCGGGCTGGACCAAGGTGACACCGTGACGCACGTGCTCCGGATCCTGGCGGGCGTTGCCATGCTCGGCGCGGTGCCGGTGCTGACGGCATGCTACCCCTACCCTTACTACCCGGCGGAAGTGGTCCCGACCACCTACCCGGGGCAGCAGCCCAGCCGCTACGACCGCGCCTTTGCCGCGGCTGCCGGCGCCATGCGCGACCAGGGCGTGTCGATCAGCACGGAGGATTCCTCGTCCGGCACGGTGGCCGGCACCCGCAACAACCGGATGGTGACGGCCAGCGTGCGCCGGCAGGCGGACGGCACGGTGCGGGTGCAGTTCGACGGCAGCGACCCGGCGGATCCCGGCCTGCTCGAGCGCATCTCGCGCAGCTACGACGCGCGCATGGGCCGCTGAGGCGCGTTGCTCGATCGCCAGGCGCGCCAGATCGGACGGGCATGACGCGCAAGAGGCTGCCGGCCCTCGGCATCGTTCCAATGACGGAACGCTGAAGCGCAATTCCGCTGACTACAGCGCGCGACGCCCCACACCTATCATCGCTCCATGGATCAGTGCCATCCGTCTCCCGGCCGCATGGTGCGGCCGGGGTCCGGTCCGGCATTTACGGAGATCGACATGAAGCGCATCCTGGGTGTCTACAGCGCACCCCGTTCGCACTGGGTCGGAGACGGCTTTCCGGTGCGCTCGATGTTCTCGTACATGAGCCACGGCAAGCAGCTCAGCCCGTTCCTGCTGCTGGACTATGCCGGGCCGGCGGACTTTACGCCGACGCAGCGCCCGCGCGGCGTGGGGCAGCATCCGCACCGCGGCTTCGAGACCGTGACTATCGTCTACAAGGGCGAGGTCGCGCATCGCGATTCGACCGGGCAGGGCGGGGTGATCGGCCCCGGCGACGTGCAGTGGATGACGGCAGGTGCCGGCATCCTGCATGAGGAATTCCATTCGCCGGCCTTCACGCAAAGCGGCGGGGCGCTGGAGATGGTGCAGCTGTGGGTCAACCTGCCGGCCAGCGACAAGATGACCGCGCCGGGCTACCAGTCCATCCTGGACCGCGATATCCCGGCGGTGCCGTTGCCCGGCGATGCGGGTTCCGTGCGCGTGATTGCCGGCGAGTACGGTGGCAAGGCCGGGCCGGCGCGCACTTTTACGCCGATGCATGTGTGGGACATGCGGCTCAACCAGGGCGGCACCGCCGCGCTGCAATTGCCGCAGGGCTGGCATACCGCGCTGGTGGTGCTGCGCGGCAAGGTCACGGTCAATGCCGAGGCCACGGTGCGCGACGCGGAAATGGTGGTGCTGGACGGCGCCGGCGAAGATGTGAGTATCGAGGCCGGCGCCGATGCGGTGGTGTTGCTGCTGAGCGGCCAGCCGATCGACGAACCGGTCGTCGGTCATGGACCGTTCGTGATGAATACCGAGGCGGAGATTGCACAGGCCTTCGAGGACTTCAGCAGCGGGCGCTTTGGCAGCATGGCCAGGTAGTGCCTCCGCGGCTGGCAAGCCATCGGTGTTCTGAGTCACCAGGGCGCTCTCCTCTCCCGCCCGCGGGAGAGGGAGCAAACCGGCGGCAATCGGAGGTTCAGAAGATCTGCCGGATCCCCACGATCGCGCCCACCATGTTCTTCTGCCCGGCCATCGTCGGGTACCGGAAGGCAAAGGCGGTTGCCGCGCTGTCGAAGCTCAGGCCGCCGTTGTGGGCGTAACCCAGCGACAGGTACACGTCGGTGCGCTTGCTGAAGTTGTAGTCGGCAATAAAGCTGACCTGCTGCATATTCGCCGGATTGGTTTCCGGAGCGGTGGCAGTGGCGCGCGTGCCCTTGACGTCGGCGTAGTAGTAGGCGAGCGACAGGCCCAGCGCCGGCGTGGCCTGGTAGTTGACGCCGGCCCACCAGTAGTCGTCGCGCAGCAGGGTGTTGCCGTTGGCGAACTCGCCCTTGTTGTAGCGATAGCCGAGGGTGAACTTGAACGGGCCGGTGTTGTACAGGGCGGCAGCGCCGAGCTTGGTCATGGTGCCGGGCTGGCCGGTCACCGCCGCGGGACGCCACACGTCCGCACCGATCGACGCGCCGAAGCCGCTGCCGTTCAGGTACATCAGCGAGCCGCCATAGGCGATGTTGTCGCTGAAATGCCCCGGCACCTCGCCGGCGCCGCCGTTGGCCAGCAGCACGGCGGCGTTCTGCACGGCCACGCCGGCACCGAACGAGAAGTGGGCCACGGCCTGCAGCGGCCCGAACTGGCCGGTGTACTTGACCATGTTGTCTTCGCGGTAGTTCAGGCCCATCCACCAGATGCCCGGCTCATAGGTGGCGGCAAAGCGCATCGGGGCGAAGTTGGCCATGCCGTCGAAGAACGAGGTGTATTGCCTGCCGAAGGTCAGCTTGCCGATCCCCTTGTTCTGCAGGCCGACATAGGACTGGCGATTGAACAGCGGCGCGCTCATCAGGTTGCCGCTGTCCCACTGGAAGCCGCTTTCCAGCACGAACAGGGCCTGGTTGCCGGCGCCGAGGTCTTCCACGCCGCGCAGGCCCCAGCGCGATGCGGACAGGCCGCCTACCTGCGGCATGCCAAAGCGGCTGCCCCCCTGGGTTGGCGTCGTGGCCGATGCCGCTACCCGGTTGACGTATTCGATCGATCCGTCGATGACCCCGTACAGCGTCACACTGGATTGTGCATGGGCGGTGCCTGCCGCTGCCCCAAGCACGGCCAGGGTGATAAGCGATTTCTTCATGCTAAGTCGTCTCCTGTCTGTATTTATGAATTCGGCACGCGAAGGTGCCACCATCTGGGCGCCGCGCGTGGTGTGTGCGTGGCGGCCGTGGCTGAGTGCCGGCGGCATGCAGTGGCCGGCGGCCCCGGGTGCTGTGACCGGGTCGAATTCATTAGACCTGTGTGCGTGATATCGGGCCCCCTCCTAAAAGGAGTGGATTGGGGGATGGGTGTTGCAGCGACGCACAATTGATGGCAGGTGGTGACTACCTATTGATTTGAATCAACAAAGGCGGCGCTGGTGTGTGGGGTTTTGGATGTTCTGCGGCTGCGGTTTGCGTCTGGTAGCTGCTCGACAGCCCTCGCCGCTGATGACATGTTGCAGCTGTTGAACCGCTTGGTTCCGCCCTCCTGGGCGGGTCACTTTTGTCCGAGCGACAAAACCAAAAGCGCGTCGCCTGGTACGGTTCACCCACATAGGTAACAGAACAGTTCAGGCACATAGGTAACAGTTTTCTACCCTGCAAGGGCGACTGCCAACGGGAGACGCCCATGCCCTGGAGTGAGCTCAAACCTATGGACCAACGCCTCCTATTCATTGCCGCGCACCTGCGCCGCACGGACAGTGTCAGCGCGCTGTGCGAACGCTACGGCATCAGCCGCAAGACCGGCTACAAGTGGATCGAGCGATACGCCAACGAAGGCATCGACGGGCTGGCCGAACACAGCCGGAGCCGTCATATGCAGCAGCGGATCGCCTATCCGATCCGCCAGGCGATCCTGGAACTGCGCGGGCGAGGTGGCATGGAGCTCGGGCCGAAGAAGATCCAGCAGCGCCTGGCAGAGCGGTTTGGCGAGGCAGAGGTGCCCTCGCGCACGACCATCTACAAGATCCTGAAGGCAGCGGGCAAGATCGATCCGCGGCGCAAGCGTCGGCGGGTGGCGCGGTATGGCACGCCGCTGCGCTCGGCGCGCGAGCCGAACGCGCTGTGGAGTGCGGACTTCAAGGGGCAGTTCCTGACCGCGGACCAGTGCTGGTGCTATCCGCTCACGATCATGGACCACGCCAGCCGTTATCTGCTGGGGTGCAAGGGCCTGGGTGGGCCGAAGCTCGGCGCCGACCAAGTCGGTGTTCGAGCGGCTGTTCCGCTGCTATGGGCTGCCGGACCGGCTGCGCACCGACAACGGCGTGCCGTTCGCGTCGACAGGCTGGGGGAGTCATATCAGCAGGGTGGAATCGCGACCGCGCCCCATGGAAACCAAAGCCGCCCCGCCGACCAGAAGCGCCCCCTTGATAGCCAGCCGCTCAGGCGACGCGCTTTTTGGTTACTTTGTCGCTCGGACAAAAGTGACCCGCCCAGGTGGGCGGAACCAAGCGGTTCAACAGCTGCAACATGTCACCAGCAGCGAGTGCCGTCGAGCAACTACCAGATACAAACCGCAGGCAAAAAGCGCGGGAGCCCTCACCTTCAGAGCCCCGGCGAGCGCTTCACCAGTGCCTACTGCACGTTACCAGCAACCGCAATCACCTGCCCGGTAATGTAGTTCGAATCCGGCGAGCAGAACAGATAAACACCGCCCGCAGCTTCTTCCGGCGTGCCCCCGCGGCCGAGCGGGTTACGCTGGGCATGCGACTTGACCATCTCCGGATTCAGCCCCACACGGATCTCGCGGCCTTCGATATTCACCGTAGCACCAGCCTTGGCATCGGCCGACGTCATGCGAGTGTGGATCAGCCCGAACGCCACCGCGTTCACATTGACGTTGAAACGACCCCACTCACGCGCCATCGCACGCGTCATGCCGATGACACCCGCCTTGGCCCCCGAGTAATTGATCTGCCCAGCATTGCCGTTCAGCCCCGAGGTCGACGAGATATTGACGATCTTGCGATACACCTCGCGGCCGGCTTCCTTGTCCGCCGCAGCCAGTGCCTTGATATGCGGGTAGGCGGCACGCAGGATGCGGAACGGCGCGGTCATGTGGCAGTCCAGGATTGCGTACCACTGCTCGTCGCTCATTTTCTGCACCACGTCGTCCCAGGTAAAGCCGGCGTTGTTGACGATGATGTCGATACCCTTGAACGTGTTCATCGCCGTGCCGATAAAGCGGTCGGCAAAGTCCGGCGCGGCCACGTTGCCGACGCAGGCCACGGCTTCCACGCCCATTGCCTTCAGCTCTTCCACGGTCTGCTGGGCGGGTTCGGCGTCCAGGTCATTGATGACCAGGCGTGCGCCTTCGCGCGCCAGGCGCATGGCGATCGCGTTGCCAATGCCGCGTCCCGAACCGGTGACCAGTGCCACCTTGCCGTCAAGTGCTCCCATGTCTTTACTCCTGAATGAGGTTGGGATTACAGGGCGACGACCGCGTCGCCCAGGATCTTGGTTTCGCCATACTGGTTGGCGGTCTGGATTTCCAGCTTGACGCACTTCTCGCCGTTGACTTCCAGCTTTTCGACGACGCGGCCGCTGCAGGTGATGCGATGGCCAAGGTGGGTGATGCCGACGAAGCGCACGCCGAACTGGCGCAGCTGGCGCTGGTCGACCCACTGCGTCAGCAGCCGGCCGAGATAGGCCATCGACAGCATGCCGTGCGCGAACACGTCGGGCATGCCGGCCTTGCGCGCATAGTCGGTGTCGATATGGATGGCGTTGTGATCGTTCGATGCACCGGCGAACAGCGCCAGCGTGGTGCGATTGATTGGTTCCAGCGCCAGCGGCGGCAGGGTGTCGCCGACCTTGACCTGGTCGAAGCTCAGTTTGCTCATGCGGATTCTCCGGTTCAGCCGTTGCGTTGGACCAGCACGCTGCGCAGGTCCGCCACGTGCTCGCCATCCTGGTTGGTCACGCGCGTTTCGCGCACCACGAACTCCAGCGCGCCGCCTTTCTTGTCGTAGATGTCGGCGATGGTGGTCTTGAAGTGCAGCGTGTCGCCGGCATAGGCCATGCGGTGGTAGGTGAAGGACTGCTCGCCGTGCAGGATGCGTTCCTGCCGGATGCCGAGTTCCTGGCGCCATGCGCTGGACGGTTGCGTCAGCTCCAGCGAGAAGAGGAAGGTCGGCGGCAGCGGCAGGCCGGGGTGGCCGGCGTCGTGCGCGGTGGCCTCGTCGATGTAGACCGGATCGGTCTGGCCGGTGGCCTTGGCGAAGAAGCGCAGCTGGCTGGCGGGTGCGGAGGTGCGGAAATCCGCGATCACCTTGCCGATATGTTTCTTGTCGATCATGAATGGACTCCTCTGATTGCGCGTGCTCAGGCGTGCTTCTGGTAAAGCGTGACGACGCAGGCGCCACCCAGGCCCAGGTTGTGCGTCAGCGCAAGCTTCGCGCCTTCTACCTGGCGCTTGTCGGCCTTGCCGCGCAGCTGCTGGACCATCTCGTAGCACTGCGCCAGGCCGGTCGCGCCCAGCGGGTGCCCCTTGGACAGCAGGCCGCCCGACGGGTTGACCACCCACTTGCCGCCATAGGTGTTGTCGCCGTCGTTGACCAGCTTCTCGGCGCCGCCTTCGGGGCACAGGCCCAGACCTTCGTAGGTCAGCAGCTCGTTCTGCGCGAAGCAGTCATGCAGCTCGAGCACGTCGATGTCCTGCGGGCCGATGCCAGCCTGCTCGTACACCTGCTGCGAGCCCTCGCGCGTCATGTCGAAGCCGACCACGCGGATCATGTCGCGGGCATCGTAGGTGGTGGGGCGGTCGGTGGTCAGTGACTGGCCGGCGATCAGCACGTCGGTCTTGAGGCCCTTCTTGCGGGCGAATTCCTCGGACACCACGATGGCGGCCGCGGCACCGCAGGTCGGCGGGCAGGCCATCAGGCGGGTCAGCACGCCTTCCCACAGCATCGGCGCCGCCAGCACATCCTCGGTGGTCATCACGTTGCGGAACACGGCCAGCGGATTGTTGGCGGCGTGGCGGCTGGCCTTGGCGCGGATCCTGGCGAAGGTCTCGAGTTTGGTGCCGTACTTGTCCATGTGGGCCTTGCCGGCGCCGGAGAACTGGCGGATGGCGTTGGGCAGGTCCTTGCGGTCGACCAGTTCGTCCACCAGGTTGATGGCGCGTTCCAGGGCCGGGGCGCGATCATCCCAGCGCGACTTCAGCGCGCCCGGCTGCATGAACTCGAAGCCGACGGCCAGCGCGCATTCGACGGCGCCGCTCTGCACCGCCTGGCGGGCCAGGAACAGCGCCGACGAGCCGGTCGCGCAGTTGTTGTTGACGTTGATGACCGGGATGCCGGTCATGCCGACCTGGTACAGCGCCTTCTGGCCGCAGGTTGAGTCGCCGTAGACGTAGCCGGCATAGGCCTGCTGCACGTCGTCGTAGCTGAGGCCGGCGTCTTCCAGCGCCTGGCGCACGGCGTTGGCGCCCATTACGTCATAGGTGTCGCTGGTACCCGGCTTCTTGAACGGGATCATGCCGGCACCGGCAACGAAAACCTTGCGAGTCATGTGAGTTCTCCTTTGAATCTGTGTGGGATGGGCGGCCGGGCCGCGCTTACAGCTTGCGCGAGATCAGGTCGCGCATGACCTCGCTGGTGCCGCCGTAGATGCGCGTGACGCGCGAATCGGCGAAGGCGCGGGCGACCGGGTACTCCAGCATGTAGCCGTAGCCGCCATGCAGCTGCACCATCTGGTCCAGTGCCTGGCCGAGCGCCTCGGTGGCATAGAGCTTGGCCACGGCAGCTTCTTCCAGCGTCAGGCGGCGGCGGATGTGCTCGCCCAGGTAGTGGTCGACCAGCAGGCGCACGGCGATGGCCTGTGCCTTGATGTCGGCCAGCTTGAACTTGGTGTTCTGGAAGTCCCAGACAGTCTGGTTGAACGCCTTGCGCTCCTTGACGTAGGCCAGCGTCTGCTCCAGGCAGACCTCCAGCTTGGCGGCGGCGCTGATGGCGATGGACAGGCGTTCCTGCGGCAGTTCGCCCATCAGGTAGGCAAAGCCCTTGCCTTCCTCGCCCAGGCGGTTGCTCACCGGCACGCGCACGTTGTCGAAGAACAGCTCGGCGGTGTCCTGCGCGTGCTGGCCGACCTTGTCCAGCTTGCGGCCGCGGCGGAAGCCTTCGCGCTCGGCTTCCACCACGATCAGGCTGACGCCGCGCGAGCCTGCGCTCGGGTCGGTCTTGCAGACCATGATGATCAGGTCGGCGTTCAGGCCATTGCTGATGAAGGTCTTGCTGCCGTTGATGACGTACTCGTCGCCCTCGCGCACGGCAGTGGTGCGGATCGCCTTGAGGTCGCTGCCGGTGCCGGGTTCGGTCATGCCGATGGCAAGGATGGCCTCGCCCGAGCAGACCTTGGGCAGCCAGCGCTGCTTCTGCTCTTCATTGCCCAGCCGGTTGAGGTACGGGGCGATGATGTCGGAGTGCACGCCAAAGCCCAGGCCGCTGACGCCGACGCGCGCCTGTTCTTCGTTGAAGATGGCCGAGTGGCCGAAATCGCCGCCGCCGCCGCCGTATTCGGTCGGCAGCGTCACGCAGAGGAGGCCCTCGCGGCCGGCCTTGAGCCAGGTCTCGCGGTCGACCTTGCCCGCCTTGTCCCACTCGGCCTGCTTCGGCAGGCATTCTTTCTCCAGGAAGCGGCGCACCGTGGTGCGGAACATCTCGTGATCGTCGCGGTAGATGGTACGGTTGATTTGCATGGAAAGCTCCGGGATAGATTTGATATGGGAGGCCGTGTTCAGGCAGCGCAGGCGATGTGCGGACCGGGTTCGGGCTGGAAAATCTCTTCGACGAGATGCGCCCGGCGCGCGCGCGTGGCGGCCTGGTTCACATAGCCCTTGTCGGCGATCTCGTTGGCGTCGATGGAAGGCGGCTCGGCCATCAGCAGCACGCGCCGGACATGCAGGCTGGCGCCGGCGTTGCCCTTGCCCCCGGCGGTCTGCAGCCGTGCGCGAATGGCACTGACCACCACCGGGTGACGAACCAGCGCTTCTGCGTCGAGCCCGGCCAGTTCCGGCGCGAGTGCGCGGCAGGCAGCCAGGTTGGGCCAGGCCAGCGCGGCCAGGTAGTCGTGGTCGTGGCCGCAGATCACGGCGTCGGTGATCAGCGACGCGCATTGCTCCACCAGGCCCAGGCGCACGGCGCCAACGCGCACCCAGGTGCCGTTGGTGAGCTTGAAGTCTTCCGCTACGCGGCCGGCAAACAGCAGTCCGCACGCGGGGTCGGCGGGATCGGCCAGGCGTACGGCGTCGCCGATGCAGAAGAATCCTTCCTCGTCAAACGCAGCAGCGGTCAGGTCCGGGCGCTTGATGTAGCCGCTGAACACGAACGGCCCGCGAATGCGGATTTCATAGCGGCCGTCGCCGCCGTCCAGCGGCACCAGCTTGACCTCGGCGCCCGGCATCGGCACGCCCACGTTGCCGGCTTCATCGGCGGGCCAGGTGCAGTACACGCCCATGCCGCTGGTCTCGGTGCTGGCCAGGCCGGAGCAGAACGCGATGCACTCGCCCACCGTGTCTTCGGCGGCGCGCTGGATACGATCCCATACGTCGCGCGGCAGGCTTGCGCCGCCATAGGAGAAATTGACCGTCTTGCCGAACAGGCCGCGGGCCAGTGCCGCGTCGCGCTCGGCTTCCGCGGCCAGCATGGCCCATGCCGAAGGCACGTTGGTGTAAATGGTCGGCGAGACTTCACGCAGGTTGCGCACCGTGCGCTCGATCTGTCCGGGCAGCGGCCGGCCGTCGTCGATATAGTGCGAGCTGCCCAATGCCACCGCTCGGCTGATGCTGAGCACGCCGCCCAGGCCGTGGTGCCACGGCAGCCAGCACAGGAAGGTCGGATTGCGGTCGATGAGGGCCTGGTAGATGTCGAAGAAGTACGTGGCGACCGCGGCGAGGTTGCTGAAGGACAGCGCTACGCCCTTGGGCACGCCCGTGGAGCCCGAGGTGAACAGCACGCGGCCGGTCTGTTCGGGTCGAATGGCGGCGTGCGCGGCTTGTACCGCGGCGCGGCGGGCGGGCGTCAGCTCAGTCGCCGCGAGCGCGCTCCAACCGATCTGGCCTGCGCGAGCGCCATTGACGGCAATGACCGGCACGCCAGCGGATTCGATGGTTGCAAGGGCGCGCTCGAACGGTGCCGCCGTCTGCACGAAGAGCGCTCCCGGCGGGACCAGTTCAACCACGCTCTTCAGGCGCTCGAAGTCGCGGCTGACCAGGGAGTAGGCAGGGGAAACCGGCGCAGTCGGAATGCCGACATATTCGGCGGCGAGCACGACCACGGCCTGCTCGATCGAGTTGCCGGACAGCAGCATCAGCGGGCGGGTCTGGTTCAGGCCCAATTCCAGCAGCGCAGCGCCGACGACCTGTACCTGCTGCCAGAGGCCGGCCCAGGTGACTGAGCGCCACTCGCCCTGCGCGTCGCGTTCGCAAAAGGCGGGAACGTTGCCACGGCGTTCTGCCCACATCGGCAGGAATTCCGCGAGACTTTTTTGCGCGAGCACGGAGGGTTGCCTGGCGTTGCGCATCAGCACCGTGCCGTCCGCGCGCCGTTCTACGACCGTGCCGCGCTCCGGAAATACGGTCGGGCGATAGGCTCGCGGCCGCTTGGCCGGTGCAGCCGATGTGTCAGCCGGGCTTTGCCTGGCCGTGGATGGGTTCATTGCGATGTCTCCTCAGTCCTGGGCACGTCGTGCGCGCCGCGCTCTGCTGACTGCACCGTCCGGCGTACCAGCAATGACGTACGCAGCGGTGCTTTGGTATGGCGCTAAGGTACTGGGGAGCGGGGGTGCGCGAACACCACCCATCTCAGGTGGCGTGGGCGGGGAAGCGCGAGGGGTTGGCTGGAAGGAGGGGGCGGGGAACGGGGGCGGCGGTCCGTGGCCCGCCGGCTGTGGGAATGCTCAGCGGCCTTCGCCGAGTTCCCGGTCACGCATGCGCGCGACGGCTTCGTCGCGGCTGGTGACGTCGAGCTTGCGGAAGATGTTGCGCAGGTGCCACTTCACCGTTTCCGGCGACAGGCCGAGCGTGCGTGCGATCTTCTTGTTGGGCAGGGCCTGGCCGAGCAGGCGGACCACATCGATCTCCCGGTCGCTGAGCTCTTCCAGTTCGCTGTCCGTGGTGCCGCGCATGTCGGCTGCACCGGCCGCGCTGGTTGCAACGGCAGGGGCGGCAGTCTGCAGGCGTTCAACATAGAAGGTCAGTACCGGATCGAGCGTTCCGGTGCTTGCCAGTGTGGCGATCAGGTCCAGCGCGTCCGGATACGCATCGACGATGCCGCGCAGCAGGCCGAGCCGGTGCCCGAGCCGCAGGGCGGCCAGCAGATGCGTGTTTGTCGCCTCCGGGTCGCCCTGGCGTGAAACGGCCACGGCCGCGAGGATGTGCAGCTGCGCTACCTGGCGCAGCCAGCTGCGCGCTTCGCAGTAGGCAATCAGCGGCCCGATGCGCTGCGAGGCGCCGTCCGGATCGTCATGGGCAAGGGTGACCAGGATGTGCGAGCGCTCCGCGGCAAGGTGGATCGCATCGAGCGAGCCCCGGGGCGCATCGCGGTGCCGGGCAGCAATTGCATCCAGCCGGGCGAGGACCGAAGCGGCGGATTCCATGTCGCCGCAATGCAGGTGCAGCCGGATCTGGTAGGCAAGGCTTTGCGCCAGCAGCCGGTCCAGCCGCAGGTGCGAGCCGTACTCCTCCAGCCGCTCCAGTTGTGCGAAGGCGTCCAGCCGGTGGCCGCTGAGCCAGTGCACGGCAGCCAGCACGGTGTGCACGCGCAGCACGGTGTCCGGGATCGAGACCCGCTCCAGCACGTCCACGCGATCCTCCAGCAGCCGGCGTGCGCCTTCGAGGTCGTTCTGTTCATACAGGACTTCGCCGAGCAGCGCCGCCGCGAAATACTCCGGCTCCGCCCGCGTTTCGCCGATCTGCTCGGTTTCGCGCAGGATATCGCGGGCAATGCGCTCGGCCTGGATGAGCTTGCCTTCCAGTGCAAAACTGAAGCCCACCATGCAACGGCCGTTGAGGCTGCCGCTCGGGGTGCCAAGCAGCGGCGCGCCTTCGAACAGCAGCGGCTGCGCCTCGGTCTGTACACGGCGGGCGCGGTCGTACTCGCCCAGGTGCATATACAGCCAGGAGAGCAGGTTGTTGCGCGAGCCGACAAAGAGCGATTCGGTGTTCTCCGGCATCTGCTCGAGCTGCGGCAGAAGGCGCTTTGCGCCCTCGGTGTCGTCGCGCAGCACCATCAGCGTGCATTGCAGCAGGCACAGCCGGTAGCGGGCGGACTCGTCGCCGGGCGGAATCTCGGCAGCCAGCCGTTTGGCGTTTTCCAGTGCGGCATCCAGGTCGCGTTCGTAGATCTGCATGCGCAGCGCCAGCAGCTGCAACTCGATGCGGCTCTGCACCTGCTCTGCGGGCAGCAGCCGGAGCAGCCCAAGGGCCTTGCGTACCTGGCCCCGGGCGAGCAGCGTGCCCGAGAAGCGCTCGACCAGATCGGCCGCCGTGCCGGTATCTCCGGCGAGTACCGCGTGCCGGACGGCCTCCTCCAGCATGCGATGGTCACGGAACCAGTGCCATGCCGCCTCGTGCACGGCCCGCTGCTGCGCCTCGCTGCGCGTGCGGAACCGCTCGGCCAGCGTTTCGCGCAGCAGCGGATGCAGGCGGTACCACGACTCCCGTTCCGGGCCATCGGCCGGGGCGATGAAGAGGTTCTCGCTTTCAAGCCGCGTGAGCAGCCCCATGACGTTGCTCTCGCTCTGCGCCGGTTCGCTCAGGGCCACGCACAGGGAGGCGCTGAAGCGTTCGCATGCCGCGGCACGCACCAGCAGTTCGGCTTCGTCCGGCGCCAGGCGGGACAGCACTTCGCGCTCGAAATACTCGGCGAATGCGCCAGCATTCTGCACATTGGCTCGCACGATGCCGCTGGCAAAGGAACTGCCGGTCGCGCTCTGCTTCTTGCGTCTCCAGTGGGTGGCGAACAGCTGCAGGCCGGCCACCCAGCCATCGGTGAGTTCGTGCAGCAGGCGCGCGTCGCGGGCGGAGATATCGCCCAGTTGCGCGTTCAGGAACTGCTGGGACTCGGCCAGCGTGAAGCGCAGGTCGCGCTGGTCCAGTTCGAGCAGCATGCCCTGGTCGCGCTGTCGGCCAAGCGAGAGCGGTACCGCACCCCGTGACACCAGCACCACGTGGAAATTGGCCGGGGCGTAGTCGATCAGCCACTGCAGCGTGTCGTAGATGCGGGGGTTGGTCAGGTGGTGCAGGTCATCGAGCGCCAGCACCAGTTCGCGCGGATAGGCGGCGATGCCACGAACCAGCGAAATGATGGTGCGCTCGACGCCTTCGTCATCGACGCCGCTGCCTGCCAGCAGCATGGCCTCGCGGGTCATGGCCGGGCTGACTTCCGACAGGCAGCCCAGCAGCCGGTCGAGCCAGCGCGACAGTTCGTTGTCGCCGGCCTCCGCGGTCAGCCAGGCCATGTCGAAGCCGAGCGCAAGCAGGTCCAGCCGCCAGGCCATCAGCGTTGCGGTCTTGCCGCAGCCGGCTGGCCCTTGCAGGACAAAGCAGCGCCGGCGGCGCGCCTCGGTCAGCTGCGCCAGCAGCCGCTCTCTTGCGACCACGCGTACCGCGCCGCGCGGCGGCCCCTGCCGGGCAGGCGCGGCCGGCGCCGTGCCGGCGCGGGCGGCCGCATCCGGATGGTCAGGCATCGGGCGGGAGCCGGAAGAAGACGGTATTTGCGGCATAGGAGGGTAACGCGCGCCAGGCTGGCTGGCGCTTTACTGAGGGGCGGAACGCATCTGTCGCGATTGTACTGGTATAGGACACAGGGGCGCTGCGTCGTACGAGGCACTCGCCGCCACGAGCCGCTTCGCGATGAATACCCCGGGGCGGGTGCGCGCCCACCCGTAACAGGGGGGAAGGCGGCAAATGGGGCAAACGTCTCGATGCTGTCGCTTATATTCGCCGTGCGTGCCGCCTGGCAGCACCCGCCTATGACGCGGGTGCCGTGACAAACGCTCCCGCCGGCGCCGCGGCCCGCGCGTCCCCTCACTACTAGCGCACTGCTGAACGCCGATGGAACGCCGTATCCCCCCTCTAGCAACCAGGCTCGTGCCACCGCGCACCGGCCCCAGGTCGGTCCCCCGCGAAGCACTGGTCCAACGCCTGCATCATGGCCGGCATGGCAAGCTGGTTCTGCTGACAGCCGCTGCCGGCTATGGCAAGACCACGGCGCTGGCGCAATGGCGCCAGCGGCTGGCAGCCGATGGCGCGCGCGTGGCGTGGCTCTCGCTTGGCCCGGACGATGACGTGCTGGAGGGATTTTGCGCGGCCCTGCTGGCATGCCTGCATCGCGCCGGCATTGTCCTGCGCCAGCCGGGACTCGCCCACCCTGACAGCGCCTGCGATACACCAGCGGTGGCAGCGGCCGTGATCAGTGCCCTGGCGGGCGTGCCGGGCGAGCTCTACCTGATGCTCGATGAATTCGACCATGTGCGTGAACCGGCCACCGTCGACTTCATGCAGGCGCTGCTTGCGGCCCGGCTGCCCGGCCTGCATGTCGTAGCGGCTTCCCGCCGCGAATGCAAGCTGGCGCTTGGCCGGCTGCGCGCCATGGGAGAGCTGGCCGAATTTTCCTGCACCGATCTCGCGTTCAGCCTGCCGGAGACGCGGGCTTTCCTGCGCCACCGGACTGAAGGACGGATTGCGCAAGGCGAGGGCAAGGGCCGGGCGGCCGACGCCGACCTGGCGGTCCGGCTGCACGATGCCACGGCTGGCTGGCCGACCGGCCTGGGGCTGGCGGCGGCCTTGCCAACGACCACGCCGGAGACGCCCGCCTCGGGAGCCGGATGGCCCGCCGCCTATTGCGCCGCGCTGCATGCCTACTGGAGCGAGGAGGTCACCGCCGGACTGCCGCCGGAACTGCTGACGTTCCTGCAACGGCTGTCAGTCCTGGATCGGTTCAACGCAGATCTTGCCGCCGCGGTGACCGGCAGCAACGACGCTGCCGGGCTGCTCGCCGACATTCGCGCCCGTGGGCTCTTTCTCCGGCGTGTCGCCACGCCGGGCACCGCGCCCGACGGCGTGCCCGATGACTGGTACCGGCTGCATCCGCTCTTTGCCGCACACCTGCGCCACCTGCTGGTGAGCGCAAACGGGGATTTGGAGGTCTTGCACTGGCGCGCCGCCGCTTGGCTGCGCGAGCAGAGCGGCCGCGACTACCTCTCCGATGCGATCGGGCATGCGCTGAAGAGCGGGGATTTCGAGGCAGTGCGCTCGCTGATGGAATCGCTGGCTTCCGATTTGCCGGGCATCAGCCAGCTGCGCAGCTTCATGCGCTGGGTCGATGCCATCGATGCAGACCGGCTCGCCATGCATCCGTCGCTGCTGGAGGCCGCGGCATGGAGTTGCACGGTCTCGGCCAGGCCGAAGAAGGCCGAGGACTGGATCCGGCGCTGGCAGAGCGCCAATGCCGACGTACAGGCGCAGGGCAGCGTTCCGGTCACCCTGATGCGCGCGATCATTGCGCTCCACGAGGACGACCCCGATCGGGCCATGGCGCTGCTGGCAACGCTGAGCGATGCGCCGCTGGGGCGCCCTGTGCTCGAAACGATTCGCTCCGGGCTGGCGTTGCGCTGCGGCACCATGCTCGGCGAACATCCGCGCGCGCTGCCACGCTATCGCGCGCTGGTGCCGACCGCGCGCCAGGGCAGCACCGAGTTCGAACTGATGGGCGCCGGCGCAGTCGCGATGGCCGCGTGGCTGGAGGGCGATGCACTGGAGGCGCTCCGCCTGGGCGCGGCGCCGCTTGCCGCTTCAGAGCAGCAGTTCGGCCGCTATGCAGTGGGTACCAGCCGTTGCGCCGTGCCCGTCGCCGCCGCCCTGTACGAGCTGGACCGGGCCGACGACGCGCGCGAGGTGCTCGCTGGCAGGCTCGACGCGCTGCGATTCTCCACCCCCGATGTGCTGATCGAGGCAGCGGTCTGCCACGCCCGCCTGCAGTGCCTGGCTGACGCTCCGCACGATGCGCTGGTCGGGCTGGTTGAAACGGAGGTGCTGTTCCACCGTCGTGGCCTGCCGCGCGGCGTGGCGCGCATGTTGGCCGAGCAACTCCGGCTGGCGCTGCTGGGCAAGGACCTGCGGCATGCCGATCGCCTGCAACGCGCCCTTGACGAACTGGCCGCGCAGTATTCCGGCAACTCGCCGCGCGACCAGCGTATTGCCGCCACGGCCGCCATGACGCGTGCCCGGCTGGCCCTGATACAGGCGGCGCCGGAACGCGCGCTGGCCGCGCTGGATGGCCTGCGTGCGTTGCCGGCGGCATCGGTGCGGGAAAGCCTGATGGTCACTGCGGATCTGCTGCAGGCGCATGCGCTGGATGACCTCGGCCGCACCAATGAAGCCACGACGTTCCTGACCTCGGCGGTGGCCGCCGGCCAGCGGCTGGGCCTGGTACGCACGCTTGCGGACGAAGGCGGGCGGGTGCAGGAACTGCTGGGCCGGCTGGCGCGCAGTACGAATGCGGACCCGTCCTGCTTTGCGCGGCCACGCAGCGGCAATGTCCCCGCGGCGGGGCGCGGGTCGCCGGCTCCGATGAGTCCGGCAAAGCCGCTGCCGCCGTCGGACACCGGCATGGGCAAGGCGCTGACCCGGCGCGAGCGGGAGATCCTCGCCTTGCTGGAGCAGTCGATGTCGAACAAGCACATCGCACTGGTGCTCAACCTGAGCGTGGATACCGTGAAATGGAATCTGCGCCAGATCTTCGGCAAGCTTGGCGTGTCGCGGCGCTATGAGGCCATCCTGGTCGCGCGCAGCGCCGCGCAGCGCATGGAAGTCGACACCGGCACCAGCTGACGGCGCGAGCCGTCCGCCGGCGCCGGTGCCCGCCATCATTCGGCGGTTGCGCCGCTGGCCTTGATCAGTCGGGCCATCACCGGCTCCGAGGTCTCGAAATCACGCTTGAATTCCACCCCGGTATTGCCAACCGGCTCCAGAGCCAGTGCCTCCATGCGCGCCTGCATGGCCGGCGACTGGATCGAGGCACGCGCTTCCGCTTCGATGCGGGAAAGGATCGCCGTGGGCGTTCCGGAACGCCCTACCAGGCCAACCCAGGCGGGCGGTCGCATTTCCTGTTCCTTCATGCCGGCTTCGGTCATGGTGGGCACATCGGGCAGCTCCTTGATGCGCTTTTCGCCCATCACCGCCAGCGCGCGCAGGCGGCCGCTCTTGATATGCGGCCCGAGCGTGGTGACTGAGCCGATCGCCCATGAAATGTTGCCGGCCAGCATGTCCTGCGCCATCGGCGCCTCGCCCTTGTAGGCAACGTGCACCATTTCCAGGCCCTTGGTCTGGTTCAGGTGCGCGCCGACCAGATGCGGAAAGCTGCCCACGCCGTAAGAGCCATAGCTGACCTTGCCCTTATTCCTGGCCGCCCATGCCATGAACTCCGATACGTTGCTGGCGGGCACTTCGCGGTTCACGGCGAGGACGATCTTGCCGACGCAGATCTCGGTGATGAACGCCATGTCGCGGCGCACGTTGTAGGGCACGCTGGCGTAAAGGTACGGCGTGTTGATGAGGGGCGACGAATGTGTCACCAGCAGCGTGTAGCCGTCAGCGGGAGCACGGGTGAGCGTCTGCACCGCAACCACGCCGGCGCCGCCGGGTTTGTTGTCGACGATGATGGGCTGGCCCAGGCGCTTGCCCATGTCTTCGGCCAGCGCGCGCGCAATGGTATCCGTAGCGCCGCCGGGCGGCCCGGGTACGACGAAGGTGATGGGGCGCGACGGATAGCTCTGTGCGCCAGCTACGGCGGCCCAGGCTAGCAGTGCCGTGGCAATCAGGGGCTTGCAACGCATTTCGTGTTTACCTCGCAGGTGTATGTCGTGAATCGAGAGCGTCGGATGGACATCTCATGACAAACCTTAGCGGAGGCGCTGCCCGCCGAAACCAGCCATATCGGATGGGCGGGATTCCCCTATCGGGGGCAACCCGATGGCCGCCTGCAATGCTGCTATGACGCCAGGCTCACAGGCTGCATCGGCGGCTCCGCCACCCGCTGCGTCGAGAATACGCCCATCGTCTGCAGGACCATCCGGGCGCCCACCATCAGGCGGCAGGTGCCGTTGGTGATGCGCTTGCCGTGCTTGACGAAGGTCACGTGGGCTTCAAGCCAGTCGCCAGGCTGCACGGCCGAGAGATAGTCCACGCTCAGGTGGGCCGTTCGCGGCACCAGTCCGGGCAGGTCGCGGCGCATGACAATGCCGTAGGCGCTGTCGGCCAGTGCGGCCAGGAAGCCGCCGTGCGCAATGTCCTGATTGTTGAGATGCTGGTCGGTCACGCGCACGGCGACGACCGGCAGGGTCTCGTGCACGTAGAAGGGGCCGCAGAGCTGTAGAAAGCCGCGGTCCCGGATGAGTGGCCGGTATCCCGGCGGCACCGGGGTCGAAGCGTCAGGCGGCAGGTCCGGCAGGCGTTCGCCGGCGCAGGTTGGCGTTGAATGCATGGCAGTGTAGAAAAAATGGCTCCGGCTCGGAGGCCGGAGCGAAGCAACTTGTCAGGGCAGCCCGACAAGGTGGAGACCTGGTTGCTGTCGCCGCCGCGCGCAGAACACGGGCCGGCGACGCGCAGCAGATACGGTGTGGGCCAGGCGGCGCGCGCGGGCCTCAGGCTTCCGGCCGGAAGCCGAGGCCAAGGGCTTGCAGCCGCGCCACATCGGCGTCGTCGAAGCCCCAGTCGCGCAGCGCCGCGGCGCCATGCTGGCCGCGTTGCGGCGCCGGGCGGACCACTTCGGATGGCGTGCCGAGGAAGCGCGGAGCAGGCCCCGGCTGGACCACGCCGGCCACCTCGATGAAGCTGCCGCGCGCGCGGTGTTGCGGATGATCGGGCGCTTCGCTGAAGCCGAGCACCGGCGCCACGCAGGCGTCGCTGCCTTCGAACACGGCACACCATTCGTCGCGGGTCCTGGTCAGGAAGACCTCATTGAAGTGCTGGCGCAGCACCGGCCAGCCGCTACGGTCGTATTGCTCCGGCAGCTCCTTGCCGGCAAGGCCGAGCTTGTCGAGCAGTTCGGCGTAGAAGCGGCCTTCGACCGGGCCGATCGACATGTACTTGCCGTCGCGGGTGCGGTAGTTGTCGTACCAGGGCGCGCCGCCATCAAGAATGTTGGCCTGGCGCTCCTCGCGCCAGTTGCCGGAGGCCAGCAGGCCCCAGATCACGGCGCCGAGCTGGGCGGCGCCTTCGATCATGGCCGCATCCACCACCTGGCCCTTGCCGCCGCGATGCACGTTCAGCAGCGCAGCAACCACGCCCAGCGCCAGCAGCATGCCGCCGCCGCCGTAGTCGCCCACCAGGTTCAGGGGCGGCACCGGCGCCTCGCCGGCGCGGCCGATGCCGGACAGCACCCCGGAGAGCGCGACATAGTTCAGGTCATGTCCGGCGCGGTCCGCGAGCGGGCCGGTCTGGCCCCAGCCGGTCATGCGGCCGTAAACCAGCCTCGGATTGCTCGCCAGCGCGACATCGGGGCCAAGGCCCAGGCGTTCCATGGTGCCGGGGCGGAAGCCTTCGATCACCACGTCCGCACGCGCCATCAGCTCCAGCGCCGCGCGCTGGCCGTCCGGGTCCTTCAGGTCCAGCGTCACCGAGCGCCGGCCGCGGCCGGTCACGTCGATGCGTTTTCCGGTGGCGGACTTCGGCCCGAGATCGGTCGGCGCCAGGGGGCGGTCGATACGCAGCACGTCGGCGCCCATGTCGGCCAGCAGCATGGCGCCGAAAGGACCGGGCCCGATCGCTTCGAACTCCACCACGCGGATTCCGCTTAGTACTCCCATTCGTTGACTCCTTCGCGTGGCGCGGTCGTCGGCCCGCGCCTTGTTGGTGTTGCGCGCGTTGTGCGCGTGGCCGCTCCCCGGGGGCAGTGCCCGCGCGGCAGAAAGCCGGTTTCGGCACACCAGCCTCGGAGCCAGGGTGCCGGCGGAAAGCGATGGGCGGCTCCCACCGAGTGCCGCTCATCCCTGGCTGCAAGTAGACCAAATTCCGGTCAAGCCGGAACCCACCCTTATCAGGTAGTCCGCGGGAAAGCCTGTCCAATGCGCAAACACGCACTCCTATAATCGGCTCACAGCGCCCGGCCCGACACAGGCCAGGCAATCAGCCAGCAAGCGCGCCCCGTTGCGCGCCAATTTGCCCGCCTGGCCCATCGCCAAAGCAGTTCGGAGTACGAAGTGAGCAATCTGCAGCGCGCGAGCGCATCGCCAACTCGAGGAAACCCGCCTGCTCGTCTGTTGCCGGTCCTGAGCGAGCTCCGGCAGGAGGTCCGTGCGCTGAGCCGCCGCGCCCATCGCATGGCGCTGGCGCATGCATCGGACAGCAACGAGGCCTACTACAGCCATCTTTCGCGGCTGTTCGAGCGCTGGATCGAAGACGGCGCCGCGCGTGTACAGGTCATCTGCTTTGCCTCGGCGGCCGAGTTCGGCCTGCCGTTGCACCGGCACGCGGAACGCTGTCGCGCATCAGCCATGTGCGATGGCTCCGATGCGGTGCGCGCGCTTTACTGGGCCGCATTGCATCGCACCCGCAGCCGTGTCGGATCGACGGCGCAGATGATGGATATGGATGCCACGGTTGCGGCCACGCAGGCGCAGCCCGACAGTGCAGGCGGGCTGCGCAAGCCTGGCAACGATCCCGCGGCAGCGCCGCAGCCGCTTTGCCGGCGCTGCGAACGCCTGTGCCTGGATGCGCGTTGCGCAAACGGCCATGGCTTGCTCCGCCCGCTGGGCGACATGCACTGGCGCAGCCTGGCCAGCGGCGTGCAGTGCCAGACGCGCGAGCACCAGTGCGAGACGTGCAAGACCCACTGGACCCAGCATCGCAGCGCCGCCGACCCCTTTACCGGCTGGACGATCAGCCGCCGCACCGCGGAGCGGAAGGCGCAGACGGAAGCGGGCGCGCTCCTGGCCTGACGGATTGCCCCCGGCATTGCCCGGCCGGCAAAGGCTGGCAAAGGCGGCACTGCTTGCGTCTTCCTCTCCGGTTACTGGCGGGTGTTCGCGATCGCCTTCGGCCGGATCGCGTCAGCCGTGCCCTGGATGAACGCCTTGATCTTCTCGACATCCTCCGCGCTCAGCTTGCCGGTGAAGTCCGGCATGCCGCGTGCCATCGCGGGGCCCTTGAAGACGAAGTTCTGCAGGTGCTCGCCTCATTCCAGCTTGACGTTGCATTCCTTCACAACCTGGGCCCACACCGGTGCGTC
Organism: Ralstonia pickettii DTP0602; assembly: GCA_000471925.1. Lineage (NCBI taxonomy): Bacteria > Pseudomonadati > Pseudomonadota > Betaproteobacteria > Burkholderiales > Burkholderiaceae > Ralstonia > Ralstonia pickettii. The sequence continues at coordinate 1,358,605 of CP006667.1, forward strand.
CCGCGACATCATCGCCGCCAGTTCATCCGGCTTGCTCCCCACCGGCAGCATGCCGATTTCGGCCAAGCGCCTGCCGACATCCGCCCCGCGGACCTGCGCCGCAATCACCTCCGACAGCCGCTGTACCACCGGAGCCGGCGTGGCGGCGGGTACGAACATCGCCATGAATCCGTTGGGCTCGAAGCCGGCATAGCCCAGCTCGCTCAGCGTCGGCAGTTGCGGCAGGGGCTTGAAACGCTTCGTGCCGGTGAGCGCCAGGAAGCGGATGCGCGGGCTGTTCAGCTGTGCATTGGCGGTGGACTGGTCGACAAAGGCCGTATCGATCTGGCCGGCGAGCAGGTCCGCGAACATCGGTGCGGCGCCTTTGTACGGAACGTGGATCAGGTCGATCCCCGCGCGCTTCTTGAGGAGTTCGGCATGCAAGTGCGCCGACGTACCGTTGCCGTAGGACCCGATCGTCAGCTTGCCGGGGCTTGCCTTGGCCAGCTTGACGAACTCGGCCACCGAGGTGGCGGGCACGCGGGAGGAAACCGCCAGCAGGTCCGAGCCGACCGCCAGCAGTGCCACCGGCGCGAAGTCCTTCCTGAAGTTGACCGGCATCGAGGGCATCAGCGCCGGCAGCTGGATCATCGACGTAAAGCCGAGATACAGCGTGTGGCCGTCACGGGGTGCCGCCAGCACCGATTGCGCGGCGATGATTCCCGATGCCCCTGGCTTGTTCTCCACCACGACCGGTTGCCCGAGCGGCTTGGCAATGCCCGCGGCGAGCGCGCGGGCGAGGAGGTCGGTGCCGCCGCCGGGCGGACCGGGCACGACGATGCGCAAGGGCTTGTCGGGAAAATCAGTCTTCGCCTGCGCGGCCGACGGTGCGGAGGCAAACAGCATGCTGCAGCCGGCAAGCGCCAGGCAGGCATGCTTCAGGCATGAGCGAGGGAAATTAAGCATGGAGGCCTCCTGATGCCGTTATGACTTGAGGTTGGGCAGCGGTGCACCTTGCAGTTCCTGCTCCTGCAACTCGCGCCAGGCAATCTTGCCGGTCGCCGAGCGCGGCAGGCGTTCAACGATCTCCACGATGCGCGGCGCCTTGTAGGTCGCCATGCTTGCCCGGCACCAGGCCAGGATGTCGTCCACCCCGACATCGCGCGCCTCAGGCCTCAGCACCACAACGGCCTTGACCGTTTCGCCCCGATGCGGATCGCGCGCCGCGATCACGCACGCCTCCAGGATGGCCGGATGGGTATGCAGCATGGCTTCCACCTCCGCCGGCCAGACCTTGTAGCCGGAGGCATTGACCATGCGCTTGAGACGGTCGCGCATCACGAAGTATCCGTCCGCGTCCACGCTGGCCAGGTCGCCGGTGCGGAAGAAGCGCTTGTCGTCGATGACGATAAAGCTCTCTTCGTTGGCTTCCGGCTTGTTCCAGTAGCCCATCATCACCTGCGCGCCGTGAACCACGATCTCGCCGACTTCGCCCGCCGGCACTTCGGCCAGCGTGACGGGATCGATGATGCGCGCGTCCACGCCGTAGGTGCGCACGCCGAGGTGTCCGGAGCGAGGCTGTTCCAGCGGATTGGCGATGATGAACGAGGCGGTTTCGGTCAGCCCGTAGCCTTCCACGAACTGGAGCCCGTAGCGCTCTTTCATCAGCCTGGTGGTGTTTTCAGGCACTGCGGCGCCACCGCCCACCACGCAGGCCAGGCTGCTCAGGTCGAACGACTCGATGCCGGGTTGGGCGAAGAACTCCACCAGCATCGGCGGCGGGGCGGCCCAGAACGTCACCCGGTGGCGCGCAATCAGCTCGGCCGCGGTGCGGCGGTCCCAGCGCGGCAGCAGCACGATGGTGCCGCCCATGTAGACCGGGCAGTTGATGCCGTTCTGCAGGCCGAGCAGGTGGAACATCGGTGCGACCGCAAGGAAGGTCGACTCGGCATGCGAGCGCCGCCATAGCTGCGAACCGGCAACGGAGGCCATCACCGTGCGATGGGTATGCATGCACGCCTTGGGCGCGCCGGTGGTGCCAGACGTGTAGGGCAGCATGCAAAGGTCATCCGGGCGGCTGCGGTGAAGCGCAGGCGTGAATGCCTGGGCCACCGCGTGCAGCCAGTGAACGGCCCCGGTGGGCAACGGTACATCGTCGGACCGCTTGAGCGCCCAGTCGGGGATCGCGAGGCCCTCGTCGTCGCCGGACAGCGCATCTCCATAGTGATGCACGATGATGTGCCGCAACGGTGTGGAACCGACCAGCGGTGCCAGCTGGCCCACCAGTTCACCGGCGGAAAACGCGGCGACGGCGCCGCTGTCGGTGACGATGTGGCGCAACTCGTCCTCGAGCAGCATGGCGTTGGCCGGCACCACCACCGCATCCGCACGCAGGATGGCAAAGTAGGCGGCAATGAACTGCGGGCTGTTCTGGCTGAACAGCACCACGCGGTCGCCGGGCTGCACGCCGCAAGCCTGCTGCAGGTAGCCCGCCAGGCGCTCCACCTCATCCAGTAGCGCTGCATAGGTGATGGCGTTGCCGTAAAACTGGATCGCGACCTTTTCCGGGAACCGGCGCGCAGAGATCTCCAGGTTCTCGAAAAGGGTCGTCTGTGGCACATGGAAGCGGGCCGGCACGGTGCCCAGCACGACGGTCTTGTCCACCGCCAGCGGGCCGGTGGGATAGGTGATGACGTTGCCGTCCTGAGAGGCGCGCGTTGTCATGATTGTTTCCTCCGATGCGATCATTGGCGTGCTACGACGCCGTCGAGCGTGAAGGTCGGCACCGGCGGCCCGCCGTCGGTGGGCGAAAATCTCACCTGGACCTTCTGGCCGATGCGCACGGTATCGAGGTCGCAATCGACGATATGGGTCATCATCGACACGCCCTCGTCGAGCTTCACATAGGCAATGCAGAACGGATTCGGGCCGGCGCGGCGCGTCACGCTGAACGAATAGATGGTGCCGCGCCCGCTGGCCTCTTTCCACGTGGTGTTGCCCATGCAGAACGGGCAGAGCACGCGCGGATACCAGTGAGGCTTGCCGCACGACTCGCAGACCTTCACCAGCAGACGGCCCTCGCGGGCGGCTTGCCAGAATGTGGCGTTGTCCGGCTGCTCGTCCGGGGCCTTGTACAAGGTGGGGATGTGAGGGGTCGTCATGTCATTGCTCCCGTTCCAGGATCAGGGTGGCACTGCCGTGGCGCGAGCCGAGATAGCCGCCGGTGCCTTGCGCAAGGGCGAGGTCGCAGTTCTTGACCTGTACGGCGGGATGCGCTTCGCCGCGCAACTGGCGTACCGCCTCGATGACCTTGGTGATGCCGCCGCGGTTGGCCGGATGGTTGTTGCACAGGCCGCCGCCATCGGTATTGAACGGCAGCTTGCCGACGCCGGAGATCAGGTTGCCGTCCGCCACGAATCTGCCGCCTTCGCCCTTTTTGCAGAAGCCGAGGTCTTCAAGCTGCATCAGCACGGTGATGGTGAAGCTGTCGTAGATCGAGGCGTACTTGACGTCGGCCGGCGTGACGCCGGCTTCGGCGAAGGCCGCCGCCCCGGAGAACCTTGCGCCCGACCACGTCAGGTCAACCTCGCCGCCGAGCTGGCCCTTGATGTACTCGCCGGCGCCGAGGATCTTCACCTTCGGGCGCCTGAGCGTAGCCGCGATCTCGGGGCGCGCGACGATCAGCGCGCCGCCGCCGTCCGAGACCACGCAGCAGTCGAGCTTGTGCAGGGGATCGGAGATCATCGGCGAGTCCAGCACGTCCTGCACCGTCACCACATCGCGCAGCATGGCATTCGGATTGTGCTGGGCATGATGCGAGGCGGCCACCTTGATCCACGCCAGCTGCTCGGCGGTGGTGCCGTACTCGTGCATATGGCGCATGGCCGCCATCGCGTACAGGTTGACGGTCACGGGACTGAAGGGGCTTTCGAACGGCGCGTCGGGCAGGTTGGCGCCCCAGTTGCGCGCCTGCGTGCCGCTGGAGCCTTCGGAGCGCGGACGGCCCGCCAGCGTGATCAGGGCGACATTGCACTTGCCGGCCGCAATGGCCTGCGCCGCGTGCGAGACGTGGACGAGGTAGGCGGAGCCGCCGGTATCGGTGGAGTCGACATGGCGCACCTTGAGGCCGAGATAGTCGACCATGTTGACCGCACCGAGCCCGGGCGCGTCGCCGGCGCAGAAATAGCCATCCACGTGGGCCAGCGTGAGGCCGGCGTCGTCGAGCGCGCCTTTGGCGCATTCGGCGTGCAGTTGCGCCACGGTCTTGTCCGGTGCCTTGCGGGTCGGGTGCTCGTAGGCGCCGACGATATAGGCCTTGCCATTGATACTCATGTTTTATTTCCCAGGTACATCAAATGGAGCCATGGATGACGTGCAGAAGGGGGCGGCCAGCATCTGGGTGAGGTCGACCACGCGCAGGCCGGCGAGTGCGCCGCCGGATGGAAGGGAAGACTGCATGCTTGACTCCATGGACGGCGGGCTCAGGCGCAAGCGCCCGCCATGAATGCGTGGATGCCCGGATACATCGCGGCGGCGGGCATGGCCTCGATCTGGTCGACAAAAGCCCCGGCGCCTCGCGATGCCGGCTCCCCCGACTGGTATGTGCGTACATAATAATGGGCTGTGCGGGGGTGGGCACAAGCCGAATCTGTCGACCCACCCATACAGGGTGGGCAGGAATTCTCGCAAACCAACGCGGCTGCCGCAGTTGACATACCGTTTCCTGCTGTTCGCTATGTGCGGACATAAAACCCGACAGGGTGACCGTGGCGTTCCAGCTCAAGCGCAGCCGCGTGCAGATGTAAGGCGGCGCCGGCAGCGCTATCTGCCCGCTTTCTTCTCAGAGGCCCGGCGCGCCCATGCGGTCGCGTGGATCCGGGCCGGCGCCCTCGCCACCATGCGTCTGCGCCAGCAACGTGGCCAGTTCAGCCGCGGCGGGCTTCGGTGTCCAGGACTCGCGCGTGGCGCAGCAGACCGGCGTCGCCGGCAGCCGCAAGCCGTCCAGCTTGCGGAAGCGCTCGCGGAAATGAGGGGTGTCGGCAACGGTGCCATCCACCACGCCGACCGCGTCGGTGCTTTCCACGACCTTGCATGCCAGCGCGAAATTCTCGATCTTGTGGAACCAGCCAGCCTCGTCGACGCCGTAGGAGTCGGATAGCAGCGCGAGTGTCGAGCCTTGCCATATTTCCGACGGCAGGATGATCGGATAGCCTTGCAGCCGGGGTGCGGGCGCGCTGCCGGTCGTGAGTGCCGGATGGCCGATGCGCACGAACGCGCAGGGATGGATCGTCATGATGCGCTGGCACCGGAATTGCGCCTTGCCTTCGAACGCGCTCGCCAGGCCAACCGCGATATCCACGTCGCCATGCTCGAGCATGCGCAATCCCTGCTCGCTGGTGCCGCTGGTGACGTCGAGCCGGATCGACGGATGCTGGCTGAGCAGCGTGCCCAGCGGTTGCGCCAGCAGCCACTCGAGCCGTCCGGGGAACACGCCGACGCGCAGGATGCCGGCGTAGGGATCGGAAAGCCGCGACGGCCCCAGCAATTCGGCCGCATCGGTCAGCAGCCGCAGGGCCCGTTCGAGGAAGACGCGGCCCTCGTCGGTCGGGACCACACCGCGGGACGTGCGGTGGAAGATCGGGTAGCCGAGCTGGCGCTCGAGATCTGCAACGCTCTTGGTGACCGCTGATTGCGTCACGCCAACGGCTTCGGCCGCTTTCGAGAACGAGCCGAACCTGCCCACGGCAACCGCCTGCCTGAGTCGGGCATCCATTTCCGTTACCTGTGCGCGTTGGTCTGGCCAGCAGCGTAGAGAGGCGGTACCGGCGTGTCAAGGCGCACGCCGGCACCGCTGTGCCCCTTGACGCCGGGCCGTGGCCGGCGCTCAGTTCACCGCGCGCGACCTGCCTTGCCAGTGCGGTGCGCGCAAGTCGCGCTTGAGGATCTTGCCGGCGCCCGACAGCGGCAGCGCCTGCCGGAACTCGACCGTCTTCGGGCATTTGTACGCGGCAATATGAGGGCGGCAGTGCTCGCGGATCTCGTCCTCGCTGGCCTGCATGCCGGGCTTGAGCACCACCACGGCATGCACGGCCTCGCCCCATTTATCGTGCGGCACGCCGATCACCGCGCTCATGGCCACGGCAGGGTGGCGTCCGACCACGTTCTCCACTTCGGCCGAATAGACGTTCTCGCCGCCGCTGACGATCATGTCCTTGATCCGGTCGACGATGAAGATATAGCCCTGCTCGTTCATGTAGGCGCCGTCGCCGGTGTGGAGCCAGCCGTCCTGCAGGGTCCTGGCGGTGTCTTCGGGGCGGTTCCAGTAGCCCGGCGTGACGCCGGCGCTGCGCACCAGGATCTCGCCCACGGTGCCGCGCGGCACCTCGTTGCCGTCGGGGTCGACGATCTTCACCTCGATGCCGATCCCGGCGCAGCCGGCCGACAGGTGCAGCCCTTGCGCCCGTGCCGCCGCGCCGTGGTTCTTGGGCGGGTTGGTGGTGACGATCATCGATTCCGTCATGCCGTAGGAGTGGGCAAACTCCACGCCGGGCAGCTTTTCCATGGCCTGCTCGAGCACGGCCGCGCTGATCGCCGAGGCGCCGTAGCCCAGCCGCCGCACGCTGCCGAGGTCGCGCGCCGCGAACTCAGGGTGGCTGATCAGCATCTGGATCATGGTCGGCACCAGTGCCAGTTCGGTGATGCGCTCGCGCTCGATGGTCTCGAGCAGTTCGCGCGGCTCGAAGGCCGGCACGATCACGTGGACCTCGCCCGCGAGGAACTGGTTCAGCACGCGCGACATCGACGCGATATGGAAGAACGGGTTGATATGCAGGATCCGGCCGCCGCGCACCGGCGCGGTATCGGCCATGCGCTGCAGGCAGCCGCACCACAGCGTGCCGTGGGTCTGCATCACGCCCTTCGGGAAGCCAGTGGTGCCGCCGGTGTACATGATGATGGCAAGGTCGTCGCCACCGCGTTGCGCATCGGCGACTGGCGCGGATTCCGCGACCAGGCGCTCGAACGACAGCATGCCCGCGGGTGCCTCGCCGTCGCCAGCGTGGATCAGCACGGGCGCGCGTTTTGCCGCGGCGCGGATGCCTTCGGCCATCGGCAGGAACTGGTCGTCGACGACCAGGATGCCGGTGTCACAGTCATCCATCGAATAGACCACTTCCGGGACGCTCCAGCGCACATTGACCGGGTTGAGCACGCCGCCGCCCCACCACGCCGCCATCGCATATTCGAGGTAGCGGTCCGAGTTCAGTGCGAGGATGCCGACGCGGTCGCCCGGCTGCATGCCGAGTTGCTGCAGCGCGCCTGCCAGGCGCGCCACGCGGTCGCAGAACTCGCGGTAGGTGCGGTGCCGGCCGCGGAAGATGGTGACGACTTGGTCGGGCTGTTGCTGCAGGGAGCGGTGCAGGGCTCTGGTCAGGTACAACGTTGTCTCCGGTTCTTGTCGGTTGTGCAGGCAGGCGGATGGAGCGCCTGCCTGCAGGTATGGTCCCGCGTATTGCGTCTTTTGTATTCGGGAATGCCGAAGCCTGGGTTCGGCAGGGGCAGCACCGGTCAAGGGGCAGCGGTCCGGCACCGATGCTCGCACCTGCGCGGCCTGCCTGTCCAATTCAACTTTTTCCGTGTCATTCCTGGAATTCATGGCCGGTGACCGGTCCAGCCCCAATGCCTGCAGCGACCGCTACAATCCGCGATGGGACATTTCTGAACAAAAGGATCGATGCGCGTCGGTGACGCTGTACGGCCGCATCGACACCGATGTCGAGTACCAGAAGGGCCCGGGCGGCGCGGCCACGCAGCTGACCGACAACGCTTCGCGCTGGGGCCTGCGCGGCAGCGAAGACCTGGGCGGCGGCCTGCGCGCCGCGTTCGGGCTGGAGCAGGGCTTCTCCGTCGACAGCGGTGCGCCCACCAATCCGCAGTTCCGCAACGCCTTCGTCGGACTGGCCGGCGGCTTCGGCGCGATCGCGCTGGGGCGGCTGGACTCGGCCACGATCGTGGGTTCGCCGATCTATTCTCAGGTTACGCAGAACGTGGACTTCGTCATCCACGATGCCGGGGCGACCGCGATCGGCACCAAGGTGCTGAATTCGTGCAATCGGGTCTCGAACGCGGTCGGCTATACGACGCCGGAGTTCGGCGGCTTTTCGGCGCGGGCGCGCGTGAACCTCGCGGGGCCGGACCCGGCTACGCCCAACGTGAATTCACCGGTCAAGGCGGAAGACGATTTCCGCCGGTACGACGTCGGGCTGAACTACGCCGCGGGCAATTTCGCAGCGGGCCTGGGCTATTCGCGCGATGCCAAGACCGGCGGGCTGGTGGCCAACGACTTTCGCGACAAGGTGCAGGCAGCGGCCTCCTACAACTTCACCGTAGTCAATGTCTACGGCATCTACGGCCGCGACCGCTACGTCGCCACGGCTGCGAGCAGGACCGACGTGCCGTACTGGCTGGTCGGCTTCACCGTGCCGTACGGCCCGCACAGCCTGACCGTCAACTACATGGAACGCGCGGTGCAGCGCGACCCGCAGGGCCGGCTCAAGAAGGTGCAGGCCGGCTATGCCTACAGCCTGAGCAAGCGCACCATGCCCTACGTGTTCTTCGACCGCGAGGACCCGAACTCGAACAAGCCCGGTGACACCGTGACCACGGTCGGCATCGGCATCCAGCACAAGTTCTGATGATGGCGCTTCCCTATACGCTGACCGAACCGGCCGGCGCGGCGCCGGCGTATATCCGCGGCGAGCTGGCGCAGCAGCGATGAAGGCTGCGCTCAGACCACCTTGCCTGGGTTCATCAGCCCCAGCGGATCCAGCGCCCCCTTGATCGCGCGCATCATGCGCAGCTCGACCTCGCTCTTGTAGTGGCGGATCTCCTCGCGCTTGAGCTGGCCCAGGCCATGCTCGGCCGAGATCGAGCCGTTGTGCGAGCGCACGCTGTCGTGGACGATGCGGTTAACCTGCTCCTGGTTGGCCAGGAAGGCGTCATGGTCGACGCCTTCCGGCGGCGACACGTTGTAGTGCAGGTTGCCGTCGCCGAGATGGCCGAAGGTGACCATGCGCGCGCCGGGGAAGGCGTTCTGCAGCAGCGCGTCGGTGGTCTCGATAAAGTCCGCCACGCGCGACACCGGCACGGCGATATCGTGCTTGATGTTCTTGCCGTCTTCCACCTGCGCCAGCGGGATATGCTCGCGCAGGTTCCAGAAATCGCGCGACTGCTGCACGGATTCAGCGACCACGGCGTCGGCGACCACGCCGGCCTCGAAGGCGGCCGTCATCAGCGTCTCGAAGGTGCCGCGCGCGTGAGCTTCGCTTTCGCTGTCGGACAGCTCCAGCAGCACCAGCTGTGGGTGGATGTCGGCGAACGGGTAGCGCAGTTGCGGGAAGTGCCGCGTCACTAGCGTCATGCTGAGCGCCGACATCAGCTCGAAGCCGGTCAGCATCGCGCCCGCGTGCGACTGCGCGATCGCCAGCAGCGCCAGCGCGGCGCGCGGGCTCTGCACTGCGGCCAGCGCGGTGACCGAGGCGCGCGGCAGCGGGAACAGCTTCATCACCGCCGCGGTAATGATGCCCAGCGTGCCTTCAGCGCCGATGAATAGATCGCGCAGGTCGTAGCCGGTGTTGTCCTTGCGCAGCCCGCGCAGGCCGTGCCAGATCTCGCCCGACGGTGTCACCACTTCCAGCCCCAGGCACAGCTCGCGCGTATTGCCGTAACGCAGCACCGCCGTGCCGCCGGCGTTGGTCGACAGGTTGCCGCCGATGGTGCAGCTGCCTTCGGCCGCCAGGCTCAGCGGGAACAGCCGGCCATGCTCGCGCGCCACGTCCTGCAGGTGCTGCAGCACCACGCCGGCCTCGACGGTGATGGTGTTGTTGAGCGGGTCGACCTGGCGGATGCGGTTCAGCCGCTGCAGCGAGATCACCACCGACTCCTGCCCGGCCGCCGGTGTGGCACCGCCGCACAGGCCGGTATTGCCGCCTTGCGGCACCACCGCGATCTTGTGCGCATGGCAGGCATGGACGGCTTCCGCAACTTCCTCGGTGGTGCCGGGGCGCAGCACCGCCAGCGCCTCGCCGGTATAGCGCTTGCGCCAGTCGGTCAGGTACGGCGCCTTGTCGGCGGCGTCGGTCAGCACGTGCTGGGAACCCAGCGCGGCGCGGCACAGGGCGAGGAAGGAGTCTTGGGTCGCGGTCATGGCTTCGGGTTCGGGTATCAGGGCTTGCGCGCGGCGGCCTTGGTGGCCGCGCGGGCGCGGCGCTTGTACGGCCGCAGGTACAGGATGGTGCTGACGAAGAACACCAGCGTCAGCGCTACCTCCACCCATGCCAGCGTGGAGGAGGGCGCGCGGTCGCTGGTGGCGCGCACGATGCCTTCGGTGAAGAACAGCAGGATCAGCATCGACGACCACTGCATGGTGTAGCGGTTGCGCGAGAGCACGCCGCGCAGCGGCAGCAGCAGCGGCAGGAACTTGATGATCAGCCACGAGCCGCCGGGGCGCAGCGGCGCGAGGAACCATTCCCAGGCGATGCACAGCAGCATCAGCGCAATCAGGCTGCCCACGCTGAGACGGTACAGCCCGGGGCTGTGCAGGGCCTGGTCGCTGTCGGTGGCCGGGCTGTCGGTGGCCGCACTCATGCGCCGGCTCCGTCCAGGCGCAGCGCGACGCGCGCCAGGCGCCGGCCCATGGCGAGCGCCAGCGCCGATTCGTCTTCCGTCACCGGGCCGCGGTTGTCGGCATGGGCATGGTGGCTGGGGCCGTAGGGCGTGCCGCCCGAGGCGGTGGTCATCAGGCCCTTCTCGGAATAGGGCAGGCCCATGATCAGCATGCCGTGGTGCAGCAGCGGCAGCATCATCGACAGCAGCGTGGTCTCCTGGCCGCCGTGCAGGCTGCCGGTGGCCGTGAACACGCAGGCGGGCTTGCCCGTCAGCGCGCCCGATAGCCACTGCGCCACGGTGCCGTCGAGGAAGTACTTCATCGGCGCGGCCATGTTGCCAAAGCGGGTGGGGCTGCCCAGCGCCAGGCCGGCGCATTCCTCCAGGTCGCGCAGCTCGGCATAGGGGGGGCCGTCTGCCGGGATGTCGGGCGCGGTGGCCTCGCACACGGTGGAGACGGGCGGCACCGTGCGCAGCCGGGCCTGGGCGCCGGGGACGCTGTCGATGCCGGTGGCGATCAGTTCGGCAAGTTTGCGGGTGCTGCCGTGGCGGCTGTAGTACAGGACGAGGATGTCGGTCATGGAGCGGGATGGCCGGCGGTGGAGGCGTGGCGCCGGAAAGGCATCGGGATGGCGGTCGGATATGTGTCCGAGGTGCCGGAAACAATGCGCGTATTATAGATGCGCCCCCGCGTACGCTTGCCTGCCCGCCCGTCCAGCCGGGGTATATTCCCATTTGACCGATACATCTGACAAGGAGATTGCTGCCGCATGATTGGACCCCGCGTTGCCCGCCTGCGCAGGGAATGGAACCTGCAGAAGGTGCGCGCCCTGGCGCGCTATGCACTGCGCCGCGCCGGTGAAGACCGGCTGCCACAGGTGTCGGCGAGCCTGACGTTTACCACCGTGTTGGCCGTGGTGCCGGTGCTGACGGTGGCCTTTGCGCTGCTGGCCGCGTTCCCCGTTTTCCGCGATTTCCGCAACGCCATCGAGGCGTTCCTGTTCCAGAACCTGATCCCCGGCAACGTCAGCGAATCGATCCAGCGCTACATCGGCATGTTCGCCAAGAGCGCGCGCGGGCTGACCGCGATGGGCCTGGCCGGCCTGATGGTCACGTCGGTGCTGACCATGCTGACGGTGGAAGATGCGCTCAACGCGATCTGGCGTGTCAAGCAGCGCCGCCCGCTGGCGCAGCGGGTGCTGGTGTTCTGGGCGGTGCTGACCTTCGGACCGGTGCTGATCGGCGCGAGCCTGTCGATCAGCTCTTACCTGATCTCGATCTCGGCCGGCTATGTCGGCACCATGCCGCTCGGCGTCGGGCTGCTGGTCAGTGCTACGCCGGTGGTGCTGTCGGCGCTGGCCTTCGCCTTCCTGTACACGGCGGTGCCCAATGCCTACGTGGAGTGGCGCGACGCCATCGTGGCCGGCGTGGTGGCAGCGATCGCGTTCGAGTTCGCCAAGCGCGGCTTCGGCTACTTCATCACGCATATCCCGGCCTACACCGCGGTCTATGGCACCTTTGCGGCCCTGCCGATCTTCCTGCTGTGGATCTACCTGAGCTGGCTGGTGACGCTGCTGGGGGCCACCATCGCGGCCAACCTGCCGGTGATCCGGCAGGGCTACTGGCGGCGCCGCACCTTTGCCGGCAGCGAGTTCTTCGACGCGCTGGGCGTGCTGCTGCTGCTCTACCGCGCCCGCGACGAGGTGCCGCGCAGCATCGGCGAATTGGACCTGAGCCGCAAGCTGCGGGTCGAAGCCGACTACCTGGCGGGGCTGCTGGGCAAGCTCAAGGCCATGCACCTGGTCGGGCGGCTGCAGCAGGAGCGCGGGCAGGCCCACTGGGCACTGCTATGCGATCCCGCGCAGGTGACGCTGCGCATGCTGCACGACCGGCTGGTGATGAACCTGCCGCGGCTCCCGCGCACGGCGCTGGCGCAGCACCTGCGCGGGGCCGAGGGGCTCAAGTCGATCCTGGACAATCCGCAGCTCGACCAGTCGCTGGAGGCTGTGTTTGGCCAGCCACCGGCCGACGGGCCCGGGCGTGGAACGGAAGAGACCGGCGCCGCGCCGCAGCGGCGTACGCTGGAGGTGGTGCCGCCTGGGTGGCACGGGCAGGTCTGACGCCCGGCCGCCGGCGCGGCCCTTCAGAACGCGATCTTGCCGCGCCAGATATCGGCATACATCACCCAGTCGCCCATCAGGCTGTAGAGCGGATGGCGGAAGGTGGCCGGCCGGTTCTTCTCGAAGCCGAAGTGGCCGACCCAGGCAAAGGCGTAGCCCGCCACCGCCGCCCCCAGCAGCCACCAGGCATTGCCGGTGACCACCAGCGCCACCAGGCACAGCAGCGCCACCGTCGAGCCGACGAAATGCAGCCGCCGGCAGGTGCGGTTCTGGTGCTCGCCCAGGTAGTAGGGATAGAAGGCCGCGAAGTTCTCGAACTCGCGCGCGCGGGCGTGGGCCATGGCTGTCTCCGGCGGGTCTTGTTTTGTGCAGTGTAGACCTTCTGCCGGTGTGCGGGAGGATGGCTGCCGGCGGGGCCGGCCAGCCATCCGGGCTGCATCAGCCCGCGGCGACCACCTTGCGCGCGAAGGCCGCCAGCGCGTCCAGCACCTCGTCGGGCCGCTCGCCCATCATCGCGTGGCCGCACGGCACCGACACCAGGCCGGCCTTCGCCATCTTGCCAGCCAGCGCCTGCGCCGCCTTGGGCGAGGTCATCATGTCCTTGCTGCCGGTGATGAACAGCGCCGGGCAGGCCACCGCGGCCGCTGCCTCTTCGCCATGGGCGTAGGCATTACACGCCGAGAAATCGTTGTGGAACACATGCGCCTGCGGGTTGTTGCGCGCCACGCGCTCCATCAGCCGCTGGCTGCCGCCTTGCATCCACGCGCCCGGGCCGGGCGAGGAGGGCTTGTTGGCCAGGCTCGAATGCGACCAGGTGTTGACCATTGCAATGGCTTCGTCCTCGCGGTTGAGCGAGGCGTCGAGCAGTGCATCCGAAACCTTCATCGGGTAGGCGGTGGCCAGCAGGCCAATGCCGCGCACCGCCAGCGGATGGCGCGCCGCGCATTCCAGCGCGATCAGCGAGCCCATGCTGTGGCCGAACACGAAGGCCGGCGCCTTGACGCCGGCGGCGGCGACCAGCGCCATGACCCAGTCGGCCATGGCCTCGACCGTGGCCAGCGGCGCGCCCTTGCTGCGGTTATGCCCGGGCAGGTCCACCGCCAGCACCGAGAAGCCGTGGTTGGCGAACCAGCGCGTCTGCAGCGCCCACACGCTGTGGTCGTTCTGCGCGCCGTGCACGAACACGGCGCAGGGCAGGGCGGGATCGAACGGTTTGCCGCCGGTATAGGCGTAGGCCGGCTGGCCTGCAACGTTGAGTTCCATCAGGCTTGCCCCCCCTTGCCGCTCATTGCTTTCTCCGCCGCCTTCAGGCCGCGCTTGAGATCGTCGACCAGGTCGTCCGGGTCTTCCAGGCCGATCGACAGCCGGATCGTGCCCTCGGTGATGCCGGCGGACTGCAGTGCCGCCGCATCCATGCGGAAGTGCGTGGTCGAAGCCGGGTGGATCACCAGGGAGCGCGCGTCGCCCACGTTGGCCAGGTGCGAGAACAGCGACATGTTCTCGATAAAGCGCTGGCCGGCGACGCGGTTGCCCTTGAGGTTGAAGCTGAACACCGCGCCGCAGCCGCGCGGCAGCAGACGCTTGGCCAGTTCGTAGTCGGGGTGCGATTCCAGCTCGGGATAGGACACCGACTCCACCATCGGATGCGATGCCAGGAACTGCACCACCTTGCGGGTGTTGTCGACATGGCGGCTCATGCGCAGCGGCAGGGTCTCCACGCCCTGCAGCAGCTGCCACGCGGCCATCGGGTTCATGCAGGCGCCGAAGTCGCGCAGGCCCTCGCGGCGCGCGCGCAGCAGGAAGGGCGCCACCGTGCTTTCCTCGGTGAACACCATGTTGTGGAAGCCCTCATACGGCTCGGACAGCTCCGGAAAGCGGCCCGAGGCCTCGAAGTCGAAGGTGCCGCCTTCCACCAGCACGCCGCCGAGGGTGGTGCCGTGGCCGCCCAGGAACTTGGTGGCCGAGTGGTAGAGCAGGCCCGCGCCGAGATCGAACGGGCGCAGCAGGTAGGGCGTGGTGAAGGTGGAATCGACCAGCAGCGGGATGCCGTTGTCCTGGCCGAGCTGCGCCAGCGTGGGGATATCCAGCACGTCCAGCCCCGGGTTGCCCAGCGTCTCGCCGAACAGCAGCCGGGTATTGGGGCGGATCGCGGCGCGCCAGGCGTCGATGTCGCGCGCCTTGACGAAGGTGGTCTCGATGCCGAAGCGGCGCAGCGTGTAGTGCAGCAGGTTGTGCGAGCCGCCGTACAGCGCCGACGACGCCACTACGTGCGAGCCGGCACCCATCAGCGTGGCCACCGCCAGGTGCAGCGCGGCCTGGCCGGAAGCGGTGGCGATCGCGCCGGCGCCGTTCTCCAGCGCGGCGATGCGCTCTTCGAGCACGGCCACGGTCGGGTTGGAGATGCGCGAGTAGACGTGGCCCGCGCGCTCCATATTGAACAGCGACGCCGCATGCTCGCTGTCGCGGAACACGAAGGAGGTGGTCAGGTGGATCGGGGTGGCGCGGGCCCCGGTGGCGGGGTCGGGCGCGGCGCCGGCGTGCAGGGCCAGCGTGTCGAATCGGGTTCCGGACATGATCGGTCGGCCTTGAGTTGTCTCCGGCCAGCATCGTAGCATCGTGCGCCCGCCCACGGTGGCGCGCCGCCCGCAAACCGGCCTCCTGCTTTACTTTGCCGGCTGGTTTGGGCTAGGATCGGCCAGACGGGGGACTCGCGGGCATCTCTGCCCGCACACCCATGGACAGATAACGAAGTGACCGGCATCGCCCCTCGTCGTCGGAGCGATGCCCTAAGCGAATAATTCAGTACCGGCAGCGGAGACCAACATGAAAGTCAGCGACATCCTCCAGATCAAGGGCAATACGCTCTTCACCGTGACGCCTGACACCTCCTTGCTGGTCGCCGTCCACACCATGGCCGAGCACGATATCGGCTCGCTGGTGGTGATGGAATATGGCGACCTGGTCGGCATGCTGACCTTCCGCGAGATCATCGAGACGCTGGCCAAGAACAATGGCAGCGTCGGCACCAGCAGCATCCGCAAGGTGATGGACGATGCGCCGGTGACCTGCACCATGGAGACGGACGTCAACGAGGTGCGCCGCATGATGCTGGCGCGTCACACCCGCTATATGCCGGTGCTCGACAACCGCACGCTGATGGGCGTGATCTCCTTTTACGACGTCGCCAAGGCCGTGGTCGAGGACCAGAGCTTCGAGAACAAGATGCTTAAGGCGTATATCCGCGACTGGCCGGAAGAGCGCGCCGAGTAATGCCACGGCGCCGTCCGGTGCGCCGGACGGTCCAGGCTGAAGCTTCCTTCGAAATTTCTTTCGACTGACGCCGCGCGGCCGCGCGGCGGTGGCATGATGGCGGCCGGACCCCGGCCCCGGCACACTGCCGGAATTTCCATTTCCGCCCCGGCCTCCGGACCGGACGGCCCCCATCCATGAGCCAACACAGCCAGTTCCGATTGCTCGGCGCGCGCCGCTTCGCCCCGTTCTTCTGGACCCAGTTCCTCGGGGCGATGAACGACAACGTCTTCAAGGTCGCCTTTACCTCGCTGGTGACCTACCACACGGCGCTGTTCGAGGGCGTGGACGCACGCAGCGCCGCGTTCCTGATCTCGGCCATCTTTATCGCGCCGTTCGTGCTGTTTTCCGCCACCAGCGGGCAGATCGCCGACAAGCTGGAAAAATCGCGCCTGATCCGGCTGGTCAAGTCGCTGGAAATCGCCATCATGGTGCTGGGCCTGGCCGGCTTTGCCTGGCACAGCGCGCCGCTGCTGTATGCGGGCACCTTCCTGATGGGGCTGCATTCCACGCTGTTCGGGCCGGTCAAGTTCGCCTACCTGCCGCAGCACCTGGACGAGCGCGAACTGGTCGGCGGCAACGGGCTGGTGGAGATGGGCACCTTTGTCGCGATCCTGCTGGGCACGCTGGTTGGCGGCGAGCTGGCCGGGCTGCAGCAGGGCGGCGCGATCGTGGGGCCGATGTACGTCGGCGCGGTATGCGTGGCGATCGCGGTGGCGGGGCGGGCGGTGTCGGGCCGGATCCCGGTCTCGCCGGCGCCGCAACCCGACCTGCGCATCAACTGGAACCCGTTCTCGGAGACCTGGCGCAACCTGATGCTGGCGCGCGGCAACCGCACCGTGTTCCTGAGCCTGCTGGGCATCTCGTGGCTGTGGTTCCTCGGCGCCACCTTCCTGACCTCGTTCTTCAGCTACGCCAAGGATGTGCTGGGCGGCGACCAGAACGTGGTGACGCTGCTGCTGGCGGTGTTCTCGCTGGGCATCGGCACCGGCTCGCTGCTGTGCGAGCGGCTGTCGGGGCGCCATGTCGAGGTCGGGCTGGTGCCGTTCGGCTCGATCGGCATGACGGTGTTCGCGGTGGACCTGTACTTTGCCAGCCAGGGGCAGGCGCCCGCCGCGCTCAGCGGCATCGGCGGCTTCCTGGCCGAGCCGAGCCACTGGCGCGTGCTGGCCGACCTGTTCCTGCTGGCCATGTTCGGCGGCTTCTACAGCGTGCCGCTGTATGCGCTGATCCAGAGTCGCAGCGCGCCCACGCACCGCGCGCGCATCATCGCGGCCAACAATATCCTGAACAGCTTCTTCATGATCGCGGCGTCGCTGCTGGGCGTGGCGATGGCGCTGGCCGGCTACAGCATTCCGCACCTGTTCCTGGTGGTGGGGCTGCTCAATGCGGTGGTGGCGGTCTATATCTACTCGCTGGTGCCGGAGTTCCTGCTGCGCTTTATCGCCTGGATCCTGGTCCATACCGTCTATCGCCTGCGCCGCATCAATGCCGAACGGATCCCCGCGGACGGGCCGGCCGTGCTGGTCTGCAACCATGTCAGCTTTGCCGACGCGGTGGTGCTGATGGCGTGCAGCCCACGGCCGGTGCGCTTCGTGATGGATTACCGCATTTTCAAGGTGCCTTTGCTGTCGTGGTTCTTCCGGCAGGCCAAGGCGATCCCGATCGCGCCCGCGCATGAAGACCCGGAGATGCTCAAGCGCGCCTATGACAGCGTGGCCGAAGCGCTGCAGGACGGCGACCTGGTCTGCATCTTCCCGGAAGGGAAGATCACCGCCACCGGCGAGATCAACCCGTTCAAGCAAGGCGTGCAGCAGATCATCCGTCGCACCCCGGTGCCGGTGGTGCCGATGGCGCTGCGCGGGCTCTGGGGCAGCTACTTCTCGCGCAAGGGCGCGCCGGCGATGTCGCGGCCGTTCCGGCGCGGCATCCTGAACCGGCTGGAGCTGGTGGTGGGCGAGCCGGTGTCGCCGGAGGCGGCCACGCCCGAAGGGCTGCAGCAGATGGTGCAGACGCTGCGCGGCGAATGGCGCTAGTTGATGGAATGCGGAATCTGAGCCCTCGATGATCACCCTCTATACCTTTGGCCCCGCCTTCGGGCTGCCCGACGCCAGCCCCTTCGTCACCAAGGCCGAGATGCTGCTCAAGCTCGCCGGCCTGCCGTACCAGGCCCGACGCGGCAGCCTGCGCCACGCGCCCAAGGGCAAGCTGCCCTATCTGGACGACATGGGCCGGATCGTGGCGGATTCCACGCTGATCCGCTGGCATATCGAGAAGACCTACCACATCGACTTCGATGCCGGCCTGAGCCCGGCCGAGCGCGGCATCGCCTGGGCCGCCGAGAAATTGATGGAAGACCACCTGTACTGGGCGGTGGCGCGCGTGCGCTGGCTCGACCAGCACAATTTCGACAAGGGCCCGGCGCTGTTCTTCCGCAGCGTGCCGGCGCCGGTGCGCGGGCTGGCCGAGCGGCTGGTGCGCTACAAGGTGCGTAAGACGCTGTGGGGGCAGGGCCTGGGCCGGCACAGCGAGGAAGAACTGGTCGCGCTGGCCAGCAAGGGCGTGACCTCAATCGCCGACATCCTGGGCGACAAGCGCTACCTGATGGGCGACAAGCCGTGCGGGGCAGACGCCACGCTGTTCGCCTTCGCCGCCAGCCTGCTGTGCCCCGTATTCGACACCCCGATCCGCACCGCGGCCGAGGGGCATGCCAACCTGGTGGCCTATATGGACCGGATGCGGGCGGAGTTCTACCCCGACTTCGCGCCGGAAACCGCGGCGGCCTGAGCCCGCCGGGCCGCCCGAGGGTGGGCATTGGCCTTACAATGGAGGCCGTCCCCAATTCCTGTGCGGTTTCCATCATGTCCGGCAACACCCTTGGCCTGCTCTTCACTGTCACCACCTTCGGCGAATCGCATGGGCCCGCCATCGGCGCGGTGGTGGACGGCTGCCCACCGGGCATGGCGCTGACCGAGGCCGATATCCAGGGCGACCTGGACCGCCGCAAGCCCGGCACCTCGCGCCATGTCACGCAACGCCAGGAAGCCGACCAGGTCGAGATTCTGTCGGGCGTGTTCGAGGGCAAGACCACCGGCACCCCGATCTGCCTGCTGATCCGCAATACCGACCAGCGCAGCAAGGACTACGGCAATATCGTCGAGACCTTCCGCCCGGGCCACGCCGACTACACCTACTGGCAGAAGTACGGCATCCGCGACCACCGCGGCGGTGGCCGTTCGTCGGCGCGCCTGACCGCGCCGGTGGTGGCCGCGGCGGCGGTGGCCAAGAAGTGGCTGCGCGAAAAATACGGCACCGAGATCCGGGGCTACATGTCGCAGCTCGGCGAGATCGCGGTACCGTTCAAGGACTGGTCGCACGTGCCGGAGAACCCGTTCTTCGCGCCCAACGCTGACATCATCCCCGAGCTGGAAACCTATATGGACGCGCTGCGCCGCGACGGCGATTCGGTCGGTGCGCGCATCGAGGTGGTGGCCAGCAATGTGCCGGTCGGCCTGGGCGAGCCGCTGTTCGACAGGCTCGACGCCGACATCGCGCACGCGATGATGGGCATCAACGCGGTCAAGGGCGTGGAGATCGGCGCCGGCTTCGACAGCGTGGCCCAGCGCGGCAGCGTGCATGGCGACGAGCTGACCGCGGACGGTTTCCGCACCAACAATTCCGGCGGCGTGCTGGGGGGCATCTCGACTGGCCAGGACGTCACCGTGTCGCTGGCGATCAAGCCGACTTCCTCGATCCGCACCCCGCGCGAGTCGATCGACAAGGCCGGCAATGCCGCCACGGTCGAGACCTTCGGCCGCCACGATCCCTGCGTGGGCATCCGCGCCACGCCGATCGCCGAGGCCATGCTGGCGCTGGTGCTGATGGACCACGCGCTGCGCCACCGCGCCCAGTGCGGCGACGTAAAGGTCGATACGCCGCAGATTCCGGCGCAGGCCGGTCAGTCGCGCTGACTTGACGGCGCCATCCGCGGGCGGCGGCGCCTCCGGCGCCGGCCGCCCTGACTACGCCCGCTTCGGGCTCTTCTACCTTGGCTACTACGGCTACGTCGGCGTTATCTCGCCGTACGTGAGCCTGTATTTCGCCGGACGCGGCTTCGATCCGGTGCAGATCGGCGTGCTGATGGCGAGCTTCCAGGTCAGCCGCATCGTCGGGCCCTACCTGTGGGGCTGGCTGTCCGACGTGATGCACACGCGCGTGCGCATCCTGCGCGTCAGCGCGTTCACCTCATTGCTGGCCTTCCTGATGCTGCCCGGCGTCGGCAGCTACGGCGGCATGATGGCGATGATGCTGACGCTGAGCCTGCTGACCAGCGCGATGTCGCCGCTGGGCGATGCGCTGACCATTTCCACGCTGCGCCGCTACGGCGCCTTCGACCACAGCTACGGCCGCATCCGCATGTTCGGCTCGGCCGGCTTTATCGGTGCGGTGCTGGCGGGCGGGGCGCTGTTCGAAGCGGTGGGAATGCGCGCCTTCCCGTGGGTGGCAAGCGCCTTGCTGGCGATCCTGGCCGGCGTGGTGCTGACCATGCGCGATGCCACGGACGATGGGCCGCGCGTACCGGCGCCGCCCGCGTTGCCGCTGCTGCGCCGTCCCGACGTGGCGTGGTTCCTGGCGTCAGCCTTCCTGATGATGTTCGCGCACGCCGCGCTCTACGTGTTTTACTCGCTGTGGCTGGAGAAGCTCGGCTACAGCAAGTTCGCCATCGGCGTGATGTGGACCATCGGCGTGGTCGCCGAGATCGTGTTCTTCTACTACCAGGGCCTGCTGTTCGCGCGCTATGCGCTGCGCACCATCCTGGCGGGTACCTTCGTGCTGGCGGCGCTGCGTTTCGGGCTGACCGGCTACTTTGCGCAGTTCGCGTGGCTGATGGCGCTGGTGCAGGTGCTGCACGCCGCCACTTTCGCCGCGCACCACAGCGCCAGCCTGAAGCGGCTGCAGGCGTGGTTTTCCGGGCCGTTGCAGGGGCGCGGCCAGGCGCTGTACACGGGCATTTCCTACGGCGTCGGCGGCACGCTGGGCGGGCTGGCGATGGGCTGGACCTGGAACGCGCTGGCGCCGGAGCATACCTTCGGCCTTGCCGCTATCGCCGCGGCAGCCGGCGCGTTCTGCGCCGCGATGAGCTTTCGCGGCGAAGGCATAGGCACCGGCGCGGTTCAGGGCAGCGCCGCGCAGACCCGCTCGGCGATCGCCAGCGATGAGGTCAGCCCCGGCGACTCGATGCCGAACAGGTGAACCAGCCCCCGCACGCCATGCACCGCCGGGCCATCGATACGGAAGTCCGCCGCCACTTCATGCGGGCCGCTGATCTTGGGGCGGATCCCGGCGTAGCCCGGCTGCAGCGCGCCATCGGCCAGCGCCGGCCAGTAGCGGCGTACCTCGTCATAGAATCCATCCGCATCGGCCGGGTCCACGCTGTATTCGATCTCGTTGATCCAGCGCACGTTGGGGCCGAAGCGCGCCTGGCCGCCCATGTCGAGCGTCAGGTGCACGCCCAGCCCGGCCGCCTCGGGCACCGGGTAGATCAGCCGTGAGAAGGGCGCGCGGCCAGCCAGCGTGAAATAGCAGCCCTTGGCGTAGTACTGCGGCGGGATGTGCGCCTCCGGCATGCCGTGGAGGCGGCGCGCAAGTTCCGGCGCGGTCAGGCCGGCCGAGTTCACCACGGTCTGCGCCAGCAGCGTGGTGGCGCTGCCATCCTCGCTGCCGACCTCCAGTCGGATGCCTTCCGGCGTCACCGCACCGCCCAGCACTGGTGACTGCACCGCCAGCATCGCGCCGGCGTTCTCGGCATCGCCCAGCAGTGCGGTCATCAGGCCATGGCTGTCGATGATGCCGGTCGACGGCGACAGCAGCGCGGCGTGGCATTGCAGTTGCGGCTCCAGCGCCTGCGCTTCGGCCTGGCTGAGCAGGCGCAGGTCATCGACGCCATTGGCCGCAGCCTTGGCACGGATGCCTTCCAGCGTGGCGACCTGCGCTTCGCTGGTGGCGACGATCAGCTTGCCACAGCGCTGGTGCGCGACATGGTGCGTGGCGCAGTAGTCATACAGCATGGCCTTGCCGCGCACGCACAGCTGCGCCTTCAGCGAGCCCGCGGGGTAGTAGATGCCCGCGTGGATCACTTCGCTGTTGCGCGCGCTGGTGATGGTGCCGAAGGCGTTCTCGGCCTCCAGGATGATCACTTCGCGGCCCTGCAACGCGAGCGCGCGCGCCACCGCCAGTCCCACCACGCCGGCGCCGATGACGACGCAATCCACCTTTTCCATGCTCGTTCCTTTGAGTGTTGCTGTGTTCGGGGTTCAGCCCGGCAGGCCCAGGCGGGCGGCCGCGGCGGACAGGTGCTGTTGCGCGGCCTCGCGCGCCGCTGCCGCGTTGCCGGCGGCAATCGCTTCGGCCAGCGCGGCATGTTCGCTGTCGGCGGCGCGCGGGGCGCCGGTGCTGGCAACCAGTCGCGCGGTGTTTTCCCACGCGCGCTGGCGCGCGGCCAGCATCTGCTGGCTGACGAAATCGGTCAGGCCGGTGAAGCAGGGGTTGTGCGCGGCCTCGGCGACCGCATGGTGGAAGGCCATGTCGGCCGCGGCGGCGCTGGCCATGTCGCCCTGGCCGTCGGCCTGCGCCCGCATCGCCGCCAGCGCGGTGCGGATGGCATCGACATCGGCCTCGGTGCGCCGCTGCGCCGCCATTTCGGCACAGGCGGTTTCCACCACACGGCGCAGTTCGAACAGCTGCGCCAACGTCGGGCCGCCATCCGGTGCGCTGGCCACGCGCCAGGCCTGGCCGCCCGGCGTCTCGGACACATAGGCGCCCGAGCCCTTGCGCGTCACCAGCACGCCGTCGGCCTTCAACTGCGCGATGGCCTCGCGCACGATCGGCCGGCTGACGCCGAAGGTGTCGGCCAGCCTGGCTTCGGCAGGCAGGCGCGCGCCGGCGACATGACGGCCGGCGAGGATGTCGTCGTGCAGGGACTGGGCGATGCGGCTGGCCAGCGAGGCCGGGCGGGGCAGGTTTGTCATGGGGGTAATGTGTCAGTCTGTCAGACAGCTTTGTGCGATTCTGGTCCCGAACTTGCCGGACGTCAAGCCTCGCGTAAGGAGCGAATGCTACACATACGGTTCTCCACCATCGGTAAGCGCTTAATTTCCACGCGACCGCGCCGATAGTGACCGAATACAGGTGGCGGATACTGCCCGGCAGCTCCGCCGTGGGTTTGCCATTGCCACGGGGATGACCCACCGGGCCCCTCTGCAAACAGCCATGATCCAGCTCACTCCCAACGATCTTCCTGTCGGACACCCGCTGCCCTGGTCGCTGCTCGACGGCGACGGCAACCTGGTGCTCGGCAGCGGCAGCGTCATTCCCGACGCGCGCGACCTGGCGCTGGTGTTCCGGCACGGCGTGGTCTGCCGCGAGGACGACGGCGACGGCTCCGACGACTCCCTGCGTCCCACGACCGGGCCGCTCGGCCTGCAGGTCGGCACGCTGCTGCATATCAAGCATGAAGGCGAGACCGCGCGCGCGGCGGCCAGCCGCCTGATCGGCTTTATCGACCAAGGGCTGTTCGTGACCTGGCCCCAGCTCGGCGGCCGCGACCTGCCGCTGCAGGCGGGCGACAACGTGCTGCTGCGCGGCTTCTCCGGGCAGGCCATCCACAGCTTCACCTCGACCATTACAGCGGTCTGCCGCAGCCCGTTCCGCTACCTGGTGCTGTCGGCGCCGGCGCGGCAGCATGCGACGCCGGTGCGCAAGGCCGCACGCGTGCCCACACGCCTGGCGGCCTACCTGACCGAGCCGGAGGACGAGGACGCTGTCGAGTCGGGCACGGCGCGGCTGGCGCTGCTGTCCGACCTCAGCACCGGCGGCGCGCTGGTGCATACCACCGCGCCGTCGCCCGCGCCGGGCAGCCGCGTGCGGCTGCGCTTCCAGATGCGGACCGCGTCATTCGACAGCGAAGTGACCGTCGATGGCTGGGTGCGCGTGGCGCCGGAGGGGCCCGGCGAAGACGCCGATTTCCCGGCCTTTGGCGTAGCCTTCGACGTGCTCGCCGAACGCGAGATGACACTGCTGCAGTGCTATATCTACGAGCAGTTGCTGTCGAACACGCGCATGCCTTTGTAGCCGCGTCCCTGTAGCGGGCGTTTGGAGGAATTCCGCTAATGTTTTGATTGTCTTCACGCGGTGCGCCGTCTTTACTGCTTTCAACAAAAAAAGACCCACCACCGAGGAGACAAGATGAAGCACAGCGGACACCGCGGCCCCGGCCACGCGTGCGGGCGCAGCACGCCCGCGGCACGCAAGGAGAAGGCCGGCACGATCGCAGGGACCATGGCGGCGCTGGCTGCCGCGGCTGCGATGACCTGGTCGGCCCCGGCCACGGCCGAGAGCGCGGATTACGCCAGGACACGCTACCCGATCGTGCTGGTCCACGGCCTCACCGGCGCGGCCAAGATGGCCGGCGTGCTCGACTACTGGTACGGCATCCCTGAAGTACTGCGCGCCCACGGCGCACGCGTCTATGTGGCGACCGTACCGTCTTTCAACAGCGACGAAGAGCGCGCACTGGCGCTGCAGGCCTATGTGCGCGCGGTCAAGCTGGAGACCGGCGCCGACAAGGTCAACCTGATCGGCCACAGCCAGGGCGGCCCGACGTCGCGCACGCTGGCAGCGATGTCGCCGCAGGATATCGCTTCGGTGACCACCATCGGCAGCCCCCACCGGGGCAGCGAAGTCGCCGATACCGTGCTGGACCTGATCAGCGGTGTCAACAGCATCCCGATCGCGGGGCCGGTGCTGGTAGGCCTTATCCAGGGGGTGTTCGATGCGGTCGGCTGGTTCAACGGCATCAGCAACGGGCAGGCGCTGGACCAGAATGCGCTGGCTTCGCTGACGATCCTGACCACGAAAGGTGCAGCCGAGCAGAATGCGCGCCTGGATGCCACGCTGGTGCCGGGCACGAAGTCGGCACTCGGGCCGGACTGCAACACGTCCGGCGCTGTGTCCGAACAGCGGCAGGCGCGCGATGCCGCGGGCAACCTTGTTACCCATACACAGGCTGCATATTCGTGGACGGGGCAGGGCGGTCCGTTCAGCCTGCTGCGCTCCAACCTGCTGGATCCGACCACGGTGATGATGTCGACGCTGGCGGGGATCATGGATCTGAAGGGCGCCGGCCCCAATGACGGGCTGGTCTCGGTCTGCAGCAGCAAGTGGGGCCGGGTGCTGGCCACCGGCTATTACTGGAACCACCTCGACGAGGTGAACCAGATGGCCGGCCTGTACCAGGACGTCGACCCGCGCACGGTGATCCTCAGCCACGCCAACCGGCTGCGCAATGACCAGCTCTGAACGCGCGCCGTGGCTCTGGCTGGCGTTGCTGCCGGCGGGCGTCGCGGCGGCAGCGGTGCACTGGATGACGATGCCGTCCGGTCCGGTTGCCGTGCCACGGCGCACGGCAACCGTCGCTACTGCCAATCCGTCGGAAACGTCAGCTGACAGCGGGTCCGGGGGCGGTGTCTCTGCCTTGCCATCGCTGGCCGGCGTTGATGTGCCCGCCGGACCCGAAATCGATGCACGCGGCAATCTGCGGTTGACGCGTGCATTGCGCACGTACTTCGACTACTTCCTCAGCGCCCTCCATGATGCCGGCGGTGCCGGGGCGCTCGACCAACTGGTGTACGACGATATCCGCCGCCGGGTGCCGCAGCCGGCAGCGGGGCAGGCGTTGCAGCTCTGGCAGCGCTATGTGGCCTATCTTGCCGAGATACAACCACAGGCGGCGAACAAGCCGCTGGCGGATGCAGGCGAGGGCGCGCTGAATGCCACGCAGGTCGGGCAACTGCGGGCGCTGCAGGCCATGCGCACCGCGGCACGGCAGCGGCTGCTGCCAGAGGTGGCGACGATCTGGTTTGGCGACGAGCAGGCCTACGACGAGGCCATGCTGGCAAGCTTGGAAATCTCGGCGCAGCCGGGGCTCGACGAGGCGGAGCGGCAACGGCGCCTGGCTGCGCTCGACGCTGCGCTGCCCGAACCGTTGCGCGCGACGCGCGAAGCCAGTGCCCGCCCGCAGGGGATCAGCGACATCATCGCCGGCATGCAGGCAGCGGGCCGGAGCGCGCAGGATATTGGCGCGGCCCTGGCGCAGGTCTACGGGCCGGAAGTTGCGCAGCGCTACCAGCAGCAGGCACAGGCCGAGCAGGCGTGGCAACAACGCTACGATGACTACGCGGCTCGCCGCGCGCAGATCGAATCGTTTCCGGGTTTGTCGGAGCAGGATCGCCGGCAGCAGCTGGAAGCGTTGCGGCGCCAGGCCTTCAGCAATCCCAGCGAGGCACTGCAGGCGGAGGTGATCGACAAGGCGATGGCCGCGCGCAGGCAAACGCGGTAACGACGCGCGATCCCCAAAAAAAAGGCACCGGAAACCCGGTGCCGTTCCACGCGGCTATCGCTGGCGCGCCGCGCTTACATCCCCACGTAGTTCGGCCCGCCACCACCTTCCGGCGTCACCCACACGATATTCTGCGTCGGATCCTTGATATCGCAGGTCTTGCAGTGCACGCAGTTCTGCGCATTGATCTGCAGCCGTTCCTTGCCCGAGGTTTCGTCCTGCACGAACTCATACACACCTGCCGGGCAGTAGCGCGACTCGGGGCCGGCGTACTTGTCCCAGTTGATGTTCACCGGCACGCTGGCGTCCTTCAGCGTCAGGTGGGCAGGCTGGTTTTCCTCGTGGTTGGTGTTGCTGATAAACACCGAGCTCAGGCGATCGAAGGTCAGCTTGCCGTCCGGCTTGGGGTAGGCGATCTTCTCGCACTCGGCTGCCGGCTTCAGGTAGACATGGTCCGGCTTCACGCGGTGGATGGTCCACGGCGGGTTGCGGATGCCGAGCTTCGGCAGCAGCCATTGCTCGATACCGGTCATCAGCGTGGCGGTGGTGCGGCCTTTCTTGAACCACTGCTTGAAGTTCTTGGCCTGCAGCAGTTCCTTGTGCAGCCAGCTCTGCTCGAACGCGGCCGGGTAGGCGGTCAGCTCGTCGTGCTGGCGGCCGCCCTGCAGTGCGTCATAGGCGGCCTCGGCGGCCAGCATGCCGGTCTTGATCGCGGCGTGGCTGCCCTTGATGCGCGAGGCGTTCAGGTAGCCGGCGTCGCAGCCGACCAGGGCACCGCCCGGGAACACGGTCTTGGGCAGCGACAGCAGGCCGCCGGCGGTGATCGCACGGGCGCCGTAGCTCAGGCGCTTGCCGCCTTCGAAGTACTGGCGGATTTCCGGATGCGTCTTGAAGCGCTGGAATTCCTCGAACGGCGACAGCCACGGGTTGGTGTAGTCCAGGCCGACCACAAAGCCGACCGCGACCTTGTTGTCTTCCATGTGGTACAGGAACGAGCCGCCGTAGGTGGCGGGGTCGAGCGGCCAGCCGGCGGTGTGCACCACCAGGCCGGGCTTGTGCTTGGCGGGATCGATTTCCCACAGTTCCTTCAGGCCGATGCCGTAGCTCTGCGGATCCTTGCCGGCGTCGAGCTTGAATTTCTCGATCAGCTGCTTGCCCAGGTGGCCGCGCGCGCCTTCGGCGAAGATCGTGTACTTGGCATGCAGCTCCATGCCGAGCTGGAAGTTCTCGGTGGGCTCGCCTTCCTTGTTGATGCCCATGTTGCCGGTGGCCACGCCCTTGACCGAACCGTCTTCGTTGAAGAGCACCTCGGCGGCCGGGAAGCCCGGGAAGATCTCCACGCCCAGCGCCTCGGCCTGCTGACCCAGCCAGCGCACGAAGTTGGACAGGCTGATGATGTAGTTGCCTTCGTTGTGGAAGCACTCCGGCAGCAGCGCCGGCGGCGTGCCCTTGGAACCGGTCTCGTTCAGGAACAGGAACTTGTCTTCGGTCACGGCCTGGTTCAGCGGTGCGCCCAGTTCCTTCCAGTTCGGGATCAGTTCGTTGAGGGCGCGCGGATCCATGATGGCGCCCGACAGGATGTGGGCGCCGGGCTCGGAGCCCTTTTCCAGCACGCACACGTTGACGTCGGCGCCTTTCTCCTGCGCGAGTTGCTTCAGGCGGATGGCCGTGGCCAGGCCGGCGGGGCCGCCGCCGACGATGACCACGTCGTATTCCATGGCTTCACGCGGTCCGAACTGCTCCAGGAGCTGTTGCTGATCCATTGTCTCTAACCCTCTATTTCTTCGCAGCTTGCTTGCAATTGTGGGAAATGCGGTGATCGTTCTGCACAGAACTCGTGCCGGCCGGCGCAGACTGCGCGGGGAGGGGGAGTTGGCAGCGTTTTGATGCCCGAAGGCGCCGGATTCGCTGGTTTTCCCTCTTTCCCTTTGCTGGCCAAGTTCTTAGAATCTCCGGCATTGTCCGGGACTCGCCACCCACAGGCAAGGATTTTTTTGGAACGGTCGTTCTTTTTTTTGGTATGCTGCCTTCTGCCCCTGGTTAGGCTGGAGGGGCTCCCGCACAAGAGGTCACTATGGGTTTGTCGATCAATCTGGAAGGCAAGGTAGCGCTGGTCACCGGCGCCTCGAGCGGGCTCGGCTCGCGTTTTGCCACCGTGCTGGCCGCCGCGGGCGCCAAGGTGGTGCTGGCGTCGCGCCGCACCGAGCGGCTCAAGGAACTGCGCGCGGCCATCGAGGCCGAGGGCGGCAGCGCCCACGTGGTACGCCTGGACGTCACCGACCCGGACAGCATCCGCGCCGCTGTTGCGCATGCGGAAACAGAAGCGGGCTCCATCGATATCCTGGTCAACAATTCGGGCGTGTCGACCACGCAGAAGCTGACCGACGTCACCGCCGACGACTTCGATTTCGTCTTCGATACCAATACCCGCGGCGCCTTCTTCGTCGCCCAGGAAGTGGCCAAGCGCATGATCGCGCGCGCCAAGGGCGCCGAGAAGAACGGCAGCCCGCTGCCGCAGGCGCGCATCGTCAATGTCGCGTCGGTGGCGGGGCTGAAGGTGCTTTCGCAGATCGGCGTGTATTGCATGAGCAAGGCGGCCGTGGTGCACATGACCAAGGCCATGGCGCTGGAATGGGCGCGCCATGGCATCAATACCAACGCGATCTGCCCGGGTTATATCGATACCGAGATCAACCACCACCACTGGGACTCGGACGCCGGACAGAAGCTGATCCAGATGCTGCCGCGCAAGCGGCTGGGCCGCCCGGAGGACCTGGACGGCCTGTTGCTGCTGCTGGCGTCCGACCAGTCGCAGTTCATCAACGGCGCCGTCATCACCGCCGACGACGGCATGGTCTGACGGCCTGACGGGCGTAATGCCTGTTGACGGGGCGTCACCACCCTCCTGCACCCTGGCTGCGCGCCACAAGCGCGCGGGGGTGCCCGGCTGCTTGCCCAGGGCATATCCGGTCCCCTTGGGCGTTCCTCGCCGTGCGGCCGCATCGTCGCCAACCAGCGTCACCGCTCAGAAAATTCGTGTGCGTAGCACGCCAGTCTTGGCATAATCCGCCATGTCTGCAGATTAAGTCTTTACATACAAGCAAAAAAACGCCGCAGCGGCCGCCAGGCCCGAGCGGCCCGGACCGGAGGCCGGGGAGATGGAGCAACAAGACGAGGCACGGCGCAACGCCGTGCCGCAACACGTCGTCGATTCCGCGGTGGTCCCGCAGGCTGTCGACGAAGCGCAGGATGCTGAATTCCGGGTTTCGCCCCACATCGAGGACTGGATTGGCGTGATCGTGATGGTGCTGCTGGTCGGCATCACCTTCGCCAACGTGGTGGTCCGCTATTTCACCGACGAGTCGTTTGCCTGGACCGAGGAGTTCTCGGTCTTCCTGATGATCGTGCTGGCCCTCGTTGCCGGCAGCGCCGCGGTCGCGCGCGACCGCAATATCCGCATCGAATTCTTCTTTGAGCGCGGCAGCGCGGCCCGGCAACGCCGTATGGCGATCCTGTCGGCGCTGGGCGTGGCCGTGATGTTTATCGCGCTGGCGGTGCTGGGTGCGCGCATCACCTGGGATGAATATACCTTCGGCGAAACTTCACCCGGCATCGGCGTGCCCAGCTGGTGGTATTCGATCTGGCTGCCGGTGCTGTCTGCCGGCATCGCGCTGCGCGCGCTGGGGCTGGTGGTGCGTAACGTGCGCGCGCTCAAGGCACTGCATGAAGGCAAGGCCACCACCATGGGGAAGGCGCAATGACGTTGGTCGCCATCACCCTGTTCGTGGTCTTTATCGGCCTGATGCTGCTGGGCGTGCCCATCGGCGTTTCACTGGGCCTGGGCGGCCTGGTCGCGATCGGCCTGTCCAATCTCGATACCCAGATGTTCGGCCTGCTGGCCGTGCCGCAGAATTTTTATGCGGGCCTGGCCAAGTACCCGCTGCTGGCGATCCCGATGTTCGTGCTGGTCGGGTCGATCTTCGACCGCTCCGGCGTGGCGCAGCGGCTGGTGACCTTTGCCATCGCCGTAGTCGGGCGCGGCCCGGGCATGCTGCCGCTGGTGGCGATCCTGGTGGCGATGTTCCTCGGCGGCATCTCCGGCTCCGGCCCGGCCAACGCGGCCGCGGTGGGCGGCGTGATGATCGCGGCGATGTCGCGCGCCGGTTATCCGGGCTCGTACAGCGCAGCGGTGGTTGGCGCAGCGGCTGCGACCGACATCCTGATCCCGCCGTCGGTGGCCCTCATCATCTACAGCGTGCTGGTGCCCGGTGCATCGGTGCCGGCCTTGTTCGCCGCGGGCATGATCCCCGGCATCCTGGCCGGCGTGGCGCTGATTGTTCCGGCCGTGTGGCTGGCGCGCAAGCACAAGATGGGCGCGATCGAGGCGGCGCTGCCGCGCCCGCCGTTCTGGAAGAGCCTGCGCGAGGCCGCGTGGGGGCTGGTGGCGCCGTTCCTGATTCTGGGCGGCATGCGCGCCGGCTGGTTCACTCCGACCGAAGCCGCCGTGGTGGCGGTGGTCTACGGCCTGTTCGTCGGCATGGTGGTGTACCGAAGCATCGGCATGCGCGACCTGTTCACCATCTTCCAGGAGGCGGCCGAGACCTCGGCGGTGATCCTGCTGGTGGTGGCGCTGGCCGGCATCTTTGCCTATGCACTGTCGACGCTGGGCGTGATCGACCCGCTGGCGCACGCCATCGCCAATTCCGGGCTGGGCGAGTACGGCGTGCTGGCGCTGATCGTGCTGCTGTTGATGACGGTCGGCATGTTCCTGGACGGCATCTCGATCTTCCTGATTTTCGTGCCGCTGCTGCTGCCCATTGTCAATGCCTTCCACTGGAACCCGGTATGGTTCGGCGTGGTGCTGACGCTGAAGGTGGCGCTGGGCCAGTTCACGCCGCCGCTGGCCGTGAACCTGATGGTGTCGTGCCGGATTGCCCGCGTGCGCATGGAAGAGACCGTGCCGTGGGTAATCTGGATGCTGCTGGCGATGTTTGTCGCCATGCTGATGGTGCTGGCCTATCCGCCTCTGGCAACCTGGCTGCCGGAATACCTCGGCTATTGATGTACCGCATTCACCAACAAGAATTGACGATTCCCGAGAGGAGATGAAATGAAACGTCGTGCCCTGATGCTCGCAACGGCCGCCGCCATTGCCGCTTCCGCCTTCGCCCCCGCCGGCGCGATGGCCCAGACCTACAAGTCCGAGTACAAGATGTCGCTGGTGCTCGGCCCGGCCTTCCCGTGGGGCAAGGGCGGCGAGATCTGGGCCGACCTGGTGAAACAGCGCACCAATGGCCGCATCAATATCAAGCTGTACCCGGGCACCTCGCTGGTGGCCGGCGACCAGACCCGCGAATTCTCGGCGATCCGCCAGGGCGTGATCGACATGGCCATCGGCTCGACCATCAACTGGTCGCCGCAGGTCCGCGAACTGAACCTGTTCTCGCTGCCGTTCCTGATGCCCGACTACAAGGCGCTGGACGCGCTGACGCAGGGCGAAGTCGGCAAGTCGATCTTCGCCACGCTGGAGAAGGCCGGCGTGGTGCCGCTGGCCTGGGGCGAGAACGGCTTCCGCGAAGTGTCGAACTCCAAGCGCGAGGTCCGCAAGCCGGAAGACCTCAAGGGCCTGAAGTTGCGCGTGGTGGGCTCGCCGCTGTATATCGAGACCTTCAACGCGCTGGGCGCCAATCCGACCCAGATGAGCTGGGCCGACGCGCAGCCGGCGATGGCCTCGGGCGCGGTGGACGGCCAGGAGAATCCACAGTCGGTGTTCGCCGCCGCCAAGCTGTACACCGTTGGCCAGAAGTTCGTCACGACCTGGGGCTACGTGGCTGACCCGCTGATCTTCGTGGTCAACAAGCAGATCTGGGAGAGCTGGACCCCGGCCGACCGCGAGATCGTCAAGCAGGCCGCCATCGATGCCGGCAAGCAGGAAATCGCGCTGGCCCGCAAGGGCCTGGCCGAGACAGGCGCGCCGGCATGGAAGGACATGGAGGCGCACGGCGTCAAGGTCACACACCTGACGCCGGCCGAGCACGACGCTTTCCGCAAGGCGACCGCGAAGGTCTACGACAAGTGGAAAAAGCAGATTGGCACCGAACTGGTGACCAAGGCTGAAGGCGCGATCGCCAAGCGCTGAGCCAAGGCGTAACGGAGCTGGCCTGCCGGCATCGGCCGGCCAGTCCGCACGGAGGCTGTGAATGAAACACGTCTACACGGTTGTGATGCCCATCCGCTGGGGCGACATGGATGCCATGGGCCATGTCAACAACACCGTCTATTTCCAGTACCTGGAGCAGGCGCGCATCGAGTGGTTTGCAACGCTCGGTCGTGGCGGAAAGGATCCGCAGGGGCAGGGCCCGGTCATCATCAATGCCCACATGACGTTCCTGCGCCAGCTGCGGTATCCGGGCGATATCGAGTGCCGTGTCTATGCCGGGCAGCTCGGTCGCACCAGCTTCGAGACTCGCATGGAGATCCGTCGCACCGACCTGCCAGACGTGATCTGGGCCGAGGGCGGCGCCAAGGTGGTGTGGTGTGATTACGCGCTGGAGAAGTCGGTGCCGGTGCCGCCGGAGATTCGCGAGATCATCGAGGGCTGACGCCCGCAGAGGGGTTCAGTGATGGACCAGCCGCTGCACCAGGTCGACCGACGTACTCGCCCCATACTTCTTCATCAACCGCGCCCGGTAGATATCCACCGTGCGCGGGCTGATCGCCAGCAGCTTGCCGATCTGCTTGCTGGTCTTCCCCTCCACCAGCTGCGCCGCGATCTCGCGTTCGCGCGCGGTCAGCTCGGCCGTGACCTGGCGCTTCTGCGACAGATCCTCGAAGGTCCAGATCCCCGCGCCCAGCGGTTGCGCACGATCCAGCGCGCGGCCGGTGACGTGGCACCAGAACAGCTCGCCGCCGGCGCGCTTCATGATGCGCTCGTCCGAGTACATGCCGCGCTTGTTCATGATCGGCACGATACGCGCGCCGGTGCGTTCGAATTCGTCGGCGGTGGGGTAGAGCACCTGGAACGACTGGCCCAGCAGCGCCTCGCGCGTGGTGCCGAAGATGCGGCAGACCTCCTCGTTGCAGTCTTCAATCACGCGCTCGCGTGACAGCACCAGGCCCACGGGGGCGAGCTGGAAGGCGGTCTGGTAGTCGATAGCGGGCATCTGCTTATGTATTTTTACGTAATGGCGTAGCCGGCGGCGCTTGCGTATGCTGTCGGTCGGACGACAGTCAGCGCCCGCCGCCGATTGTACCGTTACAATTTCCCTGCGTCGCCCGCCGCACACCCTGCGGCAGGAGGAACGACAGCGGATCCCCGAGGAACTACCGAGGAAGGAGCGAACATGAACAAGGTCTACGCCAGCGCCGCAGAAGCGCTTGCAGGCGTCGTCCGCGACGGCCAGACAATCGCCGTTGGCGGTTTCGGCCTGTGCGGCATCCCCGAGGCGCTGATTGCCGCGCTGCGCGACAGCGGCGTCAAGCAACTCACCTGCATCTCCAACAACGCCGGCGTCGACGGCTTCGGCCTTGGCCAGTTGCTGGCCACACGGCAGATCAAGAAGATGATCTCGTCCTACGTGGGCGAGAACAAGGAGTTCGAGCGCCAGTACCTGGCGGGCGAACTCGAGCTCGAATTCACCCCGCAGGGCACGCTGGCCGAGAAGCTGCGCGCCGGCGGCTCGGGCATTCCGGCCTTTTTCACCAAGACCGGTGTCGGCACCATCGTCGCCGAAGGCAAGGAAATCCGCGAATTCGATGGCGAGAAGTACGTGATGGAGCGTTCGCTGACGGCTGACGTGTCGCTGGTCAAGGCATACAAGGCCGACAAGGCCGGCAACCTGGTGTTCCGCCGCACCGCGCGCAACTTCAACCCGATGTGCGCCATGGCGGGCAAGGTCACCATCGCCGAGGTCGAGCATATCGTCGAGACCGGTGAGCTGGACCCGGACGAGATCCACCTGGCCGGCATCTTCGTGAAGCGCCTGGTGCTGAACACCAATCCCGAGAAACGCATCGAGCAGCGCACCGTGCGCGCGGCCAGCTAAGGAGACGCATCATGGCATGGACACGTGACGAAATGGCCGCGCGCGCCGCGACCGAACTGCAGGACGGTTTCTACGTCAACCTGGGCATTGGCCTGCCGACGCTGGTGGCCAACTGGGTGCCGCAAGGCATGGAAGTGTGGCTGCAGTCGGAAAATGGCCTGCTGGGCATCGGCCCGTTCCCGACCGAGGAAGAAGTCGACGCCGACATGATCAATGCCGGCAAGCAGACCGTGACGACGCTGCCGGGCTCGTCGATCTTCTCGTCGGCGGACTCCTTCGCGATGATTCGCGGCGGCCACATCGACCTGGCCATCCTGGGTGCGATGCAGGTCAGCGAGAAGGGCGACCTGGCCAACTGGATGATCCCGGGCAAGATGGTCAAGGGCATGGGCGGCGCGATGGACCTGGTGGCCGGCGTCGGCCGCGTGGTGGTGCTCATGGAGCACACCGCCAAGAAGAAGGACGGCACCGAGGACATCAAGATCCTGAAGCAGTGCAACCTGCCGCTGACCGGCGTGGGCGTGGTCAACCGCATCATCACCGACCTGGGTGTGATCGATGTCACCGACGAAGGCCTGAAGCTGGTGGAAACCGCCCCGGGCGTCAGCCGGGAGGAAATCCAAGCCAAGACGGGCGCGCCGCTACTCTGAGCGGCGACCGACTGTAGCTTGACCAGACCCCTGTGGCGCGATGCGTCGCAGGGGTTTTTTCTTTGGGGGTCGGATCTCGGCACCTGCCCGCCCGGACTATGCCGGACGGGTGGGGATGCTAGCTCTTCCGGCGAATACCCGGGCGCCGCCGCGCGCCCTATGCTGGCCGCTTTCCGGCAGGGCACTGCCCGGCCATGGATAAATCCTCACGGAAGGTGCGCGATGCCGGCTTCCCCGAACCGATCCCTGCCACTGGTGTACGCCTGCTCCGGCTGCTCCAGCGTGGCGCAACTGGCCAATGCCTGCGCGGTGCGGCTCGACCGCAGCGGGCGTGCGGAAATGTCTTGCATCAGCGGCGTGGGCGGCGGCGTGCCTGCGCTGACGCGCGTGGCGCAATCCGGCCGGCCGATCCTGGCGCTGGACGGCTGTCCGCTGGCGTGCGTACAGGCCTGCCTGGCGGGCGTGGGCGTGGCGCCGGACCAGCACCTGGTGCTGAACCGGCTGGGCGCGGTCAAGCGCCAGCACGGCGAATGCACCGAGGGCGAAACCGAGGCGGTGTGGCGGGAGGTGGAAGCGGCGCTGGCGAGCCTTGCCAGCGCGCATTGATGACCGGATGCACCGACGGCGCATCCGGCAAGGCAATCCGTCAGGCCGCCGGCTTGTTGTAGCTGGCAAACACCGAGGCCGCGCCGTCGGCCTTGACCAGCAGCACGTCGAACGGGTCCTTGCGCGGGCCCTGTTCCATGCCCGGCGAGCCGACCGGCATGCCCGGCACCGCCAGCCCGACCGCCTTGGGTTTGGCCGCAAGCAGCTTGCGGATATCCGCCGCCGGCACGTGTCCCTCGATCGCGTAGCCGCCGATATACCCGGTATGGCACGAGCCAAAACGCTCCGGCATGCCGAAGCGCTTGCGGTAGACGCCGGTATCCTCGACGTCATGCACGGTCACGGTGAAGCCATTGGCGCGCAGGTGCTTGACCCAGTCTTCGCAGCAGCCGCACAGCGGGCTCTTGTAGACGTCGATGGCCAGAGGCTTTGCCTGGGCGAATGCATCGGCCACAGGCCCCAGCACGCCCACAGCGAGCGTGCCGAGCGCCAGCGCACCGAGGGTGCCGAGGAAGCGTCGTCGTTGCATCCGCCGCTCCTTACTGCGCCACCCAGCCGCCGTCCATGTTCCAGATCGCACCGCGCACCTGGCGCGCCGCTTCGGACGACAGGAACACCGCCAGCGCGCCCAGTTCGTCGGGCGTGACAAACTGGCCCGAAGGCTGCTTCTCCAGCACCAGCTCGCGCTTGGCCTGCTCCACCGGGATGCCTTCCTTCTGCGCACGCGCTTCCACCTGCTTCTGCACCAGCGGGGTCAGCACCCAGCCCGGGCAGATCGCGTTGGCGGTCACGCCGGTCTGCGCGGTTTCCAGCGCGGTGACCTTGGTAAACCCGACGATGCCGTGCTTGGCCGCCACGTAGGCCGACTTGTTCGCCGAGGCCACCAGCCCGTGCGTGGAAGCGACGTTGATGATGCGGCCCCAGTTCTTCTGCTTCATGCCGGGCAGCACCAGGCGGGTGGTGTGGAAGGCCGAGGTCAGGTTGATGGCGATGATCGCGTCCCAGCGCTCGGGCGGGAAG
The DNA here is from genome assembly GCA_000471925.1 of Ralstonia pickettii DTP0602. Classification (NCBI taxonomy): domain Bacteria; kingdom Pseudomonadati; phylum Pseudomonadota; class Betaproteobacteria; order Burkholderiales; family Burkholderiaceae; genus Ralstonia; species Ralstonia pickettii. Next base: position 1,395,392 of record CP006667.1, read on the forward strand.
TCCTCGATGCTGGCCACATGCTGGATGCCGGCGTTATTGACCAGGATGTCGGCGCCGCCGAAGTCGGACTCGGCGTAGCGCATCATGTCCTCGATCTCGGCCGCCTTGCTCATGTCCGCGGCGTGGTAGCCGACCCGGATGCCCTGGCCGGCCTGCGCGATCTCGTTCTTTGCGGCGTCCGCGTCACCAAAGCCGTTGACGATGATGTTGGCGCCCTGAGCCGCCAGCGCCTTCGCGATGCCGAGCCCGATGCCGCTGGTCGAACCAGTCACCAGTGCGGTCTTGCCGTTGAGCATGTAAGCCTCCGTCGAGAGAGAATGGGATGCCACGGTAGGGATGCCACAGTGAGGGCGGACCGCGCCGTGGCGGTGCGCGGCAGCGTGTGCGGTGGTGCAGACACTGTGCTGTGGCATTGTACCCGCTGCGGCGTACAATCCAGCTTTGCTCAACCTCCGGCGGCGCCGCTTTTTTTGCGGCCAGCGGTCGGGTTCGTCAGGGAGTCCAGATGTCTGCCAGTCCGCGCCTCGGTTTTGTCCAGTGCATCAGCCCGGCGGGCCTGCACCGCATGGCCTACCACGAGTGGGGCGACCCCGCCAACCCGCGCGTGCTGATGTGCGTACACGGGCTGACGCGCACCGGCCGCGACTTCGATACCGTCGCCAGCGCGCTGTGCGGCGACTACCGCGTGGTCTGCCCCGATGTGGCGGGCCGCGGGCGCTCGGAATGGCTGGCCAATCCCAACAGCTACGTGGTGCCACAGTACGTGTCCGACATGGTCACGCTGATTGCGCGGCTCAACGTGGAGCAGGTGGACTGGTTCGGCACCTCGATGGGCGGCCTGATCGGCATGGGGCTGGCCGGGCTGCCGAAGTCGCCGGTGCGCAAGCTGCTGCTCAACGACGTGGGCCCGAAGCTGGCGCCCTCGGCGGTGGAGCGGATCGGCGCCTACCTGGGCCTGCCGGTGCGCTTCAAGACCTTCGAGGAAGGGCTGGCGTACCTGCAGACCATCAGCGCCTCATTCGGCCGCCACACGCCCGATCAATGGCGCGAGCTGAACGCCGCCATCCTGAAGCCGGTGCAGGGTACTGAAGGCCTGGAATGGGGCTTGCATTACGATCCGCAGCTTGCCACGCCGTTCCGCCAGTCCACGCCGGAGCTTATTGCCCTGGGTGAAACTGCACTGTGGCGCAGCTTCGAGGCCATCGAAGGGCCGGTGCTGGTGGTGCGCGGCGCGCAGTCCGACCTGCTGCTGCGGGAGACCGTGGCCGAGATGGTGGCGCGCGGCAAGCATGTGAGTTCGGTGGAAGTGCCCGACGTGGGCCACGCCCCGACCTTTGTCGATCCGGCGCAGATTGCCATCGCCCGCCAGTTTTTTGTCGGGGGCGCGTGAGCGTATCGCGCAGCGGACCTGTTTTTTTTTATCCCTCAACGCATTGTCGTGCATTGTCATGAGTAACCAAGAACTGAAGCGCGCCCACGTGGGCAAGCGATTGTCCGAATACGCGGTCTATAACGGCGTGGTCTACCTGGCCGGGCAGGTGCCCGAGGTCGATCCCAAGGCCGATATCCGCGGCCAGACGCGCGAGGTGCTCGGCCATATCGACCGCCTGCTGGCCGAGGCCGGCAGCGACAAGACCCGCATCCTGTCGTGCCAGATCTTCCTCACCAACGTCGACCTGATCGGCGAGATGAACGAGGTCTGGGACGCCTGGGTCCCGCAAGGCAACACGCCCCCGCGCGCCACGGTGGAAGCCCGCCTGGCCAATCCCGACTACCTGATCGAAGTGGTGGTGACCGCTGCGCTCAACTGATGCAGGCGTAGTGACATGGTGACGTCCACCGACCTGACCGCGCGGGTCGCGGGCATCCCGGATGCCGAGCTGGTCGAACGCGCGCTGGCTTATGTGCGTGAGCATGGCGCTGAGGTTGCGCTGCCCACCGGCGAGACCGTGCTGTCGCATGCGCAGGGCATGCTGCGCATCCTCGATGGCCTGCGCGTCGACGATGCCGCACGCGCCGCCGCCTGCCTGTTCGCGCTGGTGGCCTTCGTGCCCGACACCGAGGCCGATCTCGCGCCGCGCTTCGGCGATGAGGTTGCGCGGCTGGTTAATGGCGTGCGCCAGCTGCTGCGCATCGGCGCCATTGCCGGCAGCAGCCGCGCGGATGCCGAGCCGGCCACGCCGTCCAAGAACGAGGTGCAGGCACGCCACGAGCAAGTCGAGGCGCTGCGCAAGATGCTGCTGGCGTTCGCGCAGGACATCCGCGTGGTGCTGGTGCGCCTGGCTTCGCGGCTGCAGACGCTGCGCTGGCTCGCCGAGACCAAGCAGGCGCCGCAGCCGGGCGTGGCGCGCGAGACGCTCGACATCTACGCGCCGCTGGCCAACCGCCTCGGTATCTGGCAGATGAAGTGGGAGCTGGAGGACCTGGCGTTCCGCTTCGAGCAGCCCGATACCTACAAGCGCATCGCGAAGCTGCTGGACGAGAAGCGTATCGAGCGCGAGGGCTATATCGCCAGCGCCATCGCGCGGCTGCAGTCCGAGCTCGCCACCGCCGGCATCCGGGCCGAGGTGAGCGGGCGCCCCAAGCATATCTACAGCATCTGGAAGAAGATGCGCGGCAAGGAGCTGGATTTTGCCGACCTGTACGATGTGCGCGCCTTCCGCGTGATCGTCGACGATATCAAGGACTGCTACACGGTGCTGGGTATCGTCCACCATATCTGGCAGCCGATCCCGCGCGAGTTCGACGACTACATCTCGCGGCCTAAGGCCAACGGCTACAAGTCGCTGCACACGGTGGTGATCGGCGACGACGGCCGCGCCTTCGAGGTGCAGATCCGCACGCAGGAGATGCACCACTTTGCCGAATACGGCGTGGCGGCGCACTGGCGCTACAAGGAGGCGGGCAGCCGCGGCTATGCCGGACAGTTCTCCGCCAGCGAGCGCTATGACGAGAAGATCGCCTGGCTGCGCCAGCTGCTGGCCTGGAAGGACGACGCCGACCACAGCGTGGCGCACGACGAGTGGGAGCAGATCAAGCACGCCGCGATCGACGATCACATCTACGTGCTGACGCCGCAGGCGCGCGTGGTGGCGCTGCCGCAGGGCGCGACGCCGCTGGACTTTGCCTACTACCTGCACAGCGACCTGGGCCACCGTTGCCGTGGCGCGCGCGTGGACGGCACCATGGTGCCGCTGAACACGACGCTGAAGAACGGTCAGACCGTGGAGATCATCGCGGTCAAGCAAGGCGGGCCGTCGCGCGACTGGCTCAATGCCGAGCTCGGCTACCTGGCCAGCAGTCGCGCGCGTGCCAAGGTGCGGGCGTGGTTCAACGCGCTCGATTCGCAGGAGACCATCGCGCAGGGCCGCGCGCTGATCGACAAGACGCTGCAGCGCGAAGGCAAGACCGCGGTCAAGCTGGAAGACCTGGCGACGCGGCTGGGCTTCAAGACGCCGGACGATCTGTTCGCGGCGGTGGCCAAGGACGAGTTCAGCCTGCGCCACGTCGAGCACGCGCTGCGCCACCCGGAAGGGGAAGTGCAGGCGCCGCTGAGCGAGGAAGACGCGGTCACCAAGAAGAGCCGCGCGACCAGCGTGGCGCGCGGCGCCAAGAGCGGCGTGCTGGTGGTGGGCGTGGATTCGCTGATGACGCAGATGTCGCGCTGCTGCAAGCCGGCGCCGCCGGACGATATTGTGGGCTTTGTCACGCGCGGGCGCGGCGTGTCGATCCATCGGCGCAACTGCCATACCTTCCAGCAACTGTCGGCGCGTGCGCCGGAGCGGGTGATCCAGACCGAGTGGGGCAAGAAGAGCCACGCGGCGGTGTATCCGGTCGATATCCAGGTCGAGGCGATCGACCGGCAGGGGCTGCTGCGCGATATCTCGGAAGTGCTGTCGCGCGAGAAGATCAACGTCACCGGCGTGAAGACGCTCTCCAGCAAGGGCGTGGCGCGCATGCAGTTCACCGCCGAAGTGTCCGAGGCTACGCAACTGCAGCGCGCGCTGCAGTTGATCGAGGACGTGCAGGGGGTGTTGCAGGCGAAAAGAAAGTGATGCTATACTTGCGGCTTCGCTAGGCTCGTAGCTCAGCTGGTTAGAGCACCACCTTGACATGGTGGGGGTCGTTGGTTCGAGTCCAATCGAGCCTACCAACGAATTGCAGTAAAGCAGTAAGAAAAGAAGTGCGGCAAGTCCGATTCAACCCCATACGGAACGGAAGGGCATCATGGTTATGACACCGCGAACTACTACCGCTGGCAAGCGACAGTAGTCGAGGTGCGCCTTCGGCCCGGTTGGATCGGGTTTGACAAAGAGAAACGCGGCCTTGGCCGCGTTTTTTTTCGTCTGTCGCCTGCCAGCTCCCTGATAAGCTGCCGGCTTTCGCGTCAAGCGAGGCAAGGCCGCAAAGAACAATCGCCGGATCGTGCGCAAACAGATAAGCACGCGGGCCGGTGCCACAAGATGCAGTTTGATCCGCTCGGGCGAAGCGCAAGTCGCCGCCGGCGGAATCCTGGAGAGTCGAAATGATCGCAATCACGCTGCCGGATGGGTCCCGCCGCGAGTTTCCCGGCCCGGTGACGGTTGCCGAAGTGGCGCAGAGCATCGGCTCCGGCCTGGCCAAGGCCGCGCTGGCTGGCAAGGTGGATGGCACGCTGGTCGACGCGAGCTACCAGATCGACCGCGACGTTGAGCTGGCCATCGTCACGGACAAGGACGCCGACGGCGTCGATGTGATCCGCCACTCCACGGCGCACTTGCTGGCCTACGCCGTCAAGGAGCTGTATCCCGAAGCTCAGGTGACGATCGGGCCGGTGATCGAAAACGGCTTCTACTACGACTTCGCCTACAAGCGTCCCTTCACGCCCGAAGACCTGGCCGCCATCGAAAAGAAGATGACGGAGCTCGCCCGCAAGGACGAGAAGGTCGTGCGCGAAGTGTGGAACCGCGACGAAGCCGTGGCGCTGTTCGAGTCGATGGGCGAGAAGTACAAGGCCGAGATCATCGCCTCGATCCCGGCTGACCAGGAAATCGGCCTGTACCGCGAAGGCAATTTCGTCGACCTGTGCCGCGGTCCGCACGTGCCGTCCACGGGCAAGCTGAAGGTCTTCAAGCTGATGAAGGTGGCCGGCGCCTACTGGCGCGGCGACTCCAACAACGAGATGCTCCAGCGCATCTACGGCACGGCCTGGGCCAGGAAGGAAGACCAGGAAGCCTACCTGCACATGCTGGAAGAGGCCGAGAAGCGCGACCACCGCAAGCTGGGCAAGTCGCTCGACCTGTTCCACCTGCAGGAAGAGGCGCCCGGCATGGTGTTTTGGCACCCGAAGGGTTGGCAGGTGTGGCAGGCTGTCGAGCAGTACATGCGCGTCCGCCTGGGCGACGCCGGCTACCAGGAGGTGCGCACGCCGCAGGTGATGGACCGTTCGCTCTGGGAAAAGTCCGGCCACTGGCAGAACTACAAAGAGAACATGTTCGTCACGGAGTCGGAGAAGCACGACTACGCGATCAAGCCGATGAATTGTCCGGGCCACGTGCAGATTTTCAACCACGGCCTGCGTTCGTACCGCGACCTGCCGCTGCGCCTGGCCGAGTTCGGCGCCTGCCATCGCAACGAGCCCTCGGGCGCGCTGCACGGCCTGATGCGCGTGCGCGGCTTTGTGCAGGACGATGCGCATATCTTCTGCACGGAAGAGCAGATCGTGGCCGAGGCCAAGGCCTTCAACGAACTGGCGTTCGGAGTCTACGACGACTTCGGCTTCAAGGACGTGGCGGTCAAGCTGTCGCTGCGCCCCGCGCAGCGTGCCGGCTCGGACGAGGTCTGGGATCACGCCGAAGAGGGCCTGCGCCTGGCGTTGCGCGCCTGCGGCGTGGACTGGGAAGAGCTGCCGGGCGAGGGTGCTTTCTACGGCCCCAAGGTCGAGTACCACATCAAGGACGCGATCGGCCGCTCGTGGCAGTGCGGCACGCTGCAGCTTGACCTGGTGCTGCCTGAACGCCTTGGTGCCGAATACGTCTCTGAGGACAATTCGCGCAAGCGCCCGGTGATGCTGCATCGCGCGATTCTGGGTTCGTTCGAGCGCTTCCTGGGCATCCTGCTGGAAAACCATGCCGGTGCGCTGCCGGCGTGGCTTGCCCCGGAACAGGTTGTGGTCATGAATATCGCGGATTCGCAGGCGGAATATGCTGAAAACGTCGTGCAATCGCTGCAAAAACAAGGGTTTAGGGCCAAGGCGGATTTGCGTAACGAGAAAATTACGTATAAAATCCGCGAGCATTCGCTTCAGAAGGTTCCCTACCTGCTAGTGGTGGGCGACAAGGAGCGGGATGCCAGTCAAGTGGCCGTGCGTGCCCGTGGCAACGTGGATCTGGGTGTGATGCCCGTCTCCGCGTTTGTTGAGCGTCTGCAACACGACGTCGCCAGCAAAGCCTGATGGGTGGTGAGCACGGCTTGTTTTTTTGTCTTCTTGAGGTAACGCAACATCGCTACGGACAAAGGTCATCGCATCAACCGGGAAATCAGCGCGCCTGAGCTGCGCCTGGTAGGGGTTGATAACGAGCAGCTCGGCATCGTCAAGTTCATGGACGCGCTTCGGCTGGCTGAGGATAAGGACTTGGACCTGGTGGAGATCGCGCCGAACGCGGTTCCTCCCGTCGCCCGGATCATGGATTACGGGAAGTTCAAGTACGAGGAAGCCAAGCGTGCCCACGAGGCCAAGCTGAAGCAGAAAATCATCCAGGTCAAGGAAGTCAAGTTCCGCCCCGGTACGGATGATGGCGACTACAACGTCAAGCTGCGCAACCTGAAGCGCTTCCTGGAAGACGGCGACAAGACCAAGATCACGCTGCGGTTCCGTGGTCGCGAGATGGCGCACCAGGAAATCGGCGCACGCATGCTCGAACGCCTGAAGGCGGACCTGGAAGAAATCGGACAGGTCGAGCAGATGCCGAAGATGGAAGGGCGCCAGATGGTGATGGTGCTCGCCCCCAAGAAGAAGAAGTAATTCCTGCGCGATGCAGCGGCCGGGATGCCAGGCATCCCGGCGTTGCTTCGTGCGGAAGTGGCGCGCGGCCTGCAAGGGTCGTCGTGCAACAACAAGTGGATGCGGGTCTTGCAAGCGTCGGCGTGAGCCGTCCACCTGCATGCATGTCATATGAGCTGGAGTTTTTCATGCCGAAGATGAAGACGAAGAAAAGCGCCTCCAAGCGCTTTACTGCCCGTCCGAACGGTTCGTTCAAGCGTGGCCAGGCCTTCAAGCGTCACATCCTGACCAAGAAGACCACCAAGAACAAGCGTCAACTGCGCGGTACTCAGGACGTCCATGAGACGAACCTGAAGTCGGTGCGCGCGATGATGCCTTACGCATAACCCCTGACGATAACGAAAGGAGAATTACATGCCTCGAGTAAAGCGTGGGGTCACTGCACGGGCCCGTCACAAGAAAGTCATCGACGCTGCCAAGGGTTACCGCGGCCGTCGCAATAATGTCTACCGCATCGCCAAGCAGGCGGTCATGCGTGCTGGCCAGTACGCGTACCGCGATCGCCGCAACAAGAAGCGCGTGTTCCGCGCTCTGTGGATTGCGCGTATCAATGCCGCGACGCGTGAGCATGGCATGACCTACAGCGTGTTCATGAACGGTCTGAAGAAGGCCTCGATTGAACTGGACCGCAAGGTGCTGTCGGACATGGCTATTCACGACAAGCCTGCCTTTGCCGCCATCGTCAACCAGGTGAAAGCCACCGTTGCCTGATGCCGGCTGCGGTAGCGCGTAAGCGCTGCCGGGCAAGCACCGACCGCAAGGTCGACCGCCGACCGCAAGGTCTGCTGAAACGGGGCTCCTCACCGAGCCCCGTTTTTATTTGCGGTTCCGGATACCGTTTTGCGCCAGGCGTCGAGACGGCATCCGAAAACGCATACCGCACGTAGTGCCAACCCACGTCGGGCCGGCCATTGTCTTTTGTCATTGGTCCGACCGACGCCAGAACACGCCACGACCGCCGCCATGTCTCAGGATCTGGATCAAATTGTCGCCGACGCCCAGGCCGCCTTCGCTGCTGCCAACGACAACGCCACGCTGGAAAACGAAAAGGCCCGCTTCCTGGGCAAGACCGGCGCGCTGACCGAGCTGCTCAAGGGCCTCGGCAAGCTCGACCCGGAAACCCGCAAGACGGAAGGCGCACGAATCAACCAGGTCAAGCAGCAGGTGGAAGCCGCGCTGCAGGCGCGCCGCCAGGCGCTGGCCGACGCGCTGATGAATGCGCGCCTGGCTGCCGAGGCCATCGACGTCACGCTGCCGGGCCGCGCGGCCAGCCGTGGCAGCCTGCATCCGGTGATGCGCACCTGGGAGCGCGTGGAGCAGATCTTCGGCTCGATCGGCTTCGATGTGGCCGACGGCCCCGAGATTGAAACCGACTGGATGAACTTCACCGCGCTGAACAACCCGGACAACCACCCGGCGCGTTCGATGCAGGACACCTTCTATATCGACGGCCGCGACAGCGAGGACAAGTTGCTGCTGCTGCGTACGCACACCAGCCCGATGCAGGTGCGCTACGCCAAGATGCACGTCGAAAAGTACGCCGGCAAGCCGATGCCGCCGATCAAGGTGATCTGCCCGGGCCGTACCTATCGCGTCGACAGCGACGCCACCCACTCGCCGATGTTCAACCAGGTCGAAGGCCTGTGGATCGGTGAAGACATCAGCTTTGCCGACCTGAAGGGCGTGTACGCCGACTTCCTGCGCAAGTTCTTCGAGCGCGACGATATCCAGGTGCGCTTCCGACCGTCGTACTTCCCGTTCACCGAGCCGTCGGCGGAGATCGACATGGCCTTCGAGGATGGGAAAAATGCGGGGAAATGGCTGGAGATTTCCGGTTCGGGCCAGGTGCATCCGAATGTGCTGCGCAACATGGGCCTCGATCCCGAGCGCTATATCGGTTTCGCGTTCGGCTCCGGCCTGGAGCGCCTGACCATGCTGCGCTATGGCATCAACGACCTGCGCCTGTTCTTCGAGGGCGACGTGCGCTTCCTGCGCCAGTTCGCCTGACGCGCCGCCGCCGTCCCCTCGTCAACGACTACACAGAATACTTACCGGATCAGAAGCGCCATGCAATTCTCGGAATCCTGGCTTCGCACCTTCGCCAACCCTGAAAAGATCTCCACCGACGCGCTGTCGCACACGCTGACCATGGCCGGCCTGGAAGTGGAAGAGGTGGGCTCGGTCGCGCCGCCGTTCGACAAAGTGGTGGTCGCGCGCGTGCTGTCGACCGAGCGCCATCCCAACGCCGACCGCCTCAATGTGTGCCAGGTCGATGCCGGCAGCGGCGAGACCCTGCAGATCGTCTGCGGCGCGCCCAACGTCAAGCCGGGCATCCTGGTGCCGTGCGCACTGGTGGGCGCGGTGCTGCCCCCGTCCGAGGACGGGGGCCAGCCGTTCGAGATCAAGGTCGGCAAGCTGCGCGGCGTGGACAGCTACGGCATGCTGTGCTCGGCACGCGAACTGAAGCTGTCGGAAGAACACGGCGGCCTGTTGGTGCTGCCGGAGGACGCGCCGGTCGGCCAGAACATCCGCGAATACCTCGACCTGGATGATCAGGTCTTTGTCATCAAGCTGACGCCGAACAAGGCCGACTGCCTGTCGATCCACGGCGTGGCGCGCGAAGTGTCGGCACTGACCGGCGCCGCGCTGAAACTGCCTGAAATGAAGCCGGTGGCGGTGACGATCCAAGACAAGCTGCCGGTCAAGGTGTCGGCGCCTGACCTGTGCGGCCGCTTCTCGGGCCGCGTGATCCGCGGCGTGAACGCGCGCGCCGCCACGCCGGCATGGATGGTGCAGCGGCTGGAGCGCTCGGGCCAGCGCAGCATCTCGGCGCTGGTGGACATCTCCAACTACGTGATGCTGGAGCTGGGCCGTCCGTCTCACGTGTTCGACCTGCACAAGATCCACGGCGGCCTGGACGTGCGCTGGGGCCGCAAGGGCGAGCAGATCAAGCTGCTCAACGGCAACACCATCGAGGTCGACGAGCAGGTCGGCGTGATTGCAGATGACAAGGAGATCGAGAGCCTGGCCGGCATCATGGGCGGCGACAGCACCGCCGTGACGCTGGACACCACCGACATCTACCTCGAGGCTGCATTCTGGTGGCCGTCGGCGATCCAGGGCCGCGCGCGCCGCTACAACTTCTCGACCGATGCCGCGCACCGCTTCGAGCGCGGCGTGGACTATGCCACCACGGTCGAGCATATCGAACGCATCACCGCGCTGATCCTCGAGATCTGCGGCGGCCAGGCCGGCCCGGTGGACGATCACGTGGTCAACCTGCCGGTGCGCAAGCCGGTAAGCCTGCGCGTCGCGCGCGCCGAGCGCGTGCTCGGCATCGAGCTGTCGCCGGCTGCCATCGCCGATGTGTTCCAGCGCCTGCAGCTGCCGTTCACGCGGTCGCAGGGCGCCGAGGGCGAGGTGTTCGAGGTCACGCCGCCGAGCTACCGCTTCGACATCGAGATCGAGGAAGACCTGATCGAGGAGGTCGCGCGCATCTATGGCTTCGAGCGTATTCCGGCGCGTCCGCCGGTGGCCGAGAGCGAGATGCGCCCGACCAACGAGGCCCGCTGCTCCACCCACGTGGTGCGCCACGCCGTGGCCGCGCGCGACTACCAGGAAGTCATCAACTTCGCCTTCGTCGAAGAGAAGTGGGAGCGCGACTTCGCCGCCAACGACAACCCGATCCGTCTGCTCAATCCTATCGCCAGCCAGCTGGCCGTGATGCGTTCGACGCTGATCGGCGGCCTGGTCGACAAGGTGCGTTACAACCTGAACCGCAAGGCCGCGCGCGTGCGCCTGTTCGAGGTGGGCCGCGTGTTCCATCGTGACCAGGAGGTGAAGGACGGTGGCCTGACGGTTGCCGGCTACCACCAGCCGATGATGGCCGCCGGCATCGCCTATGGCCCGGCGTTCGAGGAGCAATGGGGCATCCCCACGCGCAACGTCGATTTCTTCGACGTAAAGGGCGATGTCGAGGCGCTGTTCCATCCGCGCGTGCCGCGCTTCGAGCCGGTGTCGCACCCCGCGCTGCACCCGGGCCGCGCCGCGCGCGTGCTGCTCGACGGCAAACCGGTTGGCATGGTTGGCGAGCTGCATCCGCGCTGGCTGCAGGAGTACGAGCTGGCGCACGCGCCGGTGCTGTTCGAGCTGCAGCTCGACGCGCTGCGCGAAGCCGGCCTGCCGGTGTACACCGAAATCTCCAAGTTCCCGGCCGCGGTGCGCGACCTGGCCGTGGTGGTGAAGCAATCGGTACGTGTGCAGGACATGCTCGACACCATGCGCGCAGCACTGGAAAAGCAGGGCTACGGCCGCTACTGCCAGGGCCTCGTGCTGTTCGACGAGTTCCGTCCCAAGGGCGCTTCCACCGCCATCGGCGCGGACGAGAAAAGCCTTGCGTTCCGGGTGACCTTGCAAGATACTGGGTCGACCCTCCAGGACGAAACTGTCGACAGCGCAGTGCGCTGCATGGTCGACGCGCTGGCCGAGGCCTTCCAGGCCCGGCTGCGCGGCTGAACCGACAGCCACACGATAAACAGGGCGCCCGGGCCAGCCCCGGGCGGATCGCCAGACAGACACTTGAGCGATCGACATGAATGATCGAGACGCGAATTCCATGACCGCTGCAGCACTGGGTGAGATGAGCGACCGGCAGGCTTCCTCCCTTGACGACGCGACGCCGGACAACCGCGCGACCGAGGTTCCCACGCTGACCAAGGCCGAGCTCGCCGAGATGCTGTTCGACCAGGTCGGTCTGAACAAGCGCGAATCGAAGGACATGGTCGAAGCCTTCTTCGACGTCATCCGTGAAGCGCTGGAGCAGGGCGACAGCGTCAAGCTGTCCGGCTTCGGCAACTTCCAGCTGCGCGACAAGCCGCAGCGGCCCGGCCGCAACCCCAAGACCGGCGAAGTCATCCCCATCACCGCGCGCCGCGTGGTGACCTTCCACGCCAGCCAGAAGCTCAAGGGCCTGGTGGAAGAGCGCGCGGGCATCGCAGGCTGACCCGTCACCCAAACGGCGGATTGCTTCCACAGGCTGGCATCGGTATTCTTCTGGGCGCGCAGCTCCTGCGCGCCAACCTCATGGCCGGCATGGCCTGACGCTCGTCTACACACTTCATGTCGGACAAATCCAGCGAACGCATCGCGTTGCCGCCGATCCCGGCCAAGCGCTACTTCACTATCGGTGAGGTGAGCGAGCTTTGCGCCGTCAAGCCGCACGTGCTGCGCTATTGGGAGCAGGAGTTCACGCAGCTCAAGCCCGTCAAGCGCCGCGGCAACCGCCGCTACTATCAGCACCATGAAGTTCTGCTGATCCGCCGCATCCGCGAATTGCTGTATGAGCAGGGCTTCACCATCAACGGTGCGCGCAACCGGCTCGACGAAGGGCGCCATCACAGCGCCACTGCGGTAGTGCCGGAAGCAACGGAAGGCAGCGAAGAAAGCGCGGCGGCCCTGTCGGTCGACATCGCCGGTCTGCGCAATGAACTGGTCGAAGTGCAGCACCTGCTCGCGCAACTGCGCGAGATTGCGAAGCACGGATAATTTGACGTCAGGTGCTAGTCATACGGGAAATGCTTCTGATATAATCTTTTTCTTTCGGGGCGTAGCGCAGCCTGGTAGCGTACCTGCATGGGGTGCAGGTGGTCGGAGGTTCAAATCCTCTCGCCCCGACCAGTAAATAGAAGGCCTAGCGGGTTTTGCTCGCTAGGCCTTTTGTCTAACTTGCGCTAAGTTGTCAAACTTGCTTGCACGAGCGGCAGCCTTGTCGCCCAGATGCAACGGCGAAAAAGCGGCTCACCTCAGCGAATCGGCTTCTGGAGTCTGCGGTATTATTCGCTTGCGCTTGTAAGATCACAACCGCATAAGTATGGGCTCCACATCGAGTGACAGGACATGCTGACATCAGTCCATATTCATCAATATCGGTCATGCCGGGATACGCGCCTAGAGCATCTAGGCGTGCTAACAGCGCTCATCGGCCGGAACGGCGCAGGCAAGACCAACGTCATGAAGGCGATCGAGTGGACAGCGCGTTCTGCAGCGGGCCGACCCTACCCGAAGCATTCAGACTTGGTCGGAAGCTCGACCAATGGCTCGGTCACCGTCAACTTCAGTATCGAAGGCTGTGATTATTCGTATTCGGTTAACCGCTATCCCGAGCGAGTCAACACCGATACCGCAAAGAGGCCGGAACTCCGCTACGTATTCAAAGAGCAATTGCACAGAACCGGCGAATCGGAGGATGTGCTGCTCAGGCGGGATGGGGAGCAGGTCGTGCTCGGGGCCGGGGAAAACGAGCGTGAAATCGCTATTTCATCTGGAGGAGCGGCGATCCCGGCCTTGCTCTCACTTCTTCCGGCGGAAGATCCGCTGGCTGAAGAGCTTTCGGTAGTCCATCAGTATTTCCACTCGGTCCGATACTATCCGCTTGAGCCGTCTCAGCCGGCAATAACGTCGTATTTTATTTCGGGCGAGGAGTATGCTAAATGGGCAAGTGTGGCAGATGGATCGTCGGCATCCCCCGAGCATACCGCTTATAAGATCGTCACGCTTTATTTGGACAGGCGTGAAGAGTTCGATGAGCTGTGTTCGCTGCTCGGTGAGTATGGTCTGAATCTAATATCGGAAATTGATGTTCATCCCATACAAGGTTCGACGAGCGGTACTGCGGAAAGCCCCAGCTACTTTCTGACATTTCGTCCGATTGGGGCTCAGTTTCGAGTCCCATTTAATGATTTGTCGTTTGGAACTCAGCGGATTGTGCAGTTGCTGACTGCGATTATATTCTCAGCGGCTTCCCTCGCGCTCATCGAGCAGCCTGAGGACGGAATTCACCCCGGCTTGCTCCATAAATTAACCCCGCTGCTAAGGGATTACGCAGCTGGGTCGCAATTCATCATTGCCAGTCATGCTCCTGGTGTCTTGAATAGGGTAGAGCCGGAGGAATTGCGCATTGTACGTAGCGATGAGGGTGTGACCATAGTTCATCCCCTGACCGAAGATCAGGTGGTCAGTGCCCACATGTATTTAGAGGATGATGGTCCATTGTCGGATTATATCGAGTCTCTTTGATTAGGGGATTTGTGTGCACTACGGGGTCATTGGAGAAGATAAATCAGATGTAGAGGTCCTCAGACATATCATTGAGCGCCTCTCGCCTGCGGGAAAAAAGGTTGTTGTCCGGACAAAGGGTTACAACGGATGCGCCGAGATGCTTCGAAAGGGTGCAAAACAATTAATGGCTTTTGAGCGGGAGCAGTGCCATCGGTTTGTCGTTTGCTATGACTCCGATCGAGAGGATCCAGCGCAAAGGCTCAAGCGCCTCATTTCTGACGTAATAAAGCCTGCCGCCATTTCGGGTCCTCTTTGTGCTCTTGTGCCCATTCAGGAGATAGAGGCATGGATTCTCGCCGATTTACCAGCGGTCACTAACATCATCCAGAGTTGGGTTCCCACAGAAAAATATCCATCACCAGAAAATGTGAAGGATCCAAAAGAGGAGTTGGTTAAATTGAGTAGGAACGTGGTTCGTCGCCCGCGGTATTCCTATGTCATGCACAACCCGCAGGTCGCGAAGTTCCTCGATTTGGATGTGGTGTACCGAAAATGTATTTCTTTCCGACCGCTGGCGGATTTGGTGCGCACCGGAAAGGCGAACGTTTAGCATAGTGTTTTTCGGACCGGAGCGACGCGCTCGATGTCTCGCGGCTTCGTGTAGTGCGCCGTCATTTTGGCGGTTGTATGTCCGGCTAAGGCCTGCGCCGCGGCGGCCCCAGATTGCCTTCGCAAATCCGTCAGCGCCTTCGCCCGCAGGTCGTGGAAATGCATCCCGACCAGGTGGTGCGGATCCGGGGTTGAACCAGAGTCCGTGCAAGCCTTCTCGTACCGCTGCCGCGCCCGTTGGCACGCGCGCTTCCAGGCCGTCTGGGCACCGCTGTAAGTGAAGCCTCCGCCGCTTTGTGTGCAGATCACAGGACCGATGGCCTTCACCTTGCCAACCTTGGCACTGTCCAGCGTCGCCTGCAGGTCTGGCGTCATCTCAATCAGCGTCGGCGGCTTGTCATCGTGCATGCTTGCCCAGCACGAGAAATAGGTTCGGACGACGACGCCATACTCCGGCAGCTCGTCGCGAAGTGCGTACTGCTTGCCGACGCTGACCTCCCAGTCGACCTTGACACCGAAGTCGAAGACACGAACGGGGTTGCCGCTGTCGTCGAGGATGTAGATGCGGTCCCAGTTCTCGGGGATCGAGTAGTCGTGGCTCATGGGAATACTGTATATTCATACAGTATAGCCTACGTTCCTGGTGGGCACGGCACAGTCCCAAATACTGATGTGATCACACTCTGTCCTGTCAGCTATGGGGGGCAGCATGCGCGCCATCAAGGCAGTTGAGCCAGGCACACGGGTAGGGCGCCTCACTACTGTTGGGCCCCAATTCAAGCTGGGTGCCGCTTATTTCTGCGACTGCCGATGCGACTGTGGTGGCAGTGCCCGGGTCAGGACGTTCCATCTCAGGACTGGCGCTACGAAGTCTTGCGGTTGCTTGCGGAGGGAAGACGCCGAGCGGCGCATGAGGTCGCCCGAAAACCCTGTCCATGCTCGTTGGGCCGCTGCTGCCGGCTGTATTCCATCGCGCACCACAGGTCCGCACAGCCGCGACGAGGCCAGGAGGCTCCGGGGCACAAAAGCCTCTTGGGGCGCCATGGTGGAGCGCTGCACGATAGAAGGTGGGAAGGGGTACCCGGAGTACGGCGCGAGGGGAATCGGGCTGTGCGATCGATGGCGCTCGTTCGATCTCTTCCTGCAGGACATGGGCCCGCGCCCAGAAGGGACCACGATTGACCGCAGGGACCGAACCCGCGGCTATGAGCCAGACAACTGCAGGTGGGCGACCAGGAAGGAGCAAGCCGTGAACCGGAGTTCAACGGTCCTGCTGACCTGGAACGAGAAAGCCCAGTGCATAAGCGACTGGGCGGCCGAGCTCGGGATCCCCCGGCAAGCCCTTTATTACCGCATCAGCAGGGCGGGTTGGAGTGTCGAAAAAGCCCTTTCAACGCCAAGCCGAAAAGTGCTCGATGCGCCTGTCTAGCGGCCAAACCACTGTGATTTAATACAGCACTGTATAAACCGGCCAAACCTATGGATATTCGGGAACGACCCAAAATTAATTAGGGAAGCCGTTAGGGAATGAAAAAAGCGGCTTAGACGTCACCGTCTAAGCCGCTGTTTCAATTGGGTTTTTCTGGTCGGGGCGACATGATTCGAACATGCGACCCTCTGATCCCAAAGCAGATGCGCTAGCGGGCCGCTTAACGATGCGGATCAAGGCTGGTATCGTTACGTCACATCAAAAATGGCGGACGAACTGTGGCTTATTACTGGGTCAATCAAGGGGGCTCCTATCCCAAGGAGTTGGCCGCAGAGTGCCTCTGGGCTCCTGCGCGGCAGAGCAACGGGCGCGTTCCGGAGCATTGGAGGCTGATGGCGGATCTCGAGCCAGGGGACGTCGTGTTCAACTACTATGCCGGCCAGTTGATGGGTTGGTGTGTTGTGGAAGAGCGTGCTGTGGATGAGCCCCGGCCTTACGTTGGCGGAACCCCATACGACGTAGCGCAAGGTGGGCAGTTGGTTCTCGCTACGTACCAGAAAAGCCAAAGTCCGCTCACGCGCGCGCAGGTATTAGCTATTCCCGGCGTTTCGGAGGCATTCAGAACAACAACCACTCCGAAACTGCTGGAGCGTCAGGCCGACAAGTTTAATTTGATCTACTTGGCTCGCTTGAATTCGGACAGCATTGGCGAGGCAATATGGCATGCCTTGAGCGAGTCGTCGCCAGGGCTTCCAATCCCGAAGAGGCAACTCGAGGAAACGACGATAAAACGGCTGATGGACGCGCGGAAGGGGCAGGGGCAGTTCCGCAAAGATGTTATGGCTCTTTGGAATAACCAGTGTTCTGTGACAGGCCTCCAAGTTGATGCGCTCCTCATTGCCTCTCACATTAAGCCATGGAAATCTAGTGACAACGATGAGCGGCTGGATCCGGAGAATGGGCTGTTTCTAGCGGCCGGAATTGACCGAGCCTTCGATAGGGGCCTGATCACCTTCGACAAGCATGGAAACCTGATGGCGAAACTGAGCGGCCCGGAACTGGAGGCAATAGGTTTGCCGCCCAGCAAAAAGCACAAGATCGTCGCGATGCCTGGCAAGGTTTCTCAATACCTTGACTATCACCGGACCTATGTCTACTGAAATCGAGTGGCCGAGGCCTATGAAAATGACTTTCTCCAATAGTTGATGGGGTCAGGGCCATGCCGCACCGCAAGGGGCGGATTCCACGAGCCAGCGGTGGAGGCGTTGACACCACGCTGGATCCACGTCTATGCCTTCCGCTGATATGTCTAACCGGCCAGGTCCTGGTTCAGCTAGACTTGCTTCGCAATTCGGACCAACTGGCGCTCCGCGCTGCGGGCTAATTGTTTGGTTGCATTCCGAATTGCGGAAAAATTTCTTGAAGCCAGTTGTTTTGGCTGGACAAGCTCTCACTCGGCTGAAATGGACGCACTTGGGGCCGAAGAGCGTCCATGAAGTAGTTTCGCTTTGCATCCCTCCGACCTGCGGACTTACGGCGATAAGGGATGCTTGAGTGCGTCTAACGCAAAGAATTTTTTGCTAATCCACGTCACCTACCACGTTCCAGAACCTCCACCGCCAGAAAATCCACCGCCCCCACCAGCCCAAAGTGTTGTCGGATATCCTAAAAAAAGCGGGCGCACAATCTCATTTTGTGGCAGGGAGGCAGATGTTCCCGGCATACTTTCTCTATATTGCGGCATGCCCACGCCTACTCTCTCTAAACCAAACGGCATCTGCATGGCGTCTTGCTGAAGGCAGCTAAATATATAGTCTGCCCGCGCGGAAGTCCGCGGCATGCTTGCTGCCACCTTATTGCTTTCGAGGCAAAGCGCGGCCATGCCAGTCAAATGCGGCGTTGCCATAGATGTGCCATCCAGCACCTTGAGTCCATTACCAGGGAAGGTAGAAATTATCCCCACTCCGGGAGCGGTAAAATCAATGCTTTTTCCAAAGCACGTGAATGAAGGAGAGAAAAATCCGTCGCTACCGGATATGCCGCTCACGAGTGTATTGGCTGATACGGAATCGTCGGGAATTGCTGGTTTATATCCGATAGCGCTTACTGCCGCTGATGCAGTTAAATTGGCCGGAAATTGAACCTCATCCCCGGAGTTTCCTGCTGCAACAAAACATAAAATTCCCGCTTCTTTGGCCTTGTTGATGTTTTCGGCGATATCGTTAGAGAAATCACGAGATCCTAGACTCATGTTGATGATATCAACGCCATCAGCGATGGCGGCCTCTATTGCCCCACCCAATGTAAAGAAATCTCCCTGCGGAAAAACCTTATATATATATAATTCGGCATTCGGAGCTACGCCGCGGATCTGTGTGCCTTCTTTGTTGAGGCGTGCCCCTATTATCCCGGCGACGTGCGTGCCATGACCGATTTCGTCGGTCGTCCAACTTGAGGATGTGGATCCTCTATTAAAATCTACCCCTTTTGTTACATGGGCTAACATTGGGTGTGAGGCGTCGCAACCACTATCTATGACACCAATTTTAACGCCTTTCCCACTCGCGGCTGCAGCATTAGAAATGCCAAGGCTAGACATTCCCCAACTCAGAAAGCCAGAGGCAAGTAGCTTTCCATCGAACTCATCGTAGCTTCGAAGCTTAATGTTGTTGTATTTGCCTGCGACAAGCTGGGGATTTCGAATGATTCTACTCCAATACATCGAACTTGGTTCGACTACTATCCCGACAATAGCTTGAACCATTGAAACTGGAAGTTGAAAACTAGCTATGCCATCTTCGTTACTTACGGCGACAATCGGTTGAAGTTGAATAGGGCTGTAAAGTTTAACGACCGCCTTCGGAATCGGTTCGTCTCTTGCGCCCAAAACACAAATGTCTATGCGTGACGAGCTTGCTCCATCGGAAAGATAAGTCAGATCCGCAGTGCTATAAATTCTCAAATCGCCAGCGTAGTTATATATTGTGTGATTTTCATCGACCCAAATGGGGCTGTCAGCCGACGTGGACTGGCGGACAAAATCCCGCCCCTTCGTTGGATCCATGCGTACCAACACGGCGCCAGATGTGGCATTTTCAACGTTTTGCAACTCTATGCCGGTGGGCTTCCTCGTTTCAATGATCTCAATATCCAATCCTGAAAGCGATTTCAAATCTGCGATTAGCCTTTGCCCTCCGCCCGAGAGCATTTGGAGTCCAGCATCACCATGGCTTCTCTTCGGTGAAAAGATGAACTCGCGCGAGGCTTCTTCAATTAAATAGATAGCGTTTGCATTATCCACGCGTGTATAAGCCGGTTCTCTCGGTGCTGCCATCCATTCCGCTTCTTTCGAAATATCGGCTTCAGGTGAGTTTGAGTTGCCGTTCGAATGATTTTTGGGGGAGGCTGTAAGGGCAAGCGATTCTTCAAATGGGACTATCTTGCTATTCGGTTCGATGGCTACGGCTGGGGTGAACTCAAATAGCAGTGTGCGTATTTTGCTTTCCTGCCCAACGACAAGAAATCGCGTCGGCGCTTCATCGGTCGGAAGTTGTTGTATCAGCCTTACTTCTGGGCATTGATTGGCTAATATTTTGTCTCTGGCTGCTATTAAGGTCGATCCAGAGGGGTCGATCGCACTCACTGAGCGGACTATGAATTCTTGGGGCATTTTTTTAAGGTTAAATCCCGGTGCGTAATCATCGAAGGACGAATGCGATACGCAAACATGTCCACCAATTGGCTCTGATCTACGCCGGGGATAGCGTTAGCCGGCGTAGGTCAGAGCAGAAGACTTAAGCGCACGAAGGCGACGACATTTCAAACGAACTGACGACGCCGCTAGCTTCCACACATTCCCATCGGACTAAAAGCGCTGTTAGATTGTGCTGGGGCAAAAATAGGCTGGCCATTGATGCTGCCAACGCAAATCAACCCTGTAGCCAACGGCGTTGCACTACCACTATTGGAGAACGGCCCGATGGGACTGGTAGACATCGGCGAAGCTCCGCCACTAGGCGTAGATTGGGTAAAAATAGGCTGGCCATTGACGCTGCCAACGCAGATTAACCCTGTAGCCAACGGCGTCGCACTACCACTATTGGAGAACGGCCCTATGGGACTGACGGACATCGGCGACGCTCCGCCGTTGGCAGTAGAGTCGACGAAGATAGGTAGGCCGTTCACGCTTCCGATACATATAAGACCTCTCGCCATGAAATCCTCCGATAAATAAATGAGATCGCCGTGGTTGGCATGGACTAGTGAAGGTCAGCCATCACTCAATTACAAGGCTGATCGCTCTCCCCCAAAAGTAGGATGCGGCCTTCGCCGAACGATCAGGTATTTTGTGTCGCACGAATACTGTCGCCTTAGGCGAGTTGTGGGACAGCGATTGTCCTGTAGGCCGAACGGGAAAAAGACGCGCAAGTGCAAAGGCTGTGCGGCGAAGTGGAGCCGGGTCATCGAAACTGGCGGGGAAGTAGCCTACGACTTGGCGCTTCCCGGTGGGCGAGCGGCCTTTGGGTTCCCGCGGATTCGCGGAGACTTTTTTGCGTAGCCGACCCCCGATCAGTGTCTAACTTGTCCCAAAGACTTGGCTCAGAGCCTTATGCCACCTTGCCAAAATTTTTAGCAACAAAGTAGAGGAATCTAGCTAACCCATTGATTTTGTTATGTTGTATAGCTATATGGGGTGCAGGTGGTCGGAGGTTCAAATCCTCTCGCCCCGACCAGTATTGACAAGGCCTAGCGAGTTTTACTCGCTAGGCCTTTTGTCTATTTTGGGCGCAAGTGTCTGACTTGACCGCTTCATGGCGACAGGTTTGACGTGCTCAACCTCTCGCGCCTTGGTGCAGTGCGCAGTGATTTCGGCGGTCGTGTGACCCGCCGATGCCTGGGCCGCCGCAGCACCTTCCTGCCGCCCCTTATCCGTCAGCACGTTCGCCCGCAGGTCCTGCAACTCCGACGTCATCTCAATCAGCATCCGCACGCCCGAATCATTCACCGCCTTGGCCGGATGATTGGCGTTCTGCACCGATAGCAGCGCCCGATACTTCTTGCTCGCGTTCGGCTTAGCATTCGAAATGCTTGTTCAAGAAGCGCGCGATATCCTTGGGTCCGACAGACGAGCCACTGGTCATCGACCAGAATGCAGATCTGCTGGCCGGTCGGGGCACATCGTGGATAGCCGCGTTCGAGCGTGACCTGGCACAGGACCTATTCGGCTTTCCGTTGGCGTATTAGCTCCCGGATCGGCGCACACCACGGCGCGGCCGAAGAGCATGGGGTGTTCTTTGGTCATGCTACGATCCAGAGACATTGGAAGAGGAGGCTGCCATGGAAGATGAGCTTTTTGCGACGGACACCCATGTGGCCCGGATAGCCGTGATGGAAACCGCTTCTGGACTGTTCAGAGGCTATGTGTATATCCGCCGGCTGGAAGAAGATCCCGATGCAGAAGTCCCACACCAAACCGTGGAGGATTTCCCAACGAGGGAGGAGGCGAAGGAGGCTGCGACATACCTGGCCACCAGGACGCTGAGAGAACTCGAGTTCTAAGTGGCCCCTCGGGAGTGGTATCAACGCGGGTCGCGTCGGTCATTACCTATACTTTCACAACGGTAAAAGCTGCGTTCGGAGCACCCGCACCGATGGCCTACCTGACCGGGAGATCGACATGGCAAGCTTAAGACTCTTCGTGCGCTCACTGGCGTTGTTGCCCCTGTTGGGGGTGGTTAGCTGCATCTCGGTCAACCGCACCGTCACCGAGCCGCCCGCGCCAAGCGGTCGTACGGTCGTGGTGCCGCCAGGTTCTACCGTGACATGCACGCCTGGTCCGTGCCAGGAGCGTTGACATCCTCTCCTCCCTAAAGTCCCTAAAGGGAGGAGATTCCCTCTGCAGGCGATCGATGTCCCGATCGGGCAAGGATATTTAGCGCAGCGTTCACATCGCGATCATGTACAGCACCGCATCGACTGCATACCCACTGCCTTATTCCAAGGTCTGCGATACCTTTCGGCCTCTCCGGCGGCATCGTGTCACACGAAGAGCAGACCTGGGTGGTGAAACGTTCGTCGACTTCCTCGTACCACGCGCCATGCGCAATCGCCTTGTACGCGAGCATTGTGCGGAAGGACGACCAGCCTGCATCGAGGACGGACTTCGCCATGCTGGTTCTGGCGAGGCTGGCGGCATTCACATTACCCACCGCGATGTAGTCGAAGTCCCGCACGATGCGATGCGAGAGCTTGTGCAGGAAGTCACGCCGCGCGTTGGTGATGCGCGCGTGGACGTTGGTGGCCTGTCGTTTCTTGCGCGCACGCTGCGCTTTGGCAAGGGCTTGCTCAAGTTGGCCAAGGTGGCGCGGATTCCCGATCTTCTCGCCGGTGGAGAGTGTGGCAAGGTCCTTCAAGCCCAGATCGATGCCGACGCCGCGTTCCGGGCAGCGGGCCTGAGTGTCGGCAACTTCAATCACGATGTTCAGGAACCAATTGCCCCGGGCGTCGCGCGAGAAATTCGTGCCGTCCTTGATCTTGCCCTCGGGAAGGGGCCTCGAGTTGAACACGCGAAATGTGCTGCCGGCAAAGCGGAATGCGTCGCCCGAGCGCTTGAGATCCCGGCCCTTGAGCGGCACCCAGCCGAGGGATCTGCGGCCGCGATAGCGCAAATAGGGCCGGCGATGCTGGCTACGCGACTTGGCGTACTGCTCGCAAACCGCATTGACGGTACCCGAATGGATGCCGAGTTCCTTGCTGCTGCCGGTCGTCAGCACGTTCAGATCGAAACCCGTAGGCCATTTTTTGCCCCATTTGAGCGCGTGCTTCTGCGTATCATTGCAGAAGTTCCAGACGTAGTTCACTACGCGGCTCTGCTGATTGAGCAGGCCGTTCAGCGACTTCACCCGGTAGCGATAGACGAGAAGCATGCCGGCCATTCTAACTTGGGAATGCCGCCTGTCGGCGGCGCTCCTTTCACTCCCCGCCCTGAAAGGCCCTGGAGGCCCTGAAGGGCGGGGTTTCTCGGAGCAAGTCTGATGAAGTGATAGCCATTGGGCGCGTTGAATCCTGAGAAGACGGCAACGAGGTGCCTGCAGTCGCCGGCGCTGGCCCGAAATACATACTCGACCGTCTGGCCGTTGCTGGTGAAAACGCTCGCGGTGGCTTTGCGCGTGTCGGTTGCCGCAGCATTCGGAACGTCCATGAAGGGCCGTGCGTCGATGTCCGATGACTGGTGCATGGAGAATGGCCGGTAAGCAAAGCTGTCGAGTCTCTCCGCGCCACGGCGCGCCCACCTTGATGTCAGTCAATGCTGCAGTTTTGAGAGATTTCAGCCATGCGGCGACCTGTCGTTGCCGGTACAGTCCTCCGGTTCGGTCATCGTTGGAACTGGTTTTACATGCGAAACAAGCGATTAGCCTTATGCGTGTGCGTGGTCTTGCTGGTTTTTCTGCAGGCAGCCCGGGCGGCGCCGGGCGGCACTGACGAAGTTCTTGAATCCCGTCCTTACACCATGCGCGCGGCGCTGTTCAGCGCGCTGACCGCGCACCGCGACTTTGTGATGCTCGGTGACAGCATCACGGCGTCCGGCGAGTGGTCAGAGTTGCTGCCCGATGCAAGCATCGCCAATCGCGGCATAAGCGGAGACACGACGCTGGGCATGCTGGCGCGACTGGCGCCGGTCCTGTCGATGCGGCCTGCGGCGGTGTTTGTCATGGCAGGCATCAACGACCTGCGGCGCCGCCGGCGCAGCGTCGATGAGACCCTCGACACGTATCGATCCGTTATCGAAGCCATCTTGCGAGGCGGCTCCCGTGTGGTCGTGCAGTCGACGCTTCTTGTGAGGCTGCATGGGCGGGAAGACCTGAATGATTCGGTGGGGCGTCTGAATACCAAGTTGCGGGACTACTGCGGCAGCCAGGATGGGTGCGAGTTTGTCGACCTGAACCCAGCGTTGTCGCCTTGCGGCCGGCTCGCGTCCGCCTATACCGGTGACGGCGTTCACCTTAACGGCGCAGGCTACCTGCGCTGGTCTGCCGAGATCCGGGCGTTAGTCGGGCGCATCGCAGATTCGCAGTCCGCTTCGCCAATGCATTGAGGGGTGCCTCTTAGATGCCGCGCCGTTGCACCTATAGTTAGTGCTGCAGCAACCGTGACGCCACGACGGGACAAATGATGCGTCTCCTTTGTGGCAGATGCATCCAGTCTCCGCGCTGTGCCGCGCGACCGGTATCGGGCGCCGTCCGACAGGGATGTGTTGCCTGGTCGACAGCGCCTAGGGAGCCTGCTCGGGCTCCGCGCGGTAGGCCGACCAGAAATAGTGCGTGTACCTGCCGTGGCGTGCCCGTTTCTTTTCGATAAATAGCCGCACGGTGCCGGCATGGCCGGCATCGACCAGCACCTCGCGATGGCTGGGGCCGTCGCGCGTGGCGGAGCCGAGCGTGCGCAGCGCGGCGGCAATGTAGTGGCCCTCGATACGCGCGAGGATGCCGTTGGCGCCGGCCACCGGATAGCTGTCCGGCGCGTCCGGTGGCGCATGGCAGCGGGCTGCGAGCTTGCTGTTGCCCATGGCTCAGCTCCGGCCCGGGCTGACGCTGAGGCCTTCCCGCGTCAGGTCGACGTAAGGCAGGTGGCCGTAGGCGCGCAGGCGGCGGATGTCTTCACGTGCGGAAGCGGGGATGCCGGGGCGGCAGCCTAGGGCGCGGGTACTGATGTGGAAGGTGCCGCAGCTCGGGCAGGTGTAGCGGTAGCCGCGCTGCGCGGCGCGCAGGCGCTCGGCGGCGGCGCCGCAGACAGGGCAGTTGGCGGGTTCGGGTGACATGGGGCGCACAGGTCAGATACTGTATGGATATACAGTATAGCGCTGCTGCGCGAACTGTCGTCAGAAAAGGATACCCGGGTTCTTCGATCTTGGCGCCGTGGCGGCTTGACGTAGACTGGCGCCGCAGTACTCACCGGGCCGCCCGCACCCCGCCACGGCGGGCTGCTTTTTTTGTCAGGACCGCTGGCGCGCAAGCCGGCGCAGCAACGCGTCGTGGCCGCTGGCGAGGCCGGCAAGCGTGTCGCAGCTGGCCAGCTCGAATTCGCTGAACTGGAACGCGGGCGCAACGGTGCAGCCGACCAGTGCAAAGTCGGCGCCATCGCCCGGGTCCACGCGCTCCGCCGCAAACCAGTGGCCCGCCGGCACCATCGCCTGGAAAGCCGCGCCGGCATGCCGCAACGGATCGCCCAGACGGTGCGTGACGATGCCGCCGGCCGCGATCACGTGCAAGTCAACCGGCGAGCCCGCGTGAAAGTGCCAAAGCTCATCGGAATAGATGCGATGCCAGGCGGAATAGTCGCTGCCGCACAGCATGTAGTAGATCGCGGTGGAGGCCTCGCGGGTGCGCCCGTCTTCGTCGACGAGGCGCTGCTGGCTGCGATAGGTTTCGCGGTAGTAGCCGCCTTCAGGGTGCGGCTTCAGGTCGAGCGAGCGGATCAGTTGCGTGGCCGCGGGACTGGGATCTGACATGTCGGCATGGTGGTGGCGCATCTTCGATGCGGGGCCCATAGCTTAAAGCAGGGCAAAGCGTGCCTGGCCCGGGCCGACCAGCGCCGGGCGGCTGACCGGGTAGCGATGGCGCGTGCCGTGCGCGTCGAAGGACAGGAAGTCGGGCGTCCAGCGCAGCGCCTGCAGCTGCTGTGGCGCGATGCCGTGGACGATGATGGCGCCAGCGTCCACGCGGACGCCGTCGCAGGGCAGGCGTACGGATTCGGCGTCGTCGCCAAAGTAATAGGCCTCGAGCAGGATGGAATCGGACGGGTACAAGGGCATGGGGAGGCGTCATTCCGATACTGTATGAATGTACAGTATAGTCGTCGCCTGCGGTTCGGTCATCCCCACGATTCTCAATTTCGCGCGCGTCCCACCTGCCTGCGGGGGCGACGCGGCAAGCGGTGTGGGCCTGTCTTGGTATAACCTGAAATCGATGCCGGGCCGACACCCTTGTCGTGCCAGCAGGACCGGCAGTGTCGCTACGGGAGATGCCATGGCGGAGTGCGGAAGCAGGGCTTGCTGGTTTGGGCTCGGTATTGTGCTGGGTGCGGCGGTGGGCGGTGCCTGCGCGATGCTCGTGCGCACGGCCGTGGCGCAGGCGCGGATGCAGCCGGATGCACCGGTGGTGCCGTCCGATCCCACCGCGGATCGTGCGTTGACCGATGCCGCGACCGACGTGGTCGAGTATCGCGGCTTCGTGGTCCACGTGTTTTGCCACGCGCTGGGGCCGGAGCGTTTCAAGGCCGTATGCGATATCTGGGAGGCTGGCGCCGTGGTGCTGGAGGGCGGCGGGCCGCCGGCCACGCACGCGACGCCTGACAAGGCGCGCGCAGCCGCTATCGAGTGGGCCCGGCAATGGGTGCAACGCAATGGCTAGCGAGCCGCCGCCCGCGGCGACCATCGCCCTGACAGGAGCTGCCGATGCACGCCTGTGACCTGTGTCACCAGCTGGTGGGCGAACCCTCGAGCGTGCCGCCGCACGAGAACCTGGCGGCGTCGGGCATCGCGGCCAGGAGCAACCGCTGCAAGGTCGACAGTCGCTGGCGCTGCACCGGCTGTGGCGCATGGATGTACCAGAGCACGGCGCTGGGCGAGCCGCCAAATGTGTGGCGCATGGGGACGCGCCCGGACGACTGGCCTGATAATCGCGGCTGAGTTGGCGTGGCCGCCCCCGCAAATCGGCGGACGGCCACGCCCGGATCGCGCCCCGGCTCAGCCGCTCGGGCGCTTGTTAAAAGGAGAATTCATGTTTGTTTGTGGGAACCAGGCTTGCGGCGCACGCTGGGAGCCGGATGAAGTGCAGATCCGCAATGAAGGGCAGGGCCCGGTATTCCGCTGCCCGCAATGCGGAGCACGCAACCACGTCGAGGCGCGCACGGCGCGCGACGGCCGCACGGTCTACCGCCAGGTGTCCGCAAAGCCGGCGCCGCGCTAGCCTCGACCGGCGGCTAACCGTGCCACCCCACGCCTGTGGGGTCAAATTCACACGTTAGCCGCCTTAAGCTCGCTCAGGCGGGACCGTTAAACACAAAATGGACTTTGCCGACCTTCCCCAAGAATCCGCTTCCAATGCTGAACGCATGGGCTGGGCGAACGCTTCGCCGGAAGTGATCGCCAAGGTGTTGAATTCGGCGTTGGCAGCGCAGGACCTTTCCGGGTTTGCCGCGCTGCTGTCGGATATCGCGCGCGACCGCGGGCTCAAGGGCCAGCGCGCCGCGCACCAGTCGATCTACGACATGCCGTACGCCAGCCTGCTGCCCCGGCAGAAGCACCTGCTGTCCGATGCCTTCGACCTGCTGATCCTGCTCGGGCTGGAGCTGCGTCCGCGCCCTGCCGATGAAGATATCGACGCCGACGCGGACAGCGATACGGACACCTATTCGGACACCGACGCGGACACAGACGCGGGCGATTAGCCCCGCGCCTGGGTGCGCCGCCGCGCTAGGCGCGTTCCAGCATGCCGATCTCGCGCACCGCGACCGACAGCATCGACAACCCCGCTGCCCCCGAGGCGCGCTGGTCGGCCAGCATGCGCGTGAAGCGTTCGAGCGCGCCGTGGCGGCTGGCCCGCCACGCGTCGATCATCGCTTCGGGCGTGTCCAGCGCGCCCGCCTGCGACAGCACGCTGCTCGTCAACGCGCGCTTGAGCCGGCCCAGGTCTTCCAGCGTGGTGGTGCGCGCGAGCAGGTCCCAGTGCGTGTCCGAGGGCAGCGCCAGTGCGCGCTCGCGCAGCCAGCTGAAGCTCAGGTGGCTGTCCAGCGCGAAATAGACACCCGCCACCAGGTCGAGGCTGCGATCGCACGCGGCCGCCACTTCCGCGATATCGAGCGCCGCGGCGGAAGTCTCGCTGCCGGCCACGCGCATCGCCAGCGCCTCGCCGACCCCGACATCGATAAATGCCTTGGCGCGCTCAGCCAGCGCCGCCGCATCCGCGGGGGGCAGCAGCCGCTGCAGCTGTGGCACCAGCCACTGCGCGGCCTGGGCAAAGCGCGCCAGGTCCTCGCCGGCCTTGCCGCCCGCACGCAGATAACGGATGAACCACAGGCAGGCACGCTCGAGCAGCAACGCCACGGCGTTGAACATGCGCGCCTGCTCGGCATCGGGCACGCGGTTGTCGAGCGCGTCGATCTCCTGCCACAGCGCGGTCAGGTTGAACACATCGCGCGCGATCAGGCAGGCGCGCACGATATCGGCGGGGCGCGCATCGGTTTCTTCCATGATCCGATGCACAAAGGTGGCGCCGATGCGGTTGACCAGCAGATTGGTCAGGTGCGTGGCCAGGATCTCGCGCCGCAGCGGATGGCGCTGCATCGCATCGCTGTAGCGCTGGCGCAGCGGCACCGGGAAGTAGTCGGCCAGCAGGCCGGCGACCAGCGTGTCTTCTGGCACGTCGGACGCCAGCAGTTCGTCGTACAGCCACATCTTGCTGTAGGCGAGCAGCACCGCGCGCTCGGGCGAGGTCAGCCCTTCGCCGGCCAGCTTGCGCTCGGCGATCTCTTCATCCGAGGGCAGGAACTCCAGCGCGCGGTTCAGCCGCCCGGCGCGCTCCAGCCAGCGCACCAGGCGCGCCTCGCCGTCGAGCAGCGGGACGGTGCTGCGCCCCGCGACCGACAGCGCTTGGGTCTGGTAGTAGTTGTCCTGCAGCACCAGCAGGCCGACTTCATCGGTCATCTCGGCCAGCAGCTTGTTGCGCTGCTTCTCGGTCATCTCTCCGTCCGCGACCACCAGCCCGAGCAGGATCTTGATATTGACTTCGTGATCGGAGCAGTCCACGCCGGCCGAGTTGTCGATCGCATCCGTATTGATGCGCCCGCCCTTGCGCGCGTACTCGATGCGGCCCAGCTGCGTGAAGCCCAGGTTGCCGCCTTCGCCGACCACCTTGCAGCGCAGCTCGCTGCCGTTCACGCGCACCGCGTCGTTGGTGCGGTCGCCGGCCTGCAGGTGTGTTTCCTGGCTGGACTTGACGTAGGTGCCGATGCCGCCGTTGTAGAGCAGGTCTACCGGCGCCATCAGGATGGCGTGGATCAGCTCGGCCGGCGACAGCGCGCTGGCCGTGACGCCGAGCACCGCCTGCACCTGCGGCGACAGCGGGATGGTCTTGGCGGTGCGCGGATAGACGCCGCCACCGGCGGAGATCAGCGTGGTGTCGTAGTCGGCCCAGCTGGAGCGTGGCAGGCTGAACAACCGCGTGCGTTCCTGCAGGGTCTTGGCCGTGTCCGGGTCGGGATCGAGGAAGATATGCCGGTGGTCGAAGGCGGCCACCAGCCGGATATGCGGCGACAGCAGCATGCCGTTGCCGAACACGTCGCCCGACATGTCGCCGACGCCGGCCACGGTGAAGTCGGTGGTCTGGATATCGACGCCCATCTCGCGGAAATGCCGCTTGACCGATTCCCACGCGCCGCGCGCGGTGATCCCCATCTTCTTGTGGTCATAGCCGACCGAGCCGCCGGAGGCGAAGGCATCGCTCAGCCAGAAGCCGTACTCGGCCGAGATCGCGTTGGCAAAGTCCGAGAATGTCGCCGTGCCCTTGTCTGCGGCCACCACCAGGTAAGGGTCGTTGTCGTCGTGGCGCACTATTTCGGGTGGCGGCACCACTTGTCCGCCGACCAGGTTGTCGGTCAGGTCCAGCAGCCCGCGCAGGAAGGTCTGGTAGCAGGCGATGCCTTCCTGCAGGAAGGCGTCGCGCTCCGTGGGCGGTGGCGGGCGCTTGACCACGAAACCGCCCTTGGAGCCGACCGGCACGATCACGGTGTTCTTGACCATCTGCGCCTTCATCAGCCCCAGCACTTCGGTGCGGAAGTCCTCGCGCCGGTCCGACCAGCGCAGCCCGCCGCGCGCCACGCGCCCGCCGCGCAGGTGCACGCCCTCCACGCGCGGCGAATAGACCCAGATCTCGAACATCGGCCGCGGCTCCGGCAGGCCGGGGACCAGCGCCGGGTTGAACTTGAACGACACGTACGGGCGCGGCTGGCCTTCCTCACTCCGGTGGAAATAGTTGGTGCGCACGGTGGCGTTGATCACGCCCAGGAAGAGCCGCAGGATGCGGTCTTCGTCGAGGTTGGGCACCTTGTCGAGCGCGGCTTCGATATCGGCCAGAAGCTTGTCGCAGCGCGCCTGGCGGGCAGGGTCGACGGCTACCTGGCTGAAGGTGTCGAAGCGCGCGACGAACAGCCCCACCAGCATCCCGGCAAGCGACGCGTTGCAGGTCAGCGCGCGCTCGATATAGGCGTCGCTGAAGGTCGAGCCTACCTGCCGCAGGTAGCGCGCATAGGCACGCAGGATGGTGACATCGCGCGCGGCCAGCTCGGCGCGCAGCACCAGCCGGTTGAGGTCGTCGTTCTCGATCTCGCCATGCCAGGCGCGGGCAAAGGCGTCCTCGAACAGCGCCTTGATGCGTGCAATGTCGAAGTCCGCTTCGCTGCCGCCGTCGGCGATCTCCAGCCCGAAGTCGTGCACCCACACCGGCATGCCGCTGTCGGGCTCGATCAGGTACGGGCGCTCTTCATCGACGCGCACGCCCAGGTGCTCGAGCATGGGCAGGCTCAGCGACAGCGCGATCGGCTCGCCCGCGCGGTAGACCTTGAAACGGAAGGCGCCCGGCGCGGCCTCGATCGGCCGGTACAGGTTCATCGCCATGCCCCTGCCGGCACCATTCGCCTGCAGCGCGTGCTCCATCAGTTCGATATCGCGCACCGCGGTGCGCGCCGGGTAGTCCTCGCGGTAGCCGGCCGGGAACGAACCGCCATAGCGTCGCAGCAGCCGGTTGCCTTGCTCTTCGCCGTAGCTTTCGTGCAGGGCCTCGGCCAGGTCGTCCTGCCAGCGGCGGCTGGCGTGGACGATGCGCTCTTCCAGTTCGCCTGTATCGACATGCGGCATGGTGCCGGGCTCGCCGCGCACGGTCAGCTGGATGCGCGCCAGCGGCGACTCCGACAGCAGCGGCTGGAATTCGCAGCTGGAGCCGTGGAAGGCCGCGGTCAGCAGCTTCTGGATCTTCTGGCGCAGATCGGTGTTGTACTTGTCGCGCGGCACGAACACCAGGCACGAGACAAAGCGGTCGAAGCGGTCGCGCCGCACGAACAGCCGTGTGCGCTGGTGTTCCTGCAGCCGCAGGATGCCGATGGTGATGTCGAATAGCTCGTCCTCGGTAGCCTGGAACAGCTCGTCGCGCGGGTATTGCTCGAGGATGGTCACCAGCGACTTGTACAGGTGCCCCTTGGCCAGGAAACCGGCGCGGGCCAGGATGTTGGCGCACTTGCGCCGCACCAGCGGGATCTCCGCGATGGGCGCCGTGTAGGCGGTCGAGGTGTACAGGCCGACGTAGCGCCGCTCGCCAAAGAGCTGGCCCTGCGGATCCAGCAGCTTGACGCCGACATAGTCCAGATAGCCGGGCCGGTGCACCGTGGCGCGCGAATTGGCCTTGGTCACGAAGATCGGCGACGCGCCTTCGATGATGATGGTGGCCGCCGCGGGCAACGGCGTCAGGTCGTCGGCATCGGGTTCGCGCAGGCTCTCGCGCAGGATGCCCGCGCCGGAGCCGGGTACGCCGCGCAGGAAATAGCGCCCGTCCTGCGACACCAGCTGGTAGTCGCGCTGGCCGAGGAAGGTGAAATGGTCGTCCATCATCCAGTCGAGGAAGGCGCGCGCTTCGGCGTTTTCCGGCGAGGCCGCGCCTGGCGTCTGGGCCAGGGCGCTGATGGTGGCCTGGGTGATGTCGCACATCTTGGGCCAGTCTTCCACTGCGGCGCGCACGTCGCCCAGCACCTGGGCGATGCCGCTGCGCAAAGCCTCCAGCCGCGCTGCCTCGCCGCTGCGGTCGATCTCGAAGTGGATAAAGGACTCCAGGCGCGAGTTGTCGCCGGCCTCGCCGGCGCCGCCCGGGGCGATGCGCTCGATGCCGCCGCGCGCATCGCGCCAGACCCGGAACACCGGATGGATCGCCGAATGCAGCGCCAGGCCCTGGCGGTTGATCTCCATCGTCACCGAATCGACCAGGAACGGCATATCGTCGTTGACGATCTCGACCACGGTGTGGTCGGAGTGCCAGCCGTGCTCTTCCAGGTTCGGGTTGTAGACGCGGATGCGGGCAGCGCTGCCGGGAACGAATTTCTGCGCGGTCTGCCAGTGCGCCATCACGGCGCCGTAGAGGTCGTCGACTTCGCGTCGGAGCAGGTCCTCGGCGTCAGTCTGGTCGTAGTAGTGCCGCAGGAAAGGCTCGACCACGGCGAATGTCGCCGCCGGCAGCCGTTCGCTGGCGAAGTTGGCCAGTTCGTCCAGCAGGTGCGCGACTTTGTCTTCGTTCTCCTGCGGCATGATCTCTCCTCGCGGTGTCGATGGGCGACGCCGGGCCGCAGTCCTGTCCGGGGGCGGTCACGGCATGTGCCGGGGCATGCTCATACTTTAGGAAAAAACGGGGCACCCGGCGCGACAAAGTAAGCGAGGGGCGTGGAGGTGGAAGAATCGACGGGAGGGAGGGGAGCCGGTCCCGGCGCAGCCTGGCGGGACCTGCTTGCCGAACGCGTCAGGGCGCTCGCATGAAAGCTATCGCGTCAGAACCGCGCGCGGGCAAGGGTAGGCGTCGAGGCGGGGCGATGCGCGACCGGCGGCAGGCCGGTGCAGGTGACCGCCGGCGCTGCGGCAGGCTTTTCCTGGCGGGCGGCTTCAGTACCCACGCGGATCTGGCGCGTAGTGTGGTCGCTCAGCGTGATCTTCATCCGTTCGAGCAAACTGCCCAGCGCCACGCGCTCTTGCGAACTGAATGGCGCCACCGACACGCTATGCAGCGCGCTCAGGGCCTGCCCGGTGCGCTCCAGCCGGCTCGCCGCGGCGTCGGCAACACGCGGGTGCGGGGCATCGCCATACTCGATCCAGCCGTCGCGCTCCAGGTCTCGCAGCATCAGCTCGGATTGCGCGACATCGATGCGCATCGCGCCCGGCAAGGGGGATCCGCGCACGAAGGCGCCTTGCCGGATGGCTCGCAACAACAGCCATTTGGCGTAATTCAGGCCAGAGGCGGAGAGGGTCTGTTCTAACGCTTCCT
Source organism: Ralstonia pickettii DTP0602 (assembly GCA_000471925.1). Classification (NCBI taxonomy): domain Bacteria; kingdom Pseudomonadati; phylum Pseudomonadota; class Betaproteobacteria; order Burkholderiales; family Burkholderiaceae; genus Ralstonia; species Ralstonia pickettii. The sequence goes on from CP006667.1 coordinate 1,428,600, forward strand.
GCCAGGCGGTCACGGCATCGACCAGGGCGAGGACAACCGGCTCGTTGGGTTCGAGTGGTCTTGGCTGCATGAATGGCGTCTCCTGTTGTCGTTTGCCGCCACTGCGATGCTCTGGGCCGGAGCATGGCCGGCCCGGGCGGCACGGACGCCGCTGCCTCTTCGGCGGGCGCGGTCGACCGATGGCCAAGACACTATCAGAATCCATTGCAATGTTTGTGACAATTCCAGATTTCCCACGATCGCACAGGGGCATAGTGATGCAAAAGCCGCATGGCCAGGTTTTGTGAGCTATGAAAATAGCGACTGCCGTTCATGACTTTAAATCACAACCGGAATGGAAGCGGCTGGATACACTGCCTTCCGGAGACCCCCGCCAACAAGCCATCAGGCAATCGGGGCGCGCGGCACGGGCAAGGGCCCGCGCCGTCAGACCGGAGATAATGATGTACAAGGAACGCATTCGCCTGGCCAGGCTGCATGACAAAGTAGTCTCGGCCGACGAAGCCGCCGCGCTGATCCGCGACGGCATGACGGTAGGCATGAGCGGATTCACCCGCGCGGGCGACTGCAAGGAAGTTCCGTTCGCGCTGGCGCGGCGTGCGGCAACCGAGCCGCTGCGCATCACCCTGATGACCGGCGCCTCGCTGGGCAACGACATCGACCGGGTACTGGCCGAGGCGGACGTGATCGCGCGCCGCCTGCCGTTCCAGTCCGACGCCACGCTGCGCCGCAAGATCAACGCCGGCGAAGTGATGTTCATCGACCAGCATCTGTCCGAGACCGTGGAGCAGCTGCGCTCGGGCCAGATCGCGCCGGTGGACGTGGCGGTGGTGGAAGCCGTGGCGATCACCGAGCAGGGCGGCATCATCCCCAGCACTTCGGTGGGCAATTCGGCCAGTTTCGCCATGCTGGCGCGCAAGGTGATCGTCGAGATCAACCTGAACATGCCGCTGGAGCTGGAAGGCCTGCACGATATCTACTTCCCGGTGCAGCGCCCGTATCGCCAGCCAATTCCGCTGATCGCTCCCGAGCAGCGCATTGGCCTGCCGTATGTCCCCATCGATCCGGAGCGGATCGTGGCCATCGTCATCACCGCCAAGGACGACAGCCCGTCCAACGCGCTGCCGCCGGATGCCGACACGCGCAGCATCGCCGGACACCTCAACGACTTCCTGTTGCACGAGGTCCGCGCCGGCAAGCTGTCGCCGGCGCTGCAGCCGTTGCAGGCGGGCATCGGCACCATTGCCAATGCGGTGCTGCATGGCCTGGTGGACTCACCGTTCCGTGACCTGAAGATGTATTCCGAGGTGCTGCAGGACAGTACCATCGAGCTGCTCGATGCGGGGCGGCTGTCGTTTGCCTCGGCGTCTTCGGTGACGCTGACGCGCGGGGTTTACCGGCGCTTCCTGGACAACCTCGACCGCTACCGCTCGCGTCTGTTGCTGCGCCCGCAGGAGATCAGCAACCATCCGGAGATCCTGCGCCGGCTGGGGCTCATCACCATCAACACGGCGCTGGAGTGCGATATCTATGGCAACGTCAACTCCACGCACGTGGGCGGCACGCACATGATGAACGGCATCGGCGGCTCCGGCGACTTTGCGCGCAATGCGCACCTGTCGGTGTTCGTGACCAAGTCGGTGGCCAAGGGCGGCGATGTCTCCAGCATCGTACCGATGGTGGCGCACGTGGACCACACCGAGCACGACGTCGACATCATCGTCACCGAGCACGGCCTGGCCGACCTGCGCGGCCTGGCACCGCGCGAGCGCGCGCTTACGATCATTGCCAATTGCGCCGACCCGCAATACCGCGAACTGCTGGGCGATTACTTCCGGCGCGCCAGCGCGCAAGGCGGGCAGACGCCGCACCTGCTGGAAGAGGCGCTGTCCTGGCACGTCGGCTTCCGCGATCGCGGCAGCATGCAGCCGGTGCAGGCGCTGGCTGCCTGAAGACGGCCCCGCCAGAATGCAAAACAGCCCGCCGAAGCGGGCTGCTTTACGTTGGTGCCGCCGCGCGGGCGGCGCGCCGGGTTACTGCGCCTTGCCAGCATTGCTGGCGGGAGCCTTGGCGCCGTCGGTGTACGGGTCCGGCTTGCCGGCCTTGGCACCGTCGGTGTACGTATCGAACTTGCCGGCCTTGGCGCCGTCCGTGTTCGGATCGAATTTCTTGCCCGAGCTGGTCAGGTCCGACTTGGTCGACTGCTTGGCACCGTCGGTATACGGGTCGAACTTGCCGGACTTGGCCGCGCCCTGGTTCGGGCCGGCCTTCTTGGTGTGGCTGCCACTGTGGATATCGCCGCCTTCCGTGTAGTTCTTTTGCGCATATACCTGGGTCGCGCCAAGCGCGGCCAGTGCAGCAACGATCAGGGTCGGAACAGTCTTCTTCAGCATGTTTTTCCTCGCGATTGACGGTCGCACAGCGCCTGCGCGAAACCGGAGTTGGGGCGGAGCGATTGCCGGAATGGACCCGGCGCAGTGGCGGAGCACCCGGCTAATGTACCGAGTAGGCGCTTGTCCGCAAAGTGAAAGTTTCTTCTAAGTGTATTGAAGACCATCGGCGGGGGCAGTGTACTGCGCGCGGTCAAGTCCTTACCGATTCCGCGCAAAACACTCCGCAGCAGTGCTTGCCTCGTCATGTGCGCAGGCAGACGACAAAAAAACCGGCTGCCGATGGCAGCCGGTTTGTGACCCCTCTCAGGACAGCTTTGCAGCCGGCTTATTCCAGCGTGATGTTCTGGTCGTGCGCGATTTTCTTGCGCAGGTCCAGTTCACGCTTGATCTGCGCGGCATACTGCGCCGAGGTATTGCCGTCGGCATAGGCGCCGCTGTCAGCCAGCCGGCGCTTGGTGTTCGGGTCCTGCAGGGCCTTGACCGCGGCGTCGTGCACGCGCGTGACGATCGCCGCCGGCGTGCCGGCCGGTGCCACAAGGCCGTACCAGGCCATGTTGTTCATGTCCTTCATGCCCGCTTCGGCGAAGGTCGGCACGTCAGGCAGGCCCTCGACCCGCTTGGGCGCCGCCACCGCCAGCGCGCGCAGCTTGCCGGCCTGAATATGCGGCATCGACGAGGGCAGGTTGTCGAACTGCGCGTTGACCTGGCCGGCCAGCGTGTCATTCAGCGCCGGGCCCGATCCGCGGTACGGGATATGGACCATGTCGGTCTTGGTGATGTCCTTGAACAGCTCGCCGTCCAGGTGCGAGATGCTGCCCTTGCCAGCCGACGCGTAGCTGTACTTGCCGGGGTTGGACTTGAGCAGCGCGACGAATTCCTTCAGGGTCTTGGCCGGCACCTTCGGGTTGACCGTCAGCACGTTGGGCACGTTGACCAGATTGGTGATCGGCGCGAAATCCTTTAGCGGGTCGTACGGGTTTTTCGGGTTGGTGGCGGGGTTGGTCGCCATCGTGCTGACCGTGGCGATGCCCAGCGTGTAGCCGTCCGGTGCCGACTTGGCCAGCGCGTCGGCGCCGATCGCGCCGCCGCCGCCGCCGCGGTTCTCCACCACGACGGGTTGGCCCAGTTCGCGGCCCAGTGCTTCGGAGACTGCGCGCGCGACGATATCGGTGGTGCCGCCGGCTGCGAACGGAACGATCAGGCGGATCGGCTTGTTGGGGTAGGACTGTGCTTGGGCAAGGCCGGCGTGCGCCAGGCCAAGGGCGGCGAGGCAGGCGGCGGCGCCTGCGTGAATGACTGCTTTCAAGGAATGCCTCCGTTCTTCTTTCACTGATTGCTTGCCAGGCGGGCTGCAGGCGTTTTGTCGGGCGATGTTTGCAAGCGTCCCGCACCGTCAGGCGTTCCCACGCTGGCATGACCGGGCCGTGCCGGGGTGCGGCGGTGGCCTGCGCCTTGTGATAGTTCCGCGATACGGAACTATGTTCCACATTGGGCGCGGTAGCGATTCAACCGGGAAAGCGCGTGTAATGGAATTGGTGAGAACCCGCGTATCAAGAAAATGGCGGGCGTGCCGTCAGAGCGGGCAGCAGGTGGGGCGGTAATGACGGTAAAAAAAGCCGGAAGCAAGCTTCCGGCTTTCTATGAATTCGCTGGTGGGGCGTGAGTGACTCGAACACTCGACCTACGGATTAAGAGTCCGCTGCTCTACCAACTGAGCTAACGCCCCAACGAAGAAAAAGATTGTAGCAAGGTACCGCATAAGACGCAATAGCCCGGCGAGATTTTTTGCGGGCCGATTTATGCGAGCCGGTTTTGCGGACCGCTACAATGCGCACGCCGTCATCTGCGCTGCCCGCGGTGCCGTCCGATCCACCAGTCTGCCCAGCCATGCACGCCAGAGTCCTGCGTTATCTCGACGAGGTCGTCCGCCGCGGTTCGATCCGCAAGGCGGCCGAGCACCTGCACGTGGCGCCGACTGCGGTCAACCGGCAGATCCTCGACCTGGAGGCCGAACTGGGCGCGCCGCTGTTCGAGCGCATCAACAAGCGGCTGCGGCTGACGCCGCTGGGCGAGATGGTGCTGGCTCACGTGCGCCAGACGCTGCGCGAGCACGACGCGCTGCGCGAGCGCATCGAGGACTTCAAGGGCGCGCGCCGCGGCGACGTAACCGTGGCCGTGACGGCAGGCCTGGCGGGCTCGCTGATGCCGTCGCTGGTGCACGACTTCCGCCAGCGCTATCCGGGCATCGTTGTGCGCGTCAACGACCTGCCGGTGGCAGCCATCGTCGCCGCGGTGGAGCAGGGTGGCGCCGACCTGGGCCTGGGTTACGACCTGCCCGAGCTGCCGGCCTTCCGGGCGCTGGCCACCAGCGACTGGCAGATCGGCGCGGTGGTGCCGCCGGGCCATGCACTGGCCGCGCAGCCGTCGGCGCTGCTGAGCGAATGCGTGGGTTACCCGCTGATCCTGCCGGCGCCGTCGCTGTCGATCCGCGCGATCCTGGACGATGCCTTTACCCGCAATGCAATCGAGGTGTCGCCGGTGGCCGAGTCCACCTCGACCGTGCTGATCCGGCAACTGGTAATGCTCGGCACCGGCATCGCGCTGCTGAACCCGCTCGACGTGATGGAGGAGCGCGCACGCCAGGCGCTGGTGTACGTGCCGCTGCGCGACCGCCACCTGCAGGGCCAGACGCTGACGCTGGTGGCGCGCGCCAGGGGTTCGCTCAGCGCGGCGGCGCAACTGATGGCGGAGCGTATCGGCGAGGCGCTGGCGGCGCTGTTCGCGCAGGCGCGATAGCAGCCGGTACCAGGCAGTGCTGTCCACTTTTTGTGGACAGCATGGTCGGAATTCTGCGCTTAGGGGTTGGCATGGCCGCACCGTAGACTGGCGGCCATCCCCTCCACCCGAACGCAGAAGGAATCCCGCCATGACCCTGATTGCCCTGAGCGCCGACGTGCTGGTCACGATGGACGCGCAGCGCCGCGAGATCCGCGATGGCGCGCTGGTCGCAGAAGGCCCGGCCGTGCAATGGGTCGGCCCGACCTCGGAGTTGCCGCCGCAGTACCGCCGCATGGCCGACGAAGGCAGCGCGCAGGTGCTCGACATGCGCGGCCGCGTGGTCACGCCGGGCCTGGTCAACACGCATCACCACATGTACCAGAGCCTGACGCGCGCGGTGCCCGCGGCGCAGGATGCCGAGCTGTTCTCGTGGCTGACCAATCTGTACATGCTGTGGTCGCACCTGACGCCGGAGATGATCGCGGTGTCGACCAGAACCGCGATGGCCGAGCTGATGCTGTCGGGCTGCACCACCACCAGCGATCACCTTTACCTCTATCCCAACGGTGCGCGCCTGGACGACTCGATCGCCGCCGCGCAGGAGATGGGCATGCGCTTCCACGCCGCACGCGGCTCGATGAGCGTGGGCCGCAGCAAGGGCGGCCTGCCGCCCGACGCGGTGGTGGAGGAGGAGGCCGCCATCCTGCGCGACAGCCAGCGGCTGGTGGAGCAGTACCACGACAGCGCCCGCCACGCGATGCTGCGCATCGTGCTGGCGCCGTGCTCGCCATTCTCGGTCTCGCGCGACCTGATGCGCGAGTCGGCCAGTATGGCGCGGCACTATGGTGTGTCGCTGCACACCCACCTGGCCGAGAACGACAACGACATCGCCTACTCGCGCGAGAAGTTCGGCATGACGCCGGCACAGTATGCCGAGGACCTTGGCTGGGTCGGCCACGACGTGTGGCATGCGCACTGCGTCAAGCTGGACGAGGCAGGCATCGCATTGTTCGCCCGCACCGGCACGGGCGTGGCGCATTGCCCGTGCTCGAACATGCGGCTTGCGTCCGGCATTGCCCCGGTGCGCGCGATGCGCGACGCGGGCGTGCCGGTCGGGCTGGGCGTCGATGGCAGTGCGTCGAACGACGGCGCGCATATGCTGAGCGAGTCGCGCCAGGCGCTGCTGCTGCAGCGGGTCGGCTACGGCCCGGCGGCAATGAGCGCGCGGGAGGCGCTGGAAATCGCCACGCTGGGCGGTGCACGCGTGCTCAACCGCGACGATATCGGCGCGCTGGCGCCGGGCATGTCGGCGGACTTCGTTGCCTTCGATATGTCCGCGGTCGGGTTTGCCGGCGGCGGCCACGATCCGGTGGCGGCGCTGGTCTTCTGCACGCCGGCCAATGTCGCGGCCAGCGTGATCAACGGGCGTGAAGTAGTGCGCGACGGCGCGCTGCTGACGGCCGATCTGCCGAACGTGCTGCTGCGTCATCGCGCGCTGGCGCGCACGTTGTTCGAGCGCGCCAGCATCGACGCCTGATTGCAGGTGTGGCGGCGCCGGCATGCCCGCCGCCGCTAGCCGATGCGTGCGGCAAGCGCATGACAGCTGCGGTGAAAAATCGCAAATAAGAAAAGAAAAAGCAAAAGGCCGGAAGCATCGCTGCTTCCGGCCTTTCTGTATTCGCTGGTGGGGCGTGAGTGACTCGAACACTCGACCTACGGATTAAGAGTCCGCTGCTCTACCAACTGAGCTAACGCCCCAACGAAGAACGAGATTGTATCAGGATTTTTGGCGCTGTCAAATGTTTGGTGCGAGTCTCTGCAGAACATGCCAACTGCCGCGGAAGCGGCATCGTCACGTGCATGGAACCGAACGCCAGCGCCAAAGGTCTTCGGTTTGAGCGCATTCGCACAAGGTGTACCGGTACGATATCGCCAGAGCCATGTTAGGATTCTTCTCCACTTGCATATGGAGGGCTGCACCGATGGAAATCAAATTCCAAGAGCAAGAGCGCTACGACATCAACAATGAAGGCTTGCTCTTTCAGGCGATCGTCAATGGCGAGAAGGTGACTTGCGTGGTGACACGTGAAGCACTGTGGGAAGGCTTCAGCGCTGATCAGGTGCTGTCGCTGGAAGAGGCATTCCGTGCCGGCCGCGAAACCATCGAACGCGCCGCCGTGGTGCTGATCGAGCAGGGCGCGCCCCAGCCAATCGTCGTCAAGCGCGCCCACGTGGCGCCGATCTGATGAGGATGGATGCCCCGGCCAGCCGTTGGCATGCCGTGGGCGCCCATCCGCTGTCAGCTTCGTTGCCAAGTTCCCCAGCGTAGGGCCGTTCGGTCTTGCGTGCCCCAGCCGGCAGCGCCGGCGCAGGCAATCCCCAGCTTCCCCTTCAATCTTTTTTAAGTCTTTTTTTCAGATCTTTCAGCCACTGCTGGCTGGTCGCTGGCGCGTGCGTGCTGCACTAGCGCGCTGGCGCGCCAGTGCCTGGCGTCACGGGTCCGGCTTGCGCGGCACGGGTGCCGGCGCCAGGCCGTGATGCGCACTCCTCGAAGATCCTGGCGTGGCATTGCGCACAGATTTCCGGCGACAGCTTACCGATGATCGTGTGCAGCGCCTGCCGCTTGGTCGGGAAAATATGGTCGGGCCCGAGCTTGTCGCTGAAGCCGGTCTGCTCCCACGTCTGCAGCACCTGGGTGCGCGGCCGGTGGAAGTACAGGTCGCCGCCCAGCGCGCGCCGCTCGGCCAGTTCGCTCTCCCACATCTCGGCGCCGGCCAGGTCGATGAAATTCATGCTCTTGGTCATCGCCAGCAGGTGGGTTTGGCCGGCGTTGACGGTGCGCAGCCAGTGCAGGCGATCGGTCACGTATTGCACGGCGCCGAAATAAATCGCGCCTTCCATGCGCAGCAGCTTCAGTTGCGGGCATTCAGGCTGCGGGCGGCGCAGTTCGTCCAGCGGCGTGAAGCGCCGGTCCGGATCGTCGGCATCGGGCACCAGGCTGCGCACCGCCGGCCGCGAGGTGCGGTACAGGTAGGCCACCAGCGACAGCACGGTGCCGAGCAGCACCGCCATTTCCAGCCGGATCACCAGTGTGGCGGCGAAGGTGCCGATGGCGATCGCGAACTCGGTGCGGCTCAGCGTGAAGATGCGGCGCAGGCGCGCGATATCGAGCAGGCCCCAAGCCACCAGAAGCAGCATCGCCCCGATCGCGGCCATCGGGATCTGCGCCAGCAGCGGGGCGCTGATCGCTACCAGCGCCACCAGCCACAGCGCCGAGAACACGCTTGCCAGCGGCGTGCGCGCACCGGCCTCGAAGTTCGGTACCGAACGGTTGAGCGAGCCGCACGAGATATAGCCGGAGAAAAAGCCGCCGGCGATATTCGACAGCCCCTGGCCGATGAACTCGCGGTTGGCGTCGATATGCTGGCCAGAGCGCAGCGCCACCGCCTTGGCGATCGAGATCGACTGGCCCAGCGCGACGATGGTCAGCGCCGAGGCGATGCCCAGCAGGTCGGGCAACTTGCGCCAGTCCACGTCAGGTACGTTGAAGTGCGGCAGCGCCGACGGGATCGGCCCGATGACGTTGACGTGCTGGCCGCCCGCGCCGGCCTGGTTCAGCAGCAGCGCCACGCCGTAGCCGGCCAGCAGTCCCAGCAGCATGAACGGCAGCTTGCGCCACAGCCGCTTGCATAGCAGCGTGACGACCAGTGTCACGGCACCCACGGTGACCGCGGCCCAGTTGATCGTATCGACGTTCTCGAACAGGTGGCGCACCACCCCGAACGCGCTGGTGCCGGTCGGTACCTCCAGCCCGAACAGGTCCTTCAGCGCATATAAGCCGATCAGCGTCGCGGCGCCGCAGGTGAAGCCGAGCAGCACCGAGGGCGAGATAAAGTTGGCCAGCGAGCCGAGCCGCAGCGTGCCCACTGCGAGCTGCATCACGCCCACCACCACGGTGACCGCCAGCGCCAGCCCGATATAGGCCGGACTGCCGGCAAACGCCAGCGGGCCCAGCATCGCGAACAGCGCCAGCGAATTGGCATTGGTCGGCCCCGACATCACGTGCCAGCTCGAGCCGAACAGCGCCGCCACGATGCACGGCACCACCGCGCTGTAGATACCGTACTGCGGCGGCAGGCCGGCCAGCGTGGCAAAGGCCACGCCCTGCGGCAGCACCAGCACGGCGCCGAGCAGGCCGGCGACCAGGTCGGCGCGCAGCGTGGTCGGGTCGACGCGCCGGCTCCACGGGAACAGGCGGGTCAGGATGGCTCCGGGATGGGACGCAGGCATGGGGCGCAATGGAAAGAGCTCAGCGCCGCCCGTCGCCGGGCGGCGCCGTGGCGGCGTTCAGCCGCAGTGCAGCGTCGCGACCACCGGCGTGTGGTCCGAGGGCTGTTCCCAGGTGCGCGGCACGCGGTCGATCACGCACGCCGCGCATTGCTCGGTCAGCGCCGGCGACAGCAGGATATGGTCGATGCGCAGCCCGGCATTGCGCCGGAACGCGAGCATGCGGTAATCCCACCACGAGAAGGTCTTCTCGGGCTGCTCGAACTTGCGGAAGGCATCGGCCAGGCCCAGTTCCACCAGCGCGGCAAAGGCGGCACGCTCCGGCGGCGAGACCAGGTTCTGGCCTTCCCACTTCGCCGGGTCGTGCACGTCGCGGTCTTCGGGCGCGATATTGAAGTCGCCCAGCAGCGCTAGGCGCGGATAGCGCGCCATCTCCTCGCGCAGCCACGCGGTCATTGCCTCCAGCCATTTCAGCTTGTAGACGAACTTCTCCGACTCGGGCGACTGCCCGTTCGGGAAGTACGCGCAGACCAGGCGCAGGTCACCATAGGTGGCGGCGATCACGCGCTGCTGCGCATCCTCGAAGCCTGGGATGTTACGCACCACGTCGACCGGGCCGGGCATGCTGGCGTCGCGGGCGAGGATGGCCACGCCGTTATACGTCTTCTGTCCGGTGTAGATGCTGTGGAAGCCCGCGTTCTCCAGTTCGGCCAGCGGGTACTTGTCGTCCGGCAGCTTCAGTTCCTGCAGGCACAGCGCGTCGATCGGCGCGCCGGCCTGGTCCTGCTCGGCCAGCCATTGCAGCACCTGCGGCAGGCGCACCTTGAGCGAGTTGACGTTCCAGCTGGCGATGCGCAGCGGTCCGCTGGTTGGCAGTCCCACCGAACTCATGCCGTCATCCCGCCGTGGCGCAGCAGCGCGTCGATCTGCGGCGCGCGGCCGCGGAAGGCGACGAAGGACTCCATCGCCGGGCGGCTGCCGCCCACCGACAGGATCTCGCGCTGGTAGCGCGCGCCGGTCTCGCTGTCGAGCACGCTGCCCGACAGTTGCGCCGCCTCTTCGAAAGCTGCGTAGACGTCAGCGGACAGCACCTCGGCCCACTTGTAGCTGTAGTAGCCCGCCGCGTAGCCGCCGGCGAAAATATGGCTGAAGGTGTTCGGCCAGCGCGACAGCGGATGCTGCGGCACCACGTGCACGCGGTCATTGATCTGGCGCGACAGCTCCAGCACCGAGGCCTCGCCGGCCGGGTCGAAGTCCGTATGCAGGTGCATGTCGAACGACGAGAACACGATCTGGCGCAGGGTCATCATGCCGTTCTGGAAGTTCTTGGCGGCCAGCATGCGGTCGAACAGCGCGCGCGGCAGCGGCTCGCCGGTATCGACCTGCTGCGTCATGCCGGTCAGCACTTCATACTCCCAGCAGAAGTTCTCCATGAACTGCGACGGCAGCTCCACCGCATCCCATTCCACGCCGTTGATGCCCGACACGCCGAGCTCGCCCACCTGCGTCAGCATGTGGTGCAGGCCGTGGCCGAACTCATGGAACAGCGTGATGACTTCGTCGTGCGTGAATAGCGCCGGCTTGTTGCCGACCGGCGCGGAGAAGTTGCAGGTCAGGTAGGCCACCGGCGTCTGCACGGCGCCGTGCTCCATCACCTTGCGGCCGCGCGCATCGTCCATCCAGGCGCCGCCGCGCTTGCCTTCGCGCGCGTACAGGTCGATATAGAACTGGGCCAGCAGCGTGCCGTCCGGCGTGCTCACGCGGAAGAAGCGCACGTCCTTGTGCCAGGTCTGCGCCTGCTCGGGCTCGATGCGCACCGAGAACAGCTTCTGCACCACGCCGAACAGGCCTTCCAGCACCTTGGGTTCCGGGAAGTACTGCTTGACCTCGTGCTCGGAGAACGCATAGCGCTGCTGGCGCAGCTTTTCCGAGGCATAGGCCACGTCCCACGGCGCGAGATCGGCCAGGCCCAGCTCGGCAGCGGCGAAGGCCTTGAGTTCGGCCCAGTCCTTCTCGGCATAGGGGCGCGCCTTGACCGCGAGTTCGTCGAGGAACTTCAGCACCTCGGCGGGCGACTCGGCCATCTTCGGCACCAGCGAGACTTCGCCGTAGCACTGGTAGCCCAGCATCTGCGCTTCTTCACGGCGCAGCGCGAGCTGGTCGCGCATATTGGCGGTGTTGTCCCAGTCGGCCTGGCCCTGGCCGTACTGCGGGGCGACCTCCGAGCCGCGCGTGACGTTGGCCTCGTACAGGGTCTGGCGCAGCGCGCGGTCATCCGCGTACTGCAGCACCGGGAAGTAGGACGGGAAGTGCAGCGTGAACTTCCAGCCGGCCTTGCCTTCCTTTTCGGCGGCGAGGAGGGCGGCTTCCTTGGCGTCGTCGGGCAGGCCGGCCAGGCGGGCCTCGTCCTCGACGTAGAGCGCGTAGGTGTTGGTGGCGTCCAGCACATGGTCGGAAAAGGCCTTGGACAGCTGCGCCTGCTGTTCCTGGATCTCGGCAAAGCGTGGCTTCTGGTCCTCGGGCAACTCGGCACCGCCCAGGCGGAAACCGCGCAGCTCGTTCTCGATCAACTGGTGGCGCGCAGCGCTCATGCCGGCGAACTCTGGGCTGGCTGCCAGCGCCTTGTACTTGTCGTACAGCGCCAGGCTCTGGCCCAGCGAGGACCAGAACTCGGTCATGCGCGGCAGGTTGTCGGCGTGCGCCTTGCGCAGCTCGGGCGTATCGGCCACGGCGCTCAGGTGGCTGACCACGCCCCAGGCGCGGCCCAGCGGCTCGGTGGCAGCTTCCAGCGCCTGCACGGCATTGGCCCAGTCGGCGGGCGTGGCGGGATCCTCGGCGCGGGCGACGGCCTGCTGCGCGCGCTCGAGCAGCACGTCCAGCGCCGGGCTGATGTGCTCGGGTCGGATTTCGGCAAAGCGGGGCAGGTCGGAAAAGTCCAGCAGCGGGTTCTGAGCCTGATTGGCGTTGGCAGCTTGGTCCATGGCGTGTTCTCGGTTGGGCTGGCCTCGATGGGGCACTGCTTCAGAGGCAATGCCCTGCAGGTGGGGCCGGGGCGCCGGCTTTTCCAGCGCCCCGTGTGTCCCGGTGTGACGTATCGTACTGTACGCCGAACGCGCGCAGGCTTCAGCCCGCGGCGCGCTCCGCGGCTTCCAGCGTGTTGACCAGCAGCATGGTGATGGTCATCGGGCCGACGCCGCCCGGCACCGGCGTGATGTAGCCGGCTACCTCGCGCACGCCGGCAAAGTCGACATCGCCGCACAGCTTGCCGTTGTCGTCGCGGTTCATGCCCACGTCGATCACGACCGCGCCGGGCTTGACCATGTCGGCGGTGATCAGGTTGCGCCGGCCAACCGCCGCGACCACCACGTCGGCTTCACGGGTGTGGGCGCCGATATCGCGCGTCTTGCTGTTGCAGATGGTCACGGTGGCGCCGGCCTGCAGCAGCAGCATCGCCATCGGCTTGCCGACGATGTTCGAGGCACCGACTACCACGGCGCGGGCACCGCGCAGCGGGAACTGGATCGACTCCAGCATCTTCATGCAGCCGTAGGGCGTGCACGGGCGGAACAGCGGCGCGCCGGTCATCAGCGCGCCGGCGTTGGCGACGTGGAAGCCGTCGACGTCCTTTTCCGGGGCGATCGCTTCCAGCACCTTGTGGCTGTCAATGTGCTTGGGCAGCGGCAGCTGCACCAGGATGCCGTGGATATTCGGATCGTTGTTGAGCGCGTCGATGCGGGCCAGCAATTCCGCCTCGGAGAGGTCAGCGGGGTAGCGGTCGAGCGAGGAGTGGAAGCCATTGTCCTGGCAGGCCTTGACCTTGTTGCGCACGTAGACCTGGCTGGCCGGGTCTTCGCCGACCAGGATCACGGCCAGGCCGGGGCGGTGACCGCGTTCGGTTAGGCTGGCGGCGCGCCGGGCGGCTTCGGAGCGGATTTGTTTGGCAAGGGCGTTGCCGTCGATCAATTGGGCAGACATGGAGGAATGGCGGGTTTGTGGCCGGAGGTGGAGCTGCCGCCGCTGGGGGCGGGCAAGGCTAAAGGCGAATTATAAAGGGTGCGTAGGGGCTGCCGCACGGAGCTTGACCGGATACAGGGGTTGCGTGGCGCGGGGCTGGTAGCATCGGCCGCATGCACACCGCGCTCCCGTCCCTGCTGTCCGATCCCTTGCTGGTGTTCCTGTCCCTGGCCGGGCTGCTGTGGGCGCTGACGCGCCGGCCCTGGCAGCTGCTGCGGCGCCATGCGCTGCAGAACGCCTGGCTGGGCGCGATGCTGCTGGTCGCGCTGCTGTGGACGGTGCGCGCCACGTTGGTGGGCGGGCTGGTGATCCAGTTGCTCGGCGCCACGCTGATGGTGACGTTGTTCGGGCTGCCGCTGGCGTTGCTGTCGCTGTTCGTGGTGGATGTGGTGTCGCTGTTCGGGCTGGAGTACCTGGCGGGCCACGGCTGGGCCCAGTTCGACTGGGCCTCGCTGTGGGTGAGGTACGTCTGGCTGGCGCTGCTGCCGGCGCTGATCTCGGCCGCGCTGCAGGCCCTGATACGGCGCCTGCTGCCCCGGCATCCCTTTGTCTTTATCCTGGGGCACGGCTATTTCACCGCCGGGCTGGCCGCGCTCGGCGCCAGTGCGGCGCAGGCGGCATGGCGCCACCTGATGGCGCCGGGGCTGCCCTTCACCGTGGCCGACACGCTGGCCGCCACGGTGATCCTGGCCTTCGGTGAGGCCTTCCTGACCGGCATGCTGGTGGCGATCTTTGTGGTCTACCGGCCACAATGGGTTGTCACGTTCCGGGATGAGGAATACCTAAGGCGCTGATGGCGGGAGAAGTCGTTGCGCCGGGCGGCGCGGGGAGGGCAACCGGTGCGGCCGCGGGCCGCGCCGGGAAGTGACGAGCATGGCGCCGGCGGGCTGCCAGGCGCCAGCCGGCTTCAGCTGTTGCGCGACAGCGCCAGGCGCAGCAGGTCGGCGACCGTGTTGACGTTGAGCTTTTCCATGATGTTGGCGCGGTGCGCCTCAACCGTCTTGATGGAAATGCCCAGGTCGTCGGCGATCTGCTTGTTCAGGCGGCCGGCGACGATGCGCTCCAGCACCTGCTGCTCGCGCGTGGTCAGCTTGCCCAGCAGGTCCTTGGCGGCGCGTTGCTCGCGCGCGGCGGAGTGGTCGGTGCGGGCCTTCTGCAGCATGCGCTCGACCAGCGCGCGCAGCTCCGACTCGTCGAACGGCTTTTCGATAAAGTCGATCGCGCCGCGCTTCATCGTCGACACCGCCATTGGCACGTCGCCGTGGCCGGTGATAAAGACGATGGGGATGTCGATCTGCTCGGCCAGCATGCGTTCCTGCAACTCGGGGCCGCTCATGCCGGGCATGCGCACGTCGAGGATCAGGCACGACACCTGGCTGGCGTCGTAGGCGGCGAGGAACTGCTCGGCGCTGGTGAAGCTGCGCACCTGGTAGCCATTGCCCTCCAGCAGCCAGGTCAGCGAGTCGCGCATGGCTTCATCGTCGTCGACGATGAACACGGTCTCGCCGCGGTGGGGCGTGGGGTTTGGCGTTGCGGTCATGTAGTCTCCTCGGGACAACAATTCATTGCTGCGAAGTGTAACCGGCCATGGCCCTCTGTGGCGAGACAGGCCCCCCACGGACGTGGGGGGATGGCGTGGCCGGCGTGCTCCGGATTCTGGGGGGCAGGGACTTGCGGGGCGGGGGCGCTTGCTTCTGTCAGTGCTCGGCCATCACCGGCTGCAGCGGCAGCATGATCTTAAATGTACAGCCGATGCCGTCGATATTGTTCTCCACCCACAGGCGGCCCTGGTGCGACTCGATGATCGAGCGGCAGATGTTCAGCCCCATGCCCATGCCGTCGGACTTGGTGCTGAAGAAGGGTTCGAACAGCCGTTCCTTGGTGGCCTCGTCCACGCCCGGGCCCTGGTCGATCACGTCGATGTGGACGTTGTCGCCGATCTCGCCCGGCTCCATCCGCGCGTGCAGGCGCACCACGCCGCCGGCACGCAGCGCCGGCAGGCCCGACATGGCTTCCACCGCGTTCTTGAGCAGGTTCACCAGCACCTGCTCGATCAGCACCGGATCCACATAGACCGTCATCGGCGGTGGCGGCAGGCGGGTGAGGATGGTGACGCGGCGGCGCGTGGCCTCCAGGTCGGCCAGGCCCACGGCGTCGGCGACGATGTCGTGCAGCGAGGCCTCGCGCCGCTGTGGCTGGCTGCGCTTCACGAAGCCGCGGATGCGGCTGATGATGGTGCCGGCGCGCACCGCCTGCGCCGACGTCTTCTCCAGCACCGGGATCAGGTCTTCCGGCGTGCTGCGGCCCGAATGAAGCCGCGCCACTGCCCCCATGCAGTAGTTGTTGATCGCCGCCAGCGGCTGGTTCAGTTCGTGCGCCAGCGACGACGCCATCTCGCCCATGGTGGTCAGGCGGCTGGTGAACTGCAGGCGCTCTTCATGCTGGCGCGCCATTTCCTCGGCGGCCTTGCGCACCGTGATGTCGGTGGCGATCTGCATCTGCGCCAGGTGGCCGTCGACCCACTGGATATAGCGGCGGCGCACTTCGAACCACTTCTGCATGTCGGGCACGAACACTTCGCGCGCGTCCGATGCGTACGGCATCAGCTCGGATGCGGGCAGGCCGGCGTAGGCGTCGACATAGTCGGTGTTGTCGCTCGAGACCTGGTCCTTGTCGAGCTCGTCGCCGGCCAGCTTGACGTGGCCCTCGGCCTCCCAGCCGAACAGCTGCCGGTAGTAGCGGTTGGCGAACAGCAGCTCGGCCTTGTCGGTGGCCAGCACGGAGACGGCTGCGTCCAGGCTCTCCAGCACCGTGGTGAAGCGGTCGTGCGCCGCGGCCAGTTCCTCGCGTGCGCGCTTGGGCTCGGTGATGTCCGTCATCGAGCTCATCCAGCCGGTATGGCGGCCGCGGCTGTCCACCAGCGGCGACACGTACATGCGCGCATAGAAGCTGCTGCCGTCGCGGCGCATCGCGCGCATCTCGTAGCCGCCCGCGGGCGACTTGCCCTGCAGCGTCAGGTCGATCTGCTTCTGCATCTCCTGCTGGTCGTTGGGCGGCCAGTAGGGGAAGGGCGGCAGGCGCCCGACCAGGTCGTTCTCCTGCCAGCCGGTCATGCGACAGAAGGCCGGGTTGACGTAGGTGATGCGGCCGTTCAGGTCGAGCGCGCGCAGGCCGATCAGCATCGAGTTTTCCATCGCGCGCCGGAACGAGGTCTCGGCCAGCAGCGCGCGCTGCGCTTCGGAGCGCCGGCTGGTGTGGCGCCACATGCTCCACAGGCTCCACAGCAGGAAGCAGGACAGGCCCACCACCAGCCACAGCAGCATGTTGTTGGGCAGGTTGGACGGCGGCGGGTAGGCGTCGGCGCGCAGCGACAGCGAGTGGCCCGGCGGGTCGAGCAGAACCTCATACGACAGCGCGTTGCCTGGCACCGGCCGCAGCGAGGTGCTGGCGCGGGTCTGGTTGTTCTTGTCAATCAGCGAGAAGCGGTAGCGCTCGGTCAGCTCCGGCGGCAGCAGGTGCGTCAGGATGCCGTTGATCGAGTAGAGCGCGCCGAGCGTGCCGAGGAACTCGTTGTCGCGCACGATTGGCACTTGTACCAGCATGAAGCTGTCGCCGCGGTCGTTGACCAGCGGACGCGAGTAGACCACGCGCTGGGTTTCGCGGGCGGCGTCGAAGGTGTCGAGCACTTCCGGCTCGAGCGGTTGGTCCTGGTTCTCGCGCAGGCGCACGGCAAACTCGGACGTCGACGGCAGCGACCAGCGGCCGCGCTTGGTGGCGTCGAGCCAGTTGATAAAGACGATCTCGGGGTTCTCGCGCAGGATTTCCTGCGCGGCGGTGCGGTACGCGCCTTGCTCGAGCTGGGCGGCGGCAATGTCGCGCGCCAGCGAGGCGAGCTGGTCCTGGTTGCTCAACAGGGACAGGCGCACGCGCTGCTGCGCCCAGGCGGCGTCGCGGTAGAGCGCGTCGCGCTGCTGCTGGCGCTCGGTCTCGTGCAGCGACCACAGGATCACGCCCATCGCCACCGTGAACAACACGATCGCGACCAGCGGGATAAACATAAACCAGCTGGTAGCCACCAGGTTGCGCCAGCGCAGCCACCACAGCCCGCGCGGGGCGGCGACCGGCGCGCCGTCCTCGGGTCCCAGTGCCTCGATCGGACCTAGCCCGGCCGCCGGGGGAGGGGCGTGTCCGGCATCGCCACCGGCCGCCTTGGCTGAGCCCGACGCATCGGGGGATAGCATGGCTGCACGCAGGCGGGAAAGAAAGCGGTCGAGAAACGAGGCGAAAAACGGCATGGGAGGGATTGACGGCTGACCGACCAGTGTACCGAGATTATTGCGGTGCGTCGCTTGGGGAAAGCGCCAATGCACCCCAGGTTTTGCCTGCCGGCGCCAGCCGCCTTGCGGCACGGGAGCACCCCATCAGAAGGTGATTGTTGCTGCGCTGCCGCATAATTTCACATTATAAAAAACGATATCGCAATTTGAAAATTTCACTTGTGTTGCACTTTGGGCTTCCATAGAATCGGTTCGACCCAAGAATGCGGGCGGTAGTCATGCGCCTGCCGCGCGGAGGAACCGGAACAGGTTCCCCGGCGGCGGCTCCGATGCAGGGCGCAGCAGCGCCGGACCCGCAAGAGTTAGAGTCACACCGTAGACCCTGCCCGAGGCCAAAAGCGCGGGCGCGGAAGCACGAATTCAACGAATTCACCCAGGAGACAGTCATGTCCGCCGTACCAGAGCAGATTCTCGGCGCGTCCAGCGCCAACGACGCCGATCCCCAGGAAACGCATGAATGGCTTGACGCCCTGCAGGGCGTCCTCGCCGCTGAAGGCCCCGCGCGCGCCGCGTTCCTGATCGACAAGCAGATCGAATACGCACGCGTGAACGGCGTCACCCAGCCGTTCCACGCCGAGACGCAGTACATCAACACGATCCCGGTCGACCAGCAGGCCCGCATCCCCGGCGACCAGGACGTCGAGCACCGCATCCGCTCGTACACCCGCTGGAACGCGATGGCGATGGTGCTGCGCGCCAACAAGCACACCAACGTCGGCGGCCACATCTCCTCGTTCGCTTCGGCCGCGACGCTGTATGACGTCGGCTACAACCATTTCTGGCGCGCGCCGTCCGAACAGAGCGGTGGCGACCTGGTCTTCGTGCAGGGCCACTCGGCTCCGGGCGTGTACTCGCGCGCCTTCCTGCTGGGCCGCCTGACCCAGGACCAGCTCGACAACTTCCGCCAGGAAGTCGACGGCAAGGGCATCTCGTCCTACCCGCACCCGTGGTTGATGCCGGACTTCTGGCAGTTCCCGACCGTGTCGATGGGCCTGGGCCCGATCATGGCCATCTACCAGGCCCGCTTCATGAAGTACCTGGACAGCCGCGGCCTGGCCAAGGCCGGCGACCGCAAGGTCTGGGCCTTCCTGGGCGACGGCGAGACCGACGAGCCGGAATCGCTGGGTGCGATCGGTATGGCCGGCCGCGAGAAACTGGACAACCTGGTCTTCGTCATCAACTGCAACCTGCAGCGCCTGGACGGCCCGGTGCGCGGCAACGGCAAGATCATCCAGGAACTGGAATCCGAGTTCCGCGGTGCCGGCTGGAACGTGATCAAGGTGGTCTGGGGCAGCAAGTGGGATTCGCTGCTGGCGCGCGACACCAAGGGCTTGCTGATGAAGCGCATGATGGAATGCGTGGACGGCGAATACCAGACGATGAAGGCCAAGGACGGCGCCTACGTCCGCGAGCATTTCTTCAACACGCCTGAACTGAAGGCGATGGTGGCCGACTGGTCCGACGACGACATCTGGCGCCTGAACCGCGGCGGCCACGATCCGCACAAGATCTACGCCGCCTACAAGGCCGCCAGCGAGCACAAGGGCCAGCCCACGCTGATCCTGGCCAAGACCATCAAGGGCTATGGCATGGGCGACGCCGGCCAGGCCATGAACGTGGCCCACCAGCAGAAGAAGATGCCGGTGGACGCGATCCGCAAGTTCCGCGACCAGTTCAATCTCCCCGTTGCCGACGACCAGCTGGAAGAGGTGCCGTACATCACCTTCCCGGAAGGTTCGAAGGAACTGGAATACATGCGCCAGGCGCGCCAGAACCTGGGCGGCTACCTGCCGGCCCGCCGCCAGAAGGCCGAAGCCCTGCCGATCCCGCAGCTGTCCGCGTTCGAGGCGCTGCTGAAGGCCACCGGCGAAGGCCGCGAAGTGTCCACCACCATGGCCTTCGTCCGTATTCTGAACACGCTGCTGAAAGACAAGCAGATCGGCAAGCACGTGGTGCCCATCGTGCCGGACGAGTCGCGCACCTTCGGCATGGAAGGCCTGTTCCGCCAGGTCGGCATCTGGAACCAGGAAGGCCAGAAGTACGTACCGGAAGACCATGACCAGCTGATGTTCTACAAGGAATCGCAGACTGGCCAGGTGCTGCAGGAAGGCATCAACGAAGCCGGCGCCATGTGCGACTGGATCGCCGCCGCCACGTCGTACTCGACGCACGGCGTGCAGATGATCCCGTTCTACATCTACTACTCGATGTTCGGCATCCAGCGTATCGGCGACCTGTGCTGGGCCGCTGCCGACATGCGTTCGCGCGGCTTCCTGCTGGGCGGCACCGCCGGCCGCACCACGCTGAACGGCGAAGGCCTGCAGCACGAAGACGGCCACTCGCACGTGTTCCACGCCGCGATCCCGAACTGCATCTCGTACGACCCGACCTTCCAGTACGAGCTGGCGGTGGTCATGCAGGACGGCCTGCGCCGCATGTACGCCGAACAGGAAGACATCTACTACTACCTGACGGTGATGAACGAGAACTACGAGCATCCGGAAATGCCGGCTGGCGTAGAGCAGGACATCGTCAAGGGCATGTACCAGTTCCGCAAGGGCGTCGAGAACAGCAACGCGCCGCGCGTGCAGCTGCTGGGCTCGGGCACGATCTTCCGCGAGGTGATCGCCGCCGCCGAACTGCTGAAGAAGGACTGGGGCGTCGAGTCCGACCTGTGGGGCTGCCCGAGCTTCACCGAGCTGGCCCGCGAAGGCCAGGCCACCGAGCGCTACAACCTGCTGCACCCGACCGAGACCCCGCGCGAGTCGTTCGTCGCGCAGAAGCTGAAGTCGGCCCGCGGTCCGGTGATTGCCTCGACCGACTACGTGCGCGCCTTCGCCGAACAGATCCGTCCGTTCGTGCCGCGCCGCTACGTGGTGCTGGGCACCGACGGCTTCGGCCGCTCGGACACCCGCGAGAAGCTGCGCCACTTCTTTGAAGTGGATCGTCACTGGGTCACGCTGGCCGCGCTCAAGGCGCTGGCCGACGAGGGCGCGATCGGCCGCGACAAGGTGGCCGAGGCCATCAAGAAGTACAACCTCGACCCGAGCAAGCCTAACCCGATGTCGGTCTGATCCGGCAGCCTGCACCAACCCCCCGCAGTACGGCGACGCCGTGCCGCGGGCGCCCCGGCCCAGTGCCGGACGGCGCCTTGCGGCACGGCGGCGTGACAGAAGCGGGCGGCGAGGGTAATCTCGCCGCTTGCGGACGTCGCGCGTGCCGGCCTGCCCAGGAGACACTGAATGAGTCAAGCGATTGAAATCAAGGTGCCGGATATCGGCGACTATGACGCCGTTCCCGTCATTGAAGTGCATGTGAAGCCCGGCGACAGCATCGACGCGGAAGACGCGCTGGTGACGCTGGAGTCGGACAAGGCCACCATGGACGTGCCCTCGCCGCAGGCTGGCGTGGTCCAGGACGTCCGCATCAAGGTGGGCGACAACGTATCCGAAGGCTCGGTGCTGGTGATGCTGCAGCCGGCCGGGCAGGGCGCCGCGGCGGCTCCCGCTCGGGCCCCGGCCGCCGCAGCGCCGGCTCCGGCGCCTGCCGCCGCAGCCCCCGCACCGGCTCCCGCTGCTGCCGCTCCGGCCGCGGCGCCCGCCGGCGGTGGCGGCACCATCGAAGTGAAGGTGCCCGATATCGGCGACTACGACGCCGTGCCGGTCATCGAAGTCCACGTCAAGCCGGGCGACACCATCAGCGCAGAAGACGCGGTGGTCACGCTGGAATCCGACAAGGCCACCATGGACGTGCCCTCGCCGCAGGGCGGCGTGGTCAAGGAAGTCAAGGTCAAGGTCGGCGACAACGTGTCCGAAGGCACGCTGCTGCTGATCCTGGAAGGCGCCGCCGCGGCTGGCGCTCCGGCTGCGGCCGCCGCCGCACCCGCCCCTGCGGCCGCCAGCGCGCCCGCACCGGCTCCGGCTGTTGCAGCTGCCCCGGCGCCCGCCGCAGCCCCGGTTGCCGCGCCGGCACAGGCTGGCGTCACCGGCAAGGCTGCACACGCCAGCCCTTCGGTGCGCAAGTTCGCGCGCGAACTGGGCGTCGACGTGTCGCGCGTGCCGGGCACCGGCCCCAAGGGCCGCATCACCCAGGAAGACGTGCAGCAGTACGTCAAGGGCGTGATGTCCGGCCAGGCGGCCGCGCCGGCCCAGGCTGCCGCGGCTGGCGGCGGTGGTGGCGAGCTTGGCCTGCTGCCGTGGCCGAAGGTCGATTTCACCCGTTTCGGCGAAGTGGAAAGCAAGGCCCTGTCGCGCATCAAGAAGATCTCGGGTGCCAACCTGCACCGCAACTGGGTCATGATCCCGCACGTCACCAACCATGACGAAGCGGACATCACCGACCTGGAAGCCTTCCGCGTCCAGCTGAACAAGGAAAACGAGAAGGCCGGCATCAAGGTGACGATGCTCGCGTTCATGATCAAGGCAACGGTTGCGGCGCTGAAGAAGTTCCCGAACTTCAATGCCTCGCTGGACGGCGACAACCTGGTGCTGAAGAAGTACTTCAACATCGGCTTCGCCGCCGACACCCCGAACGGCCTGGTCGTGCCGGTGATCAAGGACGCCGACAAGAAGGGCGTGTTCGAGATCAGCCAGGAAATGGGCGAGCTGGCCAAGCTGGCGCGCGACGGCAAGCTCAAGCCCGACCAGATGCAGGGCGGCTGCTTCTCGATCTCGTCGCTGGGCGGCATTGGCGGCACGTATTTCACGCCGATCATCAATGCGCCGGAAGTGGCGATCATGGGCGTGTGCAAGTCGTTCCAGAAACCCGTGTGGGACGGCAAGCAGTTCACGCCGCGCCTGACGCTGCCGCTGTCGCTGTCGTGGGACCACCGCGTCATCGACGGGGCCGAAGCGGCGCGCTTCAACACGTACTTCGCGCAACTGCTGGCGGACTTCCGCCGTATCCTGCTCTAAGGCGGCTGCTTAAAAATGATTCTGGCGTCGTTGCGCGGCCTTGCCGTACCAGTTGTACTGTCTGCGGCCGCGCGCCTAGCCAGAACCGCTTCGCTTCATATTGAAGCAGCTGCAACGCACACCGGCTTTGCCGGTGTGCGAAAAGGCCGGCGCCTGCGTTGAATCATAGGAGCGAGCCATGACTACCTGTGTTGTCGTAAGGAAGGGCGCCGAGGTGGCGATCGCGGCGGACGCGCTGGTCACCTTCGGCGATACGCGCCTGTCACGCGCCTACGAGCGCAACCAGAAGGTATTCCCGGTGGGCGACGGCTTTATCGCGCTGGCCGGGACCACCGCGCACTTTCCGGTCATGCGCACGCTGCTGGCAGGCCTGGGTGAGGAGTGCCGGCTGGGCTCGCGCGACGACGTGTTCCGCACCTTCCTGAAGGTGCACGACAAGCTGAAGTCGGATTACTTCGTCAACACCAAGGAAGACGATGACGATCCCTACGAGTCGTCGCAGATCGTCTGCCTGATCGCCAATCCGGCCGGCATCTTCGGCGTCTACTCGTACCGCGAGGTGTTTTCGTTCGACCGCTTCTGGGGCATCGGCTCGGGCCGCAACTACGCGCTGGGCGCGATGCATGCGGTGTATGACCGGCCGGACCTGGATGCGGGCGAGATCGCGCGCATCGGTGTCGATGCGGGCGTGGAGTTCGACAAGAGTTCGGCCGGGCCGATCGAGGTCCATACCGTGCGGCTGCACGAGGGCGGCACCGCGGCAGTAGCAGCCGAGGATGCGGCAGAGACGGCGCCGGAAGACGAGGCGGTGGCAGGCCACGCGGCAGAAGACAACCCGGCAACCAACAACGACGGCGCGCCCTGAAGCCAGATGGCGGGCGCGCATTGAGGAGCAAAGCATGAGTGTGATCGAAGTCAAGGTGCCGGATATCGGCGATTTCGACGCGGTGGAAGTGATCGAGGTACTGGTCAAGGCCGGCGATACGGTCGAGATGGAACAGTCCCTGATCGTGCTGGAGTCCGACAAGGCGAGCATGGACGTGCCGTCGTCGGCCACCGGCAAGGTGGTGGAGGTCAAGGTCAAGGTGGGCGACAAGGTCGGCCAGGGCGCGGTGATCTGCACCGTCGAAGCCCAGCAGGCCGCCGCCGCTCCTGCGCCCGCGCAAGCGCCGGCCCCGGCGCAGGCCCCCGCGCCGGCTGCGGCCGCGCCGGCTCCGGCACCCGCGGCAGCCAGCCACAGCGGCGGCGCCGACATCCAGTGCGAGATGCTGGTGCTGGGCGCCGGTCCCGGCGGCTACTCGGCCGCCTTCCGCGCCGCCGACCTGGGCATGAATACCGTCCTGGTGGAGCGCTACAGCACGCTCGGCGGTGTCTGCCTGAACGTCGGCTGCATCCCGTCCAAGGCACTGCTGCACAACGCCGCGGTGATCGACGAAGCCAAGGCGCTGGCCGCCCACGGCATCCTGTTCGGCGAAGCCAAGATCGACCTGGACGGCCTGCGCCACTACAAGAACCAGGTGGTCGGCAAGCTGACCGGTGGTTTGGCCGGCATGGCCAAGGCACGCAAGGTGCAGGTGGTGCGCGGCATCGGCAACTTCCTCGACTCGCATCACCTCGAGGTCGAGCTGACCGAGGGCGAGGGCAAGCGGGCCACTGGCAAGAAGACCGTGATCCGTTTCGAGAAGGCCATCATCGCCGCCGGCAGCCAGGCGGTGAAGCTGCCCTTTATCCCGGAAGACCCGCGCATCGTCGACTCGACCGGCGCGCTGGAACTGCCCGAGGTTCCCAACAAGATGCTGGTCATCGGCGGCGGCATTATCGGCCTGGAAATGGCCACGGTGTACAGCACGCTCGGTGCGGAAATCGATGTCGTGGAAATGCTCGATGGCCTGATGACCGGCGCTGACCGCGACCTGGTCAAGGTCTGGGAAAAGAAGAACAAGGACCGCTTCGGCAAGGTCATGTTGAAGACCAAGACGGTCGGCGTGGAAGCGAAGCCGGACGGCATCTACGTCAGGTTTGAAGGCGAGCAGGCCCCGGCTGAGCCGCTGCGCTACGACCTGGTGCTGGTGTCGGTGGGTCGCGCGCCCAATGGCAAGCGCATCAGCGCCGAGAAGGCCGGCGTGGCCGTGACCGACCGCGGCTTCATCAACGTCGACAAGCAGATGCGCACCAACGTGCCGCATATCTTCGCGATCGGCGATATCGTCGGCCAGCCGATGCTGGCGCACAAGGCGGTGCATGAAGCCCACGTTGCCGCCGAGGTGGCACATGGCGAGAAGGCCTACTTCGATGCCAAGCAGATCCCGTCGGTGGCCTTCACCGATCCGGAAGTGGCCTGGGCCGGCCTGACCGAGGACGAGTGCAAGGCGCAGGGCATCAAGTACAGCAAGAGCGTGTTCCCCTGGGCCGCTTCGGGCCGCGCCATCGCCAACGGTCGGGACGAAGGCTTTACCAAGCTGATCTTCGACGAGGAAACCCATCGCGTGATCGGCGGCGGTATTGTCGGCATGCATGCGGGCGACCTGATCAGCGAAGTCTGCCTGGCGGTTGAGATGGGCGCGGATGCGGTGGATATTGGCAAGACCATCCATCCGCACCCGACGCTGGGCGAGTCGATTGGCATGGCGGCTGAGATTTACGAAGGTACGTGTACTGACGTGCCGCCGCCGCGGAAGCGTTGAGGTTCGGAATGGCAGCAGGAAGCCCACCTTGATGGTGGGTTTCTTTTTGCCTGATTATGCAATTAACCGCCAGTACATTGCGCCGACCACGAATGCCGAATGGCTGGCAGGTCGAGGCGGTTCAGAATGGTTTTCGGGCCGGACCCAGGATTCGCTTGGATCCAAGCTGTGCGGGGACGCGGCAGAAGGGCGGTTCAAACAACGACAACATGTCACCAGCAGCGAGAGCCATCGAGCATCGACCGCATGCATGCCGCAGGCCAAATGCACATCCCCCAGACCAGATCCCAAAAAAAACCCGACCTAAAGAGGTCGGGCTTAACGATACCTTTGGACAAGGAGACCGCGGTACCGAGGAGACATCGGCAGAAAAGGCAGCGCCGGTTCACTCGGTCGGGACACTACCTCATCGTTGGCAAAACACACCGGCATTCTTGACCACAATCCGATGCGCTTTGCCAACGGACCGGCCGGAGCCGGTCCATCTTCAACCCTTGCAGCTATCAGGCAGCAGTGGTCTTCTTCACCGGAGCCGTGGCCGTACGGGCCGTGGCGCTGGCTTGCTGGGCAGCCTTCGTGGCAGCCGAAGCAGCAGCCTGGAAGTTGGTTTCAGCGATTTCGACCGCTTGCTTGGTCGCCTTCTGCACCGACTCGTAGGCGTTGTTGGCGGCGGAGATCGCCGACTTCACGATGGCCACGGTCGATTCCGAACCGGCCGGGGCGTTCTTGGCGAAGTTTTCGACCAGAGCCTGGACGTTCTTCGAGCCTTCGGCCAGTTGGGCCTCGGCCACCTTGGCGAATTCGCTCTGGGTTTCCGAAGCGATTTCGTACAGGTGACGGGTGTAGGCCAGGGTCTTTTCGGCGACCGGCTGCACGGCTGCGGCCTGGATGGCCAGCAGTTCTTGTGCGTCCTTGGCCGACAGGGCCTTCTTGGCGTTGTCGACGTTCTCAGCGAACGAGGTCTTGACGACCTGCAGGTTCAGCTCGACGAGCTTTTCGACGCCTTCGAACGCCTTGGTCGTCAGGCCGAACAGCGTTTCGAGGTTAGCCTTTTGCGCTGCCGCGACTTGTTCCGGGGTAAGGATCATTGCTGGTCTCCAGTGGTGAACTTCAAGGTCAAGCAAAATTAAGCTGCCTAGATGTCAGGGCCGTGACGGTGTTGTTTCCCGCGTCGGCCAGCCCAGGCGTGTGGGTGGGTCAGGACGCATCCGAAAACTTTGGTGCGCCGCAACAATTGCCATTCTAGGGTGTGTTGACATTTAGACGAGCCAGATGAGCGCGGAGGCCAGGGCAACGAAGGAAGCAAAGCGCTCGGAGAGCTTGTCGTATCGCGTGGCGATGCGTCGAAACTGTTTGATGCGGGCGAAGAAGCGCTCGACCAGATTGCGGGACCGATAGAGATGCTTTTCCAATGGACGTTGTACAAGCCGGTTCGCCCGACTCGGGATGACAGCCTGGACATCGAACTTGTGCAGATGCTCGATGAGCGCATCGGTATCGTAGGCCTTGTCGGCGGCAACACTGCCCGGGCACAAACTGCCCAGCAAAGGCAACGCCTCGGGGCTGTCGCCCGCCTGTCCGCCGGTCAAGCGAAATCTCGCCAACATGCCCAGTCCGTCAACCAGTGCATGAATCTTCGTGCTCAGGCCACCGCGCGATCGCCCGAGCGCCTGGTCACCTTTTTTTGGGCGCGCCAGCGGCATGCTGATGGGCGCGCACAATGGTGCTGTCGATGAAGACTTCCTCGAAATCCGCGTCACCTGCCAGCGTTGCAAATACTTTATGCCATACCTCGGCACGCGACCACCGAGCGAATCGCTGGTACACACTGTTCCAGTTGCCAAATTCTTCCGGCAGGTCTCGCCACGGGCTGCCGGTACGGGCAATCCACAGTACGGCCTCCACGAACTCCCGATTGTCGGCGGCGGTTCGTCCCCGATCCCCGGCCTTACCGGGTAGCAGCAGCGCGATGCGCTCGTACTGGTCGTCTCGCAACAGCCTTCTTGCCATCCCTGCCTCGCCCAAAAGACAGGATGTAAACATATTTCGATCGAAGTTAACACCCCTTCGTGCCTCGGCCTTGCCTAATGTCAACACACCCTAGGGATACCGTTTTTAATGTCAAGTGAATTTGGTGCATTGCACAATAAAGTTCTGCTTAAATGCCCGCCGGTGTGACGCCGGCGCCATCGGAGGTGCCTCCCGGCGAGGGTGCGGCCGGGGTGCTACCATCGCGGCTTGCCTTCGCCCGCACGGCCGGCCGCCGCCGCGATACCGAGAAGACGTGAACAGAACCGCCCAGGCCACACCCATGCTTGCCTTCTACGCCGACCACTTTGTGCTGCCATTGCCACCCGGGCACCGCTTCCCCATGCGCAAGTACAGCATGCTACGCGACATGGTGTCGGCCCAGGTGCCCGGATTGCGCCTGGCGGAGGCGCCGCGCGCGGGCGATGACGCCCTGCTGCTGGCACATACGCCAGAGTATGTGCAGGCGGCTTCGGCAGGCACGCTCGACGCGGCGCGCCAGCGCGAGATCGGCTTTCCGTGGTCCGAGGCGATGGTGGAGCGCTCGCGGCGTTCCGCAGGCGCCACCATCGCGGCCTGCCGGGCAGCGCTGCGCGAAGGCATCGCGGTGAACCTGGCAGGCGGCACCCACCACGCCTATGCCGACAAGGGCGGCGGCTTCTGCGTGTTCAACGACGCCGCCATCGCCGCGCGCGTACTGCAGCGCGATGGCGACTCGCGCCGCGTGGCGGTGGTCGACCTGGACGTGCACCAGGGCAACGGCACCGCGTCGATCCTGCAAGGCGATCCGTCGGTATTCACGCTGTCGCTGCACGGCGAGAAGAACTACCCGTTCCGCAAGGAGGCCAGCGACCTGGACGTCGGCCTGCCGGACGGTTGCGACGACGACACCTACGCGCAAGCGCTGCAGGCAGCGCTCGACACGCTGTTCAGCCGTTTCGATCCCGACCTGTTGATCTACCTGGCCGGCGCCGACCCGCATGAAGGCGATCGCCTCGGACGGCTCAAGCTGACCATGGCCGGCCTGGCACAGCGCGATCGCCTGGTGTTCGATGCTGCCTTCGCGCGCCGGCTGCCGGTCGCGGTGGCGATGGCGGGTGGCTACGGCAACCAGATCGAGGACACCGTCGCCGTGCACGCGCAGACCGTGCGTCTGGCCGCGCAGTATCACGCCCGCCACGCCCAAACGCAGCTGGCGGTGGCGTCATGAGCGGCGTGGCGGAGCAAGGACGTAAGGCGTCGGCAGGCCCCCGCGCCACGCTGTGGCTGGCGGCGATGCCGTGGCTGTTCGTGCTGATCTGGGGCACCGGCTTTATCGTCGCCAAGTACGGCATGCCCTATGCCGAGCCGATGACTTTCCTGTTCCTGCGCTTTGCCGGCGTGCTGGTGCTGATGGTGCCGTTCGTGCTGCTGGCACGCGTGCCGCTGCCGCAGTTGCAGAATCCGCCAGCGGCGGCATCGGCAACCCCGGCGCGGCGGACTGACTGGCGCATGGTCGGCCATATCGGCGTGGCCGGCCTGCTGCTCCAGGCGGGCTACCTGGGCGGCGTTTGGGCGGCCATCAAGCTCGGCATGTCGGCCGGGGTGTCGGCGCTGCTGGTCGGCATGCAGCCGATCCTGACCGCCCTGATCGCTAGGCGCATGGGCGAACGCATCGGCGCGCGCCAGTGGCTGGGCCTGCTGCTGGGAATTGCCGGCGTGGCGCTGGTGGTGGCCAACAAGCTCGGTACCAGCGGGCTGACGCCGGCGAGCCTGGCGCTGGCGGGCGGCGCCCTGCTCAGCATCACCGTGGGCACCGTCTACCAGAAGCATTTCTGCCCGGTGTTCGACCTGCGCATGGGCTCGGTGATCCAGTTCGCCGCAGCCGCGCTGGCGTGCCTGCCGTTCATGTTCCTGTTCGAGACCCGCGAGGTTCAGTGGACTGCCGCCATGTTCGGCGCACTGGCCTGGTCGGTGGTGGCGCTGTCGATCGGCGCGATCTCGCTGCTGTTCCTGCTGATCCGGCAGGGCGCGGCCACCAAGGTGTCGAGCCTGATGTACCTGACGCCGCCCACCACCGCGGTGATGGCCTGGCTGCTGTTCGGCGAGCGCTTCCCGCCGCTGGCCGCTGCCGGCATGGTGCTGGCGGCGCTTGGCGTCGCGCTGGTCATCCGCCGCTAGCCTCCGCGCGTTCGTGTCGCGTATGCGGCCGTTTCAGCGCTGTCCTTCCGAGCTTTCCGATCCGTCCTGTTCCGTTCACGTCCCATGAAACCGCAAGCCGAGTCGCGCAGTGCCTATCCGTACTTCCAGCCGATCACGACGCGTTGGATGGATAACGATGTCTATGGCCACGTTAACAACGTTGTCTACTACAGTTACTTTGACACCGTGGTGAATTCCTACCTGATCCGGCAGGGCGTGCTCGACATCGAAGCGGGCAGCACCATCGGGCTGGTGATCGAGACGCAGTGCAACTACTTCTCGTCGCTCAGCTTCCCGGAGACCGTGGTAGCGGGCCTGCGCGTGGCCAGGCTGGGTACGTCCAGCGTGCGCTATGAGGTAGGCCTCTTCAGCGGCGACAACGAGCTTGCCGCCGCGCAAGGGCATTTCATCCACGTCTATGTCGATCGCGCCACGCGCCGCCCGGTACCGCTGCCGGCGCCGCTGCGCGAGGCGCTGCTGCCGCTGGCGGTGGCCGGCGCACAGCGGTGACGGGGCAACAGGAGACGAACAAGATGTCCCTCGAGAGGCAATTCGGTTCGCAGGATGCCGTGGACTGCGTGGATCGCGCGATCCTCACGCGGCGTTCGGTGCGGGCCTTTCTCGATACGCCCGTGCCGCGCGAGACCGTGGAAGAAATCCTGGCCGTGGCCAGCCGTGCGCCGTCGGGCACCAACACGCAGCCGTGGCGCGTCTACGTGCTGTCGGGCGAGGCCAAGGTCAAGCTGTGCGCCGACGTGCTGGCTGCCTATGAGGACCCCGAGCGCGACAGCAAGTACATGCAGGAGTATCCGTACTACCCGCTCGAGTGGGCCGATCCCTACCTGGCGCGGCGGCGCAAGGTGGGCTGGGACCTGTATGGCCTGCTGGAGATCAGCCGCGAGGACAAGGTGCGCATGCACGAGCAGCACGCGCGCAACTTCCGTTTTTTCGATGCGCCGGTGGGGATGATCTTCACCATCGACCGCATCATGGAGCAGGGCAGCTGGCTGGACTACGGCATGTTCCTGCAAAGCATCATGGTCGCCGCCAGGGCGCGCGGGCTCGATACCTGCCCGCAGGCGGCGTTTACGCAGTTCCACAAGATCATTGCCAGCCACTTGCGACTGCCACCGGAAGAGATGGTGGTATGCGGCATGTCGCTGGGTTTTGCGGATCCGGAAGCGCTCGAGAACCGGCTGACCACTGAACGCGAACCGGTCAGCGGATTTGCGCGTTTCCTCTCATAGTGAGCTTTGTATCAATGTGTAACGATTGGTGCCGATATACCAGATGAGATCCCCGTATCGGCAGGGTCGTTGCCTTGGGGAGTAGCAGGTGATTTGAGGTGAGCCCTAAGACAGTTCGTTTTCAAACACGGGTGGACGTGATGAGACGTCAACTTTTTCCACATCGTGGAAATGTTTGCAAATCGAACTTTAAGGAGCGACTGTAAGTCTTTAATCTTGCTAACAATTTCTTTATTTCCTACACTAGCGCCATTCTTATGCGCTGAACGAATCATGTTCCGGTCTGATTCCATTTTTTCCAGATTCTTCGGCTCCACGCCCTTGTCCGCCGTCGCCGCCGCGGTCCTGGTGTCGGTGTCGATGGTCGCGGCGCCCGTGGCCGAAGCGGCCACCAAGTCCGCAAGCACCCAAAAAACGTCTAAAAAGCAGGCTAAATCGGCTAACGTCGAGAAAAAGAGCGCTTCAAAGACTGTCTCGGCAAAGTCTCGCAGCACCAAGGTAGCCAAGCGTGACGCCAGCTCCTCGCGCAAGGTCATCGTGCTGAAG
Organism: Ralstonia pickettii DTP0602; assembly: GCA_000471925.1. Lineage (NCBI taxonomy): Bacteria > Pseudomonadati > Pseudomonadota > Betaproteobacteria > Burkholderiales > Burkholderiaceae > Ralstonia > Ralstonia pickettii. The sequence continues at coordinate 1,460,008 of CP006667.1, forward strand.
AACGGCAAGCGCCAGGTAGTGGCCTCGCATCGCGCGGCGCCAGTGCGTGCCGCCTTTACGCCGCCCGCCAAGCCCTCGCTGGGCGAAGCCATGGGCCTGCGCGATACCGCCGACGCGCTAGCGCTGCGTTCCAGCGTGGCGCTGGTGATGGACCAGGGCTCCAACGAGGTGCTGTTCCAGAAGAACGCCAGCGCGGTGCTGCCGATCGCCTCGATCACCAAGCTGATGACGGCGCTGGTGGTCATGGACGCGCGTCTGCCAATGGACGAGATGCTGACCATCACCGAGGAAGACCGCGACAACGAGAAGCACAGCAGCTCGCGCCTGCGCTTCGGCACGCAGCTCACGCGCCAGGAACTGCTGCTGCTGGCGCTGATGTCGTCCGAGAACCGCGCCGCGTCGGCGCTGGGTCGCCACTATCCGGGCGGCCTGCCTGCGTTCGTGCAGGCGATGAACCGCAAGGCGCGCGAGCTGGGCATGAACGACAGCCACTTTGTCGATTCCAGCGGGCTGTCGAGCAGCAACGTGTCGAGCGCGATGGACCTGGTGCGCATGGTCAACGCCGCCTACCGCAACCCGACCATCCGCGAGTTCTCGACCCAGACCGAGCATGAAGTCAACGTGCTGGGCCGCACCCAGCACTACGTCAGCACCAACCGCCTGGTGCGCGGCGGCAACTGGGAGATCGGCCTCCAGAAGACCGGCTTTATCTCCGAGGCCGGCCAGTGCCTGGTGATGCAGGCCAAGGTCCAGGGTCGCAACGTGGTGATGGTGTTCCTGGATTCGGCTGGCAAGCTGTCGCGTTTTGCCGATGCCAACCGCGTCAAGGACTGGCTGGAACACTCGCCGTCGCAGTCGTCCCCGCAGCCGCATGGCTTCCCGTCGTCGCCCAACCTGACGCAGGGGCCGCACGGCGCGCATGCGATCCTGGCCTCGCAGCAAGCGCGCGGCATCTGATTCGGATCGCCTGACCGGAAAAAAACGCGCCGTCCTGCGGCGCGTTTTTCTTTTTGCGATCCCGCTCTGTCAGAGCAGCTTGCCGGGATTCATGATCCCGGCCGGATCGAACACGGCCTTGATCTCGCGCATCAGCCGCAGTTCCAGCGGATCCTTGACCGCGAGGAAGGCGTGGCGCTTGAGCTGGCCGATGCCGTGCTCGGCGCTGATGCTGCCGCCATAACGCATCACTTCGTCCAGCACCGCGTCGGTCACCGCATCGCCTTGCGTGGCCGCCCAGTCCTTCGGCGCACCGGCCGGGCGCGACAGGTTGTAGTGCAGGTTGCCGTCGCCGAAGTGCCCGAAGATAAACGGCCGGATGGCCGGATCGAGCGCGCGCAGCCGGGCATCCATCGAGGTCATGAACGCCGGGATCTGCTCGATCGGCAGCGACACGTCGTGTTTCAGGTGCGGGCCGTCGGCGCGCTGCGCTTCGGAAATCTCCTCGCGCAGTTTCCACAGCGCCTGCAGTTGCGCCAGCGAGGCGGACACCGCGGCATCGAGGCATAGCTCGCGTTCCAGCGCTGCGCCGATCACGCGCTCGAGCAGTGCGTTGAGCGCGTCTGCATCCGTGGTATCGGCCAGTTCCACCAGCACGTAGGCGGGGTAGCGTTGCGCGAACGGTTCCTGCACGCCTTCCGCGTGCGTGAGCACCAGGTCCAGGCAATCGCCGGAAAAGAACTCGAACGCCTGCAGGCGCGCGCCGCATTGCTCGAACAGCAGTTCATAGAGTTCCAGCGACTGCGCCGGCGAGGCCACCGCCGCCAGCACTACGCTGCGCGTATCGGTGCGCGGGAACAGCCGCAGCGCGGCCGCGGTGATCACGCCCAGCGTGCCTTCCGAACCGATCAGCAACTGCTTCAGGTCGTAGCCGGTATTGTCCTTGCGCAGCGTGCGCAGGCCGTGGAAGACCTCGCCGTTGGGCAGCACCGCTTCCACGCCGAGCACCAGCTCGCGCGCCATGCCGTAGCGCACCACGTTCACGCCGCCGGCATTGGTCGCGAGGTTGCCGCCGATCTGGCAGGAGTCTTCGGCCGCCAGCGACAGCGGCAGCAGGCGGTTGGCGTCTTCCGCGGCGCGACGCAGGTTGCCGAGGATGCAGCCGGCTTCTGCCACCATGGTGTTGGCGATGGTGTCGAGCGAGCGCACCGCGTTCATGCGGTCCAGGCTCAGCACCACGTTCTGCGCCTGCGCATCTGGCGTGGCGCCGCCGCACAGGCCCGTGTTGCCGCCGCGCGGTACCACGGGCACCGCTGCCTGCTGGCACAGCGCGAGGGCGCGCGACACCTCGTCCACCGTGCGCGGCCGTACCACGGCCTGGGCCTGGCCGCGGTAGATGCCGCGCCAGTCCGACAGCCACGGAGCGATGTCGTCGGGGTTGCTCAGGACGGTGTCGGCGCCGAGGGCCTCGGTGAGGCGTTGCGCGAATTGGCTGATTTGCATGATGGCGGTGTCGTCTTAAGAGAGAGAAGGGCGGGCGGGATCCGTTGCTGCGGATGCGCCCGGCGCATCGGCGGCGCGCGGGCGCAATGTCAGTCCCAGCCGGCGTGCGGCGCATTGCAGGTGCGTGACCGCGGCCGCGCGCGCCGCCGTGGCATCGCCGCGCCGGATCGCGTCGACGATGGCTTCATGCTCGGCATGCACGTTTTCGGCCAGTCCGGCCTGGCGCAGCGTATTGGCACGCGCGGTCGCGACGGCCTGGTGCAGCTGCAGGTTCAGGTACTGCAGCAGCTGGCGGTAGTACGGGTTGTGCGTGGCGGCGGCAATGCCGATATGGAAGGCCGCGTCGATATCGGCGGCGGGCTGTGGGTCATAGAGATGGGCACGCAGGCGCTGCAGCAGCGCACTCAGCGTGTCCACGTCCTCCTCGGTGCGGCGCACCGCGGCCAGTGCGGCGGCGGCGCCTTCCAGGTCGATCCGCAGGTCATACAGATCGGCCAGCTCGGCGGCATCGATATCCGGCTCGCGCGGCAACTGGAAGCCCGCCGCGCCGGTGCGCGAGCGCACCGTGCAACCGACGCCCTGGCGCGTTTCCACAAAGCCCTGCGAGCGCAGGTGTTCGGTGACTTCGCGGATCACTGCGGCGCTGACGCCATACTGCTCAGCGAGCTGGCGGCCGGTAGGCAAGCGGGTGCCGACCGGGTAGGCGCCGCTCTCGATGTCGGCGCGAAGCTGGCGGGTGACCTGTTCTGTAAGGGTGACGGCACGGGTACGCATGGGTTTCGATTATAAGGTTTGCTGGTTATCTGAAAACTAAGGGTAAACCAGTGTTTGATTCGTGACGCGGCCACCAAAGCAAAACGCGCGGACTGCCGTGGCCGGCCGCCCGCGCGTCGTTCCCGCTTGCCGTGCTCAGGCCGCAGCTTCGGACACGTAGCCCATGCCGCGCGAGATCTGCAGCGCGGTGTCCTTCAGGTTCTGCAGCCAGCTGTCCTGCAGCCGGTCGGCCGGCGCCGACAGCGACAGCCCCGCCACCAGCCGGCGCGAATCGTCATAGATGCCGGCGGCGATGCAGCGCACGCCCAGTTCCAGCTCTTCGTTGTCGCGCGCGTAGCCGTTGGCGCGGACCCAGTTCAGCTCGCGCTCCAGCTTGGTCAGGTCGGTGATCGACGTGCGGGTGTGGCCGGCCAGCCCGGTGCGGGTGGCGTAGTTGCGCACGCGCGCACTCTCGTCGGCCGCCAGGAACAGCTTGCCCACCGAAGTCAGGTGCAGCGGGGCGCGGCCGCCGATGGCGCGCACCACCTGCATGCCCGAGCGCTCGCTGTAGGCGCGCTCGATATAGACGATCTCGTCGCCCTGGCGCACCGACAGGTTGACGGTCTGGCCGGTGACGCGGTGCAGCGCGCGCATCGGCGCCAGCGCCGCGTCACGCACGGACAGGCGTGCCTTGACCAGGTTGCCTAGTTCCAGCAGGCGCATGCCAAGCCGGTAGCTGCCCGGATCGGAACGGTCCACGAAACGGCAGGCCACCATGTCGTTCAGGATGCGGTGGGCGGTGGAAGGATGCAGCCCCGTGGCCAGCGAAAGCTCCTTCAGGCTGACGGGATCGGCGTGCTGCGCGAGGGCGTCCAGCAGGGTCATCATGCGCTCGATGACCTGGATGGACGTCTTGCCGGGTGACTTGTCTGCGTCGGACATAGGTGAAAATGGGAGAAATGTTGCGATGCGGCAATCTTAAGCGTCTGCCTGATTCTATCTCGCATCGTGAAAATTTCAATAGGTGAAATGACATTACGGTAAGAAACGCGCCGTGATGTCGCCCGACAAAGTGCTGTGCATTGCACCGGATTCATGGCATTGCTGAACCGTTTGTGCGCCACGCGCGGCGCCAAGCGCGCATAATTGCGGGGTTTCGGGGTCTGGAGAAGCAAACAATGCGAGTCGGTCTGTTCGCCACCTGCCTGGTGGACCTGATGCGTCCGGAAATCGGCTTTTCGGTGCTCAAGCTGCTGGAAGCCGCCGGCTATGAGGTCATGGTGCCCGAGGCGCAGACCTGCTGCGGCCAGCCGGCCTACAACTCGGGCGAGCGCCGCGTGTCGCGCGACCTGGCGGAGAAATTCCTGCGCGAGTTCGAGATGTTCGACTACATCGTGGTGCCGTCCGGCAGCTGCGGCGGCATGATCCGCCACCAGTACGGCGACCTGCTGCGCAACGATCCGGAGCTGAACGGCCGCTACGAGCGGCTGCGCGAGCGCGTGTTCGAACTGACCGAATTCCTGGTCACCGTGGCGAAGATCGACGTACTGCCGTCCTCATTCGCCGGCCACATCACCTACCACGACTCCTGCTCCGGCCTGCGCGAGCTCGGCGTCAAGCAGCAGCCGCGTGAACTGCTGGCGCGCCTGCCCGGCGTGCAGCTCACCGAGATGAAGGACTGCGAGGCCTGCTGCGGTTTCGGCGGCACCTTCTCGGTCAAGTACGGCGATATCTCGACGGCGATCGTCGACGAGAAGTGCGCCAATATCAAGGCCAGCGGCGCCGAAGCCGTAGTGCTGGGCGACCTGGGCTGCATGCTCAATATCGAAGGCCGGCTGCGCCGCACCGGCGACAGCCGCACGCGCGTGCTGCATATCGCCCAGGTCCTGGCGGGTGATGCCTGACAATCAGCCTGAAATCCGGAAGACGCCACGATGCAAGTCCACAGCATGGAATTCAAGGCACGCGCCGGCCAGAAGCTGGCTGACCAGCGCCTGCAGCAGAACCTGAAGAAACTCTCGACCAAGTTCGTCACCGCGCGCGCCGATGCGATCCGCGATATCGACTTCGATGCCACGCGCGAGGCGCTGAAGGAACGGCGCAACCGTGCGCTGGAAAACCTCGACGTCTGGCTGGCCACCTTCGAAGAGAACGCGCGCAAGCGCGGTGCCACGGTGCTGTTCGCCGAAACCACCGCGGACGCCGCGCGCCTGGTCGCCGAGATTGCGCAGAAGCACGGCGTGAAGAAGGTCATCAAGAGCAAGTCGATGGTGACCGAGGAGATGCGCCTGAACCAGGTGCTCGGCGAGATGGGCGTGCAGAGTATCGAGACCGATCTCGGCGAGTACATCCTGCAGATCAACGACTCGGAACCGCCGTCGCACATCATTGCGCCGGTGGTGCACAAGGACAAGGACGAGATCGCCGACCTGTTCGCCAGGGTCCACCACAAGCCGCGCCTGACCGAGATCCCGGATTTGACGCGCGAGGCGCGCGAAGTGCTGCGCCCCGAGTTCCTGAGCGCCGACATGGGCGTCACCGGCGGCAACTTCATCATCGCCGAGACCGGCTCGGTGGCGGTCGTCACCAACGAGGGCAACGAGGGCATGTGCACGGTGATGCCGCGAGTGCACGTGGCCGTGACCGGGATCGAGAAGGTGTTGCCCACGCTGGAAGACCTGGCCACGGTGATGCGGCTGCTGCCGCGCTCGGCTACCGGCCAGGCAATCTCCAACTACTTCTCGCTGCTGACCGGCCCGCGCGCCGAAGGCGAGCGCGACGGCCCGGAGCATATGTACTTCGTGCTGGTCGATGGCGGCCGCACCGGGCTGATCGGCGGCGACTTCCAGGAGATGCTGCGTTGCATCCGCTGCGGCGCGTGCATGAACCACTGCCCGGTCTACCAGAAGATCGGTGGCCATGCTTATGGCTGGGTTTATCCGGGCCCGATGGGCAGCGTGCTGACACCGAGCTACGTGGGTCTTGCCAATGCCGTGGACCTGCCTCAGGCGGCCACGTTGTGCGGCGAGTGCAATCGCGTGTGTCCTGCTTCGATCCCGCTGTCCGACCTGCTGCGCAAGCTGCGCGAGAAGCAGATGGAGCGAGGGCTGCGCCCGTGGCAGGAGCGGTTCGCGCTGCAGGCCTGGGGCTACGTGGCCAGGCGCCCGGAGCTGTATGCCTTTGCGACCCGCATCGGCGCCTGGCTGCTGGGCCGCATGGGCGGCCGCAACAAGCTGATCGCCAGCCTGCCGATGGCCGGCAAGGGCTGGACCGCAACCCGCGACATGCCGGCCCCGTCAGGCCGCACGTTCCGCGAACTCTACAAGGAAAGGAGGGCGCGTTCATGAGCGCAGCCAATCAGGAAGCACTGGTGCGCATGCGTGCCGCACTGGACCAGCACCTGGGCGGATCGATGCCCGCGAGCGATCTGGTACGCGCATGGCGCGAAGCCGGCACCGGTCTGTCGCTGCCGCCGGTCTACGGGCAGGCGATGGAAGAATTGCTGCGGCGCCTGGAGATGTCCGCCGTGTTTGCGCAGGACAGCTGTTCGTTCTCGAGCTCGGCGGTGACGGACCAGCTGTCGCGCTGGCTGGACAAGGCGACGACCGTCTGAGGCCTTCAGCGCTGCACCCCTAGCGCTTCATCATCCCCGTCAACGTATCCACGAATTCCAGCGACAGCCGCGACAGCGGTTCCGTCTGCACATGGAAAATCTGCACCGAGGCATTGACCTTGGTGCGCACCGGCACCGCCACGATATTGGGCCAGTCCCCGCCGAACACCGTCATGGCATCGACCAGTGCGATGCCTGCGCCGGCCTGCGCGAGCGCGCGCGCCACGTGGGCCTGTTCCACCTGCACCCGCATATCGGGCTGGTCGCCCTCGTTGCCGAACATCTCGTGCACCAGCAAGCCAAACGGTACGTCCTGTCCGTAGCCGATCAGGTCCTCCCCGATCAGGTCGGCCGGTCGAACCCACTTGCGCGCGGCCAGGGGATGCCCCACCGGCACCAGCGCCACGATCTCGTTTTTCACCAGCAGGCGCGCCTCGAGGTTGGGGTGCACCAGCGGCATGTTCGACACCGCCAGGTCCACCTGCCCCGATAGCAGCGCGCGCAGCATATTGCCCGGAATCTGGGTACGCACCACCACGCGCACCGCCGGGTGCGCGGCGCGGAAGCTGGCAATGGCGCGCGGCAGCACGGTCTGGCCGAGGTTGGGGCTGCACGTGATGCGCAGGCTGCCGGTGCGGTTGGCCGCAAGGTCCTCGGCAATCTCGTTGACGCGCTCGATCCCTTCGTACACCGCATTGACTTCGCCCAGCAGGCGCCGCGCTTCCGGCGTGGGGTAGAGCCTTCCCTTGGTGCGCCGGAACAGTTCGAGGCCGAGGCGTTGCTCGGTGTGCGACATCAGCCGGCTGATGGCCGGTTGTGACACGTAGAGCAGCTTGGACGCACCGCTGATCGAGCCGGTCAGCATCACCGCGCGGAACACCTCGATCTGGCGCAGGTTCATTTTCATGGGATTAACCTGATGTTAAGGCTGGCGGACATATAAGCATATGACAGTCAATGGCGCCATACCTACACTGGACTCCATCGACACACGCTCTGTGGCCTGGACAGGCACCGCACCATGGTGGACCACACCGGCTGCGTGAGGCACCGGAAAGGGGGGGCGTGGCCGCGATGCGGTGCACTACGCACCCGCGGCGTGCAGGCATTCTTATCTGGAAGACAGGAGACCGTATGAGCGACATCCATCTCACCTATATCAACGGAAAGGACATCGCACGGCTGGAAATGACCGACGCCGAAATCCTGGACGCGGTCGAGCAGGCACTGGTGGCGCAGGGCAACGGCCAGACCGTGATCGAGCCGCGCGTGCACCTGATTCCCGATCCCGCCTTCAACGGCCACTTCAACGTGCTGCGCGGCTACGTGGCGCCGCTGGGGCTGGCCGGGGTGAAGATCGTCGGCGACTTCGTCGACAACTACAAGCTCGGACTGCCGTCGGAGATGGCCATGCTCAACCTGTTCGATCCGCGCACCGGGATTCCGGTGGCGATGGTCGACGCTACCTTCATCACCGATGCCCGCACCGGCGCACTCACCGCGCTCGGTGCCAAGCACCTGGCGCGCCGCAACAGCAAGGTGCTGGGCCATATCGGCGCACGCGGCACCTCTTACTGGAACGTGCGCCTGCTCGACAGCCTGTTCGACTTCGACGAGATCCGCGTGCACTCGCGCCGCCCGGAAAGCCGCAATGCCTTCGCCGCGCGGCTGGAGCGTGATCTCGGCAAGAAGATCGTCATCACCGAAGACTGGGAATCGTGCGTGCGCGGCGCCGACATCGTGGTCGAAGCCTCGCGCCTCGAACGCCCGACGCCGATGCTCAAGACCGAATGGATCAAGCCGGGCGCCTTCGTCGTGCCTTACGGCACCATGAGCGCGGTCGAGCTGTCGCTGACCGACATCATGACGAAGATGGTGGTCGACGACTGGGGCCAGTGCAAGGGCGGCATGTTCGGCTCGCTGCGGGCGCATGTGGAAGCTGGCAAGCTGTCGGAACAGACGCTCTATGCCGAGCTGGGCGAAATCGCCGCCGGCCGCAAGCCGGGCCGCCAGAGCGACGACGAGACCAACCTGTTCTGGCACCGCGGCCTGTCGCTGAGCGATATCGCGCTGGGCCACGCCATCCTGAAGAAGGCCGAGCAGCGCGGGCTGGGCCAGAAGCTGGTCTACGCATGATTGCCAGCGCACGCATGTACGCGGTCGCCGCGCCGGTGGGGCATGCATGGCGTGCGCTGCTGGCGCACGTGGCCGACCGTGCCGGCGTGGCACTGCCATATGTCGAGCATGCGGCGCCGGCGCTGGTCAGCGCGCTGTGGGCGCGGCCGGACTGCGGCTGCGTGTTCATGTGCGGCTATCCGTATGCCAGCGCCCCGGTGGCCCCGCAGTTGCTGGCCGCGCCGGTGCCGGCGCTGGCGCGCTACGGCGGGCGCCCGGTCTATTTCACGGAGTTCATCGTGCGCGCGGATGCGCCGGTGCAGACGCTGGCGCAGACCTTCGGCGGGCGGCTGGCATGCATGCTGCCTGAGTCCAACTCGGGGCACAACGCACCACGGCACCACCTGATGCAGCTGGCGCCGGCGGGCACGCGTGCGCTGTACCGGCCTGCCGCCGAACCCACGCCGACGCCGCGCGAGGTCATCGATGCCGTCATCGCCGGGCACGCCGAGGTGGGCGTCGTCGACAGCTACGTGCTGGACCTGCTGCGCCGCTTTGAACCCGCGCTCGCGGCGCAGCTGAAAACGCTGGACGTGACACCGGCCGCACCGATCCCGCCGATGGTGGCGTCTGCGCAGGTTGATCCGCACGAATGCGCGCGCGTGCGTGCCGCGCTGCTCACGCTGCATGAAGGCGCAGCGGGTACCGCGCTGCTGGCCATGCTGGGGCTGGTGCGCTTTGCCGCGGTGCAGCCCGTCGACTATGCCGGACTGCCCGCGCTGGCGCGCGAAGCGGACCAGGCCGGCTTTGCATTGACCGACCCCGGCGCCGGCAGCCGGGGCGCTGTATAACCCAGCACGCCGGACCGCACACGGCCATGCACGACAACAAGACTGCCGGCGCGGTGGGGGAGTCAAGCCTGATCACTGCCAAATGGGGGAAACCGTCATGAAACCCGCTGTGAACGCTGTTGTGAAACCTGTCAGCCGGCGCCTTGCCGCGCGTTGCCTGCTCGCCTGCGTGGCGGCCTGCGCGCCCTGGTTCGCCGCCGCCGCTCATGCCCAGCCGCAGGCGTATCCCGCCAAGCCGGTGCGCATCGTAGTGCCGTTCGCCGCCGGCGGCCCGGCCGACGTGCTCGCCCGCGCGGTCGGCGAAGGCATTGCCAAAGCCACCGGCCAGAGCGTGCTGGTCGACAACAAGGCCGGCGCAGCAGGCACCATCGGCGTCGACATGGTGGCCAAGGCCGTGCCCGACGGCTATACGCTCGCCCTGGTGCCGGTGGGCAATATCGCTGTGAACCCCACGCTGATGCCGAACCTGCCGTACAAGCCGGCCGACCTGGCTCCGGTCTCGATGCTGGCCACCGCCGAGAACGTGCTGGTGGTCAACGCGGCCACGCCGGCGAAAACGCTGGCGGACCTGCTCAAGCTCGCGGGGCAGAAGCCGGGCGAACTGAGCTTCGCCTCGCCCGGCGCCGGCAGCCAGGCGCACCTGGCCGGCGAGCTGCTGCAGCTCGATGCCCACGTCAAGCTGAACCACGTGCCTTACAAGGGCGTCAGCCCGGCCATGACCGATGTGGTTGGCGGCCAGGTGACGATGATGTTCGCCCAACTCTCGGCGGCGCTACCCTATATCAAGTCCGGCAAACTGCGCGCGTTGGGCGTGGCCAGCGCCAGGCGTTCGGCGGTGCTGCCCGATGTGCCGACCATCGCCGAGCAGGGCTTTCCAAAGTTCGAGGCAGTGTCGTGGTACGCGCTGATGGCGCCGGCCGGTACGCCCGCGGAGATCGTGCGCAAGCTCAGCCAGCACGTCGACACGGTGCTGGCCGATGCCATGCTCAAGGAAAAGCTGGCCGCGCTGGGCATGGAGGCGGCGGGTGGCACGCCGCAGCAGCTTGCCACCACCATCCAGAAGGAAAGCACGCGCTGGGCCGGTGTGATCCGGCAGCGGCATCTCACTATCGACTGAGCGTCGCACCGGCGTAAAAAAGGGGAGCCGCATGGCTCCCCTTCGTCATTGCCCGCTACAGGTCTTCAACCCAGCAGCAACGCATCATCATCCAACTGCTCATGCCGCGTCTGCTCAAACATCTTCAGCAGATCCGGCACATCCAGCCCCTTGCGCTTCTCGCCCGACACGTCCAGCACCACCTGGCCCTGGTGCAGCATGACCGTGCGCTGGCCGTAGTCCAGCGCCTGGCGCATGCTGTGCGTCACCATCATCGTGGTCAGCTTGCTTTCCTCGACGATGCGCGCGGTCAGTTCCAGCACAAAGGCAGCAGTCTTCGGGTCCAGCGCGGCGGTGTGCTCGTCCAGCAGCAGGATGCGCGACGGCTGCAGCGACGCCATCAGCAGGCTGACCGCCTGGCGCTGGCCGCCCGACAGCAGGCCGATGCGGTCCGTCAGCCGGTTTTCCAACCCCAGGTTCAGCAGCCGCAGCTTCTCGCGGAACAGCTCGCGCGAGCCGCGGTTGAGCGCCGCGCGGAAGCCGCGCCGGGTGCCGCGCGCCATTGCCAGCGCCATGTTTTCCTCGATGGTCAGCGCCTCGCAGGTGCCGGCCATCGGGTCCTGGAACACGCGCGCCACCAGGTGGGCGCGGTCCCATGCCGGCTGACGGGTGACGTCGGTGTCATCGATGGTGATGCGGCCCGAGTCGACCATCTGGTCGCCGCTGATCGCATTCAGGAAGGTGGACTTGCCGGCGCCGTTGGAGCCGATCACGGCCACGAACTGGCCGCTGGGGATCTCCAGGCTGAGGCCGCGCAGCGCGCGGGTCTCGATCGGGGTGCCCGGGTTGAAGGTGAGCTTCAGGTCTTGTGCGCGCAGCATCTCAGGCACCTCCGTTCTTGCGGGCGAACAGCTTCTTGCGCGTGGCCGGCAGCACCAGCGCGATCGTCACCAGCGCGGCGGTGACCAGGTTCAGGTCCTGCGCCTTCAGGCCGATGAAGTCGCTGTTCAGCGCCAGCGCGATAAAGAAGCGGTAAAGGATGGCGCCCAGCACCACGGCCAGGGTGGTCCAGATCAGGCGGCGCGCCGGCAGCACGGTTTCGCCGATGATCACCGCGGCCAGGCCAATCACGATGGTGCCGATGCCCATCGAGATGTCCGACCCGCCCTGGGTCTGCGCGAACAGCGCGCCGGCCAGTGCCACCAGCGCGTTGGACAGTGCCATGCCGGCCAGCGTGGCGCGACCGGTGGGGATGCCTTGAGCGCGGGCCATGCGCGGGTTGGCGCCGGTGGCGCGCATCGCCAGGCCGAGCTGCGAGCTGAAGAACCAGTCCAGGCCGAGCTTGGCGATCACCACCACCACGAACAGCACCAGCGGGCGCAGCACGTAGTCAGGCAGCCATTCCGGCTGCAGGATGGTGAACATAGTCGGCTCGGTGATCAGCGGCACGTTGGGGCGGCCCATGATGCGCAGGTTGACCGAGTACAGCGCGATCATCATCAGGATACTGGCGAGCAGGTCCATGATCTTGAGGCGCACGTTGAGCCAGCCGGTAATGAAGCCGGCCAGTGCGCCCGCGGCGATCGCCACCGCGGTGGCGACGAACGGGTCCTGGCCCACGGCGATCAGCGTCGCGGCCACGGCGCCGCCCAGCGGGAAGCTGCCATCAACGGTCAGGTCGGGGAAGTTGAGGATGCGGAAGGAAATCAGCACCCCGAGCGCCACCAGGCTGAAGATCAGGCCGATCTCTAGGGCGCCCAGAAGGGAAAAGAGGGACATGGGGGGAATCCTGTTGCAGGGTCCGGCGGCTGCCTTGGCGCCGGCTTGGGGGCGGGTGGGCCGGCTGGCCCGTGTGGGGCCGCGGGCTGCCTCGCCCTGTTCTGTCCCGCCGGCCCGGATAGGCCCGGCGGGGCACCCTCCGTCTTGCGACGGCCGGGGTGGCAGTGCTTACTTGATGACGGTCTTGGCTTCCTTGATCAGCTCCGGCGACAGCGTCGCGCCTTGCTTGGCGGCGGCGCCGGTGTTGACGAACAGCTCCAGGTTGTCGCTGGTCTGCGAGGCGATCGCGCCCGGCTTCTCGCCCTTCAGGATGCGCACCACGATCTTGCCGGTCTGGTGGCCCAGGTCGCCGTAGTTCACGCCCAGCGCGGCCACGGCGCCACGCTTGACGCTGTCGGTGTCAGCCGCCACCAGCGGGATCTTCGATTCGTTGGCAACCTTGACCAGGGCCTCATACGCCGACACCACGTTGTTGTCGGTGTTGGTGTAGATCACGTCGACCTTGCCGATCAGGCTCTTGGCGGCCGGGCCGATGTCCACGGTACGCGGTGCGGCGGCTTCCTTCAGGGTCAGGCCTTCCTTGGCCAGCAGTTCCTTCAGTTCCTTGACCACCACCACCGAGTTGGCCTCGCCCGGGTTGTAGACCATGCCGACGTTCTTGGCCTTGGGCACCACGCGCTTGATCAGGGCGACTTGCTTGTCCAAGGGCAGCTTGTCCGACACGCCGGTCACATTGGTGCCCGACGCCGACCAGCTCTTGACCAGTTGCGCGGCGACCGGATCGGTCACGCCCGAGTACACCACTGGCACGCTCTTGGTGGCGGCGACCACGGCCTGGGCCGATGGGGTGGCGATGGCAACGATCGCGTTCGGGTTGTCACCGACGAACTTGCGGGCAATCTGCGCGGCGGTGCCGGTGTTGCCCTGGGCGCTCTGGTATTCCCACTTCAGGCTCTTGTCGGCGTCATAGCCGGCGGCCTTCAGTTCGGCGCGCACGCCGTCGCGGATCGCGTCCAGCGCGGGGTGGTCAACGATCGACAGTACCTTGACGGTCTGGGCTTGCACGGCGCCGCCGTATAGCAGAGCCAGTGCCACGGCGCCGCCCAGGATCGACTTGGTTGCTGCGAGACCCTTGATGGACTTCATTATCTGTTCTCCCCCGAAAGCTCGGTTCTGGAATGGATGCGGCCGCGGATGGTTCGGTCCGCCGTCCTGGCGCGCCCGCGCGCGGGCGGACGGTGCCGGTCCGGGCGTGCGCAGCGGCTTCCTGCGGCTGGAGGGAGCGTGCGCGGGCGCGTCGGATGCGACAGCGATAAGCCTGCGAGGATACCACTTCTCGCGCACGAAATGCGTAGTCATCGTGCCGAAGTGGGGCATCCGATGCTGCCAGACGCCCGCTATCGGCCATCCAGGCGCATATTATTGCGCGGGATTCGTGATTTGCTTGTGGATTACCCCGATTGCGGCGACGACATCTTCATGCAATTGCGCGTCCCGGGCGTCGAGGTTTTCCTGGAGCTGGGCCAGGGTGGTGGCGCCGATGATGGTGCTGGCGGCGAACCAGCGCGAGTAGCACCAGGCCAGCGCCAGCGTGGCGGGGGACAGGCCGGCACTTTTTGCCAGCTCGACATAGCGGGCCGAGGCGGCCATGGTCTCCTGGCGCATGTAGCGCGGGCTCCAGTCCGCCCCGAAGCGCGACAGGCGGCCCTTGGCTTCGGCATTGAAGACCGGGCTGCCCCCATCGCCCGACAGGTATTTGCCGGTGAGCTGCCCGAACGCCAGCGGACTGTACGCCAGCAGGCTGACGTCGGTGCGGAAGCAGGCCTCGTCCAGGCCCTGTTCGAAGCTGCGGTTGACCAGGTTGTACGGGTTCTGGACGGTGGCGATGCGCGGCAGGCCATGCTGCTCGGCCAGGCGCACGAACTCGGCCACGCCCCAGGGCGTCTCGTTCGAGACGCCGACATAGCGGATCTTGCCGGCGCGCACCAGCTCGCCCATCACTTCGAGCTGCGCCTGGATTGAGGTGCACTCGCGCTCCTTCTGCGGATCGAAGCTGAGTTGCCCGAAGATTGGTGCATTCCGCGCCGGCCAGTGAATCTGGTACAGGTCGATGTAGTCGGTCTGCAGCCGGCGCAGCGATTCGTCCACCGCGGCGCGGATGCCGGCCGGGGTCAGGTCATCGCCGTTGCGGATCCACGGCATGCGGCCCGGGCCGGCCACCTTGGTCGCCAGCACCACGCGGTCGCGCGGCTGGCGCTTGAGCCAGGTGCCGACGATGCGCTCGGTCTGGCCGTAGGTCTCGGCGCGCGGCCTGACCGGATACATCTCGGCGGTGTCGATAAAGTTGACGCCGCGCGAGAAGGCGTAGTCGAGCTGGCTGTGGCCGTCGGCTTCGGTGTTCTGCTCGCCGAAGGTCATGGTGCCCAGGCAGATGCGCGAAACCTGCAGGTCGCTGCGGCCGAGGCGGATGGTTTCCATGGCGTTTCCTGTGAAGGGGGGCGATATGGGAAAGGCTCAGCCGCGCAGCGCCGCGGCGCATTCGCGCACCAGCGCCGGGCCGCGGTAGATCAGGCCGCTGTAGACCTGCACGAGCTTCGCGCCTGCATCGATCTTGGCGCGCGCATCGGCGCCGCTGAAGATGCCGCCCACGCCGACGATCGGCACCGCATCGCCGACCACGGCGTGCAAGGCGCGCACCACGCGCGTGGACGCCTCGAACACCGGGCGCCCAGACAGGCCGCCGGCTTCCTCGGCATGCGGCAGGCCCTTGACCGCCTCGCGCGAAATGGTGGTGTTGGTGGCGATCACGCCGTCGATCTTGTGGCGCACCAGCGCGTCGCCGATATTGCCAACCTGGTCGGCATCGAGATCCGGCGCGATCTTCAGCGCCAGCGGCACGTAGCGCTTGTGCTGGTCGGCCAGGCGCTGCTGCGCGTCCTTCAGCGTCGACAGCAAGCTGTCCAGCTCGCTGGCGCCCTGCAGTTGGCGCAGGTTCTTGGTGTTGGGCGACGAGATATTGACCGTGACGTAGCTGGCGTGCGGGTAGACGCGCTCCAGGCAGTACAGGTAGTCGTCGTTGGCACGCTCGATCGGCGTATCGGCGTTCTTGCCGATATTCAGGCCCAGCACGCCGCCCTCGGCCTTCCAGCGCGAGGCCTTCACGTTGGCGACAAAGGCATCGACGCCGCCGTTGTTGAAGCCCATGCGGTTGATCAGCGCATCCGCCTGCGGCAGGCGGAACATGCGCGGGCGCGGGTTGCCCGGCTGCGCGCGCGGCGTGACCGTGCCCACCTCGATAAAGCCGAAGCCGAAGGCAGCCAGCCCGTCGATATAGGCGCCGTCCTTGTCCAGCCCCGCGGCCAGCCCGACCGGGTTGGGGAAGCGCACCCCCATCACCGTGCGCGGGTCGTCGGCAATCTTGTTGCCGATGCAGCCGGCCAGGCCCATGCGGTGGGCGCGAACCAGGTTGTTCAGCGTGAAATGGTGGGCGTCCTCGGCATCCATCGAGAACAGGGCGGGGCGAAACAGGGGGTAGAGCGCGTTGAGCACGTGGGGAGGCGGCCGGCGGGGCGGCGCAGAAGTCGATACCAGGCCCGCATTGTAGCGGCTGGGCCGCTTGCCCGGACGGCCAGGCCTGCTGGTCCCGCTTGCTGGTCCCGTTATTCCTGCGTAGCCGGCGGCACCGGGTTGGCGACGTCTTCGAACGCCTGCCAGAGGTTGCCGGTCAGCACCTGCAGCGGGTGGAAGCGCGCCTTGTAGGCCATCTTGCGGCTGTCGGCGATCCAGTAGCCCAGGTACAGGTGCGGCAGGCCCAGTTCGCGCGTCTGGCGGATCTGCCACAGGATGTTGTAGGTGCCGTAGCTGGCGTTGCGCTCGAGCGGGTCATAGAAGGTGTAGACCGATGACAGCCCGTCGTCGAGTACGTCGATCATGCTGACCATGCGCAGGCGGCCGGCCTCGGGTGATCCCGGCGGCTCGCGGAACTCTACCAGGCGCGAGTTGACACGGCTTTGCAGCAGGAACTGCTCGTACTGGTCGCGGCTGTCCTGGTCCATGCCGCCGCCGGCGTGGCGCATCGACTGGTACAGCAGATACAGCGAATAGTGCTCTTCGACGTAGGTCAGCGGCGCCACTAGCGCCTGCAGGTGCTCATGCCGGCGCCAGGCGCGGCGCTGGGAGCGGTCAGGCGTGAACTGGTCCACCACCACGCGGCAGGGCGTGCAGGCATGGCAGTCATCGCAATAGGGGCGGTAGGTAAAGATGCCGCTGCGCCGGAAGCCCGCGCGCACCAGGCGCGAATAAACGTCGGCGTTGATCAGGTGCGCCGGCGTGGCGACCTGCGAGCGTGCCATGCGGCCTTCGAGATAGCTGCAAGCGTAGGGCGCCGTGGCGTAGAACTGCAGCGCGGAGAGCGGTAGTTCCTTCAGCTTGCTCATGACTCAGGGGGCTCCGGGCGGGGACGGGGCGTTTGGACAGGCCAGCCGATGGTGGTGTCCGGTACCAGGGCTCAGCTGGCCGGCGCGGCTGGCGTCCCGGCCCAGCGCTCCAGCACCGATTTGTCAAACCGCCACGGGTTGATCGCCGGCTGCGCCGTCACCGCCCGCACATGTGCCACGAACTCGGCGCGGGGGATCGGGCGCGCACCCAGCGAGGCCAGGTGATCGGTTTCCTGCTGGCAGTCTATCATCGCCACGCCGTGGTTGCCGAGGAACGCGCACAGCGCCGCCAGCGCGATTTTGGAGGCGTCGGTGCGGTGCGCAAACATGGATTCGCCGAAGAACATCCGCCCCAGCGCCACGCCATACAGGCCACCTACACGTTCGCCGCGGTACCAGCTCTCGACCGCGTGCGCCATGCCGTTGCGGTGCAGCGTGCCGTACGCCGCCACGATCTCGTCGGTAATCCAGGTGCCGTCCTGGCCGTCGCGCGGCGTGGTGGCGCAGGCGCGCATCACCGCCAGGAAGTCGTCGTCGACGCGGATTTCCCAGTCTGGGTCGCGCAGCACGCGCCGCAGCGTCTTGCGCAGCGTGGCCGAGACGCGCAGCGCCGGCGGCGCCAGCACCATGCGCGGGTCGGTACTCCACCACAGTACCGGCTGGCCGCTCGAATACCAGGGGAAGATGCCCTGGCGGTACGCCAGCAGCAGCCGCTGGGGCGACAGGTCGCGGCTCGCCGCCAGCAGGCCGGGGGCTTCGGAATCCGGTCCGAGCGCACGCTCCACCGGCGGAAAAGGGTCTTGCGGGTCCAGCCAGGCGATCATGCGGGCCGTGCCGATGGAGGGCGAGGGTGGGCGATGGAGGGCTTTCCGGCCCGCCGCTCAGGGCGTGACCGTGGCCCGGCTGGTCAGCGGGCGCATGGGCTTGTCGATATCCAGGCTGTGCAGCCGGAAGCTGCCGTCCCGCAGCCGGCCGGCGGCGCGGTCGGCGAAGAAGCAGCGCAGGGTGTGGATCACGGTGGGAAAGGCCAGTTCATCCCACGGCACATCGGCCTCTTCCACCAGCTTGACCTCCAGGCTTTCCTCGCCCGGGGCGATATCCAGGTCGTCCAGCGTAGCCAGGTAGAAAAGATGCACCTGGTGCACGTGCGGCACGTTCAGGATGGAGAACAGTTCTCCTACCTGCACGCGCGCACCGGCTTCTTCCAGTGTCTCGCGCGAGGCAGCCTGCGCGGTGGTCTCGCCGATCTCCATGAAGCCCGCGGGCAGGGTCCAGAAGCCGTAGCGCGGCTCGATCGCGCGTTTGCACAGCAGGACCTTGTCTTCCCACACCGGAATCGTGCCGACAACGTTGCGGGGATTGACGTAGTGGATGGTGCCGCAGTTGTCGCAAACGCTGCGCGGGCGGTTGTCGCCGTCAGGTACGCGCAACACGACCGCATGACCACAGTTCGAGCAGAATTTCATGAGGGGCGTCCGGGAGGAATGGCGAAAGTGTATCACCCTCGAAGAGGGGGTCGGGGCTGTCGCGGGGACAAGCGTCGCGGCATTGGTGGGGGCCCGCACGAGCCGGTCGGCGACAGGTGCGATGCAGCGGAAACGAAGTGCTGCGCAGTACTGAGAGCCAAAACAAAAAAACCCGCCATTGGCGGGTTTGTCTGTATGACGGATCGGATGCGTTTGCAGTCATCAACCGCATCATCATGCGGTTGGTTGCGGGGGCAGGATTTGAACCTGCGACCTTCGGGTTATGAGCCCGACGAGCTGCCAGACTGCTCCACCCCGCGTCCGTCGAAGAAAAGATTATATGGCATCCGGTTGCGCATTGCAACACCTGTTTAAAAGTACCTTGAAGTGGTGCGCACTTCCGCCTGCCATAACGGTTAGATCGCCGGCAAGGGGCCGAGGTTCAGCCATTGTTGGCGCTTTCGCTTGTGCGCTGCCACAGCGTCGACTCGAACTCGAAGCTTTCGCGCTGCTGGAGGTCGTCGCGCTGCCAGATCACCCGGTCGCGGCGCACCGTCAGCATCCACGTGGTGGTGGCCAGCGGGGCCGGGTGGGAGAAGGCGCGCGGCGTCAGCACCGCGCCGCAGGGGCCATGCTGCGGGTCGCGCACGGAGGTGTAGCGGATCATGCCAAGGCCGGCCTCGCGCACGACGCGGCCGAAGAGCTGGCAGGGTTCGTGGTTGTCCGGATCGGCCCAGGCGTCGCGGTCGCGATCGAAGGGCGGCGCGTCCAGTGCCACGCCATCGGTATTGACGCGGACTTCAAACAGCGTCTGCGCACGGGCGTCGATGCCCGGCAGCGCGGGGCTGTCGTTGAGGAAGCGCCAGCGCCAGTAGCCAAGCTCGGCGCAGGCGGTGCGGATCTCGTTGGCGCCATAGAACACGCCCGGGTCCTGGCCGGCACGAAAGCGCGAGCCCCAGGGCGAGGGTGGATAGCGGAACGGGGTAAACAGAAGGTAGTGCAGGTGGCGGGCTTCGATCGGCACGGCCGGCTTGCCGGCATCGAGCACGGCTTCCAGCACAGCCTGTTCTTCGAGGCTGTCGACCAGCGGCATGGTGGAGACAACGTGCTGGGCTTCCACCGCCCGCCACAGCGTGAGCGCGAACTGCCTGCGCTCAGATGCGACCGCGGGTGGCGTCCAGGTAGTGAACGACACGGACCAGACCTTCCGTCGTACGGATCATTTCAAGGGGCTTGCCGCCCAGCGCCAGGTTTTCATGGGTCAGCCATAGCCGGGCCTGGTCGCCGTGGCCGAGGATCGCGTCCAGCGAGCGGAACAGGCGCACGAACAGCACGCCGAATTCCCATTCCTTGCGGTGGGCATCGAGCACATAACCGCCCGATGCCATGCGCGAGACCGAGGCCGTGCTGATGCCCAGCACGCTCGCCACCACGGCCTGGCTGATGCCGAGGAAGCTGGCGGCGCGCATTACCGCCTTGGTCAGCGTGGTGCCGGGGTCGGGGCCGCCGGCGGGATCGGTTTCCGGAATCCGCCTGGATTGCATCGCCTTTGCTCCTGTTTCTTGAGAAATATTATAGGCCATGCATTTCAGAAGGGAAGCGTTTGCTGAAAAAATCAGCAAAATGTGGGGTAGGCGCTAGTACGTCTCGATGTGCAACCGGCCTTCGGCCTTCATCGCGGTTTCCAGCCCCGTCCAGCTGAGACCGGCGCTGGCGCAAACCGTTTCAAATGCCGCCAGCACGCCTTCCTCCATCCCCTTCAGGCCGCAGATATAGACGTGGCCGTTGGGATCGGCGAGCAGTGTGGCCACGCTGCCGGCGGCTTCGCGGATTGCGTCCTGCACATAGCGGCGCGGCGTGACAGGGTCGCGCGAGAAGGCAAAGTGGATGTCGAGGAAATCCTTCGGCAGCTTCAGCAGCGGACCGAAGTAGGGCAGTTCGTTGGCGTTGCGCGCGCCGAAGAACAGCATCCGCCGCCCGCCGAAGTGCGCCATGTTGCGGCGCATGCGCTCGGTCATGGCGCGCATCGGCGCCGAGCCCGTGCCGGTGCAGATCATCATCACGCTGGCCTCGGCGTGGTTGGGCATCAGGAAGGTGGTGCCGAACGGGCCGACTACCTGCACCGTATCGCCCTTGGCCAGTTCGCACAGGTAGTTGGAGGCGACGCCCTGCACGGGGTTGCCGTCGTGGTCCTGGTCGACGCGTTTCACGGTCAGTGCGAGGTTGTTGTAGCCCGGCCGCTCGCCGTCACGCGGGCTCGCGACCGAGTACAGGCGGATGTAGTGCGGCTTGCCCGATGCGTCCGTGCCCGGCGGCACGATGCCGATGGACTGGCCTTCCAGGATCGGGAAGAAGTGTGTGCCGAAGTCCAGCACGATATGGTGCACGTCGCTGGACGCGTCCTCCGCCGTCAGTCGGTAATTGCCGGCCACGGTCGCCGTGACCGGCGCGCGTACGCCATGCAGGTTGACGTAGGGATGGGCGGCTGACCAGGGCGCGCGTGGCGAGGTATGGCTGCTGGTTTCCACGGACTGGATTGTGGCGTCCGTAGTGATGCCCGTACCGGTGGCCGTCGCGGCATCTGCCGTTGCCTTGGTTGCGTCACCCAGGTCCGGCAACGGCACCTCCGCCGGCAGTTCGTCCCACCGCAGTTGCGCCTCGATCGAATAGGCCTCGCCGCGCAGCATGGTGCGCCAGTTGTCGATGGCGCCGGTCGGGCAGGGCGACAGGCACGCATTGCAGCCGTTACACACATCCGCCTTGACCACGTAGTTGCGATCGTCGTGGGTGATCGCGTCGATCGGACAGGTGTCCTCGCAGGTATTGCAGCGGATGCAGATTTCCGGGTCGATCAGGTGCTGCTTGATGATGTCGGGGGCGCCCATGGCGTGTCTCCGGTGTCTCCTTCTTGTTCTTGGGCTCAGTTGAAACGCACGTATTCGAAATCCATCGGCTGGCGGTTGATGCCCACCGCCGGTGGCGCGATCCAGTTGGCGTACTTGCCGGGCTCGACCACGCGGCCCATCAGGCTGGCGACGAAGGCGCGATCCTCGCCGGTGGCGAGCCACTTGCGCTCGTTGGCGTTCCATTCGGCTTCGGAAATCAGTTCGCCCTCGGGCGAGACGTGCACATTGGCCAGCGTGCCGATCTTGCGGTTGAAGGCCTTGTGCGGCACGGTCAGGCGGAACGCGACGCCCGCTTTCTCGATCACCTTGTTCCAGCGCGCCACGCCGCCCATGCTGTCCTTGATGTAGTCGTCGCGCAGCACTTCGTTGAGCGCGTTGAGCATCGGCACCTCGCGTTCGCCAAGGCGGCCGTCGCGCACTTCCAGCACGCGGTAGACATCGCTCTTGAGCACGTGGTCGTCGGCGCGCTTGCCCTCCTCGAAGCGGCCCTTCAGGCCGGCGCTGTAAAAGGTGGCCGCGTTGGACGACTGGTCCGCGCCGAACAGGTCGATGGTCACGCTGTAGTGGAAATTCAGGTAGCGCTGGATGGTCTCCAGGTCGATCACGCCGGCGGCGCGTACCTGGGCCGGATCCTCGATGCCGCGCTCACGCATCACCTCGCAGGTGCGCTGGATCACGCGCGAGACGCCCGATTCACCGACGAACATATGGTGCGCTTCCTCGGTAAGCATGAAGCGCGTAGTGCGCGCCAGCGGATCGAAGCCGGACTCGGCGAGCGCGCAGAGCTGGAACTTGCCGTCGCGGTCGGTGAAGTAGGTGAACATGAAGAACGACAGCCAGTCCGGCGTCCGTTCGTTGAAGGCGCCGAGGATGCGCGGGTTGTCCTGGTCGCCCGAGCGGCGGTCCAGCAGCGCCTCGGCTTCCTCGCGCCCGTCGCGGCCGAAGTAGCGGTGCAGCAGGTACACCATCGCCCACAGGTGGCGGCCTTCTTCCACGTTGACCTGGAACAGGTTGCGCAGGTCGTACAGGCTGGGTGCGGTCAGGCCGAGGTGGCGCTGCTGCTCGACCGATGCGGGCTCGGTGTCGCCCTGCGTGACGATGATGCGGCGCAGGTTGGCGCGGTGCTCGCCCGGCACGTCCTGCCAGGCGGCTTCGCCCTTGTGCTCGCCGAAATGGATCTTGCGCTCCGGGTCGGCCGGCTGCAGGAAGATGCCCCAGCGGTAGTCCGGCATCTTGACGTGGTCGAAATGCGCCCAGCCCGATGGATCGACCGACACCGCCGTGCGCAGGTACACGTCAAAGTTGTGCGAGCCTTCCGGCCCCATGTCGCGCCACCAGTCGAGGAAGGCCGGCTGCCAGTGCTCCAGGGCACGCTGCAGCGCGCGGTCGTCCGACAGGTTGACGTTGTTGGGGATCTTCTGGCTGTAGTCGATGCTCACGGGGTGTCTCCTTTGTGATCTGGCGTGGGCGCGTGTCTAGACGCGGTCCCAGTCGAAGCGCGCCTTGTTGCCGGTGCCGAAGACCTTCAGCGCACCGTTCTCGCCGACGGCGTTGGGGCGCTGGAAGATCCAGTTCTGCCACGCGGTCAGGCGTCCGAAGATGCGCGTTTCCATGGTTTCCGCGCCGCCGAAGCGCAGGTTGGCTTCCAGCCCGGTCAGCGCATCCGGCGACAGGCTGGCGCGTTCTTCCAGGGCGATGCGGATCTCGTCTTCCCAGTCGATATCGTCCGGCGCGGCGGTGATCAGCCCGAGCGAGTCGGCGCTGAGGGCGTCGAGCGGCGCGCCGATGTGGTCACGCACCGCTGAGAGCGCCGCTTCATCGCCATAGAAGCGCGCCGATAGCCGGGTTTGGCCGTTTGGCATCGGATAGCAGCCGAAGTTGACTGGCGACACGAAGATGCGCGGCGCGTCGTCGGGCGCGTCGGGCAAGTGCAGCATGTAGCTGCGGTCGGCCGCCAGCGCCAGTTCCAGCAGCGTGCCGGCAAAGCAGGAATCCTGCTCGATCAGCGCGATCAGGCTGCGCGACGACACATCGAGCCGCGCCAGCGTGCGGCGCAGCATGCCGATGGTCTCGCGCACGAACCAGTGGCCGGCGTGCGCTTCCAGCAGCGCATCGGCGGCCAGCACCTGCGCCGGGTCGCCGTCGGTCTTGAGCACCCAGATGCCGATGTCGAGGTGGTTGGTGCGCAGCGTCAGGATGGCGTCGTCGAGCTCGCGCGCCATCTTCAGCGGCCACCATTGCGCACCGCCCGCGACCACGCCGGCGAGGTCGGCGGGCTGGTGCTTGTCTGGGCCGAACACGGTAATCGTGGCCTTGCGCGCGGCGGGGTCGACATGCACGCGCACGGTCTCGTAGCGGAAGCCGTCCGGCTCGATGGTGCGCGATAGCGGCGTCAGCGTGATGCCGTGGTGGCCCTGGGGCCGATCGCTGGTGGCGGCCAGCGCTGCGGCGCGCTCGGCGATGTACTCGGTAAAGCGCGCCGGCTTGACCACTTCGTCGACCAGCTTCCAGTCCTTGGCGCGCTGGCCGCGCACGCCTTCGGTGGTGGTGCAGAAGATATCGGCATGGTCGCGCCGGACATGGCGCTTGTCGGTCACGCGGGTCAGGCCGCCGGTGCCGGGCAGCACGCCCAGCAGCGGCACTTCGGGCAGGCTCACCGCGGAGGAGCGGTCGTCTACCAACACGA
The DNA here is from genome assembly GCA_000471925.1 of Ralstonia pickettii DTP0602. Taxonomy (NCBI): domain Bacteria; kingdom Pseudomonadati; phylum Pseudomonadota; class Betaproteobacteria; order Burkholderiales; family Burkholderiaceae; genus Ralstonia; species Ralstonia pickettii. Next base: position 1,484,148 of record CP006667.1, read on the forward strand.
TCTCGTCGCACGCCAGCGCCAGCTCGTAGCCGCCGCCGGCGGTGGTGCCGTTGCAGGCCGCGATGAATTTCAGGCCGGAGTGCTGGCTGGCATCCTCGATCGCGTTGCGCGTTTCATTGGTGAACTTGCAGAAGTTGACCTTCCACGCGTGCGAGGACTGGCCCAGCATGAAGATATTGGCGCCCGAGCAGAAGATGCGTTCGCGTGCGCTGGTCAGCACCACGGTGCGCACTTCGGGATGCTCGAAGCGGATGCGCTGCAGCGCATCGTGCAATTCGATGTCGACGCCAAGGTCGTAGGAATTGAGCTTCAGCGAGTAGCCGGGGCGCAGTCCGCCTTCCTCATCGACATCCATCGCCAGCGTGGCGACCGGGCCGTCGAAGCTCAGTTTCCAATGGTGATATTGATCGGGATGGCGCTCGAATGTGACAGGCGCGGTTGCTTCTGCCTGAGCGTCAGGCTGCAGTGGGGCGGTTGCCGGCGCGGACATGGCTGTCTCCTTGATGCACTATAGTGCCTTGCGGCTTTTGATGAAATATAGTGCAGCGAGACGCCCTGCGCAATGCCTTTGTCGGCGTTGCGCAGGTCCGTAGTGCGGAGGAAGGGGCTCAGGCGCCCGCGGCCTGCAGTTGTGTGCGCAGCTGTTGCAGCGAGGTGGCGGCGTCCTGGCCGCTGGTGTCGATCGAGATATCGGCGCGGGCATAGAGCGGCGTGCGCGCCTGCAGGATGCGGCGCAGGTCGTTCATCGCCTCACGGTTGCCTTCCATCGGCCGCATATCGCCCTGGGCGACCACGCGCGCCATATGCTCTTCCGGGGAGGTTCGTACCCAAATGGTGTAGCACTGCGCCAGCAGCACGTTGAAGGTGGCCGGTTCAGAAACCAGGCTGCCGGGGGTGGCCAGCACCATGCGGTCGTGCTCGCGCAGCACCTGTTCCAGCGCGCGCATCTCGTAGCGGCGATAGGCGGCCTGGCCGTACAGCGAGTGGATCTCGGACAGGCTTGCGCCGGCTTCCTGCTCGATCACGGTATTGAGTTCGACGAAAGGCACATCCTTGGCCGCCGCGAGTGCTCGGCCCAGCGTCGACTTGCCGGCGCCGCGCAGCCCGATCAGCGCGATGCGGCGGTGGCGCGCGTCGCCGGATTCTTCCGGTGCCAGCGCGTGGCGGCAGGCTTCGCGCACGCGGGCGAGGTCGCCCGCCGGCAACTGCGCCAGCCACTGCACCATCTGCGCGTACTCGGTGGCCTGCTGGCCGTTCAGTCCGTCCACTTCCGCCAGCACTACCGGCAGCGGCACGTCCAGTGCGCGCGCCACTTGCCGCAGCAGCAACACCGAGGCATTGCCGGTGCCGGTCTCCAGGTTGGCCAGGTAGCGCTCGGAAACGCCCGCACCGCGCGCCAGGTCCTTGCGCGACATGCCGCGCGAGGCACGCAGCGAGCGGATGCGCTCGCCCAGCAGCGTCAAGTAGGGGTCGCGCTCGCCGTTGGCGGCCGGGGCGGACGTGTCCCGGGCGGGGCGGGTGTCGGCTTCGGCTTCGGTCTGGGGCAGCGGGTCGGGGTCGCGGCGCATGGTGGCAGTGTCGGGTTGGCCGGCCACCATGTGGGTGGTCGGCAAAAAGCAAGGGCGCATTATACGAGCAGGCCGGGCGCTCCAAGTGGCGGGTCAGGCGGTCGCTTCCCATCAGGCCTGTCCTATAGTGCATCCCCTCGCTTGCATAATAGTTGATATGAAATAAAATGCATCGACAACCGGTGCCGGCACGCAGATGGCGGACACCGTAAGAACAGCGACTGCCCAGACGCCGCCGCAGCCGACCGGCCCGCGGCGCGCGACACCGAGGAGTGGAGACATGACGCCCCCCAATACTGCCGCCGGCGTGCCGGCGGCCGCATCGCCCGTGCCGTTGACTGTTCCACCTGTTTCTGGCGCCATCACGGCGCTGCCGCCGCGCTACAACGCCGCCGAAGACCTGCTGTCTCGCAATCTCCAGGCGGGGCGGGGCGGCAAGACCGCCTATATCGACGACACCACTTCGCTCACCTACGCAGAACTCGATGCCCGCGCCCGCCGCTTTGCCGGCGCGCTGCGCGACGCGGGTTTCCGCCAGGAGGAGCGGCTGCTGCTGTGCGCGCTCGATACCGTTGATTTCCCCACCGTGTTCCTCGGCTGCCTGCTGGCCGGCGTGGTGCCGGTGGCGGTCAATACGTTGCTGACCGCGGACGATTACGCCTACATGCTTGGCCACAGCGGCGCGCGCGCGGTCGTGGTGTCGGAGCCGCTGCTGCCGGTGATGAAGGCCGCGATCGACAAGAGCGGCCTCTCGCCGATGGTGATCCAGGCCGCGCCGCATGGCGAATCGCCGCCATCGTGCAGCATCGGCGCGATGCTGGCACGCACGCGCTCGCCCGCGCAGGCGGTAGGCACCGGCCCCGACGACATGGCGTTCTGGCTCTATTCGTCCGGCTCCACCGGCAGACCGAAGGGCACCGTGCATACCCACGGCAACCTGTTCCATACCGCCGACCTGTACGCGCGCCAGGTGCTCGGCATCCGCGAGGACGACGTGGTGTTCTCGGCCGCCAAGCTGTTCTTTGCCTACGGCCTGGGCAATGCGCTGACCTTCCCGATGTCGGTCGGCGCCACCACCGTGCTGATGGCCGAGCGGCCCACCCCGCCGGCTGTGTTCAGGCGGTTGCGCGAACAGCGGCCCACGGTTTTCTGCGGCGTGCCGACGCTGTTCGCCGGCATGCTGGCCGCACCCGACCTGCCGCCGCGCACGGATGTGGCGCTGCGCGTCTGCACCTCCGCCGGCGAGGCGCTGCCGCGCGATATCGGCGAACGCTTCCTGTCACATTTCGGCTGCGACATCCTGGACGGCATCGGCTCGACCGAGATGCTGCATATCTTCCTGTCGAACCGGCCCGGCGAGGTGCGCTACGGCACCACCGGCAAGCCGGTGCCGGGCTATGAACTGAAGCTACTGGACGAGCATGGCGAACCGTGCGCGCCAGGCGAGATCGGCGACCTCTATATCAAGGGCCCAAGTGCGGCGCTGATGTACTGGTGCAACCGCGACAAGACCCGCGACACCTTTGTCGGCGAATGGACCCGCAGCGGCGACAAGTACCTGCGCGATGCCGATGGCTTCTACACCTACGCCGGCCGCAGCGACGACATGCTCAAGGTCGGCGGCATCTACGTATCGCCATTCGAGGTCGAGGCCGCATTGGCCCAGCATCCGGCCGTGCTCGAGGCGGCGGTGATTGGCGTCACCGATGCCGACCAGCTGGTCAAGCCCAAGGCCTTCGTGGTGCTGCGCCCCGGCCAGCAATGGCACGACGGCATGGCGGCCGAGCTGCAGGCCTTTATCAAGTCGCGCCTGGCGCCGTACAAGTACCCGCGCCAGATCGAATGCGTGCCCGAGCTGCCCAAGACCGCGACCGGCAAGATCCAGCGCTTCCGGCTGCGCCAGCGTGAAGACGCTGCGCGGCAGACCCTGCAGTGACCGCCTCCTGAACCGATGCAACAGAATAAAGTGCCCCCGCAAAGCAGTCTGGTGGAAATCCCTTTTGACAACCGCCGTATCCGGATCGAATACCAGTGGCTGCGGCCCGAGCGCACGGAGCGCCCGCTGGTGGTGTTCCTGCATGAGGGACTCGGGGCGGTCAGCATGTGGCGCGATTTTCCGCGCGATTTCTGCGAGACCGGGGACTACCGCGGCCTGGTGTTCTCACGCTACGGTTACGGCCGTTCCACGCCGCGCCCGCACGACGAGAAGTGGCGCACCGATTTCATGCACCGGCAGGCGCGTGAGGCGTTGCCCGCGCTGTTCGATGTGCTCGACATCGGCCCCGGCCGTACCCATGGCATGCCCTGGCTGCTGGGCCACAGCGACGGCGGGTCGATCGCACTGATCTACGCCTCCAGCTTCCCGCAGGCGGTCGACGGCATCACCGTGCTGGCGCCGCATATCGTGGTGGAAGACCTGTCCGTGCGCAGCATCGCGGCAACGCGCCAGACCTACCTGGAAACCGACCTGCGCCAGCGGCTGGCGCGCCATCACGACGATGTGGAATCCGCCTTCTGGGGCTGGAACGATATCTGGCTCGACCCCGACTTCCGCCGCTGGGACCTGCGCCCGCTGCTGTCCGGTTTGCAGTGCCCGGTGCTGGCCGCGCAGGGCGAAGACGACGAGTACGGCACCATGGAACAAATCGAGGGTATCCATCGATATGCCCCACAAACCACGTTGCTTAAACTCGCGCGATGCGGGCATTCGCCACATCGCGACCAGCCTGGACCGTTGACGCAGGCCGCGGTTCGGCATATAAACGCATATACTTCATACTTAAAATAATTGGGCTTCCCGCCCGTTGCGCAGGGTCCCCGGCTTGCATGGCACCGACGTGCATGCGCCGGCGCGGGTCACGGCAAGGGCAGGGGGACCGGCAACGGTCCAGCGAGCCGCCGGCTTGACCACCAGGAGACATCATGCGTCGCTTCACCTCGCGCAGGCTCGCGCCTGCCTGCCTTGCCGTCGCCACCGTGTTTGCCATGGCTGCCGCGCAAGCGCAGACCGCACCAGCTGCACCAGCCGCGCCCGGCGGCAAGATCAAGGTCGGCTTCATGCTGCCGTACACCGGCACCTACGCTGCGCTCGGCACGGCCATCGAGAACGGCTTCCGCATGTACGTGACGCAGCAGGGCGGCAAGCTCGGCGGGCGCGACGTCGAGTACTTCAAGGTCGACGATGAATCCGACCCCGCCAAGGCCCCGGAAAACGCTACCAAGCTGGTCAAGCGCGACCAGGTCGACGTAGTGGTTGGCACGGTCCACTCGGGCGTGCAGATGGGCATCGTCAAGGTGGCCAAGGAAAACAACACGCTGCTGATCATCCCCAATGCCGGCGTGGATGAAGCCACCGGTCCGCTGTGCGGCCCGAACATCTTCCGCACCTCGTTCTCCAACTGGCAGCCGGGCTATGCGATGGGCCAGGTGCTGGGCGAGCGGGGCCTGAAGAAGGTGGTCACGCTGACCTGGAAATACGCTGCCGGCGAGCAGTCGGTGAAGGGCTTCAAGGAAGCTTTCGAGGCCAAGGGCGGCAAGGTGGTGAAGGAACTGAGCCTGCCGTTCCCCAACGTCGAGTTCCAGGCGCTGATTACCGAGGTGGCGTCGCTCAAGCCCGATGCCGTGTTCGTGTTCTTTGCTGGCGGCGGTGCGGTCAAGTTCGTCAAGGACTGGGCCGCGGCCGGGCTCAAGGACAAGATCCCGCTGTATGGCTCGGGCTTCCTCACCGATGGCACGCTGGAAGCGCAGGGCACCGCCGCGCAGGGGCTGGAAACCACGCTGCATTATGCCGACGGCCTGACCAACCCGCGCGACAAGAACTTCCGCCTGGACTACGCCAAGGCCTACAAGCTGCAGCCCGACGTGTACGCGGTGCAGGGCTATGACGCGGCGCAGCTGCTGGCCGCCGGTGCCACTGCGGTCAAGGGCGACATGACGCGCAAGGCGGACCTGTACAAGGCCATGGGCGCCGCTAGGATCGACAGCCCGCGGGGCGCCTTTACGCTGTCCAAGGCGCATAACCCGGTGCAGGATTTTTACCTGCGCAAGGTGGACGGGCGTGAGAACAAGATGAGCTCGGTGGCGGTGAAGGCGCTGGCTGATCCGGCGCGTGGGTGCAGGTTGTAAGCTGTGGGCGCCTCCGATGCCGCTGGTTTTCTCCCCTCTCCCGCTTGCGAGAGGGGCAGGGAGAGAGGCAGGCGTGTCAAAGGCTGAGGTCGGTGGGTTGGTTAACACCGTTGGCTTCGCTTGAAGTGGTTCCTTGCCAGCCCACCCCTCTCCCCAACCCTCTCCCCCTGAAGGGAGAGGGAGAATACCTTGCTTAGGCTAGCCCGGGCGGCTTGGGCGCACCCAAAACCGTTGGCATCTCTGTAACCCGCTGGACCATCCCGCATGGACATCGTCTCCTTCCTAATCCAATGCCTGAACAGCGTCCAGTACGGCTTGCTGCTGTTCTTGGTCGCCAGCGGCCTGACGCTGATCTTCGGCATCATGGGCGTGATCAACCTCGCGCACGGCAGCTTCTACATGCTGGGCGCCTACCTGGCCTTCACGCTCGCCGGGCTGACCGGCAACCTGTTTATCGCCATCCCGCTCGGCATCGTGCTGGCGGTGGCCTTCGGCTACGTGCTGGAATGGGCCTTCTTCAGCTACCTGTATGAGCGCGACCACCTGCAGCAGGTGCTGATGACCTATGGCCTGATCCTGGTCTTCGAGGAGCTGCGCAGCATCCTGGTCGGCGACGATGTGCACGGCGTGCAGGTACCGGCGCTGCTCGACGGCGCGCTGCCGATCGGCAACGACATGACCTACCCGGTGTACCGGCTCTTTATCTCCGCCGTGTGCCTGCTGGTAGCCGGGGCGATGTACTACGTGATCCGCCGCACGCGGCTGGGCATGATGATCCGCGCCGGTGCCACCAACCGCGAGATGGTGCAGTCGCTGGGGATCAACATCACGGTGCTATACCGCTTCGTGTTCGCGCTGGGCGTGGCGCTGGCGGTGCTGGCGGGCATGATTGCGGCGCCGGTGTCGTCGGTCTATCCGGGCATGGGCTCGCAGGTGCTGATCGTGTGCTTTGTGGTGGTGGTGATCGGCGGCATCGGCTCGGTCAAGGGTGCGCTGGTGGCGTCGCTGCTGCTGGGTTTTGTCGATACCTTCGGCAAGGTGTTCTGGCAGGAGGCGGCCGGCGTGCTGATCTACCTGCTGATGGCGGTGATCCTGCTGTGGAAGCCGCAGGGGCTGTTCAAGGCAGGATGATATGAATCCGACGACATTGCCGGCGCGCCGGCCCAAACAGCGTGCCACGCTCGCCACCGCGCTTGGCTGGCTGGCAGCCTTCGCCGTGCTCGCGGTGATGCCGCTGCTGCTCACTGCGGACAGCCACAAGTTCTATATCGAGCTGCTCAGCAAGGTGATGATCATGGCGATCTTCGCGCTGTCGCTGCAGTTGCTGATCGGCTATACCGGGCTGGTCAGCCTGGGGCATGCGGCGTACTTCGCCATGGCCGCCTACGCCACCGCGATGCTGGCGCCGGAGTCCGGCCCCGGCAACGGCTGGGTGCTGCTGGCCGGCGCGCTGGCGGCATCGGCCGCGCTGGCGCTGGTGGTGGGCGCGCTGGTGCTGCGCACGCGCGGCGTGTATTTCATCATGGTGACGCTGGCCTTCGCGCAGATGGTGTACTTCGTCTTCCATGACACCAAGGTCGCCGGCGGCAGCGACGGCACCTATATCTACTTCCGGCCGGAATTCCCGGTGCCGGGCGAGCGACTGCTGACTGTCAACGATCCCACCCATTTCTACTGGCTGGTGTGGCTGGGGCTGCTGGCGACGGTGGCGGTGCTGGCGCTGGTGCTGCGCTCGCGCTTCGGGCACGCGCTGGTCGGCATCCGCCACAACGAACAGCGCATGCGCGCCGCCGGCTATGCCACCTACCGCTACCAGCTCGGCGCCTTTGTCGCGGGCGGGCTGCTGGCCGGGCTGGCGGGCTACCTGTATGCGATCCAGTTCGGCTTCGTCAATCCGGAGATCGCGTCGTGGCACCAGTCCGGCAACGCCATGCTGATGGTGATCCTGGGCGGCGTGGGCAGCCTGGCCGGGGCGGTGCTGGGGGCCTTCTCGTTCGTACTGTTGGCCGAGTGGTTCAGCACGCTGACCAAGCACTGGCAGCTGCTGATGGGCGGCTTCATCATCGTCGCGGTGGCGCTGCTGCCGCGCGGGCTGGTCAGCCTGCCGTCGGTGCTGCGCCACGGCCGCCGCGGGCGGCGCAATGGCGATCAAGGGACCGAGGCCGACGAGGCGCCAGGCAAGGGCGGTGCCGACGGCCATCCCCGCAGCAACACGGAGGCCGCATGACCACGCCGGGCATCCCGATCCTGCAGGCGCAGCAGTTGACGCGGCGCTTCGGCGGCCTGACCGCCGTGGCGAACGTCGACCTGTCGCTGGCGCTGCACGAAATCCACGCCGTGATCGGCACCAACGGCGCGGGCAAGTCCACGCTGATCAACATGCTGTCGGGCGAGCTGCCGCCGTCGTCCGGCCGCCTGCACCTGAAGGGCGAGGACGTGACCGGATGGTCGCAGCCGCGGCTGGCGCGGCATGGGGTGGGGCGCAGCTACCAGCGCAACAATATCTTCCTGCCGCTGACCGTGCGCGAGAACTGCCGGCTGGCAGCGCAGTCGCGCGCGCAGCGCGCCTGGCGGCTGTGGGAAAGCGCGCAGGGCTGCCGCACCAGCGCCGCGCTGGCCGACGAGGCCATGGAGCGCGCCGGCCTGGCGCCGCTGGCGGACCGCATCGCCAGCGACCTGGCGCACGGCCAGAAGCGCCAGCTGGAAGTGGCGATGTGCCTGGCCACGCAGCCGGTCGCGCTGCTGCTCGACGAGCCGCTGGCCGGCATGGGCGCCGAAGAGTCGGCGCGGATGCTGGCGCTGCTGCGCGGGCTGCGCGAGGGACATGCCATCCTGCTGGTCGAACACGATATGGACGCGGTGTTCTCGGTCGCCGACCGCATCACCGTGATGGTCAACGGCGCGGTGATCGCCACCGGCAGCCCGGAGGCGATCCGGGCCAACCGCGAAGTCCAGCTTGCCTACCTGGGTGAAGAAGACGAGGCCGCCGCATGAGTACGTCAACCAGTACGCCGATGATCGAAGCCACCGGCATCCACGCCTGGTATGGCTCCAGCCATGTGCTGCGCGGCATCGACTTCACCGTCGGCGTGGGCGAGACGGTGGGGCTGCTGGGCCGCAACGGCATGGGCAAGAGCACGCTGTTGCGCACGCTGCTGGGCCACGTGCGCCAGCGCCAGGGCCGGATTGCCGTGGCCGGCCGCGACGTCTCGCGCGCACAGCCGTACGAGGTGGCGCGCCTGGGCGTGGCCTATGTGCCGGAAGGCCGCGGCATCTTCCCCAGCCTGTCGGTGCGTGAAAACCTGCTGATGGCGGCGCGCAAGGGCAGCAACGGCCGCAACGACTGGGACGAGGCGCGCGTGCTCGACCTGTTCCCGCGCCTGAAGGAGCGGCTGACCCATGGCGGCCAGCAGCTCTCGGGTGGCGAGCAGCAGATGCTCTCCATCGGGCGCGCGCTGATGACCAACCCTGATTGCCTGGTGCTGGACGAAGCCACCGAAGGGCTGGCCCCACGCATCGTGCGCGAGATCTGGGAAGTCATCGCCACTGTGCGCGGCACCGGCATCGCCACGGTGGTGGTCGACCGCAACTTCCGCTCGGTGCTGGCGCACGCCGACCGCGCGGTGGTGCTGGAGAAGGGCCGCGTGGTGCTGGCCGGCCCGGCGGCGGATCTTGCCGGCAAGCCCGAGGCGCTGGATCGATATCTGGGCGTCTGAGCGAAAAATGCCTGATGAGGCGCTTTTGTTGCCGTGCCGCAACGCCACTTGCGGGCGCAAGAACACGCAGTTTTGCGCTGCCAGGGCTTGACCATCCGCCGCTTCCCTCCCATCCTTGCGGAGTCACGAACGCGGCATCCCATTCTTCCGCAGTGGTCGATAGCGGGCAGTTCCTCTAGAATTGCGCCCGATTGTGCGATGCAATAGAACCGCCAAAGAGAACCGGAAAACGGACGCGGCGGCCCGCTCCTGGCCCCAAACTGCACGCGACGGGGCCACGGGCCGCGCCAGAGCCAACAAACTGCCGGCGAGCCGGTCGAGCAGACCCAACTTCATGACCCAAGCCACCACCACCAGCCATTATTTCGTCGAAAGTCCGAGTACACGCGCCCTGGTGCTCGGCGCGGTCGGTGTCGTCTTCGGCGACATCGGCACCAGTCCCCTGTACGCGCTCAAGGAATGCTTCAGCAAGGAACACGGCATAGCGTTCAGCCCCGACGCCGTGCTGGGCGTCATCTCGATGCTGTTCTGGGCCATGATCATCGTGGTCTCGATCAAGTACGTGGTGTTCGTGATGCGGGCCGACAACGACGGCGAAGGCGGCGTGCTGGCGCTGATGGCGCTGGTGTTGCGCACCGTTGCGCCACGCTCGGGCAAGGCCAAGGTGCTGATGATGCTGGGCATCTTCGGTGCCTGCATGTTCTATGGCGATGCCGTGATCACGCCGGCGATCTCGGTATTGTCGGCGGTGGAGGGGCTGGAGATCGCCGCGCCGCAGCTTTCGCAATTCGTGATACCGATCACGCTGGTGATCCTGGCCGCGCTGTTCCTGATCCAGCGCCACGGCACCGCTGCGATGGGCAAGCTGTTCGGGCCGATCATGACGGCGTGGTTCCTGGCACTGGGGGCGCTGGGTATCTACAACCTGGTTCAGGCGCCCGAGATCCTGAAGGCAGTCAACCCTTACTACGGCATCAACTTCCTGGTTGAGCATGCACTGCAGGCCTTTATCGTGCTGGGCTCGGTGTTCCTGGTGCTGACCGGGGCCGAGGCGCTGTACGTCGACATGGGCCATTTCGGCGCGCGTCCGATCCGCATCGGCTGGTTCGTGCTGGTGATGCCGTGCCTGATGCTGAACTACTTCGGCCAGGGTGCGATGCTGATGAACAACCCCGCCGGCGCCGAGAACCCGTTCTTCATGATGGTGCCCGAGCTGCTGCAGCTGCCGATGGTGCTGCTGGCCACCTGCGCCACCGTGATCGCCTCGCAGGCGGTGATCTCGGGCGCGTTCTCGTTGACCAGCCAGGCGATCCAACTCGGCTTCGTGCCGCGCATGCGCGTGCGCTATACCTCGGCCGCCGAGATCGGCCAGATCTACCTCCCGGTGGTCAACTGGCTGCTGCTGGTGCTGGTGATCGGCGTGGTGATCTCGTTCAAGAAGTCGGAGAACCTGGCCGCGGCCTACGGCATCGCCGTCACCACCACCATGGTCATCACCACCATCCTGGCGGCGGTGTGCATGCGCAATGTGTGGAAGTGGAACCCGGCGCTGGTGGCGGTACTCGGCACCGCTTTCATCCTGGTGGACCTGGCGTTCTTCGCGGCCAACCTGCTCAAGATCGCCGAAGGCGGTTGGTTCCCGCTGCTGCTGGGCACGGCCGCGTTCTTCATGCTGATGACCTGGTATAGCGGTCGCAAGCTGCTGCGCGCGCGCAGCCTGGAAGACGGCATCCCGCTGGAGCCCTTTATCGCCGGGCTGCTGGCGCATCCGCCGCACCGGGTCGAGGGCACCGCGGTGTTCCTGACCGGCAATACCGATTCCGTGCCGGTGTCGCTGCTGCACAACCTGAAGCACAACCGCGTGCTGCACGAGCGCGTGGTGTTCCTGAACTTCATCACGCGCGACGTGCCATACGTGGACGATGACCATCGCCTGAGCTGCAAGGATCTGGGTGGCGGCGTCTATATCCTGAAATCGGATTACGGCTTCAAGGAAACACCGGACGTGCAGAAGGTGCTGGACCTGTCCGACCGCAAGCTCAACATGCACTTCGAGCTGATGGAAACGTCGTTCTTTATCGCGCGCGAATCGGTGATTCCGTCCAAGCTGCCGGGCATGCCGATGTGGCGCGAGAGCCTGTTCGCCTGGATGCATCAGAATGGCGCCAAGCCTTCGGATTTCTTCCAGATCCCGGCCAACCGGGTGGTGGAACTGGGCACCAAGGTCGAGATCTGAGCGCGCGGGCCGGGCGCCCGCAGCCATCGACACAGACCCCCGGGTGTATGCCGCCAGGTGACCCCGGGGGTTTTTCTTTGCGCCTCGCTCCTGCGTTTATGCTGCCATGGCAGGCGAGGGTTGGCCGCCGGCCGGCATCGCGTACATCAGCGGCGCCATCGCCGCCTGGATCCGCGCCATCTGCGTCTCGGTGACCATGTCGGTGAGCAGCTTGCCGAAGCGCGGCTCGAGCGCGCCGGTGACGATATAGGTCCAGCGGTACGCCTTCAGCACCGTCTCGGCGATCTGCGCGGCATGCTCGTGGCGGCCAGCCACCTGCACGAAGTAGGCCGCATCGGCGCTGGCCTGCGCCTGCACGATCTCGTCCATGCCGGTGACCAGCGCGATCATGTCGTCGATCGCGGCATCGCGCTCGGCGGCGTCAATGCGCGCGTCCTCGCGCAGCCATTCCAGCTCGTCCATGATGGCGTGCTGCGATTCCTCGCGCCAGTGGTACAGGAACACGTCCTTGTACAGCTCGGACAGTCCGGGCGCCGTGCCGATGCTGGCGCGGTAGTGCGCCTGCGAGAACAGCTCGAGCTGGCAGGTCATCGCCAGCACGGCCCAGTTGCGCTTGCTGAGCACGAAGGCCGCGACCTCGTTGGGGACGGCGCCGAACTGGTAGCCGGCGGGCATGTCGGCGGCCGCCAGTTGCTCGATGCGGCGGAACAGTTCCTGGTGCTTGAGCTCGTCGTCGGTGAAACGCACCAGCGCCTCCAGCGCGGTCTGGTCGCCGAACCAGTGGTCGCGGCTTAGTTCCAGCACCTTGGCGCTGACGAAGCGCTCCACCAGCCCGAACATATTGGCGTAGGTGCGGCCCTGCACCTGGCTCAGGAAGCGCTGCTCGTCGGCAGTCAGGAAGGGCAGCTCGTCGACCAGCGACAGGCCGTCGGGCAGGAACTTCTGGGTGAGGTTGAAGGTGCGGCCCCGGATCACGTCGCGGTCGATATCCCAGCGGATGCGGCGGGACGCGGCGATGCAGCGCGCATAGCGTTGCGTGTCGATGTGGAAGGTGGCGATGGCTTGGGTGACAGTTTGGGCAGCGGCTTGCATGGAGACTCCTGTGCGGTGTTGTCCGTCCATCGGGAGACGGTGCGCCAATCTTTGCGCTGCGCCCGCGCCCGCGCATGAGGCCAGTGTCCCGGAACGGCCGCTGCGGCACGCTGCAGCCGCATGCACGCCGGGACAGCGGTCCCGGGCGCCACGGTGCGGGGCCTGCCAGACTGTCGCAACGGCACCGGGCCGGCCCGCGGCGCGCGTGGCAGCGCTTTCCGGCCCGCGCGGCCGGCGCCTGGTGCGGGCTTTCCTGAGCCGCCACACCACACCGCGCATGCCATGCGCCACCCGCGCGCCTGGCATCGGGGCGCTTGTCCCGGGAAGTTGCCCACCCCGCGGGCCGACCCGGGACACCGGCCTCATGCGCGCATGCCGTCCCGCGCCAGACAATGCAACCCTCACCTCGTCATTGACCGCCTTCGCGGTCCCTTCCAGAAGGAGCCCGTGCCATGCGCCCGTTGCAGCAGTGGTCTCGCCAGTCCAGCCGGTATGCCGACGATGGCCGTCGCATGCTGCCGCTGCGACGCGCGCTGCCACGGTGGTTGCGATGGGTGCTGCGTCACCGCATGGCACGCTCCGGCGCGGCGATGCTGCTGCCAGCGCTCCTGCTGCTCTACGTCTTCTGTCATTCACATGCGAACTGGGAATCGTGCCTCGCCTCACTGCGTGAGCTGAATCACGATCACGGCGCGCCGGCGCGCGAGCTGGGACGCGCGTTGTCGCTGGCGCGCTCCCTGCGCGGACGCCAGGTGCCGGATGCGGCTGCCTGGCACGCCGCGGTGCGGCTGGCCGCCGACGAAGTGTCGGCGTGCCTGGCAGCACTCCGGCGCAGTCCGGCGCGGCTGCTGCCGTCGCTGGCACCGCTGTTCGCGATGCTCGGATGGCTGCACTGACGCAGGGCGCTCCTTTCCCCGCATCCGCACCCAGCTGATCCAGGAGTCCGGCGCGACGCCGCTGCCACGATGGGATGGCAGCCGGCCCGCGCCAGGCAACGGCTTGCACGGCAGAGGCGATCCCGTGCGGCCTGTGCCGTTCCGTAGCTGATCGCCTGCACGAGGAGTGCCGTCGCGGCAACGCCGCCGACACCCCTGTTGGAGATAGCAATGCATAAGAATTTTGCCAAGACCCTGCTTGCCGCTGCCGCACTCGCCGCCGGGCTCAACCAGACCGCCCACGCCGGTGCCTATGCTGATGCACTGATCGTTGGCGCGCCGGGACACAACGGCCAGCGCGACGCCTTTACCGATGGCGCGCGCAGTCCGGCCACCGAGGCCACCATGCTGCCCGTGGTCGCGCGTCAGGGCATGTCCGTGTGCGCGGTCCGTGGCTTTGATCCGTACCGGGACGGCATGCGCAAGCCTGATCCTTACACCGATGGCGCCCGCATGGGCCAGTTCGACCCGTTTACGGAGGGGACCCGCATCAACTCGCGCGATGGCTTCACCGACGGCGCGCGCAGCGATGCGCGCGACAGCGGGGAATGCCTGTCCTGAGCCGGGCATGGCAACGGGGCGGTTTGTCCGGGCCGTTTCGTTGTCCAGGCGCCGGGGAATGTGCGCCATGACTCGCGCATGCCCCGATATGACGCAACCCTGCCATAAGGCAACCCGCCCGGCGCGATGCCGGGCGAGCGCCAATCTGCAACGGCACTGTTGCACCGCAAATCCTTTGCTAAGCTAGGGAAGTCACGCGGCGCGCCTGCGCAGGCAGGCCGTCCCAGCACCGCGCGACCCGACATGCCGATGTTCAAGCAGCAAATCCGCCTGTGCACCAGCCGGGATGGCGTTCGCATTGCTTATGCCATCACGGGCGGTGGCGCGCCGCTGGTCAAGGCGGCCAACTGGATGAGCCACCTCGAGTTCGATGTGGGCAGCCCGGTGTGGAGCCATATGATCACGGCGCTGTCGGCCACGCATATGCTGATCCGCTATGACGAACGCGGCTGCGGGCTGTCCGACCGGGACATCGAGGACCTCTCCTTCGACGCCTGGCTGCGCGACCTGGAAACCATCGTCGACGCCACCGGGGTCGAGCATTTCCCGCTGCTGGGTATCTCGCAGGGCGCATCGCTCGCGGTGGCCTATGCGGTCGCGCATCCGGAGCGCGTCAGCCACCTGGTGCTGCACGGCGGCTATGCGCGCGGGCGACTCAAGCGCGACAACCTCAGCCCGAGCCTGCGCGAGGAGGCCGAGCTGATGAACAAGCTCGCGGAACTCGGCTGGGGCCAGGAGAACCCCGCCTTCCGCCAGTTCTTCACCACGCAGTTCATCCCCGGGGGCACCGCCGAGCAGCATGCGTGGTTCAACGAGCTGGAACGGGTTTCGACTTCGCCGCTGAATGCCTCGCGCTTTATGCGCGTGTTCAACGAGATCGACGTGGTGGCACTGTTGCCGAAGGTGTCGTGCCCGACGCTGGTGCTGCACGCGGTGCACGACGCGCGCGTGCCCTTCGACGAAGGGCGCCTGATCGCCAGCGAAATCCCCGGTGCGCGCTTCGTGCCGCTGGAAAGCGGCAACCACCTGCTGCTCGAAACCGAGCCCGCGTGGCGCCGCTGGCTGGACGAGGTGCGCGCCTTCCTGCCGGCCACGGAGCCGGTGCGCGATCCCGCCTTCACCGCGCTGACGCGGCGCGAGCGCGATATCGTCGAACTGATCGCACAGGGCCGCGACAACGCCCAGATCGCCGCCCATCTCGATCTGTGCGAGAAGACCGTGCGCAACCACATCACCAGCATCTTCGCCAAGCTGGAAGTGGAGAACCGTTCCCAGGCCATCGTGCTGGCGCGCAAGGCCGGTTTCGACCGCGCCGGCGCGTGAGTTCCGGGCTGGTCGCCGTGACGCGGTCGCCGCCTTCGTGCGGCTAGCCCTGGTTCACCAGCGTACGGGCATCGGTCACGTGCCCGCGATACGCCTCGAAAATGCGGCGCAGCGCTGCTTCCATGCTGATCTCTGGCTTCCAGCCCAGTTCCTCGATGGTGTTGTCGATCTGCGGCACGCGGTGCTGCACGTCCTGGTAGCCCTTGCCGTAGAAGTCGCCCGACGAGGTCTCGACGATCCGCGTTCTGCGCGCTTCGTCCGCATATTCCGGATAGTCCGCCGCCATCTTCAGCATCATCTCGGCCAACTCGCGCACCGAGTGGATATTGCCCGGATTGCCGATGTTGTAGATCTTGCCGGTGGCCACGCCGTTGGGGTTCTCGATGATGCGCATCAGCGCGCTGATGCCGTCCGCGATATCGGCGAAGGCCCGCTGCTGCGCGCCGCCGTCGACCAGCTTGATCGGCTCGCCGCGCACGATATGGCCGAGGAACTGCGTCACCACGCGCGACGAGCCTTCCTTCGATTCGAAGATCGAATCCAGCCCCGCACCGACCCAGTTGAACGGGCGGAACAGCGTGTAGTTCAGGCCTTGCTCCATGCCGTAGGCGTGGATCACGCGGTCCATCAGCTGCTTGGAGCAGGCGTAGATCCAGCGCGGCTTGTTGATCGGGCCGTAGACCAGCGGCGAGGCCTCGGGATCGAACTCGTCGTCGCTGCACATGCCGTAGACCTCGGAGGTCGACGGGAACACCAGGTGCTTGCCGTACTTCACGGCGGCGCGCACGATCGGCAGGTTGGCCTCGAAGTCCAGTTCGAACACGCGCAGCGGCTCGCGCACGTAGGTGGCGGGCGTGGCGATGGCCACCAGCGGCAGCACCACGTCGCACTTGCGGATGTTGTACTCGATCCACTCCTTGTTGATGGTGATGTCACCCTCGAAGAAGTGCATGCGCGGGTGCTCGACGAGGTCGCCCAGACGGTCCGCCGACATGTCCATGCCGTAGACCTCCCACGACGTGGTTTCCAGGATGCGGCGCGTCAGGTGGTGGCCGATAAAGCCGTTGACGCCGAGGATCAGTACTTTCTTGCGTTGCATTGCGTTTGACGATGGCATGGGAAAACAGAATGCGCCGGCGCGGCTAGCGCGCGTCGGCGATCGGGAAGTTGGCGACCGCTACGCGGCGCCAGTCGCGCGCGACCACGTGCATCGGCACGCGCGCGCTCAGTTCAGCAAAGGTCTGCGGCGACAGCAGCGCGATGGCGCGCGGGCCGTGCTGCCAGGCATCGACGAAGGCATCGACGGTTGGCAGCCATTTCTGCGGTTCCTGCTCGGTGCCGAACGACAGTTCGTCTGCCTGCGCGACCATGGTAAGCGGATGGTGCAGGTAGAACGGCAGCGTATGGTCCAGCATGCCGACGCCATAGAGCGGCATGCCGGGGCGCAGCACGCGCTCGATCGGCGCCACCATGTCGATGCCTGACGCCGAGCGCCCGATGGTTTCGTGGCCGAGCAGGGCGATGGAGAAGGCCAGCAGCATGCCCAGTGCATACGCCGTGATACTGGCCATGCGCCCGCGCCGCCGCAGCAGCCACAGACCCGCCGCGGCGCTGGCCAGTACCAGCGCGAACGCCAGCGCGGCCCATACGGCATAGGCGCGGTAGAGCGCATTGGGCGTGTTGTTGGAATCGAGCGTGGCCACGTAGGGGCTCGCCAGTAGTCCGATCGCGCCCACGACCAGCATCGCGCGCAATTGGAGGATCCAGGCACGCTCGCCAGTACGCGCCAGCGCCACGCCCGCCAGGATTCCCAGCGCCGGGAACATCGGCAGGATATAGCCTGGCAGCTTCGACCCCGACAGGCTGAAGAACACGAAGATCGACACCGCCCACAGCGCCGCCATCAGTGCCGGCTGGAACGGCCGCGCGCCGCCTGCGCCAGCGGTACCGGCACGCTGCCGGACCGCGCGTACCATGCCTGGCAGCAGCCCAAGCCACGGCAGAAAGCCGCCCAGCACCAGCGGCACGAAGTACCACAGCGCCCCCTTGCGGGCATGCACGGTCGAGGTATAGCGTTGCCAGTGCTCGTGGATAAAGAAAAAGCGCAGGAATTCCGGGTTGTGCCGTGCCACCAGCCAGTACCATGGCACCGCCACCAGCAGCATCAGCGCGATGCCGGCCGGCGCATGCAGGCGCCGCCACAGCGCCAGGTCGCGCGTCACGCAGGTGTACACCACCAGCACCAGGCCGGGCAGCACCAGGCCCACCAGCCCCTTGGTCAGCAAGGCCAGGCCCATCGCCGCCCAGCACGCCAGCATCCAGTTGCGGCGCGTGGCCGGCGTTGCTGAGGGATGCTGGGCCAGCAGCATGCTCGCCAGCACGCAGGCCATGATGCCGGACAGCGTCATGTCCAGCGTATTGAAGTGCGCGGCGGCGTTCCACATCGGCGCACTGGCCAGCACCAGTCCCGTCAGTAGCCCGGCGCGCGCGCCGAACCAGCGTGCCGCGGCCAGCATCGACGCGCCCAGCCCGGTGATGCCGGCCAGCGCCACGCACAGCCGCGCCTGCCACTCGCCGATGCCGAACAGCGAGTAGGAGATTGCCGTCACCCACATGTGCAAGGGTGGCTTCTCGAAGTACTTCAGGCCGTTATAGCGGATGGTGACCCAGTCGCCGGTGCTCAGCATCTCGCGGGCGATTTCGGCGTAGCGGCCCTCGTCGGGACCGAGCAGGTGGCGCACGCCCAGCGTGCCGAACCAGGCCAGCGCGAACACCAGCACGACCAGCGCTATCGCCAGCGTGGGGACGCCCGCCACCCGGGTGGCGGGCCATGGCAGGGCCGGCGGGGCGGTGACAAGCGCGGGCTCGGCGGCGAGGCGATCGGAACGATGTAGCGGAACGGCGTGGGCCGGAGGCGGGTGTGACGGCAAGGGCGGGTGCTGGCTAGGGTATCGGGCCAGGCGTCGGCGTCCGGCGGGAGGGCTTCGGCGTGACGCTGTCCACGCCGCAGGCATGCGCGGCGTTGAACAGGGCAAGTGCCTGGCAGTGCGAGCCAGAGAATAGGCCGCTAACCTTAATGGCACATTAAGCCGGGCCGCGCACAATGGTGGCGCGATACGTGGCTCGCACCACGCAGTGCGCGATCGCGTGACCGGCACGTAACACCGTTCCCACCGGCAATCACCCGAAAAAATGAGAATTCTTATCGTTGAAGACGACCCCATGCTGGGCGACGGGCTGCGGCGCGGCCTGCAGCTGCTGGACTATGCGGTCGACTGGTTTGCCACCGGCACCGAAGCCGACCACGCGCTCGACGTCGTCCACTACGACGCCGTGGTGCTGGACCTCGGGCTGCCCGGCGAGGACGGCATGGCGCTGCTGGCACGCTGGCGCGCGCGTGGCTGCCGCATACCTGTGATCGTGCTGACCGCGCGCGACGCTATTGAAAGCCGCGTCGGCGGGCTCGACGCCGGCGCCGACGATTACCTGGTCAAGCCGATCGCGCTCGATGAACTGGCCGCGCGCCTGCGCGCCGTGACCCGGCGCGCAGCGGGGTTGTCGTCGCCAGTGTGGAAGCACGGCGCACTGGAATTCCATCCCGCCGCGCGCCAGGCGTACTGGCGGGGCCAGCCGGTGGAACTGACCAGCCGCGAAGCCATCCTGCTCGAACTGCTGCTGGCGCACCCGAACCGGCTGCTGACGCGCGACATCCTGCGCGACAAGCTCTATGACTGGCAGGGCGGCGTGGAAAGCAATGCGTTGGAAGTCCATATCCACCACCTGCGCCGCAAGATCCACCCCAAGATCGTGCGCACCTTCCGCGGCGCCGGCTACACGCTGGGTGCGGCGGAGGATTGCGTATGACGCTGCAGCGCCGCCTGATCCTTGCGGTCCTGATCGCGGCGCCGGTGGTGTGGCTGCTGACCATCGGCATGACCTATGTGCGCGCCCGGCACGAGATCAACGAGCTCTATGACACCGACATGGTGCGCATGGCGCTGCAGATGCATTCGGTGGTGCCGCTGGTCGATGTCGCCGCCGCGCCGTCGCGCACCAGGCTGCCCCAACTGGTGGAGGGTGACCAGGGCGATGCCGGCCTGGGCGATCTCGCCATCGCCGCCTGGCTGCCGGACGGCAAGCCGCTGCATATCGATCCCGAGGGCGACCTGCTGCCGCGCGCCCCGGGCGTGAAGGGCTTCACCGATATCACCATCAACAAGGAACCGTGGCGGCTGTACTACCTCGCCGACCCCGATACCGGCTGGCGCGTCTGCGTCGGCCAGCAGCTCGGAGAGCGCAATGAGCTGATCCTGTCCTATATCGCCGCGCAGGTGCTGCCGTGGGCCGCCGGCCTGCCGGTGCTGATCGGGCTGCTGATCTGGTTCATGCGGCGCGCATTGGCGCCGGTGCGGGCGCTGTCGGCGGATATCGAAGGCCGCACGCCTGAGGACCGCCGGCCGCTCAGCCTGGAGGCCGTGCCCGGCGAACTGGTGCCGCTGGTCCATGCGACCAACCGGCTGCTGGCGCGCGTGTCCGACTCGATCGAACACGAACGGCGCCTGACCGCCGACGCGGCCCATGAGATGCGCACGCCGCTGGCCGCGCTCAAGGCGCAATGGGAGATCGCCGAGCGTTCGCCCGACGAGACCGAGCGCGCCCAGGCACGCGCCAACGTGGCCGCAGGCATCGACCGTATCGGGCGGCTGGTGTCGCAGTTGCTGACGTTGAGCCGGCTGGAAGATGCTTCCGGCCTGCCGTCGCGCCAGCCGGTGAACTGGGTGCCGGTCGCGCAGCAGGCGCTGTCCGACTGCCTCGGGCTGGCCCGGCAGAAGCAGGTCGACGTGGAACTGGAATGGCCCGGCGCGGGACGGGCGCCATTGCCAATCGCGGGCGATGCCAACTTGCTGTCGCTGATGCTGCGCAACCTGCTCGACAACGCCATCCGCTACAGTCCGCCAGACGCGCTGGTGACGATCGATTTCCAGCCGGATGGCATCACCGTGCGCGACCAGGGGCCGGGCGTGGCGCCGGATCTGCTGGCCCGGCTGGGCGACCGCTTCTTCCGCGGCGGCAACGGGCAGCGCGAGCACGGGCACGGGCTTGGCATTTCCATCGCGCAGCGCGTGGCGCGGTTGCATGGGCTCGAGATCGCGTTTGCGAACCGCTCCGATGGGGCGGGCAAGGGCCTGGCAGTGCGGATTGTGCGCAGCGCCTGAAGCCAAAAACGCCCCGCACGGCTTCCCGTGCGAGGCGTCCTGCCATGCTCTCGCGGTTCAGCGCTTGAGCTTGGCAAAGGCCGCGGCCATCGCGCCCGCCGGCTCCTGCTCGCGGCGGCCGCCGTTGGAGCCCTTGCCGCCATTGCGCTGGCCACCACGATCGCCACGGTCGCCGCCGGCGCGTGCCGGGGTCTGGCCCGGCTCGTCGTCCAGCCGCATCGACAGGCCGATGCGGTTGCGCTTGACGTCGACCTCCATCACCTTGACCTTGACGATCTGGCCGGCCTTGACCACCTCGTGCGCATCCTTGACGAACTTGTTCGACAGCGCCGAGATATGGACCAGCCCGTCCTGGTGCACGCCGATATCGACAAACGCGCCAAAGGCCGCCACGTTGGTGACCACGCCTTCCAGCACCATGCCGGGCTGCAAGTCCTTCACGTCTTCCACGCCTTCCTGGAAGGTCGCGGTCTTGAACTCGGGACGCGGGTCGCGGCCGGGCTTTTCCAGTTCGGACAGGATGTCGCGCACGGTCGGCAGGCCGAACGATTCGTCGGTGAACTTTTCCGGCGGCAGGCCGCGCAGCGCGTCGCGGTTGCCCATCACGTCGCGCAGGCCCTTCTTGATGTGCTCCAGGATGCGCTGCACCACCGGATAGGCTTCCGGGTGCACCGACGAGCGATCCAGCGGGTTATCGCCGTCGTTGATGCGCAGGAAGCCGGCGGCCTGCTCGAACGTCTTGTCGCCCAGGCGCGGCACCTTCTTCAGCGCAACGCGGTTGGGGAAGGCGCCGTTGGCATCGCGGAACTCGACGATATTGCGCGCCAGCACCGTGTTCAGGCCCGACACGCGCGCCAGCAGCGGTGCGGAGGCGGTATTGACGTCGACGCCCACCGCGTTCACGCAGTCCTCGACCACGGCGTCGAGCGCGCGCGCCAGCTCGCGCTGGTTGACGTCATGCTGGTACTGGCCCACGCCGATCGACTTGGGATCGATCTTGACCAGCTCGGCCAGTGGGTCCTGCAGGCGGCGCGCGATCGACACGGCGCCGCGCAGCGACACGTCCAGGTCCGGGAATTCCTTGGCGGCCAGCTCCGAGGCGGAGTAGACCGAGGCGCCGGCCTCGCTGACCACGATCTTGGTCAGCTTGAGCTCGGGCATCTGCTTCATCAGGTCCTGTACCAGCTTGTCGGTCTCGCGGCTGGCGGTGCCGTTGCCGATCGACACCAGCGCCACGTTGTGCTGCTTCGCGAGGCGCGCCAGCGTGGCGAGCGAGCCGTTCCAGTCACGGCGCGGCTCGTGCGGGTAGATGGTGGCGGTGTCCAGCAGCTTGCCGGTGCTGTCGACCACGGCGATCTTGCAGCCGGTGCGGATGCCGGGGTCGACGCCCATCACCGACTTGGGACCGGCCGGCGCGGCCAGCAGCAGTTCATGCAGGTTGCGGCCGAACACCTTGATGGCTTCGCCTTCGGCGGTTTCGCGCAGCTGGGTCAGCAGTTCGGTTTCCAGGTGCGGCTGCACCTTGACGCGCCAGCACCAGCGGCATACGTCGCCCAGCCACTTGTCGGCCGGGCGGCCCAGGTTCTGGATGCCGACGTGGCGCGCGATCATGCCTTCGCACGAGTGCGGAACCATCGCGTCCTGTTCTTCGCCCAGCCCCAGCTTGACCATCAGCACGCCCGCATTGCGGCCGCGGAACAGCGCCAGCGCGCGGTGCGAGGGTACGGTGCGGATGGTTTCGCTGTAGGCGTAGTAGTCGCGGAACTTCTCTTCCTCGGCGGTTTCCTTGCCTTCCATCACGGTTGACGCGACCACGCCGTTGGTCCACAGGTGTTCGCGCAGCTTGCCGAGCAGTTCGGCGGTCTCGCCGAACTGTTCCGACAGGATGTCGCGCGCGCCGTCCAGCGCGGCCTTCACGTCGGGCACGCCGCCGTCGGCGGTCGGGTTGCCGTTGACGTACTTGGCGGCTTCGGTCTGCGGGTCCAGCGTGGGATCGGCCAGCAGGGTCTGCGCCAGCGGCTCCAGCCCGCATTCGCGCGCGATCTGGGCGCGCGTGCGGCGCTTGGGCTTGTAGGGCAGGTAGAGGTCTTCCAGCGTCTGCTTGGTTTCAGCGGCCTCGATGGCGGCCTGCAGTTCTGGCGTGAGCTTGCCTTGCTCCTGGATCGACGCCAGGATGGCCGCGCGGCGGTCTTCCATGTCGCGCAGGTAGAGCAGGCGCTCTTCCAGGTTGCGCAACTGCGTGTCATCCAGGTTGCCGGTCACTTCCTTGCGGTAGCGGGCGATGAAGGGGACGGTGGCACCTTCGTCGAGCAGCGCCACGGCGGCCGCGACCTGGCGGGGCTGGACGGACAGCTCGGCCGCGATGAGCGACACAATCTTTTGCGAGACGGATGCGGGCAGGTTGGACATCGGGAACGCGGCGGGAAACGCAGTCAGTCGAAAGCGGGGCATTTTGCCACAAGCGCGCGGCGGCTCATCACGCGGGTGCAGCATGCAGGTGCGGCGGGCGGGTGCGGCGGGCGGCGCCGCGCGCACGTCCGATCCGCGCCGGGGGGCGCGCGGTGCGGCCGGCGCTATGCCCCGCAGGGGCCCCGCGCAGTGCCCCGAGGTGGCCGCGGAGGCAGGCCGGCACGCGGCCCGGATGCTAGAATCCCGTCATGATCGTCAAGCCCCGTCCGGCCGCCGCCAAGGCCACATCGCCGGCCGCCTCCGAGGCGGCCATCCTGGCCATGCCCACGCTCGCCAACGTGCCCCGAACCTTCCCGTCCCATGCCCGCATCGCCTTGCCAGCGCTGGTCGTGGCCGCCTGCGCCGCGCTGATGCCGGTGCGCGAGGTGCTCGCGCAGGCGCCGGCCCCGGCCGCCGCGCCGGTGGCTGGCGCCGGCGCCACCCGCGACTTCGCCGCCGAACGCAAGGCCATCGGCGATTCGCGTGCCTGGACCAACTATCGCTTTGCCGCCGCCGAGCACGAGTGCTACGGCAAGTTCTTCGTCAACCGCTGCATCGACCAGGCCAAGGAAATCCAGCGTGGGGAGCTGCAGGTGCTGCGCACGCGCGAGCTGGAAGTCGGCGAGGCCGAGCGCGCCCACCGTGCCGCCGAGCGCGACCGCGAACAGGCGCTGCGCCGTGCCGAGTTCGAGGCCAGCCAGCCGAAGCGCGCCGCCAGCGAGCAGTCCAGCCGCGAAGCCTTCGAAAAGAAGCAGCAGGAGCAGCAGCTGCGCGATGCGCAACGCCAGGGCGAAGCGCCGCAGCGTGCCGCCAACGCGCAGGCATATCAGCAGAAGCAGTCTGACGCCCGCATGAAAGAGGCGCAGCAGAAGGGCGCTGCGCAGGCCCAGCAGCGCCAGGAGAACGTGAAGGCGTACGAGGCCAAGCAGCGCGACCTGGAACAGCGCCAGAAGGAGCTGGAAGAGCGTCGCGCCAAGGCGAAGGAGCAGCAGAACCCGGCGTCGGCACCGCGCCCGTTCGGCTTCTGAGGCGGCGGTACGTGACTGCGCACCGGAGGCGCATATGGACAGCAACCTGAACACCCTCGAACGGCGCATCATGGAGTTGCAGATCGAGCATCGCGACCTGGACTTCCTGATCGACCGGCTGGCCAGCGACGCAGTCCATGACGAACTGCAGCTACGCCGGCTGAAGAAGCGCCGGCTCAAGCTGAAGGACGCCATCACGCTGCTGCAGCTGCAGCTCGAACCCGACGTGCCGGCCTGAGCGCAGCCGCGCTCGCCGCACCGATCGCCGCCGGCCTTGTCCGGCGGCCTACATAATTCCCCCCCCAAGCCTTGTCCGACCTTCCCGATTCCCCTGAGCTGTCCGATGCCGTCGAAGTGACCGACGCCGAGGCGCCCGCACACGCCGCGCCCGCCGACGCCACCGCCAGCCGCGGCGCCGAACTGGGCACCATCTTTGCCGATACCGGCACGCTGGCGCAGGCCATCCCTGGCTACCGCCCGCGCGCCGCGCAGCACAAGATGGCCGAGGCCGTCGCCGGCGCGATCGCAGAGAGCGACACCGTGATCGTCGAGGCCGGTACCGGCACCGGCAAGACCTACGCCTACCTGGTGCCGGCAATGCTGTGGGGCGGCAAGGTGATCCTCTCCACCGGCACCAAAAACCTGCAGGACCAGCTGTTCCTGCGCGACATCCCCACGGTGCGCCATGCGCTGAACGTACCGGTGTCGGTGGCGCTGCTCAAGGGCCGCGCCAACTACGTCTGCCACTACCACCTGGAACGAGCACAGGCCAACGGGCGCCTGGCGTCGCGCCAGGATGCGGCGTGGCTGCGGGATATCGGCCGCTTCGTCAAGGAAACCTCGACCGGCGACAAGGCCGAGCTGGCGTCCGTGCCGGAGAACGCGCCGGTCTGGCAGATGGTAACGTCCACGCGCGACAACTGCCTGGGCTCGGAGTGCCCGTTCTACAAAGACTGCTTCGTGATGCGCGCGCGCAAGGAAGCGCAGCAGGCCGACGTGGTGGTGGTCAACCACCACCTGTTCTTTGCCGACGTGGTGCTGCGCGATACCGGCATGGCGGAGCTGCTGCCGGCGGCCAACACCGTGATCTTCGACGAAGCCCACCAGCTGCCCGAGACCGCGACGCTGTTCTTCGGCGAGACGCTGTCGACCAGCCAGCTGCTCGAGCTTGCGCGCGATACCGTGGCCGAGGGCCTGTCGCATGCGCGCGATGCGGTGGACTGGGTGCAGCTTGGCGCGCCGCTGGAACGCGCCGCGCGCGACCTGCGCCTCGCCTTCACCAAGGACAACGCGCGCCTGGCGCTCGGCCAGATCGAGGCCGACCGCCGCATCGCCGAGCCCTTCAACG
Organism: Ralstonia pickettii DTP0602; assembly: GCA_000471925.1. NCBI lineage: Bacteria > Pseudomonadati > Pseudomonadota > Betaproteobacteria > Burkholderiales > Burkholderiaceae > Ralstonia > Ralstonia pickettii. Next base: position 1,509,744 of record CP006667.1, read on the forward strand.
AAACGCTGGATGCGCTGGACGAGGCACTGTCAGACTTCGTCGAGATGCTGGAAAGCCAGGCCGAGCGCGCCGAGTCGCTGCAGCAATGCCACCGCCGTGCGCTGGAACTGGCCAACAAGCTGGCTGCGTGGCGCAGCGAAGCCGCGGCCGCCCCGGCGCCGCAAGCGGCCGAGGGAGAGGGAGAGGCCGCGGCAGTCCCTGCGGTCCCTGCCGGCCCCGAGACGGTGCGCTGGGTCGAGGTGTTCTCGCATACCGTGCAGCTGCACCGCACGCCGCTTTCGATCGCGCCGATCTTCACGCGCCAGCGCGACGGCCAGCCGCGCGCGTGGGTCTTTACCTCGGCCACGCTGTCGGTGAAGGGCAATTTCACCCACTACGCCGCGCAGCTGGGGCTCGACAAGGACCGCTCGCTGACGCTGCCCAGCCCCTTCGACTATGCGAAACAAGGCCTGCTGTACGTGCCGCGCGACATGCCGGCGCCGCAATCGCCGCAGTTCACCGATGCGGTGGTGCAGGCCGCGCTGCCGCTGATCGAGGCTGCCGGCGGGCGCACCTTCCTGCTGTGCACCACGCTGCGCGCGGTGCAGCGCGCCTCGGACCTGCTCTACGACGCCTTTGCCGAGCGCGGCCTGAACCTGCCGCTGCTGGTGCAGGGCCAGGCCAGCCGCACCGAACTACTGGATCGCTTCCGCGAGCTGGGCAATGCGGTGCTGGTCGGCAGCCAGAGCTTCTGGGAGGGCGTGGACGTGCGCGGCGAGGCGCTGTCGCTGGTGATCATCGACAAGCTGCCATTCGCGCCGCCTGACGACCCGGTGCTGGCCGCGCGCATGGAAGTGCTGCAGAAGAAGGGCCTGAGCCCGTTCGCCGTGCACCAGCTGCCGCATGCGGTGATCACGCTCAAGCAGGGGGCGGGGCGGCTGATCCGCTCGGAGTCGGACCGCGGCGTGCTGGCGATCTTCGATACGCGGCTGGTGGAAAAGCCCTATGGCCGCCAGATCTGGCAGAGCCTGCCGCCGTTCACACGCACGCGCGAAGCGGCGACGGTGGTGCGTTTCCTGGAGTCGTTGCGCGGGGCGGAGACAGCCCGGGCTGGTGCCGAGACTGAAACCGGCGGCGAGGACGCGCCAGAGGAATGACGGCTTTGGTGCCCTGAGGGCGAGGCACAAACAAAAACGGGACGGTCTTGCGACACGTCCCGTTTTTTCATGGCCGCTGGCCGGCAAGCCTCAGAAGACTTCCCACCAGGACTTGTCCTTGCGGCGCTCGCCGTACTTGATGAAGTCGCTGTTGGGGAAATTGTGCTCCATCACGCGGGCGGTATCGTCGCGCAGGTCTTTCATGCCCATCGCGTCATACGAGCGGATCATGATGTACAGCGCTTCTTCGTTGGCCGGTGCGCCGTCGTATTCCTTGAGCGACTGCTGGGCGCGGTTGACCGCAGCAAGGTAGGCACCGCGCTTGTAATAGTACCGCGCGGCATGGACCTCGTGCTGGGCCAGCGAGTTGACGATGTACTGCATGCGCAGCGCGGCGTCGGGCGTGTACTTGCTGTCCGGATACTTTGTGACCAGCGTGTTGAACGCGTCGTAGGCGGCACGCGCGGCCTTGGGGTCGCGCTCGCTCAGGTCCTGGCCGGAGAAGCGGCCCAGCCAGCCCAGGTTGTCGTTGAAGTTGATCAGGCCCTTCAGGTAGTAGGCGTAATCGATATTGGGGTGGTTCGGGTGCAGCTGGATAAAGCGGTCGATGGCTGCCAGCGCGGCCGCGGTCTCGCCGTCCTTGTAGTTGGCGTAGGCGGTATCGATCTGTGCCTGCTGCGCGTAGCGGCCGAACGGATAGCGGCCCTCGAGCTTTTCATACAGCTTGACGGCGCGCGTGTAGTCGCCGCCATCCAGTGCGTCCTTGGCTTCCGAATATAATTTGTTGGCCGACCAGCCGGCGGTTTCGTCGGGCTGGTCCGCTAGCAGGCCGCATGCTGACAGCATGACGCAGCCGCCTGCGAGCAGAACCGCTCCAATTGTCGTGCGCCAGCGCGCGCGTTTCATGCTCTGCAATTGCATGGGCAATCGTATCCCGGATGAAGAAAAATAGCGTCAAGCATTATAGCCCAAGCCCCCAGCCCCAAGCCGACCCGGCAGATGGCGTGGGAGGACTCCCCCCGGAAAGGGTGCGCGCAGCCGCGTCCCTGGCCGATCCCGAGGAATTCGAAGACCTCGCCGAAGGCGCGCCGGCGAGTGCCGCGCCTGGCGCCGAAGCGGGCGTGACCCTGTCGCTGGAGGTGGACAGTGCCGCGCATGGCGAGCGGCTCGATAAATTGCTGGCGCGTCACTTTAGCGAGTTTTCGCGCAGCCGCCTGCAGCAGTGGATCGAAAGCGGCGCCGTGCGCGTCGATGGCCAGGTGCGCCGGCCGCGCGATGCGGTGCAGATGGGCAACCGCATCGAGGTGCAGCCGCAGGCCGCGCCGGAATCGTCGGCCTTTGCGCCCGAAGACGTGCCGCTGGACGTGGTCTATGAAGACGACACGCTGCTGGTGATCAACAAGCCTGCCGGGCTGGTGGTGCATCCCGCCGCCGGCAACTGGAGCGGCACCGTGCTCAACGGGCTGCTGCACCGCGACCCCGCCGCCACGGCGCTGCCGCGCGCGGGCATCGTGCACCGGCTCGACAAGGAGACCTCCGGCCTGATGGTGGTGGCGCGCTCGCTGACAGCGCAGACCGATCTTGTGCGCCAGCTGCAGGCGCGCACGGTCAAGCGCACGTATATCGCGCTGGTGTGGGGCCGCACCTATGACGAAGGCACCATCGACGCGCCCATCGGCCGCGACCCCCGCGAGCGCACGCGCATGGCGATCGTGCATACCGCCAGCGGCAAGCCCTCGCGCACGCATTTCCGCACGCTGGCCACGGTGCCGCTCGGGCGCGGCTTCGTGTCGATGGTGATGTGCAAGCTCGAGACCGGGCGCACGCACCAGATCCGCGTGCACTTCGAATCGATCGGCCATCCGCTGGTGGGCGACCCGGTCTACTTCCGCGCCACGCAGCGCGGCCAGCGCCCGGCGATCCGCGTGCCGTTGCCGGTGCCATATGAGCGCCAGGCGCTGCATGCGTGCAAGCTCGGGCTGGTGCATCCGGCCACCGGCCGGCACATGTCGTGGACGGCGCAGCCGCCCGACGACCTGCAGGCGCTGATCGACGCGTTGGACTTTGAAAGCGCGCAGGCGGAGGATGAGGACGAAGCCTGGGACGAGGTCTGGGAAGGCGGCGAAGCCCACTGGGAATACGCTGGCGAGGATGACGACAGTGACGACGAAGACGATGAGCGCGCCTGAGCCCGCATGGCTGGTCCCTGACTGGCCCGCGCCGGCGCGCGTGCGCGCGGTGTCGACCACGCGCCAGGGCGGCGTCAGCAAGCGGCCGTACGGCCTTGCCGGCGGTGCTCCGGGCGGCCTTAACCTCGGCACCCATGTCGGCGACGATCCGGCCGACGTGGCCCGCAATCGCGAACGGCTGGCCGCGCTACTGCCGTCGATGCCCCGATGGCTCGAACAGGTCCATGGCTGCGCGGTGGCGACGGTCGACCATGTGGTGGCACCCGGCGATCCCGTGCCGAAGGCCGACGCGAGCCTGGCGGTGGCGCCAGGCCACGTCTGCGCCGTGATGACGGCGGACTGCCTGCCCGTGCTCCTGTGCGATGCGCAGGGGACCGTGGTGGGTGCCGCGCACGCGGGCTGGCGCGGCCTGTGCAACGGCGTGATCGAGGCCACGCTGGCGCGGATGCAGGCCACCGCAGGAGGCGGTGATATGCGCTGGCTGGCCTGGCTCGGGCCAGCTATCGGCCCGGATGCCTTCGAGGTCGGGGCTGAAGTGCGCGATGCCTTCCTCGCGCAGGCGCGCCCCGATGAACAGGCCGCAGTGGCGGCTGCTTTCCGCGCCGGAGCGCCCGGCAAATACCTGGCCGACATCTACGCGCTCGCACGCACGCGGCTGGCGCGTGCCGGCTGCGCCGAGGTCTACGGCGGCGACGCATGCACCGTGGCCGATGCGGAACGCTTCTACTCCTACCGCCGCGACGGCGTGACTGGCCGCATGGCGAGCCTGGTCTGGCTCGCGGACTGATCCGGGTCCTTTTTTAGTCGTCCTTGCCCTTGGCCGCGCCGTCCGCTTGTGCCGGCGTGGCATCGCTGGCCTCGGTCGCTGCAACTGCTGCGGCCTGCGCGCGCTCGGCCGCGGCCTTGCGCCGCCGCCGGCCCGGCGTGCCCATGATGTAGAGCACCAGCGCCACCGGCGCCATGCCATACATCAGGAAGGTGGCAATTCCCGCCACCACGTTGTGCTCGGTGATCGCCATCATCAGCGCCACATAGAGCCAGCCAATGGCCACGATGTACATCAGAATTTCATCCTTCTCGCTTATGCTCGACGGCCCTGGCAGATGCGCGCGCGGCATACCGTCCGGTAGGTCGGCGAGCGCATTCGGCGCGGGACGGATTCCCGCATTGACATTGCGTACGTTGCAAGGCAACAATGGCTTCAAATGTTTCGGAATCGCTGATGATTCCCAGGTTTTTGCCGGCAAGCATACCGCATGGTGCTCCCAGCCAGAGCGCCCGCGGCAGTCGGCAAAAAGGGAGCCGCTATCGGGATGGGCGGAAAGCGCGACCGCATTTGATGTCATTGTGTGCGGCGGGCGTCTTCCGCAGGTTCCAGGGCCGATGTGCCGGCAACCCGCCCCATTCGGGGGAGGGCGAAGCCGGGTCCATCCGGATAGCATCACCCTATGCAATAGTGCCGGCCAGGGCAATGCCCGGAGCCGGTTCATACAGTGACGGCAGAGAGACAATTACATCATGGCAACCGGCAAAGGTGCGGCAGCTTCCACTCAGGAAGGCAAGTCCCAACCGTTCAAGTTCACGCCGGGGCCATTCGATCCAGCCACATGGCTGGAATGGTCCCGCCAGTGGCAGGGTACTGAAGGCAACGGCTACGCGGCCGCTCCGGGCATTCCTGGCCTGGACGCGCTGGCGGGCGTCAAGATCGAGCCAGCGCAGCTGGCCGATATCCAGAAGCGCTACATGAAGGACTTTTCGGTCCTGTGGCAGGCCATGGCCGAGGGCAAGCCCGAAGCCGCCGGACCGCTGCATGACCGGCGCTTTGCCGGCGACGCGTGGCGCAACAACATGCCGTACCGCTTCGCCGCCGCGTTCTACCTGCTCAACGCGCGTGCCATGACCGAACTGGCCGACGCCGTCGAGGCCGACGCCAAGACCAGCCAGCGCATCCGCTTCGCGATCTCGCAGTGGGTCGATGCGATGTCGCCGGCGAACTTCCTGGTCACCAATCCCGAGGCGCAGCGCTTGCTGATCGAATCCGGCGGCGAATCGCTGCGCGCCGGCGTGCGCAACATGCTGGAAGACCTGACGCGCGGCAAGATCTCGCAGACCGACGAGACCGCGTTCGAGGTCGGCCGCAATGTCGCGGTGACCGAAGGCGCGGTGGTCTACGAGAACGAGTACTTCCAGCTGCTGCAGTACAAGCCGCTGACCGACAAGGTCCATGCGCGCCCGCTGCTGCTGGTTCCGCCGTGCATCAACAAGTACTACATCCTCGACCTGCAGCCGGAAAGCTCGCTGGTGCGGCATGCGGTGGAGCAGGGGCATACGGTGTTCCTGGTGTCGTGGCGCAACCCCGATGCCAGCATGGCCGGGACTACCTGGGACGACTACATCGAGCACGCCGCCATCCGCGCCATTGAAGTCGCTCAGGACATCAGCGGCCAGGACAAGATCAATGTGCTCGGCTTCTGCGTGGGCGGCACCATCATCTCCACCGCGCTGGCGGTGATGGCCGCGCGCGGCCAGAAGCCCGCGGCCAGCCTGACGCTGCTGACCACGCTGCTGGACTTTGCCGATACTGGCATCCTCGACGTCTTTGTCGACGAGGCCCACGTGCAGCTGCGCGAAGCCACGATCGGCGGCGGCGCCGGTGGGCCGTGCTCGCTGCTGCGCGGCATCGAGCTGGCCAACACGTTCTCGTTCCTGCGCCCCAACGACCTAGTGTGGAACTACGTGGTCGACAACTACCTGAAGGGCAACACGCCGGTGCCGTTCGACCTGTTGTTCTGGAACGGCGACGCCACCAACCTGCCGGGGCCGTGGTACTGCTGGTACCTGCGCCATACCTACCTGCAGAACGAGCTCAAGGTGCCGGGCAAGCTGACGGTGTCCGACACACCGGTGGACCTCGCCAGCATCGACGTGCCGACCTATATCTACGGTTCGCGCGAGGACCATATCGTGCCGTGGACCGCCGCCTATGCCTCGACCGCGCTGCTGAAGAACAAGCTGCGCTTCGTGCTGGGTGCGTCCGGGCATATCGCCGGCGTGATCAACCCGCCGGTCAAGAACAAGCGCAGCCACTGGACCAACGATGCGTTGCCGGAGTCGCCGCAGCAATGGCTGGCCGGCGCCACCGAGCACCACGGCAGCTGGTGGCCGGACTGGACCGCATGGCTTGCAGGCCAGGCCGGCGCCAAGCGCGCGGCGCCCGCCGAGTATGGCAATGCGCGCCATCCCGCTATCGAACCCGCGCCTGGGCGTTACGTCAAAGCCAAGGCATGATGCTTGCGTGATCGCCGGCGTGCGCCCTGGCGTCGCCGGCAAGACCGCAGGTTCCCCCATTTTCCTTCGAGAGGACTAGACATGACCGACGTTGTCATCGTTTCCGCGGCTCGCACCGCAGTAGGCAAATTTGGCGGCTCGCTGGCCAAGATCCCGGCGCCCGAGCTGGGTGCCATCGCCATCAAGGCCGCGCTGGAGCGCGCCGGCATCAAGCCCGACCAGGTCAGTGAAGTCATCATGGGTCAGGTGCTGACCGCCGGCTCGGGCCAGAACCCCGCGCGCCAGGCCTCGATCAAGGCCGGCCTGCCGGCGATGGTGCCGGCCATGACCATCAACAAGGTGTGCGGCTCGGGCCTGAAGGCCGTGATGCTGGCCGCCAACGCCATCATGTCCGGCGAGGCCGAGATCGTGGTGGCCGGTGGCCAGGAGAACATGAGCGCCGCGCCGCACGTGCTGCCGGGCTCGCGCGACGGCTTCCGCATGGGCGACACCAAGCTGGTCGACACCATGATCGTCGACGGCCTGTGGGACGTGTACAACCAGTACCACATGGGCATCACCGCCGAGAACGTGGCCAAGGAATACGGCATCACGCGCGAGGCGCAGGATGAATTTGCGGTCGGCTCGCAGAACAAGGCCGAAGCCGCGCAGAAGGCCGGCAAGTTCGACGAAGAGATCGTCCCGGTGCTGATCCCGCAGCGCAAGGGCGACCCGGTGGCCTTCAAGACCGACGAGTTCGTGCGCCAGGGCGCCACGCTGGACAGCATGTCCGGCCTCAGGCCCGCCTTTGACAAGGCTGGCTCCGTGACTGCCGCCAACGCCTCGGGCCTGAACGACGGCGCCGCCGCGGTGGTGGTGATGTCGGCCGCCAAGGCCAAGGAACTGGGCCTGACGCCGCTGGCCACGATCAAGAGCTACGCCAACGCCGGTGTCGATCCCAAGGTGATGGGCATGGGCCCGGTGCCGGCCTCCAAGCGCGCCCTGTCGCGCGCCGGCTGGACCCCGCAGGACCTGGACCTGATGGAAATCAACGAGGCCTTCGCCGCGCAGGCGCTGGCAGTGCACCAGCAGATGGGCTGGGATACCTCCAAGGTCAACGTGAACGGCGGCGCCATTGCCATCGGCCACCCGATCGGCGCGTCGGGCTGCCGTATCCTGGTGACGCTGCTGCACGAGATGAAGCGTCGTGACGCGAAGAAGGGCCTGGCCTCGCTGTGCATCGGCGGCGGCATGGGCGTGGCGCTGGCAGTCGAGCGCAACTAAGGAAGGGGTTTTCCGGGGCCGCGCGCGGTTGGCGCGGACCCGTTGACGATAACGAAGAGCCAATCAAGGAGTGGACATGACTCAGCGCATTGCGTATGTGACCGGCGGCATGGGCGGTATCGGAACCGCCATCTGCCAGCGGCTTGCCAAGGATGGCTTTCGTGTGGTGGCCGGCTGCGGCCCCAATTCGCCGCGCCGTGAAAGGTGGCTCGAGCAGCAGAAGGCGCTCGGCTTCGACTTTGTTGCCTCGGAAGGCAACGTGGCTGACTGGGACTCGACCAAGACGGCATTCGACAAGGTCAAGGCCGAGGTCGGCGAGGTCGACGTACTGATCAACAATGCCGGCATCACCCGCGACGTGGTGTTCCGCAAGATGACCCGCGCCGACTGGGATGCGGTGATCGACACCAACCTGACCTCGCTGTTCAACGTCACCAAGCAGGTGATCGACGGCATGGCGGACCGCGGCTGGGGCCGTATCGTCAACATCTCGTCGGTGAACGGGCAGAAGGGCCAGTTCGGCCAGACCAACTACTCCACCGCCAAGGCCGGCCTGCACGGCTTCACCATGGCGCTGGCGCAGGAAGTGGCGACCAAGGGTGTGACCGTGAACACGGTGTCGCCCGGCTATATCGCCACCGACATGGTCAAGGCGATCCGCCAGGACGTGCTCGACAAGATCGTCGGGACGATCCCGGTCAAGCGCCTGGGCGAGCCGGAAGAGATCGCTTCGATCTGCGCCTGGCTGTCGTCGGACGAATCCGGTTTCTCGACCGGCGCCGACTTCTCGCTCAACGGCGGCCTGCACATGGGCTGACCTGCCGGCGAGTCCGGCAGCCCGCGCCGGCGCCCGCGTTTTTGCGGTGCAGCCAGCGCGGCGCACAAGGCGGCGGACGCTTTATTTCGCCGCCTGTTTCGCGGGCCGCCACGGCCCGCGAATCGTTTCCGCGAGGGCGGTTTTCGACCGTTCTTGCGCGGATTCACCGGGTTTTCCTTAACCCTGTCCGCTTTTCTTAGTGCTTTGTTGGGCATAGAATCAGGGCAGCGGCGTAGCCAGCACCATAGTCGTGCAGCGCAGCCCTCGCGGGGGCGAGGTTTTGAGCCGCAACGCGCAGCCATGCGCGAAAGGCCACAAAAAGTCCGCAAAAAGGCCGGCACGACAATAAGCAGATGGCGCAGGCGGTACCGATTTGCGCACTGCACCCCATGCGGTGCAGCAGCGCGCAAACAGACGACACAAGGACAGAGCACCGATGGCCACGACCAAAAAAGGCGCAGAGCGACTGATCAAGAAGTATCCCAACCGCAGGCTCTACGATACCCAGACCAGCACCTACATCACCCTGGCCGACGTCAAGCAGCTGGTCATGGATTCCGAGGAGTTCAAGGTCGTCGACGCCAAGTCTGGGGATGAACTGACCCGCAGCATATTGCTGCAGATCATCCTGGAAGAAGAGACCGGCGGCGTGCCGATGTTCTCCAGCGCCATGCTGTCGCAGATCATCCGCTTCTACGGTCATGCCATGCAGGGCATGATGGGCACCTACCTGGAAAAGAATATCCAGGCCTTCATCGACATCCAGAACAAGCTGGCCGAGAACTCCAAGGGCCTGTATTCCGGCGAAGCCTTCAGCCCCGACATGTGGTCGCAGTTCATGAACATGCAGGGCCCGATGATGCAGGGCATGATGAGCAACTACATCGAGCAGAGCAAGAACCTGTTCGTGCAGATGCAGGAGCAGATGCAGAGCCAGGCCAAGAATATGTTCGGGACCTTCCCGTTCAACCAGCCGGACAAGAAGTAAGAGTTGTTAGTGGCGGGCCGGCCGGTCCGCCGGTTCCGCTGCGTGCTTCGCTGTACTTCCCGGTACGACCAGCGGCGCAACGCCCAAAGCAGGTAAAATGCTGCCCTCCTGAACTGGCGGCTCATCTAGCGGACTCGCCTGCAAAGCGCGAATCCCGATGCCCTCCAGAATCCACCGTCACTTCCCGTTGCCCGCCCGCGAAGCCGGCGCACGCTGCCTGGCGCAGTCCTGAATATGAGCCGGCTGTTCCTCGCCCCGATGGAGGGGCTTGCCGACTATGTCCTGCGCGACGTACTGACCGACACCGGCAGATACGACGGATGCGTGTCCGAATTCGTCCGCGTGACAGGCTCGCTACTTCCCGCGCGCGTCTACGAGCGGGATACCCCTGAGATCCTGGACGGCGGCTATACCCGCAGCGGTACGCCGATGGTGATCCAGCTGCTGGGCAGCGATCCGGAATGGCTGGCGCGCAATGCGGCCTATGCCGCGACCCTGTCGCCGCATGGGATCGACCTGAACTTCGGCTGTCCCGCAAAAGTCGTCAACCGTCACGGCGGCGGCGCCATGCTGCTGGCGAACCCTGAACTGCTGAACCAGATCGTTGCGTCCGTGCGCGCGGCGGTGCCGGCGCACATCGCCGTGACGGCAAAAATGCGGCTGGGGGTCTCGGATACGTCGCTGGCGCTCGACTGTGCCACCGCGCTGGCGGAAGGCGGCGCGGCCTCTCTCGTGGTGCATGCCCGGACGCGCGATCATGGCTACCGGCCGCCGGCCCACTGGGAGTGGATCGCGCGCATTGCGACTGCCGTGGACGTGCCGGTCATTGCCAATGGCGAAGTCTGGACCGTCGCCGACTGGGAGCGCTGCCGGGACGTCAGCGGCTGTGCCGACGTGATGATCGGGCGAGGCGCCGTGTCCGATCCCTTCCTGGCGCTGCGGATCCGCGGACTGATGGACAGCACGCCGTCCGCGGAGGAATGGCCGCTCGTGCTGCGCCAGATCACTGCCTACCTGAAGAAGCTCCATGCCCGTATCGCCTCTTGCCACGAGCACGGGCGCGTCAAATTGTGGCTCAGCTATCTCAAACGCACATGGCCGCAGGCCGCCGAGCTACATGCCGCGATCCGGCGCATGCATGACTCCCTCGAGATCCAGGGTGTGCTGGAAAGCCTGCCAGGGGCCGCTTCCGCGCGGGAATGATGCGGCGTTGCCGCCTTCTGCTTCCCCATGTGTGGAGTCAGGCGCCGAGAAATCATGGCGAACGGTTAAAATGTTTGATTGGCTTAAATCCTGGCGGCCATGTCCCGCCCGCTTGCCCCACATTCGGATTGCACTGTGAAAAACCCTTCAGAATCAACGACCCAGAAAGACCATAGTCCGCGTGTGGGATTCGTTTCGCTTGGCTGCCCCAAGGCCCTGGTCGACTCCGAGCAGATCATCACCCAGCTGCGCGCCGAGGGCTACGCCATCAGCGGCACCTATGACGGCGCCGACCTTGTCGTGGTCAACACCTGCGGCTTTATCGACGAGGCCGTGCAGGAGAGCCTGGATGCCATCGGCGAGGCACTGACCGAGAACGGCAAGGTCATCGTGACCGGCTGCCTGGGGGCCAAGAAGGATGCCGCGGGTCACGACATCGTGTCTTCGGTGCACCCGAAGGTGCTGGCCGTGACCGGCCCGCACGCGCTGGGCGAGGTAATGCAGGCGGTGCACACGCACCTGCCCAAGCCGCACGACCCGTTTACCGACCTGGTCCCCGCGGCCGGCATCAAGCTCACGCCCAAGCACTACGCCTACCTGAAGATCTCCGAGGGCTGCAACCACCGCTGCTCGTTCTGCATCATCCCGTCGATGCGCGGCGACCTGGTGTCGCGCCCGGTGGCGGAGGTCATGCTTGAGGCCGAGAACCTGTTCAAGGCCGGCGTCAAGGAACTGCTGGTGATCTCGCAGGACACCAGCGCCTACGGCGTAGACGTGAAGTACCGCACCGGCTTCTGGAACGGCCGCCCGCTCAAGACCCGCATGACTGAACTGGTGGCAGCTTTGGGCGAACTGGCGGCGCAGTACGGCGCCTGGGTGCGGCTGCACTATGTGTACCCGTACCCGCACGTCGACGAGATCATCCCGCTGATGTCGCAGGGCCACGTGCTGCCGTACCTGGATGTGCCGCTGCAGCATGCGCATCCGGACGTGCTCAAGCGCATGAAGCGCCCGGCCAATGCCGAGAAGACCATGGACCGCATCCGCGCCTGGCGCGAGATCTGCCCGGAGCTGACTATCCGCAGTACCTTTATCGCAGGCTTTCCCGGCGAGACCGAGGCCGAGTTCCAGACGCTGCTCGACTTTATCGCCGAGGCCGAGCTGGATCGCGTCGGCTGCTTTGCCTACTCTCCGGTTGAGGGCGCCACGGCCAACGACCTGCCGGGCGCGCTGCCCGACGAGGTGCGTGAGGAACGTCGTGCGCGCTTCATGGAAGTGGCCGAGGAAGTGTCGGCACGCCGCCTGCAGCGCAAGGTCGGCCAGACCCTGCGCGTGCTGGTGGACGAGCTCAACCAGGATGGCGGCATCGGCCGCTCCTCCGCCGATGCACCCGAGATCGACGGCCTGGTCTATATCGCGCCGCCGGAACGCACCTCGCAGCGCTATCGCGCCGGCGAATTCGTCGACGTGAAGATCACCGGTGCCGACGGGCACGACCTGTGGGGCGAAGTCTGAACCGAGCAGTCGAATAGGTAAAAGTACGGTCGTTCGATTCCTCCGGCGTCCCGCTATACTGTGCGGTGCAACATAACCCCCCCTGGAGACAAGTCATGACGCGTGAAGTCGTAGTGGTGAGCGGTGTTCGTACCGCGATCGGGACCTTTGGCGGCGGCCTGAAGGACGTGGCGCCGTCCGAACTGGGCGCGCTGGTGGTGCGCGAGGCGCTGGCCCGCGCCCAGGTGTCGGGCGACGACGTCGGCCATGTGGTGTTCGGCAACGTGATCCAGACCGAACCCCGCGACATGTACCTGGGCCGCGTCGCGGCCGTCAACGGCGGCGTGTCGACCAACGCACCCGCCCTGACCGTCAACCGCCTGTGCGGCTCGGGCCTGCAGGCCATCATCAGTGCCGCGCAGACCATCCTGCTGGGCGATACCGACGTGGCCATCGGCGGCGGTGCCGAGAGCATGAGCCGCGCGCCGTACCTGGCGCCGGCGGCCCGCTGGGGCGCCCGCATGGGCGATGCCGGCCTGGTCGACATGATGCTGGGCGCGCTGCACGATCCTTTCCACCGCATCCACATGGGCGTGACCGCCGAGAACGTCGCCAAGGAATACGACATCTCGCGCGCGCAGCAGGACGAGGCCGCGCTGGAGTCGCACCGCCGCGCCTCGGCCGCGATCAAGGCCGGCTATTTCAAGGACCAGATCGTCCCGGTGGTGACCAAGGGCCGCAAGGGCGATGTCACCTTCGACACTGACGAGCACGTGCGCCATGACGCCACCATGGACGACATGACCAAGCTGCGTCCGGTCTTCGTCAAGGAGAACGGCACGGTTACGGCCGGCAATGCCTCGGGCCTGAACGACGCCGCCGCCGCGGTGGTGATGATGGAGCGCGCCGAAGCCGAGCGCCGCGGCCTGAAGCCGCTGGCGCGCCTGGTGTCGTACGGCCATGCCGGCGTCGACCCCAAGACCATGGGCATCGGCCCGGTGCCGGCGACCAAGATCGCGCTGGAGCGTGCCGGCCTGCAGGTGTCGGACCTGGACGTGATCGAAGCCAATGAGGCCTTTGCCGCGCAGGCCTGCGCGGTGACCAAGGCGCTCGGCCTGGATCCGGCCAAGGTCAACCCGAACGGCTCGGGCATCTCGCTGGGCCACCCGATCGGCGCCACCGGTGCGCTGATTACGGTGAAGGCGCTGCACGAGCTGCAACGCGTGCAGGGCCGCTACGCGCTGGTGACGATGTGCATCGGCGGCGGGCAGGGCATTGCCGCCATCTTCGAACGGATCTGAGGTACGCCTTGCGCCTGGCTTTGCTGACAAAGACCATTCCGGCCCTGGCTGCCGTGTTCGCCCTGGCGGGTGCGGCGCAGGCGGCGCCTGACACCGAGTTGTCGACCGGTCCTGTGGGAACGGCGTCAGGCGGCGGGGAAGGCCTGGGCATCAACCAGGCCATCCGCGATGGCGAAGCCCGGCGCGGCGCTTCATTGTCCACCGGGGCGCCCAAACCGTTGGCGCCCCGTTCGGAATATTCATCGTTGCCGGTCTACGTTGGCAAGGTCGGCGACCAGCCGGTGCGGCTGCGCCTGGGCCCCAAGCCCGACGAGCGTGACAGCGTGCGCGGCGAATACACCGGCCGCGGCGCAGGTGTCCGGCTGCTGGCCGGCGAGTGGGAAAACGGTGCCTTCCTGATGGAAGAATCCGACGACGGCAAGCGCGTGTCGGGCAACTGGGAGGGCAATATCGACGCCAGCGGCGCCGTGCGCGGCACCTGGACCGACGCCTTTAACCCGGCCATCGTGCTGCCGTTCTTTATCCGGCCGCTGGGCGTGCTGGTGATTCCCCCGTTCGACATGACGCCCAACAGCGGCGTCACCTACGCGCCGCCGCCGCCGAAGTCCTCGATTTCCGGTTGGTAACCCTGCTTGCGGTGCGGGTCGCCACGATTGCCGGTGGCGCGGCCGGCATTTGCTGGTAAGCTCGAAGGCTCATCCCGTCTCATTGCTGACCGGCCCGCGCGAAGCCCTGGCGGTATTGCGCCGTCCGGACGGCACCAGCAAGGAATCCGCCGTGTCCGATTCGCCATCCGACAAGCCCGCGTCCCGCCCCCATTACCTGCAGACCGTCGCAGTCCAGCCCGAGCTGGAGATCGCGCCCGGCTTTGCCTCATTTTCTCCCGCCACGCACCGCGGCTCGACCGTAGTGTTCCGCAACCTGGCTGAACTGCGCGCGCAGGGCGATGGCGCCACCACGTACTGGCGCTACGGCCTGCACGCTACCCCGACCAGCGAGGCGCTGTGCCAACACCTGGCGCTGATCGAAGGCGCGCGCCACACGCTGCTGCAGCCGTCCGGGCTGGCGGCGATCTCGCTGGTGTACTTCGCGCTGCTCAAGAGCGGCGACGACGTGCTGGTGCCGCACAACGTCTATGGCCCGAATCGGGACCACGGCGAATGGCTGGCGCGCGACTTCGGCATAAGCGTGCGCTACTACGACCCGATGGACGGCGCCGGCTTCGCCGCGTTGATCCGCCCCAACACGCGCCTGATCTGGCTGGAGTCGCCGGGTTCGGTGACGATGGAAGTGCCCGATATCGTTGCCATGGTGGCCGCGGCCAAGGCGCGCGGCGTGCTGACCGCGATCGACAATACCTGGTCGGGCGGCGTCTATTTCCGTCCGTTCGACAAGGGCATCGATATCTCGGTGCAGGCGCTGACCAAATACCAGTCCGGCGGCAGCGACGTGCTGATGGGCTCGGTGCTGACGCGCGACGATGCACTGCACGACCGCCTCAGGCGCACCCGCATGCTGATGGGGTGGGGCGTGTCCGCCGACGACTGCCACCTGGTGCTGCGCGGGCTGCCGAGCATGCCGGTGCGTCTCGCCGCCCATGACCGCGCCGCGCGCGAGGTGGCCGAGTGGCTGTGCCAGCGGCCGGAGGTGGCGCGCGTGCTGCATCCCGCGCTGCCAGACTGCCCCGGGCATGCCAACTGGCGGCGCGATTTCACGGGCGCGAGCGGGCTGTTCGCGATCATCCTGCGCGCGCGCTACTCGCGCAAGCAGGTGGATGCCTTTGTCGAGGCGCTGCAGCTGTTCGCGATCGGCTGGTCCTGGGGCGGCGCCCACAGCCTGGCGGTGCCGTACCACGTGCCGACCATGCGCCCGGCGGGCACGTGGCCACCGGCCGGCTGGCAGGACACCGGCGAACTGGTGCGGCTTTATATCGGCCTGGAAGACACGCGCGACCTGATCGCCGACCTGCGCCAGGCGATGGAGACGCAGCTTGCCAGCTAGGTCGGTTGCCGCAGCGCCAGGTTGAGCTGGTCGACCACTTCGGCCCAGTCGGCGTCGTCGAGCAGCTCGTCGCTCAGGAGCGCGGACTGCGCGGGCGTCCAGAAGGGCGCTTCGGCCAGCTCGACATCATCGGGCAGCGGCGCGTGCGTGCCGATAAAGCTGCGGATGCTGGCCTCATCGGACGGCAGGCCGAGTTGGGCGAATAGTTCGGAAAACTGGTGGAAGGTCGATTCCATGGCAGTCGGGCTCTCTGTGGTGGGGCTCAGGTAGTGTAGGGCAGCGACCGGCTTGCCGCCGACCCAAAGACAAAACGGACGCCGCGGCGTCCGTTTTGCATTGCGGTGCTGGTGCGGCTCAGGGCGTGTCAGCCCTCGGCATCGCCTTGGCGGCGGCCTGGGTGGCCCGGGTGGCCTGTGCCGCGCGCGGCAGCGCCCATACCGACTCCGCGGGGCCGCTGCGCGCCCGGCGTTGCGTGGCACGCGCCAGCGCGACATAGCCCACCGCCAGCGCGATCGCGCCGATGTCGAAGCCGGCGATGATCCAGTGCCCGCTCAGGATCGCGTGCAGCAGGTGGTCGCCGGTCAGGATCGCATTCGACAGCGGCACGGTCAGTGAGGCCAGCGCGGCCACGCAAAGCAGTTCGACCGCGGCGCGCACCGGCGGGCGCAGCAGCGCCCACGCACAGGCAAGGGCGAACACCGTGAAGTACGTGTAGCTGACCGCGCGCCCGGGCCACAGCAGCGCCGCCGGGAAGCACAGCGCCACGCCGATGCAGCAGCCGATGCAGACGCCCACCGTGGCCTGCGCCAGCAGGCGGTGCACGCGCGGCTGCTCGGCCTGGCGCAGCCTGCGGCGGGACTCGATCCACAACAGGTTGCCCGAATAGAACAGGAAGGCGCCCGCCAGCCCGGCCAGCAGGTAGACCAGGCGCACCGGCAGTTCGCCGAAGGTGCCGAAATGCAGTGCATAGAGTGCGCTGTGCAGCCCGTGGTTGCCGTCGCGTGCGCCCGCGGTCTGGTTGGCTGTCAGCTGGCCGGCGTTGGGCTCGCCGCTGGCGGCATGGATGCCGACCGAGCCCAGATTGCCCAGCGCCTGCGTGCTGGTGCCGCGCACTTCGACCACGGCGTTGGCGTCGCCGTAGCGCTGGAAACGGAACGACTCGGGGGTGAAGCGCTCGCCGCCGTGCTCGCGGGCGATCTTTACCAGCGCCTCGGTCGGCATAGTCGGCACTGCGCGGCCGGCCGCCGTGACTTCCGGCACCGCGGTGGTGTTGCGCGGCACCACCTCGAACAGGCGGCCGTCGAAGGTCAGCGTGTTGAACACCATCATCAGCACCAGCGACAGGCAGAACAGCGCGCCGGTGATGGCAAAGATGAGGTGAAAGGGCAGGCTGAACAAGCCCAGCACATTGTGCGTGTCCATCCAGAAGCGCTTCAGGTTGCGTCCCGGGCGCACCGCGAACAGGTCCTTCTTCAGGCGCGGCAGGTGCAGCAGCACGCCCGATACCAGCGCCAGTCCGTACAGCACCGAGATCGCGCCCATGAAGTAGATGCCGCCCACCGGGATGCCGAGCGAGTAGTGCAGGCTGTTCAGGAAGGCCGACAGCTCGCCGATCACCTGGTCACGCGAGGTATCGCGCTGCATCGCGGCGTCGCCGGCCAGGCGCGCGTCGGTGGTCATCTGCCACTCGCCGGCCTTGTCCTGCCAGTAGGCCGAGATATTGGGCTCGCCCTCGGACGGCATGATCACGTAGGCGCTGGCGGCGGCCTCCGGATGGATCGTCACCAGCTTTTGCATAACGCGGTCGACCGCGGCCGGCTCGGCCTTGGCCTCGACCGGCACATTGCCCTTGAGCCGCGACGGCGACTGCCACACGTGCAGTTCGTGGTGGAAGACGGTGACAGCGCCGGCAAAGAAGGCGATAAACAGGGCCCAGCCGGCCATCAGGCCGACCCAGGTATGGAGTGTCTGGTACAGGCGCAGGGTTGCGGTTTTCATGACGGCGATCTCAGGTGGTGGGCAGGCCCTGCATGGCCTTCAGCGCCGCCGGTGCCATGCCGGCCAGCCGCAGCGCCCACAGCGTGCCGAAGCAGAGCAGGTTGGCGCCGCCCAGCCACAGCCATGCGGAGGCGCTGGAGCGGAACAGCAGGCTGCAGCTGATGATGGCGACCCACACCGGCAGGCAGGCCGCCACGGCAGCCACCAAGCCGGTTTCCCAGCCTCCCGGCAGCCACAGGATTGCAAGCGTGCACAGCGCCACCGCCAGCGGCAGCCCCAGCAGCGTGCCGGCCAGCCATTTGGTGCCGATTGTGGTCGGGACCGCGCTCATGCCCGTTGCCTCCGCGCCGCCTGGCGCCTGCGGTCGACATAGATGCCGACGAATGGCCATGCCGACAGGGCGCACGGCACTGTCGCCAGCGTGGCGGCAATGGCGACGGCCCAGCTGTCAGTGGTGCTCCACAGCCAGGTGCTCAGGATCACCAGCAGCAGGCCGAGCCAGCCCAATACGCGCGGCTGAGCGACCGCGCCGGTCGGCAGCAGGACCTGGTTGGGCGAGGCCAGGTACAGGCACGCCGCCGCTGCCAGCCCGAGGAGGGCGGCCAGAACTTGCATGGGGAAATGTCAGCGAATCAAAACATTAATGATAATGATTCGCATTTTGGCGCGCAAGCGGATTGTGGCGGGGCCTGGCGGAAACAGGGGTATTCGTCACATCGGGAGGGCAGCCGAGGTTGCGAATGGCTGACCGTGCCGCTTGCGCTCGGCGGCGTGGCGGCTCGCCCCGCGGGGCGAACCTTGCCCGATGGATCAGTGCGGGAACAGCGCCAGCAGGCCGTCAAGTCCAACGTGGTTGAAGGCGACGCTGGCCTGCGCGCGCACCACCGGCTTGGCACGGAAGGCCACCGACAGCCCGGCCACCGCCATCATCTTCAGGTCGTTGGAGCCGTCGCCCATGACGATGGCCTGGTCCGGCGTGGCGCCGATCTGCGCGCAGACTTCCTGCACGGTGCGGGCCTTGACGTCGGCATTGACGATCTCGCCGACCACGTTGCCGGTCAGCTTGCCGTCGACGATTTCCAGCGTATTGGCGCGGGTGAAGTCCAGCTTCAGCCGCGCCTTGAGCTGCTCGGTGAAATGCACGAAGCCGCCGGACACCAGCAGCGTGCGCAGGCCCAGCGCCTGCACGGTCTGCAGCATGCGCTCGGCGCCCGGGGACAGGCGCAGGCGTTCTTCATAAACGCGGTCCAGCACGCTGGCGTCCAGGCCCTTGAGCAGCGCCACGCGGCGGCGCAGGCTTTCGTTGAAGTCGGTGATCTCGCCGCGCATGGCGGCTTCGGTGATGGCCGAGACCTCGGCCTTGAGCCCGCAGAAGTCGGCGATCTCGTCGATGCACTCGATCGTGATCAGCGTCGAGTCCATGTCCATCGCCACCAGGCGGAAGTCCGACAGGCGGCGCCCGGCCGGCACCACTGCCCAGTCGATCGCGCGCGGGCCGCAGAAGTCATCCAGCGCATCGCGCAGCGCCGGCGTCAGCGGCGCGCAGTCCTCGGCGGCAGCCACGGTGTCGCTGCGCGGCACCAGTTCGGAGGCGCGGGCCAGCGTGCGGACGGTGTCGAGGTCGGCGGCGGAAAGCGGGGCGGTGCTCTGGAGGATCAGGGGCATGACAGAAGAGGATCGGGCGCTCGCCGCATGGCGGCGTGGCGGCAACGCGGGGCTGCAAGCGGAAAAATCGCTATTGTAGCCCCGCCGGCCCGCACCGGGCGAACCGCTCAGCGCTGCGCCATCACCATATAGTCCACTGTCAGGCTGGACAGCGCGCGCACGCCGTTGATCAGCGCCGGCTCGTCCACATAGAACTCGGGCGAGTGGTTGGACGGCGCCTTGTTCACATCCTGCCCCTTGGGCGTCACGCCGAGGTTGAAGAACAGCCCCGGCACCTTCTCCTGGTAGAACGAGAAGTCCTCGGAGGCGGTGGCCTTGGGTGTGATCATCCAGTTGCCGTCGCCGGCAACGCGCATCAGCGTTGGCGCCATCTTGTCGGTCAGCGCAGGCTGGTTGATGGTCGCGTTGTACAGCTCGACCACGCGGAAGTTGGCCTCGGCGCCGGCGCTGCTGGCAATGGCCTCGGTGGTGCGCTTCATGCGGGCATGGATGTCCTTCTTCATGCCTTCGTCATAGGTGCGCACCGTGCCCATCATCTCGACCTTTTCCGGCACGATGTTCATGCGGTTGCCGCCGTGGATGGTGCCCACGGTGATCACCGAAGGCTCCAGCATGGCGTTGACCTGCCGGCTCTGGATGGTCTGCAGGCCCATCACGATCTGCGACGCGACCACGATCGGGTCGATCCCGCCCCACGGCCGCGCGCCGTGCGTCTGGCGGCCCTTGACGTCGATCCAGAACTGGTCCGCCGCGGCCATCGAGGCGCCGCTGCGCCAGCCCAACTTGCCGGATTCGATGCCGCTGGTGACGTGCAGCCCGAAGATGGCGTCGACCTTCGGGTTGTCCAGCACGCCCTCGGACACCATCTGCTTGGCGCCCCACGTGTTGGAGCCGTTGGGCTCGAAGTCCGCCGGGCTTTCCTCGGCGGGCTGGAAGATGAATTTCACCGTGCCCGGCAACTGGTCCCTCATGCCGGCCAGCACTTCTGCGGTCGCCATCAGGATTGCCACGTGCGTGTCATGGCCGCAGGCGTGCATCACGTCCACTTCCTTGCCCAGGTACTGGCCCTTGGCCTTGGACGCGAACGGTACGTCCACGCGTTCCTTGACCGGCAGCGCATCCATGTCGGCGCGCAGCGCCACCACCGGGCCCGGCTTGCCGCCCTTGAGCACGCCCACCACGCCGGTCTTGGCCACGCCCGTCTTCACTTCCATGCCGAGCTTGCGCAGGTGGTCGGCCACGAGCTTCGCGGTGCGGGTCTCGTAGTTGCCCAGTTCCGGGTGCTGGTGGATATCGCGGCGCCAGGCGATCAGCTGGGCTTCGACGGCTTTGGCGCGGGATTCGATCTGGGCGTGCAGGGTTTCGGCGCCGGCGGGCGTGGCTTGCGCCTGGGCCTGCGCGGTGTTGCAGAGCAGGCCGGTGGCGAGGGCCAGGCCAGCGAGGGCAAAGCGGGCGGTGGAACGGGATGCGGTGTGACGGACAGCCATGCAGGATCTCCTTCGTTGTTGTTGGTTTGATGCTGGCAGTGCAACGGCACGCCAGACTGCAGCGTGCCGGCAAAAGCTGTCGGTTTTTCCCCTCGCCCGCGGGAGAGGGGCGCAAGGCGGGGTCGATGAAGTCAGTCAGTCACGCGCAGGCTGTCGACCACCTTGTGCAGGAAGGCCTCGCACGCGGCCAGCTGGTCGAGCGCGACGAACTCGTCAGGCTTGTGCGCCTGCTGGATATCGCCGGGGCCGCACACCACGGCCGGAATGCCGGCGCGCTGGAACAGCCCGGCTTCGGTGCCGTAGGCCACCTTGTTGGTGTCACGGTCCGCAGTCAGCGCCCGCACCAGTTGCGTGATCGCTGCCTGCTCGGCCACGTCCAGCGACGGCGCGGCGGCGATCTTGCTCAGCGTCAGGTCGGCATCGGCATGCTCGGCCCGCATTTTCGGCAGCAGCACGTCATTGGCATACGCATGGACGCGCGCGTAGATCGCTTCCGGATCTACCCCAGGCAGGTTGCGGAACTCGAACACGAACTCGCACAGCGCCGGGATGGTGTTCAGCGCGATGCCGCCCTGGATGGTGCCGGTCTGCGCGGTGGTATAGGGCACGTCGAAGGCCTGGTCGTACGGACCGTTGGCCTTGAATTCATCCGCGATATCACGGATGAAGCAGATCAGGCGCGCGGCATATTCGATCGCATTGACGCCACGCGGCGTCAGCGACGAGTGCGCGGCCTGGCCCTTGACGCAGCAGCGATAGGCGTTGATGCCTTTGTGCGCGACGATCACGCGCATGCTGGTCGGTTCGCCGACGATGCAGCCACCGGGCGTCACGCCGCGGTTGCGCAGCTCGGCCAGCAAATAGGGCGCGCCCATGCACCCGATCTCTTCGTCGAAGGAAAGCGCGTAGTGCACCGGCTCGCGCAGCTTCGCGTCGAGGATGGCGGGCAGCAGCGACAGGCTGGTACCGATAAAACCTTTCATGTCGCAGGTGCCGCGGCCATACAGCTTGCCGTCGCGGATCACCGCCTTGAACGGGTCGGTGGTCCAGTCCTGCCCGTCCACCGGCACCACGTCGGTGTGGCCGGACAGCACGATGCCACCGTTGGTAGCGCCGTTGGCCGCAGGCACGGTGACGAACAGGTTGGCCTTGTCCTGCTGCGGGTTGTAGCTCAGATGTGGCTTCAGCCCCTTTGCCAGGAAATGATCGCGCACCGACTCGATCAGCCCCAGGTTGGAATGCCGGCTGGTGGTGTCGTACGCGACCAGCCGCTGGGTCCATTCGAGCGCGCTGCCGCGCTTGGCTTCGGAGGCGGTCTGGCGGGCGGGGGCGGCTTGAGCGTGCATGGGGGCGCTATCACTAACCTGTTAAGGATTTGATGCTACACCCGGGCGCTCGCAGAGTCCATGCGCCCGCCGCCATCCTTACGCGAGTTGCCGCAACGTATGCTTGATCGTCTGCGCGCGCACCGCCACGTCCGGCATCTTGGCCTCGATGCGCAGCTTGTCCTGCCCCGCCAGCTTGATATGGCGGTTCTTCTGCACCAGGTCGATGATGCGCATCGCATCCACCGGCGGATTCGGCACGAACTGCACGCTGATGGTGGCCTCGCCCGCATCGATCTTGCGCACGCCCAGCGGCGCGGCGGCGATGCGCAAGCGGTGCGTTTCCACCAGCGCCTGCGCCTGTGCCGGCAGGCGGCCGAAGCGGTCGATCAGCTCTTCCTGGATATCGTCCACGCGCTCGGCGGTCTCGCAATTGGCCAGCCGCTTGTACAGCGACAGCCGCTCGTGCACGTCGGCGCAGTAGTCGTTGGGCAGCAGCGCCGGCGTGCCGAGGTTGATCTCGGTGGTGGCGGCCAGCGGCGCCATCAGGTCGGGCTCCTTGCCAGCCTTCAGCGCCTTGACCGCGGCGTTGAGCATGTCGGTGTAGAGCTGGAAGCCGATCTCGTGGATCTCGCCGGACTGCTTGTCGCCCAGCACTTCGCCGGCGCCACGGATCTCCAGGTCATGCATGGCCAGGTAGAAGCCGGAGCCCAGTTCTTCCATCTGCTGGATCGCTTCCAGCCGGCGCTGCGCCTGCTTGGTCAGGCCATCGACGTCATGCACCAGCAGGTAGGCATAGGCCTGGTGGTGCGAGCGCCCGACCCGCCCGCGCAGCTGGTGCAGCTGCGCCAGACCGAACTTGTCGGAGCGGTGGATCAGGATGGTGTTGGCGGTCGGCACGTCGATGCCGGTCTCGATGATGGTGGTGCACAGCAGGATGTTGTCGCGGCGCGAGACGAAGTCGCGCATCACGCGCTCCAGCTCGCGCTCGTGCATCTGGCCGTGCGCGACGGCAATGCGCGCCTCGGGCACCAGCTCGGTCAGCTTGGCGCGCTTGTTCTCGATGGTCTCGACCTCGTTGTGCAGGAAGTAGACCTGGCCACCGCGCTTGAGCTCGCGCAGGATGGCCTCGCGGATCACGCCGTCTTCCTCGCGCCGCACGAAGGTCTTGATCGCGAGCCGCTTCTGCGGCGCGGTCGCGATCACCGAGAAATCGCGCAGGCCTTCCAGCGCCATGCCCAGCGTGCGCGGGATCGGCGTGGCGGTCAGCGTCAGCACGTCGACCTCGGCGCGCAGCGACTTGAGCGCTTCCTTCTGGCGCACGCCGAAGCGATGTTCTTCGTCGATGATGACCAGCCCCAGGCGCTGGAACTTGACCTGGTCGGACAATATCTTGTGAGTGCCGATGACGATGTCGACGGTGCCTTCGTTGATCTGCTTGATGGCCGCGTCGATTTCCTTCTTGGTCTTGAAGCGCGACAGCTCGACGATGCGCACCGGCCATTCGGCAAAGCGGTCCGACAGCGTCTGGAAATGCTGCTCGGCCAGCAGCGTGGTCGGCGCCAGCATCGCCACCTGCTTGCCGCCGAGCACCGCGACAAAGGCGGCGCGCAGCGCCACCTCGGTCTTGCCGAAGCCGACGTCGCCGCACACCAGCCGGTCCATCGGCTTGCCCGAGGTCATGTCGGCGATCACCGCGGCGATCGCGGCGGCCTGGTCGGGCGTTTCCTCGAAGCCGAAGCTCTCGGCAAAGGTCTCATAGTCCTTGGGCGAGAGCGGGAAGGCAAAGCCCTCGCGCAAGGCGCGGCGCGCGTACAGGTTCAGCAGCTCGGCCGCCGTGTCACGGATCTGCTGCGCGGCCTTGCGCTTGGCCTTGTCCCACTGGCCCGAGCCCAGGTGGTGCAGCGGCGCGGTATCCGGATCGGCGCCGGAATAGCGCGAGATCACGTGCAGTTGATGCACCGGCACGTACAGCTTGCTGCCCTTGTCGTAATCCAGGTGCAGGAATTCTTCGTCGCCCTGGCCCATGTCCAGCGTGACCAGGCCCTGATAGCGGCCGATGCCGTGCTCGCTGTGCACCACCGGATCGCCTATCTTCAGCTCGGCCAGGTCGCGCACCATCGAGTCGACGGCGGTAGCTTGTTCCTGCTTGCGGCGACCGGCGCGGCGCGCGGTGCCGGCGTACAGCTCGGCCTCGGTGACAAATGCGAGTTGCGCTTGCGGCAGCGCGAAGCCGCTTTGCAGCGGCGCCACCGCAATCGAGAAATGCGCTTCGCCTGCGAGGAACGCGGCAAAGTCGTCCACCGGCTGCGGGCGCAGGCCGCTTTCGGCAAAGAGTTGTAGCAGGGTTTCGCGCCGGCCGGCGGAATCCGCGCACATCAGCACGCGCGTCTGCTTGTCGAGCAGCAGGGCTTCGAGGTTGACCAGCGGGTCGTCGGCGCGCCGGTTGACCGAGACATCGGGCAGCAGGGCGGAGAAGACCGGCTGGTCCGCCGAGGGCTCTGGCTGCAGCACCAGCCGCGCCATCGGCTTGGCGGCGACGAAGAACTGCTCCTCGGACAGGAACAGGTCCGCCGGCGGCAGCAGCGGGCGCTCGCGGTCGTGCCGCATGAAGTTGTAGCGCTGCGTGGTGTCGGCCCAGAAGCGGCGGACGGCTTCATCGACATTGCCGGCAAAGGCCAGTTGCGTGTCGGCGGGCAGGTAGTCGAATACCGTCGCGCTGTGCTCGAAGAACAGCGGCAGGTAGTACTCGATGCCGGCCGACGGGACGCCGTTGCCGATGTCCTTGTAGATCGTCGACTTGGTCGGGTCGCCCTCGAACACCTCGCGCCAGCGGCCGCGGAAGGCGGTGCGCGCGGCTTCGTCGAGCGGGAACTCGCGGCCCGGCAGCAGGCGCACTTCCTTGACCGGGTAGAGGCTGCGCTGCGTGTCGGGATCGAAGGCGCGGATGGTCTCGACCTCGTCGCCGAACAGGTCGATCCGGTACGGCAGCGCCGAGCCCATCGGGTACAGGTCGATCAGGCCGCCGCGCACGCTGTATTCGCCGGGACGCATCACCGCGCTGACGTGCTCGTAGCCGGCCAGCGTGAACTGGGCCTTGAGCGCCGCTTCGTCCAGCCGCTCGCCCTGCTTGAAGAAGAAGGTGTAGGCCGCCAGGAACGCGGGCGGGGCGAGCCGGTACAGCGCGGTGGTGGCCGGCACCAGCATCACGTCGCATTGCCCGGTCTGGATGTCGTGCAGCGTGGCCAGGCGCTCGGACACCAGGTCCTGGTGCGGCGAGAAGCTGTCGTACGGCAGGGTTTCCCAGTCGGGTAGCAGGCGCACGCGCAGTTCCGGCGCAAACCAGGGGATTTCCTCGGCCAGGCGCTGGGCGTCGACGGCGTGGGAGCACACCACCGCCAGCATTGGCACGCGCTCGCGGTGCTGCCGCGCGTAGGCGGCCAGCGCCAGTGCATCGGCCGAGCCGCGCAGGCCGGCGACGCTGTGGCGCAGGCCTGGCTTGACCAGCGGCAGGTTGACGAAGGGTAGGGTGGGCGTGGCGTCAGGCATGTCGGCAGCGTGCGTTCAAAACGACGACACCCCGCCGGCATTGCGGGCGGGGGTCGTGACAGGGTACGGCAAGGGTACAGCAGGCGCGGGGGCGCCACCCGTTGCACCTGCCGCGCAAGCTGGCGCGGCATGGCGACGGGCAAGGGCCGTATTATAGAATGCGCACCGGTTGCCCCGCTGGCCGCATTGGCCAGCAGGCGCCCGCGCCTCTTTCACTCCATGCCGATGCCGTGTCCGCTCGCCGCTTTGCCCTGATTCCCTGTGCCGGTACCGGCAGCCGCGCCGGCGGCGCCGTCCCCAAGCAATACCAGACCGTGGCCGGCCGGCCGATGATCTGGTACGCCCTGGCGGCATTCTCGGCGTGCGACGCCATCAGTGCCACCGCGCTGGTGCTGGCGCCCGACGACATGCCGCTGGAATCGCGCTTCGGTGCTGCCGTCTTTGCCGGGCTGCGCTTCGATACCGCCTTTGTCGGTGGTGATACGCGCCATGCCTCGGTGCTGGCGGGCCTGCATCACCTGGCCCAGCTCGGCGCGACCGACTCCGACTGGGTGCTGGTACACGACGCGGCGCGCCCGGGCCTGACCCCGGCGATGATCCACGCGCTGGTGCGCGCGGTGGAAAGCGACGGCGACGACGACCCGGATGCGGCCATCGGCGGCATCCTGGCGGTGCCGGTGCCCGATACGCTGAAACGCGCGCAGGGCGACGCCCGCATCGGCTCCACCGTGTCGCGTGAAGGGCTGTGGCAGGCGCAGACTCCGCAGATGTTCCGCCTGGGCGTGCTGCGCCAGGCGCTGCAGGACGCGCTGGCGGCCGGTGCGGTGGTGACCGACGAAGCCAGCGCGATCGAGCGCCTGGGGCTGCATCCGCGGCTGGTCAACGGCTCGCTGCGCAATTTCAAGGTGACTTACCCGGAGGACTTCGCACTGGCCGAAGTGCTGCTGGGCGATGATGGCAAGGGCGCCGCGCCCTTGCCGCATACAATGCGTAAGGGAGCGTAATCGCATGATGCCTTTCGATATCCGGGTGGGACAGGGTTATGACGTCCACGCGCTGGTGCCCGGCCGCAAGCTGATCCTCGGCGGCGTGGAAATCCCGCACGACCGCGGCCTGCTGGGCCATTCCGATGCCGATGCACTGCTGCACGCGGTCACCGACGCGCTCTTCGGCGCGGCCGCGCTGGGCGATATCGGCCGCCATTTTCCCGACACCGACGCGCAGTTCGCCGGTGCCGACAGCCGCGTGTTGCTGCGCGAGGCGGCGCGCCGCGTGCGCGCGGCGGGCTATGAAATCGGCAACGTGGATGCCACCGTGATCGCACAGGCGCCCAAGCTGGCGCCGCATATCGGCGCGATGGTGGCCAACCTGGCTGAAGACCTCGGTCTGGCGCCGGGGCGCTGCAACGTCAAGGCCAAGACCAACGAGAAGCTTGGCTTCGAAGGGCGCCAGGAAGGCATCGTGGCGCAGGCCGCGGTGCTGGTCTGGCGCGCTTCCGTGACCGGGGTGCAGGACTGAACTGCAGCTACGGACGCCCTGCGTCTGGCGCCGGGGCGTCTTCCGGCGTGATGGCGTAGGTGTAGTCGATCAGGCGCGCCATGGCGCCGGTGCGCGCGCCGGCCTCGGTGCGCTTGGTGAACCCCATCTGCTGGCACAGCCGGTTGGCCGAGGCCATTTCCGGCATGGTGCGCACCAGCAGCGTGGGCGAGCCGATATCGCGCGCGCGCTGAATGCAGATCTGCATCAGCGTGCGCCCCAGCCCCATGCCGCGCGCCTGCGGGCTGACCGACAGCAGCCGCGCTTCCGGCTGGGTCAGCGTGATGGTGCTGCCGTCCAGCGCCGGCAGCGTGGCGCCCGGGTGGCAGAACAGCACCGCGCCCATGATGCCGTGCTCGGTCTCGGCCACCCACCATTCCATGTCCGGGTTGCTGGTCGCCAGCACCGCCTGCATGCCACGCTGGAACGAGGCGCGGCAGTCTTCCATGATGTCCAGCTCATACTGCCCATAGGCTTGCTGCGTGACTGCGGCGATATCGCCCCAGTCGTGCACCGCCGCCAGGCGGTAATGGAAGCGGGGAGAAGTCGGTGAAGGCAAGGTCATGGCAGGTGTGCAGTGCGTGTCCTGCCTTGGATTGTAGGCCGATCGCCGCGCAAGTGCAGCGCTGGCGCCGCCACGGTTGCGGGATGGGAACAGCCGGCAATTCCCACTGGGAAGCTGCCGGCTGCTGTGCTACGGGGCCGCGCAAGAGTATCGCAACGGCCCCGGGAAGGCGCGGGGGCGCTCTATAGACGGCTTACTGGGCTGCGATCACGTTGGCAGCCGCCACGATCACCGCGGCGATGCGGCCGACGTCGCGCAGCTGCTGCGCGGACATGCCCTGTTCGTTCTTCAGCAGCTGGTAGTGCGATTTCACGCAGAAATGGCACTTGCCCACGATCGACGCGGCCAGCGCGTACATCTCGAACCGGCGCTTGTCCACGCCGCCATGCGTGGCATATGCGTTCATGCGCAGGCCGGCGGGCTGGGTGGCCAGGTCCGGATCGTCGGCCATTTCGACGTACGGGTACCAGGTGTTGTTCATGCCCATCAGCGCGGCCGCGGTCAGCGCACCGTTGGTTTCCTCGGGCGAGAGCACGCCGGCATTGCGGATGGCATCCACCAGCACCTTGCTCTGCGCCGCGAATGCCGCCGCCAGCGCCACGCCCACCGCATCGTTGCCTTCCAGCGAAGAGCGCGCGATGGTGCCGTCCACGTTCAGGCGGATGTCCTTGGCGTAATCGGGGATACAATTCTTAATCGTGCTGAGGAATTCCATTTATTTCTCCTATCGATCGGGGCTCAAAAAACCCGCGCAAGCGGGTTTTGGAGCGGAGGGCAGGGCCCTCCGCGGATCGCCACGGCGTCTGGCGACGGACAGCAGATTACAGCGTGGCGCCACCAACGGCACGGTTGCACGGGCACAGCTCGTCCGTTTGCAGGCCGTCCAGGATACGCAGGACTTCATCCGGGTTGCGGCCGACGTTCAGGTTGTTCACCGAAACGTGCTGGATCACGTTGTCCGGGTCGACGACGAAGGTCGCGCGCAGGGCAACGCCGGCAGCGTGGTCACGCACGCCCAGCTGGTCGATCAGCGAACCGGTCACGTCGGCGAATTGCCACTGGTTCAGCTTGTTCAGGTCCTTGTGTTCGCGGCGCCATGCCAGCTTGACGAATTCGTTGTCGGTCGAGCCACCCAGCACGATCGCGTCACGGTCGGCGAAGTCGCCGTTCAGCTTGGCGAAGGCAACGATTTCGGTCGGGCAGACGAAGGTGAAGTCCTTCGGGTAGAAGTAGATGATCTTCCACTTGCCTTCGAACGACTTTTCGGTGATGTCTTCGAAAGCCGACTGGCCGTTCTCTTCGTGATTGTTGAAACCCGGCTTGACGCCGACGACGTGGAAGGCTTCGAGCTTGTCACCAACGGTCTTCATAGACTTCTCCTGATACGGTTGCGATGAGAGCGGTGCTGCGGTAGTGCCGGCGTGGGCACCGGCACTACATTTGCTGCAGTGCACCGCGACAAAACGTGATTATGCGTCATCATCCGGCACCGGGCTAATTGATATTCTCAAACAGCCCGATAGGCAAAGCATGTGACGCATAGAGCGAAGCCCGGCATGAGCAGCCGCGCGGCATCGGACGACTGGCGTCCGTGCGGAAGGGCAAGTATGCCATGTGCGATGGGCCCGCAAATGGCAACTTGGTGACGATTGCCGAGACTTCAACCCGACGCATTCACGCCGATGCTGGCAATGCGCCGCCGTATCCACCGCGGCGGCGCCGCAGGTCAGGCGCGCCGGAAGCAGGCGCTGACCACCAGGCCTGTCGCCGGCGCGGGCCGGTTGGCCAGCACCAGCCGCCCGCCGTTGCGCTGCATGATGCGGTTGACGATGGACATGCCCAGCCCCGCGCCCTTGGCCTCGCTGCGCGAACTGTCGAGGCGATAGAACGGCCGCGTCAGCAGCGACAGCTGGCCGTCGGGCACGCCATTGCCTTGGTCGGCCACGGTCAGCACGGCTTCCTTGTCGTCGACGCGGGTGGAGATCTCGACCACGGCCATGCCGCTTTGCTCGTCCTTGGCGTAGCGGCGCGCGTTCTCGACCAGGTTGTCGAGGATGCGCTGCACCTCCATGCGGTTTGCCACGGCCATTACCGGCTCGTTGGCGCGCACGTGCACGCGCACGTCGTCGTGCGCGGCATAGACGCCGACGGCATCGTGCACCAGCGCCGACAGGTCGACCGGCTCGACGGTTTCCAGCGGCGGCCGCGCGTAGTTGAGGAACTGGCCGATGATCGCGTCCATCTGCTCGATGTCGGCAATCATGGCGTCGCGCGTGGGGGTGTCCATCGGCGACATCTCGGTTTCCAGGCGCAGGCGCGTCAGCGGCGTGCGCAGGTCGTGCGAGATGCCGGCTAGCATCACCACGCGGTCGTCGTCGAGCTGGCGCAGGTCGCGCACCATCTGGTTGAAGCTGTGGTTGGCGAGCGCCACTTCGCTGGCGCCGCGCTCGGGCAGCGGCGGCGGGTCGCCACCGGCGCCGATGGCGCGCGCGGCGTTGGCCAGGCGCTTGAGCGGGTAGTTGACGCGCGCGGTGATAAAGGCCGCACCGATGATCGACAGCAGCAGCGCGGCAATACTCCACCACAGCCACTGGATGCCGGGCACGCGCTCGAAGCGCTCGGGGCTGATCGCCACCCAGTAGTCGTCGCCCTCGATCTCGAAGCTGACCCACACGCCGGGGATGTCGTTGACGGTGGTGGCGAGCACGGTGTCCTCGCCCAGCCGGCTGCGGATCTCCTGCTGTACCAGCGTGGTCAGGAAGGGGTTGGCGGTGGGCGCGGCGAAGTCGTCGTCCTTCTCGCGCGGATAGACCTTGATGCCTTCGTTCTGCACCAGGTCGAGCAGCAGGAAGCGGCGCCGCGCGGGGTCGGAATAGAGCAGGGCGGCCCGCGTCAGCTTGACCACGCTGACCACCTGCATGGCGATCTGCTGCGCGCGCGGGGCGCGTTCGAACAGCCGGTAGCTCTGGAACCAGATGCCCAGTGAAATCGCCAGCAACAGGGCGATAAGCATGAAGGTTCGCCAGAACAGCGAACCAAAGAACCGCGTTGCGGTTCTACCGATAACGGTCGCCACGATAGGAACAGCGGCCGTAATCGGTTATTTCACGCCATCGGGGATGAAGACGTAGCCAAGGCCCCAGACCGTCTGGATAAAACGCGGGTTGCTCGGGTCCGGCTCGATCAGCTTGCGCAGGCGCGAGATCTGCACGTCCAGGCTGCGGTCGAACACTTCATATTCACGGCCGCGCGCCATTTCCATCAGCTTTTCGCGCGACAGCGGCTGGCGCGGATGGCGGGCGAACACCTTGAGCACCGAGAATTCGCCCGTGGTCAGCGTGATTTCCTCGTCGTTCTTGGTCAGCGTGCGCGTGGCCAGGTTCAGCACGAAGTCGCCGAAGGCGAAGGTCTCAGGCGTTTCCGACGGGGCGCCGGGCACTTCGGCCGGGCCCTTGCGGCGCAGTACGGCGTGGATGCGCGCAATCAGCTCGCGCGGGTTGAAGGGCTTGGGCAGGTAGTCGTCGGCGCCCATCTCCAGGCCGACGATACGGTCCACGTCCTCGCCCTTGGCGGTGAGCATGATGATCGGGGTCTGGTCATTGGCCCCGCGCAGCCGGCGGCAGATCGACAGGCCGTCTTCGCCCGGCATCATCAGGTCCAGCACCAGCAGGTCGAAACGCTCGCGCAGCCAGAGCTTGTTCATCGCGGTGGCGTTTTCCGCCACCAGCACGGTAAAACCCTGTTCGCCCAGATAGCGGCGCAGCAAATCGCGCAGACGCGGGTCATCGTCGACGACAAGAATCTTGTGGCTGGTATTTTCCATGGCGGTATCTTAGCGACTATCGCTTTCGCTCAAAATGGCTTAACAAAACGTTACATACTTTACCCCGCAGTATGCCAGTGTGCATCAATCGTGCGATTACACTGCGCAATCCGTCTTTTTGCGCACCATGCGCGCTGGATTTCCGCGCATTTGCACCGCATGATCCACTGCAATGACAAGGCTGCCACGCCTGCGCTGGCGCGATGCTTGCAGAGGGTCTAGCGCCAGACGGGTAAGGATCGGGGTACTGAATCCCCGGCTTCAGGCAGTCCATGACGACTGCGTTTCCCGAAGCCAAGACCGCCATTATCGATGAAAGTGAACCGAACCCGGCACGGGCATCCGCAGCATGGTATCGCCGGCGCATGCCTTGCGCTGGCGGCGGCCGCGCTGGCGCTCGTGGCCGCAGGGGCGGTGCATGCCCAATCGGCCGGCATGGCCAACCTCCTCAAGCGCCATCCCTCGGCCCAGGCCAGCGACCCCGGCAACAACCACCGCGAAGCGCGGGCCCGCGCCGAGCGCCATCGCGCCGAGCAGCGCGAGGCCGAGCGCCGCCGGGAAGAACGAGGCGGCTCGCGGCTGTCGCCGGACGAACGCCGCAAGCTGCGCAAGAACCTCTACGACTTCGGGCGCGACATCTACCAGGGCGGCTGAGCGCCGCCCGGGCTTTCAGCCGCGCGGCTGGAAGTGCCGCAGGAAATCGACGAACACCTCCGCCGCCAGTTGCGCATCCTCGGCCGTGATCGTCTCCAGCGGATTGTGGCTGATGCCGCCGTTGCCGCAGCGCACGAACAGCATGGCGATGTCCGTGATGCGCTGCATCATCATCGCGTCATGGCCCGCGCCGGAGGGCAGCTCGAAGGCCTGCAGCCCGCGCTTTTTTAGCACGGCGCCGAACTGGTCCATCAGCCAGCGCGCGCACGGGGCGTTGTTGACCGGCGGCACGCGTTCCACCTGCGCGGTCAGGCCGCGCCGCTGCGCGATCTGGTTGATGCCGGCCACGATATCGGCAATCGCTGCTTCGCGGATGCCGTCCTCGCCCGCGCGGATATCCATCGAGAAGGTGCAGGCCGCCGGGATCACGTTGCTTGAGCCGTCGGGCACCTGGAGCTGGCCGACCGTGCCCACCAGCGTGGGGGCCGCCGAGCAGCGCTGTTCGACCAGCAGGATCATTTCCGCCGCGCCCGCGGCAGCATCCTTGCGCATGCCCATCGGCGTGGTGCCGGCATGGCTGGCCAGTCCTTCCACCTTGACCTGGAAGCGGCTGCTGCCGGCGATCTGCGTGACCACGCCCAGCGGCAGGCCGTGGTGCAGCAGCACCGGGCCTTGTTCGATATGCACTTCCACAAAACCCAGCAGCGTGGCGGGATCGACCGCCGCCGCACGCAGGGCCGCCAGATCGCCCGCGCCGGGCAGCCCGGACGCTGCCAGCGCCTCGCGCAGCGTGATGCCCTCCGCGTCCTGGCGCTCCAGCAGCGCCGGATCGAAGCGGCCCGCCAGCACGCTGCTGGCGAGGAAGCTGGTCTTGAAGCGCAGCCCTTCCTCCTCGGCGAAGCCAACCACCTCGAAGTGGTAGGGCAGGCGGATGCCGGCTTGATTGAGCGCGCCGACCACCGCGACCGGCAGCAAAATGCCCAGGCGCCCGTCATAGCGCCCGCCATTGCGCACGGTATCGAAATGCGAGCCGGTCATCAGCACGCGTGCGTCCTGCACAGCCGGGTCAGCGGCATAGCGGCCGATCACGTTGCCGGTGGCGTCGATGCGCACCTGCATGCCGGCCGCTTCCATCCACTGTGCCAGCCGGGACTGCGCGGCACGGTGGGCCGGGGTCAGGTAGGCGCAGGTCAGGCCGCCTTCCATGTCGGAGAAGCGGGCGAGCTGGTCGGCACGGTCGAGGATGGACTGGCCGAGGGAAGCAGGGGGCTGGGTCATGGCGGTACGGCTTGGGACGGCCGGTTGAATCGGTTGAATCGGGAAGAGGGAACAACGGAGGCGCCAGCGCCCCCTGTCGCCCCCGGGGGCAGCCGCGTCAGCTGTTGCGGATCCACGTCTTCCACGCGATCCATAACTTGCGCATCGGCGTCAGCGCGATGCGCTGGTTCAGCACCTGGAACTGGCTGGCCTCGAGTTCGTCGAGCAGCGCGTGGTAGATCGCGCCCATCAGCAGGCCGGCGCGCTGGGCGCGGCGATCCTGCTTCGGCAGCAGCGCCAGGGCCTCGCGGTACAGCGCGCGGGCGCGGCCGGCGTGGTATTGCATCAGCGCGACGAAGCGCTCGGAATGCTGGCCCTTGAGGATATCGGAGGCCGGCACCTGGAACTGCTGCAGCGTATTGACCGGCAGGTAGATACGGCCGCGGCGGGCGTCTTCGCCCACGTCGCGCAGGATATTGACCAGTTGCAGCGACTGCCCGAGCTTCTCGGCAAAGACCAGCGTCTTCGGGTCGGTATAGCCGAATAGCCTCGCGCTGAGCGTGCCGACCACGCCAGCCACGCAATGGCAGTAGCGGTTCAGGCCGGCCTCGTCCAGGTAGCGGGTCTGGGTCAGGTCCATTTCCATGCCGTCCAGCACCTCGGACATCTCGGCATGGGGCAGGCCGGCACTGTGCACGTGCGGTTGCAGCGCCTTGGTCGCCGGGTGGGTGGGCTCGCCCTCGAACAGGCGGCGCACCTCGCCGCGCCACCAGTCCAGCTGCTGGTGGGCCAGGCCCGGGTCGTGGCTGTCGTCGACCACGTCATCGACCTCGCGGCACCAGGCGTACAGCGCGGTGATGGCGCGGCGGCGTTCGGCCGGCAGGAACAGGAAGCTGTAATAGAAACTCGAGCCGCTCTGGGCGACTTTCTCTTGGCAATACTGATCGGGCGTCACGCCGTTCTCGGTCTGAAGATATTGGGGGATGTTGGCAAAAGCGGGGCGCGCCAGCGGCGCGCCGGATTGTAGCATCGCGGCATTTAACCACAGCTCGTCGGCCCCCAACGGCACCTGAAGCTTCATTCCAGCCATTTCGTCGCCTGCCGTTTGACGCACCCCTGCCGTCATCGCTATATTACTGACCGGCCAGTTATTTATTGTCCGCGCCGGCCCCCGCGGCCCTCCAGACTTCCTGGCATGTCCCGGCGCACGGATTCGTTGATACTGGGCTGTATTGTCTCGCCAGCTGTTCCATCCGACTTGTTGCTTACCGATGCCAGTGCTTTGCCAAGTGCCGGAAGTTGCGGCCGCAGATACTCCTGCCGTTCCAAGAACCCTGAGCCGGGCCGGCCGGCTGCTTGCCCTGCTTGCGGCCGCATCCGCGCTGGCGCTGGCCGGCTGCGGCAAGAAGACCGAGCCCGCGCCGGAAGTCCGCCCGGTGCGCCTGATGCAGCTCAGCCAGCACGGCGGCAAGACCGCCTTCGAGTTCTCCGGCGACGTGCGCCCGCGCGTGGAGTCCCGGCTGGGCTTCCGCGTCGGCGGCAAGATCGCGGCGCGGCTGGTCGACGTGGGTGCGACGGTGCGCAAGGGACAGCCGCTGGCGCGCCTGGACCCGACCGACCTGTCGCTGGCCGAGGCCGGTTCGCGCGCCCAGTATGAAGCGGCCCGGACCGACCGCGACCTGGCCGCCGCCGACCTGAAGCGCTACAACGACCTGTTCGCCAAGGGCTTTATCAGCGCCGCCGAGCAGCACCGGCGCAAAGCGACCTATGAGGCCACCGAGTCGCGCCTGCGGCAGGCCGAAGCCGGCCTGCGCAGCCAGTCCAACCAGACCGCCTATGCGGTGCTCCATGCCGACGCGGATGGCGTGGTCACGGCGATCGATGCCGAGGTCGGCCAGGTGGTCACCCCCGGCCAGCCGGTAGTGCGCGTGGCGCAGACCGCGGAGAAGGAAGTTGCCATCGGCCTGCCCGAAGACCAGGTCGACCAGCTGCGCGGCATCACCGACGTGACCATCCATACCTGGGCCGAGCCGCAGCGCACGCTGCCGGGCCGCGTGCGCGAGATCGCTGCCGCCGCGGACCCCGTTACCCGCACTTACGCCACCCGCGTGACCATTCCCAACCCGCCCGCCGACCTGAAGCTCGGCATGACGGCGGTGGTGACCTTCGTGCGCAATGGGGCCACCCCGGCCATCCGCGTGCCGCTGACCGCGCTGCTGCAGGAGCAGGGCCGCAACCAGGTGTGGGTCTTTGACGCCGCCGCCGGCACGGTCAAACCGGTGCCGGTGACGTTGGGCGAGGCCATCGGCAACGAGGTCGAGGTGCGCCAGGGGCTGGCACCCGGCCAGACCATCGTCACGGCCGGGGTCCACCTGCTGCGCCCGGGCCAGAAGGTGCGGCCGCTGCAGACCGTGACGCCGGCGTCCGCGCCCGCATCCGCGCTGGCCGCCAACCCGACGCAGGGTTGAGGCCGCATGGATCATTCGCGCTTCAATTTGTCGCGCTGGGCGCTCGAGCACCAGCCGCTGACCCGTTACCTGCTGGTGGTGCTGCTGCTTGGCGGCTTGCTGGCGTTCTTCCAGCTCGGGCAGGACGAGGACCCGCCCTTTACCTTCCGCGTGATGGTGGTGCAGGCCTTCTGGCCCGGCGCCACCGCCGAGCAGATCGCCGTCCAGGTCACCGACAAGATCGAGCGCCAACTGCAGGAAGTGCCCTACGCGGACAAGATCCGCAGCTTCTCCAAGCCGGGCGAGACCACCGTGATCTTCCAGCTCAAGGACACCTCGCCGGCCAAGGAGACCGCGCAGGTCTGGTACACCGTGCGCAAGAAGATCGGCGATATCCAGCAGACGCTGCCCGCCGGCGTGCGCGGGCCGTTCTTCAATGACGAGTTCGGCGATGTGTACGGCACCATCTACGCGCTCTCGGCCGACGGCTTCAACTACAAGGAACTGCGCGAGTACGCCGACCTGGTGCGCCAGGAACTGCTGCGCGTGCCGGCGGTGGCCAAGGTATCGCTGATCGGCCTGCAGGACGAGAAGGTCTATATCGAGTTCAACCAGGCGCGCTTCGCCCAGCTCGGGCTCGATATCAACGCCATCGCCGAGCAGATCTCGCAGCAGAACAACCTGACCGGCAGCGGCGTGCTGGTCACGCCGACCGACAACCTGCAGGTGCGCGTGTCCGGCCAGTTCGCCAGCGTGCAGGACCTGGAGAACCTGGTGCTGCGCGGGCCCAACGGCATCGCCAATATCCGCCTGGGCGACATCGCGCACGTCTACCGCGGCTATGTCGATCCAACCCAGACGCGCATGCGCTTCAACGGCAAGGACGTGATCGGGCTGGGCATCTCGATGCAGAAGGGCGGCGACATCATCCAGCTCGGCAAGGACCTGCGTGCCGCCTTCGACCGGATGCGCGGCCAGCTGCCGGTGGGCATCGAGATGGGCCAGGTGCAGGACCAGCCGGAAGCCGTCAAACGTTCGGTGGGCGAGTTCGTGCACGTGCTGATCGAGGCGGTGGTGATCGTGCTGGCGGTCAGCTTCGTCTCGCTGGGCCTGCACACCAAACCGCTGCGGCTGGACGTGCGCCCTGGCCTGGTGGTGGCGCTGACCATCCCGCTGGTGCTGGCGGTGACCTTCCTGTTCATGAATATCTTCGGCATCGGGCTGCACAAGATATCGCTCGGGGCGCTGATCGTGGCGCTGGGGCTGCTGGTGGACGACGCCATCATCGCAGTCGAAATGATGGTGCGCAAGCTTGAAGAGGGCTTCTCCAAGATGGAGGCGGCAACCTTCGCCTACACCTCGACCGCGATGCCGATGCTGACCGGCACGCTGATCACCGCGGCCGGCTTCCTGCCGGTAGGGCTGGCGCGCTCGACCGTGGGCGAGTACACCTTCGCGATCTTTGCCGTGACCGCGCTGGCGCTGGTGCTGTCGTGGCTGGCGGCGGTGTATTTCACGCCTTACCTCGGCTACCTGCTGCTCAAGACCCGCGCCCCGGGCGCGGGCGAGCACCATGAGGTCTTCGACACGCCGTTCTACGCGCGCTTCCGCCGGCTGGTGGACTGGTGCGTAACGTGGCGCAAGCTGGTGATCGCGATCACGCTGGTGGCCTTCGCGCTAGGCATCTATGCCTTCAAGTTCGTCGAGAAGCAGTTCTTCCCGGATTCCAGCCGGCCCGAGCTGATGGTGGAGATGTGGATGCCCGAAGGCACCAGCTTCGCACAGATGGAGGCCGAGGCCAAGCGCTTCGAGCAGCTGATGCGCAAGGATCGCGAGGTCGAGAGCCTGACCACCTTCGTCGGCACCGGCGCGCCGCGCTTCTACCTGCCGCTGGACCAGATCTTCCCGCAGAGCAACGTGGCGCAGGTGATCGTGATGCCGGTCAGCACCGAGGTGCGCGACGCCTTGCGCCGCCGCATCATCACGCTGTTCGACACCGAATTCCCGTACCTGCGCGGCCGCGTCAAGCTGCTGCCCAACGGGCCGCCGGTGGCCTATCCGGTGCAGTTCCGCGTGATCGGGCCGGAGGCCGCCGCGGTGCGCCAGCTGGCCGACCAGGTCAAGGCGGTGATGCGCGCCAATCCCAATACCGTCGGCGTCAACGACAACTGGAACGAGAACGTCAAGATGCTGCGCCTGGAGATCGACCAGGACAAGGCGCGCGCGCTCGGCGTCACCACCAACGCGATCGCGCGCGTCACGCAGACCGTGCTGACCGGCGTGCCGGTGGGCCAGTACCGCGACGGCGACAAGCTGATCGACATCATGATGCGCACCCCGCGCAACGAGCGCGACGCGATCTCGGACCTGAACAATATGCTGGTGCCGACCAATAACGGCCGCATGGTGCCGCTGACACAGGTCGCGCGCGTGGCGCTGCGCTCCGAGCCCGGCGTGGTCTGGCGCGAGAACCGCGACTTCGGCGTCACCGTGCAGGCGGACGTGGTCGACGGCATCCAGGGTCCGACCGTGACCGCGCAGATCAACCCGCAGCTCGACAAGCTGCGCGCCCAGCTGCCGGCCGGCTACCGCATCACCGTGGCCGGTGCGGAAGAAGAAAGCGGCAAGGCGGGCGCGTCGATCGCGGTGCAGCTGCCGCTATGCATCTTCATTATCTTCACGCTGCTGATGCTGCAGCTGCACAGCTTCTCGCGCGCGACCATGGTGTTCCTGACCGGCCCGCTGGGGCTGATCGGCGCCGCCGCCACGCTGTTGCTGCTGCGCGCGCCGATGGGGTTTGTGGCGCAGCTGGGCATCACCGCGCTGCTGGGCATGATCATCCGCAACTCGGTGATCCTGGTCGACCAGATCGAGCAGGACATCAGCGCCGGCGTGCCGCCGTGGACCGCCATTGTGGAGGCTGCGGTGCGCCGCTTTCGCCCGATCATCCTGACCGCCGCCGCGGCGGTGCTGGCGATGATCCCGCTGTCGCGCTCGCTGTTCTGGGGGCCGATGGCGGTGGCAATCATGGGCGGGCTGATCATTGCCACCGTGCTGACGCTGCTGTTCCTGCCGGCGCTGTATGCGGCGTGGTTCCGGGTGAAGCGGCCGGAAGGCGGTGTATCGGCGCTGGCCGGCTAGATCTCAGTCCGTGCAACGGCGGCCGGAGAACGTCGCAGTGAAGGCCGCGGCCGCCTGCGACGCCTCCCGCATCAGCCCGGCCACGATCTGAGCGGCCGGCGCGATCGCGTCGCAGAAGCCGCCGGCCGGGCCCAGCGAGACGATGCCGGCGTCGACCTCGCCGTCGGCATAGACGCGCTGCCGCGTGCGCGACGACAGGATCAGGTCGCCAAATTCCGCATGGCTGCGCGCGCCGGCGGCTTCCAGGCGCTGCACTTCGCGCGCCGTGTCGTTGGCCAGCACGCGCCAGGTGTCGCCCAGCGTGCCGAGGATGGCGGTGGAGCAGTGCTGGTCGGATTCGACGATGCGCTGCTTCAGCGCCGCATGCGCGCGGATCTCGGCGGCAACCATGAAGCGGCTGCCCATCACCACGCCATCGGCGCCCATCGCCAGCGCGGCCGCGATCTGGCGGCCGTTGCCGATGCCGCCGCCCAGCAGCAGCGGCACGCGCAGCTTTGCCAGCGCAAAGGCGCCGTTGACAAAGGTCGGCAGCTGGTTGGCGCCCGGATGCCCGCCTTCCTCCATGCCGACCAGCGTGACCGCGTCCACGCCAAGCCGTTCGGCGCTCAGCGCATGCCGCACGCTCGGACACTTGTGGATCACGATGCCGCCGCGCTGGTGGATCGGCTCGACCAGCCCTTCCGGCGAGCCCCCCGCGGTCTCGAAGCAGCGCACGCCTTCGTCCAGCGCCACGTCGATCCACGCTTGCACATTGCGGTTGTGCTCCGGCCGGCGCGCCAGCGTGAGGTTGACGCCGAACGGTTTCCCGCCGGTCAGGTCGCGGCAGCGGCGCAGGTCATCGCGCAGCGCGCCCGGCGATTCGAACGAGCGCGCCGTGATAAAGCCCA
This sequence comes from Ralstonia pickettii DTP0602, assembly GCA_000471925.1. NCBI lineage: Bacteria > Pseudomonadati > Pseudomonadota > Betaproteobacteria > Burkholderiales > Burkholderiaceae > Ralstonia > Ralstonia pickettii. The sequence goes on from CP006667.1 coordinate 1,549,758, forward strand.
TCGCGCCGGCGTTGACCATGGCCGCGACGATGCGCGACTCGCCCAGGTGGTGCATGCCGCCCAGCAGGATCGGGTGGCGGATCGACAGCAGCTCGGTGATGCGGGTACGGAAAGCGGCTTGCATGCGGGTTGCCTTCAGCCCTTGAACACCGGCGGCCGCCTGGCGACGAAGGCATCCACCGCCTCGCGGTGGTCCGCGGTCTGGTGCGACAGCACCTGCAACGCGGCCGACAGCTCCAGCAAGGTGTCGAGCCGGCTGTGCATGCCTTCGCGCATCAGCCGCTTGGCCATGCGTACGGCGTGGGGTGGATTGGCGGCGATGGCATCGGCCAGGCCGCGCGCCGTGGCCAGCAGTTCGGCGGCCGGTACCACGCGCGAGACCAGGTTCCATTCCAGCGCCTGGCGCGCGTCGATGGCCTGGCCGGTAAAGGTCAGCTCGGCCGCGCGGGACAGGCCGATGACCCGCGGCAGCAGCCACGCGCCGCCGTCGCCGGGGATGATGCCGAGCTTGACAAAGCTCTCGGCGAACTTTGCTTGCTCGGAGGCGATGCGGATATCGCACATGCAGGCCAGGTCCAGGCCGGCGCCGATGGCCGGGCCGTTGACGGCGGCGATGACCGGCACTTCCAGGTTGAACAGCGCCAGCGGCAGCCGCTGGATGCCGCGCCGGTAGTCCTGGCGGATCTCGGTGCCCGGCACTTCGCCGCTGGCGTGCCGGGCCATGCCGGCCACATTGCCGCCGGAGCAGAAGGCGGTGCCGGCGCCGGTCAGGATCACGGCGCGCACGCTCGCATCGCCGTCGATGCGGTCGATCGCCGCGACGAATTCTTCGACGGCGGTGTTGCCGGTCAGCGGATTGCGCCGCTCCGGGTCGTTCATGGTCAGCGTGACGACGTGGCCGTCCTGCTCGTAGTTGAGGAAGGTGCTCATGATGGGTTCCAGGCGTTGGGTGGCGTGAGGGTGTCAGGCGCAGAGCGTCTCGCGCACGAAGTCGGTGACGGTGCTCCCTGGCTGTGCCAGCAGCGACTGGCCAAGGATCCGGTTCCAGTACGCCTCTGAGCCGTCCGCCATGCGCCATTCATGCAGGCGCCGGGTATAGAGCTGCAGGTCATATTCCTCGGTCACGCCGATGGCGCCGTGCAGCGCATGCGCGGTGGCGGCCACCAGCGGCACCGCCATGCTGGTGCGGGCCTTGGCGATGGCCGCCGGCATGCGGGCGGGGAGGGTGCGGTCGCCGGCGAAGGCCAATTCCGCCGCGATGCCCGCCGCCGCCACGTGCTGCGCCATCACGCTGAGCTGGTGCTGCACCGCCTGGAACTTGCCGATCGACTTGCCGAACTGGGCGCGGTCGTTGCAGTACTGCAGCGTCATGTCGAATACGCGCCCCATCGCGCCGGCGATGGCGGCCGCGTGGATGGCGGCGCTGAAGTCGCGCACGCGCTCGCCGTGGTCGCCCACCGGGCCGGGCAGGTCCTGCGCGGCCCAGCTCAGCGTGGCAACCAGGCTGCCGCGCACGCCGGTCGGCTGGCGTCGTGCCAGCCTGGCGTCGAGCAACAGCATGCCGCCCTCCACATTGGCCAGCACCCAGTCCGCCAGCGAGCCGAAGGGCAGCAGCGGCGCGGTGATGGTGCCGTCGGTGCCGCGCACGCACTGGCCGGCCAGCGTGATCATGCCGGCTGGCGATTGCGTGCCCGTGGGCGCCAGCAGCGCCCGTGCGGCGATGGTCTGCGCCGCCGGTACCGGCAGCGCATGCCGGCCGAAGGCCGTGAAGATGGGGCCGATGGCCGGCAGCGACAGGCCCGCGCCGCCCGCGGATTCCGGTGCCATCAGCTCCAGGAAGCCGGCGTCGGCCAGCGCCGGCCACAGCGTGCCGGGTGCCGCGCCGCCTTCGATGGTGCGCAGCGTGGCCGGCGTGGCGTGGTCGCGCAGGATGTCTTCGATTGCTTCGGTGAACATGATGTCCCTCTCACAGATTGGGTTCGGTCAGCGCAGGCCCAGACCGCGCGCGATCATGCCGCGCAAGACCTCGCGCGTGCCGCCGCGCAGCGAGAACGTGGGCGAGATCTGGCTCAGGAAAGCCACCGTGCGGTACAGCTCGGGATCCGGCGCCGTGCCGGGATCGGCGCTGATCACGGCTTCCAGCAGGGCAGGGATCGACTGCTCGAATTCGGTGCCCAGGTCCTTGACCAGTGCCGCTTCCACCACCGGGCTTTCTCCCTGTACCAGCCGCGCGGTTACCGCCAGCGACAGGCTGCGCAGCGCGGCCAGTTGCGCGACGAAGCTGCCCAGCAGCGCGGTATCAGTGTGGCCAGGCTGGTCGGCGCGCAGCGCCTGCACCCAGCGGTCCACCAGCACGATGCTGGAATAGAGCCGCTCCGGGCCGCTGCGCTCGAAGGCGAGTTCGGCGGTGACCTGCTCCCAGCCGCTGCCTTCCGCGCCGATCAACGCACCGTCCGGCAGGAAGACCTCGTCGAAGGTGACTTCCGAGAAATGCGCGTCGCCGGTCAGGTCCACGATCGGCCGCACCGTGACGCCGGGCGCGGACAGGTCGATGATGAACTGCGACAGTCCCTTCTGCCGGTCTTCCGGCACCCCGGAGGAGCGCACCAGCGCGATCATGTAGTGGCAGTGATGCGCGTTGGTGGTCCAGATCTTGCGCCCGCTCAGGCGCCAGCCGCCTCCGCAGCGCGTGGCGCGGGTGCGCACGCTGGCCAGGTCCGAGCCCGAATTGGGTTCGCTCATGCCGATGCAGAAGAAGGCGCCGCCGTTGCAGATGCGCGGCAGGTAAAAGTCCTTCTGCGCCGGCGTGCCGTACTTCAGGATCAGCGGGCCGCTCTGGCGGTCGGCAACCCAGTGCGCGGCCACCGGTGCGCCGGCGGCCAGCAGTTCCTCCACCAGCACGAAGCGGTGCCAGGCATCCATGCCGGCACCGCCGTAGCCGGCCGGCAGCGTCACGCCGACCCAGCCGCGTTCGGCCAGCCGCCGGCTGAATGCCGCATCGAAGCCCAGCCAGGAACGCGCGCGGATATCGGCCGTTGCGGCGGGCAGGTTCTCGTCCAGAAAGCGCTTCACCTCAGCGCGAAAGGCTTCCGCGGCCGGCGGCAGCGCGGTCAGCCGGAAGGCGTCCAGCAGGTTGCTCACTTCTTGCTCCTTGTCGGCGGCAGGCAGGGGAGCATGCGCCGCGATTGGGTCCCTTCGGTGCGCGGTATCGGCCGCGCGCTCACTGTTGCTTCCAGTAGCGGTCGCGCAGCGACTGCTTGTAAAGCTTGCCGGTCGGCAGGCGCGGCATGGTGTCGATGAAGTCGATCGAGCGCGGCACCATGTAGCGGGCCACCTTGCCGCGCAGGTATTCGAGCAGGGCCTCGGCCAGTTCGGCGCAAGGCGCGATGCCGGCGGCCGGCTCGACGATCGCCTTGACCTCTTCGCCCATCTCCGCATTGGGCACGCCGATCACCGCGGCGTCGCCGACGCTGGGATGCACGACCAGCGCGTCCTCGATCGCCTGCGGGTAGATGTTGACCCCGCCGGAGATGATCATGAAGGCCTTGCGGTCCGTGAGGTACAGGTAGCCGTCTTCATCCAGCCGGCCGATATCGCCCACGGACGTCCAGGTCGGGTGGCGCGGGTGCTGGGCGGCGCGGGTCTTGTCCGGGTCCTTGTGGTAGTGGAAGGGCAGCACCTCGCGCTCGAAGTACACCAGGCCGCTCTCGCCGCAGGGCAGCTCGTTGCCGTCGTCGTCGCAGATATGCAGCACGCCCACCAGCGCCTTGCCGACCGAACCCGGGTGCGCCAGCCATTCCTCGGTGTTGAGCGTGGCCACGCCGTTGCCTTCGGTGGCGGCGTAGTACTCGTGCACGATCGGCCCCCACCAGTCGATCATCTGCCGCTTGATGTCCTGCGGGCAGGGCGCGGCGGCGTGGATCGCCACGCGGTGGCTGGACAGGTCGAAGGCGGCGCGCTGCGCCGGCTCCAGCTTGAGCATGCGGATGAACATGGTCGGCACCCACTGGCTGTGGGTGACGCGGTAGCGCTCGATCAGGCGCAGCGCCTCGACCGGATCGAACTTCTCCATGAAGACCACCGTGCCGCCGCCGAACTGGGTCTCCAGCCCGTAGCCGAGCGGTGCGGTGTGGTACAGCGGCGCTGGCGACAGGTAGATGGTGTCGGCATCGAAACCATAGCGGACGAACTGCGCCCGGCGCGGCGAACCCGAGCCTTCGGTCACATAGCCCTGCGGCTGTGCGCGCACGATGCCCTTGGGCCGGCCGGTGGTGCCGGAGCTGTAGATCATGGTCGCGCCCATCCATTCCTCGGCCAGGCGCTCGGCCGGGTGCGCGGCGATGGCCTGCTCGTAGCTGTCCCAGCCGGGAATGGTGCCGTCCAGCATCAGCCGGCGGCGGCAGGTCGGCATCAGGTCCGTCAGCTGGGCAGCCAGCTCGCGCATCGCGTATGAGGTCACCACCACCTGCGCCTCGCTGTCCTCGATCAGGTAGGCGGCCTCGGGCGCGGTCAGGAAGCGGTTGACGGGCGTGATCAGCAGCCCGGAACGCAACGCAGCCCAGCACAGCTCGAAGCAGCGCATATTGTTCTCGAGCACCATCGCGATATGGTCGCCGCGGCGCAGGCCGAGCGCGTAAAGGTGCTGGGCAAGGCGGTTCGAGCGCTGGTCCAGCTCGCGGTAGCTCAGGGCCTCGCCAGTGGTGCCGTTGATGGCGGCGGGCTTGTCGGGGGTCAGGGCGGCGTGGTCGCCCAGATACTTGGGGGTCGGGTTCATGGCTCGGCTCGGTAGGTGCGGTCTCAGGCGGACGGGATTTCGCCCGAGGTGTCGGCGTTGGCCGCCGCCTGCCGGACCAGCGCCGGGATATGCCGGCCCAGCTCGGCGGCGTCCCAGCGTCCGGACTGCTCGATGCGCGGGCCGGCATGCCAGCCTTCGGCGACCGTGATGCGGCCGCCGCGCACGCCGAACACGCGCCCGGTCACCTCGCCGGATTCGACGCTGCCCAGCCACGCCACCAGCGGCGCGACGTTGCCGGCATCGAGCGGATCGAAGCCGGGCGCGGCACCGGCGGTGAACTCGGTGCGGCGCGTGGCGAAGATATCCTCGGTCAACCGGCTCATGGCGGTCGGGTAGATCGCGTTGACGGTGACGCCGTAACGGTCCAGTTCGCGCGCGGCGATCACCGACATCGCGGCGATGCCGGCCTTGGCCGCGCCGTAGTTGGACTGGCCCGGGTTGCAGTACAGGCCCGACGACGAACTGGTGTTGATCAGGCGCGCGGCGCGCTGGCGCCCGGCCTTGGATTCCTCGCGCCAGTAGGCGGCCGCGTGCCGCGACGGCGCGAAGGTGCCGCGCATGTGCACGCGGATGACGGCGTCCCAGTCTTCCTCGGTCATGTTGACCAGCGTGCGGTCGCGCAGGATGCCGGCATTGTTGACCAGCACGTCGAGGCCGCCGAAGGTATCGATGGCGGCGCGGATCATGCGCTCGGCGCCAGCCCAGTCGGCCACGTCGTCAAAGTTGGCGATGGCCTCGCCGCCGGCAGCGCGGATCTCGGCGACCACTTCCTGGGCCGGGCCGCTGGCGGCACCGCCGCCGTCGCCGCGCCCGCCCAGGTCGTTGACCACTACCTTGGCGCCCTGGCGGGCGAATTCCAGCGCGTACTCGCGCCCGATGCCGCGGCCGGCGCCGGTGATGAGGACGACGCGGTCCTTGCAAAGCTGTGACATGGTGAATCCTGTTCGGTTGGTAGTGCAGGGCAGCGCGGCGCTCAGCGCGTGCTGACGTCGTAGGTCTTGACCAGCTCGCCGTAGCGCACCCGTTCCGAGGCGATCATCGCGCTCATGCGCTTGCCCGGCTCGGCCAGCACTTCGGCATAGCCCGCGCGCGCGGCGAAACTGCGGAATTCCTGCGTGCGGAGCGCCTTCAGCAGCGCCGCCTCGAGCTTCTGCGCGACCGGCTCGGGCGTCTTGCTGCTGACGCCGAACCCGATCCAGACCGACAGCTCGTAGTTAGGCACACCGCTCTCGTGCAGCGTCGGCACGTCGGGCAGGTCGGGGTGGCGCGTCCTGGTGGTCACGGCCAGCGGGCGCAGCTTGCCGGCGCGTAGCAGGGGCAGCGCGCCGCCGACGTCCAGCAAGGCCACGTCGAGCGCACCGCCCATCACGTCGGTCTGCACCTGCGCGGCGCCCTTGTACGGGATATGGTTCAGGTCGATGCCGGCCATCTGCTGCAGCTGCAGCGCGCCCAGGCGGTAGTGGTAGCTGTAGTTGGCGATGCTGAGCGCGTGAGGCTTCTTGCGCGCGGCGCTGACCACATCGGCAAAGCTCTTGTAGGGCGATTGGCTGCCGGTCACCAGCACGGCCGAGGCGCGGATCGCTGAGGCCAGCGGGCGGATCTCGCGCGGATCGTAGGGCAGCTTGTCATTGACCAGCGGGTTGATGACCATCGCGCTAGGCGAGATCATCAGGATGCTGTAGCCGTCGGCGGGCGCGTTGAGCAGGCTCTGCACGGCGATCACGGTGTCGCCGCCGGGACGGTTCTCGACCACGGCAGGCTGGCCCAGGTCCTTGCCGACCAGCTCGGCGACGACGCGGGTCACGGTGTCCGAGCCGCTGCCCTGCGTCAGCGGGACAATGAAGCGCAGCGGGCGCGAAGGGAAATTGTCGGCGGCGCCCACCGGCAGCGCCGGCAGCAGCAGCGAGCACGCCAGGCCGAGGCCCAGCACGCGGGAAAGGATGGAACGTTTCATAGCTGTCTCCTTGCGGGGCGCTGCCGCGTGCCGGGGTGCACGCGGCGTGCCTCGTCGTTTTTTTCTGGTCAGTTCTTGCCGTACAGCGTCACCACGCAGGCGCCGCCCAGGCCGAGGTTGTGCTGCAGGGCCAGCTTCACGTCCGGCACCTGGCGCTGCTCGGCGGTGCCGCGCAGCTGATGGGTGAGCTCGTAGCACTGCGCCAGTCCGGTAGCGCCCAGCGGATGGCCCTTGGAGAGCAGGCCGCCCGACGGGTTGACCACTACCTTGCCACCGTAGGTGTTGTCGCCGTCCCTCACGAACTTCTCGGCGCCGCCTTCGGGGCAGAAGCCGAGGGCCTCGTAGGAGATCACTTCGTTGTGGGCGAAGCAGTCGTGCAGTTCGCACACGTCGATATCCTCGGGGCCGATGCCGGCCTGCTCGTAGACCTTGTTGGCGGCGGCGCGCGTCATGTGCGTGCCGACATAGTTCAGCATCGAGGGCGGGTCGAACGAGGCGGGCGGATCGGTGGTGAGCGCCTGCGCCACGATCTGCACGTCGGTGCGCAGCCCGTGCTTGCTGGCGAAGCGCTCGGACACCAGGATCGCCGCGGCACCGCCGCAGGTCGGCGGGCAGGCCATCAGGCGCGTCATCACGCCCGGCAGCAGCTCGACGTCGTTCATTACGTCTTCGGTGCTGACGACCTTGCGGAACAGCGCCAGCGGGTTGTTGGCGGCGTGGCGGCTGGCCTTGGCGCGCACCGCGGCAAAGGTCTCCATGCTGGTGCCGTAGCGCTGCATGTGCTCGCGGCCGGCGCCGCCGAAGGTGCGCAGCGCCTGCGGCAGGTGTGCCATGTCGGCGGTCAGGCCGTGCATGATCGGTTGAAAGCGGGCGCGCGTGACGGGACGGTCATCCCAGTGCGACTTCAGCGCGCCGGCCTGCATCTGCTCGAAGCCCAGCGCCAGCACGCAGTCGGCATCGCCGCACTCGATCGCCTTGCGCGCCAGGTAGAGCGCGGTCGAGCCGGTCGAGCAGTTGTTGTTGACGTTGATGATGGGGATGCCGGTCATGCCGACTTCATACAGCGCGGTCTGCCCGCAGGTCGAATCGCCGTAGACGTAGCCGGCAAACGCCTGCTGCACGTGCTCGTAACCGATGCCGGCGTCGGCCAGCGCGCGGCGTGTGGCTTCGGCGCCCATTTCGGTGTAGCTCAGGCTCGCGCCGGGCTTGGCGAAAGGGATCATGCCGACGCCGGCAACCAGGACTTTCTCGCTCATGATGGTTCCTGAAGGAGGGGTAAGGAGGGTGGGTTCAGAGCTTGCGCGCGATCAGGTCGCGCAGCACTTCGCTGGTGCCGCCGAAGATGCGGGTCACGCGCATGTCGACAAAGGCGCGCGCGATCGGGTATTCGAGCATGTAGCCGTAGCCGCCGTGCAGCTGCACCATGTCGTCGATGCACTTCCACATGGTCTCGGTGGCGAACAGCTTGGCGATGGCAGCCTCCTGCAACGACAGCTTGCAGGTCATGTGCTTGCCGATGTAGTAGTCGACCATGGTGCGCACCGCCACCGCCTGCGCCTTGACGTCGGCCAGCTTGAACTTGGTGTTCTGGAAGTCCCACACGGTCTGGTTGAAGGCGCGGCGGTCCTTCACGTACTGCAGCGTCAGCTCGAGCTGGCGCTCCAGCTTGGCGGCGCAGTAGACGGCGATGATCAGGCGCTCCTGCGGCAGTTCTTCCATCAGATGGATGAAGCCGCCGTTCTCGTTGCCGATCAGGTTGCCGACCGGCACGCGCACGTTGTCGAAGAAGAGCTCGGCGGTATCGGCGGCGTGCTGGCCCACTTTCTCCAGCTTGCGTCCGCGGCGGAAGCCCGCGCGGTCGGCTTCCACCATGATCAGGCTCACGCCCTTGGCGCCCGCGGACGGATCGGTCTTGCAGACCACCACGACCATGTCGGCATTCAGGCCGTTGGAGATAAAGGTCTTGCTGCCGTTGATGACGAATTCGTCGCCGTCGCGCACGGCGGTGGTACGGATCGACTTCAGGTCGGAGCCGCTGCCGGGCTCGGTCATGGCGATGGCCAGGATCTTCTCGCCACGGCAGATCTCGGGCAGCCACTTGCGCTTCTGTTCCTCGGTGCCCAGGCGCACGATGTAGGGCGCGGTGATATCCGAGTGCACCGAGAAGCTCGGCCCGGAAATGCCGGAGCGGTGGTATTCCTCGGCCAGCACGGCGGAGTGGCCGAAATCGCCGCCTCCGCCGCCGTACTCCTCCGGCACGGTGACGCACAGCAGACCCTCGCGGCCGGCCTTGCGCCAGGTCTCGCGGTCGACCACGCCGGCCTGGTCCCAGGCCGCCTGGCGCGGCAGGCATTCACGCTCGAAGAAGCGGCGCGCCGTTTCCCTGAACATCTCGTGGTCTTCGCGGTAGACGGTGCGAATGATTTCCATCGATGGCTCCCGAATTGACTGGTGGACGGCAGCGGTGTCGCTGCCTCGATGGAACCAGTTTGGCGCGGGGCGCGCGGGAAGTCCCTACACCGGTGGTGTAGGGTGGGCAGTCATGGCGCGGGCGCGGGCTGGCGCGTTGCCCCGGCATCGCGCAGCCGGGCAACCGCTTCGTCCCGGCCGGCGACTTCGAGCTTGGCGTAGACGTTGCGCAGGTGCCACTTCACCGTGTCGAGCGACACATTGAGAATACGCGCGATCTTCTTGTTGGGCATGGCCTGGGCGAGCAGCCCCAGCACCTCCTGCTCGCGCTCGCTGAGGCTGGCGAGGCGGGCCGCTACTTCTGGCTGGGCCTCGGCGATAACGCGTGCGGCCGGCCCGGCTGCGTCGACCAGCCGCTGCGCGTAGAACGCCAGCACCGGGTCGAGGGTGTCGTCGCCGGCAAGTGCGGCCAGCATCGCCGGCACCTGGGGCGAGGCGTCGAGCAGGCTGCGCACCAGGCCGTGGCGGTGGCCGATGCGCAGCGCGTCGACCAGTTGGCGGCGGGCCGCGGCGGCGTCGCGGCGGCCGTGGTGCGCGAGCGCCATCAGCACGCGCACGCTGGCCACGCGCGACCAGCGCCCGCCGGCCTCGGACAGCGCCGCCAGCGGTTCCAGCCGCGACAGCGCCCCGTCGAAGTCGTTGTGGTGCAGGCACATGCCGATGCGTGCCAGGTCGGCGTGGACGCGCACTTCCCAGGCGGTGCTGCGCACCGCGCCGGCATGCCGGGCGGCCAGCGCTTCGAGCCGCAGCAGGGCGCCGTCGGCCCCATCGATATTGCCGTCTTCCAGCAGGCGGCGCGAGCGCTGGTACAGCGCGGCTGCCACCAGCCGGTCAGCACGGCGGCGCTGTCCGCAGCGCTCCAGACAATCCAGCAGGGCCAGCGCGCCGGCGCGGTCGCCCGCGAGCCAGCGGCTGCCGGACAGTGCCAGCAGCGCCCGCAGCACGGTGTCGGGGATGGAGATGCGCCCCAGCACGTCCATGCGCGCCTCCAGCAGGCTGGCCGCGGTGCCGACATCGTCAAGCTCATACAGGGTCTCGCCGAGCAACGCCGCCGCCATGCAGGCGACGCCGGCATACGCGGGTCCGCGCTGGTCGGCCTCGGTCAGCACTTCCTGGAACACGCGCTCGGCCACCAGCACCTTGCCTTCGACGGCGTGGGTCATGCCGCCCATGCAACGCCCGAGAAGCGTGCCGCGCGGGGCGCCGTCGCAGGGGGCGCCGTCTTCGATCACGCGCCGGGCCAGCTCGTATTCGCCGCGGAAGATGTGCATCCACGACAGGATGTTGCCGCGCCCGGTCAGGGTAAAGTCGTCGGCGCCGGCGGGTATGCGCTGCAGTTCGGGCAGCAGCATGGCCACGCCGTCGGAATCGTCGCGCTGCAGAGCGATGCTGCCGCGCAGCAGCGCCATGGCGTAGCGCTCGCGCGGACCCAGGCGCTCGGGCTGGGCCTGCATCCGCTGCAGGCTGTCATGCATGCCGTCGACGTCGCCCGCGTACATCTGCAGGTGGGCCTGCACCAGGAGCAGGCCGAAGCGGGCCCGAACCTGCTCGGCGGGAAGTTGCCGCATCAGCGCCGCAAGCTGGCTCAGTTCGCCGCGCGCCAGCAGGCTGTGCGCGCAGCCGTGCACCAGTTCCGCGGCCGCGTTGGCGTCACCTGCGAGCACGGCGTGCCGCACGGCTTCGTCGATATCGCCATGTGCACGGAACCACTGCCAGGCCGCCTCATGTATTGTCGCCAGTTCATCGTGCGGCAGCTTGTCCAGGCGGCCGAGCAGCACTTCGCGCAGCAGCGGGTGAAGCCGGTACCAGGTTTCGCCGTGGCGGGCATTGCCGACCTGCGCGATAAAGAGGTCATCGCTCGCCAGGTGCGTCAGCCGGGCGTTGATCTCCGCGGCCGCGTCGGGCCGGCCCAGCAGCGTCGCGCACAGCGCGCCACAGAAGCGGTGGCAGACCGCCATGCGGGTCAGCAGGTGCAGGTCGCCCACGTCCAGCCGAACCAGCACTTCGCGCTCGAAGTAGTGCGCAAAGGCCTGCGCGTCGCGCACCTCGACCGGGCGGTAGGCGCCGCCGCGCTTGCCCTTCAGGTCGATGGCAAAGAGCTGCAGCCCCGCAGCCCAGCCGTCGGTCAGTTCATGCAGGCGGCCGGCGTCATGCGCCTCGATGCGGCCAAGCTGGTCCTGCAGGAAGCGCGCCGACTCCTGCGCCGAGAAACGCAGGTCGGCCAGCCCGAAAGTGGACAGCAGCCCTTGCGAGCGCAGCCGCGCCAGCGACAGCGGCGGCGCGGTGCGCGATGCCAGCACCACATGGAGCTGCGGCGGCGCATAGTCGATCAGCCAGCGCAGCGCCAGCAGCGCGCCGGGATCGTCCAGGTGGTGGACGTCGTCCAGCATCAGCACCAATTCGCGCTTACGGGCGGCAATGGCGCGTACCAGTGTGATTACCCAGTGCTCCGCCGCGGACTGGTTGCCATCGCGCCCCATCAGCAGCCAGGCATCGCGCACGATGGCCGCGTCCACGGTCGCGAGGCTGGCCACCAGTCCGTTGAAGAACGCTGCCAGGTTGTTGTCCTCCGCCTCCAGCGACAGCCATGCCACGTCGAAATCGAGCTTCAGCAATGCCTGCCGCCACGCCACCAGCGTGCTTGTCTTGGCGCAGCCGGCGGGACCCTGGATCACCACGCAGCGCTGGCGGCGCGCTTCGGTCAGGCGCGCCAGCAGCGCCTCGCGCGGCATCAGCGGGCGGGCGCCGCGCGGTGGCACGAGCCGGGTCGGGGCGACGGTAGAAACGACGCTGTCGGAATGGGCGGGAGGTGCGGGGGATGTCGCTGCGGGGCGCGCTCCGGCGTGGGGCATGCTGGGTTCCTCAAGGGCAGCCGGCGCGGCGGGGCCGCGCCGATGCGTTGAGGGCATTGTAGGAGCGCCGCACGGGCTGGCGGCACGGGCCAGCGGCGGCCCCCCTGACGCGGGTGGGCCTGGCTCAGCGGCTTATCCGCCGCTGCGAGACGTCAGCGTCACGCGAGCGCGAATTCGATATCCTGCGCGCCTTCCCACAGCACCTTCGTTCCCAGCGCCCGCAGGTTTTCCTTGCCCTCGACCACGGTCAGGAAATGGTTGCCGGCCAGTTGTCCCATCTTGCTGGCAAAGCAGCAGCTGCCGTAGGCCAGGATGATCTCGGTCTCGCTGTAGCCGCCCGGGTAGAACAAGATGTCGCCGACGGACGGATGGCTGGTGTGGTTCTCGAAATCCACGCCGAGCCGGAACTCACCCAACGGGATCCAGCAGGCTTCTCCGCTCCAGCGCACGTGGATCAGCTTTTCGCGGTAGGGCAGGAGTTTGAGGAAGGCTTCGACGGTCTTTGGGGCGTCGGGGTTGGTCTCGGCGACAAAGTTGTAGCCGCCAGCGGTGATGCGGATGCGGGCCATATTCCGTCCTTGTTTGACTCACGCCTGTTTCGCCATGATAGCCTCGGCCAGCGCGACCAGGCTGCGGTCGCTGCCGGCGGGCCCGAGTAGCGAGATGCCGAGCGGGGCGCCGTCGCGGCCCGCCAGCGGCAGGCTCAGTTGCGGGAAGCCGGTCAGCGGCGTCAGGCACAGCGTGTGGGCGGCGAGGTTGCGGTAGGTCTCCAGCGACTCGATCGGCTCGGCGCGCAGCGGGGCGATATCAGGCATGGTCGGCAGCACCAGCACGCCGTCCTGGCCCAGCAGCCGGCCCAGGTACGCAGTGAAGTCGCGGCGCACGGCGCTGGCTTCTTCCAGTTGCGTGCGCGTGACGGCCTTGGAGAAGGCGAAGCGCGCCGCGACGTCGGCGCCAAGCTCCAGTCCATATTGCTCGATCAGTGCGCCGTCGCTCTGCCACGCCTCCCATCCCTGCACGTAGCGGAATGCCCACCACAGTTCGGACAGCGGCCGGTCGGCTGCCGTCACCGGCGACGCCTTGCCGAGCGCGGCCTCGATCCTTGCGATGGCCGGCTCCAGCGCCTCGCGCGCCTCGGGCGTCGGCTGGGTGAAGAGGTCGGTCGCAATCAGCAAGCGCGGCGTGGTTGGCAGCGGTGCCGGGTCGGCGCCGAACATCACGTTGGCCACGCGCGCGAAGGTGCCGATGTCGCCCGCGAAGAAGCCGCAGGTATCCAGGCTTTCGGACAGCGGCAGGCAGCGCTCCAGCGAAATGCGCCCGTGCGTGGGCCGGATGCCGAACAGGCCGCAGTGGCTGGCCGGTGCGCGCACCGAGCCGCCGGTGTCGGAGCCTAGCGCAAAGTCGCACAGCCCGTTGGACACGGCCGCGGCCGAGCCCGACGACGAGCCGCCGGTGATGCGATCCGGCGCCGCGCCGTTGACCGGGCGGCCGTAGTGGGCGTTCTGGCCGTTCATCGAGAAGGCCAGCTCGTCGGTGTGGGTCTTGCCGACGAAGGCGGCGCCGGCGTCCAGCAGCCGCCGCACGGCCGGCGCCGTGGTGGTCTTGATGCCTGAGCGCGCCAGCACGTGCGGGTTGCCGCCGCCGGTCGGGTAACCGGCCACGTCGAACAGGTCCTTGACGGCGAAGGTCAGGCCCTGCAACGGGCCGCTGGCGGCGTGCGGGACGGCGGCGCCGGGGTAGGGCATGAAGGCGCGGGCGGGATGGGTGGCAAGCGTCATGGATGAATCCTGGAAACGTTGGTGTTCAGCAGGCTTATGCCGCCGTGGCGACCGCCGGCTCAGTGGCCAGCACGCAGCTCACGCGATGGCCGTAGCCGACTATGACCGGTTGCGGCACCTCGGCCAGGCATGCCGGCCGCGCATGCGCGCAGCGCGGCGCGAAGGTGCAGCCGGGCGGCAGCGAGGCAAGGTCGGGCGGGGCGCCGCCGATGGTCTGCAACCGCTGGCCGCGCTCCATGCCATGCTGGCGGCTTTGCAGCAGCGCGATGGTGTACGGGTGGCGTGCCTCGCGCATGATGGTGCGGATCGGACCTTCCTCGACGATGCGCCCGCCGTACATCACGGCGACACGGTCGGCGATCTCCACCGCGGCGCCGATATCGTGGGTGACGAAGACGATGGACAGGCCCAGCTCGCGCTGCAGTTCGCGCAGGAGGATCAGCACCTGGATCTGCACGGTGGCGTCGAGCGCGGTGGTGGGCTCGTCGGCCAGCAGGATCTTGGGGCGCGCCGACAGCGCCAGCGCGATCATCGCGCGCTGGCGCATGCCGCCCGACATCTCGTGCGGATAGGTGGCCAGGCGCCGTTCCGGGCTGGGGATGCGCACGGACTCGAGCGCCTTCAGTGCGCGCTCGCGCGCCTCGGCGGCTGAGACCTTGTCGTGGGTGCGGATGCACTCGACGATCTGCTGGCCGACGGTGTAGACGGGGTCCAGCGCCAGCAGCGGCTCCTGGAACACCATCGCCATGGTGCCTCCGCGCAGGCGCGACAGCGCGTGCTTGTCCAGCGACGTGACGTCGGCGCCGTCGACACGGACCTGGCCTTCCACGCGCGTGCGGCGCGGCGGGTGCAGGCGCATCAGCGCGCGCAGCGTGACGCTCTTGCCCGAGCCGGATTCGCCGATCAGGGCCACCGCCTCGCCGGCGCCGACGTCGAGCGAGACGCCGTTGACGGCACGGATGGTCTTGCCGCCGCCGGAGAAGGTGACGCGCAGGTCGCGGACCGAGATCATCGGCGCGCCGGGCGGGTTGTTTTGCGGGGTTGCGGACATGAGGGCTCCTCAGGGCGCGGTGGCCAGCAGGCAGGACACCGTATGTCCGGCGACCACGTCGGTCAGCTGCGGCTCGCGCCGCGCGCAGACGTCCTGCGCCATGGCGCAGCGCGGGTGGAAGCTGCAGCCGGACGGCGGGTTGATCGGGTTGGGCGGGTCGCCCGCCAGCGGCGCCACCTCGGTGCGGCGATCCGGGTCCATCGACGGCATGGAAGCCAGCAACGCGCGCGTGTACGGATGCGCCGGGCGGCGGTAGATGGTCTCGGTATCGCCGATCTCCACCACCTCTCCCAGGTACATCACCATCACCCGGTCGCACAGGTAGCGGATCACATTGAGGTCGTGGCTGATAAAGACATAGGTCAGGTCGAACTCCGCCTTCAGGTCGAGCAGCAGGTTTAGCACCTGCGCTTCCACCGACTTGTCGAGCGCCGACACCGCCTCATCCAGGATCACCAGCCGCGGGCGCAGCGCCAGCGCGCGGGCGATATTGACGCGCTGGCGCTGCCCGCCCGACAGCTCGTGCGGATAGCGCCCGGCAAAGCGCGCCGGCTCCAGCCCGACGCGCTGCAGCAGGTAGCGCGCGCGCTCGGTGGCCTCGCGCGCCGGCACGCCATGCACGCGCGGGGTGAAGGCAATCGATTCCTCGATGGTCAGGCGCGGGTTCAGCGACGAATAGCTGTCCTGGAACACCATCTGCACCTGGCTGCGGAACTGCTTCAGCGGCAACTGCGCCGAGCCCACGCCCTGCGCGTCGAAGATCAGTTCGCCGCTGTCCTGCCCGGTGAGCTGCATCAGCAAGCGCGCGGTGGTGGACTTGCCGCAGCCGGACTCGCCGACCACGCCAAGGGTCTCGCCCTTGAGCACGTCGAAGCTGACGCCGTCGACGGCGCGTACCGACGCGGCGCGCTTGCGCAGCCCCGGCACGCCGGACTTGATCGGGAAGTGCTTGACCAGCTGGTGGGCGATCACCAGTGGCTGGGCCGGGCCGCCGACGTCGCGGCCGGCCGGGGGAGGAGGGGCCTGCATCAGTGCTGGCATGGTTCAGTCCTTGATTTCCATGGCCGAGCGGATGCCGTCGGCCAGCAGGTTGAACGAGACCGAGGTCAGGAAGATCATTGCGCCGGGCAGGGCGGCGACCCAGGGCTGGGTGTAGATCGCCGTGCGCAGCGTATTGAGCATCAGGCCCCACTCCGGCTCGGGCGGCTTGACGCCGAGGCCGAGGAAGGACAGGCCCGAGGCCAGGATCATCGCCACCGAGATCAGGCTGGTGGCGTAGACAAAGATCGGCCCGAGCACGTTGTTGAGCACATGCGCGCGCACGATGGTCAGCGACGAGGCGCCCGAGGCGCGCGCGGCATCGACGAACTCGCGGTTGCGCACCTGGGTTGTGACGCTTTCCGCCACGCGCACGATCTGCGGGATAAAGACGATGGTCAGCGACAGCAGCGCGTTGCCCACGCCGGCGCCCAGCGTGCCCGACAGCGCGATCGCCAGCAGCACCGACGGGAACGCGTACAGGATGTCGGTGAGCCGCATGATCACGGTATTGGTCCAGCCGCCGGCATAGCCGGCAACGATGCCCAGCGCGCTGCCGATGACAAAGGCCAGCAGCACCGGCGTAATGCCCATGAACAGCGACAGGCGCGCGCCCAGCATCAGCCGCGACAGCATGTCGCGCCCCAGCTCGTCGGTGCCCAGCGGAAAGTGCTCGGTGCCGATCGGCTTCAGTCGCTTGAGGATGGACGAGGCATAGGGGTCGGCCGGCATCAGCACCGGCGCGAACAGCGCCATCAGCACCAGCGCCAGGAGCACCAGCGCGGCCAGCATGGCGAGCTTGTTGCGCAGCAGGCGCCGGCCCACCGTGGCCCAGTAACCGGGCGAGCGCTGCACCGCGGCCGCGGCGGTCGAGTTGTCGAGCGTCATTTCCATGGCGGCTCCTTTGCGCTAGCTGCGCTGGATACGCGGGTCGAACAGCGTCTGGAGCGCGTCGACCAGCAGGTTGAGCAGCACGAAGAACACCGCCAGCACGAGGATGGTGCCCTGCAGCAGCGGGAAATCGCGCTGGAAGATGGCGGCGTTGAGCAGGAAGCCGGTGCCGGGCCAGGAGAACACGGTCTCGATCAGGATCGAGCCGCCCAGCAGGTAGCCGAGTTGCAGGCCCATCACCGACAGCGCGGTCGGCGCCACGTTCTTCACCACGTGGCGGAATACGGCCAGATCAGACAGGCCGCGCGCACGCAGGCCGACGATGAACTCGTTGGCGAGGATTTCCGCCACCAGCGCACGCACCGTGCGCGCGACGATGCCCATCGGGATCACCGACATGGTCACCGCCGGCAGCAGCATGTACTGCATATGCTCCCAGTCCCACGCCCAGTCGCCCGAGCCGCCCGGACCGGCGCCGGTCGCCGGCAGCCAGCCCAGCAACACCGAGAACGCGATCACCAGCACCATGCCGAGCCAGTAGTGCGGGATGCTGACGCCCAGCACCGACAGCAGCGACGCGGTGCGGTCTGCCACCGAATCGCGCAGGTAGCCGGCGACAAAGCCGAACAGGCAGCCGAAGCTGAAGCCGATCAGCGTGGCGACGGTCGCGAGCCGCAGCGAATTGACCACGGCGGCGCCAACCTCTGTCATGACCGGCCGGCTGGTGGCGATGGAAGTGCCCAGGTCTCCCTGCAGCGCACGGCTGAGCCAGTGTACGAATTGCTCAAGGAAGGGCTTGTCGAAGCCGTAGAGCGCGGAGAGCTGGCGGCGCAGTTCTTCCGAGGCATCGGGCGGCAGCACCGACACCAGCGGATCGCCCGGCGCGATATGGACCAGCGAGAAGCACAGCAGCGCCACCCCGAGCAGGATCGGGAGGGCATACAGGATGCGGCGGAACAGGTATTGCATGGGAGAGTCCGGCAAGTTGAGGCGTGCGCGCGCAACGCGCGGTCACGCCGGATCAGACATGGCGGGATTGCCGGGCCGCGCGGCGGCACAGGGCAGCCGCGCGGCGTCCGGGGAAATTGCGCGCTCAGTCCATCGACATCGTCGCGATATCGATAAACCAGCTTTGCGGCTGCACCACGCCCTTGACCTTCTTCGAGATCGCGCGCGGGCCGACGTCATGCGCGATCAGCACGAACGGCGACTCCTCGACGATGCGGGCATGCAGCCTGGCCAGCGCCGCGTCGCGCGATTTCTCGTCAAAGGACGTGCGCGCGTTCTCGATCAGCTTGTCGAACTCGGCATTGCCGAAATAGCCCCAGTTGTTGGAGACCGGCGGCTGCGTCTTGGTGCTGACGAAGCGCACCATGGCAAAGAACGGATCCATCGCCGCGAAGCTGACGTTGATGGCATTGGCGCCGTGCGCGCTGGCGTCCTTGGCGCCGACGCGCCAGTTGGTGAAGAGCGTGTTCCACTCGACCACGTCGAAGTCGACGTCGATAAAGCACTCCTTCAGGTTCTGCTGCACGTATTCGTTCATCGGCAGCGGCTGCATCTGGCCGGAGCCCGACGCCGACACCTGTACCTTGACCTTGACCGGCTTGCCGGCTGAGTAGCCCGCCTCCTGCATCAGCTTGCGCGCGGCGGCCGGGTCGTACTTGATGTCGAACTTGGGATTGCCCCACCACGGGTTGCCGGACTCGACGATGCCCTTGGCCTCGGCCATGTAGCCGCCCAGCAGCGTCTTCAGCCCGCTGCGGTTGACGCAGAGGTTGGCGGCCTGGCGCACGCGCTTGTCCAGCCACGGCGAGCCGGGCGTGAACGACAGCTGCCACGGCCACATATGCGGCTGCGCATTGGCGTAGACCTGGAAGCCGCGGCTCTTGATCTGGGCGATCGCATCAGGCGCCGGTGCCTCGATCCAGTCGACCTGGCCCGACAGCAGCGCGGCGGTGCGGGCGTTGGCTTCGGGCATCGGCACCATCACGACCTTGTCGATCTTCGGCACGCGCTTCGCGTCCCAGTATTGCGCATTGCGCACCACTTCCAGGCGCTCGCGCGGCACGAATCGGCTCATCCTGAACGGACCCGTGCCGGCGGCGTCGGCGGCAAAGGCCACCCACGCCTGCTTGGAGCGCTCGACCGGATCGGTGACCGAGGCCGGCACCGCGGCGAATTTCTTCTCCCACTGCGTGGGCGAAGCCATGAACAGGTTGGTCAGGTTGTAGGGCAGGAAGGAATCCGGCTCGGAGGTGACCAGCTCGACCGTGAGGTCGTCGATCTTCTTCGCGGTGCGCAGCGTCGGCATGCGCGAGGCGGTCACGCCGACCTGGCTGGGATCGAACTGTCTGGCGCTCTTGTCCAGCACCTTGCCGGCGTTCCACACCACGGCATCGGCGTTGAACGGCGTGCCGTCGTGGAACTTGACGCCGGGGCGCAGCTTGAACACCCACTTGGTCTTGTCGGCGGCGTCGACCTTCCACTCGGTGGCCAGCCCGGGGATCAGCAGGCTGGGCCCATTGCCCCTGGACAGGTCCCACTGCGTGAGGCCGTCGTACATCGGGATGCCGGTGAAGCGGTTGCCCTCGAAGCCCTGGTCAGGCTGGCCGAGCGTGCGCGGGATGTCGGCCGCGGTCACTCATGACGGCGGCGGACTTGAGGCCGGACTTGTGACCGGACTTGAGGCCATTCGCGAGAGGGGACTGATCGTGGTGCACAGGCTTGCTCCTGGGTTGGCTTGAAGGGACGGATGTCTGCAAAGCAAGTCATGTGCCACTGCGATGACATCGGACGTGTGGATCGAAGCGGGGACCGGTGGTCTGCTTCTTGCTGAACGAGGTCCCATCTCCAACCGAGCAACCGACCCAACCGAGCCGACATGGACCTGCTACACCTTTCCCGCATCAATGGCGCCCGCCTGTGGCAATCGCTGATGGATCTCGCCGCCATCGGCGCCACGCCCAAGGGCGGCGTGTGCCGCATCGCGCTGACCGACGCCGACCGCAAGGGGCGCGACCTGGTCGTGCAGTGGTGCCGCGAGGCGGGGCTCGAGGTCCGCGTCGACGAGATTGGCAATGTGTTCGCGCGCCGCGCCGGCACCGACCCGCACGCGCGCGCGGTCGCCACCGGCAGCCATATCGACACGCAGCCCTCGGGCGGCAGGTTCGACGGCAACTTCGGCGTGCTCGCAGGCCTGGAGGTCATGCGCACGCTCAACGACCTGGGCATCGCCACGCGCGCGCCGCTGGAGGTTGCGTTCTGGACCAACGAGGAGGGCACGCGCTTCACGCCGGTGATGATGGGTTCGGGCGTGTTTGCGGGCGAGTTCGATGCAGAGTTCGCGCGTGCGCAGACTGATCTCGATGGCGTGAGCGTGGGCAGCGCGCTGGAAGCGATCGGCTATCGCGGCGCGCAGCCGGCGGGCGAGGTGCCGGGCGGCATGTTCGCGGCCTACTTCGAGGCCCATATCGAGCAGGGGCCGGTGCTGGAAGCCGCCGGCCTGCCGATCGGCGTGGTCTCAGGCGCGCTGGGGCAGCAATGGTACGACGTGATTGTGACTGGTATGGACGCGCACGCTGGCCCGACGCCGCTGGCGCTGCGCCACGACGCGATGCTGGCCGCGGCGCGCATGGTCGACGCCGTAAATCGGATCGCGCACGACGAGGCGCCGCACGGGCGCGGCACCGTGGGCTACCTGCAGGTCGCGCCAAACTCGCGCAACGTGATTCCGGGTCGGGTCGAGTTCTCGGTCGATTTCCGCAACCTGTTGCAGGCAGGACTGGATCGCATGCACGTGGCCATGCATGCCGCGTTCGAAGGCATCGCCGCGGCCGGCGGCGTGGAGGTCGGGATCCGCCAGGTGGTCAAGTTCGAGCCGTGTGCATTCGCGCCGGAATGCGTGGACAGCGTGCGGCGGGCGGCGGCGGCGCTCGGCCTGCCGCATATGGAAGTGGTCAGTGGCGCCGGGCACGACGCGGTCTACGTCGCCCGGCGCGCGCCGACCGGCATGATCTTCGTGCCATGCACGGACGGCATCAGCCACAACGAGCTGGAGGACGCGCTGCCCGAGCATATCGAGGCCGGCGCCAACGTGCTGCTGCAGGCGATGCTCGCGCACGCGCGCTAGCACGCCGGCCGCACGCGGCGGCGGCCGGCGTGGCCAGCCCACTGCGCCTAGTTGCAGATCGTGCCTGGCACCGGCTTGCCTGAATTCGTCATGCCCTGGCAGTTGTCGCCGATCACCAGGCTGGTGTCCGAAGCCGCGGCCGGCGAGAGCTTCAGCTTTCCTGCCACGGTGCAGCATCCGCGCGGCGGCGGAGGCGCCGGCGTTCGCTTGGTCGTCGGCAACGGGGATGGCCCGCCGGCTTCCGCTGTCTCTTCGGCGTCGGGAAAAACGCACTGCCCTTGCTGGCAGATCCGCTCCCCTTTGCACTGCATGTCGTACTGGCACCCGGCAGCTTGTGCGAACGACGACCAGCCAGCGGTCATCGTGGCAGCCAACAGCAAAGCAGGAAATTTCATATGCCCTCCGATCGGGGCTGAGGTCAGGACTGGCGCAGCATGCGCAAGCTCGCAGTGCCGCCCCATCTTCAGAATAGATCGCAGGAGCGGTCCGCGAAAGCCGCTGACACTAGGGTGTTCTACCACTCCTCCCGGCGCAGGCTGCCGGCGCGTCGGCTTGTCTCAGTGGGCAATGGAACGCGAGATCGCCCACGCGCATTCGACCACCAGCGGCGCCAGCTTTTTCTGTGCCTCGGCCATGGTCCAGCGGCTCGCCGGCGGCGACACGTGCACCGCGCCGACGGCCACGCCCTGGCTGTTGACGATGGGCGCGGCCAGACCCATGTCGCCGATAAAAAGTTCCTCCTCGTTGCAGGCATAGCCCAGCTGGCGGCAGGCCGCGACCCGCTCGAAAATCGCGTCTACGTCGGTCAACGTCGCGGGGGTGCGCGCCACGCGCGCCGACTGTTCCAGCATCGCCATGACCTGGTCGTCCGGCAGCGTACTCAGCCAGGCCCGGCCCGAGCTGGTGCAATACATCGGGATGCGCATGCCCACCGGCGTCAGCACCGGCATGTGCTTGGCGGTCATCAGCTGCGCCACGTAGACCATGTCCAGCCCTACCGGCTCGGTCAGGTTGGCGGTTTCGCCGCTGGCCGCGGCGAGCTGGGAGAGGTAGGGACTCGCCACCGGGATCAGCGCGTCGGCCGCCAGGTAGTTGTAGCCGATCTCCATCACCCGAGGCGTCAGCCGGAAGCGGCGCGTCTGCGGATGCTTGTCGACATAGCCCAGCGCCTCCAGCGTATGGACCGTGCGCTGCGCCGAACTCTTGTTCATGCCGGTAAGCGCGGCCAGTTCCGCCAGCGTCAGCGTGCGATGGACGCCGTTGAAGGCGCGCAGGACTTCGAGGCCTTTTTCCAGCGACTGGTTGAACAACGGGTTGTCGCGGTCGGGGGCGGGCGAGGGCAGTTGGCCGGGCTTGGATGGCATGGTTTCGGCGGGAAACCGACCGCAGTCGGGGGTGAGGTCATGGCCAGGTGTGGCACCAACGCCGGGACGGCTGCACCACGATGACTGGATATTGCACCAATATACGAACGTATCGAATATCGATATGTGCGATTGAATGATAGCGCGGGCGAAAACGGCGAGAAAGGATTGGGATGCTTCGGCTGGGATGGCCGGCATCAGCGCCCCGTGAGGCAGAGGTCGATGGCGATACGGGATGTGGTCAGTCCGCCACAGAAAGGGCGGGTGGTGCGAGGGAGGGGACTCGAACCCCTACACCATTGCTGGCGTCAGGACCTAAACCTGGTGCGTCTACCAATTTCGCCACCCTCGCGGTCCTTGCGGCGCAGCCCGGGCGGGCGGCCGCGATGCTCGTTGGCGCGCGCCGGACAGGAAAGCAAAAAAGGCGGCTGGAACTGCCCGCCTTTCATCTGTCCGCCGCTGCCGGCGCCCGGTGTCGAGTCGACCCATGCCTGCAGCGCAACGAGGCTGCGGATTGTAGCGCAAGGCGCCCCGGGAATCCAGCCCTGCCGGGAAGGCACGCGGGCGATATATATTGATGGGTCACCAATGGCGGCGCCGCGCCCACCCCATGCCCATGCCTTCGCTCCTTGTCCCGAACCTGACGGCTTTCCGCTGGCGCCTGCTCTTCTGGGCGTGCGCGGCGGCCGTGCTGGTGCTCTCGCTGATGCCGCCAACGCAGCCCCTGCCGACCACGGGCTGGGACAAGACCAACCATATGCTGGCGTTCGTGGTGCTGGCGGTGTTGGGACGGCGCGCCTATGCCGGCCATGGCCTGGCTGTGCTGCTGGCACTGGTGGCGTACGGCGGGTTGATCGAGGTGCTGCAGGGGCTGACCGCCTACCGCGAGGCGGACTGGCTGGACCTGCTGGCCGACAGTGTCGGCGCGGCTGCCGGGTGCGCGCTCGACTGGCTGGCGCGCAGCCGGGCGCGGCGCGGCCCCCTGGCGCGGTAGGCAAGGATCGCCTCAGCTCTCCTCGGCTTCCAGCGTGAACTTCGCGCCGCCGTCCTGGCCGAGCAGATCGACCAGCACCGGCATGGCCTGCTGCAGCGATTCCTTCAGGTGCCACGGCGGGTTGACGATAAACATGCCGCTGCCGTGCAGGCCGAGGCCGCCCTCGACCGGATGCCTGACGGTCAGCGCTACATGCAGCCAGCTCTTGAGCGGCAGGCTCTTCAGTTGCACCGGCAGCTGCAGCGATTCGCGCCGCTGCACCTGCGGGTACCAGACCGCGTAGACGCCGGTGGCAAAGCGCTCCAGCCCGTCGCGCACGGTCTGGACCGTGCGGGCGTAGTCCTGCTTGTCTTCGTAGGAAGGATCGACCAGCACCAGCGCGCGCCGCGGCGGCGGCGGCAGGATTGCCTTGATGCCGCCGAAGCCGTCGCCGTCATACAGCATCACGCGGCGGCCGGCACCGCGGAAGTTGTCACGCAGCACCTGGATTTCGGTGCTGTGCAGCTCGAACAGCCGCAGGCGGTCCTGCTCGCGCAGCATCTGCCAGGCCAGCCAGGGCGAGCCGGGGTAGTGGCGCAGGTTGCCGTCCTGGTTCAGCGCGCGGACTTGCGCGAGGTATTCCTCCAGCATCGGCGGCAGCACGGTGCCGCTGGCCTCGGCCTGCCACAGGCGTGAGATGCCGGTTTCGAACTCGGCCTTCTTCTGCGCATAGGCATGGTCCAGCGCGTAGAGTCCGGCGCCGGCGTGCGTGTCGATGTACCAGAACGCCTTGTCCTTCTGCGTCAGGTGCTCCAGCAGCTGCACCACGACGGCGTGTTTGAGGACATCGGCATGGTTGCCGGCATGGAAGGCGTGACGGTAGCTGAGCATGGTGGAGCGGGGGCGCCATTACAGCGCAAAATCAGGGCGCAGGGCGGTGCGGTCTGCGGGAAGGCCGCTATGCTACCATCCGCCGCCAGGTAGTTGTCCGGCCCCTCCCACGCCCTGGCGAATCCGCTCGGGCAATCTTGCTTCCGTATCCCATGCCGCGCGCACTCGAGCCCGCCGAGCCCATCCTGTCTGCCGAAGGCACCCCGTATTCCCCCCGCTACGACGACGTCTACCACAGTACCGAAGGCGGGCTGGCGCAGGCCGCCCATGTCTTCCTCGGCGGCAATGCGCTGCCGCAGGGGTGGGCAGGCAAGCACCAGTTCGTCATCGTCGAGACCGGCTTCGGCCAGGGGCTGAATTTCCTGGCGACCTGGCAGGCCTGGCGCGACGATGCGCAGCGCTGCGGCACGCTGCATTTCATCTCGATCGAAAAACACCCCTTTACCCGCGAGGGGCTGGCGCAGCTGCACGCCGGTCTCGACGGGCTGCAGCCGCTGGCGCAGGCGCTGCAGGCGCAATGGCCGTTGGCGCTGCCGGGGCTGCACCGGCTGGCCTTCGACGGCGGGCGGGTGGTGCTGACGCTGGCGCTGGGCGACGTGGAGCAGATGCTGCCGCGGCTGGTGGCAGGAGCCGATGCCTTCTACCTGGACGGCTTCTCGCCCGCGCGCAATGCCGACATGTGGTCGCCGGCAGTGTTTCGCGGCCTGGCACGGCTGGCGCGGCCCGGCGCATCGCTGGCCACGTACACGGCGGCCGGCTTCGTGCGGCGCGGGCTCAGGGAAATGGGTTTCGAGGTCAGCAAGGCACCGGGCTTCGGCGGCAAGCGCGACATGACGGTGGCGCGGTTCCGTCCGCAATGGAAAGCGCGCCGCCACGCGCCGCCGCTGGCGGGCCAATGGCCGCAGCGGCATGCCATCGTGATCGGTGCGGGGCTTGCCGGCTGTGGCGTGACCGAGCGGCTGGCCGCACGCGGCTGGCACGTGACCTTGTTCGATGCCCACGGCGGGCCGGCGCGCCTGACCTCGGCGCATCGCGCCGCGGCCATGCATGCGCACCTGTCCGCGGACGACACCCTGCTGTCGCGGCTCTCACGCGCCGGCAACCAATACGCGCTGCGCGCCTGGGCGGCGCTGGCCGAGGCCGGGCACCCGGTCGGCTGGCATGGCTGCGGCGTGCTGCAGATTGGCGAGGATGAAGCCGCCAGCGAGGCGCAGCGCGCCGCGCTGGCGGCGATGGGCCTGCCGGAGTCGTTCGTGCGCTGGATGGGAGCCGAAGAGGCCGCCGCGTCGCACCGGGCGGGCGTGCCGCGCGGTGGGTTGTGGTTCCCGGACGGCGGTTGGGTGGCGCCGCCCGACATCTGCGCCGCGCAGCTGGCACGCGCGGGCAATGCGGTAACAGCGCGCTTCGGCTGCCGCGTCGCCGCGATCGCGCGGGACGGCGAGCAGTGGCAGGCGAGGGCGGAAGACGGCAGCGTGCTGGCGTCGGCACCCGTGCTCGTGCTGGCCAGTGCGCACGAGGCGCAGCAACTGCTGCCCCGGCAGCACTGGACCATTCGCCGCGTGCGCGGCCAGTTGACCACGCTAGCGCCGGCACAGGTCGATGCGATCGGCGGCTGGCCGGACTGCGTGGTGACTGGAGCCGGCTACCTGCTGCCGCGTGCCGCCGACGGCACCGGCCGCGTCGGCTCCAGCTACGATGCCGACGAAGGCCCGCTGGTGGAGCGCCCGGAAGTCCACGCCGCCAACCTGGCGCGCCTGGCCGGGCTGCTGCCGCGGCAGGCGGACGCGGTGGCCGGCATCGATCCCGCAACGCTTGCCGGCTACGTGGGCGTGCGTACGGTATCGCACAACCGGCTGCCGCTGATCGGCCAGGTGCCCGACGAGGCAGCCGCGGTTGCACACGCCGCGTCGCTGCGCGGCGCGCACCTGCGCGACCTGCCGCGCATGCCGGGACTGTACGCGGCCCTTGCCTATGCGTCGCGCGGCCTCACCTGGTCCGCGCTGGGCGGCGAACTGCTGGCCAGCCAGATCGAGGGCGAGCCGCTGCCGCTGGAGTCCGACCTGGCCGATGCCGTGGATCCGGCACGCCTGCTGCTGCGTGCGCTGCGGCACGGGCAGGCGGGATAGTGGCAAGCCCTCCGGCAGTGCGGTTCCATGCCCGTTCCGGGTAAAAACTGCCGGAAGCGAATGAAAACCGTGCGATAATCCCCGTTTTCCGTTTGCGCGGAGCTTTCCGTGCGCCGGTGCCATGGCCTGGCCGAATCGCCAGTGCCGCAACACAGGCCGGTACGCGCGCAAGCAGTAGCACCTACGAACACAACTACATTTCTGGATTGGATCTACGACCATGTCGAACGTGATTGAGAACCTCGGCAAGCTGGACCGCAAGGTGACCCTGGCCATCCCCAAGGCCGAAGTGGAAAAGGAAAAGCAGGAGCGCCTGGTTCGCCTGTCGAAGACCGTGAAGATGTCGGGCTTCCGTCCGGGCAAGGTGCCGATGAAGATGGTCGAGAAGCAGTACGGCCAGCAGGTCGAATTCGAAGTGCGCTTCGACAAGGCCGCGCGCAAGTTCTTCGACCTCACCAAGGAGCAGGACGTCAAGGTTGCCGGCCAGCCCAAGTTCGAGGTCAAGACCGAAGGCGTGGGCGAGGACGAAGTCGCATTCGACGCCATGTTCGAGGTGTACCCGGAAGTGACCATCGGCGACCTGGCGGCTGCCGAGGTGACCCGCACCACCACTGAAATCACCGATGCCGAAGTCGACAAGACCATCGACATCCTGCGCAAGCAGCGCGTGCACTACCACACCCGCGGTGAAGCCGGCGAGCATGGCGACGGCGGTGCCGACGTCGCCGCCCAGAACGGCGACCGCGTTACGCTGGACTTCGTCGGCAAGATCGAAGGTGAAGAGTTCGCCGGCGGCAAGGCCGAAGACTTCCCGTTCGTGCTGGGTGAAGGCCGCATGCTGCCCGAGTTCGAGCAGGCCGCGCTGGGCCTGAAGGTCGGCGAAAGCAAGACCTTCCCGCTGGCCTTCCCGGAGGACTACCACGGCAAGGAAGTGGCCGGCAAGACCGCCGAGTTCACGGTGACCCTGAAGAAGATCGAGTGGGCCCACCTGCCGGAAGTCAACGAAGCCTTCGCCAAGTCGCTGGGCATCGCCGACGGCAGCGTCGAGAAGATGCGCGCCGACATCCGCGAAAACCTCGAGCGCGAAGTGAAGCGCCGCACGCATTCCATGCTGAAGGACCAGGTCATGGAAGCGCTGCTGAAGGCCAGCGAGCTGGACGTGCCCAAGGCCCTGATCGAGCAGGACCAGGAGCGCCTGGTCGAGATGGCCCGCCGCGACCTGGAACAGCGTGGCATGCCCAACGCCAAGGACATGCCGATCCCCGCTGAAATGTTCGCGCAGCAGGCCGAGCGCCGGGTCAAGCTGGGCCTGATCCTGGCCGAGATCGTCAAGGCCAACGGCCTGGAAGCCAAGGCTGACCAGATCAAGGCTGAGATCGAGGACTTCGCCAAGAGCTACGAAGACCCGAAGGAAGTCATGCGCTGGTACTACGGCGACCAGCAGCGTCTGGCCGAAATGGAAGCCTACGTGCTCGAAAACAACGTGGTAAATTTCGTGTGCGACAAGGCGAAGGTCACCGACAAGAAGGTGTCCTTCGAGGAACTCACCGCCGACGGCAACCAGCAACAAGCCTGAGGCCGGGGATGACCCGCCGTCCCGCGCTGCGGCGCGGGGGCGGGCCGGTTCCACCGAGTTTTACAATCGGGCCTGTCATTCGACGAATCCATGGAGAACCTGCATGACCCGCAATGATTTGCTTGACCGTCTCGCCACCACGCAGGCTTCGGCACTGGATACCCAGGGTCTCGGGCTGGTGCCGATGGTCGTCGAGCAGTCCGGCCGGGGCGAGCGCGCCTATGACATCTATTCGCGCCTGCTGAAGGAGCGCGTGGTGTTCATGGTGGGCGAGGTCAACGACCAGACCGCCAACCTGGTGGTGGCCCAGCTGCTGTTCCTCGAGAGCGAGAACCCCGACAAGGACGTGTCGCTTTACATCAACTCGCCGGGCGGTTCCGTATCGGCGGGGCTGGCGATCTACGACACCATGCAGTTCATCAAGCCCGACGTGTCCACGCTGTGCATGGGCATGGCGGCGAGCATGGGCGCCTTCCTGCTGGCGGCCGGTGCCAAGGGCAAGCGTTTCGCGCTGCCCAACTCGCGCATCATGATCCACCAGCCGCTGGGCGGCGCGCGCGGCCAGGCCTCGGATATCGAGATCCAGGCGCGCGAGATCCTGTACCTGCGCGAGCGGCTCAACACCATCCTGTCGGAAGTGACGGGCCAGCCGGTCGAGAAGATTGCCCGCGACACTGATCGCGACAACTTCATGAGCGGCGACCAGGCGGTGGACTACGGCCTGGTGGACAAGGTCATCGCCCGCCGCGGCTGATGCCGATGGCCGCCGGGACGCAAGCCGCGGCGGTCGCCACGGTATACCGGGCCAGCCGTTTCAAGCGGCCGGCCGGGCGCCGCAGCATTGCCCAAAATGGCGAAGGCTACACCGGAACGAGGCCTCGTGCCTCGTTTTTTGCTTTTGCCCCACAGCCGGGGGGAACCGCCGGTGGTGCCAATTGTTTTGGCGTATGATCCGTTTGAAGCGTATCGCCGAGGAGCCTGTCGCCCCGCGGTGTGCGCACTGCAAAAGTGACTGATTCCTATGGCGGACAAAAAAGGTTCATCCAGCGAAAAGCTTCTCTACTGCTCCTTCTGCGGCAAGAGCCAGCATGAGGTGAAGAAGCTGATCGCAGGCCCGTCGGTGTTCATATGCGACGAATGCATCGACCTGTGCAATGAGATCATTCGCGACGAGGCCACTGCATCCGAGAAAGACGGCGCCGCGGCCGCGCGCTCCGACCTCCCCACGCCCCATGAGATCCGGGAAAGCCTGGACCAGTATGTGATTGGCCAGGAACAGGCCAAGAAGATCCTGGCCGTCGCGGTCTACAACCACTACAAGCGCCTCAAGCACCTCGGCAAGAAGGACGATGTCGAGCTATCCAAGAGCAACATCCTGCTGATCGGGCCGACCGGCTCGGGCAAGACGCTGCTCGCGCAGACGCTGGCGCGCCTGCTCAACGTGCCGTTCGTGATCGCCGACGCGACCACGCTGACCGAAGCCGGCTACGTGGGCGAGGACGTCGAGAACATCATCCAGAAGCTGCTTCAGAACTGCAACTACGAGGTTGAGAAGGCGCAGCGCGGCATCGTGTACATCGATGAGATCGACAAGATCTCGCGCAAGTCCGACAACCCGTCGATCACCCGTGACGTGTCGGGCGAGGGCGTGCAGCAGGCGCTGCTCAAGCTGATCGAAGGCACGATGGCGTCGGTCCCGCCGCAAGGTGGCCGCAAGCACCCGAACCAGGACTTCCTGCAGGTCGACACGACCAACATCCTGTTTATCTGCGGCGGCGCGTTCGATGGCCTGGAAAAGGTCATCATGCAGCGTTCGGACAAGACCGGCATCGGCTTTGCCGCGCAGGTCAAGAGCAAGGAAGAGCGCGACGCCAGCGAAGTGCTGCCGCAGACCGAACCGGAAGACCTGATCAAGTTCGGCCTGATTCCCGAGCTGATCGGCCGCCTGCCGGTGGTCGCCACGCTCGCCAAGCTGGACGAGACCGCGCTGATGCAGATCCTGGTCGAGCCCAAGAATGCGCTGGTCAAGCAGTACCAGAAGCTGCTGGCGATGGAAGGGGTCGAGCTGGAAATCCGTCCCGGCGCGCTGTCGGCCATCGCCCGCAAGGCGATCCGCCGCAAGACCGGCGCCCGCGGCCTGCGTTCGATTCTCGAACAGTCGCTGATGGACGTCATGTACGACCTGCCTAATTACAAGGGCGTGCAGAAGGTGGTGATCGATGAAAATACGATCAACGGGGATGCACCACCGCTGCTGATGTACGAGGAGCAGCAGCCCAAAGTGGCAGGGTCCAACTGACGCGAGGCTGCCAGCGTGGTGAAGTGGTCAGGACCACACCGGCAGCAAGGCGGAAAGGCCGTTCGCGTAGAAGCGAGCGGCTTTTTTTTCTTTATTCGGCCGACGAGAAGGAGGAAACGCGGGTATGCTGTTTCAGAGGGGCCTGCAAGTGCAGGGAGCGGCATCTGCCTGCCTTGGCGAATCGATTGGCACGTATCTTGTAATCGATTCGGGCGGCCCAATTTACGCCTTAATAGACTGACTTGGGGAAAATGATGTCCGGAACACAACTCCTCCCGGCCGAGCCGATTCGCCTGCCACTGTTGCCGCTGCGCGACGTGGTGGTGTTTCCGCACATGGTGATCCCGCTGTTCGTGGGACGCCCGAAGTCCATCAAGGCGCTTGAGACTGCGATGGAGGCGGGCAAGAGCATCATGCTCGTGGCCCAGAAGACGGCGGCCAAAGATGAGCCGACCGCCGACGACCTGTATGAGGTCGGCTGCATCGCCAATATCCTGCAAATGCTGAAGCTGCCCGACGGTACCGTGAAGGTGCTGGTCGAGGGTACGCAGCGCGCGAACATCCGCGAGGTGAGCGAGGACGATTCGCACTTCATGTGCGAAGCTGTGCCCGTGCCGCCCGCACCTGGCGAAAGCGCCGAGACCGAGGCCCTGCGCCGCGCGATCGTGTCGCAGTTCGACCAGTACGTGAAGCTCAACAAGAAGATCCCGCCGGAGATCCTGACCTCGCTGTCGGGCATCGACGAGGCAGGCCGCCTGGCGGATACCATCGCCGCACACCTGCCGATCAAGCTCGAGCAGAAGCAGAAGATCCTGGAGATGGTCAATGTGACCGAACGCCTGGAAAGCCTGCTGTCGCAGCTCGAGGGCGAGATCGACATCCTTCAGGTCGAAAAGCGCATCCGTGGCCGCGTCAAGCGCCAGATGGAGAAGAGCCAGCGCGAGTACTACCTGAACGAGCAGGTCAAGGCCATCCAGAAGGAACTGGGCGAGGGCGAAGAAGGCGCCGACCTGGAAGAACTCGACAAGCGCATCAAGGCTGCGCGCATGCCGAAGGAAGCCAAGAAGAAGGCCGACGCCGAATTCAAGAAGCTCAAGCTGATGTCGCCGATGTCGGCCGAAGCCACCGTCGTGCGCAACTACATCGACACGCTGGTGAACTTGCCGTGGCGCAAGAAGAGCAAGGTCAACAACGACCTCGCCAACGCCGAGCGCGTGCTGGATGAAGACCACTACGGCCTGGAGAAGGTCAAGGAACGCATTCTCGAGTACCTCGCGGTGCAACAGCGCGTGGACAAGGTGAAGGCGCCGATCCTGTGCCTGGTCGGGCCTCCCGGCGTGGGCAAGACCTCGCTCGGCCAGTCGGTGGCACGCGCGACGAACCGCAAGTTCGTGCGCATGGCACTGGGTGGCGTGCGTGACGAGGCCGAGATCCGCGGCCACCGCCGTACCTATATCGGTTCGATGCCGGGCAAGATCCTGCAGAGCCTGTCCAAGGTCGGCGTGCGCAATCCGCTCTTCCTGCTCGACGAGATCGACAAGATGGGCATGGATTTCCGCGGCGATCCGTCGTCGGCGCTGCTCGAGGTGCTGGACCCGGAACAGAACCACACGTTCCAGGACCACTACATCGAAGTGGACTTCGACCTGTCCGACGTGATGTTCGTGGCGACGTCGAACTCGCTCAACATCCCGCCGCCGCTGCTCGACCGTATGGAAGTGATCCGCCTGTCGGGTTACACCGAGGACGAGAAGGTCAATATCGCACAGCGCTACCTGCTGCCCAAGCAGATCAAGAACAACGGTCTGAAGGCAGGCGAGATCGAGGTTGCCGAAAGTGCGATCCGCGACATCATCCGCTACTACACGCGTGAAGCGGGGGTGCGTTCGCTGGAACGCGAGGTGTCCAAGATCGCGCGCAAGGTGGTCAAGCTGCTGCTGCTGAAGAAGGAGTCGGGCACGATCAAGGTCGATTCCGAGAACCTGGACAAATTCCTGGGCGTGCGCAAGTACGACTTCGGCCTGGCCGGCAAGGAAAACCAGGTGGGCCAGGTGACCGGGCTGGCGTGGACCGAGGTGGGCGGCGACCTGCTGACCATCGAAGCCGCGATCATGCCGGGCAAGGGCAACATCACGCGCACCGGTTCGCTGGGCGATGTGATGAAGGAGTCGGTCGAGGCCGCACGTTCGGTGGTGCGTTCGCGGGCACGTCGCCTGGGTATCACGGATGAGATGTTCGAGAAGCGCGACATCCACATCCACGTGCCCGAAGGCGCTACGCCCAAGGACGGGCCGTCGGCTGGCGGTGCCATGACCACGGCGCTGGTGTCGGTGCTGACCGGTATCCCGGTGCGTGCGGATGTCGCCATGACCGGCGAGATCACGCTGCGCGGCGAGGTGCTGCCGATCGGCGGGCTGAAGGAGAAGCTGCTGGCAGCCCACCGGGGCGGCATCAAGCTGGTGCTGATCCCGGAGGAAAACGTCAAGGATCTGGCCGAGATCCCCGACAACGTGAAGAACGCCATCGAGATCGTGCCGGTCCGCTGGATCGACAAGGTGCTGGAACTGGCGCTCGAGCGCAAGCCCGAGCCGTTGTCGGAAGAGGATGCCAAGCCCGCCGAAGTGGCGGACAAGGCCGCGGCCAAGGTCGAGCGACTGCATCATTGACGTAGTTCGCGGGTTTAGCCGCGTGAAATGAACGCCGCAGGGCAGCAATGCCCGGCGGCGTTTTTTTATGCGCACGGCCTTGGCAAACTGAAATCTCTTGTATTACACTTGCGCCCTCGCAACGCAAACCACGGCATCTGCCGCGAGGTGCGGAGCGACAAGCAACCTGCAGGCAGCCAGCCTGCGATGGTCGAGCGGGTGCTTAGCTCAGTTGGTAGAGCGGCGCCCTTACAAGGCGTAGGTCGGGGGTTCGAGCCCCTCAGCACCCACCACCGCTCCCCATCGCAAGCGCGGTACCACGCTGGCAGGAAGCACCGACAAAGGAGTGGTAGTTCAGTCGGTTAGAATACCGGCCTGTCACGCCGGGGGTCGCGGGTTCGAGTCCCGTCCACTCCGCCAAGTTTTTCGAAGCGCCCGCGTCAGCGGGCGTTTTCCATTGCACGCCATGTTTCCCGCCCTGCACAAAGGGCGCGCGCCCACCGGCTCCTGCTAGAATCGCGGAGTTTGTCCTTCGTGCCAATCCACTACCCGAATCCGCATGCTTGATTTCGTACGCAACAACCGGCGCCTGATGCTCTTGCTGCTGCTGGTGCTTGTTTTCCCGTCGTTCGTGTTCTTCGGCGTGGAGAGCTACTCGCGCTTCATGGACAGCTCGCACGACGCCGCCAAGGTCGATGGCCGCGCCATCAGCGTGCAGGAAATCGACAACGTGGTACGCGACCAGAGCGAGCGCGCGCGCCAGATCCTGGGTGCCAGCTATGACCCGCGCCAGTTCGAAGGCCCGGAGGCGCGCAAGGCGGTGCTGGAGCAGTTGATCCTGCAGCGCGTGATGGCCAGTGCAGTGGCGCGCGAGCACCTGACCGTGTCCGACGCCAAGCTGCTCGAAGAGATCAACAGCCTGCCGGCGATCGCGCAGCTGCCGCGCAAGGCGGATGGCAAGGTCGACGACAAGGCTTACCTGCAGCTGCTGCAGTCGCAAGGCATGTCGCCCGAGCAGTTCGATGCCCGCATGCGCTTCGAACTGGCCACGCAGCAACTGGGCGCGTCGATCGCCGCCACTGCCTTCGTGCCCAAGTCGCTGCTTGACCGCCTGATCGCTGTGCGCGACCAGCAGCGCGACGTGCAGATGCTGCTGTTCAAGCCGGCCAGCTACACCGCCAAGGTGCAGCCCGACGCGGCCGCGCTGAAAGCCTACTACGACAGCCACAAGGCGGAGTTCTCGGTGCCGGAGCAGGCCAAGGTGGAATACCTGGTGCTGTCGGGCGAGGCGCTGGCCGCAGCGCAGACGGTCACGCCGGAAGAGCTCAAGTCGTACTACGAAAGCAATATCGCGCGCTTCCGCACCGATGAGCAGCGCCGCGCCAGCCATATCCTGATCGTCGCGCCCAAGGATGCGCCTGCCGCCGAGCGCCAGGCTGCCAAGGACAAGGCAACCAAGCTGCTGGAAGAGTTGCGCAAGCATCCCGAGACCTTTGCCGACGTGGCCAGGAAGCAGTCGCAGGATCCGGGCTCGGCCGAGAAGGGCGGCGACCTGGGCTTCATGGGACACGGCGCGCTGGTCAAGCCGTTCGAGGACGCCATGTACGCGCTCAAGGACGGCCAGATCAGCGACGTCGTGGAAACCGACTACGGCTTCCACATCATCAAGCTGACCGGCATCAAGCCGTCGGAAACCAAGCCGCTGGATGCGGTGCGCCCGGAACTTGAAGCGGAGCTGCGCAAGCAGTTCGCCGACAAGAAGTTCGCCGAGCAGGCCGACGCCTTCGGCAACACCGTCTACGAACAGGCCGACAGCCTGAAGGCGGCCGCCGACAAGTTCAAGCTGTCCATCCAGACCGCCGACAACGTGACGCGCCAGCCCAACCCGGCACTGGGCGCGCAGAATCCGCTCAACAACGAGAAGGTGCTCAAGGCGCTGTTCGGCGACGACGCCATCAAGAACAAGCGCAACACCGAGGCCATCCAGGTCGCGCCCAATACGCTGGTGGCCGCGCGCATCGTCGAATACCGTCCGGCGACCGTGCGCAAATTCGAGGAAATCGAAGCCAAGGTGCGTGAGGGCTATATCGCCCAGCAGGCTGCCGAGGCGGCACGCAAGGAAGGCGAAGCGCGGCTCGAGGCGCTGAAGAAGGCCGACAACGCCACCGGCTTCGGCGCGGTGCAGACCGTGGCGCGCGCCAAGGCCGAAGGCGTCCCGCCCAAGGCCGTGGAAGCGGTGATGCGTGCCGATGTGACCAAGCTGCCGGCGGTGGTGGGGGTCGACCTGGGTGCCGAGGGCTATGCGATCTACCGCATCACCAAGGTCAACCAGCCGGCGCAGGCCAACCCGGGGCAACGTCAGGCCGAAGCGCAGCAGCTGTCGCAGCTCGCCGGCCAGACCGACCTGCAGGCGTTCTATGAAAGCCTGAAGGCGCGCTCGAAGGTGGAGCTGCTGACGCCGGCTGGTAGTTCGCAGGCGCAGGGCGGCGAGTAAGCGCTGGCGCAACGCTGCAAGTAAAAACCCCTGCCGAAGCGGCAGGGGTTTTTACTTTTACAGGCACCGTCAGGGCCCCTTATTTCGTACCGCTGCGCTTGAGCATCGGTTTGAGCTGCGGCCACACCGTCTCAAGCAGCGCCGGCTGCGCCGCGGCGGTCGGGTGGATGCGGTCGGGCTGGAACCAGTCCTGCCGGGTGATGACCTTGTCGAGGAAGAAAGGCACCAGCCGCACCTTGTATTCGCTGGCCAGCTTCGGGTACAGCGAGACGAACTTCTCCGTGTAATCCTGGCCATAGTTGGGCGGGATACGCATGCCAATCAGCAGCACGCCGGCGCCGGCCTTCTGCGCGGTGGTAACGATATTGCGCAGATTGGCTTCGGTGGTTTGCAGCGGCAGCCCGCGCAATGCGTCGTTGGCGCCGAGCTCTACCACCACGATCGCCGGGCGATGCCGCGACAGCAGCTCCGGCAGCCGCGTCTTGCCGCCGATGGTGGTCTCGCCGCTGATGCTGGCATTGACGACGTTATAATCGAAGCGCTCCTGCCGCAGCCGGTCCTGCAGGAGCGTGACCCAGCCCGTGCCGCGCGTGATGCCGTATTCGGCGGACAGGCTGTCGCCCAGCACCAGCAGCGCCGGTGCAGCGGCCTGGGCCGCCCCCGACATCGTCAGTGCCATGCAGCCTGCCAGCAGCAGCCTGCGCCATTTGCCTCGGATCCTTATATCCATGTCCTCTTCCATTCTCGCCGTCGAGTCTCTCGGAAAGACCGTTGCCGACACGACAGGTTCGCTGACGATTTTGCACGACGTGTCCTTTTCCGTCACGCCGGGCGAAACGCTCGCCATCGTGGGGGCATCCGGATCGGGCAAGTCGACGCTGCTCGG
Source organism: Ralstonia pickettii DTP0602 (assembly GCA_000471925.1). Lineage (NCBI taxonomy): Bacteria > Pseudomonadati > Pseudomonadota > Betaproteobacteria > Burkholderiales > Burkholderiaceae > Ralstonia > Ralstonia pickettii. Next base: position 1,585,972 of record CP006667.1, read on the forward strand.
GCTGCTCGCGGGGCTGGACCTGCCCAGCGCCGGCACCGTGCACCTGCAGGGCCAGGACCTGTATGCGCTCGACGAGGACCAACGCGCGGCGCTGCGCGGCCGCCATGTCGGCTTCGTGTTCCAGTCGTTCCAGCTGGTCGCTCACCTGACCGCGCTGGAAAACGTAATGCTGCCGCTGGAGCTGCGCGGCGAAACCTCGCAGGTGCGCGAACGCGCGGTGGACATGCTGCAGCGCGTGGGCCTGGGCGCGCGGCTCGGGCACTACCCGCGCACGCTGTCGGGCGGCGAGCAGCAGCGCGTGGCGCTGGCGCGCGCGTTCGTGGCGCGCCCGGATATCCTGTTTGCCGACGAGCCGACCGGCAGCCTCGATACCGCCACCGGCGAAGCGGTGATCGCGCTGATGTTCGAGCTCAACCGCGATGCCGGCTCTACGCTGGTGCTGGTCACGCACGACCGCTCGGTGGCGGCGCGCTGCGCCCGTATCCTGACCATCGACGCGGGCCGCGTGGCCAGCGACGAATGGATGGGCGCGGAAGTCTAGCGGCCTGGCAGCGGTCTAGCTCGCCGCGCCGGCCTTCAGCACCGCGCGGGCGCGGTCGATCAGCGCCGAGGTCGATGCATCGTGCTGGCCCGTGCTGTCGCCGGTCAGCTCGGCCTCGATCGGGCGCGCCAGGATCTTGCCCAGCTCCACGCCCCACTGGTCGAACGAATTGATGTTCCAGACTACGCCCTGCACGAAGGTGCGGTGCTCGTACAGCGCAATCAGCGCGCCCAGCACATGCGGCGTCAGGTCTTCCATCAGCAGCATATTGCTGGGCCGGTTGCCGTCGAACACCATATGCGCGATGCGCACCTCATCGGTCAGGCCGGCGGCGCGCAACTCATCGGCGCTGCGCCCGCGCATCAGCGCCTCGGCCTGCGCGAAGCAGTTGGCCAGCAGCTTGGCATGATGGCCCGGCAGCCGGCGCGGCGGTACCAGCGGCGCGACGAAGTCCACCGGCACCACCTGCGAGCCCTGGTGGATCTGCTGGAAGTAGGCATGCTGGCCGTTGGTGCCGGCCGTGCCCCACACCACTGGCGAGGTATGGGTGCGCACGCGCTGCCCGTCGAGCTGCACCGATTTGCCGTTGCTCTCCATCTCCAGCTGCTGCAGGAACGCGGGAAACAGTTCCAGCGAGGTGGAGTAGGGCGCCATGCAACTGGTCGGCAGGTGCCAGAAATTGCGGTACCAGATGCCCAGCATGCCGAGGATCACCGGCATGTTGCGCTCCAGCGGCGCGGTGCGGAAGTGCTCGTCCATCGCGCGCCCGCCTGCCAGCAGGTCGGCAAAGGCATTGAAGCCCACCGCCAGCGTGATCGACAGGCCGACCGACGACCACAGCGAGAAGCGCCCGCCGATCCAGTCCCAGAACTCGAACATATTGGCCGGGTCGATGCCGAACTCGCGCACCGCGTCGGTATTGGTCGAGACCGCGACGAAGTGCTTCGCCAGATCGCCCTCGGCCACGCCGTTGGCAACGAACCAGGCGCGCGCGCTGCGCGCATTGGCCATGGTTTCCAGCGTAGTAAAGGTCTTGGAGCAGACGATCACCAGGGTGTGTTGCGCATCGAGCCGCACCAGCGTCTCGGCCAGGTCGGTGCCGTCCACATTGGAGACGAAGTGCATGCGCGGGCCGGCCTGGCCGTCGGCGTCGGACAGGTGGGACAGCGCGCGGCACACCATGCGCGGCCCCAGGTCGGAGCCGCCGATGCCGACATTGATGACGTCGGTGATGCGCTCGCCGGTGGCGCCTTTCCAGGCGCCGCTGCGCACGCGCTCGGAAAAGTCGCGCATGCGCACCAGCACCTTCTGGATCGCCGGCATGACCTGCTCGCCGTCGACCTTGTAGCCGGCGCCGGCGGTGGCGCGCAGTGCGACGTGCAGCGCTGCGCGATCCTCGGTGGTGTTGATGTGTTCGCCGGCGAACATCGCGTCACGACGCTTTGGCACGCCGGCTTCGGCGGCGAGCTGCACCAGCAGCCGCATGGTCTCAGGCGTGATGCGGTTCTTCGAGTAGTCGAGATAGAGCCCGGCGGCTTCCATCGAGAATTGCGCGACGCGTTGCGCGCCTTCTCCGTCGAACCAGTCGCGCATCTGTGCGTCGCGAAGGGTGTCGTGGTGCCGCAGCAGGGCATTCCAGGCGTGAAGGTCAGTGGGCATGCAGGGCGAGGAAGTTGCAGGAGCGCGAGTGCGCCCGGCGGCGCACCATTGAAAGTATATCGCTTACGCCGGCGCACTTTGGCTGACGGCGCACGCAAGTCGTTACCACATGCAACATAGCAGGCGGCATGCCAGCTAAGTATCGGACATTGTCTGACGGCGTGCGGCCCCGAGGCGACTGGCCACCGCACGCAGCACCGGCTCGCCGCCCGCGACGCACAGGCCACCCACGCAGATGATGGCGATACCGCCCGCGGTGGTCCAGTCTGGCAGTTGGCCGAAGGCCAGGTAGCCGATCACCGTGGCCGACACGATCTGCAGGTACAGGAAGGGGCTGAGGAACGACGCATCGGCGTACTGGAAGGCGCGGATGACGAAGTAGTGGCCCAGGGACCCGGTAATCCCCGCGGATAGCAGCAGCGCACATTGCAGCGGCGTGGGCCAGGCGCTGAACCAGAAGAACGGCACGATCAGCGTGGTCAGGCAGGCGCCGGTTACGCCGCTCTGGATCAGCGTGGTTATCGGCGCATCGTGCGCGGCGATGCGACGCGTCAGCATCTGCATTAGCGCGAACACCAGCGCCGATACCAGGCCCAGGCCCACGCCGAGCGGACTCAACTGGCCGCCCGGGCGCACGACCACCAGCATGCCGGCAAAGCCGACCACCACGCCGGTCCAGCGCATCCAGCGCGCATGGCGTCCGGGGCGTTCGCCCAGCAGCCACGGGGACAGCGCCACCACAAACAGCGGCGCGCAGAAGTTCAGCGCCGTGGCCTGCGCCAGCGGCATCAGCATCAGCACGCTGAAGAACACCAGCGTCGACACCAGCATCAGCCCGCCGCGCAGCCATTGCAGCCCGGGCTTCGCGGGGCGCCATTGGCGGCGCCAGCCGGCCGGGCCGAGCAGCAGGAAGATCGCGACCACATGGCCGACATAGCGCACCCATGCCACCGCCACCAGCGGCAGTCCTTGCTGTGTCAGGGTCTTGCTGGTGGCGTCGAGCAGGCTCAGGATCCATTGCCCGACCACCAGCAGCGCGATGCCGGTGAGCAGGTGACGCCGGTCGGCCGGATCGCGCAGCAGTGCCGCGCGCGCCGTCATGCGCCGGCTCCGGACAGCAACTGGTTGAATACGGATCGCGCCGGCATATACAGTTCGCTCGCGGTGACGCCGGCGGGGCCGGTGCCTTGCGCGACGAGCACATCGGCGGCGCGGCCGTGGATCCACACCGCCGCCTGCGCCGCGGCGAGCGGCGGCATGCCTTGTGCCAGCAGTGCGCCCAGCATGCCGGCCAGCACATCGCCGGTGCCGGCGCTGGCGAGCGCCGCGTTGCCGGTCGGGTTCAGCGTGCAAGGGCTGCCGTCAGGCGCGGCGATCACGGTGCCCGATCCTTTCAGCACCACCACGGCTTGCCACTGCGTCGCCAGCGCCGCGGCAGCAGCGGGCCGGTCGCGCTGTATCTCGGCAACGGGGGCGCCCATCAGTCGCGCGGCCTCCAGCGGGTGCGGCGTCATCACGCACGGTGCGCCGCCGGCGGCGAGCGCGCCCGCCAGCGCCGGATCGGCGGCCAGCAGGTTCAGCGCATCGGCATCGAGCACCAGCGGCACCGGAGCGCCTTGCAGCAGGCGCGCGAACTGCCGGTGCGCGTTGGCGTCCGTGCCCATGCCCGGGCCGATCACCAGCGCTGATATCGAGGACAGCGGCAATCCGTCCAGCGGATGCAGCATCAGCTCGGGATGCTGCGGATCGACCAGCGGCGCCGACTGCGCCAGAAAGCCGATATGCACCTTGCCCGCACCCAGGTACTGCGCCGCGCGCGCGCCCAGCAGCGGCGCCCCGGTCATGCCGAGATTGCCCCCAACGATTGCCAGCGAGCCATGTGTGCCTTTGTTGCTGGCATGGTGGCGCCGCGGCAGCGCGGCATCAAACAGGGCGGGGCCGTTGACCATGGCATCGGGCGCCTCGGCCAGCGGGGCGTTGTGCCCAATCCCGAGCCCGATCGGTGCGATATCCACCGCGCCCGCGCAGTCGCGCCCGTCCAGTGTCAGCAGGCCCGGCTTGGCGGCGATAAAGGTCAGCGTGCGCTGCGCGCGGATGGCGGGCGCACCGGCGCCGGTGTCGGCGAACAGCCCGCTGGGGATATCGAGCGCGAATACCGGCAAGGCACTGCGGTTGACCTGTTCGATCCACCACGCCATGGCGCCGCCAGCCGGCCGGTTCAGGCCGATGCCGAGCAGGCCGTCGACGAGTGCGGCGGTGTCCGCGGGCCAGTCAATGTCATGCGAGGTGTCCATGGTCGCCACCACGCGCACCGGCACGCCTGCTGCGCGCGCCTGCTGCCAGGCGATGGCGGCATCGGCCGGCAGGCGGTCGGGGTCGGCGGCCAGCCACAGCTGCACCGCGCGGCCGTCGCCGTGCAGCTGTGTGGCGGCCACCAGCGCATCGCCGCCGTTGTTGCCGGGGCCGGCCAGGAACAGCAGCGGTCCTGCCGGTGCGTGTTGCGCCAGCCATTGCGCCGCGGCAGTGCCGGCGCGGGACATCAGCGTGAAGGCGGGCAACTGCCCCAGCGCGGCGCTCTCGATGCGGCGGATGGCGGCCACATCGTAGAGGGCAATGGGGGAGGGTGAGGCCGCGTCAAGCGCGAACCAGCCGTCGCCATTGTCTTGCGGCGAGGCGGTGGAGGAGTCAGAGAGGCTCATGTTGGCTATCTGGCCGGCCCGAGCCCGTAGCGGTCCGGCAGCAGGCCTTCCATGTCGATGTCGGGGCCGCCGGAGGCAGCGGCACTGGCGGCGATCTGGTCAGCCACAATCTTGCCCGATCCGCAGCTCATCGCCCAGCCCGTCGAGCCATGGCCCAGGTTGAGGAACAGGCCGGGCACCGAGGTGGGCCCGATCAGCGGCGGCCCGTCCGGCAGCATCGGCCGCGCGCCGGCCCATTGGGTGGCTTCCTGGTAGTTGCCGGCCACCGGGAACCAGTCGCGCGCGACCTTGATCAGCGTGCGCAGCGCCGCGGGCCGCAGGTCCAGCCTGCGCGAGCCCAGTTCCGCCGTGCCCGCCACGCGCAGCCGGTTGCCCATGCGCGTGATCGCGATCTTGTACGACTCGTCCATCAGCGCGCCCAGCGGCGCCTGCAGCTCGTCGCGGACCATCACCGTCACCGAATAGCCCTTGACCGGATATAGCGGCACGCGCAGGCCCAGCGGATGCAGCAGCGCGGTGCTGTCGGCGCCGGCGGCGACCAGTATGCGGTCGCCGCTCAGCACGGGGGCGGCGCCATTCTTGCCGTCTGGCGACAGCTCGACCTGCAGCTTGCCGGCCTTGTCGGGCCGGATGCGCATCACCTGCGTGTCAAAACGGAAGGACACCCCCGCCGCCTCGGCATGCCGGTGCAGCGCGCGCACGAACATCGGGCAATTGCCCGACTCGTCTTCGGGCAGGTGCAGGCCGCCGGCCAGCGGCGTGTCGGCGGCGAGGCCCGGCTCGATGCGGCGGCATTCCTGCGCGCTCACCAGCCGGTGTGGGACGTTGTTCTCGCGCAGCAGCGCCACGGCGGGCGCGGCCAGGTCCAGGTCGCGCGCGCTGCGGAACAGTTGCAGGTAGCCCTGCGACTGCTCGTAGTCGATCTCCAGCTCGGTGCGCAGCCGGTGCAGGCAATCGCGGCTGTAGAAGGCCAGGCGCTGCATGCGCAGCTTGTTGGCGCGGTAGCGTTCCAGCTTGCATTCGCCCAGCCAGCGCGCGATCCAGCGCCACATGGCGGGATCCGCGGAAGGGCGGAACACCACCGGCGCCTCGCGGGCAAAGAGCGTGCGCAGGACCTTGCCGGGCATGCCCGGGGCGGCCCACGGCGTGACATAACCGGGCGCAATGACGCCGGCATTGCCAAAGCTGGTCTCCTGCGCAGGCGCGCCGCGGCGCTCCAGCACGGTCACGTCGAAACCGGCCTGCCGCAGGTACCAGGCGGAACAGACGCCGATCGCGCCGGCGCCGATGACGATCACATGCATCTGGCGGGTTGCCTCCACGTTGCCGCCGCGCCGGCAGTCGGTCGGACAGCGGTCCGGGCGGCCCGGCCTATGCTATTTGACTTCCTTCTGCATGACAATGTCCGGCAGCCAGGTGACCACGTTGGGCCAGATCGTGATGATGGCGATGGCCACCACCATCATCATGAAGAAGGGCAGCGATACCCGGGCGATGTAGTTGCTGTCCTTGCCCGTCATGCTCTGCAATACGAACAGGTTGAAGCCCACTGGCGGCGTCACCTCCGCGATCTCCACCAGCAGCACGATAAAGATGCCGAACCAGACGAGGTCAAAGCCGGCCGCCTGCACCATCGGCAGCACCGTCGCCGTGGTCAGCGCGATCATCGAGATGCCGTCCAGCGCGGTGCCCAGCACGATGTAGATCACCGTCAGCACCGCGATCAGTGCCCACGGCGACAGGTGCAGCGCCGCCACCCACTCGGCCAGCGCGCGCGGGATGCCGGTAAAGCTCATGGTCACCGACAGGAACGAGGTTGCGCCCAGCACGAACATGATCATCGCCGTCAGCCGCGTGGCCGACATCAGGCTGTCCCAGAACGCCGCGCGTGTCAGCGAGCCGCCCGCCCAGGCCAGCGCCAGCGACGCCACCACGCCGTAGGCGGCGGCCTCGGTGGCGGTGGAGTAGCCGCTGATCATGATCCAGGCGATAAAGGCGATCAGCACGATGCACGGCAGCAGCTGCCGGATCGACGCCAGCCGCGTGCGCCAGCCGAAGTGCTCCGAAGCCGGGGTCTTGTCCGGGTTGGCCAGCGCCCAGACCACGATATAGCCCGAGAACAGCACCATCAGCAGCAGACCCGGCAAGAAGCCGGCCAGGAACACGCGGATGATCGACACGTCCGCCGAGACCGCGTACACCACCATCGTGATGGACGGCGGGATCAGGATGCCCAGTGTGCCCGCGCAGGACAGCGAACCGAGCGTGATGCGCTCGTCGTAGCCGCGCCGCGTCAGTTCCGGCAGCGCCGACTTGGCAATCGTCGCGCAGGTGGCTGCCGACGACCCCGACACCGAGCCGAAGATGCCGCAGCCCAGGATGTTGACGTGCATCAGCCGCCCGGGCAGCCAGTTCAGCCACGGCGAGAGGCCGCTGAACATCTGCTCGCTCAGCTTGGTGCGGAACAGGATCTCGCCCATCCAGACAAAGAGCGGCAGCGAGGCCAGCGTGTAGGACGCGCTCGACGACCACCACGCATTGGCCAGGCTCACCAGCGCCTCGCGGTCGGAAAACACCACCAGGCCGACCCAGGAGGTGACCGCGATGGCCACCGGGATCCATGTGCCGATCGCGAGGAAGACGATCAGCACCACCAGCAGGACCAGCGCAACCAATACCGTGCTCATCAGACTGTCTCCCCGAAATCGCCGGCGGCGAGCTTGGCTTCCTGCGCCAGCTGGTAGCGCGGCTTGTGCCGGCGCACCACGCGCAGCCATTCATCGGCAACCGCCAGCAGGAAGCCGATGCAGCCCAGCACCGCGAAACTCTGCGGAATCCACAGCGGGATCACGATCTGGCCTTGCGAGACGTCTCCGATCTCCCAGCTCTGCCAGGCGAAGGTGCCCAGCGCCCAGGCCGCGTAGGCGGCGAACGCCACGCAGATGGAGAGCGACAGCACCTCCAGCGCCCAGCGCCGGCGCGGGCCGACCGCCTCCAGCAGCATCTCCACGCGCACGATGCCGCCGTGCTGGAAGGTCTGTCCGAGAATCAGGAAGGCCGAGGCGGCGCACAACCAGGCCACGAAATCGTCGCCGCCCTTGAACGTCACCGCGGTTTCGCGCGAGAGCGACATCAGCACCATGATCACGCAGACCGTGAGGATGCACAGCGCGGCGAGCGTGGCGAAGAGGTCGAGCAGGCGGTCAAGCCAGCGCTTGGGAAGAGGGGGAGTTGGCATGATGGGCAGCGGTTGGGAAAACAACAACGCGCAACGGCATCGGCCCCGCGCATAGGGCATGTGAGCGGGAGCCCGGCGGCGCTTACAGACGCCGGGATCCCCCCTGCGCGGGCATGACGAGCCGCGGCGGCTTTACTTGCGATACGCGTCGAGAATGGCCTTGCCATCCTCGCCCGCACCCTTGGCCCAGTCATCCACCATGACCTTGCCCACCTTCTGCATGTCGGCCTTGAGCTGCGGCGAAGGCGGCTGCACCGTCATGCCGTTGCGCGACAGCGTCGCCAGGTATTCCTTGGTCTTCTGCTCCGAGACCTGCCAGCCGCGCTTCTCGGCATCGGCCACGGCCTTGAGCAGCGCGTCCTGGCTCGGCTTGTCCAGCGCGGCAAAGGCCTTCTTGCTGACCACCAGCATGTTCTTGGGCAGCCAGGCGTCAACGGTGTAGAAGTACTTCACGCTTTCCCAGACCTTGGTGTCGACCCCCGTCGCGCCCGACGACATGAAGGAGTTGACCGTGCCCGTGGCCAGCGCCTGCGCCAGGTCGGCGGCCTGGATGGTCACCGGCTGCGCGCTCACCAGCTCGGCGATGCGCGAGGTGGCAGGGTTGTACGCGCGCCACTTCAGGCCCTTCATGTCCGCGGCTGAATTGATCGGCTTGCTGGCATAGATGCCCTGCGGCGGCCAAGCCACCGCGTACAGCAGCTTCAGGCCCTGCTTGTCGAGCACCTTCTCGGTGACCGGGCGCGACGCCTGCCACAGCTTGTAGGCATCGGTGTAGCTTGTGGCGAGGAACGGCACCGCATCGACGCCGAACACCGGGTTCTCGTTGGCCAGCAGGGACATCAGGATCTCGCCCATCTGGACCTGGCCGGTCTGCACGCCGCGCTTGATCTCATTGGCCTTGAGCAGCGACCCGTTGGGATGCAGCACGATCTTGAGCTTGCCGCCGGTGGCCTTGTCCACGTCGCTGGCCATCTGCTGCAGGTTCTCGGTGTGCAGGTTGCTGACCGGGTAACCGGTCGGCAGGTCCCACTTGGTATCCGCCTGTACCGTCATGGCGGCCAGCGCCAGGCCGGCCGCAACGATTGCCTTGACTCGCATCTCGATCTCTCCTGGTGTGCGCGCGGGGGCGCGGTTGTACAGCTTGTTGCGTACTACCTGGTGCCGCCTGCATGTCGGACTGCAGGCAGCGCAAGATCAACGGCGCGGATTCCTGAGCGACAGGCTCGGCTCAGTCGTCGCGCTGTGACGGTTGCACGATGCGTTCCAACGCAAGGGCCGTGCCCAGCACGTCGGCATCGCGCATCGGGCCGTGCGACAGCATCAGTCCCACCGGCAGCTCGTCCGGCGCGTGGCAGGGCAGCGAGATCGAGCAGCCGTCGAAGAAATTGAATGCCGAGGTGTTGCGCAACAGCAGGGCATTGACGCGGAAGAACTGCGCATCATCGGTGCGCAGCGGGGCGATCTCGGGCGCCACCATCGGCACGGTCGGGCAGGCCACGGCGTCGAAGCGGGCCAGGCGCGCCTCCATGCGGGCGATCCAGTCGAGGCGGGCACGGCCCAGGTCGATATAGTCGGCGGCGCTGATATTGGCGCCGCGGTCGATGCGCGAGGCCACGCGTGGGTCGTACAGCTCGCGGCGGGTGGCCAGCACATGGCGGTGGATGGCGTAGGCCTCGGCTGAGCTGAAGCCGCCTTGCGCGTTCAGGCCGGCCAGTTCGCCGAGTTCCGGCAGGTCGATGTGCTCCAGTTGCACGCCGGCTGCCGACAGGCGGCCCAGCGCGCGGTCGAAGGCGCGTGCGACCACCGGGTCGAGGTCGTCCAGCAGGTACTGGCGCGGGATCGCCAGCCGCATGGCGGTGGGGCTGGTGACGCGCGGGATCACGGCGCTGTCGGCGATCACGCTGTCGACGGCGACGCAGTCGCCGACCGTGCGCGCCATCGCGCAGGCGGTGTCGAGCGTGTACGACAGCGGAAACGCGCCGGTCAGCGGCACGCGCCGCGCGGTGGGCTTGAACCCGGTGATGCCGCACAGCGCCGCCGGGATGCGGATCGAGCCGCCGGTGTCGCTGCCGAGCGCGGCGACGGCCAGTCCCAGCGCCACCGATACCGCGGCACCGGACGACGAGCCCCCGGGAATGCGCGCCACCCCGTCAGTGCCGGCCGGGTTGACCGGCGTGCCGTAATGGGGGTTGATGCCTACGCCCGAGAACGCGAACTCCGTCATATTGGTGCGCCCGACGATGGCCGCCCCCGCCTGGCGCAGCCGCGCGACCACGGTGGCGTCGGCCGCGGCGGGCTGGGCATCCTGGCGCACCACCGATGCCGCGCGCGTGACCTCGCCGGCGATGTCGTACAAATCCTTCACCGAGACCGGCAGGCCCGCCAGCGCGTGCAGCGGCTTGCCGGCGCGGCTGGCGGCATCGGCGGCGCGCGCGACCTGCGCCGCGGCCTCGAAGGTGCTGTGCAGGAACACGGCTTCCGCGGCCGGGCCCACCGCCGCCGCGGCCGCCTGCTCGATGATCTGCGCACGGCTGGTGGCGCCCTCGCGCAGGCGGGTGTTCAGGGTGTCGAGGTCAGGCAGCATCGATGGCATGGGCGCAAGAACTGGTGAGAGGGCGGGGCGGCGGCTGCGTCGTTGCCGACGGTGCCTGCCGGCACGGGGGGCACGGGGAGGGCGGGGATGCGCATGCGCCGGGCGGGCCGTGCCCGACGTTCCTCCTCATGCTTTACCTGTATTTATTAGGTGTTCATGCTCATAATTCGCCAATAAACTGTCAAGCTAAAATTGCCGGGGCGCGCTCGGGGCTTATACCTAGCATCCGCTAGGGCCCGCGCCATCCCATCGAAAGGAGTCTTCCGCATGGCACGCAAGCCAGTCGAGACCGGCCACGCCGCCGCCGTGGCGGATCCTGTGGCCGATTCAGTGCCCGACCAGCCCGCGGCAAGGCCGGCGCCCGCGCTGTCGCGCGCGGCCGGCACCAATATCGTGTCGTCGTCCCACCTGGTATCGGTGCGCAGCCCCGAGTTGTCCGAGTTCGAGTTCGGGCTGAATACCGCCTACAACGCCTACAGCCGCTGGGTGGTGCGCTGCATGGGCGCCGCCGGGGTGCGCGACCTGACCTTCCTGGACGTGCTGGTGCTGCACCACGTCAACCACCGCGGCCGGCCCAAGCGGCTGGCCGATATCTGTTTCGTGCTGAACGTGGAGGACACCCACCTGGTGACCTATGCGCTCAAGAAGCTGCAGGGGCTGGGGCTGGTGGCCGGGGAGCGGGTTGGCAAGGAAGCGACTTACTCGACCACGCCGGCCGGCGCCGAGGCGTGCTCGCGCTACCGCGAGATCCGCGAGCAATGCCTGACCAGCAATTTCTCCGAGGGCAGCGACGAGAACGCCGAGATCGGCGAACTGGCCCGCCTGCTGCGGGTGCTGACCGGGCTGTACGAGCAGGCCGCACGCTCGGCCACGTCACTCTGAGCCATAAATGGCCGTATGTGACGCATAGGCGTTATCACGAATTGCCGTAACACGGCGCTGCGTTGTTGTCGCAGTGCAAAATCCGGGGCCCGGCAAGGTACAATAGCGGTTTCCCGCCAGCCGGCACCCCATGCAGCGGTGCCGGCCAAGCTGCAGCCCCTACCTCTTCGCCTCCCGACCGCTACGATCATGGCGCATTTCTCGTGCTTCCCCGGCGCTTTGGCGCTTTCCGCCTTCCGTCAGCAACGCCTGCTCACCGCTCTCCGGCAAATCGACGCCGATATCGAGTCGGTGCACGGCCAGTTCCTGCATTTTGTTGACGCGCAGACGCCGCTGTCGGCCGACGACCAGTCGCGCGTGGCGGCGCTGCTGACCTACGGCGCACCGTTCGCCGAGCAGCCCGAGGGCGATCGTTTTGTCGTGATTCCGCGCTTCGGCACGATCTCGCCGTGGGCCAGCAAGGCCACCGACATCGCCCATAACTGCGGCCTCACGCATATCCACCGCATCGAGCGCGGCATCGAGATCACGGTCATCTGCAAGAAGGGCCTGCTGCGCGGCCGCAAGACGCTGGACGCGGACACCCGCGCTGCCGTCGCCGCGCACCTGTTCGACCGCATGACCGAGACCGTGGTCGCCTCGCGCGAGGACGCCGCCGGCCTGTTCCAGGAACTGCCGGCCAAGCCGCTGCGCTTTATCGACATCTCGGCCGGGCGCAGCGCGCTGGCCGCGGCCAACGTCGAGATGGGCCTGGCGCTGTCCGAGGACGAGATCGACTACCTGGTCGACGCCTACGCCAAGCTGGAGCGCAACCCGACCGACGTCGAGCTGATGATGTTCGCGCAGGCCAACAGCGAGCACTGCCGCCACAAGATCTTCAACGCCACCTGGACCATCGACGGCGTGCAGCAGGACAAGTCGCTGTTCGCGATGATCCGCAATACGCACCAGCTCAATCCGCAGGGTTCGATCGTTGCCTATTCGGACAACTCGGCGGTGATGGAAGGCGACGTGGCCGAGCGCTGGTTCCCGCGCGGCGACGACCACAAGTACGGCCGCCACGAGGCGCTGACCCACACGCTGATGAAGGTGGAAACGCACAACCACCCGACCGCGATCTCGCCGTTCCCGGGCGCCTCCACCGGCGCCGGCGGTGAAATCCGCGACGAAGGCGCGACCGGCCGCGGTGCCAAGCCCAAGGCCGGCCTGACCGGCTTTACGGTGTCCAACCTGATGCTGCCCGAGGCCGTCGAGTCCTGGGAAAACGACCGCGACGCCGCCCAGCCGGTGGCGCACCGCAACCCCGACCACAAGCCCGGCGTGACCGGCAAGCCGGACCGCATTGCCTCGCCGCTGCAGATCATGATCGACGGCCCGCTCGGCGGCGCCGCCTTCAACAATGAATTCGGCCGCGCCAACCTGGGTGGCTACTTCCGCGTCTACGAGCAGAACGTCGGCGGCACCGTGCGCGGCTACCACAAGCCGATCATGATCGCGGGCGGCATCGGCAATATCGACGCCTCGCACACGCACAAGAACCCGCTGCCGGCCGGCACGCTGCTGATCCAGCTCGGCGGCCCGGGCATGCGCATCGGCATGGGCGGCGGCGCCGCCAGCTCGATGGCGACCGGCACCAACACCGCCGACCTGGACTTCGATTCGGTCCAGCGTGGCAACCCCGAGATGGAGCGCCGCGCGCAGGAAGTGATCAACGCCTGCTGGCAGCTCGGCGACGCCAACCCGATCCTGTCGATCCACGACGTCGGCGCCGGCGGCATCTCCAATGCCTTCCCGGAACTGGTGGACGGCGCCGACCGCGGCGCGCGCTTCGACCTGCGCCAGGTGCACCTGGAAGAGTCCGGCCTGTCGCCGGCTGAGATCTGGTGCAACGAGTCGCAGGAGCGCTACGTCCTGGCGATCGCGCCGGACAGCTTCCCGCAGTTCCAGGCCATGTGCCAGCGCGAGCGCTCGCCGTTCGCCGTGGTCGGCATCGCCACGGAAGAAAAGCAGCTGCAACTGGTCGACGCCAGTGTCGACGCCGCGCTCAAGGAGCACTACGCCGTCAACATGCCGATGGACGTGCTGCTGGGCAAGCCGCCGCGCATGCACCGCGACGTCAAGCGCGTGGAACAGGCGCTGCCGGCCGTGGATGTGACCGGCATCAGCCTGGAGCAGGCCGTGCGCGACGTGCTGCGTCACCCGACCGTGGCCAACAAGTCGTTCCTGATCAGCATCGGCGATCGCACCGTGGGCGGCATGAACGCGCGCGACCAGATGGTCGGCCCATGGCAGGTGCCTGTGGCCGACGTGTCGGTGACCACGCTCGATTACAAGGGCAACGCCGGCGAAGCCATGACCATGGGCGAGCGCACCCCGCTGGCCGTGATCGACGCCCCGGCCTCCGGCCGCATGGCGATCGGCGAAGCGCTGACCAACCTGGCGGCTGCACCGGTCAAGGACCTGGGCAAGGTCAAGCTGTCGGCCAACTGGATGGCAGCCTGTGGCGTGGAGGGTGAAGACGCCAAGCTGTATGACACCGTGCACGCCGTAGGCATGGAGCTGTGCCCGGCGCTGGGCATCAGCATCCCTGTCGGCAAGGATTCGCTGTCGATGCGCACCAAGTGGCAGGACGACGGCGTCAACAAGGAAGTGGTGGCGCCGGTGTCGCTGATCATCTCGGCCTTCGCCGCGGTGGACGATGTAAACCGCACACTGACGCCGCAACTGCGTACCGATGCGGGCGACACCGTGCTGATCGCTGTCGACCTTGGCCGCGGCAAGAACCGCATGGCCGGCAGCATCCTGGCGCAGGTCATGCAGCAGGTCGGCGACAGCGCCCCCGACGTCGACAATGCCGAGGACCTGAAGAACTTCTTCAACGTGATCCAGCGCCTGAACCGCGAAGGCAAGGTGCTGGCCTACCACGACCGTTCCGACGGCGGCTTCCTGGCCACGCTGGCCGAGATGGCCTTTGCCGGCCACTGCGGCGTTTCGCTCAATGTCGACATGCTGGCACTGGATCCGCAGCAGGAGCAGGACTTCGGCGACGCCAAGAACTGGGCACAGCAGATCGCCGAGCGCCGCAACGACCAGACCCTGCGCGCGCTGTTCTCGGAAGAGCTGGGCGCGGTGGTGCAGGTGCGCATGCAGGACCGCGACGCGGTCTTCGCGGTGCTGCGCGAGGCCGGCCTGTCGGCGTGCAGCCACGTGGTCGGCAAGCCCAATGCGACCGATCAGGTCGAGATCTATCGCGACGCCAAGAAGGTGTTCGGCGCCTCGCGCACCGACCTGCAGCGCAACTGGAGCGAGGTCAGCTGGCGCATCGCACGCCTGCGCGACAACCCGGCCTGCGCCGACAGCGAATACGACCGCCTGCTCGACGCCGCCGACCCCGGCATCAGCCCGGTGCTGACGTTCGATCCGGCCGAGGATATCGCCGCGCCGTTCATCGCCACCGGCGCCCGTCCGCGCGTGGCGATCCTGCGCGAGCAGGGCGTCAACTCGCAGATCGAGATGGCGTACAGCATGGATCGTGCGGGCTTCGATACGCACGACGTGCATATGAGCGACCTGATCGCCGGCCGTGCCAACCTGGCCGACTTCAGCGGCTTTGTTGCCTGCGGCGGCTTCAGTTACGGCGATGTGCTGGGTGCGGGCGAGGGCTGGGCCAAGACCATTCTGTTCAACGCGCAGATGGCCGAGCAGTTCGCGGCGTTCTTCAACCGCCAGGACACCTTTGCGCTGGGCGTTTGCAACGGCTGCCAGATGATGAGTAACCTTGCCCCGATCATCCCGGGCGCGGGTGCGTGGCCGAAGTTCACCCGGAACCAGTCGGAGCAATACGAAGCGCGCTACGTCACGGTGGAAGTGCAGTCGTCGCCGTCGATCTTCTTTGCCGGCATGGAAGGCAGCCGTATTCCGATCGTGGTTGCGCACGGCGAAGGGTTTGCGGACTTCTCGCAGCAGGGCAATATCGGCGAGGCCAACGTTGCGCTGCGCTTTGTCGACAACTACGGCGCGGTCACGCAGGCCTATCCGCTCAACCCGAACGGTTCGCCGGAGGGGATCACCTCGGTGACGACCTTCGACGGGCGCTTCACTGTGCTGATGCCGCACCCGGAGCGCGTGTTCCGTGCCGCGACCATGAGCTGGGCGCCGGATGCGTGGAAGCAGGTTGCCGATGGCGGCAGCCCGTGGATGCGGATGTTCCGGAATGCGCGGAAGTGGGTGGGGTAAGGGCGCCCCGGGCGGTTGGACGGGATGAGCTGAAGGCCTGTCCCACGCTTAGCGCAGCTTAGTCAGGAGGCCACCGGCAGTGCTGGTGGCTTTCTGTTTGTCGTGGATGCGGGGTGTCTGCGGTTTGCCCCTGGTATCTGCTCGACGGCGCGCGCGGCTGGTTACAGCAGCGACCCGCTGTGGAACCATCTACCCGCTCCAAGCCGCAGCAGGGGCGCCACCCATTCATCCCAAAATCGGCGCCATCAACCGCGAACTCCACGACGCATACGCATAAGTCAGCATCCGCCCCGCATCAAAACCGGGAGACGGCCTGATCTCGCCGCGAACCTCCTTGTACGCCACGACGGCGTGCAGGATCTTCTCGGGAGCGTAGCGGTCACGCAGCGGGAGGTGGGGATGGAGCCGGCGCCAGCCAGGGGCGGCGCCGTCCAGGGACGCCCAGGCCAGTGCGCAATAGCACATGCCCCGGGACGAGAGATGCCACAGTTGCCAGTATCCGGCGGTCGTCTCCACGCGCTGCATCCTTCAACAGTGCAGACCGGCGGGGGGGCCGACCGGTCCGTGCTTACTGAATCTTGGCCTTGTCCTTCAGCGACTTCATCATGGCCTGGAACTGCTCACGCTGCCAGTTCTGGTCGCCCATCAGCATCTGGGTCAGTTGCGGCTTGACCTCTTCGAACGACGGGATCTTGGCTTCGCGCACGTCCACCAGCTCGATGATGTGCCAGCCGAACTGGGTCTTGACCGGGGTCTCGGTCATCTGGCCCTTCTTCAGGCCGGTCATGGCCGCCGAGAACTCCGGCACGTAGCTGCTGCTGTTGGCCCAGTCCAGGTCGCCGCCGTTGGCCGCCGAGCCCGGGTCCTTGGAAGCGGCCTTGGCCTGGTCCTCGAACTTTGCGCCGCCCTTGATCTTGGCGATGATGGCCTTGGCGTCGGCTTCCTTCTCCACCAGGATATGGCGGGCGTGGTATTCCTTGCCGTTGCCGAACTGCGACTTGATCTTTTCGTACTGCTTGCGCAGCTCGGCGTCGCTGGCGCCGTGGGTCTTCACGTAGTCTTCGAACACCGCGCCGGCCAGCACGTTCAGGCGGGCCTGTTCCAGTTGTTCCTGCACATCGTCGCGCTGGGTCAGGCCGCGCTTGTTGGCTTCCTGCACAAGCAGTTCGCGGTCGATCAGCATGTTGCGGGCCCGCGAGCGCAGCTCCGCATTGTCGGGCTGGCCGGTGCCGGCGATCAACTTGTCCAGCTTAGCCGACGGAATGGCTTTGCCATTCACGACGGCGGCATTCTGGGCGATGGCCGGCAGGCTGCCGGCAGCAAGCACAGCCGCCAGGCTGAACGAGAGGACGGTGGTCTTCATGGAATCAGGTCTGAGAGTTGCTGGAAGATGCGCGTGATTGAGCGCGCGTTTGGTACTCTTGGTCGGTGAACGCAGTCACGGCCAGTGCGTGGATCTGCGCGGGGAACAGACCGCGCAGCGCATCATACACCATGCGGTGTCGCGCAACCCGGTTGTGACCTGCAAAGCGCTCGCTGACGATTGTCACGTCGTAGTGTCCGCCGCCAGAGGCGGCGCCGGCGTGTCCGGCGTGCAAGGCGCTGTCATCGCGCACGGCCAGGTGGCTGGGGGCGAGCGCATCGCGCAGCATCGCCTCGATAGTGGCGGGATCGGCTGCCATCAATGGATTCCTTCTGATTCTGGGGTGGACAGGGACGTCAGTCCTTGCTGTTCTCGGGCATATGGCGCGACAGCCAGACGCTTTGCGCGACGATAAACACCAGCATCAGCCCCATGCTGCCGAACAGCTTGAAATTGACCCAGACGTCAGTCGAGAACTGGTACGCCACGTACAGGTTGAGCACGCCCATGGCGGCGAAGAAGCCCGCCCAGGCGGCATTCAGCCGCGCCCACACCGAATCGGGCAGGCTCACCTGCTTTTCCATCATGGCGCGGATCAGGTTCTTGCGCCAGCCGATCACCGAGCCCATCAGCGCCGCGGCGAACATCCAGTACAGCACGGTCGGCTTCCACTTGATAAAGGTCTCGTTGTGCAGCACCAGCGTGGCGCCGCCGAAGACCGCGATGATCAGCAGGCTGACCCACTGCATCGGCTCCACCTTGCGGTGGCGGAACCAGACCCAGCCGATCTGCACCACCGTCGCGGCGATGGCCACGGCGGTGGCGGTGTAGATGTCTGCCAGCTTGAAGGCAACAAAAAACAGGATGACCGGGAACAGGTCGAACAGGAATTTCATGCGGTACCAGGTTATTCAGCGCTGCGGATCGCGCTGGGGATCGTTACCGCTGCCGGCCCCGTGGGCATCATCCGCCTCACGTTGCGCCGGGTCGCGATCGTCGAATTTTAGCGCAGCCGAGTTGATGCAATAGCGCAGGCCGGTCGGCGCCGGGCCATCTTCGAACACGTGGCCCAGGTGGCTGCCGCATTCCTTGCACCTTACCTCGATCCGGACCATGCCGTGGGTGTGGTCGGTATGTTCGGCAATGACCTCGCCGTTGATCGGCCGAAAATAGCTGGGCCAGCCGCAGCCGGCATCGAACTTGGTGGCGGACTCGAACAGCGGCGTGCCGCAGCCGACGCACTTGTAGATGCCGCGGTCCCAATGGTCCCAGTAGCGGCCGGTGAAGGGGCGCTCGGTGGCCGCCTCGCGCGTGACGCGGTACTCGATGTCGGAGAGTTGTTCACGCCACTCGGCGTCGGTCTTGGTGGTGGTCATGGTCGGGTCTTCCTCGGTTTTTACGTGCTTTGCGCGAACCTTACACCGGCTGGCGCCAAAGTGCAGGCGCGGGGCTCACGACGAGCAGCTGACTTCCAGCCCCGACGCCCAGTCCGGCGGCAGCGCCGCGTAGTGTTCCGCTTCCGGCTGTTCGTCGAACGGGCGCGACAGTACGGCCAGCAGGCGGTCCACTTCACTGAAGTCCTTCTCGCGTGCGTGCCGGATCGCGGTTTCGGCCAGGTGGTTGCGCAGCACGTATTTGGGGTTGACTGCCAGCATTTCCAGTTCGCGCGCGGCATCGTGCGACTGGTCGGCGCGCAGGCGCACGCGGTAGTCGGCCACCCAGGTGTCAAAGGCGGCGCGATCCAGGAACAGGTCGCGCACCGGCGCGTCGCGCGAGGCATCGGTCGACGAGATACCGCACAGCTTGCGCCAGAACAGCGTGTAGTCCACGCGCTGGCCGTGCAGCAGCTGGAACAGGCTGGTCAGCAGCGGCTCGTCGGTTTTGTCATCGCCGCCGGCGGGCGGGCGCAGGCCCAGCTTGGCGCGGTAGTGGCGGAAGAAGGCGGCGGCGTAGCGGTCGCGGAACGGGTCAAGCGCGGCGCGCGCGGCTTCCACGGCGGCGTCGCGCGCGCTTTCCTTGTCGGACTCTTCCTGCGAGAGCCACAGCGGCATCAGCGCCTGCGCCAGGCAATGCAGGTTCCAGAACGCAATCTGTGGCTGCTGGCTGTAGGCGTAGCGGCCCTGCGTGTCGGAGTGGTTGCAGATATGGTTGGCGTCGAACGCGTCGAGGAAGCCGAACGGGCCGTAGTCGATGGTCAGGCCCAGTATCGACATATTGTCGGTGTTCATTACGCCGTGGCAGAAGCCCACTGCCTGCCAGTGCGCGATCAGGTCGGCGGTGCGCAGAGACACCTCGCGCAGCAGTGCCTGGTAGGGCTGGGCATCGTCGCGGCAGGCCGGCATGAAGTTGTCGATGACAAAGTCCGCGAGCTGGCGCAGCGCAGCTACGTCGCCGTGCGCGGCGAAATGCTCGAAGTGCCCGAAGCGGATAAAGGTCGGCGACAGCCGCGTCACCACCGCGGAGGTTTCGATGGTTTCACGGCGCACCGGCGCGTCCGAGCCGACGATGGAGAGCGCGCGCGTGGTCGGCACGCCGAGCGCGGCCATGGCCTCCGAGCACAGGTACTCACGGATCGAAGAGCGCAGCACCGCGCGGCCGTCGGCCATGCGCGAATAGGGCGTCAGCCCGGCGCCCTTGACCTGGATCTCCCAGGGGCCGGTATCGGTCTCGGCCTGCGCCAGCCGGATCGCGCGGCCATCGCCGAGCTGGCCGGCCCAAACGCCGAACTGGTGGCCGGAATAGACCGTGGCGATGGGGTCGGCCCACTCCGGCAGCTGGTTGCCGACAAAGGTCTCGATAAAGGCCTGCTCAATGCCGATGTCGGCATCCCAGCCCAGCAACGCGGCCGCGGCCGGCGCCACGCTCACCAGGTAAGGCGAGGGCAGCGGCGAGGGAGGCAGGCGCGTGAAGAACTTTTCGCCAAGTGCAGCAAAGCCAGGCGAGGTGCGGAAGGGAACGGACAGCGGAACGGACGCCGTGGCGCGCGAGGGTTGTGGAGCGAAGGACTGGGGCGTGTCTGGCATCGCGTAGTGGCGCGGGGGCGCTAGGGGCGGTGTGCATCGCGTGGCCCGGAAGCGGTGCTGCAGGCCGCTTGCAGGGCAGTGCAGCGCCGCATGCCGAGGTCACGGAAATGCGATTGTGGCTAGGGAAAACGACATGTTGAGGTGCAACATGCCACGCAGTATTGTACGTCCTCAATGGTTCTCGACTGACGAGACCGCCACGCACCGCACGGTTATTCCCCCTCCTTTAGTGCGCACATAAATCCGGTGCATGGACATTCGCAGAATTGCGGCCCCGATGACCACGACAGTACGGCAGTGCACAACAGAATCACGTTGACGCTGATTCGATGCACGGGAACAATCGCCAAAAAATAGTACGGTTGTTCGTTTTCAGGCGAAAACCAGACTTTCAGGAGACAGGTACATGGCATTGATGGGTCAAATGATGAGCGCTCCGCTGCTCATTTCCTCCATGATCAAGCACGCCGCCCGTTACTACGGGAGCACCGAGATCGTTTCGCGGCGCACGGAGGGCGACCTACATCGCTACACGTACCGTGACTGCGAACTGCGCGCGCGCAAGCTGGCGCAGGCGCTCGGCGCACTGGGCGTGAAGCAGGGCGAGCGGGTCGGCACGATGGCCTGGAACGGCTATCGCCACCTCGAGATCTACTATGGCGTGTCCGGCATGGGCGCCGTCTGCCATACCGTCAACCCGCGCCTGTTCCCCGAGCAGATCGCCTATATCGTCAACCACGCGGAAGACAGCTACATCTTCTTCGACCTGACCTTCCTGCCGCTGGTGGAAGGCGTGGCGCCGCATTGCCCCAACGTCAAGGGCTGGGTGGCGATGACCGACCGCGCGCATATGCCGGCGGAATCGAAGGTGCCGCTGCTGTGCTATGAGGAGTTGATCGACGCCCAGGACGGCAACTACGAATGGCCACAGTTCGACGAGAACATGGCGTCGAGCCTGTGCTACACCTCCGGTACCACTGGCAACCCCAAGGGCGCGCTGTACTCGCACCGCTCGACGGTACTGCACTCCTATGCGTCGGCCATGCCCGACGCGCTGGGCTGCTCCGCCAGCGACGTGATCCTGCCCGTGGTGCCGATGTTCCACGTCAATGCCTGGGGCCTGCCGTACTCGGTGCCGCTGGTCGGCGCCAAGCTGGTGCTGCCGGGTGCCAAGCTGGATGGCGCTTCACTCTATGAACTGTTCGAGCAGGAGAAGGTGACCTTCTCCGCCGGCGTGCCGACCGTCTGGCTCGGCCTGCTGCAATACGTGCAGTCGAACAAGCTGAAGTTCTCCACCTTCCGCCGCACCGTAATCGGCGGCTCGGCCGCGCCGCCGGCGATGATCCGCGCGCTCGAGGCGCTGGACGTCGAGGTGATCCACGCCTGGGGCATGACCGAGATGTCGCCGCTGGGCACGTCGTGCAAGCTGCTGGCCAAACATGCGGAGCTGTCCGACGCCGACCGCCACAAGATCCAGGAGAAGCAGGGCCGCGTGATCTTCGGCGTCGACATGAAGATCGTCGACGGAGAGGGCAAGGAACTGCCGTGGGACGGCAAGGCCTTCGGCGACCTGATGGTGCGCGGGCCCTGGATCATCGAGCGCTACTTCCGCAACGACGCCAACCCGCTGGTCGACGGCTGGTTCCCGACCGGCGACGTCGCCACCATCGACCCCGATGGCTTCATGCAGATCACCGACCGCAGCAAGGACGTGATCAAGTCCGGCGGCGAGTGGATTTCGTCGATCGATATCGAGAACGTCGCCGCCGCGCACCCCGCGGTGCATATGGCGGCGTGCATCTCGGCCTACCACCCCAAGTGGGACGAGCGTCCGCTGCTGGTGGTGGTGAAGAAGCCCGGCGCCGAGGTCAGCCGCGAGGAACTGCTGCAGTTCTTCGAAGGCAAGGTCGCCAAGTGGTGGATCCCGGACGACGTGGCCTTTGTCACCGAGATCCCGCTGACCGCCACCGGCAAGATGCAGAAGCTCAAGCTGCGCGAACAGTTCAAGGACTACAAGCTGCCGTCCGCCTGAGGCCGGCACGCCAGGCCAACCGGTGCGCCGTGCCAGCTTGCGGCACGGCGTGTTCGGGGCGGACCGGGCGCGCGACGGGAGGAGTGCGCCCGGCCTGCCGCAATCAACGACAAGCCAACGACAAGAGTGAAGGAGACAGGTATGACCAAGATGCGTCCGCTGGTGGCTGGTGTGGCCGTGTTCGCCGCAATGGGTTCTGCGCTGGTTTCGGGGTCTGCACTCGCGGATACGGTGAAGATCGCCTTCATCGATCCGCTTTCGGGGCTGATGGCCCCCGTTGGCCAGAACCAGCTCAAGAGCTGGCAGTACGTGGCCGACGTAGCCAACCAGAAGGGTTGGGCCGGCACGCACAAGTTCGAGGTGGTGGGCTTCGACAACAAGCTGTCGCCGCAGGAAAGCCTGACCATCCTGAAGCAGGCGGTCGACCAGGGCATCCGCTATGTCGTGCAGGGCAACGGCTCGTCGGTCGGGCTGGCGCTGCAGGATGCGGTGGCCAAGCACAACGAGCGCAACCCGGGCAAGGAAATCGTCTACCTGAACTACGCCGCAGTGGACCCGGACATGACCAATGCCAAGTGCAACTACTGGCATTTCCGGCTCGACGCCAACTCCGACATGAAGATGGAGGCGCTGACCACCTTCCTGGCCAAGGATCCCAACGTCAAGAAGGTCTACCTGATCAACCAGAACTACTCGTTCGGGCACCAGGTGGCCAAGGCCGCCAAGGACTACCTGAAGCGCAAGCGCCCGGATATCCAGATCGTGGGTGAAGACCTGCACCCGCTGGCACAGGTGAAGGACTTTGCGCCGTACGCGGCCAAGATCAAGGCCTCGGGCGCCGATACCGTGATCACCGGCAACTGGGGCAGCGACCTGGCGCTGCTGATCAAGGCGGGCAAGGACGCCGGCCTGACCACCAACTATTACACGTACTACGCCGGCACCACCGGCGTGCCCACGGCGATGGGCGCGGCCGGCGCCGAGCACGTCAAGTACGTTGGCTACTTCAACGCCAACAACAAGGGCTTCAAGGGCTCGGACGTCATCGAAGGCTTCAAGAAGAAGTACAACGATGACTTTTACGTGGTCGCTTCCTATACCGGCATCGCCATGCTGTCCAAAGCGATCAAGGACAGCGGCTCGACCGATCCGGTCAAGGTCGCCAAGGCGCTGGAAGGCATCAAGGTCGACAGCATGAATGGCACGGTCGAGATGCGCAACACCGACCACCAGGCCCAGCAGCCGCTGGTGGTTGCCACCTGGTCCAAGGTCGATGGCAAGGAAGTCAAGTACGACCAGGAGAACACCGGCTACGGCTGGAAGACCAACGCGCTGATGGACCAGTACGTGTCCGCCCAGCCCACGTCCTGCCAGATGAAGCGGCCGGGCTGATCCTGTCCCGTGGCGGGCCGGCCACGCTGACAAAGTGGCCGCCCGATCCAGCATACTTTCGGTCTGAAATCGGGGAGCGTCCGGGGCGTCATGCGCCCCCGGAGGGGGACGCTTACCCTTAATCCAACCGGACGGATGCCGGCGCGCCCCCACGCACGCCGGCGCCAGCTTGAAGGACACGCTGTGGAATTCTTCGTCATCTCACTGCTGAACGGCATCAGCTACGGGCTGCTGCTGTTCATGCTGTCGTCGGGCCTCACCCTGATCTTCAGCATGATGGGCGTGCTCAATTTCGCCCACGCCAGCTTCTACATGCTGGGCGCCTACTTTGCCTACACCATCGCCAGCAAGATCGGCTTCTGGCCGGCGCTGATCTTCGCGCCGCTGCTGGTCGCCGGCGCGGGCGCGCTGGTGGAGCGCTTCGGCCTGCGCACGGTGCACAAGTACGGTCACGTGGCCGAGTTGCTGTTCACCTTCGGCCTGGCCTACTTGATCGAGGAGGGCGTCAAGCTGGTGTGGGGCCTGGCCGCGGTGCCGTACCGCATCCCGGCGGAGCTGGACGGGCCGCTGTTCACGGTGTTCACCTCGTCCTTCCCCAAGTACCGCGCCTTCATGATGCTGGTATCGCTGAGCATGCTGGTGGCGATTTACCTGGTGCTGACGCGCACCCGCATCGGGCTGGTGATCCAGGCCGCGCTGACGCACCCGGAAATGGTCGAGGCGCTCGGCCACAACGTGCCGCGCGTCTTCATGATGGTGTTCGGCGGTGGCGCCGCGCTGGCCGGGCTGGCGGGGGTGATCGGCGGCAATGCCTTCGTCACCGAGCCGTCGATGGCCGCGGCGGTGGGCTCGATCGTGTTCGTGGTGGCGGTGGTGGGCGGCATGGGCTCACTGGTGGGGGCGTTCATCGCATCGATCCTGATCGGTGTGCTGCAGACCTTTGCCGTCACCATCGACGCGTCGCTCGCGGGGCTGCTGACCAGTCTGGGGCTGGCGGTCAGCGACGCCACGCCGTTCTATTCCTTGTGGAAGCTCACGGTGGCCCAGGTGGCGCCGGTGCTGCCGTACCTGCTGCTGGTGGTGATGCTGATCTTCCGCCCGCGTGGACTGATGGGAACCCGGGAGAGCTGACACCATGGAGCAAGCGATGCAACAACGCCGCGAGCCGGTGGTCACCGGCCGCACCATGCGCTACCGCCCGCTGAACCTGGCGCGCTGGATGATCTGGAGCCTGACCGTGCTGGTCATGCTGGTGCTGCCGCTGGTCTTTACCGGGGGCTTCGCCATCACGCTGATGTCGCAGATGGGCATCATGATCATTTTCGCGCTGTCGTACAACATGCTGCTCGGGCAGACCGGCATGCTGTCGTTCGGCCATGCGGTGTATTCCGGCCTGGGTGCCTTTATCGCCGTGCACGTGCTGAACATGGTCGGCGCCGGCAAGGTATGGCTGCCGGTGTCGATGCTGCCGCTGGTCGGGGGGCTGGCCGGCGCGTTCTTCGGCGTGATCTTTGGCTATGTCACCACCAAGAAGGCCGGCACCACCTTCGCCATGATCACCATGGGCATCGGCGAGATGGTGTTCGCGAGCTCGCTGATGTTCCCCGAGTTCTTCGGCGGCGAGGGCGGCATCTCCACCAACCGGGTGGTCGGCGACCCCTTCCTGGGCCTCACCTTCGGGCCGGGCCGCCAGGTCTACTACCTGATCGCGGTGTGGTGCGTGGCATCGATGGTGGCGATGTACGCGTGGACGCAGACGCCGCTGGGCCGCATCGCCAACGCCGTGCGCGACAACCCCGAGCGGGTCGAGTTCATCGGCTACAACACCCAGCGCGTGCGCTACCTGGTGCTGATCCTGTCGGCATTCTTCGCCGGCATCTCCGGCGCGCTGGCGGCGATCAACTTCGAGATCGTCTCGGCCGAGAACGTCAGCGCGGTGCGTTCCGGCGGCGTGCTGCTGGCGGTGTTTATCGGCGGCGCGGGCGTGTTCTTCGGGCCCATCATCGGCGCGGTGGTGTTCGTGCTGTTCGCGGTGGCGCTGTCGGACCTGACCAAGGCCTGGCTGCTCTACCTGGGGCTGTTCTTTGTGCTGATGGTGATGTTCGTGCCGGGCGGGCTGGCCAGCCTGCTGTTGATGCAGCTGCCGCTGCTGGGCAAGGGCAAGCTCAAGCGCATGCTGCCGTCGTACGCCCGTGCCGGCGCCGCCGGTGTGGTGCTGCTGCTGGCCATGATTCTCACGGTCGAGCTGGTCTACAAGGTTCAGGTCGACAGCGCCAATGGCACCGCCATGAAGCTGTTCGGCATCGGTTTCGATGCCGCGATGTGGATGCCATGGGCGGTGGCGGCGGTGCTGTGGGCCGCCGGGCTGGCCGCATGGCGGCTGGCGGTGCGCGGCGCGCGGGCTGAGTGGGACAAGGTGCAGGCAGAAATCGCGGGAGGCAGGGCATGACGGCGGCGCTGGAACTGACCGATGTACGCAAGAAGTTCGGCCAGACGGAGATCATCCGCGGCGTGAACCTGAACATTGCCAAGGGCGAGCGCCACGCGCTGATCGGGCCGAACGGGGCGGGCAAGTCCACCACCTTCAACCTGATCTCCGGCCGCTTTGCGCCGACCAGCGGCACGGTGCGGCTGAACGGCGAGGAGATCGGCGGGCTGCAGCCCTTCGTGATCAACCGCATGGGGCTGTCGCGCAGCTTCCAGATCACCAATATCTTCCACCGGCTGTCGGTGTTCGAGAACCTGCGCTGCGCGGTGCTGTGGTCGCTCGGCTACAAGTACTCGTTCTGGCACAGGCTGACGGGCCTGCGCGATGCGCGCGAGCGCGCCGAGGAAGTGCTGGAGCTGATCGGCATGCAGCACCGCCGCGATTCGCAGGCCGGCTTGCTGACCTACGCCGAGCAGCGCGCGCTGGAGATCGGCATCACCATCGCCGGCGGCGCCGAGGTGATCCTGCTGGACGAGCCCACCGCGGGCATGAGCCGCTCCGAGTCCGACCATGCGGTCGAGCTGATCCGCAAGGTCACCGTGGGCAAGACGCTGGTGATGGTGGAGCACGACATGAGCGTGGTGTTCGGCCTGGCCGACCGGATCTCGGTGCTGGTCTACGGCGAGGTGATCGCCACCGACACGCCGCAGGCGATCCGTAACAACCGCAAGGTCAAGGAAGCCTACCTGGGCACCACGCTGGACGAAGACACCACCGAAGGAGCGCACTGATGGGCAAGCGCATGCTGGACGTCAGGGGCCTGCACGCCTACTACGGCAAGAGCCATATCCTGCACGGGGTGGATGCCCATATCGACGAAGGCGAGATCGTCGCGCTGCTGGGCCGCAACGGGGTGGGGCGCTCGACCATGGCCAAGGCCATCCTGGGGATGGTCAAGGCCGAGGGCTCGGTGAAGTTTCGCGACGAGGAGATCCTGGGGCGGCGCACCTTCGAGATCGCGCACCTGGGGATCGGCTATGTGCCGGAGAACCGGGATATCTTCCCGACGCTGACGGTGCGGCAGAACCTGTTGCTGGGCGAGAAGCGCAACCCGCGGCAGGCCAAGCCGCGCTGGTCGGTGGAGGACATGTTCAATATGTTCCCGCGGTTGAAAGAGCGGGAAAACACCTCGGCCGGCGTGCTGTCAGGCGGCGAGCAGCAGATGCTGACGCTGTGCCGCACGCTGATGGGCGACCCCGACCTGATCCTGATCGACGAGCCGACCGAAGGGCTCGCGCCGATGATCGTGACGCTGGTGGGCGATTACCTGAAGACGCTGAAGGAGCGTGGGGTGTCGGTGTTGCTGATCGAGCAGAAGCTGGCGATTGCGCTGGATATCTCGCAGCGGGTCTATGTGATGGGACACGGGCATATCGTGTTCGAGGGGACGCCCGCGGAGTTGAAGGCGAATTCGCAGGTGCGGAAGGAGTGGCTGGAGGTTTGAGCCGACCAGACCCAATGCAAACGGCCCGCGCATTTGCGCGGGCCGTTTGGCTTAAGGCGGGAAACGGCTCAGGCCGCCAGCTTTTCCCGGGCCTCGACCTGAGGCTTCGGCAACTCGAACGGCATATCCTCGTAATCGATCATCCGAGTCTTCTTCACGACCCGATATCCCCACCACAGCGCCAGGAACGCCGGCACGCCGATATAGGTCGCAACGATCTCCGGCCAGCGGTTCGGGATATCCGCGAACGCCTGGTAGTTCTGCCCGGCCACGATCACCACGCACAGCACCCCGGCAAAGATCGGCCCGAACGGATACAGCGGCGACCGGTACGCCAGCATGCTGACGTCATACCCCTGATGCACCAGCCCGCGGCGGAAGCGGTAGTGGCTGACGGCAATTCCGAGCCACGCAAAGAAGCCCGTCATGGCCGAGGTATTGAGCAGCCACAGGTACACCGCCTTGTCCCCGAACAGCGAACTGAAGAAACACAGCGCGCCCACGCCAGTGGTGAGCAGCAGCGCATTGAACGGCACGCCATTCACCGTCAGCTTGCCAAAGGCCCGCGGCGCGCGGCCGCTGACCGCCAGGCCATAGAGGATCCGGGTGGACACATACATGCTCGAGGTACCGGCCGACAGCAGCGCGGTCAGCACCACGGCATTCATCAGGCCCGCCGCAAAGGCCAGCCCGGCGTGGCGGAACACTAGCGCGAACGGGCTCACGCCGACGTCGGTGACGTCATTGCGCAGCAGGCTGGGATCGGTATAGGGAATCAGCACCCCGATGATCAGGATGGCAATCACATAGAACAGCAGGATGCGCCAGAAGGTCTGCCGGATCGCGCGCGGGATGGTCTTGGCCGGGTTTTCCGCCTCCCCGGCGGCCACGCCAACGGTTTCCGTGCCCTGGAACGAGAACCCCGCAATCATCGCCACCCCGAACATGGCCGGGATGCCGCCGACAAAGGGCGCGTCGCCGAGCGTGAAGTTGTGCCAGCCCGATTGCGGCCCGCCCTTCATGATGCCGAAGATCATCAGCAGGCCCACGCCCAGGAACACCACCACGGTTACCACCTTGATCAGCGCGAACCAGTACTCGGCCTCGCCGAAGCCGCGCACCGAGAAGGCATTGAGCACGAACATCAGCAGCAGGAAGGCCGCGCTCCAGACCACCCCTGGCACATGAGGGAACCAGTACTGCATCACCAGTTGCGCCGCGGTCAGCTCCACGGCGATGGTCACCGCCAGGCTGAACCAGTAGTTCCAGCCCAGCGCGAAGCCGAAGCCCTCATCGACATAGAGCGCGCTGTAGGTGACGAAGGAGCCAGCCACCGGCATATGGACGGCGAGCTCGCCCAGGCTGGTCATCAGGCAGTAAACCATCAGGCCGAGCAGCACATACATCAGCAGCGCGCCGCCGGGCCCGGCCTGTGCGATCGAGGCGCCCGAGGCGACGAACAGCCCCGTGCCCACGGCGCCGCCGATGGCGATCATGGTCAGGTGGCGGGCCTTGAGCTTGCGCTTGAGGTCGTCATGCTCTACCACCGGGTGCTGGTGCTGGTGCTGGTGCTCGTGCGGGTGTGAATGTGAATGGGAAGACATCAGGGTCGCTGGAACTTCCGCCGGCCCGGCGTCTTGTGGAGGCCTGGGCGGCAAAAAACGAAAAGCCGCGAGTCTACCGCGTCTTTTTCAGCGAGTCGTCCGACCGGGCCAAATAAAAGTCCGATACTGAGTTTAGAACCGGCCCTCGGTTGGTCTCGCATGTGCTGTAATCGGCATTCATTCGGACGCGGCAGCGCGAATTTTCCGGCTAATGGGGCGCCCGTCATGCATCCCGGTAAGGGCCACAATTCACGCCGTTCATGCAATAGGAAAACCGCCAAAATTAAAATTGAACGACCGTGCTATTTTGTGTATGCTTGTTTCGCCCAACAGCCTGAAGGCGTTGATGGGCGCGGGAATGCGGCAAGTCGGGCGGAGGGTTTACCCTCCCGCGGTGCCAGCCACCCGGGCAGCAAACGGCCATTACAGGCCGTGCAGGAGCGGTAAAAAATGAATTCGAGAATTCGAATCCCGAGACAACTTCTGAACAAAGGAACCAGCATGACAGCGCAGTATCAGGTTCAGGACGGCGTAGCCGTCATCACGCTCGACAATCCCCCTGTCAACGGCCTGGGTCACAGCACCCGGCTTGGCATCGTCGAAGGCATGACCCGCGCGCTGGACGATGCCGCCGTCAAGGCGATCGTCATCACCGGCGCTGGCAAGGCATTCTCGGGCGGCGCCGACATCCGTGAATTCAATACGCCCAAGGCCATGCAGGAGCCGACGCTGCACTCGGTGATCCGCGTGCTGGAAGCATCGTCCAAGCCGGTGGTGGCTGCGGTGCACTCGGTCGCCATGGGTGGCGGCCTGGAGCTGGCGCTGGGCTGTAACTACCGCGTGGCGTCCAAGGGCGCGCAGATCGCGCTGCCGGAAGTGAAGCTGGGCCTGCTGCCCGGCGCCGGCGGCACGCAGCGCCTGCCGCGCGTGATCGGCCTGGAGGCCGCGGCCAACATGATCGTGTCGGGCACCCCGGTGCTGTCCGAGAAGTTCGCCGGCACCAAGCTGTTCGACGAGATCGTCGACGGTGATGTGCTGCCAGCAGCGGTCAAGTTTGCGCAGAACGTTGGCGCCGCCACCGGCCCGCACCCGAAGGTGCGCGACCTGAAGGTGCGCCACGAGAACCCCGAAGGCTACCTGGGCTTTGCCCGCAACACCGTTGCCGCGATGGCCAAGAACTTCCCGGCGCCGCTGAAGTGCCTGGAAGCGGTGGCCGGCTCGCTCAAGCCGTTCGAGCAAGGCCTGAAGGAAGAGCGCGAGGGCTTCCTGTTCCTGGTCACCACGCCGGAATCGCGCGCGCTGCGCCACGCCTTCTTCGGCGAGCGTGCCGCCAGCAAGATCCCCGACGTGCCTGAAGGCACCGCGACCCGCAAGATCGAGAAGATCGCCGTGATCGGCGCCGGCACCATGGGTGGCGGCATCAGCATGAACTTCCTGAACGCCGGCATCCCGGTCACCATGCTGGAAACCAAGCAGGAAGCGCTGGACCGCGGCGTGGCCACGATCCGCAAGAACTACGAGAACAGCGCCAAGAAGGGCAAGCTCACGCAAGAGAAGGTCGAGCAGCGCATGGGCCTGCTGAGCACCACGCTGTCCTATGACGACCTCAAGGACGCCGACCTCATCATCGAGGCCGTGTTCGAGGAAATGGGCGTCAAGGAGACCGTGTTCAAGAAGCTGGATGAAGTCGCCAAGCAAGGCGCGATCCTGGCCTCGAATACCTCCACGCTCGACGTCAACAAGATCGCTTCGTTTACCAAGCGTCCGCAGGACGTGGTCGGCATGCACTTCTTCAGCCCGGCCAACGTGATGAAGCTGCTGGAAGTGGTGCGCGGCGAGAAGACCGGCAAGGATGTGCTGGCCACGGTCATGCAGATCGGCAAGAAGATCAAGAAGACCGCGGTGGTGTCGGGCGTGTGCGACGGCTTTATCGGCAACCGCATGATCGAGCAGTACAGCCGCCAGGCCGGCTACCTGCTGGACGAAGGCGCGCTGCCCGAGCAGGTCGACAAGGCCATCGAGAAGTTCGGCTTTGCCATGGGCCCGTTCCGCATGGGCGACCTGGCTGGCAACGACATCGGCTGGGCCATCCGCAAGCGCCGCGCGGTGGACAAGCCGGACATCCAGTATTCCAAGACCGCCGACCTGCTGTGCGAAATGGGCCGCTTCGGCCAGAAGACCGGCGCGGGCTGGTACGACTACAAGGCGGGCGACCGCAAGCCGTACCCGAACCAGCAGGTCAACGACATGATCGTGCAGCACTCGAAGGACCTGGGTATCACGCGCCGCAAGATCTCTGACGAAGAGATCGTCGAGCGCCTGGTGTTCGCACTGGTCAACGAAGGCGCCAAGATCCTGGAGGAAGGCATTGCTTCCAAGGCTTCGGATATCGACATGGTGTACCTGACCGGCTACGGCTTCCCGCTGTTCCGCGGCGGCCCGATGCTGTACGCGGACCAGGTCGGCCTGTACAACGTGGCGCTGGCAATGAAGCGCTACGCCAAGGGCTACCACGGTGAAGCCTGGCAGGTCGCGCCGCTGCTGCAGAAGCTGGCGGACGAAGGCAAGGGTTTCAACGGCTAATACGGCCACGAGGGTTCAGCCAGGAGCGGCCATGAACACGACCATCGGACCGGCCGATTGCCTGCTGGTGATCGACGTGCAGAACGACTTCATGCCGGGCGGCGCGCTTGCCGTGCTCAATGGCGATGAGGTGGTGCCCGTCATCAACCGGCTGGCGCGCGCGTTCGGGCACGTGGTGCTGACGCAGGACTGGCATCCGGCCGCGCACGTCTCGTTCGCGGCCAATCATGCCGGCACGCAGCCGTTCCAGTCGCTCACGCTGCCGTACGGGCCGCAGGTGCTGTGGCCGGTGCATTGCGTGCAGGACACGCCGGGCGCCGCGCTGCATGCGGGCCTTCACGTGCCGCACGCGCGGTTGCTGATCCGCAAGGGCCACCATGCCGACGTGGACAGCTACTCCGCCTTCCTGGAGGCGGACCGCACCACGCGCACCGGGCTGGCCGGCTACCTGCGCGAGCATGGCGTCAGGCGCGTGTTCTGCGCCGGGCTGGCGACGGACTACTGCGTGGCATGGAGCGCGCTCGATGCGCGCGCCGCGGGCTTCGAGGCCGCGGTGATCGAGGATGCCTGCCGCGCCATCGACCTGGAAGGGTCGCTGGCGCAGGCGTGGCAGGACCTCGGCGCCGCCGGCGTCGCCCGTGTCATGTCCGCGGATGTGCTCAAGGGCCAGGGCTGAACCGAACCACCGAACTGAAAGACACAAGAGATTCCGAGGAGCAAGACATGAACGAAGCAGTCATCGTATCCACCGCACGGACCGCACTGGCCAAGAGCTGGAAGGGTGCCTTCAACATGACCCACGGCGCCACGCTGGGTGGTCACGCCGTTCAGCACGCCATCGCCCGCGCCAAAATCGACGCCGCCGAAGTGGAAGACGTGCTGATGGGCTGTGCCAACCCGGAAGGCGCCACCGGCGCCAATATCGCGCGCCAGATCGCACTGCGCGCCGGCTGCCCGGTCACCGTGCCTGGCGCCACCGTCAACCGCTTCTGCTCGTCCGGCCTGCAGACCATCGCCATGGCCGCGCAGCGCGTGATCGCCGATGAGGGCGATATCTTCGTCGCCGGCGGCGTGGAGAGCATCTCCTGCGTGCAGCAGGAGATGAACCGCCACATGATCCAGGAAAGCTGGCTGGTCAAGAACAAGCCGGAAATCTACTGGAACATGCTCCAGACCGCCGAGACCGTGGCCAAGCGCTACAACATCGCGAAGGAGCGCCAGGACGAATACGGCGTGCGCAGCCAGCAACGCGCCGCCGCCGCCCAGGAAGCCGGCAAGTTCAAGGACGAGATCGTGCCGATGACGGTGCTCGCCGGTGTGGCCGACAAGTCCACCGGCCAGCTGGTGACGAAGGAAGTCACCATCTCCGCCGACGAAGGCATCCGCGCCGACACCACGCTGGAAGGCGTGGCCAAGATCCGCAGCGCGGTGCCGGGTGGCGTGATCACCGCCGGCAATGCCTCGCAGTTCTCCGACGGCGCTTCGGCAGCCGTGGTGATGAACGCGCGCGTGGCCGAGGCCAGGGGCCTGCAGCCGCTGGGTGTGTTCCGCGGCTTTGCCGTGGCGGGCTGCGAGCCGGATGAGATGGGCATCGGTCCCGTCTTCGCGGTGCCAAAGCTGCTGAAGAAGGCCGGCCTGAAGGTCGAGGACATCGGCCTGTGGGAGCTGAACGAAGCCTTCGCCGTGCAGGTGCTGTACTGCGCCGACAAGCTGGGCATCCCGATGGATCGCCTCAACGTCAACGGCGGCGCCATCGCAGTGGGCCACCCGTACGGCGTGTCGGGTGCTCGCCTGGTCGGCCATGCGCTGATCGAAGGCAAGCGCCGCGGCGTCAAGTATGTGGTCGTGACCATGTGCATCGGCGGCGGCCAGGGCGCGGCTGGATTGTTCGAAGTCCTGTAACTGCCGACAAAGCCGGCACGCTGCCGGTTTGCTCCCCCGCCCGCTTGCGGGAGAGGGGCAGGGGGTGAGGGCAAGCGGTGGCATACCGCCGGCCTGTACTTCGTAGTACCGTCCGGCCCTCACCCCAACCCTCTCCCGCATGCGGGAGAGGGAGCACCCATGCGGTGCGATTCAAAGCCCTGGCGGTTCGCACAAGAAGGCAACAAGAATTCACGGCGCACCACGCAGTGCGCCGCATGGAGACACCATGTCGATGATCCTTTCCCGCCGCGACCTGAACTTCGTGCTGTACGAATGGCTCAAGGTCGACGAGCTGACCCGCATCCCGCGCTATGCCGACCACTCGCGCGAGACCTTCGATGCAGCGCTGGACACCTGCGAGAAGATCGCCACCGACCTGTTCGCGCCGCACAACAAGAAGAACGACCAGCAAGAACCGCATTTCGACGGCGAGACCGTCAGCATCATCCCCGAAGTCAGCACCGCACTGAAGGCCTTCTGCGATGCCGGGCTGATGGCCGCGGGCCAGGACTATGAGCTGGGCGGCATGCAGCTGCCGGTGGTGGTGGAGAAGGCCGGCTTCGCTTATTTCAAGGGCGCCAACGTCGGCACCAGTTCCTACCCCTTCCTGACCATCGGCAACGCCAACCTGTTGCTGACGCACGGCACGCCGGCGCAGGTCGAGACCTTCGTCAAGCCGGAGATGGAAGGGCGCTTCTTCGGCACCATGTGCCTGTCGGAGCCGCAGGCCGGGTCGTCGCTGTCCGACATCACCACGCGCGCCGAGTACGAGGGCGATTCGCCGCTGGGCCAGCAATATCGCCTGCGCGGCAACAAGATGTGGATTTCCGCCGGCGAGCACGAGCTGTCGGACAACATCGTCCACCTGGTGCTGGCCAAGATCCCCGGCCCGGACGGCAAGCTGATCCCGGGCGTGAAGGGTATCTCGCTGTTCATCGTGCCCAAGTACCTGGTCAACGAGGACGGCTCGCTCGGCGAGCACAACGACGTGGTGCTCGCCGGCCTCAACCACAAGATGGGCTACCGCGGCACCACCAACTGCCTGCTCAACTTCGGCGAAGGCATGAAGTACAAGCCGGGCGGCAAGGCCGGCGCGATCGGCTACCTCGTGGGCGAGCCGCACAAGGGCCTGGCCTGCATGTTCCACATGATGAACGAGGCGCGCATCGGCGTCGGCCTGGGCGCGGTGATGCTGGGCTATACCGGCTACCTGCATGCGCTCGACTACGCGCGCAACCGCCCGCAGGGCCGCCCGGTCGGCCCCGGCGGCAAGGACGCGGCCAGCCCGCAGGTCAGGCTGGTCGAGCACGCCGATATCCGGCGCATGCTGCTGGCGCAGAAGAGCTACGTCGAAGGGGGCCTGGCGCTGAACCTGTACTGCGCGCAGCTGGTCGACGAGGAAGAAGCGGCCGCCGCCTCCGGTGACGAGACCACGCACGCGCGCCTCGCGCTGCTGCTCGACATCCTGACGCCGATCGCCAAGAGCTGGCCGTCGCAATGGTGCCTGGAGGCCAACAACCTGGCGATCCAGGTGCACGGCGGCTATGGCTATACGCGCGAGTACAACGTCGAGCAGTTCTACCGCGACAACCGCCTGAACCCGATCCACGAAGGCACCCACGGCATCCAGGGCCTGGACCTGCTGGGCCGCAAGGTGGTGATGAAGGATGGCGCGGCGTTCAAGCTGCTGGGCGACCGTGTGCAGGACACGATCAAGCGAGCGCTGTCCGCCGACGATGCCGAACTGGCGCAGCAGGCGCGCGCGCTCGGCGCCGCCACCACGCGCCTGGCCGAGGTCACGCAGACGCTGTGGAGCGCGGGTGACCCGAACGTGACGCTGGCCAATGCATCCATCTACCTGGAGGCCTTCGGGCACGTGGTGGTGGCGTGGATCTGGCTGGAGCAGGCGCTGGTGGCACAGGCCGGGCTGAAGCAGGCGGGCGGCAAGGAAGACGAGGATTTCTATCGCGGCAAGCTGGCCGCCGCGGCCTACTTCTTCCGCTGGGAACTGCCCAAGGTCGGACCGCAGCTGGACCTGCTCGAAACGCTCGACCGTACCACGCTGGATATGCAGGACGCGTGGTTTTGAACGGCCCTCGCCCCATCCCCAAAGACAAGAGAACGAAGGAAGACAACATGCGCACCATCCAGCAACTGTTTGACCTGAAGGGCAAGACCGCACTGATCACCGGCGGTTCGCGCGGGCTCGGCCTGCAGATCGCCGAGGCACTGGGGGAGCAGGGCGCCCGCGTGGTGCTGTCGGCGCGCAAGGCCGACGAACTGCAGGCGGCCCAGGCGCACCTGAAGTCGCTCGGCATCGAGGCCGACTGGATCGCCGCCGACGGCTCGCAGGAGTCGGAGATTGCGCGGCTGGCTGACGAAGCTATCGCCAAGCTGGGCCACGTCGACATCCTGGTCAACAACGCCGGCGCCACCTGGGGCGCCCCCGCCGAAGACCATCCGGTCGAGGCCTGGGACAAGGTGATGAACCTGAACATCCGCGGCCTGTTCCTGCTGAGCCAGCGCATCGGCAAGCTGTCGATGATCCCGCGCCGCTACGGCCGCATCATCAACGTGGCGTCGATCGCCGGGCTGGCCGGCAACCCGCCGGGCACGATGGAAACCATCGCCTACAACACCTCCAAGGGCGCGGTGGTCAACTTCACGCGCACGCTGGCGGCCGAGTGGGGCGAGCACAACATCACCGTCAACGCGCTGGCGCCGGGCTTCTTTCCGTCCAAGATGACCAAGGGCTCGCTCGAGCGCCTGGGCGTCGAGGCCATGTGCGCCGGCGTGCCGCTGCATCGCCTGGGTGACGATGAAGACCTGAAGGGCGCCGCGCTGCTGTTCGCCAGCGATGCCGGCAAGCACATTACCGGGCAGATCCTGGCGGTCGACGGCGGCGTCAGCGCGGTCTGAGCGGGGCAATCCGGCGCCGCGGCTTGGCGGAACGCCGGATTGCGCTCAAACTTGGGGCCGGCGCGAGGCGGCTGCCTCGCAGGTACTCATTTTCCGGACTTGCATTAGCCATGAACCAGTTCAAAGGGCCCCTGACCCATATCCCCTTCCTCGCCGACCTCGGCGTGACCTGCAGCCTGGCTGAAGGCGGGTGCAGCGAGATCGCGCTGCCGATCCTCAAGCGTCACGAGAACAGCTGGGACATGGCGCACGGCGGCGTGATCATGACGCTGCTCGACGTGGCCATGGCCGTGGCCGGCCGCAGTGCCGACGCGGACGGGCGCGGCGTGGTCACCATCGAGATGAAGACCAGCTTTATGGCGCCCGGGCGCGGCACGCTGACCGCGCGCGGCACCACCGTGCATCGCACCACCACCATGGTGTTCTGCGAAGGCGAGATCGTCGACGCCGACGGCAAGACCGTGGCGCGCGCGTCGGGCACCTTCAAGTACATCCGGCGCATGCCGCCGCAGCGTCCGGGCGAGACCGATACCGGCGCCGACGGCTGAGCGCCGGCAAGACGAAAGTACGCGGGGCGGCGCTGCCGCCCCCCCGCCTTGCAGTATCCAGGCAGTTTCCATGCTGTTTCCACATTCCTAATGGAAGGAACCGATCATGTCCAATACGTTCAAGCGCATCGTCCTGGCCTCGCGTCCCGAGGGCGCGGTAACGCCGGCCAATTTCCGGCTGGAAGAAGTGCCCGTGCCGCAGATCGCCGACGGCCAGGTGCTGGTGCGCAACCACTACCTGTCGCTGGATCCGTATATGCGCGGCCGCATGAACGACAGCAAGTCCTACGCCGCGCCGCAGCCGCTCAATGAAGTGATGATCGGCGGCACCGTGGGCGAGGTGGTGGAAAGCAAGAACAGCAAGTTCAAGCCGGGCGACAAGGTGGTCGGCATGTTCGGCTGGCAGGAAATGGGCGTCAGCGACGGCACCGGCCTGCAGCAGGTCGATACCACGCATATCCCGCTGTCGGCCTACCTGGGTTCGGTCGGCATGCCGGGTGTGACCGCCTGGTACGGGCTGAACAAGATCATCATGCCCAAGCCGGGCAAGACCATCGCCGTGAGCGCCGCATCGGGCGCGGTTGGCAGCGTGGTCGGGCAGCTCGCCAAGCTGGCCGGCTGCCGCGCGGTCGGTTTTGCAGGCGGCAAGGACAAATGCGATTACGTAGTCAACGAGCTGGGCTTCGATGCCTGCATCGACTACAAGGCGGCGAAGGATCCCAAGGAGCTCTACACGATGCTCAAGGAGGCCACGCCCGACGGCATTGACGGCTATTTCGAGAACGTCGGCGGCGATATCCTGGATGCCGTGTTGATGCGCATGAACGCCTTCGGCCGCATCGCCATGTGCGGCATGATCGCGGGCTATGACGGCCAGCCGGTGCCGCTGAAGAACCCGCAGTTGATCCTGGTGTCGCGCCTGACCATCGAGGGCTTTATCGTGTCGGAGCACATGGAGGTCTGGCCGCAGGCGCTGAAGGAACTGGGCACCGCCGTCGCGCAGGGCAAGCTCAAGTTCCGCGAGAGCATTGCCGAAGGGCTGGCCAGCGCGCCGGAGGCCTTTATCGGCTTGCTCAAGGGCAAGAACTTCGGCAAGCAACTGGTCAAGCTGGCCTGAGCGGTTTGAGTGAAGGGCCGGCGGCGCGCCTGCGGGCGTGCTGCCGGCCACGCAGTTCATGACAACGCAGGCAGAACAAGAGGAGACACCCATGAACGCCCCGCAAGTCACTGAGCGCGCCGACGAGATCGGCGCCGGCCTGTCCGAAGAGGTCAAGGCCCGCTACCGCAACCTGCCGCGCCCGCCGCAATTCGCCACCGCCGCCGAGGAGCGCCTGCACCGCAAGCAGCGCCTGGCCGCGGCCTTCCGCTTGTTCTCGAAGTTCGGTTTCGACGAGGGCGTTGCCGGCCATATCACCGCGCGCGACCCGGAATTCACCGACACCTTCTGGGTCAATCCCTTCGGCGTGCATTTCAGCCAGGTCAAGGTGTCGAACCTGATCCGCTGCGATCACCACGGCGACGTGGTGGAGGGCGATTACCCGGTCAACGCCGCGGCCTTCGCCATTCATTCGCGCGTGCACCAGACCCACCCCGACGCGGTGGCTGCGGCGCACTCGCACAGCACCTATGGCCGCGCCTGGTCCACGCTGGGCCGCCCGCTCGATCCGCTGACGCAGGACGTGTGCGCGTTCTACAACGACCATGCGCTCTATGACGACTTCGGCGGCGTGGTGGTGGAGCTGGACGAAGGCCAGCGCATCGCCAACGCGCTTGGCCAGAACAAGGCCGCGATCCTGCAGAACCACGGCCTGCTGACGGTCGGCAAGACCGTGGACGAGGCGGCGTGGTGGTTTATCACGATGGAGCGTTCGTGCCAGGTGCAGCTGCTGGCCGAAGCCGCCGCCGCGCGTACGCAGGCACCGCTGAAGATGATCTCCGACGCGGCCGCGCGCCAGTCTTATTCGATCGTCGGCACGGCGCAGGCGGGCTGGTTCCAGTTCCAGCCGCTGTACGCCCGCATCGTCAAGGAACAGCCCGACCTGCTGGACTGAGCTGACATCGCCCGGGCCAGAAGGAGTTGCCGCAACACGGCCGCCGACGCGCGGCCCTCCACGCAATCGTTCCACACACAGGGAGCTGGATCGCATGGCCGACATCATTCTTCACCAGTACGCGACCTCGCCGTTCTCGGAAAAAATCCGCCTGCTGCTGGGCGCCAAGGCGCTGGCGTGGCAGGCCGTGGAAATCCCCGCCATCCTGCCCAAACCCGACCTGTTGGCGCTGACCGGCGGCTACCGCCGCACGCCGGTGATGCAGATTGGCGCTGACATCTATTGCGACACCGCGCTGATCTGCGAGGTGCTGGACGCGCTGGCGCCCACGCCGGCGCTGTTTCCGCCGGAACAGGCCGCCGCGGCGCGGCTGGCGGCCGCGTGGTTCGATACCGCGTTGTTCACCGCGTCGGTGACCTATGTGTTCCAGCCGGCCGGCGTCGCCAGCATGCTGGGGCACCTGTCACCGGCACAGATCCAGGCTTTCACCGCCGACCGCAAGGCCATGCGCGGCGATACCAATGCGCTGCGCATGCCGCTGGCCGAGGCGAGCGCGCTGCTGCACGAGACCTTCAGCCTCCTGGAAACGCAGTTCGCGGCCGGCATCGCGCATGTGGCCGGGCCGGCGCTGTCGGTGGCGGACTTCTCGCTGTACCACAACCTCTGGTTTATCCGCCGCGCGGGCGCGCTGGCGCAGTTGCTCGAGGCGTATCCGCGGCTGCAGGCCTGGTATGCGCGCATGAACACCTTCGGCCACGGCCGCCCGCACGTGATCGACAGCGAGGACGCCATTGCCGCGGCCCGCAGCGCCGACCCGGTGGCGCTGGAGCAAGGCGTGGTTGCCGATGGCGGGCTGGAGGCGGGCGACCCCGTCACTGTCACGCCCACCGACTACGCGCGCGACCCGGTAGCCGGCGTGCTGCTGTCCCTGACGGCGATCCGCGTCACGCTGCGCCGCCAGGACACGCGCGCGGGCGCGCTCAACGTGCATTTCCCGCGGCAGGGCTACCAGGTGCGGCGTGCCGCCTGAGCGCGCGCCGCGCACCGCCCGCCGTTCCCACCACGATTCACGCGACAGGAAAGACGACATGAAGGATTTCTCCAACAAGGTGGCCGTGATCACCGGCGGCGCCTCGGGCTTTGGCAAGGAGTTCGCACGCATCGGCGCCGACCTCGGCATGAAGCTGGTGCTGGCCGACGTACAGGAAGACGCGCTGGACACCACCGTGGCCGAGTTCAAGGCGCGCAACGTGCCGGTGATCGGCCTGCGCACCGACGTGTCCCGCGCCGACCAGGTGCAGGCGCTGGCCGATGCCGCGATCGAGGCCTTCGGCGAGGTCAACCTGCTGTTCAACAACGCCGGCGTGGGTGCGGGCGGCTTGATCTGGGAGAACTCCGAGAAGGACTGGGAGTGGGTGATGGGCGTCAACCTCTACGGCGTGGTGCACGGCGTGCGCATCTTCACGCCGCTGATGCTGGCCGCCGCGGATAAAGATCCGTCGTATCAGGGCCATATCGTCAACACGGCATCCATGGCGGGCTTGCTCAATCCGCCGGCGATGGGCGTGTACAACGTGTCCAAGCACGCGGTGGTGTCGCTGTCGGAAACGCTGTACCAGGACCTCGGGCTGGTCACGGAGCAGGTGCGCTGCTCGGTGCTGTGCCCGTACTTCGTGCCCACCGGCATCAACCAGTCGCAACGCAACCGGCCCGCCGACCTGGCCAACCAGGCGCCGCCGACGCGCTCGCAGCTGGTGTCGCAGGCGCTGTCGGACAAGGCCGTCGGCTCCGGCAAGGTCACCGCGGCCGAGGTCGCGCAGAAGACCTTCGATGCCATCCGCGAAGAAAGCTTCTATATTTATTCCCACCCCCAGGCGCTGGCACCCGTGCGCCAGCGCTTCGAGGACATCGTCGGGCAGCGCAATCCCGGCGATCCGTTTGCCGACAAGCCCGAGGTCCGCGCGGGCCTGGTGGCCGCGTTGCGCGGCTGAATGCAACGCGACCAACGAGGAGGACCGCATATGGAGAACGCCATGGCCGCACCCGCCGCCGTGATCCGCCACCTGCAATACGCCAGCCTGCCCAACGGCAGCCGACTGCACTATGCCAGCGCGGGCGAGCGGGGCAAGCCATTGATGCTGTTCGTGCATGGCTTCCCTGAGTTCTGGTTTGAATGGGAAGCGCAGCTGGCCGAATTCGGGCGCACGCATTTTGCCGTGGCACCCGACCTGCGCGGCTATAACCTGTCGAGCAAGCCTGCCGCGGTCGAGGCCTACAAGCCGCGCCATATCGTCGAAGACCTGGTGCAGTTCGTCAGTGCCCTGGGCTATGACCAGGCCGTGGTGGTGGCGCATGACTGGGGCGGCGCGATCTGCTGGAACCTGGCGATCCAGTTCCCGCAACTGGTGCGGCAGCTTGTCATCGTCAATTCGCCGCATCCCTACCTGTTCGCCAAGGCGCTGGCCACGGATCCGGAGCAGCAGGCCGCTTCCGCCTACATGAACTGGCTGCGCAAGCCGGGCGCGGAAAAGGCACTGGCGGCCAACGACTTCGCGCTGCTGGACCGGATGCTGGCCGATGCCGACGGCAAACCTGCCGCATGGTTCACCGACGAGACGCGGGCGAGGTACCACGCCGCCTGGTCCCAGCCCGGTGAGGACGGCGTCCATCCGCTTGCCGGCGGCGTCAATTTCTACCGCGCCTCGCCGATGCATCCGCCAGGCGAGGGCGAGCCGCCGCCCGACATTTCGCGCCTGGACCCGGCCGCCTTCGTCATCAAGGTGCCCACGCTGGTGATCTGGGGCGAGCGCGACCGCGCGCTGCCCAAGTCGCTGCTGGACGGGCTGGGCGAGTTTGTGCACGACTTGCGCGTGGAACGCATTCCAGAGGGCAGCCATTGGGTGATCCACGAACAGCC
Source organism: Ralstonia pickettii DTP0602 (assembly GCA_000471925.1). Taxonomy (NCBI): domain Bacteria; kingdom Pseudomonadati; phylum Pseudomonadota; class Betaproteobacteria; order Burkholderiales; family Burkholderiaceae; genus Ralstonia; species Ralstonia pickettii. Next base: position 1,628,107 of record CP006667.1, read on the forward strand.
GGAGCGGGTCAACCTGTTAATCCGGAGCGCGCTGCCGGCTACGTAAGACGTCCGCCAACCGCTACAGCCCCGCCTTGATGGCAGGGCTTTTTGTTGCCTGCCGCAGGGCGGACAGGTGCGATTTGCGTCCCATGCATACCCATACGCACGCGATGCGCAGGTGGCGTAACGTCAACCCAAGGGCGCGCACATCTGCCCAAAGACGTCTGAAGCATTTACTGAATAATCAGTACGAGACCGGTTCTTTATTAAGCCGAAGTTCCATGGTGACGCCGCCGCTGCGGCGTCGCGAAGCCCTTTTCCTGATTGAGGAATCGGCTCATCGGGGGGCGTTCGATGCCCTCATTTTGTAGTCACTAAAAGTTCTTGACATTGGCGGGTTTTCTCCTATTCTGCTGGCTATGCCAGCCCGAAACGGAACCGCTCACGTCGTTACGACGACCCGCAAGTACAAGGACCAGATCTATCGCACCCACCTGTTGCGGCGCAGTTACCGCGAGGACGGCGTGGTCAAGAACGAGACGCTGGGCAACCTGTCCCACTTGCCCGAGGCACTGATCGAGATCATCCGCCGCTCACTCAAGGGCGAGACCTTCGTGCCGCTGGGCGAGGCGTTCGAGGTGACACGCTCGCGCGCTCACGGCCACGTGCAGGCGGTGGCCACGGCCATGCAGCGTCTGGGCTTTGCCTCGCTGATCGCCTCCAAGCCCTCGCGCGAGCGCGACCTGGTGCTGGCGATGGTGGCCGCGCGCATCGCGGCGCCGCACACGAAGCTGGCCACCACGCGCTGGTGGCACACCAGCACCCTGGCGGAGGACTTCGGCGTGACCGAGGCCAACGAGAACGACCTGTACGCGGCAATGGACTGGCTGCTCGCGCGCCAGGGCACAATCCAGAAGAAGCTCGCCGCGCGCCACTTGAGCGCCGGTGGCCTGGTGCTGTATGACCTGAGCTCCAGCTACTTCGAGGGCAGCACCTGCCCGCTGGCCAAGCTTGGCTACAGCCGCGATGGCAAGAAGGGGCTGCTACAGGTCAACTACGGCTTGCTCACCGATGCGCGCGGCTGCCCAGTGGCGGTGTCGGTGCATGAGGGCAACGTGGCCGACAGCCAGACCTTCATGCCCGAGGTGCGGCGCCTGCAAGAGGAATTTGGTCTCTCCCGATTGGTCATGGTGGGCGATCGCGGCATGATCTCCAGCAAGGCCATCGACCAGATGCGCGAAGGCGGTGACCTGGGCTGGATCACCGCGCTCAAGAGCGCCTCGATCCGCCCGCTGCTCGAGCAAGGGCAACTGCAGCTTGGCCTGTTCGACGAGCGCAATCTGCTGGAGCTGAGTTCACCGGACTATCCGGGCGAGCGGCTGGTGGCGTGCCGCAATCCGGAACTGGCCAGGCTACGTGCCCACAAGCGAGAAGAGTTGCTGGCGGCCACCGAGGCGTGCCTGCAGCCGATCGTTGCCCGCGTGCAGGCGGGCAAGCTTGCCGGGCGCGATCAGATCGGCCTGCGCGTGGGCAAGGTGATCGACAAGTACAAGGTGGCCAAGCACTTTGCGCTGAGCATCGACGACGCGGCCTTCACGTTCAGCCGCAACAGCGAGGGCATCGCCCGCGAGGCGGCGCTCGACGGCCTCTACATCATCCGCACTTCGGTGAGTGCGGCGCAGATGGACTCGGCCGAGTGCGTGCGCAACTACAAGGCGCTGGCCAACGTGGAGCGCGCGTTCCGTTCGCTAAAAACGGTGGACCTGAAGGTGCGGCCAATCCATCACCGCACGGCCGATCGGGTGCGTGCGCATATCCTGCTGTGCATGCTGGCCTACTACGTCGAATGGCACATGCGTGAGGCTTGGCGCGAACTGATGTTCGCCGACCCGGATCAGGCCGCCAAGGCCACGCGTGATCCGGTGGCGCCTGCCGTGCGCTCTGCGGCAGCGCTGGCCAAGGCGGCGCGCCACACACTTGACGACGGCACGCCCGTGCACAGCTTCTCGAGCTTGATGGCCGAACTCGCCACGATCGTGCGTAACACCTGCCGCACACCCAGCGCTGGCGCTGAAGTGCCGACGTTCGAACTCGTCACCACGGCAAACGCGAAACAGAAGCAGGCTCTGGAATTGCTTCAGCAAATCCGCGTGTAGACAGAAACTGGAACCCTGGGAATCACGATAAGTGCCTGTCGCAAAAGGGGAAACTCGCCCAGGCGGCTGGTGAACTTCGGATTAAGGGCTGGCTTCCGTCTAAGCATCCGGTAGATGCCGACGCGGTTGCCGTAGTCGCGCAGCGTGAAATGGCGCAGGTCCGGATACGGCATGGTCATGTTGCCCGGCGCCACCACCGGCCTGCCCGTCGGGTTCAGCGGGAAGAACTGCAGGCTCACGTTCACCCACAGCGCCAGCTTCCTGCCGCCCGGCCATCGGACCGGCGCGCGGCTTGCCAGCATCGGCTGCGTGCCTTCGACCGCTATGGCGTGCGCCCGACCTTTGCCGTCAATACGCGGCTGGCGCAGCGGTATCCAACCCCGGCGACATGGATAACCTGAACAACTCCAACCGCGTCAACAACGCGATCAAGTACCGCAGCCAGAACTACGGTGGCTTCAGCTTTGGCGGGGTCTACAGCCTGGGCGGCGTGGCCGGGTAGCCGGCGCGTAACCAGATATGGTCGCTGGGTGCCGGCTACGGCAGTGGCCCGCTGCAGCTTGGCATCGGTTACCTGAACGTAAAGAACCCCAACACGTCGTTCTACGGCACCGGCGTCACCGCCAATACCACCGGCTCGGCACCGCTGAACACGCTGACCAATATCGGCTCGCCGGTGCTGTCGGGCTATGCGTCGGCGCGGTCGGAGGAAGTGTTTGCCGCGGGCGCGGCCTACAGCTTCGGCGCTGCCACGGTGGGCACCACATACTCGAACACACGCTTCAAGGATGTGGGCGATTTGTCGTCCGGCCCGAATCCCTTTGGCAACCGCGGCACCGCCACCTTCAACAACGTGGATTTGAGCTTCAAGTACCAGCGGACGCCGGCCCTGCTGACGGGCGTGGCGGCCGATTACGCGAAGGGCAGCGGCATCCATGACGCGAGCTACCGTCAGTTCGTGTTGGGTGCGGACTACAACCTGTCAAAGCGCACCGACGCCTACCTGATGGCGATCTACCAGAAGGCATCGGGGACCGATTCCACCGGCCGCAGCGCGGTGGCCGCGATCAACGGCGTGCGCGCGTCGGCCGGTGACAGCCAGACGGTGTTCCGGGTGGGCCTGCGCCACAAGTTCTGACGCAGCAGGGAGTGGCCGCGGGGCAGACCCCGCGGACCGCTTCAGGTCAGACGCTCGCGGTATAGCCGGTAGTTCTCGTCGTCGAAGCAGACGAAGGTCACCTGCTCGATCTCGGGCGTCACGGCCAGCGCCTCGCGTACGGCCGCGATGGCGACATCCGCCGCGCGCTCGCGCGGGAAGCCATAGATGCCGGTGCTGATATTGGGGAAGGCCAGCCTGCGCAGGTGATGCTGCGCCGCCAGCCGGATGCTGTTGCGGTAGGCGTTGGCGAGCTGTTCGTCCTCGCCCTGGCCACCGCCGTGCCAGACCGGCCCGACCGCGTGGATCACGTACGGTGCGGGCAGGCGCCCGCCGGTGGTGATCACCGCCTCGCCGGTGGGGCAGCCGCCTTGCGCGTCGCGGATCGCGCGGCAGGCCTCCATGATGGCGGGGCCGCCGGCCCCGTGGATGGCGCCGTCGACCCCGCCGCCGCCCAGCAGCCCGCTGTTGGCCGCGTTGACGATGGCATCGACTTCCATCCGGGTGATGTCGCCATGGACTACCTGCAAGTGCTCGCCGGTCATGTTGTCTCCTGCTCAGTGGAGGGAGGGCCGCCGGCCGGTCCGGCTCAATTGACCGGCCGGCGGGTATGCGCTGCGTAGGGCACTACATGGATTGCTCAAGCATACGCCGATAATCCTCGGCGCTGGCCTCTTTCGGATTGGTCTTGTGGCAGTGGTCGACCAGCGCGCCCGCAATCACCTTGTCGAACATGTCTTCGGTGACGCCCATCTGGCGCAGCCCGGTCGGCAGACCCAGGCGCGCGGTCATGTCGTGCACGGCCTGCGCGAGATCGGCATCCTCGGCCAGGTGCATGGCGCGGCGCAGGCGCGCATAGCGGTGGTCGCGCACCACAGTGAGCGCGTCGGCGTTGAAGCGCAGCACCGCGGGCATCACCACCGCATTGAGCGTGCCGTGATGCAGGCCGGTGCGGCCGTCGATCTTCAGCCCACCGAGCGGGTGCGACAGCGAATGCACGCAGCCCAGCCCCTTCTGGAACGCCATCGCGCCCTGCATCGACGCGCTCATCATGTTCAGCCGCGCCTCGCGGTCCTGGCCGTCGCGGGTGGCGCGCTCGATATGGGCCCAGGCGCGCTCCAGGCCATCCAGCGCGATACCGTCGGCGGGCGGGTTGAAGGCGGGCGCGAGGAAGGTCTCGACGCAATGCGCGATCGCGTCCATGCCGGTGGCGGCGGTCAGGCCCGCGGGCAGCCCCAGCGTCAGTTCGGGGTCGCAGACGGCGGACTTGGGCAGCAGGTGCCAGGAATGGAAGCCCAGCTTGCGGCCGTCGTCGAGGATGATGATGGCGCCGCGCGCCACTTCGCTGCCGGTGCCGGAGGTGGTGGGCACGGCGATCAGTGGCGCGGCCTGGTCGGTGATCTTGGCGCTGCCGCCTTCGATGGTGGCGTAGGTGGTCAGCTCGCCCGGATGCGTGGCCAGGATGGCGATGCCCTTGGCCAGGTCGATCGACGATCCGCCGCCCACCGCCACCAGCCCGTCGCAGCCGGATTCCCGATACTGCGCCGCGGCCTTGCGCACCATGGCCTCGGTCGGGTTCGACGGGGTTTCGTCGAACACAGCGACGTCAAGGCCCTGCATCGCATCGATGGCGCGCTGGGCCACGCCGGCGGCGACCACGCCCTTGTCGGTCACCAGCAGCGGGCGGCGGATGCCGATGCGCTCGCATTCGGACTTGAGCAGGTTTACCGCGCCGAAATCCAGGTGGATGTGGGTCAGATAGTAGATAAACGCCATGTCTGCTTGTCTCCTGTTGTTATCTGTCGCGAATCTGCCAGCAAAGCTGCCCGGATGGGAAGCTGGCCAGGCGCGCTGCCTTGCGTTTCAATGGAGTTTCGAGTGAGTTTCAGTAGCCCTCCGGCGCGCATCAGCCGATCATCGCGCAAAAACTCGCCGCGTGGCAGACTGGCTCGGGGTTTTCGGGGTTATCTCGTACTGCCGGGACCCTGGAACATCTGGCATCATACTAAAATCGAACGACCGTTCACAATTCGAACTTCTCCCGATGCGGGCGGCGCGCAACGCACCTTTTAAGCACCTTTGCCCGCCGCCGGTCCCGGGTCTCGAAACCACTGATCTTCATGTCCGCCGTCCCGTCCTCCGTCCCTGCCACGCCCGGCATGCCATCCAGCCCGCTCGACCCGCAGATCGCGGCGCTGCTGGAGCTGATCGCGCGCGCCAGGCGGCCGCCGATCCATGCGATGGACCCGGAAGACGCCAAGATCGCTTACGAGAAGAGCGCGCCGATCCTCGACATCAACCCGCCGGCGGTGCACGCGGTGGAAGACCTGCACGTGTGCGCGCGCGACGGCCATGGCATCCCGGTACGGCTGTACGCGCCGCGTGAGGCGAGCTGGGCCGAGCCGCTGCCGCTGCTCGTGTATTTCCACGGCGGCGGCTTCACGGTGGGCAGCGTCAATTCGCACGATGCGCTGTGCCGGCTGCTGTGCGGCCAGGCCGATTGCATGGTGCTGTCGGTGGACTACCGGCTCGGGCCGCAATGGCGCTTCCCGACCGCGGCCAACGATGCCTTCGACGTGCTGCACTGGGTCTTCGAGGAAGCCGCACGGCTGGGCGCCGACCCGGCACGCATCGCGCTTGGCGGCGACAGCGCCGGCGGCACGCTGGCCGCGGCCTGCGCGGTCGAGGCACGCAATACCGGCCTGGCGCCGGTGCTGCAGCTGTTGATCTATCCCGGTACCTGCGCGCGCCAGGACACGCCGTCACACCGCGCACTGGCCGAGGGCTACCTGCTGACGGCGGAGATGATCCGCTGGTTCTTTGCCCAATACCTGGACCAGGACGCCAGCCGCGACGACTGGCGCTTCGCGCCGCTGGACGGCGGTGGCAGCGGCGCGGACGTGGGCGGCGTGTGCCCGGCCTGGATCGCCGTGGCCGGCTACGACCCGCTGCATGACGAGGGCGTCGCCTACGCCGACAAGCTGCTCGGAGCGGGCGTGGCCGCCACGCTGGCGGATTACCCCGGCATGATCCACGATTTCTTCAAGCTGGGCCGGTTCGTGCCGGCGGTGGCGCAGGCGCATGCCGACGCCGTCGCCGCGCTGCGCGCCGCGTTCGGCCACCCTTAAAACCAATAAATTTTCAGCAGTAACTCGCAGCACAAGGAGACATAGTCAAATGCAACGCCGCCACTTCCTCGCCCGCGCGGGCCTCGTCGCCGCTACCGCGGCCATGGGCCTTGCCGCCATGCCTGCCCAAGCCCAGGCCGACAAGTTCCCGCAGCGCCCGATCCGCCTCCTGATCGGCTACACCGCCGGCGGCTCCACCGATATCCCGTTCCGCGTGCTGGCCGACAACGCCTCCAAGATCCTCGGCCAGCCGGTGATCGTCGAGAACAAGCCGGGCGCGGGCGGCGTGCTGCCCGCGCAGATGATGCAGTCGACCGCACCGGACGGCTACACGCTGGCGCAGGTCGCGATGCCGGTCTACCGCCTGCCGTACACCACCAAGATCAACTGGGACCCGGTCAAGGACCTGAGCTACATCATCAACCTGGCCGGCTACTCGTTCGGCCTGGTGGTGCCGGCCGATTCGCCGATCAAGACCATGCAGGAGTACATCGCCTACGCCAAGGCCAACCCGGGCAAGCTCACCTACGGCTCGCCGGGCTCGATGACGACGCTGCACCTGACCATGGAAGAGCTGGCGCTGAAGCAGGGCGTGCAGTTCTCGCACATCCCCTACAAGGGCAACGCGGAGTCGATGCAGGCGTTGCTGGGCGGCCACGTGATGTCGGTGGCCGACACACCGGCATGGGCGCCGTACGTGGAGCAGGGCAAGCTGCGCCTGCTGTCGACCTGGGGCGAGAAGCGCTCGGCGCGCTTCCCCAACGTGCCGACGCTGAAGGAGCTGGGCATCGGCATCGTGCAGACCTCGCCGTTCGGCCTGGTGGCGCCCAAGGGCACCGATCCCAAGATCGTGCAGAAGCTGCATGACGCCTTCAAGAAGGCGATGGAAATGCCCAACTACCGCGAATCGCTGGCCAAGTTCGACATGGAGCCGTACTACATGAACAGCCAGCAGTATGCGCAGTTCGCTGCCGAGACCGTCAAGAAGGAAAAGGCGATCATCGAGAAGCTGGGGCTGGCCAAGCCACAGTAAGCCTGACGCCGTTTCCGTTCACCCAGGCCGCTGCGCCTGCCGGCCCCGCCGGCGGGCCGGCGGCCTGATTGCTTTGCCAAGCCAGGAACAACAAACAAGGAGACCACGCCAATGGCCAAAGAGGAATTCCGCCACAGCATGCCGCTGCGCGTGCGCTGGGCCGAAGTCGATCCGCAGTCGATCGTCTTCAACGCGCACTACCTGACCTATTGCGATATCTGCGTGACCGAGTACTGGCGCGCGCTGGGGATCCGCTATCCCGAAGACGTGCTGCACGCACATGGCGTGGATATCTTCGTGGTCAAGTCCACGCTGGAATACCACGCTTCGGCGCGCTTTGACGATGTGCTGGATATCCGCGGGCGCATGGCTCGGCTGGGGCGGTCCAGCATGTTGTTCCGGGTGGAGATGTATCGCGGTAACGAGCACCTGATTACCGGGGAGATCGTCTATGTGTGTGCGGATCCGGCTACACAGAAGTCGGCCGCGATCCCGGGGCAGGTAAGGGAGATTATTGAAGGGTATGAGGTGGTGAGGCCGGCGGTGTGACGCGACCTGTGACACAAAGATGTTGGTAAGTACTGAGCGCTTGCCTAGAATCGGTGTGAGCCAGTGCTCACAGAGGATCTTCGCTGCCGAAGCATTCTTTGCAAGAAGGCAATGTCGAATCACAAATCATGAGGAGACGGCAATGACCGTGCGTAAGCTGCATGCAGTCGGCTTGACAGTGATGATGGCGCTCGCTTTTACAGGGGCGAGCGCCCAGCAGAAACCGGAATCAACAGCCCAACCAGGCGCAGAATCCACCCAGATTCCGCCAGCGCCATCGACTACCGCCGAAGTCAAGGCCAGAATCGCCGAGCGTTTCAAGACTGCCGATACCAACCACGACGGGAAGCTAAGCCGCGAAGAAGCCCAGGCAGGCGCGCCGGTAGTTTACAAGCACTTTGACAAGATCGATGTCAAGAAGTCGGGTTACGTCACCGAACGTCAAGTCGGTGCGTACTGGACATCGAAGTCCAAGGCACAGCAACAGAAAGAGGATCCCATCTGGAACTGACGTCTGCTCCTCTGCTTGGTCCGATCCCCTTTCCCGCGCGCGGAAAAGGGGGCCGGCCTGCGGGAGATGCCGGCGTGTCGCAATAAGGACGCCGGCCTGGCTTACTTGCTCAGCCCGGCATCCTCCATATAGGCCCGAATCACCTCATCGAAGCTCGCATCGCTCTGGAACCCCAGCGACTGCGCACGCTCCGCATTCCACGCCGCCGGCCACGTGCCGACGATCTTCTCGACACGTTCCTCACGCTCCCACGTGACGCGATCCGCCACCGCATCGCCTGCCACGCGGCGTAGCGCATCGACCATGCCAGCCGCCGTGACCGACAACCCCGGCAGGTTGACCACGCGGCGATTACCCAGCCGCTCGCCAGCCAGCTCGATGCCATTGACCAGCGCCGCCACTGCCGCACGCGGCGACAGCAGCCACAGCGGCGTTTCCGGTGCCACCGGGCAGTTGGCAGCGACGCCTGACAGCGGCTCACGGATGATGCCGCTGGCGAACGACGAGGCTGCCGCATTGGGCTTACCCGGACGCACGCTGATGGTCGGCAGGCGCAGCACGCGCCCGTCGACAAAGCCGCGGCGGCTGTAGTCCGACAGCAGCAACTCGCCGATGGCCTTCTGCACGCCGTACGACGATTGCGGGTTCAGCGCGGTGTCGTCCTGCACCACCGGCGGCAATTCGCCGCCGTAAACCGCGACCGAGCTGGTGAACAGCACGCGTGGCTGGTGGCCCAGTTCGCGGCAGGTTTCGAGCAGCGCGCGCGAGGCGTCCAGGTTGACGCGCATGCCCAGGTCGAAGTCGGCCTCGGCCTGGCCGCTGACCACGGCCGCCAGGTGAAACACGGCGCCGGTGTCCTTGTCGATGGCCTGGCGCAGCACGGCCGGGTCGGACAGGTCGCCCGTCACCACGCGCACGCGCGCATCGTCCAGACCTTGCGGCGCCACCACGTCGAGCAGCGTCAGTTGGTCGATGGCGACGGGCTGGCCGTCCAGGTTCAGGGTGCCGCGTTGCAGCAGCAGCCGGGCGAGTTGCAGGCCAAGGAAGCCGGCGCCGCCGGTAATCAGTACGTTCATGGCAGGAGAGATTCGTTCTTTGGGTTTGCGCGAAGGATCAGCGGCCGAGGTAAGGCTTGAGCCAGCCCAGGCCCTCGGAAGTGCCGGCGCGGGGGCGATATTCGCAGCCGATCCAGCCGTCATAGCCGAGCCCGTCGATGACCTCGAACAGGTAGGGGTAGTTCAGCTCGCCCAGGTCCGGTTCATGGCGGTCGGGCACGCCGGCGATCTGGATATGGCCGATGCCGGGCATGTCGCGCTTCAGTTTCATCGCGATATCGCCCTCGACGATCTGGCAGTGGTAGCAGTCGAACTGCACCTTCAGGTTGGCCGCGCCGATCTCCTTGCAGATCGCCTGCGCGTCGTCCTGGCGGTTCAGGAAGTAGCCCGGCATGTCGCGCGTGTTGATCGGTTCGAGCACGATGGTGACGCCCTGCGCCGCGGCGGCCTTGGCGGCAAAGGCGACGTTCTCGAGGTAGGCGGCGCGGTGGCGGGCGCGGTCGGCAGCGGCCGGCACCAGTCCCGCCATCACATGCACGCGGTCATTGCCGATCACGCCGGCGTATTCCAGCGCGCGGCCGACGGCGTCGCGGAACTCCGCCTCGCGACCCGGCAGCGCGGCCAGGCCGCGCTCACCGGCTGCCCAGTCGCCCGGCGGGGCGTTGAACAGCGCCTGCGTGAGACCGTTCGCGTCCAGGCGCGCGCGCAGCTCGGTGGCGGCGTGCTCGTACGGGAACAGGTACTCCACCGCCCGGAAGCCGTCCGCCGCGGCTGCGGCGAAGCGGTCCAGGAAAGCGTGCTCGTTGTACATCATCGAGAGGTTTGCGGCGAAGCGCGGCATGGGAACTCCAAAGCAGTAGTACGGAACCGGCCCGATCGAGGCCAGGTCGAAAGCGGGCCGGCCAGGATCAACGGTTGACCAGTTTAGCGGGCGTCAGCCACACCAGCACGGCGCCGACGACCAGGATCGCGGACAGCACGTACATGGGCAGCTGCGTACTGTGTGTCATGTCCTTCAGCGCGCCGACCATGTACGGCGACACGAAACCGGCCAGGTTGCCGACCGAATTCACCACGGCAATACCAGAAGCGGCGGCAATGCCCGACAGGAACGAGGTCGGCAGCGACCAAAACAGAGGCGCGCAGGTCAGCACTCCGGCAGCGGCCAGCGACAGTGCGGCGATGGCCACCGTTGTATTGTTGGTGAACGAGGCAGCAATGGCAAAGCCCAAGGCACCCATCAGCGCCGGCACGATCAGGTGCCAGCGGCGCTCGCGGCGTGCGTCGGCGCTGTGGCCCAGGATGTTCATCACGACCACGGCGCAGATAAACGGGATCGCCGACAGCAGGCCGATGTTCAGGTTTCCGGTCACGCCGCTGGCCTTCACCAGCGTCGGCATCCAGAAGGTCAGCGCGTACTGGCCGGTGACGAAGCAGAAGTAGATCAGGCACATCCACCACACGCGGCGGTCGGAGAACACCGCGCCCAGCGAGTGGCCATGGGCCTTGCCGGCGGCGGTGGCGGCGTTATGGGCGTTGCGCTGGTCTTCCTCGATATTGCGCTTGAGCACGCGCTTTTCATCGGCGTCGAGCCACGGCGCCTTGTCGATGCCGTCGCGCAGCACGAAGATCGTCACCACGCCGATCACAAACGCGGGCAGCGCCTCGATCAGGAACATCCATTGCCAGCCGCGCATATCGTGCACGCCGTTGAAGGCATCCATGATCCAGCCCGACAGCGGGTTGCCGAACATGCCCGCGATGGGGATGCCCGACATGAACAGCGCGATCATCTTGCCGCGGCGGTTGGCCGGGAACCAGTAGGTCAGGTACAGGATCACGCCAGGGTAGAAGCCCGCTTCGGCCAGGCCGAGCAGGAAGCGCATCACGTAGAACTGGGTCGGCGTCTTCACGAACAGGAACAGCGCCGAGATGATGCCCCACGTAATCATGATGCGCGCGATCCAGATGCGCGCGCCGATGCGGTGCATCAGCAGATTGCTGGGCACCTCGAACAGGAAGTAGCCGATAAAGAACAGGCCGGCGCCGAGGCCGAACACGGTTTCGGAGAAGGCCAGGTCCTGCCCCATCTGCAGCTTGGCGAAGCCGACGTTGACGCGGTCGAGGTAGGCGACCACGTAGCACAGCATCAGGAACGGCATGACGCGCCAGAACACCTTGCTGTAGGCGCGCTTTTCGATCTGGGCTTCGGTGTCCAGCCGGGCGTTGCCGCCCAGGCTGTCATAGGCAGGCACGCTGGCCGCCGGTTGGTTTGGATTCACGGTGGTCTCCGGGTATGTGGTGGGTCTGGTCTAGTAATGCGGCGGCGCGCGGAATGCAGGCATGCGCGTCCCCCGCGCGGTGGCCGCAAGGCAACCGCGCCGGGTGAAGCCGTCGTTTATCGGGGAAAAGCGGTTGTTACCAGCGCGCCTGGAAGGCGTCGCGCAACTCAGCCAGTGCGCCGTCGGGCAGCGCCGCGCGGGCGGCGAAGCCCGGCGCGTCTTTCATCATCAGCCATAGCTTGGCGGTCTCCTCCAGTTCTTCCAGCGCGAACGCGGCGCGCGAGACGCTGGACTCCCACACCACCGGGCCGAGCCGCTCCAGCAGCACGCCGCGCACCTGCGCGGCCAGCGTGGCCACGCGCGCGGCCACCGCCGGGTCGCCGGGTCGATGGTAGGGAATCAGCGGGATATGGCCGACCTTCATCACGTAGTACGGCGTGAGCGGCGGCAGTACGTCGTCCGGTTGCCAGACACCGGCCAGCGTCAGGGCCACGAGGTGCGTCGAGTGCGTATGCACCACGGCGTGCGCCCCGGGGTTGTTGTCATAGATCGCGCGATGCAGCGTGAGCGTCTTGGAGGGCTTGTCGCCCGACACCCAGCTGCCGTCGGTGGCCACCTTGGCGACCGCGGCCGGGTCCAGCATGCCCAGGCACGCGTCGGTGGGCGTGATCAGCCAGCCGTCATCGAGCCGTGCGCTGATATTGCCGGCCGAGCCGACGGTATAGCCGCGCTGGTAGAGGCTGGCGCCGATGCGGCAGATCTCTTCGCGCAGCTTGCTTTCCGTGCTCACTACTGTGTTCATTGAGCGCCTCCGAGCTGACGCAGCGCTTCGTCAAAGAAGTCCGGGCCGCCGAAGTTGCCCGACTTGAGCGCCAGCGCCAGCGGCGTCGCGCCCAGCGTGACCGTGGCCGGCACGCCCGGCGCGATCTGCGCGCCGATGCGCAGCGCGCGCACGCCCAGCGCCTGCACCACCGCGCCCGAGGTCTCGCCACCGGCGACGACGAAGCGGCGCGTGCCACGTGCCAGCAGCCCGGCGGCAACCGTGGCCAGGCACTGCTCGACCAGGTGGCCGGCGCGCTCGACGCCCAGCTCGGCCTGCACGGCCTTGACCTCATCAGGGCTGGAGGTCGCGTAGACCAGCACAGGTTCGTCATGACTTTCGGCAAAGTCCAGCGCCACGTCGGCAACGGCCTCGCCGCGCGCCAGCGCGAGCGGGTCGATGCGCAGCGCGGGGCGGCCTTGCTCCAGCCAGCGAGCTACCTGCCCGTTGGTCGCGCGCGAGGCGCTACCGGCTAGCACCACGCCCGGGCCGTCGATGGCCGGGACTGCGTCGGCGTCGCCGCGCTGCGGCAGCAGGCCGGCGCGGCGGAAGTTCTCGGGCAGGCCCAGCGCGATGCCGGAGCCGCCGGTAATCAGCGGCAGGTTGGCGCAGGCCTCGCCCAGCGTGAACAGGTCCGCGTCGGACACCGCATCGGCAATCGCCATGCGCACGCCGTCTGCGCGCAGCGCGGCGATGCGCTCTGCGCTCGCCTGCGCGCCACGCGCCACGGCGTCGTAGCGCAGCAGGCCGACCTTGTTCTTGCTCTGGCGCTGCAGCACGCGCACCAGGTTGGCGTCGGTCATCGGCGTCAGCGGATGGTGCTCCATGCCCGATTCATTCAGCAGCACATCGCCCACGAACAGGTGACCACGGAAGATGGTGCGGCCGTTCTCGGGAAAGGCTGGGCAGGCGATCGTGAAATCGCTGTCCAGCGCGGCCAGCAGCGCGTCGGTCACCGGGCCGATATTGCCGGCGTCGGTCGAATCGAAGGTCGAGCAGTACTTGAACACGAACTGGCGGCAGCCCTGCGCGCGCAGCCACTGCAGCGCGGCCAGCGACTGCGCCACGGCCTCCACGGCGGGGATGGTGCGGGATTTGAGCGCCACCACCAGCGCATCGGCTTCGCCGATATCCTGCACCGCGCCCACGTCGGGCAGGCCGATGGTCTGCACGGTGCGCATGCCGTTGCGCACCAGCGTGTTGGCGAGGTCGGTGGCGCCGGTGAAATCGTCGGCGATGCAGCCCAGCAGCGGGCGATGGGCGAGGGTGCCTGCGGTCATCTTCGTTTCCCCTCTTACCCGGCCTTGCCCGGCAGTTCGATGCCCGGGAAGATCTTGATCACGGCCGAATCGTCCTCGCCGCCGTGGCCGGCGGTGGAAGCCATCATGAACATCTGGTGCGCGGCCGCCGACAGCGGCAGCGGGAATTTGCTGTTGCGCGCGGTGTCGAGCACCATGCCCAGGTCCTTGACGAAGATGTCGACCGCGGACAGCGGCGTGTAGTCGCCCTTCAGGATATGGGGCACGCGGTTCTCGAACATCCACGAGTTGCCTGCGCTGTGCGTGATCACGTCATAGAGCGCATCCGGGTCCACGCCTTCGCGCAGGCCCAGCGCCATGGCCTCGGCGGCCGCGGCGATATGCACGCCGGCCAGCAGCTGGTTGATGATCTTGACCTTGGAGCCCGCGCCATGCGCGGCGCCCAGGCGGTACACCTTGCCGGCGATGGCGGCCAGCACGTCCTCGGCCAGCGAGTAGGCCTCGGCCGGGCCGGAGGTCATCATGGTCATTTCGCCGCTGGCGGCGCGGGCGGCGCCGCCGGAGACCGGCGCGTCCAGCATCAGCAGGCCTTGTTCGGCGAGGCGGCGGCCCAGCGTCTCGGCAAAGCCCGGCGGCACCGTGGCGCTGGAGATCACCAACGTGCCAGGCTTCATCGCGGCGGCGGCACCGTTGGCGCCGAACAGCACGGCCTCGGTCTGCTGCGCGTTGACCACCAGCGTCAGCACCACCTCGCAGCGGCTGCCCAGTTCGGCGGGCGAGGCGCACGGCACGCCGCCCGCATCGGCGAAGCGCTGCAGCACTTCGGGCCGCAGGTCGCAGGCATGCACGTTAAAGCCGGCACGCAGCAACGACTGCGCGACACCGTAGCCCATGGCACCAAGGCCGATGACGCCGATATTCCTGGACATAGGGGGACTCCTGAATCAGATACGGGAAATGCGTTGGATGGTGTTGGCCGCGTCAGTTGGACGCGCCGCGGGCGCCGGCTTCATCGCCGGCCTCGCCGTTTTCATCGGCGCCCAGCTGGGCCAGCCGGCGCGCGGCGTTGAACATATGGTTCTGCGCGGCATTGCGCGCGGCCAGCGGATCGCCGGCGCGGATCGCCGCGACGATGGCCTGGTGTTCTTCGCGCACCTGGCGCGAGAAGTCGGCGCGGCGCGCCTCGTTGGTGCGGGTCACGCGCGTGGCGGCTTCCAGGTACTGGCTGAGGAATTCCAGCGTTTTCAGGAAGTAGGGGTTGCCGGTGGCCCCCGCGATGGCGCGGTGGAAGGCCACGTCAGCGGCCACGCCGTCGCCGCCTTGCTCGACTTCCTCGTCGAGGCGCGCCAGCGCGGCGTCGATGGCCGCCATCGACGCATCGGTGCGGCGCATGGCGGCCTGCGCGGCCACCTCGGCCTCGATCGCGCGGCGCAGCTCGACGATCTGCAGCACCGATTCCAGCGTGCCGGTATCGGTATAGTCGATGCGCAGCGGCCGGATGCCGGCCTGCAGCGTGACGAATACGCCGCTGCCCTGGCGCGACTCGACCACGCCTTCATACTTGAGCCGGGAGATCGCCTCGCGCACCACGGTGCGGCTGACCCCGAATTCCTCCGACAGCACCGCCTCGGTCGGCAGCTTGTCGCCGCGGGCAAAGGCGCCGCCCTGGATCTTGTCCAGCAATTGTTCGGCGACGTTGTCGGTCAGGGCGCGGGCAGGGACTTTCTGGAACACGGAAGTCTCCGGGTCATTGGGTAATAAGGTCATCATACAAATTTGCTAAGAGGATGCCTCCCCGGGCAAACCCTAGTCTGGTGCGCGAAATGCCGTCTTTGATCCACTTTGGTGCGATATGCGCGACCCGCAGCACTGGCGTATCATTGGCGCCCGCCCGGATTCGGGCGCTGCCATTCAACCAGCCTGATTGCACCGCCATGCCAGTCACCGTCCTGATCTGCCCCTGGTCCGAAGCCCGCGAACGCGCGCGCGCCATCCGCTACACCGTTTTCGTCGAGGAGCAGGGCGTGCCGGTGGAGCTGGAATGGGATGAATGGGACGAGCCGAGCTGGCATGCGCTGGCGCTGGCCGAGGACGGCACGCCGGTCGCCACCGGGCGGCTGCTGCCCGACGGCCATATCGGCCGCATGGCCGTGCTGGCAAGCGCGCGCGGCACCGGCGTCGGTGCGCTGGTCTTGAAAGCGCTGATGGAGCAGGCGGAGCAGCTCGGCTATCCGGAACTGGTGCTCAACGCCCAGACCCACGCCGCGCCGTTCTATGCGCGCGTGGGCTTTGCGCAGGTCGGGGAGGAATTCGAAGAGGCCGGCATCCCGCATATCGAGATGCGCAAGCGGCTGGCGGACTGAGGTCCGCCAGGCAATCAGCGCGGCGCCTGCACGATGCCGGTGTCGCGCGACAGGTTCAGCGTGCCGTGGTAAGTGACGTCGCCCGCGCGCCCGCCGGCGTCGAAGCTGCGCTCGCTCAGGTCGAAGCGGCCGTCGTGGCGCACGCGCAGCACCGTGCTGGCACGCGTGCCATACATCGGCGAGCGGATAAACGCGGACGACAGCAGCTTTTCCCATTCCGGCGCAACGCCCGTCGACGGCAGCTCGAAATCCGCCGCCTGCCGTTCGTCGGCCAGCATCTTCAGATAAGGCTCGGCGCTGACATTGGCCTGGCCGCTGTCGGCCGCCAGTACCTCGGCCAGCGCGCCCACGCGGCTGCGCACCTTGGGCCAGGGCGTGTCGAGCAAGGCATTGGACAGGCCGTACAGGCCCGGGCGCAGCCGTTGCGGTTGGCGCGAGGCCGAGCGATTGCTGTACCACCAGAGTTCGCGCAGGTCGCTGGCCAGCAGGTTGAAGCCGTTATAGCAGCCGTCTTCGCCGGCCAGCCCGTCGAGGTAGTCGAACGGGGCCTCATGGCCGCGCAGGAAGCCGGCCACCAGCTCGCCGCGCGAACGGGCATCGGTGCGTTTCTCGGACGGGGCGCGGTAGTTGGTCAGCGCGGCAAAGCGGCCGTCGGCATTGACGCCCATCCAGGTGCCGGGCTCGCCGATGACTTCCGCCAGGTCGCGCCCGGCCAGCACGTGCGGCGCTTCCTGCCACCAGTGCGCGGCCGCCGCGGGGCGGGCATAGAATTCATCGCGGTTGCCGGCGACGACCAGGGCATAGTCCGGGTGGGATTGCCAGGCAACCAGGATCAGACACATCGCTTTGCTTCCTTTACCGCCGGGGCGCTGCTGCGCAATATCCCGGCGTACTTCGCATCATCGGCAGCCCGGACGCCTACAGCACGTCCAGGTCGATAAAGTGTTCGGCCCGCCGCTCGCCGTCCACCCACTGGTCCAGCCCGCTCTGGCGCCACAGGCCTTCCAGCGTGGCATCGAAGGCGGGCGGCACGTCGGCGTAGCACTCCATCCAGGTCTGCACGCCGGCGCGGGTTTCGGGCCTGCGCATCAGCGTACCACCAATTCCGGTAGCCTCGGCAACCGTCTCCATCCAGCGGTGCCAGTGCGGCAACGCCTCGGTGGCGACGGCCTCGGGCACGTGAAAATAGACGTACAGATGGTCACTCATGGCAGGTCCTGTCGGTTCAGCCGGCGGCCTGGGCGGCTTCGCCGAGCGGTACTTCGTAAGGCAAGACGGCGGTCGCCAGCGCGGCGCCTTCGGCACTGCCCAGGCGCAGCGCCGACGTTGCGGCACCGACGGCCGCGTCGATCTTCAGCTCGGCCAGTCCGGCCCAGCCGCCTTGCGGCGCGGGCGCGGCGTTGACGATCATGCCGCACGGCTGGCCCGGGTCTTCCGGCCTGAAAATCTCGGCCGCGGGTGCCGGCACCTCGCCTTCGCCCTGCACCAGCCACATGCGGCGCTTGAGCGTGCCGCGGTACTGGCTGCGTGCCACCACCTCCTGGCCGGGATAGCAGCCCTTGCGGAAATTGACGCCGCCCACCAGCTCGTAGTTGATCATCTGCGGCACGAACTGCTCCTGCGTGGCCGCGACGATGCGGGGCAGGCCGGACTGCACTTCGAGCCAGTCCCAGAACGACGACGGGGCGCTTTGCAGCGTGGCCGTCAGCGCGGCGCGCACGGCCTCGGCCTTGTCGGCCGGCAGCACGATTTGCCAGCGCGGCTGGCCGGCGGCATCGGGCAGGCGGATCACGGACGTACCGTCGGCGCTAACTGCAGAGAAGGCCGCATCCGGCACAGGCAGGCCAGCGGCTTCCAGCGCCTTGGCGGCGCCGGTCCCGGCAACCCCGAGGATCGCGCTGGCCGGGGTGATATCGCTAAGCTTGGCCTTGGAGCGCAGCACGAACATCGACAGGCGCTTCTGCACCGCCGGCTGGATATCGGCCGACAGCTGCAGCACGATGCCTTCGGCATCACGCCACATCAGGAATGTGGCGAGCAGGCGACCCTTGGGCGAGCAGTAGCCGGCCAGGCGTGCGGCGCCCGGCTTCAGGTCTTCGACCGCATTGGTCAGCTGGGTATGCAGGAAGCTGGCGGCATCGTCGCCGGCTACGCGGATCAACCCGAGCCCGGCGGGGGCGCAGACGATTCCGCCTGCCTGCAGGGCATCATGGCTGGCGGCGAGTTCCGGGGCTTGGGCATTCATCACTGGCATTGCGTGGCAATCGTCGAGGCAAAACGGGAGAGGGAAGGCACCGGTCGTGCAGGCTTCACGGCGTATTCGGCGCGGCGCCGGAGCCGCTGCACAGGGTCGGTGCGAGGCTGCCGGTTATTATATGGGGCTATGAGATTTTCGGCCGGCGCCAGCAGTACGTGACGTTAAGCGGCGGTGCGCAAGCCCACCGATGCCCGGTCAGCCGCCCCCAACTCCTGATACATGAAACGTTTCTTCCTTCGCCTGGGATTTGCCGTGCTGGTGTTTGCGCTGGCAGCCGTCGGCGCGTTCGCGTGGTGGGCCAATCAGCCGCTAACCCTTAAAAACTCGCCGGTGGAAGTGGTGATCAAGCCCAATTCCAGTGTCGCCAGCGTCGGCCGGCAGATCCAGCGCGGCGGCGTCGGCATGGACCCGCGGCTGTTCATGCTGCTGGTGCGCCTGACCGGGCACGGCCCGGACCTGAAGGCCGGCGGCTATGAATTCGAGACCGGCGCCACGCCGCTGTCGATCATCGGCAAGCTGGCGCGCGGCGAGGTCACGCACTATGTGGTCACCGTGATCGAGGGGTGGGAATTCCGCAAGATGCGGGCTGCCGTTGACGCCAACCCGGCACTGCGGCACGACACCCAGGGCATGTCCGAGGCGGAGCTGATGAAGGCGATCGGTGCGGCCGAGGCCTCGCCCGAGGGACTGTTCTTCCCAGACACCTACCTGTTCGCGCGCGGCAGCAGCGATATCGAACTGTACAAGCACGCCTACCGCGCCATGCAGCGCCGCCTGAACGAAGCCTGGAACGCGCGCGCGCCCGACCTGCCCTACAAGACCCCGTATGAGGCGCTGGTGATGGCATCGATCGTCGAGAAGGAAACCGGCCAGGCCGCCGAGCGCCCGATGATCGCCGCCGTATTTCTCAACCGGCTGCGCAAGAACATGATGCTGCAGACCGACCCGACCGTGATCTACGGCCTGGGCGAGCGCTTCGACGGCGACCTGCGCAAGCGCGACCTGCAGACCGACACCCCGTACAATACATACACCCGCACCGGCCTGCCGCCCACGCCGATCGCACTGCCGGGGCTGGCCTCGCTGGCGGCGGCCACCGCGCCGGCGCCGTCCGACGCGCTGTACTTCGTCGCCCGCGGCGACGGCAGCAGCCATTTCTCCAACTCGCTTCCCGAACACAACCGCGCGGTCGACAAGTACCAGCGCGGCAAATAGGCATTCCATGCGCGGAAAATTCATCACTTTCGAAGGCATCGACGGCGCCGGCAAGAGCACCCATATCGACTGGGTCGCCGGCCGCCTGCGCGCGCGCAGCGGCGTCCCCGGCGTGGTCACCACCCGCGAGCCGGGCGGCACGCCGCTGGGCGAGGACCTGCGCCAGATCCTGCTGCACCGCAAGATGCACCTGGAAACCGAGGCGCTGCTGATGTTCGCCGCCCGGCGCGAGCACATCGCCGAGGTCATCGCGCCCGCGCTGGAGCGGGGCGACTGGGTGATCTCCGACCGCTTCACCGACGCCACCTTCGCGTACCAGGGCGGGGGCAGGGGCTTGTCGACGCAGCGGCTCGAAGTGCTGGAGGACTGGGTGCAGGACGGCCTGCAGCCGGACCTGACGCTGCTGTTCGACGTGCCGCTGGAAACCGCCAGCGAACGGCTTGCCGGTGCGCGCTCGCCGGACAAGTTCGAGGCCGAATCCCGCGCTTTCTTCCAGCGCACCCGCGACGAGTACCTGCGCCGGGCCGCGCAGTCGCCGCAGCGCTTCCGCGTGATAGACGCCACCCGCAGCATTGAAGAGATTCGCGAAGAACTCGAAGCTATCATTGCAACGCTTTGATTTTGTGCCGATATACGTGGGCCGTGATATCTCCGCGATCCGCACTGATGCGAAATCCGCAACACGGCTCGTATCTCAGGTAAAGCCTTAAATTTTGCTTCTAACCCACTGATTCGCATGCTCTATCCCTGGCAGAAGGAAGACTGGCAACGGCTCGGCGCGCTGCGCGAACGGTTGCCGCATGCCTTGCTGATCCATGGCCAGCAAGGCATCGGCAAGCGCGACCTGGCGCTGCATTTCGCGCAGGGTCTGCTGTGCGAGGCGCCGCTGCCCGATGGCCAGCCCTGCGCCCAGTGCGCCGCCTGCCACTGGTTCAGCCAGGGCAACCACCCGGATTTCACCGTGGTGCGGCCCGAGGCGCTGGACGCGTCGGCCGAGCCCGAGACCGACGAGGGCGGCAAGAAGAAGGCGCCCAGCAAGATCATCCGCATGGAGCAGGTGCGCGCGCTGATCGAGGCCGTGGGCGTGGGCACGCACCGCGCCGGGCTGCGCGTGGTGGTGGTGTACCCGCTCGATGCGCTGCAGGCCGAGGGCGCCAACGCGCTGCTCAAGACGCTGGAAGAGCCGCCGTCGTCTACTGTGTTCCTGCTGGTGACCGACCGGCTCGACCGCATCCTGCCGACCATCCTGTCGCGCTGCCGCCAGTTCTCGGCCCAGCGCCCGACGCCGGAGGCCGCGCTGGCCTGGCTGCGCGGGCAGGGCGTGGCGGATGCCGAAGCCCAACTGGCCCAGGCCGGCGGCTCGCCGCTGACCGCGCTGCACGCGGCCGAGGCCGAGGAGCAGCCGCTGCAGCGCTGGCTGGTCGGCCAGCTGGGCGCGGGCGCGGCCTTTGACGCCTCCGCTGCGGCCGAGCAACTGCAGAAGCTGCCGGTGCCCGCCGTGCTTGGCATCCTGCAGCGCTGGACGTACGATCTGCTGAAGCTGCGCCTGGATGGCGGCGAGGGCACCGCGCCGCCGTCTTTGCCACATTCCTTGCCGCGTTATTTCCCCAAGGAGCGTGCCGCGCTGGCGCGCTGCGCCGGGGCCACCGACGCGCACCGACTTCAGGCCTATGCGACGCGGCTGACCGCGCATCGACGCAGCGAAAACCATCCGCTGGCGGCACGCCTGGTGATGGAGGCGGTATTCCTGGAGTACCGCCAGCTGTTCCGGTAGCGCAGCAAGGTTTCAGAACAAAGCCATAACAATAAGCAGCACCGATAGTCATTCAGGGGGTCAACCATGAACACAGCAGTTGCCGGCGCATCGCCGGAAGCGCCTACCGGCAGCGGGGCGGCCTCGCGCCCCAATGTCCTGTCCCTATCGATCAAGGACCAGGCCGGGCTGTATGCGGCCTACATGCCGTTCCTGGCGCGCGGCGGCATCTTCGTCCCGTCAAACCGGCCGTTCCGGCTGGGCGAGCAGGTGTTCCTGGTACTGTCGCTGCTGGACCGGCCGCAGAAATACCAGATCGCGGGCCATGTGGCCTGGATCACCCCGGCGGGCACGCCGATGAAGACCCCCGGCGTCGGCGTGCATTTCCCCGACGACGACAACGGGCGCAACCTGCGCCGCGCGGTGGAGGAGATTCTGGGCAAGACGCTGGAGTCCGGGCGCCCCACGCAAACCTTATGAACGTTGCGAAGTTGTTGTCGCAACCTATTGATTTTCAATGAATTCATCGGAATTTTCCCTGCGTATTGCCGAGCCCCGCGACCTGCCGGGCATCGTCGCCATCTATAACAGCACCGTGCCGTCGCGCATGGTCACCGCCGATACCGAGCCGGTCACCGTGGCCTCGCGCCAGGCCTGGTTCGACGCGCACCAGCCCGGGCGCCGGCCGCTATGGGTTTGCGAGGACGCCGACGGCCAGATGGCCGGCTGGATGAGCTTCTCTGACTTCTACGGCCGCCCGGCCTATGGCGGCACCGCCGAGGTGTCGATCTACCTGGACACGCAGCGCCGCGGGCAGGGGCTGGGCCGCTACCTGCTGCAGCAGGCCATCGACCATGCGCCCCAGGTCGGCGTGAACACGCTGCTCGGCTTTATCTTCGGCCACAATGCGCCCAGCCTCGGGCTGTTTGAGGCGATGGGCTTCACGCGCTGGGGCGACCTGCCGCGCGTGGCCGTGCTCGACGGCGTCGAGCGCGACCTGATCATCCTCGGTCGTCGCGTGGCCGGCGCCCGGCAGGCCTGAACCGGGCCTGCGCGCCCCCGCATAAGAGATTTCCCATGTTTGTTGATTCCCACTGCCATATCGATTTCCCCGAGCTGGCTGCGCGGCTGCCGGAGCTGCTGGAGAACATGCGCGCCAACCAGGTCACGCATGCGCTGTGCATTTCCGTCACGCTGGAAGACTTCCCGCGCGTGCTGGCGCTGGCCGAGCAGCATCCCAACCTGTACGCGTCGGTCGGTGTCCACCCGGACTACGAGGAAGGCGAGGACCCGACGCTCGAGCGCCTGGTAGAACTGTCCGCCCACCCGCGCGTGGTCGGCACCGGCGAAACCGGGCTGGACTACTACCGCCTGAACGGGCGCAGCATCGCCGAAATGGAATGGCAGCGAGAGCGCTTCCGCACCCATATCCGCGCGGCGAAGCAGACCGGCAAGCCGCTGATCATCCATACCCGCTCATCGGCCGACGACACGCTGCGCCTGATGCGCGAAGAGAACGCGCGCGAAGCCGGTGGCGTGATGCACTGCTTTACCGAGACCTGGGACGTCGCCCGCCAGGCGCTGGACGAGGGCTTTCATATCTCGTTCTCCGGCATCGTCACCTTCAAGAGCGCGGCCGACCTGCAGGAAACCGCGCGCAAGGTGCCGCTGGAGCGCATGCTGATCGAGACCGATTCGCCCTACCTGGCGCCGGTGCCGTACCGCGGCAAGACCAACGAACCGGCCTGGGTGCGCCATGTGGGCGAGTTTATCGCTCAGCTGCGCGGGGTGCCGGTGGAGCAGGTAGCCGAGCAGACTACCGAAAACTTTTTCAATCTATTCAGGCATATCGACAGGAATTCTCATGTTTGACATGAAATTTGTCCGCCGTGCCGCCGGCGCCGTGGTGCTGG
The DNA here is from genome assembly GCA_000471925.1 of Ralstonia pickettii DTP0602. Taxonomy (NCBI): domain Bacteria; kingdom Pseudomonadati; phylum Pseudomonadota; class Betaproteobacteria; order Burkholderiales; family Burkholderiaceae; genus Ralstonia; species Ralstonia pickettii. Next base: position 1,651,539 of record CP006667.1, read on the forward strand.
CCGCGGCCACGCTGGCGCAGGCCGCGCCCGCCGACGACATGCGCAAGGCCGTCGAGTTCGACGACGCCAACACCGTAAAGAAGCTGCTCGCCAAAGGCGTCGATCCCAACCTGGTGGACAGCCGCGGCAACCCGGCGCTGGTGCTGGCGCTGCGCGAGAAATCGCTGAAGGTGGCCACGGTGCTGATCCGCGCCAAGGACATCGACTTCGACAAGGCCAACCCGGCCGGCGAGACGCCGCTGATGATGGCGGCGCTGCAGGGCCAGCTTGACATGGTCAAGCTGATGGTCGACGAGATGGAGGCCGAGATCAACAAGACCGGCTGGACGCCACTGCACTACGCGGCCACCAACGGCCACAACAACGTGGTCAAGTACCTGGTCGAACATGCCGCCTATATCGATGCCGAAAGCCCCAACGGCACCACGCCGCTGATGATGGCTGCGCGCGCCGGCCATATCGAGACCGTCAAGCTGCTGCTGGACGAGGGCGCCGACATGCGCCTGAAGAACCAGCAGGGCATGACCGTGATCGACTTTGCCGAGCGCTACAACCAGGCCGAGATCGCCAAGGGTCTGAAGGACCGCTGGCAGAAGCTGTATCCGCAGACGCCGATCGTGGCGGCGCCGCCGCTGAAGGCGCCCACCGGCGAGCCGGGCGGGCAGCGGCCCGCGGCCCAGCAACCCGCGGCGCAGCAGCCCAAGACCAAGGGCTGGTAAGCGCGGAGCGCGGCGATGGCCGTCGGCGCACGCCTGCGCCAGTGGGCGCGCCGGCTCAAGGCGAACCTGCTGACGCTGTGGTTCTGCAGCCGCCACCCCGGCACGCCGTGGGGCGCGCGACTGCTGGCCGCGCTGGTTGCGGCCTATGCCTTCAGCCCGATCGACCTGATCCCGGACTTCATCCCGGTGCTGGGCTATGTCGATGACGTGCTGCTGGTGCCGCTGGGCATCTGGCTGACGCTGCGGATGATTCCGCCTGCGGTGAAGGATGAATGCCGTGGCCGGGCCGAGGCGTGGCAGGCCACGCAGGCAAAACGGCCGCGCAATCGCGCGGCCGCCGTGCTCATCGTGCTGGTGTGGGTAGTGCTGGCGTGGCTGGCGTGGCGCTGGCTGGCGCGGGCCTAGACATCGTCCGCCAGCCGCACCCCGGTGAACTGCCAGCGCTGGTGCGGATAGAAGAAGTTGCGGTACGTCGCCCGGATATGCGATTCCGGCGTGACGCACGACCCGCCTCGCAGCACCATCTGGCCGCTCATGAACTTGCCGTTGTACTCGCCCACCGCGCCGGCCCTCGGGCGGAAGCCCGGATATGGCAGGAACGCGCTGCCGGTCCATTCCCACACATCGCCGAACATCTGGCGCAGCACGCCCGAGGTGTTCTGCCGGTCCGGCAGCGGCCGCAGCGCGCGCCCCTCGACGAAATTCCCCGTCGCCGGCAGGCTGCGCGCCGCGTGCTCCCATTCCGCCTCGGTCGGCAGCCGGCGTTCGGCCCAGCGCGCAAAAGCCTCTGCCTCGTAGAAGCTGACATGCGTCACCGGGCTGTCCGGGTCGACCGGATGCATGCCGCGCAGCGTCATCTGCCACCACGTGCCCTCGCGCGCCTCCCAGTAGAGCGGGGCCTGAATGCCTTGCTCGCATACCCAGCGCCAGCCGTCCGACAGCCACAGGCCCGCGGTCTGGTAGCCGCCGTCCTCGATAAACTCGAACCATTGCCGGTTGCTGACCGGATGCGAACACAGCAGGAACGGCTGCAGGTAGACCTTGTGGCGCGGCCCTTCGCAGTCAAAGGCAAAGTCCTCGCCGCCATGGCCGATCTCGACCACGCCGCCGTCAAAGCCGATCCAGTCGGGCGCGGGCCGCGGGTCGGCGATCACCGGCGCGGTCAGCTCCGGCGCGAGGGCGGGGCGCAGCGGATTCTGCGCGAACAGGTGCAGGATGTCGGTCAGCAGCAGCTCCTGGTGCTGCTGTTCGTGCTGGAGGCCGAGCGTGATCAGCGCGGCTTCGTCGTCGGTCTGGGCCTTGCCCAGCAGCGACATCATCGATTCGTCCACACCCTCGCGGTAGGCCAGCACCTCGTCCAGCGAGGGGCGGCTGAGCAGCCCGCGCTGCGGGCGCGGGTGGCGCTGGCCGACGGCCTCGTAGTAGGAGTTGAACAGGTAGCGGTAGTCCGGGTCCACCGGCTCGTAATCGGGGATGCGCGCGGCCAGCACGAATTCCTCGAAGAACCAGGTGGTGTGCGCGAGATGCCATTTTGCCGGGCTGGCGTCGTCCATCGACTGCACGGTGGCATCGGCATCGGACAGGTCGGCCACCATGGCTTCGGTGGCGGCGCGTACATGGCGATACTGCGAAAGCAGGGCGGGTTCGTGCGGGGGATGGACGGCGGCGGCGGGCAACAGGGCTGAAGTCATGCGGGCTCCCGGAGATGGATCGGTCGATGACTGCAGGCGGCCTGCCAGCCCGGGCTTGCGCCCTGCGCCAGCGCGCCGCCCATGGCACGCGGGGCGCCGTAGCGCCCCGATCCATCATAGACCTGATCTGTCCCCGGGGCGAGCCGGCGCCGTCCTACAGCGCCTGGCTCCCACCGTCGGCGCCTCAGGCAGCCAGGCGGCTGGCGTCGTTCAGCGCCGCGATCTCGGTGCGGGCGCTGGCCAGGCCGGCTTCGCGGAACTGCGGACCCATGGCCAGGCCGTGGGCGCGCACGTAGGTGATGTCGGTGATGCCGAGGAAGCGGAACACCACGTCGACGGTCTTCTCGTGCAGGTCCAGTTCATTGGCATCCTGGCGCACGCCGCCACGCGACGACACCACGATCACGCGCTTGCCGCCGGCCAGGCCCACCGGGCCGTTCTCGGTGTACGTGAAGGTGCGGCCGGCCTGCGCAATGCGGTCGATCCAGGCCTTGAGCTGGCTCGGGATGCTGAAGTTGTACTGCGGCACGCCCACCACCAGCACGTCGGCGGCCAGGAACTCGGCCAGCCATTGCTCGGTGCGCTGCAGCTCGGCTTCCTGCACGGCGTTCAGGCCGTCCTTGGGGCCGCCCAGCACGGGCAGCAGGTTGCCCGACAGGTGGGCCGGCGCGTCCGTGTCCAGGTCGCGCACGGTCACGGTGGCGCCCGGGTTGGCGGCGACCAGGTCGGCCACCACGCTGGCGGTCAGGGTGCGCGAAACGGAGTTGTCGCCGAGGACGCTGGAATCGATCTGCAGGATGTTCATGTCTTTCTCCACAAGGTGCGGTTGCGATGGAAGAAAGATACTGGCTGCCCATTGGTATCGGTAGTGAGGCAAAATGCAAAGGATTGTTCTACCGATGCAACGCCAATCTGGCGGCTATTCCGGCCATTCTCCTGCCAGATAAGCCCTGCGCGGTGATCCTGGAGCCTTTCCATGCAAGACCTCAACGACCTGTCCCTGTTCGCCCAGGTGGTCGAACACGGCAGCTTTTCCGCCGCCAGCCGCGCCACCGGCGTGCCCAAGTCGCGGCTGAGCCGGCGCATTGCCCAGCTCGAGCGCGACCTGGGTGTGCAGTTGTTGCGCCGGACCACACGCCAGGTGCGCGTAACGCCGCTCGGCGAGTCCTTCTACGAACGCTGCCGCGCCATGCTCAAGGAGGCCGAGGCCGCCCGCGAAGTCATCGAGCAGGCGCGCGAGCAGCCCGGCGGCGACCTGCGGGTGAGCTGCCCGGTTGGCGTCGCCCAGAACCTGCTGGCGCCGGCCATCGGCCTGTTCATGCGCGCCAACCCGGCGGTGCGGATCGAACTGGAAGCCACCAACCGGCGCGTGGACGTGATCGGCGAGGGCTTCGACCTGGCGCTGCGTGTGCGCGACGTGATGGAAGACTCCAGCCTGGTGGTGCGCACCTTCGGCGAAAGCCAGGTGATGCTGGTGGCGAGCCCCGCGCTGCTCGACAGCATCGGCCGGCCGCGCACCGCCCAGGCGCTGGATGGCATGCCGGGCGTGGGTCAGAAGCCGCACGACGGCAAGCATGTCTGGACGCTGCGCAGCAAGACCGGCGAATCGGTCCAGATCGCCTACGACCCGCGCCTGATTACCGATGAATTTGCGCTGCTGCGCGAGGCGGCCATCGCCGGCGTCGGCGTCGCGATGCTGCCGCGCATGTATTGCCGCGAGGCGCTGGAGAACGGCGAGCTGGAGCTGGTGCTGCCGCAGTACGAGATGCCGGTCGGCACGCTGCACGCGGTGTTCCCGTCGCGCAAGGGCGTGACGCCGGCCACCCGGCGCTTCCTCGATTTTCTCGGCGAGGTCCTGCCCGAGTGTGTGCAAAAGGTCGGCATGCATGAGCCACGGCAGCCGGCGATGCACCGGGTGGTGTAGCGCGGCGCACAGCGTGGCTGGCAACGTTGAGGCTGGCAAGTGGTGGGTCCGCCGCATCCTGGTGAAGCCATCGTTCATCCTTGCGGCTTTACCTTCACGCCGGCTCGCACTAAGGTACATGGGGCGGACCCTGCGCGTGAGGGTAAAGGCGCATGGCTGTGGCCGGCACCGGCCCGGCTTGTCCGCCCTGGATTTCGGCATTTAACTCGGCAAGGAGAATGGCATGGGTGGCTCTCAGGGTTCCCAGGACTTGGGCAAGGCGCTGCTGCGCATCGTGCTTGGCGTGCTGATCCTGTTGCACGGGATCGCCAAGCTGACTGGCGCCTCCGGCATCGGCTTCGTGGCGAAGGTGGTCGCGAACGCCGGGCTGCCGGAGTGGGTCGCCTATGGTGTCTATATTGGGGAAGTGGTGGCGCCGATCCTGCTGATCATCGGGTTGTGGAGCCGGCTGGCGGCGGTGATCGTCGCCCTCAACATGCTGTTCGCGCTGGGGCTGGTGCACAGCAAGCAGTTCGGCATGCTGTCCGATACCGGCGGCTGGGCGCTGGAACTGCAGGGCATGTACCTGGGCGCGGCGCTGGCGGTGGCCCTGCTGGGTGCCGGCCGCCTCAGCGTGGGTGGTCTCAACGGCAAGCTGAACTAGTCCGGCGGCTTGCCGGAGTCCACGGTGCCGCGGCGCGTCCCGGCGCCGCTGGCGATGGCGGACTGAAGAAGACGGACTGCAAGGGCTGCGCCCACGCGCGGGTGCGGCCTCACGGAGGTGTATCGTGAAATCCTTCCGGCTGTTGTGCCCTGCGGTGGCCGTGGCGGCACTGACCCTGGCAGGCTGTGCCAGCGTGCCCGACATCAAGACCGACTACAGCCGCACCACCAACTTCAGCGCGTACCGCAGCTTCGGCTTTGTCGACAATCCCGGCACCGACCGGCAGGGCTACGAAAGCCTGACCACCCAGTACCTGAAGTCCGCCGTGCGTCGTGAGATGGACGCGCGCGGCTACCGCTACGCACCGCAGTCGCCCGACCTGCTGGTCAACTTCAACACGCAACTGCAGGAGAAGGTGCAGGTCAGCCCGTCACCGGCGCCGATGATGGGGTACTACGGCTACCGCGGCGGTCTGTACGCGCCCTGGCCGGGCTACGGCTTCTACAACGACGTCTACACCTACACCGAAGGCACGCTCAATATCGACCTGGTCGACCGCAGGGAAAAGAAGCTGGTGTGGGAAGGCGTGGCAGTGGGCAGCGTCGATGCGCGCGACCAGGCCAACGCGCAGCAGCGTATCGACAAGGTGGTGGCGCAGATCTTCGCCAAGTACCCGTTCCGCGCCGGGCAGTAGCGACGGGCTTGCTACCGGCTAGGCCGGCGGCACCGCGCGGTCGATGGCATCGGCGACGAAGGCATCCACCGGCTTGGGCGCCGACCACAGGTAGCCCTGGCCAAGGGCGCAGCGCAGCGCCACCAGCGCGCTGCGCTGCGCGTCGGTCTCGACGCCTTCGGCCACGCATTCGAGCCCCAGGTCCAGGGCCATGCCGATCATGCTGCGGCAGATGGCGGCGCGCGGCCCGGGGCGGTCGATTTCGGCGGCGAAGGAGCGGTCCAGTTTCAGTTGTGTGAAGGGCAGGTCCGCCAGCAGCTTGAGCGTCGGGATGCGGGATTTGCCGCATGGTAGCGCCGCACGGCGGAGAGAACCATCAACTGGCGCAGAGTTTGCCATGCTGCCCCGTGGAAAACGCGCAGCAGATGCACGGCGTTACGAATATTTGCGCTTTCCGACCCAATGGCGCCCTGCCATAACCGCTACAATCGCTGCCCGTAGTTTTGAACATGGCATGTCGATAATGGGTTTTGGCTGGTTCGGATTCTCGACCTTCTGGGTAGTGCCGCTGATCTGGCGGCTGGTCTCGCGTTGGCTTGCCGGCGAGCGCCGGCTCGCGGGGCCGGGCTCGCTGCGCGTGTGGCTTGGCACGCTGGCGGTGCTGTGCGCCAGCGCCAGCCTGGAAGCGCTCACCGGCGGCGCCGAACCGGAATCGAGCGCCGGGGGCTCGGCCGGCCGCGCGCTGGCCGGCCTGATGGGCAACCTGTTCGGCTGGACCGGTGCGCTGCTGCTGATGCTGGGCGTGCTGGCGCTGGCCGCGCCGATGGTGTTCGGCGAGACCTGGCGCAATCTGTTCTCGCGCAAGCCGCGCCGCGCGCCGGCTGCCGATGCCGCGCCGGACGAAGCGCCGGCCGTGTTCGCCGCCACGCAACCGCTGCGCGAGACCGAGCGCCGGGATGCCACCGTAGTCGGCAATGCCGGCTGGGCTGCTCCGACCCCGCGCCACCGCAGCTTCGAAGCCGTGTCCGCACGCCGCCAGCCTGCCTGGCAGCCGCCGCGCCGCACGCGCGAATCCCCGCCGCAGCCGGGCGAGATCTGGCTGCACCATGCCGATTCTCCCGGGGCGGTGAAGCCGGCGCGCGCGTCGTCGCCGGTGCCGCCTGTGCAGCCCGCGCCGGCACCGGCACCGCGCCCCGCGCCGCCGGCGGCGCGCAAGCCTGTCAATACCGCCACGCCGGCACCCGCGGCGGCGTCGCGGCCGGCGCAAGCGCTGCGCGCGACTGTCGTCAGCAGCCCGTTCCGCCAGCCGCGGCCGCTGGATCGTGCGGCGATCACGACGCTGCCGGAGGCTGCCGGCAAGACGGCTACGGCGACCGTTGCAGCGGCTGCCGTAGCGGCACCGGCTGCGGGGGCATCCGCCGCGCCTGCGCCGGTTGCGGCCACCGTGGCTGCGACCGAGCCGGTGGCCGCCCCGGCACCGTCTGTTGCTATTAATGAAGCCGAGGCGCCGATGGCGGCCGAGGCGAGTGCCATCGCAGCGCCGGCCCAGCCCGGTTCCGCAGTGGGCGCGGTGGACGCTGCGGCTGAAGCGGACGATGCGCCGGACGCCATCGCCGACGAGGCCGATGAAGTCACGCTGGCCGCCATCCGCCAGGAAGCGCTGGACCTGCTGGCCGAACTGCAGGCCTTGTCGCGCAAGTCGGCAGTGCTCCAGCCTGTTCCGATGCCGGAAGCTGCGATCGAGCCGGAGACAATCGCCGCCACCACGGAGACGGCTGCCGATATTCCCGCCGATCCGGAACTTGCCGCGCCCGACAGCATCGCTCCGCAAGCGCAAGCGCAAGCGCAAGCGCAAGCGCAAGCGCAAGCGCAAGCGGAAGCGGAAGCGGAAGCGGAAGCGGAAGCGGAAGCGGAAGCGGAAGCGGAAGCGGAAGCGGAAGCGGAAGCGGAAGCGGAAGCCGAAGCCGAAGCCGAAGCCGAAGCCGAAGCCGAAGCCGAAGCCGAAGCCGAAGCCGAAGCCGAAGCCGAAGCCGAAGCCGAAGCGGAAGCCGAAGCCGACGCGGAAGCCGAAGCCGAAGCGGAAGCTGACGTCCAGCTGGAGGCGGTCCAGGCCGACTCAGCCACCATTGCGGACGACCTCGCCGAAGCCCTCGAGGCCGAGCTTGAAATCACCGGTGCCGAGGCCGTTGCGCAAGCGGTGGCCACCACGGCGATGGCGGAGGAGGGGAGTGCGCCGGAGCCCTTCGAGGAGCCGGCAGCGTCCGACAGCGACACCGAAGCGCTGATGGATGCCAACGGACTGGTCGAAGAGGACGCCGATATCGTCGCGGAAACCACGGCGCCTGTCGAAGCTGCTGAATCCGTCGAAGCCGTCGAAACAGTGGAAGCTGCCGAAGTAACCTCGGAAGCCGTGGAAGCCGTGGAAGCCGTGGAAGCCGTGGAAGCCGTGGAAACGGTCGAAACGGTCGAAACGGTCGAAGACACCGAACCCCCGGCCAACCTCCCGCCGCCGGTTCCGGCAGCCAAGCCCCGTATCGTGCTGCCCGCCGTGGTCGGCCGCACCGTGCCGCTGGCCACCGCCCAGCCCACCGCAGTTCCCGCGTCGGCCCCGGTTCCACCGGTACCGCCAGCACCGCGCCCGGTCGTCGACTACCGCCTACCGCCCTTCGACCTGCTCGAAAGCGAGGTCGACAGCGCCGAGCAGGTCTCGGAAGAACGCCTGCGCGAAACCGGCGAACTGATCGCCCAGCGGCTGGCCGAGTTCAAGGTGCCCGTCGCCGTGGTCGGCGCCGGCGCCGGCCCGGTCATCACGCGCTTCGAGGTCGAACCCGCCATGGGCGTGCGCGGCGCGCAGGTGGTCGGGCTGATGAAGGACCTGGCACGCGCGCTGGGCGTGACCTCGATCCGCGTGGTCGAGACCATTCCCGGCAAGACCTGCATGGGGTTGGAGCTGCCTAATGCGCGCCGGCAGATGATCCGCCTGTCCGAGATCGTCAACGCCGCCTCGTTCCAGGCGCACCATTCGCGGCTGGTGCTGGCGATGGGCAAGGACATCACTGGCAACCCGGTCGTCACTGACCTGGCGCGCGCACCGCACCTGCTGGTTGCCGGCACCACCGGTTCGGGCAAGTCGGTGGCGGTCAATGCCATGATCCTGTCGATGCTGTACAAGGCCACGCCGGAAGACGTGCGCATGATCATGATCGACCCCAAGATGCTCGAGCTGTCGGTCTACGAAGGCATTCCCCACCTGCTGGCGCCGGTGGTCACCGACATGAAGCAGGCCGCGCACGCGCTCAACTGGTGCGTCGGCGAGATGGAGAAGCGCTACAAGCTGATGTCCGCGCTGGGCGTGCGCAACCTCGCCGGCTACAACCAGAAGATCCGCGCCGCCGAGGCCGCGGAGCAGAAGGTGGCCAACCCGTTCTCGCTGACCCCGGACGCACCCGAGCCGCTGTCGCGTCTGCCGATGATCGTGGTGGTGATCGACGAGCTGGCCGACCTGATGATGGTCGCCGGCAAGAAAATCGAAGAACTGATCGCGCGCCTGGCACAGAAGGCGCGCGCCGCCGGCATCCACCTGATCCTGGCCACGCAGCGCCCGTCGGTGGACGTGATCACCGGCCTGATCAAGGCCAATATCCCGACGCGGGTGGCGTTCCAGGTTTCGTCCAAGATCGATTCGCGCACCATCCTCGACCAGATGGGCGCGGAGAGTTTGCTCGGCCAGGGCGACATGCTGTTCCTGCCGCCGGGCACCGGCTACCCGCAGCGCGTGCATGGCGCCTTTGTCGCCGACGACGAAGTGCACCGCGTGGTCGAGCACTGGAAGCAGTTCGGCGAGCCGGATTACGATGAAGCCATCCTCGCCGGCGACCCGGCCGAGGCCAGCGGCGCCGACCTGTTCGGCGACGGCGGCGGCGATGGCGAGGCCGACCCGCTCTACGACGAGGCCGCCAGCTTTGTGCTGACCAGCCGCCGCGCCTCGATCTCGGCGGTGCAGCGCCAGCTGCGCATCGGCTACAACCGTGCGGCGCGGCTGATCGAACAGATGGAAGTCGCGGGGCTGGTGTCGCCGATGGGCCGCAACGGCGCGCGCGATGTGCTGGCGCCGGGGCCGGGCGACTGAGGTCCCCGCGCCACGACCTTCGGGAGGCACGGATGAAGCCTGAGCATGGAAACCTGCTGGCAGATGTGCCGGCGAATGCGGCAGAGGAGATTTTCCAGCCGCTGCTGGCGCGCCCCGGCCTGAAGATCGAGCGCATCGTCTCCAACGGCCAGAGCAGCCCTGAGGGGTTTTGGTACGACAGTGCGGACGATGAGTGGGTGCTGCTGGTCAGCGGCAGCGCCGCGCTGGAACTGGAAGGCCAGCCAGGGCTGCATATGATGCAGCCTGGCGACTGGCTGCACTTGCCCGCGCATTGCCGGCATCGCGTGGCGTGGACCGATGCGACGGGGCCGACGGTTTGGCTGGCGGTGCATCACGGGGGCGTCGACAGCTAGCCATGCTGTGCGTCAATGCGCTGATCCGGCATGTCCGAGAACGCGCATCGCGTCGTCCAATTCCAGCCGGACCATGGCGCCCGCACGCATGGCTTCATCGAGACGGGCAATCACCACCGGCCCGGCCGTCGACCTGACCGTGGCCAAGTGCACGTCTTCACCGCACTGCGCGCCGACGCGATGGCGCACAACCGTTGTTTCCTCGATCGTGCCCCCTTCCGCGACCTGCTCTTCCCAGTCCGACGCGCCGCAGTGCGGGCAGAAATAGCGCGCGGGAAATAGCACCGCGTCGCATTGCCGGCAATGAAAAACGATAAGGTTCATCTCGATTCCTGGTCCACCCGCTCGAGTACCACGGCGTTCGCGCACATGCCGTAGCGATATTCGACCATGCCATAGCCGCTCACGGCCGCAAGGCGCGCGCCAGCCACCTGCCGTGCGCCGGCTTGCGCGTGCAACTGGGTAAGCGCTTCGACCAATCCATGCATGCCCCCGGCGGCGCCCGCCTGGCCGGCGGACAACTGGCCACCAGACGTATTCACCGGCAAATCATGCGAGGCGATGCGTGCAATCAGGCCACGCAGATCCCCGTCTGGCGCAAAGCCGAGATCGGCCAATTGCACCAGCGCCATGACCGGGTAATCGTCATACACCGACACCAGATCCATGTCCTGCGGACCGGCGCCGGCCTGCCGCCACAGATCGTCCGCCAGCGCGACCAGCCCGGTCTGTAGCCCGTCACCGGTCTGATGATCGAGGTTATAGCGGCATTGCAGCGCCCGCACGCGTACGGCAATGCCCGCGCGGCGCGCCAGATCGGCTCGGGCCACGACCACCGCATTCGCGCCGCAGACCACGGGCACGCAATCGAAACGGCCCAGCGGATCCGCAATCATGGGTGCGGAAAGGTATTCGTCGAGCGTCAGCGGCGTGCGATATACCGCGCCTGGATTTCGCGCCGCCCAGGCGCGCTGCGCCACGCACAAGGTGCCGTAGTCGTGCCTCGTCAATCCGTGACGACGCGCATGCCGTTGGGTCAGCATGGCGAACACGCTATTCGGCCCCCCGTGTTCGAGAGGCCTCAGATACGTCCTAGTCGTCAGGTTGTAGTGCTCGATCAGTTGCTTGAAGTCGGCCGGCGTAAAGCGATCGCCACTCAGCAGTACGATCACGGATGCGTCGCCGCACTGTATCGCTCGCACGGCGTGCTGCAACAGATTGATGGCGCTGGCGCCACCATGGCAGTCGTCCATGGACCAGCGGGGACTGAGGCCAAGCCGCCAGGCCATATCGATCGCATGATCGGGAGCCAGTGTGAATGAGGCCACGCCGAGCCCGTCAACCTCGCTCGAGGTGAATCCTGACTGGACGAGCGCGGCACTGAACGCCTGCGCCAGCAGGTCTGCGGTGCTCTCCTCCGCTGCTTGGCGGCGGTATGGCACCTCCACGCCGGCGGCCAGCACCACGTTGTCATAATCGCTAATCGTCATTCGATGAGTTTGTTGCGTCGCTGACTGGTCCGGGCGTCCATAGCGCTCATAAGATTCGAGCGCACACCACCCACTGAATTCATGAGCGCTTGAGCCGGTATCCTGAAGCATCCAGGTCCCAGGTCTGTTCGGTTACGCCGCGCTCACGCAATTTGTACTTCTGAATCTTGCCGTTTTCGGTTTTTGGCAGGTCAGGCGTGAATTCCAGATACCTCGGCACCGCAAAATAGGGTAACCGCGGTTCACAGAACTGGATCAACGCCATCGGATCGATCTGCGCATCACGGCGCAGTACGACCATCGCCATCACCTCATCTTCCGCCAGCGCGGAGCGCACCGCGAATACCGCGGCAGTCTCGACCGCGGGATGGCTGAGAATGACCTGCTCCACCTCGTACGACGAAATGTTCTCGCCGCGGCGACGAATGGCGTCTTTTTGCCGGTCCACGAATCGGAAGTAGCCATCCGCTTCGCGCACCACGCGGTCGCCCGTGTGAAACCAAAGGTTGCGCCACGCGTCTACCGTCTTTTCCGGCATGCCGAAATATCCGGTGGCGAACGCGAACGGTTGCTCGGCGCGCAGAATCAGTTCGCCCGGCTCGCCGTGCGGTACCTGCTGGTCATTGTCATTCACCACGCGCGCCTCGAACCCGGCGACAACCTGGCCCATATAGCCCGCGCGTTGCTGCTGAATGCCGCCGCCAATCGCGAAATTGGTTTCGGTAGATCCATAGCCATCGAGTAGACGAATGCCGGAGCGTGCCGTGAAGTCTTCCTGAAATTTCCCTGGCACGCCGGGCGCCAGCGCAATGCGTACGGTATGGGCGCGCTCGGCCGCCGCAATCGGGCGCCCCAGCAGAATCGGAACCATGGCGCCGAGCACGAAAGTCACCGTTGCCCGCGTTTCTACCAGGCTATCGAAGAAACGGCTGGCGGAAAACCGACGGTCCGCCACCAGCGTGGCGTCATGGATCAATGCCTGATAGAAGCTGTTCAGCGCATTGGTATGGAACAGCGGCAGGCAGGTGTAAAGGACATCCCCTGCCGTCACACCGAGATGATGCCCCGTATAGTGGGCCCACCAATAGAACTGGGCGTGCGGGCAAATCACGCCCTTCGACAGCCCGGAAGTGCCCGAGGTGTACAGGATGGCCAGTGGGTCGCCATCCGTCAACGCAGCAGGAGGGACCGCGGTGCCGAGCGGCGGCATTGGTATGGGTTCCCACTGCGACGGCAGCGGAGCGTCGGCCGACACCTCGCCAATCAACCAGATCCGTTCGAGCGCGAGACCAGGGGCGTCCAGCGCCGTGACTGCGCCGACCAGATGGGATTCCGCTACCAGCAGGCGCGCACCGGAATTCCGCAGAATGTGTTCGAGTTGCAGACCCCGTGAGGCGGTGTTGACAGGCACCACGACCGCGCCCAGCCAGGCACAGCCGAGCACGACCTCCATGAATTCGACGCGGTTGGAACATAACAAAGCCACGCGGTCGCCGCGCGTGATTCCCTGGTCGGCAAGACTGCCCGCCCGCCGCGCTGCAATCGTACAGGCGTCGTTGCCCGTCCACTGCGTCGTGCGATCCGAGAAGAGGGGCGCGTCGCCGTTACGCGCCGCCCGTGCGGCCAGCAGGGCAGGCAACGTGTACCCGGTCGCACCATCAGGTATGGAATCGAGTGAAACATCTGTAGATTGAATCTGCATTCTCATCTGCGCGAACTCTATCGATTTTTGATAACTTTGATTGGAAACCTGGCGCAGCATCAGAAGCGCATGCGGATCCCCGTGGCAACGATGCTGACATCGTCACCGGGCTGACTCAAGGCAACCCCGGCGAGCGAGCCGATTGCGTTCTTCTGGTTCAGCACATAGCCAAGGCGGGCATACAAGGCCGTGGTCTTCGACATGTTGTAGTCGTAGCCCAGCCCAATCGCGAGCGAGTCGCCACTGGCCTTGCCTGCCACGTTGCGATAGACCGCGGAGAACTTGATGACACCGGGCCCCGTTGGAACGCTGAGACCGACCATATGACTGGTCGCAATGAAGTATCCGGCGCGGTCAGGGTTCGTCATGTTGAACTCGTAAGTGGCGTTGGTACCGCCAGGGAAGGAATACATCCCGCCGGCACCCAACCACCTGTTCCTCACCGAGGACACGGTCGCGGTGGGATCCGTATTGATGATGTTATAAAACACCCCGAGGTAGAGCGGGCCACTTGCGTACTCAAGTTGAGCCCCGTGGAAGCTGGATTCGGGATAGCCTGGCGTGGTGACGCCGCGCGGCGCATGCAGATATTCGAACTGGAAGCCGCCGAGGATCGGGGTGGTGTAGGAAATGGCGTCGCTGATGCGGGAATCGCCGATGGTGGCACCCCTTCCCAGATCGGAACTCAAGCTGACCAGCGATGCAAGGGGGGAGAAAGCTCCCACGCCCAGGAACGGATCAATCGCGATCGACAGCTGGGTTGGATACTGGCGTCCCAGCTTGATTCTTCCCCACTGCCTGGAAATCAGTGAAATGTTGGCTTCGCGATTGAAAAGACTGGATTCACCCTCTGCGGTGGTAGCGCCTGCGCTCCCATTTTTCAACTTGAGCCCGCTCTCCAGGTTGAAAGCCACGGACAGTCCGTTACCCAGATGTTCAACACCAAGCAGCCCGAAGCGCGAGGTCGCGCCTGCGCCGCTCTCTGACTGCAGCAGGCGATTGCTCCCCGCACGCGAATACTGGATGCCGGCATCGGCGACACCATAGAGGCTGAGTCCGCCTGATCCCGGCATCGGATCGGGTTTCAGGATTTGGAAAGATTCTGCCGCGGATACGGCAGTTGCTAAGCAAACTGGAAATGCAGCCAGATATCTGGGTATCTGCTTGATCAAAGACACGTCTTCCTCCGGTTTTTATTATCTGAATCTTGAGCAGGCCGCGACCACATCGCGCCCGGCGTGCAGCTGTTAATCTACGAATGCCTGAGTTAGAAGTCCCACGCGGCCGGTGGCGGTGGAATGCCTCGGAGAGTCGGGAATTTGTGAAGGTGCGAGTTCGCTTCGACGACTGTCCGCAGCAATGCATTGCTGCGGATCACAGCCGGCAACAGAGTCGCATTCGTCCCGGAAACCCGGGAGCGAATGAATCTTGGCCCGCAACTGCGGAATAGGGCCTCGCTTCCGCTATTCGGGTAACCTGGATCGCATCAATATTCGAGACAGCTGATCGGTGGCCTCAGTTGCTGACAATAGACTTGTACCGCTGCGTCTCCATCTTGATCAGCTCGAGGGCGTCTTCGTCGTCACGCGCAGGAACGCCGATCGCATCGTCAAGGTGTCGACGGAACTGCGGGCTGTGTAGCGCGCTTTGCAGCGTCGACTTCAGCTTCCCGACCACGGGAGCGGGGAGGTTCTTCGGGCCGGCGAGAACAAACCAGCCCGTCACATCGTAGCCCTTCAGCAAGGGGTGCTCGGCTACCGTAGGAACGTTCGGGAATTTGGCGGACCTCTCCTTTGTGGTCACTGCGATGGGTACGACCTTACCCGCATCAATCAGAGCCTTCGCCGATGCGATTCCCATCACGCCAACCTCGAGGTTGTTTCCCGCGAGATCAGTACCCAACGGCGCGACGCCACGATATGGAACGTGGGTCATACGGGTATTGGTTCTTTGCATCAGGGACTCCATCGCATAGTGCAGCATCGAGCCGATCCCCGACGTGCCATAACTCAGCGCGCCAGGCGCGCTCCTCATGCGCTTGATGAGGTCGTCGGTCGTCCGGATACCACTTTTCGGGGAGGCCAGGATCATCGCACCCTGATGCTCCACTACGCCGATATAGGTGAAGTCCTTTGACCCGTCATACGCCTGCTGCGGATTGAACAACCTGGTCGCGACCAGCTCGTTGGTGGAACCAAGCAGCAGCGTGTAGCCGTCCGGCGCGGCGCGTGCCACCTTTTGCGCGGCAATCGCTCCGGTGGCGCCACCGATATTCTCGACAACAACAGTTGCCCCAAGCGAGGTGGAAAGGGCTTGCGCCAGCGCTCTGGCGGCAACATCGGAAGAGCCACCCGGGGGATACCCCACGACGAGCGAGATGGGCTTGGCCGGATATGCACTTTGTGCTTGCACAATGCCACAAAATGAACAAATTCCCAGCATTGCGATGGTGTTAAGAATCGTCTTGAGCTTCATCGGCTTCTCGTGAAATGATCAGAAAGTCTCGGCTTGCGTTCACTGGCTGGACTAGCCGCGTGCGGGGGGAGGCATGACCTCGGGCGGGATCGGGCACTCATAGGGACGCTGGCCTCTCTTGCGTTCTAGTTCCTGCCTGGCTTCGCGCAAGGTGTCAGGCGTTCCGGCAAGATCGATGGCCGTTGCGGCCAACGTTTTCGCTGCCAGCAGCATCCCCTTGTGAGCAAGGGATAGCTTGCCCTGGGCCACCATTTGCCATGAATGAAAGCCGGTTCCCCACGCATAGCAGGCGGTCAGGCATTGTGTTGTCGGAACGACCCAGCTGACATCGCCGACATCCGTCGACCCGGTGACGGGGCGTTTGATGTCGGGGTGATAGGGAAGGACTTCGGTAATGATGGGTCTGGGATCGCGCAAGGCAGCGGCAAAATGACGCGAGCTGTTGGCCAGGTCATCCGCATTCACCGTGTTCTGTATTTTGGCTGCAAAGTCGGTTTCGCTTGCATTGACTTCCAGTCCGCCAAGCGCCCGCATGTTGCGATCCAGGATCGCATCGAACGTGTCATTGTGGAGGATGTTCGAGCAGGCCTTATCGAAGATGATTTCCAGGCGCGTGCCCGTCATCAATGCGGCACCTGCGGCAATATCCTTGACGCGTTTGAAGAGATCGATCGCTTCTTCGCTGCGCGGGGCACGGATCGTGTAAAGAACCTCGGCAAGGACTGGGATGACATTAGTGGATACTCCCCCCGAGTTGATGTAGGCAAAATGCACGCGCGCCTCGTCAGGCATGTGCTCGCGGAGATAGTTGACTCCGATGTTCATCAGTTCCGCCGCGTCAAGCGCGCTTCGCCCCAGGTGCGGAGCCAATGCCGCATGTGACGACTTTCCGTGGAAACGGAAATAGGCCTGCACATTGGCGAGGGTGGCATTCATGAACACGGAGTTGGCGACGGACGGGTGCCAGCTCAGGGCCACGTCCAGGTCATCGAACAGGCCGTCGCGGGCCATGAAGGTCTTGCCGGCGGCTGCCTCCTCGGCCGGGCACCCGTAGAAGCGGACCGTGGCGTCGATGTTGTTTGCTGCAAAGTAGTCCCTCGCGACCACCGCAGCCAGGTGGGCCGCAGACCCAAGGAGATGGTGACCGCAGCCATGACCGTTACTCGTGGCCGCGCCCGCGGCGGGCATGCAGGTGAGCGCGCCGCTTTCCTGACTCAGCCCGGCAAGTGCATCGTACTCCCCGAGAAAGCCGATCACGGGCCCTCCCGAGCCGGCTTCGGCGACGAAGGCCGTTGGCATGTGTGCCACGCCTCGATTGACCTTGAAGCCCGCCTCCTCGATCAGCGAGGCGTGCAACTCGGCTGAGCGAAACTCCGCATAGCGCATTTCGGCCAGCGACCATATTTCGTTGGCCAGGGAGATGTATCGGTCCTGCTTCGCTTCGACGAGGTCCACGACACTTGCTATATGCTTCATATACGTTCCAGGTGATCTACGCGGCGCGTGCCACGGCTCGAAGGGGATGCATCCTTGGGCGATGCAATATCACCGGGCAAAGCATATTTGGTCGGGCGGGGGTTCGGTAGGCAGCTATTTGTGTCGCCGTTCACCATTGGTTGCCCTGGCTCTCAACCCAATTTTTTGCTCGAAATGAAGCTTCATCAACTCCGCGCACTTGTGGCGATCGCCGACAGCGGAAGCATCCGGAATGCGGCCAGGGCCACCTCCCACTCACCGGCCGCCATCACCAAAGCGGTCCGTGAACTGGAAGACGAAGTCGGGGTGACCTTGATCATTCGCGAGACGACGGGCATCACCTTGACCCAGGCCGGGCACGTCCTGCTGGAACATGCGCGTCTCACTGTGGGTGTGCTGGCGCGCGCCCGGCAGGAAATGGACGTCTTTGCCGGAAAGCGGAAAGGGACCCTGGCGGTTGGTATCCCGGCCTGGCTGGGCATGACCTTGCTTGGCGAAATCGCCGGCCGCTTCCAGCTGCAGATGCCGGACACCCGGCTCGAGTTCTTCGAGAGCCTGCTTACGGTAACGGTGCCAAAGCTTCGCGATGGCACGCTTGACCTCTCGATAGGGCGAATGTACTTGTCCCAGTCGGAGGAGTTCGCCCAACTGCCGCTCTTCTCGACCGGATACGCCGTGGTGGCGCGAGCTGGCCATCCACTGGCCGAGTGCCGGACGCTACAGGACCTTAAAGGAGCCACCTGGATTCTGAATCGTGATTTCGCGGGGGAATCCGATGGCGTGGTCGAGAGCGCATTCAGCGACTATTGCGCCCGTTACTCTCCCCGCATCCATATCTCGCACTCAAGCGTGATAGCCACGAACCTGATCGCCAGCACGGACTTTCTCAGCCTCATGCCCTGGCCATTGGCGGAATTATTGTTGGCAAAAGACGGGCTTTGCGTGTTGCCGATCAGGGATGCGCTGCCAGATGCCAGGATCAGCATCACGCATCGGCGTGCAGTGCCATTGGGCGCGGCGGCCAAGTGTTTTATCGACGCAACCATGGCTGTGATACGGGAGTCAGCCAACTCGACAGATCCCGCCAAACGACGCTTCTTTCGCGCGATTGAGTGTCTGCTCGATGATGGCAAGTCGAAATGACATGAAGGGCCACGCACGGAGCAGGCAGTCGCCCGGGCGGACAGGCGGCTTGCTTAAGGGTTCGCTTCGCCTTTGGCCCGTTGCTCAGTAAATGTTCTCCACGCGGTCTTGTTGCCCGCGGATTTCCTCGGGACTGAGCACGATATAGCCCAGGGATTTCAGCAGCTGCACGGCCTCCAGTTCCGCATCCAGGTACACCGGCCGCTCGGGGCGGCGCGCGCTCGGCGCGGTCGGCGGCAAGGCGGTGCGGGCGTGTGGAGCGGGTGCTGCCTTGCCATCCGGCCACCTGGCAGTCAGGATGCGGCAATGCTCCAGGTTGGGCTTCCAGGATACGTCGACGGCGGCATTGAACCTCGCGGTGCAAAGCCGCAGCCGCTTCAGCGCCTTCAGCCAGTTGACGAAGGTGTCGCGCTGTGAGGACTGGTAACCCTTCAGGAGGGTATTGAGATGGTCCTGCGCAGTGCCCCCGTCGGTGGCGTGATCCTCTTCGAGTAACGAAATCTCAAGCGCCACGCGCTGGCGTCCGTCCTGATCGTAGATCGCACATTCGCCGTCGAGCACGCCTTCGTGCAGCAATTCGCACAGCAGTGCCCAGGTTCTTGGATTCTTGTCGAGCCGGCCTTCGAGGGTTGGGTCCAGCTGGCCGAGAATGTCAGGAATGGGGCGATTCTTGTCCGACTGGACGGCCAATGCGAAAGCCAGCGCGTTGTCCGATGGCCGCTCGCCGCGTGCCAGCATCTGCAGGGACGCTTCCGTAAGTTCGCGGATTTCCGCGGCGGTATCCACCGCATGCATCCATGCATAGTCATCCAGACTTGCGCACAACTTGCGCGCGGGCCGGGCCAGCTGGCCAGCCAGCCTCTGGACAAAACTTGTGCAGACAGCGCAGCGACATTCCAGGCGGCCAGCATGCAGGAACCCGGCGTACAAGCGCTCCTGATGCCCGCAGTGCGCGCATTCGACTGAAAAACCGCCTTGCCGCGCCGGCCGCTGCGTCGCGAGCAGCCCATCGACCTGGAAGTGCGCCGGTCCGTCGCAGCATGGACAGATCCATTGCAGCTTGTGCGCGCCGTCGCGAGGTGCCACCGTCCGGTCAAACTGGCGCTCGATGGCGCTGCTCGGAATGCCCTGCGACCGCCCTAGTACATCTGCCGAGTAGCGCCAATAGCAATAGGAGTGGGCGGCCGCGGCCGCCTCCGGGGCCAGGCGCTGCAACGCTGGCAGAAGTTGGGTATTGCGCCGGATCTCGTTCTGCATCGAATCGACCAGCGCCACGCCGCCGGGCATCGCTGCCTCGAGTGCGGCGCGGCTCTGTTCGACGAAATCCGGCACATGGGCCTGGCGGATGAAGTCCTCGTTCTCCAGCCAGAACAAATGCCCGGGGAGCGCTTCCAGTGACTCGATGCCATCCCGGACTTCCGACATGCCCGGGCAGGCGAGAAACGTGAAGGGTCTGCTAAACAGGAAAGCATTTGTCATGTTTTGTCAGCGGGGTATCCCCGCCCACGAGCCTGCAAACGCCCCGCGTGCGATAGTCTCACCCCGTGACTGTGGCAAAGCCGATCGCGCGGAGCGCGCATGCCTGATGGCGCGGTCCGCTTTTGGGGACTTCCCCCTTCTTTTTTTGAAGCTGGCAGATTTGTACCTGCCGCATGGGACAGCATAGGCGACACTGCCGCTTCCTGACAAAGGAATCGAGAACCACTCTCACAATGAGAAATCTCCCCCGATGCCTGCAAACTTCGCGCCGGAAGGGAAATCCTCATGGACGCAACAGCACAGCAGGCAGGCAGCCTTGATGGGCTGCCTGCTCCCGCTGTAGCCGTGTCACATGCTTATGCGCCTGTCTCCTGCGGAAACACCGGCTCCCCCAGATTCAGCATCAACCGGTTCGCCCACGCAAAAATGGCAACCGAGTGGATCAGATCCAGGATCTCCCCATCCGTCACGCCTGCCTCGCGCAGCGGCTTGAGCTGTTCGGCAGTGACCTCGGCCGGCCGCTCCGTCAGTTCGATCGAGAACCGGGCGATCGCCTGCTCGCGTGCCGTGGTGCCGGCGGTGCGCGGGTTTTCGAACACCTCCCGGATTACGTCATTGCGCTTGGCCAGCTGCTCGAAGCGCTGCGCATGGACCGACGCGCAATACACGCAGCCGTTGATGCGCGACACCACCGTGGTCGCCAGCTCGCGCTCGGCGCGTGGCATGCCGCCGGGGGCATACATGATGGCGTTGAAAGCGGTGGAGCGCTGGCGCAGGATCTCGGGCTGGTGGACCAGGAAGCGGTAGTAGTCCTGGACCTTGGCCTTGGGGTGGCTTTCTTCGAGCACGGCGATCTGCTCGGGCGTGGCCTGGTCGAGTTCGACCACGTCGAGCCAGGCTTTCCAGTCCAGCACTTCGTTGGTGAAACCGTGGGATTTGATGATCTCGCTCATGCCTGGGCTCCGGCGGCGGTGTCGTTCAGGGATTTCAGCGCATCCAGGCCGGCCACCAGCCGGACCTGGTACGACAGGAAGGCGATCAGCTGCGCCAGCGTGACCACGGCCGGCGTACTCAGGCCTGCGGCGGGCAGCGCCTGCAGCGCGGCCTGGTCGCCTTCGACGGGCTTTTCGATCAGCGTGCGGGTGAAGGCCAGCATGGCGCGCAGGCGCGCATCGGCGATATCTTCGGCCTGGCCTTCGGCTGCGATGCGGATGTGGCCGGCATCGGCTGCGCTCTGTTCGAGCCGCGCGCGGTAGTGCGCCGCCAGCGCCGGCGAAGGCGTCAGGCGCGCCGCATACAGCGCGACCAGCAGGCGCTCGGCCAGCGACAGGCCGGGCAGGGCAGGGTCGAACAGCGCGTCATAGCTGCCTTGCGTGGCGGCCACGACCTTGTCGCGCTGGTGGCGCAGCGCGTGCGTGGCGCCGCCCGGCGCAAGGCCGGTGAGCTGGTCGATCAGGTCGACCGCGGAGGCGGGGGGCTGGGTCATCGGAATCTCTTCGTTCAGGTCGGGTGTCAGGTTCAAACCTTGGCGGCGGTGCGCTGCGCCGGCGGCCGGGCCGGCGTCCATTCGTCGCCAAAGACTTCGGGCTCGGCAAAGTCCTGCAGCGCGGTGTAGTGCAGTTCGACGTCTTCCTGGTACAGCAGCGCGGCAATGCCCTGGCCGAGCCGGCGCGCGCCGTCGCTGATGGCGGGGATGTCGCCCGACACGGTGCCGTGCGACAGCGCTGCCGGATAGCAGAAGCAGTGGATGCGCGTGAGGCCCGGGCAGGCGCCTGGGGTCTTCTCCCGGAATTCAAAGGCTTCGCCGAGGTCGGGCGAGTCGGACAGCTCGCGGTCCTCCTGTCCATGCGGCGGCGTGTAGCGGTCGCGCCAGTAGCGGATATGCGGGGCGAAGGCAGCAAACTCCGCCCGCGTTTCCAGCGCGATGCGGAAGCCCGTCGAGAAGATCAGGAAATCGAGTTCGAAGGTGCCCTGCGGCGTCTGTACATACAGCACGTCGCCTTGCGCGTCGATCGATTCCAGCCCGGCACCGAAGTTGAAGTACGCATTGGCATGGCGCGACACGCGCAGCGTGCTGCCGCGTGGCGGCGGCACCTGCTGCGTGTTGATGTAATTGCGCAGCCGCCATTTCCATGCGTCGGGCAGCCCGGAATGGCCGTGCGTCAGGCCCGGGTTGCCGGCGCCCTTGCTCTTGTTGACGCGCGGGATGTCCTGGCGACGCACCAGCATTTCGACGCTGGCGGCACCGGCTTCCAGCGCAGTCGCGGCGCTGTCCATGGCCGAGGCACCGGCACCCACCACGCCCACGCGCTTGCCGCGCAGCGTGGCGTAATCCATCTCGTCGGACGAGTGCGCCCACAGGTGGCGCGGCAGCTGGTCGGCCACCGGCGGCACGTAGGCGCCGCCCAGGCCGTCGCGGCCGGTGGCCAGCACCACGCGGCGCGCCAGCACGGTCTGCGGGCCGTCCGGGGTCTGCATCGACAGCGCCACCAGCCCGTCGGCGCGCGGCACGATCTGCTCGACTTGGTGGTCGTTGCGGATATCCAGCGCTAGGACCTGCCGGTACCAGCGCAGGTAGTCCATCCACTGCAGCCGCGGGATCTTGTCCAGCGCCTGCCACGCGGCCTCGCCGAAATGCGCTTCGAACCAGGCGCGGAAGGTCAGCGCCGGCAGCCCCAGCGCGGGGCCGGTGAGCTGCTTGGGCGAGCGCAGCGTCTCCATGCGCGCGGTGGTGGCCCACGGGCCTTCGAAGCCTTGCGGGGCACGGTCGAAGGCGCGCACGCGGATGCCCAGCTGCGTCAGCGTGGCGCAGGCCGCGAGCCCCGCCATGCCGCCGCCGATGATGGCGACGTCGAGCACGTCGTGTCCGTCGTGGGTGCGCGGCATGGTCCAGGCCTTGGCCGGCAGTTCCAGCCAGGACAGGTCCTGGCGCAGGCGCGCTTCGAGCGCGGCCAGGCCAGCAAGGGTGGGAGCGGGTTGGTCAGTCATGGCTTGAGGGTCCGGCATCTTGTGAGAGCGTTTCGGCGTCGGCGCTGGCGTCGCCATAGAGCGATTGCAGCAGCGCACCGTGTTCGGCTGGCGCGCGCCGCACCAGGTCGGGCAGCAGTGCGGCAGCGGCGTCGGCCACCGCCTGCACCAGTCCCAGCACCGCGGTGCTGGCGGGGCGCGCCTGCGGCGTGATCACGCCGAAGTAAAAGGGAATATCGGCATCGATCGGCCGCACGGCGATATCGGCCAGCGGCAGGCCGCGCGCGGTCACCGGCTCCAGCACCGCGATGCCTAGCCCGGCGCGCACCAGCGTCAGCGCGCTGATCGAGGTGTTGGTGTCGATCACGCCAGCTGCTGGCACGCCTGCGCCGGCCAGCGCGCGGTCCACGCGCCGGCGCAGGCGGTAAGGGTTCTGCATGGTGACGATGCGGCGCGCGCCGCAGTCGTGCAGGGCGATGGACACCTGCGCGGCGAGGGGATCGTCGGCGCGGACAGCTGCCACGCAGGCGGACTGGCCGATCCAGTGCACGATCACGCCGCGGTGCTCCAGCGGCAGGCTGTTCAGGCCGATCTCGGCGGCGCCGGTCAGCACCGCGTGCACCACCTGTTCCGGCGACACGCTCTGCACCTCGACGCGTTCGGGCGTGCACAGCCCGCGTTCGAAGGCGAGCGCCAGCGCGGGCGGCAACAGCCCGGCGGCAAGCGCCGGCGTGGCGGCTATCCGCAAAGGGCGGCCTTCACCGCGCGCCAGTGCCGCGGCCCGCATGCGGATCTGCTGCATGCCGGTCAGCGTCTGCTCGACCTCGTCATAGAGCAGGAAGCCCTGTTCGGTCGGGCTTACGCGGGGGCCGCTGCGAGTGAACAGCGCAAAGCCCAGCTCGGCCTCCAGCTCCTGGATCAACCGCGTGATCGCCGGTTGCGAACGGCCGAGCAGCCGCCCGGCGGCGGTGACGCTGCCGGTGGTCACGACTGCGGCGAAGGCTTCCAGTTGCCGGATTTCCATGGCGGAGGTTGATGTATGCGTAATTCGGATTCTGATGCCTTAATCATGCAGTTGGCAAATACTATTTAGGGATAAGACCATGCGGCAGCTATGATGTAGCGATGCCGGGCGCACACCGGTTCACCATCGGGACAGACGATTTGGCTTGGATCCGTGGCAGTCGGCGTATCGGAAAGGCAGGGCGAACGCTGTGGCAGCTTGGGGCGTGGGTGCTGGCTGGAGCACTCGCAGCCGCCACGCCTGCGCAGGCGGCGGATGCTTTGCGCGTCGGCTCCAAGCGCTTTACCGAGTCCTACATCCTTGGCGAACTGCTGACGCAGGCGGCAGGCCCGCCCGGCATCGCCCAGCACTTGCCGGGCCTGGGCAACACCGCGATCGTGTTCGAAGCGCTGAAGGCCGGCAGCATCGACCTGTATCCCGACTACACCGGCACGCTCGCCGCGGAAATCCTGAAGCTGCCGCACGGCGCCGGGCTCGACGCCATCCAGAAGGCACTGGCGCCAATGGGATTGGGCGCGGCGATCCGGCTAGGCTTCGAGAACACCTACGCGCTTGCCGTCTCCGACAGCCGCGCGCCCGGCAGCCTGCACCGGCTCAGCGACCTGGCCGCGCAGCCGCAGCTCAGGCTCGGCCTGTCGCACGAGTTCCTCGGCCGCGCCGACGGCTGGCCGGGGCTGGCCAGCCGCTACGGCCTGCCGCAGCGCCCGGTCGGGCTGGACCACGGCGTCGCCTATGAAGCGCTGGCAGCGGGGCAGGTCGATGCGATCGACATCTATTCCACCGACGCCAAGATCCGCAAGTACCAGCTGCGCGTGCTGGAGGACGACCGGCACTACTTCCCGCGCTATGACGCCGTGGTGGTGTACCGGCTGGACGTGCCACAGCGCTTCCCGCAGGCGTGGCAGGCGCTGCAGCGGCTGGCTGGCCGCGTCGGCGCCGACGACATGATCGCCATGAATGCGGCTGCCGAGATCGACGCCCAGCCGTTCGATGCGATTGCGCGCGCGTTTCTCGCCGGCACACAAGCGCAGCAAGCAGGGCATGGCAATGACGCGCCGCGCAGCCGGCTGTGGTCGGCGCTGTTCGGCCCGGACACCACGCGCCTCGCCCGGCGCCATGTCGGCCTGGTGGCGGGCGCGGTCGGTGCGGCGACGCTGGTCGGCGTGCCGCTGGGCATCGTTGCGGCGAGACGGCGCCGCACCGGGCAAGTGGTGCTGGGCGCGGTCAGCGTGCTGCAGACCGTGCCGTCGCTGGCGCTGCTGGCCATGCTGATCCCGCTGCTGGGCCGCATCGGCGTGTGGCCGGCCATGGTCGCGCTGTTCCTCTATGCCTTGCTGCCGATCGTGCGCAATACCAGCACCGGGCTGGAACAGGTACCGCAGGGCATGCGCGATGCGGCGCGCGCGCTAGGCCTGCGCGGCGGCCAGGTGCTGCGCTACGTGGAACTGCCGCTGGCGCTGCCGGTGCTGCTGGCCGGCGTCAAGACCGCGGCCATCATCAGCGTGGGCACGGCGACGATCGCGGCCTTTGTCGGCGCGGGCGGCTTTGGCGAGCGCATCGCCACCGGCCTGGCGCTCAACGACGCCACGCTGCTGCTGGCCGGCGCGATCCCGGCCGCGGTGCTGGCGCTGGTGGTGCAGGCAGGATTCGAGACGCTCGAATGGGCGCTGCGCCGCCGGCGCGACGCGCGCTAGCCTTGCCCTTGCTGCGCGATCAGCCGCCCGAGCGTGGCGACGGCGGCCTCCGCCTCCTCGTCCCACAAGTGCCCATAGTTGAGCCGGATGCAGTTGCGATACCCCTGCCGCGCCGAGAAGATCGGCCCCGGCGCAATGCCGATGCCGGCCTCCAGCGCGGCATGGTGCAATGCCAGCGCATCGAATCCCGCCGCGAACTCGACCCACAGGAAGTAGCCGCCCTCCGGCCGCGACACGCGCACGTCTTCCGGGAAATGCTGGCCGATGGCATCGATCATGCGCCCCTGCTGCATCTCCAGCACGTGGCGCAGCTTGCGCAGGTGCTTGTCGTAGCCGCCATGCTGCAGGTACTCGGCCAGTGCCACCTGCGTGGGCACGCCGGCCGACAGCGTGGTCATCAGCTTGAGCCGCTGGATCGCCTCGCCGAAGCGGCCCGGCGCCACCCAGCCGATGCGGAAGCCCGGCGCCAGCGTCTTCGAGAACGAGCTGCAATGCATCACCAGCCCCTGGGTATCGAAGGCCTTGGCCGGCAACGGACAGCGGTTGCCAAAGTAGAGCTCGCCATAGACATCGTCTTCGATCAGCGGTACCTGGTGCCGCGCCAGCAGCGCCACCAGCGCCTTCTTCTTGTCTTCCGACATGCTGGCGCCCAGCGGATTCTGGAACTGCGTCATAAACCAGCACGCCTTGACCGGATGCCGCGCCAGCGCCGCGTCCAGCGCGCCCAGGTCGATGCCCTCGGCCGGGTCGACCGGGATCTCCACGGCCTTGAGGCGCAGCCGCTCCAGCGCCTGCAGCGAGGCATAGAAGCCGGGCGATTCGATCGCGACCACGTCACCTGGCTGGGTCACGGCCATCAGGCACAGGTTCAGCGCCTCGAGCGCGCCGTTGGTGACGACCAGGTCCTCGGCCGGCTGCGGTGCGCCCGCGCCGAGGTAGCGCAGCGCAATCTGCCGGCGCAGCGCGGTATTGCCCGGCGGCAGGTCGTTGACCGAATGCCACGGGTCGAGCGCGCGGCCCGCACGCGCCAGCGACTTGCCCAGCCGCTCCCACGGAAACAGCTCGGGCGAGGGGAAGGCCGAGCCGAACTGCACCAGCTTGCGGTCGCGCGCGGCTTCCAGCACCGAGAACACCAGCTTGGAGATATCCACCTGCGTCGATACCTGGCGCGAGGGCCGTACCTGCGGCTGCGGCAGCTCGCGCCGTGCCGGCCCCGCCACGTAGTAGCCGGAGCGTTCGCGCGCCCGCACCAGCCCGCGTTCTTCCAGCCGGTAGTAGGCCTGGAACGCGGTGGAGGGGCTGACGCCGTACTGCGCCACGGTCTTGCGGATCGACGGCAGGCGCGTGCCCGGCGGCAGGCTGCCGTTGCGGATATCGGCGGCCAGGGTTTCGGCGAGGGCTTCGTACCGTTTCATCGGGGGCGGGCAGGGGAGCAGGGTGGTGTCATTATCGCCGGCTCCCGGCAAACTGATATGTAAATTTTTCAGGTATCTGATGCTGTTATGGCTGACGCAGGCGGCTCATAATCCGCTCTTGTATCCACAGGCTTTATCCAGGAGATGCCATGAGTCAGTTAAGGCTGTTGCGAACCGTGCTGTGGGGTTTTTTCGGCCTGCGCAAGGGGCAGGAGCACCAGCGCGACCTGGAGAACCTGCGCCCGGTGCCGCTGATCCTGACCGGCGCAGCCGTGGCCGCCGTGCTGGTGGCATGCCTGGTGCTGCTGGCCAACTGGGCCGTGTCCAGCGCAACAGCGCAGGTGTCTGCCCATACTTTCGCCATTACACCCGCGATTGCACTGGCCTGATTGGCCGGGTTTGTGCCAGCATGGATAAACAACCCACCCGATAATAAGCTGACCGTCCCCATGTTTCGCCCCACCGGGCGGCATCGCGCCGCCGCATCGTTGCCGGCGCGCCTGCTGCCCTGGCTGTGGCTGGCGCTGGCTATGCTGGTGCCGCTGCTGTCCGCGCCGCGCCTGGCGCTGGCCGCCACCGGCGCCGACGCGCAGCAGATCGAGCGCGGCCGCTACCTGGCCCGCATCGCCAACTGTGCCGCCTGCCATACGCGCGAAGGCGGCAAGCCGTTCGCCGGCGGGCTGCCGATCCGCACCGCGGTCGGCACCATCCACTCGACCAACATCACGCCGGATGCGGCCAGCGGCATCGGCGCCTACACGCTGCCCGAATTCGACCGTGCGCTGCGCAAGGGCGTGGCGCGGGACGGCAAGCGGCTGTACCCGGCCATGCCGTACCCGTCGTATGCACGCATGCGCGCCGAAGACGTGGCGGCGCTCTACGCCTACCTGCGCGCCGAGGTGGCGCCGGTCGCGCAGCGCAACCCGGCGCCTGAAATGCGCTGGCCGTTCGGCGTGCGCGGGCTGCTGTCCGTGTGGAACGTGCTGTTCCTCGACGACGACCCGGTCCGCACCGACCCGGCACGCGGCGAGGCCTGGAACCGCGGCGCCTACCTGGTGCAGGCGGTGGCCCACTGCGGCGCCTGCCACACGCCGCGCGGCCCGCTCTTTGCCGAGAAGGGCCTGGACGAGCGCAGCCGCCACTTCCTGGCCGGTGCCAGTGTGGAAGGCTGGTCCGCCACCAACCTGACCGGCGACCAGCTCACCGGCCTGGGCGCATGGTCGCGCGCCGATATCGCCGAGTTCCTGCGCACCGGGCGCAATGGGCACGCGACCTCGTTCGGGCCGATGTCGACGGTGATCTCCACCGCCACGCAGTACATGAGCCCGGCCGACCTCGAAGCCGTGGCCGCCTACCTCAAGTCGATCCCCGGCGCACGCGGCGAGGACAAGCCGTTCCGGCCCGATCCCGCCACCGCGCAGCAGCTGCACCAGGGCCGCTTCGACCAGCTCGGCGCGCGCCAGTATGCGGTGTTCTGCATGCCGTGCCACGGCGCCGACGGCAAGGGCTTTGCGCGCGTGTTCCCGCCGCTGGCCGGCAACCCGACCGTGGCCGATCCGGACCCCGCCTCGCTGGTGAACCTGCTGCTCGACGGCGCCGTGACTGCACGCGTGGGCACCGCACCGGCGGACTACCACATGCCCGGCTACGGCTGGACCCTGGACG
Organism: Ralstonia pickettii DTP0602; assembly: GCA_000471925.1. NCBI lineage: Bacteria > Pseudomonadati > Pseudomonadota > Betaproteobacteria > Burkholderiales > Burkholderiaceae > Ralstonia > Ralstonia pickettii. The sequence goes on from CP006667.1 coordinate 1,680,222, forward strand.
ACCAGGAGCTGGCCAACGTGCTGACCTTTATCCGCGCCGGCTGGGGCAACCGCGCCGCGCCGGTGCGGGAAGCCGAGGTGGCGGCGCGGCGCAAGGCGCTCGCCGGGCACCGCTGAGCCGAAGCCTTTCGATGAGCACCCGATGACGATCACGCGCAGAGACTTCCTCAACGGCACCGCCCTGACCATCGCCGCGGGGCTCGCCCCCGTGCAACTGCTGCACGCGCAGCAGGCCGGGGGCGGGGCGGTGTATCCGCCGGCGCTGACCGGGCTGCGCGGCAACCACGCGGGCACCTTTACGCTGGCCCACAGCCTGGCGCGCGAAGGCGCGAAATATCCCGTGGTACTGGCGCGCGAAGCCTACGACCTGGTAGTGGTCGGCGGCGGCCTCAGCGGGCTGGCCGCGGCGTGGTTCTACCGGCGCCGCTTCGGCGCCAACCGCCGCATCCTGATCCTGGACAACCACGACGACTTCGGTGGCCATGCCAAGCGCAATGAGTTCACGGTGCGCGGCAAGCGGCTGGTGACCTATGGCGGCAGCGCGGAGATGCCGCCCAGTGCCGCCACCGACGCCGCGGTGCGCGAACTGCTGGCGGGGGTGGGGCTCGACGCCGCGCGCCTGCCCGGCCCACCGCCCGCGGACCCGTATGCCGCGCTCGGCATGGGCCGCGCCGTGTTCTTCGATGCCGAGCATTTTGGCCGCGACCAGTGGGTGCCGGGCGATCCCTTCGGCGAGCTGATCGATACGCGCAGCGGACAACGGCCGGGCAGTCCCGAGGCCGCGGCGCTGATGCGCTTTCTCGACAACACGCCGCTCCCCGCCGCGGACCGTGCCGCGCTGGCGCGGCTGGCAGCCGGCACCACCGACTACCTGCCGGGCGTTTCCGCGACCGAGCGCGCCACCGCACTGCGCACGCTGCGCTACAGCGCCTTCCTGCGCGACAAGGCCGGCATCGGCCTGGCCGGCCAGCGCTTCCTGCGCAGCCGCAGCAACGATGCCTATGCGCTCGATGCCGATGGCATTTCCGTCACCGATGCGATCGCAATCGGGCTGCCGGCCGGCGCCAACATGCCCGCGCCGGCGGGCAATGCGCGGCTCGGCAAGTCGCCGGCATCGCGCCTGTGGTTCCCGGACGGCAACGCTTCGCTGGCGCGGCTGCTGGTGCAGAAACTGATCCCGGGCGTGGCGTCGCTCGCCAGGCCGGCCGATGTGGCCACGGCCGCGTTCGACTACAGCCGGCTGGACCGCGACGGCGCGCCGGTGCGCCTGCGCCTGAACAGCACCGCGATCGCGGTCGAGCCCGACGGCAATATCACGCGGGTGACCTACGGCTTCAGCGGCAACCTGCATCGCGTCGAGGCGCGCCATGTGGTGCTGGCCGGCTACAACATGATGATCCCGTACCTGCTGCCGTCGCTGCCGGCGGCGCAGAAGGCCGTGCTGCACGACGAAGCCAAGGCGCCGCTGGTCTACACCAAGGTGGCGCTGGACCACTGGCAGTCCTTCGCCACGCTGCGCACGCGCCGCATCCACGCACCGGCCATGGCCTATACCGACCTGTGGCTGGAACCGCCGGCGGGCGACCAGCCCTCCGACCCGGCGGTGCTGCACATGCTCTACGTGCCTACCGTACCCGACAGCGGCATGCGCGCGCGCGACCGCTTCCGCGCCGGCCGCGCCTTCCTGCTCGGCACGCCGTTCGACGCGCTCGAGCGCGAGATCCGCGCGCAGCTCGACCGCATGCTCGGGCATGCCGGCTTTGCGTCGAAGGACGTGATCCGCGGCATCACCGTCAACCGCTGGGCGCACGGCTACAGCTACATGCCGGACAGCCTGGCGGGCGAGAACGTCGCGCCCGATGCGGTGTGGCCCGGCCTGGCCGGCGTGGGCAATATCAGCATCGCCAACAGCGACAATGCCGGCAGCCCGTCGGTGACGGCAGCGGTCGCGCAGGGGAAACGGGCAGTGGCCCGGTTGCCCGGGTAGGCAACGGCTGCCGGCGCAGGGCGTTCGCGCTGCGCCGGCGGGAGCGGTCAGTCAGCGCGCGGGGCGACCAGCGCCTCGATCTCGGCGTCCTTGGCGTCCCACTGCTGTGCCAGCCAGTGATGGAATTCGGTCCGGAAGGCCTTGTCGCTGCCGTAATCGGCTTCGCAGAATGACGGCGGCACTGGCAATTGCCGCATGCGCACCAGCACCGGGCCGGCGCGCCCGCAGGCGAGGTCCCAGAAGCTCGGCGCGCCTTCCGGGTAGGCGATGGTGACGTCGATCATCGAGCGGAACCTGTTCCCCATCGCATTCAGCGCCACCGCCAGCCCGCCGGCCTTGGGCTTGAGCAGGTGGCGATACGGCGACGCCTGCGCCTCGCGCTTGGCCTCGGTAAAGCGGGTCCCTTCGGCAAACACCATCACGCTGGTCGGCACCAATGAAAACTTCGCGCACGCGCGCCGCGCGGTTTCCTGGTCCTGCCGCCGCAGCGCCGGATTGCGCCGCAGCTGCGCCTTGCCATGGCGCTTCATGAACGGGAAATCCAGCGCCCACCACGCCAGGCCGATCACCGGCACATAGATCAGCTGGTGCTTCAGGAAAAACTTCAGCAGCGGAATGCGCCGGTTCAGCGACCGCTGCAGCACGAAGATATCGGCCCATGACTGGTGGTTGCAGTTCACCAGGTACCAGTCGGCATAGCGCAGTCCGTCATTGCCCTGAACATCCCAGGGCTCGCGCTGGATCCACGCAAACCAGCCGGCATTGCAGGAAATCCATGCGGTGGCGATCCCGTTCAGCAGCGGATCGATGCGGCGCCGGACCGCCGCGAACGGCAGCGCCAGCTTCAGCAACGCCAGAGCGAACAGCAGCAGGCACCAGAACAAGGTGCTGGCGATCAGCAGCGTCCAGCTCACGACGCCGGTGATCCAGGCCAGGCGGCCGTGCGGCATGAAGGCCCGGCGGCGCCGGCGCAAGGCCACCGTCGGTTCGTCGATCTTCGGTTCAGGGGTACCGGGGGCGCGGGAGGGCGAGGAAGGAATGGTGGTCATGGGTGCCAGTTTGCGGGCCGCGATTGGATCAGGGCTTGCGCATGGTCAAGGCGGGCGGTGTTGGGTGGGGTCTGTGGAAACCCCGACTCCCTTCAGCAGCCCGATCGTCATCAGAAGGAATCTCGCAAGAAAATCGGTCAACAGGCGGACTCGCGTGGGTAACCGGTCCCGGCTGGGGAAAACAGCCGGGAGCGGGGGCGCAATGCACTGTCCACTATGGCAACGATTGTACGAGATCGCAGCGCCAACAATCATCGGGCACATCCTGGCCGGCCAGAGACCGACGCCGGCGCCGCAACGGATGCCTTCGTGCGCGGCATTCCGGCAATTACATCATGCCGTGACATAACGAAGCCACGCAGTGAAACGAAGTGTGCCGTAAATGCCTGTCCATTACAAAAACGTAATGAGGGAATCCGCTTTCCCTCATTGCAAAAATGTAATGAATGGGCCGTCTGCCCTCATTACGAAAATGTAATGAGGGAACCCGCACGCTGAGGGCTTGTTTCTATTTATTAACATTGAAAACTCGCCTATAACATGCAGTACATGTTGCGGCCGATGTCCCGCATCATGACTCAGCCCGTGGAGCGACTCCGCGGGCTTTTTTTTGGCCGCAATAATGATGCGATACCCATGTGAGCGCATATTTGCTTCGCTCATGAATCGAGTCGGGGAAAACCCTGCGATTCAGCTCCAGTTGAAGCCACCGCCTTTTCCCGTCGATTCAGCAGGAATGCTCATCTATTAACGGTATATATGCGGGAAGCGGGGGAAAGCCTGGGATTTCCGCCCGCCAACCCATGCTGGTGGCGGATTTAGCGTGGGGAATGATACGCAGCCAATGTGAATCTCCGGTTCCCATCTGGCGCGGTAATAAATCTGGTGAAAACCCTGCCATTCCTTTCGCTTGAACTTACTTGATATATCACATACTGTGTATCCCATCGCCACTCTTGATTTTTAGAGGCAGGTGAGGGCGGAGACGCCAGTCCGGCGTCGCATTAAAAGGCAACAAATGCCAATGACCAGGAGACATAAAATGCCAGCAGCCATATCCAAGCTGGGGCGCAGCGCGTCCGCATACCCGTCCGCACTCTCGGATCAGCCAAATCAGACGATTCAAGGAGCGCGCCATGAGTAATCCGTCGGCAGCATTTCGCCCCAATCCCCAGGTCCCCGAAGCCGCCCGGTGGACCCAGCTGCTCGTTGGCGTCGTTTGCATGATCGCCACCGCCAATATCCAGTACGCCTGGACCTTATTCGTCCCGGAAATCCAGGATACCTATGGCTGGTCGCGCGCAAGCATCCAGATCGCCTTCACGGTGTTCGTGCTGGTCCAGACCTGGCTCGCGCCGATCGAGGGCTACTTCATCGACAAGTTCGGCCCGCGGCTGATGGTCGCCTTCGGTGCGCTGTTCATTGGCGCAGCGTGGTGCATCAATTCGCAGGCCACCACCCTGATGGGCTTCTATGTCGGCGCGGCAGTCGGCGGTCTCGGCGTGGGCTCGATTTATGCGACCTGCATCAACAACGCGCTCAAGTGGTTCCCGGACCGGCGCGGCCTCGCGGTTGGCCTGACCGCCGGCGGTTACGGCGCGGGCTCCGCGGCGACGATCCTGCCCATCGCGGCCATGATCGAGTCGCAGGGCTTCCAGCACACCTTCCTGTTCTTCGGGCTGCTGCAAGGCTCCCTCGCGTTTATCGCCGCGTGGTTCCTGCGCTCGCCCAAGGCGCATGAGGTGAAGGCGTCGCAGAAGCTGGTCCAGGCCACGCGTGACTACACGCTCAAGGAAGCGATGTGCACCAAGCTGTTCTGGCTGATGCTGGTGATGTTCATCCTGGTGGTCACCGGCGGCATGATGGCCGTTGCCCAGCTCGGTGTCATCGCCAAGGACCTCGGCGTCAAGGAATTCAAGGTCGACCTGCACTTCTTCGTGATGGCCGCCTTGCCGCTGGCGCTGATGCTCGACCGCATCATGAACGGCATCTCGCGTCCGCTGTTCGGCTGGATCTCGGACAATATCGGGCGCGAGAAGACCATGGTCATCGCCTTTACGCTGGAAGGGATCGGCATCATTGCGCTCGGCTACTTTGGCAGCAACCCGTATGCGTTCCTGATCCTGTCAGGGGTGGTGTTCCTGGCCTGGGGCGAAGTCTACTCGCTGTTCTCGGCCCTGGCCGGCGACGCCTTCGGTACCAAGCACATCGGCAAGATCTACGGCGTGCTCTACACCGCCAAGGGTATCGGCGCACTGTTCGTTCCGATCGGCAACCTGATGATGGAGGCGACCGGTACCTGGTCGACGGTCCTCTACACGGTGGCGTGCATGGACCTGACCGCAGCCTTCCTGGCGATCATGGTGCTGCGGCCAGTGCTGGCGAATCACGTCGCAACGTCCAGGAGCCTCTTCTCGAAGGAAAAGGCGGCGGCTAGCACGCAGGTACCTGCCTGACGCGCTTTACGCAAGCCTTCGGAAACAAGCCGGGCGGGCTCCTTCGGGAGCCCTTTTTTGCGTGCGTGCGGGAGTAGTATCGGGACGTACGGCGTACAGTCTGACCGGTTGACGACGTGCGCCGGATTCGAGGAATCCAGGTTCTCCGAAACGACTGTCAGGAGCAGGCTATGGACGACGACCTCAATGCGATGAGCCGGGATCAGCTCGCCGAGGAAGTGCGCAAACTGCGCGCCGGCATACGCCGGCACCGGGATGCTTCCGGCCATGATTTGTGCTGGCATCACCCCGATCTGTGGGCGTTGCTGCCGGACACGAGCAGCCAGGTTCCGGTCGTTCCCGACTGGCCGCAGTTCATGCGCGGCTGCGTGAAGTATCGGGAGTCGCTGGACGCGCAATGCCCGCAGGCACCGCGCAGTCGGCGGGAGTTTGGGGAAGGCTAGCGATGCCGCATCGGCGCGGGGCAAGCCGGCAGAAGCGGCGGGACGTTGAGACGCATGCTCTACATGAGCCTCCGGCACCGCGCCCCTTGAACCTGCCTCGGCCATCGACGGCCTGGCCGGCGGGGAGTGGGGCTTCAGCGGACGCCGAACGGCTCGTCTGGAAACATGGATTTGTGCCAGACTTCGGGACACAATTCCGGCATGAGAGCAGCTCTGCATCCAGCCCGCGCCGTCGCCATGGGGTTCCTGCTGGCCATCGTGGCGGGCAGTGCACTGCTGATGTTGCCATGGGCCCGGATCGGCGATGGGAGCGTGCCGTGGCTGACCGCCTTCTTCACCTCGGTCTCGGCGGTCTGCGTGACCGGCCTGGTAGTCGTGGATACCGGAACGTACTGGTCCGGCTTCGGCCAGGTAGTCATCATGGTGCTGTTCCAGCTTGGCGGCTTTGGCATGATGACCGCGTCCACGCTGCTTGGCCTGATGGTCAATCGTTCGCTGCGATTGCGGACCAAGCTGCTCACCCAGGTCGAGACCCACGCGATCGGTCTGGGCGATGTGGTCGGCGTAGCCAAGCTGGTACTGGTGGTGACGTTCGCTGTCGAACTGGCCCTCACGGCATGGCTGACGTCGAGGCTGCATTTCACCTATGGCATTCCGTGGCGCGAGGCCGCATGGGACGGCGTGTTTCACGCGATCTCCGCCTACAACAATGCCGGCTTCTCGACGCACCCGGACAACCTCATGCGTTATGCGGCCGACCAGTGGATCCTGGCGCCGGTGATGGTGGCGGCCGTCGTCGGTGGCATCGGATTTCCCGTGCTGCACGACTTGCGCAACAAGACCTTTAGTCCACGCCGATGGTCCCTGCATAGCAAGCTCACCCTGGCGACCACGGCGGTGCTGTTCGTGGTGGGCTTTATTGGCCTGCTATTGTTCGAATGGAGCAATGCACTCACCATCGGCGCGATGCCGTCGGGCCAGAAGCTCTGGTCCGCGGCGTTTGCCTCGGTCTCGGCCCGCACCGTCGGCTTCAACTCGTTCGACATCAGCGCACTGACCCATGAAAGCATGGCGCTGCATTACTTCCTGATGTTCGTCGGCGGCGGCAGTGCGAGTACCGCTGGCGGCGTCAAAGTCGGCACGATCGCCATCCTGGCATTGCTGGTGATTGCCGAGATCCGCGGGCGCGGCGACAGCGAGGCGTTCGGGCGGCGGGTCAGCAGTTCGGCGCAGCGACAGGCGATCACGGTATTGGTGCTGGGAAGCGCTTTGACTACGCTAGGGACATTGGCCATCCTGTTCGTCACCGAGTTCCCGACCGATCAAGTCATCTTCGAGGTCATTGCGGCCTTCGGCTCGGCTGGCTTGTCGACCGGCATCACGGCGGACCTGCCGGCTTCCGGCCAGCTTATTCTGGCCGGGCTCATGTATGCCGGCCGGGTCGGCACCATCACGCTCGCGGTTTCCCTGGCAATGGGCGAACATCGCACGCCATACCGCTATCCCGAGGAGCACCCAATTGTTGGCTAGATTATTTACCGAACAGTTCGCCTTCTCCGCAGGCGACAGCATCGTCGTGATCGGGCTTGGGCGTTTTGGCAGTTCCGTGGCGCAATCGCTCATGCGCCTGGGACACGATGTCATGGGCATCGACAGGGATGCCGAACTGGTGCAGCGCTGGTCGAATGTATTGACCTGCGCGGTTCAGGCCGACTCGACCGATGTGAACGTGATGCGCCAGCTCGGCGTGGCCGATTTCTCTCACGCCATTGTCGGCATTGGCACGGATATGTCGTCCAGCCTGATGACCTTGATGACGCTGACCGAACTCGAGATCAAGGATATCTGGGTCAAGGCCTTTACCGCCGAGCATGGGCAGATCGCGCAACGCATCGGTGCGCACCACGTCGTCTTCCCGGAAGCAGACATGGGAGCGCGGGTTGCACACCTGATTACAGGCAAGATGATCGATTTCATCGAATTCGAAGATGGCTTTGCCATCGCCAGGATCCATGCGCCGGCATCCACCCACAACAAGACGCTGTTGGAGTCCAGGGTACGTGAGCATTTCGGCGTCACGGTGGTTGGCATCAAGCGTGCCAACGAAGAATTCGAGCACGCGACAGCCACCACCATGGTCCAGCCGAAAGACCTGTTGGTCGTCTCCGGGCCGACCCGCAAGATCGAGCGCTTCGCGGGCAGTTCAGATAAGGGGTAGCTGCGCTACGGTCTTTCAGCGTGCATGGGGGCGACAAAAGCTCTGGGTGGACAGTGCGATCAGCCAAACTTGTCGAGCAAACTGTACCAGGCGACCCCGGCGGCGATATAGAAGCGCTGCAGGCCATGCAGCGGAATCGGCGCCAGCGGCGAAACCGGGTAGGGGAATGGCGCGCCATTCGCCGTCAGCCTGGCCGCCAGATGCTTGCCGAAGCTCGTGCACAGCGCGATGCCCCGTCCGTTGCACCCCACCGCCATCGTCACGCCGGGGGCCGGTTCGTGGATATGCGGCATGAAGTCGCGGGTGACGGCGATGCGGCCTGCCCAGCGGTACTCATATTCCAGTGGCCCCAACTGCGGGAACAGCAGCGCCAGAGAACGCTCCAGATGCGCAAAATCCTGCGGCTGGCGTGGATCGGCAAAGAAGCCGCGCCCCCCCATCAGCAGCCGCCCGGCGCGGTCCTTGCGGAAGTAAAGCAGCAGGCGTTGCGAGGTCGACGCCGTCTCGCCGCGCGCAAGGATGGCCCGGGCATTCTCGCCTTCGAGCGGGCGCGTGGCCACGATAAAGCTGTTGGCGCTGAGCAGCGTCTGCTGCAGGCCGGGCCAGAGCGGACCGGTATAGCCGTTGGTGGCAATCACCACGCGGTCGGCAGTGACGGTCGCGCCCGTCGCAATGTTCGCCACCCACTTCGCACCTTGCCGCACCAGCGCCGTGACGCCGCTGCCACCATGGATGGCGGCTCCCGCGTGCTGTGCCGCCCGGACCAGTCCGCGCACGTAGGTCAGCGGCTGGATGGCACCTGCGCGGCCATCGAGCCAACCGCCTGCGAACGCCTGCGTCCCGACGCGCCGCGCCACTTCCGCCTGGTCGAGCATTTCGACAGGCGCGCCACGACGTTGCCACTGACGCGCTCGTGCGTGCATGGCCGGCACGGCCTTGGGCGAATAGGAGAGCTGCAGCCAGCCGCTGCGCACCGGCTGGCAGTCAATGCCGTGGCGGGCGATCAGGTCGAAGACCAGGTCGGCGGAGCGCGAAACGGCGTCGATCAGGGGTTCGGCGCGCGCGCCGCCAAGCATCCGGACCAGCTCGTCCGGATCGTGCTTCAGCGTGGGATTGACTTGCCCGCCGTTGCGCCCCGATGCACCCCAGCCAGGCTCATTGGCTTCGACCACGCACACCTGGGCCCCGGCCTCGGCGAGGTGCAACGCCGTCGACAGGCCGGTGTAGCCGCCGCCGATCACAAGCACATCGACCGTCCTCGAATCCCGCAACGGGGGTGTGGCGGGGGCTGGTGGGGCGGTGGCGGCCCACAGCGACGGCGGCAGCGGGGCGGCGCAGCCTGGCTGCTCCGGCGCGAACTGAGTGAGGGTCATAACGCGAGGTCTCCCGTTGCCTCGGCCGGCTTGTGCAGCACGCGGCGCAGAAAGTCCTGGGTGCGCGGCTGGCGGGGCGCGCCCAGTACCTGCGCGGAGGGGCCTTCTTCGACGATGGTGCCGCTGTGCAGGAAGCAGACGCGGTCGGCCACCTCCCGCGCAAAGCCCATTTCATGCGTGACCACGATCATGGTCATGCCTTCGCGCGCGAGGTCGCGCATGACCTCGAGTACGTCGCCGACCAGTTCAGGGTCGAGGGCCGAGGTCGGCTCATCGAACAACATGGCCTCGGGCTTCATTGCCAGCGCGCGGGCGATCGCCACGCGCTGCTGCTGGCCGCCGGAGAGTTGTGCCGGGTGCGCCTGTGCCTTTGCCGCCAGCCCGACCTTGTCGAGCAGGCTCATCGCATCGGCGCGGGCTTTGTCGCGGCTCTCGCCTCTCACGTAGACCGGGCCTTCCATCACGTTTTCAAGCACAGTGCGATGCGGGAACAGGTTGAAGCGCTGGAACACCATGCCCATGCGGCTGCGCAGCCGATGGATGTCCTTGCTGTCCCGGTCCACGCGCTCCCCGAACGCGCGGATCTCGCCGCCGTCATAGGATTCCAGCCCGTTGATGCAGCGCAGGACGGTGGATTTGCCGGAGCCGGACGGGCCGATCAGGCAGACCACCTCGCCTTTGCTGACATGCAGGCTGACGCCGCGCAGCACGTGGTGATTGCCGAAGTGCTTCTGCAGGTTCTGGATGTCGATCATGCCTTCTTCCTCCCGGCACCGAAGCGCTGCTCCAGGCGGCGCAGGCCATAGACCAGCGGCAGGCTCATCAGCAGGTAGAGCAGGGCCACCAGCGTGTAGACCGTCATGTTCTGGAACGTCGACGACGCGATCAGCTGGCCCGCGCGCGTCATCTCCGCCACGGTGATGGTGGAAACGAGCGACGAGTCCTTGAGCATCATCACCAGCGTATTGCCATAGGGCGGCAGCGCGATGCGGAAGGCCTGCGGCAGGATCACGCGGCGCATGATGAGCGGTCCGCGCATGCCCATCGCCTGGGCCGCCTCGCGTTGGCCGGGATCGACGGCCTCGATGCCCGCGCGGAAGTTCTCGGCCTGGTAGGCGGAGTAGGCAATGCCAAGCCCGATCACACCCGCCTGGAAGGCGGTGAGTTGGATACCCGCCTCCGGCAGCACGAAGTAGATATAGAAAAGCTGGACGATGATCGGCAGGCCGCGGATCACATTGATCGCCGCCGCCGCCCCGTTGGAGAGCACGCTGACGGGAGACAGCTTCATCAGCGCCAGCCCCAGCCCGATGACACTGCTGAGCAGGAACGACAGCACGGTCACCTGTACCGTGACCACCGCGCCCTGAAGCAGGATCGGCAGGAACTCGCGCGCGTGGTTGAGGAACGTTGCGCCGTCCATGGCTGTTACAGCCCCCATTTCTGGACGATCTTCGCCAGCGTGCCGTCGGCCTTGATCTGCGCGATGGCCTTGTTGACCTTTGCCAGCGTTTCGGCGTCACCCTTGCGAACCACCAGGCAGACGTCGCCCACATTCACCGGCTTGTAGCTCGTGACGAGCTTGACGCCCGGAAACGCGTGCTGGCGCAACTGGTAGGCGATCAGCGGCTGGTCGCCCAGGCCTGCCTTGATGCGGCCAAGCGACAGGTCGCGCGTCATGTCCGCGATCGAGTCGTAGCTGCGCACTTCCTTGAAGATGCCCTTCTTGTTGAGCATGTCGAGGAACACCGTGCCGACCTGCGCGCCGACGGTCTCGCCCTTGAGCTCATCCAGCGTGGTGTAGGCCTAGTTGTCCTCGCTCTTGACGATCAGCCCCTCGCCGTAGGAGTAGACCGGCTCGCTGAAATCCACCACTTGCTGCCGCGCGGGCGTCTTGAGCATCGCCGCCGAGATGATGTCGATCTTGCTGGAGGTCAGCGAAGGAATCAGTGCCGCGAACGCGGTTTGCTGCACATTGACGTTGAAGCCGCCAGCCTTGCCCACGGCGGTTACCGTGTCGACCATCATGCCCTGGATGCTGTTGGTCTTCACATCGAGGAATGTAAACGGCACGCCTGTGGCCGTCGCGCCCACGTTGTAGGTTGGTGCACCTCCCTGGGCCCAGGCGAACGAAGCGGTCGAAAGGGTGCCGGCCACGCACAGAACCAGTGCGGCGCGGCGGGAAATGGTGGCGATAGACATGGGAACACTCCTAGCTTGGGGGTCAGGGGGCGCGCCAAGGTGCGCGTTTCGCGGTTTACGCAACCTGCATGCCAATATTCGATCTGCATCGATCAATAAGTAATAGATAAAAACCACTAGTTGCTTCATATGAATCGATATGCGATTCTTATGACGCCAACCCTGAGGTCTACAGTGATGCCAGACTCACATCCCCCGGTCGAAGAAGCGGCCAGCCTGCTGTTCAACCAGTCGCTGGAAAAAGGGCAGGCCGTGCTGGCCGCCTTCAGCGCCGTGCGGCGCACCATGACCATCGGCGAGGTTGCCGAGGCGGCTGGCATCAACAAGAGTTCCGCACAGCGCATGGTTTTCACGCTGGAGCACCTGGGCTACCTGCGCAAACATCCCAAGACACGGCGCTACCAGTTGACGCCGCGGGTGATGAGGATCGGATTCAATTACCTGGCCGCCGATCCGCTGATCGACGTGGCCAATCCATTCCTGTCGGAACTGACCAAGCTGACGACGGAAACCACCTGCCTGACGGAGCCAGACCAGGCGGACATGGTGTACGTCGCACGCTTTGTCAGCGCCCAGTTCGTGCCGGTGCACATGCCGATTGGCAGCCGCATCCCCATGTATTGCACCGGCTCCGGCCGCGCCTACCTGAGCGCTTTGCCGGAAGGCGAGGCGCTGACGCTGATCGAGCGCTCGGAACGCGTCGCGCACACGCCGTATACACGCACGGATATCGCGGAAATCGTGGCGACGCTGCGTGAAGCGCGCCAGCGGGGCTATGCGGTAAATAGCGAGGAACTGTTTCTCGGAGACATGACGATTGCCGCGCCGGTGATCGGCGGCAACGGACGGCCGGTGGGTGCCATCCATGTGGTGGCGCCCACCGGCCGCTGGTCGTTGGAAGAGGCGCAGGCCAGGCTGGCGCCGCCGTTGCTGCAATGTGCGCGTGCCATCAGCAGTTCCGTGCGTGCGCTGGGCTGAGCCTGGTGCGGGTGGGTGCAGGGGGTGGTGCTGTCAGCGTCTCGATGAGGAAGGGATTGAGCGGGGATAGTCCGTATAGCCGCGCGTGTCGCCGCCATGGAAGGTCCGGCAGCGAACTCCTCGTGGACGGAGGTATGTGCTCCGTGTGAGTTTCGAAGATATCCCGGGCGACAGGACGGGGGCGTCTTGTCGCCACCGGGGATAACCCCCGGCACCTGCTGCGGGACCAATTGAAACACCCATCATGCGACAACTGGCAGCGCATGCTGCGTGGCCGTCTACCTGGCCGCGAGCTCGGCAAGGCGTCGCGCAGTCTCTTCTGAGCGCAGGGAGGCTTCATAGGCCGACCTGCCGATGGTTTCGTTCCATTCACCGCCGGCAATCGCATCGATGTGCCGCTTCATGGAACGAACAGCGGCCGGGTCGCAACGCCCAATGCATTCGGCATACATGTCGATGGCAGCGGCGAGGTCCTCGCGGCGGACAAGGTCAGTGAGAAAGCCGACCCGGAGCAATTCCTCGCTTTCGAGCGTCATGGAAGTCAGGAAGATCTTCTTGGCTGCCGGAGAGCCCAGGCGCGAGACGAAGCGCCGCAGACCCCCTGGGTAGTAGTGCAGCCCAAACTTCGCGGCGGGCATGAACAGCTTGCAACCGTGGACGCCGATCCGGAAATCGCAGGCCAACGCGAGGTCGGTGCCACCACCGTAGACGCTGCCGTTCATCGCGCATAAAGTCGGGAGCTCGAGGGTTTCCAGGGCGTCGATCATGTCTTCGAGCGAGCGGTCCAGGCGGGTGCCGATCTGGCTCAGGGTATAGCCCGAACAGAAGGTCTTCTCGCCTTCGCCCGTCAGCACGAGCAGCCGCAAGGTCGGGTCGCGCCTCACTTGTTCCACGAGCCGCAGCAGGACCCCGATATCGTCGGGGTCAAGCCGATTGTGCTCGGAGGGGCGCCGAAGTGTGATCGTCGCCGTCCCGCCGGCGATTTCAAGGGTAGGGTTTGCGGATTTCATGGCTTGGGGTCGTGGCCGTGTTGCAGGATGATGCCTTCGCGCGCCAGTGCTTCCAGGTCGGACGTGGGGAATCCATGTTCCCGAAGGACGTCAAACGTGTGCTCGCCGAGCATGGGCGGCGCGCGGCGAATGGATTTCCCATGGCGGCCGTCGAAGGCGATCGGGCTGCCGACTTGCCGGATGCAACCCAGCTCTGCGTGCTGGACTTGCTCCACAAGCCGGGAGTGAATGACCTGCTCGTCAGCAAAGACGTCCGCGACGTTGTAGATCGGGCCAGCTGGAATATCTGCCGCCAGCAGCCGTTGCGTCCACTCCTTGCGGCTGTGCGCCTTCAGCCTGGCCTCGATCACCTCCTTGAGCTCGGCGCGCCGCTCGATCCGCGCTGCATTCGTCGCGTAGCGCGGATCATCGATCAGCTCTTGCAATCCAAGCACCTCGCAGAGGCGCTTCCACATCTCGGCTGTCGCCGGTGCGATGTTCAATGGCCCATCCGCGGTCTGGAATACCCCATACGGCGCAATCACAGGGTGCGTATTCCCGGCAAGACCGGGAATCTCCCCCAGGCTCAGGTAACGCTGGGCCTGTACGCTCATGAGTCCGACGAGTCCCGCCAACAGTGAGGTTTCCACCCGCCGACCGCGCCCGGTTGCATGGCGCTGCGCTACGGCAGCCAGGATGCCGATGGCACACCACATCCCGGCAGTCTGGTCGCCGATCGCCACACCCACCCTGACCGGTCCCGATTCCGGCATGCCCGTCACGCTCATGAGTCCGGAGTACCCCTGGGCAATCTGGTCGAACCCGGGACGTTGACTCGCTGGTCCCGTACGGCCGAAACCGGTGACGCTCGCATAGATGAGCCGAGGGTTCGCTTCGGCAAGCGCCTCGTACCCAAGACCCATGGATTCCATGGCGCCGGCGCGAAAGTTCTCCACGATCACGTCGTACTGGCCGGCGAGATCGCGCAGCAGGTCAAGCGCGCGAGGATCGCGGAAGTTGACGGCGATCCCGCGCTTGTTGCGGTTGCCGCTCAGGTAGTAAGCGCTGGTGCCGCGGTCGAAAGGCCCCCAGTGGCGGATCATGTCCCCGCCCGCGGGCTCGACCTTGATCACGTCGGCGCCCAGGTCGCCCAGGACCATCGTGCAGAAGGGGCCCGCAAGCGCCCTGGTGAGGTCCAGGACACGTATCCCCGAAAGTGGCAAGGATGTTGGGTCGGTCACGCGTTCTCCTCTTGTCAGATCGTATTTCCTACTCTATGTTGTATACAACGGAAATGCAACCGTTGTGCAAAAAAGGAGACTCATGCGCAAGCCCAACATTCTTTTCATCATGGCCGACCAACTCTCGGCACCGGTTTTGCCCTTCCACGGCAACACCGTCGTGAAGGCGCCTCACCTCCAGGCGCTCGCCGAACGGTCCGCAGTCTTTGACAACGCCTACTGCAACTTTCCCTTGTGCGCACCTGCCAGGTCCTCGCTGCTTGCAGGCCAGTTCGCCACGCGCATCGGCGCGTTCGACAACGCGTGCGAGTTCCAGGCTGCCACGCCCACGCTGCCTTATTACCTTGCGCAGCAGGGCTACAAGACCATCCTCGGCGGGAAGATGCACTTCGTCGGCCCTGACCAGAAGCACGGCTTCGAGGAGCGCCTTACCACCGACATCTACCCGGCGGACTTCGGCTGGGCAGCGGACTGGGCGGAGGGCGAGTTCAGCTTCTACTCACCTGGGCACAACCTGAGTACTGTGGATGAAAGCGGCTCTTGCTTCCGCAGCCTGCAACTCGATTACGACGAGGAGGTCGAGGCGAAGGCGATCCAGCGTCTGTACGACCTCGCGAGGGAAGACGAGCAGCCGTTCTTCATGTGCGTTTCCTATACGCACCCCCATCCGCCGTATCACATCCTGCCCGAGTACCTGGATCGTTACTCGCCTGAGGAGATCAACCTGCCTGTCGTCGGCGACATGCCGATGCAGGAGCGCGACAAGCTCAGCCAGTGGGTGCAGTATTCCCACGGGCTGGACAAGCAAGGGGCGACCGACGAACAGGTGCGGCGTGCGCGCCACGCCTACTATGCGATGGTGAGCTACGTCGACGACAAAGTGGGCCGTCTTCTGGAGACGCTCAAGCGCGCGGGCTTCGCGGACAACACCATCGTCGTGTTCACTTCCGATCATGGCGACATGCTGGGCGAGCGCGGCATGTGGTTCAAGCGGGTGTTCTTCGACTGGTCGGCCAAGGTTCCGCTGCTCGTCTACGACCCGCGCAAGCGCGAACCCCGGCGAATCGCGGAGCCGGTTTCCCACGTGGACCTGCTCCCCACATTGCTGGATCTTGCGATGGATGGCCAAACGCCGGCCTGGGTCGAGCCGATCGACGGACGCAGCCTCGTGCCGCTGGTCGCAACGGGCGATGACGACGGCGAGGCGGAAGCGTTCGTCGAGTACACCGCCGAGGGCGTCACGGGTCCATGCTGCATGCTGCGCCGTGGCCGATACAAGTACGTGTACACCCATGGCCATCCAGACCTGCTTTTCGACATGGAGGCCGACCCGAACGAGCTGGTGAACATCGCGCAAGAGCAGCCGCAGGTGCTTGCCGAGTTCAAGGCACGCGTGCTCTCCCGATGGGATCCCGCTGCAATCACGCAGCAGGTGCTTGCCAGCCAGGCACGCCGCAAATTTATCAACTCGCTGCCCGAGGGCATTCAGCCCGCCTGGGACTACCAGGCGGCCACGGACGACACACGCCGGTTTGTGCGCCGGGGCAGCGCTCGCGTGATTAAGGTAAAGAAGCGCTGGCCGGCAGTGGCGCCCGTCGCCAAGTGAAAGGAGGCCGATAATGACGCAGAACAAGCTCACGGCGGACATCGATCCGCACCGTCTGGCTCGCGCGATAAGCGGCTACAACCTGATCGGCGGCGGCCTGGTGGGGGCGCGCTCGGGAAACACTTTCCCGGTAGCCAACCCTGCAACCGGACGCGAGATCGGGCACGCGGCTGAAAGCGACGCAAGCGACGTCGACCGCGCAGTGCGTGCGGCGGCCCAGGCGCAGCCCGCGTGGGCCGCGATGCCGGCTCGCAAGCGTGGCGCGCTGCTGGCCGACTGCGCGCGCCTGATTGGCGAGCACGTGGAGGAACTGGGCCGGCTGGTGGCGCTCGAAACCGGCAAGGCCCTGCGCACCGAGAGCCGGGTCGAAGCCTCCGTCGTTGCCGACGCTTTGCAGTTCTACGGCGGCCTGGCTTCGGAACTCAAGGGCGAAACCGTGCCGTTCAGCCCGGACATGCTGACACTCACGCAGCGCGAACCGATCGGGGTGGTGGGCGTCATCATTCCCTGGAATGCCCCCATGATGCTGATGGCGCTGAAGATCGCCCCGGCGCTGGTGGCCGGCAACACGGTCGTCGTGAAATCGGCCGAAGAGGCGCCGCTGGCGGTCCTGAGGCTCTGCCAGATCATGAACCAGGCGCTGCCCGCCGGGGTGCTGAACATCGTCTCGGGCTTCGGCCCCGAATGCGGGGCGCCCCTGGTCGCGCACCCCGCGGTCGGCAAGGTGACGTTCACCGGCTCCGTCGAAACCGGAAGAATCGTGGCGCGCACGGCCGGAGAGAAGCTCATCCCCGTCACGCTGGAACTCGGCGGCAAGAGCCCGATGATCGTCATGGACGACGCCGACATCGCGAAGGCCGTCGCCGGCGCGGTGAGCGGCATGCGCTTCACCCGCCAGGGACAGAGCTGCACGGCCGCCAGCCGCATTTTCGTGCACGAGAAGGTGCACGAAGAATTCGTCGCCTTGCTCAAGGAGCGAGTTGACGCGCTGAAGATGGGTGACCCGCTGGATGAAGCGACGGACATCGGCACGGTCATCTCGCGCACCCAGCTCGACAAGATTCTCGGCTACATCGAAAGCGGTCGGGCCGAGCCTCATTCCCGGGCGCTCGAATGCTCCCAGTTGCCTGCGGATGAGTCGCTTCGGGAAGGCCTGTTCGTCAGGCCGGTCATCTTTACCGGCCTGGACAACACATCCCGGCTGGCGCGCGAAGAAATCTTCGGACCCGTGACGTGCGTGATCCGCTTCTCAAGTTACGAAGAAGCCGTGGCACAGGCCAACGACAGCGACTACGGACTGGCTGCAACCATCTGGACGCAGAACCTGAAGACCGCGCTGGATGCCACCCGACGCCTGCAGGCAGGCTTCGTGCAGGTGAACCAGAACATCGTGGTCCAGCCTGGATTGTCCTACGGGGGCGTGAAGCAATCCGGCCTTGGCCGCGAGGCGTCGTTGGAGGCAATGCTGGACCACTTCACGCACAAGAAGACCGTGATCTTCAACATGAACTAAGACGCTCGTTACGAGGAGACAAGAATGGCTGCGATCGGTTTCATCGGGTTGGGCAATATGGGATTTCCTATGGCGTGCCGACTGAAGGAGGCAGGGCATGAGGTTCGCTGCTTCGATCTCAACGCGAGCTCGATGGAGCGCGCATTGCATGCGGGCCTCGGGCCGCGGGCTTCGGTCGAGGAAACGGTATCCGGGGCGGAGGTTGTCATCACCATGCTGCCCAGCGGTCGGCATGTGCTGGACGTGCTCACGGCAGACACGCTGCCGCTCGCGCCTGGAGCGCTTGTGATCGATTGCTCGACGATCGATGTCGCGTCCTGCGCTGTCTTCCACGAAACGCTGCGCAAGAAGGGGCTGGTCACGCTTGACGCTCCCGTTTCCGGCGGCGTAAGCGGCGCGGCGGCGGGGTCGCTCACGTTCATGGTCGGAGGCACTGAATCAGCCTTCGCGCGTGCCCTCGAACTGCTGCGCGCGATGGGCAAGAACATCTTCCATGCAGGCGCGGCGGGCGCCGGCCAGGCGGCAAAGATCTGCAACAACATGCTGGCAGGCATTTCCATGGTGGCCGTCTCCGAGGCCCTGCATCTGGCCAAGCGACTGGGGCTGGATCCACGGAGGTTCTACGAGATTGCGTCGACGTCTTCCGGCCAATGCTGGGCGCTCACGAGCTATGCGCCTGAGCCCGGCCTGGTGGCGTCCGCGCCGGCCAATCGTGGGTACGAAGGCGGCTTCGCTTCCGAGCTGATGTTGAAGGACTTGCGGCTGGCGGAGCAGGCTGCGGTTGCGAGCCAGTCGCCGGCCTTGCTGGGCGCGGCGGCCGCCTCCGTCTACGCGATGCATTGCGCCGCCGGGCGTGGCCGGCTCGACTTTTCCTCCATCATCAAGATGCTCGGCGCATAAGCTGCCCGCAGCAAAATCAAGCAGCAAGGAGACCAACCATGGCAATCGTCCGACGCGTATTCCAGGTGGCTGTTGTCGCTGTTCTGTTCGTCAGCGGCGCAGCCTTCGCGCAGAAGGAAACGGGTAAATTGATTGTGGGTTACCCCTCGGGCCAGTCTGTCGACGTGGTCGCCCGGATCCTGGCCAACCGCCTCGGTCCGGCGATCGGGCGGTTGCTGATCGTGGAGAACATGCCGGGGCAGTCCGGCAGCCTGGCGCTGGCAGCGGTTGCGCGCATGCCCGCTGACGGCAGCGTGATGACGCTGT
Organism: Ralstonia pickettii DTP0602; assembly: GCA_000471925.1. Classification (NCBI taxonomy): domain Bacteria; kingdom Pseudomonadati; phylum Pseudomonadota; class Betaproteobacteria; order Burkholderiales; family Burkholderiaceae; genus Ralstonia; species Ralstonia pickettii. Next base: position 1,699,482 of record CP006667.1, read on the forward strand.
CGGCTTCGGCGGCCCTGGCTGGCAATCCTTCCCTGTATCGGAACCTGCGTTACGACACGGCTCGAGATTTCGAGCCGATCGGCCTGGTCTACGATGCGCCGCTCCTGCTGATGGTTAATAGCGCGCTTCCCATTCACTCGCTGAAGGAGCTGATTGCCTACGCGAAGGCGAACGCGGGAAAGGTCAACTATTCGTCCCCCGGCAACGGTTCGGTGTCCCATCTTGCGATGTCGGAGCTCCTGCGGCGAACCGGCATGGAAATGACGCATGTCCCCTATGCCGGTTCCGCCAAGTCGCTGACCGACCTTGCGGCAGGTGAGGTGCAGGTAGCCTTCGATGCCTTTGCGGGCGCGCAGCCCTACCTCGCCAGCGGCAAGGTGCGTGCCATTGCGGTGAGTTCCCGGGAGCGCCTGACCGCACTGCCGTCCGTACCGACAGTCGCCGAGAGCGGCCTGGGCATGGAAGACTTCGACGTGGTCCCGTGGGTGGGTCTGCTCGCGCCCGCCGGCACCCCGAAACCTGTCGTGGACAGGGTGAGCGCCGAGCTCGCCAGGATCGTCCAGTCTCCCGAACTGTCCCAACGGATCGCCGCCTTGGGCGGCCGCCCGCGCAGCAGCACTGCGGCGGAATTCAGGACCTTCCTGCGCGGCGAAATGGGACGGTGGGCGGACGTCGTCAAGGCGTCCGGCGCTCGCCTGGAGTGATGGCCGTTCACCTCCTCGTGCTGCGGGTCCCGGTCATGGCTGGCCGGTACCTGCCTGTCCGTTGAAGCGCGTCACATCTTCTGTATACTGTCTGAATGAGCACAGCAAAATCGAGCGCATTGCGAAAACGGGATCCACAGCCGCTGTCCGTGGAGCAGGTCAGCGAGCGGATTCGCTCCGCCATCCTGCGCGGAGACTTGCGGCCAGGCGCAAAACTGACAGAGCAGGATCTTGCGGCGGAATTCGAAGTGAGCCGCACGCCCATCCGGGAGGCTATCCGCCAACTCGAGACCGAGCGGCTCGTCACCCGGACGCCGTTCGTCGGTGTCACGGTGAGGCAGCTGACGCCAGAAGATGTGCTTGAGCTGCTGGACATCCGCGAGGTGCTCGAGGGTCTGGTGGCACGTCTGGCGACGCGGCATATGGATGCCGCGCACCTGCAGAAGCTGAATAAGTTGTTCCAGCAACTGACTGCCTGCGCAAAGAAGGGGGATGTCCCCGGCTATCTTGACCACGCGCTGGCGTTTCGCCGTGTGCTCGTCGAATGCTGCCGCAGCGACACGCTGGCTGAGTACGTCCTCGACATCGAGAACCAGTTGCGCCTGATGGGCAATCGAACCGCCATGCTGCCGGGCCGCATGGAAGCCGCGATCGAGGAACACGAGAAGTTGCTGGATGCCATCGCTCGCGGCGATGGCGCTGCGGCGGAGCAGTTGAACCGGGAGCGCATCCAGCATATCCGCGACGCGGTTGCGAAGTCGATTACCTTCTCGATCTTCTAGGCCGCAGCTGCAGCCGCCAAGGCAGACTCTCAAGTGCGGTACGAGGTACCGCGCTCCCGCTCGAGCTTGCGCAAGAGGCCAGGCCATTCGACCTTGCCAACCTCCAGGAAGCCGCCAGGACCGAGCATCTTGCGCCCCTGAGCGCGGGTATGCTGGATGGTGGCCTCGGACAATGCCTGAAGGGGCACGCCAGCGGCCTGGCCATCAATCTGGTACTGACATGCCGTCTCCAGGCGCAGCATCCAGCAGAACGCCTCACCCACACTGCGGCCAACCGTGAGCGCACCGTGGTTGCGCAGGATCAGAACGCGGCCTTCCGGGCCGAGGTCGCGCACCAGTCGCTGCCGTTCGTCCTCATCGAGCGCCGCGCCCTCGTAGTCGTGGTAGCCGAGAAAGTCCAGCATGACGCAGGCCTTCTGGCTGAGAGGTCGCAGCCCCATGGCCTGCATCGCGACAGCGTTGTTGGCGCGCGTGTGGCTGTGCATGACGCATAGCAGATCAGACTGCGACATGTGAATGGCGCTGTGGATGATGAAGCCGGCGGGGTTGAGCAGCGACGGATCGCCCTCCACGACGCGGCCGGCCAGGTCCACCTTGAGCAGGGCCGAAGCCGTCATCTCGTCGAAAAGCGTGCCCAGCGGGTTGACCAGGAAATGGTGTTCGGGCCCGGGCAGCAGGACCGAGATGTGCGTCGACGCGAGGTCGGACATTCCATAGAGGTCGGTGAGCTGATAGCACGCTGCGAGGTCGCAGCGCAGCCGCCACTCGGCCGGATCCATGCCGTCGGGCATCGCGGGGAAAGCTAGCTGGGCGGTATCGCTTCTCATGTCTTTGTCTCCTTACTATGGCTTTGGTGGTCTGCGTGAGCCTGCTCAGTCCTCGTTGCGGAATCCCGATGCCTGGACGAGCGGACGCCAGAACTCGCGCTCGGCGTGCAGCGTGCGGGTCACGGTCGCGCCAGGCAGACCCGTTGCTTCCAGACCGACACGCGACAACAAGACTTTCATCTGCGGTTTGTGCATGGCGGCGACGAACGTCCGCTCCAACCGTTGCACTACATCCGGGGGCGTTCCCGCAGGCACAAAGGCGCTGTACGACGCATTCGCGTGATCGAATGCGCCGATGCCAGCCTCGCGCACGGTCGGCACATCGGGAAGGGCCGCGTTTCGATGGGTGCCAGAGACGGCCAGGATGCGAATCTTTCCTGCGCGATAAAGCTCCAGCTGGCTGGCCAGGGCGTCTGTGGCTAGCGGAACGTGCCCGCCCACGAGGTCCGTCACAAGCGGCGCGCCTCCTTTGTAGGCCACCGGCCTGAGAGGGACGCCTACCGTTTGCCCCATGCCGAGGATGGCGAAATGCAGTGTCCCGCCCAGCGAGGTGAGGCCGATATTGCCCTGCGCAGGGTTCGCACGGACCCAGCTCACGTACTCCTGCAGCGTCTTGTAGGGGCGATCCGCGCCCGCCGATATCACCGTGGGGACTTCTGCAAGCTGAGCCACGGCAATGAAGTCGCGATCGACGTCATAATCAAGCCGTCGGTAGGTCATCGGGAAGATGACCAGCGGCGCATTCGATGAAAGCAGCACAGTCCGGCCGTCCGGCTGCGACCGTTTCACGGCGTCGATGGAGATGCGTGTCGATGCGCCCGGCCTGTTTTCCACGATCACCGTGCCCATGCCTGCCAAGCGCAGCTGGTCTGCCAGCGCGCGCGCGAGGGTGTCCAGCGCCCCCCCGGGCGGGAAGCCGACAACAAGCCGCAAGGGCGTTGCGTTCGTCGCAGAGGCTTGCGCGCAGGCCGGGTTCGCTGCCAGGGCGGCCAGGGCGGCCACCGAGCCAACCGCAAGCAAACGGCGTATCGATTTCATCTTGCCACCTCCACATCTGGCCAGCGGGACAAGAGATCCTGGGAAGCCTCGAACAGCGCAGCCGCGCCGAGAAGGTCGGACTCCCCGCGCAGACGACCCACCAACTGCAACCCGATGGGCAGTCCGTCACGGCCAAAGCCGCAAGGCAGGGTGATGGCGGGGTGGCCGGTCAGGTTGAACGGCATGGTCCAGGGGAACCAGTTGGATCGCACCTCGTCGTACAGCCGGCCATCGATCTCTATCTGCCCGAACAGATCCTGATCAATCGGCAGCGCAGTGCGCGCAATGGTGGGAACGGCGATGAAGTCGTGGTCACGCAGCAGCGCCTGCACGTGCCGGAACAGCCGGGTGCGTTCGAAGTTGGCCCGTTGGTAGTCGACCGCACTGTAGTCATTGGCAAGGGCCAGCTGCTGCAACAGCGAAGGGCTGAGCCGGTCAGGCTGCTCCCGGGCCATCTGACCGAAGCGCGCTCGCCATACGGTGTGGTTGATGGTTCGCCAGAGCGGCTCGATGTTGAAGCCCGAGCCAGGCATTTCTGCGAGCTCCGCACCCAGGTCCTGCAACCGCTCCAGGGCAGAGGCGAAACACGCGGCCACATCTGCCGCGAGCGGTCGGCCTGGCGGCGCGCTTGCGAACAGGATCCGCTTATGCCGCAGGTCAGTGACAGACCGCATTTCACCGAGGTAATCGGTGGCCTGTACGCCGGCAGACCACGGGTCCGACGCGTCTTCGCCGGCCATTGCCTGGAGCATCAAGGCAGTGTCGGCCACCGTGCGCGAGATAGGGGTGACGTAGGTGAGGTTGCCGAAGGCATCCTCCACTTGAGAATGCGGCACCAACCCGATGCTTTGCTTCAGGCCAACGACACCATTGCAGGCCGCCGGAATGCGGGTGGAACCGCCCCCGTCTGTGGCGATGCCTATCGGGGCGAGGCCGGTCGCTACTGCCACCGCCGCGCCGCCGCTGGAGCCACCGCTGGTGCGGTCAGGGTGCCAGGCATTGCCAGTGCGTCCAAACAGAGGGGCATCGGTCAGGCACTTCGCGCCGAATTCCGATGTGGTCGTTTTCCCGATGAGGATGGCTCCCTGGCGGCGTAGCCGGGCGGTGGCTACCGCGTCCTCGGTCGGAACGTTGTCCGCGAACAGCAGCGAGCCGAAGGTCGTACGCACTCCCTGCGTGTTCACCAGGTCCTTGCATGCGTAAGGAATGCCATGCAGCAATCCTGCAGGCTCCCCGCGCATGAGCGCTTGCTCTGCGGCCCGTGCCTCGCGCATGGCCTCGTCCGGGCACAGCGTGATGAAGCAGTTGAGGTTCGATTGAAGCCGGGTGGCACGGTCCAGCACGGCACGCGTCACTTCGACCGGGGAAATCTCGCGGGCGGTTATCGCTTCGCGAAGCCGCACCGCAGGCAAAAAGCAAAGTTCCTCATTCATCCGAAACACCCTGGGAGATTCCGGCTCAAGTGACCGGCGACGAATCAAAGTTGACACGCACCTCCCCACCCGGTCCAATACTCGTTCACAATCAGGCCATATGGGAATCGTATGACTTATGGACCTTAAGAGCCTGCGTTATTTCGTTGCCGTAGCCGAGGCCCGCAGCGTGGGCAAGGCCGCCGAGCGCCTGCATATGGCGCAACCGCCGCTGTCCGTCCAGATTCGCAACCTCGAGGCACAACTCGGCACGGCGCTCTTTGTGCGCGAATCCACCGGAATGCGACTGACAGACGCGGGAAGCGCGCTCTTCGCCCGCGCGCGCGAAGCGCTGGCGTTGGCTCACGAGGGGTTCGAGGCTGCACGCGCCGTAGGGTCGGGGCGGCGCGGGCGGCTGTCTGTCGGCTACATGTTTTCGCTCGGCTACGCTGTACTGCCGAAGCTCGTGCCGCAGTTGCGCCGCACACTCCCGGACGTCGAACTGCAGTTCGTCGAGATGAGCACCGCGACGTATGAAGCGCAAATCGTTGACCACAAGGTAACACTTGGTTTGTGCATGCCACCGATTCAGCGGCCGGACCTGTCCACGACGATCGTGGGCATGCAACCGCTACGGCTGGCCTTGCCTGCACGTGCGCAGCTCGCACGGCTTTCGTCGGTACCGGTGGCACGGCTGCAGGGGCAGAGGCTGATTGCGCTGCCCACACTGAAAGAGGGCGCAGACACTTCGATGGTTGCGGCTTTGCTGCGGCGCCACCAGGTCACCATGCAAATCGTCGAACGGGTGGAAACGGTTCACGCAGCACTGGCTCTGGTGCTTGCAGGCGAGGGGTATGCGATCGTGCCCGCGTGCGCGGAAATCGGCCGGCCTCCGGGTGTAGTGTTCCGAAAGCTCAGGGAGGTCACAGAGGGGTTCGAGGTGGCCGTCTGCCGGCGCCGCGATCTGGAAAGCCCTTTCATCGAGCCGTTCATCGCGGCGGCGCGGCACGCGCTTCGATGACCGCTATGCATCGGCGGATCAATTCAGGCTGGTTATGTAGTTGGCGAGATTCCTGATATCGTCATCACTCAGGTTGCGCGACACGCTCGTCATATTCCCCGCGTCATTCGTACGCCGGCTGGCCCGGAAATCCTCCAGCTGCTTGACGATATACGCGTACTGCTGCCCGGCTACCCGCGGTATTTCGTTCTGCCCGGCGAATCCGCCCAGGTGGCACATCGTGCAAAGCACTTCCTCCGATTTGCTGCGTCCGGCCGCGACACGCGCTGCATCGACCTTGTAGGTCGAAGCCATCGGCTTCTGCGCGGCAAAGTAATCGGACAGGTCCAGCATGTCTTCTTTTGACAACGGCGTGGCCATGGGCGACATGGCAGGGTCGTTGCGCCGTCCTTCCTTGAAGTCACGTAACTGCAGGTAGAGGTAGCGCGCAGTCTGTCCCGCCAGTTGCGGATAGGCAGGATCGGTGGAATTGCCCTGCGGGCCGTGGCAGGCAACGCATACCTGTGCCTTGGCCTGCCCGGCGGCCGCATCGGCGCGGGCATTGCCGCTTGCGGCCGACAGTGCCAGCAGGGCACACACAACGGCGAGCACCGTGGCGGGCACCACGGCGCGCCGCGCCGCGGAATGGCGGCGCGGACGGATCGGGGTGTCCGGCATGCTCGGCTCCCTTGCCACGAGCCTATGGCAACGCAAAGACAAAGATGCTGTTGCCGCGCTTGAAGTCCAGCTGGGTGTTGCCGCCGGCCGCGACGGCAATGTACTGCTTGCCGCCGACGGTATAGGACACTGGCGGTGAATTGACGCCGGCTCCGCACTGGAACTGCCACAGCATCTTGCCGTTGGCCGCATCAAACGCCTTGAACAGGCCGTTGCCTTCGCCAGTGAAGACCAGCCCGCCGGCCGTAGCCAGCACGCCGCCGATCAGCGGCTGCTCGGTCTTGTAGTCCCATGCCACCTTGCCGCTATCGATATTGACCGCCGAGAGCTTGCCCCACTGCTGCTCGCCCGGGATGACTTTGAAGGCGCCGCCCAGCCAAAGCTTGCCGCCCGGGTAGGGCACGTCTTCCACCTGGTAGGTCATCGGCTGATGCAGGTTGGCGGCATAGGCAAGCCGCATCCTGGGGTTGAACGCCATCGGCGACCATTCCACGCCGCCGTTTGCGCCCGGCAGCATGCGCGCGCCTTGTGGGGTGGGCAGGGCCCACATGTTCTCCTGCGGGATCATCGCCTGCGAATAGCGGATCAGGCGGCCGTCGCGGCGGTCGTGCACATAGACGTGCCCGGTCTTGCCGCCGTGGATGACGCCCGGGATCATCTGGCCTTTTTCATCGCGCACGTCGACCAGGATCGCCGGGCTGGCTGCATCCAGGTCCCACACGTCATGGGCGATATATTGCGAGTGCCACTTGTAGGCGCCGGTGTTCAGGTCGACCGCGACCAGCGAATCGGTGTACAGGTTGTCTCCGGGACGGATCGCGCCGTACAGGTCCGGGGACGGATTACCCACCAGGAAGATCGCCAGCTTGTTGGCACGGTCGACGGCCGGGGCCATCCACACACCGCCACCAAGTGTCTTGTAGAAGTCGCCGCCCTTGTCGGCCAGCATCTTCTTCTCTGCGGCGATGTCGCGCTTCATGTCGCGCCCGGTGGCGTCCTTGGTGGCCCATACGCCTTCATGGCCCTTCTCGGGGATGGTGTGGAAGGTCCACAGCAGCTTGCCGTCGGTGGCGCTGTACGCCTTGACGAAGCCGCGGATGCCGTACTCGCCGCCATTGGTGCCGATCAGGATCTTGTCGTCGACGACCACCGGCGCCATGGTCTCGGAGTAGCCGAGTTCGGGGTCCGCGATCTGCGTTTCCCACAGCAACTTGCCGGTCCTGGCGTCAAGCGCGACCAGCTTGGCGTCGAGCGTGCCCATGTAGAGACGATCGCCACTGATTGCGACGCCACGGTTGTTGGGCCCACAGCAGAACGTGGTGACCGGTCCCATCTTGTGCTTGTAGTGCCAGAACTCCTTGCCCGTCACTGCGTCGATGGCATAGATGTGGTTGTAGGAAGTCGTCAGGAACATGACCCCGTTGACGACGATCGGCGCGGTCTCCATGGACTCCATCACTGCCGTCTGGAAGACGAAGGCGGGCCGCAGCCTGGCGACGTTCTTTGTGTTGATCTGCGCCGCCGGGTAGAAGCGCGTCTGCACGTACGACCCGTTGGAGTGCAGCCAGTCGTTGCCATTGGTGCCCGCGGCATCGAGCTGCGCCTGCGTGACCGGCCGCAGTGCACTGGACATCGGCGCACCGGGCGTAGTCGCACCGCCCTGGATTTCCTCGGCGCCGAGCGCGGCGGAAGCAGTGAAGGCAAGGACCAGCAGGGGGAGGGCGTGCCTGGAGAGGCGAGGGACTGAGAGCATGGGGCGCTCCTTATTCGAGTCTTGTCGACCTGGCCGCTTGGGTGAGCGAAACGCACAAGTCGATGCGCATCGTTGCGACGCAAAGCAGGTCCTGCCGCGCGTCGAAGTGGCCCGAGGTGAAGTGCAGTATAGGCAAGAACCCAAGCAAAACAACCAGCACACCAGGCGCGGTTTGCAGGCTGCGGGGGCACCGTTGAAGCGGTGCGTTGCAGCATGAAAAGGCGGCTTGAATTTGTGCTTCGCGCGCACCAAACTTAGCGGGCGGGCCAGCAGAGGCGGCCGGGAACGGCCTTGCAGTGCGGTACCCGTCTTGCGCAACGCGACGCGCCGGTTGTCATCGGAGGGGCCGAAATGAATCGTCATCTGCGGAGGATTTCAGTAGCGTGCCTGTGCGCGCTCGGCCTGCTCGCAGGCAAGGCAGCTGCAGAAGGCGACATCAGCGTGAACGCGCGGCTGCTTGCTTCGGCGCGCGCCGGGGATGAGGCCGGCGTGCGCAGTGCGCTGGCACAGGGCGCTGCGGTGGACTCGCGCAACCGTATCGGCGACACGCCGTTGCTGACTGCCTCCAAGCGCGGCCTGAGCGGCATGGCGCGCGCGCTGGTCGAACACGGCGCCAATGTCAGCCAGCCGAACCTGCAAGGCGTGACGCCGCTGATGGCGGCTGCTTTTGGTGGCTACCAGGAGATCACCGCGATGCTGCTGGCGCGTCATGCCGAGCTGAACGCCACCGACCGCGTCAGCAAGACCGCCATGATCTACGCAGCGGGAGAGGGTCGCACGGTGGTGGTGAAGCAGTTGCTCGATGCCGGCATCGATATCAACGCGCGCTATGCACATGGCCTGACGGCGCTGATGTGGGCGGCCGGCTACGACAAGAATGATGTCGTGCAACTGCTGCTCGCGCGTGGCGCCGATGCCTCGCTGCGGGATGATCGCGGGCTGACTGCGCGCGAGATTGCCGAGCAGGCAGGCGCGAAGAACGTGATAGCTACCCTGGCGCGCAGCCAGACCGCGGCGGCGCCGGTGAAGTAGCGCCGCTCCGCTCACGGCGAATCGATCGAACCCACGCTCTTCGGATAGGTCACGATGCCCCAGCTTAGCGGCAGTCCGTCGAATTGCCGCACCGGCTGGTAGGTGCTTGCGTCGAAGACAAACACCGCATTGGAGCGCCCGCACGCCACCAGCAGCCGCGCATCGTCCGGCGTGAAGCTGAAATGCCAGCAGCGCTTGCCTACCGCGATGTCGGCCAACGACGCGAAGGTCTGCGCATCGAACACCTGCAGGGTATCGGCGCGCGCTGCGGCGACGAACAGCCGCGCGCCGGCGCGATCGAACGCCACCCCGTAGGGACCGGTGCGCGTCGGCACGGTGCGCTGCACGCGGAAGTCCGTGGCGTCGAGCACGACGAAGGCATTGGCCAGTTCCAGCGTCACCACGTAGCGCTTGCCGTCCGGGCTCGCTTTTATCCCGCGCGGGCGCGAGCCAGCCGGCATCGGCAGCAGCTTCACTTGCCTGCCGCTGGCCTTCTCATAGACCGTGACGGTGTCGTCGCCTTCGTTGGTGACCAGCATCAGCTTGCCATCGCGCGAGAACTCGATGCCTTCGGTTTCCAGGCCGCTGCGGATCGTCCGGCTCACGCGCCAGTCCTTTAGGTCGATCACGGCGATCTCCGCCGGCAGGGGCTTGTCGTCATTGCCTTTGGTCTTTGCGGATGGTGGCGGCGCGGCTCCGGGCGGGCCGGAGCGCTCGCCCGGTTCGTAAGTGACGAAGGCCTGGTTGCCGGCCACGCGCACGAACTCCGGGTTCTGTCCGATCGGCACGCGTCGAAGCACCTGGCCCGTGGCAATGTCGATCACCGACAGGTCGCCCGTGTCCTTGTTGGCCGCCAGCAGGTATTTGCCATCGGCGGTCACGCCCAGTCCGCGCGGCCCCTTGCCCCCGACCGGGAGGGTGGCCACGGCTTCGAGCCGGTCCAGGTCGATGACGGTAATGCCACCGCCTTCGGTCGATACGTAGGCCTGCGCTGCGTTGGCTGCAGCGGGACACGCCAGCGCCAGTAAGGCAGCGGCCAGCCGGTGCCGCGTACGGCAGGGAAGTTGCGAAGGCATGGCGTCTCCTCGTTGCTTGGATGGTTGGCGGCCCGCTCAGCGTCCGTCCCATTCATAGCGCACGCCGACCAGGAACAGCCGGGGCGCGCCGGGTGCGACAAAGCGCTCGATGGGTACGGCCGCGCCCGGTTGCAGCAGCGTGCCGCCCGGGAACAGGTTGTAGCCCACCTGTCCGTAGGTCTCGTAGCGGCGGTCGAACAGGTTGTCGATGCGCCCATAGAGCTGCCAGCGCGGTGAGAACTGCCAGCTGGCGCGCAGGTTCAGCAGCAGGTAGCCAGCGGTGCGGGCGAGACCGGGGTCCTGCGCGCTGAGCGCGCCATCCTCGTTGCCCGCGACCGGACGCGAGGACGACACGATCACGTCGCCTCCCACGTTGACGCTGGCGGTCGCGCGCCAGTCGGCCCCGAGCTTGAAGCTGTGCAGCGGAATGCCTGCCATGCGCGTGCCCGGATGCACCGCCACCGGTGCGGCGAACGGTGTTTGCAGCTGGCCGTCCGCCTGGTAGGTTGCCTGCGTGTAGCTGTAACCCGCGCGCAGCGTCAACCGGTTCAGCCGCTGGCGCAAGCCGAACTCCAGGCCCTGGTTGCGCGTCTTCGGAAAGTTCGAGAAATACCCCAGCGGACTGAACGGCGAGCGCTGGAAGATGATGTCGTCGGTGTTGTCGCTGCGGTACAGCGCCAGGGTCAGCTCCGCGGCATCGGTCGGCTGCCAGCGTCCGCCCAGCTCCACGGTGCGCGTGACCACCTGGCGCAGGAACGGATCGGCCTGCAGGCCGGTCGGCAGCTGGCAGGCATTGGCCGGGTCCGCGCAACCCAGCTCGATCGCCGTGGGCATGCGCGTGCCTTGCGAGGCGGAGCCGAAGATCGTCAGGCTGTCGAACAGCAGGTGCGATGCCCCCACCGACGGGTTGAGCCGCGAGAACGTGAAGCGTTCGTCCGATTGCGTGGGCGCGCCCAGCACAGTATGCCGGCGGCCGTCGTTCCAGCGGGCGGCCAGCGTCAGGAAGGTGTGGGGAAGCAGGCGGATGGTGTCAGTGGCGTACAGCCCTACGGTGCTGTCGTGGCCGTCCAGCGCGGCGTTGGTGACCACCGGCGCGCCGGGATCGCCCAGCGCAGTGCGCGCAGCATCGAAGCTGGCCAGCTGCGTAGTCTGCGTGTAGCGCGACTGGTTCAGGTCCAGCGCGGCACCCAGTGCGAAGCGGTGCGTCTCGCCATCGTGCGACCACTGCGCCGACACGCCATAGGTGGTCTCGCGCACGGTGGAAGCATTGAGTACGGCATTGGCGGGCGCGTCATCCCGCTCGCAGTCATCAGTGCCGGCGGCACCCTGGCAATCAAGCAGGGTGTCGAGGTAATCATCGTGGATATCGCCGCCGTTGGCACGCGAGCGGGTGTGCCGCACATAAGCGGTCAGCTGCAGCTGGTCTTGCGCATTGAACTGGTGTGCGCCATTGAGCGTCAGCTGCAGCGACTTGACGCGCGTGACGTCCGGTGCGGTGTAGATAGCGCGCCGGTCGGGGCCGTAGATGCTGTCCGGCGTCAGGCCGTTGCCCGACAGCCGGCTGTTGCTGCCGAGCAGGCTGAGGCTCCATTGCGTGGCGCTGGTCGAGCGGCCCAGCTTGAAGAAGAGGTTGCCGAGATCGCTGTCGGAGCGGTCGCGCCAGCCGTCCTCGCGCCAGCCGGTGCCGGCAAAGTAAGCGTGCCAGCCGTCGCCCAGCGAGTTGCCCGCGCTGGCATCGAGCCGCGCGCGGCCGTAGCTGCCGATGCTGAGGTCGGCCTCCACGCCCTGGTGCGTTTCGCCGGACTTGGTGACCAGCGCGAGCGCGCCGCCCAGCGTGTTGAGCCCGTAGAGCGGGTTGCTGCCGGGCACCAGCGTCACCGTGCTGATGGCGGCTTCCGGAATGCCGGCCCAGTTGATGACATCGCCCAGTGCCGCGTTCTGGCGCACGCCGTCGAGGTACAGCGACAGCCCTTGTGCGGAACCCAGCGTGGGCGAGAGCCGGTAGCCGCGATAGAGGATGTCCTGCGCGAACGGATTGCCCTGCGCGTCATTGACCACGATCCCGTTCATGTTCTCCGCCAGGAAGGACGAGAGATTGGCGGATTTTGCACGTTCCAGGTCGCCATCGGTGGCAGTCTGGACGTTGGCGGGAAAAGCCTGTCGCTCGATGGTGAAGCCGGGCAACGGCGTCGGGGCCACGACGGTGACCTCTTGCAGGTTGTGGACCTGGTCCGCCTGGCCGCCCGCGTCAGTCTGGCTGGCTTGCTGCGCTGCGACAGGCGTAGCCGCCGCCAGCGCAATGACGACCATGCCCGGCGCATGCCGGGACGGGCGGGTGCGGCGTCGGGCGTGGGCCATGGGGTTCCCCTCTCGCGCCGCATCGCGCGGGCGGCTGTGATGGAGATTTCTTGGCGTGGCGCAAATGCTACCTAATCTAGTCCAGCGTGCAGGCGGTGCCAAGGGCGATTGCCCGGTTCGCCATTTTTTCGCCTAGAGTTTCTTGGGCGGCCACTGTGCAGCAGGAGATCTTGCGTACCGGCCGCAGGGCCAGGCAGTCATCCCAGGAGCGCGCGATGCAAGAGCCGGTAGTTGTCATCGATCCCGAACGCCGCCGGATGCTGCGGGCGGGGGCACTGGCCATCCTGACGCTGAGCCTTCCGCCGTTGACCGGCTGCGCTCAGCGAACCGCCGCTGCCGGGAACGCGGGGCCGGCGCGCATCGGCGTGATCGGCTCCGGGCGCATCGGCGGGACCGTCGGCGGGCTCTGGGTCAAGGCGGGGCACCCGGTCCTGTTCTCGTCGCGGCATCCTGAATCGCTCAAGCCGCTGGTCGACGGCCTTGGCCCGCTGGCGCGGGCGGGCACGGTCGCTGAGGCAATCGCCTTTGCCGATGTGCTGTTCCTCGCCACCCCTTATGGCGCTTTGCCGCAACTCAGCCAGGAGAATGCCGGGGCGTGGTCAGGCAAGATCGTGCTGGATGCCACCAATGCCATTGCCCAGCGCGACGGCGCCATTGCCGATGAAGCCCAGCGCAACGGCATTGGCATCACCACGGCAAAATACCTGCGCGGCGCGCGCGTGGTGCGGGCATTCAATTTCATGGGGGCGACCAACTTCGCCAATGAACATCACCGGCCCGGCGGCCTGATTGCCGTGCCGATCGCCGGCGACGACCAGACGGCGCTGCAGGTGGCGGCGCAACTGGTGCGCGACGCGGGGTTTGAACCGGTGGTGGTGGGCCCGCTCGCCAGCGCAGACAAATTCGCGCCGGGCGGGCCCTTGTTCCGTCAGATTGGCACTGCCGAAGAATTTCGCAGGAAGATGAGCGGGCAATAGCCGCCGGGAGGGTTGCTTGCCGGGTCAGGGCCGGCGGTGGCCTGCGGACTCAGTCTTCCGCTACGAAGCCTGTCGCCTCGACGATCGGCTTCCACGCGGCCCGCTCTACCTGGATGCGTCGCCGTGCATCCTGGCCGGATCGTGCCACTACCTCGAGGCCGAGGGCTTCCAGCTTTGCCGCAGTTGCGGCGTTGCCGGAGGCGGCGATGAACATCTTCTCGACCTTGGCCAGCACGTCGGGCTGGGTGCCCGCGGGTACAAACACACCGTACCAGCTGGTGGCATAGTCATACTGGTTGAACCCCTGTTCCTTCATGGTCGGCACGTCCGGCAGAGCCTTGGCGCGCCGCGTGCCGCTCACGCCGAGAAACTGCAGCTTGCCGCCCTTGTAGAGCGGCATCATGCTGGCGACCGCGTCCCAGCCGATCGACACGTTGCCGCTGATCACATCCACCAGCATCGGCGCCGCACCACGGTAAGCAGCCGGCGTGATCGAAATGCCTGCGGACTTGCCCAGCGCCACCGTGCCAAGGTGGCCCGCACTGCCAATCGTCGCCAGGCCCAGGCTGGCTCCACCGGGGTTGCGCTTCGCCCAGTCGACGTACTCCTTCATGTTGCGGTAGGGCTGCTGCGGGCCTGCTGCGACGGCGGTTGGAACGTCAGTCAGCACCGCGGCAGGTATCAGATCCTTGTCGGCATCGTAGCCCAGCTTCTTGTAGGTCAGCGGGAAGATCGTGAACAGTGGCGACGGGCCGATGAATACCGTCCTGCCGTCCGGCTTTGCCCGCTTCACATAGTCAAGCGCCAGCCGCGCCGACGCGCCAGGCCGGTTTTCTACGACCACGGTGCCGTGGCCATCCTGGCGCAGTTGCTCGGCGTATAGCCGGGCCAGGCTGTCGGCAGCGCCGCCTGGCGCGTAGCCGACGATGATGTGCATCGGCTCGGCATCGGCTGCCCGGGCAGGGGTGGACATGGCGACGGCGGCTGCGGCAATCGTGGTCACGGCAAGCAGGCCTCGCGCAAGGCGGAGAGTGGGGATCATGTCAGCGAAAGCAGGAATGAGAGGAGAAAAAAAGCGCGTACTCAGGGCAAGGCTGGCCATTGCGCGCGGAAATCATGCACGGACTCGAATAGCGCCGCTGCGCGCAGCAATGCCGCGTCCTGGCGGAACTGTCCTACCAGTTGCAGGCCGATGGGCAGGCCGTCCTGGCCAAAACCGCACGGCAGGCTGATGGCCGGGTGTCCGGTCATGTTGAATGGCATGGTCCATGGAAACCAATGGGCCCGCACATCTTCATAGGACTGTCCGTCGATCTCGATCCGGCCGAACAGGTCCTGGTCCAGCGGCAGTGCTGTGCGCGTCAGCGTCGGCATGGCGAGCAGGTCGGCACGCGCCAACAGCGCCTGCACCCGCAGGAATAGCTGTGAGCGCTCGAACATGGCCTGCTGGTACTCCACGCCGCTAATATGGGCGGCGGATTCCACCTGTCTCACGAAGGTGGGGCTCAGCAGATCGGCATGCTTCTCGACGATGGGTGCGAAGCGGGTGCGCCAGACCGTATGGTTGATGGCGCGCCAGATCGGCTCCACGTCGAAACCCTCGCCGGAGAATGGCTCCAGCTGCGCCCCCAAGGCGCGCAAGCGTTCCAGGCTGGCCTCGAATGCCGTCGCCACATCCGCCGATACCGGCCGCCCTGGTGGTGCCAGGCAATACAGAACGCGCCGCCCGCGCAAATCGCCCTGCGGCTGCGCAGCGGCGATGTAGTCCGGCACTGGCACGCCGATCGACCACGGATCGCAAGCATGCTCGCCTGCCATTGCCTGCATCATCAAGCCGGTATCGGCCACTGTCCGCGTGGTCGGCGTGACATAGGTCTGGTTGCCGAAGAGATCTTGCGCCTGGCTATGCGGGATCACGCCCTGGCTTTGCTTGATGCCCACCACCCCGTTGCACGCGGCCGGTATGCGAGTCGAGCCGCCGCCGTCCGTCGCCACGGCTAGCGGCGCGATGCCGCTGGCCACCGCCACCGCCGCGCCCCCACTCGACCCGCCACTGGTTCGGTCCGGATGCCATGCATTGCGAGTGCGGCCGAATAGCGGAGAATCCGTCAGGCATTTCGACCCGAACTCCGGCGTGGTGGTCTTGCCGATCAGGATTGCGCCCTGGGCTAACAGGCGCGCGACCGACACGGCATCTTCTGCCGGCACGTTCTCGCGCATAGGCTGTGCGCCGAAGCTTGTCCGTATGCCGCGTGTATTGACGATGTCCTTGACGGTGAATGGGATACCGTGCAGCAGGCCCAATGATCGTCCCGCCATGACATCCTGCTCAGCCGTGCGAGCTGCCGCCATGGCCTCGTCGGTGCACAGCGTGATAAAGCAGTTCAATGTCGGCTGCAAGCGTTCTGCGCGAGCCAGCACCGCTTCAGTCAGCGCCACCGGCGAGACTTCCTTGCGGCGGATGCGAAGCTGCAATTCTGCAGCGGAAAGAAAACAAAGCGCTTCGCTCATGAGGCGCGTCTCCTTGCGCGCGGTCCGGTACATGGCCGGCCATTGTGAGGTAATTTCAGATATTAACGCGGCGGGCGAAGGGGCGGGGAGAATTAGCCGCACGGCCTTCGCCGGGGCGCATACGGGGGGCGCTGCCGGACGACAGCAGGGGAGTCCCACTAGAGGGTTGTCCTCCCCATGGCACATAATGTGCATACCATGCGGCCAAAAGACAAACGAGCGGAACACCCGCCGCCACAAGGGGAGACAATGAGCAGTACAACCGACAAGTTCTCGGCCACCATGCGCGATGGCCTGGCCGATCTCGCCCGCCGCCTGCGCTTTGCAATGGAGGAAGGCGCGATCTGGCTGGACGAGCAGCGCATGATCCTGATCCACACCGCCACCCTCGGCGCGCTGCGCAAGGAGCTGGTGGACACCATGGGCATGGAGCGTGCTCGCGGCCTGTTCATGCGCATGGGCTTCCATTCCGGCATGCGCGATGCCGAGATCGCCAGGAAGCTGCGCGGCGGCCACAGCGATTTCGGCCAGTTGGAGATCGGGCCTTGCCTGCACACCATCGAAGGGGTGGTACGGGTCACGCCGGTCAAGGTCGACATCGATATCGCCCGCGGCATCTACGATGGCGAATTCCTGTGGGAAGACTCGTTCGAGGGCGACGTCCACCGCCAGCTGTTCGGCATCGTCGACGAACCGGCCTGCTGGATGCAGATCGGCTATGCCACCGGCTATACCTCGGCGCTGATGGGCCGCACCATCCTCTATCGCGAGGTCGAGTGCATTGCCTGCGGGCACGCCCACTGCCGCATCGTCGGCAAGCCGGTGGAGGCGTGGGAAGACGGCCAGCAGGTCCTGGCGCAATACCAGCCCGATCCGGTGATCGAGACCATCCTGGCATTGCAGAGCGAAGTCGAGCACCTGCGCGCACTGCAGGGCAGCCCCGCCACGCCGGCCGACCTGGTCGGCAACTCGCCCGGCTTCCGCGCCGCGTGGGGGCTGCTGCAACGCGCCGCGGCCAGCAACGTGACCGTGCTGCTGCTGGGCGAGACCGGCGTGGGCAAGGAGCGCTTCGCGCAGGCGCTGCACAGCGTCAGCGGGCGCGCCGACAAGCCCTTTGTCGCGGTCAACTGTGCCGCGATCCCGGACGAGCTGATCGAGTCCGAACTGTTCGGCGTGGAGAAGGGCGCCTTCACCGGCGCGAACCAGTCGCGCCCCGGCCGCTTCGAGCGCGCCCACGGCGGCACCCTGTTCCTGGACGAACTGGGCGAGCTCTCGGCCTCGGCGCAGTCCAAGCTGCTGCGCGTGCTGCAGGAAGGCGAGGTCGAGCGCGTGGGCGGCACCGGCTCGCGCAAGGTCGATGTGCGGCTGGTGGCTGCCACCAACGTCGACTTGGCCGAAGCCGTCAAGGCCGGCACCTTCCGCAAGGACCTTTACTACCGGCTCAACGTCTACCCCGTCACCATCCCGCCGCTGCGCGAGCGGCTCGACGATATCCGCGCGCTGGCCGAGCGCTTCGTGGCCCGCTACAGCGCGCGCCACGGCAAGCGCATCGTCGGCATCACCGACCGCGCGCTGGCCGAGCTGCGCCACTATGACTGGCCCGGCAACGTGCGCGAACTGGAGAACGTGATCGAGCGCGGCGTGATCCTGGCCAGCCAGGGCGGGCAGATTTGCGCCGAGCACCTGTTCCTGCCCGGCACCGCGACACCGCCGGTGGACACCGCGCCGCGGCTCGGCGCCGGCGGCACGCTGCCTGAGCTGCGCGAGGCGGCGGTGCATGCCTTGCTCGACCAGATGTCCGAGCAGCAGCTGGCCCTGGGCGATGTGGAGACCGTGCTGATGGAGGCGGCGATGCAGCGTGCCAACGGGAACATGAGCCAGGCGGCGCGGCTGCTGGGGATCACGCGGCCGCAGCTGGCGTACCGGTGGAAGATGCGCGGTACGCGGGGCGGAAACGGCCACGGCAACTGAGGCCGCTGAGCAGCGTCGCTCATAGTTGGTTTGCGCCCTCTCACCGCTTGCGGGAGAGGGCGCTTGCATCTGACTGTTCGCGTTCCGTCGCGCTTCCCGGCCGCCATGATGGCCTGTTCCCCTGGCTTCACCATTTGATGCACTGCTAATCACCCAGGCATCCACGCGCCGCAGCGCAATGCTGCAACGCGCCAGCCAGTTTCCCTTGCCAGATCAAGCCCCTGCATCCTCGCCGGCACGCCTTGCTGTTGCGTCGCGGGACACTCGCGCAGCGCCGCCCCGGCTACCCGCAAACGCCCGCCCGGCGCGGCTTTTGATCATTTGATCAAGCCCCGCGCGCAGCTTCATCAAATCATCGACGCCGCCGGCCCGCCGCCTTCCGGGTTAACGCCGACACCGAGCCCCGCCGCTTCCCCGCAACCCTTGTCCCATCGCGCTTTGCGCCCGCTGGCACGCTCTTCGCAATAAGGGCTGCAACCAGCCAGGCAAAGGAGCGCGCCATGAACACCCCGTCGTCGGTACCCCTGTTCGAAGCCACGCCCCGCTACGTGCGGGTGGAGGGCCGCACGCCCGAGGGGTTCGTGCAGTTCGCCTTCAGCGTGGCCGACCCCGAGCTCAACGTCGAACTGATCATGCCCCAGCCGATGTTTGAAGCCTTCTGCTGCGTCAACCGCGTGCGCTTCCTGCCGCCGCTGGCAGACGCGTCCCAGGAATCCGGGGACTGAGCCCGCCCAACGCAAGCCGCCGCATCAAAAGCCACCGCATCACAAGAGAAGGACACAGGAGACCAAGCGATGCAAGTCGATATCAAGACCCAGCAGATCCAGCCGCTGCGCCAGACCTACGGCCACGTTGCGCGCCGTTTCGGCGACAAGCCGGCGTCGCGCTACCAGGAGGCGACCTATGACGTGCAGTCGGAGGTGAATTTCCACTACCGCCCGACCTGGGACCCCGGCTTCGAGCTGTACGACAAGCGCCGCACCGCGGTCGTCATGCAGGATTGGTACGCGCTGAAGGACCCGCGCCAGTACTACTACGGCGCTTACGTGACCACGCGCGGGCGCCAGCAGGATGCCGCCGAGAAGAACTTTGCCTTTGTCGAGAAGCGCGGCCTGCTGCAGGCGCTGCCGGCTGAATGGCAGGAGCGCCTGGCCGCGGGGCTGCTGCCGCTGCGCCATGTGGAGTGGGGCGCCAACATGAACAATTTTTACTGCGCCGACTACGGCTGGGGCACGGCGATCACGCAGGCCTGTACCTACTGCGCGATGGACCGCCTTGGCATTGCACAGTACCTGTCGCGCATCGGCATGCTGCTTGACGGCAATACCGGCGTGGCGCTGGAGCGCGCCAAGGTGGCGTGGCTGGAGGGCGCTGCCTGGCAGCCGCTGCGCCGCTTTGTCGAGCACAGCTTCGTGATCGATGACTGGTTCGAGACCTTCGTCGCCCAGAACCTGGTGCTCGACGGGCTGCTCTACCCGCTCATCTACCAGCACGCCGATGCGGCGATCGTGCGCGCCTGTGGCACCGGCCTGGCCGTGCTGACCGAGTTCATGAACGACTGGCGCGACGAGCACGCGCGCTGGGTCGATGCGGTGATCCAGGCGGCCGCCGCCGAGTCCGAGGCTAACCGCGTGCTGCTGTCCGGCTGGGCGCGTGCCGCCACGGCGGAAGTGGCCGAGGCGCTGGTGCCCGTTGCCAGCGTGCTGACCAGCGAAGACGGCGCGCAGATGGTCGCGCTGTGCCGCGAACAGTTTGAAGTCCGGCTGCGCAAGCTCGGCCTTGCCGCCTGACCAGCCCGCCATCCGGAGACACGCCATGCAAGCCAACGTCTACATCGCCCTGCAGAACAACGACGACACCCGCCCGATCATCGACGCCATCACTGAAGCCAACCCGCACGCGGTGGTCTCGCAGTTCCCGGCCATGGTCAAGATCGACGCCCCCGGCCACCTGACCATCGTGCGCGAGCGCGTCGCCGACAAGCTCGGCCGCGACTGGGACCTGCAAGAGATCCACCTGAACCTGATCTCGCTGTGCGGGAACATCGACGAGGACGAAGACGCCTTCACCCTGCGCTGGAACGCCTGATCCGGCGGCGCCACAGAACACTACGGAGACATCATGGACGCACGCAAGAAGCTCAACCTGCGCGAGAAGTACGCCTCGATGACGCGGGACCTGTCCTGGGAAACCACCTATGAGCCGATGGACAAGGTCTTTCCCTTCGACAAGTACGAAGGCATCCGCATCCACGACTGGGACAAATGGGAAGACCCGTTCCGCATGACCATGGATGCGTACTGGAAATACCAGTCGGAGAAGGAGCGCAAGCTGTACGCGATCATCGACTCGTTCGTGCAGAACAACGGCCACCTGAACGTGTCCGACCCGCGCTACCTGAACGCGCTGCGGCTGTTCCTGACCGGCGTGACGCCGCTGGAATATGCCGCGCACCGCGGCTACGCGCACCTGGGCCGGCACTTCCGCGGCGTCGGCGCGCGCGTGGCGGCGCAGATGCAGTCGATCGACGAGCTGCGCCACGCCCAGACCCAGCTGCATACGCTGTCGGTCTATAACAAGTATTTCCACGGCTTTGGCGAATGGCGCCATATGCATGACCGGGTCTGGTACCTGTCCGTGCCCAAGTCGTACTTCGAAGACGCAATGAGCGCCGGGCCGTTCGAGTTCATCACGGCGATCTCGTTCTCGTTCGAATACGTGCTGACCAACCTGCTGTTCATGCCGTTCATGTCCGGTGCGGCCTACAACGGCGACATGGCGACCGTGACTTTCGGCTTCTCCGCGCAATCGGATGAGTCGCGCCACATGACGCTCGGGCTGGAAGTGGTCAAGTTCCTGTGCGAGCAGGACCCCGGCAATATCCCCATCCTGCAGAAGTGGCTGGACAAGTGGTTCTGGCGCGGCTTCCGCCTGCTGACGCTGGTCGGGATGATGATGGACTACATGCTGCCCAAGCGCGTGATGTCGTGGGGCGAGGCGTGGGAGATGTATTTTGAGCAGGCCGGCGGTGCGCTGTTCAAGGACCTGGAGCGTTACGGCCTGCGCATGCCCAAGTACCACGACGTGGCCACCAAGACCAAGGACCGCATTACGCACGAAGCCTGGGGCACCTTCTACAACTACGCCGCCGCGGCCGGCTTCCATACCTGGGTGCCGAAGGAAGACGAGATGGCGTGGCTGGCCGAGAAGTACCCGCAGACCTTCGATCGCTACTACAAGCCGCGGCTGGACCACTGGCAGGAGCGCCAGCAGGCCGGCGAGCGCTTCTACAACGCCACGCTGCCGATGCTGTGCCAGACCTGCCAGATCCCGATGGTGTTCTCCGAGCCGGACGACCCCACCCAGACCTGCTATCGCGAAAGCAGCTACCACGGCATGAAGTTCCATTTCTGCTCGGACGGCTGCAAGGACATCTTCGACGTCGAGCCCGCCAAGTACGCGCAGGCGTGGCTGCCGGTGCACCAGATCTACCAGGGCAACTGCGGCGGCGCCTCGCTGGACGACGTGCTCAAGTGGTACCGCCTGAATCCCGGCGCGGACAACCTCGACTTCGAGGGTTCGCAGGACCAGCGCAACTGGAACGCCTGGAAGGGCATCACCCCTGCCGCCTGACGCGCAGGCCATCAGAGAGACAAGGAGACAACCATGCCAGTCGTATCCATCGGCGACTATGCATTCGAGGCGGCCGACCGCGAATCCGTGTTCCACGGCAACCGCCTGCTCTACATCGGCTGGGACGGCCACCTGCTGTTCTGCGCGCCGCACTGCTTCCCGTTCCCGCCGTCGATGCCGCTGCGCGCGGTGGTGGAGGACGTGCTCCCCGGCGTCTACGGCTATCACCCGGACTTTGCCCGCATCGACTGGCAAAAGGTGGAGTGGCTGCGCGGCGGCCAGCCCTGGCAGCCCGACCTGGACCGCTCGCTGGAAGAGAACGGCCTGGGCCACAAGACCGTGATCCGCTTCCGCACGCCGGGCCTTGACGGCATCGGCGGAAGCCGCAGCTGAGCGCAGCGCAGCGCGCAACACCGGAAGGAGACCGAGATGTATTCGCTGACGATTGAACCGATCGGCCAGACCATCCCCATCGCGCCGGGGCAGACCGTGCTGGACGCCTGCCTGCGCAACGGCGTGTGGCTGCCGCACGCCTGCTGCCACGGCCTGTGCGCTACCTGCAAGGTGCAGGTGGTGGACGGCGAGGTCGACCAGGGCGAGGCCTCCAGCTTCGCGCTGATGGACTTCGAGCGCGACAACGGCCAGTGCCTGGCCTGCTGCGCCACCGCGCAGTCAGACCTGGTGATCGAAGCCGATATCGAGGAAGACGCCGACGCCGAGGGCCTGCCGCTGGACGACTATTGCGCGGAGGTGGTGGAGACGCGTGCGCTCACGCCGACCATCCTCGGCATCTGGCTCAAGCCCAGGGACGGCAAGCGCGCCGCGTTCCAGGCCGGGCAGTACCTGAACCTGATGGTGCCCGGCTGCGACCAGCCGCGCGCGTTCTCGCTGGCCAACCGGCCGGGCGAAGAGCTGGTGGAACTGCACGTGCGTCGCGTGGAAGGCGGCCCAGCCACCGCCTGGCTGCACGAACAGCTGGCGGTGGGCAACAAGCTGCGCTTCTCCGCCCCGTACGGGCGCTTCTTCGTGCGCAAGTCGGCGCAGGTGCCGATGCTGTTCCTGGCGGGCGGCTCGGGCCTGTCCAGCCCGCGCGCGATGATCCTGGACCTGCTGGCCGCCGGTGAAACGCTGCCGATCACGCTGGTCCAGGGCGCGCGCAACCGCGGCGAGCTGTATTACGACGACGAGTTCCACGCGCTGGCGCAGGCCCATCCCAACTTCCGCTACGTGCCGGCGCTGTCGGACGAACCCGCCGACAGCGGCTGGAACGGCGCGCGCGGCTACGTGCACGACGTGCTGCACCAGCTCTACGCGCAGGACGGCAGCGCCGACTTCCGCGGCCACAAGGCCTACCTGTGCGGCCCGCCGCCGATGATCGAGGCCTGCATCCGCACGCTGATGCAGGGGCGCCTGTTCGAGGCGGACATCCATACCGAGAAGTTCCTGTCGGCCGGTGACGCGCAGAACAGTGCGCGCAGTCCGCTGTTCAAGATCTGAGCAAGGAGGCCATGCATGCATACCGTCGAGATCGCCGGCAGCGGGCAGCGCTACGCCTGCGCGCCGGAGCAGAACCTGTTGCGGGCCATGGAAGTGCTGGGCCAGCGTGGCATTCCCGCCGGCTGCCGCGGTGGCGGCTGCGGCGTGTGCAAGGTACGCATTGAGGCCGGGCACTACCACGTGGGGAAGATGAGCCGGGCCTGCCTGTCCGAAGCGGAACAGCGCGACGGGCTGGTGCTGGCGTGCAAGACCTATCCCGACAGCGATATCCGGCTGCGCCCGGTGGCGCTGCTGCAGCGCTGCCTGGAGCGGTACGCGGCCAGGCGCGCGCAAGCATGAACCCGCATGACCACGCAGTAAAGACACACACAAGGAGACAGACATGGCATTGACAGGCGTATTGCGCCCGGGGCACGTGGCCCTGCGCGTGCTGGAGCTGGAGCCGGCGGTGAAGCACTACACCGAGGTACTCGGCCTGATCGAGACCGCCCGCGACGAACAGGGCCGGGTGTTCCTGAAGGCGTGGGACGAGCACGACCACCACAGCGTGGTGCTGCGCGAGGCCGACAGCCCGGGCATGGACTACATGGGCTTCCGCGTCGACAGCGGCCGCACGCTGGAGCGTCTGGCGCAGGAGGTCGAGCAATCCGGGCTGGCAACGGCCTACCAGTGGATCGCCGCGGGCGAGCATCCGCACACCGGCGTGCGTTTCCGCTTCACCATCCCCACCGGCCACGCCATCGAGCTGTTCGCCGAGAAGGACAAGCCCGGCTGCAAGACCGGCGACCTGAACCCGGACCCCTGGCCGGACGACCTGCGCGGCATGGCACCCAGCCGCTTTGACCACTGCCTGCTGTATGGCGACGATGTCGACGGCACGGTCAAGCTGTTCCGCGAGGTGCTGGGCTTCTCGATGGCCGAGCAGGTGGTGGCTGGCCCGGATGGCGAGATGCTGATCGGCGCCTTCCTGACGTGCTCGAACAAGGCGCACGACATCGCCTTTATCCGCCATCCGGAGAAGAACCGCTTCCACCATGCGTCGTTCCTGCTCGACAACTGGAGCGAGGTGCTGAAGGCGGCTGACATCATCTCCAAGAAGGATGTGTCGCTCGATATCGGGCCGACCCGTCACGGCATTACGCGCGGGGCGACGATTTATTTCTTCGATCCTTCAGGGAACCGCAACGAGGTGTTCTCCGGTGGCTATATCCACTATCCGGACAAGCCGACGATAACGTGGACGGACAACGAGTTGGGCAGGGCGATCTTCTATCACGACCGCAAGCTGAACGAGGCGTTCCTGAATGTGCTGACCTGAACGGAGCCCTTGGTTTGCTCCCCTCTCCCCGCAAGCGGGAGAGGGGACACTTCCACACAAGAGAACCAACATGAAAGACTTCAAGAACTTCATCAATGGCGAGTGGGTCGGCACCGCACGCACCTTCGAGAACCGCAACCCCGCCGACAACACCCTGATCGGCCACGTGCACGAAGCCGGCCAGGCCGAAGTCGATGCCGCCGTGCAGGCCGCGCGCAACGCCTTGCATGGCCCGTGGGGCCGCATGACGGTGGCGCAGCGCGTGGAGCTGCTGCACGCCGTCGCCGACGGCATCAACCGCCGCTTCGACGAGTTCGTGCAGGCCGAGATCGCCGACACCGGCAAGCCCTACGTCCTCGCCAGCCATATCGACATCCCGCGCGGCGCGGCCAATTTCAAGGTCTTTGCCGACCTGATCCGGAACGTGCCGACCGAGAGCTTCGCCATGGACACGCCGGACGGCGGCAAGGCCATCAACTACGCGGTGCGCAGCCCGCGCGGCGTGATCGGCGTGGTGTGCCCGTGGAACCTGCCGCTGCTGCTGATGACATGGAAGGTCGGGCCGGCGCTGGCATGCGGCAATACCGTGGTAGTCAAGCCGTCAGAGGAAACGCCCGCCACCGCCACGCTGCTGGGCGAGGTGATGAACGAGGCCGGCGTGCCGCCGGGCGTCTACAACGTCGTACACGGCTTCGGGCCGGACTCTGCCGGCGCCTTCCTGACCGGCCACCCGCAAGTCAACGGCATCACCTTCACGGGCGAGACCCGCACCGGCGAGGCCATCATGAAGGCAGCCGCCAATGGCGTGCGGCCGGTGTCGTTCGAACTGGGCGGCAAGAACGCCGGCATCGTGTTTGCCGATGCGGATTTCGACAAGGCCGTGGCCGGCATCACGCGCTCGGCATTCGAGAACAGCGGACAGGTCTGCCTTGGGACGGAGCGTGTCTACGTGCAGCGCCCGATCTTCGAGCGCTTTGTCGCCGCGCTGAAGGCGAAGGCCGAAGGCCTGAAGCTCGGGCGGCCGACCGACGATGGCGTCAACATGGGCCCGCTGGTCTCGCACGAGCATCGCGACAAGGTGCTGTCCTACTATCGCAAGGCCGCCGAAGCCGGCGCCACGGTCGTGACCGGCGGCGGCGTGCCGCAGATGCCGGGCGTGCTCGCCGAAGGCGCCTGGGTGCAGCCGACCATCTGGACCGGCCTGCCGGAGAGCGCGGCAGTGATCCGCGAAGAAATCTTCGGGCCGTGCTGCCATATCGCCCCGTTCGACACTGAAGAAGAAGTCATTGAACTGGCCAACGATACCCCATACGGCCTGGCGGCCACCGTCTGGACCAGCGACCTTGGCACCGCGCACCGCATGGGCAGCGCGCTGGAGGTCGGCATCTGCTGGATCAATGCCTGGTTCCTGCGCGACCTGCGCACGGCCTTCGGCGGCGCCAGGCAGTCCGGCATCGGCCGCGAAGGCGGCGTCCATTCGCTGGAGTTCTACACCGAACTGCGCAACGTCTGCGTCAAACTGTGAGTCCCATCATGCATAGCGAACTGATCCGCGAAATCGGCGCCAGCCTGCACCAGGCGCTTGCCACCCGGCACCCGCTGGCGCCGCTGACCGACTCCTGGCCCGACCTGACCATCGACGACGCCTACCGTATCCAGCTGGCCATGGTGCAGCACCGGCTCGACGCCGGCGAGCGCGTGGTCGGCAAGAAGATCGGCGTCACCAGCCGGGTGGTGATGGACATGCTCAACGTGCGCCAGCCTGACTTTGGCCACCTGCTGTCCGGCATGGTCTACCCGGACGGTGCCGCCATCGCCGCCGACACGCTGATCGCACCCAAGGCCGAGGGCGAGATCGCCTTCGTGCTGAAGGACGACCTCGAAGGCCCGGGGGTGACCAATGCCGACGTGCTGCGCGCGACCGCCTATGTGCTGCCGTGCTTCGAGATCGTCGACTCGCGCATCCGCGACTGGAAGATCCGCATCCAGGACACGGTGGCTGACAACGCGTCCTCCGGCGTCTTCGTGCTGGGCGACGCCGCGGTCGATGCGCGCAGCGTGGACCTGGGGACCGTCGGCATGACGCTGGAGAAAAACGGCGAGATCGTCGCCACCGGTGCCGGCGCCGCCGCACTGGGGCATCCCGTCAACGCGGTCGCATGGCTGGCCAACACGCTGGGAAGGCTGGGCATCGGCCTGAAGCGCGGCGAAGTGATCCTGTCCGGCTCGCTGGCCGCGATGGTGCCGGTGGCCGCCGGCGACCAGCTGCGCATCAGCCTGGGCGACATCGGCTCGGCCGGCGTGCGCTTCGTCTGATCACCTTTTATCGATTATCCGTGCAGGACAAGCCATGAACCTGACCCAAGAGACCATCGCCAGCCTTGCCGAGTTGCTGGAGAACGCCGAGCTGCAGCGCGAGGCGGTACCCAAGATCACCGATGACCACCCCGACATGGACTGGGACGACGCCTATGCGATCCAGGACGCCATCCGCGCGCGCAAGGAAGGACGCGGCACCCGCATCGCCGGCCTCAAGATGGGCCTGGCCTCGTTCGCCAAGATGCGCCAGATGGGCGTGAGCGAACCGGTGTACGGCTTCCTGACCGACTACGGCGCGTGCATGGATGGCGCCGCCATCGATACCGGCACGCTGATCCATCCCAAGATCGAGGCCGAGATCGCCTTTGTGCTGAAGGCGCCGCTGAAGGGGCCGGGCTGCCATATCGGCGATGTGCTGGCCGCGACCGACTTCGTCGTGCCGGCGGTAGAGGTGATCGACTCGCGCTACGAGAACTTCCGCTTCGACCTGAAGAGCGTGATTGCCGACAACACCTCGTCGGCCCGCTTTGTCGTCGGCGGCAGCCATCGCAGCGCGCAAGGACTCGACCTGAAGAACCTCGGCGTGGTGCTGGAGAAGAACGGCGAGGTGGTTGCCACCGCCGCGGGCGCGGCAGTGCTGGGCCATCCGGCCAACAGCGTTGCGATGCTGGCCAACATGCTTGGCGCACGCGGGCGCGAGCTGCCGGCCGGCACTTTCATCATGACCGGCGGCGTGACCGAGGCGATTGCGGTAGCGGCCGGCGACAACATCACCGTCAGGTACCAGCACCTCGGCACCGTGTCGATGCGCTTCCTCTGAGCGGACCCGGGAGACACACCATGCCAATCATGCAGGTTTTCCTGATCGAAGGCCGTACCGAAGAACAGAAGGCGCGCCTGATCCGCGCGCTGACCGATGCCGCGGTGGAAGCGGTCGGCGCGCCGGTGGAAACCGTGCGCGTGCTGATCACCGAAGTGCCGAAGACGCAGTTCGGCATCGGCGGCAAGACGGCCAGGGAACTGGGCCGCTGACGCGGCAAGACAACCACGACAAGGACAGCGACATGGACATGAAAGCAAGCGCCCGGCACAAGGTGGCCATCATCGGCTCCGGCAATATCGGCACCGACCTGATGATCAAGGTGATGCGGCACGGACGGAACCTGGAGATGGGGGCCATGGTCGGCATTGATCCGGCTTCAGACGGTCTGGCCCGCGCGGCGCGCCTGGGGGTGCCGACCACGGCAGGGGGCATTGAAGGGCTGGCCGGCATGCCGGGCTTTGGCGACATCCGCATCGCCTTCGACGCCACCTCCGCCGGCGCCCACGCGCACCACAACCGCGTGCTGCAGCAGCATGGGGTGCGGGTGATCGATCTCACGCCGGCCTCGATCGGTCCGCATGTGGTGCCGGTGGTCAACCTCGACCAGCACCTGGCTGCGCCCAATATCAACATGGTGACGTGCGGCGGCCAGGCCACCATCCCGATGGTGGCGGCGGTGTCGCGCGTGGCGAAGGTGCACTACGCCGAGATCGTGGCATCGATTTCCAGCAAGTCGGCGGGGCCGGGGACGCGCGCCAATATCGACGAGTTCACCGAGACCACCAGCCAGGCGCTGTGCTCGGTGGGCGGCGCCGCGCGCGGCAAGGCCATCATCGTGCTCAACCCGGCCGAGCCGCCGCTGATGATGCGCGATACCGTCTTCACGCTGTCCGAGGATGCCGATCCCGCCGGGATCGAAGCCAGCGTCGAAGCGATGGCGCAGGCCGTACAGGCCTATGTGCCCGGCTACCGGCTCAAGCAGCGCGTGCAGTTCGAGCGCATCGACCCGTCCGCGCCGCTGAACATCCCCGGCCTGGGGCCGATGAGCGGTCTCAAGACCTCGATCTTCCTCGAGGTGGAGGGCGCCGCCCACTACCTGCCGGCCTATGCCGGTAACCTCGACATCATGACCAGCGCGGCGCTGGCCTGTGCCGAGCGCCTCGCCGAAACCCGGCTGGCCGCATGAAGACCGCACCACGCACCGAACGCAGGGAGCCTGATATGACCGCAAACTCCGCAAAGAAGCTCTATATCTCCGATGTGACGCTGCGCGACGGCAGCCACGCCATCCGCCACCAGTACAGCCTGGACCAGGTACGCCGCATCGCCGCGGCGCTCGATGCCGCCCGCGTGGATTCCATTGAAGTGGCGCATGGCGACGGCTTGTCCGGCTCCAGCTTCAACTATGGCTTTGGCGCCCACACCGACCTGGAATGGATCGCCGCCGTCGCCGAGACCGTGCGCCATGCGCGCGTCGCCACGCTGCTCCTGCCTGGCGTCGGCACCGTGCACGACCTGCGGGCCGCCTACGATGCGGGCGCTCGCGTGGTGCGCGTGGCCACCCACTGCACCGAGGCCGACGTTTCGCGCCAGCATATCGAATACGCGCGCGAGCTGGGCATGGATACCGTCGGCTTCCTGATGATGAGCCACATGACCCCGCCCGCGGCGCTGGCGCAGCAGGCCAAGCTGATGGAGAGCTACGGCGCGCAGTGCGTGTATGTGGTCGACTCGGGCGGCGCGCTCAGCATGCAGGACGTGCGCGACCGCTTCCGCGCGTTCAAGGACGTGCTCAGGCCCGAGACGGCCACCGGCATGCACGCCCACCACAACCTCAGCCTGGGCGTGGCCAATTCCATCGTCGCGGTGGAGGAGGGCTGCGATCGCGTGGACGCCAGCCTTGCCGGGATGGGCGCCGGTGCCGGCAACGCGCCGCTGGAAGTGTTCATCGCTGCGGCCGAGCGGCTTGGCTGGAACCATGCCTGCGATCTCTATACGCTGATGGATGCGGCGGACGATATCGTCCGTCCGCTGCAGGACCGCCCGGTACGCGTGGATCGCGAAACGCTGGCGCTGGGCTACGCCGGGGTGTATTCCAGCTTCCTGCGGCATGCGGAGACCGCTGCGGCGCGGTATGGGCTGGGGACGGTCGATATCCTGGTCGAATTGGGCAAGCGCAGGATGGTGGGAGGGCAGGAGGACATGATCGTGGATGTGGCGCTGGATTTGCTGGCGCGGCGGGCGCAACCGGCAGGCTCGACTGCCGTGGCGTAGAAGCGATTCCTGGATCAGGCGAGGGGTCCGGGTTTCGCTTCTTGCGCTGCGCACAGCGCCGGTGCGGGATTTGCAGGACCGCACCGGCCAGTTCAACACGGCCGGTAGCGATCTTCGCCGAGCCGGGAACGGGCGCGACAGGGACTCACCATTGAAAGCTATCTTGTGCCGCCACCATGGTCGGTGATAAATGAAGCGTTTTCGAGCGTCTTCGCGTACTCGATAAAGAAGTCCAGGCTGCGCGGATTTCGCATGGTGTCCGGGTTGGCGACCTTGCCTAGCTCGGCGCCCAGCAGCATGAACTGCCGTAGGAAGTGAAACGTATCCAATCGCCTTGACGCCACACACCTGGGTACATGTCGAAGTAACTAGCGCGGTAACGGCTTCCGTCCGGGTCGTTCCAGAAATAAAGAACAATGTCACGCCACTTGAGGCGATGGAGTATTTTATTCGGGGCAAGGAACAGTTGGTGACATGGCTGCCCGAACATCGGCGCTGCACGCTGTGCCTGATGCAATCGGCCAGGCGTTGCACAGTGCGCGCATACCTCGACCGGGGCGTTCGACCGCACATCAATTTGTATGGCGTGCGCTACACAAGCAGCGTCCTCGCCTGCAGCACGGATCTGATCGGCAAGAGCCTGCCTATCTATCTGAATGCCGATGATCTTCGCTGTGTCCGTGCGTTTCAACCTGACGGCGTTGAGTTGGGGCTCTTGGAGGCGCAAGGGGGCTGGGGCGTGATACGGCACAACCTGAAACTACGCCAGCAAATCAATCAGGAGAAGGAAGACAAGAAGCGGTCGCGTGGGCGAGTCGAGGCGGATCCCATCGCAGACTACGTCGACGGAAAGCTGGCGCAGGCAAAGAAGACACGGAAGGCTGCATCCGATTTGGCGGAGGCAAAGCGGATCTTGTCGTCCGCGCCGACGGCGCGAACTCGTAGAACGAACTTTCCTTTGTTCTACGACTGGTGAACGAGGCGCATTACATAGCAATGTCCATGCGGTGCTCGCGTGGCGCGAATTCAGGCGGCCGTGGGAAGGGTTTCGGCGTCTCGCGCCGGGTAGATGCCCGCAGGCAGTGCCTTACACTGTGGCGATGACCAGACCCGCTGACACCTCTGCCATGCTGAGCCAGGACGACTTCCTTTACGTGATACACGCCGCGCCGCTGGTGGCCATCGACCTGGTGGTCTCCGAACCGGGCGGGCGCATCCTGTTGGGCCGGCGCAAGAACCGGCCGGCACAGGGCACGTGGTTCGTGCCGGGAGGCCGTATCCGCAAGGACGAGCCTCTGGACGACGCCTTCCAGCGCATCGCGGCCGACGAGCTGGGTCTCGACCTGCGGCGGCGAGCGGCGCGTATGCTG
Organism: Ralstonia pickettii DTP0602; assembly: GCA_000471925.1. Lineage (NCBI taxonomy): Bacteria > Pseudomonadati > Pseudomonadota > Betaproteobacteria > Burkholderiales > Burkholderiaceae > Ralstonia > Ralstonia pickettii. Next base: position 1,730,835 of record CP006667.1, read on the forward strand.
GGCGCCTTCGAGCATTTTTATCCGGACAACTTTGCCGGCGCGCCGGGCATCGGCACGCACTATGTGGTGCTGGCGTATGAGGTGCAGGTGCCCAGCATGGCGCTCGCCGCGCCGCAGGAGCAGCACAACGCGTACCGCTGGATGACGCCTGTCGAGATCCTCCGCAACGACGACCTGCACGAGAACACGCGGGCCTACTTCCGCTAACCAAGAAAAAGCCCGCGCAAAAGGCGCGGGCCAAATGCCTTGCACGCCGCGGCAGCCGGCGGGGGCCCGGCTGCCAGGCACACTAGGCATCCGCGGCAGCCAGCGCATCATTGGCCATCGACGCTTTGGCGCGCGCTGATTCGGGCTCAGGTTGCGCAGCGGCGGCGCCGTCAGACGCCGGCAGCGTGGCCAGGAGTGCCGGCAGCGCCAGCGCGTGCTCGGTGCGCAGATATTGCTGGAAGGGCTCGCCCACCTCGGAGTGGCGAAGCGCGAACTCCACCGTCGCCATCAGGTAGCCCAGCTTGCTCCCGCAGTCGAAGCGGCGGCCGTGATAGCGGTAGGCCAGCACCTGTTCCTCGGCAAGCAGCACCTGGATCGCATCGGTCAGCTGCAGTTCGCCGCCGGCGCCAGGGGTGAGGGTCTGCAGGTAGTCGAGGATGCGCGGTGTGAACACATAGCGGCCGACCACGCCGAGCCGCGAGGGTGCGTTCTCCGGCGCCGGCTTCTCGACGATGCCGGACATCTTCATCAGGCGCTCGTCCCAAGGCTTGCCGGCGACCACGCCATAGGCGCGCGAGTCTTCCGGCGCGATCTCTTCCACGCCCACCACCGAGCTGTGGTAGTGGTCGAACACGCGGATCATCTGGCTCAGCACCGGCGTGGGTGCATCGAGCAGGTCGTCGGCCAGGATCACCGCGAACGGTTCGCCGCCGACCAGCTTGCTGGCGCAGCGCACGGCATGGCCCAGCCCCAGCGGCTCGGCCTGGCGCACGTAGAAGCAGTCGACATGCGACGGCTTGATGTTGCGCACCACGTCGAGCAGTTGCTGCTTGCCGCGCGCCATCAGTTCGGCCTCGATCTCGCACGATTTGTCGAAATGATCTTCGATGGCGCGCTTGCTGCGCCCGGTGACAAAGATCAGCTCGGTGATGCCGGCCGCGACTGCTTCTTCCACGGCGTACTGGATCAGCGGCTTGTCCACCACCGTCAGCATCTCTTTCGGGCTGGCCTTGGTGGCCGGTAGGAATCGCGTGCCGAGACCGGCCACCGGGAACACGGCTTTCTTGACCTTGAGCATGACGTTGTCCTGTCTTTGGTTGGAACGCTGGGGTCCGGCGGTGCCGCTATGGGGCGTGCAGCGCAACCGGTACTTGCAGCGTATGGCGCGCGGCGGGTGGCGTTTTGCCAACAGTTCGCCAATTTCGGCCACCGCCGCCATTGGCGCCGCGGCGCTTTGCGGTCCGGGCCGCATTGGTGGGCGCGCTGCGCTCATCGGCTTCGGCGCGTTAGTCGCACTCGTCGGCTGGAGGTAGGGTTTTGGCCGATTGATCCGGCAGGCCCTGCCTAAGCTTCCGAAACCGGCCGGACAGTGCCGGAGCGGCGGTCGTGCACGCCGCCGACCCGCGCCCGCGCCACCACTCCCTGTCCGGTGGACCCCGGCACACCTCGCCGGTGCCAAGGCGGCATCCCGGACCATGCCGGCATCCATCGCCGCCAGCCCGCGGCGGTGCTGCTGCCGCACGCACCCGCCACGCACCGACTCAGGGACCAACCTCAGGGACCAACCTCAGGGACCAACGATGGAGAAGCCATGACGATCTGTTCCAGCCCCAAGGCAAGCGCGGCGGCCGTACCGTGCCTGCGCACCGTTTTCGCCAGCCTGTGCCTGTGGTGTTCCCTGCTGTTTGCGCTGTCCGGCTGCGGCAGCGGCGGTGGCGACGGGGGCGGCGGCGCGCGCCTGGCCGTCGAGGCCTCGGACGCCTGGACCCTGTGCGCGACCGAGAACAAGACCTGCGTATTCAGCGGCACCCACCAGGTCAAGTACGGCACCGAGACCCAGTATGTGATCAAGTCCTTTACCGGCGGCACGCCCTGTGACAACGGCGTCTTCGGCGACCCTGCGCCGGGCGCGGCCAAGAGTTGCTGGTACGACGCCGGCGCGACGTCTGCGGCGGACAACAGCTGGGTCGCGTGCGGCAACGAGAACAGCTTCTGCAGCTTTAACGGCACGCGCGTGGTCAAGTACGGCACCACGACCCAGTACGTTACTAAGACCTTCTCCGACGGCGTGGGCTGCAACAACGGCGTGTTCGGCGATCCTGCCCCCGGCGCCGCCAAGGGCTGCTGGTATGCAAACACCGCCGCCGAGCCGGCAGCGCCCACGCCCAGTGCCGGCAGTCCCACGCGCGCGGTGCTCAGCTGCAACAAGCCTGGCACCAGCGTGGCAGCCGGCGGTGCGGGCGATGCCATCGAGGCCGACTTTGCTGGCGGCGACGGTACCCGCATGGCGGCGGCGGGCGCGGCCTTCCAGCTTCGCATCACCACCCGCACTGGTGCCGACGTCGTCGTGAACTGGCAGATCGCGGACACCTGGGGCACGGTGCGCGCGCAGGGCAGCTTCCCGGCCGCGGCCGGGGCGCGTACCACCACGCTGGACTGCATGTCGGCGCTGGCCGGCTATTTCGCCATCTCGGCCAGCCTGGGCTCGGCGCCGTCAGGGCTGCGCGCGCGTGGCACGCGCCCGGACGGCATCGCGACCTTTGGCGTACTGCCTGACATGTCACCGGTACTGCCGGCGGCCACCTTTGCACGCCAGGACCTGCGCCGTTTCGGCGGGCAGGGCGCGGCCTACCTGCTGCCGGGCCAGGCCTGCTGCACCGGCGACGGCTACCGACCGCTCTACACCACGCTGGGGCTGAGCTGGGTCAATGACAACCGCAACTGGTACAAGATGGAGCCGAACGGCCCGAATACCTTCTCGGCGGAGGCGGACCAGCTCGCGCCGTTCTTCAAGCCCGGCGACCTGATGCGCCTGATCCAGCTCGACGGCATCCCGGCGTGGGCCAGCCCCACCGGTGCCGCCACCCACAGCTATGCGCCCAAGTCGCTGGCCGACTACCAGAACTACATGGGGCGCGTCGGCCAGGAGTCGGACCGGATCCGCAAGCAGTACTTCCCGGCGCAGGCGGCCAACTATTACCAGGTGACCTGGGAGCCCGACTATGCCGGCGGCCTGCCCTGGCTGGATACGGATGCCAACCTGGTGGCGATGTACCGGGCGACGTGGCAGGGCATCCACGGCACCGATCCGTCAGCGGTGGTAATGGGCATCACCAATGCGATGGTGCGCGAGAACAGCAAATGGCTGAACCGGCTGGTACCGCAGGGACTGGCGCCTTACCTGGACGGCGTCAGCGTGCATGGCTACTATGACATCGGCACCTCGCCGTCGCATCCGCCGGAACGGCTGGTGGGCGACAGCGACGCCGCGGCGGCCGCCAACGCGCTGCCGGCCTCGATGCGTGAGCTGCGCCACGCGGTCGCCAGCCAGCTCAAGCGCGGTGCCCGGTTGTTTGTCACCGAGACCGGCATCAGCTACGACATCGGCACCAGCTATGGTCTGGCCTATCCCACGCCCAACGTGCTGTACGGGCATGGCGCGGTGGTGGCGCGCACGCACCTGATCCTGCTGGGTGAGGGCGCCGACGTGACCTTTGTGTTCTATGCCAGCGACACGCCCGAGGCCGGGGGCCAGGCCGGCTACGGCCTGTTCTTCGACCTGGAGAACGCGCATGGCGGCTACGGGCCGGCGCAGATCAGCCCCAAGCCGGCGGCCATGGCGGTGGCGGCGATGACGCGCCTGATCGATGGCACCAATACCCTGGGGCCCCTGACGGACCTGCCCGCCGGCGCCTATGGCTATGCGTTCCAACGGCTGGGCGGCGGCAAGGTCGTGACCGCACTGTGGGCGCACAGCAATGCGAGCTGGAACGCGGCGGCGGGCTTCAGCACCACCTTCGGCATTCCGTACAGCCTGCAGGTCGATGCGCCGGGCACCAGCGGCCAGGTCTCTGTGCTCGACATGATGGGCAACCCCATCTCGGTGCCTTACACCAACGGCGCGGTCAACCTGCAACTGACCGGAACGCCGATCTACGTGGTGTCCGTCAATGCGGCCGTGATCCAGTCGCGCACGACCGCTCCTGAAGGCTACGTACCGCAGTAGCCGACCCCAGCGCCGGCCGGCACGCAACGATGTCGGGCCCGGCGCCATCTCTGCCCCAGTCGATACCGTCATGCGCTCAGGCAGCCGGCCGCTTGCCAGGCAGCGCTGCAGCGCCTTCCACCGCGCCGGCATCGGCATCCGTCACGCGGCGCTGCCGCGACGGGAACAGCGCGTCGCGCAGCCGCAGGCAGGGAAACTCGATCGCGCGCGTGGTCAGGAAGCCGATCCCGGCCGCCAGCCCGAACTGCAGCACCAGCGCCGCGACCCACACCAGCGGCACCGGCACGCCAAAGGCCAGGGCCTTGCGGATAAAGAAGTCACCCGGCGCCAGCGCCAGCGAGTGCCACAGGTAGATGCCGTACGAGTAGACGCCGGTCCATGCCACCGCACGATAAAGGCGCGCATTGCTCAGTGCGGCGGAGTACTCCAGCACCAGCACGATCAGCGCGACAAAGCCGATGGCCTGGACCGTGTAGCCCACGCTTTCCTCGGCGCCCAGCGCCTTCTGCAACCAGCCCAGCCACGCCACCAGGCCCAATACCAGCGCCAGCAGCAGCGGCATGTTGCGCGCCAGGCGCCGGTACACATCGGGCAGCATCCAGTAGACCGTGGCCAGCATCACGCCGATCAGCAGGCTGTCGATGCGGTACTGGGTGTAGAACGCGGCCGCGTGCAGGTCGCCCGCCGCCACCACCGCGCAGCGTGCCGCCAGCACCGCGGCGCATAGCGCGCCCAGCGTCCACAGGATGGCGCGCGCCCTGGCGCGCCAGCGGCCCAGGAACAGCAGCAGCGCGGGCAGCAGCAGGTAGAAGTGTTCTTCCACCGCCAGGCTCCAGGTCTGCGCGATCGACGAGCCCAGGTAGTTCTGCAGGTGCGTCAGGTTCTGGTACAGGAAGGTGCCGGGCGGGTGGCGGCCCACCAGCACGTGGAACAGGATCAGCGCGTAGTACGCCGGCCAGATCTTGAAGATGCGCCGGATGATGAAGCGGCCCGCATCGACCTGCCCGCCCTGCGCGTACTGCCGCAGCAGCAGGCCGCCGACGAGGAAGCCGCTGAGCGTGAAGAACAGGTTCACGCCTTCGCGGCCGTATTGCTTGAACGGGTATTCGATCACGGCCAGCAGCGGGTAGCCAGTGGTGACGGTGTGGAAATGCATCCCCATCACCATGATGATCGCCACGCCGCGCACGAAGTCGAGTTCGATCGAACGGCCGCGTTCGGCGCTGATCGTCTGTGCCAGATCGCGCATGACAGTCTCCTCAGGGCGCGTTGCCTGCGTTGGGTGCGTTGTGTCCGGGGCTGGTGCCGTCGAACCGGTTGCGGATAAAGCGGCAAGGATTGCCACCGTAGATGCCTCCGGGTGCGAGCGAGCGGTGCACCACCGACATCGGCGTGACCACCGCGGAGCGCCCGATGGTGACGCCCTTCTGCACGATGCAGCGCGAGGTGACCCACGCGCCGTCTTCGATCACGATCGGCGCGACCTGCAGGTCCATGTTGCTGTCGACCGCGTGCGACCCGGTGGTGAGGAAGCTGCCCTGCGAGATGCAGACGTGCGAGCCGATACGGATGCGGTCCTGGTTGTACAGCCAGACATCGACGCCGAACCAGCAGGCATCGCCGACTTCCAGGTTCCAGGGGTATTTGACGCGGATCGGATGCATCAGCCGGCAGCCGCGGCCGATGTGCGCGCCGAACATCCGCAGCAGCCCTACACGCAGTGCGGAAAACGGCACCAGCTTGTTGTTGATGAGCGCGGCCTCTAGCACGAACCACAGCGCTTCGACCAGCCGGCCGCGCCGGCGCGCGTAATTGCCCTTGCCGGCCTGGTCCAGCGCGATCACGCGGCCGTCGTCGCCTGGGCGCCTCAGGCCAGCGCCTTCCGGCCGGTGCGCCAATGCATCGCCTTCCATGTTCGACCTCCCGTTCGTGTGCCGCCGGATCGAGTTGTCCGGCGTGCGGCTGTCTCGCTGCCTGATCTTGTGTTCCCGTTAGGAAAATTATTGATCGTCAATCGGCGCGCAACGCGCCTTGCGGCGCGTTTGGCAAGCACGGCGTAGCTTTTGGCGGACGCGTACTAGTGCACTGCGCGCGAGCCTTGCACCGACCGCTATGGCAGCGGGTGTTGCATGCCGCGCGCCGGTGTTGCCGCGACGCTGGCGCGGTGGTCCGGGAAGACCGCGTCGCGCAGCCGCAGGAACGGGAATTCCACCGCGCGCGTGGTCAGGTAGCCGGCGCAGATGGCAATGGCGAACTGGAGCACCACTGCCATTGCCCAGGTCGTCACCGGCGGCACGCCGTATGCGAGCGCGGTGTTGATGAAGATCTTGCCGGGCTCGCGCGCGATGGTATGCCACAGGTAGATGCCATAGGAGTACAGGCCCACCCACGCCACCCAGCGGTACGGGAGCGTATCGCGCAGCCGGCCCGAGTGCTCCAGCACCAGCACGATCAGCGCGCTGAAGCCGATCGACTGGATGGTGAAACCGATGCTTTCCTCGACCATGATCTCGTCCTGCAGGAATACCAGCCATACTAGCAGCGCGGCCACGGCCAGCATCAGCCAGGCCCGCCGCGTCGCCAGCTTGCGGTAGTGGCCGGGCAGCAGCCAGTACAGGATCGCCAGCATCACGCCGAACAGCAGGCTGTCGACGCGGTAGTGCGTGTAGACGTAGGCCGCCTGGATCTCGCCGGCGCTCACCGCCGCGCTGCGCGCGGCCAGCACCAGCAGGCAGGCGGCGCAGAGCAGGCACAGCAGCGTGCGCGGCCCCAGGCGCAAGCGCGCGGCCAGCAGCAGCGCCGGTGGCAGCAGCAGGTAGAAGTGCTCTTCCACCGCCAGGCTCCACGTCTGCGCGATGCTCGAACCCAGGTAGTTCTGCAGGTGCACCACGTTCTGCAGCAGGAAGCTGTCGCGCGGATGCCGGCCGACGATGGCATGGAACAGGATCAGCGCGTAATAGGCGGGCCAGATCTTGAACATGCGGCGGATGATGAAGCGACGCGCGTCGATGGTGCCGCGCTCGGCCAGCTCGCGCATCAGCACCCCGCCGACCAGGAAGCCGCTCAGCGTGAAGAACAGGGTCACGCCTTCGCGACCGAAGGTCTTCAGCGGGTATTCCAGCAACCAGACCAGGGTGCTGCCGGTATTGACGGTATGGAAGTGGATCCCCATCACGGCAATGATGGCCATGCCGCGAATGAAGTCAAGTTCGCGCAGGCGCGCAGACGCGGGCGCTCCCGCCGCGTGTGGAAGTGGCATCGTCAGCTCCTCGGATCAGGGCGGCCCGCGCGGGGGCGCCGCGGCTATGCCGCCGCACGGCGCAGCGTCAGTTTGAATTCGGCGACGGTGTGGCGCGCCAGCAGGTGCGCATGCGAGCCGGTGCCCCCGGCGCGGGGCAAGGGCGGCTGCACGAGCTGGTCCAGTGCGCCGTGGATGGCCCCGACCGACAGGTCGTCCATGACCGGGCCCAGGTCGCGGCCGCAGCAGAACCAGCCGATCAGGCCGTCGGCCGTGGCCAGCACCGGCTTGCCGAAGCGGTAGGCCTGCACCAGCACCCCGCTCATGCCGTAGTGGCCCTGGTAGCCGAGCCACACCGCGTCGCAGGCGGAGAACAGGTCGGCTTCCTGCGCCTCGGGGATAAAGCGGTCCAGCACCAGCGGCGGCGGCGACAGGCTGGCGGTCGCTGCCGGCAACCACGCGCGGACTTCCTCGTCCTGTACGCCGGCCACCACCAGCCGCGGCGCGCCGGTACGCGTGGCGAGGGCGTAGACCAGTTCGCGGATGCCCTTGCGCGCGGTGATGGCGCCGTAGACCAGCAGCACCGGGCCGCTATCCGGCCCCAGCCCCAGGCGCGCGCGCGCCGCCGACTGCGTGGCCGGCGTCATGTCGGGGCCGGGATCGGCAAGATACGCCAGTGCCGCGCCGCTGCGGTTGCCATGCCATGCGGGCAGGGTGGGGTCGATCGAGAGCAGCGTCTTCAGCCCCGGCGTGCGCAGTGCGCGGCGGAACAGCAGCGTCTTGAGCGCATTGACCAGTGGCTGGCGCGGCGCGCGCACGCCCACGCGATGGTGGTGGAAGCCGGCGCGCATGGTGATGCCGAGCCACGGCGTGGCGCCAAACGGCGAGCGCAGCAGCGGCAGCGCCCACAGGAAGTAGTCCGCGTAGGGCACTAGCACCAGCCCGGCACGGTGCGCGGCGCAGGCCTGCCGGTACAGGTGCCGGAAGATACGCCAGTAGCGCACGTAGGCGACGCGCCCCGCGCCCCTTCCCGCATCGGCCGGCAGCGGCAGCGCCATCACCGCGCAGCCGGGATGGCGGCCGGCCTGCAGCGCGTGTGCCAGCGGATGGCCGAGGTTGGCTTCGTCGGTCACCACCACGCAATGACGCCCGGCTTCGGCAAAGGCCTGCAGCGCCCATTCCACGTAGCGCCAGCGGTGGCCGGAGAAGTCGGGTTCGATGATGAAGAGGCTGGCGTCGGGCATTCTCATTCCCTGGTTGACGGCTGCGGGCGGCTGCGTTTGCCGTGTGCCGGTGTGCGCGTGTCGACGACGATATGGCAACACTAGCAGCGCGCTGCCGTCGGCAACCGCCATTCTGCAGAGCGCCCGCTGGCGGAAGAAGGCGTTCGGCGCGCGCCTGTCCGATAGGCGCTAGACGATGGCGGAACGCCGCGGCGGCGCCGGGTTCTAGTGGAGTCCGGTGCATGCCGTTGCCGCCCGCGCGATCGGCTCGGCACAAGGACGAGGCTCCATGATCAAGACCCTGAAATTCGTGGCGGCGCTGCCCCGCCGGCGGCCCGCCGCCAGTTCTGCCGTGTGGGTGCTGGCCCAGCAGGCGCTGGTGCGCGGCATGGTCGCGGTCAAGTTCCTGGTGGTGGGGCGCCTGCTGGGTCCTGAGGCGCTCGGGGTCGTCGGCGTGGCGCTGCTGGCGGTGGCAATCGCCGAGGCGCTCAGCGACACCGGCCTGCCGCAGGCGGTGATCCAGGGCCAGCGCGCGCCGGCGCCCGCCGAACTGGGCGCGGTGTGGTCGGCGCTGGCCTGCCGCGGTGCGCTGGTTGCCTTGCTGCTGCTGGGACTGGCGCCGCTGCTCGAAGCGCAGTTCCACCTGGCCGGCGCGCTGCCGCTGTTGCAGCTCGCGGCCGCGTTGCCGTTGCTGCGCGGGGTGGCCTCGCCCGCCTACTATGTGGTCACGCGCGAGCGCGACTTCCGGCGGGTGGCCGTATTGGAGAGCGTCGTTGCCGTGGCCGACTGTGCCATCAGCGTCGGGTGCGCACTGGGCGGCGCCGGCGCCTACAGCGTAGTGATCGGCCTGCTTGCCGCCGAGACGCTGAAAAGCGCGCTGACCTGGGCCACCATGCGCCCGCGCCCGCCGCTGCAGCTGCGCTGGACCGGCATCGGCCATTTCCTCGGCTTCAGCCGCTGGATCTGGGCCGCCAGCGTGGTCAACCTGCTGCTCAACCAGTTCGACAAGGTGATGGTCGGCAAGCTGCTGGGACCGGCGCAGCTGGGTGCCTACCAGATGTCGTCCAAGCTGGCGCAGATGCTGCTGGCCGACGCCGGCATCGCCATGTCGCAATACCTGTTCCCCACCTTCGCCGCGCACCACCGGCAACAGGACGGCGCCGCCGCGCGCCTGCTGCGCCGGCTGCTGGGGCTGGGCGCGGCGGCGCTGGTGCTGGCGGTGGCCGCGCTGAACCTGGCGGCGGCGCCGCTGTTCCTGCTGCTGCTCGGCCCCGGCTGGCTGGAGGCGGTGCCGCTGTTTCGGGTGTTCACGCTGAACATGGCCATCGGCGCGCTGATCGCGCTGCTGGTGGCCTACCTGCGTGCCATCGGCAAACCGCGCGTAGCCACGCATGCCTCGGTGGTGCAGGTGGGCGTGCTGCTGGTTTGCGTGCCGCCGGCCACGCACTGGTGGGGCGCCACCGGCATTGCCTGGTCCATGACCGTGGGACTGGCCAGCGCCATGGCATGGATGCTGACCAAAGCTTTGAGGAGCAAGTGATGCGCATTCTTCATCTGGTGCTGTCGCCGCGCATGTCGGGCGCGGAGATCCTGGTGCGTGACCTCGCGCTGTACCAGCAGCACGGCGGCGAGGCCGTGGCGGTGGCGGCGCTGATGCCCGCCCACGATGACTTCGCGCCGCTGCGGGCGCAACTGGCCGCGGCGGGGGTGGCCTGCAGCTTTCCGAAGCGCGCGCTGCGCCCGTTGGCGCGGCTGTGGTATCTGCACGGCGTGATGCGCCGCTGGCGGCCAGACATCGTCTTCGCGCACGCCACCATCCCGGCCTTCTATGCGCGCGCGCTGCCAACGCGCGTGCCGGTGGTGTACGTGATGCACTCCGCGGTCAACGACTTCCAGCGCGACCTGTTCCGCTGGACCGAACGCCTGCTGTCGCGGCGCGCCCGTGCGGTGGTGGGCGTGGCGCAAAGCAACGTGCGCGACTACCTTGCCGAGGTCGGCACGCATCCGCGCCTGACGGTGATCCCCAATGGTGTTGATACCAGCCGCTTCGGGCTGCCGGCCACCGCGCCGTCGGGCGCCGCACCCTTGCTGCTGCAGATCGGTCGCTACGACGCGGTCAAGAACCAGCTCCGCACCGTGCGCGCGTTCCAGGCCACGCTGCAGCAGGTGCCGCAGGCCCGGCTGGCGTTGTACGGCGTGATCGAGGACGCGGTGTACTACTGCAAGGTGCGCGCCCTCGTTGCAGAGCTGGGGCTGACCGACAAGGTCAGCATCAACGGCCCGTGCGACGATGTGCCCGCGCTGCTGGCGCAGGCCTCGGTGTTCGCGATGCCCTCCGCGTCGGAGGCGCACAGCATCGCTTTCCTGGAAGCCCTGGCCAGCGGCATCCCGGTGGTGGCGAGCGCGATCCCGGCGTTTGCATTCGCCGAAGGGCACGATGCGGTTCAACTGGTCGACTGCGCGGATTCCGCGGCCTATGCGCAGGCGCTGGTCCGTGCCCTGGCGCAGCCACGGGCGCGGCGGCCGCTGGAGGGGCTGACGCTGCACGACACGGCGCGGCGCTACCAGGCGATTGCGCACGAAGTGCTGGGCGTGGCGTGAAGGGAATACAAGTGACCCGGCCGGCACGGATGCACCAGATTCTCAAAGCGTTTCGTTGATTTGGGGCACAGCCGGGCAAGCGTTGCTTTTGTGCAAAACACATGCGCGTTTGCCCTCACTTGGCGAATTAAGAATGCACCAGATCACGTCTTAGTGTTATTTATATCACGTTCGAATTGGTGCGTTTATGTTGCGATGCAACGTAACGACTATATTGGTTTTGAAGGCGCGGCAACGCGGATTATGCGAACCAGGGAGTCGCGTGTTGCATAAATAAAAACCGTTATACAACAGTGGCTTGCAGCAGGTAAGCGAAGGCGCTCAATACCCTTCCGCCAAGACATCGCAAGAATCGGACAGGCTGGAAATAACCGAAATTGTTATGTCTATGGTGCGATGCAATGCAAACGGTTTCGCGCCAGAAGAAAACCAACGAGGTATTGGGGGAATCATGCCGTACGCCCACATCGAGCCACCCGCATCCAGTGTTTATTCCACGACACTCACCACCGACCCATCACGCGCCAGCGCGCGTCGCATTGGCATCCTGCTTTATGAGGGATTTTCCTTATTCGGGGCCGGCCTGGTTGCCGAGCTGTTTCAGACCGCCAACGAGATCGCCGCACCCGCTGGCGGCAGCCGCCGCATTACCTATGACGTGCGCTTCCTGTCGGTCGAAGGCGGCAGCGTGACCTGCTCGGCGGCGGTGCGGGTCTGGACCGACAGCCTCGAGCCGCGCCGACCTGCCGGACTCGACATGCTCTTCATTGCCGGCGGCGAAGGCGCCCGTGCCGCGGCCAGCGACACGCGCCTGCTGTGCTGGCTGCGCGCCGCCTGCTCCACCACCGACAGCGTGCGCCCGATCGCCGAAGGCCGCGCCGTGCTGGCGGCCGCCGGCGTGATCCAGCCCTCCGAACCGCCGCGCCGCTCGCACCTGCCGCTGATGGCATCGAACGACGACACCGAACTGCGCCTGGAATCGATGAAAGGCGCGCTGGCAGTGATCCGGCGCGACCTGGGCGTGGACGTGGCACGCGCGGTAGTCGAACGCGTGCTGCCGGCCTGGACCGACCAGCTGCTGCCGCGCCTGGCCGATGCCGGCCTGACCAGTGCAGCCGACAAGATCCGCGCGGCCGCGCGCTGGCTGCAGCAGAACTGCGAACACGACGTCTCGATTGCCGACGCCGCCGAGGTGGCGACTATGAGCGAGCGCAACTTCCTGCGCCGCTTCAAGCTGGAGATGGGCGCCACCCCTTCCGACTTTCTGCTGCAGGCGCGGCTTGAGACTGCCTGCGGCCTGCTGGCCGAGACCGAGTTGCCGGTCGACAAGGTGGCGCGCCGCTCCGGCATGGGCAACGGCGATCGCCTGGCCAAGATCTTCCGCAAGCGGCTGTCGCTGTCACCGACCGAATTCCGCCAGCGTCACAAGGCATACAAGGCCGCCACCGACAGCTGAGGCCGCGCGCCGCCACGGAGCACCACGTAACCCGATTGCAGTGAAACGTTCCGCGAGGCATCGCGGCGGGCGCAGCTCGCCCGCGCCAGGCCGCGCGCCAGGTTGTCGAGATTGGAGGGCTTGACCATGTTGAAGACGACGCAGGTGGAGACGGGCACGGTGGCGGCCGCGCAGGCCGGCGGCCAGGAAGAGAATGACGGCACCCGTCCGCGGCCGCAGCGGCTGCGGCTGGCGCCGGTGGTGCTGGCCGGCGGCGCCGGCACGCGCCTGTGGCCGCTGTCGCGCGAGCACTATCCCAAGCAGCTGATCGATCTGGTCGGCACCGACTCGCTGCTGCAGGCGACATTGCGCCGCCTGTCCGGCTTCAACGCCCAGCGCGAGGTGGTGCCCGAAGCCATCATCACCTGCGGCGAGGAACACCGCTTCAGCACTGCCGAGCAACTGGCCAAGGCCGGTGTCGAGGCGCGCCTGGTGGTCGAGCCCGCGCGGCGCAATACCGCGCCCGCGCTGACCGTGGCCGCATGGCTGGCGCAGGGCAAGGGAGAAGACGTAATCCTGGTGGTGATGCCGGCCGACCACGCAATCCTGGACGGCGCCGCTTTCCATCACGCGATCGCGCTTGCGGCGGAGCACGCCGAGCGCGGCGCGATAGTAACCCTGGGCGTGCCGCCGACCCGGCCCGAGACCGGCTACGGCTACATCCGGCTGGGCGAGGCGCTGGGCGATGGCGCCCACGGTATCGCGCGCTTTGTCGAGAAGCCGGCGCTGGAACTGGCGGCGCAGTATGTGCAGAGCGGCCAGTACTGGTGGAACAGCGGCATCTTCGTGGTCCGCGCCACGGTCTGGCTGCAGGCGCTGCAGGCGCTGCAGCCTGCGATCTACGAGGCCTGCATGGCCGCCGTGATCGGCGGCAAGCTGCAGCCGCCTTACTTCCGCCCGGACGGCAAGTCGTTCCTGCAGTGCCCCTCGGATTCGATCGACTACGCGGTGATGGAGCGCCTCGACCAGCCTGACGCGCCCTGTCACGGGGTAGTGGTGCCGCTGACCGCCGGCTGGTCGGACCTGGGTTCGTGGGAGGCGGTATGGGATGCCACCGAGAAAGACGTCGACGGCAACGCGGCCCGCGGGCGCGTGATGTTTGAAGGCGCCAGCGCCAGCTATGCCTACTCTGACGGGCGCCTGGTGGCCTGCGTTGGCACCAGCAACATTGTCGTGGTCGAGACCGCCGACGCGGTGCTGGTGGCCGAGCGCTCGCACGTGCAGGACGTCAAGAGCCTGGTCGAGCGGATCAAGGCGCAACGCGCGCCGGAGGCAGAGGACCACCGCAAGGTGCGCCGCCCGTGGGGCTTTTATGACTCGATCGACCACGGCGAGCGCTTCCAGGTCAAGCGCATCGTGGTGGCGCCCGGCGCGCGGCTATCGCTGCAGCTTCACCACCACCGCGCCGAGCACTGGGTCGTGGTCAGCGGCACCGCGCGCGTCACGCGCGGCGACGAGAGCTTCCTGCTGGCCGAGAACCAGTCCGCCTATATCCCGCTGGGTGTGGCGCACCGGCTGGAGAACCCCGGCAAGCTGCCGCTGGAAATCATCGAGATCCAGTCCGGCGGCTACCTGGGCGAAGACGACATCGTGCGCATGGACGACAACTACGGGCGCTGCGGATAGGCGCAGAAACGCGGCGGCGGCCAGAAAGGAGCGGGCACGCCGCGCAGTGGGCAGGTTTGGGCAGACGGGGCAGGAGGACGGGAAATGGTCAAGCTTGAAGGATTGCTGGCGCGCATGCTTGATGTGGCGCTGGTGCTGGCCGGTGCGCTGCTGGCGGCACAGTTTCGCTTTGACGCGATCGGGCAGGGCGCCCTGTTCGAGCTTTTCATCGCCCTATCGGCGGCGTCCACGCTGGCGCTGTTCCCGGCCTTCGGCATCTATGAGTCATGGCGCGGGCGCTCCAAGCTGGGGCTGGCCGGGCAGGTGGCGCTTGCCTGGCTGCTGGTTCAGCTCTTTGGCGTGATGGTGATGTTCTCAGTGCACCGGCTCGACCTGGTGTCGCGGCTGTGGTTTGCCTACTGGACCGCCAGTACCGGCGCGCTGATGATCGTGTCGCGGTTGCTCGCCCATATGGTGCTGGGCCATATGCGCAGCGCCGGCATGAACCTGCACCAGGTGGCGGTGGTCGGCAGCGGCGCGCATTGCAATGCTGTGATCCGGCGCGTGGCCGCGTCGCCGGCCTCGGGCTTCCGCGTGGCGGCGGCGTTCAACGTGATGCCGGGTGCCGGCGGCTTGAATGCGCGCGTGCCGATCTTTGAGGACCGCGCGGCCTTTGCCCACTACGTGCGCACGCAGAAGATCCATGAGCTGTGGCTGGCGCTGCCGCTGTCGCAGGAACGCGAGATCCTGGAGTTCGTCGCGGCCTTCCGTGATGAGCTGATCAATATCCGCTTCGTGCCGGACCTGCGCACGGTGGCGCTGTTCGATGGCGGGATGATCGACCTGATCGGCATGCATGCGATCAACCTGGCAGCGTCGCCGCTGTCGCCCACCGCGCTGGCGCAGAAGGAGATCTTCGACCGGTTCTTCGCCGCGGCGGCGCTGCTCGGGCTGGCACCGCTGCTGGCGGCGATCGCGATCGCGGTCAAGCTGTCGTCGCGCGGACCGGTCCTGTTCACGCAGTTGCGCAAGGGCGCGGACGGGCGCGTATTCCGCATCTACAAGTTCCGCTCGATGCGCGTGCACACCGAGCACGCCGGGAAACTGACGCAGGTCACGCGCGGCGATCCGCGCGTCACCCGCGTCGGCGCCTTCCTGCGCCGCACCAGCCTGGACGAGCTGCCGCAGTTCTTCAACGTGCTGCGCGGCGACATGTCTGTCGTCGGCCCGCGCCCGCACGCACTGGAGCACGACGACCACTACGGCAAGCTGGTATTCGGCTATATCCAGCGCTACCGCATCAAGCCCGGCATTACCGGCTGGGCGCAGGTGAACGGCTACCGCGGCGAGACCGATCGCATCGAGAAGATGGAGGGCCGCATCGCCTACGACCTGTACTACCTCGTCAACTGGTCCTTCTGGCTGGACATGCGGATCATCGCGGCCACTGTCTTCAAGGGCCTGTTCCACAGCAACGCGTATTGAACCGAGGGCATTCGCCAGCGCCGCGCGCGGGCGGAAAGGGATGCGTGACACCATGCCAAACCTGCTAGAGACCCAGTATGTCGAGGCGCCGGCGGCGCCCGAGCTGCGGCTGTCTGACTACTTGGTCACGGTGCTGGAGAACTGGCGCATGATCGGCGCGATCACGCTGCTGGCGCTGGCCGGCGGTTCGATCTACGCGATGATCGCCAAGCCGGTGTATCGCGCCGACGCGCTGATCCAGGTGGAAGACAGCAAGGGCGACGCCAACGCTAACAACCAGAACTCGCTGCAGTCGCTGTCGTCGATCTTCGATTCCAAGTCTTCCACGGCCGCCGAGATCGAGCTGATCCGCTCGCGCCTGGTGGTGGAAGACGCGGTGCGCACGCTGCACCTGGATATCGGGGCGCGACCGCGCTACCTGCCCGTGATCGGCGGCTGGCTGGCAGGCCGTTACACCGGCAAGACCCCCGCGCCGCCGCGCTTCGGGCTGCCGCAGTACGCGTGGGGCGGCGAGTCGATCAAGATGTCGCTGTTCGAAACCCCGGCCAAGTACTACAAGAAGCCGTTCGTGCTGACCGTCGAGGACGAGCGCACCTACAGCCTGCGCGATCCCGATGGCGCGCTCGTGCTCAACGGCCGCGTCGGCGAAGAGACCGGCGGGGCCAGCACGCTGGGCCCGGTACGCGTGCGCATCGACCACCTGGTCGGGCGGCCGGACACGCAGTTCGAGCTGACGCGCGCGTCCACCCTGGCTACGGTGGAGTCGGTGCAGCGCGCGCTGGCGGTGGGCGAGACCACGCTGCAGTCTGGCATCATCCGCGCCAGCCTGGAAGGCCCCGACAGCAAGCTGACCGCCGAGATCGTCAACACCGTCGCGCGCCAGTTCGTGCAGCAGGACATCGGGCGGCGTTCGGCCGAGGCCGAGCACACGCTGGCTTTCCTTGAGCAGCAGCTGCCGGTGCTGCGCAAGGAACTGGACCAGGCCGAGGAGCGCTACAACTCGTTCCGCAACAAGCTGGGCACCGTCAACCTGGGCGAGGAAAGCCGCCTGCTGCTGCAGCAGATCGTCGACAACAAGAACCGGCTGCTGACCATGGAGGCGCAGCTTGCCGAATACAACACGCGCTACACGGAGAACAATCCGGCGGTGGTGTCGCTCAAGGCGCAGATCGCCACGCTGACCGCGCAGCAGAACGCCCTGCGGCGCAGCGTCTCGCTGCTGCCCGATACCGAGCAGACCGCGCTGCGGCTGATGCGCGACGTGCGCGTCGATACCGAGCTCTACACCAGCCTGCTCAACAACGCGCAGCAGCTGCGCGTGGTCAAGGCGGGCCAGGTCGGCAGCGTGCGCGTGGTCGACTTTGCCGCGCCCGCCGACGAGCCGGTGCGCCCGCAGCGGGCCATGCTGGTGTTGATCAGCGCGGGGCTGGGGATGCTCGCGGCGATCTTGCTGGCGCTGCTGAAGAAGGCGCTGTACGGCGGCATGGAGCACCCCGAGGACATCGAGCGCCTGACCGGCGTGCCGGTGTGCGCGGTGGTGCCGCGCAGCCGCATGCAACTGCGCCTGCAGCGCGAGTTGAGCCACGGCCGCGTCGGCCGCGGCCCTCGCCTGCTGGCGGCGCGCGCGCCGGACGACGTCGCTGTGGAGGGCGTGCGCGGCCTGCGCACCACGCTGCAGTACGCGCTGCGCGACGCCAGCAACAACGTGGTGATGCTGACCGGTTCGCGCCAGGACGCGGGCAAGTCCTTCCTGTCGGTCAACCTGGCCGCGCTGGTGGCGGCGGGGCAGCGGCGCGTGCTGATGATCGACGCCGACATGCGCCGCGGCGCGGTCCATGCGCACTTCGGCCTGCGCCACCAGCCCGGCCTGGCCGATGCGCTGATGGGCGAGAATTTCGATGCCGTGGTGACGCGCGACGTGCTGCCGGGGCTAGACGTGATGCCACGCGGCACGGTGCCGCCGGACCCGGCCGAGCTGCTGATGAGCGAGCGCTTCCGCATGTTGCTCGACCATTTTTCGCACCGCTACGACATGGTGATCATCGACACCCCGCCGGTGCTCGAGGTCACCGACGCCACGCTGCTGGGACGCTACGCCGGCATCACGCTGCTGGTGGTGCGCCACGGCCGCCACCCCCCCGGCGAGATCGGCGAGACCGTGCGGCGGCTCGCCAGCGGCGGCGTGGCGCTGCGCGGCGTGCTGCTGACCGATGTGCCCAAGCCGCCGCTGCGGCTGGGCACCGGCTACTCCGGCTACTACACCAGCGTCGAGGGCATCAAATGAGACGGCGACCGCCGCCGCGCATAGCGCCCATCAGGCATCAGGCATCAGTCATAAAAGGCAATCCACCACGGCAGGGAGAACGGGAATGAAACGCAAGGTCGCACTGATCACTGGCATCACCGGGCAGGATGGCTCCTACCTGGCTGAATCGCTGCTTGACAAGGGGTACGAGGTGCACGGCATCAAGCGCCGCACGTCGCTGTTCAACACGGACCGCATCGACCACCTCTACCGCGAGCGGCATGAGCAGGACCTGCGCTTCTTCCTGCACTACGGCGATCTCACCGACGCCACCAGCGTGCTGCGTGTGATCCAGCGCGTGGAGCCGGACGAGATCTACAACCTGGCCGCGCAGAGCCACGTGGCGGTGTCGTTCGAAGAGCCGGAGTACACCGCCAACGCCGACGGCCTGGGCGCGCTGCGCATCCTGGAGGCGATCCGCATCCTCGGCATGGAACGCAAGACGCGCTTCTACCAGGCTTCTACCTCCGAGCTGTACGGGCTGGTGCAGGAGGTGCCGCAGAAAGAGACCACGCCGTTCTACCCGCGCAGCCCGTACGCGGTGGCCAAGCTCTACGCCTACTGGATCACCGTCAACTACCGCGAGGCCTACGGCATCTACGCCTGCAACGGCATCCTCTTCAACCATGAATCGCCGGTGCGCGGCGAGACCTTCGTCACGCGCAAGATCACCCGCGCCATCGCCCGCATCGCGGTCGGGCTGCAGGACGAGCTTTACCTGGGCAACCTGTCGTCGCTGCGCGACTGGGGCCACGCGCGCGATTACGTGGAGATGCAGTGGCTGATGCTGCAGCAGGAGCAGCCCGAGGACTTCGTCATTGCCACCGGCGAGCAGTACAGCGTGCGCGAGTTCGTGCAGTACGCCGCCGCCGAGCTGGGCGTGACCATCCGCTTCGAGGGCGAGGGCGTCGACGAGGTCGGCATTGTCGAACGGGTGCATGGCAAGGAAACCAGGCTGACGCCGGGCAAGGTGATCGTGCGCGTCGATCCGACGTATTTCCGCCCGACGGAAGTCGAGACGCTGCTGGGCGATCCCACCCGCGCGCGCGAAAGGCTGGGCTGGAAGCCGACCACGCCGTTCTCGTCGCTGGTCAAGGAGATGGTGCGCGCCGACTTCCAGATCGCGCGGCGCGACGCGCTGGTCACGCTGGCTGGCTTCAAGACGCTGGAACACCACGAGTGAAGGAGCGGCGCTCACCATGGACAAGCAGACAAGGATTTACGTCGCGGGCCATCGCGGCATGGTGGGTTCGGCACTGGTGCGCCAGCTGCGCGCGGCGGGCTACGAGCGCCTGCTGACGCCGGCGCGCGACCAGCTGGACCTGACCGACCAGGCCGCGGTGCGCCGCTTCTTCGCGCGGCAGCAGGTGGACGTGGTGCTGCTGGCGGCGGCGCGCGTGGGTGGCATCGTCGCCAACGCGATGCGCCCGGCTTCCTTCCTCTACGAGAACCTGGCGATCGAGACCAACGTGATCCAGGCCGCGTTCGAGGGCGGCGTGCAGCGGCTGGTGTTCTTCGGCTCGTCCTGCATCTATCCGCGCGACTGCGCCCAGCCGATCCGCGAGGACTACCTGCTGGGCGGGCCGCTGGAGCCGACCAACGAGGCCTACGCCATCGCCAAGATTGCTGGGATGAAGCTGTGCGAGGCCTGCAACCGGCAATACGGCACGCGCTACCTGTCGGTGATGCCGACCAACCTGTACGGGCCCAACGACAACTACGACCTGACCAGCAGCCACGTGCTGCCGGCGCTGATCCGCAAGGCGCATACCGCCGTCAGCGAGCGCGCCGGCACGATGACGGTGTGGGGCACCGGCACGCCGCGGCGCGAATTCCTGCACGTCGACGACCTGGCCGCGGCCACGCTGTTCCTGCTGCAACAGGACGTGGATGGCGGCGTGTTCAACGTCGGCACCGGCACGGACATCCCGATCGGCGAGCTGGCCGCCATGGTGTGCCGCGTCGCGGGATTTGACGGCGAACTGGTGTTCGACACCAGCAAGCCCGACGGCACGCCGCGCAAGCTGCTCGACGTATCGCGGCTGGTCGGCATGGGCTGGCAGGCGTCGATCGGGCTGGAAGCGGGCCTGGCGCGTACCTGGCACGAGTTCGCGGCGGCACAGCAGGCAAGCGCGATGGCGTGACCGGCGCGATCAGGCAACAGGGAACAGGCAACAGGGAACAGGCAACCGGCAACAGAAAAAAGGCAAGACACAACAGGCAGTACGAAACCAGGGGGTAGTCGTCATGTCAGGCTCAGTCACCATCTTCCACAACGTCGTCTGGTCGCGCCACAAGGGCCAGGTCTTCTCGGCGCTGCACCAGCTGCACGGGCAGGGGCCGATCCGCTATACCGTCGTGCAGATCGCCGAGACCGAGCACATGCGGCTCGGGTTTTCCGAGGTCGACTACAGCGCGCACCAATACCCGATGCGCCAGCTCTTCAAGGGCTGCTACGAGGACGTGCCGCGCTGGAAGATGACGTTGCGGCTGGTGGGCGAGGTGCTGCGCTCGGACAGCCGGGTGGTGGTGCTGCCGGGCTACCACCTGCCGGAATTCTGGGCGATGCTGTTCGCCTGCATCGTCACCGGCAAGCGGCGCGCGGTGTTCTGCGATTCCACTGGCCGCGACCGCCCGCGGCGCTTGCTGACCTCGCTGCCCAAGCGGCTGTTCTTCGCGCTGTGCCAGGGCTACTTCGGCTTTGGTGAGCGCAGCCGCGAATACCTGGAGTCGCTCGGCGCGCGGCGCGAGCGCATCTTCATCCCCTGCCAGGCGGCAGCGCTGCCGGCCGGCTACACGCCCGAGCAGGCGCTGGCACGGCGGATGCTGGCGCGTGCGCCGAAGGCGACTACGCCAGACGCCCCGGCGCCAGAGCCGCAGACGCCGGTGTTCCTCTATGTGGGGCGGCTGTCGGAAGGGAAGGGGCTGGACACCCTGCTCGAAGCCTTTGCCGGCCTGCTGCCGGCCATGCCGGCCGCCACGCTGCGGCTGGCGGGCAGCGGCCCGATGGCCGAGCGCCTGCCCGAGCGCATCGACGCGCTCGGGCTCGACGGCGCCGTGATGCTGCTGGGCAGCGTCAACGGCGCGGCGCTCGAGGCCGAATACGACCGTGCCACCTGCCTGGTGCTGCCGAGCTACAGCGAGCCCTGGGGCCTGGTGGTCAACGAAGCGCTGGCGCACGGCTGCCCGGCGGTGGTCAGCGATAACTGCGGCTGCGTGCCGGAGCTGGTGCGCGAGGGCGAGACCGGCCTGGCGGTGCCGGCGCGTGACGCGGCAGCGCTGCAGGCCGCGCTGGGCAAGGCCGTGCACCTGTTCGCCGATACCCGCGCCACCGCGCAGCGCTGCATCGACCTGATCGGCCGCTTCGATCCCGCGGCGGCCGCCACCCATATCGACCGCGGCTGCGCCAGCCTGCTGCGCGGCAAGGCGCGTACCGCGCCGCATCCCGTCGCCGAAGCCGAAGTCCACCGGAGCAGTCGATGAAAATCCTTATCTGCGGGCAGAACTACGCGCCCGAACTGACCGGCACCGGCAAGTACACCGCCGAGATGGCCGAGGCCCTGGCTGCCGCCGGGCACGAGGTACGGGTGGTGTGCGGCCCCCCGTACTACCCGGCGTGGCGGGTGGAGGACGGCTACTCGGCCTGGCGCTACCGCCGCGAGCAGCGCGCCGGCGTACGCGTGCAGCGCGTGCCGCTGTGGGTGCCGCGGCGCCCGGGCGGGCTCAATCGCCTGCTGCACCTGGGCAGTTTTGCGCTGGCGGCGCTGCCCGCGCTGCTGGGGCAGTGCTGGTGGCGACCGGACGTGGTGATGGTGATCGCGCCGGGGCTGATGAGCGCGCCCGGTGGCTGGCTGCTGGCGCGGCTGACCGGCGCGGCAGCCTGGCTGCACCTGCAGGACTACGAGGTCGATGCCGCCTTCGAACTCGGCCTGCTGCGCGGCGCCCGCGCGCGCCGTGCGGCGCTGGGGGTGGAGCGCGCGCTGCTGCGCAGCTTCGATGTGGTCTCGACCATCTCCGAGAAGATGACGCAGGCCGCCGTGCGCAAGGGCGTGGCGCCGGCGCGCGTGGTGCTGCTACCGAACTGGGTCGATGCCGACGCGATCCACCCGCTCGACCGGCCCAGCGCGTATCGCGAAGCGCTCGGCATCGCGCCGCACCAGAAGGTGGTGCTGTACGCCGGCAACATGGGTGCCAAGCAAGGCCTGGACGTGTTGATGTGCGCGGCGGCGGCGCTGGCCGGCCAGCCCGACATCGTGTTCGTGTTCTGCGGCAATGGCCCGGCCCGCGCCGAGCTGGAGCTGCACTGCGCCGGCCTGGAAAACTGCCGCTTCCTGCCGCTGCAGCCGACCGAACGCCTCAATGAACTGCTGAACCTGGCGGACATCCACGTGCTGCCGCAGCGCGGCGGTGCCGCCGACCTGGTGATGCCGTCCAAGCTGACCGGCATGCTGGCCAGCGGGCGCGCCATCGTGGCCATGGCCGAGGGCGGGACCGAGCTGTTCGCCGCGCTCGGCGGCCGCGGCCTGGCCGTGCCGCCGGAGGACGCCGAGGCGCTGGCGCACGCCATCCGCCGGCTCGCGGGCGATGCCGCGCAACGCGCCGAACTCGGCGCCGCCGCGCGCGCTTACGCAGTCAGCACGCTGGCCGCGCCGGTGGTGCTGGGGCGGCTCGAAGCGCGGCTGCGCGCGCTTGTCGCAGGCGGAACGGCTGCCGAGGCGGAACCCGTGCCCCGCGCCGAACTGCCGCCCGCCGCGCTGCGGGCCGAGGAGGCGGAGTAAGCCATGGCCAAGTCCAAGTCCAAGTCCAAGCTACGCCCGCGCGCCGAACGCCGCCGCCACCGCTGTCCGGGGGGATGCGAGCCCTATAAGCCATGGCCCCGCTGCCTGCGCCGTGCGCCGGCCGGTTGCCTGTTTTCCACCGGAGGAGAGCACTCATGCCAGCCATCGAGCCGGCCGCGCCGCGTGCGCCCCGCCTGACGCCGGCCGCCGGACGCGCCCCGCGCGCCGTGCCGGCCGGCACGGCGCACGGCGGCAACCTGCCGGCGCTGACCAGCATCCGCTTCCTGGCCGCGCTGACGGTGGTGCTGTGCCACTTCAGCCAGATCGGGCTGCTGGCGGTGCCGGCGTGGTTCGTCGCCGCGGCCGACGGCGGGCGCCCGGCGGTGTCGCTGTTCTTTGTGCTGTCGGGCTTTGTGCTCGCCTACAACTATCGCGACAAGCTTGGCGGCAACGGCGTGCGCGCCTTCTATGCGGCCCGCGTCGCGCGCATCTGGCCGGTGCTGCTGCTGTCGCTGCTGCCGGCGCTGGCGGTGACGGCATGGCTGCTGCACGCAGGCGATGCCACGCTGCTGCGCGAGTGGTACGGGCTGGCGCGGCCGGACCTGCCGATGCTGGCGGCAAGCCTGCTGTGCCAGGTGCTGGCGCTGACCGCGTGGCTGCCGTTCGCCGGGCTGAACCAGCCCTGGAACGGGCCGGCGTGGAGCATCTCCTGCGAGGCCTTCTTCTATGCCTTGTTCCCGGCGCTGCTGGCCTGGGCCGCCGCGCGCGGGAGCCTGGCGCTGCTGCGCTGGTGCGCGCTGCTGTGGCTGCTGCAGGGCGCATGGATCGCGCTGGTCGATGCCGCCACGCCGCCGTCGCGCTCGGGTTTCCTGATCGCGCAGTTCCCGCTGACGCACCTGTTCGAGTTCGTGCTGGGCGTGTGCGCGGCGCAATGGCATGCGCGCATGCCGCTCGCCGCCGCCGCGCGCCACCGCTTTGGCATCGTGCTGACGGGTGTCTCAGTGGCGATTCTCGCCGCGCTGGCGTTCTCGTCGCCGGGGCGCTGGCCGGCCTTCTATCTGCAGGCGCCGGCGTTCGGCGCGCTGATCCTCGGGCTTGCGCTGCTGCAGCGGCCCGTGCTCGGCCTGCTGCACCGGCGCTGGCTGGTGGTGCTAGGCGAGGCCAGCTTCTCGCTGTACCTGCTGCATGTGCCGCTGGGCCGCCTGGCGTGGCTGGCCGGCTGGCCGCGCGCGTACGGGTGGCTGGCGCTGGCTGCCGCGGTGGCGCTGAGCGTGCTGGTCTTCCGCGCTTATGAAGATCCGATGCGCAGCTGGCTGCGGCGGCGCCTGGCACCGGCCGTGCCGGCGCCGGCGGGCGCGGCGCTGCCGGCCAGCGCGGTACGGGGCTAGGAGGCGACCATGCGCAACCGCTTCACCACCATCTGGATCTGGCTGGCGCTGTGCCCGCTGGCGGTCGATTTCAAGAGCGTCGACGAGAACGGCAGCCGCATCACGCAGATCCTGCTGACGCTGCCGGCCATCGCCGCCACCGTCGTGCTGGCCATGATCGCGCCGCGCTTTGCCGGCGGCAGCCAGCTGCGCACGGCGATCACCATCGCGCTGATGCTGACGGTGCCCGGCAGCCTGGTGCCGCAGCTGCTGCAGGGCAATGACTTCGGCAATTACCTGCGCGTGCTGCTGCCGTTCATGCTGACGCTGTTCGGCTTCCTGGCTGCCTGCCGCCCATGGCAGCAGGACCGGCTCGTGCAGATCGAAAAAGCCATGTTCACCGGCATGGTGATTTCGCTGCTGTTCAGCTTTGCCTACGGTATGGCCATCGGCGGCGGGCTGGAGACGGTGCGCTTCCGCATTGTCTCGGTGGTGTTCCTGGCGCTGCAGGGGCTGCTGCTGCACGAGTTCGTGATCGCGCGGCGCTTTTCGAAGCTGACCGTGCTGCTGTTCCTGCTGTCGGTGGCGATCGAGCTGCTGAGCGTGACGCGCAGCCTGCTGGTCGGCACCGCCATGCTGTTCTGCCTGGCGACGTGGCTGGGCGCGCCGTCGCTGCGCCAGCTGCTCAAGTCGGTGGCGCGCGCGCTGGTGATTACGGTGGCGCTGATCGGCGGCACCGTGGTGATCGGCTCGGCGCTGTTCCCCAGCGTGGCCGCGCACTGGGAGCAACGCATCTCGGCCGCCAAGGCAACGGCATCGGGCATCGATCCCACCACCGCGACGCGGCTGGCGGAAATCAAGGACCAGCTCGACCAGGTCACCGCCAGCACGGTCTCGTTGCTGCTGGGCAAGGGCTTCGGCCACAACTACCGCTACTCGCCCGACTACCTTACGGCGCTGTCGGGACAGATGAGCGAGAAGGAGTTCTACGCCATCAACGAATGGGCCGCGGGCCACAACTTCTGGGTCTACCAGCTCTTTGCCGGCGGGCTGATGTTCGGCCTGGCGCTGCCGTTCGCGGTGTTGTTCGCGCTGTGGCGCGGCGCATTGATCTACCGGCGCTGGCGCCGCGATGCGCCGGCCGCGCCTTACCTGCCGGTGCTGGGGCGCGCGCTGATGGTGCTGGCGGCGCTGCCGGCCACGTCGATCGGCGGCAACCCGCTGGGCCCGCGCTATGCCGGGCTGCTGTACGGCGTGGCGCTGGGGCTGCTGGTGGGTTCGTGCATGCGCCTGCAGCGCCTGACGATCCGCCGGGTGTTGCCGGCTGCTACGCGTCCGCCGGTCACTCGGCCGGGCGCACCGCAGCCGCCACGGCTGCCGGTCTTGTCTCCTGCCCGCGCGTCCGCCCCGGCGGCGCCGCGGCTCACCCTGCAAGGATCCCGCGCATGAAGATCCTGCAACTGCTGCCATCGCTCGATCCCCGCCAGGGCGGGCCCGCCGAGTGCGTGCGCCAGAGCGCCGTCGCGCTGGCCGCGCAGGGCCATCGGGTCGAGGTGCTGACGCTCGATGCACCCGATGCGCCGTGGCTGCGCGACGCCGGCCTGCCGGTGCATGCGCTCGGGCCCGCGCGCGGCGGCTACCGCTACTGCCCGGCGCTGCTGCCGTGGCTGCGCGAACACGCGCAGGGCTTTGACGCGGTCATCGTCAACGGGCTGTGGCAGCACCACGGTTTTGCTGCCTGGCAGGCGCTGCGCGACAGCGGCGTGCCGTATTTCGTGTTCCCGCACGGCATGCTCGACCCGTGGTTCCGTCGCGCTTACCCGCTCAAGCACCTGAAGAAGTGGCTGTACTGGCCCTGGGCGGAATACCGCGTGCTGCGCGACGCGCGCGCGGTGCTGTTCACCGCGGAAGAAGAACGCCGGCGCGCACGCGAATCCTTCTGGCTGTATCGCGCCAACGAACGCGTGGTCAGCTTCGGCACCAGCGCGCCGCCGCCGGCGCATGCGGCCGACGGCGGCAGCCTGGCCGAGCGCTTCCTGGCCGCCCATCCCGCGCTCCGCGGCAAGCGCCTGGTGCTGTTCCTCGGTCGCATCCACCCGAAAAAAGGCTGCGACCTGCTGATCGAGGCCTTCGCGCGGGAAGCCGCGCAGGTGCCCGCCGCGCACCTCGTGATCGCCGGGCCTGACAGCGCCGGCTGGGGCAGCGCGCTGCGCGAACTGGCCGCCGCGCGCGGAATCGCGGACCGCATCAGCTGGCCCGGCATGTTGCGCGACGAGATGAAGTGGGGCGCGTTCCGCGCCAGCGAAGTGTTCGCGCTGTCGTCGCACCAGGAAAACTTTGGCATCGCTGTCGCCGAGGCGCTGGGCTGCGGGCTGCCGGGCCTGCTGTCGACGGAGGTGAACATCTGGCGCGAAGTGGTGCAGGGCGGCGCGGGCATGGGCGCGGCGGACACCGTCGACGGCACGGCCGGGATGCTGCGCGGCTGGTTCGCGCTGACGCCGGCCGAGCGTGCGCGTATGCGCGCGCGTGCGCAGGCGGTATTTGCGCGGCACTTCACCGTGGAAGCGATGGCGGCGGATCTGCTGCGCGTGGTGCAGGAGGGCGCCGCGCACGCGGCAGGCGCCCAGGGCAGCGGCATGCCGCGTCCGGCCGGACTGGCGACAAGCCTGCTGGCGCAAGGGGTCGAAGAAAAACGGTAAGGGGGCTGGCGCAGGAACCTGATGGACTGGACGGGGGCTCGCGCACGCCCGCTTTTGGGGGTGCAGGACGGCAAGGGCAAATGGGGAGCGACGCTATGTTTGTCGATGCAAGGCAAGTCGAACAAAACACGACAATACGCACCACGGTGTGCATCGTGGGCGCGGGGGTGGCGGGCATCACGCTGGCGCTGCAGATGCAGCGCATGGGCATCGATGCCTGCGTGCTGGAAAGCGGCGGCTACAAGCCGGACGAAGACACGCGGGACCTGTACCGGGGCGAAAACGCAGGGCTGCCCTATACCTTCGCCGACGGCTGCCGCAGCCGCTACCTGGGCGGCAGCAGCAACTGCTGGGGCGGCTGGTGCCGGCCGCTGGACCCCTGGGACCTGGAGCGCCGCGACTGGGTGCCGCACAGCGGCTGGCCGTTCGGGCTGGACGAGCTCAGGCCTTACTACGCGCGCACCCATGAGCTGCTGCGGCTGGGGCCGGACAACTTCGAGCCGGCGTGGTGGGAGCAGGCCATCGGCCGCGCCGACGTGAAGCGCCTGCCGCTCAGTGGCCACAGCATCCGCGACACCATCTCGCAATTCAGCCCGCCGGCTCGCTTCGGCAAGCTGTACCGCGAGATGCTTGCCGCCGCCTCGCGGGTCAAGGTG
Source organism: Ralstonia pickettii DTP0602 (assembly GCA_000471925.1). NCBI lineage: Bacteria > Pseudomonadati > Pseudomonadota > Betaproteobacteria > Burkholderiales > Burkholderiaceae > Ralstonia > Ralstonia pickettii. Next base: position 1,758,500 of record CP006667.1, read on the forward strand.
TTCCTCTACGCCAACGTGACCGCCATCGAGACCGATGCCGGCGCCGGCGCGGTCACTCACTTGTCGGTGGCGACGCTCAGCGGCAAGCGCTTCCGCGTGGTGGCGCAGCGCTTCGTGCTGGCCGCCGGCGGCATCGAGAACGCACGGCTGATGCTGGCCTCGAACCGCACCAGCCAGGCGGGGCTGGGCAATGCCCACGACCTGGTCGGGCGCTACTTCATGGACCATCCGCGGCTGATTTCGGGTTGGGTGCATTTCAGCAAGGCGTGGTCGCGCAACAAGCTCTACGACATCAAGTACCACTACCAGAACCCCGCGGTCAGCGCGCATGGCACGCGCATCTCTTCGCAGTTCGCGCTGCGCCCGGAAGTGCTGGCGCGCGAGCGGCTGCTCAATGCGCGGGTCTGGTTCTTCTCGATGTTCTACGGCGAGGGCAGCGCCGGCGCCGAGGCGCTGATCCGCGCCAAGCAGGCGATGCTGCGCAAGGACCAGCCGGGCTACCGGCTCGGCCGCGACCTGCTGACCATGGCCACGCACCCGGTCGATACCGTCGGCTTCGGCCTGACGCGGCTGCTGCAGCCGCGCGCGCTGATCGCGGGCGTGCGCATGCAGGCTATCGTCGAGGCCGCGCCCGATCCCGACAGCCGCGTGACACTGTCGGCGCAGCGCGACCGGCTCGGCATGCCGCGCGTGCGCGTCGACTGGCGGGTCGGCAGCCTGGTGCAGCGCACGTTCGACCGCACCTTTGCGCTGCTGGCTGAAGAACTGGAGCGCACCGGCGTGGCCCGCGTCACGCTCGACCCGCCCACCGAAGGGCAGCCGTGGCCGACTTCGCTGGAAGGGACCTGGCACCACATGGGCACCACGCGCATGCATGACTCGCCCAGGCAGGGCGTGGTCGACCGCAACTGCCGCGTGCACGGCATCGGCAACCTGTATGTGGCCGGCAGCTCGGTGTTCCCGACCGTGGGCGCCAACTTTCCGACCATCACCATTGCCGCGCTGGCGCTGCGGCTGAGCGAGCACCTGGCGCGCACGCTGGACGACACCGCGCGCGTGGCCGGCGTGGCGCCGGCAGCGAACGCGCAGGCGCACGCCGAAGCGCAGGCGGTGGCGGCGCCGGATGCATTCGAAGGAGAACCCTCATGAGCTATCGGATCGTGATCGCAGGCTTGCTCGCGGGCGCGCTGTCGGCGTGCTCGTGGGCGCCGGGTCCGGCGCTGGACGGTAGCCGGCTGGACGACAACCTGCGGGCCAAGACCGGCACGCAGACTTACCCGGTGCGGCTCGTCACCGCCGAGGTGATCCGCGCCCAGATCGATGCCGTGCTGGCATCGAACAGCCAGGTATCGCCGGCGCGCGGCGCGGACCTGCGCACCAGCATCGAACGCTACGAGTACCTGGTGGGCCCGCAGGACGTGCTGGGCGTGACGGTGCTGTTCAATCCGCAGCTCAGTTCGACCGCGCCGGCCGCGCCCGCCGCCGCCCAGATGCTGCCGACCGAGGCGGCGCAGCCGCAGGTGCCGCTGGACCAGAACGGTTTTCGCGTCTCGCGCAACGGTGAGCTGTACTATCCGCCGGTGGGCGTGCTCAAGGTCGGCGGGCGCAGCATCGAGGACGTGCGCAGGATGATCTCGCGCGGGCTGGAGCGCGACCTGCGCGATCCCCGCGTGGACGTGCGCGTGATCGCCTACCGGCACGGGCGCGTCGACGTGACCGGGATGGTGCGCAACCCCGGCTCGATCCCGGTCACAGATGTGCCGCTGACCATGATCAACGCGGTCGCGCGCACCGGCGGCACCATGCCCGAGGCCGATGTGCAGAAGGTGCGGCTGACACGCGGCAACGATGTCTATGAACTGGACCTCGAAGCCCTGATCGACCGCCGCAACGGCTACAGCGACTTCCTGCTGCAGGCGGGCGACATCGTCAACGTGCCCGACCGGCTCGGCAGCCGCATCTTCATCCTGGGCGAAGTGGTCAAGCCAACCTCGCTGCTGATGAACCGCGGCCGCCTGACGCTGGCCGATGCGCTGGCCGGCGTCAATAGCATCGACGTGCGCTATGCCGACCCGCGCCAGGTCTTCATCATCCGCGGCATGCGCGACAGCCCGACCACGCCTGAGGTGTTCCGCCTCGACATGAGCCAGGTCGATGCGCTGCTGCTGTCGACGCAGTTCCGGCTCGAGCCGCTCGACGTGGTCTATGTCGGCACCTCGGATGCGGTGCGCTTCAACCGCGTGCTGGAGCAGATCACGCCGACCATCCAGACGCTGTTCTTCACCAAGGAGCTGTCGCGCTGACTGACTGGCAGGACCGGAACAACAAAACCGCGGGCGCGCGCAGGAAGCATGCAGAACGCGCGCAGCGCCGCGGATCGAGGAAATCATCGTCGCAGCAGAACGGGGAGCCGACATGGAGAGCCAATTTTCGCGGCCGGAGTTCAACTACGTGCTGGCCGCGCTGTTGCAGGAAGACTGCTATCCGCTGGCGCAGCAGCTTGAGCTGGTCAGGCTGCGCGCCGGCCAGATGCTGAGCGAAATGGGCCAGCGCATCCACCACGTGCATTTCCCGACGACGGCGGTGGTGTCGATGCTGGCCGTGTCCGAGTCCGGCGCGGCCATCGAGGTGGCGGTGGCGGGCAAGGAGGGGCTGATCGGCATGCCGGTCCTGACCGGCGGCGATTCCATGCCTTATCGGGTGGAAGTGCGTTGCACCGGGCTGGCCTACCGCATCCCGGCCACGGCGATGCGCGATGCGTTCATGCAATCCGCCGCGATACGCAGTGCCAGCCTGCTTTATGTTCAGGCGCTGCTGACGCAGGTGGCGCAGGTCGCGGTCTGCAACCGGCATCACTCGCTGCACGATCAGGTGTGCCGCTGGCTGCTGCTGACGCTGGAGCGCATGCATTCGCGCGAGTTGCTGATCACGCAGCAAGGCATCGCCGACCGGCTTGGCGTGCGGCGCGAGGGCGTGGCCGCGGCCATCGGCCGCATGCAGGACCTCGGGCTGCTCCTGACCAGCCGCGGCCGCATCGCGTTGCTCGACCGTCCCAGGCTGGAAGCGATGGGCTGCGAATGCTACCGCGTGATCAAGCGCGAATACGCCCGCTTGCTGCCGCCCCCGGCTGGGCATGCCGCTGCCTTCGCGGCAGCGGCCGGTCCGCGGCCATGCCATGCCGATCACGGCGTCCCGCTGAGGAGTTGCGTATGAACGCCCATGTCCATGACGCGCACGCCGGCATGCCGTCAACACGCGGCCAGGCGCCGCTGCGCGAGCATGCCGGCTGGATCGCGCTTGCCACGGTGGCGGCCGCGCTGGCCGGTGCGCTCTACGCGTGGTCGCTGCCGCCGCGCTACCAGGCCGACGTGCTGATCGGCGCGCCACGCGGCGAGCCGATGCCGTGGCAGGCACAGCGGCCGGGCGGGCCGGGCGGGCAGAATGCAACGGTGCTCGATACCGGCGTGCTTGCCAGCCGGACGGTGCTGGCGCCGGTAGTGCATGAGCACGGGCTCGATCTCGAAGCGGCGCCGCGGCATGTGCCGCTGCTCGCCACGCTGTGGTCTTGGCTCGTGCAGCCAGGCGGCGACGGGCTGCTGCCGGCGCCGCTGCCGATATTGGCGGCATACGGCTGGGGCGGCGAGCGCGTGGCCGTCGACACGCTGGCGGTGCCCCAGGCGCTGGTCGACCACCCGCTGCGCCTGGTGGCGCTGGGCGGCCAGCGTTTCCGGCTGGAGACGCCCGGCGGGCAAGCGCTGCTGGAGGGCGAGGCGGGTACGCCGGCGCACGGCCGCGAGGTCTCGCTGCGGCTGTCCGCGCTGGTGGCGCGCCCCGGCACTCAGTTCACGCTGGTGCGGCGCGACAGCGCCGCGGCGGTGGCTGCGCTCGCCGGTGCCCTGCGCATCGAGCCGGCGCGCCCGGCCACGTGGCAGCCCGGCGAACCATTCGGCGACGCGATCCGCATCGGCTGGCGCGACACCGATCCGCAACGCGCCAGTGCCGTGGTCAACGCAATCGCCGCTTCGTACGCCCACACGCTGGCGCAGCAACGCCAGGAGCAGGCCGGGCGCACGCTTGACTTCATCACTGGCGAGCTGCCGCGCGTGCGGGCCGAGCTGGAGCTGGCCGAAAGCGCGCTGGCCCGCCACCGTGCGCGCGCGGGCTCATTGCTGCCCAGCCAGGATGCGCAGTCCTACCTGCACGGCAGCATCGAATACCAGCGGCAGATCTCTTCACTGCGGCTCGACCGCGCGCGGCTGTTGCGGCACTACACGCCGGAGAACCAAGAGGTGCGCGCGATCGACGACCAGATCGAGCAGCTGCGCAACGACCGCCGCAGCCTCGACGGCCGGCTGCAGGGGCTGTCCGAGGCCGAGCGCGACCAGGTCTCGCTGACGCGCGACGTCAAGGTGGCCGAAGACGCCTACATGTCGCTGCGCAGCCAGGCGCAGCGGCTGGCGCTGGCGCGCGCCGACGCCGGCGGCGAGGCACTGCTGCTCGACGCGGCCACGCCGTCGGTGGTCCCCGCGGGGCCGCCGCGCGCGCTGCTTACCGCGGCGGCGGGCGCGGCGGGACTGCTGCTGGCACTCGCCGGGGCCATGCTGCGGGAGCGCCGCGCCGCGCAACTGGCCTCGGCCGGCACCGTCGAAGCCGGGCTGGCGCTGCCGGTGATCTGCGAGGTGATGTTCAGTAGCGAGCAGCGCCAGCTCGGGCAGCGCGCGCGCGCGCCGGGCAGCACGGTGGAGCTGGCTGCCGGCGAGGGCGCGGTCGTGGCGAGGGTGCAGGGCGGTATCAGTGACGCCGGCTGCGCCGGCCATGACCAGTACCTGCTGGCCCGCCAGCATCCGGACGCGCTGGCGGTGGAAGGGCTGCGCATACTGCGCGCCGCCTTGCAGCTCGGCCTGGCGCCGCGCGGCCGGCGCATTGTCGCGCTGACCAGTGCCCGCGCGGGCGAGGGCAAGACCTTTACCGCGGCTAACCTGGCGGTAGTGGCCGCCGATGCCGGCCTGCGCGTGCTGCTGGTCGACGCCGACCTGCGGCGCGGCGCGCTGGTCGGCCACTTCGGCATCGACGGCGGCCCCGGCCTTGCCGATGTGCTGGCCGGCAACGTGAGCCTGCGCGATGCAGCGCGGCGCACCGCGGTGTCCGACCTGTGGCTGTTGGGCGCCGGCACGCTGCCCTCCAACCCCTCCGAGCTGCTCAGCCAGCCGCGCCTGCGCGAGATGCTGGCCGAGGCCGAGTCGCGCTTCGACCTGGTGCTGGTCGACACGCCCCCGGTGCTGGCCGTGGCTGACGCCATGCTGGTCTGCCACCTGGCCGGCGCGACGCTGCTGCTGATGCGCGCGCTGGAAACGCCGCAGGCACTGGCGGCGCAGGCGCTGAGCCAGCTCGGGCGTGGCGGGGCGGTGGTGGTCGGCGGCGTCATCAACGGCGTGTCGCCGCGCCATGACAAGGCGCGACTGGCCGATACGCGCGCGCTGCTGCGCGGCAGCGCCGGCCGCCCGCATGTGCCGGCGCTGCCTGTCTGGCAGAACAGCGGTCGCGTCGTGGAGTTGGAGGGAAAGCGTCGATGAGACATCGCCTGGCGTGGTGCGCCACTGGCTTGCTGGTGCTGGTGCTGCTAGTCGGCACGCAAATCCCCGGACGCATGCGAGACCTGCTCGAGCGCGGCCTGCACGCGCCGTTTCCGCTGTCGTCGCTGGCGCATTTCCTGCTGTTTATCGGCATGGCTTGGCTGTTGGCCTCGCGACCGATCGCCTGGCCGGTGCGGCATAGCGGCGCCGCGCTGCTTTGCCTGGCGCTGCTGACCGAGGGGCTGCAGGTCTTTGCCGTCAACCGCCATCCGCGCTGGCTCGATGTCGGCATCGACATGGCGGGCTTCCTGGTTGGCTCGCTGATCGTGGTGTGGATGGGGGGGCGGCGTGTGTTGCCTTCCGGCGCCGGCTCGGAGCCCGCGGGCTGAAGCGGTGTGTGCCGCGCACGTCGGATGCAATGGCTCCGCCACTTTGTCAGAGTGGTCGGCGTACGTTCCGAATCAGGGGGTTTCCTTGATGGAGGCGCTCCAGCCGATTCGATGCCGATCCTGCGTGGCCTCGTGCCGGGCATCCTCTTCGCTGTGCAGGTAGGCACTGGTGGTAGCAATCGAGGCATGCCCAAAGTTGTCCCGCACAAAACGCAGGTCGACCTGCTGGTCGGTCATGTGTGAGCCGGCGGTGTGGCGCAGCCAGTGGGCCGAGGCGCTGGCCAGCACTGCGGCCTGACCCTCCCACTCGGACCCGCGCGCCCGCAGGCGCCTGGCCGCCATGCCGAATACTTCCTTCAAAATCAGGTGCAGCGCCCCGCGCGACAGGGGCTTGTCGCGCCCCGTCTCACGGCCGATGATGGGTAGCACCAGGGGGCGCGTCTCCCCAGGCTGCGGGGTAGGCGCCAGGCCGTGGGCGCGGCGGTAGCGCGCCAGTTCGGCGATCAGCTCGTCGGAGGCCGGCACCAGCCGACTCTTGTTGCCCTTGCCGGTGACCTCCATCCACCAGCGCTCCACACCCGAGCCGTCGCGCCGACAGAAGAACGCCCCCATGGGGGTGCCCGTCACCTCGGCGGCCCGCAGCCCGCCCAGGTAGAGCACCGTCAGCACCCAGCGGCAGCGCGCGGCATGCAGACGCTCGCGCTCGGTGTCCACCCGCATCGCCTCGACGGTTTCCTTGACGGTCGCCCACAGCTCGTGACTCAGGTAGCGCGTGATCCGTGGCCGGCTGGGGGCGCGTCGGCGCCGGGCCAGCGCGAGCGTTGCCGGCCAGGTAGCCGGCTTCGGTCAGCCAGGCGAAGAGCGCGTTCAGGATCACCATCGCGTGGCGCACGCTGGCGGGCGACAGCGGCCCCGCAAACGGGCGCCAGTCGTAGAACAAAGCCATTCTGTCACTCCGGAATCTGGCTGGAACCCGCGTCGTATATAGAAGTCCAGCCGGTGAGTGGGACGTTAAAAACCTTGGGGTTCGAAGGGCAGGGCACCTAGGATTCCGGCAAATCGCGTCCGCCGGAGACCCAAAATGAAAATCACCATCCGCGCTGAGGTCACCACGGATTATGGCGAAATCGCCACATTTGAGGTCTGCAAGATTGACCGCCCTTATCGCGAACTTGAACCGGCGAAAGTCGGCCTGTCGCTGGCTGAAGGGAAAGACGTACTGCACGAGCTGCAGAAGATAATGGTGGCAATGCAGGCTGAAGAAGTCTGCATGCTGCGACGATTTTGCACTCGCTGTCACAGTTTCCTCGACCTCAAAGATCGACGGATTCGCAAGGTAGACACAGTTTTTGGTACCGTGCCGTTTCGCAGTGCTCGGATTATTTGCTGTCCGTGCGGAACACCCCTCCCATTGGAGTTCCCGTATAGCCCAATGACGGAGTACGTCCCGGAGCGGGCGACCAGTGAGTTGCTCGCGCTTGAAGCCAAGCTGTCGGCCCAGATGCCTTATCGGCAGGTCGAAACGGAAAAAGCTGCTCGACGTGTGTTGATTTCACGCATCGACAAACTTCGCTGGTGCTTCTGGCATGCCCAGCTTGAGAAGGCCAAAAATCGGATGCAGGGCATCCTGACGATCTGTCGGGTGATCGTGCCTGAAACGCCTGGCGTTGCCGACAGCCTCGCGCAGCTGGACTACCGGGCCCGAGAGCTTGTTGCATATGTCGATGCGAATGGCGGGGCGACGATCAATTACGGAGCACGACATCGTCAAGACAAGCCCATCTCAACTGCGCGGGCCGAATCTGCGGTCAATCAGGTGCTGAACAAACGCATGTGCAAGCGTCAACAAATGCGCTGGTCGCCGAACGGTGTCCATTTGCTTGCCCAGGTCCGTTGTGCCGTGATCAACGGTGACCTCGTCGAGAGACTCGCTAGGTATGAGCCACCAACAGAACCGAGGTCAAGGGAAGTCGTTGAGTTCTTGGAGCAACTCGGGCTCTCGCAGTTTAAACCCCAAGGTTTTTAACGCTCCCGCCGAAAGCCGACTAGGGCACTGAGAAGGCTTTGCCTAGGGCGGACCGGTGGACGGTGTTCCGGGGGGGCTTCGAAATTTTCGTTACCGGCATGTCTGCGAAGTCACGTGGCTAGGCAATTTCGCAGGCGGTGTCTGCGGAATGTGGTCGACGGACCAAGAGGCGCCGCGCCGGAACCTCCTCGAAAGATCAGTGATCGTCGCTTGAGCAAGGCTTGCCCATGCCGTGCGGTTCTGGCCTGCCTTGCTCAAACTCGACAATGCGGCGACCGATTTCCCTGTCGTGGCAGTCATCAGCGCGTCCGGTGGCTTCCAGCGGGGCGACGATGTCGCCGTGGATGCTGCCATAGCCGGCACTGCCCGGAATAGCGCGAACGAGATCTGCGTTGAATCACGGTTCTTCCTTCTTCGGGGGGCCCCAACCGATTCGATGCCGCTCCTGCGTGGCTTCATGGCGGGCATCCTCTTCGCTATGCAGGTAGCCGCTAGTCGTTGACAGCGAGCTATGCCCGAAGTTGTCGCGCACAAAGCGCAGGTCGACCTGCCGATCCGTCATGTGGGAGCCAGCGGTGTGGCGCAGCCAGTGCGCCGAGGCGCTGGCCAGCACCGCTGGCCTGACCCTCCCACTTGGACGCGCGCGCGCAGGCGCGCCGCGGCCATGTCAAATACCTCCTTCAGCACCAGAGCAGCGCCCCGGGTGACAGGGCCTGATCGCGACCCGGCTCACGGCCGATCACCGGCAGCACCAGCGGGCGCGTTTCCTCAGACTGCGGGCTAGGCGGCAGTCCGGGGGCGCGGTAGCGCACCAGTAATAGACCTGACCGAGTGTGGTCTTCAGCTCGGCGCAATGACCATCGTGCAGGCGACGGTGTACGCCGCATGCCTTGCATGCTCTCTGCGACGGGCAAGAGCGATCGAGTTGCTCGACAATAAATTCCCCCGGGATGCAATTGATCAGTGACTTTACTTCGGCCAAGGACAATCCGACGTCCCCGAGGCGTGACTTCCGGCGAGGCGGTGAAACCGCATTACCTTGATCCGCTTGACCGCGATTCCTTCGCCGTCGTCGAACTCGAGAACGATCGTGTCTCGCAGGGCGGCTCCCCGTCTCATTGTTGCGAAGACGATACACCACGGCAGGACCCTTTTTGGTCAGGCAACTGACCTGCTCGACGCTCTGGTGCCTTGGCGTGACCGGCAATGTCTGTGCGGTAGCGCACATAGACGGCTCACGTTGGACCCTGTCGCAGCCAAATATGGTCGGAAGTGGTATCTGCAGGTCCTCCTGCAAGGCAGCAGCCAACGCGTGAGGGGGCCGAGAGCAGTTCTGGCGCGGGGCGATGCCTTGGCGACGGGAACCACGACAACCCCGCTCAAACTCATGTGGTGCAGCGCCTACGGTCCAGGTGGAAGATATGCCCAACAACCCCCACGCTCTTGATACCAACCCCGATCCGACGCAGCCGCGCTCCCGCGCTCATGCGCCCGGGCCCGGTGATTGCCTGCCGTTACGCATCGACGGCGCCCGCTCCTCGTCCCCGGGCGCGGGAAAATTGCGCCGCCAAAGGCAACGCGGTCAGGCACCGCTTAAGGCGATGCTCATGGTCGCCATCCTGATGGCGACACCAGTTCTGATGTGGCGCTTACTGCAGGCGCAAGTGGTAGATCCACTGGCGGGGCTGAAGTCGCTCAAGACCGCTGTGGTTCCCGGTCCGCCTGCCGAAGTTCTCGATCAGTTCGTCAAGGACAAGGCGGCCGCCATCCAGCTCGGCAAGGCGCTGTTCTGGGACATGAAAGTGGGCAGCGACAACAAGACCGCCTGCGCAAGTTGCCACTTCCATGCCGGTGTCGACAACCGCATCACGAACCAGCTCTCTCCAGGCCTGCTGGGCGGCGATAAGACCTTCCAGCTGGGCCGGCCTAACTACACCCTGAAGCCGGAAGACTTTGCGTTCACCAAGCACGTGGACGTGAACCAGGCGCAGCCGCAACTCTCGAACGTCAATGAGGTTTCTGGCTCGCAGGGGGTATTCACCCGCAACTTCGTTGAATTCGGCACGGGCAAGACAGGCGATGTCTGCGCCACGGTTTCCGACGACATCTTCCACGGCGGTACAGGCTTCAACATCAACGGCGTCAACACGCGGCAAGTGACCGGACGCAATACGCCGTCCGTGATCAATGCGGTATTCAATTTCCGCAACTTCTGGGATGGGCGCGCCAACAACATGTACAACGGCGGCGATCCGTTTGGCATGAGGAATCCCAATGCCCTTGTGTGGAAGCACGAGGGTGGCGTGCTCAGGCAAATCCAGGTGGCCATTCCAGGCGCCTCCCTGGCGTCGCAGAGTGACGGGCCGCCCCTGAGCGCGGTCGAGATGAGTTGCGCGGGCCGGTCATTCATGAAGCTCGGCAAGAAGCTGCTTGGCCAGCGGCCGTTGGCCGGCCAGACCATCGCTGCGGACGACAGCGTACTTGGCCCCTTGGAGTTACTGCGCAACAACGATCAGCTACCGACTTACTCTGAGCTGGTCAAGAAGGCATTCCGCCCCGAGTATTGGAACTCACCGACACTGATGCGCATGTCGGCTGCGGATGAGGCGAAAACCGGCTCGATGGATTTGCTGCCCGCCCGCCCGTTCAAGCGCAGCAACGAGAAGTTCGAGGTAAGCCAGATGGAGGCCAACTTCGCGCTCTTCTTCGGCCTCGCGGTTCAGCTTTACGAGTCTACCTTGATTGCCAACGATACGCCGGTCGACCGTTACCTCGACGGCCAGACCGGAGCCTTGAATGAGCAGCAGTTACGCGGCGCCAGGATCTTCACCGGGGCCGGGCGTTGCAGCCGCTGTCACTCGGGTGCTGAACTCACTGCCGCCTCATTCTCCAGCGTGACCGCGCAGCGGCTCAGGCGGATGCCAATGGGAGATGGGCTGGAAGCTGTTTATGACAACGGCTTCTACAACATCGGCGTGCAACCGACCGCAGAGGATCTCGGCGTCGGCGGCATCGATCCGTTCGGCAATCCGTTCTCCGAAACGCGGATGGCGCAGCAGGGCAAGACCCAGTTGCTGGGCAACGGCTTCGATACCACCAAGGAGACGGCAGTCGGCGAGACCCAGCGTGTGGCGGTTGACGGTGCCTTCAAGACACCAAGTCTGCGCAATCTGGAGTTTACCGGCCCGTATTTCCATAACGGCGGAAAATCTACCCTGATGCAGGTGGTGGACTTCTATAACCGTGGCGGGGATTTTGCGGACGTCAACAGGGCGAATCTGGATCGGGGCATTGCGCCGCTCGGCCTGACGGAGTCGGACAAGCAAGACCTGGTGGCTTTCATGCTTGCCCTGAGTGATGACCGCGTGCGCTATCGCAAAGCGCCGTTCGATCACCCCTCGCTCTGCTTCCCCCAGGGGCATAAGGTCAGCTCTTCCGGAGCCTTGCTGCAGGACGGAAGCACCGGGAACGGCGTGGACAACACGGAATGCATTAGCGCGGTGGGAGCGGGGGGCGCGAGCACCGGCCTTAAGCCGTTCCTCAACCTCGATCCGTTCCAGCGTTAGTGGATGAGTCAGCGGCGATTCGCGCAGCGCGGGTCCCGCTGACTCCTTACTGCCCTGGTGCGGTGGCCAACTGGTTGGTCTCGGCCGCCATGATGAAGTCGTTCTCGTTCAGAGCCTTGATCGTCTTGATTTGTCAGGAAATCGTGGCCCGCGCCAACCAAAACTAATATGGGAGTGGCCAAAAGCAGGGGGAAAATCCGTCAGGAAAGGAGTCATTGTCTTGAGACTACCGGAGATCCCCCATGCACATCTCGATCAAATCATGCATTGAAGGGGAGGGGTGTACAATCTCGTCGATGTCGAGGGCCTGCATAAGCAGTATGGCGACAACGAAGTCCTGAAGGGCATCGACTTGCAGATCGGCCGGCGTGAGGTCGTCTGCATCATCGGCCGCAGCGGCTCCGGCAAGAGCACGCTGCTGCGCTGCCTGAACGGGCTCGAGGCTTTCCAGCAAGGCAAGCTGTCGATCGACGGCCAGGTGCTGCGTCACGGCGACGCGAAGGCGATGCGCGATCTGCGACAAAGCGTCGGCATGATTTTCCAGAATTTCAACCTGTTCCCACACCTGACCGCAGGCCAGAACGTGATGCTCGCGCCCACGCTGTTCAAGGACGTGCCGAAGGTGGATGCGCGCCGGCGCGCGCAGGCACTGCTGCAGCGCGTCGGCCTCGGTGCGAAGTTCGACAGCTACCCCGACCAGCTCAGTGGCGGACAGCAGCAGCGCGTGGCGATCGCCCGCGCGCTGGCGATGGACCCGGCCGTGCTGCTCTGCGACGAAGTCACTTCCGCGCTGGACCCGGAGCTGGTGGGAGAGGTGCTGAGTGTGGTCGAGTCTATCGCCGCCGAAGGCATGACGCTGATCATGGTCACGCACGAGATGAACTTTGCGCGCAAGGTCAGCGACCGCATCGTCTTCATGCACCAGGGCAAGGTGCACGAGACCGGCACCCCTGGTCAGGTGTTCGGCGACCCACGGACGCCAGAACTGCGGCAGTTCCTGTCGGCCATGCACGGCTGATTCGCGGCGCAGCTGCCGGAACTGCTAAACACCGGTGTGATCGAAGGCTTTCGTCGTCGAAGTCGAGGCCCGCCGTCTCCGGAGCGCTACGATGAACCAGGTGGCGATCGCCGCGTCGGGCCCCTCGCGGCCCGGACGCACAGCGTGCGTGGGCGACTGGAATGGCTGGCGACGCGAGGCGGTTCAGGCGACGACGGCTTCCCGGCTGCCGATCAAGCTGCGCAACCGCAGCTCCTCCGGCGTAAACTCCGGGCCGCGTATTGCCCCGAATGCCTGAGCGGCTGCCAGCGCCCGGGTCGGCGCGTCGTTCAGGCGGTCTGGGCCTTGCAAGCGGAACGAGACCGGCGACAGGGGGCCGAACAACAGCGCGCGTTCGAGCTCGGACCAGCGCGCCAGATCGGGCTCCACGCCGATCTGGCGCGCCAGCGAAACCGCAAGATCATGTAGCACTGGCTGCTGCCCGCGCTGCCGCATCGCCCGGGACGCTGCCAGCCCCTGCGCCATCTGGGTCGGCGACGGCATGGGTGTCAGGCCGGCCAGCGTGTAGGCAATCCAACGGGCCTGCAGTTCGAGCACCGGCAGATAGGGGCCGACCAGGTTGTAGAGGCCGACGAAGGCCAGTCCCCGGAGGTCCGGATGAAAGGTATGGGCGTGCAAGTCTAGCCCCCTGCCGTCGTAGTTCAGCGTCCGTGCAATGTCTGGCGCCAGCCACGGCACCGACAGTCCATAGCCGGTCCCGAAGAGAATCGCATCGGGCGTCGCGACAGTGCCGTCGGTAAAGCGCACGGTGCCTCCTTCGATGCGGTCGATCCAGGGGCGCACGGTAACCCGGCCTTCGGCCACAGCCGGCAGGAAACCCTGTGACTGGGAGATGCCCGCCGCGAATACATTGGCATCGGGCACCGGCGCCCCAAACTGGTCGGGCGCGCCGCCGGCCCGAAGCGCGGCCGCCTTCAGACCCTCCGCTAGCGCCTCGGCCGGAAGCACCTCGCCTGCCAGCGCTGCAGCGCGGTGGAACAGCACATGTTCGGCCGGCACGCCTGCAATCAGCTTAGGGACAATATAACGCTGGCGGCGGTAGGCTGCTGTGACGTTTGCTCCGCCAAAAGCGAGATCAGAGGCGATTTCCAGGGCGCTGATCGAACAGCCGGCCACCAGCACAGAACGGCCTCGGTAAGGCTCAGCACCCTTGTAACGCGCGGTATGTGCGATGCCGAGCGCGCCGGTAAAGTTCGCCATGCTAGGAATGTCAGGCAGAAGCGGCACGGCTTGCGCGCCCGTGGCCACGATCACTTGGCTGAAGCTCTCTTCGTGCATTCTGCCCGCACTGCGCGAACGTAGCCGCCAGCAGCTGCCCTCCGCGGCCTCGAGGTGCTCGACACGCGTGCCGAAGCGGATGCAGCGCAGTAAATCGAAGCGGGCTGCATAGCGCTCCAGGTAGGCAAGCATCTGGTCCTGGCGCGGATACGTCGCGACATCTTCGCCATGCTCCAGGTCGGAGAAGGCCGACATGACTCGGCTGGTGTTTGTGCGCATCCCGGGCCAGGTCGCGCTGGCCGCGCTGCACGAGTTCCATTGACCGCCGAGCCGGTCGCCGGCCTCGAGCAGGATCGGCTCGAAGCCGTGCTGCAGCAGCCAGCGAGCCGAGACCAAGCCGCCCGGGCCGGCGCCGATGATGGCAACCTGCCTGCCTTTCGGATGTTGCATGGTGGGACTATCCTTTTGTGGATGGTCCCAACGTTATAATCTGCCACACAAAATAGCGTCGCTAAAAGGTTGCTAAGTGGCTGGCCGTACTTCCTAAGTTGTTCCTAACCGTTTACGAAGCGAAGACAATCCGGGCCAATATGCGGCTATCAGACGAGATCCTGGACTTTATCGCGAGCCCTGTGATGATCATCGTCGGCACGCGAGACCAGGCCAACCGGCCCTCGATCGCTCGCGCGGTCGGTGCTCGCGCCATCAACGAGGAAATCGTCGAGGTCATCGTGTCCGCCTGGCAATGGCCGGAAGCGATGGACAACGTAGCCGCCAACGGGCAGGCCGCCGTCACCTTTGCGCGCCCCGCGGACTATGTCTCCTATCAATTGAAAGGCTCCGCCCAACTCCGCGCAGTCGATTCCTCAGACCTGGAGCTTTCCCGGCGCTACCGGGCCGACATCTATGCTTTGTTCGGCGGCCTCGGACTGCGGCCCGAACTGGTCTCACCGTGGCTCGCGGATCGGGAGCTGACGGTCGCACGGCTGCACGTGCGAGAGGCCTACATCCAGACCCCCGGGCCAAAGGCAGGCACCGCTGCGGGCTCGCCCACCGAAAGGGGTGCGCGATGATGCTACTGCGCGACCTCGACGACTGCTTCGAAGGCGTGATCCCCTCGATCATCGCCACAACTGCGGCCGACGGCACGCCCAATATCTCCTACCTGTCGCATGTGGTGATGGTGGACGACGCGCATATCGCCATCTCCAACCAGTTCTTCGCCAAGACCGCCGCCAATATCCGCGCCAATCCGCATGCCTCCCTGCTGCTGGTCAGCGCCCGCCACGGCGGTCAGTACAAGCTGGATATCACCTGGGTTTCATCCCGCGACGAAGGGCCGCTGTTCAAGCGCGTGGCAGACCAATTGCGGGCCAGCAGCGCCCAAGTCGGCATGGCTGGCATCATGCGCCTCAAGGCCATCGACGTGTTCCGCGTCGATGGCATCGAACCTGTGGTTTCCCCCGCGGGGACGGATCATGCAGGCGACGCATCGCCGGCGCCCGATCTTGCCGTCCTCGGCCAGGTAATGAAAACCATCAGCGCACAAAGCGATACGGAAGCCGTAATGGGTGCAGTGCTCGATGGCTGCGCACAATTGGGATTCCCGCATGCCATCGTGCTGCAGAGCGACCCTATCCGACGCCTGCTTACCACCGTGGTCAGCCGCGGCTACGGTCGCTCCGGCGCCGGTTCCGAAGTGGCATTCGACGAGGGACTAATTGGCATCGCCGCCGTCACCCGGCGCCCGGTGAAAGTCAATGACCTGAGCCGGATTCGGCGGCTGGGCGACGCGATCGAAGCCACCAGCCCCGCCGACGAAAACCGCACCCGCATCATCGTGCTGCCCAGCCTGCCCGACGCCATGAGTCAGATGGCCGTCCCCATGCTGGCCCAAGACACGTTGCGCGGCGTGTTGTTTGTGGAAAGCCCGGAGCGGATCGCCTTTCGCACGGCACATGAAACGACACTTGAAATGATCGCCAGCCAGTGCGCACTGGCTCTGGCGCTCTGCGAAGCGCTGGTCCCGGACGCCCGCCCGTCAGCGCTCCGGATGGTGCCCGGACAGCCAGGTGATCGCGTCATCCACGTGACGCACCACCCTGTTGACGATAGTGTCTTCATCGACAACGCCTACGTCATCAAAGGCGTCGCGGGACGCCTGCTGGCCTATATGCTGGGCGTCTACATCAACGAAGGCCGGAACGCCTTCAGCAACCGCGAGATCCGACTGGCGGAGGCGCTGCGGCTACCAGAGATCAAGGACAACCTCGAAACGCGGATGCTGCTGCTTCGGCGGCGGTTGGGGGAGAAGAATCTTCCCGTGCAGTTAATTCATGCGGGGCGGGGGCAGGTCCGGTTGGTTGTGGATGGGGTGCCAGTGCTTATGAGGGCTGGGTGAGTGGCGAAAGACTGATACGGTTCTTGCACCGTCCATGAAATAGACCCGATGCGAGTTTTCGGCTGCATCGGGCAAGAAGGCCGGCGAGGACCAGCTCGCCGGGTGGTAGTCAAAAAATGTAATTGATGCCGACATTGAATGCTGAATTGCCGGCGCCTGGGTTGCCGACATCGTTCGCATTCCACACGCGGTAGAAGCCGCTGGTAGCCGTATTCCCGATGCACATATCCGATGGTAGCCTGCTGGATATCGTTGTTAGCTGCCGTACGATCGTTCTTGTGGATGTACGACAGGATCACGCGTCCTGCCCCGACCGGTGCCATTTCGCCGACCAACACATCTTCCGATTTGTAGTTGGGTGTACCGGGCACGATAGCGCCGCGGTTGATGATGTAGTTGACGTAGCTGGTCGCCATCCCGAAGTTGTACTTGGCGCCGATGAAATACTCCCGGGCATTCTTCCCGGGCCGTACGCATCCTTGGCATCGGCGTAGGCAACCCGCCCCATGAAATCGCCCCCGGTGTATCCCAGAGAAGCGCCGATCTGGAGGAGTCGCGTGGCGCTGTGATCAGCACAGGCGTAACGCCCGGATGCTTGTGTGTGATGCAAAACCGGGTTTGACGGCGGAGGCCGGCGAAGTTGTCACCTGAGAAGTGCATTCCCGCTGGTGCCGTGGCCCTGAAATAGATCGTTGCGCCCTTCGCCGGGCCTGCTGCCTATACCCTGAGCTTAGGGGCATCGACCAGGATCAGCTGGGCTTCAACGAATTTTGGAGGCTTTGATCGTGTTCTTGCCGCACGACTGGCTTGCAGATGCTGCGCCCGTTTCGCATCGGCCCGGGCGCGGTTGTTACCGCGACCGGACAGCGCCGGAGGCAGGCGCAGGCGCTCCGGCGGCATGGGCAGCGGGGCGACGGGGGCGGGAGCAGGCGGTTGAGTGGGATGCGGGTCCGCTATTTTAACGTTGAGGGGCAGACCTGGGACAGGTAGGGGGAGAGGCCGGCGTGGTTGCAACGCGCGGTCAATGCCGGGCAGAATGTGGAGTTTTTTCCGGGTCGAAAGGCCGGCGTAGCGCGACGCATATTGCTGCCGGAAACGATTTCTGTGGCAGCTCTGGTGGCCTTATTCTTTACTGTTCATTGATAATGAAAAGCCAGAGCGCGGTGCCATCGCTGATGGGCGCGGTCTGGCGTGACTTTGGGTGGAGAGCTGGCCATGGCGTTGCTGCTGCTATTCGCACTGTTCACCAAGCATCTCGTGTGCGACTTCCTGTGGCAGCCGAGCTGGATGCTGGCCGGCAAGGGCGACTTCCGGAGCCCAGGTGGCTATGCCCACGCGGGGCTACATGGCCTGTGTACCGCTGTGCTGCTCGGCGGCTTCGGTGTGGCCCATTGGCTCTGGCTGGGGATCTTCGACGCCGTCGTCCACTACATGGTTGACCGCTGGAAGGTGCGCCTTGGCCGACGCGCCAAATTGACGCCGAACTTGCCGCAGTTCTGGTGGGCATTTGGCGTGGACCAGTACGCGCATGTGCTGACCTACCTCGCCGTGGTCTGGCTCGCTGGGAGGCTGAGCTGATTCGTCGGCTTCCTGTCCGCCGGTAGCTGCATGAGGGTGGCGACGTACGTGTCAGCCGCTGCCCAGCCGCGGCCAAGGGTTAGAGGTAAGCGGCAGTCGGGAAGGGATGTTGGCGTTGACTGCAGAATGATTGGGCGTGCAAGGACCTACCGTGTGCGTACCAATTTCTGCGAAGCAGCCGAGGTACGGTGACCGTCAAGGACGGCCTTGGGTGGCAGTCAGCGCGCGCGGTGACTCACCGTGTTGATCGATCCAGTAAGAAGAATGCCTTCGAGACGCTGTCGTGCTCGCTGTTTGGCACCAGTGAGGCTTCTCGAAACTGGGCGGCACCATGATGGGGTGGGGGCAGTTGGGCGGCTACGATTCGAAGCTAACCCTGAGAGGAAGCCGCCGTGGCCATCACGCAGAGCGACGGTCAATCGCGCAGGCTCAGATTGAACCGGAAGTACCAGCGCACCGCGCTGCTTATGACCGCGGCGGGAAAGCGATGGCCGTGATAAAGCGAGCTTGTCTTCTTCAGAGCTCCATCCTACGCGACCGAGCCGGCCACCTGACACTGCCGTCGGACATTGACCGCCGCAGCCGTCCTATGTCGCCAGCTCCCTGATCCTCTCGACGACCTCCGGATTGGCAAGCGTGGACACGTCGCCAGGCTCCTGCTGGTTGGAGATCGCCGCCAGCACGCGGCGCATGATCTTGCCCGAGCGTGTCTTGGGCATGTCGGGAACAATCACGACCCGATGCGGACGCGCAATCGCGCCGATCTGGGATACCACCGAGGCCGAGATCTTGTTCGCGATCTTCGCGGATGGCGACAGTCCCGGCTTGAGCGACACATAGAGATCAGGCACCTTGCCCTTGACCTCGTCGGCCACCGGCACCACCGCCGCCTCGGCAACCTCGGGGACCAGCAGTGCGGCCGATTCGATCTCCTTGGTGCCGAGGCGATGGCCGGAAACGTTGATCACGTCATCGATGCGGCCAAGGATGCGAAAGTAGCCGTCCGCCGCCAGCATTGCGCCATCGCCCGCCATATACGGCCAGTCGCGCCAGTCCTTGCTGTCGGGATTCTTGCAATAGCGCGCATAGTACTGGCGCACGTAGCGGTCCGGATCCTTCCAGACGGTCTGGAATATGCCCGGCCAGGGATTGCGGATGCAGATATTGCCCGCCTTGCCCGAGCCGGCCGGGACCTCCTTGCCTTCCTCGTCAAAGATCACCGGATGAATGCCCGGGATCCCCGGACCCGTGCTGCCGGGCTTCATCGGGTGGATGCCCGGCAGCGTGCTGCAGAGGAAGCCGCCATTCTCGGTTTGCCACCAGGTGTCCACGATGACCGCCTCGCCCTTGCCGACTTCACGGTGGTACCACTTCCAGACTTCGGGCTCGATCGGCTCGCCCACCGTGGTCATGTGCTTGAAATGGTAGTTGTACTTCGCCGGCTCGTCGGGCCCGTTGCGCCGCAGCGCGCGGATGGCGGTGGGCGAGGTGTGGAAGATATTGACGCCAAGGCTTTCCGCAATACGCCAGGGCCGGCCGGCGTCGGGCCAGGCCGGCACGCCCTCGTAGACGACAGACGAGGCGGCGAGCGCGAGCGGGCCATAGACGATGTAGGAATGCCCGGTGATCCAGCCAATATCGGCCATGCACCAGTAGACGTCCTCGGGGTGGATATCCTGGATGTACTTCGAGGTCCACGCCACGTAGGACAGATAGCCGCCGGTGGAATGCTGGCAGCCCTTGGGCCGGCCTGTGGTGCCGCTCGTGTACATCAGGAACAGCGGTGCCTCCGCCGGCATCGGCTCGGGCTCGACACGCCTGCCGCGGAACCCGGCGAGCACGTCATTGAGAATGACATCGCGGCCCTTCACCAGTATGGCAGCACTGGAATACTTGCCCGGGTAGCGCTGCCAGATCAGGACCTTCTCGACCTGCTGACCGGCGCTGGCGGCCTCTGCCACGGCGATGTCGGCCTTTTCCTTGTGATCGAGCAATTCACCGCCGCGGTGATAGGCGTCCATGGTGATCAGCAGCCGGCTCTCGGAGTCCGCGATGCGCTCGGCGCAGGCCTTGCCGCTGAAGCCGCTGAATACCTGTGAATGAATCACGCCGATGCGCGCGCATGCGAGCATGGTGATGGGCAGTTCGGCCACCATGGGCATATGCAGCGTGACGCGGTCGCCGGCCTTCAGGCCGCAGAACTCGCGCAGCAGGGCGGCCAGTTCATTGACGCGAACAAAGAGCTCCTGGTAGGTGAGGTGATGCACCGCCTCATGCTCCGGCTCGGGCACGAAATGAATCGCGGTCTTGTTCCTGTATGCAGCGAGGTGGCGATCCACGCAGTTGTGGCAGGCGTTGAGCCTGCCGCCGACGAACCAGCGCCAGAAAGGCGGGTCGCTAGTATCCACGGTCGTTTCCCAGTATTTGTACCAATCCAGCAGGTCTGCGAATTCCTTGAAGCACTCGGGGAAACGATCCAGGGAGAAGCGTTCGAAAATGCGCGGGTCGGTCAGATTGGCCTGCGCAATAAACTGGCCGGCCGGCGGGACATAGTTCTCCTCGGGCCAATGAACCGCGATTTCGGCCTCGGACACATCGGCCGATTCCTGCTGTGCAGCGTGGCGTGGCGATTTGCCTTCAGACATGACGATTCCCCTTCACTTTCCCTAGCATCCATCCAGGTAGTGTCGGTACCACTATCCTGCGATAGCTGCCTAAAACGACGAGTCCATATTAAGTCCGGGCACGGGGAGTTGCCAGGAAATCGGCCTGCCGCTGCCCGCGGAGCCCAGAGCTTGCCTGCCGGCCGCCATGCGCTAGATTCCTAGTAGGGGCACTGGAGAATGAGTAATGGCCAACGAACTTCTTGTGGAACGCGTGGACGTGTGGGCGGCAACCATACCGGACCGGCCCGGCGGCCTCGCGGAGGTACTGGAGACCTTGCGCGATGCCGGCGCGGACCTGCAATTCGCGATTGCGCGCCGCACGCCGGAGGACCCGGGCAAGGGTATCGTGTTCGTGACACCGCTGCAAAATGACAGGGAAATCCGTGCAGCTGCCCAGGTCGGCTTCAATGTCACGCACAGCCTGCATTCGGTGCGTATCATGGGCGGGGACCGGCCCGGAATGGCGGCGGAGCTGACCCGCAAGCTTGCGGAAGGCGGAATCAACCTGCGCGGATTCTCTGCCTCCGTCATCGGGGTACAGTTTGTCGCGTACGTGTCGGTGGACTCGCTCGACGATGCGAACAAGGCAATGGCGATCCTAGGCAAGGGCTGAAGCTTGTCGCGGGGCGAAACACAGGCGATCACAAGCCATCACAAGGAGAGTGACATGCAGGTCAGCGGTGAGCGCGCGCTGCGCCTAGTCGAGCGTGCGGCAGCGCCTGGATAGCGACGACAGGTCGAAAATGTAGTACTTGAGAATCCACGAAGGCACAATCAGCAGCGGTTCGCGCCACCCTGCCGGGGTCTGGGGGCATACTGGATCGGTCCTCCCCTGCGACGAAATTGGCGCCGCCCGTCCTGGCCGCAGCGTGCAGTGCTTCGGGATTTCGACCCATTGCCGGGCAGCAAAATTGACGATGGCCTCATGAAGGACCCACCAGAAGTTGCTTGGCGACAGTGACACTATATCGTTCTGGCACGAGGCCACCGCGGGCCTGCCCAGTGTCTCGCCGCATCTAGATCCGGCGCCGCTGTCGCCATCCAGAGATAGTTGAAAACTGCACTACCTTCAATAGACCATTCCGCAGCGGCGCATTCATCACTCAAGTTGCAATGGTTTCTATTGACAGGGAGGTCCGGCAATGAACACTCGACGAACATTCCTGAAAGGCGTATCGGGGGTTGTGGTGGCCGCAGTGGCTAGCATCGGCACCCCGACGCAGGCGCAAGCCGGGAAGCTGGATGAGAACGACCCGCAAGCGTTTTCGCTTGGATATAAGCACGACACTACCACCAAGGTCGACAAAGCCAAGTTTCCAAAACACGAGGCAAGCCAGAAGTGCAGCAACTGCCAATTGTTTCAAGGAAAAGCCAGCGACGCGTGGGGACCATGCCCCATCTTCGGCGGCAAGCAGGTTGCGGCAAATGGTTGGTGCAACTCTTATGTGAAAAAGGCCTGAGAAATCTACGATGCGTGACCTTCAGGCCCGCGCCCGAGCGCGGGCTGTGGTGCGTGAGCCCATGCTTCTCCACCAGGGACTGCGCAAGCTTGCGGCGGCAGCGGTGGGCAAGGCCCGCCGCTTCGCCGTCCGCGCGGGAAGCGGTCTGATTGCGTCGACGGGAGCAACCTGGGTCGTCGCGCTGATCCGCCTAGCCCCAGAACTGCCGCACAGGCGCGGCATCTCTGCTCTTGAGCAATGCGACGGGCCGCATACAGTGCGATCTGACATGGCTGGCCTGCAGGAGGATAGCCCCTCGACTTCGCGACCATCATGATGCATCTGGACACCAAGCCGTAGGGCCCATCACCCGTTGGAGTTGGCTGCCCTTGGTGCATGGGTACAAGGCGACCCTGATTGCGCTCTTGGCTATCTGCCCGGCAGACCCAATCTTGGCGCCATCTGCAAGACGGCGGCAGGCCGAGGCATGAGAGGTGGTCCGCCTAAAGCCAAGGAGATGCCCGACATGCTGCAAACGAGGGCGAACCCGGACGGTGCAACCCGACAGAGACCACGGCGGGGATACCGGTAGAGGTGAGCGTTGCGCCGGTCATTCCGTTCGTCAAGGAGCCGGATCTGGAGCGGCTACTGGCGGCCGCCCGCGAAGCCGGCGCTTCTACGCGAACTACATCGGTCTGCGATTGCCCTGGGAAGTGCGCACGCTGTTTGAAGAATGGCTGCGGGCCCATTTCCCGGATCGGGCCGAGCGCGTGATGAACCGTGTACGCGAGATGCGCGGCGGCAAGGACTACGATGCCAGCTTCGCGACGCGCATGCGGGGTACAGGGGTCTGGGCGGACCTGATGCGCCAGCGCTTCTACAAGGCTGCCGACCGGCTCGGCTTTCGCTACAACCGGTTTGAACTGGATACTTCCCGATTCCGGGCGCCGCCGAGAGGGCCGCGGTCCACGGACGATACACAAGGCTCCTTGTTCTGAACAGGCGCCGCTGTCAACTGGTCGCCGATCATCCTGCTTGCCAGATCCAGTGCGGCTTTCGCGTTCGCAGGGGGAAGTCCCGACGACAGCGCCAGCCTGACTGCAATGGCCGCCAGGCGTCCTTCTTCATAGGTAGGCATGCCGATCTGTGCTCC
Organism: Ralstonia pickettii DTP0602; assembly: GCA_000471925.1. Lineage (NCBI taxonomy): Bacteria > Pseudomonadati > Pseudomonadota > Betaproteobacteria > Burkholderiales > Burkholderiaceae > Ralstonia > Ralstonia pickettii. Next base: position 1,781,566 of record CP006667.1, read on the forward strand.
TTCGCGTCGCCGGGGTCATGGCCTGGCCGCGCACGCGGCCGCCGCGGGTCGGGCGACCCTCTCACAGTATGAGCGATTTCCGCGCAGGCAGAGCCACTGATTGCAGCAGCCTTGTGTAAGCGCAAGTGCCATGGGGATAAGAATTTCCAGAGACGGTCGGCGTCTCGTCGGGACGGGCGCCGCAAAGAAATCGACGAAGGCGCGGGTCTTTGCCTGTACCAAGGTGAGCGAATCACTTCGCCATTGTCCGCGCGGAGGGTCGCAGTGGCCGCTTGGCAACCGGCCGTGGCGGCCACCAGCAGCCTGTTCGAGACGATGCAGCAAGTAGCGAAGCCAAGCCATCGAGGTCGGAGAAAACAATCTGAATATCGTGGCCACCGCAGCATCGAACACGGCGCAGCAAGCGACCGCGCAGGCCGCACGCAACCACCAAGCGATAGCGCGCACGTCAGCGGCGATGTCGTCTTGGCGATTGCTGATCGCGTCGGGCTTGTGACCGATTATGTGACGCCTTCGCAATTGACGTGAGGCTTTCCCACCTATACTCCATTAGGTGACGGGTATTTTGTACCCATCGATGATGCCTTCGCTCGGCCAGGGCGCGCCTTGTGCTCCCACTTGCAGACGCAGGGCTGCAACCAAGCAAGGAGGGCAATATGTTCAAGCATCTTCTGCTGGCGGTCGATGGCTCTTCATTGGCCGAAGCGGCCTTCCACAACGCGCTCGTATTGGCGCGCGAAATGAACGCCCGTGCCACGGCGGTGCGAGTCTGCCCGAATTTCCACGTGCTGACCTATCAGGCGGAAATGCTGACCGACACCCGCGAGGAGTACATCAAGGCGGCGTCGGAGGAGGCGACGCGATACCTGCATGGCATTGCACAGGAGGCTGGCGCGGCCGGTGTACCTTGTGAAACGAGCTATGTGGTCAATGACCACCCCTACGAGGCCATCATAAAAACGGCCGAGGACAGAGGCTGCGACCTGATCGTGATGGCCTCGCATGGACGGCGCGGTGTACAAGGCTTGCTGCTCGGCAGCGAGACGTTGAAGGTGCTGACCCATAGCAAGATCCCCGTGCTGGTCTACCGCTAAAGCGATGGCATCGAGACACGTTCGCCGTTCCCTGCAAGAGGACGGCTGCTCGCTGAGCATCCATCCAATGGATGGTGTGCCACGGCTGGGTGACGAGCCGATACGGAGAGCGGCCTCTTGCACCGAACGAGTAGGGCTAGGAGAAACGACGATGGAACTGCTCGTGGAACAAGTTGAAGTCTGGGTGGCGAGCATCCCGGACAAGCCGGGCGGCCTGGCCGCGATCTTGACGACCCTGCGCGATGTGGGGGCCGACCTGCAATTCATCATTGCACGGCGCAGTCCAGACAGGCCTGGCGAAGGCGTCGTGTTTGTCACACCGCTGCAGGGGGATCGGGAAATGGTGGCGGCGGCCGTGGCAGGATTCGATATCGCGCAGAAGCAGCACTGTGTTCGCATCCTGGGCAGCAATCGGCCGGGGCTTGCCGTTGCAATGACCGAGGACCTAGCCGAAGCGGGGATCAACCTCCGTGGCTTTTCAGCGGCGGTGATCGGTACGCAATTTGTCGCGTACGTGGCCGTTGACTCGCAGGCAGAGGCGGACCGGGCAGCGGACGTCCTCAAAGCCGTTGTTTGAAGGAGCGCGTTCACACATGATGCGCTCGCGATAGATATCGAAAGGCGTCGCGTGCCCGGTTTGCTCGACGTGCACAACGCCTCGGATTCGATTGGCGAATGCACCCGCGCGATAGACCATACTCTCGCCCGATCTCATCCAGCGCCTAATTGGTCTGGAGCCCGAGGCCCAGATACCACCGGCATTGCCGGCCGCCAGCATTGGCTCTGCTGCGCAAGGCGGGCGGCCTTACGATAGCGCATCGCCTGCGCCCCGTTGTTGCCTACCGCCTGTGGCCTCTTACCTCAGTCAGACCAGCACGTGACGTGTCTCTAGAAAGAAGCGCTGAATCTCTTGTTCAATGTCCGGATCGATCATTTTGTCCGGCCGGTTTCCGTTCGGGCAGGCAAGCCTTGGGGTCGTTCCAAACAAGCGACAAATCAACGGGCGCTCCGAATACACGCTGCATCCCTTGGTATCAAGATGAGGGCAACTTAGGTTTGCCAGCGCAGTTTCGTGCTCGGCATCGCTCTTGACCGGAAGCCTCGACATTTCCTCCGTTGAGGTTGTCACAGGACCACAACAGTCATGACATCCGGGGGTGCACGCGAATGTGGGAATTCGTGAGCGAAGAAATCTGATCTTTTGACAATTCATTGGTGTAGAAATCAGACAGTCGGTCAGGAGCGAGCCGAGGTCGCGAAAGGTTGCGCGCTACGAGTTCAACTACCGTTCCCCCGGTGATAGTCCGAGGAATTCCGACGCCTCTTGCATGGCGCTCTCGGCCAGTTCACGGGCTTCCTTGCCTCCGCCGGGCGTCACCAGGCCGACCAGTGCTGCGTACAGCAAGTGGATCAGGTCCACGGCACGGTGATACTGTTCGTCACTCATGTTTTTCTCTCTACGAAGCCATCGAGCCGAGCCGTCATCTCAGGTTTGCGCAACTTTCGCAATGCCTGGGATTCCAGCTGGCGGATGCGCTCGCGCGTCAGGCCGAACTGCGCGCCAATTTCATCCAGCGTGTAGTCGGTCTGCAGCCCTACGCCAAAGCGCATGCGCAAGATCTTCGCCTCGCGCGGGGTCAGCCTTGCCAGGGCGGCTTCCATTTCCTGCTGGAGTGCCACTTGGGCCGCCGCGTCGACTGGGGATATCGCGCCCTCGTCAGCCAAGGTATCCCCCAGTAGGGCATCCCCGCTTTCCCCCAATGGGGTCTCCAGCGAGATCGGCTGCTTGACGACATTCAGGATGGATTTGATCTGTTTCTCGCTCATCGCCAAACGCGCAGCCAACATCGACGGCGTTGGCATGGCGCCGGTGTCCCTGAAAATCTCGCGTGAATGGCGATTGATCTTGCCAATGGCCTCCACAAGATGCATCGGTATACGAATGGAGGGCGCCTTGTCGGCGATGGCACGTATGACCGCCTGCCGAACCCACCAGGTGGCGTAGGTTGAGAACTTGTAGCCGCGCCGGTAATCGAATTTGTCTACGGCGCGCATGAGTCCAATATTTCCCTCTTGGATGAGATCCGGCAACGGCAAGCCCCGATTCTGGTATTTCTTGGCGATGGAGACCACCAGTCGGAGGTTGGCCCCGATCATCTCGGACCGGGCTTGCAGGGCTTTCGTCTTCGCCTTCGCGACTCGTTTGGCGGTTTCCCGCAGATCTCCCAACGGCATCGCGGCGCGGGCCTCCAGGGCACGCAACTGTTGCTGAAGCGCTCGCACTTCAGGCGTCCATCTGATCAGGTGAGCGCGGATGGCGGGGTGCTCGGCCGCGAGCGCTTTCATCCAGTCTAGATTTGCGGCCTGATCTCTGAATCCTTCTAGAAACACTTCGCGCGTGATGCCACATTGGTCGATCAGGATCTCGGCGACGTGGTGCTCCGTTTGACGAACCTCCCCGATCAACGCTTCAAGGATCTGCGTGAGCTCCGCAATGGCGGGCGGGCTAAAGCGGAATGCCGCAAGCTCAGATTGGAGGGTGGCCAGCCCCCTGACATATTGGATGGGGTCGAGTTTTGGGCAGCGAGCGACACTGGCAAACGCATCGGCCTGGCGCCGGATCGCTGCAAACCTTTCAAAGGCAATGCCCCGCCAGCGCAGTGATTCACTTTCAGAAGACGTCGTCGGCACCGGATCGCCATCGTCGAGCCCTGCGTCGTCATTCTCCAGCTCCGCATCGGTCTGCACCTGCGCTTCTGGTAGCAGGCTACCGCCTGCCTCGGCTTGCGGCTCCACAATGTGGTCGACCAGATCATCAAATGCCATCTCATTGCAGGCGACCCGGTCGGCCATCGCCAGGAGTTCGGAAACCACGACTGGGCAAGCCACCATCGCCGCCATCATTTCCGCCAATGCGTCTTTGATCCGCCGGGCGATGGCCACCTCCTCCTCGCGCGTCAGAAGAGGGATCGCACCGATCTCGCGCAGGTACATCTGCGTGGGATCCGTCGTGCGAGTCAAGCGACCGTCGCTCTGCGTGATGGCCGCGGCGGCTTCCTCTGCGACATCCTCTTCATTTGCGGATGGTGCGGCATCCTGGGTCAGCCATGCTGGAGCTTCCGCTGGCGCTCGGTCGACGACCTCGATGCCGAGATCGGCCAGCATCGCCAGCGTCCGGTCGATGGCACCTGATGTTTCGTCGCAATCGGGTAGCTGATCGCTCAGCTCACCACGCGTCAGAAAACCGCGTTCTTTGCCAAGGGCGATTAGCGCAAGCAGGTTCGTACGTAGGTTCTCGCTCATTTCATGCGCGCTCACGCGCGATCCAGTGCCTCGCTCCCGCCTGAGGCGTTCGCAACGCGCATCATTTCTGCTCCCGGCGTCAGCCAGCCCGCGACTCGCTGTGGAACTGGCCGATGGCTGTGCCTGATCGGGCCGTCCTATCATTTGCCTCCCCGCCCGGGCAGATGTTGCACGAGCCAGATCAATGCCGACACCGCGGCAATGGCCCAGAGCGTCACGATCACCAGCGCCGCGACGTGGCTGACGGGGCGGCTGGCGGATGCCGCGGCCGCAGCCGCAGCGCGATGTTCGCGCATCACCTCAACCGGAATCCATCGTATTGCTAGCAACAAGCCGAGAGGCACCACCACCACGTCATCCAGATAGCCGAGCACTGGAATGAAATCCGGAATCAGGTCAATGGGCGACAAGGCATAGGCGGCGACCAGCAAGGCTAGCGCTTTCGCATACCATGGCGTGCGGGGATCTTGCGCGGCTAGCCACACCGCGTGCGCATCTTCTTTGACTGCGCGAGCCCAACGCCGGGAGCGTGCGGCCAAATGAGGCAGAAGGTCCCATCGCCACAAGTGCAGACGCACATCGTCGAGCACAGGGACTGCCGCGAGGGCGAGCAGCAGGGTTGCCAGCACAAGCGTGGCGCTGAACCCGACGTGCTTGAACCCCAAGGCGCCAATGACGCCGCCGACGAAGAACAATGCGACGAGCGTGATGAGTACCCGCAGTTTGTGCCGATTGGCGAGCACAGGTGGCTTGCTCGAGTCGGCTCTGGACAAGTTCCAATAAAACAGCTTGCCCAGTTCTATGCCGATGTCCGTGACCATGCCGGTCACGTGCGTGGTGCGGATCTCGGCGTTCGACAGCTTGGTGACCATGGCATTTTGTAAGCCCATGATGAAACAGAGCACCATGACCGTTGCCGGCACGAACAGCCATTCATGGTGCTCGAGATTGCTTCCAAGCAGGCCAAAACACACCAACAGCGCGGCTTCCAGCATGAGCGGCAATGCGTATTCGCTATGCAGGTGCTCGCGCCGACCCCAGTTAATCAGCACCGCTGAGCACGCGGCGCCCGCCAGAAATGACAGCAGCGCCCCCAGCCCGTCCAGCATCAGCCAGAAACTGCCAAGCGCCAGGTTGTCAGCCATGGCGGACACGATCCCCGACATGTGCGAGGTGTACTGCTGCACGGCGAGGAAGCCGCCTGCGTTGGTCGCTCCGGCAACAAAGGCCAGGTAGCAGGCCAGTTGCCGATTGCTGTCGGGACTGCGCTCCTTCCCGGTCAGCTTACGCAAGTACAGGATTGGCATGGTTGCGTTGGTCAGGAGACTTGCGCGGAAGGGGGCTTGTCAATACCGGACCTGCTGCCTTGCCAGCTTGGGCCAGGCGGCACGATCCGATGCAAGACGCTCGCCGCGTTTCAGACGGTGAGCGGCTGCAGTCAGGTTCAGCGAATGCGCCGTTTCCAGGATGCGCGCCCGCGCCATCAGTGCTTCCAGAGCGGGCAGCTTGTGTGCCCCTTTCCAGGCGAACAGTGTGTAGTTAGCACTGTCTTCGGAAAGAGAAATCGACATTGATTTGCCGAACACGGCGCTGACTTCCTCCAGATAGAACGGGATATCGGGATCGCTTTCGAGAAAATTCGCGACCAGCACGCCGGTATCGGCCAGGCGTGCATGACAGGCGGCATAAAAGTCCGCGGTGCCTAGCTGTACCGGCATCCCGTCGGCCAGGAAGCCGTCCACCAGGATGACGTCTGGACGCGCATTCTGTGTCGCGACATATTCGGCGCCATCCGCGCAAACCACCTCGAGTCGTTCGTCGTCCGGCGGGATCTGGAACTGCTCGCGCAAGGCGATGACCGCCGGATTGATTTCAATTGCCACAACCTTGGTGTTGGGTAGATGCCGGTAGCAGTATTTGGCAAGTGAACCGCCACCCAAGCCGATCATCGAGATTCTGGTTGGAGTCGGGTGCAACAGCAGGAAGCCCATCATCGTTCTGGTGTAACCCAGCACGAGCTTGTCGGGATCCTTGCGAGACATGAAGCTTTGGGTGGCCAGTGCGTCGAAATGCAGCGACAGCGCGTGCTGGGTTTCCAACACCTGGGGCGTACCGTCGCTGCTCGCCTCGGCCAGGAATTTCAGATAGGCCTCGAACGAGGAGCGGTCCGCGTGCATCTGTTCGTTTCCATTAGAGAGACTTGGGGAGCGCATCCCCCCTCAACAAGGCCGCGATGGTAACGACAGCGGCGGCCTCGTCCACGCCGTCCGCCTGGATGCGTATATGCGTCCCCGCCGGAGCGGACAGCCGCATGACCTCCATCACGTTCTTGGCGTTTGCGACCCAGGGGCCGCTGGTGAGCAGGATCTCGCACTCAAACTGATTGGCCGTGAACGCCAGTCGCGCGGAATTCCGTGCCTGAAGCCCATCCTTTGCGGCCACCTCTATGGTCACTTCTACCACTGTGCCCTCAACGAAAAAAGTGAACCAAAAGGCTCATCCATATTTGGTGCCGCGTGTGCGTGCTTGGCATGCAGTTTTGCTTACGCTCCGGCATCACGACAGTTCATGTCGGCGGGATACGTGGTAAGCCTTGCAATTGTATATAATGATAATGTTATTATCATACCATGACACTCGAGAACGCATGGAATCCAAGACCGCTCGCCTGACCGTATTGATCGACCCGGAGAAGAAGAAGGCGTTTGAGGCGCTCTGTGCCGCCCAGGACCAGACGCCATCTCAGATTGTTCGCCAGATGATCCGCGACTATCTGCAGCAGTACGAGGTGGACTACGCCACCAAACCGAAGATCGGCGCGCCTGGTTTGGCGGCGAAGGAACGTGGGTGATACGTAGTAGGAAAGGGCTAGTTGCCCTGGCGTTCGCACGCGGTCCGCTTCACATGGCGCGACGCGCGTTAGGCAGTCGTGCTATTAGATGGCCCCAGTTCTCAAGGACATAGTCGAGGTGCCGCTGTGGCAGTGCAGGCGATGCTTTGCGGCGGGGCATTCTGCTCAGGTTGCCAAGCGGTGTCGACGATTGTGGGCTGGGTCAAACTTGGCGAATTGCAGGGCATCGCTTACAAGGCTCCCTGGCGAGCAACATCCCTAGCGCCGTGCAGGATTGGTCTGCCGCTGCCGCTGCCGCACGGCGCTCAGAATCCCGCGGATGATCTCTAATGGCGGCGGTGGACAGCCTGGCACGGTTACGTCCACCGGGATCACGTTGGCGACACGACCGCAGCTTGCATAGCTCTCCCCAAAGATACCGCCGGTGCAGCCACAGTCGCCTACCGCCACCACCAGTTTCGGCTCCGGGGTTGCCGCATAGGTACGCCGCAGGGCCTCTTCCATATGACGCGAGACGGGTCCGGTCACCAGCAGCATGTCGGCATGGCGCGGGCTGGCGACGAACTTGATGCCCAGGCCTTCGATGTTGTAGTAAGGATTGCCGAGTGCGTGGATCTCCAACTCGCAGCCATTGCACGAGCCTGCGTCGACCTGCCGGATCGTCAGCGCCTGGCCGAGAATGTCGAGCAGTTCCCGGTGAATGCGCTGGGTGGCCGCCTCGTCCGCTGCGCTGGGCGGAGCAGGCTCAGTCACGATGCCGGTACGGGCGATCTGCCTGAGGATTTGCCACATCAGAGGTCGTGCCCCGAATAGCTGAGGTTGAAGGATTTGTTGATCAGCGGGAAGTCCGGCACGATGTTGCCGATGATGGCGTGTTCGAGCACCGGCCAGTTCTGCCACGACGGGTCGTGGCAGTGGCAGCGGAGGATGCTGCCGTCATCGGCAAGTTCGAGCGCGACGAGGACTTCGCCACGCCAGCCCTCCACCCATCCTGCCCCGATGGCGGCACCGCTGGGCGCTTGCGGCACGATTCGCGCGGCGCCGTCAGGCAGGCCTGCACAGATGGCACGGATCAGTCGCAGCGACTCCAACACCTCATCGAATCGCACCGCCACGCGGGCGGCGACATCGCCGCCGCGGTGCGTGGCCATTTTCACGGCGAGGCAATCGTAGGGCAGCCAGGCATGGTCGCAGCGCAGGTCCGCCGCGTGACCGCTGGCACGTCCGGCCAGTCCGGTAAGCCCAAGCTGTGCGGCAAGCCGTGGCGTGACGCGGCCCGCCCCAAGAAAGCGGTCCTGCAGGCCCGCATGCTCGTCGTACACCGCACGCAGCACGCGTACTTCCCGCTCGATGTGGTCGCACTGCTGACGCAGGCGCTCAAGCATGGCTGGCGTCAGGTCGCGCGCAACGCCGCCCGGCACCACGGCGTCCATCATCAGCCGGTGACCGAAAGCCTCTCCGGACAGCCGCTGCCAGTCTTCGCGCAAGCGCGAGAATTGCGCCAGGCCGAAGGCCAGTCCGGCGTCATTGCCCAGCGCCCCTAAGTCACCCAGATGATTGGCTACGCGCTCGCGCTCGAGCATCAGGGCGCGAAGCCAGTTTGCCCGGGGCGGAGGCGCGCAGCCCCAGGCTGACTCCAGGGCCATGCAATAGGCCCAGGCAAAAGCCACGGTGGAATCGCCCGAGACCCGGCCGGCCAGCCGGTAGCCCTCGAGCGGCGGCAGTTCGGTGAAACGCCGCTCGATGCCCTTGTGCGTGTAGCCCAGGTGTTCTTCCAGCCGCAGCACCTTCTCGCCGACCACGGAAAAGCGGAAGTGGCCGGGTTCGATGATGCCGGCATGCACCGGGCCGACGGCGATCTCGTGCACCCCGTCGCCCTCCACACGCACGAAAGGATAGTCGGCAGGTAGTTTGCCGGCCGTGGCCGCACCCGCCTGCGCGCCGCTTTGCAGCGGCCGCGCCCCTGGCGGCCAGCGGCCGTGGTCCAGCCAGGGCCGGGCATCGCGGTTGCCCTGCACGGCGATACCCACCAGGTCGGTCATGGCACGCTGCATCCGGCCCGCGCATGGGAATATGCCGGCCAGATCCGGCACCGCGGGTGCGATACCATCAAGCCGCAGTTCGAGCCATATCAGTCCCCGCGGCGTGGCGTACGTCACGCATGCCGTCAACGTACCGCCGACGGCACCCCGGTCGATGCCCCACAGCGCAACGAGGCGCCCGCCCGCGTCCGCCACCGCACGGGCCGTGGCGGACCAGCCGTCTGGCCCAACCTGGCCGTGCCAGACTGGCAGCGGCGCGGACAGCCGCTCCAGGTCGAGGCCGGGATCGGACAGTGTCATCGGTTCAGCTCCCCAGCATTGCGGCTGCCTGCCGGTACCAAGTGTCGAGATACGGCGGAATATAGAGGCCCAGCATCAGCCCCAACGCGAGGTGCGTGAACACCGGGACCAGCGCTGGCGGATGCGCTAGGGGCTTGAGCGTGGTGTCGCCGAAGACCATCGGTTGCACCCGGCTGAACACCGCGGCGAACGCCAACCCGAGTGCGAGCAGCAGGAAGGGCGTGGCCCACGGCTGCTCGCGCATGGCGGTCGTGACGATCAGGAACTCGCTGGCAAAGACCCCGAACGGCGGCATGCCCAGGATGGCGAGCGCCCCCAACATCAGACCCCAGCCGACCGTGGGACTGACACGGATCAGCCCGCGGATGTCGTCCATGACTTGCGTGCCCGCCTTCTGCGCGGCGTGGCCGACGGCGAAGAAGATTGCCGACTTGACCAGCGAATGCACCGTCATGTGCAGCAGGCCGGCATAGCTGGCGATCGGCCCGCCCATGCCGAAGGCGAAGGTCATCATGCCCATGTGCTCGATCGACGAATACGCGAACATGCGCTTGATGTCGCGCTGCCGGATCAGGAAGAAGACAGCCGCGACCACCGATAGCAGGCCGAACCCCATCATCAGGCGGCCGGTGAGCTGATTGCCCAGCGCCGCATCGGTCAGCACCTTGCAGCGCAGCACGGCATATAGCGCCACGTTGAGCAGCAGGCCGGAGAGCACGGCGGACACCGGGGTCGGCCCCTCGGCGTGGGCATCGGGCAGCCAGTTATGCAGCGGGACCAGGCCGACCTTAGTGCCATAGCCGATAAACAGGAAGGCGAACGCCAGCGTGATGATGTTGGGATCGAGCTGGCGCTTGACCGCGTCCAGGTTGGTCCACAGCAGCGCGCCACCCTCCGGGCCGATGACCTGTTCGGCGGCCATGTACAGCAGCACCGTGCCGAACAGCGCCTGGGCAATCCCCACCCCGCACAGGATGAAGTACTTCCATGCCGCTTCGAGGCTAGCGGCGGTGCGGTAGACGCTGACCAGCAGCACCGTGGTCAGCGTGGCGGCCTCCATCGCAACCCACACGATACCCATATTGTTGGTCGTCAGCGCCAGCAGCATGGTGAAGGTGAAGAGCTGGTACATGCTGTGGTACAGGCGCAGCCGCGGCGGCGTCATCTTGCCATGATCGTGCTCCACCTGCATGTACGGCCGCGAGAAAATCGAGGTGGTCAGGCCCACGAACGCGGTCAGCGCAACCAGAAAGACGTTCAGGGCATCGATGTAGAACTCCCGGTCCCACGCCAGCATCGGACCATCGGCGACGATTTGCGCCGTCAGCACGCAGGCCGCGAGGAATGTGCCCAGGCTGAAGGCGACGTTGATGTCGCGTGCGCGCTCGCGATGTCCCGTCAGCGCCAGCACCAGCCCACCGGCGAGCGGAAATCCGAGCAGAAAGGCCAGCGCGGTCAACTCAATCCTCCTTCAGCTTCTCAAGGTGACGGATGTCCAGGCTGTCGAACTGCTCGCGGATCTGGAACATAAACACACCCAGGATCAGCACGCCGATCAGCACATCCAGCGCTATGCCTAACTCGACCACCATCGGCATGCCATAGGTCGCTGCGGTGGCGGCGAAGAAGAGGCCATTCTCCATCGCCAGGAAGCCGATGACCTGTGGCACCGCCTTGGAGCGCGTGATCATCATCAGGAAGGACAACAGCACGCAGGCCAGCGCGATGCCCAGCGTGCCGCTGGCGAGCTTCAGCGACAGCCGCGAGATCGGCATGGTGAGGTTGAACGCGAAGATCACCACCAGGATGCCGATCAGCATGGTGGTGGGGATGTTGATCAGCGTCTCAACGTCCCAGCGAATCTGGAGACGATCGATAACGCGGTGCAGCAGATAGGGGATGAGCAACACCTTGAGTATCAGGGTCAGGCCGGCCGACAGGTAAAGGTGCGGCTGGCCCGTCACGTAGCCGACGACGGCGGTGGCCAACGCCAGGGTCGCCCCCTGCAGCGTGAACAGGTGGATCAGCGACAGGATTCGTCGCTGCGAGATCATGGCGAAGGCGAGGATCAGTAGCACCGCGCCAAGTAGGTTGACAAACTGGGTCAGGAGCGCAGTCATTGCCGTGTTCTCAGTGAGCCAGCAGCAAGTGGACCAGCATCCCGATCACAGCCAGCAGAAAGGCGGTGGCCAGGAACTCCGGCACACGGAAGATGCGCATCTTGGCGCTTGCCGTCTCCAGCGCCGCCAGCAGGACCCCACCCACGATGAGCTTGAGCAGCAGCGCGGGCAGCGCCAGCAGCATGGCCAGGGGAGCGTGCGCTTCGGCAACGCCCCAGGGAAAGAACAGCGCCAGGCCGATGCAGGAATAGGCGAACAGCTTGAGGCTCGCCGCCCATTCAAGGAGTGCCAGATGCCGGCCCGAGTATTCGAGAATCAGCGCCTCGTGGATCATCGTCAGCTCGAGGTGAGTGGCGGGATTGTCGACCGGTATTCGGGCATTCTCGGCCAGAGATACCATGGTGAACGCAACGCCGGCAAACGCCAGGCCCGGGTAGATGGCCAGGTCCCGGTGGGCGATCGTCTCGACAATGGTGGTGAGCGAGGTCGACTTGGAGATCAGCGAGGCGGAGAACAGCACCATCAGCAGCGCTGGTTCCGCCAGGAAGCCGATCAGCATCTCGCGCCGCGCGCCCAGCGTTCCAAAGGCGGTGCCAACGTCCATCGCTGCCAGCGAGATGAAGACCCGCGCCAGCGCGAACAGGCCGACCAGGGCGATCGCGTCGGCGGCCGGTGCCAGTGGCAGGTCCGTGGAAACGGTAGGGATGATAGAGCAAGCGAGCGCCATGCAGCCGAACACCACATAGGGCGTGGCGCGGAACAGCGGCGACGCATTATCTGCGACCACCGATTCCTTGTTGAATAGTTTGTGCAGCATTCGATACGGTTGCCAGAGGCTGGGCGCCGACTTGTTCTGCAGCCAGGCCCGCCACTGGTTGACCCAGCCGATCAGTAGTGGCGCCAACGCGATCGAGATCACAATCTCGAGTAGCTGTGACAGGATTCCGGTCAGGTTCATGCAACCCTCATCGCATCACGGCCAGTAGCGTGGCGGCCAGGGTCACGAAGCTGTACAGCAGGTATGCCGAGATGCGTCCCTGTTGCATCAGGCCGATCAGCCGGGCCAGATACGACGCCAGATCGATCACGGGGACATACATCCAGCGCCAGAAATGATCCGCCACTGTGACCTGGTAGTGCGGCTGCTCATCGAATGGCGATGGCAGGTCGCGGCGCATCAGGAAAAACGGTTCAAAGATCTGGCGGATCGGCTGACCGAAACCCTCGGCGGTGTCCTGCATGCGCGCGGTGCCCCATGGGAAGCCGCAAGCCCAGGGCGGGCTGCGGCGAAGCCGACCGTGGTAGAAGCGGCGCACCAGCAGGTAGGCGAGGGCAACGCTGGCCAGAATGCCGAGCAGGAAAATGACCGGCCCATAGCTGGCCTGGGCCAGGCCATTGGGCGCCAGCAGCCAGCCGCTGGCGGCGGTCCGGGCGCCGAGTCCGCTTGCCACCAGTTGCTGCGTCACCGGATCGATCAACTGCACGAATTGGGTCGGCAGCAAGCCAAGCGCGATACAGCCCAGCGCGAGCCACAGCATGCCCGCGCGCTCCCAGCGGCCGGCGTCGTGCGCGTCGGCCAGCTTGAGCTCACGGGGCTGGCCGAGGAAGATCACACCGAAGAACTTGACCATGGTGTAGCCGGCCAGTGCCGCCACCAGCGCGATCAGCGCGGCGACCACCGGGATCAGCATGGTCAGTATCGGCTCCGGAAGACCCGGCGTGAACAGGAAGCTTTGCAGCAGTAGCCACTCCGAGACGAAACCGCCGAGCGGCGGCAGCCCCGCGCTGGCCAGTACGCCCAGTAGCGTAAGCCAGCCCACCCATGGCATATAACGAATCAATCCGCCCAGCTTGCCCAGGCTTCTCTGCTCGGTGGCATGCAACACGCTTCCGGTCCCCAGAAAGAGCAGACTTTTGAAGAACGCATGGCTGGCGACATGGTAGAGCGCAGCCGTCAGGGCCAGGGCGGCCATTGGCTTCATGCCGTAGGCCGAAAACAGCAAGGTCAGGCCCATGGCAACGAAGAGCAGGCCCATGTTCTCGATCGACGAATAAGCCAGAAGCCGCTTCATGTCGGTTTGTACCGCGGCAAAGACCACGCCGAACAGCGCCGTGGCCAATCCAATGGCCAGCAGCAATCCGCCCCACCACCACAGACGCACCTGCAGCAGGTCGAAGGACACGCGCAGCAGGCCGTAGATGGCAGTGTTGAGCATGACGCCGCTCATCATTGCCGATACCGGTGACGGCGCTGCCGGATGCGCCTCCGGCAGCCAGACGTGCAGAGGCAGGACGCCGGCCTTGGCGCCAAATCCGAACAGGGCGAGCAGGAAACCGACGGAGGCCCAGAACGGCGTCAGCGCCTGGGCTCGCATGTTGGCAAACGTATAGTCGCCGGTGTTGGCCTGCAGCACGCCAAAACACAGCAGGATGGCGATCGCCCCGATGCGCGCCATCGTGATGTAGAGATAGCCGGCGGCGCGCACTTCGGCGATGCGGTGGTTGGCGGTCACCAAGAAGAACGATGACAGCGCCATGGTTTCCCACATCACCATAAAAGAGTATGCGTCGTCAGCCAGGATCACCCCCGCCATGCTGGCAAGGAACAAGTGGTATTCAAGACAAAGCAGGCCCGGCGGCGTGCCTTCCCCCTTGCGGAAGTAGCCAGCCGCAAACGTCGAGATGCCGGCCGCTGCTCCCCCCATTGCCATCAGGAAGTAGGCTGACAGGCTGTCGAGCCGGACGTGGAACGGCAGCGCGGGCAGGCCAACGGGCAGCACGGCAGCCTCGGGCGTGCCGAAGACGGCGTGGAGCGCCAGACCGAAAAGCGCCAGCCCTAGCAGTCCCCCGATGGGGAATAGCACTTGGGATACCAAAGCAAGCCGATGCAGCGCCAGGACCCCAGTCACGCCGACAAGCAGCCAGGCCCCAACCACAATCAGCATCCAGTCGAGATGAAGCCATTGCGTGAGAGGGGGCACGCTGCTCATGGGTCAGGCTCCGCGACGGGTTGCACGGCGCTTGGCGGGAGGTGCCGCGCCGCGCCGCGACGGCGCGCCCACCGGTGACCTCTCATTGCCGATGGCTTCCGCTTTGTCCGTGTCCACGCCGCTGGGGGCATACTGGACGCCATGTTGGGCCAGGTAGTCGCGGATAAGACGCCGTATCACCTGCGATGCGGTCAGATCCTGCTGTGCACAAAGGCGCTCGAAGGCAGCCTTTTTGTTGGGATCGATGAGCAGCGTAAGCCGAGCGGTCTTTTGCTCCATGGGAGCCTCAAGATGGCAATACGATGATTACATGAATCACATCATAGATGATGGCCATGCGAATCCAAAGGGCTAGACGCTACCATTCCTTGACCACCGCTTGACGGCGGATCCGACCGATGCTGGCGGCAACTACCGTATTGCCACGCCTGCAATCGAAACCTTCTATGAATTTGTTGCTCGATGTCTACGCTACCGGGTCATGGGAGCATTGATCTATGGTCCTTCCCGCATCGGCAAGACCAGGGCCATCGAATACGTGCGGTTGCTGCTGGCGCGCGGTCACCCGAAGATGACGAGCTACCGCGCGCAATGTGAACACAAGCCGCGGCATGCCGAAGGCCCGTTCTTTGCGAATCTGCTTGAGGCTGTTGGCGACCCGGATCCGAACGCAGGTTCCAATCCGCCCAAGCGTATGCGGCTGGCCCTGCGGATTCGTGAGGCCGCGGCCCGGGCGGGAAGCGGCACTGTGCTGCTCTTCTGCGACGAGGCAGCGCTACAACGATAATGAGTACGAGTGGCTGCGTGATGTCCACGACTGTCTCGATCGGCAGCAGATCTCACGATCGGAAAGAGGCTGGGAGAAAAGGCCACGAAGGTGATCTACAAAACCGATGTCGCTTGCGCGACAATGAACATACCGACAACAACGGCGGAGCGCGCCGCCGGACTGTTTGACGAACAGAGCGATGCAGTCAGATAGATGATCTGGAGCGCCATTGCAATAGCACATGAGGCCAGCGCCCACGTGGGCTTGTGCGGAAAAGCACCGAGCGACCGTATTGGTTTCGCCGGATTCCTGGGCGAATGCGGGATCGATTCCATTTCAGTGACCCCGGACAGCTTCATAGCGGTCAAGCACACAGTTGCCGCCGCCGAAGCCGCCATGGCGATGGCGCGTTGAACAACAACCCTTCAGCATACGGCGGGGCCATGCCAACCCTGATGGATGATGACAGACATTTTGACCATTACCCCGAATCCCGCCGTGGATGTGGCAACCTCGATCGACCGAGTGGCAGATACGCGCAAGCTAAGATGCGGCGAGGCGAGGCGGGATCCGGGAGGCGGCGGGATCAATGTGGCACGCGTTATACAGCGCCTTGGCGGTGATTGCCTCGCCATCTATCTCGCTGGAGGTGCGACGGGGATGCTATTGCAACATCTGCTCGATGCAGAGCGAGTGCCAGGCGTGTGCCTTGCGATTGCCGGGGAGACGCGAGAGAATTTTTCCGTGACTGAATCCTCCACCGGACGCCAATTCCGCTTCGTTCTGCCAGGGCCAAACGTAGCACAGGACGAATGGGAGCGTTGCATCATTCATCTTGAGACGCTCGCCAAGCCGCCGCGATATCTGGTGATGAGCGGCAGTCTGCCACCCGGTGTTCCTGTAGATTTCTATGCAAGACTTGCACGCCTGGCACGCGCGCGCGGCACGCAGATTGTCGTGGACACTTCGGGTCCCGCGCTCGTTTCCGCATTGAACGAGGGAGTCAGTCTGGTCAAACCGAGCCTGGCCGAACTACGTGAGTTGACTGGCTTGCCATTGCACGGTGAAGAAGAGTGGCGCAATGCCGCGTTGGAAGTTGTCCGAGACGGGCGCGCGCAGATGGTGGCACTTACGCTCGGCGAGCAGGGCGCATTGCTGGTGACCGCGGATCAGACCTTTCGAGCGCCAGCCTTGCCTACGCCAGTGTCCAGTTCTATCGGGGCGGGCGACAGCTTCCTTGCTGCAATGGTCTGGGCGCTGAAGCGTCACGCAAGCAAGAAGGAGGCATTCCACTATGGGCTGGCGGCCGCTTCTGCGACGTTGCTGAGTGCGGGAACAGGGCTTTGTCAGCGCGCAGACGTCGACCGGAAGTACCGGGAAATCTCTGGGGGATGAAACCTGGGACAGGACAAGCGTTGGAGCATCGCAGCAAACGGTGATGCCTGCACCGCTCACTTCGCGCCCGTCGCTTCAGAGACTGTTTCGCACGAATCAGTCTCGATCAGTTCGCCGCGAACGGCTACGTCCGCGGAGTTGCTGTCTGGCTACATGGCGCAGACCCGGGCTCCCGCAGTTGCGGCTCGTGAACAGGAGTTCTTTTCGCTTTCCCGGCTCGACTCTCGGCCGCCTTGTCGAACGTGTGGTACGCGGAGACACTGTCGTCCAGTTGCGCTGCCCGCGGCTTGCGGAGGGAGCATGGGAGGAACCCCATTCAGGGCAGATCGTGATCAACGCCGCGCGTCGGCAGCGGGGAGCGCGGATCCTTGATCCATGGCAAATAGCCTAGGTGGTTCGGGTCTTATATTGGATTTGCAGCAGGACGTAAAAGTCCCCAATGAGTTCGATGCCGGCGGGTACTGGGTGCAGCTGGTTTCACATTTAAAACCGGAATTGCGACAGGGTGGTTTCTTCTCGCGAGATCCGATCGTCAAGTTATCTAATTGCTTGGGGGAAACTATGTCAATCCATAATATTTGCGTCGCACCAGCTCATCTTGGTTGGACCATCCGTGCTGAAGATAACGCAGCTGTGGGCAAGTCCTTTGGCTCGCTTAATGAAGCCATAGAAGCAGCTACAGATATCGCAAAGCTAGAGAGGGCCGAACTCGTCGTCTATGGGCTTGACGGCAGGCTCCGGCTGCGACGTTCCTTCAGTGAACGAACGTCGGAAGCCACTTCGTTCTCGCGTTGAACGGAGGAGAGTGTCGAGGTAGCCGTTGGAGCCGCACTTAGCGGGCATGTCTGCGCCAGGCCTTGCAGAGTTTGCCGCGAGGGACCGGTCAGACAGACTGACGCCGGGGCCATCAGGCTTGTCCGGCTCTGCGCAAATTCTTGCTAACGTGATCACAAAGCGAGGCGATGCAAACGTTCAAATATCGGCCGCCAATCGAGACGTTATCAAACGATTTTATTCAGCCCACACATGGAAGATGATCGCACGCGAACAACTTCGCTTCGTTCTACGGCAAGGCAAGGCTGCAATCTCTTTGGCTGCATTGCAGACTTTCGCTGCATTGGCGTCATTGACCGCTTCCGGCCCCTTATCTGACGATCGTTCGAATTGTTCGAATTGAGCCGACAGTCCGGATTGTCCAAAAAGACAGTCCCTCGCCCTGGGCTGCTTAGCGATGCACAAAGTACGTGACGGCAACCGCCGTGCTCGGCGTGGCCGTGCTTGCTAGGTGCGGTCGTCCTTTTGGGCGCCGATAGTCGTGTCGCCATCAGATCCACGGCTTCCCCGTCCAAGACGTGGTACGTTGTGCGAGAAGCATTGCCGATAATGCGCCAGGTTCCGAGCCGATGCCATAGCGCTGCTGCATTCGCCTTCGGCCCCGCGTTCGTGAGCGGATCCGCGGGGGCTCAGGGAAGAATAGTCAGGACGGCGGCGCCAGCCAGTCGGCCCTCGCGCATGTCGGCCAGTGCAACATTGGCCTGTTCGAGCGGGTAGGCTGTGGTATGGATCTTCAGCGGCGTGCGGGCTGCGATCTCCATCAGCGCGTCGCCGTCGGCACGCGTCAGGTTGGCCACGGAGCACAGGCGCCGCTCTTCCCACAGAAGCGAATAGGGCATGGCGGGGATGTCGCTCATATGGATACCGCCACAGACTACGATGCCCCCCTTTTCTACCGCGCGTAGCGCACGCGGCACCAGCTCCCCCAGCGGGGCGAAGATCAGCCCCGCATCCAGCGGCACCGGTGCGTCGAGATCGCTGGCACCGGCCCAGCATGCACCTGTGCGGCGAGCCAGCTGCTGTGCAGCGTTGTCTCCCGCGCGAGTGAAGGCATAGACCTCCCGGCCCTGCGACACGGCAATCTGCGTCACCAGGTGGGCCGCCGCGCCGAATCCGTAAATGCCGATGCGGCGCGCGTCGCCCGCCATATGTAGAGTGCGATAGCCGATCAGGCCGGCACAGAGCAGTGGTGCGGCGTGCTCGTTGTCATAGCTGGCGGGAATGCCGAAGCAGTAGCGGCTGTCGGCTACAACGTACTCCGCGTAGCCGCCGTCGCGCGTATAGCCGGTGAATTGCGGCGCGTCGCAGAGATTTTCACGCTGCCGATGGCAGAATCTGCACTGGCCGCAGGTATGGCCCAGCCACGGCACGCCGACACGGTCGCCTTGCCTGAGTGCGGTGACACCGCTTCCGCACGTTTCGACCGTACCGACGACTTCGTGCCCCGGAATGAGCGCAGGCTTGGGGTGGCGTAGGTCGCCGTCGACAATATGGAGGTCGGTGCGGCATACGCCACAAGCTGCAACCGCTATGCGTACCTCACCCGGTCCCGGCTCGGGGACCGGCACACGCCCCAAGCGCAGGGGCAGCCCCGCACCTTCGAACTGCATCGCTCGCATGATCTCCTGCATGGCACGGTCCTTGTTGGTGCTCGGGTCGGGGTCAGCCTTCGATCTCGCTACGGACCAGCAGCACCGGCCTGATGGTCTGCGCGAGGACGCCTTCTGACACGCTGCCCATCAGCACGCGCCTGACGCCGCGCCGGCCATGGGTCCAGAAAGCGATCATGTCAGCATTCCGGGTGTTGGCTTCGTTGACGATGGTCGACGAGATCCGGCCTGGGGCCACCGGCTTCTCGTCCAACTGCGCATTGCACCGGATACCGGCTTCGCTAAGGTGGGCTGTGGTCGCATCCAATGCCTTGCGGCCATGAGAGACCAGCTTGTTGACCAGTTCGTGCGGGTCGAAATAGCCGGCCTCGAAGTAGATGTCGCTGTCGTCCACCACGTACAGCACCTTGACTTCCGCGTTGGTGGCCCGGCCGATGGCGATGGCCTGGCTGAGCGCCAGGTCGGAGGACCGGCTGCCGTCCACGGCAAGCAGGATGCGCTTATACATGAGATGTCTTCCTGAGGGGGATTGACCCAAGTCCCTTATTAGGATTCTATGTAATCAGCGTAGATGGCGACGGTGGATTCGGGTTGACATGGCTCAACGCCGGCCGCGGGGCGATGGAATCCTGAGTAGGCGAGCACCGGTCTCTGCGCTACACGTTGCACCGCCGGCTCCACCATTTGTCCAGCTCCACCGCAATCGTCAATGTCAGCGCGAGCGACAACAGCCCGGCCCACGTCGTAGCCGACACAGGTGTGAGGCTAAGCGTGTCACTTAGCCCGGGTATGTACATGGCAGCGATATGGAATGACTGGGCGGCCAGTACGCTGGCCACCAGCATCGGATTGGCGAAGACCCCCTGTCGGAATACGGAGTGGCGCTCCGAACGGCTACTAAACGTCTGCAAGTTCTCAAACAGCACAAACAGCAGCAGCAATTGGTTGCGTGCCTCGTCTATGTGATAGCCGCGGTCGAGCAGCCAGTAGAAAGTTGCGAATCCCCCTACGCCCATGACAAGAGTCGAATAGCAGATGCGGCGGATCATTACGCGGTCAAAGATCGGTTCCCGGGGCTTGCGCGCCGGATACGACAGTTCATCGCCTTCCGCGTGCTCGGTAGCCAGAGCCACATCCTGGATGCCATTGGTCACGAGGTTGAGCCACAGCAGCTGCACCGGCAGCAATGGCATTGGCAGACCCAGGGGAATCGCCAGCAGAAACAGAACCACTTCGGCCGCGCCGGTGGAAACCACCATGAAGATGACTTTGCGAATGTTCGCGTACGCCACCCTGCCTTCATGGATGCCGTTGACGATGGACGCAAAGTTGTCATCGGTGAGGACAATGTCTGCGCTTTCCTTCGCCACTTCAGTTCCCTTTCGGCCCATGGCCACACCGACGTGTGCGTGCTTGAGCGCAGGAGCGTCGTTGACGCCGTCGCCAGTGACTGCCACGAAATGGCCGGTTCTTGCCAGCGACAGGACAATGGACAGCTTTTGGTCCGGACTGACGCGGGCGTAGATGCGCGCACGGTGGGTCAGTTGGTCGAGTCCGTGCGGCCCCTCGCTCTCGGCCTGGCGCACCTGCTCGCCCGTCACGACCTGGTCCGCGGTAAAGCGTAGCCCCGCCTGCGCTCCAATTGCGCTGGCCGTCAACGGATCGTCGCCAGTCACCATCGCCACGTCGATGCCGGCGCTGTAGCAGCGTCGGATAGCCTCGGGGACCTCTGGACGAACCGGATCCTTCATGCCTGCCATTCCCAGAAAGGTCAGGTTGACCAGGTGCCCGTGTCCGTAGGACCCGTCCGGCTCTGCATCAATCGTGCCTTCAGCGAACGCCAGCACGCGTAGTCCTTGGGCGGCCAGCGCTGCTTTTCCCCGAAGCAGTGCCTCGCGCCGGATCGGCACGGCATGGCCGCGAGCAGCCGCCTGGTCGCACATGGCGATCAGCGTCTCGGGCGCTCCCTTGACGAACACGCGGATCGTCTCTTCGTGCCGGTGGAACGAGGCCGCGTACCGCAGGTCTGGCTCATACGGGATACGGCCCACCAAGGGGTACCGCTGTCGGATCTCATTGGCTACGGTGCCTCCCTTGTGCGCTGCGGCCAGCAGCGCCACGTCCACGCTGTCCCCGGTGCCAGTCCAGCCGTCGCGCTCCCTGGATAGTTGGGCCTCGTTTGGCAGCGCCGCGGCCCTTAGCAGGGCCGCTACCCGCGTTCTCGCGTCCTGGTCGGTGGTGCCGGCCGCGTGGATCGTGCAGTTGTCCAGGTCGTGCCCGACGTCGCAGGAAAACGCCGTGCCGTCGGGAAGCCGGATATCGGTGACGACAAGCTCGTTCATGGTCAGGGTGCCGGTCTTGTCGGTGGCGATCATGGTGCAGGAGCCAAGCGACTCCACGGCGGGCATTTTGCGCACGATCACGTGGGCCTTTGCCATCCGCCGCATGCTGATCGCCAGCGCCACCGAAATGGCGACGGGCAGTCCTTCGGGGATCGCGCTCACCGCCAGTCCGACCGACATCATGAACAGTTCGCGCAATGCCATGCCGCGCAGCATACCCACCAACACTAGCAACGAGACAGCCACGCCTACCGCCACCGCGATCAGTCGGGAAAAACGCTGGAGCCTGAGAATCAAAGGTGGCTGCGAGATGGATTCGCGGCCCAGTTCCCGCGCAATCCGGCCAATTTGCGTGGCAGCGCCAGTTGCCACCACGATGCCGTGGCCCCTGCCGCGGAGCACCACCGTGCCGGCGAAGGTCAGGCACTGGCGGGCGCTCGCTGTGGCGTTGCTGGGATCACATGCGGAGAGCTTGCGCACCGGTAGCGATTCGCCGGTCAGCAGGGATTCATCGCACTGCAGGTCAATGGTGTAGGTCAGTTTCAGGTCGGCCGGCACTCGGCTGCCGGCTTCCAGCACCACCAGGTCACCCGGTACCAGGGTACTTGCGTCGATCTCCTGCTGCACGCCGTCCCGGATCACCGGGGCACGGGGCTGCTCCATCTTGCGCAGCGCCACGGTCGCCTTGTCCGCCGTATGCTCCTGTGCGGTGCCGATGACTCCGTTAAGCAGCAGTACTGCCCCAATGAACAGTGCGTCCTTCAGGTCACCCAATGCGAGCGACACCGCTGCCGCGGCCAGGAGGATGTAAATAAGCGGACTGAGGAACTGGCGCAGAAACAGCGCGACAACCGACCTCGGGGCCGCCTGAGGCAGCACATTGCGGCCCACCTCGGCCAGCCGCGCACGAGCCTGCGCGGTGGTCAGGCCGGGTGGGACGTGCCCCGGATCTATGCCATCCCGAGTACCGTAATGTTCTTCGTCAGATCGGGGGCGATCCGTTTGCAACGCGCTGGAGCGATTTTGCATGAGGTTTCCCAAGGTATGCTCGGCGCGGGACCACGCGTGCGGACTTCTGTCGGCCCTGCGCGTACGACACGTGCGGCGAGGGCCGGACACTGTTCAAGCGTAGGTACTCGCGTGTCCGCATGATTGATCCGTATCAACCACCACTCGGTTCCCCCTCCTAGACTGGCTGTATCGGCCAGCGGCACCCGTGGCGGGACCAACGGCTTCGCGCAAGCGTCAAAGGACACCAGCATGCAACTGCAATTCCTCGGCGCGACCGATACGGTCACCGGCTCCAAGTACCTGCTCGATACCGGTAGTCACCAGGTCATGGTCGACTGCGGCCTGTTCCAGGGATACAAGACCTTGCGACTTCGCAACTGGGACCCACTGCCGCTCGATCCGGCCAAGCTCGACGCCGTGGTGCTGACCCATGCCCACATCGACCACAGCGGGTATTTGCCCCTGCTGGTGCGGAACGGCTTCCGCGGCAGCGTGTACTGCACCATGGGCACCGCGCAGCTGTGCGGCATCCTATTGCCAGACAGCGCCCACCTGGCGGAAGAAGACGCCGCTTACGCGAACCGCAAGGGTTTTTCGCGTCACCGGCCCGCATTGCCTCTTTACACTGCCGCCGACGCTGCACGAGCAATGCGGCGGCTCCAGCCGATGCAGTTCGGCAAGCGCTTCCAGGTAGTGCCCGGCGTAGAGGCGGAGTTTGCCCGGGCCGGACATATCATCGGGGCAGCTATCGTCACGTTGTTCGTCGACGGCAAGCGTATCGTCTTCTCAGGCGACCTCGGGCGGCAGCAAGACATTGTCATGCGCGCGCCGGAAATGGTGCGTCTGGCGGATTACCTGCTGGTGGAGTCCACCTATGGCGACCGGCGGCATCCGGACGACGACCCGCTCGATGTGCTCGGCGAGATAGTCAGCCGGACAATTGGCCGCGGCGGCAGCTTGATCATCCCCGCTTTCGCGGTGGGGCGCACGCAGAGCCTGTTGTACTGCCTGCACCGCCTGCGCGAGCTCAAGCGAATCCCCGACGTGCCGGTGTACCTCAACAGCCCGATGGCCATCGACGCGACCATGATTTTCTCGCTGCATCCGGAAGAGCTGCGCATCAGCCGCGAAGAGTGCGCCGCAGCCTGCAATCTCGCCACCCCGGTGCAGAGCATGGAGCAGTCGATCTGGTTGAACCACGACCGAAGTCCCAAGATCATCCTGGCTGGCAGCGGCATGGCTACCGGTGGTCGTGTGGTCCACCATCTTGCCGCCTACGGTCCGAACCCTCGCAACACCATCCTGCTTTCCGGCTTCCAGGCGGCGGGTACGCGCGGCGCAGCGCTGGCCGCAGGCCGGCGCGACATCCGCGTCCATGGCAAGGACATCGCCGTGCATGCGTCGGTGGAGCAGGTGGAGAACCTGTCCGCACATGCCGATGCCGCGGAACTTATGACCTGGCTTGGCGGCTTTCACCAGGCGCCGCGGCGTACGTTTGTTGTCCACGGCGAGCCACAGGCAAGCGACGCGCTGCGCCAGCTTATTGAGCGCGACCTGCGCTGGGCGGTCACCATGCCGGAGTATCGGCGGTCCTACCCGCTCGATTGATCCAGCCCGGCGCCTGCCCTATGCATTTTTCGTCACGTCGGCCAAACCACGGAATCACGTCATGGACTTTAGAAGCATCCTCGTCGACCTCAGCGCAGATGCTGCCCGGTCGGCACGCATTGAAACAGCGGCACGGGCTGCCGCGAAATTTGGCGGCAGCGTGGTCGGACTGACTGCAACTGGAACAAACCTGGAGCCGTTTCGTGGGGCGGGCGAAGAAGCCGGGCAATACGCGGCGCTTGCCGCCAGCCAGCTGCACAAACTGGTTGCCGGTCACAAGGAAGCCCTCGACACGCTGACCGAGCAAGTTTCGCCGGACATTCCTACCCGGCATATCGTTATCGACGCCGAGTCCGGCTGGGCGCTTGCCGACGAGGGCCGTTTCGCCGATCTCATCCTTCCCGCACCGCCGTCGGCGGATGCCGATGTGCCGGCGCTGCTGGCCGGGGTTGCGGAGTATGCGATGCTCAATGCCGGCCGGCCCATCTTGCTGGTGCCGGGCGCGGCCGGCCCGCGATTTGGTGGCCATGTGGCCATCGCATGGAACGGCGGCCGAGAGGCCGCGCGGGCGGTAGCGGACGCATTGCCGTGGCTCGAGCATGCCAGTGCTGTTTCCGTCCTGGTGGTCAGCGCAGGCAAGTATGGTGCTGCCATTGAGAAAGAGGCCTACCGTGACAGCGGGAACCGGCTGACAGCGTGGCTGGCCAGCCATGACATCAATGCCAATCTCCTTGTCGGGGAGGGCGACCCCGACCACGTTCTGCTGCAACTTGCTTGCAAGGTACAGGCCGACCTGCTGGTCGCCGGCGGCTATGGCCGTTCCCGGCTGAAGGAGCTTGTGCTGGGTGGCACCACCCGCGCCCTGCTGCGCCAGTCATCTTTGCCAGTCTTCATGTCGCACTGAGGGGTGACCGCTGCCAGTGGGGCAGCGCACGGCCTGGCCGCAGGCGCTTCGTTCGGCCGGCATATTGCGTGCCGGCCGAACGTTGGTTTGCCGACATACCCGAGCCGTTTCCTGATCTAGTGTCTAACATGCGTGACTCAGCCGGTGTCGGCACACGGGTTGTGGCTCCGACGTTGCCTGCAACTGCGAGATTCCGGTTTTGAGCCGCATCGAGCACAACTCGCTTCTCGTGCAGTTGCCTTTCCGCGCACAAACTCTATAGTCCATTGGCAAGGTAACAGAGACGAGAGCATGCCCCTGAAGGCGTCTTCACTTGATCCGCAGGCGAGCAGGCAAGCCAGTCCGTCTCCTGCATGGAGGCCTGCGGACATCGCCCTCGGACTGAGCGTCGTGCTGGCTTGCGTTGGGCTGGCGTACTTGTTGCAAGCTGCCGTGGAGCGCTACCGCGCTCTGGTGCTGGCGCCAATGGTGCCTGTCCTGGGCGCAGGCAGCGGTCTGCTGCTGGGGCTTTATCTGATCCGGATACGCAAGCTCAGGCAGACCACCGCAGACAACCTCCGGCGGGTGGCCGAAAGCGAGGCACGGCTGGCCGGCATTATCCGGTCCTCGATGGAGGCAATCATCACAGTGGACAGCGAACAGCGCGTCCTGTTGTTCAATCCCATGGCGGAGACGCTGTTCGGCTGGACGGCAGCTGACGCGATCGGGCGCAAACTCAGCAACTTCATCCCGCAGCGCTTCCGCGCTGTCCATGAAGAGCACGTGCGCCGCTTTGGCGTTACCGGGGTATCGGAGCGCCAGATGGGCAGACAGCGCACGCTTCATGCGCTGCGCCGCGACGGCAGCGAGTTCCCGATTGAAGCGTCGATCTCGCAGACCTCGGACCGCGGCGGCAAGCTTTATACCGTGATGCTGCGCGATACCACCGAGCGGGTACGGGCGGAGGAGGCGCTACACCGCTCCCGCGAAGAGCTGGAACAGCTCTCCGATGGCATCCTCACCGCGCGGGAAGAGGAGAAACGCCGCATCGCCCGTGAACTGCACGATGACCTTGGTCAGCGCCTCAGTGCCCTGAAGATGGATCTCGCCATGCTGGAGGCCGACGTACTGGAAGGCCGGGATGCCGCCAGCCTGTCGGCGGAGATAGCAACCATGCATACCGTGATTGACGAGACGGTGGCGTCGGTCCGGCGCATTGCCACGGATCTGCGCCCGGCGCTGCTGGACGAATTGGGCATGGTGCCTGCAATCGAATGGCTGGCCAACGACTTCTCGACCCGATATGGGTTAGCCGTATCGGTGGTCGCCGCGGACGACGAGGTGCCGGAAAAGATCGCCGTCGCCGCATTCCGCATCGTTCAGGAGGCGCTAAGCAACGTGGTTCGGCACGCCAACGCCAGCAGGGCAACGGTTTCCATTGGCAGGGACGGGCCGAACCTGCGGCTCGAAATACATGACGACGGCTCTGGGTGGAAGGAGCGTCCAGCGGACAACGGTCAGCGCAAGTCGCTGGGGCTGCTGGGGATTCGCGAGCGCGCCCGGTTGCTGGGCGGCGACGTCCTTGTCCAGAGTTCGCCCGACGATGGCTTTCGCCTGGTCGTGCGAATTCCGCGGGAGCAGGGGGAACGGGCATGACAAGGGTGATGATTGCGGATGACCATACTGTGGTACGGGATGGCCTGCGGCATATCCTGGAACGGGCCGGTGTGTTCGAGGTCGTCGGCGAGGCGGCCGATGGTACGCAAGTGCCCAGGATGGTACGGGAATGCAACCCGCAGGTGCTCTTGCTTGACCTTTCCATGCCTGGCAGGAGCGGGCTGGAATTGATCCGCTTGCTGCGCGGCGAGCACCCGGCCTTGCGTATCCTGGTCCTGACCATGCATGCGGAGGAGCAATACATCGTCCGCGCGTTCCAGGCCGGCGCAGCAGGCTATCTGACCAAGGAAAGCGCGGCCACGGAACTGGTGTCCGCCATCGGGCAGGTAGCCCGGGGCGGCACCTATGTGAGCCAGTCGATTGCCACAAAGCTGGCAAGCGGGCTGAAGGACCAGACCGACGACCTGCCGCACCTGAGGCTGTCGGACCGCGAGCTGGAAGTGTACCGGCGGCTAGTGCTCGGGGAGCCCATCACGGCGATCGCCACGGCACTGTGCGTCAGTGCCAAGACCGTGAGCACCTACAAGATGCGGCTGATGGAAAAAATGCAGATGCCCAATGAGGCCATGCTGTTGCGCTATGCCATGCGCAATCATCTGTTCGACGACGACACTGACCTGTAACGCCACATGGCCGCGCTGGCCTCCGCCGGCTTCATACTATGGCCGCGAGGTCGCCGCCAGCCCGGCCATGACCAGGCGCAGTGCATCGAGTTCCAGCGTCTTGTCGAAGCAGTAGCTCCCGCCTGCCTTCAGGCAAGCGCGGCGCAGCGGCGGGCCGAGGTTATCGGCCAGCACGATCACGATCGTATGCGGCAGCATCGACCTCAGTGTCCTGACCTCCTGGAGCGCATGAGCATAGCCGGTGCCCAGGCTGATCAGGACGACGTCCGGGCGATGACGCATCAGCCCGGCAATTTCCGTGGCAGCGCTGGCGCCCGAACCCGCGACACGGATGCCAGCCATTCGACCGAGCAAGCCGAGCTGCCTGGTTCGGATCGCATTGACATGCTCGAGCAGGTACACGGTGAGGAGATTGGCTTGATTGCGGTCTGGCATGGCCAACAGTATCGCCCCCGCTCTAGCGGGCGGCAAATAAAGGACGGCTGAGAGTGGCGTCAGCGCGCCGGAAGGCGCTGTCAGTGATCTCTGACATGCACGTCCACGTCTTGTCGGCTTGGCCGCGCAGTACGTCAGCTCCGGCAAGCAAGCCAGCGGCGTGGCATCGGGTCGTCGGTGACGGATGTGGCCGTGCCTTGATGTAGCCCAAGATCGCGACCGCGTGCACACCTACTCTGGAGGGCATCACCGGCGCAGCCGACGTTTATCGGCTACCGACTTGTCTCAGGAGATTCCCATGCGCGCGATTGCGCTTACCGCCTGCCTGCTCTGCCTGGGCCTGTTCGTTGCCATCCCCGCGGGCGCTGCTTCGCCGGAGTCGTCCGCGGTTCCGGCGGCGCCGGCGGTTCAGTACATGAACGGCATCGACTACGTTTCCGGCGGGATCGGGGTGGAGCAGGTGGCGGTCATGCGCAGCATTGCCGGGCGCTTCAACGTCCATATGCACTTTGTGAACGAAGCCGACGGTAGCAGCTTGTCTGACGTCACCGTGACACTGTTCGACGCTCGGCGCGAGATTGTGCTGCTGGTGCTGAGCGAAGGGCCGCTGCTGTACCTGCGGCTGCCGCCAGGCGACTATCGCGCGCTGGTCCGCTCCGCAGGCGCGATCGAATGCCGAACCGTGCGCGTGCGCCCGGATGGCACCGGACCGTCGCTTCTGCTGCGCCTTCCAGGGGATTCCCTCGTCGCGCCGGCGCGGACAGGGAACCCGCGCCAGGCGATGCGGCGCGCGCAGGGCGGTGGCACCGATGGCTGCTACCGCGGCGGGGCCTAAGACATGGGCCTCGTGCGCGCGGCACCGTCGGGGAAACGCTGAGGCCGTTGCCGCCACCGGGATGAAGGGGAGCCTGCGATGCCTTGGAGTGCTGACCGATATCCCGCTTCAATGAAGCGGCTACCGCCGGCAATGCGCCTGAAGGCGATCGAAATTGCCAACGCCTTGCTCGCCAGCGGCCATGACGAAGACATGGCAATTTGCGTTGCCATTGCCTGCGCGCGGCGGTGGGCTCGCAGGCATCCGGATCAACTGGCGGGTACGCCGCCAACCGGCACCGACTGGGACCAATGGCTATGATGCAGGCGTCCAGCGCATCGTGCTGGACACGCCGCCCTTGGCCGGCACCACCAGCGTCTGCTCGCGCTCCTTGCCATCCGCGCTGGCGACGACGCGATAGCGGCCTGGCGGCAGCTGGACGAACAGGAACGGACCATCGGACACGGCAGCGAAGCGCTGTTTGCCGCGGCTGTCATAGATATGCGTGTCGACACCAGCAAGGTATTGACCGCCGCTTCCGGTGAAAGTGAGCCGCAGGCTGTAGTCGCCGCTGGCCTTGCGCAGGTAAGCCGCCTCGTCCTGGCCGACGCCGCCGGTCAGGTAGCGAACGCCATCGGCGTCCCTGGGCGCCGGCATGCCATCCGCCGCGGTTGCTCCCGCCGCGCGCGGACTGCAGTCCATGCCGTAGCGGCTGCCAAAGCGGTCGTTCATCCCCATACGCCGGTTGTCAGACCCGCCGTGGCGCAGCGTGACGCCGCGCTCGCTGGCGCGCGTCGCGATCAGGTCGTGAGTGCGCTGCATGATCGCCTGGCGCTCCTGCGCGGACGTGGCGCTGCGCAGTCTTGCGCAAATGTCGGCATGCTCCGCCTCGGTGAGCAGGTCTGCGCCGCGGACTGCCTCGCGGGGCCGCGGCGCGGCAGGCGACGGATCGGGCTGGGCCAGCGCCGGCGCGGTGCCGGCGCAGAGCAGGGCCGCCAGCAGCAGGGTCCGGCAGCCAAAGACACGTTGAAGGTTCATGGTGGGACAGTTCCGCAACGGGTTTATGAATGCGAGCCAGCCTGCCGCCGTCTGCCCCAGGGGACGCTTGCAGGCAACGAGCAGCCTGCTCGCCTGCTACCAGCGTAGGCCGCCCGCCGCGCGCGCCAATTGCATGTCTCAACCCTGCGTGTGAACGCCGGCATTCTCCTCGTGCAGCGCAAGGTGCAGACTGACATCGTCGGCGCCGGCCGCGATGCTCGTCCTGAAGCCGCAGGCGCGCGCCAGCGTCAGCATGGCCCGGTTGTGCTGCATGGTGCAGCCCACCAGCGCGCCGATGCCCTTTACGCGCGCGTAGCGGATCATCTTCTCGAGCAGTAGCTTTCCCAGTCCTTGTCCCTTGCAGTCCGAGCGCACGGCGATGCCGAACTCCGCCTGGAGATTGTCCGGATCGGCAACCGCCCGGACCTCCCCCAGGATGGAAGTTTGGCCACACGCATCGGTAGTCGTCGCGATGAACGCCATCTCCCGCGCGTAGTCGATCTGCGTGAGTCTTGCCAGCTGGCTGTGTACCGGCTCTCGGAACGTGCAGAAGTAGCGTGCATGGATATCTTCCGGCGTCAGTTGGCGGAAGTAAGCCTGGTAGGCCGCTTCGTCGGCCGGGCGCACGGGCCGAAGCACGACGGTGCGGCCGTCCTGCTCGACGCATTCCTCCAGCGCCTCCGGATAGGGCTGGATGGCCAGCCGCGGGCGCGTACCCGACGCCGGCACCTTGACGGCGATGCGGGCATCGAGCGCGATGACGCCTGCCGCGCTCGCCAGCAGGGGATTGATATCAAGTTCCGAGATCTCGGGAATATCGCAGACCAGGCGTGATACCTGTACCAGTACCTGGAGCAAGCCATCCCCGTCGACGCCCGAGTGTCCGTGCCAGCCTTCCAGCAGGCGCTCGATGCGGGTGCGCGACACCAAATCTTGCGCGAGCAGCGCGTCGAGCGGTGGCAGCGCAACCGCATGGTCGCCGATGCGTTCGGTGTTGACGCCGCCATGGCCGAACAACAAGACGGGGCCGAACACGGGATCGCTGGTGGCGCCGACGATCAGCTCGAAGCCATCGCCGTGCCGGACCATCGGCTGGACGGTAAAGCCTTCCACCCGTGCTTCCGGGGCTTGCTGCCAGATCCGCTCGAGCATGGCGCTGCCGGCGCTGCGCACCGCAGCGGCGTCGGCGAGGTCCAGTGCAACGCCGCCCGCGGCAGACTTGTGCGTGATGTCCGGAGACAGGATCTTGAGCGCTACCGGATAGCCGATCCGTGTGGCCTGGTCGACGGCCTCATCGATGCTTGCCGCGGTCCGGGTTGCGACTACGGGGACGCCATAGGCGGCCAGCGCGGCCTTGGCCTCCGGCTCGGTCAGCAACTCCCTGCCGGCGCGCAGGGCATTGTCGATGATTGTGCGCACCTGGTCCTTGTCAGCCGGCGTGTACGTGCCGTCTGCGGGCGGCGTGCGCATCAGCAATTGCTGGTTCCTGTGGTATTCGCAGGCCTGCAGGAAGCCGCGCACCGCCCGCTCCGGGGTGTCGAAGGTCGGCACGCCGGCATGCTGGCACAAGCGGCGTGCCTGCTGCACGGCATCCGCCCCGAGCCATGCGGTCAGCAGCGGCTTGCCGCCCGACGGCGCGCTGACGATCGCGGCCGCGATCTCGGCGGCCGGCACGATGGCCGTGGGCGCATGGATCATCAACACAGCGTCAACCTCGGGCGCCTCGCAGAGGAGGGCGTAGGCCTGCAGGTAGCGCTCGACGGGCGCGTCGCCGATGATGTCGACCGGATTCGCGCGCGGCCAGGTGGCGGGCAGCGCGGTGTCCAGCCTGGCCAGGGTCTGGTCTGACAGTCGGGCCAGGGTCCCGCCGGCATCCGCCAGCGCATCCGTCGCCATCACGCCGGCGCCGCCGCCATTGGTCAGGATGGCGAGGCGCTCGCCACGCAGCCCGCGCATGCGGGCAAGCATCTCGACGGCGTCGAACAGGCCCTCGGTGCTGTCCACGCGCAGCATGCCGGCACGCCGGATGGCGGCGTCGTAGACGTCATCGGCACCGGCCATGGCGCCGGTATGGGACGCGGCGGCGCGTGCAGCCTGCGCCGAGCGCCCGCCCTTCACGATCAGCACCGGCTTATTGCGGGCGGCGGCGCGCGCCGCGGACATGAACTTGGCGCCGTGGCGGATCGCCTCCACGTAGAGCAGGATGGC
Organism: Ralstonia pickettii DTP0602; assembly: GCA_000471925.1. Taxonomy (NCBI): domain Bacteria; kingdom Pseudomonadati; phylum Pseudomonadota; class Betaproteobacteria; order Burkholderiales; family Burkholderiaceae; genus Ralstonia; species Ralstonia pickettii. Next base: position 1,813,513 of record CP006667.1, read on the forward strand.
ATGCGTCTCGGCGTCGCCGGCAAGGTAGTCGAGCACGTCGGCGGCGTCCACATCGGCACTGTTTCCCAGCGAGATGAAATGGGAAAACCCGATCTGCCGCGAGCGCGACCAATCCAGCACGGCGGTGGCCAGCGCGCCGGATTGCGTGGCGAATGCCAGCTTGCCTTGCCGGGCCGTGCCGGGTGCGAAGCTGGCATTGAGGCCGACCCCCGAAGCGATCAGCCCGACACAGTTCGGCCCGAGAATCCTGAGCAGATGGGGCCGCGCCGCGTCCAGCATGGCTTGCCGCAGGGCGCCTCCGGCGCTGTCCTCGGGACCCTCGAAGCCGGAGGTCAGCACGATGGCCGCGCGCGTGCCGGCGGCGCCAAGCTCGGCGATGAGCCCCGGGACGGTGGGCGCGGGCGTGCACAGCACCGCGAGGTCCGGCGGTGCCGGCAACGCGCCGACGCGCGCGTAACAGGGTTGGCCCGCCAGCGTCGCATACTTCGGATTGACCAGGTACAGCTGGCCGGCAAAGGCGCCCGCGGACAGGTTCTCCAGCACGGTCGCACCTACGCTATGCGGCCGCAGCGTCGCGCCGATGAGCGAGACCGAGCGCGGACGGAACAGGGCATCGAGGTTACGAACAGTCATGGCTGGCTCTCATGGCAACCGCCGGCAGCCCCGGCGTCCTGGGCCCTGTCGGGAGGTCAGAGATTCACCTGGATGATGTTCGACACCTCGCTGACCCCCGGCGCCGCCCAGGCGGCTTCGAACGCGGCCTCGCGCTCGGCCCAGCTGCGCAGGCTTCCGCGCAGCGTCACCACGCCGTCCTTAACGTCGACGGTGACATGGGTCGCGTCGTCCGCCGCCTGGCGCTCGATGGCCCTGGCGATCCGCTCCTTCACGTCGTGGGCCGCGATCGCGGGCTGGACCACAATGGCGTTGGCTACGCTGACCACTCCGTAGAGGCCGGCCACCGCGCGCTCCGCGGCCAGGCGCTGGTAGTTCCAGTCGACCGTGCCGGTCAGCGTGACGCAGCCGTCCTCGACCATCACCTGGATGCGATCTGCGGGCAGCACCGAGGTCCACGCCAGGATGTTGCTCGCGGCGCGTGCGATGTCGGCGTCCGTGCGCTGCGCGTCATCGGGCAGGCGCACATCGATTTCGACGGCCAAGCCCTTCACGCCGGGCACGCGCCTGACGGCCTCTTCGGCGGCGTACTTGGTGGCATGGCTGGTGAGATGGCCGGTCAGCGTCACCACGCCGTCGTTGACCTGGACGCCGACCTCCGCGGCATCGACGGCCGGGTCCCAGGCCAGTTCCTCGACCACGTGCTGCTTGAGCTGGATATCGCCTTTCATGTCGGTTGCCTCCTGTTTGCCTTGCGCCCTCGGGCGCGATGGCGGCGCGTGCCGCCTGCTCCGTGCGTGCCGGCGCGGACACGCGGCATCGGCGTCACGGCCGCGTTTCCAGCTGATCGATGACCGCCGAGATGCCCGGCGCCGACCATACGGCACCGATGGCCGCGCGGCGGTCGGCCAGGGAATCCACGTGGCCGCTCAGCGTGGCGGTGCCGTTCTCGACCTTGACGCTGATATGGTGGGCCTCGCGCACGGCATGGCGGCGCAGCGCCTCTTCGATGCGATTCTCCACATCGGGGGGCGCGGTCTTCTCATTCATCCGGATGTTGTTGACGACGCCGATCACGCCACGTAACTGGCTGACCGTGCGTTCGGCCAGGTTCTTCTGGTAGCCCCATTCGACGTTGCCCGACAGCGTGACCCAGCCGCGCTCGACGCGAACCTTGATGACATCCGAGGGCACATGTACGTGCCATTGCAACGCCTCGCGAGCCGCCTCCGCAATGGCTTCGTCGAGGAAGGCGCCGGGCGGATGCACGTCGAGCTTGACGACGACCGCGCGTACGCCTGAGACGCGTTCCGTGGCGCGCTCGGCGGCGAGCTTCTCCGCATAGCTGGACAGGTGCCCGTTCAGCGTGACGATCCCCTCATGGACCTCGACGCCGATGGACGCCGCATCAATCGCCGGGTCCCAGTCGAGTTCCTCGGCGACGTCCTTCTGGATCTGATGATCTGATTTCATGCTTTACCTCTGTACGAGCCCGGCGCCGAAAAGGGCACCGGGTGCGGGGTCAAAAGACGCATTGGTGGTCAAGTGTGTAACCGGGTCGGCGCGCTGCCGGAACGCTCTCGCTCATGCTCCTTGCGCACGAGCGAAAACAGCATGCCCCAGTCGGTTGCGAGGGCGGCGAACAGGTCATCGAGCGCAATCACCCCGATCACTGCCTCGCCATCCAGCACCGCCAGGCGCCTTACGCCGTGCGTCAGCATCAACTGCATTGCGTCGGCGACGACGGCATCCCGTTGGATCCCCACCAGAGCACGGGTCATCACCTCGACCACGTCGGTCTGGCATGGGTCGGCACCGGTGGCCGTCGCACCGATGACGATGTCCCGGTCCGTGACCATGCCGACTGCGCGCGTCCCGGCCGGTGAATTCTCTGTCACGATCAGCGCACCGACGTGGCGGTCCCGCATTTGTACGGCAGCTTCCTGCAGGGTGCAGGACAGCGGGACATGCACGGCTTTCGCTGAGCAGATATCCTGGACTAGCATCCCGGTCTCCTTTTCGGCGCACTCGCCTAACGTACGGTAATGCGTTGCTGGGTCGAGCTTTCCTTCTTGGGCAGCACCAGACGCAGCACGCCCTCCTGGAAGCTGGCATCGATCTTTTCCGTGTCGATGTTGCCGTCCAGCGTAAAGGCGCGCTGCATCGAGCCGCTGTAGCGCTCCTGGCGGATCACGCGGTCGCCTTCCTTCACCTCGGAAGCCTTCTCGAGCTTGGCGGAGATCATCACAGTCCCACGGTCTACGCTGACGTTGATGTCTTCCTTCTTCACGCCCGGCAGGTCGGCGGTAATGGTGAAGCTGCTGTCGGACTCGGCCACGTCGACCTTGAACGGCAGTTCGGTGTCAGGCGCAATCCGCCAGTTGCGCAGCATGCTCTGCAGCAGGTCGCCGAGCGGTTCGATTGAAAACGGGTCGTAACGCTTGATGTTGGTCATCTCGGTCTCCTGGGAGGGCGGCGCGCGGTGCGCACCGGATGCTCTTACTTTGGCAAGCCGGGCCAATTGCGGTTTGCTTTGCATCAAACGGCCGCAGATTGTCCTCGGGTGTGTGCGCCAGATACCGGTGTTGCGTCACATGCGCCTGCGCGGAAAGCCTGGGCGTACGGCATGACCGGTGTCAGGGAACCCTGACAAGCGACGCTGCATTCCTGACACGCAACTCAGCGCAGCCTTCTAGGCGTGGAACCCGTGCCGTCCAATACTTCAATCAAACATAGCGGCGTGCATGCAGATGCGGTCCGCCAGGCGATGTGCGAACGCGGGTCGGAACCAGGAAGGCCGGCGGAACGGAGACAACCATGTTTGACTTGCATACTGAGGTTGATGCTGTTTGTGACGCGACCGACATGTCCGGCGCGCTCGACAGGCGCGAGGATGGGATGCCTGCAGCGAAGGTGCCGGGCGATGGTCGGGCCAGATGCACGACCTGCATGATGCGGAATATCTGCATGGCCGCCGCCAGCCTGGAGGCCGGCGAAATGGCCCGCTTGGACTCCGTCGTGCAAGGCTGGCGTTCGGTCAAGCAGGGCGAACGGCTGTACCGCGCCGGCGATCCGTTCCGCAGCCTCTATGCGGTCCGCGTCGGCTCGTTCAAGACCGTGGTGGCGCCGGAGCGGGGCAAGGAGACCATCTCGGGCTTCTTTATGGCCGGGGACGCCATCGGCATGGAAGGCGTCTGCCAGGAAACCCATAACTGCGATGCGATTGCCCTGGAAGATAGCGTGGTCTGCGTGATCCCCTTCCACCTGCTCGAGGCGCTTTGCCGCGAGATCAAACCGCTGCAACGCCAGTTGCACAAGATGTTCAGTGCCGAGATCGTCAGGGAATCGCGCCAGATGATGCTGTTGGGCAATATGTCCGCCGAGCAGCGCGTGGCGGCATTCCTGTTGAACGTCTCGGCACGCTACCGCGAGCGGGGCTATTCGGCCACGTCCTTTGTGCTGCGCATGACGCGTGAGGACATCGGCAGCTTTCTCGGCGTGACCCTGGAAACCGTGAGCCGGATCTTGTCAAAGTTCCAGCAGGAAGGGCTGCTCACCGTGCAGGGCAAGACCATCGAGTTGCTCAACCTAGACGCCCTCGATGCTCGCTAGCAGCGTCATACGCGGCAAGGCATGACGTGAACGATCCCAGTTTTGATCCCGGAATTCCCTGCCGCCTCGGCGATGTCGTGGCCGCCGCCGCGTCCCGCGAAGTCGGGACGCTGGTGTTCCGGCCGCTCGAGATCGATACGTGGCAGGAGCATGTCATCTACATGCACCCGGATTGCCCCGTCTGCCGCGCCGAGGGCTTTTCTGCGCAGGCGCGCGTACGCGTGCAGATCGGCGACAGGTCATTGATCGCCACGCTGACGCTGCTGGGCGCGCCGCTGTTGAACATGGGCGAAGCGAGCCTGTCGGTGAGCGCGGCACGGACGCTTTCCGCACGCGCCGGCGATGTCGTGCATGTCACGCATGCGCCCGCGCTGGAGTCGGTGCGGGCACTGCGTGCCAAGATCTATGGCTGCCACCTGGACAGCGCCCAGCTGGACGGCATCATTGGCGACATCAGTGCAGGGCGGTACGCCGACGTGCATATTGCCGCATTCCTCACCGCCTGCGCGGACGGTCGCATGAACCTGCGCGAGACCGTCGACCTGACCCGGGCCATGGTCCGGTCCGGCCAGCGCCTGAGCTGGGACCGCGAGGTGGTTGCGGACAAGCATTGCGTCGGCGGGCTGCCGGGCAATCGCACCACACCGATCGTCGTGGCCATTGCGGCAGCGGCCGGGCTGCTGCTGCCCAAGACCTCGTCGCGCGCGATCACTTCGCCCGCCGGCACCGCCGATACGATGGAAGCCCTGACCCGCGTGACGCTGGATGCGACGGAACTGCGGCGCGTGGTGGAACAGGTCGGGGCGGCCCTGGTGTGGGGCGGGGCGCTGAGCCTGAGTCCCGCGGACGACATGCTGATCCGCGTGGAGCGCGCCCTGGATATCGACAGCGATGCGCAGCTGGTGGCCTCAATCCTGTCGAAGAAGATTGCCGCTGGCTCCACCCACGTGCTGATCGACGTGCCGGTGGGGCCGACGGCCAAGATCCGCGAAGACAGCGAGCTGGAGCGTCTGCATATCGCCATGACCAAAGTCGCGGACGCTTTCGGGTTGAAGATCCGGATTCTGCGCACCGACGGCTCGCAGCCAGTGGGCCGGGGCGTCGGGCCCGCGCTCGAGGCGATCGACGTGCTGGCGGTGCTGCAGTGCCAGCGGACGGCGCCCGCCGACCTGCGCGAACGCTCGCTGCTGCTGGCTGGCGAGTTGCTGGAGTTTTGCGGCGCGATGCCGGTCGGGCAGGGACGGCTGCAGGCTGGCAGTCTGCTCGACAGCGGTGCCGCCTGGACCCGTTTCCAGGCGATCTGTGAAGCGCAAGGGGGGCTGCGCACCCCGGGGCAGGCGGTGTTCCGGCGCGACGTGGTCGCAGCCCGCAGTGGCATCGTGGCGTCCGTCGACAACCGGCACGTCGCGCGCGCGGCGAAGCTGGCCGGGGCGCCGCGCCGGCAAGTGGCCGGGCTGGAACTGCATGTCCGCACTGGCGACGAGGTCGTAGCCGGCGCGCCGCTCTGTACGTTGCATGCCCAGGCTTCCGGCGAACTGGAATATGCGTTCAGCTACGCGCTGGCGCATGAACTTTTCCGCATCGAATAGCCCGGTACCTCCGGCCCTCCCGCCCGCGGTCCGCCTCAGTCCACCGGGATCCACCTGGCCAGTAGTCGGCGCGTGGCAAATGCGGCGCCGGCATACCCAAGCAGGATGCTCCCGAGCAGCGGCAAGAAAGCGGTCGGCAGCGGCTGCACGCCCAGGGCCGCGGCCAGCGGCGAGTACGGCAGCCAGGCGCCGACAAGGCAGAGCGCGATCGTGGTGGCCAGCAGGGCATGGCTGGGGCGGCTTTCGACTCGATGAACCAACCCGTCTGGAATAGCGCGGCCTGCGCGGGCGTATTGGCGCCAAGGACCCAGAACAGCGCGGCGAAGGTCAGGTAGTCGAAGATTGAGCTGATCGGACCCATGCAGAGGATGTACTCGCCGATCTTGCCGACTTCCCAGCGCCTGGGCTTGCCCAAGGACTCGTCGTCGACATTGTCGGTGGGTATCGCGGTCTGAGAGAAATCGTAGAGCAGGTTGTTGGTCAGGAGCTGGATCGGCGCCATCGGGAGGAATGGCAGCCAGGCGCTCGCTCCCAGCACGCTGAAGATAATGCCGAAGTTGGAGCTGACGCTCATGCGCAGGTACTTGAGCAGGTTGGCAAAGACCCGCCGGCCCTCCATCACGCCGTCGTGCAGGACCAGCAGGCTCTTTTCCAGCAGGATGACATCTGCCGTCTCCCGGGCAATGTCGGCGGCGCTGTCCACGGAAATGCCCACGTCGGCGGCCCGCAGCGCGGGCCCGTCGTTGATGCCATCGCCCAGCACGCCGACCACCCTGCCGTGCTCGCGCAGGGCGCGCACGATGGATGCCTTGTGCGCCGGCGTGAGCTTGGCAAAGAGCTGGTTGTGCAGCGCGGCCTCGGCGATGCCGTGCGCGTCGAGATTGTCCAGGTCGCTGCCGAGGACCGGGTGGCTGCGCGGGAGCCCGACCATCTGGCAGATCTTGCTCGCGATACGGGGACTGTCCCCGGTCAGGATCTTGACCTCGATGCCGCTCGCGGCAAGCGCCGCCAGCGCCGCCGCGGCGCTCTCCTTGGGCGGATCGAGGAACGCAATGTAGCCGAGCAGGGTCAGCCCCTGCTCGTCGGCTAGGCAGTACGCGTGCGTGTCCGGTGCCGCCGGCAGTTCCCGGAATGCAATGGCGATGACGCGGAAGCCATCGTCGTTCAGACGCTCGCTGATCGCCATCAACGAGCGGTAGTGCGCGGCATCCAGCGGCACGCGCTCGCCGCCCAGCTCGGCTGCGGTGCAGACGGAGAACACTTCCTCGACCGCGCCCTTGCAAATCAACTGCCGGGCGCCAGGCGCCTGCACCACGACGGACATGCGGCGCCGGGTGAAGTCATAGGGAACCTCGTCGATCAGCCGGTAGGCCTGCTCAGTGCGCAGGCGCGCACCAAGATCCTCATGCTGGAGCACGGCCACGTCGAGCAGGTTATGCAGGCCCGACTGGAAATAGCTGTTGAGATAGGCAAATTCCAGCACCCGCTCGCTGTCGTGTCCCGCCAGGTCGACATGATGCTTGAGGATGACGTGGTCCTGCGTCAGCGTGCCGGTCTTGTCCGAGCAGAGTGTGTCCATCGCGCCCAGGTTCTGGATCGCCGCCAGCCGCTTGATGATGACCTTGCGCCGCGACATCGCCAGCGCGCCCCTGGCTAGGTTGACGGTGACCAGCATTGGCAGCATCTCCGGCGCGAGGCCTACGCCGACGGCCATCGCGAACAGCAGCGCACCGAACCAGTCACCCTTGGTCAGCCAGTTGATCAGGAACACCAATGGTGCCATTACCGCGATGATCGCCAGCATCAGCCGGGCGATGCGGCTCAGCCCAACCTCGAAGTCGCTGGGCGGGCCGCGCACGGCGATTGACTCGGCAATGTGGTCGAACACCGCGCGGTCGCCGGTCAGCACGACGACCGCCGTGGCTGTCCCGCTGAACACCGCCGTCCCCATCAGGGCGATGTTGCCGAGCTCGCCGGGCAGGGTCGCGCCCGCGCAGGATGCGGCGAATTTCTCCACGGGCATTGACTCGCCGGTCAAGGCCGCCTGGTTCACGAACAGGTCCTTCGAGGCCAGCAGTCGGACGTCGGCGGGCACCAGGTCTCCTGCCGCCAGGTGGATGATGTCGCCCGGAACGAGCTCGGAGATTGGGCGCTCCTGCGTGCTGGGCGCGCTGTCCTCGTCCGCCCGACGCCGCAGCGCAATGGTGGTGTGGACCATGGTGCGCAGCGCGGCCACCGCACGGTCGCTGCGCGTTTCCTGCCAGGTGGCCAGCGTGACGCTTAGGACGATCATCCCGCCGATCAAGGCGGCGGCACTGTAGTCGTGCACGAATACCGAGAGCGCGGACAGCACGATCAGCATTACGTTGACAGGGCCGCCAAGCCGTCGCGCCAGGCTGGCGAGCCGGTGGGGCCCCTGGCTGGCGGCGATGCGGTTGGGGCCGCAGGTGGCCAACCGGGCAGCAGCCTCGCGTTCGGTCAATCCGGCGTCGGTCGCGGCAAGCCTGTCCAGGATCTCGCCGGCTTCGTGCTCGGCCGCCCAGGATAGGGCCGGCGGCAGGGACGCGGCCTGTGGCGCGTGCGGATCGCCGTGCCGACCCGGTGTTGCCGCGGCTGGGCGGTTATGCGCTGGTGGTTCGTCGTCGTCCACGGGCAGGCGCGGCCCGGCGCCATCATCCGCACCGGAGAGCGCTGCCATGGCTTACGCGGCCTTAGACGCCCGCACCAGCAGCACCGGCACTTTCGATCTGCACACCACGCCCTCGGCCACGCTGCCCATCACCAGGCGCCGTACCCCGCGCCTGCCATGCGTGCCCACCACTACCAGGTCGGCGTGGGTGCGCTGAGCCGCGGCGTCGATGGCCATGGCGATGTCGCCGAGCGCAAGGATCTCGTCAACCAGTTGCGTGTGGCATACCACTTGGCCGGCATGGGTCCTGGCCTCGGCGTTGGCAAGCAGCTTGCGGCCGCCTTCCACCAGGTCGGGGCGCAGGTCGGCAAGGTTGCCGTAGCCCATGTCGTACTTGAGATAGCTGTTGTCAACGACGTGGACGATCTCCAGGGTGGCCTCGCACAGCGAGGCGAGGCGGATGGCCTCGTCAAGTGCGCGATCGGCGCAGGCGCTGCCGTCGATGGTGACGAGGATGGTCTGATACATGGCATTGCCTCCCTGGCTGAGTGCCCGTAGACAGCGGTGAAGCGGCTCCCGGGTACGGGAGCGCAGACATTGCCTCCAGCTTAGGCGGGGGGAGGGTAGGCCGGTTGATGCAGGTCAGGGCGAGGGCATTCGGCAGGCCACGGGGACTTAGGGCTTCGTTGACAGCCATCAACCCGCATGCCCTTGCGACCGCTACTTTGGAAATAACCCATCGCCGAAGCCGGGGTGGCTGGCGGGAGAGGCAAGACATGGGCCTGAAGCAGCCCTTGCTGTCATGGAATGAAGAAGATGCGGGGCATTTGTCCAAAAACGTGCTGGCTGAAGGTCCTCCCCGACCATGCCGGCCCCGTTAATGTTGTTTGTACTGGCGTAACAGGTGAGCAAATATGGACGAAGAGATCAGACAGAAGATCCTGACCTTGTTGAACCAACACAGGATCATGACGCTTGCCACCCTAAGGCCGGATGGCTGGCCTCAGGCTACCACTGTGGGCTATGTGAATGAGGGTCTCACGCTCTACTTCCTCTGTGGTCCGAGCAGCCAAAAGGCGGCGAATCTGGCATTGGACGACCGTGTCTCGCTGACAATCGATCACGATACGCCAGATCTCATGGCGATTACCGGCCTGTCGATGGCGGCGCATGCGCAACTGGTGGTCGATGTGGCCGTAGCGGAGAGGATCCTGCGGATGTTCCCATTGAAGTATCCGGAGCAGGTTGCCTTGCCGGTGCCGATGCCGACCGTGGAGGACGTCCGAATATTCAGGGTAACCGCGATGGTCATTTCCGTGCTCGACTATTCCAAGGGCTTCGGACATACAGATCTTGTCACCTGCTGACCCCTGGGTCTCCTGAGGGAAAGCGAGAGACCTATCGTCCTTGCAAACCAGGATGAGTGTGGAAGAACCAGTTCTGCGGCAGCGCCTGCTCCTCCGGAGCACCCTCAAATAGTCATGCTCATGCGGCTTCGCTCTGACGGCCGCGAAAGGACGGAGGTGTCCCGTGCGAAAGATATGGGCGGTGCTTGTTGTAATGCTCGCCATTAGTCGGTGCCGCTGCGGCCAGCGCCCCGGAGGTGCCAGTTGAACCTGCTCTCGGCCGCGCGAGGCCTGCTTCTGGCGCTTACTGCCTTCGTGTCTATCGGAGCCATTGCTGAGGTTGCCGTTCCGTCATTGACGGCGCGAGTGACTGACCTGACCGGTACGCTCACGCGCGAACAGCAGGCGTCCCTGGACCAGACGCTGCAAGCCTTCGAAGCCAGGAAAGGAACTCAGGTTGCAATTCTCATGGTTCCCACTACTCGACCGGAAACCATCGAACAGTATTCGCTTCGCGTGGTCGAGCAATGGAAGCTGGGACGCAAGCGCGTCGATGACGGCGCGCTCCTCATCATCGCCAAGGATGACCGCGCCCTTCGCATTGAGGTGGGCTACGGCCTCGAAGGCGTCCTGACTGACGCCGCGAGCAAGCGCATCATCAGTGAAGATATCGTGCCCCGATTCAAGCGGGGTGATTTTTATGGCGGTGTGTCTGCGGGCGTCGACCGCATGCTTGGGGTCATCGAAGGGGAGCAGCTGCCACCGCCGAAGGAAACGGCAGGGGATAGGGGTGACCCCGTCCGGCAACTGATGCCAATCCTCCTTGTGCTCACTCTGGTCCTGGGTGGGTTACTGCGCTCCATGCTGGGGCGCTTCCCGGGTGCAGTCGCGACGGGTGGGGCCGTTGGTGTGGTCGCGTGGATGCTTTCTGGCGCTATCTTTGCCGGTATCTTTGCGGGGGCAATCGCGCTCTTGTTCACGCTGACGGGCGGCCCGCACATGGGCTTGCTGGCTATTGGCGGCCGCTCGGGAAGATATGGCGGCCGCTCGGGCCCCGGGGGATTCGGCGGCGGTGGCGGCGGTTTTGGCGGTGGTGGTGCCTCCGGCAAGTGGTGATCGCAAACGTCAATCGTGTGACATCTGATGATGACTCAATTGGCAGGTCAGACGAGCCTTCGCGCAGGAACTTTGCGCGTAACGAGCAAGGGGGCCAGGGGTTCCATGCCGGACGTTGCGCTGAGACAAGGGCTGCGGCCAGACAGCAGCTAGCCTCTAGCTATGCGGCCGACAATTAGTCAGCCACCTTGAGGAGTCGAACATGGCGATATTTATCATGGAAACCCGTGTCTCCGTGGAATCCCTGCGGCAGCCGCGCTCCTTCGAAGCACTGGAACGCGGCGTTGCCGGCTATCTGGAGAAAGCCTGTCCGGACGTGAAATGGCTGGGCAGCTATGCAACCCTTGGGCCCTACGACTATCTCGATATCTTCGAGGCCAACGACATCGAGACTGCCATGCAAGTGTCGGTCCTGGTGCGGGCATATGGTCACGGAGAGGCCTCGGTGCATCCGGCCGTGGACTGGGGACGATTCAAGCACCTGGTGCGGAATCTGCCGGAATTGCCACCCGTGTGAGCAAGGCCATGTTGATCGGTGTGCCGAAAGAGATCAAGGACAACGAGTACCGGGTAGGCCTGACGCCTGCCTGCGTGCGCGAACTTATCAGCCGCGGTCACCAGGTCATGGTCCAGGCCGGGGCCGGGGCCGCGCTTGGCCTTTCCGACGCGCAATACGAAGCGGCTGGCGCGAAGCTGGCTGCCGATGCGAAGGCCGTGTACGACGGGGCCCAGATGATTGTCAAAGTCAAGGAGCCGCAACCACGCGAACTGGGGCTCCTCAAGCCTGGGCAGATCCTCTATGCATACCTGCATCTGGCCGCGGACCGTGAGCTGACTGCCGCGCTGCTGAAATCCGGCGCGGTCTGCATCGCTTATGAGACGGTTACGGGGCCTGACGGTGGTCTGCCGTTGCTGGCCCCCATGAGCGAGGTGGCCGGCCGCATGTCAGTCCAGGTGGCGGCAGCCTACCTCGAGAAGCCGCATGGCGGCATGGGACTGCTGCTCGGCGGCGTCCCGGGCGTCGCGCCGGCACATATCGTGGTGATCGGTGCCGGCGTGGTGGGCGCCAATGCTGCCCAGATCGCGGTTGGCATGGGGGCGCGCGTGACGGTATTGGACAAGAATATCGATCGTCTGCGGCATCTCGGCTCTATGTACGGCAATCAGGTCGTGACGGTCTACTCCAGCGCTGACAGTATCGAGCGCGCGTTGCTCTCGGCCGATGCCGTCATCGGCGCGGTGCTGGTGCCGGGCGCCGAAGCGCCCAAGCTGGTCACGCGTGCGATGCTCGCGCGCATGAAAGCCGGTTCGGTGCTGGTGGATGTGGCGATAGACCAGGGAGGCTGCGCCGAGACATCGCGTCCGACCAGCCATACGGATCCGACCTATGTGGTGGACGGCGTGCTGCACTACTGCGTGACCAACATGCCGGCAGCCGTGGCCAGGACCTCCACCTTTGCCCTGAACAACGCCACGATCGGTTATGCGATGGCTCTTGCCGACAAGGGATGGTCCCGCGCGCTCTCAGACGATCCCTGCCTGCGGGCCGGGCTGAATATCTGTCGCGGGAGTGTGACCTATCCGGCCGTCGCAAGCGCTCATGGCTACGCCCATGTACCCGCCGAGCAGGTGCTGGCCTGAACGGGGCCGACAGTAGTATCCGACAGTACGGCCGATCAATCTGCCGCGTCTGGCTCCTGTAGCCTCGTGCGGATCTCGTTGCGTGCCGCGTCGCGCAGTCGCAATAATGCTTGCCAGTCATCGCCTGATGCGAACACCGCTTCGCCGGCAACGAGTGCCAACGAAGCACGACTCGGCCACCAGCGCCCGTCCCGCAGCAATGAGCGGGTGCCGATCAGGGCGATGGGAATGACCGCCGCCCGCGCGCGGGCGGCGCACCGGAACGCGCCCAATCGAAATGGCATCAATCCGGGCTCTCGCCGGAAGGTGCCCTCGGGGAAGAAGACGAGGGATTCGCCCCGCAGGATTCGCTTCTCCAACGCACTCGTATCTTCGAGCCCACGCGCGGGGTCGAAGCGCTCAACGAAGGCGCAGCCAAGCCTGCCTAGCAGCATCGCCAGCGGCGGGCTCCGCAGCAGTTCCTGCTTCGCCACAAAGGTGAAGTGGGCAGGCAGCACCGCCGTGAGCAGAATCACATCGGTGTAGCTGGCGTGGTTGGCCACAATGACCACCGGTGCCGACCGGCCGAGGTCGGGCAGGCCTTCGATCTTCGGAGACAGCCCAGTCAGCGCGAGGCCGAGCCGGGCGCTGGCCCGCGCGCTGCGCCGACGCAGCGGGCGCCCCGGCAAAAGCACCACCAGCAGACAGGCTGGCAAGGCAAACAGGACGCAAACCGTCCATACCCAGGCACCCCAGAGCCACGCTGAGGCCTGATGCAGGAAGCGCGCGAATTGGACGCTTGCGCCAGAGATGGCAATCCGTAGCAATTGACGCCAGGGCGCGCGCGGCGTGCCATGGATCTCGCCCCGTTCGTACAACTCCCGGCAGGCGGCGCGGCGCAGCTTGCCGCTGGACGTCTTGAGTACCGTGCGCGGCGGCGCCAGCACCACTTCGTCGACAGGCATGCCCATCAGATCGACCGCCAGATGGCTGATCTCGGCGCGTATCCGGCTGCGCGCGTCATCGTCCTCTTCGCGCGTCTCGGCCAGAACGACCAGGCGCTCGGTACCGGAGCGCGCATCGGTGGCGGGGAACACCGCGACACCGCCTTTGCGCACGCCACCCACCCGGCTGATCGCCTCTTCGAGTTCCTGCGGAAACAAGTGCTGGCCAGCGCGAATGATGATGTCCTTGAGGCGCCCTGTCAGATAAAGCTCGCCGGCTGCGATATAGCCCATATCGCCGGTCTTCAGCCATAAGCCATCGAACAGGCCCGCCGTGGCGTCGGGGTTGCGGAAGTAGCCCGTGGTCGCGGACGGGCCCCGGAACTGGACATGCCCCAGCGCGCGTTCGGGCAACTCGTGCCCGGCTGGATCGGCGATGCGGATCTGATGTCCCGGCAATGGCAGGCCGCTAGAGACCAGCCTGAGCGCCTTGCGCCCCGACCGGTCCGGCGCACGGGCGATACCCTGGCGCGCGAGCGCATCCCGATCGATCTGGTCGACGCACGGCCCACGTCCTGCTGGCGGGAACGCGAGTCCGACCGAGCATTCGGCAAGGCCGTATACAGGGGTCACGGCAGCGCGATCGAAGCCATACCTGGCAAAGCGTGCGGTAAAGCTGTCAATGGTTTCCGGGCTGACCGGCTCAGCACCGTTGTATGCCAGGCGCCACGAACTCAGGTCCAGGCCGGCAAGATCCTTTTCATCAATCTTGCTCGCGCAGAGCTCGTAGGCGAAGTTCGGCGCCGCGGACACCGTGCCGCGATGCTGGTGAATGGCCCACAGCCAAGAGGCAGGGCGCGTCAGGAAGTCAGTGGGCGACAGCAGCACCAGGCGGAATCCAACCTGCAGGCTCCCCATGCAGGCGCCGATCAGGCCCATGTCGTGGTACAGCGGCAGCCACGAAACAAAGACATCGGCCGCGGTAACATGCGCGGCACGCTCCATCGCCCGCAAGTTGGCGAGCAGATTGGCATGCGTCGGCACGACCCCTTTTGGGTTGCCCGTGCTGCCGGAGGTGTATTGCAGAAAGGCAATGTCATCCGGCCGCCCGCGCCCTGCGCCGGTCGGGGCATCACCAGCGGCGCTGAGATCGGCAGGCGCCAGGATCTGGCGCAGTGCCGCGCATTGCGCGCGAAGCAGGCGTAGCAGGGGCTTGGCCGGTGGCACAGTCACGAGGATGGCAGCCTCGGCATTGGCAAGGATTCCGGCGCTGCGCCGCATGTGATCCTCGATCTGGGAGAGGCGCGCGGGCGGATAAAGCGGGACAGGGATGCAACCCGCATAAAGCGCGCCGAAGAAGACATCGAAGAAGTCGCGTCCGGTCGGCAGCATCAGTGCCACCCGGTCACCTGCGGCCAGGCCCTGCCGCGCCAGGCCAGTGGCTACGGCAAGCGCGCCCGCCCGCATTGACCCGTAGCTGAGTTCGCCGCTCCCCTGGAGGGTGGCGTATAGCTCATCGCCATGGGACGCCGCATGCCAGTCAATCAGATCCATTAGCGTCGCGGCACTGTCTGGGGGCCGGTTGGCTGCTCCCGTCCTGGCCGCACCTTGCACGACGGGAACCGTGGGCATCGCAGCGGGGATGGCGGCGGCTGCGCCGTGCCCTGCCAGACTGAGCAGGTCACGAGGCGTCTCGGCGGCCATGATCGCTTCTTCATTGACCCTGGCGCCATATTCGTGCTCGATGCGCGTCAGCAGCTCCGCGCGCGCCAGGCTGTCCAGGCCGAAATCGCGCTCGAGCGAATGATCGATCCCCAAAGTGCCGACTTCCTGCGCACTGGGCCGCAGCTCTGCCGCCAGCGCGCGTACGATGCCAAGCAGACGCTGCGCATCGGCAGGCCCGGGTTCGGGGCCATAAGGGGGAGTAGGATCGCGCCTGTCATTCATTGCGTCTTCACCCGCTGCCAACTCAGGGGCGCATTCCGACGGCAGTTGCCTGCCCTTCGGTTGGCGGCCTGAGCAAGACCTTGCCGAGGGCCGACCTGGCCAGCGATGGCCGGAACTCAACGTAGTGGGGAACCTTGTAACCGGTCAACTGCGCGCGGCAATGGGCCAGCACCGCCTCGGCGGAAAGCGCGGGATCGCGCCTGACCACGAGGAGCTTGACTGCCTCGCCGGAGCGTTCGTCCGCGACGCCGATGGCGCAGGCGTCCCGGATGCCGGGATGCTGCATGGCCACATCCTCGATTTCCTTGGGGTAGACCTTGAAGCCGGATACCACGATGACCTCCTTGCTGCGCGCGAGGAAGCGGATACTGCCTCGGGGGTCCATCACACCCATGTCGCCGGTGCGCATCCACCCGCCGACGCCGAGAACGCGTGCCGTTTCCTCCGGCATATTCCAGTAGCCCCGCATGACCTGCGGGCCCTGCACACAAATCTCGCCCGCCTGGCCCGGAGGGAGGTCGAGACCCGTCTCGTCCCGGATGGCTACCCGCGTGGAGGGCAGCGGCATGCCGACAGCCCCGCTGAACGCCACGCCACCCACAGGATTGATACAGACAACCGGTGCGGCTTCGGTCAAGGCATACCCTTCGGTCAACGGGATTCCGGTTGCCTGTTGCCAGTGCAGCGCCACCTCGCGCTGCACAGCCATGCCGCCGGCAACCGCCACCTTGAGGCTGCCGGCGTTTGCCCGGCAGACCTCCGCAAAACCCGGTGCGTCGAGCAATAGCCTGAACAAGGTATTCACCCCGCTGATCGCGCTGAAGCGCGTGGTCCGCAGCGTACGCAGCAGAGTGCGGAGATCGCGCGGGTCGGTGATAAGCACGTTGTTGCCACCCCATCGCACGAACGTCAACAGGTTCGCCGTCAGTGCAAAGATGTGATGCAGTGGCAGCGGCGTTACCACGACTTCCTTGCCTGCCTCCAGGGTCGCGCCAAGCCAGGCGGAAATCTGCTCGACATTGGCCACCAGGTTGCCGTGCGAGAGGATTGCCCCCTTTGGTATCCCGGTCGTGCCGCCCGTGTATTGCAGCAGGGCAATATCCTCCGGCGTAAGCGGAGGTTCGTCTGGCGGCTGACGACGGCCACGTCGCAGCGCGGCATGGAAGCTGACCGAACCCGGCAGCCGCCACGGCGGCACGCGACGCTGGATCCACTTGACGAGAAGGTTGACCAGGCGTGCCCGCAACGGAGGGAGAAGATCGCCCACCTTCGTGGTCACGATGTGACGCACGGCAGTGAAGCCGAGAACCGCCTGCAAGGTGTGGGCAAAGTTCTCCAACACCACGATCGCGGTCGCGCCTGAATCTGCAAGCTGATGCCGCAACTCGGGCGCCGTGTAGAGGGGGGTGACGTTGACCACCACCATGCCGGCACGCAGGATCCCGAAGAGCACCACGGGGTACTGTAGCAGGTTTGGCAGCATGATCGCCACGCGATCACCCCGGCTTAGCCCCAGCCGCTGCAGATACGAGGCAAAGTCGCGCGTCAGGCAATCGAGTTCCGCGTACGTGAGGACAGCTTTCATGCTGGTGAAGGCCGCACGCGTGGCGTATCGCCGGCAACTGTGCGCGAGCATGTCGGCAAGCGAAGCAAAGCGATGGACGTCGACCTCCGCAGGCACGCCTGGGGGATAGTGTTCCACCCAGGTGGGTCTCGGTTCGGGAGACGGGGTTTTGACGTACTCTGGCATGTTGCCCCCAATGCTTTTGGCTTGCCCGCTGGCGACACGGAACACCACTGTTCCGCGAAGGGCTTCCATCCGGTGCCATGTGCCGGGCGTGCAGGACACGGCGTTCTCTCGCCTGCGGGCCGAAGCAGGCTCAACGTGTCGCTGCGGCTTCCAGGTAGGACACGACATCGTCTAGCGTGACGAGCCGGCCGTAGTCGGATTCAGGGATATCCACTTTCAATTTCTCGTGCAGGGCAAGGAGGAAGCGGAGCCAGTCCATGGAATCAAGGTCGACCTCCCTGCGCAGGGGACGATCCGGGCGCAGGGCCTGCGGCTCGATCTCAGGGGCGATCTCGCACAACGTGGACACGACGACGGCGCGGATACTGGCGTTGTTCATCGGTCAAGCTCCTCAGGCAGTTGCAGCAGTTCCCGTAGTTCGGTGAGAAAGAGCGCGCCGCGATGACCGTCGGAGACACGATGGTCGGCCGAGAGGCTGGCTGTCATGGCGGGCATCACTGCCACCGCACCGTTTTCCGCCCATGGCTGCTCAATGATGCGACCGAAACCCACCAGCGCCACCTGGGGAGGGTAGATGACCCCGAACACCTGTTCCGCGCCCTGATCCCCGAGATTGGTAATGGTGACGGTAGGCTCGGACAACTCGGCACGCCTGAGGGAACCAGCGCGACAGCGTTTGACCAGGTCGGCCAGTTCCTGCATCAGTTGTGCAACTGGCTTGCTGTCGACATGCAGCAGCGCGGGCGCCACCAGGCCGCCCTGGCGGAGAGATATCGCGACCCCGACGTGCACGGCCGTTGCGGCGCTGAACGCACCGTTGTGGAAGAATCCATTTACTGACCAGTCCCTAAATAAAGCGACAAAAGTTGAACGCAAGGGATCGACGGTAGTCTCATGAGGCATGAAACGAGATGGCCGCAAACTGGATCGGGCGACGCAGGAGGAATTTCGGTTGCTGGCGTTGCGCCGAGTGAGGGAAGGCGAGAAGCCGTCGGAGGTGGTGAAGTCGCTGGGGATGAATCGCACCTCGATCTACCGGTGGATCAAAGCTGCCTGCGGACGCGGAAAGGGGGAACGCGCGCTGGCCGCGCGGCGGGCAACCGGCCGACCGGCCAAGCTCACAGCGCGCCAGCAAGCGCAGGTGTTGCGCTGGATCAACGGCAAGGATCCCAGGCAATACGGACTGGACTTCGGGCTGTGGACGCGACAAATCGTGGCCACCTTGATTGACCAGAAGTTTGGTGTGCGCATGGGGCTGACGGCGGTGGGGAGATTGCTGGCGCGTTTGGGCCTGACGCCGCAAAAGCCACTGCAGCGCGCCTACCAGCGCGATCCTCAGGCGATCGAGCGCTGGCAGCGTGAGACCTATCCCGACATTGCGTCAACTGCCCGGCGCAGCGGGGCCGAAATCTACTTCTGGGACGAATCCGGCTTCCGCGCTGACACGGTGCACGGCAAGACGTGGGCGCTCAAAGGGCAGAGCCCGGTGATCGAGCGGCCCGGCCAGCGCCAGTCAGTTTCGGCAGCTTCGGCGGTCAACGCCTTGGGCGGCTTCTGGTTCGCGACGTACAAGGGAGCGCTCACCGCGGAACTGTTCGTCGAATTGCTCAAGAAGATGATGAAGGGCCGGCGCAAGCCGGTGCATCTTGTCGTTGACGGCTTGCCGGCCCATAAGAAGGCAAGCGTGCGCGAATACGTCGAATCCACTGGCGGCAGATTGACGTTGCACTTCCTGCCAGGCTACGCGCCGGACCTCAATCCGGACGAGCTGGTGTGGAGTCACATCAAGCGCACCGGCGTGGCGCGCAACCCGCTGCGCGCAGGCGAGAAGTTGGAGATTCGCGTCGAGCAACAACTGCGCGGGCTGCAGAGAAAGCGGAGCCTGGTTCGATCATTCTTCGATGTCCCATCTGTCGCATATATTTGGGACTGCTGAGTAACTCGGGGAAGCGCTTGAGAGCGACTGCGACGGCTTTGATCAGTAAGACCGCCGGGAGGACGCGCTCGGTCATGGATCGGCTGGCGTTTTCCCGGGCGAGCCAGGCGAGCGCAGTCCGCAACGGGATCGTCTCTGCGACGTAGTAATGAGGAATCTCGCGCTTGGCTCGCGCCATCGCCGCGCCAATGGTCTTGCGGATTTCGGCCGATCGGTCGCCTGGCGCGGCGGCGGGCTTGCGCGCCGCTTGCTCGACATCGGCCAGCGTTACCGCGCCACCCGGCCCGGTGCCGGTCATGGCTTCGACGTCGATCCCCTGTTCCCGAGCGAGCTTGCGCGCTGCCGGGGACACCATGCGTCGACCCCGAGTGCCGCTCGCCGGCTCTGGCCCAGGCGCGTGCCATATGGTGCCTGGTGTTTCGCCAGGTTCAAGGAAGGTCGCCATCAGCGTGCCGACGGGAATCTTGTCTCCCCGCGAAACCAGGAGTTCAGCGACGACACCGTCGTGCCACGTCTCCACCTCGATCGCAGCCTTGCTGGTGTCGACCACGGCGATGATCTGTCCCTTCTTCACGGTGTCGCCGGGCTTCACGGCCCATTCGAGCAGCGTACCCTCATCCATGTCTGCGCCCAGCGAGGGCAGGCGGAATTCGATCACGTTGTCCTCGCCGGAACGATGCGCCGGTTGCGGGCACGGGAGGTGAGGGCTGCCGGCTTGCTCATGCGATCAGCTTGCTGGCCGCGGCTGCGATCTTGTCGGCCTGGGGCAGGGCGGCCTCTTCCATATGCCTGGCATAGGGAATCGGTACCTCTTCAGAACAGACCCGGGCGACCGGTGCGTCGAGTTCATAGAAAACCTGCTCGACAATGCGGGCCATCACCTCCGCGGCGAGGCTGACGCTGCGCCAGCCCTCGTCGACGATCACCGCACGACGGCATTTCGCGACGGATGCCATGATGGTCGCATCGTCCAGCGGGCGCAGGACGCGCAAATCGACCACCTCGGCATCGATTCCCTGGGTCGAAAGCGAATCGGCGGCTTGCATCGCCTTGGGCAGGCCGCCACCATACGCGATCAGGGCCACGTCCTTGCCGGGCCGCCTGACCAGTGCCGAGTGGATATCCACGACGGACGCTTCCGGGATCTCGCTTTCCACGTTGTACAGGCCTGCATGCTCGAAGATCAGCACCGGGTCGGGATCGGCCAATGCCGGCGCCAGCATGCGGCGTGCATCCTCGACAGTGGCCGGCGCCAGGACCCTGAGGCCAGGTATGCTGGCATACCAGCCCTCGAAGCTGTGGGAATGCTGGGCCGCGACCTGGCGGCCCGCCCCGGTGGCCATCCGGATCACCAGCGGTACGGAGAACTGCCCACCAGACATATGGCGGTACAGGGCTGCGGTATTGACGATCTGGTCGAGTGCGAGCAGGCTGAAATTGACGGTCATCACTTCGACGATGGGGCGCATGCCGCCCAGGGCCGCGCCGATGCCAGCGCCGGTGAAGCCGAGTTCCGAAAGTGGGGTATCGCGGATGCGTTCCGGGCCGAACTCGGCCAGCAGTCCCTTGGAGACCGCATAACTGCCGCCGTAGCGGCCGACGTCCTCGCCCATCAGGAAGACGCGGGGGTCCTTGGCAAGCGCCTCGCGCAGGGCTTCGCGCACGGCCTCGCGGTAGCTGAGGCGCACGCTCATGGGGTGCCTCCCGCCGGTGAGCACACATCCTTCAGCAGATCCTCGACAGGCTCCAGGGTACCCGCCTCGGCAAAGGCCTCGGCCCTCGCAACCTCCGCACCAACGTCGGCGTCCAGCGAGAGAAATTCGTCTTCCGTCAGCTTGCCTTCCGCCTTCAGCCGCGCGGTGAACGTATGAATGGGACCGCGTGCCTTCCACGCCTCGACTTCGGCCGCCTGGCGGTACAGATCCGGGTCGTACATGGAGTGCGCGCGGAAGCGATAGGTGCGCAGTTCAAGGAACACCGGCCCCGTGCCACCCCTGACGCTGGCCACGGCATTCCGGGCAGCTTCGCAGACGGCGACCACGTCCATTCCGTCAGCCGCGAAAGCCGGCATCTTGTAGGACGCTGCCTTGGCGCAAAGGTCTGTCTGGGACTCATGGCGCTCCAGAGCCGTCCCCATCGCGTAGAGATTGTTTTCGCAGCAGAGCAGAAGCGGCAGCTTCCACAATGCGGCGAGGTTCATCGATTCATGGAACGCACCTTCGGCGACCGCCCCATCGCCAAAGAAGCAGGCGGTGACGCGCTGGCTGCCCTGCATTTGCTCGGCGAGCGCAAGGCCCACTGCCAGCGGCAAGCCTGCGCCCACGATGGCGTTGCCCCCGAAGAGCCGGGTGGCGCGGCTAAACAGGTGCATGGAGCCGCCGCGGCCTCGCGCACAGCCTTCTTGCTTGCCGTACATTTCGGCCATCAGCACGCCCATGTCCATGCCGCGAACCAGCGCATGCCCGTGTTCGCGATAGGTGGCGACCACATTGTCGTCCGGTGCGAGTGCGTGGAGAACACCAACGCATACAGCTTCCTCACCGATGTACAGGTGCAGGAAGCCGCGTATCTTGCCTTCGCCGTAGCGCTGCGCGCATGTCTCCTCAAGGCGGCGAATACGCACCATGTCGCGCAGCAACGTAAGCGCGAACTCCTTGTCATAGGGCACCGGCCCGGCAGGTGGCGGGGGGGCGGGATGCTCGATCTCCATCATGATCCGGTCTCAAGCGTGGAGGTGTCCCCCTCCGGCAGGCCAAGTTCGCGGGCCTTCAGCAATCGGCGCATGATCTTGCCACTGCGCGTTCGTGGCAATTCCGCCAGGAAGGCGATGTCCTTGGGGGCCACCGCCGCGCCGAGGCGGCTTCTGCCATGGCCAAGAAGCTCCAGGCGCAGCGCTTCACCAGGTTCAAAGCCTTTGTTGAGCGATACGAATGCCTTCACGACTTCTCCTGCCACCGGATCCGGCTTGCCGATGACGCCGGCCTCGGCGACGGCCGGGTGCTCCATCAGCGCACTCTCGACCTCGAAGGGGCCGAGCAGGTGTCCGGAAGACTTGATGACATCGTCAGTGCGGCCGACGAACCAGTAGTAGCCGTCGGCGTCGCGGCGAGCAAGGTCGCCGGTCAGGTACCATTCGCCGGCGAAACACTTGCGGTAGCGCGCTTCGTCGTTGAGATAGGCGCGGAACATCGACGGCCAGCCGCTTCTGAGCGCAAGCTCTCCCTCGGTTCCGGACGTATCGATCAGCTCGGCGCGTCCGTCTTCCTTGCGCCGCACGATGGCCGCGTCCACGCCGGGAAGCGGCCTGCCCATCGAGCCAGGCTTGATATCAAAGGCTGGCGTGTTGGCGATCATGATGCCGCCTGTTTCCGTCTGCCACCAGTTGTCGTGAATCGGCAGGCCCAGCACGTTCTTGCCCCACCAGACAGCCTCAGGGTTCAGGGGCTCGCCGACACAGGCGATAAACCGCAGGTGCGGGAAAGCATGCGCTCTGGCCGCATCGGTTCCCGCCCTCATTAGCATGCGGATCGCGGTCGGCGCCGTATACCACACCGTAACGCCTTCGTCGTGAAGGATTCCATACCAGCGCTGCGCGTCGAATTCTTCAGAGTCCACAATAGACGTTATGCCATGCAGCAATGGGGCGATGGCACCGTAGGATGTGCCGGTCACCCAGCCCGGATCGGCCGTGCACCAAAAGATGTCGTCCGGATGAAGATCGAGCGCATACCTGCCGGTCGCCCAATGGGTGGCCGCCGCGCCATGGACATGCACCGCCCCCTTTGGCGTGCCGGTCGTGCCGCTGGTGAAATGCAACAGGGCCATGTCTTCGGATGTGGTGGGCGTGATCTCGCACGCGTCCGTCGCGCTGCGCATCATTGCCGGCAGGTCAAGCGTGCCCGGTATCGCGGTTGGGCCGCCGTCTTCGGCGACCAGTAGAACGTGTTTGAGGCTAGGTATGCGGTCGCGCCATGCGGCGACCTTGCGCATGAAGAGTTCGTCGGTGGTGACCAGCACCGAGCCCTTGCCAAGGTTCAGTCGCGTGGCGATCGGCTCGGGCCCGAATGCCGAGAACAGCGGCGAGACCACGCAGCCGTTCTTCAGGCCGCCGAGCAGGGCCGTATAAAGCTCCGGGAGGCGTCCAGCGAGAATGAAGATGCGGTCTCCCTTGCCCACGCCGAGTTCGCGCAGTACGTTGCAGAAGCGATTGGTGAGCCTGGCCAGCTCTGCGTAGGTGACGGCGCGCGCCGCCGGTCCGCCGCGGGAAAGAAAGCGGAATGCGACCTTGTCACCCGCACCACGTCCCACATGGCGGTCCACCGCCTGCCAGGCGATATTCAATCCGCCATCGGGCTGAGTGCCGAGGGTCCTGCGGATGGCGTCCCAGGAAAAGCCACGACGCTCCGTCTCATAGTCGGCAAAATTTGGCGTAACACGCAGGTCCGCTGCCGTCTTGCGGATGATTGTTGACAGATCCATTCTGGCGCTTGGTCTCCTTGGGACCACTATAGGAGCCGGGGCAGGCGACGAAAAGCGGGGCGGCCAGCGCTGCCCGGCCGTCCGTTACCGGTGCGGGCAAGGGCAAGCCCGGCCCGCTTTAGCGAAGAAATCGGGCTAATGGCCAGGCTGCTGTAGGGAACGTTTTTCGGTACTTCCGGCATGTCTCTTCCATCCTTCACCTGTCTGACGCTCATACAGACGAGATCCTTGTCCTCGCTTGCTCGGCAGCAGCAACATGACGCTTGACCGCGATAAAGCTATCGGGACTCACTGACATCGAATCGATGCCGCTTTCGACAAGGAACCCAGCGAACGCCGGGTGGTCGCTAGGCGCCTGGCCGCACAAGCCGACATCGGCCCCGGCCTTATGCGCCTCTGCGATGACGCTGCGGATCATCCATTTGACGGCGTCGTCCTGCTCGTCGAACAACTCTGCGAGTTCTGCCGAATCGCGGTCCACGCCGAGCGTGAGCTGAGTCAGGTCATTGCTGCCGATCGAAAAGCCATCGAAGCGCCTGGCGAACTCGCCCGCCAGGATCACGTTCGACGGGATCTCGCACATGACATATACGTTCAGGCCGGCTTCGCCGCGCACGAGGCCGTTCTCCGCCATGACCTTAAGTACGCGGTCCGCCTCTTTCGCCGAGCGGCAGAACGGAATCATGACGATCACATTGGTGAACCCCATCTCCGTGCGCAGGCGGCAAATCGCCTGGCATTCCAGCGCGAAGCCTTCTTGATAGCGGGGAGAGTAGTATCGCGACGCACCACGGAATCCAAGCATCGGGTTCTCCTCCCGGGGCTCGAATTCCGCGCCGCCGATCAGATGCGCGTACTCGTTGGTCTTGAAGTCGCTCATGCGGACCACTACCGGATGTGGATACTGGAGAGCGGCAATCCGCCCCAGTCCGCGCGCGAGCCGGTCCACGAAGTACTCCGTCTTGCTTTCGTACCCAGCTGTCAAGCCGGCAATCGTCTGCTTCGCCTCATCGTCCTTTAGCGTGTCGTAGCGGACCAGCGCCATTGGATGGATCTTGATGTGGTTACTGATCACGAACTCCATCCGCGCCAGCCCGACGCCATCGGCCGGGATCCGCCACCAGCGAAAGGCTGCTGCGGGGTTGGCCAGGTTCAGCATGACCTTGGTATGGGTTGCCGGGATACTGCCAAAGTCGATTTCCTCGACTTCATAGTCGGCGGTGCCTTCGTAGACAAAGCCCTCGCGGCCTTCCGCGCAGGACACGGTGACCTCTTGCTCGTCGTGCAGCAGATGGGTGGCATTGCCCGTACCGACGATAGCCGGAAGCCCGAGTTCGCGGCTTACGATGGCTGCGTGCGAGGTCCGACCGCCGTGGTCGGTGACGATGGCAGCCGCACGCCGCATGACGGGCACCCAGTCGGGGTCTGTGGATTGGGTCACGAGGATGGCGCCGTCGACGAAGCGCCCCATCTCCCGTGGGCTCTCGATCACGCAAACCACGCCCGCCGCGACGGCATCGCCAATGCTCACGCCCGATATCAACTTGCGGCCGGCCTTCTTGATGCGATAGGTCTTCACCGCGCTCGCCTCGCGTCTCGACTGGACGGTTTCCGGTCTAGCCTGGACGATGAACATTTCTCCGCTTTCGCCGTCCTTCGCCCATTCGATGTCCATAGGCTGGCCATAGTGGTCTTCGATCGTGCGGGCCCAGCGCGACAAGGTGAGAATCTCCTCGTCTCCCAACACGAAGGACGCACGTTCTGCCTTCGATGTCGGGACATACTTGGTCGGAACGCGGCTATCGCTCGTGTAGATCATCTTGCGGCTCTTGTCGCCGAGCTTCTTTCCGATGATCGGCGTGAGCGACGGGTTGGACAGAAGCGGCTTGAACACCTCGTACTCGTCCGGTTCGACGGTGCCCTGCACGACGCTCTCGCCCAGACCCCAGGCGGCGTTGATCAGGGCCACCTTGTCGAAGCCGGTTTCGGTGTCTATTGAGAACATCACACCGGCGCCGCTCAGGTCGGATCGCACCATGCGTTGGACGCCGACCGACAACGCAACCTTCAGATGGTCGAAGCCCTTCGCCTGCCTGTAGCTGATCGCGCGGTCGGTGAAGAGTGAGGCGTAGCAGCGCCGGCAAGCGTCAAGGAGCGCACGATCACCCCGGATATTGAGGAAGGTTTCCTGTTGTCCGGCGAAACTCGCATCCGGCAAATCCTCGGCGGTCGCGCTCGAGCGCACTGCCACGTCCGTATTGACCTGTCCGGTCCGGCGGTTCAGCTCTTCATAAGCCAGGCGGATCGCCTCAGCCGTCTCCCTGGGCCATTCGCCGCGGAGGATGAGCTGACGAATGGCGGCCCCGGCCTCGGAGAGGGTAACCTTGCCGTCAGCAAGTTCGCTGAGCATCCTGGACACGGCTTCCTGTAGGCCATTCGCGTCGATGAAGTGCCAATACGCTTCCGCGGTAACTGCGAACCCCGGTGGAATCTTGATGCCTCCGGGCGCCAGGTTGGCCACCATCTCCCCCAGCGATGCGTTCTTGCCACCGACGCGAGGAACGTCGGCCCGCCTTAGTTCTTCGAACCAGACAACCTGCGCATGTTCGTTGGACATATGCTGCTCCTTCTTGGTGGACTTATGCCGACGCCTAAGCAAGGCCAAGGTTCCGCTTGGAAAGGGTAACGTCTGGGAAGCTGCCAAGGGTGCTGAACAGCGCTAGCGAGAGACTGACTGATTCAGACTAGTGGTGAAATGGCGCCGTGGCTTGATCCAACGCAAGCCCCCACAAGCCAAGCTTCACCGGCGGCAGTTCTGTGCACTGAAGGCGGCACTGGTGCGAAACACGGCGGGATGAGGCGCCGCAATGCGTTGCAGAGTACGCCGGATAGGCGCAGGGCGATTGTCTCGATGTTGACGTGCATCATGCTTGACCGCCAGGTGGCTCCAATAATGAAAAATGGGGACCCCGGCGACAACATTCGCTTTGTTTCCCAACGGTTGCCGGTTTTGTCGCTAACGGAAGTCCACAGGGCTCGCTGATGTTCCAAGAGGCGAGTCGGCGTCGCCCCCGTCCCTTGTGTAGCCGTGAATTGCGGCGTGTCCCAAAGGTTCTGCCGCCCGGTCGCGCAGAAGGCGCAATGGCCACAGGTATGGCCGAGCCACGGCACGCCAACCCGGTCGCCGGGCGCTTTCGAAATCCCTGCACAGGAGAGCATCATGGCCTTCAAAACCGTATTGGTCGAACTCGGGCGCGACGTAGGCTGCGCCGCGCGTGTAGGAGTTGCAGCGGACCTCGCCAAACGCTCCGGCGGTCATGTGGTGGGATTAACCGCGACCGGCGTGCCGTTCGAGCGGATTCCGGACGCCAGCAGCGATGCGGAGCGCTACGTGGATGTGGCCAGGGTCGGCCTGGCGGCACAGGCGGAAGAGACGGGCGTCGCGTTCCGGCGCGTCATGGAGCAGGCAGCGCCGGGGGTGGCACACACCCACCGCGTGGTCGAGGAAGACCCGGGATGGGCGTTGGCGCAGGAAGGCCGCGTATCCGACATCGTCGTGCTGGCACCACCGCCCGACCCGTATTCGGTAGGCAGCCTGGCAGCCGAGACCGCCGAATATGTACTGCTGAATGCCGGGAGGCCCGTGTTGCTGGTGCCGGATGCCTACCAGCAGGTGGAGATGGAACATATCGTGATCGCGTGGGATGGCTGGCGAGAGGCTGCTCGCGCGGTGGCGGACGCGATGCCGCTGTTGCTGTGCGCAGAGCGGGTCACTATCGTGGCGGTATGGAACCGGGACGGCCGGCCCACTCCAAAGTCGGAGCCGGTCGCGGGCCTGCGGCAATACCTCGAGCGGCATGGCATCGCCGCGGGGGTGTACAACGAACCGACGAGCGAGGCGGTTGGTCGGGTACTGCTCGAGGCTACACGCAGCCTGAACGCGGACCTGCTCGTGGCCGGTGGCTACGGACATTCCCGCATGCGCGAGGTGATGCTGGGCGGCACCACGCGGACCCTGATGCACCATGCCGGGATGCCGCTGCTGCTGTCGCATTGAATAGCGGCGAAGCGCTGGGTACCACAAGCTCACCGCGATTGCGCGGCATGAAGACGGGTGGCCTGCGCATGTCGTTGACCGGTCCGAGTTCGCAACCCACCGGCCAGGGGGACTTAGGACTTCGTTGACTGGCATCAACCCGCATGTCCTTGCGACCGCTACTTTGGAAAGAACCATAGCCGAAGCCGAGGTCGCCATGTACCGCCGCATTCTCCTAGCCATCGATGGCAGCCGCTCATCCTTAAATGCCCTGGAGCAGGCCGTGTCCATGGCGCTGGCCACCCACGCCGAGGTCAGCGCCATGTTCGTCGTCGACGACAGCGACCTGTTCTTCGAGATCAGGCCGGGTTACCGGCCCTGGCTGATGGCCGACATCATTGCCTATGGCAAGCAAGTGCTGGCACGCGCCGGCGAGCGCCTGAGTGCCGCCGGCGTGCGCTGGAGCAGCAGGTTGGCCGAGACGCCTGGCACCCCTGCGAAGGTTGCCGAGGCGATCGTCGCGGAAGCGGACCACTGGAGCGCAGACCTGATCGTCATGGGCACACACGGCCATCGCGGCGTGCGGCGCATGGTGCTGGGCTCGGTCTCGGAGCACGTCGTCAGCAAGACAGTTCGCCCCGTACTGCTCGTCCGGCAGCAGTCAGGCAGCGAAACTCCCTGACCGTTCGGTCCCAGTCCGCGGATACCCCAACAATCCTTTCGGAGCGACGCAAATGCAGGTGTCAAGAAGCCTTGGCCTCGGGCTGTCGTCGCTGGCGATTGCCGTTGC
Organism: Ralstonia pickettii DTP0602; assembly: GCA_000471925.1. NCBI lineage: Bacteria > Pseudomonadati > Pseudomonadota > Betaproteobacteria > Burkholderiales > Burkholderiaceae > Ralstonia > Ralstonia pickettii. The sequence goes on from CP006667.1 coordinate 1,841,919, forward strand.
GGCGGCTGGTTGCGCCACTCGCGCGACGCCCGCTGGCGCTGGCGTGCAGATCATGGAGCAGCACGGCGTCTCCTACGTATCGGGTGGAGACGATGAGGCGGGCATGCAAAGCATGCTGACCATCGCCGCGCGTTTCAACGTACGGCTGACGATGGTGGATGCCGGGCGCGGCAACCCGCTGGGCGGTGCCACGGTGGTCGTGGCCAGCCAGGAGGGCCGCCCCGTGCTGCACACTACCGCCAGCGGGCCGCTGTTCTACATGCGACTCAAGCCGGGTGCCTATCGGCTCGCGGTGGGCTACCAGGGGCGGGACCAGATGCGTGACATCGTCGTCGCTGGCGAGCCGCTCGAGATGACGTTCCGGCTGCCGGTCAATACGCTTGAGGACGACTGGCTGCTCTGCGGCACGACACCCTGCCCGCGTCGCTGAGCCCGCCGCCTGGACGTGTTGCCGCGGGCACGACGTCGCGCAGCAAGTTCGCGGGGGTTCAGGGACGACCGCGAAAGAGGAGGGGGAGCGACGGAGCCGGAAGAAGCGCTCACGTCTCGTTCGGGGACAACCAGGCGGGACGCTCGGCGTGGGCAGGCCTGGAATCCGCGAACCGCAACGCCTGCACGAAGTCATCGATCTCGGCGGCGGCATCGCCGCTCAGCACGTCACGTTCGAGCAGCACGAGCGCCGGCGCGGGTGTTTTGCCCGTGAGCCTGGCTATCTCCGCCTCTGCCTGGAAGCCCCCGCGCGCTGCCATGATACAGATTGCCGACACGCGCCCGGCCAGCGGCGGCGTGGCGACGCTGGCGGCGAGGAAGCTGCGCATCGGGGCCGCCAGCCTGCCCATCCATACCGGTGCCAGGACCACGACATGCTCGCAGCGATCAAGGGCCGGGCCGCCGTAGCGGTACTCGACCTGGCGGTGAAAGAGGTTATCGATAACGCACCGGAGGTCCCCAAGGATCCCGGCGCGGCTTTTCACGTCGGCGACCTCGGCCAGTGGCCATCCCGACCGAGCGGCAACGGCCTCGGCGACCTGGCGTACGGTGCCGGTGCGGGAGTAAAAAACAATCGCGGCTTGGGTCATCACTGGCTCCGGTCAGATTCGCAGCGGACGTCGCTGTGTCTGCAGCGTAGGCCTTGCGTGGCGGCCGCCATTGATGCGCATCAACTGGGACATACGCGCGCCCGCCGTAGCGATTGGGGGCATCGTGCAGCGGCTTTGACACGTATCAACAGCAGTTGCGCCGCCTGCCCTACGCTGGATTAAACCAGTCCAGACCCGAGCCACCACAGGCTCCAACCGCCGGAGAAACCGCTATGTACCAGCGCATCCTTGTCGCCATGGACGGCGGCGCCGCTTCGGAACTTGCCCTCGAACAGGCCATGATCATCGCGCTCGCCGCCAACGCGGAAGTGGAGGTGGTCCATGTGGTCGATGACCGCAGCCCGTTCCTGGATATCAGAAATCTGGATCCGGTAAGGTTGATAGAGGACCTCACGACGGCGGGCGAAAGCGTCCTCGCCGCCGCCGCCAGCAGGCTTGCCGCAGCGGGCATTCGCCACGTAACGCGGCTGCTGGGCAAGCCGATGGTCGAGGGAGATGTTGCTACCACGATCGCGGCCGACGCCAATGGCTGGGGTGCCGATCTGGTTGTGTTGGGTACGCATGGTCGCCGGGGAGTGCGGCGACTCGTCATGGGCAGCGTCGCGCGGAGCGTGATCACCCTAGCCGTCGCGCCCGTCCTGCTTGTCCGCGCCGAGGAGGCGTAGGCAGGCGAACAGACTTTGGAGGGCGTTACGCCAGAGAGCTATGCATACGATCGACTTTGCCGGCGAGACGCCGGATTATTGCCCGACCGGGCCAAGCCTGCAGTGTGCCGCGAAGGTGGACGGCTCGCCGGCAACCTATGAGATCACTGCCGAGGCGCTTGAGGATCATTTCGGCGCACGCTCGTATCGCAGTGAAGATTTGCTGCCGGCATTCATGAGCAACCGCCAGGACATTGAACGCGTCGCGGGAGCGCTGTTCGAGATGACAGGTGCGCGGCACATCGTGCTGCACAGCGGCCATTTTCGCTTCGCGGTGTGAGACGCACGTTGTGGCCGGCAGCAGCCACCCTGGGGCGGTGCGCCCCCAAGGAGCCACCCATGAAGAATCGCTTGCAGTCATGCACGCCGGCAAGAGGGCCAGGATGGCGCAGGCTTGCCGCCTGCGCGTTGGTGCCGCTATGCGCAGCGTGTACCGCCGTTCCGGACCCGCTACGGCCGCCGAAGCCACGCACGGCCGCGCTGGCGTCAGGCGGCTTGGGGCAACCCGTACCTGGCGTGCCCGGCAATGGCTTCTCATGCTCGGATGGTCGCGCCGCTCAGTCGTAGCGCAGGTCAATGCCGAAGCCCCCGGCCCAGTTCGCAGTCGACAACGCCCGCTGCATAGGCGAAGAGCCACTCTTCGGCCTGTTGCACGCTGCCCGGCACGGCGGGCCAGTCTGGCGTAAAGCGAACGCCGATGCCTCTGTCCGACGCTGTGAAAAGGACACCGCCGCTGGGCTTGCCCGGCGCGATGGCGTCGGGGACGAACAACACGACGTGGAACCCCTTGTACGACCGCTTTGTTTCATGCATGTGAGTCTCCTGCGAAGGTTGCCACCGGGGCGCATTCGGCAAGCGCACCGGCGCTCGCTCTATGGGAACCATAGTGGCGCGAACCAGAGCGGTAGTGGTGGTGCCAGCGGTACCGCCTGTGGCGCGGACAGGAAGGCGGCTTGATGCACGACAAATCCGGGACCGGGGGGCGATATAGATTTAAGAAAAGCCCCGTTCGGGGCTGCATGATGGAGTCAATCCATGGACTACGCAACGATCCTGGTTCATCTCGATGCCAGCCGCCGCGTGTACGACCGGCTGAACCTCGCCACCCAGCTGGCGCTGGAGTTCCAATCCACGCTGGTCGGCCTGCTTGCCGTCGGCAAGCCGGATCCCACCGCCGTACGCTACCTGGTGGACGGTGACCGCTATCTCGCCTCCTACAACGAATGGCAGCATCAGGTCGGCGAGCGGGCCCGCCATGCCCTGATGGGCGCGACGGACGAGGTAGCCGTCATTACGGAATGGCGGGCGCCGGACTGGGCCACGGCGGTGACGGTCCAGGCAGAGGCACATCGGGCGGATCTTGTCATCCTCGGACAGCACGATCCCACTGATGATGCCGCCTACGCCGAGCCCGGCTTTGTTGAATCCATCGTGCTGCAATGCGGGCGGCCGGTGCTGGTGGTCCCGTATGCGGGCCGGTTCCCGAGTGTTGGCAAGAACATCATGGTGGCGTGGAATGGCAGCCGCGAGTCGGCGCGGGCCATCCGCGATGCGCTCCCACTTCTGCAGCGCGCAGGCACCGTGGAAGTGGTTTCGTGGACACCATCTGGCGTTCTGAAGGGGCCATGGGTTTCGCCGCCTCAGTATGCCGTGGACTGGCTGGCTCGGCATGGCGTGGCAGTGCAGCTGTGCACTTTTGCGGCGGGAGACGGCGAGGACGTCGGCCAGCTGTTGCTCTCGCACGCCGCGGACCGAAATGCTGACCTGATCATCATGGGGGCCTACGGGCACAGCCGGGTGCACGAGCTGGTCCTTGGCGGTGTCACCCGAACGCTGCTCGAGTCGATGACAGTGCCGGTACTGATGTCGCACTGATTGCCGCAGCGACTCGGCGATGCGATGAAGGACGGTACAGATGGGGCTATCTACGGAGCGGGATGCTGAGGCAAGTGCGAGAACGGCATCGGTGTAGCGATGCAGGCCGATACCTGGCCTATCGCTATCAATGCTGATAGCGTGTCGCTTAAATGGGATGCGATGAACAATGACAACCGAACACTCCACCAGCTTGCGCAGGGTTTCTGGAATGAGTTCCTTAGGCGTCGACCGGCATTTCCCGTGTCCGACGGCATGTTTCCATTCGAGCCGGCTACCCGTGACCGGTACATCGAAGGCCAAGGTAGAACTTATGCTGTCTGGCGAGCTCGGGCGATAAAGGCCGGCTTTTCTACCGAGGATTTCTTCCGCGCGTGCATTCGCGTACGGGCGGCGATGTATTGATCGCTGCCCGCGATTGGTAGTGTGTGCCGTGCCGTGCCCCCAGGTTCTGTCTTCAGGACATACCCTTCGGCGCAATGGGCGGTGGTCGACCAGAAGCTGTTCGCCGCCACGTCTTTCACCGGCAGTCTGCCTTGTCGCAATGCAAGGCGCAGCGCTGTGAAGAGACCTTAGGGTTCTAGCACATAGGTACCGGGTGCGTCCGCGAGACCCGGGGCCGGCGCCTGTCGCGTGCAGCGCCCTGTCGAGTGGGCCACTAGCCAGTCATGCCACTCCGGCCACCAGGAACCCTCGCGGTACGCAGCTATGCTGAGGAATTGCTCCGGGCTCAGGTAGGGCGCGGCGGGCAATCGCGTATGCACATGGTAGCGCCGGCGCGGGTGGCCCGGTTCCGACACAATGCCTGCGTTGTGGCCGCCCGAAGTCAGCAAGAAGGTCAGTTCGGCCTGGGTCAGCAAGTGCAGCTTGTACACGGAGCGCCAGGGAGAGACGTGGTCGTGTTCGGTGCCTACCACGAAGAGCGGGAGGTCGAGGTCCGACAGGGCGACAGGCTGTCCGCCGACGCACAGCTTGCCGGTGGCCAGCTCGTTGCCAAGGAACAGCTTGTGCAGGCATTCCGAATGCAGGCGGTAAGGCAGTCGCGTAGTGTCGCGGTTCCATGAGACCAGATCGTTGGCGCGCAAACGTTGGCCGAGCAGATACTCGCTCATCACGCGCGACCAGATCAGGTCCTGGGCGTTGAGCATCTGAAAGGCAGCCTTCATCTGCGGCCCGTCCAGATATCCTTGGCTCCACATGAGGGAGTCCAGCGTTGCGAGCGAGCTCTTGTCGATGAACAGCCCCAGTTCGCCCGGATCATGGAAATCGGTTTCAGCCGCAAAGAGCGTCACGCTGGCCAATGATCCGCCGGCGGCGTCGCGGGCCAGCATGGCAGCGCCCGTGGCAAGCAGGGTGCCGCCCAGGCAATACCCGGCGGCGTGGATGTGCGCGCCGTCGCAGCGGTCGTGCACGGTGTCGAGCGCAGCCAGAAGCCCGGCCTCCAGGTAGGTGTCAAGCCCGAACTCGCGGGCCGAGGCGTCCGGGTTCTTCCATGAGATCATGAACACGGTATGGCCGCTCTCGACCAGGTAGCGCACCAGTGAATCCTCGGGCTTCAGGTCGAGGATGTAATAGCGCATGATCCAGGACGGCACGATCAGCACCGGCTCGCGCCAGGCCGTATCGGTGCCAGGGACGGGCGCATACTCGATCAGCTCGATCAGCGCGTTGCGGAACACCACCTTGCCGGGCGTCAGCGCCACGTCGCGCCCGGGTAGAAATTCCAGCGCCGGGCGCCCAGCGGGCAGTCCGGGGACCTTTGACAGCAGCTCACTGGCGTCCTGCAGCCAGTGGCGGGCGCCTTGCAGGAAGTTGGTGCCGAAGGTGCTCGAGGTGGTCCTGGCAATAGTCGGACTCATCCACCAAACATTACCGGGCGCGAGGAGGTCAAGCCATTGCCGGGCGCAGAAGGCGACGATGTGCTGGTGATGGCGCGACAGGCCGTCGATATCCTGCGTCAGCGACTCCCAGAAGGCTTCGTTGCGCATGAACGCATCGCGCCAGCAACGATAAGGCCAGTCCTGCCAGCCGGCATCGGCAAAGCGCTGGTCGCTGACGTTTACGGACGGCGGCTCGGCCGCCGTCGGCAACAGCCGTGGCGAATCCTCGATGCTGTGCTGCAGCCACGCCTGCCACGCCTGCACCACCTTTGCCGGGGAGATGCTGAGCTGCAGCGCCCAGTCGAGCCCGGCCAGGCTTGCCGAGATCACCGACAGGCCGCCGGTGGCGCGGGCCAGGCCGGCGCGGATCTGCTTGTCCAACCAGACTTGCGCCGGCATGGCGGGCTGCGGCGCGCATTCCGGCATGGCCGCCAGGCTGGGCGGCAACGCCCTGTCATCGATCCTCATTGCAGGTGTTGCCCTCCGTTGATCGCAAAGTTGGCGCCAGTGACAAAGGCCCCGTCATCGCCGCACAGGTAAGAGATCATTGCCGCGACCTCGGCTGGCTTGCCGAGCCGGCCGACCGGGATGGTCGGCAACACGTCCCGCTCGAGGATCTCCGCGGGCATGTCCGTCACCATGTGTGTATCCAGGTAGCCCGGCGAAACCGTGTTGACGGTGATGCCTTTGCGCGCGAGTTCCAGCGCCAGCGCCTTGGTGAAGCCATGTACCCCCGCCTTGGCGGCGGCATAGTTGGTCTGGCCAAAAGCGCCTCGCGAGGCATTGACCGAAGAGATATTGACGATCCGGCCCCAAGCGCGCGCCATCATCGGCTCAACCAGCGGGCGCGTCATATGGAAGAGCGAGTCGAGGTCCGTGCGCAGCACGAAGTCCCAGTCAGCCTTGTCCATCTTGCGCAGGGTCCGGTCGCGCGTGACCCCGGCATTGTTGATCAGAATGTCGACGTCGCCGACCTCGCTGCGCACGTGCGACACGCAGCGCTGGCAGGACGCGAAGTCCGTCACGTCGACCGGGAATGCCGCAAACTCGCGGCCGGCGTTGCGTTGCGCGCCGAGCCATTGGGCCACGTGGTCATTGTGTTCGGAGTGCGTCACCACGACGCGTACGCCGTCGGCCAGAAGCCGCACGGCAATGGCTTCGCCGAGGCCGCCCATGCCTCCCGTCACCAGGGCAATGCGTTGCCCGGCCATCTCGTCAGCTCCGTGCCGCGCCGGCCGGGCGCGCCTGGGCCTTCGCGCCTGGGGTAGGGACGGCCATCAGGCGGCCGACGTTGTCGAACATCTCGCGCGCCGATTCCGCAAAGGGCGCGTAGCCGCCTCCCTCCACCATGACCTTGCGCTGGTAGTCCTGCCAGGCTTCAGTCGACTCGCGCAGGTGCTCCATGAAAGCCGAGGCCATTTCAACGTAAAGGGTGCCAAAGTCTCGTGCATGCGCGGCGTTGCGCTCAACCTGCGCGGCCAGAATTTGAGCGGGCAGGCCATGGAAGGCGTTCCAGTCGGGTGCGTCGGTGACGCGCGCGAGCGCCTGCCGGGCGCCCTTGATGTCCTCGTCCAGGGCCGTGAGGCGGAGTCTGAGCAGCATCTGGCGCGATTCTTCCCAGCGCAGCCATATGCGCAGGGCGGACTGCTCGGCGCAGCGCGCGAGTTCGAAGGCGGGATCGGTCTGGTCTGGCATGGTGGGACTCCTATAGTCAAGCGGCTGGCCTGCCCCGGGGCGCGCAGGTCTGGATAAGTCTAGGAGGGCGACCCTGGCGGGAGATTGATGTATCGCAAGGAGTGCGCAATGCGTCGGGGGGCGCGGCATCGCCAAGCCGCGCCTGCGTTGGTCAGAGCACAGGGGTCGCATGGCCGGCGGCCTGCGCATTGTGGCCGGACGCCCAGCGAGACAAGGCCGAGCAGGAGCCGAGACCGAGATGTCCTGTTACACGCCACGAGCAAACGGGCGTTCCTTTGATCCATCCCAAACTGCAGGGCCGGCTCACCGCCTACGGTAATCCCAAGGGGCCGGGCCGACCCCATCCATCTGGAGCACGACGTGACACATCCCATCGTTTTATCCGAAGCCAGCGTGGAATACCTCAAGCTGCCGGCGCCGCAGACCGAAGGCGGAATGCCGCTGCTGACGGCTCTGCAGCAGCGCCGCTCGACCCGGCACTTTGCCCCGCGGAGCCTGGATGACGCGCTGCTGTCGTCCTTGCTGTGGGCCGCTTTCGGGGTCAATCGCCCGGGCACCGGCCTGCGCACCGCGCCCTCGACCCGCAACTGGCAGGAAATTGACTTGTACGTGGCGCTGCGCGACGGCCTGTATGTGCTCGAACCGGCGGACTGGCGCCTTCGGCTGATCATCGGCGAAGACCTGCGTGCGGCCACCGGCCTGCAGGAATATGTTGCCGAGGTGCCATTGAACCTCGTCTACGTCAGCCGGCTCTCCAGGCTCGACGAGACCGACAAGCCGCTGCGCCAGTTCTATACCGCGCTGGACACGGGGTATATCAGCCAGAATGTCTACCTCTTCTGCGCTGCGTCCGGCCTGGCCACGGTGGCGCGCGGCCTGCTGGACCGCCGCGCACTGGCCACCGCCATGCGGCTGGAGCCCGACCAGCGCGTGATCCTGGCCCAGAGCGTGGGCTACCCGGCGTAAGTCGACACGCGCTACCACAGGAGGGCAACCATGCCATTCATGGACAGGGCCGATGCCGCCGCACAACTGGCGCGTGCGCTCGCCGGCCACGCAGGAAAGCGGCCGCTGGTGCTGGCCGTGCCCCGCGGCGCAGTGCCGATGGGTGCCATCATTGCCGACGCGCTCGGCGCCGACCTTGACGTCGTGCTCGTGCGCAAGCTCGGCGCGCCGGGCAACTCGGAGTTCGCCATCGGCGCCGTGGACGAGAGCGGCTGGACCTATCTCACGCCCTATGCTGCGGCGGCAGGCGCCGACAGCGAATACGTCGACCGCGAGCGCGCGGCCCAGCTTGGAGTGCTGCGGCGGCGCCGCGCCGACTACACACCGGGCCGGGAGCCGGTCCGCGCCACCGGTCGCGTGGTCATCGTCGTGGACGACGGCCTGGCGACCGGGGCCTCGATGATCGCCGCGCTGCACGCCATCCGCGAGCAGAAGCCCGCGCGGCTGATCTGCGCGGTGCCGGTGGCGCCGCCGCGGACGCTGGAGCTGTTGCAGCCCTATGCCGACGAGGTGGTGTGCCTGGAGACGCCGGCCGGCTTCCGGGCAGTCGGGCAGTTCTACCGCGACTTTTCGCAGGTCGAGGATGCGGAGGTAGTGGCATGCCTGAAAGGGCGGTAAAACGCGCGCACGCGAGGAGGCATCCATGAAGGGCGACAGGCAGCTGCAGCAAGACGTGACCGAGGCGCTGATCTGGGATCCGGCGGTCCATGGCAACGAAATCGGGGTCCAGGTCCAGGACGGCGTCGTCACGCTGACCGGGCACCTTGGCACCTTTGCCGAGAAGTACTCGGCGGAAGCGGCCGTCAGGCGCATCCCCGGCGTGCGGGCGCTGGCCGTGGAACTGGACGTTCACCTGCCCGACGATGCGCGCCGCACCGATGCGGACATTGCCCGGGCCGCGGCCAACGTGCTGTCCTGGGATGCGATGGTGCCGGCCGACCGTATCCGGATCCTGGTCGAACACGGCGTGGTGACCCTGAGCGGCGATGTCGACTGGTACTACCAGCGCACCGCCGCCGAGCACGCCGTGGCCGGACTGTTCGGCGTGGTCGGGGTCACCAATGCGCTCGCCATCCGGCCTCGTGCCGACAAGCAGGACGTGGCGGCACGGATCCAGGCGGCCATCGCACGCCAGGCCGCCAGCGACGCCGACCAGGTGACCGTGACGGTGAGGGATGGCGCTGTGACGCTGACCGGCACTCTGCCCACGCTGGCGGAGCGCGAGGCGGCATTCGAAGCGGCCTGGTCTGCGCCGGGCGTCAGCGCGGTCGTCAACCAGATCGAAGTCAGGCCCGGCTAGCTCAGGCATGGCGCCCTTGCCGCACTACTGGGGCGTCGCTGCCGGGCTGGCCTGCGCGGTCAGCGCATCGGCAGCGCGCGCCAGGTCCTGCAGGGCAGTGCTGACGGTGACCGGATAGGGTGCCGACGGCTCCAGCGCGCGCAGGGCAGCGGGCAGCGCGGCCAGTTGCCTTGCGGCATAGGCCCGGCTGGTGAGCAGCGACACCTCTGGCGCCACACGCCGGCCACGCGCCATGCAAGGCTGCATCAGCGGCAGCCCGTCACAGGCATCCCCCTCGATCGTCAGCGTATCGCCGAGCATGGTGCCGTCGGCGCCATAGCGGCGGTAGGACTGCTTGCGGCCAGGCCAGGTGGCCTTGCCTTCCGAGCGCTTGCGCCGCGGCAGGCCCGCGTACTCGGTCAGCTTGTATGCACAATCGAGATACGGGGCGTCGGCCGAGGTGTTCATGCACGTGCCGACCCCGAAACCGTCAATGGGCGCGCCCGCTGCGACCAGGTCGCGGACGCGATACTCGTCCAGGTTGCCGCTGGCAAAGATGCCGATCGACTGCAGGCCGGCGCCGTCGAGGATGGCGCGCACCCGGCGCGCATGCGCGCCGAGGTCGCCGCTGTCGATGCGCACCGCCTTGACGGCGATCCCGCTGGCGCGCAGCGTCGCGGCCAGTGCCGTCACCTTGTGCGCAGCGGCCTCGGTATCGTAAGTGTCGATCAGCAGCGTGGCGTTGTCCGGCTGCGAGCGCGCGAACGACGCGAAGGCCTCGGCCTCGTCCAAGTGCGCCTGCACATAGGAATGCGCCATGGTGCCGTACGACGGGATGGCGAAGCGCACACCGGCCAGCAGCGTCGCGGTGCCGGTGAACCCCGCCAGATAGCTGGCCCGGGCCGACAGCAGGCCGGCTTCGGCGCCGTGCGCGCGGCGCAGTCCGAAATCGACCAGCATGCGCCCCGACCCCGCCAGCACCACGCGCGCCGCCTTGCTGGCCACGATGGTCTCGTAGTGCAGCAGGTTCATGACCCGGCTTTCGACCAGCTGGGCCTGCTGGATCGGCGCGGTAATGCGCAGGATGGGCTCGTCCGGGAAGAACACCGTGCCCTCCGGCATGGCCTGGACATCCCCGCTGAAGCGGAAGTGCGTAAGCGATTGCAGGAACGCCGGGCTGAAATGCCCGGTCGACGCCAGTTGGTCGAGGTCGTCCACGCTGAAGCGCAGCCGTTCCAGGTAGGCGAGCACCTGTTCCAGTCCCGCGGCCAGCAGGAAGTTCCTGCCCGGCGGCAGCTTGCGGACGAAGAACTCGAAGCTGGCGATATCGTGCATGCCGCTGTCGAAGTACGCCTGCATCATGGTGAACTCGTACAGGTCGGTCAGCAGCGGGCTTTCGCTATCGATGGTAGTCATGGCGGCTCACGCAGGCAGCGTTGCTCAGTAATCTTCGCCGAACATCGACAACCCCGGGCGCGTGCCGGCATCGCCATGGCCGGCAGGGCTGCGCTGGATCGCGATCATGCAGTCCGTCGTCAGCAGCAGGGAGGCGATCGAGACGGCATTCTGCAGGGCCGTGCGCACCACCTTGACGGGGTCGATCACGCCCAGTTCGATCATGTCGCCATAGCGCTCGGTGCCGGCGTCGTAGCCGAGCGTGCCCGAGCCGGCGCACACCTGGTGCACCACTGCGTCGGCATCCGCGCCAGCGTTGGCGGCGATCTGCCGCATCGGCGCGGCCAGTGCCGCGTGGACGATGTGGCCGCCGGCGGCCTGCTCGGCATTCGGCGCCTGCCAGGCTTCGAGGGCGGCGCGGGCGCGCAGCAGTGCCACGCCGCCGCCGGCGACGATGCCCTCGTCCACCGCGGCGCGGGTGGCGTGCAACGCATCCTGGAAGCGGTTCTTGCGCTCGTGCAGCGCGCTCTCCGTTGCCGCACCCACCTTGATCACGGCCACGCCGCCGGCCAGCCGGGCCAGGCGCCGCTGCAGGGCCTCGCGCTCATAGTCCGAGCGCACCTCGTCCAGGCGCAGGCGCAGGGCGGCAATGCGCTCGGCCACGCGCGGCCGTTCGTCACCGGAGGCGATCAGGGTGGTGGTGTCCTTGTTGACCTCCACGCGGCGGGCTTCGCCAAGCTGTTCCAGGGTGACGTGCTCGAGCGAGATGCCGGCCTGTGGCGAGACCACGGTGGCGCCGGTCAGCGCGGCGAGGTCGCCCAGCTGCTCGGTACGCGAGTCGCCGAAACCCGGCGACTTGACCGCGCAGCTCTTCAGCGCGCCGCGCAGGTTGTTGACCACGAGCGTGGCCAGGGCCTCGCCCTCCACGTCGTTGGCGATGACCAGCAAGGGCCGGCCGGCGCGGCTCACGGCTTCCAGGACCGGAAGCAGTTGCGCGATCGCGGAAATGTTCGCGTCGCACAGCAGCACCAATGGTGACTCCAGCACGACGGCACGGCTCTCGTTGGTCGCGAACAAGGGCGAGAGGTAGCCACGATCGATCAGCGCGCCGTCGGCGATGTCGAGTGCGTCGTCCAGCTTGGAGCCATCCTCCACGCTGATCGCACCATCCTTGCCGACCCGCTCGACAGCCTGCGCCACCAGCGTGCCGACGGTCTGGTCGCCGCTGGCCGAGATCGTGGCGATCTGGCGCATCTCGTCGGTACTGCCGCAGGGCCGGGCACTCTCCAGCAAGGCGCTGGCGATCAGCTTGCCGGCGGCCTCGATGCCGCGCTTGAGTTGCATGGGGTCGTGGCCGGCTTCGACGTATTTCACGCCTTCAGCCACGATCGCGTGGGCCAGCGTGGTCGCGGTCGTGGTGCCGTCGCCGGCGATCTCGCTGGTGCGCACCGCGGCCTCGCAAAGCAGGCGGGCGCCCATGTCGGCGAACGGGTTGGCCAGCGTCACCGACTTCGCCACGACCACGCCGGAATTGGCGACCAGCGGCACCATGTCGGGCCGCTCCACGATCACGTTGCGGCCGCCCGGACCCAGCGTCACCTTGACCGCGTGGGCCAGTTGTTGCACGCCGCTCAGCATCATGCGGCGCGCGCCCTGGTGGAAGATAAGTGTTCTTGCAGGCATTACGATCTCCGCATTGGCAATGAGTGGGTCTGGCACGCTTTACGGTAGTGGCCATCCCGGCCTGCACGTTGATGCAACGCAAGCGCCAGGGTCGCGGCCGCTGACTGTAATGGGCGTGCGCTTCAGTCCGGCCGGTCGCTGTCCAGCGCGGGTACGGGATGCCCTGACTGCAGCGGTTCCAGCGCGGTGGTCTCGTCCAGATGGAAGAGGGCGTCGAACTGGCCGGCGATCGAGGCATCGAAGTAGTGGCTGGCGCGCTCCGTGCGCGGCAGGTAGAGCACGCCGATGGCCCGTTCCAGCATGACCTCGAAGAGCGGGTGGCTGGCCTGCGGCCCAAGCGGCAGGAAGAAGCGGTCAAGCCCGGTGCTGTGGAACAGTGCCTCCCAGCTGTCGTGCAACGCCGGCACCACGGCTTTGTGTTCAGGGTCGCCGTCCCATTCGGAGGCGGCACAGACATGGCCGGTGTAGGTGTAAAGCCGACCAGCAGCGCCTGCGCGCCGGCCTGCTGGCGCACCAGCTGCCCGAGGTTCCACTCGCCGCGCACCTGCGATTCCGTGGCGCGCGCATCGCCGAGGTGTGAGTTGTGGGCCCAGACCACGATGCGCCCGCTGCCGCCGCGGCGCAGCCGGTAGGCGGCCAGCGAAGACAGCGTCTGCGCCATGTGCGCGTCGCGCAGGTTCCAGGTGCTGACACGGCGGCCGAACATCTCGCGATAGTAGGCTTCCGCATTGACGACCACCGTCGCGTTGCGCTCGGCAAAGTAGTGCGAATCCATGGCCGCCAGGCCGTTGCGGGAGATATAGGCGGCCTCGTCGGTGCGCAGCTGCAGCAGCTGGCGGATGGCGCCGTCGCGCGCTGGCGCACGCAGTCCGGTCGCAGCCTGGTAGCCGTAGGCAGCCGGGTCACGCACATGGTCGAGCGCGCCATAGTGCTGCCGGGCAGCCTCGGCCTGCAGCGGGTCGGCGCGCTCCAGATAGCGGAGCACGGCCTCGGCGGAGCGATACAGGCTGTAGAGGTCGAGCCCGTAGACACCGACCCGCCGTTCCGGCGGCAGGCCGGCATTGTGGCCGCGCAGCCATTCGATGAACGCCAGGAACTCCCGGTTGCGCCACATCCAGGACGGGAAGCGCTCGAAATCGCTTAGGGCCTCCTCGGCGCTGTCATCGCCCTCGCCCTGCGCGTAGCGGTTGACACGCCAGGCGTCGGGCCAGTCGCCTTCGATGGCGACGGCATCGAAGGCCTGGCCACGGACCAGCGCCTGCGTGATCTGCGCCCTCATCCGGTAGAACTCGGCCGTGCCGTGCGTGGCTTCGCCAAGCAGGACAAAGTCTTTGCCGCGGGCCATGTCGAGCAGCGGCTCGTAGTCGGAGGCATTGCCCTGCAGGCGCTGTCCGGCCTCTCGGACTGCAAGGAAGGGAGTAAGCGGGGATGCCATGGGGTACTCCTGGGGCGGCTACTGCATAGCGGGTTCGTCGTGCGGCGCCGCTGCGCCATCCGCCTGCATCAGGGCGTCGAGCGCGGCCCGGTCGACCACCTCTTTCTCAAGCAGCAGCTGCGCCAGCCGGTCGAGGCGCGCGCGCTGCCCGAGCAAGGTCTGGCGGGCCCGCTCGGCGGACTGGTTCAGCGTGAGCCGGATCTCTTCGTCGATCGCCTGCGCGGTGCGCTCGCTGTACTCGCGTTCCGGCCGCGACAGGGCGGCCGCGGAGGGCAGCAGGGTGCCGCGTGCGTGCTCGTAGCACGGCAGGCCGAGCGATTCGCTCATGCCGAACTGGGTGATCATCTGCCGCGCCATGTCGGTGGCGCGTTCCAGGTCGTTCTGCGCGCCGGTGGAGACGTCGCCAAAGACGATCTGTTCAGCCGCGCGCCCGCCCAGCAGCACATCCAGCCGGTCCAGCAACTCGCTCCGGCGTAGCAGGTAGCGGTCTTCGGTCGGGGTCTGCTGCGTATAGCCGAGCGCCGCAACGCCGCGCGGAATGATGGAGATGCGCGAGACCCGGTCCGCGTGCCGGCGGCATTCGGCCACCAGCGCATGCCCGGCCTCGTGGTAGGCAATGGTCTGCTTTTCCAGCGGGATCATGATCCGGTTGCGTTTTTCCAGCCCGCCAACGATGCGGTCGAGGGCCAGGTTGAAGTCTGCGTTGTCGACCGCCGGCTTGTTGTTGCGAGCGGCCAGCAGTGCGGCCTCGTTGACCAGGTTGGCGAGGTCGGCGCCGGCAAAGCCCGGCGTGCGCGCGGCCAGTTCTCGGAGATTGACTTCCGGGGCCAGTTTGACATTACGCACGTGCACACCAAGGATCTGCTCGCGCCCTTTGAGGTCGGGGCGGTCCAGCACGATATGGCGATCAAAGCGCCCGGGCCGCAGCAGCGCGGCGTCGAGGATTTCCGGCCGGTTTGTGGCGGCCATGATGATCACGCCCTTGTTGGTGTCGAAGCCGTCCATCTGCACCAGCAGCTGGTTGAGCGTCTGCTCACGTTCGTCCTGGCCGCCGGCCACGTTTAGTGTGCGTGTCTTGCCCAGCGCGTCGAGTTCGTCGATGAAGATAATGCACGGCGCCTTCTGCTCGGCCTGAGCGAACAGGTCGCGCACGCGCGCCGCCCCCACGCCGACGAACATCTCCACGAACTCGGCACCGCTCATGCTGAAGAACGGCACCCCGGCCTCGCCGGCGACCGCCCGCGCCAGCAGGGTCTTGCCGGTGCCCGGGGCGCCCAGCAGCAGCACCCCCTTGGGGATCTTGCCGCCCAGGCGCCGGTACCGCTCGGGGTTCTTGAGGAAGTCCACCACCTCCATCAACTCGACCTTGGCCTCGTCGATGCCGGCCACGTCGGCGAAAGTGACACCGGTCTCCTGCTGCAGGTAAACCTTGGCCTTGCTCTTGCCGATTTCCATCAGCCCGTTGGCGGCGGTGCCGATGCGACGGAACAGCAGGCTCCAGATGGCCAGGAAGGCGGCCGCCGGCACGATCCAGGATAGCAGCGTGCCCAGCCACCTGGCATCGGCCTGCCCGGCATAGCGCACATGGGCCGCGTCCAGGTCGGCCAGCAGGCCGGGATCGCTGACCCGGGCCGTGGTGAAGGCGCGCTCGGGGCGGCCCCCGCGCTGCAGCACGGCCGCCTGGTCGGCCGGCAGGATGGTCTCGACCCCCGCTGTCGCCAGCATGCCGCTGATCGCCGTCTCGCCGACGGTGGCGCTGCGCACCTTGCCGGCCTTGAGCAAGGCCTTGAAGTCGCTGTAGGCCAGGGTGCTGACGGTTTCCGTGGCGACGTAGAATTGGAGCGCCAGCGTCGTCAGGGTCGCCGCGAGCATACCAGAGCGAGAAATTCCGTTTGCGGAGTTCCATGGTCGTAGTCAGAGGGCGGCCGGCAGCCACCTGGGCGCGCGCTCCGCCCAGGCGGCACCGGTGACGGATGGCCTGGCCCGCCGGCGACAGCGGCTTGCGATGGTGGGGAAGCGCCGCGGGTGGAACAGAGAGACGGCCGACTTGCGCAAGAAATGCTTCACTTCAGCTTCGTGGACACCGGTGTCCCATGCCATCGTTTGGATCCTTGCGCAGGTTGCGCTTCATTCCACGATAGCGGCGGGTCGGGGCTGGCCTTTGATCGGTATCAACGGCCACCGTCACAGCCCGCCCGTCGCCGGCATTGCGCGGCCTGCTACGGCGGATCATGTAGGCGGCGTCGCCTGCAGGTGTCTGGCCATTGTTTGATCCAGCCCAAGTCGATAGCCGCGCAGGCGCATAGCTTTAACAGTGTGAACGCGCCCCGTCGAACCACGACCGCGGAATGCACCTGGCGCAGGACATCGGCAACCCCATCCAACATTCCTGCCGGGGAACGCTGACGATCGACTTCGGCATCGCCGAGACCGAACTGAACGTGCACTGGCACAGGACGTGACGGTGGCGAGGCCGTTGGCAAGGACAGGAAGAGGGGGAAAGGGAAGATCTCATGGAGCACATCACCATCGAACAGGTGCGGATCCATATCGGCGACATCGCGCTGCCAGGCGACCTTACCCTGCCGGAAGCGGCATCCGGCCTGGTCCTGTTCGCACATGGCAGCGGCAGTTCGCGCCACAGCGTGCGCAACCGCGGGGTCGCATCGACGCTGAATCGGGTGGGCCTGGGCACGCTGCTGTTTGACCTGCTGGCGCCGGACGAGGACGTCGGGATGTCGAAGCGATTCGACATCGCCATGCTCGGGGAGCGCCTCAAGGCTGCCACGGTCTCGGTCGCGCACCTGACGCGCGAGCGCCACCTGCGGCTCGGCTACTTCGCCGCCAGTATGGGGGCTGCCGCGGCCATCCGTGCCGCCGCTGAGCCGCCGCCGCGCATGCGGATCGACGCGGTGGTGTCGCGCGGCGGCCGCGTCGACCTGGCAGGCCACGAGGCGCTGCGCCAACTGCAGGCCCCGACGTTGATGATCGTGGGCGAAGCGGATCCGGTGGTGCTGAAGCTCAACGCGCGCGCCACCGCATGGATGCAATGCGAGAAGCGGCTGGAGGTGATTCCCGGCGCCACTCACCTGTTCGAGCAGCCAGGCGCGCTGGAACAGGTCGGCGAGCTCGCCGGCAAATGGTTCTGCCAGCATTTTGCAGCGGCTGGCGGGAACTTGTAGTTCGACTGGATTTCCATGGTGCCGTGTGATGCACGGCGATGACTCAGTGAAAAGGAGAATGACATGAACGATATTCGCGCCGAGCTCTTGCTGCACAAGGATGCACTAGCCCGTGATGCCAACACGCTGCTGGCGGATGTACAGGCGTTGTTGCGGGATGTCGCCGACGAAGCCGGCCTGGAGACCACCCAGGCACGCGCGCAGCTGGGCGCACGCCTGCACGCGCTCCAGGAGCGCCTGGCCGAGCAACGCCAGGCGGCGCAGATGCGTGTCTCGCAATGGGTCGACACCACGGATCGTTACGTCCACGCACATCCCTGGGAGAGCATCGGCTCCGTCGCCGCGGTCGCGGCCGTGGCCGGCGCCCTGGTCGCACTGGCCGTCACCCGCCGCTAGCGCGGGCACGGCATGCTTGGATGCGAGCATGCAAGGACGCCTTCATGAACCCGATTGTATTCGCCATGCCCGGCAATGAATGGCAGGCCGCGGCCATCGCAGCCTGCCTGCCCGGCCGGCCGGGCGAGGCCGAGGTCCGGGGCTTTCCCGACGGCGAGTCCTACGTCAGGCTGCTGCAGCCTGTGGCCGGTTGCGAAGCCATGGTGGTGTGCACGCTGGACCGTCCGGATGCCAAGCTGGTGCCGCTGCTGTGGCTCGCCGCCGCTGCCAGGGAAGGCGGCGCCGTGCGGGTTGGACTGGTGGCGCCATACCTGGCGTACATGCGCCAGGACAAGGTCTTCCGGACAGGGGAGATCGTGTCGGCACGCCATTTTGCGGCGCTGCTGGGGGCCAGCTTCGACTGGCTGGTCACGGTGGACCCGCACCTTCACCGGATCGGCAGTCTGAGCGAGATCTTCACCAGGCCGGCGATTGCCGTGCATGCCGCCCCGGCGATTGCGTCATGGATCGGCCAGGCGGTGCGCGCGCCGTTGCTCGTCGGCCCCGACGAGGAGAGCCAGCAATGGGTCGATGACATCGCTAGCCGCTGTGGCGCGGACAGCATTGTCTTGGCCAAGCAGCGCTTCGGCGACCACGAGGTCAGCATCGACGCGAGCGGCC
Organism: Ralstonia pickettii DTP0602; assembly: GCA_000471925.1. Taxonomy (NCBI): domain Bacteria; kingdom Pseudomonadati; phylum Pseudomonadota; class Betaproteobacteria; order Burkholderiales; family Burkholderiaceae; genus Ralstonia; species Ralstonia pickettii. The sequence goes on from CP006667.1 coordinate 1,860,208, forward strand.
TGCCCAGCCCGCTGGCCATACGCCGGTACTGGTCGACGACATGGTCTCCACCGCGCGCACCATGCTGGCGTCGGCGCGCCTGCTGCTTGAACACGGCTACCCGGCGCCGGTCTGTGTCGGCGTCCACGCGCTGTTCGCAGAGGCAGCCTACGCCGACCTGCAAGCGGTCGCGGCCGACATTGTCACGTGCGACACCGTTGCGCACCCATCTAACCGCATTCCCGTGGCAGAGCGCCTGGCAGTCGGCATCCGGCAGGCGCTGCAGGCGCCACCGGGTCCAGGAGATCCATCATGAGCAAGCTCACAGCGCAGGAAACCATCTCGCTGGCAGAGCAGCTTGACGCGGACGAAGCGCGCATCCATGCCGCCGTTGGTTCCGCCGACACGCCGATGACACCGTTGGCGCAGCGTGAGGCGCGGGACGAGGGCGACCTTGCCGACGAAGAAATCACGCAGCGGCAGGACGACGCGATGCTGGACCATTACCGCATGCAACTGGCCGACATCGCCGCCGCGCGGGCGCGGATGCAGCACGGCCAGTATGGCACCTGTATCGATTGCCAGCAGCCGATCCCGTTCTCGCGTCTGCAGGCATACCCGACCGCGAAGCGCTGTACCGCATGCCAGCGCCGGCACGAGCAACTTTATGCGTGACAGTTGGAGGATACCGGGCAGCAGGCCGCCCCGAGGGCAATTGAGCGCCTGGCGGGCTGCCGCCGTGGAAACGACGGTCGGCCCCCGGCAGCGGCCGGGAGGCTGGCGCTGCCCGGCTAGCACAGGTCGTACTCGCGCATCATCTCGGTGGTGACTGCCTTGACCGTGGCCAGGCATGCCGGCGGGACTGCGGGGAAGGCTTCGATGGCCCAGTTGCAGCCGCCGTTGGCAGCTGCGTCGACACGCTGCGGCAACGGGATGTCGCAGTCGCGGCAGGCGTCGCCGAGGTCGGCGTTTTCCTGCAGGCGCCGCAGAATTTCATTGCGGATCTGTTCCGCACTGCCGAGGTTCTTGATCATGTCGGTGTCTCCTGTTGTCTGGTGGTGGCGATCCGGCCCGGATGTCTAGACCGGCGCGCTGTCGTGCGGGGCCGGGCGCCCGATGGTCTGGGACAGGATCGGTTCCTCGTCCTCGTTCAGCGACATATGCTCGGCCAGTTGGCGCCGATTGAGCCAGCCGCGCACCACCGCGCCTAGCCCGGCCGAGGCGCAGTAAAGATAGGCGTTCTGGACCATGGCGCCGGCCGCAGCGGCAGCGAAGGTCTCGCGCAGCTTGGGCGGGACGTCCTGCATCCGGCCATGGTTGGCGACGTAGACCAGGTCCAGCGGCGCCATGCCGACGAAGTCCTGGTAACCGGTCAGGCTGCGCACGTCTGCCGCGCGCTTCAGCACCAGGCAATGGTGGATCGGGTCGTAGCGGTAGAGGCCGGCGGGCAGCGCCGCGTAGACGTCAATCACCGCCTCGCCGTGCGGCGAAGGGGCTGTGCGGCCGCCGCCCTGGGAGCGGTTGACGCCCGCCGCTGCCGCTGCAGCAGCTCGCTCAGCTGCTGCAGCGGCAGCGGCTGCTCGTCGAACTCACGGGTGCTCATGCGCTGCCACAGCGCCCCCATCAGCGGCAGGCCATTGGTGCGGTCCGGCTGTGGCAGGGCGATGACCCGCTCGCTCGTGCCGGAGGCGGGGCGTGGCAGCAGGTCCTTGATGGGCTGGTAGGGGATGCGCTTCAGTTCGTCCATGGGATGCTCGCATTTGTTGCAAAGAGTGGCGCCAGCCCTCTGCGCATGGCACCGGTATGGACGAATGTAGGCGCTGCCGCCGGCCGTGGCTTGCGCTCCGTCAAGCCGGATCCACGGGGCGAGCCGGGGTGCGATGCAAGCGATCCCGGGACGGCTTCGGATGATGCCGGCCGGGTCCTGGCGTCAGCCGCGGCCGGGCGCAGCGCGGCCCATGAAGCTGCCCGGCGCCGCGACGCAGGCGCGCTCGGCTTCGGTCAGCGGATCCTGGATACGCATCTGCCACGCCAGCACGCCGTCGTCGGCATCCGACAGGTCCCCGCCCGCCCGGGCACGGGCGGCGATGCGGGCGCGCAGCGTCTCAGGGCTGGCTTCGCAGGTGACGATGGCGAAGGGCACGCCAAGGCGGCGGGCCTGGGCCGCAAAGCGTTCGCGCTCGGCGCGGATCAGGAAGGTGGCGTCGGCAATCATCGGGAAGCCGGCGCGGCAACCGAGCCGGCAGACGGCGAGCAGGCGTCGGTAGGTCCGCGCCGTTACGCTGGCGGCATACCAGCCACCCGCGGGCATCACGCCGCGGTGCAGGCACTTGCGTACCGCGTCGGAGCGCACGCGTACCATCGCCCCGGCCTCGCTCATCTGTGCAGCTACCGTGGACTTGCCGCTGCCGGACAGCCCATGCATCAGCACGATCGGCCCGCGACGGCGGCTGAGGCACCGCCATGCCAGCGCCAGCAGCCTGCCTGCCTCGGCCTGCGCCGGCGCCATGGATGCGCCCGCGGCGTGCTGCTGGCAGGCGCGCTCCAGCAGCACGCGCGCGCGCACCAGGGCCCGCATGGCGAGATAGAAGGGCAACACGGCCAGCGCGCCGTAGTCTCCCGATTGCTCCAGGTAGCCGTTGAGCAGCCGGTAGGCCAGCGCCGGTCGGCCATGGTGCAGCAGGTCCATGACCGGGAAGGCCAGGTCGCTGATGGTGTCGGTCCAGCGCAGCGCGGCGTCGAACTCCAGGCAGTCGAATGGCGTCGGCACACCGTTCAGCAGCATGATGTTGCCCAGGTGCAGGTCGCCATGGCACTCACGCACATGGCCGTTGCGCAGGCGTGCTCGGAACGCGCCTGTTAGCCGGGTGGCCTCGCTGCGCGCCCGCTGGGCCAGCCGGCTGGCCAGGTGCGAGGCCTGCGCCAGCCGCCCGATGCCGCCCAGGCACTCCGCAAGGGTCGCGTCGATGCGGGCCGGCGTGCCAAAGCCATCGGCCTGGGCCGCGGGCGGCTGCGCCTGGTGGAAGACCGCAATGCTGCGCGCCAGCGCATCGATATGGCCCCGCTCCAGCCGGTCCGCAGCGATCCTTGCGCTGAGCAGGTCTTGTTGGTCGAAGCGCCGCATCCGGACCGCATGCTCGATCGGCATGCCGCTGCCGCCGACGCGCACCGAGCCGGGCGTGGGGCCTGCCACGATCGGCACCACATCCAGGTACAGAGCGGGTGCGAACCGGCGGTTCAGGCGCAGCTCGGTCTCACAGTCGTCGCGGCGTGCCTGCGCGGTGGAGAAGTCGACAAAGTCGAACCGCACCGGCTTGCGCACCTTGTAGGCAAAGTCCCCGGCCAGGAAGACACGGGAGATATGCGTCTCGATGACCTGTACTGCCGGCGCCGGGTGGGGGTAGGCGTCCGGCTGCTGCAAGGCGGCCGTCAACGCCGCGTCGTCCCATTGACTCTCCATGTCCCTTGCCGCCTGCTCCCTTCCGCTGTTGTGACTGCCACCTCAACTGCAGCCTCGGCACGCAAACTCTGCCTGCCAGCTCGCCCCCGCTGCGCCCTAGACCGTCACGCGTGCGGCCAGATCCTGGCCCAGGATGCCCGCCGCACTATAGAGTACAGCCACGATAGCCAGCAGCGCGCGCCACGGGTGGCTCAGCAGCGCCTCCACTTGCTCGCTGCGGCTCTCGCCAGACAGGCACCACGTGCAGAAGTGCTCGCAGTTGTTGGTAAGAAGGCGGTAATCGTCCTCTCCAAGCCGCGCAGTCGCGCGCCGTACGATCTCCGCCTCGATGTACCTGGCTTGCGTGGCCGGCTCGACGCGGAAGCCGTAGCCGTCGGCAAAGCCGGCGAGGGTAGTCTTTTCGACCGGACCGCAACGCAGGAAGCCTTTGAATCCGACATAGTGCACCACCTCGCCGTTGCCGGCATAGATGCCGTGGTGGACATAGCCCCGGCGGTCCGTCTTCAGATGCGCGCCAAGGGGGATCTCCGTGGTGATTGCCGCAAGGCGCTGTGCAGGTCCGATGTGGTGATCGTCGCTCATCGCTTTCCCCTTGTTGCCCTTGTTGCGCTGGTCGCTCCTGGTTCGGTCGGCCCCCGCTCCTCGCCTGCCGCTGGATCCGTGTGCCTCCGTTTATGCCTGCAGTATCGTTGTCGGTCGCCGATGCCGAAATCATCCAGCGCCGAAAAAGCTGTCGGCATGGTGCCATTCCGCTTGTACGTGCTTTGAGACGGCGCTTGTCCGTCATGCGCACCCGGTCTGTCAGCGGAATCTGACAGGGACGCGGCGGCATAACCCGGTATTTCCCGGCCATTGTTGTGAGAAGGAGCATTCCCCTACATCCGCAACTGGTCTCGCCCAACTTTGGTTCAGCCGGGGTATCGCGCGCCGGGTAGGATTCAGCCAGGTAACATATGCGCGGTGCCGTCGCGCGCTCACTCCATTGGCGCGTCTTCGCGCAGCGCATGGAACAGCTCGTCTTCCTGCGCGCAGTGCAGCCGCAACACGGCGTCGAGCCCGTAGAGCAGCCGCTGGTACTCCCTGATGCGGCTTGCGTCCGGCCCGTCGGGCGGCGAATCGTCGGCCATGTGCTGTAGCAGCCGGATTACGCGGAAGAGCTCGCGGTGCATCGCGCTCATCGCCGCCAGCGGATCATCGCCCCCGACCAGCCGCGCGAGCTTTGGGTAGAGTTGCGCGTCATCGTGCTGTTCGTGGGGCAAAAGCGTCCCGCTGAGGGATGCGCACAAGCGGCGCAGTTCCGTGCCCGCGGCCTCGCCAGGCATGGCTGGCAGCCTGTCCGCGAGGCTGCGGATCTGCTCCATCAGCGGCGCCAGCGCGGCGTGCTCCTGGTCCAGGCGCTCAGCGTCGGCCGTGGACAGGCGCTCTGCCGGCACCGACGGGTCGGCGCGCAGGGCGCGCAGCGCATTTGCGATGACCAGCACATCGATGACCTCCTGCAGCAAGGCGCCGGCCAGTGGCGGCAGGTAGCCGAACGCGGCGACCGCCATCGCGACGAACGACAGGCCCATGCCGGCCATGGCGCTTTGCACGGCCAGCCGGCGCGACCGGCGGGCGATGCGCACCGCATCCACCAGCCGGTCAAGCCGGTCCACCAGCAGCACGACATCCGCGGCTTCCGACGATGCCGCGGCGCCGCGTGCGCCCATGGCCACGCCGACGTCCGCGGCGGCCAGCGCCGGTGCATCGTTCACGCCGTCGCCCACCATCAGCACGGTGCCGTCGTGGCGCGCCGCCTCGATCGCGGCAAGCTTCTGCGAGGGGGTGAGGTTGGCATGGACCTCGGTCACGCCAAGCATCGCGCCGACCGTCTCGGCGACGTCGGGCCGGTCTCCCGTGAGCATGGCCAGCCGCCGTATGCCCGCCTTGCGCAGCAAGCGCAACGCGCGCGGGGTGTCCATGCGAATCAGGTCCACGAACTGCAGTGCCCCGACCAGCACGCCGTCGACCGTGACCAGCGAGACTGAGGCGCCCTCGTAGGCCGCGCGTTGCAGCATGGCCTGGCACCAGGGCGGCCCGGCACCGCCGCCGGTAAAGGCGGGCGATCCCACTGCCACCACGTGCTCGCCGACCCGCCCGGCAACGCCAGCACCGGCAGTCTCGGTCACGCCCGATGGCAGGTCCAGAGCCAGGCCTCGCTCGCGCGCCGCGGTCGTGATGGCCTCGGCGACGACATGGCCGGAGGCCTGCGCCAGCGAAGCGGCGACGCGCAGCACGTCGGGCGCCGGCCATCCGGGCGCGCTCTCGATGGCCGCCAGGCGGGCCCTGCCGCCCGTCAGCGTCCCGGTCTTGTCGAAGAAGAGGATGCTCGCCTGCGACAACCTCTCAAGCGCGCCGCCGCCTTTGATCAGCACGCCGCGGCCGGCGCAACGCGAGAGCCCCGACACGATCGCCACCGGCACGGCCAGGATCAGCGGACAGGGGGTGGCGACCACCAGCACCGCCAGCGCCCGCGCGAGCTCACCGCTGGCAAGCCAGGCAAGCCCGGCGACGAGCAGGGTGACAGGCACCAGCCACAGTGCATAACGGTCGGCCAGCCGCGCCGCGGGCGGGCGCTCCGCGCGGGCGGTGCGCACCAGCCTGGCGATGCCGGCGAAGGTGCTGTCCGCCGCGGTGGTCGCTGCCACCATCTCAAACGGGGTGCCGGCGTTCAGCACACTGCTGCGCACGGTCTCGCCAGGGAGGCGCTGCCGTGGCAGCGACTCGCCAGTCAGGGCAGATTCGTCCAGCGTCGCCTGGCTCAGCAGTGCGCCGTCCACGGGTACGACTTCGCCATGCCGGACCAACAGGCGATCCCCCGGACTGACCACATCGAGGGAAACCGCGCGCCATTCGCCGTCCTCGAAGCGGTTGGCGGACTGCGGGGCACGGCTGAGCAGGGCGGACATCTCCCGCTCGGAGCGGGCCTGCGCATAGTTCTCAATGGCCCTGCCGCTCTCGATCATCAGGGCCAGTACGGCAGCCGCGAGGAATTCGCCAAGCGCCAGCGCCAGCCCGATCGCCAGCAGCGCCAGGACATCGACGCCCGCCTCCTTTCGGCGCAGCGACTGCACGATGGCGACGATCAGCGCGCCGGCGACGACCAGTGCGCCAGCCGCCCAGGCGAGCCTCGCGGCAACCGCTTCGCCGAAGGCAAAGAGCAGCAAGCCGCCCCCCAGGGTGCCGGCCGCGACTGGCAGCAAGCCGAGGTCGAACTTGCGAAATCCGATATGCATGGCGAACTCGCCTCCCCCGCTGGCTCCGTTTGCTGGCTGATTCCTGTAGATGCCTTCAGATGACGGCAGATCCTGCCGCGCCGGCGGGCGGCGTAGATCCAGGCTGCACGCCCAATCGGGCACGGTGCCTGGTAACAAGGATGTTAGCCCAACAGGCACAGGGCCGATAACAGCCTTGGCCGTCGGCAGGCACGGCGGGCCCAGGCGTCGGTGGGATCGCGATTGGTATGGTCCATGCTGCGCGACGGCTACTCCCTCGATGCGATTGACGCGGCGATCGAGGCATAAGCGACGGCCTTCGTGGTGCAGCGCGACCCTTACCTGCTGTACTGAAAAGCGCGCCTTGGCCCCTTCGATAGCCGCTGCAAATGCTGATGTGAATCAAGGCCTGCCTGCGCAACACATATACGTTAGAAGAGCGTGCTAAGGCGCGAGCGCGTCATGTAAGAGGCCGAATAGGGGTTCATACCATGACGTTTTCGACAGTCATGTAATGCGGAGGATGCGATGCAGAATATTGTCCTGGCGACCGACGGATCGGCCTATAGCGATGCGGCTGCGCAATGCGTGGCGGGCCGGAAACTGTTCAGAGAAGAAGTATGCGTGCATGTCGTGCATTGCATGCCCGGCGTGTCCGGCGAGGTCAAGTCTTATATCAACAAGCAAGACATCGAAGCCTGGCATGCCGACGAGAACGCCAGGGTCATGAAATCCGTGATCGATATCCTGCAGGCAGGTGGGGTGCAAACGGTCTGGCACGGCCTGGTCGGCTTTGCCCCCGAGCGCATCGTGGCATATGCCGAGTCGGTCAACGCCGAGGCCATCATCATGGGCACGCACGGACGGGGTGCGTTTCTCGACGCCATCATGGGCTCGGTTGCGAGCCGCGTGATTGCACATGCGCCGTGCCCGGTGGTGCTGGTCAAGCCGAAGGCCACGCCAGCGTAGGCGCGGATGAACGCCGTCATCCCGACAGCTTGTGGCAGCGGCACCGCGAACGGCCGCGAGCCGCTGTTTCGGCTGCGGAACGTCGGCAAGACCTATGACATGGGCGAGATCCAGGTCCGCGCGCTGGCTGGCATCGACCTTGACCTGTTCGGTGGCGAATTCGTGGTGCTACTGGGTGCCTCGGGGAGCGGGAAGTCGACGCTGCTGAACATCCTCGGCGGCCTGGACCGGCCCAGCACCGGGACGGTGGTGTACCGCGATCACGACCTTACCGAGGCAAATGACACGGGCCTGACCCGCTACCGGCGTGAGCACGTTGGCTTTGTCTTCCAGTTCTATAACCTGATCCCCAGTCTCACCGCGCTGGAAAACGTCGCCCTGGTCACGGAGATCGCCCTGCACCCGTTCGAGCCGCTGCGTGCGCTCGGGATGGTGGGCTTGGCGCAGCGCAAGGATCACTTTCCGGCGCAACTCTCCGGCGGGGAACAACAGCGCGTGGCCATCGCGCGCGCTGTGGCCAAGCGCCCGGACATCCTGCTGTGCGACGAGCCAACCGGCGCGCTCGACTACAGCACGGGGAAGCTGGTGCTTGAGGTGCTGGAACGGGTGAACCGCGAGTTGGGCGCTATTACCGTGGTCATCACGCACAATGCAGCGATCTCGGCGATGGCCGACCGCGTTGTGCATATCAGCAGCGGGAGCATCACCGGCATCGAGCGCCATGCCACGCGCGCCAGCCCCTCGGAGCTGTCATGGTAAGCGCCCGAACGAAAATGCTGGGGCGCGACCTGTGGCGGCTGCGCGGGCAGGTGATCGCCGCCGCGCTGGTGGTTGCCTGCGGCATCGCCGTCCTGGTCGGAATGCAAGGCGCCTGGCAGTCACTGGCGATCGCGCAGGAGCGCTACTACGCCAGCCACCGATTTGGTGATGTGTTCGCCAATGTCAAGCGTGCGCCGGGAGGTGTCGCCGACCAGATTCGTGCCCTGCCAGGCGTCAGGGGCGTCGAGACGCGAATCGTGCGGGACGTGACCGGCGATGTGCCAGGCTTCAGCGAGCCTGCCACGCTGCGGCTGGTTTCCTTGCCGGCTACCGGCGTGCCGGTGGCAAACGCGCTCTTCCTGTTGTACGGCAACTATCCGAGCCCTGCCCGGGAGGGCGAGGTCGTGGCCAGCGCCGCATTTGCTGCCGCGAACGGTCTGGAGGTGGGCTCCCGGGTCACAGCCGTCCTTAACGGGCGCGAACGGCAGTTGGAAGTGGTCGGCATCGGAATGTCCCCCGAATATGTCTATGAAGTCGGCCAGGGCATGGTGTTCCCGGATAACCGCCGCTTCGGCGTGCTGTGGATGGGTCGGGATGCGATCGCATCGGCGTTCGGCATGGAGGGCGCGTTCAACGATGTGGCGCTAACGCTCGACGCAGGCGCGGATGCGCGCCAGGTCATCGGCCCGCTCGACCGCGTGCTGGCGCGCTACGGCAGCCTCGGCGCCTACGGCAGGGAGGACCAGCTGTCCCATCGGTTCCTGACCGACGAGCTCGCCGAGATCGGCATCACCGCCACCTACGTGCCGGCGATGTTTCTCGCGGTATCCTCATTTCTCCTGTACGCCCTGCTGAGCCGACTCGTAACCGTCCAGCGCGCCGAGATCGGCTTGCTCAAGGCGTTCGGTTATGCAGGTCGCACTGTCGCCCTCCAGTACCTGCGGTTCGGGCTTGTCACCGTCGGGGTCGGCATCGCAGCCGGGATACCGGCGGGGCTCTATTTGGGGCAACTGCTGGTGGCCCTGTATCGCCAGTACTTCCACTTTCCGCAACTGCAGGCCGAGCTCAGCCCGCGCGCGCTGGTGCTGGCCGTGCTGGCGAGCACAGCGGCGGCGACGGTTGGGGCCGGCGCCTCGGTGTGGCGCGCGACCAGGTTGCCGCCCGCCGAAGCCATGCGACCGGAGCTGCCCGCGGGTTTCCGCGCGGGCCTGCTGGATCGCATCGGCCTGCTGCGCGCGATGCCGATCCCGTTGCGCCTGATCCTCCGTAACCTTGCCCGGCGGCCGGGTAAGGCCGCGCTTTCGATGATGGGGATCTCCCTGGCCGTCGGTTTAATGGTGGTCGGCAGGTTCGGGCTGGACGGGGTGAACCAGATTCTCGCATTGCAGTTCGGCCGGGCACAGCACGACGACGTGACGCTGATCTTCACCGACGCACAACCCGCGGCCGCCGTCTTCGACGTGGTGCAGCTGCCCGGCATCCTGCGAGCTGAAGGCTTTCGGGTTGCCCCGGTCTGGCTACGCCACGGCCACCGCGCGAAGCGGGTGGAACTCACGGGCCTTGACGCCGATTCGGACCTGCGCGAGGTGGTCGGCCATACCATGGGGCGCCGGCAGGTCAGCGCGGATGGACTGGTCATCTCCGCCAGGCTGGCAGCGGCCTTGCACCTGCAAGTCGGCGACCGGGTCGAGGTGGCGTTGCTGGAGGGACGGCGCAACGTCTTCGCCCTGCCGGTGACAGCGACCGTTGACGACCTGCTAGGCCTTGGCGCCTATGTGGAGCGCCAGGCATTGTCGCGGCACCTCGGCGAAAGCCCCGCCATCAGTGGCGTCCATCTCCGCATCGACCCGCGAATGGCGGAGCCGTTGTACAGGAGGCTGAAGCGCCTGCCGGCAATCAGTTCCGTCATCGTGCGCAGTGCGGTGCTGGAAAGCATCGGCAATACGCTGGATCGTACCTTCGTTATTTCAAGCCTGGTCCTGGCAGGGTTTGCCTCGGTCATCGTCGCCGGCGTGGTCTACAACAATATCCGCATTGCGCTTTCCGAGCGCGGCAACGAGCTGGCGAGCCTGCGAGTGCTGGGCTTCTCGCTGGGCGAAGTCGCAACCATCCTGATTGGCGAACAGGCGCTGCTGACGGCCGCGGCATTGCCGTTCGGCATCGCCGTAGGCTATGGCCTTTGCGCACTGCTGGTGCCGGTGTTCGACCGGGATGCCTTCCGGATTCCGCTTGTGCTGGAGCGGACCACGCTCATCTTCGCCATGGTGCCCGCAGCGTGCGCCGCGCTCGTGGCAGGCCTGCTTGTCTTTCGGCGCCTCCAGCACCTTGACTTGGTCGCGGTGCTGAAGACGCGGGAGTAGCACGCCATGCGCCTGTCGGGCGGTACGGCCGCCATAGTCCTCGCCGCCATCGGGCTGATCGCCGGATCCGCCTACCTGATGACGCCTGCGCCGTTGGTGGTTGACACGGTGCAGGCCGTGCGCGGCCCGCTCGAGGTCACAACCAGCGAGGAGGGCGAGACCCGAAGCAAGGAGCGCTTTGTCGTGACGGCGCCGGTCAGCGGCAGACTGATGCGCATCGGACTGCGCGAAGGTGATCTGGTCGAGGCCGGGCAGGTCCTCGCCGAACTGGCGCCATTGCCGCTGAGTGCGCGGGAGCAGGAAGAGGTGCGGGCCAGGGTGGCCGCCGCGCGGGCGATGCATCGGGAGGCGCTGGAACGGGTCCGGCACGCTGCCGAGGACTATGCGCAAGCCCAGCGCGAGCGGCAGCGGATCGACCGCCTAGTGCGCGAGCGCTTCCTGTCGCCGCAAGCGGGCGAGCAGGCCGCCAATCTTGGCATTACCGCGGGCAATGAACTGGCAGCGGCGCAGGCACGGGCCAGCGCAGCGCTGGAGGAGGTCCGGGTGGCCGAGGCCGGCATGCTGGCATTGCGCGAGCTCAAGGGCGGGTCCTCGTCCATGGTCGCGGTGACGGCCCCTGTCGCAGGGGCGGTGCTGGAACTGCCCGAACGCAGTGAACGGATCGTGAGCGCAGGCACGCCGTTGCTGACGCTCGGCGATCCGCACGACCTGGAGATCGTGGCGGAACTGCTGTCCACCGAAGCGGTGAAGGTGCAAGCGGGGATGCCGGTGCATATTGACGGCTGGGGCGGCGAAGCGCAGGTCCGCGGTATCGTGCGGCGGGTCGAGCCGCATGCCTTCACCAAGATCTCGGTCCTCGGCATCGAGGAAAAACGGACCAATGTGATTATTGACGTGATCGAACCGCCTGCACAGCTAGGCGATGGCTTTCGCGTGATCGCCAGGATCCGCCTATGGCGGGCAGAGATTGCGCTCAAGATCCCGGTCAGTTCGATCTTCCGGTGCGACACGGCGTCATGGTGCGTGTTCTCGGTCGTGAACGGCCGCGCGGCACGGCGCGAAGTGCGAATCGGTCACAGGAATGCGGAGGAGGCCGAATTGCTTGACCCGCTGCCCGAGGGCCTCCAGTTGATCCGCTATCCATCGAACAACCTGGCGGACGGCCAGCGCGTGATCGAACGCAGCATTCCGTAGCCTTCAGTTAATGAGCTTCGGATAGCATGTCAGGGGAACCGGACCTTCTTCGCTTACCCAAATCGTGTCCTCGACCCGTACACCGTAGTCTTCGCGATAGATGCCGCAGTTTCCGACGCCGAGTACCATACCCGCCATCACATGATCGATTTTTTGCTCGCCATGGACAACTGCGTGACCGCCCGGGATGGGCGCTTCTTCATGTTCGATCCCGATACCATGGAACACAGGGCGTAGGAACTTATCCCCATAACCTTCGTGTTCGAGCGAGGCGGCCATCGCACCGTCAATGCCCATCAGTTCCGCCCCGGGGACTGCCGCGGCAATTCCACGCTCCTGCGCCATAACGTAGGCTCTCAATGCGTTCGCCGCGTCAGTAGCTATCGGCTCGACAAGAAAAGTCCTGCATAGGTCTGCAGTGTATCCGTCCACAACTGGAGCAACGTGGACCTGAACGACTTCTCCGGGTGCGATGGTTTTCAGGGATGCAGGACCGTGAGCCATCGCCGCTCTCCAGCCGGAGGCGACATACGTTACCGATGCCCATCCCTCGGCGCCAGCCTTTCGCATGGCGAATTCTGCTTCACCGGCGATCTCGATTTCCCGAATCCCCGACCGCAGCGCACGCGAAACCGCATCCATCCCCGAGTCTGCTACTTTGGCGGCAGCCTTTATGCTTGCCATTTCGGCCACGTCCTTCAACATGCGGAGTTGCGAAACAATGGGTGTAGCGGATACGACATGGGCTTTCGGTAGGATGTGGGCAACAAAGACTTCATATAAGGCGGCGTCGAAAAAATTCTTCTCGATGGCTATCGTGGCCTGTGTAAGGTCGAGTTCCTTTAATACATCGCGGAAGCCGTGGAACATCTCGACTTCGCTCTGGAAAGAGCGAAGCTCGGTTGCGACGGAAGTGCGACGAATGCTGGCCAGATCACAAGCCGGCACGGCAACAACACAATGTAGCGTGCGAGTCAGCAGCGCCAGGGCGCAAGGTCGACCGTCGCCAGTGAAATATGCAAGGTTTGCCGGTTTCATCAGCAGCAGCGCGTCGACGTCCTCCTGCTCCATCAAAGCCGCGGCGCGCTGCCAACGGGCCGCATAATCGAATACCGGCTTGTCCATGATGTGATCCTCACTTCGGGCATACCCGCACGCTCGGCGCCGGCGACGCTACGCTGAAAGCTTCGCAGACGCTTACTCCATTCTGCTGCTGCAGCGGAACTGCCGTCGCAAGCGCGCACGGCCGGACGGCAAGGGGCTGGCAGGTCTCCGGTCCGACGGGATTGTTTCGCACGAGGGCCAAACCTTACGGCTAGACCCATCATCCGCCTGGCGCCATCTTTCCACCCATCCCTGGACCCATGCCCGGACCCATGCCTTGGTCGTTGGCCATCGTCTGCATCATTTCCTGCATGAACGCCATGTGACTACCCGCCATATCGTGGCACATCTGCATTTGATTTGATGGGGCGTTCCCCTTGGCGACTCCTTTGCCAGGAGCCATACGACCAGGGCCGCCCATTTTCATCATGTCCTTTTGCATGATGGCCATTGCATCTTGCATGACCTGATGGCGTTCAACCAAGAGGGCCTGGCGCTCTTCCGGCGTTTTGGCCCGCGAAAGCCGCTCTCTGATGGCACGCAGGTGGGCAACCTGGGCGTCCAGCCTTGCATCGCTGGAAACTCCGGGGGCTACGACCGGAGGCATATCTTGTTGTTTTTCAGGATGGTGCTGCTCATGCTCCGTGCCGGTAGCCGGCGACGCCGGGAAAGCTGGTGGCACCCAAGCGAGCACGGTGGCCGCAGTGATAAGGGTAGAGAGGCGATGGTTGGTGGACATGGGAGATCCTCCTATGAAAACATGACAGTTCCTAGTACAAGGTATGCGGCAGTCAGGGACTTGAGTTGATTGGGATCAACGAAGCGATGGGTGTACCGGGTGTTCAGCCCCCATCGATGTGCCGGTCAGCGCGCCGGTGCAATCTGCGCAGACCATTTTGCTGATGCCCTCAGCAGCAATGCTCCGGTGTGCCAGGAAACGGTTGGCCAGGAACAAATCCGGGGGCGGAATACCTAGAGTTTGACTATGAGGGCGGCAAGTCAGGAAGATCCGTGCAAAGCGCCACAAAATTTCGTTCCATCCGTCACCGAAGGATCGTCACGTGTGCGTGAGTCGACAGAGATGGTCGAGCACAAAGGCGTCGGACACCCAGACAGCCATTGTGATGGCGCCGTTGAGGCTGCAGCTTGCACACTATCTCAGGCTTACAGGGAATCCTATGGAACAAGGCCCTGCTTGTCGGCGGCATCAGCGCCCCACAGTTCGGCGGGGGAGAGGTCCTGCGGCCAATTCGCTCCATCGTATCTGGTCCGGTTACCGAACTTCCCGCCGGTAAGGCTGAGCAGATCGTCGAGGAAGCCATCCGCCAATACCTCGAGACGTGCCTTGGGGCGATTGGCGGCACAATTCAGGTGTAGCCCATATTTCGCCCGTCGGCGCCAGCCCTGCGGCGGATTGTTTGTTCCTCTGCTACGCTTCTACCAACGACACTTCGTTCGGCGTTGGCTCCGCCTCGTTTTCCCCTGTGGAGGTGGCGGTTCTTTCAGCGTCCCGTATTTCGCGCGATAGCGTCTACCGGGGCGCTTTCAAGGCAGCAGGCATGGATTTCAAGATCATGGGGAGCGCGGCGAGTCCCACCAGGCCCCCGGGGAAACCGTTGAAGAAGTGACCCACCTCAGCGGCGAACGAGCAGTACCGGAAGCCTGCTATGGCCGACAAGTGCTTCGGCGACACTGCCCAGCAGTATTCGACGTATGCCATGGCGACCGTGGGTTCCGATGACCAGCAACTCTGCGCCGCATTCTTGCGCAGCTTGCTCAACGACGGTGGAGATTTCCCCGATAGCCGCTGGCTCGTCTCTCAGGCGAGTCGCACAAGGAATCCGTTCTGCCTCCACGCGCTCACGCGCGGCTTTCAATAACGCCTCGCCGTCTTCTCTGAGGGCCTTGCGCAGATCGTCCGGGGCGAAAAGGAGAGGATCACATCTCAGATAGGTGTTATCGATGACGTGAACAATGGCGATCTCGCTCCCACATGCCTTGCCAATATGCACGGCCTCGGCGAGCGCCAGGTCCGAATTTGCTGCCATCTACCGCAACCATGATCTTCCTGTACATCACGCGTCCCCCTGCTTCGGGAAGCAGACGTCGCGAGCGCGCGCCGAAGCGCGCGAGCTCACGCCAGATAGTAAAAGGCGGCAATTAGCAGCGCCCCGGAAACGACGCCTCCGAGAGCAATGACCGCGACGGCCATCGGATGCCTTTGCAGCCGGCTTGCCAGCCGTCCGAGCGCGAAACCCAAAATGACGAATGCCAGCACGTCCAGCAGGCCATGGGTGATCCAGTGATGCCCAGTGGCTGCCTTCATCCAGGCGAGTACAGTTTGCTCGTTTGTCTCCTTGAGTATCACCAGTAATGCGCTGAGCACCGAGGTGATGCCTAGCGACAACCCGAAGGATGTAGTCAGCTTGCCCAGCCTGACTTCACCTTGCTGATTTAGACGAACGCCGCTTTGCGTGGTGGCGCCCGACCAGACGGTCCCAGTCATTTCTTGCCCCTCTTAGCTATTCACCCAGCAGGCCGAGCTTAGCCCCCATCGCGACAAACGCGCCAGCACCTTCCATGGCCAGTCCCATTAAGACAATGAGCGCCGCCGAACAAAACACAAGGAAACGAGCCCCCTTGTTGGCCGCTAGATCATTCGAAGCCGCAATGGGCAGGTAGCTTGCAAGCAGTAGTAGTGGCAGGAACACGTGTTCCTTGGTCTCCATGACGAAGCTGTGTGCAAACGGCCATGGGCCAGCCAAGATCAAAGCTTTGTCGACTGCATAATGAAGGACATACCAATAGCCACCAATCAAATAGGCCGACCAGATAAGACAGGCCACGGCGATACTGGCGCTGCGGATGCGCATTGCATTACTGCTGCTGATGTTCAGCGTTTCAGCCATCACCCACACGGCAGCGAGAATAGCCAGCACTCCCACCGCGGGATGCAGCATTAGAATCAGCTCGTTTGCCATGGTGATCCTCCGTTGGTCCAGCCTTGGCGGGCCTGCGACAATCAGTGCGTTACCGCATACATCACACAGCGAGGCGGTCCGCCCGCCGCGAAGGTACTGACTTGCTATCTTGCAAAGTAGCTCAGCTGACACTCGCAAGAATGATCCAGATCAAAGGAGTGTTTGACTCTGGATCGAATACGGAAGCATCACAAGAGAGGCACAGGAACAGCGCTCTCCTGCTTTCCCGATCCCCATATGGGTGGTGGGCCCGATGCGGATCCCGGCGCCCGGTTCGACCAAAATCACCGGTGGTGAGCGTGCGCTTTAACAAAAGTCACGGGAGTGGCGGATGGTGCTTCGGGAATGAGGGCGCATATCGGTAAGGTCGCGAACGGGTCTCGTGCCAAAAGTCATCGGCACGGCGGGAAATGTGCACGACACTTTGCCGGCTGGTACACGGCTGCATGTGGGGGCGACGTACGTGGACATCGCTGCCAATGCTGGCGTGCCTACGCGCGTTGCATGCTTGATTTGGCGCGCTCCGCGACCTCGAACACGAGCATGCCAGCAACCATTGCCGCCACAAAGCCAATGGCCTTCGGATAGCCAGCGCCCAGGGCAACCAGCGCGGGACCAGGGCAGAAGCCGGCCAGACCCCAGCCGACGCCGAAAGCGGCGCTGCCCAGTACCAGCCGAAGCGTTACGGTCGTGCTTGCCGGCAGTTGCACAGGCAGCCCCAGGAAGGAGTGCTTGCGGTGTTTGGCAATGAGGAAGGCGAGCGAGCCAATGGCAATGGCACCGACCATCACCAAAGCGAGGGAGGGGTCCCAGGGTCCTGCAAGGTCAAGAAAGCCCAGCACCTTGGCCGGGTTGGCCATGCCGGAGACCATCAGGCCAATACCGAATAGCAGGCCTGCGAGGAGTGCGGTAATGGCGGTCAT
The DNA here is from genome assembly GCA_000471925.1 of Ralstonia pickettii DTP0602. Classification (NCBI taxonomy): domain Bacteria; kingdom Pseudomonadati; phylum Pseudomonadota; class Betaproteobacteria; order Burkholderiales; family Burkholderiaceae; genus Ralstonia; species Ralstonia pickettii. The sequence goes on from CP006667.1 coordinate 1,877,188, forward strand.
ATCAGCCTCCAATCAGGTGCCGTTGCACGAAGACGGTCAAGAATCCCGCCACCATGAAGGTCAGGGTGGCGACCAGCGAGCGGATGGAACCGCGCGAGATGCCGCACACGCCATGGCCGCTGGTGCAGCCGCTGGCGTAGCGGGTGCCAAGGCCTACCAGGAAGCCGGCGACCAGGATTTCGCCCCAGCTTGCCTGGATATCCGCAATGGCCGGCTTGCCGAGCAGGCTCGAAATGACAGGAGCGCCAACCAGGCCGGCGAGGAAGGTCAGGCGCCAAGCCATGTCGTTGCGGGGCAGGCTGAGCAGGCCGCCGAAGATGCCGCTGATGCCGACAATGCGGCCGTTGAACAGCACCAGCACGGCGGCCGCCGCGCCGATGATGAGTCCGCCGACCAACGACAGGCCGGGGGTGAAGTTAGCTAGGTCAATCAGCATGTCGCGTCCTCTGATGTATCGGCACAGAACTGTTGATAAAGCACGGCCATGACGGCAAGCGCCTGAGGGCTTGCCACCGAATAGAAGATGTTCTTGCCGTCGCGGCGCGTCGCCACCAGACCGCTTTCACGGAGCACAGCGAGTTGCTGGGACAGCGTCGGCTGCCGGATGCCGAGCTGTTCCTCCAGTTCACCGACAGACAACTCGCCTTGGGACAGGCGGCACATCAGCAGCAGGCGGTCCGGATTGGCAAGCACCTTGAGCAAGGCGCAGGCGTTCGCTGCGGCAGCTTGCATGGTGGCGAGGTCGATGGTGGGGTGGGGCTGGTCCATAGGTCGTCTACACTTTGTTTGTTAATATTATATTGAACAATAGAATGTATGTGAATAGAATGTACTGCATCCAAGGAGGCGAGCATGCACCCAACTATCCAGCCGTTCTTCGACCCTGCGACCTGGACCGTGACGTACGTGGTCTTTCAGGAGGGGCGCTCCGAGTGCGCCATCATCGACTCAGTGCTGGACTACGACCCCAAGGCGGGACGGACATCGACGGCAAACGCTGATAAGGTCGTTGCGTTTGTGCGCGCGCATGAACTGCGAGTCGAGTGGATTCTCGAGACGCACGCGCATGCCGACCACCTGTCTGCCGCGCCGTACCTGAAGCGACACCTGGGTGGCCAGATAGCAATAGGCCAGAACATCTGCAACGTACAGGGGGTCTTCAAGAAGCTCTTCAACCTGGGGCCTGAGTTCCGGCTCGACGGGTCGCAGTTCGACCACCTGTTTGACGACGGAGCGACGTTTGCCATCGGCGGCCTGATCGGCAGGGCGATTCATGTGCCAGGACATACACCCGCCGACATGGCTTACCAGATTGGGGACGCGGTCTTTGTCGGCGATACGCTGTTCATGCCGGACGTCGGCACGGCTCGCTGCGATTTCCCGGGCGGCGACGCGCACGAGTTGTATCGCTCCATCCGCAAGCTGCTGGACCTGCCGAGCAATACACGGCTCTTCATGTGTCACGACTATCCGCCCGAGGGGCGCGAGCCTGCATGGGAAACGACGGTGCGCGCTCAGCGCGAAGGCAACATCCAAGTACATGACGGCGTGAACGAGGAACAGTTCGTGGCCATGCGCCAGGCGCGCGATGCGACGCTGGCGATGCCCACGCTGCTTCTGCCGTCGGTGCAAGTCAATATCCGAGCCGGGGAGTTGCCGCCGCCCGATGCGAATGGCGTTCGCTATCTAAAAATCCCTCTTAACGTCATCTGAGTCAGGTTAGTGACCGACCTTACCGATGAGTGGCGGATGAGAGCTGCGCCTCGATTGGCGTGGACCAGTCCGCGTTGAGGCAGGCTGTTTTCAATTGTTGTCTTGCATCAACTCTCTTCACCTGAGGAGCATTATCTTTTGGATAGGAGAAGGGACGGGCAAACGCATATGTTTGTTTGTCCTGACTTCGAATCAGTAGCCTTGAGACTGACCGTCGACTGGGGTAGAAAGGCCAATAGGAGAGGCACGATGAAGAAGGAACTCATAGGGGCAGCATTATCCGCAATCATGCTTTGCGTAACTCCTGCGCTAGCTCAACAAAGTAAGCCTGCTGCCAAGAGTGCTCCAGCGAAACAGGAGCAACCCAACGTCGCCGAGTTCGACAAGCAGGCGGCGCAGATTCAGGAAAACATGCGGAAGATGCAGGAGCAGATGGACAAGATCCGCCAAACGCAAGACCCGCAAGAGCGCCAGAAGTTGCTTCAGGAACACTGGACGGCCATGCAGAGCACGATGGGCATGATGCACGGTATGTGGGGGCCTGGGATGATGGGCGGGCACATGATGGGCGGGCACATGAGGGGCGGCCCCATGATGGGGTGGGGACAGATGGGCGGCTACTATTCGAAGCTCACTCCTGAGCAGATGAAGCAGCGGCAGTACATGACGGACCAGTACATGGGCATGCAGCAGATGATGATGAACCACATGATGATGCACCAGAACTGGATGCAGCCGCGCCAACCTTGAGGACTGCCGCCGGCGATCACCCTTGCCTTTCTGCAAAGGACTGGCCGCCAGCATCTGGCCACTGCGACAAACGGGGGCATTGTCGCTGCCCCGATTGGGTCAGAGCACTTGGCGCGACCCTGTTTCGGGTTGGCGGCGCCAGTCCGCAGGCCGAAGGCTGGCTCGCCGTGTTTGCAGGCACCCTGGTCATATCCTGCCCCTGGCAATGCTTCGGCACGGCAAGGCAATAGCCCGCGAAATTCGCTCGTGCAGGTGCCAGAGAAGAAAGCTCTCGGCCCCTGGCTTACCATTTTCGCGTTTGTGCTTCTGATGGCCGGCCGGGAGGGCGTCGAGGCGGCTACGATTGCTGCCGGTGCCGGTGCCGGTGCCGGTGCCGGTGCCGGTGCCGGTGCCGGTGCCGGTGCCGGGCATCTCGCGCTCGGTGGCGTACCTGGGCTGGCTTGCGCTGGCATCCTCGCCTAGGCTTGGAGCCGTTATGGAAAGCGGCTGAACCTATCGTTGCTTTTCCAAGTAACGGCGGTGTTCATGGTGCTATTCTCAGTACAACTTGCTATTCATGCCTTGCAAGTTTGTCGATACAGTACTGGCATGACCTGACCACCCTAGGCCCGGGCATCAATGGCAACGCTAGCGTGCTAAGCGGTCCAGACCCAGCAGTGCCGAACACGGCGGCCAGTGCGTTAAGAGGAAATTAGCCTGCTGGGTTGAGACGCGGATGCGTCTCCTCTCCCCAGTGATACAGTACAAGGCCAGACAGTCCCATCGCGATGGCGACGAACCAGAATGCACTCTCGACGCGGCCACCGAGCGCCGCAGCTGCGCCCAGGCAGAGCGCGCCGATGCCATACCCGAGGTCGCGCCAGAAGCGGTAGATGCCAATGGCGGACGCCCGCCAACTGGGGTGTGCGATGTCGGCTACCGCAGCGCTCAGATTGGGGTACAACATCGCCATGCCCAGCCCGGTCACGGCGGCCGAGGTGCTCCACCAAACCGAGCCGCTGCCTAGCGGCAGCAGGGCCACGCCAGCGCCACACACCCACATACCCCCGACATTGAGGCGCTGACGGCCTACCTTGTCCGAGAATTTACCGGTGAATAGCTGGGCGCCGCCCCAGGTAAAGCCGTAGACCCCCACTATCCAGCCAATGCCGGGCAGGCTCACTCCCTGCTGGTGTAGGTAGATGGGAAACAAGGCCCAAACCAGCGCGTCAACGAACTTCTCCACTAGCCCGGCCTGGCAGAGCGCGGCCATTCGGCGGTCGCGCCAACTCATCAGGACGAACATCTCGCTGCTCGATGGTTGCTCGCTTACGCCCGGCGGGTAGCGTGGGTGAAGCACTATCGCGGATGTGTCGGCGGTGTGGCGTTTGACCTCAGCCTGGGCCCAGGGCAGCGTCTCCATCACCACCAGCCAGGCGAGCAATGTCGCCAGCCCAATGACGGCAGCGCCGAACCACAGCAATCCTTCGCGCGGACCCAAGATGGAAGCCGCATAGCCCGTGACCACTCCTGCCACGGCGACACCCACGTAGCCAGAGAATTCGTTCAGCCCGATAACCAGGCCGCGCTGGTCGGCTCGCGTAATGTCGAGCTTGGCCGTCTGGGTCATTGACCAGGTCAGGCCCTGATTCACACCGAGCAAGGTAGTTGCCAGGACAATCCAGTTCCACGATGGCGCGAAGTAGATAAGCAGTGGAATCGGTAGCGCTACAAGCCATCCGATGAGCAGCACTCGTTTGCGGCCGATGTGCTCCGCCAGGCGACCCGCAACGAAGTTCATAGCACCCTTGACGAAGCCGAATGCCACGACGAAGGCCACCAGTAGCATGAACGACCCACGTTGCACCCCGAACTCGGTCTCGGCGAGCGCCGGTACAACGTTGCGCATCATGCCAATGGTCATGCCTACGAGCAGCACCTGCAGCAGTTGCTGCAGAATCTGGCCAAGATTGGCACGTATGCCGAAGTCAATCGAGAGCGGCTTCAATCGCGCGCACCTTCGGGCTCAATGCCACGCAGATTAACCTCTATGATGCGAGCCATGTTCTCCGGTTGCTGCGGGATGTCGGCAACCACCGCATCGACAAAGGCATCCCGCGACATTTCGAGCTTCGGGTTGAACCGTTTCTCGAACCCGATGGTCGATGCAGGCTTGCCAGAAAGGCCTGCGCCGCAGGCGCTGCCAGCTTGATGTCCAGGATAAATCTCAAGCTCGGCAGGGAGATTCAACAGCTTGCGATGCAAGCTATCGTGCAGTTGGGCGGCCATTTCGCGTTCTCTCCCGGCTAGGTCCGGCCGGCCAACGGCTCCCACGAACAGTGTGTCTCCGGTGATGACGAACCAGGGCTCGTCGCCCCGGCGCAGGTCGCGCACCAGCAGGCACACGCTGTCGGGTGTGTGGCCAGGAGTGTGCAGCACGTCGAGCAGCACATTGCCTGCCTCCAGTCGCTGCCCATCGTGCAGCGGCGTGAAGTCGAATGAAACCCGCGCCTTGTTGCTCTCATGCAGGTAGTACGGTGCACCGACCTGGCGCGCCAGCGCGAGCCCGCCAGAGTAATGGTCAGCATGCACATGAGTGTCGATGACATGGGCTATCACCACCCCCGCCTTTCTCGCCTCGGAGATGAACCAGTCCTCGTCGCCGGCCACAATGTCGACGGCAACAGCCTTGCCGACGCCGGCACATCCAAAGAAATAGGAAAGGGTGGCGTTTTCAGTGGGACGTTGGCGGAAGAACATGACTGTTTCCTGTGTCTGGACACTGGCGCCTAGTCGGCCCGCGTGTTCCGTGAGCTCATCAAGGCTGTAGCGGTGGAAACCCGCCATGGATGCGAGTGCGCCAGCCTGCCATGAGGCGTCGTCGGTGCATTCGTCGCCCTATAGAGGTGGTAGGCCAACACGACATGCGCCTTCTTTGCTCTATTCCTCTATGGGCAGCCCGTGAGCGCGCCACTCGGCCACGCCATCAGTCAGGTGGAAGGCGCGATAGCCCTTCTTGCGTAGGAGCTCGACAGCGTCCTTGGCCATCAGGCAGAAGGGGCCTCGGCAGTACGCGACGACGGGCACGTCTTTCGGCAACTCGGCAATCCGCTTCCTGAGCTCGTCGAGCGGCAGGGAACGAGCATGCGGCAAGTGGGCCGTGGCGAACTCCTCAGCTGGGCGCACATCGAGAACCAGCACTTCTCCGGCCCTAGCCTTCTTCCAGATGGCAGCACGGTCGAATCCTTCGAGGTCGTCGCCATGCTCGAGGATTGACGCCAAGGCCACCTGCAATTCCACTAGCCGCTCCTCGGCCGCTGAGCGAAGCGTTACCCAGAGGTCGGCCACGCTGGTGCTGGCCAGACGGTACTGGACGTACTTCCCATCCTTGCGGGTCTCGACGAGACGAGCCTGGCGCAGCTCCTTGAGATGAGCGCTGGCGAGCTTCACGCTGATTTCTGCCTGGGCGGCCAGAACCTCGACGGTTTTCTCACCCTGGCACATAAGTTCGATGAGCTCCAGACGTTTCGGGCTGGCTACGGCTTTCCCGATGCGCGCGACCTGCTCGTACAGGTGGTTCTTTAACTCTCTCATGTCGTCATTCTAGTGAACGTTAGAATGATTGGCAAGTTCTGTGTGGAAGGAGCTTCTCTCTGGAGGGATGTTTGCCAGCGGCAGGAGCCTACCAGACTGTCAGGGGACTGCTACCGCGCTATCGTTCTGATACGCCGACGTAGAGCAACACGACGCGCGTTTCACGCGGGCTGAGGTGTTCGACAATGCGCTTGATGGTCCCATCCTTCCCAGACGCATCCCGTCCCGCAAAAATCGCCAGAATCCGGTCGCTGCAGGAAATGAAGTGCTTCTGTAGTTTGACCAGTTCGATTTGAAGCAGGTGGAATTCTCCTCATAGGTCTCATGGGAGACGGCGCTTGCCTGGGATGGAGCCCCCTTGCTACTTGCCTTCATTTTCATGGCTCACCTTCCGCGAATCGGGCACATTGGGCGTGGCTGGGTGAGGCTTGCCGGGTGTGAGAGGGGTAACCTTCTCGGAGAGCAACAGCTCCAGCGAAGGTCGGTCTACGACCTCCTGTTCGAGCAGTAGCTTTGCCAGCGCGTCCAGCTTGTGCCGGTTTGCAAGCAATGTCTGCTTCACCCGCTGGCTGGCGTCGCCCAGAATCGTCCGCACTTCTGTATCAATGATTTGCGCAGTACTCTCGCTGTATTCTTTGCGTTGCCGGGGCATCAGTCCTGGTCCGGTAAAGAGCGGGTTCGGCATGTCCTCGTAAGCAGCAAGTCCAAGCTGCTCGCTCATGCCGAACTGCGTAATCATCTGGCGAGCCATGTCTGTTGCGCGTTGCAGGTCATTTTGCGCACCGGTCGAAACGTCTCCGTAGACAATCTGTTCGGCAATGCGACCTCCAAGCAATACATCGAGCCGGTCGAGCAGTTCGCTTTGCTTCAGGAGATAGCGGTCCTCTGTCGGGGTCTGCTGCGTGTACCCCAATGCGGCGACACCTCTGGGGATGATGGAGACCTTGGAAACTCGGTCAGCATGCGGCCGCAATTCCGCGACGATGGCATGACCCGCCTCGTGGTACGCGATGGTTTCTTTCTCCTGCTGATTCATCACGCGGCTCTTCTTCTCCAAGCCGCCTACGATGCGGTCCAGCGCCTCGTCAAAGTCTGGCATCTCTACGGCATCCTTGCCCTTGCGAGCAGCCAGCAGTGCGGCCTCGTTGACAAGGTTGGCGAGGTCGGCGCCCGCGAATCCGGGGGTGCGCCCGGCCAGCTTGGTCAGGTCGACGGTTGGGGCAAGAACGACATTTTTGACGTGTACCTTGAGAATCTGCTCGCGCCCTTTCAGGTCAGGACGGTCCAGGGCGATATGGCGGTCGAAGCGACCGGGGCGCAGTAGCGCTGGGTCCAGGATTTCGGGCCGGTTGGTGGCCGCCATAATGATGACGCCTTTGTTGGTGTCGAACCCGTCCATCTCAACCAACAACTGGTTCAGGGTCTGTTCGCGTTCATCGTTGCCGGCTACGGCGTTGAGCGCGCGCGTCTTACCCAGCGCGTCCAGTTCGTCGATGAAAATGATGCAGGGCGCCTTGGTCTCGGCCTGGTCGAACAGGTCGCGCACCCGCGCCGCCCCCACGCCAACAAACATTTCAACGAACTCCGAGCCGCTCATGGTGAAGAACGGCACGCCAGCTTCCCCGGCTACTGCCTTTGCTAACAATGTCTTGCCGGTGCCAGGAGCCCCCAGGAGCAGTACGCCCTTGGGAATCTTGCCACCCAGACGCCGATAGCGCTGCGGGTCTTTCAGGAAGTTGACGATTTCGGCTAATTCCTCCTTTGCCTCATCGATGCCGGCCACGTCGGCAAACGTCACCCCCGTTTCTTTCTGCATGTAGACCTTTGCCTTGCTCCTGCCTATTTCCATCATCCCGCCGGCGGCGCTGCCCACCCGCTTGATGAGGAAGCTCCAGACGGCAAAGAAGAGCATTGCAGGAACAATCCACGACAGCAGCGTGCCAATCCACTTGCTGTCGGCCTGGCCGACGAAGCGCACCTTGGCAGCTTCGAGGTCCTGGACCAGATTGGGGTCGTTGACCCGAAGCGTGGAGAAGGGGTGGTCTCCCTTTCCCTGGCGCAACATCTCTTCGACCTGTTGCTTGGGGAGCAGCGTCTCAATGCCAGTGGTGCTGAGCGTGCCGGTGATGGCTCCTTCTCCAAGCGTGATGTCCTTGAGCTTTCCGGCCTTGAGCAGGACCTTGAAGTCGCTGTACGGTAGCGTCTCGACATGGGATGAGAACAGGACGCTCTGAAGGATGAGCATCGCCGAGACTGCTAGGACCACATACCATAGGGAAAACTGCTGCTGACGCGGTTCCATAGAGACCTTTTAATCTTTCGGGTAAGCCAAGAAAATTCGACTGCCACCGCTATTCGAAGCCGGCCGCCGGTCTGGACAACACGAGCTCCAAAAGAGCTGTGGCGCTAAGCCTTGAAGTCATATCGGTAGTCGCCATTCTTGGTGTCAGGTCTCTCCCCGAAGGCTGTTGTGTAACCATGCAAAGAAAGCCCCGGCAGCAAAGAACCACACGGCAAACACGAAGGCCGGGTAAATGACGGACCACCAAGATATCGGTTCGCCCGTCTGAAGGCGCCGAAAATCGAGGCCGTGAAAGAGCGCGTTCATGAAATTCATGAAGGGCTCAGGAAGAACCATCCAAACGAGCGTGCATAGAACGTAGAAGAGCACGACTGTGGCAGATAGCGTCACACCAGTCTTGAAGGGCTTCATGGCAGCCTCCGTGTGCAAGGAAGATTACGGTTGAATTCAATGAGGACGCGTTCGCGGAACATCTCGGCCTGAGATGTGCGGAATGAATGCTGGTGTCTTTTGGCGATATTCCTCATAGGCCTGCCCGAACTCGGCCAGTGCGTCCTGCTCCTCTGCCTTGGCCAGCCGAACATACATCCAGACCAGGATGGGGAACATAACCAGAGTGACTATCGTCGGCCATTGCAGCAGGAAGCCGAACATAATCAGGACGAAAGCGACATACTGAGGGTGCCTCATGCGCGCATAGAGACCAGTGGTCGCGAGGCGGTGCTGCTGCTGGGCCAGGTACAGAATGCGCCAAGCGGAAGACAGCATGATGAAGCCGCCAAAAATTAGAATGTCGCTGGCGATGTGAAATGGCCCCAGGTGCGGGTTGCCGCTCCAACCGAAAATCATCTCGGGAAGATGACCGGCATCATGCGAGAGGAAGTCGATTCCCGGGAACTTCGCCGAAAGCCACGGCAGCAGGAGATAGATGGTCAGCGGAATGCCGTACATCTCCGTAAAGAGCGCCACTATAAACGCTGAGAAACGCGCCAAAAGAGCGCCAGTCGCGCTGGGTCTTCGGCTTGGTGAAGCTGAAGGCGAAGATGATGAAGACAGCGGAGTTGATAATGACCAGCGACCATAGACCGTAGCTGGATTGTGTTTCGGGTTGCATCATCGCTCTCCCTTGGTGTTCGTGTCCTTTGTGGCGTCATCCGGTCCGTGACCGTGACCGTGTCCATGTCCACCGTGCATGAAGATGTGCATTAGGGGGCAGGCGGCCAGCAGGAGGAATGGCAGAATCTGAATGACGTGTGCCCGGTGTTCAGTCCATAGGAAGTAGGCAATCACCAGCAGAAAGCCAATCATGACCAGCTTGGACCTGGCCAAGGTGCGCAGTGCGTCCGCAGGCCGCTCATGACTGTTGTGGTCGTGGTTCATGTTTTCCTCCTATAAAGCGAACGCGGTATCGCCTAGCAGCAGCCGTGGTGCCGATGATGTCGGTGTATGTATCTCGCTGGATCTTGCTGAAAAATTGTTCGTGACGCTTCGGATTCAAAGTAAAACGAGAGACCCTCGAAGTTCGCTGTGATGGCGTGCGCAATATCGACCTTGTTGCCGGTGACAGGGTCGCGGATAGTGGAGCTGTACTCCTGCGTTGTGGAGAGTTTCCCGCTGTCCTGCTTGGTTCGACGGCTATTGAATCGCTGCCAGGCTATCAGGGCGATGAGGGCCGTTCCGCTAAGCAGGAGCCAAGTGAGATTCTGTCATAACCAGTTCATAGGCCCTCTCTTCAACGTTTGTCTTGGAGTTCACGCTCGACTGCGTCTCGTATATCGCGCTCGCACTGTCGCGAAAGGCGAAGACTCAACCACACCACAACGACCGGACATGACAGCAGGAATAGGCCAACCAGTATGGTGAGCGGTGTCAGCCCAAACCGGTAGACGATAGCTGCCGCGAGTAGCATTGCAAGGGCAGCGCAAATCCATGCCACCGCGTGTTTCATCTCGCCTCCGGGCTGGTAATTTTGGAGCCAAGTCGTACACGCTTTAGCAATGCGGAGTTGGCTACCACACTCAATGAGGACAGCGCCATTGCTGCTGCGGCAAAGATGGGGTTCAGGAGTCCAAATGCAGCGACAGGGATGCCGATGGTGTTGTAAATGAACGCCCAGAAGAGGTTCTGTTTGATTTTGCGCATCGTCGCGCGGGACAGCTCAATGGCGGCGACTACGTCACGCACGTCATCACGAATGAGAATGATGCTCCCAGTTTCCTTCGCGACATCCGAGCCTGAGCCGATGGCAATGCCGATGTCCGCTGCGGCAAGCGCCGGTGCGTCATTGACGCCGTCTCCCACCATGGCCACGACCTCCCCTTGCTTCTGCAATGCGTGAATAGTCTCGACCTTGTCTTCCGGCATCACCTCGGCAATGACATGCTCAATGCCAACCTGCCGGCCGATTGCCTCGGCGGTGCGGCGGTTGTCACCGCTCAGTAGCACAACCTTGATGGCGCGCGCCTTCAATGCCGCGACCGCCTCGCTCGCTTCCGGTTTCACTGTGTCAGCCACGGCCACTACGCCGAGCAGTTGTGTGCCGGCGCCGACCAACATGGCCGTCTTGCCATCGGCTTCGAGCTTCCCGAGTACGGCTTCGGCCGCATCGGTTGGGATGCCTTGGCGTGCAAAGAGACGCCGGTTGCCCAGCCAGACTTGCTGACCGTCTACAAGGCCCTGAATGCCCATGCCAGACAACGCGCTGATGCCGGCTGCCTTGGGAATGGTGAGCGCGCGATGCTGTGCGGCCCGAACGATGGCTTCGCCCAAAAGGTGCTCGGACCCGGCTTCCACAGCGGCAGCGAGGGTCAGTAAGTCTGATTCCTCTCGCCCAGAAAAGGGGATGACATCGGTCAAGGTCGGCTCTCCGCGCGTAATCGTCCCGGTCTTGTCAAAGACAACCGCGGTGAGCTTCTCGGCGCGCTCCAGCACTTCACCGCCGCGTATCAGGATGCCGTTGTCCGCTCCCTTGCCGACGCCGACCATCAGCGCCGCAGGCGTGGCGACGCCCAGCGCGCAGGGGCAGGAGATAATCAGAACAGCCACGAATGCGAGCAGTCCGTGTGGAAAATGACCGGCGACGGTCCAGCTCACTAATGCCAACAGCGCAACCGAAACAACCGCAGGTACGAAGTAGCCGGTGACCTGGTCGGCCAGTCGCTGAATCTGCGCGGTGCTGGCCTGGGCGTCCTCGACCATCCTGATAATCTGAGCGAGTGCGGTGTCCGCTCCGATTTTTGTGGCCTGGAAGGTGAAGGCGCCACTGCGGTTAAGCGTGCCGCCAATGACTGCGGCACCGGGTTTCTTTTCCACGGGCATCGACTCGCCGGTCAGCATCGATTCATCGACACTGGATTGGCCATCGATAACCTTGCCGTCAGTGGGAATCTTCTCGCCGGGGCGTACAACGACGGCTTCGCCCACCATGATGCTTTCAGCGGGGATTTCCACCTCCCTCCCATCGCGAAGCACGTGAGCGACGGCGGGGCGTAGGTCGAGCAGGCGTCGAACAGCGGCGGAGGACTTCTTCTTGATGATTTCCTCCATGTATTTCCCCAGCAGCACGAAGGCGATAATGACCGCCGACACCTCAAAGTAGACGTCTCGCTCTTCGACCTTGACGGGCAACCAAGACGGAAAGAACAGCACTACGACGCTGTAGAAGTAGGCGACGGACGTTCCCAGCGCGATGAGGAAGTCCATATTGATATTGCGCGTCCGGATGGCGTTCCACGCGCCCTTGTAGAAGCTCCAGCCGCCAATGAACTGGACCGGCGTGACGAGAAGGAATAGCCACATCCCCCACGTGAACCAAGGCAAGGCGGGAATCGGGGCCCAGGTCAGCAGCGTCGCCCCGGCTGCCAGCGCCAGGAAGGCGCCAGCCCGTAGCACCGCCAGCGCGAGCACGCCGGTGAGAGCAATGGTCACGCGCGTCTTCATGGCTTTCAACTCGCTCTCTGGCGACTCGAATGTCCGAAGGCAGTTCTCGCTGCAGAAGTAGTACTTGCGGTTGCCACGCTCGGCGGACAGGGCCCTAGCTTTGTCCACCATCATTCCGCAGATGGGGTCCTTAGCGAGTTGCTTAGCGGCGCTGGACGCCAGCGCGGGCGTTGCCGCAGAGATAGGAGCGACGCCCGGTGGGCTCGCAATGCTAGAGGGCCCAGCCGAGCTACGCTCATCAACGGGGTGAGGAATATATTTCGCCGGGTTGGCGAGGAAAGCGTGCTCACAGCGTGAGGAGCAGAACCAATACCGCTTCTGGTCGACTTCCGTGCTGGCAGCCGCCTCCCGTGGGGAAATCTCCATGCCACAGACTGGGTCACGCACCAGTTGCTGGGAGGCGGCTGGGCCCGTGGCGGCCGTTGGAACTGCCTGGGCACCGGTGACGCCGTAATTCCCCCCATGAGGGGTAGTGGACTTGGTCGGCATTCCATCCTCTCCTTGGGGCGACTAGGAGGACCTGCAGCGCATAAATTACATTTGAATTCTGGGCGACCAGTCGATTTGCTTCTTGATTTCAATCAAGCGTTCATGGGTGGTCGGGGGTGCAGTGGGTGCCGGTTGGGGGAATGAATGTCGAACGCCACATGACGCATGTGTTTGAAGGCTGCGGAAGCCGCACAGCCAGCCGATGCCGGCGCCGAGGTTGCTGTGCTCCCCATATACCGGGCCTAGCAGGCTGCTGAAGTACCTCGACCCCGAGTCAGCGCATCGACAGGTCGAAACGTTGATCTGAGAACTCAACACGATTCACTCTCCGACATCGCATGCGCCGCGCAGACACCTTCACCGAAAGCTTGTTCACCATGCGGCGGCTGGACGATTTCGTGCCCAAGTCCCATCCACTGCGCCCGATCCGCACCATGGTCAATCAGGCCTTGGCGAAGATGGATCGGCTGTTCGCGGGGATGTATGAGGCCGACATCAAGGGCGGTCGCCCGAGCATCGCGCCGGAGAAGCTGCTGCGAGCGATGTTGCTGCAGGTGCGCTACAGCATTCGGTCCGAGCGCCAACTTATGGAGCAGACGCAGTACAACCTGTTGTTTCGCTGGTTCATCGGGTTGTCGATGGACGACGCAGTCTGGGTGGCCACGGTATTCACCAAGAACCGCGCGCGTCTGATCCAACACGACGCGGTAATCGAATTCTTCAACGAGGTGCTGGCCCTTGCGCAGAAGAAGAACTGGCTGTCGGGCGAGCACTTCAGCGTGGACGGCACGCTGATACAGGCGTGGGCAGGCCACAAGAGCTTTGTCCGCAAGGATGGAAGCGACGGCGACGACGATAGCGGCAACTTCAGGGGGCACCAGCGCAGCAACGAGACGCATCAATCCAGTACCGATCCAGATGCGAAGCTTTATCGCAAAGGCAAGACTGGCAGTGAACTGCGCTACATGGGGCATACGTTGAGTGACAACCGCCACGGCCTGGTGGTCAGCGCCCTGGTGAGCACCGCTGATGGACACGCCGAGCGCGAGGCTGCCAAAGTCATGCTCAACGATGCCCGGCAGGTGACGGACAATCCGGACACCGAAATCACAGTGGGTGCAGACAAGGGCTACGACGCGCAGGAGTTTATTGAGGCCTGCCTGGAGATGAAGGTGACGCCGCATGTGGCGCAAAACACCTCGGGTCGGCGCTCGGCGGTTCCTGATGCCATTGCCCGCAGCGAGGGATATGCCATCTCGCAGCAAAAGCGCAAGCTGATCGAGCAAGGCTTCGGCTGGGTCAAGACGGTTGGGCGCATGCGCCAGGTGATGGCTTTCCGCCTGTGCAGGTAAGCACTGCTTCCTGCCTTGGTCAATGAGCTGGTCCATGGCTCGGTAGCGGTCTTCTAGCAGGCTGCTGAAGTACTCCCCGCACAAACGGTATGCCTTGATTTCACAATCCGGAAGCTACGCGCCCCTGAATCGCTTCAGTCCGCGCACCTCGCCAGCTGTTGCGTCGCGAGTTCACGAACTTGCTGCTTCTGGGCGCTCGAGATGCCGCGCTCGGCCACGACATCAATGGCAAACAGTTGGGGCTGGTCGATGGGGCGTCCAATTCCGGAGAGAAGCCGGACGATGACTTCATCCGCGCCATCCAAGCTTGCCTGAATATGAGTGGCTAACCGGTGGGCGAGCACGTTGTAGAGCTTGCCGACATGTGACGCCGGGTTCTTGCCCGCTGCGGCCTCCAGCGACATTGGCCGATAGGGGGTAATCAGGCCATTAACTCGGCTTCCGCGGCCGACCTGGCCGTCATCACCATGCTCAGCGCTCAAGCCAGTGACCGTCAGGTAAATCCCGCTTTCGTCGCACGCATCCCGGCTATCGAGGGTATTGATTGCAATCTCACACTCAGTGCCGATGCGCTCGGCCAGATACGACTCAATTCGCCCCTTGAGGATGAAGTACTCGTCGACGCCGTGGACGCATCGGTCGACAAACGCCAGTGCAATAGTTAGACGGTGATGCTCGCCCAGCCGACTCCCCATTACCTTGTAATCGAGGCCCGCCGCCTCAAACACTCCCCTGTCGGCACGTGAGCGCAGAAGGTCGGCAACTAACAGGACCGCTCTTTCAAGCGATGAGGGTGGCGCATAGCCGACGCCAAAGGATGTGTCATTGGACAGTGGAAGAGACGCTGCATTGGGCACACGCCGGAGGTTCGGGGCTGAAGGGCGGAGGATTGGCTCGATGCGGATGTCATTGCCAATACCGCCCAAGGACGTTGCCAGGTACTCGCGAATGGCCTGCTCGACAATTAGCTCGGCCTTGGCCGACGGAAGTTTGGTAACAGGGCCGGACACTATCAATCGCGTTGAGCGCAGCACTTTGCCACCGCCGAACTTTGGCGCGCTCATGCCGCCGATGAGTAGCGCCTTGTCCAGATTGAAGTGCTGGACTGCTCCATAGGCTTCGAGGTAGGCGCGACACAAGGCGCGGGCCGCAGCTTCGACAGCCCCATCGCATAGGCTATCGGGATGTCCGATGCCCTTGTGCTCGCACATTTCCGTCGGCTCGCCTCGCCACGACGGCCCACTCGAAATAGAAATCGCAATGTTCTCCATGGTACGCATCTCGAACCCCTTTCACGCCGTCGCCCTGTAGCCATTCCCTGTAGCCATTCTTAGAGATGCGGCGTCCTTCATGCCTTGCCCCGGCATAGTCAATGAGTATGGGTGCGTTGTTCTCCAGAAATTCCAAAAGTCGCTGCGTAGCGCGCGCTGCTGTGCCTGCTGTGCAGCCGTAGAAAGGGTTTGGGATCTCTGCCGCCATAGCGCCTATGCGGCTCTTGCTTGAATACGTGATGACTCAATGGCGAATACAACCAGCATACCGCCCAAGATTGAGATATTCTTCAAAATGTGATTAAGCTGATTCAGGAAGTCTGCGGGATCGGCGCGCCAGAAGCCGTGGAAGATGATGGTCGTGGGCACCAGGAACAGTGCAAGAAGCAGCGCGCCTAACCGCGCGTTCCAGCCGGAGATCAAGGTCAGTCCACCACCAATTTCAATCACGATGGTTAGCACCAGAAGCAAATCCGGGCTTGGTAGTTCAGCACTGGCAACCCATGCAGAATAGGCCGCAAAGCTGCCGATCTTCAAGAGTCCGGAAAATAAAAAAAGAGAGCCTAGAAGGGCGCGACCGACAGTGTACGTTCGTGAAACGATCGTTGGCGTGAGGGACATAGTAGTCATGACCATGATAATTCTCCGGAACCAAACAGCGCCAGCAGGCGTTACTTATCAGCCGAATGTGCTAACGGAAACCTGGAGGCCTTCCTCGTTTCCAGGTTGTAGTATCGCGGTCATGACAATCCTCCTGCCTTGGCGGACGAGGCGCGAAAAATATCTTTGCCTGTTCGGAAGCGTAGGTCGTATGCGCACTTTCCCATTGATGCATCGCAAGCTAGATGCCAGATACAACATCCTGCCGACTTACCTTGGGGGTTGTCGTACATCAAGGTCGGCTCACCCTCTCCATTCGAGCCTCAACTCTTTCCTGAGAAAGGAGAGCGCGCCCAAGCGGGGGCGAGCTCCCCGGCACCCGTTGTGAGGCCAATGAGCCATCTAGAATGCAGGATGGCTTCCGACCCTCGAACTGCGACCTCCGTCCTTTAACTCCGAATCACACTTCACGCCTAGCGGCCTCCCCAGGTTTTGCACGCTCTCTTCTACGTCTCTCAAGTCAAAGCCTTCGCCGCATGGTTTGCACCCTCTGCGGCGGGCCAACTGGGTCTACGGGTAGCCTCCCTTCGGCGCCGGGCGTTCTCCGGCAGGCTTATGAGCCGCAGAGCATAACCTTTGCTTTGGTTACAGGCCCTATCGAGCTGGGAATCCGGCCAAGACCACCTGGAAATCCTCGAAGATTACGTAGTTCTCAGGTTCCATCGGTGTTCCATCGACTGCGTGGTTTGCGGCACGCTTGACCTCTTCTGCGGGCAATGGTCGGATGCCGTCGCCGGAGATGTAAACCCCATAGAGCGCTTTCCAAGGAATCGAAATTTCCTTGCCGCTGGAGTTCTTTATTGTTGTGCTGGTCCCGGGAATGAACTGGCGAATCGTTATGCCCGCGCTTGCGTAGCCACAAAGACAATCATCAAGCGACTTCAGAAAATCCGCTTCATGGCCAGGTGTGTATCCGACAGCCCCATTCTCAGCGATGTCGTAGGCCTTCGGATTTTGGCGCGTGGAGACGGTCACAATCTTATTTCCCGGAAGAGATCGAATGGCACTCAACAATCTGGCAGCATCCGGCGAGTTTGGCTGGAAAGGCTCGGTATATGCCTGCAAGGCCTCGACACGAACCATGCTGCTTTGCATTTTGGCGTTGCTCCGCGGTCCAAGCTCTTGAACGAGTGTCCGCCGCCGGCGCTTGCTCTCGCGGCGTCGAACTCTCAGGGCCTCACGCTGGCGCAGATAGTCGGCCAACTCCTTCTCCGCCCATTCGTGTGCTTCCTGGCGCGAGGCGAAACCTTTCCGCTCTCGTTCGATTGTGGTGCCCCTGGAGGTTCTGCGGCGAACTACGCGAGCGCAAAACCGGCCATCGACCATGGTTACTGTAGTGCAATACTTCATCGGTCAGTGCGAGAAACCCCGGCGTTCGGACCGGGGAGGGATAGCGCGCGACGCTAAGCGCCGCCCCAGCTCTCGCTCTCCTTGATAGTTGGCGCTATGAATGAATCCATCGCCGCGCTGGATCCTGCAGTGTTTGCATGAAGTGCATGCACCGTGCGAGCGACAGTTTGGAAGGTAAGCTTCTTCTTAAGTATATAGTTGAAGATGTTCGATGAAAAAAATCCGAGCATCCAGTTCCTTGGCATGTATGGAAATATCTGCGCGATTTAATTCTGGGCCTAACAATGGAGCACTGGTATTAGTCCCGTCTCGCAAGGAGACTTCCGCGAAGTCAAACTCGCTGAATTGAAGCTCGCGGCCTCGCCTTTGACTGTGCCACTGATACTGGCGGCCTTGAAACCGCTGCTGGGCGGAAACCCTCGTCCTGGCTGCCTTGAAGCAGGCACGCAGAAGCGAATAGTCCAAGACTATGGTTGCATCGAATTGGCATCGTCACATCTATGAGGCTGCGATCCCCGCAAAGTGCCGATGCTTCGTTTTTCAGTAGCATCCCAGCCACGGTCTCTCCCGCGTTCTGAGGAGAGCATGGCCGTGCGCAAGCACAAGCTCAGTTTTTCCACAAATCCGGTCTTGAAATGCCCATACTCCATCCCCATCATTCGCATTCGTCAGGGCGGAGTGCTAATAGCGCCTGTTCGATACACCAAATTTCAGACGGCATTGCCCTCGTGGCTGGCCGTTTTGTTCGAATAACACTTGCATATCTAGGAGCATTCATGAACCTTCGCCCTCTGCACGACCGCGTGATCGTCAAGCGTCTGGACAACGAAACCAAGTCCGCGTCCGGCATCGTGATTCCCGACAACGCCGCCGAGAAGCCCGACCAGGGCGAAGTCCTGGCCGTCGGCCCGGGCAAGAAGGATGACAAGGGCCACAATATCGCTCTCGACGTCAAGGTGGGTGACCGCGTTCTGTTCGGCAAGTACGCCGGCCAGGGCGTGAAGGTGGATGGCCAGGAACTGCTGGTCATGCGCGAAGAAGACATCATGGCCGTGGTTGCCAAGTAATCGACGCCCGTCGCACCAACAAATACCCCAGATTCCCGACCGTCCCCCTCTCATATAGAGAAGGCGCGCGACGGTCTTTCCAGATTCGGAGATTCAAGACATGGCAGCAAAAGACGTAATTTTCGGCGACGCCGCACGTGCCAAGATGGTGGAAGGCGTAAACATCCTCGCCAACGCAGTCAAGGTGACCCTGGGCCCGAAGGGCCGTAACGTGGTGCTGGAGCGCAGCTTCGGCGGCCCGACCGTGACCAAGGACGGCGTGTCCGTGGCCAAGGAAATCGAGCTGAAGGACAAGCTGCAGAACATGGGCGCCCAGATGGTCAAGGAAGTGGCTTCCAAGACCAGCGATAACGCCGGTGACGGTACCACCACCGCAACCGTGCTGGCCCAGTCGATCGTGCGCGAAGGCATGAAGTACGTTGCCGCCGGCATGAACCCGATGGACCTGAAGCGCGGCATCGACAAGGCTGTTACCGCTGCCGTGGAAGAGCTGAAGAAGGTCAGCAAGCCCACGACCACCAGCAAGGAAATCGCCCAGGTTGGCGCGATCTCGGCCAACAGCGACACCTCGATCGGTGAGCGCATCGCCGAAGCCATGGACAAGGTCGGCAAGGAAGGCGTGATCACGGTTGAAGACGGCAAGTCGCTGGCCGACGAGCTGGAAGTCGTGGAAGGCATGCAGTTCGACCGCGGCTACCTGTCGCCGTACTTCATCAACAACCCGGAAAAGCAAGTTGTCCAGCTGGACAGCCCGTTCGTGCTGCTGTTCGACAAGAAGGTCTCGAACATCCGCGACCTGCTGCCGGTGCTGGAGCAAGTGGCCAAGGCCGGCCGCCCGCTGCTGATCATCGCTGAAGACGTCGAAGGCGAAGCCCTGGCGACCCTGGTGGTCAACAACATCCGTGGCATCCTGAAGACCGCCGCCGTCAAGGCCCCGGGCTTCGGCGACCGCCGCAAGGCCATGCTGGAAGACATCGCCATCCTGACCGGCGGCACCGTCATCGCTGAAGAAATCGGCCTGACGCTGGAAAAGGCCACCCTGAACGACCTGGGCCAGGCCAAGCGCATCGAGATCGGCAAGGAAAACACCATCATCATCGATGGCGCCGGCGACGCAGGTGCGATCGAAGGCCGCGTGAAGCAGATCCGCGCCCAGATCGAAGAAGCGACCTCGGACTACGACCGTGAAAAGCTGCAAGAGCGCGTGGCCAAGCTGGCCGGCGGTGTTGCCGTGATCAAGGTTGGCGCTGCCACCGAAGTCGAAATGAAGGAAAAGAAGGCCCGCGTGGAAGACGCCCTGCACGCCACCCGCGCTGCGGTGGAAGAAGGCATCGTCCCCGGCGGTGGTGTGGCCCTGCTGCGTGCCCGCGCTGCGATCTCGGCACTGACCGGCGAAAACGCCGACCAGAACGCCGGTATCAAGATCGTGCTGCGCGCCATGGAAGAGCCGCTGCGCCAGATCGTGCTGAACGCCGGTGAAGAAGCTTCGGTGGTCGTTGCCAAGGTTATCGAAGGCAAGGGCAACTACGGCTACAACGCGGCTTCGGGCGAGTACGGCGACCTGGTCGAAATGGGCGTGCTGGACCCGACCAAGGTCACCCGCACCGCACTGCAGAACGCCGCTTCGGTGGCTTCGCTGATGCTGACCACCGACTGCGCCGTTGCCGAATCGCCGAAGGAGGAGTCGGCTCCGGCAATGCCGGGCGGCATGGGCGGCATGGAAGGCATGATGTAATTTGTGCCGACCGACTGCCGGCAGCGTGTCACAACCGCGCCGGCAGGCTGTCACAGCAAAAACCCCCGCGGGTGCGAATCCGCGGGGGTTTTTCTATGGGGGTTTGTGTTCGCGACTGCAGGCACCTGGCCGCGATCATGTGCGCCACCGTAATGGCAGGCTGACTCAGAGGCGACGCGTAAGTTTTCTTCGGCAGTCTTTCCTGGCGGCGTGGGTTCCGCCGTCGCCTAGCGACATTGCGGGACAACGAAAGCGGCCAGATTACATAGCGACGGCCGGCCTGGCGCTCGTTCCTGGTTGCCCCAACACTCCACGATCGCGATGCGCTGGCAGCGTTTGAGAAACGACGCTGTAGGTTCCGGAAGCCGCGGAAGGGCGCGAGTTCGAACAGCCCCCATCACCACTTCGGTATAGCTTCATTATTATGAAAGAACATAGCCGGCAACCTCCACGCTGGCTTGCCATCTTCGCGGGGCGGGTCTCCATCCCTGCCACGCCCGGAACTCAATCTGCCTCAAACGCGAAACTGGTCGGTCAAGCGTGCGCTTCGAGGTTATTTTCCCTCTGCGTCAAAATGCAATTAATCGCCAAGCTAGTTCCCAAACATGAACCCCTTGCTTCCAGCAATGGAGGCCACCATAGTTTCACGTAAGATGATGCCGCGCCTGCATGGCTTCGTGGCGTGCATCCTCCTCGCTGTGAGGATAGCCGTCTCGTCGTCGATAGCGAGGGTGTGCCCGAAGTTGTCGCGCACAATGCGCAGGTCTCCACCTGCTGGTAGGTCATGTGCGAACCAGCGGTGTGGCGCATCCAGTGTGCCGAGGAACTGGCCAGCCCCGCGGCTTGCGCCTCCCATTCCGGCCCGCTGCCCCGCAGACGCTCGGCTGCAAAGCCGTACACCTCTTTGAGGATCAGGTGCAGCGCGCTGCGTGACAGCGCTTTGTCGCCGCTGCCAATCACCGGCAGCACCAGCGAACGTTTCCCCCCACTGCGGGCCAGGCGACAACGCGTGCGCGCGGCGGTAGCGCGCCAGTCGGCAATCAGCTCGTCGGTCGTCGGCACCAGCCGGGTTTTGTTGCCCTTGCCGGTCACCTTCTGCACTACACGCCCGAAAAGAAAGACCCCCTCTGGACCCGCTCGGTCAGTCGCAGCGACATTGACCTAGTGGTGGGGGCCCTGTTCAATGTGCCGGGGCCGATGACAGGCGCGGCCTTCGCGATGATGAACCCGGTGGGCACGCTGCAGAAGTACACGCAGGGCGTGTTGCGCTCGCTCGGGGACGACGAGGCGCTGCGCGGCTTCCTGCGCATGGAGAAATGGCTGTACGACCAGCCTGACTACCCCGGGGAAGGCCGCACGGCAGGGGCTGGAGGATCTGTACCAGGACAACAAGCTGGTGCGCGGCGAGCTCGAGCTTGGCAATCAGCGCGTGGATCTTCACAACGTTCGCGCGCCGGTCCTCAACATCTACGCTACCGACGACATGTGGTTGCCCCGGCGGCCGCGCGCTGGCGGGCGTCGTCGGCACGCGGTACTATACGGAAAATGAGGTGCCTGGCGGCAACGGCATCTTTCGTCGGCGGCAAGGCCCAGACGATCCTCGCACCCACGATCGGCCAATGACTCAGGCAGCGCGATGACTTGTGAGGACGTTTAATCTCGCTAGTCAGGCGGACGGATTTCCTAGGAAACCTGAAACTCGCTTCCCGGTGAGCACGTGGGGAGCACTCGCGTTGAGCGAGCAGAATGCCGGTTCCGACGTGGCCAGCATGTTCTTCGAGGACTGCGAAGTTCCCGAAGTGAACGCGCTGGGGGGCATTGGGAATGGGGAGAAAGTGCTGATGAGCGGGGGACAGGAGGAAGTGCTGCACTATGGTGTGCGGGGTCACTCAATAGTTGAAGCATGACAAACTCTCTTGCGGTTTGGCTACGTAATCTGCTCCAGGCATCGCCGCTGCGTGAACCTTCCTTTCGGCACTTCTATTTCGGGTCGGTCGGCACGGCACTGGGCTATACGATGCAGGCGACCGTTGCGTCGTGGCTTATGGCGACGCTAACTCCTTCAGCGTTCATGGTGGCGCTGGTCCAAACGGCGAGCACGGTACCCACCCTGCTTTTCGGTCTGATCGCGGGTTCCTTGGCAGACATCGTCGAGCGCAGAAAGGTGATCCTGGTCGCGCAGGTGACGATGCTGGCCATCGTCACCATCCTCGGTGCTGCAGCTCTTGCCGGGATCGTCAATCCCGTTGCGCTGCTCGTCCTGACTTTCCTCTTCGGCTGCGGCTTCACCTTCTACCTTCCTGCGCAGCAGGCGAGCATTAACGAGTTCGTGACGCGGGACCAGCTTCCCGCGGCCGTGGCACTGAGCGCCGTCGCATTCAACTCGGCGCGCGCAACCGGCCCGGCGCTCGCCGGCGCCATCGCCGCGTGGCTCAGCCCAGGCAGTGCGTTATTGGCCAGCGCGCTGTTCTTCACGGCAATGATCGCCGCCGTACGCAGATGGAAGCACCGTGAGCATAGCCTGCCGGGTGTACCGGAGCGTCTGCTGACGGGCGTTCTCAGCGGCGTTCGATTCGCGCGGCACTCTTCCGCCATGCGAGCATTGATCATTCGCAACCTGACCTTCTGCATCTTCGCAAGTGCGTTCTGGGCATTGTTGCCGGTGATCGCTCGCGATCTGTTAAGCCTGGGAGCAGAAGGCTTCGGCTTGCTGTCGGCTGGATTCGGCACTGGCGCGATTGTCGGCGCCTGGTCGATTCCAAGGCAGCTCAAGCGATTCAGTCTGAGCAGCATCGTCTTGTATGCGACTGCGGCTTGGGTCGTGGCGATAGGAGTTCTTGCCTTCGCGCATGTCATCGCCGTTGCAATCGCCGGCGCCTTCGTCGCCGGTGTCGCTTGGGTCTGCGTCCTTGCCGGTGTTTCGGCAGGGATTCAGAGTTCGGCACCGCCATGGGTGCGGGCTCGGGCGGTTTCGATGAATCTGGTCGCCAGCCAGGCGAGTCTGGCGATCGGCAGCGCTCTATGGGGATGGCTCGCTTCGGAGGCTGGAATCCGGATGGCCCTTGCTGCATCCGCCGTGGGGTTGCTCGTCTTCTATCTGCTTACCTCCCGATTCCGCGCTGAGATGGGTGCAGAGGCAGATGTGATGCTGCGAAGTCACGCGCCGGATCTGGTCATCGCTGTCGAGCCGCTGCCCACCGACGGTCCGGTATTGATCCAGGTCGAGTACCGGATCGATCGACAGCACCTGAAGGCGTTTCTCCGGGCGATCGAAGCGGTCGGACCGACGCGGCGGCGCAATGGTGCGACCAGCTGGCGGGTCTTTCTCGATCTCGAAGAACAAGACCGCGTCGTCGAACGCTACGTCGTCGCATCATGGGCCGACTACCTGCGTCACAGGGCGCGCATGACCTTGGCCGACATCCAGCTGCAGGACAGCGCAAGGCAATTCCAGCGCGAGGGCGTTCCGATCCGCATCTCCCGATTGATAGGCGTCGACGCGGATGCTGCTTTCCTGGACCCTGTCGATCAAACGGAGTCAATTGTGAGGTGAGGGGGCATTGCCGCTGGACTGCGAGCATGGCCAGGGAGAGTCGACAAAGTCTGCGGCGGTGTGGATCCCTCGCTCTTCGGCGGCGAGAACGCGGGTTTGGGGGCGGTGTCTTCGCACCAAAGGGGACACCCCCTGCAGTTGCGCAGCAGCTTGCCGGCGCGATCCGGCAGGTCGTGTCCCAGCCTGAGTTCAAGACTTCGCTGGCCATACAGGCGGCGTCGCCTAGCCTCGCCGATGCAGACCAGATCCGACGCCCGCAAGCCGCCCAGATAGAGCACGGTCAGCACCGAGCGACAGTGGGCCGCGTGTAGGCGTTCCCGCGCCATCTTGGTCGGCATTGCGCGCTTCGCTCCATCGCAACACCTTGCTATTGACAGCGCCCGTCAGGCGCGGTCTTGCTGGTGTCCTCGCTGCCGGGGCTGCCGGGCCGGCCCAGACCCGGTCAACCCGGGGCAGGGCGCCGGGCTCAGGCGACGTAGTGGACCCAGCCGAGGGTGTCTGGCTCCTTGCCGCGCTGGATGCCGGTCAGCAGCGTGCGGAGGCGGCGGGTGACTTCGCCTTCGCCCCCGTTGCCGATCGTGAATTCACCGCCGGCATGGCGTACGTTGCCGATGGCGGTCACCACGGCGGCGGTGCCGCAGGCGAACGTTTCCTTGACGCGGCCGCTGTTGGCATCAGCCTGCCATGCGTCGAACGCGTACGGGGTTTCCGACACCTTGAGGCCTTCGCGGCGGGCCAGTTCGATGATGGATGCGCGCGTGATGCCGGGCAGGATCGTGCCGGACAGCGGCGGCGTCAGCAGCGAGCCGTCGTCCATGACGAAGAACACGTTCATGCCGCCTAGTACAACATCCCGGAAATAGCTTTAATAATTATGAGGGCTGTAGGTACGGCTCCAGGAGCGTGACGACCAGCTGGGCCATCTCGTCGAGCGAGCCTGCGCCAGGCAACGGCTCCCAACGCCCACTATGGGTGCGAAAGGCGGCGCCATAACGATTGCGGCCGAGCTCGGTCAGTCGAGCCACCACCGTTGGCTCCTCGTCGTCCAGACGTTTGATCAGCAGGTGACGCCCGTAGGCTTGCGTGACGATCTGCTCGTGGCCGAGCAGGCTGCGCAGTTGCCGCTGCAATTCGGCGGCGTAATGTTTGGCGGGTAAGCCTGTCATGTCGATCCTCGATTACGATGCGCCGGTTTGCAGCGGATAGCCCCGGAAACTCCATTTGAACGGGCGTGCCGCCAGATTGTGTGCGCGGACAAACTGCTCGGTGCGCTCGCGCAGGTGCACGATGCTGGTGTGGCTCGCATGGCGTAGTACCCGGCGCGTGTAGCGGGCAAACCAGAGTTCGATCTGATTGACCCAACTCGCGTGCAATGGCGTGAAGTGGAAGTGGAACCGCTCATCGTGCCGCGCGTTGAATGCCTGCCACACGGCCTGGGCGCGATGCGTGTTGAGGTTATCCCACACGACGTGCACCTGTTTGCCCGGGTACGCACTTGCCACGCGCTCCATGAAGGCGACCAGATCGTCCTGGGTGCGCCGGTCGCGGCATTCTGCCAGCACCTGTCCTGTATGGACGTCCAGCGCGGCAATCAACGCCTGGGTGCCGTGACGAATATATTCAAACTCACGCCGACGCAGTCGCCCCGGCGCGGGAGCGCGTCCCGGGTACTTGCGTTCGATGGCCTGAATGCCGGTTTTTTCGTCGATACTGAGCACCACCGCGTTTCGAGGCGCCTTGCGGTACAGCTTGCATATCCCATTGACCTTCTCGCGAAAGGCCGCATCCGGGCTGTGCAGCCACTGCTGGACCCGGTGCGGACGCACGTCGCCGGCCTGCAGAATGCGCTGCACCTGACTGCGGCTGATCTGCCCGACGACGCCGCGCTCCACGGCGCGCGCCACAATCTCGTCCAGCGTGGCCGTGACCCGTCCCTCAGGTTCCTGCGGTTCACATGCCAGCGCGATCAACTGTAGTCGCGCCTCGTGCGTAATGCGTGGCGGACGGCCACTACGCTCGCCCTCGCGAATGCCTTGGGCACCGTGCTTGGCAATGCGCTTACGCCACAGGCAGACCGTTTGTACCGATACATCCAATTCCCGCGCAATGACGGTATTGGAGTGGCCCTCGTGGGCCCACAACGCTATTCGTGCGCGCATGACATCTCGCTGTGCAGCCGTCTTGCGTTCGATCAGCGATAGCAATTCCTGTTGTTCTTTCTTCGCCAGCTTCACTGGCGTTGCATGGCGGCCTCGACTCATCCCGTCATGATATCGGAGGCGATTAATTATTCAAGCTATTTACGGGATGTTGTACTAGTTCCTCGATCCAGCGGTGTTCAGCGGCGTCAAGGAAGACCACCTGGTCGCAGCCTTTCTGCGATGCCTCGGTCTGCGCGATCAGGCTGGCCGCATAGTTGCCGCCGCACTTCGCTGCGCCGGTGCCGCCAGGCGCAGCGCGCGTGTACTGGTCCGACACCCACACCGTGACCGCCGACTTGCCGCCCTTGAAGTACGGGCCGACCGGGCAGGCGATCACGCAGAACACATACTCGGCCGCGGCGCGCACGCCCAGGAAGGTCTCCGTAGCAAACATAAACGGGCGCAGGTACAGGCTGCCGTCGCCGCCGCCCGGGATCCAGTCGCGGTCGATGTCTACGAGCGCTTCGACGGCGCGGAGGAAATCGGCTTCCGGCAGGTCGGCCATCGACATGCGGGCGGCGGAGGCGCGGAAGCGCTTGGCGTTTTCCTGCGGGCGGAACAGCGAAATCTTGCCGTCTGCGTCGCGATAGGCCTTCATGCCTTCGAAGATTTCCTGCGCATAGTGCAGGACGGCGCAGGCCGGGTCGATCTGGAACGGACGGCGCGCTTCCACCTTGGCGTCATGCCAGCCGCGCCCCTCGGTCCAGCGGATTGTGACCATGTGGTCGGTGAACACGCGTCCGAAGGTGGGGTCGACCAGCGCGGCCGCGATCTTGTCGGCCGGCGTGGGGTTGGGGTGACGCTCCACAGTGAACTGCAATTGTTTGTCGGCGCTCATGTTTCTGTGTCTCTTCGTCTTCGGCTAGTGATTCCAGATGTCCGATGCAATACATGCAAGACAGTCCCGGGATAAAAGGAGACAAGTGGCGGTAAGGCCGAACGCTTCCCTCCCATCCGGTGCATGGGCTGAAGTGTAACTCGATGGTGCGGTGCAGTATCGATCGACCGGTTAGGACGGATGGCTGAAGCCAAACCGCCAGGTTTTTAACGCTCCCGGGTCGAAGTGGCGCATTTATACGCGAAGTAGTGACAGTTTTATTTTTGTCTATGGCTTGGCAGCCAAGACACGCCATTGACCGGCGAAGCCCTGCAGCGCTTCATCGCGCGCACGTGGTCGACCTACCAGGCCATGACCAGGACGGTAGGGCTCAAAATGGAATGATGGCCGCGCTGAAACCGGGCGCGCTCATGGCGCGTACCGGTCCACGGCAAAAGTTTTGGGCCGAGGCCCGGCAGTGCCGCGAAACGACCGACGTTCAGTGCATGGACGCGTTCGCTTCGCTGTCGATCTGCTTGCGCAAGGTCGCGAAGCGCTTCTCCACATTGGCGCCGAATAGGGGATCGGCACTGGCCCAATCGATCGCGGCGACCTCCGCCCAGTCGGCTTCGGTCAGGAACCGGGCGGCGCGCGGCATGACCTGTTTTTCCTCGGTGGACAGATGGTTGCGGTAGTACACCAGGTACATGGCGGCTGCCGCTTCCAGTGCCGCTCGCGAAGTGACCACTTCGCTCTGGGCTTCACGCAAGCGATTGAGCAATTCCGCGCCGACCGTGGCGATCACGCGATGTTCCTGCAGTAACCGGCTGATGATGATCCGCGTGCCGGGATCCCGTTCCACGAGTAGCGCGTAGGCAACATCCTCGCGGGGATGGTGCACGCAATCGCCATAGCTGCGCATGTAATGGATGATCGTGGCCATCAGGCCGTAGTCTGGCTGCTCGCCCTGATGGAAAGTGCTGACCTGCTGTTCTAGCAGGTCGAGCAGGGAGGCGAAATGGACATGGTCGGTATGCCAGGCGGCAAGCGGTGACGGGCTGGGGGTGGAAAGCGCGGCGGAAGGTGAAGTCGGCAGCGAGGTGACGAGCGGGGTGGCCATGGCGCCCTCCTGGGAAGCTGGGCAAGCAGACCGTTGAGTCCGATGCGAATTGGGACTCGCGGGGCTCTCATTGACACAGTAGTTGCCCTGCACGATTTGCGTCTGACGCAGATCAAAGCGGCGCCACCTTTCAGGATCATGTGCAGCGGGCCGCGTGCAGCCTTTCCCGGCCTATCTCAGTCCGCATCGCCGTGACGGTGTCTTTGTCCGTCTCAGGCAGGTCGTGGCTCGGATAGCGGGTGATGCGCGCCTGGGTCGGGGCGCGCCGGCGGCGGGCGAGGGCGAGCGGGTTGCCGGCCAGGTAGCCCGCCTCGGTCACCCAGGCGAACAGGGCGTTCAGGATCAGCAACGCCGCGTGCCTCCGCTGCCCGCATGTACCCAAGGTGCTACCGGTGATTTATGAGCGGTGGGGTTCGAACAGCGCGTTCAGGATCACCATGGCCCGGCGCACGCTACCGGGCGGAAGTGGCCCCGGCAAACGGGCGCCAGTCAGGATGGCGGGGAGACGAAGGCCGCTCCCCGCGCCCTCTCAATGATCCGAGAACCAGCCTAATTACTCAAGTGCAGGGTTGTTTGGTATTTATACAGGAGCCCATTATAAAAACCGTCGGCATAGAGGATCAACTCGCCGGAACCATTGCGGAACCAGCGTTGGATACGAAGGCCAGGAGTACCGTTCTTGACCTGCAGCGCACGAGCCAGATGTCCCTTTATATTGAATGCACTGACGGTCTGCTGGATGTCGGACGGACGATCGCCGAATTGTTGCCCAATCTGATCGATAAAGATGACAACGGGGGAGATCCGATTGAGGTGGAGATCTTGAGCGACGCCCGAGTACATGGGATGAATCCATAAATGGCTAAGCATCGCCGGCGCCTCCTTGTTACCGCTTGTCCAGCGTAGGACTTCAAGGTGCCGCCAGTGTTGTCCAACGGCGCAACCAATGGTGCTAGCCAGTGTCGGATCAGCAGCGATATCGGCGCTTGCGGTGATCATCTGCTGACCGCCTTCGGCGAGCTGAACAAGATCACCTAGCGACGTCAGCCTTATGGTCTGCTGGTCTTCGGTTCTGTCTGCGATTACGCGCGTTCCGATCGGCCTCTGCTTTCGAACATATCCTCGGTCCTGCAGCGCGCTTAGTGCAGAGCGAACTGTGAAACGGCTAACTCCGAACATCGCGCATAGGGCCTCCTCTGTGGGCAGGAGAGAATCCACCGGATATCGGCCTCTGCGGATATCGGCGAGGAGCGACTGCGCCAGCAACAGATGTTTGGGCGGGCGGGATCCCAGATTGTCCAGGCTGGAATGTGGCGTGGGACTCATCACTGATGCTCCTCGCCCGGACGAGCGTTCGCTACCAACCTGATCGCCAGGGCGGTCCTTTGGCGGTAGTGCGACCGAGCCGCGCCGCCGAAGCCGTACTCGAGGTCACGCCCGTCCCTGCTTGATACATGTGCTGGTATAGAAGGCCGGGCGCGCGGGTAGGTCATGCTGTGTTGAATATGTTTCACGGTCGTCGCGTTAGCGAATGTTGAGGTAAGCGTCCGGGGAGTCGAAGTGGCCTCCGTCGGGATGGTCACCAGTTTCGTTCGTCGCCGAACGAAAGGCGATGTTAGCGTTAACCACAGTCTTGACGCCACATACGCTTCTTCCTATCATGGTCCGGACAATCAGATGATAACCGAAACCACCTACGAGACACAGCAATGAATCTGGAACTACGTCTGAAAGACCCGGCCTGGGCTTCTTCCGCAATCGAGAGCATTCGGGAATTTGCTGGGGTCATCCAGGGCGACATGGCGAAGGCAGCACGTGAGGGCGTGTTTCCTCGCCACGCGTTCAATGAACTCGGGCGGCGAGGCCTTCTCGGAATGCTTACCCCACGGGAGTACGGGGGGTTGGGTTTCGGTGTGCCTGAGTACTGCCTGGTGGAGGAGGAATTGGGCCGCTACGGCCTGGTAAGTGGGCAGACGCAGGCCCAAGGCGAACGCTGGCTGAACGACTGGGGAACACCGGAGCAGAAGTCGAAGTACCTCCCGGGACTCGCTAACGGGAGCATCCTGTTTTCTGAATCGATATCCGAACCATCCGCCGCCTCATCCTTGAAGAATCTCCAGACCACCGCCAGGCGTGAAGGTGGCGGGTGGGTCATTAGCGGAGAGAAGTGCCACATCAATATGGGTGTCGAGAGTGACCTCACGCTCGTCTACGCGATGGCTCCGGAAGGGCTGACCGCATTTCTGGTAGACACGGATCAGCCTGGTGTTCGGCGCGAACATACCCATCCCATTGGACTTCGCTATTCGCCAACAGCGAACATGTACTTTGATGATGTTCGCGTTGGAGACGGCGCGATCCTTGGCGAGGTAGGCAAAGGCCTTGCAACCTTTGTGTCTACCTTCAATGTGAGCCGGCTAGGGAACGCGTCCACGCTGATTGGTATAGCGCGGCGTGCTCTTGCCGAAGCCTCGAGATATGCGGTTACCCGCCCGGTCGGGTCCGCTGTCGTCGCAGACTTTCAGGGGAACCAATGGACGATTGCGGAATGCTATGCGGAGATCCACGCCGCGGTTTTGGCTCGTGATCACGCAGCCAACCTCGCACAACAAGGTCACGAGCACGCGATGCAAACAAGTGTCGCGAAGCATCTCGCGATCAAGGCCGCCGAGCGAGTTGTGAGCGACGTCTACGCCTTGATCGGTGGATATGGTTTGTATGAGGAGCAAAACTTCGGCCAGTACATGCTCGACGTGAAACTGCTGCGCGTGGCCGGTGGATCGAGTGAAATCCTCAAGAATCACGTCGCAAAATGCATCCTGAAGGATGCTCAACTGATGGGGCTGGCATGAACAATCTGACCGAGCTGATCGAGGTTGCAGCCCTCGATCGTCCCGACGCATCCTTCGGTACCTGTTCACAAAGCGACTCGTTGCATCGATTTGTTGAGCGGGCTCGAACAGTCGCGGCTCAGTTTCGCGATGCCGGCTTCCGGCGAGGAGACCTCGTAGCTTTCGTCGGTCCTAATAGCGCGGGGTACCTTGTTACGTGGATGGCAGCCCAGTTCGTGGGGCTGCAGACGGCATTGATTAACCCGTCATATCCCGATGAATTGCTTGGCGCGATGCTCGACAATCTGGGCGCGCGTGCCATCTTCTGGCTGGGCCGCAGTCCAGGAGGGTTGGTTGACAGGACTGAAGCACAGTTGGATTTGACGGGAGCATGGCAAGGTGAAGTTTCCGTGCAAAGGCCCCTCCTTTCCCGCGTCGGCCTGGTGTCCGATAGCGATGGACGCTGCGCAGATCCCGCCGACGTAGCGGCTTATATCCATACTTCGGGAACGACCGGACTGCCGAAATTCTGCGCGCTTAGTCATGGCTATTTCATTCGGTTGGGCCGCTTTATTGCCGATTCGCATGGGCTCTCACGTTACGACAGGGTCCTCTCGCCATTGCCGATGTTCCACATCAATCCGATGGGGTATGGCGTCGTGGGTTCGCTCACGGCGCGAGCGTCGTTGCTTTCGATGGACCGCTTCCAAGCGCAAGATTTCTGGTCGCTGGTCAAGTCGCACCACATTACCGCGATGATATTGCATCAGCCGCCGGCAAATCTGTTGATGGCCAAAACGACGCGAGCAGAAGCACAAGGTCACCAAATCAGAATAGCCTTCGGGTGCGTGCCGGATTTTCTTGAAAAATTTGATATCCCGATCGGTGTGACGGGGTATGGATCAACGGAAGCTGGCGGCCTTTGCCATACGCGCGTCGTACGTCCGGACGACGCCGAATTTCCGCCGGAAGGTCCGTCTAGCATGGCAGGCCAGCCCCGCTCAGACGTCGAATATCGCATAGCCGACGACGGCGAAATCCGGGTGCGTGGGTTGCATCATCAGACCTTGTTCTCAGGGTATCTACGAGATGGAGAGGTACTGGCGCAGACCGACGCCGAAGGATGGTTCAGGACAGGAGATCGTGGGCGTCAAGACTCGTGTGGAAATCTCATCTTTATTGAGCGAATGAGTGATTCAATTCGCGTTAATGGCGAGTATGTCCCGATCGGATTTGTTGAGGAGCGGTTGAAGCGGGTCTCGTCTCTCGGCGAGTTCGCACTTTGGCGGATGGATTCCCCGGCGCGTGGACACGAGGTCGTGCTCTACACGACTGCGCATCATGTCCTCGAGTCCGAAGTGCATGCGGCGCTATTTGATTTGCCGAAATACATGCACCCCACGCGGCTCATTCGAATTGAGAAGCTTCCGCTGGACACCGGAGTCGGTAAGGTACAGCGGAGATTGCTCAATGACCAACCGCGATTCAGTGAAGTTGAGCTTTGAAAAGCCAAACGTCAATCGAGCAATCTCTTGAGATGTGAAACCAAAGGAAGCTGCCAATGTTACGCGTGGTATTGACAGGAGAGTATGGGAAAGTTTTTCTTGACCCGGTGAAACATGCCGTAGGCCAGGAGAATGCTGTAGACCTCTGGCTGCCATCCGAGGGTGCTGAGCGGATGGTGGAGATCGCAAGGGAAGCTGAAGTGATTGTCGCGTCGGCCGAGTGGGTACTCCACGAGAAACGAACGCTGGTGAAACGAACGCTCCAGAATGCCAAGAAACTCAAGCTGATACTGGTGCCATTTTCCGGAATGGATTGGCTCGATCGGGCATGGTTGCCTGCGGGCTCAGTGGTCTGCAACACGAATGTTGGCATCGACCCAATTGCGGAGTACGTGATGCTCGCGATGCTGCAGTCTGCCATACCCCTGCAGGAGATGGACAGCGAGTTGCGCGCAGCTCGCTGGGGGTGGGGAGGTGCCTCGGTGCTTGGCCGCAAACATCATGAACTTCAGGGGCGCACCATCGGACTGGTGGGGTACGGTCGTATTGGTCACCGCGTAGCGGAGTTAAGCAAGGCTTTCAGAATGCGAGTCATTGCTGTCAGCCGCAACCCGGGGATCGATCACAGTCTCGAGTGGTACAAGGGGACCGATAGTCTCGACGATCTGCTGGCGCAAAGTGACTATGTTCTTTTGTCCGTACCCGGAGGGTCAGAGACACAAGGATTGATCGGTGCGGCACAACTGGCGTGCATGAAAGCAGACGCAGTCCTGATCAATATCGCGCGAGGATCTGTCGTTGACGAGGATGCGCTGTACGAGGCATTGCGTGAGAAGCGAATCCGCGGCGCTGTGATCGACACCTGGTACCGCTATCCGGAGGCGGGCGAGAAGATTTGCCCACCGGCGACGCGGCCATTCGCTGACCTCGACAACGTCGTCATGACTCCACATGCGGCGGGCTGGACGGAGGAACTCGAAGCTCGTCGAATCAGCGCTATTGTTGCCAACGTAAAGCGATTTATGTCTGGCGATGCACTCTTCGACATTTACCTGCACGCATGAGCAGGCCAATCTTACGGTACGAGATTTGAGTATGTCCATCGTGGAACAGGAAAGTCTGCCGCCGCCCGAGTCCTATACGACGCCCACTTTCGTCGTGCCGAGTGGGGCATGGGATTGCCATTCACACGTGACGCCGCGCGGGAACTGGGCGCTCGTCTCTGACGCTAGCTATCTCCCTGCACCGGCTCCACCGGAGAAGCATAGAAAGATGAGGGCAGCGCTAGGCCTTCAACGAGGCGCTGTTATCCAGGCGAGCGTCTTTGGCACGGATAACACTGGCGTGATCGAGGCACTTACCGATGAACCCGGCAACCTACGCGGTGTGGTAGTTGCGGGTCAGTCGATTGATGACGCGGAAATCGAACGCTTGCATGGTATCGGCGTGCGCGGGATGCGCTTTATCACCAATGGTCTCGGTGGCACCGTAGGAACGCAAGCGATGGTCGCGCTTGCGCCTCGCATTGCCGAGTTCGGTTGGCATGCGGAAGTACTTCCTGGTCCAACACAATGGCCCGAATTGCTGCCTGTGTTGGAAGCGTTGCCGTGCAAAATCGTCATTGATCATATGGGTGGTTTGCCCCCAGAGTTCGGAGCAAATCATCCGACAACCCTGGCTATCCGAAAATTACTCGTTGAGCGAGGAGCATGGGTGAAGTTGATCGGCTATCGCTTGTCGGACGACCTTATGGATAGTCGTGTCATTGAACGCGCCCACGTCTTCTATGGTGATGCGCCGGGGCAGATGATCTGGGGAACGGACTGGCCACATGTAGGTATAAAGACGCCGGTGGATGCTGGCCTGCTCCTCAATGCTTTCGCACGCTGGTTCGACAACGATGCGGAAGTGATGCATCGCGTGCTGGCAATGAATCCGGCGTGCTTGTTCGATCAGTATGATTCAAACTGAGGCCTGGGCGATGACTGCTGCTGGCTTTGCTATCCACCCTACGCCGACCCCGGCCCCTGCTGACCTGCTGGACGCTCTCCGGCGAGTGCCCACGCCGCACATCAGCGACAACCTGCAGCGCTTGACTGGAATCGTTGGTCTGCGCCCATTCCATCGGGGTGCTAAGCTGGTTGGGACAGCTTTGACGGTCAAGACCCGCCCCGGCGACAACCTTCTGATCTACAAGGCCCTCATGAGCGCCTCTCCAGGACACGTGCTCGTGGTCGATGGAGGAGGCGAGACGAGCAATGCCCTCGTAGGGGAACTCATCTTGCTCTACGCCCAGCAGCGCGGCTGCACCGGGATCGTGCTCGATGGCGCTGTTCGCGATGTGGCGGCGTTTCGTGATGCCGATTTCCCCTGCTACGCGCGGGAGGCGATTCATCGGGGGCCCTACAAGACTGGCCCTGGCGCAATTAACGTTCCTGTCTGTGTGGGCGGGCAAGTCGTGGCGCCAGGCGACATCGTGGTTGGCGATGAGGACGGCCTCGTCACCTTCGCTCCATCCGAAGTCCCGCGCCTTCTTCAGGCGATCGACCGAACCACTCAGATCGAAGAGGCCATCAGGGCCGAAATCGCCAACGGAATGGTGGAGCAATCATGGGTCGCCAAGGCGCTTGGTCCACACGGGCTTTGATCCAACGCATCACTCAACTCACGCCGGCTTCGTTTCCGGGGGATTTTATGAAAACCTTGCTGGCCCACCGCCTTGACGGCGTCAAGCCTTCGCCAAGCATGGCGGCCAAGACGCGTGTCGATGCGTTGCGCGCTGCAGGTCGGAGCATCGTCGACTTTACCATCGGCGAGCCCGACTTCTTGACACCGAAGCACATCATGGACAGCGGCATTGCCGCCTTGCTATCGGGACAGACGCGTTACACGTCGCCCAGCGGAACGCTCGCTCTGCGGCAGGCAATCGTCAAAAAATTCCGTCGAGAGAACACGCTGGAATTCAAGCCCGAGAACATCGTTGTCGGGAATGGTGCAAAACACATCATCTACAACGCCTTCGCAGCTACCTTGAATGAGGGAGACGAAGTCGTGGTGCCTGCACCGTACTGGGTTTCGTATCCAGACATGGTAGCGCTCCATGGGGGCAAGGCCGTCGTCGTATCCAGTGATGCAAGCCACGGATTCAAGCTGACGCCGGAGGCTCTGGAATCAGCTCTATCTCCTCGAACGAAGTGGCTAGTGCTGAACACACCCAACAACCCGACCGGAGCGGTATACACAGCCAGCGAACTGGTCGCGTTAGGTGCCGTACTGCAGCGGCATTCTCATGTCTGGCTGATGACCGATGAGATCTATGAGCATTTCATCTATGGCGATGTAAAGCATGCTTCTTTGCTCCAGATGGTTCCGGAACTGGCAGAGCGGACGCTGATCATCAATGGCGTTTCCAAAGCCTATGCCATGACGGGCTGGCGTATCGGCTACGGTGCAGGCCCAACGCCGCTGGTGCAAGCAATTGCGATGTTGCTGTCACAGAGCACATCGTGTCCGAATGCCATGGCCCAGGCGGCGGCCGTGGAGGCACTCAATGGGCCGCAGCAATGCGTTGCAGATGCGGTGGCAATCTACGGCCAGCGCAGGGATCTCATTGTGGAGCTCCTGAGAAAG
This sequence comes from Ralstonia pickettii DTP0602, assembly GCA_000471925.1. Taxonomy (NCBI): domain Bacteria; kingdom Pseudomonadati; phylum Pseudomonadota; class Betaproteobacteria; order Burkholderiales; family Burkholderiaceae; genus Ralstonia; species Ralstonia pickettii. The sequence goes on from CP006667.1 coordinate 1,913,046, forward strand.
GTCCCTGGTGTCGACTGCGTGTCGCCAGACGGTGCATTCTACGTCTTCCCCAGTGTGGCTGGACTTATGGGGCGGGTGACGCCTGGGGGAGGGGTTCTTTCCTCCGACGTCGACGTTATGCGCTACTTTTTGGAGCACGCAAGCCTGGCAGTGATCGATGGAACTTCCTACGGGATGCCCGAACATCTTCGCATCTCCTTTGCCACTTCCGTCGAATTGATTGAGCAAGGTTGCAACTTCCTTCGGGATGCTGTGAACGACCTCTCCTGAGCATCACCCATCGCGAAACCGTCTGGAGAAGACGCCATGAAGACTTCTGTTCTGACTCTCGTTGCCAGTGCCGCCCTGATGCTGCTGGGCAATCCCGCACGCGCGGACCAACTCGCTGACATCAAATCGAAGGGCGTGTTCGTCTGTGGGACGCTCGGTACCGCCGAGCCCTTCAGCTTCCCCAATACGCAAACCCGCGAGGTTGAGGGCTACGACGTGGACTTCTGCAGGGCGTTGGCAAAGTCCCTCGGTGCGAAGCTTGAGCTGAAGCTCATTTCCGTGGCAGCACGGATCCCCGAACTTCAACAAGGTCGTGTTGACGTGGTCATTGCCAGCCTGGGGTGGACCGCCGAACGCGCTGAGCAGATTGCCTTCAGCGACCAGTATTTTGTGAGCGAGCAGAAGATGGCGGCACGCAAGGACAGCGGATACAAATCCCTCCAGGATGTGTCAGGAAAACGCGTCAGCGCTCTCAAAGGCTCCAGTTCCGAGATGCTTGTGCGCAAGGCAGTTCCCGGGGCAACGACCATCACCTTCCAGGATCCACCGAGCGCCTTTCTCGCGATGCTGCAAGGGAAAGTAGATGCCTTTGCCATTGGGGAACTCTACCTCGAGAAGTATCGCCTGCAATCTGAAAGTACCGTCCCCATCGTGAAGCTCGAGCCATCACTGGCGTCTGAACCGTGGGGAATCGGCATGCGCAAAAGCGAGCCGGGCTTGATCAAGCACGTGAACGCCGTGCTGCAGGCAATGGAGAAATCGGGAGAGGCGCAGCAGATCTTCGACAAGTGGCTGGGTAGCCAGACCATCTACAAGATGAAGCGCAGCTTCAAGATTGAGCCGATCAAAGGCTGATCCACATACTGCAACAGGAAACTGACCGTGGATCACAAGCTCGATTTTTCAGTGTTGCTGCGAGGTGACTATCCGAAATGGATCCTTGACGGCGTCGTCACCATGTTTGAACTCACGCTGGCGGCGTGGTTGCTCGCGATGGCCTTGGGGACCATGCTTGCCGTGGCACGCATGAGCAACATCCGAATAGCAAAGATTGCGGTAGCGATCTATGTTGAGTATCACCAGAACGTGCCCATGCTGGTCCAGGTTTTCCTTTGGTACTTCGGCATCCCCGCGCTCTTGCCGCTGCCGTGGCAGCAGTGGATCAATGCACATAACAGCGCATTCGTGTTGGCTTTCATTGCAGGGGGGCTGTGCATGGCAGCCTATGTCTCCGAAGGGTTGCGCGGGGGGATCCGATCCATTCCAAAGTCTCAGTTGGAGGCCGCTCGCGCCATTGGCCTTTCCTATCTTCAGGCGGCGCGTCTCATCGTTATCCCTCAGGCACTGCGGATTGCACTGCCTACCCTGGTGAGTTACACGGTACTGCTGTTCAAAAACACCAGCGTGGCCATGGCAATTGGGGTTGCGGAGCTGACTTATGCAACCCGTGAAATTGAGAGCCAGTCGTTCAGGACCGTGGAAATTTACCTGCTATCAACTGTGATCTATCTTGGATTTTCCTTGGTGATCCTGAAAGCAGGAACGTATCTTGAAGTTCGCTATCGGATTCGAGCGAGGTAGGATCTGTGGATAACATTCTTCTCATCTTGCGCGACTATGGGACTTTGCTTCTCGTAGGTCAGTACCCCAATGGGCCACTCGGGGGATTGGCGGTCACATTGCTTCTTTCCTTGCTTGGATTGACGCTTGCCTTTCCGATTGGCGTAGTGATCGCACTCGCACGCCTCAGTCCCTTTCGCTGGCTGCGCTGGCCTGCGATTGCGCTGGTCTATGTCGCGCGCGGCGTACCGCTGCTGATGTTCATTTTCTGGGTGTACTTCTTCGTCCCCTTGCTCATTGGTCGCACGGTCACTGGCTTCACGACCATGGTGGTGACACTTGTGATCTACCAAGCGGCCTACCTGTCCGAGATTGTGCGATCCGGTATTGAGGGCTTGCCCAGGGGGCAAACCGAAGCAGCGCGTGCCGTGGGGCTGAGCTACATCCAGACCATGAGCAAGGTAATCCTCCCCCAGGCTCTGTACAACATGATTCCAGCCTTGGTCAGCCAGTTCGTTTCAACTGTCAAGGAAACCTCGCTTGGGTATGTGATCAGCGTGAACGAAGTCACCTTTGCGGCGACGCAGATCAACAGTTCGCTCATGACGCAGCCATTCCAGGTGTACTTCATCCTTGCTGGCATTTACTTCTGTCTCTGCTTCTCACTGACGCAACTGGCGCGCTTCCTTGAGCGCCGAATCACAACTCGACGCGAAGGAAGCCGCCAGTCCGTGGTGGCTGTTGTATCACCCTCTACCACCACTACGGAGACAGCCGCGTGAACATGAATTTCAGCAAAAAGCCTCTCATTACCTTCAAGGACGTCAGCAAGTGGTACGGGGAGTATCGCGCGCTAAGCAGCATCAGCGCTGATGTCCACCAAGGTGAAGTCGTTGTCGTGTGTGGGCCATCAGGTTCAGGGAAATCCACGCTGATTCGAACCGCGAACCGTCTGGAGGAGATCCAAAGTGGAACAATTCATTTCGACGGCAAAGACGTCCATGCGTCAACGGTCGATATCAACAAGTTTCGCAGCCAGGTTGGTTTCGTATTCCAGAGCTTTAACTTGTTTCCGCATCTTTCCGTTGCCCAGAACATCATGCTCGGGCCGGTCAATGTACGTAAGCAACGACGCGCAGAGGCGAGAACCCGTGCTCTCGAATTGCTCGATCGTGTCGGCCTAGTATCGAAGGTCGACGCATTTCCTGGACAACTTTCGGGAGGCCAGCAGCAGCGTGTAGCAATTGCGCGGGCATTGGCGATGGATCCCCCCGTCATGCTGTTTGACGAACCGACCAGTGCCTTGGATCCTGAGATGGTTGGGGAGGTGTTGCAGGTGATGAAGTCACTGGCGCGCGATGGCATGACGATGATGTGTGTCACACACGAAATGAATTTTGCCCGGGAGGTTGCGGACCGGGTGTGGTTCATGGATCAGGGGAGTTTGGTCGAGGTCGGAGTACCGGACGAGTTTTTCTCGAAACCTACTAGCGAGCGAGCGCGCAAGTTCCTTTCTGACCTGCGTACTCACTAGGGTCTGTTTACATTTGTAGGAATCTTGTGATTACCCACATCACGCCGCTGTCGCTGCGCCGTCATGCGCCGACGCTGGGCGAACACACCGCCGAGGTCTTGCAGGAACTGGGCATCGCGCAGGGCGCCAGCCAACGATAACGAATCATGAAGACACAGTCATGAACTTTGAACTGGCCGAAGAACACCGGATGCTCAAGGAACTGTTCGCGCGCTTTGTGCGCGAACAGTTGATCCCGCTGGAACCTGCCGTGCTGGCGCGCGAAGCCGAAGGCGGGCAGAGGACGCTGCTGCCGGAAGAGCATGCGAGGCTCGACGCGATGTCGCGTGAACTGGGCCTGTGGGGCCTGGATGCCCCCACCGGGATGGGCGGCGCCGACCTGCCGACGGTGGCAATGGTGGGCGTCCACGAAGAACTGGGCAAGACCATCACGCCCTACGAACTGCCGCCCGACTCGCCCAACCTGCGCATGCTGATGTTGACCGCCAGCGAGGCCCAGCGTGAGCGCTATCTGGCGCCGTACGCGCGCGGCGAGACCGCCGCATCGACGCGGGCGATGAAGCACGCACGCAGGTATCGATGATCAAGGTGTTCGCCACCGAAATGGCCTGGGACGTGATCGACCATGCCATGCAGACCTTTGGTGCGATGGGCATGACCAAGGAGCTGCCGCTGCAGCAGATGGCCAACGAGACGCGCCTGATGCGCATCTACGAAGGGCCCAGCGAAGTGCACCGCTGGGTGATTGCACGCGACCTGCTCGGCCTGCGCCGTTAAGTCATCTTTGATCCCTTGCACCGGCGGGAACACGCCGGGCTTTCCACTTTCAGGAGACAATCATGCAACAGGCTTTCCGTTCCCGCCGCCGCTTCCTTGGATTGGCCGCGGCCGCGCTGGCGGCCATCGGCGCGGCTACGCCGCTGGCGACGCCCGCCGCCGAATCTGCCGATGCTTTTCCCGCCCGCCCGATACGGTTCATCGTACCCTTCCCTTCCGGCAGCGGCACCGATACCACCGCGCGTATGTTCGCCAAGAAGATCGGCGAGCTGACCGGCCAAGGCGTGGTAGTCGAGAACAAGCCCGGCGGCAACGGCTTTATCGGCGTGCGGACCGCGCTGAACGCGCCGCCTGACGGCTATACGGTTTTTATCGGCAGCAATTCCACGCTGTCGACCAACGCCGCCACCTTTCGCAAGCTGCCGTATGACCCGTTGACGGACTTCGCGCCAATCTCGCTGCTGTCGCGCGGGCCCTGCGTGATCATCGTGCCGGCCAACTCGCCCTACCGCACGCTGTCGGAGCTGCTGGAAGACGCCCGTAAGCGCCCCGGCGCGCTCAACTACGGCTCTGGCTCGATCTCCTACACGATCTACTCGGAGTGGCTCAACGAGCTGGCCCGCACCAAGACCACCGCCGTGCCGTACAAGGGCGCGGGCGATGTCATCAACGGCGTGATGGCGGCCAATGTCGACTTCGCCGTGGTGGACGCCAGCGGCGCCATCGAACTGGTCCGTGGCGGCAAGCTCCGCGCGCTGGCCTTCACCGCGCCGCAGCGCTCGCCGCTGCTGCCGGACGTGCCCTCCATCGCCGAAGCCGGCCTGCCGGACTTCCTGGCCCACAATTGGGTGGCCGCGGCGGTCCCGGCAAAGACCCCGCCGGCGGTGGTGAAGCGGCTGCATGACCTGTTCGCGCAGGCCGGCAATGCCCCCGACGTGCGCGACTACTACACGCGCCTGTCGGCCGAGCTGATCCTGTCGTCGCCGGCCGAGATGCGGCAATACCAGAAAGACGAGATCCAGCGCTGGAAGCGGCTGGCGACGGTGGCAAAGATCCCGCTGCAGTAGCAGTGCCCTGCACGGGTCGCACGAATGACGATCTTCAACACCAGGCGAAGCCGTTACACCGAAGTTTAAATGCAATTAATCGCCAAGTTTTACCTGCAACCGTCAATCGCTGGCTGGTATGAGGTCGCTCCCTCGGTATAGAAGGCATTCAATCCCGTTTCGGATTATAATTTCACCATCATGAAATAACCTGTCAGCGCATGCGCCCTGGCTCGAGCAGGCAGTGGCCCATGCGGTTGAGGTAGGCAAGGACGCGGTGTGGGAACCGCATGCCTAGCCGGAATGCTGACATCGAGAGTGACATTGCAACGCCGGCCGTGGCCGTGTTGTGCTGGCAGCCAAAAGCAGTTCGGCAAACTAGTGGTAGCCCAGAAGGCTGCGCTCGGCCAGCGGCACACGAAGGCAAACAGGCTCTGAGTGCGTAAGCGAAGCCACGGGTTTTGCCACGCTGTAGTGACCGCGGTACGGCTCGCAGATCAAGGACCTAGCCCTGCACATCGTCGTCAATGATCGTGCAAACCCCTTGTTCGTCATCGACGTCCTGAGCCTCAAAAAGGCTGTCGAGCGCGACAAGGTCAAGGTTCAGGTTCTGCAAGCGCAGAAGGCGCAGGCCCTGATCGCGGGGCTCATCAAGTCGGCGGATGATGAGGATCGCGCGAACGAGCGGGAAGGGCTGGTGGCGATCGCGGCGCCTAAGGCGGCCCCTCAGGCGCGAGAGTCGTTTGCCGATGAGTTCGTGAAGCTGGCGAAGCTCAGGAAGGACGGGGCGCTCTCTGAGCAGGAGTTCACGGAACTGAAGGCGGAGTTGATCCGCAGGGCGAAGCCTGCCACTGTGTAGTCCCCGTCTCCGCCGTCCCTGACGCCACCTTCGCGCTGGCGTTTCTCATTTGGGTTTGGGCAAACCCAGCGGCTTCCCTGGCCGCCGACGGAAAAAATGCTCGGGATAGGGTGTTCGCCATGCCGAACGTCAGGCAATCACGCTGACTATCTCCGCGGCGGCCCGGTCTCGGATTTGCTCAATGATGTCAGCGAACTGGGCGTTCACGGGGTGCCCATTGCATCAGGTTTTGTCGAGTCAGCCGTCAACCAAGTGGTCAGCGAGCGGTTCGTCAAACGGCAGCAGATGGACTGGCGGCCTCATTATGCAAACGCGCCGTTAAGGCAGCTCATTTGTTGGGGATCCGCCATCGAAATTCTTGAAGGCGGTTTTCAGAACACCGACCAGATCTGCCACGATCTCCGCATTTTCGAGAATAGGGAACTCCTTTCGGAGCTTGTTCGAGACTGCACCCTGGTTGTCCCTGACCGAGCGGATGATCCGATCGATATCGGCGTCAGGACCGTCGATGATGTCCTTCACCATCCGCCGAGCGGTCGTCCACTCCTGCAGAATCCCGGCCTCCGTCCTCATCTCCTGCCTGATGGTCCTGTCGATGACATCGGCCATATACTCTACCTGCACAGTCAGGTCAGGGTAACGCCATGCCAGCAATGCCGCGTCGTACCCTGCGAACTCAAAGTTCGACTGGACGCCATCCGGATACAGCCGGCGGGTTGGCGCGAACTCACAGAGGTTGCCATACATGGCCATTAATGGCTTGGAGAAGCGTTCGAGGATGTGGTCGTAGCGCGCAATGTTCTGCGGTTTTTCAGTGATGACAGCCGAAATCGGTAGGATGAAGGGCCGCGGGACGGCGCCATCTCTTCGCAGGACGTCGTTGACGATGAAGCGGTGGATGCGGCCATTGCCGTCGGCCAGCGGGTGGATGAACACGAACGCGAACGCGGCGGTGCCGGCGCGAACCACAGATGATTGCCCGGTTGTGCGCTCCAGAAAGACCTCGAGCCCGCGCAGCATCTCTCGCAGCCGATCCCAATGGGGGGCGACATAGTGGACGATATGCTCAAACCGATGCGTTTCGCCGACGAATACGGGCGAGGCGCGCAGCCCAAAGCGGGAAATGGTACTGCGCTCGCTCACGATCTCTCGCTGCAACTCGGCTAGCGTGTCAGGGGACAGTAGCGCGGGGTATTCACCGATTCTGCGTTCCATGACTGCCGCGAATCGACGAATTCGGTCCATCTGATCCTGCTCGTGCTCGATCGCAAACGACGATTTGGATTCCTTGATAGTCAGCCAGACGGCACTGCGCATCAATACGTTGCCCCCGAACTCCGCATTGAGCTCATCGAGCCGGGCCGCGCAGTCGTAATGCTGTGCCGCCCTGACTTCCGGGGTCCGCCGAACCAGCGGGCAGAAATCTCGATTGCCGGGCAGGTTGTCTCGCACGCGCCAACGTGCATTTCGAGTTGGCGCCGTTGTGGCAAAGTAGGTCTCAGGGTCGATCGCGTCGACGTAGTTGCCCCCGGTCACGGCCTCGACGCCGGCGATCTGCCGGCCGGTTAGCCACTCATACAGAAATCCAACCCGTCTGGCATACTGCCCGGTACGCTCACTATTCAGCCATGCTGCCAACTCCGCCTGTGGGAGCACATCAAAGAGTCGCGCCAGGAATTCGAGATGGACGCCCTCTTGTCGGAGTGCGTAAGTCAGGTGGGCCTGCAGCGTGGGCGCCTGGCGAGAACCAGCGGGGTAGGTCTCAAGCGTTCTGCCATCGGTTACCACGGAGCGCCGAGCAGCGCCGATCTCGCTGGTGATCTGAAAATCCTGTACTGGGGTGACGTCATAGTGATCTGAGAGCCACTTATATCCCATCCATTCTGTCGTCAAGGTGTGCTCCAGTTGTTTAATCTGGCTGGCAGACGTTTAAAAATTCCACGAATTCTTGATTATCGTTTAAACGCCACTTCCCTGCTGCCATTTTTACCTTGTCCGTGGGGATTGACGCCTAGCAGTGTCGCACGCCATCTGCTCGACCCGACCGGGGCACTCCCAGGAGCGCACCATGGTCTGGGCGACCCGCATTCGAGCAACGGGATGTCAATGACCAGGCGGCAAGGGGCGTCGATCTCGAGCACGCCTTGCATATGATGGACGGGCTGGGTTTGACGATGCTGGTCTTTTCCAAGGCGCATGCGCCTTGGTTCGAAGAGGCTGTGCGGCCCATGCGTCCAAGACCGGCGAGCTGGCAGGGTGGGATTAGCCTCCTTTGCGAGACTGCCATCCTGGCATAGTGGTCAGCATCGGCATCAAAGTTGGGAGTCACCGATGTGCTAAGCCAGCCGGGTCTGACTTAGCAGAGGTGAGACAAAATGCTGCGTGGGTTACCGCGCCCGAAGAGCAGTCAGCCCCAGCACCAAAACCAGAGGGTTTCTGGATATGATCGCACGCCGGAAGGGGTGACAATCCATTGCTGGATGCAGCTGTCACTTCAATTGCTCCAGAAGCCGGAACAGACAGGCTAGCAGCTGACGTCGCGTGCTTAAAAGCCACGTTCTTTATTACTTCCATGAATATGTGTCAGTTCCGGCTTTATCCCGGCACGCCCCCTAATGGGTTCAGCACGCTGTGGTGGGCTGCTGCTGATCTGCAGGCTCTCGCGATGAAAAGCACCGTAGTTGACCAACGTATGCGCCTTGTTCCTGTGATACCTGGAGACTTTCTCCCGGTTCCGCATCTCTGAACCTGGCGGCGGTCAAAATCGAAAAACCCCTATTGATTGTGCTAGGAACACGCGCACATATGGAACTCAGACACCTGCGCTATTTCATCGCGGCGGCCGAAGAGGAGCACTTCGGCCGGGCGTCCGAACGGTTGCACGTTACCCGCCCCGCCATCTCCCAGATCATCGCCGACCTAGAGGCCGAACTTGGCACCCTCCTGTTCGAGCGGCAGGCCCATCGCGTAACGCTGACTGCGGCGGGAAAGGCACTGTTGCCGCCGCTTCAGGCGATCATGGGCGACCTCAATCAGGCCATTGCGATGGCCAGGCGCGTGGGCGAGGGCAAGTCCGGCGCGCTGAACATCGGCTATGGCTCGCTCACGCTCATGCATCCGCTGTTTCGGACTGCCGTGAAGGCGTTCCATGAGCGCTGCCCCGACATCACGCTCTCGTTGCTCGAGATCCCGAGTTCGGAACAGCAGCGGGCGCTGGCCGAAGGCCGTATCCACGCCGGCTTCATGCATTTCCGTTCTCGTTCGCCGGCGCTGCGCGAGGTCAAGCAGGGGAATGCGCTTGCGCAAGACGCAGCGGTGCTCGAGCGCCTCAAGATCCAGACGGAGGGTCTCGGCCTGGTCGTGCCACATGACCACCGCCTGGCCGGACGTCAGTCCGTTCCATTGGCCGAATTGTCCGAGGAGGCCTGGGTGGTGGTGCCCCAGTCGACCGTCAGCTTCGGCTACGGGCCCCTGTTCGCGCTGTGCCAGAAGGCCGGCTTTGAGCCGCGCATCGTGCAGGAAGTGACCTCCATTACGAGCTTGCTCAATCTGGTATCGGTGGGTGTCGGGATCGGCCTGTGCGTGACCGGGCCGGGGCTGGCGTTTCCTCCGAGCCTGTCCGTTCTGCGGATCGAAGGCATCAACTACCCGATCAACTTCGCGTTGAGCTGGGTCAAAGGGCGCATGGAGCCTGTTCTCGAGCGCTTTGTACAGACGGTGAAGGAACTGTTGTAACGGGATCTCCCTCATTTTTCCCGGGCTGGGATAAGTGGCATGAACCGGCATTGGGGCGATGTGGATCTGTTCCGGTAGTCGTCAAGGGCCCATCGGCGATGGTGGGAACACGCACCAGGAGCCGTCGGCATGCCGGAAGAAGAACAGCGAGATCCCGCCGGAGGCACCGGCCACGTCGACTTGGACACAACCGGTGCAATGGCTGGGCGGGCGTATGCGCGTCACGCGCGCGGGCGCCTTCGTGTCGAGGCCGACCCATTTCTCGAGCAGTCCCCGCAGGGTCGTTGATTCAGTCTTCATTGCCAGCTGCGTTGAGATTAGCGGAGGGCGCGGAGAGTTCCTTGACGACCTCGATGAACTGCTGCAGAACGGGCTCGGTACGCCCCTTCAGCCAACTGAGTTGAAAGTTGGTCCGGTAATTGACGTCGGTAAGCCTGATGACGGTGAGGCCGGAGGGGTAGGTAAAGTCTTTCCCGAGCACAGCCAGGCCGATGCCGACCCCCACGGAGATCAGATTCATCTGCGAAGCAATGGAGTGGACTTCCTGGACGACCTGCGGCTGGAATCCAGCCTCCTGGCACAACGCGAACAGCGGACCGTAGCCGGGGCTGACGCTCGATCTCGGAACCACGACGAATCGCTCCCTGGCGAGCTGGCTCAGCGAGATGGCCCTTTTCTTCGCGAGCGGATGGTCGGTGGGCACCACGACGCCAAGGCCGCCAGTCTGGATCACGTAGCGTTCGAGCGAAGCTTCGCCTTCCGGCTGCGCACTGCCTCTTCGCTGCTTGCGGTGTCCGTCATCGGGGCAGAAATGCATGAAGCCCACCTGGATCTTTCCGTCGAGCACCGCCTTGACCTGGTCTGACGTCGGCATTTCGACCAGCGTAAGCGCGACATTGGGGTGGTATTCGAGAAATCGCTTGATCGCGGCACGGAGCAAAGGGTGATAGAGGCTCAACGAGCCATAGCCGATGCACAGCTCCCCGACCTTGCCTTCGCCGACCTGTTTCGCCAGCGTTATCGCCTGGCTGAGGTCGCACATCATGCTCTGCAGCCTAGGCAGGAGCGCGAGGCCGGCGGCGGTTAGCTTTACCTTGTGAGCCTGGCGTTCGAACAGCTCGACCCCAAGTTCGTCCTCCAGGTCCGCGATGATCTGCGAGACGGCCGGACGGGTGACGAACAGGCGGTCCGAGGCACGGCCGAAATGCTCTTCTTCCGCCGCAGCAATGAAATAGCGCAGATGTCTGAGTTCCATGGAAGGAGATGGTATCGGGTGAAACAGGCGCCTCCCACAGAAGGGAAGCCTGGATCCAGTTTGGCTACCGACGCGGCTGGAGTCGAGTCGTGTTTTCAACCCGTCTGGTAAGCGGAGCTAACCAGCAACTTCGTCTGCAGCGTCAGCGGAACTTACTCGACGAGGGCCTAAAGCCGACTGGACGACCGGCTGCGCCGACATCAAACTCTCATTCATCGCGTCGTCTTCGCAACGGACCCGAACGGTAGACACGAATTCTTGCGAGCCTTCCGTGGACCGGAATACCAATGAGAGACATGAAGAATCGCCGTCATTTCCTGAGAGACCTTTCCGGCTGCATGCTTGCGGCAGCCGCCTTTGCCGCGCAGGCGCAGAACGGAGCGTTTCCCGCCAAGCCGATACGCCTGATCGTCTCTACCTCGGCCGGCGGCATGACCGACATGCTGGCCCGTCTGTATGCGGACAGCCTGTCAAGGACGCTGAAACAACCGGTCGTGGTGGAGAACATGCCGGGTGCCAGTACCATGCTCGCCTCGCGCTACGTCGCAAGGCAGGCGGCCGACGGCTATACGTTGCTCGTCGCGGCCAACACCATCGCGACGCTTCCGCAAGTGGAAAAGAATGCTGGCTATGCCATGAAGGATTTCACCGGCATCGGCGAGCTCGCGCGCTCGCCGTCCCTGCTCGTGGTCGGTGGGTCTTCGAAGATGCGGACGATTCCGGAACTCGTCGCGGCGGCCAGAAAGAATCCCGGTGCGATCACCTATGCGTACACGGGCCGCGGGACGACATCGCACATGACGGCGGAACTGTTCGCGCAGGACGCAGGGGTCAGCTTCAACGGCATCGCGTACAAGGGGATATCGCTCGCCGTGCCTGACGTCCTGGCAGGGCGTGTCGAATTCCTGATGGGCCCTTCGACCGCGACGGAAGAACTGATCAGGAGCGGGAGAATGCGCGCGCTCGCGATTACGTCTGGCTCGCGCTCGTCGGCATTTCCCGAGGTTCCGACCTTCAAGGAGCTCGGATATCCAGACGCCACGTACTACCTGTTCTTCGGCATCTTTGCGCCCGCCGGCATTCCCGATGGCGTGCGCAAGACCGTCGCGGACGGCATCGAATTGGCCAAGAAGGACGCGAAGTTTATTGCGCGGCTACAGCACATGGGCATGGAGGTCTCCAATGTGAGGACGCCGCAGCAGTTCAACGCATTCGTGCAGGACGAGGAAGCGAAATCGGTAAGTCTCCTGAAACGGTGAGCCGGCTCAGGATGCCGCCATGCCAACACCGGTCAGTGATTGCTGTGCGAACCTTCGACGCGTGTGTCATGCCTCGCGGGAAAATCATCCCGGGCAGGTGATGTTGAGCGGCCTTGGCACCGGGATCGCCCGCATCGGGAATCTTCAATTCCCGTTTCCAATCAGGATAGACGTCGAGACCGGAGCATGCGAGTTGTTGATGCGACGTTTTACCAGGACGCTGCGTAGCGGACAGGCTCGTGTGGTGCCGCCTCTGGAAGAACTTTCGCTGACCTTGCTGCATCGCGCCACGCTGACGCTGGCAATCGTTCCCCAATCTGAGACCTGTGCCCTGCCATCCGGTCGATGCCGCGGCAACGAGTCGTTGCACTTAGAGGCGGACGACCTGCGGCAGCGAAGGCCCGCAACCGCGGGAATAGCCTTGGCCGTGTTCACCGCCCCGCACCACGACTGGGGGCTTTCGTCGGCGGCGGCGTGGCTCGGCATGCCCGACCGCAGGTGGCTCTCGCGCAAGCTTCTGCAGGAGTGTTCGAGCCTTCGCCAATTGGTCAGGACGCAACGCCTCTCGCGCTTTCTGTTCGACCTGCTGTCTTCGGCGCCGCTGTGTTCTGCCGCGCGCTACGGATTCGCGGACCAGTGTGGTCTGGAGAATGCGGTGTATGACCAGTTTGGCATCTCGGTCGCGGCGCTCTCCAGGCTTTCATCCGTCGGACACGAGGGAAGCGTGGTTAGTTTCGCTTACCGTGTGGCGGAGAAAATCGAACTCGACGCATCGGAGTGCCATGCCCTAGCATGACATCCACATAAGAGAAAACAGGAGACAAACGAGATGAACAGGCGTCAATTTGTCCGGGTTGCCGGCGGCGTGTCGTTGGCGGTCGTGGGTGGCGGAGCGAGCGCGAAATCGACGCTTTATCCCGCCAAGCCCATCCGCCTGGTCGTCAGTAGCGTGGCCGGCGCTTTGCTGGACTCCGCCAGCCGCCTGTATGCCGACCGGATGTCCCAATACCTGAAGCAGCCGGTGGTGGTGGAGAACATGCCGGGCGCCAGTTCGATGCTGGGCGCCCGCTATGTCGCCCGGGCCGCGGCGGATGGCTATACCCTGCTCGCGTTCGCCAATACCGTGGTCACGATGCCTCATCTGGTCAAAGGTGCCGGTTACGATTTCGACAAAGACTTCATTGCCGTCGGGGAAATGGCGCGTTCGCCGGGGCTGCTCGTGGTCGGAGGGCGGTCGCCGTTCAGGACGCTGGCGGATCTTGTCAAGGCCGCGAAGAGCAAACCAGGGGAGGTCACATTCGGTTCCGCGGGGCAAGGCAGCACGTCGCACCTGCCGGTGGAATTGTTCGTGAAAAGCGCCGGCATTCGTCTGACGCATGTTCCCTACAAGGGGGTCGCTGCTGTCGTCCCCGACGTGATCTCCGGGCGTGTGACCTGCATGATGGGGACCGGGACCTCGCTGGTTGGCTCGATCCAGGCGGGCTCGCTGCGGGCCCTTGCCATCTCCTCCGATACCCGATCCGCCAAATTCCCCAACGTTCCTACCTTCAATGAACTGGGCTATCCGGAAGCCACATACAGCATCTTCGTCGGGCTCGCCGCGCCGGCCGGAATTCCCGAGACCGTGCGGGCCAGGCTGGCGGATGCCATGGAGGCTGCCCGTTCCGATGAAACGCTGCGAGCCCGCCTCGCGGCGCTGGATCAGGAGATCTCCGAAGTCCGGACACCGGCGAAATTTCAGGAGTTCCTGCTGGCGGAGGAAAGACGGACCATCAAGTTGATCAAGGACGCCAATATCCAGCCGGAATGACATGGCGAAGCGCGGTCTGGCAAGTCGACCGGCGGCCCGGCCGGTGCTGAAGCGACCCCTCACGGTGTAGAAGATGAAGCGTGAACCAGAAGGAATTCTCGTCCTGGACGAGCATGGGAGTCCCACGTTTTCGAGCGGCCTGGGCCAGGACGCGCGGATCTCGCAATCGCTGTGCCGGCTCTGGCAGAACCGTACGCGGGTGCCCCTCAGGCGCCTGTTGGCCCTGACGGATCTGGACCGTCCGATGACGGTCGCGACCATCCCCACGCGGGATGCCGCTTGCTTTCTGGTCTTCGATGCGCAAGAGGCGGACGAATTCAGCGAATTCCTGGCCAGTGTCGACTCGGCGGAGGACATCCTCCGTCATTTCATCACCGATCCCTACAAGGCGATGGTGGTCGTCGACGCGGACGGAAAGATCAGCTATATGAGTCCGGTCCATGAGCGCTTCTTCGGCCTGCGCCACGGCGAAGCGATCGGCAAGCATGTGACAGCCGTGGTCGAGAATACGAGGCTGCACGAGGTCGTCGCGACCGGGAAGGGGCAGGTCGCTCAATTGCAGGAGATGAACGGCGTCACGCGTATCGTCTCACGGCTGCCCGTGCTCGATCGCAGGAAGCGCGTGGTTGCGGCGATCGGGCAGGTGATGTTCAAGGGGCCGGAGTCCATCCGGCGACTGACCGGCGAGCTGGCCCAGGCGAAGCAGGAACTGGACTTCTATCGGCGCGAACTCTCCGGCATCCGTAACCGGACGTACGGGCTGGAGCAGATCGTTGGCAGCAGCGACTCGGTGCGCAAGCTCAAGGACGACATTCTGCGTCTGGCACCGCTCGACGTGCCGGTGTTGCTGGCAGGTGAAAGCGGGACCGGCAAGGAAATGGTCGCTCATGCCATCCATATGCTGAGTCCGCGCAACGACAAGCCGCTGGTCCTGGTCAACGCTGCGGCGATGCCGCCGAATCTCGTCGAGAGCGAGCTGTTTGGCTACGAGCCGGGCGCCTTCACCGGAGCGGACCGGAAGGGCAGAAATGGCAAGTTCGAGGCCGCCGATACCGGCACGCTGTTCCTGGACGAGATCGGCGACATGCCGGTCGACATGCAGGTCAAGCTCCTGCGCGTGCTCCAGGACGGCAGGTTCGAGCGGATCGGCGGCGACCGTGCGCGGCACTCGGACTTCCGGCTTATCTCGGCCAGCAACCGCGACTTCAGGTCCATGATCGCCGACTCGAGCTTTCGGCTGGACCTGTTCTATCGCATCAGCGCGGTCACCTTGCGCCTGCCTCCCCTGCGCGAGCGCCTCGAGGATATCCCCGAGCTTGCGGATACCTTCCTGGAGGCATTTTCCGTGCGACACGGCACGCCGAAGAAATCCATCTCGGAGTCTGCCATCGGCTTTCTGCAGTCTCGCGCGTGGCCGGGCAACATCCGCCAGCTCCAGCATGCGATCGAGCGGGCGGCGATCTTCTGTGACAAGCCCATGCTCTCCATCAAGGACTTCGGCACGCTCGACGGTATCGACCGGCCGCTAAACAGCCTTCAGGCCGGTGGCTCAACGTCCGGCACCGAAGCTGGCAGCGGCGAGATCCGCGAGGCCACGGAGCGGGTGGCAACCGAGATGATCCTCGCGGCGATGCAGCGCACGGGCGGAAACAAGACGCGCGTCGCGGAGCAACTGGGCATCTCGCGCTCCTACCTCTACAAGCGACTCAGCATGATGGAGCCCGCGCGCAACGGTGAGTCGGCGTCGCGCCAGGCCGGCATCAAATGACGTGCCCCCGGGGCGGCCGGGCTATCGGCCACTCCGGGACCCCTCAGGCGAGCAGTTGCAGCACGGACGAGAACGGCCTGCCATCGCGCAGTCCGTGGACCGCCGCGATGAGTGCATCCGCATCGACGCGCGAGCGGCCGAAATCCAGACAATCCAGCACCTTGTCGCGCAGTTGCGCGGCCGACATGCGCTTCTCCGGGCTGCCGCCGACGTGCTCGGTACTGATCGCCAGCCGCTCGCCATTGGAGAGTTCCACGTCAAATGCGACCGGCACCATGCCCAGGAATGGCAGCCCCTCGTCCGCTTCGATCGTGATGCGCTCGCCTGCGAAGGCGCCCACGCGCTCGTCGCGGATCGCCGTCGCGGTGAAATCGCCGATCCGTACGGCGCCGCGTTCGAGGCCGACTGCCACGGTGTAGGCGATACTGAACTGCGCATCGACGACGCCGGCCGAGCGGTGGTCGAACTTACGCCCCACCATGTTCACGGCCTGGCTGCTCACGCGGATCTGGATATGCCTGACATCGCCGAGGCGCAAGCCCTGCGCGTGCAATTGCAGCGCCAGGTCGATCGGCGCGTGGGTGAAGCGGCACGCCGGATAGGGCTTCAGGCTCAGGTCCACCGGCAGATCGCAGCGCTCGATGTCCGCGCGGACAGCGTCGAAGTCGAACTTGCCGTCCTGGTACAGATTGACGAAGCCGGCCTTGCCTTCAAAGACGTTGCGCGGCCCGTCGATGCCAGCCTGGGCGAGCGCTGCGGACATGACCACGTTCTTTACCATCTGCGCCGGCTGGAAACGCTTGGCGAGGCTGCCGTCGACAATGGATTGCAGGCTGCCGGCGGTTTGCGTGAGCTGGTGGCCGAGCGCATTCACGGTGGTCTCGGCATCCCAGCGCCGCAGTCGCGCGATCGCAAGCACGGCACCGACCGAGCCGCTGATCACGCTGTAGTTCCAGCCGCGCGAGCCCTTGGGGCCGCCGGCACGGCCAATGCGCATCGCGCCGTCGACGCCGACGGCCAGCGCGGTGAGAAAGTCGCGGCCGTCGCAGCAGGCGCGGGCTTCCTCGACATCGGCGATCAGCCCAGGCAGCACCATGCCGTTGGCGTGCAGCGGCACCTTGTCGTCGGTGTCGTCATAGTCGAGAGCGTGCATGCTGACTGCGTTGAGGAACGCGGCGAAGGGCGCGCTGGTGCGGCCGAAGCCGCCCCAGACCGAGCACTCGCCGGTGCCCCAGTGCGCGAGCGCGCCGCGCGCCTCGGCCAATCCGGGAGCGTGCACGCCAGCCAGGGCGCAGGCGAGGCTGTCGACGAGGCCGTCGACGGTGGCGTCGACAACTTCGTCGCGGAGTTTGTCGTATTCGCGGCTGATGGCATTCGAGGCGAGCAGATAGGCGATATCCATGGTGGCATAGGTCAGGTTGGAACGCGTCGAGTATCGGTCGGCGGAACGCGGGGAGCCAGTCGCTTTTGTTCGCTGCCAGCGTAAGTCGGCCTTACGTTGTGCGATGGCCCGACGGTGCGGGTCGTGCTGGTTAGATTTCGCTACGCTCGCTCAAATTAATCTGACTCGACATGCCGCGGCGCGGCCTTTGACAATACGAGAACACCACCCGTTGCCTTTCCCGGAGATCTTCTCGATGACACAAGCCGCCGACCTTTCCCGCGATTTCGCCAACTCTATCGCGAACGCCCGCTATGGCAATCTGCCGCCCGAAGCCGTGGAGGGTGCGAAGAAGAGCATCCTGGATACGCTCGGCGTGATTCTGGCGGCGACCGGGGTGGAGCCGGCGGTAAAGGGGGTGAACGCGATGGTGCGCGAGGCCGGCGGCGCGGAGCAGAGTACGCTGCTCGGTTTCGGGGGGCGAGCACCGGCGGTCTGGGCGGCCTTCCACAACGGAGCGATGGCGCATTGCCTTGACTTCGACGACCACGCTCCCGAAGGCCACCACCCCAGCAGTTCGATCGTGCCCGCTGCGTTGGCGTTGGCGGAGCGCGCCGGTGGTATCTCGGGGCGCGACCTCATCGCCGCGGTCGCCGCCGGCCAGGACATGTTCCTGCGCATGCGCCGCAACGTCGCCAACCGGCAGGACTGGCATCTGACGACGGTGATCGGCGTCTATTCCGCGACGGCGACCGCGGCCCACGTGCTGGGGCTCAAGCCGGAGCAGATCGTCAGCGCGTTCGGCATTGCGGGTATGCAGTGCTGCGGCACGATGGAGCTGGCTTATGGCGTTGGCAGCGACCTTCGTGGCATGTATGCGGGGTTTACGACCAAAGGTGCCGTGCTCGCCGCGCTGATGGCGGAACAGGGTGTGAGCGGCGTCAAGAGCATGTTCGAGGGCAAGGCCGGGTTCTTCAATGTGTACTTCCGCGGGGAATACGACCGCGAGAAGATGCTGCAGGGCCTGGGCGAGACGTACGACGGCGGGTCGATTCTCTACAAGCCGTGGCCGTCCTGCGGCGCTTCGCACGGCTTTATCCATGCCACGCTGACGCTGATGAAGGAGCACAAGCTCACCATCGGCGATATCGAGCAGATCCGCGTGAACGTCGGCGACTTCCAGAAGCAGCTGTGCGAGCCGATCGAGAGCCGCCGGCGCCCGGCTACGCCGGCGGATGCCAAGTTCAGCATCCCCTACTGTGTGGCCGTCGCCGCGACCAAGGGGCAGGTGAAGGTGGCCGATTTCTTCGGCGACGCACTGAACGACCCGCACGTGCTGGCGGCAGCGCAGAAGGTCGTGCCGGTGGTCGACGACAGTTTCAACTGGAAGAGCATGCTTCCCAAGGGCCGGCTCGACATCGTCACGCGTGACGGCCGCACGCTGTCGCGGGTAGGTGAGAACGTCCCTGGCGACGAGGAATGTCCGATGAGCTGGGAGTACCTCTACGAAAAATTCCGCGACAGCGCCGCGCTGGCGGCGGTAGCGCCTTCAGCCGAGGGGATCCGCAAGGCCCAGGAAATGGTGCGGCATCTGGAGGCACTGGACGATGCCACCGAAGTGCTTCGCGTGTTGGCTTGACCATGGACGCAACCACGCTTCGCATCGCACGCTATGTGGCGGCGGCTGATTTCGACAAGCTGCCGGAAAGCGCCATACACGAATGCCAACGCCGCGTCATCGACAGCGTGGCGTGCGCGGCCGCCGCTCATGGCGAGCCGTTCTGCGCCACTATGCGGACGTTCGCCGCGCGCTACGCCGGAACGCCCGGCGCGCGAATCTGGGGGGCCGGCGCGCGCACCTCGATCGAAATGGCGGCATTCGCCAACGGCACGATGCTGCGCTACCTGGACTACAGCGACACGCATCTCGGCAGGAGCAACGGGCACCCGAGCGACATGATCGGTGGGCTCATCGCGGTGGCCGAAGCCTTCGGGCTGAGCGGCAAGGACCTTGTCACCGCGATCGTCGTCGCCTACGAGGTCTATTGCGGCCTGTGTGACGGCGCGGCGCTCGCTGCGCGCGGCATCGACCAGGGAACGTGCGCGGCGGCGGGTGCCGCCGCAGGTGCGGCGCGGCTGCTGGGCCTCGGCGAAAAGCAGGCCGGCGAGGCGCTGTCGATAGCGCTGTCCTCCGCTCTCCAGCTCTACAACGTGCGCACCGGCGATCTGTCCGACTGGAAGGGTTGCGCCGGTCCGAACGGCGCGCGCAACGGCGTCTTCGCCGCGCTGCTGGCGCGCGAAGGTGTATCCGGTCCTACCGCGGTCGTGGAGGGCAAGGGCGGCATGCGGGACGTCGTCGGTGAACTTGACTGGCAGGTCGGAGCGGGCGGGCCGCCGCGCATCGTCGGCACACACCTCAAGCTCCACCCCGTCTGCTATCACGGCCAGGCGGCCGTCGACGCGGCGCTGGCCTTACGAGATAGGGTGTCCATCACGGACATCGCGTCGATCGAAGTCGAAACTTACGAGGCGGCCTTCCGCGCGATGGGTGCCGACCCGACCCGCTGGGCCCCAACCAATCGCGAAACCGCCGATCACAGCCTGCCCTATGCGATTGCCGTGGCCTTGCTGAACGGCCGGCTGACTTCTGCCGACTACGAGCAGGAGCGGCTCGGCGATGCGGGGACGAGACGCTTGATGGAATGCATTGGGGTCTGCAGCTCCCCCAAACTCACCCTGGAATTCCCGGCGCACTCGCGCAGTCGCATCACGATCCGTGACAAGGGTGGTGCCACGTACAGCTACTTGCAGACCGACCCCAAGGGCAGCGCAGCGAATCCGCTCACCGACGCTGAGCTGGAGTCGAAGTTCATCGATCTGTACGGTCCGTGGGGCAATCCGTCGAAAGCCCGTCGGTTGTTGGACATGCTGTGGTCGGTCGAGCGTCTCGGCAGCGTTGCGCTGCTGGTCGATGCCCTCTGCGAGACGGCGGTCCCATAGGCGTACGGCGTTGCCGCGCTTCCCGCCGTGACCAGGGATATGGCGACGGACGCTGCCTGAGCGCGAGTGGCGCGCGCGTGCCCACGCGGCCTTCCACTGTCCGCGCTCGCCACGCCTGCCGCCGCATGACCCGGCGGCCGGCGTGAATCCCATCTCCAAATTCGCCCCTTCCCGGCTGTCCCATCCGCACGGCCGGATAGCGTTCGCCTTGCTCCATGCACCCGCGTTCATCATCAAAGCTCCCGCGAGGCAGGTAGCTGTCCTTATCGGATTCGCGCGCGACCCGGCGTTAGGAAAAGTTACCGTGGTCGGCAAAAAAAGCGACTCGACTATTGTTCCCGCCAACTCGAAACTTGACCTCACAGCATGAGCGCTGCAGTCAAACCAAGGAAACCAACATGTCCGCTATCCCGACCTCCTTTGAACAGAACTCCTCCCACGGCGTCACGCTGGATGACGTGCTCCAGGCCACGCAAGCCGTCACGCGGAACTTCGGCGACGAGTACTTCGCCAAGCTCGACAAGGAAGAGGCATTCCCGCACGACTACATCAAGGCGCTGATGGATGCCAAGCTGCATACGGTGATGATTCCCGAGCAGTACGGCGGCATGGGACTCGGCCTGCGCGAAGCGTGCGTCATCGTCGAGGAAATGCACCGCTCGGGCGGCGTCGGCTCCATGATCCACGGCCAGATGTTCATGATGGGCATTCTTGCCCGCCACGGCACGGACGAGCAGAAGCGCAAGATTCTCGAGGAAGTGTGCGCGGGCCGCACGCGTCTGCAGTCCTTCTCGCTGACCGAGCCGAACGCGGGCACCGATACCGCGAAGCTGCAGACCAAGGCGTGGCGCGAGGGCAATGAATGGGTCATCAAGGGGCAGAAGCTCTGGACCTCGCGCTTTGACTACACCGACGCGTTCATGGTGTTCGCGCGCACCAGCGCGCCGAAGGACCCGGCCAAGCCGCACCAGGGAATCTCGGCCTTCCTGGTCGACAAGCGCCAGGTCGATCCCAGGCAGTACACCAGCCGCAAGATCGACGTGATGTTCAACCATCACACCTTCGAAGTCTTCTACGACAATATGCGCGTGCCCGAGACTTCGCTGATCGGCGAGGAGGGTAAGGGCTTCAAGTACCTGCTCGACGGTCTGAACGCCGAGCGCATCATCATTGCTTCCGAGGCGATTGGCGACGGCCGCTGGTTCGTGGACAAGGCGGTCAACTACGCCAAGGAGCGCGTGCTGTTCGGCAAGCCGATCGGCGCCAACCAGGGCGTGCAGTTTCCCATCGCGCTTGGCTACGCGCATCTGGAAGCGGCGGACGCTTTGCGCTGGAAGGCGGCAGAGAAATTCGACCGCCGCGAGTCGTGTGGCGGCGAAGCCAACATTGCCAAGATGCTCGCCTCAGACGCCTCGTGGGAACTCGCCAACGTCTGCATGCAGACGCACGGCGGATTCGGCCTGGCCCGCGAATACCACATCGAGCGGCGCTTCCGCGACACCCGCGTGTTCCAGATCGCACCGATCTCACCAAACATGGTCCTGAACTACGTCAGCCAGCACGTTCTCGGCCTGCCGCGTTCCTACTAAGCCAGGAGAGCAAGATGAACGAAGGACTCTATTTCGAGGACTACACGGCGGACTGGACCTACGAGTCCAAGGGGGTGCCCGTCACCGAGGAAGGTATCGCCGGATTCGTCGACCTGCACCGGTTCCATACGCCGACCTTCATGGACCGAAGCTATGTCGAATCGACCAGGGAGTATGGCGCGCGCATGGCACCCGGCCTGCACGTACTCAGCCTGGCAGAGGGCGCGATCCTGCAGGCGGGGCTGACGCGGCGCCGCGGCATCTTCCTGATGGAACTGACGCCGAAGTTCGTGAAGCCCGTCTTCGCTGGCGACGCGATCAAGGTTCACGTGCGGTTGGAGTCCAGGCGCCTGACCAGCAAGCCGGACCGGGGCGTGGTCACGACTGCGCACGAGGTGAAGAACCAACGGGGCGAGATCGTGATGACGTATGACTCGACGCGGATGATCCGCACCCGCGCCTACGTCGAGACGGCCGCCACCGCGAACTGACAACAGGAGAACGTCCGTGCAAGCAATGTTACCGAAGCCGGTGGCCAACGCCGACTCGCAGACCTACTGGAACGCCGCCCGCGAGCGGCGTCTCATGATCCGCAAGTGCAATGCCTGCGGTCAGCTCCACTTCATGCCACGGTACTTGTGCCCGGCGTGCTGGTCCGACAACCTCGCCTGGATTGATGCCAGCGGCACCGGGCATGTGCATAGCTTCAGCGTGATCCGGCGTGCCTCGGATCCGGCTTTTGCCTCACTTGTGCCCTACGTGATAGCGCTGATCGAGCTTGACGAGGGTGTGCGCATGATGGCCAACATCCTCGGCGACGACGCCCTTGACGTCGCGATAGGGGACCCGGTGAAGCTCACGTTCGAGGATCGCGGCGACGGCGCCATGCTCCCCCAGTATGAACGGATTGCCGCGCGGAGCATGCGATGAAGAAGCCTGCATCCCTGAAGAACAAGGTCGCAATCGTCGGTGTCGGCGAATCCGAGATCGGGCGTGTGCCGCATATGTCGGGGCTCGGTCTGAACGCGCAGGCCGCCAGGCGCGCGCTCGACGACGCCGGACTGAAGGTGTCCGACATCGATGGATTGCTGACGGCCTATTCGTTCACCGAGCCGTACTTCATGCTCGGCTCGGTGCTGTGCGAGTACCTGGGCTTGAAGCCTCATTTCAATGCCTCGATGGTGGTCGGTGGCGGAAGTCCGGCGGTCATGCTCAAGCATGCCGCAGACGCAATCGCCGCCGGCCAGGCCGAGACCATCCTGGTCTGCGCCGGCGAGAACCGAGCGACCGGACAGTCGCGAGACGCCACCGTCAGCACGTTGCTCGCGGTGGGACATCCTTACTTTGAGCAGCCCTACGGCGGCTCGATTCCGGGCTACTACGCGATGATCGCCCGGCGGCACATGCACGTGTATGGCACGACGCGGGAACAAATGGCCCAGGTCGCCGTGCAGGCACGCAAGCATGCGCTGCTGCATCCGAACGCACATATGAAGAAGGCGATAGAACTGGAGGAGGTCCTGGACGCGAAGCCGATTGCCGATCCACTAGGCATGCTCGATTGCTGCCTGATCTCCGATGCGGGTGGCGCGTTTATCGTCACCTCGGCCGAGCGTGCGCGTGACCTCAAGTGCAAGCCGGTGTATCTGCAGGGCATTGGCGAATACCACACGCATGAGCACCTGATGTGCGCGCCCAGCCTGACCGAGTTCGGCGCCACGGAATCCGGGCGGATCGCATATGACATGGCAGGGCTCGGGCCGGGCGACATCGATGTCGCGCAGCTGTATGACTGCTTCACGATTGTGCCGATCCTCGAGCTGGAGGAACTGGGCTTCGTGAAGGCCGGAGAGGGCGGCGCGTTCTTCGCGGAGGGGCATGCGGGCCTTGGCGGCAAGCTGCCGGTCAACACGCACGGAGGCATGCTGTCGCATGCGCACGCTGGCGCCGCGGGCGGGTTGTTCGGCATCGTCGAAGCGGTGCGCCAGCTGCGCGGCGGCCTGGGCGCGCGCCAGGTGAATGGCGCCGAAGTCGCACTCGTCCACAACGAGGGCGGCATCCTGTCCTCGCATTGCACCGTCATTCTCGCCAACGACCGGGGCTGAGGCCCTGGTCCCGACAAATTAATAAAGGATTGCCATGACCATTGCTTCCACGCCGCGCGGCAAGTATTTTGAAGACTTCGAGGTCGGACAGGAGTTCATCAGCCCGGCACGTACGATCACGCTCACGGACATCGTCAACTTCGCTTGCCTGTCAGGTGACTTCAACGAAGTCCACACGAACTTTGAATACTGCAAGACCACTTCCTTCGGCGAACCCATTGCCCACGGCCCGCTGGTGTATGCCGTGATGGCTGGCCTGCAATATGCGAGCGGGATCAACGACGGCACGTTGCTTGCCTTGCTGCAGAATGACCTATGGCGGATGCTGTTGCCGGTCAAGCACGGCGACACCATCCGCGCTCGCGTCAGCGTGCTCGAGAAGAAGGAGACGAGCAGGCCGGATCGCGGCGTGGTCGTGGTCCGGCGAGAAGTCATCAAGCAGGACGAAAGCGTCGCGCAGGAGATGCGGACGACCTTCCTGTACCGTCGTCGGCCCAAAGCCTGACGGCTGCCAATCTACCATTCCGGCCTGCAGCCCGATGCGGGATACCGGCTTGTTGGGCTCCGCTGCAACGCTGCACCGGGGCCCGCGTGCCTGGCTCGACCGGCTCCGCTCGCAGCGGCGCGTTGGCTGCCATGATCATCACAGCAATGAAACCCTACACCCGACTTCCCGGCACTCCGGTGCCCCTGCACAAATGGGCCGGCGACGGCGGACTCCGGCTTGCCGGCGATTCATGGGGCGATCCGCAGGGACCGCTGGTGCTGTTGCTCCACGGGGTGGGACAGACGCGGCATGCGTGGCGCGCGACGGGCAGGATGCTGGGTGCTGCCGGCTACCACGCGGTGGCGTTTGACGCGCGCGGCCACGGTGACTCGGACTGGGCAGCGGATGGCGATTACTCCCGCGACGCCATGATTCGTGACTTGAAGAGCCTCGTCGCGGTACTTGGAAAGCGGCCAGCGCTGGTAGGCGCGTCGATGGGCGGCGCCACCAGCCTGATCGGCGTTGGTGAAGGGCGCATCGATGCCAGCGCACTGATCCTCGTGGACATTGCACCGCGCACGGAGTCTTCCGGCGTGGCGAAGGTAAAGTCTTTTATGCGCGGCACGAGCGAAGGCTTTGGTACGCTCGAGGAAGCCGCCGATGCCATTCACGCTTATCGCCCGCGCGCCCAGGGGGCACGGGTACCAAACGGACTCGCCAAGAACCTCCGGCTGGCTACGGACGGCAGATACCATTGGCACTGGGATCCCCGGCTTATGGAAAGGGAGCGCGAAAGCGACGAACGACGCATCGAGGCGGCGCGCCACCTCGAACTGCCGACGCTGCTGGTGCGCGGTGGCCGGTCGGACGTCGTCAGCGAGGAGGGGGCACGCGACTTCCTGTGTCTGTGTCCGCGAGCGGAGTTCGTGAACATCGCCGGAGCCGGCCACATGGTCTCGGGCGATCGCAACGACGTCTTCGGGCATGCGGCGCTCACGTTCCTGCGGCGTGCCGTGCCGCCCGCCAGCCAGGCAGTACCAAAGGCGTGAACGGCGCGCCGTTGGAAACCGGAGGGCGTGCAGATACCTGGGAACGCGGATGAAGGCCTGCGTTGCGCGTACTCATGGTTTCGCTGCTGAATTCCTCGCGAGCGGCAGGTCTGCCGCCCTCGAGGATCGACTCCTTGCATCAGGAGTAAGTTGCCCCGCCAGTCGCGCTCAGCGTCGCTCCGGTGATGTGACTCGCGGCACCCGACACGAGGAAAGTAGCCACCGACGCAATCTCATAGGGCTTCGCGAGGCCAAACGGCGCCTGCGAAGCGATCTTGTCGAACACCTTCTGCCGGATCGCCGTGAGTTCGCCGCCGGCAAATCGTTCATACACGGGCGTGTCCTCGACCAGCGTGACGCAAAGGGTATTGACGCGCACCTGCGAGCGTGAGAGCTCCTTTGCCATGACCTTGGCGGCCATGATGAGCCCGCCGGAGTGGATGGCCACCGTCGTCTGTCCGGGCGTCGGAAAGCGACCGCCTTCGGACGTGACGAACAGAATGGACCCGCTCCCGCGTTCGGTCATGTGCGGCACGACCGCATGTACCGGGTTGAGCTTGATGCGAACCGTCCTGGCGACCTGGTCCGCGATGGCGTTCGGCTCGACCTGGCCGATCACGCCTTGTGCGGCGGGCGGAGCGCCGGCGCTGGCTACGAGGATGTCCACCTTGCCGAACGCGTCGACCACGTGATTGGCCAGACCCATTGCCTGTCCGGCGTCCTCGATGTCGGCCGCAACAAAGGCACCTTGTCCGCCCGATGACTGGATGGATTCGATCAAGGCCGCGCCGGCGGCCTGGTTGCGGCCGGTCGCGACGACGAACACGCCTTCCTGTGCCAGTCGGATCGCGATGGCCTTGCCCAATCCAGCCGTCGCGCCTGTGACGATGGCGACCTTTTTCTGCTGGTTATCCGCTCGTTGTGTCATATCGGCCTTTTGATAAGTGGTTGCATGCCTGCCGACAAGAATCATCTAGAGGATTCACTGGAGGCACGGGATGACTTCGCAGCCCCGAAGGCGCCCGCCGATTCCAGCCGCGCAATCTCAGCGGAACAGAGGCCGAGTTCCTTTTCCAGCACCGCAACGCGATGCTCGCCAAGTCGCGGCAGGCGCAATTGTTCCTGCCCGGTGCGGAAGCGGGACGGATCGGCCGGCAGGCGAAGGGTGCCGCCCAGGCCGTCGTCGACTTCCTGCAGCGCGCCACGCTGGCGCAGATACTCGTCATTGAGCACCTCGTTCATGCTGAGCACTGCCGCAACGGGGACATCGGCCTCGTTCAGCTTTGTTGTGATCTCCGCGCGCGTATGTGCGCGGGTAAAAGTCTCCGTGATGGCATTTACCTCGTCGTGGCGCTTCGCGCGCTCAACGTAAGTCGCGTAGCGATCGTCGGTTCCCAGCTCGGGACGTCCCATCGCAACGCAAAGGCGGCGCCAGAAATCGTCGCGATTGACGCCGATGTTGATGAAGCCGTCCGATGCGGGGAACGCGCCGTATGGCACGCCGTGAAAATCGTTGGAGCCGGCGAACGCGGACAGGGCGGCGTCGGCAATCTGCACACGTGCCAGTGCCACCGAAACCATGGGAAGCGTGCATTCGATCAGGCCAAGGTCGAGGATTCGGCCCATGCCGTGACGCTCCTGATTGCGCAACGCCAGCAGAATCGCCCCATGCGCGGTCATGCCGGCGAGGATGTCGCCGAGCGCGAACCCGCACCAAACGGGATTGCCAGCATGGTCGCGTGTCAGACCGGTGGCACCGGTCATGGCTTCGGCCACGAGGGCGAGGCCGGCACGATCTGCAAATTCGCCAGCATCCTCCATCCCGAATCCCGAAATGCAGGCGATCACGAGCCGTGGATAGCGCTTATGCAGAGTCTCCGGATGAATGCCAAGTCGCTCCAGCGCTGCGGCGCGCATATTGGTGATGAGCACGTTTGCGGATTCCAGCAGGCAGTGCACGACCTTCAATCCTTCAGCGTTCTTCAGATCGAGCGCAATGCTTTGCTTGCCCCGGTTGAGTGCGCCGTAATGGGCCGAGACGGTGTGACCGTGCGCGTCCTCGCGCAGAGGAGCGCGCGATCGGGACAGTTCGCCGCCGGGGGGCTCCACCTTGATCACCTGTGCACCTTCTTCGGCGAGGAGTTGGCCGCAATACGGGCCAGCGATGAGATGCGTCAGCTCGATGACCTTGATGCCTTGCAGCGGCGGTGGCATGGATTTATCGTGGTTCATGTCTGGGACCTGGAAAGAAAGGGGTAAGGGCAGTTTCGTGGCTGCCCAGTTTGGTGTCGAGTTGGAAATCTTGGGGGGATTGGTAAGACGCGCTAACCGCCCGGAGCGCAGAGGCGGGGCTGCGGACGGCGGTCAAGCGAGAGCTGACGGCATTGCGCCGCCAGCCCGGTCAGAACTTGTGGCGCAAACCGATGACGGTGCCGAACTGGTTGGCCCCGCCCATGACCGTGCCGAAGCCAACGCTGCCCGCGCCGAGGCCGAGAGACGACCCGTTGCGGTTCTTCGTATAGCCAATCGTGAGGTAGGCGTCGGTGCGCTTTGAGAAAGCGTAGTCAGCCGATGCCACGAAAAGCCAGGGATCGGCGTTGGTACCTGCGAAGTCCTGGTAGTAAGCCCCGGCATTGAGCGTCAGCGACGCTACCGCCTGCCAACGCGCCCCGGCCCACCAGAGATTGGAGCGTTGGGTTGCCTGACCAACGGGTGCTCCTGGCAACAGTGCGCCGTCGTACGCCTTCGCCCAACGGTAGCCCGTATAGATCGTGACGCTTCCGACGGAGTAGGTTCCGGCAACGACCGCCCGCCGCGTGGTTGCGTCCGGCGTGGAGGTCGTGGTGCCGGTGTTGATTTCGTCATACGCCGTAGCGAGGCTAAAGCCTCCGGAAGAGTAGGTCAGATTGCCGCCGAACTCGCGTCCGATCTTTGCTTCCCCCGGGATTTCGCTCCCATTGACCCTGGTGCTGTCCGAACCAAAGCTGTACATCGCCGATGCCTTGAGACCGCCGAACTGACCAACATATTTGGCAGTGTTATCGGCGCGCGATGCCAGCGCGATGTCCTGCACAAGCAAGGAGTATCTCGGAGCGAGACCGATTGGGTCGATCTCCCCTGCGATATCGAAGAGTGGGTTGTTTTGCCTGCCCAGCAGAAATGTTCCCCACCGTCCCCGCAGGCCCACATATGCGCTCCGCCCGAAAAGTCGTCCCCCTTGCGCGGAGCGCGCAGTATCGGATTCGAAGCCACTTTCGAGGACAAACAGAGCCTTCAGGTTGCTGCCCAGGTCCTCAATGCCGCGCAGCCCCCAACGTGAGCCCGAGAGGTTACCTGGCGTCATGCGAACGACGTCATGTCCGCCATTGGGCTGATGGTTGGCGTACTCAATGCCAGCATCTACCACACCATATAGCGTAATGTTGGATTGACCGTAGGCAGCGGAAGAGCAGATCACTGCGGCGGATACGGCCGACAGCTTCAGTCGGGACATCATTCTTTCTCCTGTGTTTATGTGGCTTATCGTCTCGACGAGGAATATTTCATTCCGTTTTGATTCGGCATATGCGTTCTGCATGGCGACTCGGAGGCCCGTCGATGTCATCATCACGCCGCGGCATCAGGTGTCTGCGAGACACGTACACCGATGTGCCAGGCGTCAGCCTGCGAAAGTTCCTTCAGCCGGCGCAGTGGCTTCAACAGCAAGTGCCATGCCTGAGATTGATCAAGACAGAGTGGGAGGCTGCGATTCGGCCATGCGCAGCGTGGCTCCGGATGAAGGCGCGCTTGCGCTGCCTGCTGATGCGATGTCGAAGCGGTGTCTTTCCTGTGTTTATGAAAGACGGATTGTTGGTGTGGGCGACAGTAAGGCCGCAATGTCAGATTGGCTTATTCATGGCAAGCGCGCTTCCGTGTCGCCCTTGCACAGCGAACAAAAATGATCGCCTAAACGGTGGACGCCCCCGTCAGAGGTTTGACGGTTAGCGCAGCTTACAGGCTGGGCTAGAAAAGACGACGCGACAAAGGTTAGCCCTATCGCCAAGAATCAATAAAACGCAACTGACCCGAAACGCTGGATTGCGTTCGCGATTGGCGCCAATACCACCAGCTATGCTGGAGATCACCGCGAGTGATCCTTCGTAAAGGAATATCCGATGCGACTATCAATCTCTGGCCCGATGCTGCTGGCCTCGCTGATTGCCTTGCCCATTGCTGGAGCGAATGCGAAGGAGGAGGGGCGCCCTCCGCTAAGGCTTGTCGTGCCATACGCGGCCGGAGGCACGACTGACTACGTCGCCCGGCTTCTGCAGAAGCCGCTTGGCGAACTATTGAACCAGCCGGTCATCGTGGAAAACAAGCCTGGCGCGGCCGGGGCGATCGGTACGGACTACGTTGCGAAGGCTTCGGCTGATGGAAACACCATCCTGTTCGGCAACCAGGGACCGAACGCGATCGTTCCATCCCTGAGAAGAACGCCTTACGATGCGCTGCGGGACCTTCAACCGCTAACGACAATCGCCTTCATGCCATTGGTATTGATGGTATCGGCAGAGAAGGGTCCCAAAACGCTAAAGGCTTTTATGGAGCAAGCGCGTCAGCCGGATGCTAGCGTCAACTACGGTTCATCAGGGATTGGCTCGCTTGCGCACCTGACGGGAGTCGAGTTTTCCCGCCTCGGCAAGCTTGACATGACGCACATTCCTTATCAGGGCGGATCGCTGGTCGCCAGAGGCTTGCTTCAGGGAGACATCCAGTGCAGCTTCGTGAGCGCGATTGAATCTGTAGCACTGGTGCAATCGGGAAAGATGCGATTCCTCGGCGTAGCGGCACGCCAGCGCATGGCCTCGCTACCCGAGGTCCCGGCGATTGCCGAAGATTTGCCGAGATTTGAAAGCGTCTTGTGGTTTGCGGCGTTCGCGCCCAGAGGCACCAGCGACGTCGATGCGAGGCGGCTTCGCGGCGCCCTGGTCAAGGCGGTAGAGCGTCCGGAGTTCCGCAAGTACCTTGCGGACCATCACGCGGAAGCCAGGGCCAGTACACCGGAAGAACTGACGCAGCTTATCCGGAAGGACATGGCGCATTGGGGCGGCGTGGCCCGTACGGCCAAGATTCCCATGTAATGCCGGAGGAGGTCGAATCCTTTCCGGAGTTATTTCCCGACGCAACGGACGCTGACGTAAATCGAAGCAATCTACACTTCACGGCTACCGACGTGGGCGGACGAACGCATATCCGACCCGATCTGCGGCAACCTGGCCGTCAATATGCTGCTGGGCCCCGCGGGGCTGCCTGCCGACATCGTCAACAGCCTCGCCACGCTGGTGCGGCAGTCGGTCACGGAATCGGAGGCCGTCAGGAATGTGCGGGAGCAGCTTGGCAGCCAAGACACGCCATTGACCGGCGAAGCCCTGCAGCGCTTCATCGCGCGCACGGGGTCGATCTATCAGGCCATGATCAGGACGGTAGGGCTCAAAATGGAATGATGGCCGCGCTGAAACCGGGCGCGCTCATGGCGCGTACCGGTCCACGGCAAAAGTTCTGGGCCGAGGCCCGGCAGTGCCGCGAAACGACCGACGTTCAGTGCATGGACGCGTTCGCTTCGCTGTCGATCTGCTTGCGCAAGGTTGCAAAGCGCTTCTCCACATTGGCGCCAAATAGGGGATCGGCACTGGCCCAATCGATCGCGGCGACCTCCGCCCAGTCCGCTTCGGTCAGGAACCGGGCGGCACGCGGCATGACCTGTTTCTCCTCGGTGGACAGATGGTTACGGTAGTACACCAGGTACATGGCCGCGGCCGCTTCCAGTGCCGTTCGCGAAGTGACCACTTCGCTCTGGGCTTCGCGCAGGCGATTGAGCAATTCCGCGCCGACCGTGGCGATCACGCGATGTTCCTGCAGTAACCGGCTGATGATGATCCGTGTGCCGGGATCCCGTTCCACGAGCAGCGCGTAGGCAACATCCTCGCGGGGATGGTGCACGCAATCGCCATAGTTGCGCATGTAATGGATGATCGTGGCCATCAGGCCGTAGTCTGGCTGCTCGCCCTGATGGAAAGTGCTGACCTGCTGTTCTAGCAGGTCGAGCAGTGAGGCGAAATGGACATGGTCGGTATGCCAGGCGGCAAGCGGTGACGGGCTGGGGGAGGAAATCGCGTCGGAAGGTGAAGTCGGCAGCGAGGTGACGAGCGGGGTGGCCATGGCGCCCTCCTGGGAAGCTGGGCAAGCAGATCGTTGAGTCCGATGCGAATTGGGACTCGCGGGGCTCTCATTGACACAGTAGTTGCCCTGCACGATTTGCGTCTGACGCAGATCAAAGCGGCGCCACCTTTCAGGATCATGTGCAGCGGGCCGCGTGCAGCCTTTCCCGGCCTATCTCAGTCCGCATCGCCGTGACGGTGTCTTTGTCCGTCTCAGGCAGGTCGTGGCTCGGATAGCGGGTGATGCGCGCCTGGGTCGGGGCGCGCCGGCGGCGGGCGAGGGCGAGCGGGTTGCCGGCCAGGTAGCCCGCCTCGGTCACCCAGGCGAACAGGGCGTTCAGGATCCGCAACGCAGCGTGCCTCCGTTGCCCGCATGTACCCAGGGTGCTACCGGTGATTCATGAGCGGTGGGGTTCGAACAGCGCGTTCAGGATCACCATGGCCTGGCGCACGCTACCGGGCGATAGCGGCCCGGCAAACGGGCGCCAGTCAGGATGGCTGGGAGACGACGGCCGCTCCCCGCTACAAGATCCTCCACGCCAGCGAGGCTTGTCACACAAAGTGCGGAAGACCCAATTTACATCGCCGCTCCGTGGCGACCAAAGACAGACGGCAAAGCCCACTCATCGCTCTGAACGTACCGCTCAGAGCGATGACACACTTATAGGTTACGCTGGATCGAAACAATAGGTACAAATCTTGTTGCCATCGGGGTCCCGCACATATGCCGCGTATGAGGTGGGGGTGAAGTTCCGGGGACCTGGCGCACCTTCATCCCGGGCGCCCAGGCTGATTGCGGCTTCATGGAAGGCATGGACCGCTGAGCGATTGGGGGCGGAAAAGCTAATGGTCCCACCGTTGGCATACGTGGATGGCAGGCCGTTCCCCGGCTTGGTGACCATGAATTCCGGGCTGTCTACACCCCATAGCGAGGCCGTGTCCAGATTCATGACGCGGCTGATGCCAAGTGCACCGAGAACGCCATCATAGAATGCGCGAGCACGCTCCAGGTCGTTGGTGCCTACAACAATATGGGAAAAGATTGCCATGTTCAAACTCCTTTGTGGGTAGAAAAAGAGTGGACACAATGCGCTATCAAGCATCAGTTGCCGCGCATTGGTCGGGTGTCGCTAAGCCGGCATCAACGTGTCCCGAACTTGAGCATTCCAACTAGCAGCGCTGGTCAACAACGGGCGGCGGCATCCATTCAGGATGCTTCCATGGAAACGTACGTGATCCTCGATGAATGAAGCGATGAAGTAATAGCCATGGTCGTAGCCTTCATGTCGCCGGAGAATGAGTAACTGACCAATAGCGGCACAAGCCTCTGCAAACGCGTCGGGGAGAAGTTGTTCGTGGAGAAATTGATCCGATAGTCCTTGATCAATCAGGATTCCGTCCACGAAGGGAGGGTGAATCTGCTTCAGCATCAGCGAGGTGGCATCATGATCCGCCCAAACGCTTTTGGTATCGCCGAGGTAGCCGGTGAAAGCCTTCTGGCCCCACGGGCAGCGCGAGGGCGCGGCGATCGGCGCAAACGCGGACACCGAACAGAAACGCTGCGGATGGCGCTGTGCCAGCACCAGCGCGCCGTGCCCGCCCATGGAATGCCCGAAGATGCCGACGCGGCTGGCATCGCCAGGCAGCGCAGTGGTGACCAGCCCGAACAACTCCTCCGCAACGTAGCTCTCCATGCGCCAGTGGTTGCTCCAAGGCGCCTCGGTGGCGTCGAGGTAGAAGCCGGCACCCACGCCGAAGTCCCAAGCATCGGCCTCACCCGGCACACCCGCGCCGCGCGGGCTGGTGTCGGGCGCCACCAGCATCAGCCCGTGCTCGGCGGCAAAGCGCTGCGCGCCGGCCTTGATCATGACAGTCTCTTCGGTGCAGGTCAGCCCGGCCAGGTAGAACAGCACCGGCACCTTGGCGCCGCCCTGCGCCTGCGGCGGCAGAAACACCGAGAATTTCATCGGCAAGCCGATGATGGCGGAGTCATGCCGGTAGAAGCGCTGCACACCGCCGTGGCAGCCGTGTTGCGAGATCAGTTCCATGGCGAGCGCCTCAGTACAGCACCACCGAGCGGATCGACTCGCCGCGCTTCATCAGGTCGAAGCCTTCGTTGATGCGCTCCAGCGGCAGCGTGTGCGTGATCAAGTCGTCGATATTGAGCTTGCCCTCCATGTACCAGTCGACGATCTTCGGCACGTCGGTGCGGCCGCGCGCGCCACCGAAGGCCGAGCCTTTCCACTCGCGGCCCGTTACCAGCTGGAACGGGCGCGTCGAGATCTCGGCGCCGGCCTCGGCCACGCCGATGATGATCGACTTGCCCCAGCCCTTGTGGCAGCACTCCAGCGCCTGGCGCATGACCTGCGTGTTGCCGATGCATTCGAATGAGTAGTCCGCGCCGCCGTCGGTCAGCTGGATGATGTGGTCGACGACGTTCTCCACTTCCTTCGGGTTGACGAAATGTGTCATGCCGAACTTGCGCGCCATCGCCTCGCGCGCCGGGTTCAGGTCCACGCCGATGATCTTGTCGGCGCCGACCATTTTCGCGGCCTGGATCACGTTCAGGCCGATGCCGCCCAGGCCGAACACCACCACGTTGGCACCGACCTCCACCTTGGCGGTGAACAGCACCGCGCCCACGCCGGTGGTCACGCCGCAGCCGATGTAGCAGACCTTGTCGAAGGGCGCATCCGGGCGGATCTTGGCCAGCGCGATCTCCGGCACCACGATGTGGTTGGCGAAGGTCGAGGTACCCATGTAGTGGAAGATCGGCTTGCCGTCGATCGAGAAGCGCGAGGTGCCGTCCGGCATCAGGCCCTTGCCCTGCGTGGCGCGGATCGCCTGGCACAGGTTGGTCTTGCGCGACAGGCAGAACTTGCACTGGCGACATTCCGGCGTGTACAGGGGAATCACATGGTCGCCCGGCTTCAGCGAGGTCACGCCGGGGCCGACGTCGGTGACGATGCCGGCGCCTTCATGCCCCAGGATCGCCGGAAAGATGCCTTCCGGATCGGCGCCTGACAGCGTGTAGTAATCGGTATGGCAGATGCCGGTGGCCTTCATTTCCACCAGCACTTCCCCGGCGCGCGGACCGTCCAGGTCCACGTCTTCGATGGTCAGCGGGGCACCGGCTTCCCAGGCGATTGCAGCTTTCGTCTTCATAGTAGGCGCGTCTATAGTGTCAAAGTGAGTAAGGTCTATCGGCCGAGGTATTGCTCGATGCGTTGCCGCAGCCCGGGTTCCGCTGCGGACCGAACCAATGCCGCCATGTCGACATCCGCTGTCGGTGGATGTACCGCGGCGTAAAGGCTCTCCTGCGCCCGTGGGGAAAGCATGGTGGCGTCCTTGAGGTCACGCGCGAAGAGAGCAGTCCAGTCATCCTGCTCGGTCACGCGGGAGACCAGATCAATCTGGTTCGCTTCATCGGCGGGAATTTCACGAACAGTCTGCAGGATTTCGCGCGCCCGTTCGTTGCCGACAAGCGCGGCGAAGCGGCGCGTTCCAAGCACCAGATCAAACAAGAGACCGGGCATGCGGAATTTTGTGTCTGACGTGGCATAGCGCCGCTTGCATGCCGCGAACAGATCGACCCCGGCTCCGAAGTTCCTCCCGTGTGCGTACGCTACCGTCATACAGGGCGAGTACGCGATCAATTGCAGCAGCGTTTCGATCCTGACCAGGCGAAGGAGAAGGCTCGCGTCTGTTTCCTGGTCGAGACTGCCGAGGTCAAAGCCTGCGCAGAAGTTGCGCCCCATGCCACGAAAGGCGATGAGCCTGACAGCGTCATCGGTGTGGGCCTGTCGGATCGCCTGGACCAATGCTTCGACAAGTTCTGGAGACAAGGCATTCAGCTTGTCGGGCCGATTCAGCGTGAGCGTAACGGAATCACCGTCCCGATTCACGATCAGATTCTCATTCATTGCACGAACTCCTCATTGGATTCTTGGCTTGCGCCAAGGATTTCCATGTTGTGCTCCCCTAATGCCGGGGGAGCACTGCGGATCGGCAGGTTGTTTCCGGACAGGCGAATCGGCGAGGCAAAGGTACGAGTCTCCACACCATTGGGCAGCGTGAGGAGCTGGACCCATTGCATGTGTTTCACCTGTTCGTCGGCTAGCACGTCGGAGTAGTTGTTGATCGGCGCGCATGGCACCCCGGCAGCCCTGAATCGCATGAGCCAGGTCTCCGCGTCCTCCCGAATGAACTCGGTTTCCAGCAGCTCGCGCAGTTCAACCTGATGCTTGGCCCGAAGCGCCGGACTAGTGAAGCGGCTGTCGACCAACATCTCGTCGCGCGCCATGACG
This sequence comes from Ralstonia pickettii DTP0602, assembly GCA_000471925.1. Classification (NCBI taxonomy): domain Bacteria; kingdom Pseudomonadati; phylum Pseudomonadota; class Betaproteobacteria; order Burkholderiales; family Burkholderiaceae; genus Ralstonia; species Ralstonia pickettii. The sequence continues at coordinate 1,949,034 of CP006667.1, forward strand.
CCACATACCGCGCGCCACAGCGCATTGTTGCCGGCTGCCATGCCAAAGTAGCCATCGCGGCAGGCGAAGACCTGATACGGCGCATTGCGCGGGTGGGCGCTTCCCAGCTTGACCGGATCGCGGCCACTGCCAAAGAATTCGGAAGTCTGCAGGGCAGCAATGCCAAGCGTGGCACCGAGCATTGAGATATCAACGTGCGTGCCCTTGCAGGTTGCGCTTGCCTGTTGTAGCGCGCAGATGGCGGAAAACGCGGCGTAGAGCCCGGCGGAAAAATCGGCGATCGGCACGCCGCACTTCACGGGCGGGCCGCCTGCCTCGCCTGTCACGCTCATGATGCCGCTCATGGCCTGCAGGGTCAGATCGAAGCCGCCTTCGCTGGCCCGTGGGCCAGTCTGGCCGTAGGCGGAAATTGAACAGTAGACCAGTTGCGGATTTCTTTCACGTACGGCTTCGTACCCCAGCCCCAACCGATCCATGACGCCGGGCCGGTTGTTTTCAATCAGGATATCTGCTGTGTCTATCAGATCAAGGGCCCTCGCCAAATCCTCAGTTTTCTTTAGATCTAGTGTGACCGACCGCTTGTTCCGATTCAGAGAGGCGAAGTTTTCGCTGTAGCCGGCCGAGATGGGCGGCCAACTCCGCAACGTATCCCCGGTTTCCGGATGTTCAATCTTGATGACGTCAGCCCCCATGTCCGCCAGCAACATGGCGCAGTAGGGGCCCGCAGCCACATTGCAGATCTCGATTACCCGGACGCCTTGCAGGGGGAGGGCGTGTTGTATTGGATTGGTCATCGTGAGTGCCTGGAATTGATTGGAAAGTGGGGCCGGCGGAAGCAGGGGTGATTCCGCCGGGAGACCATCGGTCATGCGCTGATGTGCGGCACGACCAGCAGGTACAGCAAGCCGAAGAATGTTCCCGCGGTGATGAAGCTGACCAGCGTGAATCCCAGCACCCGCTGCACGCCAACGCCAGCGATTGCAACGACGGGAATGGCCCAGAAGGGTTGCAGCAGACTGCCGGCTAGCTCACCCGCTGCTACGGCCATCGAGGTGCCTGCCAGGGTTGAGCCAAGCTGTTGTGCTGCAGGAATCGTGAAGGGGCCCTGCACGGCCCAGTGACCACCGCCGCTGGGGATGAAGATGGTGATGATGATGGAGCCAAGATAGCTCCAAAACGGTAGCGTATCGGTGGACGCGAAGCGGATGAACGATGCCGAGGCAACTTCTGCCAGGCCGGTTGCATGCATGATTCCCATGATGCCCCCGTAAAAGGGATACTGCAGCAGCATGGGCCCGGTCACCTTCGCCGCTTCCGTCACCGCATGGACGTAGGCGCCGGCGCTTCCGTGCAGGCATAGCCCGGCGAGCAGGAAGATGAAGATGACTGTATTAATGTCCAGGTGAATGCCGGTCGCGCTCCATTGCTGCACTAGGTACGCTGCACCAGCCACGACGAACAACAGTGCGCACAGCCGGGACCTTTCAAGCAGACCCGCCAGGCAATCGCGCCGCTTGGGAGTGGCGACAGCGGCTTCGCTGGCCTCGATCGCCTTCGGATCTGCAGCAATCGTGTCGCTCTCCGATGGGCGCATCATCATGAACACCAGCGGCAGCAGCAGTGTGGCGATGAGCCCGGCCACGAGATTCCAACCGGAGAAAACCGTATCCGCCAACGGTACTACTGCGCGGGTGTGTTGCTCGACGATGTTGAGGGGGTTCCCCGGCGTGGCGATGGACAGAGCGATCGAACTGGACATGCCGGTGAAGGCCCAGAGAACCCACGCCGTGTAGCCAGCCGCCACGAGCCACGCGAAGTCTACGCGAACCCGCTTGGCAACTTCCTTGGCCAGCATCGCCCCGACCACCAGGCCGAATCCCCAGTTAAGGAACGTGGCGAAGGCACCCACGAACGAGACCAGCGCGACCGCTGACAGGGGGCCGGTAGCGAGCATGGTGAGACGTTGCAAGCCGCGCCGGATGACTGGAGCACTGGCCAGGGCGTAGCCCGTGACCAGCACCAGCACCATCTGGAAGGCAAAGGTGAAAATTCCAAAAATGCCTTTGTACCAACCGGACAGAATGTTGCTGACTGAGCCGCCGGGGGCAAAGACGGCTGCACAGGCCGCCGTCATCGCCGTCAGCAAGATCACGATCACGAACGGATCGGGCATCAGGCGTTCAAACAGATAAACGCATGATGCGATTGCGCGCTGCATCCATGTCTTTTGTGACAGGGGCCCGGACAGGGCGATTTCCTGTGCATCCATGATTTGTCTCCTCACCAGAGGGTTGCGGGCCCGTATCGGGCCTCTGTAGTCGGTGGCGCTATGCCCTACGCGGCGGCTTCGGCGGGCTGGGGATGGATGGGGATGATGGCTTTCTCGTCCTGGCGCTCTTGTCGCTGCATGGCCATCAGAATCTGTCGGGCGCGGCGCAGGGCCTTGTCCGTTTTCAGGAAGAGTTCGGAGTAGTCGTCGTCGGGATAGTCAAACATCTTCTGCTGCCGCTCCAGCGCCCATTGATCCTGGGCGACGACTTCCGGAAACATTTCGGCCACTTTGTGGGCGGTGAGAATGCTGGTGTCGCTCAGCGTCGTATGCCCCTTCGTGCAGGAGACATTCCAGCGCCACACCAGATTGGCCTCATCGACCGGGTAATGCAGGTGCAGGAGCGTGTAGCCGCGTTCCATCGCGGTCCCCAGTTGACCTTCAGGCGCGACGTGCATTTCGACGCGGGTCAGGCCCGGACTCACCATGCAGTGAGTATGCAGGCGCTCGACTTCATCGTAGTGGAACCACTCACGCAGGTATGGCGGCTGCTCGTAGCCGTGCACATGGCGGATGGTCTTGACATAGTCGTAGCCCCCGGCGTTACCCTCTTCGAGCTGTACGGGAATCAGGCTGTTCGCCTTGTCTCCGATGTTGCCGTCATGCAGGGGATAGAAATGGGTGATGTCGAGCAGGTTCTCGATCAGCAGTAGATAGTTGGCTGGAACTTCCAGTGGTTGCGGCGAGCCAACGGCATCCTTGTCCGGGGAGATGACTTCCGGTGTGCGAGGTGGTTCGATGCCAGACGCGGCCTTCTGATCGCCAGGCCAGACCCAGACGACGCCGTCCGTTTCCCGCACTGGAATGACATGCAGGCGCGCCTGCGGCGGGATCTTGCCAGGCTGGGATGGGATCTCTACGCACTGTCCGGTCGCGTCATAGCAGAGACCGTGGTACGCACATTCGAGACGGCCATCGTCGAGCAGCTTGCTCTGGGAGAGAGGGAAGCGCTTGTGACAGCAACGATCGTCAAACGCGACCACTTCGCCACCGTCGGTACGCCACATGACGATGGGCTTGCCGGCAATCTTGAACCCCTTCAGCTCATGGGCCGGAAACTCCCGCGAGAAACCGATGGGGTACCAGCAATTCTTCACAAACTCGAACTTGCTCATCTCTGTTGTCTCCTCGTCTTTTGGGGGATGCAGAACCCAGCAATTGCTGACCTATAGGTCAAGGGTCAAGGTTGTGCTCTTGGCACGGCAGCAGCAGATCATGACGAACTCCTGCTGGTCGTCTTCGTCGAGTACGCTGTCGCTATGGATCGGTTCACCATCCAGATAGCGCGTCATGCAGGTGCCGCAATAGCCTTCTTCGCAGGACACATCGACGTCGACGGCGTTTTCCCGCAGGATCTGGACAATGGTCTTGCCAGGCGGCACGGTGAAGGTCTTGCCACAGCGGGCGAGGCACACCTCGAACGGGATTTCCGCCGCAGCGGGGGTTGCGCTGGTGCCCGATGAAGGGGCTGAGAAGCGCTCGCAATGTCTGGTGCCTGGCGCCCAGTGCGTGGAACTGGCGTCGACGGCGTCCATGAAACGCGAGGGGCCGCAGTAGTAGAGATGCGCACCAGCCGGCTGTTCGCGCAGGACAGCGCTCAGATCGAGGCCGTTTGCGGGATTACCGTCGTCATGGTGGACCACGGCAATGCCGGCCTGTACGAGCAGCCTGAGTTCCTCGAGGAAAGCAGTGCGTTCTGGGGAGCGCGTGCAGTAATACAGTTGGAACGTGTCGCCCCGCGCCAGCGCGGCGTTCATCATGGATCGGATGGGGGTAATGCCGATACCACCCGCTACAAAAACGTGGCGTGAGGTTTCTGCGAGCGGAAAGTGATTGCGGGGCGCCGAAATCAGCAGGTGATCGCCGGCGGTAAGTTGGTGCATTCCGACCGAGCCGCCACGGCCGGCGGGATCCCTCAACACCGCGACGACGTAACGGCTGGCATCGAGTGGATCGCTGCAGATGGAGTACTGCCGGATCAGGCCCGACGGAAGATGAACGTCGACATGGGCGCCGGCTGAAAAGGCCGGCAACGGCATGCCAGTCGGGTCTACCAACTCGAATGCGCGGATGTCGTCAGCGAGCTCGCTGATGGAACGGATGGAAACGGGGAACTTGCCAGTTGCCATTGGCCGTGAACGGGTGGCGGCAGGCGGTCTTTCGACGATGAGGTCCATCGCGGTCTCCTGTAGGCTTGCCCACCGGCCGAGCGTGGCGGTAAGGTCGTCTGTGATTTGATCCAAGCCTAGAAGTCGCGATTGTTTAATTCAAACGATATATTTTTGCAGAATCACATCGGAATTATTGATGTGTACGGGTCAAGGGCTGCGTCTGCGCACGGGCGCCGAGGGATGTGACGCCGACGACCTCCCGACGTATTACTTTTGGAACTCACTGACGCTTTGTGCGAGTTCGGCGATCGCGCTAGGAAGGGAGTAGGTGTGCTCGGGGGACACGGCCGCGACAAACTCGACCGGATCGAAGGGGTTGCGAACCTCAATGATTTCCAGCAAACCATCGCCGAGTTGGCGCTGGTAGTTAGGAACTGGGAGATAGGTCACGCCCATTCCTGCTATTGCCAGGGATGCCGCGACGCCCATGCTCTTGCAGCGCGCCAGGTAGCGGCAATGCGCGTGATCGCGCAGGAACCAGGCATCGATGGCCGCGCTGTGGAATGACTGTGGCTTCAGCCCAATGATTGGATACTGCGCCAGTTCCGCGGGCGAATGAATGTGCCGGGCTGCCAGGCCTGGACTTGCCATCCAGGCGAAATCGACTGTCCCGAGAGAAATGGCCGAGACGTCATGCGTGTGGGTATGCCCAGGTGCCAAGACGAGGTCGAGTTCGCCTTGCGCAAGCGCATTCATCAGATCGCTCGTCAGAGCCTCGTCGATCTCCAAGCGTACTTGCGGATACTCTTTCGCGATCCTCTTGATTAGGGCTGGCAGCCAAGAGATGGAGACAACTTCCGCGACACCAATTCGGATGGTGCCGCTCACGGAATCGGGCGCAGCAACGCGATGGGATAACTCCGAGGAAAGATTCAGAATACGCGTCGCATAGTCGAAGACTTCACGCCCACGCGGAGTCAGCCGGGCCTTACGCTGAGTTCGGTCAAAAAGTTCGACGCCCAAGCTACGCTCCAACTCACGCAGCCTCATTGAGACTGTCGATTGCGTTGCACATAGCCGCTCTGCCGCGGCGGCGAATCCGTCAAGCTGGACTATCCAATAGAAGGTCTCAAGCTGCTGTAGCGTCATGTTTTTCGTGGGTTTGTTCCCATTGAGTTCCTCAAAGCATATACGGACCGGTTGCTGCCAGTCACCAGACCGAGCTACTAAAACGCAGAACTCGCAGCTACGGTGCAGTCAAAATTTCATGTTCATGAAATAACCCATCATCCTTCTATTTCTCAGTGCCCCAGTCGATCCGGTGCCGCGCCTGTGTGGCTTCATGCCGCGCATCCTCCTCGCTGTGCAGGTAGCCGCTCGTCGTCGACAGCGAGCTGTGCCCAAAGCTGTCGCACACAAAGCGCAGGTCGACCTGCTGGTCGGTTATGTACGAACCGGCGGTGTGGCGCAGCCAGTGCGCCGAGGCGCTCGCCAGCACCGCGGCTTGCGCCTCCCACTCTGGCCCCCGCGCCCGCAAGCGCTCCGCGGCTAGGCCAAACACCTCTTTCAGGATCAGGTGCAGCGCGCCGCGTGACAGCGGTTTCTCGTGACCCTCGCTTCCAATCACCGGTAGCACCAGCGGACGCGTCTCCCCGAACTGCGGGGTAGGCGGCAACGCGTGGGCGCGGCGGTAGCGCGCCAGTTCGGCAATCAACTCGTCGGTCGCCGGCACCAGCCGGGTGTTGTTGCCTTTGCCGGCCACCTCCAGCCACCAGCCGCTCGATGCCCTGGGCATCCGTAGAACAAAGTTTCCTTTGTTCTACGCTTGGAGGCAGCGCTGGTCGAACACATAACTCGTTTCCTACTCGAGCTCGGGGCCGGCTTCGCCTATGTCGGCCGACAGGTTCACCTCGAAGAGGTGGCGATGATTTCTACCTTGATCTGCTGTTCTACCACCTCAAGCTGCGCTGCTATATCGTCATTGAACTGAAGACTGGCGCCTTTAAGCCCGAGTATGCAGGTCGGATCAGTTTCTACCTGTCGGCGGTTGAGGACTTGATGAAAACCGAGGCCGACCATCCTACCATCGTGGCTGCTGTTATGCCAGGAACACAACCGGCTGGTGGTCGAGTACGCGCTGAGCGGCATGGGGAATCCGATAGGCGTAGCCCAGTACCAGTTCATTGCGGAACTGAACTGGACTTCCTCTACGACGGCTTAGACTTCTACCGAATTCACTGACGCCAAGTTCACAGTTTCATAATCGCCGCGCGGAAGCACCAGCGATTCGAGTTTGGCCACCACATCGGACGGTGTCGCAGTGGACTTAGGTGTATGTGCGTAGATATGCGGGCGCCGCTCCTTGCGATCGAACCAGATCGCCTCGGGGCGTACCTGCTCCGGCCGGCGGCTAGCCAACCAGACGATGGTGTCGGCGCCCTTCTGATGGTCGCGCAGCACGGATTTGAGGATGGCGACGAAGCGCGGCATCGAGCGGTTGACGCTGGCGGTATTGACCCAACCGGGGTGCATCGCATAGAAGCACTTGCCGGTGTCGGCGAAGGCCGCACGCCAATGCGTCATGAGCATCATCTGCGCGCGCTTAGCAAGGCCGTAGGCGCGCACGCCGAGATAGCCGGGGCCGGTGATATTGAGATCGTCGACCACCATCGCGTGGTTGTACATGCCGCCCGACGCCACCTCGATCACGGTGGCATCGTCGCGCAGCATCTTGCGTCCCAGCAATTCGCGCAACAGCAGATAGTGGCCGAGAACGTTTGTGGCAAACGAGGTCTCGAGCCCCTCTCGGGTGATGATCTGGTCCCGCTTCTGGATGCCCACATTGTTGACCGCCACATCGATGCGCACCCCGCGCTGCTCCAGGCGGTCAACCAGCGCCCAGACGTCAGCCTGCAGTGAGAAGTCCGCTGTCTCGATCTGTACCGCTTCCGGTCGCGTCACCGAGGCGGCGAACGCCTTCAGCTTGGCGGTGTCTCGCGCCACGCAGATGACGATAGCGCCGGCCGCCACGGCTTGCCGAGCAGCGGAGGCGCCGATCCCTTCCGAGCCACCAGTGACCAGCCAGGTTTGCCCGCGGAAATCCGGGTTGATCCGGCGCCAGAACATGCGGCGCGCGTGATAGCCGATCGCACTGTAGCTCGCCGTGAAGCGGCAATAGAACGCGATGATCTTCTTGAGTGGGGTCTTGGCCATGATACTGGAACTGATAGTTGAGCTGGAATGCGTTGTGCGGTGCCGCGGATCAGCCTTACGCGTGAGGATCGGCGCTCAGGCCGAGGGCCTTCAGCAGCGTCGGACGGTCGTAGTACTCCCGCCACAGCGAGATCAGCGCGCCGTCGAACTCGAGGATGCCGACCGTCGGAACCGAACGGCCAACGCCGTCAATGATGATTTCGTCGATCCGCTCCACGATGAGCGCCTCGTCGGCAGTACCCATGCGCTGGATATGCAGCTTGACATGCTTGTTAGGCTTCGCCGCTTTCTCGATGCGCTCTAGGAATGCTTGCCGCCCCACGCAAGGGTCCAGCATCACCGAATGCAGCACGCCGTCCGGGGCGAACAGGCTGGCGCACTTTTGCCAATCCTTTGCTTCCCAGGCTTGTGTCATTTCCCTAAAGACATCTTTCTTCTGTTCTGCGGAAAGTGTGGATGCGACCATCTGGATTCCTCTTTTCGTTATCGGTTGAATTGCCGGCTGTCGTCCCTGACTGGCCGCTGGTCCTGCGTGGTCTCGCGCCCGCGCATTCTGCTGCTAATGAATGCTGCTAGCCCCGCGGGTGAGGGTCTTTGCAGTTGAATTACAGCGCTTGCTGTGCTGTCTATCCAGATCAATCTGGAAAATATCTCGTATGTCGAGAAAACGGCGGCACTACGCGGTGCTTCGCTCCCGCAGCAACTCCCTTAAAGCACTGGCAACTGCTGAGGGTTGTTCGAGCGGCGCCATATGTCCCGCCCGCTCGATCCAGGTCAGGCTGGCGCTCGGTATCTGCGCGGCAATTTCCGCCGACAACGCAGGCGGTACGACGCGATCTGCGCGTCCGCAGATGGCGGCGACTGGCATTTGCGCCGCAAGCAACGCAGCACGCGTATCGCGCCGGGACATGATGGCGCGGATCTGGCGCGCGAAGACGTCGGGACCAAGCGTTTCGAACATCGTGCGCAGCGCTTGGGCCGGGACGCTGTCCCCGGCATGCGCGGGATGGAGATTAAGCGCAAGCAGTTTGTGTGTCAGCGCTGAGAAATCCGTCTGGATTGCGTCGAGCAGCGTCTTGCGGCCGGCCGTCTGTTCTGGACTCTCGGGCCGCATGGACGTACCGAGCAGCGCGAGGTGGGACACGCGCGATGGCGCCTGCGCCACGATTTCCTGCGCGACGTAGCCTCCCATCGAAAAGCCGGCCAGCGCGAAGCGCCCTTGCTGCTGCGCCAGCACGCTCTGCGCCATCTCGGCAATGCTGGTCTGCCAGCTCAGATCCGCAACGCTGATGTCCGCCACGTCGGTGAGTTCGGCGGCGACCAGGTCCCACACGCTGGCGGTGTTCATCATGCCCGGCAGCAGCCATAGTCTGATGCGATTCAATGCAGCCTCCGTTCGACTAGAGTGGGGCGTCGCGCGTTGTTCCCTGCTTGCCATGACAGCGCGTTCACCGAATCACCATCATCCCGATGGTTAGTGCCAGCGACCGACAGCCCCGTTTGTCGCGATTACAAGGGACGGACTTTCGGCATACAAGCGGAATTTGCTATATTTGCTCAATGGATGAGAAAAATACTGCTTTGTCCCCCGTAGCGGGCACGCAAAGTGCCGCCAGGGCCTTGTCGCTGTTGCGGCATGTTGGCGCCAACCATGGCTCCGGCATCCGGCTGCGCGATCTGATCGCGGTGTCAGGGCTTGATCGCTCGACCACGCATCGTTTGCTGACGTGTCTGATCGAAGAGGGCTTCGTCGAGCGCATCGGTACCACGAAGCTCTACCGGCTCGGAATCGAAGCTCTGCAATGGGGGTTCTCGTCCGCTGGGCTGTCTAGCGTAAGCGATCGTTTTCGCCCGGTGATGCAGCGGCTGGCTCGCCAGACCGGTGACACGGTATTCCTGCTCGTGCGCAGCGGCGATTTCGCCGTTTGCCTGTGCAGAGAGGAGGGCGATTATCCGGTCAAGGCTTTCATCGTGCAGGTCGGCGTTCGGCGCCTGCTCGCCACTAGCGCAGTGGGTGTTTCCATCATGGCCATGCTGCCCGATGAAGAGATTGCACAAATGCTCGCAAGAAATGGCAAGGAGTACAGCCGGCTCGGTATCAGCGCAAGCCAGCTGCGCCAGCTGATCGCACGCGCACGAAAGCTCGGTTACTCGGAGTCGGCGGATCCACATGTCGAAATGAGCGGTGTAGGATGCGCGTTCGCGCTGACCCGCAACAGCTATGCAGGGATTAGTATCGCGGCGATCAACTCGAGGATGCCGGCGAAGCGTCGCGCGGAACTGGGCGAGTTGCTGGTGCAAGAAGTCGGCCCGTTTGGTTGGCGCGGCGAGGGATAATAGACTGCTTATACGGCAAGGCGCGGCTGGCCCCGCCTGGTCTCACATCAGCTGACGGGCCAAAGTTTGCAATTTCGGCCCGATCTCTTCCAGCAGCCAGGATCGGTTCAGTGGACGTCCCTGGAACGCGCAGTTTAGCGCCGCGGGCTCACCGCGATCAATCCGGCCGAGTGGCACGGCCACCGCCTGCACATCGGGAAAGATTTCGCCGACCGACACGCAGGCCCCCCAGCGCGAATACTCGGCCATGTTGCGGCGTAACTCCGCCTGGTGCCGCTGCCACTCCTCCGGCGCGCGGACCCGCAACTGGTTCATCAAGGCCTCGCGCTCTGATGGCGCGCATGACATCAGGTAGGCTCGCCCGATCGCGGTCCCGGCGAGGGACTGCCGCGTCCCCACATCCAGCGGATAAACCTTGTGGTGGTGCGAGCGGATTGCCTCGATATAGACGACGCTGAGGCGGTCCCGGATACCGATCGACACCGAGCCTCCCGTGCTTTCGGCAAGTTCGAGCAGGTAGGGTCGTGCGCGCCGGCGGATCGTGAACAATTCCAGCAGCGGGTAGCTCAGCGAGAGCACCGCACTTCCGAGCCGGTATTTGCCGTGAGGCTCGTCCTGGGCCAGATAGCCCATTGCCACCAAGGTGTAGGTCAGTCGCGAAATGGTCGCCACCGGCAGCTCCAGGCGGCGCGAGAGTTCCTTGTTACCCAGTACCGGCTCCTCAGGCGTAAAGCAGCGCAACAGAGCGATCCCGCGCGCCAGCGTCGTGGCGAATTGGCGGTCTCCCTCGTATTCGAGCAGGTCGAGCGGTACGCGGCGCGGAACGGACATGAACAGGGTATTTATGACATATCGAAACAACCATCAGTATATCAAAAATGCTGTCGGTGTTTCCCGAGCTCACTCCCTAGACTGACGCCATCGATCTTCACAGCGCAACGGAGGCACTCAGTATGCAAGACGATCTGCCCGTCCTCGACAATCCCGCCCTGAGCGGCAACAACGCGGGCATCCAGCAGGAAGACTCTTTTGACGAGTTGCCCGTGATCGGCTGTGTGCCGGCGGATCTGAATGGGCTGTATGTGCGCAACGGACCCAACAACTACTTTCCACCTGACTGGCGCTATCACGCCTACGACGGCGACGGCATGCTGCATGCGGTGCGCTTCCGCAACGGCAGGGTGAGCTACCGCAACCGATGGATCGCCACCAGCGCGCTGCAGGAAGAGAAGGCCGCGGGGCGCGCGCTGTGGAAGGGACTAAAGGAACCGCTGCGCGCGGACCGGCCCGACGAGCCGCTCAAGAACACCTCCAACACCGATGTGAAGTACCACGCGGGCCGGCTGATTACCATGTGGTATCGCTCTGGTATGCCGTACGCGGTCGATCCCGACAGTCTGCAGACCATTGGTCCCGCCGATTTCAGCGGGGCCGTTACACGGATCTCGGCGCATTCCAAACCGGACGAGCACACCGGCGAGCTGATGTTCTTCGACTATGGCTTGACGCGGCCGTTTATGGAATACGGCGTGATCGGACGGGATCGAAAGGTCGTGTACCGCACCGAAATCCCGCTCGACGCGCCAAGTCTTCCGCACGACATGGCCATCACCGAGCACTACAGCATTCTGCACGACTTCCCGTTGCGGCCAGACGCCGAGGCGCTGCGCGCGGGACGCTACAAGCTGCGCTTCGATGTCAGCGAACCGTCGCGCTTTGCAGTGATTCCGCGCCATGGCCACGCAGATGAGATTCGCTGGTTCAGCGCCAAGCCAACGTACATGCTGCACGTTGTCAATGCATGGGAAGACGGTGACGAGATCGTGATGATCGGCACGCCGTACCGCATCCACGCAGGCCCCGACGGTCAGCCGGACGCGCGCAGGCTGGAGCGGACCATCCATTTGCGGCAGCGCGACTTCCTGCTCTACCAGTGGCGCTTCAATCTGAAGACAGGCGAGACGCGCGAAGGCCCGATCGATGACGTGCTCAACACGGAATTCCCCGTCATCAACAGCACGTACCAGGGGCGCAGGAATCGCTGGTCGTACAACGTAGTGTTTCCGCATGGCGGCCACGAAGAGCCCCGCTTCCCGGGGCTGGTCAAGTATGACCTCGATACCGGCGGCTATGTCGCATACAGCGCCGGCCCGCGCCATTTCTACAACGAGCCCGGCTTCGCGCCGCGCGACAACAGCATGGCCGAAGACGACGGCTACTTGGTCTGCTTTGTCTGGAACCCTGTTGATGCCCGCTCGGAAATTCAGGTGTTTGATTGCAGGGGCGCGAACCTTGCCCAAGGACCCGTTGCGCGCGTGCTGTTGCCACGCCGCGTCCCCAACGGTTTTCACGCCACCTTTGTCAGTCAAGCGACGCTTAATCGTTGGAAGTAAATCATGATCTTGGTATCCAGGGACAAAATCGAAGACTATGTCGCGCGCGGATGGTGGGGCGAGCGGACGCTTGGCGCAATGTTCGTCGAGACCGCGGTGCGGCAGCCTACCGCCTTCGCAGTCGCCGATCCACCTAACCGGTCTGCGCTGTGGGGCAAGGCGGCGCAACAGTGGACGTGGGGCGAACTCCTCGAGCAAGTCGGCCGCTACACCGCTTGGCTGCACCGGCAAGGTTTGCGCAAGGACGACATCATTGTGCTGCAGCTCCCGAATTGCGTTGAGCTGCACGCGCTATACATTGCTTGTGCCATCTCCGGCGTCATCGTGTCGCCTGTGCCGATGCAGTACCGCTGGCATGAGCTGTCCCACGTGCTGAGCATCACCGGCGCGAGGTTCGCCATCACGACGCAGCGCGTCGGTTCCTTCCACGCGGCCGAGCAGTGGGCCGCCTACATGACGCAATGCGCCGCGCTGGAGCAAGTCTGGTGCTATCGGGACGGTTCGGACGACGCCTTGCCGCCCGCCATCGGCGACCTTGACGCCGCGCTAACGGCTACCACTGGGTGGAACGCGGCGGCGCTATGCGCGCACATGGAGGCGATTGGCCTGACGGCCCATGACGTCTTCACCATCTGCTGGACCTCCGGCACCGAAGCCCGCTCCAAGGGGGTGCCGCGCAACCACAACGAGTGGTTGGTGGTCGGTCAATCGGTGGTGGAGGCCGGCCGCCTGCAGCCCGGCAACCAGCTGCTGATTCCTTTCCCCTTCGTCAACATGGCGGGAGTCTCGACCAGCCTCGTGGCGTGGCTGCTGATCGGCGGCGGCTTGCATCATCATCACCCGTTCGACATCGAGGTATTTCTCACGCAGTTGCGAACCAGCCTGATCGACTATACGGTGGCTGCCCCGGCCGTGCTGAGCCGCCTGCTCAAGGAGCCGGAACGTCTCAGCGAAGTCGACCTGCAGCGCCTGAAACGCATCGGTTCGGGCGGCGGCCCGCTGGCGGACTGGCTGGTGGCGCAGTTCGCGCAGCGCTTCAACGTCGAAATCGTCAATTACTTCGGCTCGAATGAAGGCGCGGCACTGTCGTCGACGCCGGAGGACATCCCCGACCGCAGCCAGCGCGCGCTGTACTTTCCGCGCATGGGAGTGCCCGGTTACACCTGGTCGCACTCCAATGCAAAGCGTATCCGCACCCGCCTCGTTGATCCCGATACCGGCGCGGAGATCGATGTGCCGGGCCACGTCGGCGAACTCCGCTTCCAGGGACCAGCGATCTTCAGCGGCTATTTCAACGCCCCTGAGCTGTCGGCGCGCGCGTTCGACGAGCAAGGCTACTACCGCACCGGAGACCTGTTCGAAATCGCTGGAAATCGTCATCAGTTCTATCGCTTCGCAGGGCGCCACAAGGACATCGTGATCCGCGGTGGCATGAATATTTCGTCGGAGGAAGTCGAGAACCTGCTGCTCGGCCACCCCGATGTCCGGGAGGTGGCGGTAATCGGCAGCCCCGATCCGATACTGGGCGAGCGTGTCTGCGCGGTAGTAGTGCCGCAACCAGACGCCACCGTCACGTTGCCTGCGCTGGTGGCGCATTTGCGCGCGGAAGGTGTCGCAGCCTTCAAGCTGCCGGAGCAATTGCTGATCACGGCCGAGCTCCCACGCAACCCGGTCGGCAAGGTGCTCAAGCGGGAGTTGCGCCAGTTGCTGGCGAGCGTAAGTCAGAACACGAGTGCGGCGGTGCAGGGGTAGCACTGAATCGCCCGCATCGATCAAATTTCATATAGCGAGTCAACCATGCATGTCGAAGTCGTCGGAGAAATCCACCCTACGCTAGCGCTCGAAGGGCATCCCTACACTTCCGGGCCGTTCACCCCTAACTATCGCGAAGTCAATGCCGTTGACCTCGAGGTCGAAGGGACGATCCCGGCACGCCTCAATGGCGTCTATCTGCGCAACACGCAGAACCCGGTGCACCAGCCGCTCGGCAAGTTCCATCCTTTTGATGGTGACGCAATGTTGCACTTGATGAGCTTTCAAAACGGGCGCTGCGAATACCGCAACCGCTTCGTCCGCACCAAGGCGTTCCAGCAGGAGCAACAAGCCGGGCGGGCGCTGTATGCCGGCCTGATCGACAAGCCGAGCTTGTCGGAGCTGCCGGGCTGGGGCGCGCGCGGCGGGCTGCGCGACAGCGCCGCGACCGACGTCATCGTCCATGCCGGCAAAGCGCTCGCGATGTTCTATCAATGCGGCGAACCGTACCGGTTGGATGCACGTACCCTGGAATTGGAGGGGGTCGATGCCTGGGGCGCCGACGTGTTGCGGGACTGCGGCCTCTCCGCCCATGCCAAAGTCGATCCTCGCACCGGCGATCTGCTCTTTTTCAACTACAGCAAGGACGCCCCGTACATGCATTACGGCGAGGTCGACCGGCAAAACCGGCTGGTGCACTACGTGCCGGTGCCGCTGCCGGGCCCACGGCTTCCGCACGACATGGCGTTCACCGAACATTTCGCCATCCTGAATGACTTTCCGCTGCATTGGGACGAGAATCTGCTGCCGCAAGGCAAGCACAAGCTCAGCTACTACCCCGACAAGCCGTCGCGCTTTGCCATCGTGCCGCGCCGCGGGGCCGCCTCGGCGCAGATCCGCTGGTTCGAGGCGAGCCCGACCTACGTGCTGCATTGGCTCAATGCCTGGGAAGACGGTGACGAGGTGGTGCTGCATGGCTATCACCAGAAGACGCCCATGCCGAAGGCCGGCTACGACAACACCGGCAACACCATGGGGCCGGACCGGTATGGCCCGACGCTGTACGAATGGCGCTTCAACCTGCGCACCGGCGCTACGCGCGAACGCCGCCTGGACGAGCGCTATCTCGAATTCGGCATGGTCAACATGGAGTACTGGGGCAAGCCGTATCGTTACTCGTACAACATGCTTGCGCATCCCGGAGCATTCCTGTTCGACGGCATCCTGCGCTATGACCACACCACCGGCGAGTCGCAACAGTATCTGTTCGGCGAAGGCCGCTTCGGCAGCGAATCGCCGATGGCGCCGTGTCACGACGCGCAGGGTGAGGACGATGGCTATGTGGTCAGTTTCGTCACCGACATGAACACCGAGCGTTCCGAATGCCTGGTGCTGGACGCCCGCGATCTCGCCGCCGGGCCGGTCGCGCGCATTTTCCTTCCCCATCGCGTCAGCAGCGGCACGCATGCGTGCTGGGCCGATGCGAGGGACATCCAGTCCGATTGGGCTGGCTTGCTGTGAACCCCCAACCGAGCCATTGACATGAGCCAATCCGCATACATCCTCGGCGGCTACCAGACCGACTTCGCCAAGGTCTGGTCCCGCCATGGACAGGACATCTCCGACATCATCCGCGACACCACGCTCGGCACCCTCGACGCCTGCGCGCTCGATGCAGCGCAGATCGAGAGCATCCACGTCGGCAACGCGTTCGGTGAACTGCAACGCCAGCAGGCGCATCTCGGCGCGATGGTGGCGCAAGTGGTGCCGGAACTGTGGGGCGTACCGGCCATGCGCCATGAGGGCGCCTGCGCGTCGTCGTCGCTGGCAGTACTGACGGCGATGGCGGAGCTCGAAGCCGGGCGCTATGATTGCGTGCTGGTGGTAGGCGCCGAGGAGTTTAAAAACATCTCGGGCCACGAAGCCTCAAAAAATCAGAATTCCGCCGCGTGGCAAGGTCGCGAAGAGATCGAATGTACCTTCATGTGGCCCGCGGCATTTGGGCGCATCGCGCACGAGTATGAGCGCCGCTTCGGCTTGGACCGAAAATACCTGAATCGCATTGCCGAGATTAACTACGGTAATGCTCGCCGCAATCCATTGGCGCAGACCCGCAACTGGCAGTTCAACGCCGACAGTTTCACCGACAACGACGAAGCCAACCCGCTGATCGAGCCGGGCACGCGCCGCCAGGACTGCGGCCAGGTGACCGACGGCGGCTGCGGCATTGTACTGGCCTCGCCGCGCTTCGCGCAGGAGTATGCGTGCCGGCGCGGCACATCGGTCGACCAACTGCCGCGTATCGCAGGGTGGGGACACCGCACCGCCGGCCTGCGCTTGCAGGACAAGTTGGAGCGCAGCCGTGACCAGGCCTATGTATTCCCGCACCTGCGCCACGCCATCGAGGATGCCTGGCGACGGGCCAATGTGACGGGTATTGAGGCGATCGACGGGGTCGAGACCCATGACTGCTTCACCACCACCGAGTACGTGGCGCTGGATCACCTCGGCCTGACGCCGCCGGGGCAGAGCTGGCAAGCCGTGGAAGACGGCAGCATTGAACCGGGCGGACGGTGCCCCGTCAATATGAGCGGCGGTTTGATTGGGTGTGGGCACCCGGTGGGCGCCACCGGCGCGCGCATGTTGTTGGATGCCGCGCGCCAGGTGACCGGCACGGCAGGGGAGGCGCAAATCGAAGGCGCAAAGCGGCTCCAGACGCTGAATATCGGCGGGTCGTGCGCCACCGTGGCCAGCTTTGTGGTGGAGCGGGAGGGGGAAGCGTGAAGCCGCTCACTGAGATCGGTGCCGATACGAAGGCCACCATGCCGGTGCTGGCATGGCGGGATGGGAGCCTTGCGCATATCCGCTTCAACCGGCCGGCGGCGCGCAACGCCGTCGACCTTGCGCTAGCGCGGGCCTTCCGCCTTGCCTGCGAAGACCTCGCGGCCGCCACCGATGTGCGTGCACTGATCCTGAGCGGCGAAGGGCGGGCCTTCCTGTCCGGCGGCGATCTGCAGGCGATGACCTCGGCGCATGGCAGCCCGGCCGAGATTGTCGACGAAATGCACGGCGCGCTTGCCGTGATGGAGCGTCTCGAATTCCCGAAGGTAGCCGCCGTACACGGCGCGGTGGCGGGCGGTGCCATCGGCGTGATGCTGGCCGCGGACCTGATCGTCGCCGCGGCGGATACGCGCTTCAATGTCGCCGCCGCGCTGGTCGGCGCGAGCCCCGAGTGCGGCACCACCTGGCGCCTGCCACGCGCCGTGGGGCTGCGTCGCGCCCTGGAGCTTGCGCTGTTGTGCGAGCCGCTGTCCGCGCCAGACGCATGCGCTGCCGGCCTGATCAACCGCGTGGTGGCACCGGCGGAGCTGATGGCTGAGGCCGAGGGGATCGCGCGTCGCCTGGCAGCCGGTCCGCCGCTGGCGCTGGCGCTGACCCGGCGCTTGCTGCTCGATGCCGGCCAGCGCGATCTGACGGCCACCCCTTTCAAGGTGATTAGACGACACGTCCAGCCTTGATGACACGGGCGGTAGAAACATGCCGCCGTGCTACGCATCCGGCCACATAGCCTTTCTTCTTCGGCGCTTTCGGTCCCCGCGTATGTTTGCGCATCGCGCGGGGATCAACGTGCGTCGCCATCTTGATCAACTCGCGACCGAGCTGAGCTGGGGTGAGGAGGTCATAGGCCTGCCACACCTCGGGCGGCACCGCGATCATCATGCCGGCATAAGTTGCCCGGATTTCGCTGGCGAGGTAATACGGTGAGAGCTCGATGTCGCTGGTATCCAGCTCATGCCGGATTCTCACCGCAGTCGCAATCACGCTCAGTACGTTATACGCGAGCGCCGCCACGCCGAAGGCCAGCAGCGCCGCGCGCGGTTGGCTCAACGAACGAATCTCACTGTTGAGCACCGATTCCAGTCGCTGAAACAGATTCTCTATGCTCCAGCGTCGCCGGTATAGCCGGGCGACTGCCTCGGCCGTCAGATGGGCGGCCGGGACATTGGTCAGCAGGCGGATGACGGTGTCACCATCCTCGGTGGCGCCATCCAGATGCAGCTCGATGCGCCGCAGCACCAGCGGCGCGTTCGATTCATCTGGGATGCTGACCGCTTGCTCGTACACGATGCCGGTTTCGACCCGGCCCATTTCGCGTAACGGCTCCAGCTCGCTGGGGCTCGGATTGCGGCCGTGCTCCCGCACGATGAAGGCGCTGCCGCGACGCTGCCACCCGGCAAGAATCGCCCGGGTGCTGAAGTTGCGATCGGCGATCCACAGTTCGGCCGGCTGGGCCGATGCGAGCAGGGTTTCCATGATGGCCCGCTCCTGGGCATGCGCATCTTCACAGGGCACCAGATCGACGATCATCGCCGTGTCCGGGTCATAGACCACCAATGACTGCCCTGGCAAGGCCGCACCCCGAAACCCCCGCAATGGTTTCAGGCGCTTTTCGCTCGCCGGCAAATGGCTGCCATCCACGATGCGCAGGCGATAGCCATTCACCGATGGCGGCTGCTTGCGCAACATCGGTTGCACGACCGGCCCCAATCGCTGCGCACTGCCTTGCACCAGGGCACGAACCAGCCCCGGCTCGGTCCGGCTGAGCTTGTCGTACAGCGCGGTGATGGAAACCGGCAGCGCCGGACTGGCCTTGGCTGCCGCATGCACCGACGGGCGCAGCCCCACGGCGACCAGCGACATGATTTCCACCGTCGTCGAGAACAATAACTCCCGCGTGTACTGCGTTTCACGCTCTTGCTCGAACAACTCGTCGATCCAGGCCGGATCAAGGGCGCGTTGCAACCCCAGGCGCGCCATCACGCTGATCGGGCTGTGTTCGATAAAGCGTTCCACCACTGCGTCCAGTACCACGCCATTGACTCCGGTTTCTGTTCGAGAACACGGAGGGTGCCCCAATTTTCGTCACCTTGAAAGGGGTGGATCTGACGGCCCAGCTGCGCGCCGAGGCCGAAAGCTTCGCGCTATGTGCCGCGAGCGCGGACTTCACCGAAGGCGTGACGGCGATGCTGCAGAAGAGGCAGGCTAACTTTGGCTGACATCAATCGGATCGAGCGGACTGCTGTTCCGCTCGGTAAAAGAGTCGGGCGACAACATGAACAGTGAATTGCAGGACACACACAGCGCTGCAGCCGTCGCGCCATCGCAGCGCTTCCGGCTGGATGGGCGCGTGGTGCTGGTCACCGGTGCATCGAGCGGACTCGGCAAGCACTTTGCATCTGTGCTGGCGGAGGCCGGCGCGCGTGTCGCGCTCGCCGCGCGTCGCGTGGACAAGCTGCAACCGATCGTCGAAGTGATCTCGCAGGCGGGCGGAACGGCGTGCGCATTGGCGCTCGATGTGACCGACGCGAAAAGCATCCAGGCCTGCTTCGACGCGATACCGTGGGGTACTCCGCAGGTGGTCGTCAACAATGCCGGGGTCGCGCTGACCGGGCCGGCGCTAGAGCAGACCGAGGCGGATTTCGATGCGGTGGTCGACACTAATTTGAAAGGGTGCTGGCTGGTCGCCTGCGAAGCCGGGCGGCGCATGACGAATGCCGGCGGCGGCAGCATTGTTAATATCGCCTCGATTCTTGGCGCCAGGGTGACGGCGGGCGTTGCACCGTATGCCATCTCGAAAGCTGGCGTGATCCAGGCGACCAAGGCACTGGCGCTGGAACTGGCGCGGCACCGGATCCGGGTCAATGCGCTACTCCCCGGCTACGTGATGACCGAGATGAACGAAGACTTCCTGCGCAGCGAGGCCGGCGAGAAGCTGCGCCTGCGCATTCCCGGCCGGCGTTTCTGCCAGCTGACCGACATGGACGGGCCGCTTCTGCTGCTGGCATCGGATGCTGGCGCGGCAATGACCGGGACGACGCTGGTGGTGGATGGCGGACATCTGGTGAGTCCGTTATGAATGCCGATCTGCTGGCCCCGTGCCGCCGCTTCGATTTTAACGCGCGAGCAGAGCAAGGTGGTGCGGAATGCCCTTGAGGTCCGCTGCCCTCCATGCCGACGAGGAAAATCCCACGATGTGAGCTGTTCTTTCGAAGCTATTTTCCACCGCCTGCGTTGTGCGCTCTAATTCTGCAATGAAGGAAAGCTGGCACTGCAGGCTCCACCATTCCAGACCATAAGAAAGGCGGCCATGACAGCCGTCTACAGGAGACAAGAGCATGTCCACGAAAACCCGCCGATCGTTTCTCGCGTTCGCTGCCCAGGCCGCGTGCCTCGCTTCGCTCGGCAACCCGGTGTGGGCTCAGTCGAAGCCGGTGGCCCGGATCGTCGTCCCGTTCGCGCCCGGCGGCGGCGGCGACGTGCTGGGCCGCCTGCTGGCGGAGAAGCTTTCCGTCGAGCTGGGGCAGACCGTCATCGTCGAGAACCGGCCGGGAGGCAGCGCCACGATTGCCACCGACGTGGTGGCCAAGTCGGCGCCGGATGGCAATACGATCCTGCTGACGGTGCCGCTGCTGGTGCAGACGCCATCGCTGTTCAAGAAGCTGCCATATGACCCGATCGCAGACCTGACGCCGGTCATTGACGTGGTCACCTCGCCGCTATGGGTGGCGGTCAGTACCTCGCGGACCTCAGCGCGCACCGTCAAGGAGTTCGTGGCGGACGTCAAGGCGCATCCGGGCAAGCATAGCTTCGCCTCGCTCGGCAACGGCTCCTCCGCACATGTGCTCGGCTCGCAGTTCAACGCAGTGGCCGGGCTGGACATGATCCACGTGCCCTACAAAGGCTCTGCCCCGGCGAGCGTGGCGCTGGTCGCGGGCGAGGTGTCACTCACGATTCTGGATATCGTCACGCTGAAGCCGCAACTGGCATCGGGCAAGATCCGCCTTCTGGCGGTCACTGGCGGCAAGCGGTCGCCGTTGACGCCCGAGGTGCCGACGCTGGCTGAGCAAGGCTATCCGGGCTTCGATCTGCCGACGTGGGCCGGGCTGTTCGTCCCCAGCAAGACCTCGCCAGAGATCGTCCGCAAGCTGCACGCGGCGACCGTGAAGGTTCTCCATCAGCCTGATGTCGTATCACGCCTCGGCAGCCTTGGCTACATGCCCGGCGGGCAGTCCCAGGAATCGTTCGCCAAGGGAGTCGGCGCCGAAAAAGTGCGCTGGGCCGAGCTGATTGGGAAGGCCGGGATTCAACCGGACTGATCTGCCGCTGCCGGCCCCGGTGGGGCCGTTCAGTCGCAACCATGCTGTGACATTTGCCACTGCGCATACGCGCAGAGCCCCCTTTTTTTCTTCCGAATTTGTCGAGGTGATCCAATGACGTGGATTTCATTCCCCCGCCGGCGTGCCCTGATGGCGATGCTGGTTCTGCTGTGCGGCCCGGTTGCGGCCCAATCGTACCCCGACAAGCCAGTGCGGGTCGTAGTGCCGTTCCCCGCCGGTGGCGGTACCGATGTGGTCGCGCGCATCGCCGGTTCGGCGCTGCAGGTCAATATGAAGCAGGCCATTGTGGTCGACAACCGGCCCGGCGCAAGCGGCGTGATCGGCAGCGACTATGTCGCCAAGGCCCAGCCTGACGGCTATACGTTACTGTTCACGATTCCGATCCTGCTGCAGACTGCCAGCGCGATGCCGAAGATCCCGTATGACCCGCTGCGCGATTTCGTTCCCGTGACCACCCTGGTTAGCGCGCCGCTGTGGCTGGCAGTCAGCACCAGCCGCGTAAAGGCCACCGATTTCGCAGCATTCACCAGCGAGGCGAAAGCCACCACCAAAAAGTGGGAATACTCGTCGTTCGGCAACGCCTCGTCGTCGCACTTGTACGGCCACGCATTGAACCAGGCGCTAAGTGCCGGCATGCTCCACGTCCCCTACAAAGGCGGCAGTGCCGCGGTGCAAGCGCTGGCGAACGGGGAGGTCGCCGCGATGTGGACCGATTACCCGTCTGTGCGTCCCTATGTCGTATCCGGGAAGGTGCGCATCATCGCCTCCTCTGGCGCCAAGCGAAGCCGCCTGACGCCCGATGTCCCCACGCTGTCGGAACTTGGCTTGCCGGGTTTCGAAGCGCTCGGCTGGGGCGCCTTCTTCGCCCCCGCGGGAACGCCCCCGGAGGTCGTCAAGCGCTTGCAGACCGAGATTTCGGCGGTGACGCGCAATCCGGACGTCGTCAGGAAATTTGCCGACCTGGGCTACGAGCCCGGGGGCAAGCCGCAGCCGGAATTCGCCGCCGATGTCCGCGCCGATCAGGCACGCTGGTCCGCCTTGATCAAGGCGGCCGACATTCGGCTGGACTGAGCCTTCGAGAAGGGCGGCCCATTTGTTGCCTCGGTATGGGCCGGGGCTAACACTGCGTAAGGAGGGGCGGCGCGTTATCTCATATTTCTGAATTGAATCATCAGAAACGTTCTTCTGATGAGCAGGCAGGTAGGCAGGTAGGCAGGTAGGCAGGAAGAATAAATTGCCGCCGGGAAATGGGGAATTCCCGCAGGGTGTGCATCACATCGATAAGGAGGAGTGTTTTGAACAAGATTGGACGGGTTCGGTTTCTGGCATCGGTTATGGCGATGGGTGCAACGGGTATGTCGGCGCCGGTCGTATTCGCGCAATCCAGTGTTACGATTTACGGCGTGGCCGATACCTATCTGGAGTACAGCAGCAACAATCGTTCTGCAGTTGCGGGAGATAACAGCGCCAAGTCGGCGGTCAAGCTCACCTCTGCCGGCTTGTCCGGCCCGCGTTGGGGCTTGCGCGGCGTGGAAGATCTGGGTGGCGGCATGAAGGCCCTGTTCGTGCTGGAGAGCGGCTTCAATATCGACACCGGTACGATGGCCGACACCTCGCGCTTGTTTAACCGGCAATCCTTTGTCGGCATGGAATCGCCCTATGGACGGCTAACGTTTGGCAGGCAATACACGACGTTTTTTGACATCCTGGCCAACTTTACGCCGCTCTACTACTCGGGCACCTACGAACCGTTCTCGGTGCTGCTCGGGCCCTTGCGCGTCGATAACGCGGTCAAGTACCGCATCGCCCTCGGCGCGCTGACGGCGCAGGCTCACTACGCGTTCGGCGAACAGCCTGGCTCGATTCAGGCCAGCGCATCCTGGGGCGGCGGCGTCAGCTATGGGTCGGGGCCGTTTGCGGTCTCGGCGATCTATGACCAGGGCAATGGCCCCGACACCGCCGCCGGCATCGCCAAGTCGCGCAAGGCAGCAGTGGCCGGCACCTACACGCAGGGACCGATCCGGCTCTCGGCCGGCTACCGCTGGGGCAAGGACGTCGCCGCAAACGGTGCTACCTCGTCGCGCGACAATATGTATTGGGCCGGCATCGGCTATCAGATCGCCACGCCATTCGGGCTGACGCTCGCCTACTACTACGACGACATCAAGTCGAAGGCAGGCGTCGCCAACCCGGCCAATCCGCAACAGTACGTGTTGCAGGGAATCTACTCATTATCCAAGCGCACCGACGTCTATGGCGTGGCCGCCTACGCAAAAAACTCTGCGCTCAACTTCGCTTCGCTGCAGACGCTCGCACCGGGGAAAACCAACCAAACCGGGGTTGCGCTGGGGATTCGGCACAAGTTCTGAGTGCGCCGGGAGACCGGTAAGGAGTAGGTGGTGAAAGTCCACTGCGATGAAGGAATAGCGAACCACATCGGCCCCGAGCCGTGCGCAGGCCACCGTGAGGTGGTCAGCGAAGCGTCGGTAGGGGAACGTGCGGGCCAGCCATCGAGCCGCGATAGTTGTGTTGTTCCGGGTGCCGACGCGGTTCAGAACGCGGAAGGCAACATGAAGGGGCGCGTGAACGCGAGTGCCTCGACGACCCGGCGTGGTCCAAGACCCTGGCACGCACGGACGCTCTTTGCGCGGGAACCGGGAGATCTCTCGTCTGGCCAGTCGCAGCATGGCCTGGTCCGCATCGGGAAGGCGAGGAGCCGTAGCCGATGATGAACGGACGGGAGAAGTCAGACTCCGCCGTACTAGCGAGGAAGCCTGCGAACAATGCCGGGAAATCGGCTGCGGAGTGGGTGGAGCGAAGGGCGGGGACCAAGGGGAACATGGGTCAGTCCAACACGTGCCGGGCGCAGAACCGGGCAAGCGTGCCACAGGGGCTGGAACGTGTACGGCGAGCTGCAAGGCAGCGGAAGAAGGAGCGGTTCACTGCGTTGCTGCATCACGTCACTGCCGACCGGCTTCGGGAGTCGTTTTATGCGCTCAAACGCAACGCGGCTCCGGGAGTGGATGGCATGACGTGGAGGTACTACGAGGCAGGACTGGAGGAGCATCTCCAGCGTCTGCACACGCAAGTACTCAGCGGAGCGTATCGGGCGCTACCCGTTCGGCGGCAGTACATACCAAAGCCGGACGGCAAACAGCGTCCATTGGGGATTGCCGCACTGGAAGACAAAATCGTCCAGCGCGCGGTGGTTGGAGTGCTAAATGCGATCTACGAGGAAGACTTCCTCGGTTTCTCGTACGGGTTCCGACCCGGACGCAGTCAGCATGATGCGTTGGACGCGTTGGCAACGGCCATCATCCGCACCCCGGTGAACTGGATCCTAGACGCCGACATCCGGAGCTTCTTCGACTCGGTCAGTCAGGACTGGCTGGTTCGGTTCATGGAGCATCGGATCGGCGACGAGCGCGTCATTCGCCTTGTGCGGAAATGGCTCAAGGCGGGCGTTCTGGAGAATGGGGAACTGAGCGTCAGTGAAACCGGTACACCGCAGGGTTCGGTGGCTTCGCCACTGTTCGCGAACGTGTATATGCACTACGTGTTTGATCTCTGGGCCAACCGGTGGCGACGGCGGGAAGCTAAAGGCAACGTCATCATTCTGCGGTACGCGGATGATGTTGTGGTTGGCTTCGAGCACGAAGCTGACGCGCGGCGCTTCTGGGACGCGATGCGACAGAGGCTGGAGGAGTTCTCGCTTGCGCTTCACCCGGACAAGACGAGGCTACTGGAGTTTGGCCGCAACGCAGCGGCCAACCGCCAGAGTCGAGGCCTTGGCCGGCCGGAGACCTTCGCCTTCCTGGGCTTCATCTTTATCTGCGGACGATCGCGTCGCGGTGCCTTCCAGTTGCAGAGGAAGACTCGCGGTGATCGCATGCGGGCGAAGCTCAGGCAGATCAAGGAGGACCTGCGACGGCGCATGCACGACCCGATTCCTGCGCAAGGAAAATGGCTTGGGCAGGTGGTGCGCGGATACTTCGCGTACC
This sequence comes from Ralstonia pickettii DTP0602, assembly GCA_000471925.1. NCBI lineage: Bacteria > Pseudomonadati > Pseudomonadota > Betaproteobacteria > Burkholderiales > Burkholderiaceae > Ralstonia > Ralstonia pickettii. Next base: position 1,974,348 of record CP006667.1, read on the forward strand.
ACGCGGTACCAACGAACTCGCGAGCGCTCAGCGCGTTCCGTTACCACGTTGTTGACCTCTGGCGGCGTGCGCTCAGGCGCCGCAGCCAAAAAAATCATATGACGTGGACGCAGGTCGAGCGGATCGCGGATGCCTGGCTCCCGCAGCCTCGAATCCTTCATCCATGGCCGGACCGGCGCTTTGCCGTCAAACACCCGAGGTAGGAGCCGTATGCCCGAATCGGGCTCGTACGGATCTGTGCGGGGGGTGCTCAGTAATGGGCATTCCTACCGCGATGATAAGGGCGCTGGTCTCGGCACGCAAGATGTGTAGACCCTGAGTGGAGGCATATGGCCGGGAGTGGCCGTATGCCTTCGAATCTATGACGGCTCGATCGCAGTTAACAAATGGACGCTAGCGAAGATGATGAAGCGTAACGCTTTCGACGCCGAGGACAAACATGACTAACAGGCATGATTTCGCCGGCACGGTGCCGGTGCGCGAGCAGCATCAGTTCGACCAGACGGCCCTGGAGCGCTGGATGGAACAGAATGTGGCGGGCTATGCGGGGCCGCTCACGATCGACCAGTTCAAGGGCGGGCAGTCTAACCCCACATACCGCCTGACCACGCCTGGCCGCAGCTATGTGCTGCGGCGCAAACCGCGCGGCGCCTTGCTGAAGGGCGCCCATGCGGTGGAGCGCGAAGCGCGCGTGATGGCGGCGCTCGGCCAAGCGGATTTTCCGGTGCCGTATATTCACGGGCTTTGCACCGACAATTCGGTAATTGGCAGCTGGTTCTTCGTCATGAATATGATCGAAGGCCGGATCTTCTGGGATGCCAGCTTTTCCGATGTGTCACGGCATGACCGGGCGGCGTACATGGACGCGATGAACGCGACGCTGGCCCGGTTGCATACAATAGATCCCGCTTCGATCGGTCTAAGCGATTACGGCAAGCCTGGCGGTTACGTGGCTCGCCAGGTGGCGCGCTGGTCGGCCCAGTACCTGAGCGACGAACTGGCCGGTCGGCATCCCGCGATGGATCTGCTCGCCAACTGGTTGCCTCGGCATCTGCCAGCCGCCGATGAGGTTGCCATTGCCCATGGCGACTTCCGGGCCGACAACGTGATTTTTCATCCCACCGAGCCCCGGGTGCTGGCGGTGCTGGACTGGGAACTGTCGACCCTCGGTGATCCACTTGCCGACTTTGCCTACCATGTAATGATGTTCCGCATGCCGCCTGATATCCTGGGTGGCATCTCGGGGCTGGACTTGGCAGGCTTGGAATTGCCGGACGAGGCTGCGTATGTCGACGCCTATTGCAGGCGTACAGGCCGCGATGGTATCCCGAACCTCGATTTCTACATCGCCTTCAACATGTTCCGCTTCGCCGCGATCCTGCATGGCATCAAGGGCAGAGTTGCGCGCGGCACGGCGTCCAATGCCGAGGCGCATGCCATGGGCGAACGCTTTGCGCGCGTGGCCGAGTTGGCTTGGGCGCAGGCGCAGCGGGTAGGTTGAGAGCTGGACCGGGATTTCGCGTTAGCTCTTTTGCGGCGCGCATCGGTGGTCGCGACCCGGCTGCCCGGCCGCATCGACGCATATGTACCGGCCCGAAAGGCGGCCCATGCGTCTTTCATGGGCGGGGTACGGTTGAGGGATCCATAATTTTGACTTCCAGGCCACATTTTTGACGACGGCCAAACACCGTAGCTTCGAAGCACACACACTGCGGCACTGAAATTTTGCGAGTATTGCCCGTCCAGGTCATATATTCGACAGGCGGGGTAAGGTGCTTGCGCGAGGGGCTGCAGCATGTGGCCATGATTGAGCAAACCGTCGGCGGCTCATCGTCATCAAGGAGTTGGACAAGAGGTTCAAGAAAAAGGAGCGGCCAAGCGGCAGTAATGTCAGGCAGGTGGATCTGGCGCGGCCTGGTTGCCGGTGCCAGTTTTGGTTACGATCGCCTACCTTGCTTCAACACTACGGCAGCATCTATCCGATTTTCAGAACCGTTCCGACTTCATACCGAATCTAAGCATCGACACCGAGCTGATGCTCGTTTGCGGCCGCTCGGCATCTCGCCGGGACGGCCGTTCTTTTTTGTGCGAATGGAATGAAAGGCGCCGCGCGCCGGCGGCGCAGTTTGCTGACAAACGGTTGAGGAGTGGCCGAATGTCAGCGCAGGAGTGCAGAATTCAGGTACCAGCGCGCTGGCCGCCGGCCGCCCCCCAAATGAAGGACCGCTTCCCGGGCGATGGGAGAGGGGTGTGGGTGACGGCCGGAGCGTCGACGAAGAGCCGCGCCTCGGTATGCAAGTGCCTGCCCTCACCCCTGTCCCTCTAGTGCTTTCCACCGCATTGAGCAATCCGCTGGCCGAGAGCAATGGCGTCGATTTTATCGATACGCTGGACTATGACGTCATCGGCCTGCCGGAAGCCAGCGCGATCCACAACTTCCTCAAGCGCGCTGGGGCGAACCTGCAGCGCGAACCGCGTTGGCGCGTCCAGGTCAGCAACTTCGAGACCGTGTGCCGGATGGTCGAGGCAAATGTCGGTGTCGGCGTTCTGCCCGAGAGCACCGCCGCGCGCCACGCCCATACGATGGCGCTGCGCATCGTCAAGCTCAACGACGAATGGGCCGAGCGCAAGCTGCAGATCTGCGTGGCCGAACTCGGCGCCTTGCCACTGTTTGCGCGCAAGCTGGTCGACCTGTTGGTCGAGGACGGCCTCGGGCGCCAGGACTGACGGCGCCCCCTCAGCCGCTAGCCGCTACTGTTGCCGGAAGCCGTTAAAAAGCCCGGGACGGTCGCTGCCAGGGCCAAGACACACGTCGCTGGCCAATCCATGGGAAATCTCGTTGAGCGAGTTCGTGAAATTCCTGGTTCAAGAGCGCGACGCGCACTTGCACGACGCGGTGTGCCCCGGTACGACTCCAACGCATATGTTGGCTCTTACACATGCGGCGACCAATGATTCGATTGATAGATGACTCGACGAAGCCAGTCGCGATTCGTCGGCCAACACGCTGCCGGGCACGATAGTCGATTAGCGACTCAAGGTTGCTATTGAGGTAGCTGATCAAAGCTATAAGCTTGCAATGTGCTTGTCTTGCTTGGCGTCTCGCGTTTGGGTCGAGTCGTTCGCGCAGCTCAAGCAGGCAACACAGCTCCTTAGCGAGCTTCTGCCAACGAAACGTTTGTCCGGTCCAGACGAAGCTGCGAAAGCGAACAAACAAATCCCAAAGCTCGAACGCTGACCCGTTAGCCGTAAGGCGTCCATACGCCAGAGGAGCGATAGCTTGATCTACATATCGCATCATTCGACCGATGTGCGCCCAGTCGAGTACCCATTCGGTATCGAACGGAAGGTCGTCAGCAACGCCGGCAAGATCCAGGGCGCCGTCAGTCACGACGCAGACCTCATTAGGATCGTCGTACCCGCTGTCCACGAGGAATTTTGTCATTTCCTCCTGCAATCGCTTGGTGCGTGGCATGGCGGAAGCCCAGACCCGTGGTTGGCTGCCAGGCTGGCCTAACGCCGCAACCACGACGGCTATCGATGATGACGTCTTCCTTGCGCGATTGTCTTTGCCTGTTCCCTTGCCATTATTTCGCGCTCGCCTAACATAGCCGACATCAATCCCTAGCTCAGCAATTGGACTTTCCTCCTTGCACCATCGCCGCACGGGCAATGCGTCCTGTAGGGATTTGCCGACGGCCATTGTGTGATTGCGGATCGTCACGTGACTATCGCGTCCGGAGGTAGGTAACAAAAGGTCCATGACCTGCTTGGCCTGCCGGTAGGGCATCGTGGCGCCGAGTTCAGCATGCAGCCATCGTAGCTCGCTCGTGCTTGCCTCCTTAACGTAGTTCTTAAGCGGCGACACATACCTGGATCGGTCCGCACCACACTTGCATGCTTTCCATCGATCGCGGCAGTAGTAGACCTTGCCCAGGGTGGTCTTCAATTCGGAGGAATGCCCGTCATGCACACGACGGAGCGCGCCGCAGGCTTTACAAGCTCGCTGCAACGCGCAGTAGCGATCGATCTGCTCTACGACAAATTCCTGCTGAACGCTATTGACTAATGATTTGCCTTCTGCAAGGGACAAGCCGACGTCGCCGGGTTCGCCGGAGTCGGCGCGGTGGAACCGCATCAACTCAACCCGTTTGACCGCGGTGGCTTCGCCATCATCGAACTCGAGAACGATCGTGCATCGCATGTCGACTCCCCGCCTCTTTGATATCGAGACGATACTCCGATGCATGGCGGCATCCCAGGGTTTTTAACGGCTTCCTGCAACACCGCCGCCGATCAACTGTTGATCCCAGTGCGTGTCCGATGTTGCCCCCTGGCCGAGGGCCAGTCGATTCGCTGCCGATCGCCTCCGGAGCATCGCCTTCCGCAGCGTCAAGGCCCAACAAGGAGCAAGGTGCTGTTGAGTGGTCAAATTCATAAGATATTTTACTGAGTGTAGTAGAAATAACTGTTTGCCATATTAATGAATTCGCTCTTTAATTTGCAAAAAGCACGACAAGCAAAACTGGAACAACCGCATCAACCGTCGTGAGCCCCCGATCAAATCGATGGGAAGGGCCCCGGTCACAGGCTAAAACTGTATGACCATCTTCTTTCTCTCCTCCAAAACGGCATGAAAGATATCGGTTGTGAATTTTCAATAAAAACCTGAAGTGGCTTGCATGAGGCAGCATCGCTATCGAATAACTGTCGAGCATCTCACCGATGCAAATGGGCAGCCACCAACCAGGCAAGCCACCTATCTTTCAAAGTCTGAAATCACGCCGATATGCTTGGCATCGTCGAAGAAATTCGAGCACGCGGAGGCTTCGAGACACAGACAGCCACCTCCTTTGCAGTCTGTTTGAAATTATTTGGAGAGGTGATTCTGAAGCATCGCGGACACCCACTGTTCACGGAGTTTGCACCACACTTTCAAAAATTCATGCAAAAAATCAAGTAAGAGACATAAAACCTTTCTCAACGCGCACGGTGATTCCCACGCCTTATATAAATAATCTTCCAATCAATCTTCCGTCACACTCATGAATAGACTACACACCATCATCGCCCTTGGCTTGGCTGCATCCGGAGCTATCATGCTTGCCGGTTGTGGCGCTTCCCATGCGCAAGCAAGCGCGGAAGAGGCGGAGGAGACTCGGTTCATCGATCTTACATACCCCATCCCGACCTTCGAGCCCTTGCCTGGGAAGCCCACCGAAGCCGATCTGACGAAGCCGCTGGGTGAAAGCAAACCGATCCCGAGCTTCTTTCCTCAGGCTGTCTTCGTGCCAAGCGTCAACCCCATGGACAGTGGCCATTTCTATCGGGGCATACTCCGGATCGCCGAGCATCATGGGACGCACATCGATGCTCCGTCTCACTACGTGAACACCCAGGCAACCCTTGAAGCTGGCGCGGTCAAGCCCAAGTTTCAGAATGAGCTTACGCTGAAGGATCTCACCGGATCTATCGTATTCATTGACATCAGCAAGCGGATTCAACAGGAGCTGGACAAGAATGGCGGAGTTCCAAGCCCCGATAGAAGGAGGACCGACTTCTCTGAAAACTCCGGCAACAATGTCACAGTTTCCGACATCGACGCTGTTGCAGGTCAGATCAAGAATAATTCGTGGATTGTGGTCAATAGTGGTTGGGGAAAGTTCTTCAACGACCAAAACCTGGACACTTCTCCATTTGTGAATGGTTGGAACTTCCCCGGTGTTAGCAAGGCGGCGCTGGATCGATTGATTGAAATCGAAAACCAAAATGGCATCCGAGTAAACGGAATAGCAACAGACAATCTCGGCATCGACAGCGGCGAGACGGAGCGTGGCGAAGGCGATCAATGGAATCACTCCTACCACTCCCACGTCAGAGGATTGCAGCGCGGCTGGAAGTTTGTCGAAAATATTGCAAATTTGGATGAACTGGCCGCGCATAAAGCCAAAAAGTGCACGTTGATTATTGGGGCGCTGCCAATCGAAGGAGGAAGTGGCAGCCCGTCGCGCGTTATGGCTGCGTGCAATTAATCTATTTTTTGTCATGATCTGCCAGCGGATACCAATGTCCGCTGGCAATCTGCATTTTTGTACCTTCTTTTCGACAGGCGCTCTATTCACGAAATATAGTAGGCGCTCCCAGTCGGAGTCGAAATCTTACGCGCAACCGGTTGGCGACGATGCTCTCGCATCATTGAGGTGAAGCCTGGGCATAAGACAGTCGACACCCCTCAAGTGGTTGTGCGGTTCAATCACGCTGCGTGCCCGTCAGCATTGGGCGTCAGGACTCTGTATGTACGCACCGTACAAGATGCTCCGCAAACGCATTGGCCGCCGGCGACAACGCGACGCCGGCTCGATGCACCATCAGCACGTCGCGTTCGATCACAGGCTTTTCCAGCCGCTTCCATGCGACGCTGGCATTACCCAACAGCTCTGAGGCGTGTGCGGGCACGATGGCGACGCCAAGTCCAGCTTTCACTAGAGCAATTAACGTGCCACTGTAGGTTGCTTCCAGCGCGGGCTCGAACGGCAACTCCCCTGCAACGAATCCAGCCTGCGTCAGCTCCCTGAAAACACTTCCGCTGCGCAAAGTCAGCAGTGGAAAACCTTTGAGATCCTGCCATGTCAGCCGCCCCAGGCGCGCCAGCGCATGGCGCCGAGGAAAAACAGCCACAAGCGGTTCTGAGAAGAGCAGAACGCTGGACAGGTCGTCCTCCGTTCGTCGGAACGTGCCGATGCCCAAATCCGCTATGCCAGAGCGGACGTTCGGCAGAACCTGATCCGTCAAGGAGTCCAGCACGAGTGCATCGACGCCTGGGTGCTCGCTGCGGAATGTCGCAAGGATCTTCGGCAGCAAGGTGCTCGACAGGATCAGCGGCGCGGCGATGACGACGCGACCGCGTTGCAGCGCCAAGAGCTTGTCGACGTTGCCTACAGCGTGTTCCAGTTCGCTGAGGATGCGTTGCGCACTCGCGAAGAACTCCTGCCCCACCGCTGTGGGACTAGTGCGGCGGGTGGTGCGGTCAATGAGCTGTGTTCCCAATGCGGTCTCCAGGTCACGAACCAGTTGGCTGAGCGCCGATTGCGTCAAGTGCATCGCGTTCCCCGCAGCAGTAAAGCTCCCTTTTTGCACGACGAGCACAAAGGCACGCAGCTGTCGGATGGTCACATTCATAAGCAATGTCGCTGAATTAATTAGAAATAACTGTTTGCATTATGAATCAAATCGCTCTGTAATGCACTAAAACACAACCTATTAAAGCCAACACGGAGACCTCAATGAAGAGACGAACCTTTACTGCGGCACTGACAACTGCCGCATTCGCATGGAAGCCACTCGTGGCCGGCGCCCAAACGGCGTCGCCGAGTTCGGGACAAGCTTGGCCTACCAAGCCCATCACCTATGTCGTGCCGTTCACGCCCGGTGGAACAACCGACATCGTCGGACGCGCGATCAGCACGGGGCTCTCGAAGACCCTTGGTCAGCCGATGATCGTGGACAATAAGCCGGGTGCTGCCGGTGCGATCGCTGCTCGTCTCGTTGCGAAGGCTCATCCTGATGGCTACACGTTGCTTGGCGGAACGATCAGCACTCACGCCATTAATCCGGGGCTCTACAAAGACCTGGGCTACGACCCGCTCAAGGACTTTGAGCCCATCACGCTGGTTGGGGTGGTCCCCAATGCGTTGTACGTCAATGCACAACTGCCGGTTCGCTCGGTACAGGACCTCATCGCACTGATCAGGAAGGATCCGGCCATGCGCACGTTCGCGTCTCCGGGTGTGGGGTCGTCCACGCATCTGGCGGGCGAGCTTTTCGCCGATCTGATCGGCGTGCCGCTTACGCATGTGCCCTACCGGGGGCAGCCAGAGGCATTGCAGGACGTGGCGGGCGGCCGGGTCGCGTTTCTGTTCGATCAGTTGACTGCCGGTGTCCCACTCGTCAACGCGGGCAAGCTCAGGCTGCTTGCCGTGACGACGCCCAAGCGTACTGCCGCAGCGCCAGACACGCCGACGATGGAGGAAGCCGGCGTCAAGGGCTTTCAGGTAGCGGCCTGGCAGGCCGTGTATGCGCCCAAAGGCACTCCCAAAGTGATTCTCGACCGTCTGAACACGGAGATCGTCAAGCTACTCAAGACCCCCGAAGTTCGCGACAGGCTCGGTGCAAGTTCCGGCATCGAAGTGGTCGGCAGCTCGCCTCAAGAACTGACACAGTTCATGCAAAGCGAGATCAGGCGCTGGGCCGAACTCATCAAGAAGGCCAATGTGCAGATCAATTAGACCGGGGGAGAGATTCATGAAATGCTCAATAGGAATACTGGCCATGTCGGTCGCGGTGCTTGCCGGTTGTGCAGGAGCGCCGCGTGGGCAGGAGGACGCCATCGCGCTCAAGAGCGTGCGCGGCTACCACATCGGCGGCGAACGCAAGACGCTGAGCGGCCTGCCGGTCAAGGAGATCCGTACCAATCCACAGGCGCCGATCCGCAAATCCGATCCGAATGGCGACTACCAAGTCGGGCAGTTATACGTGCAGCAGTTCACGCTCGCGTCGCCGCGCGCCAAGGTGCCGCTGCTGCTGTGGCACGGCGGTGGGCTCTCCGGCGTGACGTGGGAGACCACGCCCGACGGACGCTCCGGCTGGCACGAGTATTTCATGCAAGCGGGCTACGACACCTTCGTCTCCGATGCCGTGGAGCGTGGCCGTGCTTCGTGGGCGCGCTATCCGGAGATCAATCCCAGCGAACCCGAGCACCGCACCATCGACCAGGCCTGGGACATCTTCCGCTTCGGCCCTGCCGGTGGGTACTCGGCGAACGTCGGCAAGCAGAAAACCTACCCGGGTGTGCAGTTCCCGGTGGCGCAGATCGACCAGTTCACCAAGCAATTCGTCGCGCGCTGGAGCAGCAGCGATGCGTGGATCCAGAAAGCCTACGACGAGCTGGTGCAGCGGGTGTGCCCCTGCGTGATCATGGGCCATAGCCAGGCCGGCCAGTTCGTGTACACGGCGGCGCAGCATGCGCCGGACAAGGTCAAGGCAGTGGTGCTGATCGAACCGGTGTCCGCTATCGACCCAGCCAAGGAAGACCCGGCCCGCGTCAAGCACATCCCGCATCTGACCGTGTGGGGCGACTACGTGTCTGAGAGCGCACTGTGGACGCGGTCCCGCAACACGGTCGAGACATACACCAACGCCATCCGCAACGCAGGCGGCACGGCCGACACGATCGATCTGCCCACACTGGGCATCCGCGGCAACAGCCACATGGTAATGATGGACCGCAACAGCGACGACGTGGCCCGGCTGGTGCGCAACTGGATGGTCAAGCAAGGACTTGAGAACTGAGGAAGGACTGTTTATGAGCGACAAAAAACTGACAGGAAAAATTGCCCGCGAACGCATCGGGCTGATGGAGGTGCCGCGCCCGCCTGAAGGGCTGGTCGAGCGCTTCAAGGCGCTCGGCGATGCGAGCAGCGTCGTCTCGGACATCCTGGACGAGCTGGGCATCACGGGGGCGCAGGGGGCTTCGCAGTTCGTTCCCACGATCGCGGGCGCGTGCATCGTCGGCCCGGCTTTGACGGTGCGCAACATCATGCTGCGCGAGCACCCTTATGAGTCGGCTCGTAAGCATGCGAACCGCATGGCCGAGTTCGAGGCGCACAACCTCGCCTTGCCGGGCGACGTGGTTGTCATTGATGGCGTGACCGGCGTCTCCAACATGGGCGGCATCTCAGCCCAGACAGGAAAGCGGCAAGGTGAGGCAGGCGCCATCGTCAGCGGCGCGATCCGCGACATTGGGCACTCTAGAAGCGTGGGCTACCCGCTCTGGGCGACGGAGATTTCGCCGGTCACGGGCAAGTGGCGCATCGAAACCGTCGAGATCAACGGCGACGTGGAGATCGGCGGCATTCGGGTCTCTCCGGGCGACATCGTGCTGGCTGACGACACGGGCGTGTGCTTCATCCCGCGCGCAAGGGCCGAAGAAGTGCTCGTGCTGGCGGAGAAGAAGGCCGCCGCCGAGGCCCGCAAATGCAAGCTCATTGAGGAAGGCTGCCCCGTGGCCGACCTGCCATCCAACGCCTGAGGATATTTCCATGAAGATCGCTATTCTCGATGACTATGCGGACATCGTCCGCCATCTGGACTGCTTCCGGAGCCTGCAAGGGCACGAAGTTTCCATTCTCAACGAGCACATCGCCGACCTCGACGCGCTGACCCGGCGCGTGCAGGAAGCAGATGCGCTGGTGCTGCTGCGCGAGCGCACGGTGATCGACGAGGCGTTGCTGAGCCGGTTGCCGGGGCTCAAGCTCATCAGTCAGAACGGACACGTGCCGCACATCGACCTGGATGCTTGCACCCGGCATGGCGTGGCTGTGTGCTCCGCGCTCACGTCGCGCCCTTCCTATGCGGCGGCTGAACTGACCTGGGGGCTCATCATTGCCGCCATGCGCCATATCCCCTTCGAGGCCCATGCGTTGAAGAACGGAACCTGGCAATCATCCATCGGGCGCGGGCTGCGCGGGCGCACCCTGGGCATCATGGGCTATGGGCGCATCGGTAAGGTCATTGCCAACTACGCCAAAGCCTTCGAGATGAAAGTGCTGGTGTGGGACCGCTACCTCGACCAGGCCATCAAGGACGGACACGCTGTTGCCGCAAGCCGCGAGGCGTTCTTTGCCGAATCCGACGTGCTGACGCTGCACGTGCGGCTGAACGACGAGACGCGGGGCTTCGTGACCCCCGAAGACCTCGCGCGGATGAAGCCCACCGCGCTCCTGGTCAACACGAGCCGGGCTGAGCTGATCGCCCCTGGCGTGCTGGCCGCGGCGCTGAAGGCTGGCCACCCCGGCATGGCCGCCGTCGACGTGTTCGAGAACGAACCGGTCACCGGCGCCGCCGACCCGCTGCTGTCGTTGCCGAATGCGCTTTGCACGCCTCACATTGGTTACGTGGAAATCGACAACCACGAGATCGCCTACGGCAATGCGTTCAAGCAGGTGCTGGCCTTTGACGTAGGCTCGCCGATCAACGTTCACAATCCGGAGGCCGTCCAGGGGATGCCGTTCGAGGCAGCCCAGGTGGCCCACTGATTGCCATGATCGTCGAGAACGCCTCTACACGATCAAGCCCGAGCACATGAAGGAATACCTCTCGCTCTACGAGCGGGAGGGCGCACCGATTCAGACGCAAGTCCTGCACTTGCTCGGACACTCTTCGCCGGACACGGGCGTGCTGCATCAAGTCATCCACCTGTGGGCCTACGACAGCATGGAAGACCGAGCCCGCAAGCGCGCTCAGCTGCGTGATGCGCCGGGATGGAAGGAGTACGCAGCCAAGGTCAGTTGAAGCCGGTTTTGGGGCTATTATTGAGATTTCCGTAAAACATGACAACCGATTCTTTGCTGGCGCGTTATCTCACTAACGGAATGGTTGGAGATGCGTGCGATGACGAAGAAGCCGTTGGACGATGCAACGAAGAAACGCTTGCGGGCTGGCCGGATGCTATTGGCGGGCAAGCGTCCGGCAGAGGTGGCGTTGGCCGTGGGGGTAGCCCGACAGACCGTGTACACATGGAAGGGCTTGCTCGATGAAGGCGGAATCGATGCGCTACGGGCCGTGCCAGGTCGAGGTCGCCCGGCCAGACTGGAACCGGAGCAACTCGCCGGACTGCGCAAGGCGCTACTACAAAACCCGACCGAACACGGCTTTGGCACCGAGCTATGGACGCTCAAGCGCGTGGGTGCGCTCATCAAGCGCATGTACGGTGTCGAGTTCGGACAAACGCAAGTCTGGCGCATCCTTGGGACCCTGGGTTTCAGCGTGCAAAAGCCTGAGCGCCGCGCGATCGAGCGCGACGAAGAGGCTGTACGCCAGTGGAAGCAGCGCACCTGGCCGGCGCTTAAAAAAAAGCCCGGCGCGAAGGCCGATTGATCGTCTTCATCGACGAATCCGGTATCAGCGAACGCCCCACTCGGGTGCGGACCTGGGCGCTGAAGGGGCAAACGCCGGTTATCCAGTTTCACTTCAACTGGAACCACGTGTCGGTGATCGCCGGCCTGAGTCGCACCAATTACCTGTTTCGGTTGTACGAAGGCAGCGTCAAGAAGGAGCAGGTGGTCGAGTTTCTCAAGGCGCTCAAAGCGCACCTCGAGCAGCCGCTGCTGATCATCTGGGATGGTGCCCGACCGCATCGCTCTGCGATGGTCCGCCAATACCTCGATTCCCTCGAGGGGCATATCCAAATGACCTTCCTGCCACCGTACTGTCCCGAGCTCAATCCGGTTGAGTACCTGTGGGCCTGGCTCAAACGGCATGCGATCGCGAACTTCTGTCCCAAGAACCTCGACGAGCTGCGCACCACCGCCCGCAACAAGCTCAAAGGTGCACAACACCGACCCTCGATCATCACTGCCTGCTGGATTCAGGCGAGCTTGTGGTGATGTCATGATTTACGGAAAGATCAATAATCCCGGCGCCACCAATACCGACCGGGTCAAGAATGCGCTGGAAACCGAATCCAGGCTTACTGGAAAGTCCGAGGCTGAACTGCTAAAGGCGAACGAGGATCGGATCCCGCTCGGCAGGTACGCCCGCCCGGAAGAAGTTGCGCCTATTCCTCGCGTCGAATTGCGCAAGCTACGTGACTGCGGCGTTGGTCACCATGGATGGTGCTCTGAATCCGATGGTGGTGTGAGCGCAAGCAAGTTTGTCGAGGGCGCGCGGGTATGCAACTGGGAGTCGGTCCGCCTCGTGGCTCGGTATGGTTCTCGGCCTGCGTCACGTCTTCTGAAACGATGCTACGAAAAAAGTCGCGAGCGCTTGTTCGCGGCGCAACAAGGCCCAAAGGGTGAGCGCGTGAGCGTGGGGGCTACGCGCTACGATCGAGATCGCCCCCCCAACATATGAGCGGTCCAAGACTGGTGGCAATCCAGAAATGATGCACCAGGGCCGGTCACATTTTCATTCCATTTCACTTGGAGAACCGTAATGCCGATCATTCAAATTACCATGGTCAAAGGTCGTCCCGATGAGCTCGTCAAGCATTGCATCAAAGGCATCGCGAATACAGTTCACGAGACCCTCGGGGTACCGCTTGAAAGCGTACGCGTCATTGCGTGCGAAGTGCCAGCCACGCACTGGGCTGCGGGGGATGTGACCAAGGATGAGCAGCGTGCGCAAAAGGGCGCTCCGCAATAGACACTGTCTTCGGCGTGTTCCCTGCCATCGCAGAGTGCTAGGAGAAGGGAAAGCGAATACCTTGCCGGTATCTTTCCCGCTGCCGCGAGAAGACAAAAAGACGAGAGACTGACGAGGGATGAATGGCGGCAGCAGGCCACCGCCACGGTCTACGTGGAGACCTGCCCTCGGGTTGCCGTCCGCAGGAGGATTCAGGTGCGAGGGACCAGCTTCTTTGGTCCCTCATCCTTCAGTCCTACGCGCTTGTGCTGCTATGCGAATCCGAGAGGAAATCGCAGCGCGAACTGGGCTTCACAGTGGCATTTGGCTTTGACCCATTATGTGAGTTCGTCGTGCTTTGGCATCCAGACATCTTCGTGCGAGAGGAGGAGTTTGTCGAGCTGCGCTGCCATCAGCGGACGGCCACGGAAATTGCCGTATGAAGACCTGCTACTAGCGTGAACGGGCCCCGACGTAGCTGCTCGTCACAGCCGCTCAAGTAGCCCCTTGGCTTGCCACAAGTCAGCGGTGTCGAAGCCTTCCGTGAAGGAGCCGCGAATTTCGGCAAGCATCTGCCGCGCTGCCGTCTTGCCCTGTCGTTGCCAAAGCCGAGCCAAGCTCAGCGCCGCTCGCAGCTCCAGCGACTTGGCACGTTGGTGGCGCGCCACTGCGATGGCTTTGTGAAAACACACTTCCGCCGTGTCGTCGCCCGTGGATCCATCGGTCCGAGCGCTTGGCTCATGAACCAGCAGTTCACCTTTGAGTCGATGCAGCTCCGCTTCGTAGTAGCGTTCCCCGGTTCTGTTCAGCATGGCCATTGCCTCGACCAGCGTATTCTGGCCTGCCTCGGCTTGCCCCGCGTTCCCATAGGTTTCGGCCAGCAGGGCCAGAAAGTATGACCTTCCGAGTTGTGCGCCCGTGGCCTGATAGGCGGTCAGGCCACGACGTATTAGGGCAATTCCTTCCTCGCCATGTCCGAGCGAGGCCAGCGCCCGGCCCTGAAAGATAGTTCCCCACGCCAGGTGAAGCGGAAACCCCTGCTCGGTCGAAAGCGTGACGGTCGCCTCGGCGCAGTCCATGGCCAGTTGCGCCTCATGCCGCACCTGATGTAGCTCGGTGGTAACGGCCGGCGCTGGCGAAGCCGGCCAACCCTCATGATGGGCACCATCTGCTTCTACACGTAAGACATCTGATGTTGATGCGTAAACCGCATCAATTCATCGAAACATTGCAATTCCCATTTTCCGTTGATCCCTACAAACTGGCTTCGAGTCGCCATCCGTCGTTTGCGCGGCCGCAAGGGCGGGGCGAAATACCAAAACAAGCCATGGGGAGATTGAATGAATATCAAGCTGGCGCGGGGGAACCGGGTAAACAGGAAGCTGGCGGCGGGAGCCGTCCTTGGTTTCGTCATCACTGGTGCCGTTCAGGCGCAGACCTCGTCCGGGGTCAACCTGTACGGCATTATCGATACCACGGTCCGCTATTCGAACAATAATGCGGGCGACAACAACTTGGCCGAATTGACCGACGGGTACTTCAACGGCTCGCGCTGGGGCATGCGCGGCAACGAGGCGCTCGGGGGCGGTCTGTCCGCCATTTTTAATCTGGAAAGCGGCTTTGATCCGACGACTGGGATATCGTCGCAGGGTACCGCAACGGCAAACTACGGTCAGCAAAGCACGGGCGGACAGGGACGCTTGTTCGGTCGGCAGGCCTGGGTGGGGCTGAACCACGACACCCTCGGCAAAATGACCTTTGGCCGGCAGTTCACCACGGCCTACGATGCCACGTCGCGTTTCCAGCCGAATGGGCATCCGAATCTGGACGCCGTTACTATCCTCAACGGCTATACGGGGCCGCGCCAGGACAACATGGCCAAGTACTTTGGGCAATGGGGCGCGCTATCGGCGGGCGCGCACTATACCTTTGGCGAGGTGGCCGGCCATATGAAGCGCAGCTCCAGTTATGGCGTCTCGCTGGGCTATAAGCAGGGTCCAGTGGACCTCGGTGGCTTCTGGCAGCAGGCCAATGCGCTGACGACGCCCGAGGCGAGAAAGGTGTGGGGCCTGGGCGGCAACTACCAGTGGGGGATAGTCAAGCTGACCTTCGGCTATCTGAACAATCGATTCGACGTGAGTCCAACCCGCAATGACGTATTTACCGGTGGCTTCGCGGTGTCGGCCACGCCGGCCCTTACGCTCTCGGTGGCGTCGCACTACGACCGGCAGCGCAATGCCTCCGGCAGCCGCATCATGGTGACCGGCGTCGCCGACTACAACCTTTCGAAGCGCACGGACATCTACGCCGAGGTTGATTTTAACCGCATCAACGGTGGCTACGCGCTGCCCGCATTCATGGGCGTCAAGGGTAGCAAAGTAGGCGGCGGTATTGGATTGCGACACCGCTTCTGAGTGACGCGAGCCGTCGCGCTGGCGGATGGGCTTGCCGACCCGGCGATTCAATGCGCATCCTGCATCAATACATCATAACTAGGCAATTCCCTCCGCCGGCGCGCGCACTCACAATCTGGTGTAAGCATGGCCGGGCAAGCACATAAAGCAAGGAGTCATCAGTGGAAGAACAGGCAATCGACCCTAAGACATGGATCGGACGCAGCGAGCAGCGGGAGGATACGGTTACCGCCGCACCGGTCGCGGCGCTGCGGGCAACGCTGGATTATCCGGCGGCAGCGCAACCGGCGGGCACCCCACTGCCGCCACTGTGGCATTGGCTCTACTTCTTGCCCATGCATCGCCAGAGCGAGATCGGGCCGGACGGCCATGCCAGGCGCGGGGGGTTCCTGCCTCCCGTGCCGCTGCCGCGACGGATGTGGGCCGGGGGCCAGTTCGAGTTCCGCGCTCCTCTACGGGTGGGCGACCGAATCCTGCGGACCTCGACGATCGATGACGTCTCCAGCAAGGAGGGGCGGACTGGCAAACTGGTGTTCGTCAAGGTCCGTCACGAGGTGTGCGCGGAAGGGGCTGCGGAACCGGCCTTGGTGGAGTTCCACGACATCGTCTACCGCGAAGCACAGCAATCAGGCGATGTGCCGGCCCCGCCCCAGGCCGCGCTGGCGGAAGCAGCGTGGCAGCGCCAGATCGTGCCGGACGATGTCCTGCTGTTCCGCTATTCGGCGCTGACCTTCAATGGGCACCGTATCCACTATGACCGCCGCTACGTGACCGAGGTCGAGGGCTACCCTGGGCTGATCGTCCATGGCCCGTTGATCGCCACGCTGCTGCTGGATCTGCTGCGGCGAGAGTTGCCCCAGGCCGACGTGGCGAGCTTTCGCTTCCGCGCGGTACGCCCGACCTTCGACCTGCATCCGTTCCAGGTCAGCGGGCAACCGCAGGCGGACGGCAAGACTATTCGCTTGTGGGCGTCCGATCATGAGGGCTGGTTGACCATGGACGCCACCGCGGTTCTTCGCTGATTTGCCTTACGGGAAAGGATGATGCAACCCCTCAAAGACCTGACTGTCGTCACCTTCGAACACGCTATCGCGGCGCCGTTCGCCACGCGCCAGCTTGCCGACCTCGGTGCGCGTGTCATCAAGATCGAGCGGCCGGGCGTCGGCGACTTCGCTCGCGGGTACGACGAACGCGTTCGCGGCATGGCGTCGCATTTCGTCTGGACCAATCGCTCGAAGGAAAGCCTGACGCTCGACGTCAAGCATCCGGCAGCAGCGGGCGTACTAACGCGCCTGATCGAGGAGAAGGCGGACGTGGTGGTGCAGAACCTCGCGCCGGGCGCGGCAGCGCGTCTTGGACTAGGCTACGACAGGCTCTCCGTGGTCAAGCCCGAATTGATCGTCTGCGACATCTCGGGCTATGGCGACGATCCTGAGCATCCCGGGCCGTACCGCGACAAGAAGGCCTATGACCTCCTGGTCCAGAGCGAAGCTGGCTTCGTGTCGGTGACGGGAACGCCGGAAGTGCCCTGCAAGGCTGGCCCTTCGATCGCCGATATTGCCGCCGGCATGTACGCCTACACCAACATCCTGGCTGCGCTGCTGCAGCGCAGCCAGACCGGACGTGGCCAGCGCATTGACATCTCGATGTTCGAGTCGCTGACGGAATGGAACTCTTATCCCCTCTACTACGCATTCGACGGCGCGGCGCCGCCGCCGCGGACCGGTGCAAGCCACGCGACCATCTATCCGTACGGGCCTTTTCCGGCTGGAGACGGCGTCACAGTGATGTTGGGGCTGCAGAACGAGCGGGAGTGGGCGAGCTTCTGCCGGAAAGTGCTCCAGCGGCCCGAACTCATCGAAGACCCGCGCTTTAGCTCAAATTCCAAACGCGTGGCCGAACGCACGGCGTTGCGGCAGATCATCGTGGATGCCTTTGCATCCCTGACTGGTACGCAAGTGGTGGAGCGACTGGAGTTGGCGCAGACCGCGAATGCCCAGGTCAACGACATGCAGGGCGTCTGGGAGCACCCGCAACTCAGGGCGCGCGGCCGCTGGACCGAAGTTGACTCGCCCAAGGGTGCACTGCCAGCACTATTGCCGCCGGGTACATGGAACGAAGGGCCGCGCATGGACCCGATACCGGCACTGGGCCAGCACACCGACGCTATTCTCGCGGAGCTTGGATATGGGCCCCACGAAATCGCGGCGATGCACGCGGACAGCGTTGTGTGACAGTCGCCTGGCGGGCGACGATACATCTGACATTGACGGAGAGGTAAAACACTATGGCTTCCACCATCATCGACTCGCGCATCTTTGGCGACATGTTCAGCGACGTGCGCATGCGCGAGGTGTGGTCCGACGAAAACCGAACCGCGAAGTACCTGGACATTGAACGTGCGCTGGCAAAGGTGCAGGGTGAGCTTGGCATCATCCCGAAGGAAGCGGCCGACGAGATCGTCCGGAACTGTGAGCTCTCGCAGATAGACTGGGTGAAGCTCAAGGCCAAGACCGAGCAGATCGGTTATCCGATCATTGCGGTGGTCAACCAGATCAATGAAAACTGCCGGGACGGACTCGGCGAGTTCTGCCACTGGGGCGCCACTACCCAGGACATTACCGACACCGCGGCAGTGTTGCAGATGCGCGAGGGGCTCGCACTTATCGAATCGGATCTCGACGAGATCGCCGACGCGCTCGCAACGCTGGCGAAGAAGTATCGCGACACGCCGGTGATTGGCCGGTCCAACCTGCAGCAGGCCACGCCCATTACCTTTGGCTATAAGATGGCCAGCATTCTCGCCGGGATCGATCGCCATCGCGAGCGGCTGCAGCAACTTAAGCCGCGTGTGCTGATGGGGGAGTTTGGTGGGGCGTCAGGTACGTTGTCCTCGCTGCAGACGGGCGCCATGGAAACACAGGCGGAGCTGATGAAGGAGCTGGGGCTGGCGCAACCGCTGATTTCCTGGCACACGGTGCGCGATACTATCGCCGAAGTCGGGGCCTTTCTCGGACTCGTCGGCGGCTCCCTCGGCAAGATCGCCATGGACGTAAAGCTGATGATGCAGACGGAGGTCGCGGAGGTGTTCGAGCCATTCGCGCCGGGGCGCGGCTCTTCGTCAACCATGCCGCAGAAGCGCAATCCGATCTCGTGTCTGTACATCCACGCCAACATCTCGGTGGCGCGACAGCACGCGGCTGCCCTGATGGACGCCATGGTCGCCGACCACGAGCGTTCCACCGGGCCGTGGGAGATCGAATGGGTATCGCTGCCAGAGATCTTCTGCCTGATTTCCGGCGCCTTGAAGCAGGCGAAGTTCGTGTTGCAGGGATTGGAGGTCGACGCCGATCGCATGCGGGCAAATATAGACATCACGCACGGGCTGGTGATGTCCGAGGCGGTAATGATGGGTCTCGGGCCGTACATTGGCCGCGAGTACGCGCATGATCTCGTCTATGACCTTTGCCGCGAGGCCATCACCGGCAACCGGCAGCTGATCGACATTCTCGCGGCCCATCCCGAAATCAGCCGCCACGTGTCGCGCAACCAACTCGAGGCGATGTGCGATCCAAGCAACAATTTGGGGCAAGCCGGTGTGATGGTCGACCGGGTGCTGTCGAGCCGGCGCTAGGTTGCTACCCTTGGAGGTGCGGCCCGCCCAGGAAGGCGTGGTGGCGCTGGCGCTTACGACCGGCTATTCCTTCAAGACGGCCGTGCGATCTACCTGGCGTCGGTGCGCATTATCCAGCCTGAGCCCTTCACTGAACTGGCGCCAGCGAGAATTGATGCCGCTGACGCGGACCGGCAGCGGATCGGACACGCTGGTCGCCACGCTGACTGCCATCTCTTAGCCGAAGCGGTCGAGCAGAGTTTGCCGAAAACGGGACTCGGGGCCAGCCCCGCGGCAAACTGCAGCATCGCCACCGTTACCCGCCGCGCCGGCGGCCGCCAGCTTTGCGACGCCCTGACTTTATCTCGCTAAGGAAGTCGTATAACTGCTGCGCTGCAGGCGTCAGGGAGCGGCTCTTGCGACGTATCAGCCCGATCTTGCGCGTAACGACAGGGTCGGTCAGCGGAACGCTAACGAGCAGGGGGTGGTCCGGGCCCGGCATGGCGATTGATGGCACCGCGGCGATGCCAAGGCCGGCTTCCACTAAGCCCAGAGTCGTGGTGACGTGCTGGGTCTCATAGATGCTCTGCGGCAATCCTGACACGTTGGACAGCGCCTGATCCAGGAGCAGGCGGTTGCCGGAGGCCTTGCTGACCGAGATGTAGTCATATTCGGCGAGGTCTGCCCAAGTCACGTGCCGCCGCTTCGCGATCGGATGATCGCGGCGGCAGGCTGCGACGAACCGTTCCTCCAGCAAAGGGCTGAACTCGATATCCGGCTCCTGTCCCCCCACGAAGTTGATCCCGAAGTCCGCTTCGCTGCGCGACACCGCTGACAGCACCTCGTTCGCGCTGGCATCCAGGATTTTGACTCGGATCTTTGGATACTGCGCGTGGTAGCGCGAGATGACCTGCGACAGGAAGTAATAGACCGTGGACGGTACGCAAGCAATGGTCACTTCTCCCATGCGAGTGGTCGTCACGCCCCGTATGCCAAGCAGCGTCTCGTCCAGTTGGTCGAGTATCTCCTTCACCTTCCGGTCGAACTCCCGACCGACAGTCGTCAAACTCACACGCCGGGTGGTGCGGTCCAGTAAGCGCACACCCAGCGCCTCTTCAAGCTTGTCGATGCGTCGGCTGAAGGCGGGCTGGGACACATTGAGGGAGGCGGCCGCCTTGCGGAAACTGTTCAGTTCGGCCACCGCGCGAAATGCCTGCAGATCGTTGAGGTTGAAGTTGATGGTCATCGGTGTTTTCTCCGTGCATTGTCACTGATGCTCAGTGTGCATCAATTGATCCTAAAAACTCAATTCACTAAATAGCGGGAAACGACGACCATGCGTATGCGGCCGGGCAGGCCGACGACAGAACGACATTAGACGGAGCAGACAGATGCAATCAACCAAGCGACTTTTCCTCGGCAGCCTTGTCATCGCGGCGGCGCTCGGGAGTACTGGCGCCCTGGGGGCCTACCCGGAAAAGCGAATCACACTGGTCGTGCCCACTGCGGCGGGAGGCGCCAACGACGCCATGGCGCGCGTGGTCGGCCAGGCCATGTCGTCGATCCTCAAGCAAACAATCGTGGTGGACAACAAGGCGGGAGCCAACGGGGCAATTGCAAGCGAGTTCGTGATGCGCGCACCCCCCGATGGTTACACGCTGCTGCTCGGCTACGTGGCCACGCACGCGATGAATCCCGCGCTGCAGACGCTACGCTATGACCCGGTCAAGGATTTCGTGCCGGTCGGCATGGTCGGTTCTTCGGCAACCGTGATGGTGGTCAATCCAAGTCTGAAGGCGACCGACGCAAAGACGGTGGTGGCGTTGCTCAAGGCGGCACCGGGGAAGCTCAGCTACGCCTCTGCCGGCAATGGGACAGCCCCTCACTTTGCGGCCGAAATGTTCAAGCTCTCCACCGGCACAAACATGCTTCATGTGCCCTATAAGGGATCAGCTCCCGCGATCAACGACACGGTTGCCGGACAGACCCAAGTGATGTTTCCGAGTCTTTTTACCGCGTTGCCGCAGTTGAAGAACGGCAAGCTGAAGGCCGTTGGCATCGCGGGCAGCAGGCGCTCGGCGCTGATGCCGGACCTGCCGACCTTGAAGGAACAAGGTATCAACGATGTCGACGTCTCACAGTGGTACGCCATCTTTGCACCGGCCAACACGCCGGCGCCAGTCGTCGAGGCGCTGAACAAGGCGCTCAATCAGGCGCTTGCCGACAAGAACGTGGCGCAGCGCCTGGAAGGCCAGGGCGCGGAAGTTACGGCCATGACAACTAGCCAAATGCGCACCTTCATGCAGCAGGAGCAGGTCAAGTGGAAATCGGTGGTTCACGCGGCAAAGCTGAAGGCGGACTGAGATGAGCAAGACCATACCTTGCGTGCTGATGCGCGCCGGCACCTCACGCGGGCCGTTCTTCCTGCGGGAATGGCTACCGGAAGGCGACGAGGCGCGCGACCAGGCGCTGATTGGCGCCATCGGCGCATCGGACCCGCTGCAACTCGATGGCGTCGGCGGTGGCAGTACGCTCAACAGCAAGGTCGCGATCGTGTCGCGATCCACGCAACCCGGGTGTGACCTGGACTACCTGTTCGCGCAGGTCGGGGTCGGCAACTGCTCGGTGGACACGCGGCCGAACTGCGGCAATATGCTGTCCGGCGTTGCCCCTTTCGCCATCGAGCAGGGGCTAATCCCTGCCCAGCATGGATCCACCCGCGTGCGCGTTCACAACGTCAATACCGGCGCCAGGATCGACGTGACGGTACGTACGCCGGGAGGCCGGATCAGCTACGACGGCGACACCCGGATCGATGGCGTCGCCGGCACCGGGGCGCCGATCTTGCTCGACTTCCTCGACGCGTGGGGCGCCGTGACCGGCAAGGTTTTCCCCACTGGCAACCGCATCGACCTGATCAATGGCATCGAGGTGACCTGCATCGACGCGGCCATGCCCCTGATGATTGTTCGGGCGCGCGACCTTGGAGTCAGTGGGCGCGAGGCACCGGCCACACTTGACAATGACGCCGCGTTGCTCGAGCGCTTGGAGGCGCTGCGGTTGCGGGCCGGACAGATGATGGGACTCGGCGATGTTTCCGAGAGCGTCATTCCAAAGCCCGTGCTGGTCAGTCCCGGCGACTCGCCGGATAGCATCACGTCGCGCTACTTCACGCCGCGCAAATGCCATGCGTCTCATGCCGTCACGGGCGCCATCGGCGTGGCCAGCGCATTCGCATTGCCGGGCACGGTGGCGAGTGAATGCCGTCGGCAGCCCGGTCGCCACGCATTGGTGGTCTTACATCCAGCGGGACGGATCGAGGTGGAGGTTGAACTGGAAGGTGAGGGCGAAGAGGCGATTGTGACCCGTGCAGCACTCGTTCGCACGGCCCGCAAGATCATGGACGGCCAGCTTCACCTGCCAGACTATGTTTTCTCGCGACCAGAGCAGGTAGGTGAGGCAACTCAGGTATCGCGACCAAAACCCCTTCGGATCATCGTGCCCACGCGCGCCGGCGGTGGCAACGATGCGGTGGCGCACCTCATCGGCGCGCGGCTTGGGCGACTGCTGGGGCAGGAGGTGGTCATAGACAACCGTGCCGGCGCCAACGGCGGGATAGCCTGTGAGTATGTGGCACGAGCGCTTCCAGATGGACAGACCCTGTTGCTCGGCTATGTCGGAACCCACGCGATGAATCCCGCGCTCCAGGAAGTCGCGTACGATCCCGTCGGCAGCTTCGCACCGATAGGGCTGATCGGATCGTCGCCGATACTGCTGGTAGGAAATCCCGCGCAGACGCCGGCCGACCTGTACACACTGATCGCCAGCCTGAAGCATGCGCCACGAAGCCTCAGATATGCTTCCGCGGGCGACGGGACGCCGCCGCACTTCGCTGCCGAGTTGTTCCAGTTGGCCACCGGCACGTCGATGCGCGGTATCACATTCGAGGGGGCCGCACCCGCGATCGCATCGACCATCGATGGACGATCCCAGCTCATGTTCTCCAGTCTCCTTACCGCTTATCGGCCGCTGCGCGCGGGCCAGTTGCATGCACTGGCGGTCGCCGCTCCACAACGCCTTCCCGGCCTGCCAGAGGTGCCGACGCTTGCGGAAGTCGGCGTCGCGGGGATGGAAATGGCGCAGTGGTACGCTCTATTCGCGCCTGCAGAAACTCCCGCTACGAAGGTGGATGAACTGAACCACGCTTTGGGTGAAGTTCTGAAGGATCCGGAGGTTAAAGCAGGCTTCGAGAGCTATGGCGCGGTACCCGAGCCTGGCCGCCCTGAACTGCTTGCCGCACGCGTGGAGGCTGAGTTGGCACGCTGGCGGCGCGTCGTTCGGGAATCGTCCTTGGCCCCGTCGCCGAACGGCGCTGAGCCATTGCAGCAGTTTTAAGAGCCGTGCTGATGCGCATGCGCGCGTGGTCGACCCGGCCGATAAGTGTTTCGGCCGGCAGTACAACGTCACTGGCATTTTCTAATCACATCTTTCCTCGACATGTAACCATGAACGCCGCTCAGTCAGATGGCACCCGCTCGTTTGAAGGAATTCCGATGGACCGAGATACTTCGCCTTCAGTGCCACCTTCCGGTGGGGCGTTGCCAGTTGTAGTCAAGCTTCTCCTCCAGCAGGCTGAGGACGATGATCTCCGGAACGTCGCCTTACTCGGATACAACTGACGCTCCGAACAGATGCGGCAAGAACGTCGCCCCTCTCACCCGCCAACTTCGACCACCGCCGCCCCGACCCTTCACAAAAACTGAACACGTCTTAATCACCGTCATCTTTCGTCGCCGCCGGGCTTTGCTTACAGTCGAGCCCACAAGGAGATTCCCCCATGAAAGATGTGCTGGTGATCGGCGGCGGCAATGCCGCGCTGTGCGCCGCGTTGATGGCGCGCGAGGCGGGTGCCTCGGTGCTGCTGCTGGAGGGCTCGCCGCGCGAATGGCGCGGCGGCAATTCGCAACACACCCGCAACCTGCGCTGCATGCACGAGGCCCCGCAGGATGTGCTGGTCGACGCCTACCCGGAAGAGGAATACTGGCAGGACCTGCTGAAGGTGACGGGTGGCATCACCAACGAGTATCTGGCGCGCATGACAATCCGTGCATCGTCGCGTTGCCGAGGCTGGATGCGCCGTCATGGCGTCCATTTTCAGCCGCCGCTGTCTGGCGCGCTGCATGTGGCCCGCACCAATGCCTTCTTCATGGGCGGCGGCAAGGCACTCGTCAACGTCTATTTCCGCAGTGCCGAGACACTTGGTGTCGAGATCCGCTACGACACCCCGGTTGTTGCCATTGAGCGCGACGGCGACCGTTTCGTCGCGGCCGTGACCGCTACCGGCGAACGCATCGAGGCCAGGAGCTGCGTGCTGGGCGCCGGCGGTTTCGAGTCGAACCGGGATTGGCTGCGCGAAGCCTGGGGCCAGAATGAACGCGGCGAGTGGCCGTCGGACAACTTCCTGATCCGGGGCACGCGCTTCAACCAGGGCGTGCTGCTGCGCCATATGATCGACGCAGGCGCCGACGCGATCGGCGATCCGACCCAGGCCCATATGGTGGCCATCGACGCACGCGCACCGCTCTATGACGGCGGCATCTGCACGCGGATCGACTGTGTTTCGCTCGGCGTGGTCGTCAATCGCGACGGGGAACGCTTCTACGA
Organism: Ralstonia pickettii DTP0602; assembly: GCA_000471925.1. Lineage (NCBI taxonomy): Bacteria > Pseudomonadati > Pseudomonadota > Betaproteobacteria > Burkholderiales > Burkholderiaceae > Ralstonia > Ralstonia pickettii. Next base: position 1,999,218 of record CP006667.1, read on the forward strand.
GTAAGCGCCTCGCTTACTCTACGATGAGGGCGAGGACTTCTGGCCCAAGCGATATGCTATCTGGGGCCGTCTGGTAGCGCAGCAGCCGGGGCAGATCGGTTTCTCGATCATCGACCAGAAGGCCATCGGCCGCTTCATGCCGCCGGTCTTCCCGGGCACGACCGCCGATACGCTCGACGAACTGGCGCGCAAGCTCGGCGTGCCGGAAGCCGCCTTCGTGCGAACCGTGGAAGCCTTCAACGCCAAGTGCCGGCCCGGCACGTTCGACCACACGGTGCTGGACGATTGCGCCACCGAGGGCATCGCACCGGCCAAGACGCACTGGGCGCGGCCGCTCGACACGCCGCCCTACATCGGCTACGCGCTGCGCCCCGGCGTGACCTTCACTTACCTGGGCCTCAAGGTCAACGAGCGGGCGCAGGTCCACTTCGATGGCCGGCCGAGCCCGAACCTGTTCGTTGCCGGCGAAATGATGGCCGGCAACGTGCTGGGTAAGGGCTATACCGCCGGCGTCGGCATGGCGATCGGCACGGCTTTTGGCCGCATCGCAGGCGTGAGCGCCGCGCGTGCCTGCGGTTTCCGACATCTCGATTTCGACATGGAGCAGCCCAATGCCATCGCTCGCTGAGCTGGTCGATCAGGCTCGTGCCGACGCGCAAGGCGTGGGCGGCACAGACCGACGCGTGATTCCGATTCATCCCGTATTGCCGCTGACGGCTGCCGAGGGCGAAGTCGCGCGCATCCTGCAGATCTGCAATGCCTGCCGCTATTGCGAAGGCTTCTGCGCGGTTTTCCCCGCCATGACGCGGCGGCTCGAGTTTGGCCGTGCCGATGTGCACTATATGGCCAACCTCTGCCACAACTGCGGGGCCTGCCTGCATGCCTGCCAGTACGCGCCGCCGCACGAGTTCGCCGTCAACATCCCGGCAGCGATGGCGGAAGTCCGTGGCCAGACCTACCAGGACTATGCGTGGCCGCTAGCGCTCGGCAAGCTGTACCGGCGCAATGGCCTCGCCTTGTCGCTGGCCCTTGCGCTCAGCCTGACACTGTTCCTGCTGATGGCTGTGGCGCTTAACGGTACGCTGTGGGGTGGTCCTGCCACCGGAAATTTCTATGCGCTGTTCCCGCATAACCTGCTGGTGTCGATGTTTGCGCCGGTGTTCGGGTTCGTTGTGCTTGCGCTGGCAATGGGGGTGCGCAGGTTCTGGCGCGAAGTCACCCCCGCGACCAGCGGTGCGCCAGTGAGCGCGCCGGCGGCGGCGGAGGCCGGTTCCGCCGTACTGCGGCTGAAATACCTGGACGGCGGTCACGGTGCCGGCTGCAACAATGCCGACGATGGCTTCACGCTTTCGCGCCGACGTTTCCATCACCTGACGTTCTACGGCTTCCTGCTGTGCTTTGCCGCAACTGCCGTGGCGACGATCTATCACTATGCCTTCGGCTGGCACGCGCCATACGAATTACCGAGCCTGCCCAAGGTGCTCGGTGCCGTCGGCGGCGTCAGCCTCGCGATCGGCACCGCAGGTCTCGGCTGGCTCAACCTGCAACGTCACTGCTTGCACCTGGCCCACGGCCAGCGGCCGATGGACCTCGGCTTCATCGCCTTGCTGTTCCTGACCGCCACCAGCGGCCTGGCGCTGTGGCTGGGCCGCGGCACGCCGGCGATGGCCATCCTGCTATGCCTGCACCTAGGGGCGGTGATGGCGCTATTCGCCACCCTGCCTTACGGCAAGTTTGCCCACGGCGTTTTTCGCAGTGCCGCGCTGCTGCGCCATGCGGTCGAGAAACGCCGGCCGAACCCGGTCGGGCTCGGGGCGGACTGATCGCCCGGCCGGCCATTGGCCAATTCTCACGCCCTTCCAGAATGACAATACGGAGACCGATTCGATGAACCGTCGACTGATCTTGCGCGCTACCTCGTTGGCAGCGCTCTGTTTTCCCCTTTCATCGGGCATTGCGCAAGCGCAGCCCATCGCCGGCGGCAAGCCGGTCACGCTGGTGGTCGGCTTTGCGGCCGGCGGCGCCGCCGATGCCGCCGCGCGGCTGATCGCCAAGAAGCTGGCGGACAACCTCGGCCAGCCGGTAGTCGTCGACAACCGTGGCGGTGCTGGCGGCAATATCGCCCACCAGCTGGTGGCCCGCGGTCCGGCAGACGGCAGCATGCTGCTGTTCGGCTCGATCGGGCCGCTGACCATCGCGCCACACCTGATGACGCTGCCCTACGATCCGTTCAAGGACCTGGCCCCCGTATCGGGCGGCGTGAACTTTCCCAATATGCTGGTGGTGCACAAGGGCGCCGGCGTGAAGAACCTGGCCGAGTTCGTCGCGCTGGCGAAGAAGAAGCCCGGTGCCGTGGACTACGCGTCCACCGGCGCTGGCTCCGCATCCCATCTGGCGGGCGAACTGTTCAACCAGCGTGCTGGCATCGAGATGGTCCATATTCCGTACAAGGGCGGTGCACCAGCACTGCAGGATTTGCTTGGCCAGCGTGTGACGTCGTACTTTGCGGCACCGCCGACTGCGATGCCGCAGGTCGAGGCCGGCAAGCTGGTGCCGCTGGCCACTACCGGCCCGGTGCGACCGGCCTACCTGCCGAACGTCCCCACCGTGGCGGAATCCGGCTACCCCGGCTTCGAGGCGCTGAACTGGTATGCCTTCGTGGCCCCGGGAAAGACGCCGGGGTCCGTCCTCGATCGCTGGAATCAGGAGATCGTCAAGGTGCTGAACGACGCGGAGGTGAAAGACGCCCTGAACAAGCATGGCCTGACTCCGCAGCCGACCACGCGGCCGGAACTGCTTGCCTTCATGAAGAAGGAAAGTGCAAAGTGGAGCGCGATTGTCAAGGAGCGAAAGATCACGGTTGATTGAGCCTGGGGATCGAACCGTCGCATCGCGTCGTGCAGATGCGGCTGGTGGCGGATCATGCTGGTCAGGCTGATGGCGGCATTGCGGCACCATCTCGATCTCACTCCTTGTGGAGCGTCGCACCGAACCACGCACCGTCGCGCACCAGGCTGCGCGCGGTATCGGCCAGCACGACCCGCGCCGCCAGCGCCGCAGGCGACAGTTCGTCGTCGGAAAGGCTGGCCAGCATGTTGTGCCGTCCAACCTGGGCGTCGACTACCAGCGAGCGGACCAGCGTCGGATCATTGAGGCGCGCGGTCGCTGCGCCCGGCTGGATGGTGGCACCGAAGCCGGCGCGCACCGCATCCATCGGCAAGAGCGTGAAGCCGCAGGTGGTCGTCGAAAACTATGGCGGCGGCACCGGGGTAATCGGCGCCAACAAGGTGCTGGCCGCGCCGGCCGACGGGTATACCTTCTTCCACGGCTCGATCAACGAGGTGTTCCTGTCCCCGTTACTGAATCCGGCAGCCCGCTATAAGCCCGAGGACTTGATGCTGGCGGCCCCCATCAGCGACGCCAATATCTTGCTACTCGTGCGCAACTGCCTGCCGGCCGACACGCTGGACAAATTCCTCGAACTGGCGAAGCAGAATAAGAGCAAGCCGCTGACCTACGCAACGGTCGGCATCGACTCGATCTATCACCTTATCGGCGACGCCCTCGGCGCGCATTGCCATCAGGCGCGTCATGTTCACCGACGGCGCCTAGTCGCGTACCACATTGATCAAGCGTGGTGGGCGCTTGGACGAGGTCAAGGATTTCACCTTGACCTTTTTGTTTCCGGCGCGCGTCACGGCAGTTGCGCAAGCTTCAGTCCGTCAGGAAACGCTGCGCCAGCAGGGTCCAGTAGGCCGCGCCGATGGCGATGTTGTCGTCGTTGAAGTCGTAGCCCGGGTTGTGCACCATGCAGGCGCCCGCGCTGTCGCCGTCGCCATTGCCGATCAGCAGGTAGCTGCCCGGGCAGCGCTCCAGCATGAAGGCGAAGTCCTCGCTGCCCGGCAGCGCCGGACCTTGCAGCACGACACCGTCCGCTCCCAGCAGTTCGAGCGCCGTGCGGCGCGCGAATTCGGTCTCCTGCGCCGTATTGACGAGCACCGCGTAGCCCTGCCGGTAGTCGATCTCCGCGCGCACGCCATAGCTTTCCGCCTGCGCCTGCACCAGGGCCTTGATGCGCCGCTCCAGCGTGGCGCGCACTTCCCGGTCCAGCGCGCGTACGCTGATCTCCAGCGTGGCCTCCTGCGGAATCACGTTGTTGGCGCGGCCGGCGTGCATGGCGCCGACGGTTACCACTGCCATCTGCAGAGGATCGACGTTGCGCGCGACCACGGTCTGCAGGGCTAGCACGATGCCGGCCGCCGCCACCAGCGGATCGGCCGCGCGGTGGGGCAGGGCGCCGTGGCCGCCCACGCCCCGCAGGGTGACGGTCGCGTAGTCCGACGAGGCCATCGTCGGCCCCTCGCGCAGCACCAGCTTGCCCTGCGGCATGCCCGGCATATTGTGCATGGCGAACACGGCGTCGCAGGGGTACTTCTCGAACAGTCCTTCCTCGATCATGCGCAGGGCGCCGCCCAGGCCTTCCTCCGCAGGCTGGAAGATCAGGTGGAGCGTGCCCGAGAACTCCCCCGCCCGCGCCAGGTATTCGGCGGCGCACAGCAGCATGGCGGTATGGCCGTCGTGTCCGCAGGCATGCATCACGCCGGCGTGGCGGCTGGCATAGGGCAGCCCGTTCGCCTCGTCAATCGGCAGGGCATCCATGTCGGCCCGCAGGCCAAGCCGGCGCTTGCCGTTGCCGCGCCGCAGCGTGCCGACCACGCCGGTGCCGCCCAGGCCGCGCTCGACTTCGTAGCCCCATTCCACAAGGCATTTCGCGACGGCGTCGCTGGTGCGATGCTCCTGGAAGCCGAGCTCGGGATGCTGATGGAGATCGCGCCGCAACGCGATGAACTTGTCTGCGCCCGCGCGCAGCGATTCCAGGACGGCATGCATGGGGTTTCCCTTTTTTTGTCGGGTGAGGGCCGTGATGCGTGAGGTGCGTCGGCGCGTTACTGGGGCTGAAGCCCAATGGCCTTGGCCAGGCCGCGATAGCGTGCGGTTTCGCTCTCATAGAAACGGGCCGCTTCCTGCAGCGACATCGGTGCGGCCACCAGTTGCATCTGGGTTTCCAGGCCCGCGCGCACGGCGGGATCCTGGAGCACGTTGCCGAGCGCCTGGTTCAGGCGCTGGACCACGTCGGGCGGCGTTCCCTTCTTGACCATGACGCCAGTCCAGATGGTGAAGGCGAAGTTCTTGAGCAGCTTGCCTTCGCTGATGGTCGGCTCATTGGGCAGCAGCGCGGGACGGTTGGCGCCCACGGTGGCCAGCAGCTTCAGCCGCCCCTGCTGCGCCATGGCGCCGAGCGCGGCATTGAAGGGCACGATGGCGAAGTCCAGCTGGCCACCACCGATGTCCTGGACCAATGGCGCCGCGCCCTTGTATGGCACGTGGGTCATCCTGGTGCCGGTGAGCTGCTGCATGTGTTCGACCAGGATGTGGTACAGGGAGCCCACTCCCACGCTGCCGTAGGACAAGGGCCTGTCCTTGCGGCTGCGCGCCAGCGTGATCAGTTCGTCGGAGGAATTGGCCTCCAGGTCCTTGCGCGCAACCAGCGCCAACACCGCGGTGGAGATGGGCTGCACCAACTGGAAGTCTTCGGCCTGCAGCTTAACCGCGGCGTTTGCCAGCGGGGAAAGAATGACCTCGTTGGGTGAACCCTGAAACACGTAGTAGCCGTCGCCCGGGGCGGACAGTACCTTCTGCGCGGCGATGGCGCCGCTGACGCCGCCCAGGTTTTCCACCAGCACGGTTTGGCCGAGCTGCTTGCCGATGGGCTGGCTCAGCACCCGGGCGATCGCGTCAGAAGCGCCGCCGGCGGGGTAGGGAACCATCAGCGCGATCGGCTTGGCCGGATAGGGTCCGGGTCCGCTCGCGGCAGCGCAAGCGGCGCCGGCCAGCGAGGCGGTGAGCAGGCCGGCCAGCAGGCGGCACAGGCGTCGTGTGAGGTACATCGTTGTCTCCTGTTGAAGGTGCCAGGTCTTGTGCTTGCCCCGGTCGGGGACGCATGGCTGCGAGCCATGTTAGGAAGGCCGTCCCGCGATGTCCAATGCATCATTTTTTGCATTATCATTACAAAATTGCATACGAGACGGCCGCATGAACCTGATTCAGCTCAAGCATCTGATTGCGCTGGCCGAAACCGGCTCTTTCAGCCAAGCTGCGGCGCGGCTGCACCTGACGCAACCGGCCCTCAGCCGCAGCATCCAGGCGCTGGAATCGGAGCTGGGCATGTCCCTGGTGGACCGCATCGGCAAGCGCAACGAGTTGACGCCGTTCGGGCAACTGGCGCTGGAGAGAGCGCGGCGAATCGCTTTCGAGGCCGGCGAGCTGAAGCAGAGTGCGCGCGACCTGCAAGCCGGGGAGGCGGGCATGCTGCGCATCGGGTTCGGGTCGGGGCCGGGCGCCATGCTGATGACGCCCTTCCTGGTCCATATGGGCAGGCACCATCCGAAGGTCCGACTCACCATCTCCCGCGGCGCCACCAATCTGCAGCTGCAGCAGTTGCGCGGCCGCGCACTGGACGGCATCGTGATCGACCTGCGCTCGCTGGTGCCGGGCTCCGATCTGAACGTGGAACGGCTGCCGGACCTGCGTGCCGGCTTCATCTGCCGCAGCGGCCATCCGTTGCACCAGCTGGCGTGCGTGCGCTTCGAAGATCTGCTGGCCTATCCGATCGCTTCAAGCCCGCTGTCGGACGAGGTGGCGCGCATCCTGGTCGCCCACTTCGGGCCGCGCGCACATCCGGATGAAATGGTCACGTTGCGCTGCGAGGAAATCGCCAGCCTGGTGGAAGCGGCCCGGAAGACCGATGCCGTCTTCCTCGGCATCATCGCGGCCGCGCGCGAGCCAATTGCGAGGGGGGAGCTGGCGGAACTGGTGCTGACGCCGCCCCTGCATACCAACGCGCAGTTCGCCCTGATCACCTTGCAGGGGCGGACCGAGACGCCCGCAATGCAGACGCTGCGGACGTTCATGGCACAGAGGATGCGGGAGTAGCGGCGCCGGCGGGCTCGGGGATCCACGTCTGCGCGACCGCGGCTGCGCCCGGTCCGGCTCCGTTCGAACTGCCCCGGCGGCCGTCCCCTGTGTGGGCAAGATCGAGGAACAATTCCCGCGCCGGAACAGGTCGGTGGCACGCACGATCGGTGTGGAACTGACATCGACCTCGATTACCCCCATGGGCGCGTCCAGCTTCAAATGGCTCGTCGGCGGCGGTGAGCGTACGCCGGAAGAGCGCATCCGGGAATTCTCCGGCCTGTTCACGAACGCGCGATATGTGGATGCCTATGGCCTGACGGAGACGTGTTCAGGCGACACGATGATGGAAGCCGGGCGGGAGACTGACAAGATCGGCTCGGGGCAGAAGAAGTGGCAAAGGCTGTCTTGTTCCTGGCCTCCGACTGGGCCGCGGCCATCACCGGGGTGAATCTGCCGGTGGATGCGGGATACCTTGTGGCACGATCCTGGGCTAGCTATGGCGGTTTGCGTCGGGCGACCGCCTAGACAAGCCACCGGCTGCCCACGGAATGCAACTGAATAACATCCGGCTGCCGTTCGATGTTGATGTCCACTGCCGCAGTGGAGGCTGCTGGTTGCGCGGCGCGATGGGTAGTGTCGCATTGAAGGCGGGGGAAAGTGCGCGGGTGAGCGCGTATCGGCGCTTTGACCTGTACACCATGTCGCATAGCCTCATAGCAGCCAGTGATGCCATACATTTTGACGTCATGGCTTCGAGGCGTCCCATCCGGGACGAGAGCGGTGATCACTCGCCGCGCAACTGGGCGCACGATCCGGCGAAACCCCTTACCTTGAAACTTGCGCGGGCAGTCTTTGGAGAACCGAATGCGCCTTGGAGTCGGGCGCATGCCGCAAGGATGCTCGATCTTTCACTGCGAGACCTCAGTGCGTGGATGCTCAGAGAGGGGGCAGCACTGACAAGCTTGGTTTGCGAGCAGCGTCTGATGCGAGCATTGATCGAGGTCTCGCAAGGCAAGGGCCAACATGGCAGGTATGGCTTTGTATCGCGCGAGCGCCGTGATACCGCCTTCTTTGAACGCTTCGGTGTATGCGTGGAACAGACTGCCGTGATCGGCCGAGTCGGTACGGTGAGTTGGTCCGGTGACTTGGTCCTGGAACCCGGTTGACGCGGGTCGGTGGCAGGGCCGTCGGTCTTTATCGACGGTCAGGCGCAATCGTGCCCCGGCATGCCCGACGGTCTCGTCGGTGATGCAACTGCCAAGCGTTTATAACCGGGAGGGGACAGGTTTGGGGCAGACCGACACAAATTCGTCAAAAATCTGTCACTCACGTCAGAGAGATATCGGCGCGCCCCGGCGATGGAGTTTAGCTGCCGGACGTGCACATATTGTTCTTGATTTTGAAATGATTGTGCGAATCTCTGCATAATTGTTGACTCATTGCTGTCACATTCCTGTCGCACTATCTGGCGGCCGCGTCGGTGGGTGGTTTCGGCTCGCATGCAAGCCGTGACGCCACCGGCTGGACCCTCCGCCAAATAAGAACCTGGAATTGACAGTGAAAAAAGCTCTCTTCGCAGTAGCAGCCGCAGCTTGCGCCATGTCTGGCTCTGCCTTTGCCCAATCGTCGTCCAATGTGACGCTCTATGGCATCGCTGATGCCGGCATCAGTTTCCAAAACCACGTCAATGGTGGCGCAAATGGCAGTGGCTCTGTCGTTGGTGTGACTTCCGGGGGCCTCTCAGGTTCACGCTGGGGTCTGCGCGGGGTCGAGGACCTCGGCAGCAACCTGAAGGGCGTCTTCGTGCTGGAAAGCGGCTTCGATATCGATAGCGGCAAATCCGCGCAGGGTGGCCGGCTCTTCGGTCGCCAGGCCTACGTTGGCCTGCAGGGCAATTTCGGTGCCGTCACCCTCGGCCGACAGCAAAATTCGCTGTATGACCTGTTCGGAGCCTATGACCCGATGGCGGCGGGCCCGATGTACTCCCTGAATTCGGTCGACAATCAATTTAACGGTCGCGCCGACAACGCTATCAAGTACACCGGTAAGTTCGGCGGCTTGACGGCAACCGGCTTCTATAGCTTCGGCCGCGACGTGAACTCCGGCCTCGGCGGCGAAGTGCCGGGCCACTTCCAGGTCGGCAAGAACTTTGGTGGTGGTTTGGCCTACGCGAACGGGCCGTTCTCGGTGGGCGTCGCGTACGACCAGTTCCAGGGCAGCACCCTGGCTTCCGCGGACCTCGCCGCAAAACGTGCTGCGATTGGTACGTCGTATGCCTTCGGCGCTGCCAAGGTGTTTGGCGGCTACCGCTGGATGCGTGACGAAGTCACGACTGGCACGGCCCGTCACGACAACCTGTACTGGCTCGGCGCGAACTACAAGTTCACTCCCGCCTTTACCCTGACCGGCGCGGCTTACTACACCGACGCCCGCACCGACAGCAAAGATTCGTGGATGTTCGTGCTGAACGCTGACTACGCCTTGTCCAAGCGTACTGACGCGTACCTGCTGCTTGGCTATGTTAACAACAAGGGCAATGCAACCTTCGGTGTGACCAGTACGCCCAATACGATGCCAGGCCAAAACCAGACCGGCGCAATGCTCGGCATGCGACATCGCTTCTAACTTCCTGCCCGCAGGACGAGGCGCGCCCCCTGGCGTGCCCACGACAGTCTCATATCGACCTTGGCTTTCACTGTTAAGGGCGTTTGGCCGGCACAAGTGTCGGCCATTTTTTTCGTACGTCGCTCGCTGTCAACCGGTCCAGATGGGTTTCCCACGCGGCGGAACTGGGGCAGCCGGGCAGCGACGGAGCTTCGACGGGGGCAACTCATGCCGCGCCGCGAAGCCATCCGCTTTAGTGATCGGCGAGTTCACACAGGCGCGGCGCTAACGCATAATGCTTGGTCATACGAATTTCATTGCAGCGCTGTTCCAACCGCGCCGCATCGAATCCGGACCCGACGAGGCTTCGGAGAGAACAAGAAATCGGAGTCGCCTTGCCAACAGATCAGGTGCAGCGCAGTTCTGACGGGAACTGGATCGTTCCTATCCCCGGTCATAGTCCCTATTCATTCACCCGCATGAAATGCGGCTTCGACGCCCCCGACTCGCGTCATAAGGTGGTCTTGATCGACCTGAAGAAGCTGCTTGCTTGCGCAGATCGCGATAAAACGGACTATGTCCTCCAGGCTGCGCAGTACTGGCATGCGGGCAAGGTGCGCGGCATTCGCGAGTTCCTGGCACCCGGGCAGGAGCGGATTCCGGAAATTCCCTATGTAACGTTCACAACCCGGCGCTGCCGTACGTTAGCCGGATTGATTGGCTTTGCCCGCGAAGGTGTGGTGTCGTTTCGAAACGGCCAGCATCGCGCCCGCTATCTGGCCTTTGCGGGCGCAGGCGGCCTGCCGGTCGAGGTCCATGAAACTGAGGCGGATCTGCTCGAGCGTTTTTGCGGTTGGGGTCGTTAGCAAACGTCTGAACGCTTGACGGGCGCGGAAAGGGAAGAGTCTCTGCCTGGTTGTCGATCGAACACGGCGACCAGCGCTGCATGAAATCAGCGGCTGTCCTGGTCGAAGGGGTTCCAGCCGATCGTCCGGAAATCCTGGGCCAACGGCGCCGATCAGTCACGCAGGCAGAGGGGCGCGAACGGATCAGGCAGCCATCGCTTCCGGCTTGGCGCTCGCGCCTTCCAGCGAAAAGCCGCTATAGCGCTTCCAGCGCTGACTTCGTGATGATGTCCTTGTATTGCTTGCCGCCACCCAGATATACGAGGAAGACTCGCGGCTTGCCAGGGACGTTGGCACCCCTGGTGCACACGGTGCGGGGCACGGCGGGCAACGTCAACGACGTGGTTGAGGCCAACAGCCTGCTGCATGGCGACGAAACCGACGCGTTTGGCAATGCGGGCTATCAAGGCGTGGACAAGCGTCCGGACGCGCGGGCGGGCGTGAACTGGCACGCGGCGATGAAGCCCGGCAAACGTCGCGTCCCGGACCAAAGCAAACCGCTTGGCGCGCTCGTCAATCAGGTCGAGCGAATCAAGGCGGGCATCCGGGCCAAGGTCGAGCATCCGTTCCGGGTCATCAAGCGGCAGTTCGGCTACACCAGGGTCCGCTTTCGAGGGAGAGGAAGAACACCGCGCAACTCATGACCTTGTTCGCGCTGTCCAGCTTGTGGATGGCGCGCGGCAAACTGCTGGCTGCTCGAGCATGAGCGCGGTTCGGGCTCATGCTGATGCCTCGCGCGCAGCCCGCGAATGCTGCTCCGCGCGTGCCAGACAGCTTCGCTCTGGGCTGATAGGTTGGCGTCGTGGCGCATTTAGTTTCCCGTTAAATGGCCAAGCATACTCGATTCGCGTTTGTGCAGAGCATCCTTAGATCCAACGGTACCGAGAAAGTCGGATACCGCAGTCACAGTGATTGCACTTGTGTTGCGCGATGCCCTTTTGTCTTGGGATCAGGGCAATCGTGCAATACGATCGCGCGCAGCAACGTACTCCCGACTAAGCCGTCTCACGATCTCGGAGGTGGTAGGAATGTCATGGATCTGCGCCACGCCATGCCCGGCGCCCCAGATATCCTTCCAAGCTTTTGGCTTGGAGCGACCATCCGCAAAGCTCATCTTGGATTTCTCGCCTTCTCTCAGATTGTCGGGATCCAACCCAATACGCTCGATGCTTTCGCGGACGTAGTTTCCGTGCACACCGGAAAATAGGTTGCTATAGACGATGTCAGACGCGCCGGCCTTGATCAGCGATTGCTTGTAGTCCTGGCTCGCATTGGCTTCCTCGCTGGCGATGAAGCGCGTACCGATGTAGGCAAAGTCAGCGCCCATGGCCTGCGCCGCAAGAATTGCATCGCCGGTGGCGATAGCGCCGGACAGCGCGATGGGACCGTGGAAGCGACGACGGACCTCACCTACCAAAGCCATCGGCGACAGAGTTCCAGCATGTCCACCGGCACCGGCAGCGACAAGAATCAGCCCATCAACACCAGCTTCCAACGCTTTCTCTGCATGGCGCAGATTGACCACATCATGGAAGATAATGCCGCCATAGGAATGGACGGCTTCGACGATCTCCCGCACCGGCGCCCGCAGTGAGGTGATGAAGATTGGCACGCGATGGCGCACGCACGTTGCTACGTCTTGTTCCAGCCGCACATTGGAAGTGTGGGCAATCTGGTTGACCGCGAGCGGCCCGACAATCGCGCCGGGATTGGCCGCCCGAAAGGTGTCGAGCTCCTCCCTCATCAGCGTCAGCCATTCATCGAGTAATTCCGGCTGACGCGCATTCAATGCGGGAAACGAACCGACGATGCCGGCCTTGCATTGGGCTAGCACCAATTCCGGATAGCTCACCGTGAACATTGGCGACGAGATCACTGGCAAGGTCAGGTTCTGCAGGATGGGAGGCAGATGGGGGGCGGTAGCCATGATGGTGGTTCCCTTGAGTTGATTAAGTTCGGCTCAATCGAGCGACACACCGGAAAGTTTCACGCGTTCGCTCTGGATTTTTCGGTCTTGTGCCAGAAAATCCTTGAAGGCCGCTGGTGTGGAGCCTACCGCGACATAGGAGAACGCATCGATATACTTTCTCCGGAAGTCTGGAGACTGGACGATGCGGCTGACGTCAGAGGAAATCTTCTCCACTAGCGCGGTCGGCGTGCCATGCGGCGCCACAAGGCCGATATTGAAGACCGCATTGATCTCCTTGATCCCTAACTCCTTGAAGGTGGGCACATCGGGCAGCGCCGCCGAGCGCGTGTCCGCCGAGACGGCGAGGGCCTTGAGCGCGCCGGACTTGACGTGCTGCTCGATCACCGAGACGCCGAGCACGGCGGCATCGATCTGCCCTGAGATCACTTCTGGGATCAGTGGCGCGGCACCCTTGTAAGGGACGTGTACCATGGTCAGGTTCTCGTTATGCGTGAACATCGCCATGGGTAGGTGCGCGATGCCGCCGGCGCCAGAGGAGCCGTAGGTCATCGGCTTGCTTGCCGAAACCTTCTTCGCGAGCGCGATGAACTCCTTGAGTGAATTGGCGGGCGAGGTCTTCGGCACGAAGAACACCAACGGTAGTGCCACGAGTCGCGAGACCTCGGCAAAGTCCTTGTCTGGGCTGTACGGCAGCTTTTTGTACAGGAATTGGTTCATGGTTAGCGCAGCTTCCGTGCCAGCAAACAGCGTGTAGCCGTCCGGCGCGCTCTTGGCGACGAACTCGGCGCCGATGATTTCATTGGCGCCAGGCTTGTTCAGCACCACCACCGGCTGCTTCCACGCATCGGCAAGCCGTGGCGTGAGCCCTCGCACGAAGCTGTCCACCGGCCCGCCGGCCGAGTACGGCACGACGATGGTCACCGGCTTGCTCGGGAAGCTCTGTGCCGCCGCGGTGCCGGCAACCGTTAGGGCGACCAGCATGCCGGTCAGTCTGATAAGGGATTGCATGGTGTCTCCTGGTGTTCGTCTGGGGTTGCAATGCGCTACCGCGCGGGCGGCCGCGGACAGGGGCCCCGATTCTGCGATCGGATACCCCGCTGAAATTGATAATGGGAAAAAGCGGCGATGTGGCGCGCGTTCAGGCGGCCTGGGCGTCGCGCTTGAGCACCAGCACGTCGGTCGTGCCGTCCTGGATCACGCCACCGGTCTGGTCGATTAACTGCAGTCGCCGGTTCACGCGCCCTACGCGCTTGCTGGTGCCGGCCTCTGTTTCCAGGATCTCCATCCTGAGCCGCAGCGTCTGGCCTACGAAAATCGGGGCCGCGAAGGTCCAGTTCTGCAGCGACATCATGGCCACGGCTGATTTGTCAAAGACGCCGAGTTGATGCAGCATGCCGGTGGCCAGTGCGATGCCTAGCGCACCGTGGACCACACGCTGTCCGAAGCGCGTGCCCCTGGCGAATTCCGCGTCGGCATGGATCGGATTCCAGTCTCCAGACAACATTGAGAACATCGTCAGGTCGGTCTCGGTGATGGTGCGGCCAGTGCTCTCGAACACCTGCCCGCGAAGGAAATCCTCGAAATATAGCGTAGTCGGCATGAAATTTTTCCGGAGGGGGTTCACGCGCCGGCGGCCGGGACAAGTTCCGCCAGCCGCGCCAGTGCCAGGTCGCGCAGCCTGTTGCGCTGGATCTTCACGCCGTTGGAGCTCAGCGTGACCGGATAGGCATCGACGAACCAGACACGCGCGGGCACTTTGAACGGCGCTACTTGGGCGCGCATCTGGGCCATGACATCGGCCTCGGCTAGCCGGGCGCCGTCAGTGAGGATCAGAAAAGCGACCACGCGGGTCTGCCCATCGATTTCCACGGCGACCACTTGCGCATCGGCGACACCCTCGAAGCGCTTGAGCACGGCCTCGATTTCGACCGGGTTGACCAGGAACCCGCCCAGGCGAATCGCATCGCCCATGCGCGTTTCATACACGAAAGTGCCGTCGGCGCGTAGATGGCCAAGGTCACCGGTTCGGAAATAGCCGTCGGGACGTACCGCTTCAGCGGTTGCGTCCTGATCGTGGTCATACCCCAGGAACAAGCTCGGTGCGCTGATCTCAATCTCGCCGGACTGTCCAGCCGGCAGCAACGCCCCCGTCTGGACATCACGGATGCGCACGGTGGCCTCGCCCCGTGCCACCGGGAGGCCGCCTCCTTCGATGCGCGCCTGCACCGGCAGCGTCATCGGCTGGCAGGAAAACAATGCCAGGACTTCGCTCGATCCGTACAGCCCTGCGAGTGGAATGCCCCGTGCGCAAGCCTCGCGGGCATATTCGGAGAAGCTTGAAGTAAATGCACCGAAGCCGAATAGCCGCGCGGCCGGAAATGGCCGGTTCGCCGGTGCCGTGTCCAGGATGCGGCGATACATCTCATCGCTGCCGAATGTGTGCGTAACACGCTGGTCAGCCAGCAGCCTGGCGGCCTGAGGCCCGTCAAACGTGTCGAGCAGTACCACGGGCGCGCCCCCCGCGAACGCCGCCAGCACGCCATTCAGCCCGAATACGCCGCAGAATGGCAGCATGGCCAGCATGACCGCACCATCCGCATCCATGCCATAAGCGTGTGCACAACGCCAAGCATGATCGACGAGCGTGTGTTGGGGGTGCATCACCAGCTTGGGGCCTTTGGTGGTACCCGAGGTTGTGAACAAAATGGCGCAGGCATTGGGATCGGATTCATCCAGCCCTTGCACCGGCTCGCGCATATGCAAATCGAAAGGCACTACCGGGCGGCCCAACAGACGGGCGGGCGTTGCCGGACTGGCATCCACCACCGCGATGGCTTGCAGCGCGGGCAGCGAGGCGGGATCCACGGCATCGAGAATCCCGGCGAAGTCGACCTTTCGGAAGCCTGGTTGCAGCACCAGCAGGCAGGCGCCGCTCTTTTCGATGAGGTAGCTCACCTCTTCACTACGATAGCGCGTGTTGACCGACACCAGCGTCGCGCCGACGCGCGCCAGCGCAAAGAACAGCGCCAGCCATTCGATGCGATTGACGAGCCACACACCTACCCGGTCTCCCTTGCCGATACCCTGGGCGTCCAACCAAGCGACTGTGTGACGGCACAGCAGATCGAACTCCGCATGGGTGATGGCACGCTCACCCTCTATGAATGCCACCGCATCCGGGTGTTCTGCCAGGTGCGAATCGATCAGGCTCCACAGATTCGTCCTCATGCGGCCTCCCGTATTGCTGCATTCGCAGCGTGTTGATTGTTGTTCATCCATACACTTGCTGCCGCTTGTTCAGATCCTGCGCCCGGCATGCTGCCAGTAGCCATCGCGCAGCTTGCGCTTGTGGATCTTTCCGCTTTCCTGGCGCGGCAGTTCGGTGCGCAGTTCGATCACCTTCGGCACCTTGTAAGCGGCGAGCCGGTCTTTCAGCCACGCACGCATTCCCTCCGGATCCAGTTGCGCGCAGTCGGCAGGCTGTACCACTGCCACGACCATTTCGCCAAACTCTTCATGGGGCACGCCAAACGCCGCGCAGTCCGCCACACCCGGCATGCCGGACAGCGCGTTTTCGATTTCGGCCGGGTAGATGTTCACACCGCCGGAGATCACCATGTCGCTCTTACGGTCGCAGATGAACAGGAAGCCGTCGGCATCCACGTAGCCCATGTCGCCTACGCACGCCAGTCCTTCGCAATCCATCGCGGCGCGCGCCTCAGGGCGATTGTGGTAGGTAAAGTCCGCATAAGCAGGCTGGCGCACATGGATGTTGCCAACCTCTCCTGTGCCGAGGCGGCAGCCCGCGTCGCTGTAGATGCGCACCTCGGCCTCGCTCACAGGCCGGCCGACCGACCCGGGCTTGCGGATGGCGTCCGCGGACGAAATCACGGTGATCATGCCCATTTCGCTGCACGCATACGATTCGTTGATCACTGGCCCCCACCAATCGATCATGGCCTGCTTGATGGCAACGGCAAAGGGCGCGCCTGTACAGGCGACGAAGCGCACGGACGACAGGTCGTAGCGGTTGCGTACGTGTTGCGGCAATGCCAGCAGGCGTACGCACATGGTGGGCACCAGGTACAGGTGCGTGATGCGATGGCGCTCGATGGCGCGTAGCGTGGCTTCGGCATCGAAGCGGGGATCCAGCACGACCAGCCCGGTCGCCAGCATGGCCTGCATACCGTAGAGATTGGGGGCGCCGTGGTACAGCGGCGCGGACAGGTACACGCGCGCATCCGCGGAAAAATCGAACACGGCCTTGACGGTATCGCGCAGCAGGCGCGGCTGCTCTGGATGCAGGCCCTGCGCGAGGCGCCGCACGCCTTTTGGACGTCCAGTAGTGCCGGAGGTATAGGCGAAGCGTCCGCGCGGCCGGTGCGACGGACCGCTGTACGCCGCCTGTGCGCTGCGCCATGCTTCATAGCGAAGGACGTCTGCCGGCACTTCGCCGGTAACGCGCGAAGTGGGATAAGCCTGCAAGGCCAACGGTTCTGGCGTGACCGCCAGTACGCGCACCCCTTCCGGGATCGCGGCACGCAATGTTGCTAACAGGTCCGCCTCGATGAACAGGACACAGGCACCGCTGTCCTGCAGGATATAGCCCAGCTCATCCACGGTGAACCGCCAGTCCACCGGACAGTGATACGCGCCGACGCGGTTGCATGCCAGCGTGATCTCGAACAGCGCGGGCGCGTTGCGAAGCACGATGGCCACGACATCGTCCTCTCCCACGCCCAGGGCAGCCAGGCCGCCGGCAACCTGCGCGGCGCGGCGTTCGATCTCAGCGCCGTCGAACCGGGCTTCGCCATATTGCAGTGAGGCAACCATCAACTCTCTCCTTTGCGGTACGTGCAGTTATTCGGGCTGCAGCCCGGCGTCCTTCACTAGGCGGCCATGGACCGCCAGTTGGTGTTTGATCAGACGGCCGAACGCTTCAGGTGACGAGGGCGTCAAAGGAAAGCCCAGCCGGTCCATTTGTTCGCGTACCTTCGGATTGTTCATCGCGGCAACGAATGCTTGGTTCAGACGGGTCACGACGTCCTTGGGCATGCCCGCCGGTCCGACCAGACCTGCCCACGGCATGATCTCCAGATCCTGCATGCCGGCCTCGCGCAGGGTCGGCACATCAGGAAGCAGGCTGTTGCGCTGGGCATTGATGGATACCAGCGCGCGCAGTTTGCCCTCGCGCAGATAGGGCGCGCCGATGGTCGTACCGATCATGGCCTGGGTGCGGCCGGCGATCAGATCCAGCATGGCCGGCGGCTCGCCCTTGTAGGGCACCTGGGTCAGCTCAATGCCAGTGAGTGTCTTGAAGTGCGAGAACGCGACCAC
Source organism: Ralstonia pickettii DTP0602 (assembly GCA_000471925.1). NCBI lineage: Bacteria > Pseudomonadati > Pseudomonadota > Betaproteobacteria > Burkholderiales > Burkholderiaceae > Ralstonia > Ralstonia pickettii. The sequence goes on from CP006667.1 coordinate 2,016,969, forward strand.
GCCGGTGTTGTTGCCGGTGCCGTAACTCAGCTTGCCGGGATTGGCCTTGGCGTAGGCAAGGAACTCTTTCAGGTTGCTGGCCGGGACGGCAGGGTTCACGTACAGGAAAAAGCCGAAGCGGCCGACATCGGCGATGGGCGTGAAATCGGTCAGCACGTCGTAGGGCGGCTTCTTGCGCAGCGCCGGCACCAACGACAGGTTGCCCGACGTGGCGAGCAGCAAACGGTAGCCGTCCGGTGTCGCCCGGGCCACCTCCTGCGCGGCCACTTGCCCTTCCGCGCCTGGCTTGTTGTCGATCACGATGGGCTGGCCAAGCTGGGCCGATGCCGCCTGGCCGACCACGCGGGCCACTGTATCCGTAGTTGCGCCGGCGGGAAAAGGCACCACTAGCGTGATGGGCCTGACGGGATACTCGGCCTGCGCATTCGTTGCGATTGTCGCACTACAAAGCAGTAGCGCGGGTATGATCCGCTTCATGTCTCCTCCGCCTTTTTAACAAGCAAACTGGGCTTTGGGAGAGTATTGCATCCACATTTCAGGCAGGTAAGCCTGCGCTTGCGCACAGGTGCGTTGCGCGCAGCACACCAATCGCCGCTCAAACTATGGAACTCGACGCTTACTTGTTTTTCGCCACGGTTGTGGAATCTGGCAGCTTTATGAATGCGTCGCTCAAGCTTGGCATTGACCGCTCCAATGTCAGCCGGCGTATCCGTAAGCTGGAGCGCGATGTGGAGGCGCAGCTCGTACGGCGGAGCACGCGCCGCATGAGTCTGACGGAAATAGGCGAGGCGTTTTACGCGCAATGCGCCGTCATCCGCGCCGAGGTAGAGCGCGCGGACGAACTACTGCATACCTTCGGCACTTCCATCCGCGGTCCATTGCGTGTGAGTTGTCCACCGGCGGTCGGCCGACTGTACTTGACCGCTATGTTTGCCGAGTTCTGCAATCTGTATCCCAAGGTATCGCTGTCGGTGAGCTTCAAAGGCGGTGCCGTGGACCTGATGGAAAATGATCTCGACTTGGCTTTGCGGGTCACCAATGACCCCGGCGAACATTGTGTGGCGCGTGCACTCGGGCCGATCGAATGGATGCTATGCGCGAATCCCGAGTATTTGGAGCGGCATGGTCGACCGGTCACGCCGGAAGATTTGGCGTCTCATACCTGCCTTGGCGTGCGCACACGTGTGGGGCTTGAATATGTGCGAGAAGGCAGTGACCTCGTGCACAGGGTTTCCATCCAACCGCATTTGGAGTGCTCGGACTATGGTTTCCTCGGCGAAATGGCTGCGGCAAAGCTTGGCATCGGCTTGCTGCCTTCGTATGTCGCAGTAGAACATCTGCAAAGCGGTAGGTTGGAAACCGTCCTAAACGAATACAGGCTAACCCGTTCGCCTGGCGGCACACTGTACGCGATCACGCTCCCTAACCGATACACGCCGCCGCAGTTGCGTGCATTTATTGACTTTCTGAAATGCAAATTCGAGCAGGGCTTGCCTTGGGGAAAGGACCTGATACGAACAGGGGCATAGCCCCCGCGAGTGCAAGGCGCAGCTGGAAGCCGCTATTGCATTCGAGTCTGGGCGAAAGGGGGCCGCTGAAAGCCTGAACAGTCAGCGCGGAGCGAAGCATGCTCGTCGTAGCGGCGAGTTTGTATCTGCGTTGGAGGCGCAGAAGAGGCGAGACGCTGTCCAAACGGGGGTCGAGGCCAAGAGCAAGCAGGAGGAGCGCCCCTGATCACTGGAGTAGGAAGACTAGCCAGCTGAAGGGGCCGGCCAGCTTCGACTCGACGTTGGTCGCGTTCGATCTTCGCGTTGCTTTGAGCTGCCGCCTTGTTGCGGATTTGCCGGTGCGCCAGATGTGCAGTTATTTCGGTTATGCCTCGCTCCAAGAGGCTCAGCGGTCGATTGCAGGCTTATTGCAGCGGGATGCCGGTGTCCTTGACCACGCGTGCCCAACGCTCGCGCTCACTCTTGATGAAGTTTCCGAAATGCGTGGGCGTATCGCCGCCGGGCACGCCGCCCAGATCAGCCAGGCGTGATTTGACCTCGGGCTCGGCGAGGATGATAGCCACGGTCCTCTGCAGCCGGTCGATCACGGCCGGAGGCGTGCCTGCCGGGGCCACCAGGCCAAACCACGCAGTCACCTGGAAGTCCTCCAAACCGGCCTCCTTCATGGTAGGCACGTCTGGCAGCTCAGGGACGCGGCTCGCGCTGGTCACGGCCAGAGCACGCAATTTGCCCGACTGGATATGAGGCAGGGAGCTGGGGAGATTATCCACCATCATGGTTACCTGGCCAGCGACTAAGTCGGCCACGGCCGGCGCCGCGCCCTTGTAGGGCACATGGATAATGTCAGTACCGGTGCGTTTGCGGAACAACTCGCCAGACAAATGGACCGACTGGCCAGTGCCGGACGAGGCGAAGGAAAGCTTGCCGGGCTGGGCCTTGGCCAGCGCTACCAGCTGGGCCACTGTACGCGCCGGCACGTTAGCATTGACCACAAGAATGTTGGGTACCGACACCACCATGCTGACCGGCGCAAAGTCCTCCGCGCGATAAGGTAGTTGCCGGTACAAGCTATAGTTGATCGCATTGGGTCCGATATTGCCCATCATCAGGGTATAGCCGTCGGGGGCAGATTGCTTGAGCGCCTGCGCGCCAATGATGCCGGCGCCTCCGGCACGGTTTTCTACCACTACTGGCTGGCCCAGGAGTTCGGCCATGCGTTTGCCAACCAGACGCGACGCGATATCCGTTGTACCTCCCGCTGCCGCAGGCACAATCAGGCGGATCGGCTTGTCGGGGTATGCCGCCAGCGCGGCGCCAGGGACGGCCAATGCCGCCACGCCAACGGCCCCCGTCATCCCGGTTGTCACCAATACCAGCCTGGCGATTGCCAGCCGCAGTCTTTCAAGGCCTTGCTTCATCGTCGTCTCCCTAGTTGATCACGCCAAGGCGTGCGCCCGCTATTTGCTGGATTGGTTCCAAAGGCGCGGCAAATACGGTAAGCCCACGGCGGTGACATTGGAATTCACCATTCACAAACGAGGCCTTCGACTTGACGAAACGCATGATCCCGGCAGCAACGAGCCTGCCGACCCCTTTTCCGTTCCGAGATGTGCGTGGGCGAAACGCTGGAGCATTGCCCCGTGATGCTCGGCTTCAGTGCCTTGGGGATGGCCAAATGCGGGGTGAATGTTGTGGCACGGCGAGACGAAACGCTGCTTCGAGAGGCTAGAGTTGCTGCGACGGGACACAGGTTGGGTTGGCGCTCGCAATCCACTAGGGCCGCGTGATCCATTATCTGCGCTGTTGCTCTCGCTATCTCGCGAACTATCAGCAGCGGGGGGCTCAGGGCTGTCCATTTCAAGCACGGGAGCAGAGTCGGTGGTCGACTATGTCATTGGCCAACGCATGAAAAGGAACGGGCGCATGCGATGGGCGATTACTGGAGCCAAAGGACTACTGCAGGTTTGATGTGCTGTTCTCAACGGCGAGGCAATATGCAATTTCAGGTGGTGGTATCCCTCGGCCGGAAGATCGTGCCATATGCGATTGTGGACTGTACGGTATAAACAGCGCTCCGCGTTTGGCCACTTTCAAGCTCGGGGTCTACGAAAACTGCGACTGATTGCTCCGCCTTGGCTATCTGCTGCGCGCTGGAGTATCGTGTTTGTCCGATGCACAGGAGGCGCGCGAGATGCGAGGCTGGCAAAGCACCTATTTGGGCGCGCGCGAGGTGCCGCGTGAACTCAGCTGTTTCGAATTGCAGACGTTCTTCAAGCGCTTCACCTCACGTGTACCGCCACGTCAACGTGACTGAACCAGTCAGGCTGGTCGGCGGCCCAAGCATCAATCGGCCTTCACACCTTCCACTTGGATGGCCAGCTTCACTTCCTGCTTGAAACCATACTGCTCACCGTAGTTCACGCCAAAGTCGGCGCGACTGAAGGTGCCGGTCGCATCGGCGCCGCAGGCTTCACGCTTGAGCATCGGGTGCTGAATGCATTTGAAGTCATGGATGGCCAGCTTGACGGGCTTGGACACGCCGTGGAGCGTGAGGATGCCGTCGACTTCGGTCGGCACGTCACCCTTGAACTTCGAGAACTTGCCCTTGTAGCTGGCTTCCGGGAACTTGGCGACATCGAGCATTTCGGCGCTCTTGACATGCTCGTTCAGCTTTGCATTGCCGAAGTCGATCGATGCCGGGTCGATTTTGACGTCGATCGAGCCCGCCCTCGCTGCGCGATCCAGGATCACAACGCCGCTGGTCTTGTCAAACTTGCCACGCCAGATTGAAAGACCGCCCATGTGATCCGCTTCAAAGCTCGGATACGTATGGGTCGGGTCGAGATTGTAGGTCACAGTGTTAGCTGATGCCACGCCAACAGCGGAAAAGGCCGCGATCGCGGCAAAGACGGTACGCAAGTTCATGGGGAGCAAACAAACCTCAGTAAACGAATAAGAGAAGGCAGGATGTCTTTTTCTGACATTCTGACGCCAACGCTCGTCGGGCGTCTGGTGTATTGATTATTGGGTGTGCAGCACCGTCGGCGGAAGCCTCTCGTTCACGAGTGTATTCAAAAAATTTGAATGCCCTCACGCGCCGGCAATGCGGAACTGTTGCTCACCGCCCCCCGTTATCAGCCCAAGCGTCCCCGCTGCTCTAACCCTCAAAACTCCACCATCGCAAAATCGTCTTTCCCCACATCGCACTCCGGGCAGCGCCAATCAGCAGGAATGTCTTCCCAGCGCGTGCCCGGCGCGATGCCGTCTTCAGGCCAGCCGTCGGCTTCGTCATAGACCCAGCCGCAGATGATGCAGACCCATTGCTTGAACTCGTTGCTGGAGGCCTCCACTGCAGCGGGGGTGGCAGTAACGGACTTGGTCACGGTGCCTTCCGGCTCTTCCAGACTAAACACCAGCGGCGACGACTGCGTCTGCTCCCTGTTTCCCATTCGTGCCTGCAGTTGCGTGAGCAGGGCTTGTGCTTCATCGGTGGTCAGGTCGATCCAATAAGGATCGCCGGCGCCGTCGTTCAAGCGTTTCGGGGAAAACTGGATTTCTACTGCGGTGCCTTTTTTATACATGCGACAGGGACGATGGAATCTGGTGTCTGCCGGCGGCTGCGGTGGGCCGCGCCGGCACAGTGGGCGAAGCGGAAGCACCGCGCGGCGGCTCAGCCGTGCATCTCAGTACGACGGAGGCGAGCAGGCCAAGCACGGCGACCAGACCCAAAGTCGAGGGGCGAGAGGTTGGTGTGGGGTTAGCCTGAGGCGGTGGGTTGCGTCGATCAGGCCAGCGCGAGCGGGCCGGCCAGCCATAGCGCGAAGTCGCTGACGACTTGCTGGTTCAGCGTGTGTCCGATCGGATAGCGGCGGTTCTGGTTTGGCACGCCCAGCGCAGTCAGCCACTCTTTGGCGCGCTCGGCCCAGGCCACTGGCAGCTTGTCGTCGAACTCGCCGTGGGCGATCAGCGCCGACAGCTTGGACAGTGCCTCGCGCGGCCCGAGATGCGGTTCGATCTCGGGCAGGATACGGCCGCTCAGCACTGCGAAGCCCGCTACCTCTTGCGGCGTGGTTAGCGACACGCTGGCGCTGAGGATGCCGCCCTGGCTGAAACCGGCGATCACCGTGGGCACGCGCTGCGCTGCAGTGTTGGCATCCTGCGCATGGAAGCTGCGCACCAGCGTGATCAGTTGCTGCCGGCTGCGCTCGGCCTGCGCCGCGTTGATGGCCGGCGCGCCGCCCTGGAAGCTGACTTCGAAGAAGCCATGCTGGCGCGGGCCGAAGGTCAGCGGGCCTTGCACCAGCGCTACCTGCACGCGCGGGTCGATGTAGCTCGCCACGGGAGCGAGGTCGGTCTCGTTGCTACCGACGCCGTGCAGCAGCAGTAGACGCCCATCTGGGACGCCATCCGTGTCGCGCAGGCGATAGCGCAGGCCGGAGGCAGCATCCTGCTGCAGCGGGCCGATGTCTTGTGGGGTGGTGTTCATCTCAAATCCTGTGTTCAAGGCTTGGGGACGGAGTTTTTGCTCAGGCCGCCGCGCTCGCGCCGATCGCATACGACTCCATCGACAGTACGCCATAGGTGATGCCGCCGTCGATCACCTGCAGCGGCTCGCCCGCGCTGGCCGCGCCCACGGCCATCAGCAGCGGCAGGAAGTGCTCGTCGCTTGGGTGTGCGCGCAGGGCATGCGGCGCGAGGCTGCGGTAGTTGATCAGCGGCTGCACGTTACCGTGCTGCGTGGCGGCCTGCACCGCGCCGCGCACCCAGCGGGTGAACTCGGCCACATAGGGCGCCTCGCCGCCGCCGTGGACGCGGAACTCGTTGAGGTTGTGCGTCATGCTGCCGGAGCCGACGATCAGCAGGCCCTCGTCGCGCAGCGGCGCGAGCGCGCGGCCCAGCGCCAGTGCGCCGGCAGGGTCCAGCGGATGCGGCAGTGGCACCTGGAACACCGGCACGTGCGCATCGGGTAGCAGGTGGTGCAGCGGCACCCAGGCGCCGTGGTCCAATCCGCGCTGCGGGTCCAGCCGCGTGGGGAAGCCGGATTCCGTCAGCAGTTCGGCCGTGCGCGCGGCCAGGGCCGGATGGCCGGCCACCGGGTATTGCAGCTCATACAGCGCGCGCGGGAAGCCGCCGAAATCGTGGATGGTATCGGGCTGCGCGTTGGTGCTCACGCGTACTTCATGCGGCGTCATCCAGTGCGGCGACACCACCAGCACTGCTTTCGCGGGCGGCAGCGTGCGACCCAATTCAGTGAGCTGCGGGCCGGCCATGCCGGGCTCGATGGCGAAGGTGGGCGCGCCGTGCGAGATGAACAGCACGGGTAGGGTGGTGCGAGTGGCGGTGGCGGTAGCGGACAAACGCAGTCTATTGGTTTCGCATTCGCTGATAAACTGCCTATCCTGTGATTAATCGTCCCGATAATCGAGACAATCAGCAAGAACGTGATGGATAGAGCCCTGGAAATGACTGTCTTCACCGCCGTGGTCGATGCGGGCAGCTTCGTCGGCGCAGTGGAGGGGCTGCGCATGTCCAAGGCGGCGGTGTCGCGCCATGTGGATGCGCTGGAGCAGCGCCTGGGCGTACGGTTGCTCCAGCGCACCACGCGCCGGCTGTCGTTGACCGAGGAGGGACGCATCTTCTACCAGCGCGCCAAGGAAGTGCTGGGGGCGCTGGACGATGCCGAGTCCGAGGTCAGCTCGCGCACACTAGAGCCCAGCGGACTGGTGCGCATCAACGTGCCGCTGACCTTCGGCATCCTGCACCTCGCGCCGCTGTGGGCCGCGTTCATGGAGGCACATCCGCAAGTGGACCTCGACATCACGTTGAACGACCGCGTGGTCGATCTCGTTGACGAAGGCTATGACCTCGCCGTGCGCATCGGCGACATGCCCAGTTCCGCCCTGATCAGCCGCAAGCTGGTCAGCACGCGCGTGCTGCTGTGCGCCACGCCGCGCTATCTGGAACGGCACGGCACGCCGCTGCATCCGCACGACCTCGCGCAGCACCGCGTGCTGGCCTACACCAACTGGTCCGATCGCGACGAATGGCATTTCGACGGCCCGCACGGGAAGGTCAGCGTGCGCACGCGTGCGCGCGTGCACACCAACAACGGCGACACCTGCCGCGCCATCGCGCTCGGTCACGGCGGCGTCATGCTGCAGCCCAGCTTCATGCTGCACGAGGACTTGCGTAGCGGCGCGCTGGTAGAGCTGATGCCCGATTTTCGCGCCGCCGAGATCGGCGTGTACGCCGTCTATCCCACGCGCAAGCAGCTGGCGCTGAAGGTACGGCGCCTGGTGGATTATCTGGTGGAGGCTTTTAAGGACGTGTCGTGGGAGCCGGCGGCCCCAACGCGCTGAGCAGCGCCACGGCCGCAGGTCGACACCACAACGGATACGAAGGATGCGGGGCCACACCGGCGCAGGCAAGCATGGGTTGCCGGCCAGTCCATCGTGATCACCGGCGTATCGCTGACCTGACCCGCCGCGATGCCAGCGGGCCAGCGCGCCACCAGCGGCACGCGGATGCCGCAGGCGGGGACGAGCTGGCCGCGTCTTCGGGCTGCACGCGGCATCCTGAATTTACGCTGGCGCTGGCGGGAAACGAAGGGCACGGCCTCGGCGCGCACCAATGGCCCTGCTCAATCTCTTGTCCGCCCCGCCAGTCAACGTTGGCCTGTTGCGCAGGTTGGGAATGAGGCGAAAGCCGCACTTGCGAACGCCTGGCGCCTCCTTTGTTTTGGATTGCGATCCCTCTGGGCTGGCCATCAAAAATGTCCATGCTTCCAGGCAGCGGTCTCCCTATCCGGTCAGTTCGACCGGGCTAAACCGGTCTTTTAGAAAAGCTTGATTGTCCGTTGCGCCACAAGTCCATTAGATTGGACCGAGCCGCCATTTCGGTGAATCAAACAGAAGAGAGACCATTCAGGAGACAACCGCCATGAATTGTGGACCCGTAGGTGACTTTGGCAGTGCAGGCGTTGCAGCGTCCAGGGAGGCGATCCATGGCAGCCACTGACGCGCGCGCGGGGGTGAATCCCGACCAGGTAATCCAGAAGTGCGCGCGGCGCATTGTGCCACTCGCCCTCTTCGGTTTCTTCCTTTGCTATCTCGATCGCTCCAACGTCGGCATGGCATCGCTGACCATGAATGCCGACCTGGGTATCACGCCAGCAATGTATGGGTGGGGTGTCGGCTTGTTTTTCTGGGGCTATTGCCTGTTTGAGGTGCCTAGCAACATTGCGCTGGCCCGGTTCGGCGCCCGGGTATGGATCGCGCGCATCATGGTGATGTGGGGTGCCGCCTCGCTGGCGATGGCCTGGGTCTGGAGTCCTGAAAGTTATTATGTGCTGCGCTTTCTGCTCGGCGTGGCCGAAGCGGGGTTTGTCCCTGGCGTGATCTATTATTTCCGGCTGTGGTTCCCGGAGCGGTACAACAACCGAATGATCGGTTTGTTCCTGTTGGCCAACCCCCTGTCGGCATTGATCGGCAACCCTCTCTCCGGGCTCCTGTTGCAAATGGACGGCATATTGGGAATGAAGGGATGGCAGTGGCTCTTCATTATTGAAAGCGTGCCGACCATTCTGTTCGGCATCGTGATCTTCTTGCTGTTGCCGAACTCCCCGCGTGCAGTCAACTGGCTGGCGCCGGCGGAAAAGGAATGGCTCGAGAACACGCTGGAGCGGGAGCGTATCGCCCGTCAGGGCATCAAGAGTGAATCCGTCGCCGGTGTCCTGCTGAGTGCGCGGATCTGGGTGCTTAGCTCGATCTATCTGGGGATCGTCATCGGCATCTACGGCGTTGGGTTCTTCCTGCCGCAGATCGTGAAGGAGTTCGGCCTGTCCACGGCATCGGTCGGATTCGTCAGTGCGATTCCGTCATTGTTCGGCGCCATTGCCATGGTGTTGTGGTCGCGGCATTCGGACAAGACCGGCGAACGGGCCGGACACACCGCCATTGGCTGCGCGCTGACGATGTTCGGACTGGCGCTGGCAGCCTATGCGCCGACACCGATGATCTCCATGATCGGGCTCACGCTCACCTCGATGGGGACGCTGGCTGGGATGGTGACCTTCTGGTCGATGCCTAACGCGCTGATCTCTGGCGGGCAGGCCGCGGCGGCCTTTGGACTGATTAATACGATCGGGTCCTTCGGCGGGGTGGTCGGCCCGAACATCATGGGTTACCTGCGCGGCAGCACCGGCGACTTCCGAAGCGGACTTCTCGGGCTTGCAGCGTGCCAGATCGTCGGCATCGCGGTGGCGTTGTACTTCCGCACGGCCGTCAACGCCGCGAGGGCGTCGCAAGGTCGAACCAGCACATTCGCGACGCCGCAGCATGGCCTCGGCAGCAGGGCCGGCGAATGAACGATTGCCATCCAAGCCAGCAAAGCTGGACCTACAAGAATGAGGATCAAATGAAACGCTATCAGTTGTTCATCGACGGCCGTTATGTCGATCCGGTGAAGGGAGAGTGGTTCGATACGGTCAACCCATATACCGGCGAGGCCTGGGCGCGCATCCCTCGAGGCACGAAGGAGGACGTCGATATCGCGGTTGCGGCCGCGTCGCGGGCTTTAAAGGAAGGAGCGTGGGCGACGATGACACCCACGGCGCGGGGCAAACTGATGCGCCGTCTCGGCGACCTGGTCCTGGAGAACGCGCAGCGCCTGGCGGAGACCGAAGTACGGGACAATGGCAAGCTGATGAGTGAGATGCTGGGCCAGCTTCGGTCCCAGCCTGAGTGGTGGTGGTACTTCAGCGGCCTGGCCGACAAGATTGAGGGCTCGGTCGTACCCCTTGACAAGTCCGATGCCTTTGCCTTTACCACGCACGAGCCGGTTGGCGTGGTGGCAGCCTTGACCGCCTGGAACTCGCCTTTGCTGTTTGTGGCGATGAAGTGCGCGCCTGCTTTGGCGGCCGGCTGCACAGTGGTCCTGAAGCCCTCCGAATTCGCTTCGGCGAGCACGCTGGAGTTCATGGAACTGACGCAGCAGGCAGGCTTCCCGGAAGGGGTGTTCAACGTCGTCACCGGCTTGGGTGCGGAAACCGGCGCCGCCTTGGCTGAGCACCCGGACGTCGCCAAGATCAGCTTTACCGGATCGGACGCCACGGGGGCCAAAGTCTATGCCGCGGCTGCAAAGTCGATGAAGCGGGTATCACTAGAACTGGGCGGTAAGTCACCCAACATTGTGTTCGAGGACTGTGATGTCGCTCAGGCCATCGCCGGTGCGGTGTCCGGAATTTTTGCGGCGACGGGTCAGACTTGTGTCGCCGGTTCCCGATTGCTGGTGCAGAACAGCATCAAGGACCGCTTCGTCGACCAGCTTGTCAGCATGGTTGCATCGGCACGCGTCGGCGACCCCAGCGCGCCGGAGACGAATATTGGTCCTGTCGCAACGCCGGACCAGTATCAGAAGGTGTTGCGGTACATCGACATCGCCAGGTCAGAAGGCGCCCGCTGCGTATTTGGCGGGGAACCTGTCTGGGATCTCCCTGGTGGCCAGTTCGTGCAGCCCACCATTTTTGTCGATGTGACGAATGACATGCGCATCGCGCAGGAGGAGGTCTTCGGCCCTGTGCTGTCCGTCATCGGGTTCGATGACGAAGCCGACGCAGTGCGGATCGCCAATGACGTGATTTACGGGCTTGCAGCCGGAGTGTGGACTAAAGATATTTCCAGGGCACTGCGTATGTCCAAGGCGCTGAAGGCTGGCACAGTCTGGATCAATACCTATCGGGGGATGAGTTTTAACTTGCCGTTCGGCGGGATGAAGCAATCCGGGCTAGGCCGTGAGAACGGTATCGAATCGGTTCGAGAGTTTCTGGAGACCAAGAGTGTCTGGGTCTCCACTGCTACAACTGCGCCGGTCAATCCGTTCATTCTGCGGCTTTGAGGTGGCGTCTGGCGCGCGCGGGGCGCTACCCCGGAAACCGGATTCCGGTCCGGCTTTTGCGGCATGCCGTCCTGCGTATTGCCAGCGGCTGAAGGGGGGACGGGGGCGGGGTCTATACTACATACTTGAGAGCCAGCGCCAAGGCTCCGTTACAGGCTGTGCCCAAACGCGATACGGGCACGGCAATCCCTTCTCACGCTTGCAGGTGCCTCAATGTCCAACGTTCCGCGCTTCGACCTGGTCGACCTCAGACTCTTCGTGGCGGTCGCAGAGGGCAACAGTCTCACCCGAGGCGCTGAGCGGGCGTTTCTGTCGGTGGCTGCGGCCAGCCTACGCATCAAGGGCCTGGAGGAAGGGTTGGGCGCGCAGCTTCTCTATCGAAACAAGCGCGGCGTATCGCCCACGCGGGCTGGTGAAGTGTTCGCGGAGCACGCGCGGCGCGTGCTTGCCGAGGTGGAGCAACTGCAGAGCAGCATCCAGCCATTCTCGCAGGGCGTGCGCGGCCATGTGCGCCTGTTCGCCAATGCCACGGCCATATGCGAGTTCTTGCCGGCGGTGCTGGCGCGTTTCTTCGAGACCCATTCCGCCATCACGGTCGATCTTCAGGAGCGCCTGAGCGCAGAGATCGTCCGAGCCGTGCTCGAAGGCATTGCCGATATCGGCGTCATCTCCGCACGCGTGGCCGCGGACGGGCTCGAGACGCTACCCTACAAGAAGGACCGCATGGTCCTGGCCGTTCCGGAAGGCCACCCATTGGCGGAGGTGCAGTTCATTCACTTCGCCGACACGCTTGATCATGAATTCATCAGCCTGGATTCACACAGCGCGACGTATTCCTATCTGCAGCAGGAGGTGCTGCAGCTTGGCCGCAGCATGCATCAGCGCATCCAAGTCGGCAGCTACGATGCGATGTGCCGCATGGTCGAGGCCGGCGTAGGCATTGGGGTGTTGCCCGAAATGGCGGCAAGCCGGCACGCCCGGTCCACGCGGATCAAGATCGTGCAGTTGCTCGACGACTGGGCCACCCGCGAGTTGCGCATCTGCGTGCGCAAGCAGAGCGAGTTGCCTGTATTCGCGCGGGAACTCATCGAATTTATCCTGCAGAACGACTGAACCAGTCGGGCCACACAAAGGTATTTTCGACGGGCCTAAAGCAGTCGTTTGTGAATCTCAAATTGCCGCCTTCGGCAGCGGCCACCAAACTATGACCTCGCGATAGAGGACGACAGCAATCGATACGGCTGTCTGACTCAACGTGCCCGGCCACGGCCTGGACGGGGGACTGGTGAGGTGATGCCGATGAAAACCCTGACTTATGTAAGTGAACAGTGCGCCCGGCGCTACCGATCTGCCGGCTGGTGGGAGGGGCGCACGCTTCTCGATGATTTCAATGCCGCAGTCGCGCGCCGCCCCTCGGCCACGGCTGTGGTCGGCCCGGACGGCCGGCGCATGAGCTTCGCCGAGCTCGATGAAGAGTCGCGGCGCGTGGCCGCAAGCTTCATGGCGATGGGGCTCGAACAGGGCGACGTGGTCTCGGTACAGCTACCGAACTGGATCGAATTCGTTACGGTGCATCTGGCTGCCACCCGCTTGGGCGCGGTGACGGCACCACTGCTTACCAGCTACCGCGAGCACGAGCTCTCCTACATCCTGCAGGTCTCGCGAACCTCGATCGCCGTCATTCCTGGCCACTACCGCGACTTTGATTTCCCTGCGATGTATGCCGGCCTCTGGCAACAGTTGCCGGAACTGAAGCAGGTGGTGGTCGTCAGCGGTGAAGCCCTGCCTTCGATGCGGACCTACGCCGAATCCCGCGCGTCGCCAGCGGCTGCTTTGCCAGCGAGGGAGGTGCGCGGTGACGCCGTGGCCGCCCTCATCTTTACCTCGGGAACTGAGGCCAGGCCCAAGGCCGTGATCCACAGCCACGACACAATGATGTACGGCACACGCACCATGCCGAAGCTGCTCGGGCTTACGCACGAGGACGTGGTATGGGCGCCAACCCCGCTGGGGCACGCAACCGGCTTCTTGTGGGGCATGCGGCTCGCCCTGACGCTGGGATGCAAGCTGGTGCTGCAGGATGCCTGGGATGCGGAGGATGCGCTGCGGTTGATCGAGGCCGAGCGCTGCACCTTCACGCTCGCGGCGACGCCTTTCGTGAAGATGCTCCTCGACAGTCCATCCGCCGGCCAGTGTGATAGCGCTTCATTACGCATGTTTGGCTGCGCAGGTGCACCGATTCCGCGCAGCCTCGGCCTGGAGGTCGAGGAAAAGCTTGGCTGCCGGCTGATTGGCATGTGGGGCATGTCGGAATGCTTCGTGGGCAGCGCGTCGCTGGCCACCGATCCGGAGGAAAAGCACTGGGGCACCGATGGGCGCGCCATGCCGGGCAGTGAACTGGCGATCTTCGACGAGACGCGCACACGCATGTTGCCGCCAGGGGAAATTGGCGAACTTGCAACGCGTGGGCCACACGTGGCGCTGGGCTACTTTGACGACCCACAGCGCACGGCGCAGGCCTTCTCGCCTGAAGGCTGGCTGTTTACCGGCGATCTGGCGACGCTGGACGCCGAGGGATATATGCGAATCGTCGGCCGCAAGAAGGACATCATCAATCGCGGCGGGCTGAAGATCAGTGCGCGGGAAGTCGAGGATTTCCTCCTGCAGCACCCATTGGTAAAGGAAGCCGTGGTGGTAGCCGTGCCGGATGCGCGCCTGGGTGAGAAAAGCTGCGCCTGTATCGTGCCTGACGGCCCGCGTGAGCCGACGCTGGCCGAACTGGTGCAGTTCCTGGAGGCACGTGGCATTGCCAGGTACAAGCTGCCCGAATCACTCGCCGTACTGGCGCGGCTGCCGATGACACCCAGTGGCAAGATTCAGAAATTCGCGCTGCGCGACGCCGTGATCAACGGCGGCTGCGCGGTGGAGACCATCTGAACGGACTGCACGCGTCCAGCTTCGCTCGTCCCACTACTAAATATTGGCGCGCTTGCCGCCCGTACTCGTGCTATAGGAGACAAAATTGAAACGAGATAACTACGATTATGTGATCGTCGGCGCCGGCTCTGCCGGTTGCACGCTCGCGTACCGGCTTTCGGAGAATCCCAATGTCCGCATCCTTGTGCTGGAGGCGGGCGGCTGGGATACACATCCGTTCCTGCATATCCCGCTTGCGTGGCCACATGTATTTTTTAACCGCATGAGCGACTGGATGTATTTTTCCGAGCCGGACGCCACGATCGCCAACCGGCGGCTCGATTGCGCGAGAGGCAAGGTCGTGGGGGGCTGCTCGACGGTGAATGGCATGACCTACATGCGCGGGCATCCGGGCGACTATGACAATTGGGCAAAGACACCAGGACTGGAGGCATGGGCCTATGACCGCGTGCTTCCCTATTTCCGCCGCACGGAGTCGTGGGAGGGCGGGGCGGACGCTTATCGCGGAGGTACCGGTCCGCTGACCACCCGCTATTCCCGCTTTGATGATCCGATATCAGAGAATTTTGTCGCCGCCGGCGTCGAGGCGGGCTACGCCTTTACGAAGGACTTCAATGGCGCCGAACCGGAAGGGTTCGCGGCATGGCAATCGACCATCCGTGACGGTCGCCGTTGCAGTGCGGCCGTCGCCTTTCTGAAGCCGGCGCTCAAGCGAGACAATGTCAAGCTCCAGACAAAAGCCCATACCACACGCATCGTGATGGAGGGCACAAAGGCGGTAGGGGTTGAGTATATTCAGGGAGGGCGATCACAGATCGCATATGCCGACAAGGAGGTCATCGTCGCTGCGGGTGCGATCAACTCGCCGCAGCTCCTGAACTTGTCCGGCATCGGTGATCCCTCCGAGCTCAAGGCGTTTGGCATCAAGACCGTTGTTGAACTACCCGGCGTGGGCAAGAACCTTCACGACCATATATCGGTCGGCGTCTCCTTTGCGCGCAAAGAGCGCAGCCCACTGCATCGCGCGATGCGCGCCGATCGCATCGTGCGCGAGTTGGGCAAGGCCTATTTTCGTGGCGAGGGCATCGCCACTGACCTTCCTTCCGGCGGCCTGGCTCACATCAAGAGTTCGCCCGACGAAACTCTGCCTGATATCGAACTCCTGACAGCCGCCGCGCCGAGCAACGCCGGGCCATACTTTCCGCCGTTCGTGCGCAGCTATACCGATGGCTTCATGATCCGGGCCGCCGTGCTTCGACCGGAAAGCCGCGGGCAGGTGCGCCTCGCCTCGGCAAGCCCGGATGTTGCGCCAATCATTGCGCAGAACTTCCTTGCCACGGATCGGGACCGCAAGGCCCTCAGAGCCGGCGTCAGGATGGCTCGCGATGTCGGACGCCAGAAATCGCTGGCGAAGATCGTCGACCGCGAAATCGCGCCGTCGGGCTATAGCGATGCCGAAATCGATGCGCATATCGGAGCGGCCGCGATCAGCGTTCACCATCCGGTGGGGACATGCAAGATGGGAAGCACGGACGACAGGATGGCCGTCGTCGATGCCGAACTGAGGGTGTTCGGTGTGCAGAATCTTCGCGTCGTGGACGCATCCATCATGCCCACGATTGTCGGCGGGGGCACAAATGCGCCCACCATCATGATCGCCGAGAAGGCTTCTGACCTGATCCTTGCTTCACACCGCTAAGACGCTGGCCCTGCCGGCCGTGGCGCCTTCCTGGATTCTGGCAAGAACGGCAAGCCAGGGCCAAGGAGGGCGCCGAGCCTGACGCCGGGGACACCCGGTGCTGTAGCACTCTCACCGCGCCACAAAAAATCCCCTTGCCTCGGAACGTAGGGCGGCTCGCCGCCCGTTAATACTGGCTTTGGTTCGCCATTCCAGCCACCAAATGCGATGCGGCCGTGGGAGATCCCCACGGCCGCATTGCCGAGACCACCAGGTTTAGTCCAGCGTCAAGACATATTTGCCGGATACCTGGCCGGAAGCGAGCTTAGCCAACGCCTGACCGGCGTGCGCCAGCGGCAAGGTGCCGGCGATCTTCGGCTTCAGCGCGCCTTGCTCATACAGCCGGAAGATTTCTTGTTGCACAGCCAGCACCTTCTCGGGTTGGCGCTCGCGGTAATCGCTCCATTGCAGCCCGCTGACAGCGATGTTCTTGACGAGAAGATAGTTGACCTTGACCTCGGGAATCCGTCCTGCCGCGAAGCCAATGACCACGGCCCGGCCGCACCATGCCATCGCGCGCAGCGCGGCATCGAACACGTCGCCGCCTAGGGTATCGAGCAGGACATCCACACCGTGTCCGGCCGTGGCGATGCGTACCTGGTCGCGCAGCGATTCGCGCAAGTCCGGGGCAGCGAGGTCGATCACCGCATCCGCGCCCAGTTGTCTTGCGGTGTCCACATGCTCGGCGCCGCTGACTCCGGCCAGCGCGATACCGCCCAGGCCCTTTACGATCTGGATCGCCGCCGAGCCGACGCCGCCGGCGGCACCGGTGACGAGGACTGTCTCGCCTTGGCGGAACCCACCGCGTTCCATCAGCGCGAAGTAAGCGGTCTGGTACACCAGGCCCATCGCGGCTGCGTCCTCGAACGACATGGCATCCGGGATGCGGAAGCACGATGCGGCATCGACGCTGACGAGCTCGGCGTAGCCACCGTACTCCAGCTGCGCTACCACGCGGTCGCCGGGCCGGAACCCGGTCACGTCAGCGCCGACCGCCAACACCACGCCGGCGGCATCCTTTCCCGGCGCGAACGGCCGTTGCGGAAGGATCTGATATTTTCCCTGCACGACCAGGACATCGGGATAGTTGACGGCGGCTGCACGCACGCCAATCAGTACATCGCTTTTGCCGAGCCGGGGATCGGGCAAATCGCCGACGGTGACGGATTCAGGAGCCGTAAATTCCTCTATGACAATAGCTTTCATAATCGATGGACCTCAGCGATCAAAACGTTGATTGTGCGCACCAAGCGCCGGCGCAGGCGCTACGCGCTCCGTGCCGCGGAAGGCGGCGTCCACGGGGACCGGCAGTGCCGGCATGGTCGCGCCGGCCACCGTGGTGACGGTGCGATCGAACAAACCTCGCTCCTGGAAGTGAGGGTCATGACGGGCCTCCTGCAGGCTCACCACCCGGCTCGTGCAGACGTCCTGCCCGGCAAAGCGGTCTTCCCAGTAGGCCACAGGATGTTTCGCAATGGCGGCGGCAACCGTGTCGACCGCTTGCGCCGGTGGCAACGCCGCCAGCGCGCCGGCATCGAGCCCAACCAGCGCCACGAAGTTGCCCCAGAACTTGTCTTCCAGCGGCGCCGCTGCCAGGAAGGCCCCATCGGCGGTGCGGTAGATCTGGTAGCGCGGCGTACCGCCCGTGACCAGTTCCGATGCCGTTCCGGGCCAGGATCCGAGCGCGCCGTTGCCAAGTCCCCAGTATTGGAAGGTAAAGAGGTTGTCCGCCATGGCCACGTCCAGGTGGACACCCTTGCCGGTCTGGTCGCGCTGACGCAGGGCGAGGAGGATGTTGATCATTGCCGGATAGGTGCCCCCGGCGATGTCCGCAATCAGGGCGGGCGGCAAGACCGGCGCACCATCGTTGCCCGCGGTCAGCGACAGCATGCCGGCCGCGGCCACGTAGTTGAGGTCATGCGCGGCTTCCGATGCGCGCGGGCCGCGCTGGCCGAAGCCGGTAATCGAGCAGTAGATCAGACGCGGGTTGATTTCGGCGAGCGCGGCATAGCCGAGTCCGAGACGAGCCATCACGCCGGGACGGAACTGTTCGATCAGCACATCGGCCTCACCAATCAGCGGCGTGAGTTGCGCCAAGGCTTCAGGCGACTTCAGGTCGATTGCGACGGACTGCTTGCCACGATTGAGCAGCACGAAGTTCGCGCTGTCGTCATCCACTTTCGGCGCATAGGAGCGCATCTCGTCGCCACGATCGGGACGTTCGAGCTTGATGACCTCGGCACCGGCTTCCGCAAGCAGCAACGAGCACAGTGGTCCGGGCAATAGCGTGCTGAAATCCAGCACCTTCACGCCGGCTAGCGGTTGTGTCATGGCTTGCCCCTGGATGCGTGCTCGGATCGGAGGGCGGCCACGCGCGCGCGCCGAGCCGGCGCGTAGGGTTCCTGTCCCAGCGCCTCGTAGAGCGCCTGCGTGACCCGGAAGTGGTGGGCGAGACCGGTGCGCTCCAGCAGCGAAATCGGTCCTTCGGGATAGCCAAGACCCAGGCACAGGGTCTTGTCCAGATCGTCCGCGTGCGCGAGCTTTTCATCCAGGCGCCGCAGGGCCGCGTTGAAGTAGGGACGGATGAGCCGGTCGACGATTCGGCCCGGGAAGTCATTGCAGACCGCAACGACCAGCCCGGCCGCCTGGAAGGCAGCCTTGGCTGCCGCCACGGCGGCGGGAAGGGTGCCCGGTTGCTTCACCAGTTCGATCAACGGACTTGGATCGGCGTCGCCGAGCCGGAAGCGGGCAAATCCGACCACGTTGGAGCCCTCAAGGCCACGGCTTTCGCCGGTGTAAATGCCGAGGCATTCCGTGCCCAGTTCGATGGCAACGAATGTACGGTACTCATGTCGGACACCGTCTGTGTAGGCCTTACCTGCATTGGCCCCAAGATAAATGACGCCTTCGGCGTCCTGCGATGCCGATTCGAGGAACGGGTGGGGCGAGGGAAAAGACCGGCTGCTGCCGGCTTGAACGATTTCATAGCGCATATCAGGCTCCAAACATCTTGGTGTCGCCATAGGTGTGGAATCCCACGCCTGTCTTCTTGCCGAGGCGGTTTGCGGCGATCATGCGACGCACCAGCGGCGGGCAGGCCGCGCGCGGCTCATGGGTCACGCCATGGAGGGCTTCGCACAGCAGCTTCTGCGTGTCCATCCCGACCAGGTCGAGCAACTCGAGCGGGCCCATCGGATAGCCGAGCGCGCTCTTGATGGCCAGGTCAATATCGGCTGGCTCGGCCACGCCTTGCTCGACCAATCTGATGGCATCGTTGTTGAACGGGATCAGGAAGTAGTTGAGGATGAAGCCCGGGGTGTCCTGCGTGGTGACCGGCTTCTGGCCCATCGCCTCCGCGAATGCCCACGCCTGCCGGAACGTGTCGTCCGATGTGGCTAGTCCCGGCGACATCTCGATCAGCTTCATCAATTGCGCCGGAAGGCAGAAGTGCATGCCGACAAAACGGTCCGGCCGTCCCGAGCCGCCGGCGATCTCGGTGATCGAGATCGTCGAGGTGTTCGACGCGAAGATCGTGCCCTCTGGGCAGACCTCATTGAGTTGGTGGAACAACTGGTGCTTGACCGAAAGATCCTCGAAGATGGCTTCGATGACGATGTTGCAGCTGGCGAGGCCGGCCAGCTCGGTGGTGCCTTGCCAGCGCTCCATCGCCGCGGCCGCGGCGCCTGCCGGCAGCTTTCCGCGTTCTTCGGATTTCCTCAGGAACGCCTCGGTCTGGCCGCGGGCGCGGTCCAGCGCTTGCTGCCGCGTGTCGAACACGATGGTCCGGAAGCCCGCGCGCGCCGCAACGATCGCAATACCCGCGCCCATGGTGCCGGCGCCCGCGACGCCGACGGTTTGAATGATTGTCACATCTATCTCCTATTTCTTAAGGAAGCTGCGCCCGATCAACTGACGATGGACCTGGTTGGTTCCCTCCCAAATCTGGGTGATCTTTGCGTCGCGCATCAGCCGTTCGACGCGGTAGTCATTGCAGTAGCCGTAGCCGCCAAACAACTGCACCGCATCGGTGGTGATGCGCATGGCGGCATCCGTGGCACGTTGCTTCAGCATCGAGGCTTCGATGCCGAAGTCCCGATCGCCGGCGTCTACCATCTCGCCTACCCGCCACAGCCACGATTCGCAAAGCGCGAGTTCCGTCGCCATGTCGGCGAGCATGAACTGGATGCCCTGGAACTCCAGGATCCGCTTGCCCGACTGGCGCCGCTCGTTGATGTAGTCCACGGCATCATCGAAGGCGGCCCGTGCGATCCCAAGCGCGTGTGCCGCGACGCTTGGGCGTGAACGGTTCAGCGATCCGAACAGGATCTGCAGGCCGTCACCGGGATTGCCGATCAGGTTGGCGCGCGGCACCCGGCAATTGTCGAACGCCAGGCTTGCTGTGCTTGATGCCCGCGTTCCCATCTTGTGCTCGGTGCCGAGGACACGTAGGCCTTCCGTGCCTTTTTCGAGGATCAGTACGGAGATTGCCGCTTTCGGGTCGCTGATGCCTGACCATTTCCCGAACACCAAGTACAGGTCCGCCACGTCGCCATTGGTAATGAAGGTCTTTCCACCGTTGATGACGATGTCATCGCCATCGGGTGTAAAGGTGGTGCGCATGCAGGTGGCGTCCGAGCCGGCAGATGGCTCGGTGATGGCCAGCGACGCCAGTCCGCCGTCCGCGATGCGCGGCAGCAGGCGCTGCTTCTGCGCCTCGCTGCCGAATTCGATCAGTGGTTTGATCGCGTGGAAGTTTGTCGCCCAGATGATGCCGGTGGACGCACAGGCTTTCGAGATCTCGCGTACACAAGCCAGGTAACTGAGGAAGGAGAGTTGCGCTCCGCCGTAGCTTTCCGGGATAAACATCGTATTCAGGCCAACTTCGTTGATGGCCTTGACGTTCTCCCAGGGAAATGCGGCCGAGCGGTCATGCTCGGCCGCACGCGGCGCGATCTGGCTGTTGCAGAGTTCCTTGACGCTGTCGAGCAGCATCGTTTCCTCGGAAGACAGCGGCAGGCGCGCGTCCAACCGTTCCAGCATGTTCATGGTCATTCTCCGATCTCGCCCCGGCTACAGGGCCATGCCCTGGCCACCGTCGACGTAGAGCGTTTCGCCTGTCAGGAAGCGGCCAGGAAGTTGGAACAGCATGGCGGCGAGATGGCCGATATCGCGGGATTGTCCGGGGCCGCCAACGGGGATCCGCTTCTTCAGGAACGCGTGCAGCGCGCCCTCGTTAAGTTCGTCACGATTGAGGTCTGTTTCGATATAGCCCGGCGCGACGTTGATCACCTGGATGCCATCACGCGCCCACTCCACGGCCAGGCAGCGCGAAATCGCGCCGACCGCGGCCTTTGACGCGCAATACGCCGCATTGCCACGCACGCCGAGCTTGTCGTAGAACGACCCGATGTTGACGATCAGTGCGGCTCCCGCTTCCCGCAGATAGGGATAGGCCACCTGGCTGGCGAGCAGCACCGACGAAGCGTTGGTTTGCATCACTCTTTCAAAGTCCGCAATGGGAAAGGTTGCCGACGGACCCTGCAGGTGAACGCCCGCGTTGTTGACAAGACCGATCACCGGCTTGCCGAACAGCCCGGGCACGGCCGCGAATGCAGCCTTGATCGACGCCCGGTCCGTAATGTCGCAACGCAGGGCAGCCAGCCGTTGGTGTGCCTCGGCATCGAGGCCATTGGCATCGGGCAACTCGCCGGAGCGCGAAAGACAGGCGACGTGCAGGCCGGAACGCGCCAGTTCGATGGAGATCGAGGCACCGATACCGCGGCTGCCCCCAGTGACAATGACAGTGCCTTCTTTGAGCTCAGGCATCCTTGAACTCCGGTGAACGCTTCTCAATGAATGCGCGCATGCCTTCGACCGAATCGGCCGTCTGATAGGCAAGGGTGGAGAGGTCGGCTTCGATCTCGAGCCCCTGGTCAAGTGTGGTTTCCGCCCCACGTAAGACCGCTTCGCGGGCAAACTGGGACGCGCAACGGCTGTACCCGACGAAATCGGCCATGAATGCCTTGCCCAGTTCAGCAGGGTCGCCATCGGCTACGACGCGGTTTACAAGGCCCCAGCGTTCTGCTTCGATCGCATCGACCGTGCGGCCTGACATCACCATTTCCAGTGCCCGGGCTTCGCCAATGAGGCGCGGCAGGCGCTGCGTGCCGCCATAGCCCGGGATGAGACCGAGCTTGACTTCCGGCAGCCCCATTCGCGCATTGATGGTGGCGATGCGGAAGCTGCATGCCATGGCAAGCTCAAGCCCTCCACCAAAGGCGTATCCATGCAGGACCGCCACCGATGGGATGGGCAATCTGGCCAGCTTGTCAAAAGTCCGCTGACCGAACTGGGCACCGAGTCGCTGCTCCATTAGGCTGCGGTTCATCAATTCCTTGATGTCGGCTCCCGCGCAAAAAGCCTTTGGCCCGGCACCGGTCACGATCAGCGCGCGCGCATCCGAGGCGCGTATCTGATCGAGGGTGTACGACAGGGCCTCGATCATAGTGAACTGCAAGGCGTTACGCGCGTCAGGCCGATTAAGGGTGAGGATGGCGTAGGGGCCGTCAAACTTGATTTCAATCGACATGGTCAGGCTCCTGCAGTGGCGCGCGTGCGGTAACGAACAGCCGCTGGATTCAGCTCGCCTCGCATGGTCATCTCGACCAGATCGCGCTTGAGAATCTTGCCGCTGGGCGTCAGGGGGAACTGATCCAGGCTGAGGAAGAATTCCGGCATGTCGTACTTTGACAAGCCACATTCGGCCAGATGGGCCAGCATGTCATCCGGGTCCAGTTCAAGTCCGGCGCGAAGCACCACCGAAAGGCAGACCTTTTCGCCGAGGCGCTCGTCCTGCACCGCATACGCCGCGGCACGCTCCACGACCGGATGCCGCATGGCCAGTTCCTCGATCCGCGCCGGATGGATGTTGTGCCCCCCACGGATGATCAGGTCCTTCTTGCGGCCGACAATCACGATGCAACCGTTCTCGTCAATCATGCCAAGATCGCCACTCATGAACCAACCGTGACGGTTGAATGATGTCTCAGTGGCCACCTGGTTGCCGAAGTAGCCGAGCATCAGCAGCCCGCCGCGTCCGCCGATCTCGCCGACTTCGCCAATCTCGGCTTCGACGTCGGGGTTGTCCCGGTTCCACAGCCGTACCTCATAACCGCGACAGGCACGGCCGCATGTCGACACGATCGTATCGGCGCTATCGGACGGGATAGTGTAGTTGTGCGAGCCGTTCTCTGTCATGCCGTAGACGTTCTGCGGCGTGACGCCCAGGCTCAAGAATCTCTGCGCGACTTCCTGCGGAATGGCAGCGCCTGCCATGTAGAAGGTGCTAACCTCGCCCAGCGACGATACGTTGCCATCTCGCATGGCCTGCAGGATGTCCATAGCGTGGGTCGGAACGCCCATCACGTATGTGGCACCGGTTTCAAGAATCCGGTCCAGCGCCTGCTTCCCGGCGCGGAGATTGGTCATGACCAGCTCTGCGCCGGATACCAGTACCTGCTCAAGCGCGACGGTTCCGATGTGGTGGCTCATCGGGCTGAGGGTCAGCAACGTGGTGTCGGCGGTCTGTCGCCAGTCGTCGACTAGCGCCCGTCCGTTGGCCAGCAGCGTGTTGTCGCTGTGCATGACGCCTTTGGGCTGCCCCGTGGTACCGGACGTAAAGGCCAGGTACACGATCTTGTCGGGGTTCAGATCGGCGTGCGCGCCCGCTAGCGGTGCCTGACGGCCTGGAAATGACAGCGCACCTGCCCCAGCGCCATGGCGCTCCTCCTCTGCATTGTCGAGTGTGTAGATGGCGCGTAGCGTGGGGATGTCGTTCACGCGCGAGAAGACCGAGCGTTGGCTTGCGTCCGCGCCGTAGCCCGCCATGGCAAACAAGGCGCGGCATTGGATGCGGTTAAGCAGTGTGCAGATCTCGTCGACCGTGTAGTTCTGGTGCAGCGACGGGCAACAAACGTAGCCATTGCGGGAGCATGCGAGGAACACGATGGTGGCCTGCACGACATTGGGCAGCCAGATTCCCACGCGGTCACCGGATTTCAACCCCTGGCAGTGGAGGGCCTCGGCGACGCTGTCGGCCCAGTCGACAACCTCCCGCCAGGTCAGGCGGACATCGTCGTCGCGCAGCGCGTAGGCAGTGGGCCGCTCGCGCGCGTGGCGGCGGGCAAGCGTGTAGAGGGTTTCCTGCTGCCAGATCCCGGACAGGTAGTAGTCTCGCGCATGCTGCGGATTATGAAGTGTCAGGATGTTTTGCATGATGATCACCGGGGGCATCAATGGCCGAACTTCGATGGGTCCGGCTTGCGGCGCTCGGCAAAGGAAGCAGCGAGTTCGTCATGTTCGCTGGAATCCAGATAGCCACGCAGCAGCAGGTCATGCGCCATGCGGGATAGGCCGCTGACGCCGCCGTGGCGGGCGTTGAAGGCGCTTTTCAGCGAGGCCAGTGCGAAGGCACCGCGTTCGGCAACTTCGAGGGCATATTCCCGCGTGGCAGCCGCCAACTGGTCGTCGGGGACCACGCGGTTGATCAAGCCAATTCCCAGCGCCTCGCGCGCGGTGATCTTGGGATTGCAGTACCAGATGTCCTTTGCGCGCTTCTTTCCGACCAGGTCTTCCAGGTACCAGGTGCCATAGCCGGCATCGAAGCTGCCCACCATCGGGCCGACCTGGCGGAAGACCGCGGATTCCTTGGCGATGGTCAGGTCGCAAACCACCTGCAGCACGTTGCCCCCGCCCACGGCGAAGCCGTTCACCGAGGCAATCACCGGCTTTTGCAGCCGATCGATGCTTTCATACATCTCCAGCGTCGGCAGCACGCCGGCATAGAGCGTCGTGTCCTGCATGCCGTCCTTGCGACCGCCGGTGCAGAAGAACTTGTCGCCCGCACCTGTGATCACGATGACACGAGTCCGCGTCTCGCGCCGGATCTCATTGATGCAATCACGGATCTCATGGCACATGGTCTCGGTGAACATGTTGCCGTCCTGGGGGCGATTCAGCGTGATGGTGCCGACCGGACCGTCTTCCTTATATAGGATTTCGGAATAGGGCATTTTTGTCTCCTGGTTAGACGATTTCTGAGTCGATGAGGCCCGCGACGCAAGTCGCGGACATGGATAGTTCTTCCCTGAGAATGTGTTCGGTGTCTTGCCCCAGCGCCGGCGGCGGCGTACGGAAGACCGCGCTGGCGCCGTCGAAGCGAATCCCCAGGCCTACCTGGGGGACCAGGCCTGCCGAGCCCTGGGCGGCGAAGAACATGCCGTCCTCGCGCAGCGGGTTGTCGTTGGCCAGCTGATCGATGCTGTTGATCGGACCGGACGGAATCCGATGCTGTGCAAACAGCGACAACCAGTGCTGGCGCGGCTGCGTGGCCAGCAGTTCGGTGATGACCTGAACGATGGCGTGGCGCGCTGTGCGCCGTTCGGCATTGGTCGCGAATTGCGGTTGCTGGCCGTAGTCCGGGCGGCCCACCGCGGCCCAGAAGCGCTGCCAGATCGCATCGTTGCCAAGCCCGAGCGTAATCGGGTAGTCCGCGGTATCGAACACCTGATAGATGGCGATGACCGAATCGGTTCCCCCTGAGCGGTTGGGCGGCTCTCCCGAGCCGAGGTAAGGCACAATCCGCGGTGACATGAAGCGGGCCATGGTTGCCACCATGGAAATGTCGATCTGTTTGCCAGCGCCGGTGCGGGCGCGTTCGAACAGGGCGGCCAGCGTAGCCATGGCGATATCTTGCCCAGCGAGCAGATCGGCAGCGGGAGTCCCTACCTTCTGCGCAGGGCGATCCGCCTCGCCGGTCAGATGCATCACACCAGAGTAGCCTTCGGCAATCAGGTCATAGCACGGCAGTTCTGCTCGATCTCCCTGCAAGCCGAAGCCCGTCACCGACACATGGATCAGCCGTGGGTTGAGGCCGCTCAGTGTGGTGTAGTCGAGGCCGAGCTTGTCCTGTACGCGCTGAGAAGTGTTCATTACCACCACGTCGACGCTGCGCACCAGATCGTGCGCCACGCGCCGACCCTCCGGCCGCGTCAGGTCGATGGTCATGCTGCGCTTGTTTCGATTCATGCTCAGGAACCAAAGCGACTCGCCATCGAGGAACGGCGGACCCCAGCTGCGCGTGTCATCGCCGCCGTGGCGCTTCTCTACCTTGATCACATCCGCGCCCAGGTCGGCTAGCAGCAACGTGCCGTACGGGCCAGCCACCGAGGTTGTGAAATCCAGCACGCGGATGCCCTGCAGGCACGAGAGGCCGGCACTTGGGGCTTGGAATGGAAGTGTCTTGAGTGTGTCCATTTCGGATTGGAGCAATGCAAGGGGGCCTCCATACTGCAAGGCAAGGTATCAAGTGCCCAGCGGCTGGCGGGCGACGATCACCGGATCGTGCATGCCATGAATGGGCCGGAGCGGGTGTTCGAAGTGTGTCCGCTCCGGCGGATCGCGGCAATTTGACATTGGTTAAGCAGTGCTTTTAGCCGACCAAAAACAAGGCTCGGTTTGAGGCCTCGCTACCGGGAGCGCGTGCAGCCGTGTGTAGGGGATCTGGGCATCTGGCGTATGTGCGGCTTACGCTTTGCTTTGGATAGCTAAAAGCACCGCTTTGCTAATCTCAAATTGCCGCCTTCAGGGGACCAGCGCAAACTATCGTCAAGTCGCCACCCAGGTGGCTCTCGCGTTGCGCCAGGCAGTTCCGTTATCCGCCTGCCTGTACTCGAAAGAATTTGCACAAGGAAACGGGCTGCATGCGCGCCCGAACTAAGGAGACGACGGTGCGTAAGATTTTTCAGGTTTTCGCAGCAAGCCTGGCCTTGCTGGCGCTCAGCCCGGCACTACAGGCCCAGGGCTACCCCCAGAAGCCTATCCGGTGGATCGTTCCATGGCCGGCTGGCGGCGGCGCCGATATCGTGGCACGACTGATGAGCACCAAGTTGGGCGAGGTTCTGGGACAGCCCGTCATCGTCGACAACCGTGCCGGTGCTGCAGGCAATATCGGCGCCCAGGTTGCCGCACAGTCCGCGCCGGATGGATACACCATCGTCTTTGCGTACTCCGGCACGCACGCCGTGAATCCGCATCTCTATAAGAAGATGTCATTCAAGGAAAGCGACTTTGTGCCGGTCATCCTGCTCACGTCGGTACCGCAGGTGTTGGTGGTCAACTCCACCGTGTCAGCAAAAAATGTGAAGGAGTTGGTTGCCATTGCCAAAGCCCGGCCGGGCTCCATCAACTACGCGTCCAGCGGCAACGGGTCGATCAATCACCTGGCCGGTGAGATGTTCGCGCGCATGGCTGACATCCAGCTGCTCCATGTGCCATACAAAGGCGGCGGGCCGGCATCCACCGCGCTTCTGGCGGGTGAGGTGAACATGATTTTCGGTGAGCCGGGAACGGTGATACCGCTGATCAAGCAGGGGAGAGTGCACGCGCTTGCCGTATCAAGCCGAAAGCGAGCCACCAGTCTCCCTGACGTGCCGACCATTGCGGAGGCCGGCCTTCCTGGCTACGACGTCACCTCGTGGAACGGCGTGCTTGCGCCCGCAGGCACGCCCGCGGAAATCATCATCCGCCTGAACCAGGCCTTCAATCGCGTCTTGGCTATGCCTGAAGTTCGCCAGGCAATGCTGGAACGAGGCTACGAACCGGTGGGCGGAGAGCCCGGCCAGTTTGGCAAGCACATTCAGCAAGAGCTTGCGAAATGGGGCCCAATCGTCAAGCGCATCGGCCTGCAGATCGACTGAGGGTGCCAAAGCCATGATCTTCATGAGTCAGAGCGGGCTGACAGACCTCGGCCGCAAGGCCGAATGGGACCGCTGGTACGAGGAGCATCTGCGCATCATGGTCACGGTTCCCGGGATCCACTCGGCGCAGCGCTTCGAGACCAACCATCCTGATTGGCCGCCATCGTTGGCGATGTACACGGTTGCGTCGGCCGCTGTCTTTGAAGACCGCTATTACCAACAGGTCAGAGGCATGGGCGGCTGGCTTCCACTGATCGACAAGCGTTTCTATCGTCGAACGCTGTTCGATGGATTGCAGCAGGCCCCGTTGGTCAAGAAGGCCGCGGTGTTGGTAGTGACGGACCAGGAGCAACACCGGGGAGTCCTGCAAGGGCTTCGATTCCTGTGGCCGGACGCCGTTGGCCTGGACCAGGCGACGCCATGCCGCGGCATAGCCGTGGTTGCCTGTGACAGCGCCCAGTCCTTGGTCGGGCGTCGTGACGTCGCTGTCTACCAGCCCTCGACACCACAGTACACAGCACAGGCGAAACGCCAATGCCAATGAGCGGGAGCTCCGGCAGATTCTCGTGTGGTTGCGATGCAGGCGAACGCCTGCAACGGACCGTAGCACTCCACCCGAAGGGAAGAGAAACATGTTGAAAACACCTGTCATGCTGACTATCTGGACCGACATCGCGCCACAGGATCGCGACGAATGTGACAGGTGGTATATCGAGAAGCACATTGCCGAGCGCATGGGTGTGCCGGGGTGGCTAAGGGCGCGGCGCTTCACTGCGGCCACGCCAGACACAAATCCCCAAACCTTGGCCCTTTACGAGATCGCCAGCGTTGAGGACCTGCTGTCTGATCATTACCTGTCGCTGCAGCGCAATGTGGATGCACAGGACCAACGGATGCGTGCGGCGTTCCGCAATGTCGCGCGGGCCTCGCTGCTGCTGACCCACAGCATCGGTCCTGGCGACGGCGGCGTGCTTGTATCCGCGCGCTTCTGCGCACCACAGGACGCACATGATCGCGCCTGTGCACGCAAGCTGCTCGTCGAAAGCGTGATGCCGCGCTTGGCCAGCATGACAGGTGTGACAGGCGTGCACTTGCTTACCGCATCACAGGAACTTCGGGCGCGCCAGGACCTGCATCGGAAGTCCGGCGCCGACGACGCGCCGGTCGACTGGGTCCTGTTGCTGGAGGCCACGGAGGAAGACCGGGCAGATGCGGCCTGTCATCAGTTGCTGGAGGACAAGAACGCTGCCGAGGTCGGCCTCGGTGATGCCGTCACAGGCACCTACCGTCTGATGTACGCGGCCACGAACACCGCATCGATCGGGCAAGGGATTTGAAAATGACAACGAAAATG
Organism: Ralstonia pickettii DTP0602; assembly: GCA_000471925.1. Taxonomy (NCBI): domain Bacteria; kingdom Pseudomonadati; phylum Pseudomonadota; class Betaproteobacteria; order Burkholderiales; family Burkholderiaceae; genus Ralstonia; species Ralstonia pickettii. The sequence continues at coordinate 2,046,156 of CP006667.1, forward strand.
GTCACTGACGTACTGGTCATCGGAGCAGGAGGGGCCGGTCTGGCCGCCGCCTACGAAGCCGCGAAGATCGGGCGTAATGTGGTGATACTGGAGAAGAACCCACAGCCCGGCGGCTCCACGTCCTGGTCTGTCGGCTCCGTCACGGCAACCAACACGCCGCATCAACGCAGCGCGGGCATCCAGGACAGTGCCGACGCGCACTTCGAGGACCTGGCGCTGCACGCTGGCGCACTGGCTCCGCGCGACAACCTGAAATTGCGGCGGATTCTGGTCGACCACAGCAGCGACATGCTGCAGTGGCTGATCAACTTGGGCGTGGTGTTTGTCGGGCCTCAGGAGGAACCTCCGCATCGTGTGGCACGTATGCACAACGTGGTGCCCAATTCCAAATCCTTTGCTTACCACCTGACCCGGCACTGCAAGGCCATGGGGGTGGATATCCTGGTGAACACCCGTACAAGTGGCTTCATTGTCGAGGACGGCCGTGTGATCGGTGTCCAGGCCGAAGGGCCTGACGGTCGCAAGCGTCGAATCGTCGCCCGGCATGGCGTTGTCCTGGCCTCTGGTGACTACAGCGGTGCGGAGGATCTCAAGCGCAGTCTGGCGTCAGAGGCGGTCGTTCCGGTCGAGCCGGTCAACCCGACGGCGACCGGCGACGGCCATCGCATGGCGCTGGCAATCGGCGCCCGCATCATCAACGGCGACATCGTCCGCGGGCCAATCATGCGATTTATCCCGCCTACCCGACGCAATCTCGTGCAGCGGCTGCCTCCGGCCAGCGCTATCGCCCGGCCCATCGCCTGGGCCATGAAGCATCTTCCCCAGAAGGTGCTACGGCCCTTCCTGATGAGTTTCCTGACCACCGCGCTGGGTCCTTCGCCGGATCTGCTGCGCCAGGGCGGCATTCTGATCAACCAGCAGGGACGTCGCTTCACCGATGAACTGGGAGCGCCCGCAGCCGATGTCGCGCGCCAGCCCAACAAGGTCGCATGGATCGTCATGGACGAGGCGATGGCCAGCAAGTTCAAGCAGTGGCCATTCTTTGTCTCGACCGCTCCGGGCGTGGCCTACGCGTATTTGAAGGACTACGAGCGCAACCGGCCGGACATATTCCACCGCGCCAGCACCCTGGAAGGCCTGGCCGACAGTATGGGGGTGCCTGCAACTGCGCTGCGTGATGCTGTCAAGAACTACAACGCCTCGCCGGAGAGAGGTGGCCGGCCAGCATTAAATACAGGGCCCTACTACGCGCTGGGTCCCATCAAGAGCTACGTGGTGTTCACCGACGGGGGCCTGCTCGTGAGCGAGCGGCTGGAAGTGCTGGACGGCAACGACGCACCTATCCCGGGGCTGTACGCCGCCGGATCGGCCGGGCAGGGCGGGCTACTGCTCGAAGGTCATGGACACCATCTCGGCTGGGCTTTCGTGTCGGGCCGAATTGCGGGGCGCAATGCAGCATCCTCGCCAGCAACCACTACTGTTTCATCCACTCCAGTGAGTATCTGAAATGAGCCGAATCGGTCTGTTCGTACCGTCGTCCAACACCACCGTCGAACCGGAGTTCTATCGCGCGCTGCCGCCGCATGTCACCCTGCATGTGGCGAGGCTGTACCTGACGCAGATCGCGACGGACTCCATTGAGAACGTCGTGCGTGATATTGAAACCCAGGCTCGCAACCTGAGCAGCGCGGATGTCGACGTTTTGGTGCTTGGCGCAACGGCTCCAAGTTTTCTCAAAGGATTGGGCTATGACCGCGAGGTCACCCGGCGCATCGAAGAGGCTTCGGGAAAGCCAGCCACCACGACCTCCACGGCGTTGGTGGACGCCTTGCACCATATGGGCATAGCCCGGGTCGCACTGGGTGCTGCCTATGACGATCGCGTAAACGGCATTGCCAAAGGCTTTTTGGAGGCAAGCGGCTTCGAAGTTGTCCATGCCAAAGGTCTCGGCCTTGTCGACAACCTGGTCGTCGGACGTCTGGAGGCCAGCAGCGCGCGAGACCTGGCACGCGAAATCGACAGGCCGGAGGCTCAGGCTATCGTTCTGGCCTGCACCAACTGGAAGACGATGGACGTACTCGCGGAATTGGAGCAGGAGCTGGGCAAGCCGGTCATCTCCACCACGCAGGTCAGCATTTGGGCCGCGTTGCGGATGATTGGCGAGAAGGAGGCCATCGAAGGGTACGGATCCCTGCTGCGCACAATGTAAATGCGATTTTTGGCCGGATAGCCGCGCCGCGTTGGCGTGGGCGGCCGTCCCCCGTCGCCTTCTGCGAGCCGGCCTCACCTGAATGCCTTCGACGTCCCCCTCGAATCGTTGCCGCAACGCCTTCCTCAAAAACACCAATGAACGCATCTTCCACCCCCGACTCCGGAATCCATGTCTTGGGCATCGTGGGCACCGGCGCCATGGGCCGCGGCATCGCGCAGATTGCCGCCCAGGCTGGCCTGACCGTCAACCTGTACGACGCCAACCCGCAAGCTGTGGCCGCCGCCCGCCAGCACCTGCAGGACACGCTGGCCAAGCTCGCCGACAAGGGCAAGATCAGCGCAGCCGATGCCGAGGCCACGCTGGCCCGCGTCAAGCCCTGCGGCGCGGTCGAAGACCTGGCTGGCTGCGACATGGTGCTGGAAGCCATCGTCGAGAAGCTGGAGGTCAAGCGCGACCTGATCGCAAGGCTCGAAGCCGTGCTGCGTGAAGACGCCATCATTGCCTCGAACACGTCTTCGCTGTCGATCACCGCGATCGCCGTGGGTGCCAAGCACCCAGGCCGGATCGCCGGCTACCACTTCTTCAACCCCGTGCCGCTGATGAAGGTGGTCGAGGTCATCGACGGCCTGTCGGGCAACCCGGCGGTGGGCGACGCGCTGATGGCGCTGTCGCGCCGCATGGGCCATACGCCGGTGCGCTGCAAGGACATGCCGGGCTTTATCGTCAATCATGCCGGCCGCGGCATGAATATCGAAGGCCTGAAGGTGGCGCAGGAAGGCGTGGCCGAGTTTGCCGACATCGACAACATCATGCGCGAGCAGGCCGGTTTCCGCATGGGGCCGTTCGAGCTGATGGACCTGACTGGGCTGGACGTGTCGCACCCGGTGATGGAATCGATCTACAACCAGTTCTACCAGGAACCGCGCTACCGTCCCTCGCCGATCACGGCGATCCGCTCGGTCGGCGGACTGGTCGGCCGCAAGGCTGGCGCCGGTTTCTATTCCTACGCCGATGGCCAGAAGCAGGTGCCCGCCGCTGCCGTGGTGCCTAGCGCCCGCCCGTCGAGCGTCTGGGTCAGCCACGAGAGCGAGCGCGGCCACGCGATGGTGACCAAGCTGCTGGGCGCGCTGGGCGTGACCCCGGAAGGTGGCAACAAGCCGTCGGCCGACGCGCTGATCATCGTCACGCCGCTGGGCCTGGACGCCACCACCAGCGCGCTGCAACAGGGCCTGGACCCGGCCCGCACCGTCGCCATCGACACGCTGCTGCCGTTCGAGGCCACCAAGCGCCGCACGCTGATGACCACGCCGGCCACCAGCGCCGCTGCGCGTGACGCCGCGCACGGCCTCTTTGCCAGCGACGGCGTGCCGGTCACGCTGATCCGCGACTCGGCCGGCTTTGTCGCGCAGCGCGTGCTCTGCTGCATCATCAATATCGCCAGCGATATCGCGCAGCAGCGCATCGCCACGCCGGCCGACATTGACCTCGCCGTCAACCTGGGCCTGGGCTACCCCAAGGGCCCGCTGGCGCTCGGCGACGCGGTCTGCCCGCAGCTGGTGCTGGAGACCCTGCGCAATATGGAAGCGCTGACCGGCGACATGCGCTACCGCCCGAGCCCGTGGCTGTGGCGCCGTGCTGGTCTCGGCATGTCGCTCTTGATGGACGAGGCTTGATACGCCGCCTTGGCACCGATGACCAAGTACGCAGTGCAGCCAGAGGCCGCTCTCCGTTCGATCATCCTCCAATCGCCAGCGTACGCGCGTGTCCATCTGCGCGGACTGCGCTTTCCGTTCCCCGTGGTTGCAGAGGTCATCGAAGGCGATTGTGAGCTAAACGTGCCGGGTCAGATGCGGGCAAACCAGGACAGTGTGTTGCACTCGATCCGGCCGCTCGAATCGCCACGCCTTGTGCTGGCGGAGCGGGCCCGCGTAGCGTTCCGCCAGCTACCCGGCCAGCCGGTGCAGTCTGATGCAAGAGAGCGTCCACACAAGCCGATCGCATGCATCGTGGCGCTCGCCGTGTTCCAGTCACCGCAAAAGCCGTGGCGGCTCGCAACGGCCTCGCGAGAGCTCCGCATCGATCACCCCGGGCGACTGTCCCGAACGTTGATGAGTGAAGGCGAAAGCTTCGTCGACCTGGTGGCGACGCAGCGCCTGATGCGCGCGCTGTTCGACCTGGCTGAAGGGGACTGCCAAGCCGCGAGGGCCGGATTCTATGGCTTCCCGGATCGCGCTCGGCTTGAAGATGCAATTTTTGATCGCTTCGGGGTGGACCCTTCATTGCTGCATCGCCTACTGAACATCCGCTAGCAAAGTCGAGCAACCTGCCATTGACGGCCAGTAGCGACGACTTGGCGGCCGACCGCCTTGCTACTGGTCCTCGTGCCGAGGGAGTCCGTCGGAGGAGCCGCGCAAACCAGCCCGCCTTCCGGAACAGCAGAACGCACAGAACAGAGATGACGCCTGTCACGAGAGTCGCAGAGCATGCAGCCGTCTCCCTCGGAATATGACAGCCGTCAGGGATAGATAATTTCACCATCATGAAATAACCTGGCCAGCAGACTCCGTGCTGACTTGACTGGGCCTCCATGCCACGACCGCTCCCTATCTGACTCCTTTTTCGCGGGCGACAATTCACACCATTCACCAGTTGGGCGACCGCATTCGAGCAACCCGCGCAGGGGAAGGGATGCCCATTGAGCAGGCAGCGAGGCATTGCGGGATCTCCATCGGCATGCTGTCCAAGCTGGAGAACGGCAAGGGCGTCAATCTCGAGCACGCCCTGCGTGTGATGGACGGACTAGGTTTGACGATGCTGGTCGTTCCCAAGGCGCATGCGCCTTTGCTCGAACAGGCAGCGGCCCAGATCGGCGAGGATGCGACCAGGGAACAGCATGCCTGGCGGGACGAGTAGTGCCGCGATCAGGATGGGCGTTATTCTCGGATACGGTCCTCGATCGGTGCGGAAATGCCATTGGCTTGGCGTGCGGATGTGCCTTCCGCTTTGCTGAGGGGTATCGTCCCGATTCGGCTTGGTGACGACGGCTTCGACGGTTTGGGTCGCGCCGTTGGCGTACGCCTCGCTTACAGTTGCTGCGCACGTTTTGCATCCTCCGGTCGGACGTGCCCGGTCTCCAGGCCGGCCAGATCCCTAAGACCACAATTGCCGGATCAATAATCAGCCCAGGCGATTGGGGGGCTGGGGTTGGTCCAGCCATTCTCGAACACCATCTCGTCCAGGGATTGCCGTCTGGCCCAGCCTTCCTGTTCCAGCATCGGCTTCTCATAGAAGGTTTCGACCTGGCCGAGGCACAGCACAGCCACTGGCCGGGCACCGGGCGGCAGCCGCAGCAGTCGGCCAAGCTGTTCAGGGTCGAACAAGGAAACCCAGCCCACGCCGATTCCTTCCGCGCGCGCAGCAAGCCAGAGGTTCTGGATGGCGCAGGCCACCGAAGCGAGGTCCATGTCCGGCATGGTGCGCCGACCGAAGATATGCCGCTCACGTCCATCCATCAGCGCTGCCACCAGGACTTCCCCGCAGTCCAGGACGCCCTCCACCTTGAGTCGCATGAACTCGTCCTGGCGTTCGCCCAGGGCGAACGCGGTGCGCTGGCGTTCGGCATCGACCAGAGCCTGGACCTGCGTTCTCAGGCTCCTGTCAGTGATGCGGATGAAGCGCCAGGGTTGCATGAAGCCGACGCTGGGGCCGAGATGCGCCGCGTGCAACAAGCGTTCTAGCAATGCAGGATCGAGCGGGTCCGGCCGAAAGTGGCGCATGTCGCGACGCTCCCGGATGACGCGATAGACGGCGGCAATTTCACTGTCGCTGTAGCAATAAGGGTTCATGGCTTGATTAACGCGGCGGTGGCGCTTGGGCTGGAGGGAAAGTAGCAATGGAGGTTTGCCGTGACGATCGATAGCTTTGCCCTGTGCGTTTTGCCGATGCTGGCTCATCCTAGGACTTGCTGGTCCAACCGATGCGGTGCCGCTCTTGGGTGGCCTGATGCCGCGCATCCTCTTCGCTGTGCAGGTAGCCGCTGGTGGTGGCGATCGAGGCATGGCCAAAATTGTCCCGCACAAAGCGCAGGTCGACCTGCTGGTCGGTCATGTGTGAGCCGGCGGTGTGGCGCAGCCAGTGGGCCGAGGCGCTGGCCAGGACATCGGCCTGCGCCTTCCATTCGGGCCCGCGCGACCGCAGGCGCCCGGCCGCCATGCCGAACACCTCCTTCAAAATCAGGTGCAGCGCCCCGCGCGACAGGGCCTTGTCGCGACCCGTCTCACGGCCGATGACGGGCAGCAGCAGCGGGCGCGTTTCCCCAGGCTGCGGGGTCGGCGCCAGGCCGTGGGCGCGGCGGTAGCGCGCCAGTTCGGCGATCAGCTCGTCGGAGGCCGGCACCAGCCGGGCCTTGTTGCCTTTGCCGGTCACCTCCAGCCACCAGCGCTCGATGCCCTGGGCATCGCGCCGGCAGAAGAACGCCCCCATGGGGGTGCCCGTCACCTCGGCGGCCCGCAGCCCGCCCAGGTAGAGCACCGTCAGCACCCAGCGGCAGCGCGCGGCATGCAGGCGCTCGCGCTCGGTGTCCACCGGCATCGCCTCGACGGTTTCCTTGACGGTCGCCCACAGCTCGTGACTGAGGTAGCGCGTGATCCGTGGCCGGCTGGGGGCGCGTCGGCGCCGGGCCAGCGCGAGCGGGTTGCCGGCCAGGTAGCCGGCTTCGGTCAGCCAGGCGAAGAGCGCGTTCAGGATCACCATCGCGTGGCGCACGCTGGCGGGCGACAGCGGCCCGGCAAACGGGCGCCAGTCCGGATGACTGCGCGCGAGTTTCTTGCTGCCGGCCAACACCCAGCGCGCGGCCGGCTGCGGGTCGGCCAGGAAGCGTTCATAAACGAGCAGGTCTTCGTGAGTCAGTGAAGACAGTGGCTTGCCGAGTTGCAGCACGCCCCACAGGATCAGTCGCTCCACCTCGCGGCGGTAGGCAGGGAGCGTCGCCGCGCTGTCGGCATAGCGCGCCAGCCACGCGGTGACGGCGGCCAGGTCGTCGGTCGCGGCAATGCGGGTGGCCGAGGCCGGTGCGCGGTTGCTGCCGTCGCGCCCGGACAGTGCCGGCGGCAGCCGCAGCTGCTCCAGCGGCGTGGGCAGGGCGGCGACGAGGCCGGGCGTCGGCGGGGAGGGCGGATGGGCGGGGGATTCCAAGGTCGAGTCAGCGTGGGGAGGCGGTTCGAGCCCATATTATAGACATAAGCGCAGTTATGTCTAAAGTATGCGGCCTAGAATTGGCTTTGCTACGTATTACGGTGTAATATTTATCATAACTTTTCTGTCTTTAATCCCCATGGCCGCTGCCGACCTGGATCTGACCGACGCCGCGCTGCAAACCGACCTGGCCGAGCTGCGCAGCCGCTTTCCCGAGACCCGCGCGCTGTACCGCGAGGTCTGCGGCCTGCTGTTCTTCCGCTACGGCGTCACGCCCACCGCCAACAAGCTCTACAGCCTGGTGCGCAAGGGCAGCATGGGCACGCCCGCCGAGGTGCTGCAGGGGTTCTGGCAGGAACTGCGCGGGCGCACCCGCGTAACCATCGACCATCCCGACTTGCCGGAGGCGTTGAAGGACATCGCGGCCGGGGCGGTGCAGACCATCTGGCAGGCCGCCAACGAGGCCGCCACCGGCGAGCTGGCCACGCTGCGCGCCGAGGCCCGCCATGCTGTGAGCGTCGCCGAGGCCGAGCGCGACGCGGCGCGGACCGAGACCGCGGGCGCGCGGGAGGAGGCGGCGGCCCTCGCGGCGCAGCTGGCCGAAGCGCGCGCGGCGCACGACGCGGTGCAGGCGGCGCTGGCGGCGGAGCGGCAGGTCCACGCCGCGACCCAGGCCAAGTTGGAAGCGGGGCGGGCGGAGCTGGACGCCGCCGGGCGGCAACTGGCGGAGTTGCGCACCCAATTCTCGACCGAGCTCGAGCGTGCCCGGGAGCAGGTGACCCTCGCCCAGGAACGGGCCGAGGCCAGCGAGCGGCGCGCCTTACGCGAACTGGACGCGGAGCGCACCGCGCGCCAGCAGAGCGAGCGCACGGCCGAAGCGTTGCGCGGCGAACTGGTGGCGGCGCGTAGCGAGGCCCGCGACGCGGCGGTGGCGCAGGCCGAGGTCCGCGCCCGGCTTGAAGCGCAGGCCGCCGCGCTCGCCGATCGGCTCGCCGGCGCCGAGCAGGCGCAGCGCAAAGCGGCGCACGACCTGGACGCGGTGCAGGCAGAGTTGGGCGCGGCGCAGCGCCGGGCCGAACGGGCCGAGGCCGAAGCGGCGCTGGCGCGCCAGCTGCTGGCAGAATTGCGGATGGGGCCGCCCGAGCGAGAGGGTGGTGGGCGGCGGCGCAAGGCCGGGAGCCCGGCGCCGACCGGGCAGGCGGCGCCAGGCGCAAAACAGGACCAACAGCTGGACGAACAGCAAGACGACAAGCAGGGCGCGCCAGCCGCCGCCTTGAACCCGGATGACGGCAGCGACAGCAGTGACGACAGCAACGACAGCACCAATGACAGAAATCAATGAGCGGGCGGCGGCGATCCGCTGGATCCAGGCGGAGATGGCCGACTACGGGCTGACCATGGAGGAGCTGGCAGCGGCGGGGTGCTTCGATCCGCCGCCTCCTCCGCCACCGCCCCCACCGCCACCCGCACCCGCGCCACCGCCCGTGGTCTGCTACCGCAACGCCGCGGGGCAGAGTTGGGACGGGCAGGGCGACATGCCCGACTGGCTGCGGCGGGCGGTCAATGCGGGGCAGAGCGTGGAGTTTTACCGGGTTGGATAGAAGTGCGCGCAGGCTGTTCCGGCCTATTTCGGAGTGGCTTTCTTTGTGATAGCGGACTCCCTTTCTTGATCAGGGCCCTAACGGACTTGCGGCATGGAGAACGGACGATGCTTAAGATTACTCGTATTCGCCGGTCATTCTCGGAGGGAATTCGTACTTTACGTGCGAAATCGCGGCGGTACTGATCGAAAGGATCCTTCGTGACCCAAAAGCCTTATGGCAAGCCGCATCCAGAGCGGCCACCGGCAGATTGCGCATGCAAAGCACGAGGACTCTCTTCGAGTAGTGCGACGTTATTCGACAGCAGCGTGCGCGGCGGCCTTCCTAAGGCTAACGGGGCGCAATGCAAGCTGCTTTGTGCTGGTCAACGGAAGAACAATGCAATGCACGCTGGAGTTGTGAAGCCCTTGGACCAGCAAAGCGTGTATGGGACGGCGGCCGGTGGCAGTCCCCCTTTAAAAGTGAGCAAAGTATGGTGGAATCCGAACTGGAGCGCGCCCTAGCGCAACTTGGCATCGAGGGAAATCGCGCTCGATTTTATCTGGCAGCCCTAGAGTTAGGTGAGGCCACGATAGCAGATGTATCTCACCACGCGGGTATTGCGCGCACCAATGCCTACGAGGTCATGCAGCGTTTAGTCTCTGAGGGCCTAATTTCCCGCATTGAGCGAAAGAGCAAGGTGTTTGTTCAAGCTCAAGATCCGTTCGTAATCTTGCGCCGAATCGAGCAGCAACGACAAATAGCGGCTGACATTGTCCCGCAGCTACGAATGCTCCATCACCAAGCCGGACATAAACCGCGTGTTCGATACTTTGAAGGGCTAGAAGGCATTACGGAAGTGCTGTACGACACGCTTTCATGCCGAAGCGGAGAGTTGCGCGGCATTTTGGCCATGGCGGAGTTGATGGAGACACCAGGACTAGATGTCATGAACCGCTACATTGCAGCTCGCACGAAAGCGGAAATCCGGTTGCGCGTAATCCGATCCGAGAGTCGAGAAACCGCGGCGATTTGGCCGGCTTCACGCGCGGAGCGCCGTGAATTGCGGTATGCGCCGACGGGGCTTGACCTCGGCATGACTTCATATATCTACGACGACAAAGTGGCCTACATTTCCTCCCGTCGTGAGCACTTTGCACTATGTATCGAAAGTGCGGAATTCGCTGCTTTTCAAGCCGCGCTGTTCGATGGATTGTGGATGATATCGAGAGAGGTCAACAGTGACACGCACGGAGCCGCGTGATCAGACTGCTTTCAGGTTGTGCTGCAAAAGAGCGGTAGCGATGGCCGTATGCGAGGAGATGCCTGCTAACTGGGCATGAAGGATGCGAGTTTCGTATGCCGTCGTAGTACACAAAATATCTATGTAAAACAATAACTTAGGCAATTACCTAGACATTTTTTCTGGTTTGTTTTGACGGAGCTGTTCCCGCCTCCTAGCATCCGCTTACTCGGATCGCAATTGTGAGTGATCCATTGAGGAGGGAACGTGAACCACAGACCAGACTTATCCAATCAAACCAAGAAGCACGAACGACTCGTCATCGTCGGATCAACACTCGGCACGTTGTTCGAGTGGTACGACTTTTTCCTTTACGGCGCGGTTGCGTCGGTCTTTTCCAAGCAGTTCTTCGCACCACTGTCGCCGTCGAGCGCTTACCTGTTTGCCCTTATTGCATTCGGAGTGGGCTTTGCTGTTCGCCCGCTCGGAGCATTGCTGTTCGGTCGACTTGGTGACCTCGTGGGACGCAAGTACACCTTCCTGATGACCATCATTTTGATGGGTGGCGCCACGTTCTGCGTAGGCCTGTTGCCGACCTACGCGCAGGCGGGCATCTGGGCGCCAATACTCTTATTGGCCCTTCGTGTTTTGCAGGGGCTTGGCCTCGGTGGTGAGTACGGCGGTGCGGCGATCTATGTTGCGGAACATGCTAGTCCAGGTAAGAAGGGGCGCAATACCAGCTGGATCCAGATGACCGGCGCTGGCGGTACGATTCTCGCGCTTGCTGTTGTGTTTGCATGCAGGTCGTATTTCGGCGATGAATTCGAAGAGTGGGCATGGCGTATCCCGTTCCTTCTTTCGGCGCTGATGCTGGCAGTCTCGATCTACATTCGGACGGTCCTGCATGAGTCGCCCGTGTATGAACGGATGAAGGCAGAAGGCAAGACTTCGAAGCGTCCCATCAAGGAAACTTTCGGCAGTTGGGCCAATGTAAAGGCGATGCTGATCGCGCTGTTTGGTCTCGTCATGGGAGTCACGACTGTCCTCTACACTGGGCAAACCTATTCGTTCTTCTTCATGATGGAGACACTTCGTCTTGACATTGGCACGGCAAGCTTCCTGAATGTGACGTCGCTGGTGCTCGTTTTGCCCATGATGTGGATCGCGGCCGCGGTGTCGGACAAAATTGGACGGAAGAAAGTCATCCTCACGGGTTGTCTGCTCGCCTCCCTGACACTGTTTCCTATTTTCCGGGGCATCACCCATTACGCAAATCCAGGGCTAGAAGCGGCGACGCAGAACCATCCAGTCACGGTGTACGCCGCAGCGTCGACTTGCAGTTTCCAGATCGACCTGCTCGGGAAGAATCCCCCAACGACCGAGTGCGACAAGATCAAAGCAATGTTGGCTAAATCGGGCGTCCCGTATACGAATGTTGAATCTGCTGCGGAGCGACCTACCGTGACGATTGGCACTACATCAATTGTCGGCTTTGATGGTGCGGCTATGCACGGAGCCCTGGAGCGAGCTGGCTATGCGCACCGTGCTGATCCGGCGCAGGTGAACCGCCCAATGGTGATCTTGCTGTTGGTAGTCCTGTGCGCCTACTTTGCTATGGTCTATGCCCCACTGGCAGCCGCTCTCGTGGAGATGTTCCCGGCGCGTGTGAGATACACCGCTCTCTCATTTCCATATCACGTAGGCAATGGCATATTCGGCGGTTTCTTTCCCGCAATGGCATTTGCAATGGTCACTGCGACTGGTGACATCTACTTCGGACTTTGGTACCCAGTGGTATTTGCAGCGCTGACATTTGTCATTGGAGCGTTGTTCCTGAGGGAACAGCCCGAACAGGAAGTGCCTGATGTTCCCGTTCCGGTCACCCAAATCGAAAGCCGTGGCTATCCCAACTGAGGATTCTTTCATGTCTAGAAAATTCAACGTCGCTGTCGTCCAAGCAGCACCTGTTTCGTTTGATCTTGATGCCAGTGTTGAGAGGGTCGAGTGTCTGACGCGAGAAGCAAGCGATCGTAATGCAAAGTTGGTCCTCTTTCCGGAGGCATTCCTCTCGGCGTATCCTCGTGGCATGAGCTTTGATACGACAGTCGGCTATCGGGGCAAGGATGGTCGTGATTGGTATCGGCGCTATTGGGACAGTTCCGTAGACGTACCTGGTCCAGTTGTGGATAGGCTATCAAGCATTGCGCGCAAATATGCAGTACATCTAGTTATCGGGGTGATCGAACGCGATGGCGGAACACTGTACTGCACCGCGCTGTTTTTCGGGCCGGATGGTGCGTTCCTTGGTAAGCACCGTAAACTTGGTCCGACAGGGTCGGAGCGCCTCGTGTGGGGTCGAGGTGACGGATCCACCATGCCGGTGTTCGACACGGGCATCGGGAAGATCGGTGCTGCTATCTGCTGGGAGAACTATATGCCGCTATTCCGGACGGCTATGTACGCCAAAGGCGTCGAAATTTACTGCGTGCCGACCGCAGATGGACGCGATACCTGGTTGCCGACGATGCGTCATATTGCGCTTGAAGGTCGATGCTATGTGCTATCTAGCAATCAATTCGCCCGTCGTTCGGACTACCCGGCCGACTATCCGGCGTTTCAAGATCAGCCGCTCGATGCCGTCGTTTCGGTCGGTGGCAGCTGCATTGTCGATCCTCTTGGTAATGTATTGGCAGGCCCGAATTTCGAGGGGGAGGGCGTGCTTGTGGCCGAGATCGACCTTGCAGAAATTCCTCGCGCATGTTTCGACTACGATGTGGTCGGGCACTATGCGCGTCCAGATGTCTTTCGCCTGCTTGTGAATGAATCGCAGCAATCGACGGTAGCCCGTCTCCACACAAACTTTCCCGCGATTGAGGTTGAGCAATGAGTGTGCGTATTGAATATCCCCGTTCGATCCCGGCCCGGCGGCCCGGAGACTTCAAGCCCGCGGCACCAAAATTCCAAGTCCAGTGGGACGCACCGGTGGTGACAGTCGTCTCGGACTACCTCGCCCTGCAAAGGGATGTGAAAGACATGCAGGGCGAACAAGACTTCTTCTCGCGCGTGCGCGATGCATTCGAACGCGAATGGGGGCCGGATTCGTTTGAGGAAATGCGCGGCATCGATGAGCGCGGGGCTGTCAATTCCGTAGTTGTAGGGTACTGGACTGACCTGACCCGCTACTCGCTCTGGAAGTGTCACGATCCATTCAATGCCTGGTTTTCCCATTCTAATCGCGCAAGCGAGGGGGTGGGTTACTGGCGGGAGACCCTAATCGTCCCTGTGGAACGCTTTGAGACGATTTTTTCCGAATCAATATACCGTGCAGGTATTGCGTGTACGAAAAATAGCCGGCTGGAGCCGATGTTTACCGCTGGATATTTTGGAGCAATGCGAGACCGTATAGCGATCTCGGCGATTGATCCATTGAGTTCCCCTTACGGAAACATTGCGCCTGCGGCAAGTTTCAAGGGAGGGCCGGGTCAACGCGTCCGCATTGATGTTCCCACTAACCTCGTCAGCATAAGAACAGGCCAGTTTTGGCAAAACGCGAAAGATGATCAACTTGACGATTATGTGACCAACCTTCAGCCGAAGCTGGACTCCGGGGTGAAATATCTTCAAGATAATTCAGAAGGCACCGGATGTGTGTCTCTAAGATCGCTTGTTAACCTTGATCGGCAAGGCAACGAGCTGATGGAAACATCTAAGCACGGGTACTTTCTGTCGCTGGCTCATCTAGAAGATTGGGCTGCCAGCCACAAGAGTCATCTGGACATCTTCCAGCATGCGCTTGCGATGCGGAGAAAGTACGGCGCAGCCCGCTCCGTTGTAACCTGGCACGAGGTATTCGCAATTGGCACAACGCCCTCATTCGAATATATTAACTGCCATGCTGACACTGGACTTCTACGATTCGCGAACGATTGGGGGGCTATTGTGTCGCCGATGGTAGTATAGAGCGTTAGAATTCGTCGGTGCCCAGCCATGTCGAATCGATTAAGTTCTATTCGATATATATTGCTGGGCACGTTCACCACGCTTGATGGACTCTGTCGGCCTGCCTGACTTCCTGAGATCAAATAGGTTTCACCACTCATCGTGGCATGGTTGCCACCATTTCCCTTGATAGGAGCACGGCCATCACTGCTAGGGATGCTCTGCACAATTAGCCGGCGGATGTGCTTGCAATGAATCGTCGAGCCAGCGAGCATGTAGCGCATGAAGCAAACTGACCTTGGACTGAACTTGTCGACCAAGCGCACCCGTAAGCGCGAATTCCTGGACGAGATGAACCGTGTGGTGCCGTGGGCCGATCTGGTGATGCTGATCGCTCCGTACGCCCCGGAAGGCAAGCGCGGCCGTCCTCCGTTTGCGGTCGAGGCAATGCTGCGCATCCACTTCCTTCAGCAATGGTTCGGCCTGTCGGACCCGGCGATGGAAGAAGCGCTGCATGACGTGCCGCTGTATCGGGAGTTCGCCGGGTTGGACAACTGGACGGTGCGACTTCCCGGCGAGAGCACCATCTTGCGGTTCCGTCATTTGCTGGAGAAGCACAAGCTGGCTGCTCAGATCCTCGCGCTGGTCAACGACATCCTTCGCGACAAGGGCCTGATGCTACGCGCGGGCACGGTGGTGGACGCGACCCTGATCAGCGCACCGAGCTCGACCAAGAATGCCGCGGGCGAACGCGACCCGGAGATGCACCAGAGCAAGAAAGGAAACCAGTGGTATTTCGGCATGAAAGCTCATATCGGCGTCGATGCCGAAAGCGGGCTGGTGCACACGGTGCGAGGCACGCCTGGCAACGTCAGCGCTGTGCTCGAAGCCAATAGTGAGGGGTGGCCGGGATTCGCAAATATGTGACGCCTCACATATTTTCGAATCCCGGCCGGCCCTCTATATGTCCTGGCGCAGGGTCTGCCTGTTCGACCTTATCACGGAGTCCAAGCGGCAGGGCTTCGCCCTGGATGCAGGATCGGCGCAGCCGATCCTGCATCCAGTCCCAACCATTGAAAAAATCCCACTGCCTTTTGAGCAGTGAGGGTATCAGTACAGCGGTATCCGGGACGCCTTCGTTGTGAGGTCAGTGAGAATGCACGGCTTCTTGAAGAATGGGAGTTGTGTCAGGTCCGAATTGGGCCCACTCTCTATGCAAGAAAACGCTTTCTGGAGCGATTTCCTTTGCCCAAGTTGCATTCGTTGCAGAGCGTTTGAAGGTTCGAGAGGATGGTCAGCCCGCCTGTGGAAAACGGCACGATGTGGTCAACGTGGAGCGTGACTCCGTTCGTGGGAGACCTGCCGCAGCTACAACATCTTCCATCATCGCGCTCGAGGACTTGAAAGCGAAGCCCCAAGGGAATGGCACGTTCTCCCAGGAGGCCCTTCTTGTTGGGCACCAGCTTCGAGCGCACCGACTCTGTCGAGTTCCAACGCCAGGTAAACGAGTTGTCGAACCGAGGCATACAAGCGAATTGATACCCCTTGTTACCTTGGAAATGGCCTTTCAGGAGGGCAACGGAAATAAAGCTTCCCAGGAACTGCTCGGGTGTGGTGTCGAGAAATACCCGGCGGCGACTACAAAAGGTGCCGAACTCAACTTCGAGGTTGTCCGTGACGGGTATGCCGCAGCGCAA
Organism: Ralstonia pickettii DTP0602; assembly: GCA_000471925.1. Lineage (NCBI taxonomy): Bacteria > Pseudomonadati > Pseudomonadota > Betaproteobacteria > Burkholderiales > Burkholderiaceae > Ralstonia > Ralstonia pickettii. The sequence continues at coordinate 2,062,020 of CP006667.1, forward strand.
GAGGACGTCAGCAAAGAGTCTCGCCTTTGCCTGCCTGATATTGAGTGCCGCGTTCGGATCACTGGTGCGTCCTTCAGAGAACTTTATGCGCTGAGACAGCGAGACGATACCGCCGGCATCGACTGTGGTTGTAAAGTTCAGGCTGAACAGCATGCCTGTTGTCGAGAACGCAAAAAGTCGGTAGTGATTGAGAGGGTTGAGGTACAGCTGAATGCTGAGCGGAAGCTCTGTACCGCCGATGGTGACGTTGTACTCGTGGACGCCCCGAAGCAATTGCCATCCTGCTGGTCGTGACCCACTTGGCCCTTTCGCAGGGGAGACGTTGAGCGTCAGTTCTCCCAGGCGAATCGCAGGCTTGGGCATGCGGGCTTCACGCAGGGTTGCGGCCAGTTCGGAGATGTATTTCGGGGTACGAGGCATGTTTTCCTTACATAAAGTTGAGTCTTGAATGGAGCCGAGGCTGGTTCGTGCAAGCCGCGCGTGACTTGGTGGCGGGGAGGAGGCCCTGTCAGTTCAGCTTGCTGTCGAGACTTTCATGGAGTCATCGTACTTTTGGTGCGAAATCTGGCGCTTGGAAGCTGGAAAGCCGCTTGCCGCAAGGCTTTCCAGATTACGTCGCTGTAGGCACCGCTGTCGAGATGGGGTAGTCGTCCTTTTCGTGCAAAATCTTACGGTTTTCTTCAAATTTTCGTTTTGAATCAATGGGTTGAGAATCCGCCGTTTTCGCAAGTGCCGTCCTTTTCGTGCAAAACCTTACGCATTCAAGCTGCCGGACCAGCCACGCCGAGCTGTGTCCGATAGTCCGCCAGCGATTGCTGCTGGGCGTCGAACCGTCCGGTGACCTTGGCTAGCTCGTCCACTTGTTGCTGTACCGCGGAGCGTAGGGCATCGCGCTCGGCATCCGCGCGGGCTTGATCGACGCGGGCTTGGTTCAGCCCGGCACCCGCATATCGGGGAAGATCTCGATTCTTGCTACACCGCACGACGCTTCGGTGCCACCTCGAGCACGCTGTCTTGATACAGGTCGATCGGAAAGCTCATGATGCCCCGGAAATTCACATGCGCGAAATGCGCGGGCCCCATGCGGCGCAGCCAGTCATCTTCAATCCGTTGCCCTTTGTGGCGCCAAGCATCGGCCGTCGTTTGCATACGCTGGGTGTTCCAGGCAATCACCAGGTTCGTCAGCAGCGTCAGCGATCCGGAAATCGCGATCATTTCGTCCTGACGGCGCCCGCGATTATGGTGTACCTTGCTCGAGTAAATGGCACGCTGAAGCTGGTGCACCGACTCCCCTCGGTTGAGTAGCGTGCGCAACTCCCGACGAAACTCGGCGTTGCTGAAAAAATCGCACAAGAAGAGTGTGCGCAGCATCTTGCCCAGATGATCAGCTGCCCGATGGATAGGGTCGCCTTGGGCGGCGCTGCCGAACCGCTGCAGCCCCATCTTGGTCAGGGGCGATTGGGGGCCCTGAACGACGTCAACGCCGAACGAGAAGCTCCCATCGCCTGCTGGACGGTATCGAGCTCATCCACATGATTGCCAAGGGCCAAATGCAATGCGCCGAAGGGAGCAGTCTGTCCGCTGCAGAGCAGTTCTATTCCCTGGCAACATAAGCCCAATCAACCCGCCGGGTTCTTCGTCCTCGCTGGCTTACTTCGACAGAACCGCGGCGAGACCGAATCCGCTGGTGCGGCAACGCGCCACGTCAAAGTCTGTGACCCGCGAAACCCCCGCTACAGGGGTGACCGTGCTTTCGGTGCTGATTGACACGGTTTCAGCAAGAAAACGGTTCTATATCAACGAGTTATGCAAGGAGCAGGCCAAGCACCGCCGAATTGATCCGGTAGCGCGGAAATAACCCGTCGTCGAGCAACTCCGCTTCCACCGGGGCCTCGGTCGTCCACTGCCGCTGCAGCAGTTGGCCTGCTGGCGGAGATCCAGCGACAGTTTGGACTGGCAACGCGGTGATAGCCGCCGGCCTGCCCCGACTGGGGGATGGCGCGATGCGTACCGACCGCCGAACATATCACGGGCGCATGGCGCCCCCCAATCCAAACGCTTCGCGCCAAGCAGCGAGAAGATCAAGGACCGCGTGTTCGACGAAGCCGAACAAATGGCCGCTGCGGCGCCGGCCAACGACGATGAGGACGAAGCGCTCGCCCCGCCGGACACGGGGCTGCCAGAGCCCGATAAGCCCGCAGGCCGCAAACGTGGCCGCAAGCCGCTGCCGGCGGAGTTGCCGCGCCAGCGCATCGAGTATGACCTGACCGAAGACCAGAAGATCTGCCCGTGCTGCCAGGGCTCGATGCACCGCTTGGGCGAGGAAGTCAGCGAGCAGTTGCACATCGAAGCAAAGGTCTCCGTACTGCAGCACGTCCGCTTCAAATACGCGTGTCGGCACTGCGAGCGCAATGCCGAACGCACGCCGGTGGTGACCGCGCCGATGCCAGCGCAACCACTGCCGGGCAGCAACGCAAGCCCGGCAATGCTGGCGACAGTGACCATCGGCAAGTACGTTGACGGCACGCCGCTGTATCGCATGGAAGATGCGCTCGGGCGCGCCGGCATTGAAGTTGGCCGTGGCACGCTGGCCAACTGGATCATCCGGCCTGCCGAGCTGCATTACAGCCGGCTGTATGAGGCGCTGCGCCGCACGCTGCTATCGCAGCCACTGATCCATGCGGACGAGACAACGGTGCAGGTGCTCAAGGAGGAAGGCAAGGCCGCGCAAAGCAAATCATATATGTGGGTCTACCGCAGCGCGGAGGACTGCGGGGAACCCGTGGTGCTGTTCGATTACCAGCCAGGGCGCGGACAGGAGTACCCGCAGGCGTTTCTCGCCGGCTACGAGGGCATGCTGATGACCGACGGCTACAGCGCGTGGCGCACGCTTGAGGGCGTGACCCACTTCGGCTGCCTGGCGCATGCGAGACGCGCGTTTGTCGATGCGCTCAAGGGGCAGAAGAAGCTTGGCGGGCACGCCGCGCAGGCGCTCGAATACTTCAAGGCCCTCTACCAGGTCGAGGCGCTCGCCAAGGCTGAGTTGCCCGAAGGACAATCGCGCGCTGACTACACGTATCGGCTGCGCCAGCAGCATAGCGTACCGCTCCTGACGGCGTTCAAGGCGTGGCTGGACGAGCAGGCCCCGCGGGTGTTGCCAGAGAGCCTGCTGGGCAAGGCGATCGTCTACACGCGGAATCAGTGGGAATACTTGAGCCGCTATGTTGTCGATGGGCGTGCGCCCGTGGACAACAACGTCATCGAACGAGACGTTAGGCCGTTTGCAACCGCGAGAAGGTCCTGGCTGTTCAGCGACACGGTCGCCGGCGCGAAGGCCAGCGCGATGGTCTATAGCCTGATGCTCACGTGCCGGGCCTGCGGCGTTGAGCCGTACGCCTATCTGCTGCACGTACTAACCGAATTGCCGCAGCGCGCCCCGGACGCGGACGTCATCGACCTGCTGCCGTTCAGCTTCGTCGCAGCGTCTGCCGCCTGAACGACGACCGACCGCACCCGAGGCGCCGATCGGCCAAATGGGAGCACTCGCCCGTTACCCGGTAACTGGCGAGCCTACCGGCTCGCCTTGAAATAGAGATCCCATTGCTCCGAATCCGGATCGAGCCGGCGCACGATGGCGTCGTCGGCTCGCGCGATCAGCCGCTCCAGCACCTCTCGCTTCGTTACCGCGTAACGGCGTGCCAGCCGCGCGAGCGCGAGATCCGCTTCGCTACTTACCCACATGTCCAGCCGACGTTCTCCGTTGCCGTTCTTGCCCGCCGTCGCGCGCCTTGCCCGATAGGCCGCCTGCCGCTGAGCTGTCGTCTGCGCCATCCTGCACTCCCCTCGTCATGGTTACCCGGTAACGTTCCCGTCTTGCATACGTTAACGGGAAACGGTTCGACTCAACAAGGTGTGCTGAATTTAGCGCTTACACAAGTTGGACCCAACGCTTGGGCCATTGGCGAAGAAGCCGCCAGAGCTGCCGCAGGCATTGCCTGAGAAGGCTAAAGCTATCGACTTCACTAAGCTAGCCAAGGTAATCCGAGTTGACTTTGTTGCAGCCCAGCGAGGCCTAGGAACCGAAGAGGCCGAGTCGCGTTCGGCATCTGGTACCCATCGCGTTGGCATGTTCTCAACTCAATTGCTGAAGTACGCTAGGCAGCACCTCAATGTGGCGACTTCAAGCCAGGGCCATCATCCCGACCTTGTTGGAGCAATTGCCCAGGCTCAACTTGAGCTGGATGCACGAATCAAGACGGCTTTGACACCGTCTATTGAGCACGTGAAAAAGCTGGGCTACCCCACGCTTCATGATCCTCAAGAAATTCACTTTCGCACGCGCATCCAAACCGGCGACCTGCTCGATCACAGCACGGCCGTTCAGTACCGCCTCGATGACACGCTAGCAGACGTCTTCCTTCCAGAGTATTCGATTGGTCTGGGCTATCAAAATCTCCAATCGCTGAGCTACCAACTGGTGTCGTTTCGCGATTCTCGCTTGAATCCCAAGGAGGGAAGTCCCGCGGCAGTTCACTTGGTCATGGTGGAGGAACCTGAGGCACACTTACACGTTCAAGTACAGCGAATCTTCACCCAGCGAGCGATGGATCTGATTACTCCTGCTGAGCAGGAGTACATGCATCTGAGCAGCCAACTGATCGTCAGCACGCACGCCAGCCACTTAGCTCATGCTGAAAACTTCGACCGCCTGCGATATGTCCGGCGGACGGTTCCGTCCAAGCCGGGGGATTTGCCATGCTCTGACGTCATTAACCTCGCCACCGCGTTCAAGACAGACAAGAAGACGCGCATGTTTGCCGAGCGGTACTTTCGCGTGCAGCATACGGACCTGCTTTTCGCTGACGCTGCCATCTTTGTGGAGGGCGCTGCAGAACGGATGCTCGTCCCGCTGTTCATCGAGCGCGATTTTCCCGAGCTTGATCGCCGCTACATCTCCTTCCTAGACATCGGCGGCCGGCATGCACATCGACTGCGCCCGCTCGTAGAGAGGCTGGGTATCCCGACCGTGGTAATTACTGACATCGACCCGGTCCGCGTTGAGAAGACTGACGGGGGTAGAACCGTTCGGAAGGCCACGGCGATCGATGACCCAACGAAGCTGGAATGCGGTAACGATACATTGAATTCGTGGCATCCAAAGGAAAAGCAGCTTCACCTTCTAGCGGTCCCGGCGGAGAAGGAACATACCTGGACCAATGGCAACGGCGGCCGTGTCCGCTTCGCTTGGCAGACTCCAGTCCCCAAGGACGGTCCCTGGCCCAGTTCGTTCGAAGACTCTCTTGTGCTTTCCAATATCGAATGGTTCAGGAGGCTGGGCGACGCCCAAGCCAAGGGGTCTGCCCTTGGCGAAGCGCCTCCGGAGAAGCTCCGCGGTCCGCTAGCGGCAGTCGTTGAGGCTGTCCAGAAAAGGCCAGAACCTAACGAGCTCTGCGTCGAGCTGCATGCCCTGTTGCGAGACGGATTCAATAAGGGAGAATTCGCTGCCACCATGTTCGAGCAAATCAGTGAGGAGGAAGAGGTGGCATGTCCCGCCTACATCGGTGAAGCACTTGCTTGGCTTGACAAGGAACTCGCGCCTCTGAAAAAGGAGACGCTCTGATGGCCGACCAGCTCGCAAGCCTTAATGACCGCGACGCCGGCGTCGTTGACGAGATTGTTGGATATGTGACCAGTGCACCTCCAAGGAGCTTCTTCCTATTCGCTGGAGCAGGCTCAGGAAAAACTCGGACGCTTGTTGCCGCGCTCCGGAAGCTCACCGGTATTGGTCCAAAGGAAGAGCAACCTCTAGCCACGCCGAAGGAACTCGACCTGCGCTTTGCCCGCGAGATGAGGGCGAAGTCCCAGACAATACGAGTCATCACGTACACAAAGAACGCTGCCTTGGTTATGAGAACATCCATCGATGCGTTGGGCTTGCGGTCAATTTGCGGCTCAGCAACCATTTGATCGCCCGGCAGCAGCCGCAGGAACGCTTGTCGGCTTTCACCGTCAGCATGGTGAACGAGTAAATGTCATCCGGCCGATCCCTCCAAAGGCCGGCTAGCCCAAACGCAGGCTCGTCGGTCAGCCAGATCTTTTACCGCGTCGACTTGGCCCCGGCTTCGTAGTTCGGCTCATAAACGGCCGTGGCCGGTAACGGCAAGATGCAGCCCATGGACGCGCACACCACAAGGTACACCGTATGGACATGCGGGGCTGGAGCTAGACCTTCCCGACAGGCCGTTGCCTTCCCGGACGTTGGGCGTTGGTAGTTGGCTGGCCGCTCGATGTTGCGAAGCGGCCAGTCGACATTGACAAACAACAAGGGGATAAAGCTCCCTCGTAAAAACAGCGAAGACCAGTTAGCCTTGCCATCCTCTGTTGTAGGGGCTGTAGTCAGCGGGACCTCAGGCTAGTAACGTTGAATTGGCATCCAACGAGACACTCTCGCTATCGCAGCTCACATCGCATGCCAAGCGCCGATGCTTGGGCCGCGCGCTGGACTGCGGGCGATGACTTCACCTCCAGTGGCACTTTTTCATCCGCAACAAGCGAGAATCCCCAGCGAGCGAAGTAAGCGGGAGCCACCGTGGAGAAGAGATAGGCGTCTCGTGCTTCTGTGCCGCGAGCCCGCATCAATAGTGTTTCAACCAGACACCCTGCAATGCCTCTGTCTCGGTAATCAGGTTCCACTGCTACTGAGCGAATTAGAACGCTCGAGCCGTGATGCTCCGCAGCTGCACATCCAATAATGCGGCCTTCATACAGCGCAACTTGGAAGTCCTCGATTATCTTGAATGTATCCGAGGTGGGGAGGCCGCATCGATCAAGCAATGCAGCTATGTGATGCCAATCTGAACGAAAGGCCGAACGTAAAACAACGTCGGTCAGCATGATGATGTAACTCCTGCGTGCGTCCTCTTCGGCCAAGAAGGCCGGTGGCGCGCATCTAATAATATTGAAGGCAACTATGTTGCCTTCTTTGCATGTCATTCCGGCAGTCATGCCACCGCCGATGGACTGTTCGCAAAGGCTATCATCGACCGAGTGGGCGGTCTGTAAGCGATTGTGATTGACGTTCTCTGCATCGCGTCGACGGCCCACCGAATTGCTGATTTTCGGTAATGCGCAGGGTGGCGCGCCTCTGATGGAGTGTGCGCAGTCGATCGGCATTGATCTGCCCTTGAAACTCGTGGTCGGACGCTGATGGGCGGACTGGGGCCAGTTACAACGATCCGGCGTTTCTCGCACAGCGGCGCGGTGTGCCCCAATGCCCCGCCGCAGGCAACTTGCGCGAAACCCTGTCGCGTTTGATTGGCGCGGCCGTGGCGCCGTAAAAGCGTTCGAAGCCGGATTCCAGGAAGGCGCGAGCTCCTACGACGCACTAACCTTGCCCGGCTCAGGCAAATAGAAAAGGCCCTCGGCCGGGGTGGTCGAGGGCTAGAAGTGGTAGCGGGTAGATCGCAGAACCACCCGAACGGAAGGACCGACCGGGTTTGGGTGTATTCACATCACTCATATTGGTGATGTTGGTTCGGAGCGACAGCCAGGGTGAAGCTGTTGCGCTGTTGCCGTCACAGGAGTGGATACAAAGCCTTACAAGACGCTCAAGCCGCAGTGGTCACCGTGACAACCTACCGTCGTTACACAAGGTAACCGGCTTTAGGTTCTGCTCCTACCGGACAGGGCGAGAACGCCCTAAGGTGTGAGCATCATTCGACGGAACAGCATCATGCAGAAGATCTTGGCGGTTTGTGTAATCGCAGCCGCCTCCGCGCTTGCCTCAAGCGCTGCGCAAGCAAGAGTAGACGTCGGAATTGGCATCGGTATTCCAGGTGTCGTAGTTGCAGCACCTCCGCCCCCGGTGTACTACGAGCCGGCTCCTGTCTACGTTGCGCCGCGCCCAGTGGTAGTGGCGCCTGGTTATTACTACGACGATTGGCAAGCACGCGCATGGCGTGAGCAGCGGTGGAGGGAGCGCGAGTGGCGGGAGCGCCATCGCAAGTGGCACCGTTGGCACGATGACGAAGACGATTGAAGCCGATTCTCAGGGCGACGCGGTAAGTAAGCGTTGGGCTTTTCTTCGGCGCGCCCGAAAATGGTGCGTCTTGCGTGGTGCGTCTTGCGCAACCGCGTCCGGCTGTGCTGCCACCCCTGGAAACCGAAGTGGTGCCCGTCCTGCGGCAGCAGATGGCCCGGGCACTGGACGTAAGCGGCGCTGCCACACATGACCCCGTGGCGCGAGGCCGGCCGCCTCCCGCCGCTAGCCGCGCCGCCTGTCCTCATGCCGCGTCAGGCATTTCTGGAGGAAGCGGAACAGGTTGGTCCCGCAGTGCACGTGGACGCGTGGCAGGCCAAAGGGGTCGTCATCGACGCGTGCCAGGCCACGCTGCGTCAGCGTGGCATTGTCGTGGCCCGCCTCGCGCGCCATCTCCCGGTGCGCCGCCTGCTGTTCGCCATATGGATAGCAGAAGGCCGTGACCGGCCCTGCCACCAGGTCCTCCAGGTCCGCCTTGGAAGCTGCGATCTGCCGGCGGGCTTCGGCCAGCGGCACCGCCGGCAGGTGTACATGGTCGATCGTATGGGCACCGGCTTCATTGCCGAGGCGGGCCCATTCGCGTATCTCCGCCGCATTCATCAGCGGAGCAGGCGGCTATCCATGGCTGGCGTCCCAGATGTTGCTGTCGTCGATCTGGCACCGGCTTTAATGGCTTTCTCCCGCAATGTGATCCATCCCTGACAATACACTCAGCCATGCTTGTCGCGTGACGTTGCATTGACTAGAGTGAGTTCTTCTTCCGTCATAACAGGTGACAGTTATGGTCGTTCGGAGAACCGAGAGTCGCATTCCGAGCCAACTCCAGGCTTCCGATCTGGGGTCGGCCGTAGTCTCGGGCGACGGCCATTGCGCGCTGGTTTCCTTTGTCACCTCTCCCATCGTTGTCAATCGCGATAACGTCTACGTCGTGTTCGTGACCGATCCGGCGCTTGCTGCGTCGGCCGCGTTGTATGAATGGACGATGTCCCTGGATGGCGGCGCGCCTGACGTGCGCACCACGCCGCATGGCGAGCTGAGCTGCCGTCCGCCCGCAAGCGGCAGCCTGCATCTGCTGGTCCGCATCCTCGATGCCGGGAGCGCCGAGCAGGCACGGCTTGAAATGACGCAGGACGTGGTCGGAACCAGCGCGGCACTCGAAGCGCTGATCGAGAGCGCACGTAACGAGCAAGGCCCGACGGTGGTCAATCCCGATGTCGCGCGCGAGCTGGTCAACGAGCACAACCACTACTACCAGAATGTTGCGCTCGGCACGCCTGAGCCGGGCGATGGCTTCAAGACCTTCGTGTTCACGATGGTGCATGACGGCGCGCTCGAACAGGATCCCGACAACCGCAGGCAACGGCTGGACCGCATCGCCGCGTCACTGAACGACGCGGAGGGCGATTTCGCCACGCTCGCCGCGGGAGGATTCGGCGTCTGCGCGATCCGGATGGGGCTGCTCGCCATGACCACGCCGACCAGCGCGGGGGCGTCGCCCGCCCTGGCCTGGACCGAGCTGCCGGAGTCGGGCGCACCGCATGCTTCGGCCGAAGCGCAGCTTCGCCAGGCGCTCGGCGCGCTGGACGTGGACACGCGAACGGACCTGTTCAACCGCGCCCGCTTTCCCAAAAGCAATATTACCCAGTGCGGTCGCATTCTCGAGACCTTGCGCGACCGCTATTTCGGCGGCGTTGCGTTCAACGACGTGCTTACCGGCATGTCGGGCACGCGCGCGCACTGGATCGTTCGCCACTATCGGGAAGGGCCGTTGCATCACGAGTGAAATAAGAAGGGCTAACCACTCCGGTGAGGGACCATGCCAACCACCAGGCGGAACCAGACGGGGAATACCACGGCTTTGCAGGGGATCCCGCCGAACACACCGGGGGGAAGCGGCACGCCAGGCGGCGGTGGCGGCGGGACCGCGGTGAACCGCCCCGCGCCCGCGCCGACGGGGCCGGCGCCATTGCTCGGCGAGCCCGAATTCATTCCGCAGCACACCTTCATCTCGGCGGCGCAGCCGAACGACAACGGCTTTATCGCCAATGCGCTCAACTTCCACAACAACGTGTCGCTCCGCCCCAGGACGGTCGGCTCGATCGAGGAAATCCTGGAACTGCTTGCCAACCCGGCGGAAACGGGAAGCGGCGTGCTCGACCGCATCCGCATCGTGTCGCACTTTTTCGTGCCGGACCCGGGCGAGCCCGACCAGCCCAGCAATATGGGGATCAACTTCCTGCGCAACGGGGGGCGCGGCGCGCTGAAGCGGTTCTTCGAGGGCTTCGCGCAAAGCAGCATCGCGGGCCTGCGCGCGCTGCTGGTCTTTGACCTGGTCGGCGGCCAGAGCGCGCTCACCATCTTCAACAGCCCTGAAACGCTGGTGCTGTCGGCGGTCCGTGCGGCCGGGCAGGGCGCGGCGGTCGACGCGGTATTTCCCCCGGCGGGCACGCCCTCGGACAACAAGAAGGAATTCGTTATTTTGCACGCCGCCAGATGGGTGCTGGCCCACGGCATGTCCGGCATCGCCGATGCTACCTTGCGGGCCAATCTGACGAGCGCCTACGACCTGCTGCTCACCGATCTGCGTCCCCGGCTGATAGCCGCCCCCGACAACGTGCCCGGCCCGCAGCTCGATGCCCTGGCCGCCGCCATCGCGGGCCTTGCCAATCTGGGCGGCGCACAAGTCGTAAGCCCCGCGAACCTGGCGCGCTATGCCGCCAACGTGGCGGCGGGACTGGCCGCGTTCGCTGGCGATGCTTTCCGCAACAAGATGCTGGCGGTGCGACCCCGTTTCGACCGCTTTACCACCATCGACATCCGCGGCTGCCGGGCGGGCACGGACATGGCCTACCTTGCCGCGGTGCAGGCGTTCTTCGGCCGTACGGGCTCGGTGCGTCCGGTCGTGACAGCCCCCAATTTCTTCCAGCGCTTCAACCAGATTTCCGCGACGACGATGCATGGCCAGCCGCCGCAAGGCCTGGCCGCGACGATCAACGGCCTGCACAATTCCGGAATTCCGCCGACCTATACCGCGGCCCAGGTCCGCACGCAGTTCGGCGTGTGGGCGGATGGCTTCGGCATCGGCGCGGCCCATCTGACGTTCTGGCACACGACCTTCCAGCTCGGCGTGCTGGAATTCTGCAAGTTGCAATGGCGCGCCGGCATCCCGGCGCGGCGCGTCACCATCTCGCGGCTCGATGCGCTGCCGGGCGTCGCCTTCGCGGACCTGTTCAACCGGCTGGGCGATATTTTCCTGGTTCGCGTGGCGCAGCGGCCCACGGCTGCGCAACTCGGTGTCATCTCGCCAAAACTGGGGAACCTGAATACCTGGACGACGCAGCTCGATGCCGCCATCGACCCCACATCCACGGCAGCGCAGCTGAGCGCGCACTTCACCAACTACAAGACCATCTATGAAGCGGTGGAGGCGCGCATGAGCAACGCGTCCTTCCACAATTCCCCGCAGCGCATCGTTCCGCCCACCGAGCCGGCCAGCTTTACCGTGGCAAAGGCCACGACGATGCGGACGAACCTGAGGAACTTCATCCAGACCAACGCCAATTCCATCTTCGCGCCGGTACGCGTGTTCCTGGCCGCCGCGGATGCCAATACCCAGGATGCGCCGGCACGCATGCGTTACTTCCTGGCGCTCGGCCTGGTGTTCCAGCTGGCGCACACCACCAGCGTCGATTTCAATGTGCAGATCCTGGTGCTGCTCGACGACGGCACCGGGGGCGGGCCGCACCACGAGGCAATCCGGCACTGGATGCGCGCGGGCTGGCGCGGCGTTGCGCCGCCCACCATCGCGCCCGGCCTCGATTTCAATCTTGCCCGCCATTCGCAATGGGTGGTGTCCGACCGGACGCAGGGACCCGCGGGCGTGTGTCCGCACCCCAGCTATATGTCCCACATCGTCACGCAACCGGCATGAGGCAAAGGCATGGCTGACGCGCTGCAGAACATCCTCACCGGCGCCGGCCTGGCGATCGCACCGCTGCGCGAGATCGACACGCCCGACAAGGCGGTCGTGTTCTTCCGGCAGCTCGGTTATGAATTGCCCGCAGGCGCCTTCGGCAGCGCGCTCTCCACCCTGGGCACCGAGGCTACGGGACTGGTGGCGGCCGTCGATACGCTGGCCAATTCCACCGGCGAAGCCGGCGTCGCCGCCGCGATCGTCAACCTGCTCGGCAAGCTCGGCACCACCATCGATGCGATCCGGCAGCTGCATGTGCAGGTGCAGGCCGGCGGCGGCGCCGGCGTGCCGGATATCGGGGACCTGCCGCGTCGCCTGACGGATTTCCTGGTGCTGGACTATCTCCACGCGCAACGGCCCGAAGCCCATGGCGTCTTTCATCTGCTCGGCCTGATCGAGCACGAGCCCGGCGCGGCAAGCGGGACGCCGGCGCGGCTGATCAACTGGGACCGGTTCGGCAAGTTCATCACCGAGCCGGGCAGCATCGCCAACGAGGTCTACCAGTGGGACACCGATTTCAATGTCGGCAAGTTCCTCGGCCGCCTCGAACAGATCATGCGCGCGGCCGGCCTGCGCGGCGGCTTCTACGGTCAGGCCGACGCCACGCGCACGGCGCTGGCCAACACCGGAGCCGACCTTGCCGAGCTGCGCGTTCCGCTGCTGCAGAAAGGACTGACGCCGGTGACTTACAGCCAGTTCGGCATCACGTTCTCTCCCGCCGAGCCCGCCGGGGGCAAGAAGCGAGGCATCGCGCTGCTGCCCTACCTGATGGGGACCACCAGCTTCGATTTCGGCGTCTGCGAACGCGGCGAGCTCGTGTTCGATGCCTCGGGCGAGATCCGTGGCGTGGGCGTCGTCATCCGTCCGCCCTTCAACGCCGAGGGCATGCTGAACCTGACCGGCGCCTTCAGCGCCGCGCTTACCATCCGGGAAAAACCGGCCCAGGCCGAAGAGCTGGTGCTGATCGGCTCGCGCGGGGGCACGCGGCTGTCGATCGAGGGGCTTGGCATCAAGTGGTTTATCGCGGGCGACGCGCAGCAAGTGGACGTCGGCGTCGAGGGCCAGGCCCAGGCCCTGCGGCTGGTGATCGCGCCGGGCGAGGGCGATGGCTTTCTCCAGAAGATGCTGTCCGGCGTAAACATCCAGGCGGAAGCGGGCTTCGGCTTCGGCATGAGCCTGCAATCCGGGTTCACCTTCCACGGCGGGGCGAAGTTGGGCCTTGAACTCGGCACCCACCTCGAGATGGGGCCGGTCAAGATCGAGGCGCTGCGCTTCGCTTTGGCTCCGAGCGCGAGCGACGTCGCGCTCGAGGCCGGCGCGGTGCTGAAATTCGAGCTCGGGCCGCTGCAGGCCGTGGTTGAGAACATCGGCCTGCGCACGGTGGTGCGCTTTGCGCCCGGCAATATCGGCCCGGCCGACCTCGGGGTCGAATTCAAGCCGCCCAACGGGGTAGGCCTGTCGCTTGAGGCCGGCGGCTTCAAGGGGGGCGGCTACCTGATGTTCGATGTCGACAAGGGCGAGTATGCCGGTGCGCTCGAACTCGATTTCCAGGGCCTGTTCTCGGCCAAGGCCATCGGCATCATCAATACCAAACAGCCGGACGGCTCGCCGGGCTTCTCGCTGCTGATCGTGATCGCGGCGGAATTCACGCCGATCCAGCTCAGCTTCGGCTTTACCCTGAACGGCGTGGGCGGGATCATCGGCCTGAACCGCACCATCGCGGTGTCGGCGCTGGTGGAAGGGGTCCGCACCAATGCCATCAAGAGCATCCTGTTCCCGCAGGACGTGGTGGCCAACATCAATCGCATCATCAGCGATATCCGGCAGTTCTTCCCGCCGCTGGACGATCATTTCGTGGTCGGGCCGATGGCCAAGCTGGGCTGGGGAACGCCCTCGATCATCACGGTGGAGCTGGGGCTGCTGCTCGACCTCCCCAATCCGATGTTCGCCATCGTTGGCGTGCTGCGCGCGGTGCTTCCCGCCGAGGACGCGCCGATCCTCAGGCTCCAGGTCAACTTTATCGGGGTGCTCGACTTCGATCGCGGCTATCTGTTCTTCCGCGCCGACCTGGTCGATTCGCGGCTGCTGGTCTACACCATTACCGGCAGCATGGCGCTGCTGGTGTCCTGGGGAGAACAGAAGACCTTCGCCCTCAGTGTCGGCGGCTTCCATCCGGATTTCCGCGACATCCCGACCATTCCGGCGCTGCCGGACGGCCTGCGCAACATGGCGCGCATCGGCATCAGCCTGCTGTCCGACGACAATCCGCGCCTGAAGGTGGAATCGTACTTCGCCGTCACCGCCAACACGGTGCAGTTCGGCGCAAAGGTCGAGCTCTATGCGGAGGCGATGGGATTCAACGTCTACGGCTTCCTCGGCTACGACGTCCTGTTCCAGTTCGAGCCGTTCCGCTTTATCGCGCGGCTGTATGGCGGCATTGCGCTGCGCGAGGATACCTCCGTCATCGCCGGCATCAATATCACCGCGCAACTGTCGGGGCCTACGCCGTGGGATGCGAGGGGCGAAGCCAGCCTGACCATCCTGTTCTTTGACATCAGCGTCGATTTCCATGTCACCTGGGGCGATCCGGCGCCGGCCATCGGCAACCAGACCGAGGACCTGCTGGAGCGGCTCCAACGCGAGATCGCCGACACGCGCAACTGGCGTGCGGAACTGCCGGCCAACCATCACCTGCACGTCAGCCTGCGCAAGATCGACGAGGCGGACAGCGCTTCGCTGCTGGTCATCCACCCCATGGGCGTGCTGACCTTCAGCCAGCGCTCGTTTCCGCTCGAGAACTACCTGATCGAGAAATTCGGCAACAAGGCACCGCTGAACGTCAACAAGTTCCGGCTCAGCAATGTCAATGCCAACGGGGGGGACATTCCCGCCAACTTCCAGGACACGCGCGAGCAGTTCGCGCCCGGCGAGTTCAGCAAGCTGAGCGACAGTGACAAGCTCTCGCGCCGCTCGTTCGAGGCGCTGCCCAGCGGCTTTTCGCTGACGGGAACGGGCGATCTCGTGGTACCGCTGCCGGTCCGGCGCGACGTGTCGTACGAACTGAACTACCTGCACCGCAAGGTCGTGCGCCTGGAGTTCCGGGGCCTCGTGCAGATCGCCCTGCGTGCGTATGACCGGCTGGTCAAGGGCAGCGCGGTGCGCAGGTCGGCGCTGGCGTTCCAGCAGACCCGGCCGTCGATGAACGCGCCGGAGGCGGTGGTCCTGCCGGAAGAGGACTTTGCCCTCGCCAATGTGTCGGACTTGAAGCCGCACTTGGCGGGCGCGGGCGGCGCACTGATCTTCAAGACCCAGGCCGAGGCCGCGCAGCGCCAGCAGGAGCTGATCCGCAGCAATCCGGCGCTGGCGGGACAGGTCCAGGTTGTATCCCGATTCGAATTGAACTCCTGAGGCACGAGATGGCGATCGAAGTCGCGAGATACCAGTTCCAGTCGTGGGCGCGCAAAGGCATCTCCGCCCGGATCAGCGAGCAGGACACGCTGGGGAATCCGGCGGCCGCGCTGCCGCCGGGCGAGCGCGCCTCGGTACCGATCGGCGTGTCCATCAATGGCGCGCCGCAGACGCCGAAGCCATTCGCGCTGATCGGCTCGGGCGATATCGTCGGCATCCAGCGCGACATGGTGGTGCGCACCGAGCCGCGCAACTGGATCACCAACTTCGAGCCCAACTACCTGGCCTTTATCGAGTTCTATGACGAGGATTTTCCCTGGCGCTACACACCGGCCCGGCCCGACGGCGAACGGCTGCGCCCGTGGATCCAGTTGCTGGTGCTGGAAGAGGGGGAGTTCGAGCGCGACGACCGCCGCCTGCCGCTGCCGGTGGTGACGATCAAGCGCAAGGAGGCGCTGCCGCCCGCGGACGAAAGCTGGCTGTTCGCGCATGTCCATACCGAGCAGGACATCGGGGCCAGCGAGCTGTCGGGGCTTGAGCAATACCTGAAGTCGCTGCAGGAGGCGGTCGCCAGCGATCCGGACAAGATCTACAGCCGGCTGCTGTCGCCGCGGCACCTCGCGCCGAACCGGGCTTACCAGGCTTTCCTGGTGCCGGCCTTCGAGGTCGGCCGCCTGGCCGGCCTGGGGCGCAAGACGGCCGGCATCCCTGCCCAGAAGCCGGCATGGGACGCCACCACCACCAGCGTGGAGCTGCCGTTCTATTTCGACTGGTCGTTCCGCACGGGTGAGAACACCGATTTCGAATCGCTGGTTGAGCTGCTCCAGCCGCGCATCCTCGATGCCAGGATCGGCATCCGCTCGATGGACTGCGCCGAGCCGGGTTTCGTCGTGGTCGACGGGCAGGGCCGCGAGCGGCTGCCTCCGCCTGTCGGACTGCCTGCCGCCGCGCCGCTCGTCCAGGGGCTCGAAGGCGCGCTGAAGACGGACCGCACGCAATCCCTGCCGCCAGTGTTCACGCCGAACGCATTCCAGGACGAATTGCAGATCCTGGTCAACCTGCCGGAGACCATCCAGGCCACCAACGCGCCACCGGGTTCGGACGAGTCCTTCCTGAACGATCCCATCGTGACGCTGCCGTTCTACGGGCAGAACCATGCCCGGCAGCACAAGGCGGACAAGGTGCTGCTCGATACCAGCAAGGACGGGTGGCTGCACGACCTGAACCGGGATCCGCGCACCCGTGTGCCGGCCGCGTTCGGTACCTCGGTGGTCCAGAAGAACCAGGAAGCCTTCATGCAGCGCGCGTGGCAGCAGGTACAGAAGGTCCACGAGGCGAACCACACCATGCGGCAGTACCAGTTCGTGCTGCAGGTGAGTTCGCTGTACTCGTCGGCATTCTTTGCCCGGCTCGAGCCCGCCAATCTTATCGCTGTCACCATGCCGGTCCACGCCAAGGTGCTCGGCAGCCCCACCACCATTCGCCAGCAGCTGACGGAGAGCCGCCTGGCCGCGCCAGTGTTCAGTGCGCCCGTGCGCCGCATGATCCGTCCCGGCGGCCGGCTGGCACGGCGCTTCAGCCTGAACCCGGTCGGGCTGGCGCTGGCCACGGTGGTTGGCGCGCTCAACGACGGACGGGTGACGCCGGCCCCGCCGCGTTCCGTGCCGGAGGGCATTCCGTCGCTGGAGGACGTCGCGAAGGCCATCCAGCCGCGCACTTTCCCGGGCTGGCTGCGCTGGCTGATCCGCAACCGCAGCGTGGCGTTGCTGATCGCCCTCGCGCTCGTGCTGCTGCTCGGCCTGATGGCCGGGGCCTGGGTGCTTGCCGCCCTGGGCGCTGTCGCAGCGGTCGCGGCGTTCTTCTGGCTGGACCAGCAGGCGCGCCGGATCGACGCGGCCGCAACGCTTACCGACCCGGAGAAGGCGCTCGCGTCCGTGCAGCAGGTGGCGCCGCGTCCGGACTTCACCGTAGCGCTGGACCTGGACGAGGGACAGGCCGCGCCCGCGGCGACACCGGGGCCGACACCCGCCGCCGACAGCATCGAGGCGCGCAACTTCCGCATGGCCGCCATCCGGCTGCAGCAGCGCGCCGGGGTGCGCACGCCGCCCAAGGCGCCGCTGCCGGCGTTCGACCTGGCCAACGGCAATGCCAGGCTGCGGCACGCCATCGACCCGCGCGTGTCGTTTCCGCGGCGGCTGTCGGCCTTCGTCAAGCTGCCGCGATGGACCTTCGACGAGCCCGAGGAGATCGTCGACGCGATGGCCCATCCGGACTTCGAGGATCCGATGTACAGCTACCTGCGCGATATCAGCAAGGAGCTGCTGATCCCGAACCTGCAGCTGATTCCGCCCAATACCATCTCGCTGCTGGAGACCAACCCGAAGTTCATCGAATCCTATATGGTCGGCCTCAATCACGAGATGGGGCGCGAGTTGCTGTGGCGCGAGTATCCGACCGACCTGCGCGGCAGTTATTTCCGGCAGTTCTGGGAGGTCAAGGGCGTGAGCAATCCCGACACGCCGGCGGATGCCGAGCAGCTGAAGGACATCACCAAGATCCACGCATGGCCGGTGGCGAGCCGGCTGGGCGCGCACAAGCCGCCGCCGGGCCCGCGTGCCGATGTCCAGCCCGGCGAGAAGCAGGTGGTGCTGGTGGTGCGCGGCGAGTTGCTCAAGCGCTATCCCAACACGGTGGTCTACGCGCAGAAAGCCATCGATGACGGCAAGGGCAACAACGTGCTGCGCGAGAGCGATCCCACGCCGCACCAGCTCGATATCGAGTTCAAGTTCCCGCTGTTTCGCGCCGAGATCGAACCGGACCTGCGCTTCTTCGGCTTCGACCTGACCACGGACAAGGCCAAGGGCGAGGTCGACAGCATCGACTTCCCCGGCGACAAGCGGGGCTGGTTCTTCGTGCTTCAGGAGGTGCCGGGCGAGCCGCGCTTCGGCATGGACATCAGCTACAAGCCCACGCGCAACGCCACCCCGCAGACCTCCGACGATCCGCTCGATACCTGGGCCAATCTGGCCTGGAACTGCTTTGGTGCCGCCGAGCCGGCCTTCGTGCCGCGCGCGCCCGCGCCGGTTTTTCCCCGCCCGGATACGGCCGAATTCAGCCAGCATCCGTGGGGCGTCACGTCGGCGCAGATGGCCTACGCCCTGTTCCAGAATCCGGTGATGGTAGCCGTCCACGCAGGTGAAATGCTGGAGCTGACGCATGCCTGAGTTCAACGAACAGCTCGAAGCCATCGCCGTGGTGCGCACAAACTGCCGCCGGCATGAAGACGACCTTTACACAGCGCGCATCGGCCTCGCCGGCGTCAGGAAGCAGATACGGCGGGCGGAGCAGGGGCAAACGAGCGCGCAGCCGGATGGGGATGGTGATGCGGCGATACTGCGGGCGCAGGTGGCGGAAACCCAGGCACGCCTCGCGGCAACACGGGAAGCGGTGCGCAAGACCGAAGCCTGGCTCGCGCGCCTGCGCGAGCAGGAACGGCTGGTGGCGCACCTGGAGCAGCATATCGCCGCGGCTGGCCGCAGGTCTGCCAGCCTGCGCGAACAGCTGGAAGCGTCGAACCGGCGCGCGCCGCCCGACAAGGAAGAGATCGCCGGGCTGGAAACGGAACTCGCGCGGATCGGGCACACCGGCGACAATCTCCGGGCGAGCCTGTCCGCAGCGAGCGACCAACTGGGCCGCCTGCGCCAGCAGGAGGACGAGCACCAGGTCAGGCTCACGGCCGGAAGGGCCGACATGGAGGCGCAGCGGCAATCCCTGGCTGGAGCGCAGGGCCGGCTTGCCGAACTGCTGCAGCCCGCCTTTGCGGACCTGGAGACCCTGAAGGCGAGAGAGCGCGAGCTGCAATCCGCCATCGCGCAGGCCAGCGGCAGCCTGGGCCGCTGCAAGGCGGAACTGGGCGGCCTGGTCGGCGGCCTGTACACGGACCCGCATCCCCGCAAGGCGCTGGCCCGCCTTGATGACGGGACGCCGTTCCTGCTGTTCCCGGTGCGCATCGAGTCGATCTTCGTGCCGACAGGACGCGGTACCGAGCTATGGGTCCGAATCTATCCGGACGACATCGTCGTGCACACGCACGAGGCCACGCTGACCGATACCGAGGTGGCGGCGGGCGAGCTGTATTGGGTCGAGCTGGTCGCTGCCGAGCACCTGCGCGACGAACGCGACCGGCGCCGTCAGGCAGCGTGGCGGCATGTCGTGCAACTCCTCGGCGGCTCGCGCGCGGCCTGGGTGGCCCGGCAGACGCGTCCGCTGGACTGGTCCGCGCTGGCGGCCGGGGGCGCCACGCAGAACCTGGTCGCCTTCCTGCTGGCCGCGCAGGCGGATTTCTTCGATGGCCTGCTCGCGCTGCCGCTGCCGGGGGCGGTGCGCCTGGCACTGCAGCAGGCCGTGGCCGAGGAAGATGGCGATGCCTTCATCAGGCTGGTGGAGGCGCAGAAGTGGGGCGAGCGGGTGAACGAAGCCGTGCGCACGCAGATTGCCGCCTTCCCCGAACACGACCTGACCAAGACCGATGCCTGGACACGCGCGCCCCGTACCCGCGTGCTGCCGGACCGCTTCGTCTTGCTGCTCTATGGCAGCGAGACGGGGGCGCCGCGCGAGGTTCCCGGCGCGCTGGTGCCGGACACGCTGACGTTGGGCCCCGATCCGCTTGACGCCAAGGCAGCGTTCAAGGATCCCGACGGTGCGCTGACGTTTGGCGGCGAGTTCGACTGGATGTCGGACTTCGACAAGGCGGTCGAACAGGGCATGGCGTTTCGCGTGCCGCTGTCGGCGGAGGAGGCGAGCAATGGCTTTGCCCGGATCTGCGTGCTGGGCGTGATGCTGTCGGCCAGTGCGGCCGACGGCGCGGCGATGCTGGAGGAGCTGATCGCCAACCACCAGTTCAGCCCCAAGGGATTCAGCCTGGTAGCGCAAGGCACGCCGACCAACAACACCGAGCGCGACGGCAGCGGCTATTCCGACAACGATCCCTACGACGACCTGGCCTTTTTTACTGAGGCCGGCCCGCCGGCCTTCGACCCGGCGCACGCCGATCCGCGCAAGCGCCAGACCGATGGCAGGCAGATCGCCGACGTGCTGGGGATCGCCTACGGACCGCTGCAGACCGTGCGCCGCGCCGACGGCACCGATCTGCTCGAAGCGACCGCGATGAACGCGGCGCTGTTTCCGGCCACGCTGGGATACTGGCTGCGGACCTGGATGTCGCCGGTGATCAAGCCCGCGACAGCCAGGCTGGTGCGCAGCTTCTTTTCCAGCTACGTGACCGGCCGCGGGCCGGTGCCGGCAATACGCGTGGGCGACCAGCCTTACGGCATCCTCGTCACCAGCGATCTGTCGCGCTGGAAATACCCGGCTCGCGAGGGCGGCATTGCGGGTGTGCTGCTGTTCGACGAGCTGACGCCGTTCCTGGAAGACCTGCACGCGCTGCTGGCCCGCTTCGACAAGACCTGGCACGGCATCGCGGCCACGCTCCCGTTCGCGGGCAAGCCCGGCACCGATCCCTCCGAGGTGCTGATGCACCTGCTCGGGCTGCATCCCACCTCGGTCGAGTTCTACCAGCGCATCGGCTATAGCGACGAGTACCTGCGCAACCTGGACAGCTTCAGGGATCGCGGCCGCTACGCCAACGAGCTCGCCTCGCTGATCTACTCGATGCCGGCCAGTGCTCGCCTGTATCTCGAGAACCTGGGCTTTCCGCCGCAGATGAGCGATGTCAGCCGCATGAAGAGCCTGCACGTGCTGTGGCAGCACTACACCACTGCGCTGGATGCGCCCAACCTGGTCGACAGCAGGCCGCCATCGGAAAGCGCCCGGCTTGCGCTCAACTATGTCGACTGGCTGGCCAGGGCGGGCAGCTTCGACACCATCCTCAAGGAACAGTTCGACGGCGCCAGGCCGTCGTCGCTGCTCTACCTGATGCTGCGCAACGCCGTCCTGCTGCAACTTCATCATGGCGCCTACGACTGGTTGCGCGCGCGCGGCGATTTCGAGCCGGCGCTCGAACAGGCGGTGCGCGCCACGACGCTGCCCGGGATGCGCGCGGCGTCGCCTACGCTGTCGAAGCTGGAGGTCATGTCCGCCAGGGTGGGGGCGGTCCAGCCGGGCCACGCGCTGGCAGCGGCCTCGGTCGCCGATGCGATCTGGCGCGGCTATGAGGTGGCCGACGTCGAGGCTGGCTTCGTCGCCGAACAGAAGCAGGCCCTGGCGGTGCTTGCCGATGCCACCACCGCGGCGCTGGAGCGCGCCTTTGTCGAGCATCTCGACTGTTGCCAGTACCGGCTGGATGCGTGGGAAACCGGCCTGTTCACACAGCGGCTGGCGCAGCAGCGCCGCCTTGGCGCCGACGACCGCCGCACCGGCATCTATCTTGGCGCCTTTGGCTGGGTGGAGAGCGTCAAGCCGGCAACCAAGGTCTTCCTGGCGTCGGAATCGTTGCCAGAGTCGCTGCGTCCTGACGATGCGCGGCCAATCCTGGAGGAAGACGATGCCGTCGCGGTTCCCGGCGCGGCACCTGGATCAAAGCGCGGCGGCTTCATGCATGCGCCGTCGATCAACCACGCGGCGGCCGGCGCAGTGCTGCGCAACGCCTATCTGAGCCACGCCGATCCGGCCAGGGCGGAGATGTTCTCGGTCAACCTCTCGTCCGAGCGGGTGCGGCGCGCGGATTTCGTGCTGCAGGGCATGCGCAACGGGCAAGCGATCGAGGCGCTGCTGGGCTACCAGTTCGAGCGCGGGCTGCATGACCGCACTTCCGCCAGCGCGGCGCGCGGAGATGTGCCCGTGCTCGAACTCAACCAGTTCATTCTTCCTTACCGCCAGGCCTTTCCTTTCGAGGCGCGCGAAGTGGTGCAGGCCGGCACCGGCGATCCCAGCGACGCGCTGCCCGCCTACAGCGTGGTCAACGGCTTGCGCCTCGCCACGGCGGCGATGTCGGCCGCCGACGGCTATGGGTTGTCCGCCATCCTGCCCGCTGCGCAGCGGCCCGATGCGCAGCAGGGCGCGGCCGTCCTGGCCGAGCGCGATGCGTTACGCGACACGCTGGACGCGGTCAAGGACCTGCTGATGGCGGAGAACGCCTATCAGCTGGTGCAAGGCAATTTCGATCGGGTCGGGGCGGTCTCGCTGGCGCAGAAAGAAGCGCGGGTGCCGCCGGCGCTGCAGGTCATCGACACGCCGCGGGGGACGGAATTCACGTTTACCAACCGGCTGACCGTGCATTTCGATGATCTCGACCCAGCGACGGTGCAGGCCAATCCCTGGCCCGAGATGCCTATGACGCCGCGGGCGCGCGCCGAGACGGGCTTGAACCACTGGCTCGGCTCGATCCTGGCGCCGTCTCCGGCCAAGGTCCTGTGCGAAATAGCGCGCGAAGGCGGTGCCGACAGGCATGCCGTGAGCCTGGCGGATCTGGGCATCCAGCCCCTGGACTTCGTCTGCATAACCTCCATTGCGCCGGAAGGCACCGGCGGCGCGACCGAGCTGGAAACCCGGATCGCCTACCAGTACCGGCGCGCCCATGGCATTGACGACGACGAAGCGGTGCGCGTGGCGTTCAACCCACCAGTCGCATCAGGCGAGCGCACGTTCGCGCAGTTGTTCCCACTGGCGCGCCAGCTACGCGCGATGGTGGCAGAGAGCCGGGCGGCCAACGCTCGGGATTTCATGCCGGCCGCCGGCGGCAAGGCGACGGCGATTCCGGTGGACAAGGACAATCCGGACGGCTACGACACCGCCGACCTGCGCGCCCGCGTGCAGGGGGCCTTCGATATGCTCAAGACCCTGGCCGATGCCCTCGACGGTGCCGTTGCGCCCAGCGTGCAACTGGTGCTGCTGAACGATCCGGATGACCCCGCCGACGACGAGTCGTTTTCCGGCAAGCTTGGCGCCGCTTTCGACAAGCTGGAGGAAGCCGAACTGGAGTTCACCGACGACAAGGCGCTGACGGTCGCTTTCCTGGTTTCCGACGCCGAGACGCTTGCCGCGACCCTGCGCGCCGTCGCGGATTTCGGAGTCAGCGACGCGTTCCCGCCGCAGGCCGATCTCACTGCGGCCGCGGCGAGGTCGGAACTTCTGGCGCGCGCGCACCGCATCGCCCGGCGCCTGCGGCGAAGCGTCCAGAAAGACGGCGTGCTGGACCGTGCCGGCGAACTGATCGGCAAGGCCACGCCGGCAACACCGGTCGCCGAGCAGGTCCGGCTCTTGCTCGAGGCGGGCAAGCTGGTGTTCGGGGAAACCTTGCGGATCCTGCCGGCCTTCCATTGCTACAACGATGCCGACCTTGCGCTGGCGGACTCGGCGCGCGGGCAGCTTCTGGCGCACGCGGTCGCGGCAGTGCCGGGCGCGAGCGCCGGCGAGATCGTCGACGAGTGGCTGCAGGCGCTGGCGCGCGTGCGCCCCCAGGTGCATCGCTGGGAAGTCATCCGCGTGCTGGCAGAGGCGATGAACGATGTCGCGCTCGACATGCTGCCGGTACAGGTGCCCCATCGCAACCAGGATAGCTGGCTGGCGGTGGAGTTCCCGGAGAAGGATCCGCTCGACCCGTCCCGGGCTTTCGGGATTTCTCGCGATACCTTGTCGATCGCCGCGCACGGCGCCTCCGCGTTCAAGCCCGGCATGCGCCAACGGGCCATCCTGCTCGACGAATGGACCGAGGAGATTCCGATGGAGCAGGAGATCACCGGCATTTCGTTCCGCTTCAACCAGCCCAACGCGGCGCCGCCGCAGACTTTGTTGCTCGCGGTGACGCCGGAAGAAACCGGTTCATGGAGCTGGGACGCCTTGGCCGGCACGCTAGTCGATACGCTGGGCCGCGCCAAACGGCGCGCGGTGGAGCCGGCGCAGCTGGAGAAGCAGGGCCTGATATGGAATGCGTTCGCGCCGGCGTTGGTGTCGGAGTTCAGCACATTGATGGAGGCCGACGTATCACTCGACCTGATGCTGATGCTGGACTATATGCAACTGACCGAGTTCTACGCCGCGGGCACGCGGTGAGGGGAACCTATGCCAAACACCAGACTGACACTGTCGCAACTCACCGGCGCCGAGCGCTTCCGCTTGCCACGGGTAGTGGCGTTCAACCGGCTCGAATCGCGGCCGCGCACCCTCGATTTCACGCGCAGCCTGCGCGCGGAGGTGCGCGATCCGCTCTGGATGCTGACCCGCCAGTGGCAGTTCGGTGAGTTCCAGGGGGAGGATGCCGCCTCGCCCGTCACCTCCCGCATCGCCTACCGCCACCAGCCGATCGACCGGGTCGCGCTGGCCGATGGCGGGGCCGCGCCCTTCGATCCGCAAGCCATCGCGCTCGAAACCTATGTCGAGCGCGAGCCGATTCCGCTGGTCCTGCGGGAACTAGTCAGTGGGGAGGTCTACAGCGATACGGTGTTCGCCGTGCGATGGGGCAAGCAATTCCTGAAACGGCTGCGCGCGGCCGGCCTGGACGGCCACTACCCGCTGTATCTCGGCCGTTTTCCGCTGCGCGTGCTGCCGGTGGCCCCGCCACCGGGCGATCCCGCGCGCAAGGTCGAGGACACCGACGCCGAGCAGGTCCGCACCGCGTTGGCGGGGCAAATCGCGGATGGCGTTGCGATCGTGCGCGCCGTACAGGCAGGCACGCATGACGGCTGGCTCGACGGCGAACCCGGCGGCGACAAGGACCAGCTCAAGAGCATCGCGGCAGCGTTCGCGCAATCCTGCACCGCCGCCATCGGCCGCATGTTCGCGCAGCCGGAAGAGGCGGGCGGTGCCGCCTGGCTGCCCAATCATCTCGAATACCGCTTTGCGCTCGCCGGGCCGCCCGAGCCGGATGCGGCCGAGCCGGTGCTGCTGGCCGAGCAGTACCACGAGGGGCGACTGGACTGGTACTCGTTCGACCTGGTCGGCGGCCGCAAGCTGCCGCTCGAGGACGACCCCGCTCCGGCGGCGCCGCCGGAGGAAGTCGAATCCTTCCTGCCCGGCCCGGTCCGCTTCAAAGGCCAGCCGCGGCCGCGCTTCTGGGAGATGGAGGAGTCGCAGACCGATTTCGGCAAGATCGAGACCTCGGCGACCGGGCTGCTTCATCTGATGCTCGCCGAGTTTGGCCTGATCTATTCCAACGACTGGTTTATGCTGCCGCATCCGATGCCGGTCAATACGCTCTGCGAAATCCGCGGCATCGTGGTGGACGATACCTTCGGGCGGCACACCTATATCCGTCCGGCAGGCCGGGCACCGGAAACCGCCTGGCAGCGCTTCGCGCTGTTCCACCTCACCGAGCGCGACCGCCGCGACGCGGCCAGCCGCTTCTACCTGGTGCCCGCGGTCGGCCACGTCCTCGAAAGCCCGCCGATCGAGCGCGTCAATTTCATGCGCGATGAAATGGCTAACATGGCGTGGGGCGTTGAAAGCATCGTGCCTTCGCAGATGGGGACGGGGATGAGCGGCAATGACCAGTCGCGCGTCCGTGAGCCCGCCCCGGCCGCCGCGGCAAGC
The DNA here is from genome assembly GCA_000471925.1 of Ralstonia pickettii DTP0602. Classification (NCBI taxonomy): domain Bacteria; kingdom Pseudomonadati; phylum Pseudomonadota; class Betaproteobacteria; order Burkholderiales; family Burkholderiaceae; genus Ralstonia; species Ralstonia pickettii. The sequence goes on from CP006667.1 coordinate 2,087,924, forward strand.
GAGGAAGCGAAGATTCGCTACCTTGCCGGCAGCACGTCCCCCAGGAACTGGATACCCTTCATCCCCGTGCATCTGGAGGACAGCGTGAGTGAAGTCCGCCTGCAGCGCGCCCGGATGGCGGGTGCCGCACCGCCCCGTGGCCGGTTGCTGCGCGAACCCGGCTCGCCGTACTTCATCGAGGAGGAAGAGATCCCGCGTGCCGGCATCTATGTCGAGCGGTCCTGGCAACGTGCGCGCTGGATCGGTGGGCGCACGCTCACCTGGGTCGGCCGGCGCAAGTCCGCCGGCCGCGGCGAGGGGTGGAGCGAACTCGTGTTTGACCGAATCATCGAGCGCACGACGCAGGATGCCTAGGACCCTGGCATGTTAAAGGCAACGCTGACCCAGTCTTTCCGCTCCGTCGCATCAGGAGAATCGCAGCAGCCAGCAAGGGCGCCGTTTTTTTTCGGAGCGAACGCAGTTTGCGGCCTGCCGCTCCCGCACCGTGCGCCGTAGCTACGGGAAGGCGCATGGGACGCTGAAACGGAGCGCGGGAGCCCGTGAGAGCGTGACGGGCTAGCGCGGCAGGAAGAAAAAGGTAAGGGCCAGGGCGAAATAGACGACCAGGAGTTGCGTTCGCATTGAGAGTAGTTAGCGCGGCCGTAGCGTCCGGGGATTACTGCATTCGATCGGCTACAGCGGTACGCCAACCGAACACCGTGCCTGCTCAAAGTCATGGCCTGGCATTGAGCCGCTGGCGGATCTGCCAAGCCAGCATGTCAACCGAGCGCGTGGCCGGGGCGAAACGAAAGCGACCTGGCGCGATCGACTGCCCGAGACGCATCCATCCGTCAGGGAATATGCAGACGTGCAAATCATCGTTAATGACGACAATGCCAGCCAGCCCTGGATGGGTCGTGACCCCGCGGCAGGGAATGCCGAGGCGCTCCAGATGACGTCGCACGGCAGTTGCTCGCATGGGACACCTTGGTTGGGGCCCATATTCTGGGTCCAGCGCCGGCGGCAGGTCGGTGCGCACGCCCACCGACGGACTCTGTGCCAGGCGCGAAGCGTCAACACCCCTCGGGCCGCGAGATCAAAATCAGAGCCACCCCTGCAGCACCGCGTGATCGTCGGGTCGTTGACTTGGTGGTCGGCCGTCGATGGGTTGAGCATGATGAAGCCCAGCGTCGGCCGGCTGGCATCCCAGTGGCGCCAGAGGCGATAGCGGTATTGCTCGCAGTCGGAGGGGAGGCAGCCGGCCTCGCCGTCGAGGGTCTGGGTTGTCATGTGCTTCATGCTACGATCCTTGCAACGGAGAGGGGCGCCACCATGAGCGAAGTCAGTACGTACCAGTATCGCGGCCATGCGATTCAAATTGCGGTAACTGAGAAGGGCGGGAATTGCTCGCTGAGCGTCCAGATTGCTTGTGCGGCAGAAGGGCATCTGCCCGTCTCGTCTTGGACGGGAAAGGAAGCGGGTACCGTCGAAGCTGTGGTAGGTCGCTCGCTTTCTCGCGCTAAACGGGTAGTCGATGTGTCGCTCGGCGAAGCTGCCGAATGTGGCAGGTAGCATGATCCAACCCGTGCCGGTCGGACACTTTGGTTTGATGATGAACTCGGTCATGACAGCTCCTGCTCCGCTTGCCGCTCAAAGTACTGGGGTATCGTGTCGAACTGGAAGAAATCGACGCCCATCTGCGCGCTGTTTCCGGCGCCGATGTCGTCGGCTCTGTTGCCTGGCCGCTGGCGGACGGCATGGCGCGCGGCATTGTCTGCTTTGTCGGCGCTTTAACCATCGATGCCGAGCAGGTCATCAACGCGCTCAGGACTCGGATTCCGCCGTACATGCTCCCAAGCCGGGTCATTCCCCTGGAAAGCATGCCGCTCAATTTGAGTGGCAAAGTTGACCGACGGGCGCTGCATCAATGGCTCGAAGACTCCGCCGCATGATGCCGATCTCACCCCAGGCCGAACACGAGGCACCATCGGCTCACGGCAAAGTGCCAGATACCCCCGTCTGCCGCGCTTTCGCATTCCTGCTATCGACGCGTCGGAGCCATTCATCGCGCGTGCCCAAACGACAAGCGGGCAATTGTTCATCCTGTTGTCGGCCATGCTGGTCGTCACGCCCCATTTCGGCGGCTGGGCGGCGGCGCTGGCCATCGGCGCGGCCATGGCGTGCTGCTGTCAGGCCAAATTCGCGTGACGTCATCCTGCTTGCCGCCACCTGGACCAGCGCTTTCCTTTACACAGGACCGGAACCTATGCAAGGCGACCTTCCGTTTTTTCGGCCCAAGGCCCCGTTTCGCTCGGCGCCTCGGCCCAACGCAAACGGATCAACAATTTTCTCCGTCCTTGTAATCCAGTTCCCATCTGCTAGCTTGTCTAGATAACGTTCGCAGCAGCAAAGAGCAGCGCAGCAAACCGTCGCACGCCCACAGAGTGTCCAGAGCCTTTCGAGGACGACATGCCGTCCTCCCACCATGGATTGGAGGCATCAATGACCGCCGTTTCCAGCTCGCCGAACTTTGCGCATGGCTATCCCACTCCCGGCCCCCAGATCTCCACCCCGCAGAAGGTGATGGATTACGTGTTCTTCCTGTCTGAAACCGGGTGGAAACAGGTTCGGGAGGAAGAGCAGTTCGACTACATCGTCATCGGCACCGGCTTTTGTGCGCTTGCGTTCTGCGAGCGCATCCTGGCGGCGACGCCGAAGACGCGCATCCTGATGGTGGAGCGCGGCCCGTTCTTCCTCCCCGAGCACTTTCAGAACCTCCCGATTCCCTACCAGCACACCCTCGGCGGCTTGACGGAAACCTTCCCCTGGACGCTCTCCAGCCAGACGGCCAACCAGCCCAGCGGGCATATCAACTGGCAGCATGGCATGGTGCCCTTCTTCGGGGGACGCAGCATCATGTGGAGCGCCTGGTGCCCCCGCCCCACGCGCGATGAGATGGCCTTCTGGCCGGAGCAGACCATCGCCGCCGCCGAAGCCCGCTTCGCTTCGGCCGAAACCCTGCTCAACGTGGTGCCCGCCGACAAGATCGACGCCGCCTCCGGACCTGAACTGCAGAGCATCATCGCCCGCCAGCGGCCAACCTACGGCATCATGCAGACCGCCCTGCAGGAGATGCTGAACGAGAAAATCGGCCTGATCGAGTCGGCGACCCGCTGGATGCCAGCGCCCCTCGCGGCGGGGGCGGGCGATGCGAGTGGGGTGGACTTCGCCAAGTTCTCCACCCCGGCGGTGATCATGGAGTTGGCCTCGAAGCAGGCCGATCTGGCAGCGGCCGGCACCGGCAGCCCCCTTCGCATCGTGACGAACTGCATCGTCGAGCGTATCCACCAACAGGACGGTGTGGCCACCGCGCTGGATACTTCACGCGGGATGCTCAACGTCGGCCACGCCAAGGTGATCCTGGCCATGGGCACGCTGCCGCCCACCACGCTCCTTCTCAACTCCTTCCCGCAGATGAAGCGGGCCGGGGATCGTTTCACCGCGCACTTCATCACCTCGGTGGTCGCCCGCGTGCCGCGAAAGGACTTCGACTTCGGCCATCGCATTGGCGAACTGGAGCTGGCGGCGATCTACCTCGCCGGCAAGAACAAGGACAACAACATGCAGTACCACGTCCAGCTCTCAGTGCTCTCCGACCGGGAGCCGGAGAAGAATGCCCAGAAAGCAGCCCGCTACATGCCGGATGTCGTGGCGACGGCCTCGATTGCACAATTGCGCTCCTCCGAGGACTACCTCGTTTTCGTTTGCGCGGTGCTGGGCGAAATGGACTATCGCAACCCGAAGAACTACTTCCACCTCAACGGGCAGGCGGATCCCACCACCAACGTGACACTGCAGGTGCTCGCCAACGAAAACGACCGGATGACCTGGGACACCATGGACACAGGCACATTCCAGATGATGGAGCGCGTCTTCGCCCCCAAGGGCAATGTGGAGTACTGGCACGGCGATCCGAATACCGGCACTTGGTCCTCCGAGCGCCCCTCCATTGAGGAGCGGCGGGTCGGCGGCCTGGTCCACGAGGGCTCCACGCTGTGGATCGGCGCCGGCGACGAGGGTGTGGTGGGCCTGGACTATCGCCCCAACGGCGTCGAAAACGTCTTTGTGACCGGCGGCGCCCTGTGGCCCGCCAGTGGTTCCTGGAACCCCACGATGACCATGGTGGCACTGGCCCAGGATCTCGCCGACCAGCAGCTCGGACTCTCTTCAGCGCCCTGCGACGCGCCGGCTTGAGCCATGCCCAGCGCCGATCGAAACAACCAGATGCTCCCGACCGATCCGCCGATGGGTGTGGGCGACGTGCTCGACAAAGCCGACGGCGTCTACTTCTGCATCAAGGACCACGACTCTGTCTTCCTTTGGGTGAACCAGAACTTTGCGGATCTGGTGGGACAGAGCAAGGATGCCTTGATCGGCAGCGCCGATTCCCGCGCAGCCCATGTGGCACACGACAAGGCGGTGATGGCGAGCGGCCAGCCCCTGCTGAACTTCCACGAAACCATCGATGTGCCGACGGCGGACGGCGGAACGACCGCCCTGGAAATCGTGACGCAAAAGGGCCTGCTGCGAAAGAAGGGAGGGACAGAGATCATTGGGATCACCGTCTGCTTCTCCAAACGATTCCCCGCCGCCGACGAGGAGGCGGATAATCTGATCCAGAAGCTCGAGCTCACCCCCACTGGCGTAGGCGGGCACTTTGCGCCGGGGCCAGGCAGCGGGGAAGGGGTGCGCAGCGCATCCCTGCCCGAGCGCTTCGCAGGCGATCGCCACTTCTACTCCACTAACTACTACCTGCTGAAAGAGGGAGAACTGCTCCGTCTCCATGCCCTGAACCAGGACGAGCAGTGGTTCTACCACCAGGGGAGTGCGGTGCGGCTGCACATTTTTTCCCCCGACGGGACCTACTCCACCATCGACATCGGTGCGGATCTGGATCAGGGACAGGTCTTGCAGGCAGTTGCTCCGCATAACCACTGGTTCGGAGCGGAACTTCTGGGGCCCGGTTACGTGCTGGTGAGCTGCAGTCTGGCGCCCGGCTACGACCCTCGCGACAGCGTCAACCCGACCGCCGATCAGCTTGCCGACCTGAGACAGGCTTTTCCTGCACAAGCCGATCTGATCCAGAAGCTGGCTCTCGACTGAACCGCCCGATCATGAAATGGCCTACCCCCCTTTTCTCCAAGGTGGGCCTTCAAGCCTGTGGCCGCGATCCCCGGCCTAGAGCCGCAGTTCACCCAGCGTCCGTCCGCACTGGCCCAGCATTGATCAAGGCGCTGCATGGCGCCAAGTGGCACCTGTGGCACGGCTGCCCCTATCCGGCGTTGCGCCGATTGGAAAGCCTCGGCTGGGATCTGGAAGCTGAGGCCAGCCCCGAACAGGCCAAACTCCTCGGCAAGCTCGAGGAGTTCATTGTCTACCTCGACAACAACCGGCACTTCATCGTGAACTACGGTGACCGCTATCGGCATGGGGAGCCCATTGCATCGGGGTTCGTTGAGTCGGCCGTCAACCAGGTGGTCAGCACGCGATTCGTCAAACGGCAGCAGATGGCCTGGCGGCCTCGGCACGCGCACAACCTGCTGCAAATCCGGACCGCCGTACTCAATAACCAGCTTCGGTCTTACGTTGAACGATGGTATCCCTCCATTTCTCAAGGCGAGGGCCACCGCCTTGCCGCTTAGTCAGCCCCCGGTTTGGCGCGGTCTCCGAGCAGGGCCAGAGCAGGGCCGCGCCGCGCTCGCTGACGCACGAACAAGGGTCAGGGAGTTGTTTGGCGAATTGATCGAGGGGCGCTGAGTTCTCAGCCCCTGTGAGCGATAGCGAACCGAATCCCTTCCAGGGCAGCGCCTCCCTCACACCCAAAATCACTAGACTCGCACGATAGGTACAGCCGTTTGCCGCTGCGGTTTGCGTGCGTGGTCCGACAGAGCATTGCAGCATATCGGCGCGCCTACGGAATTGCTCCCGTTCTGCGGATCGGGCAATGCCTTCTGGCTAAGTGATAGAGGTCGTGATGAAAAAGCTCGAAGCACTGGAAAGCATCCGAGGATTCTCCGCAGCGTATGTATTCGTGCACCACCTGCACCCTTTCCCCGGCACAATCTTCGAGTGGCTATTCCGATTTGGGCAGGAAGCGGTTATCTTGTTCTTCCTTGTGTCCGGGTTCGTCATCTACCACTCATGTGCGTCGGCGAAGCGGCCGCAGACAGTCGCATCATTTCTGCGTGCACGGGCGATCCGCATTTATCCCATCTTCCTTGTGGCGCTGCTGCTGGCCGCGCTGGTCGCCGCCTTAACGGACCGCGCGGACTGCATCCAGCCGACTTCGCTGATGGCGAACCTGCTCATGTTGCAGGATCTGCCTACTATCAAGCACGGTGCCTGGTTCGCTCCGTTCTGCTCAAACATCGCGCTGTGGTCGCTGTCGTATGAGTGGTGGTTCTATCTCGGATTTGCGTGGCTGTTTCTGCGGCCTTTGCGCCTGTCCGTGACGGTGCAACGCTGGATCGTGGCAAGTATCAGCCTGTTTGGCACTGCGAGCTATCTCGTGTATCCGAGCCAGCCTGCACTGTTTGCAAGCTACTTTGCAATCTGGTGGGCTGGACTGGAACTGGCGCGGCAGTATCGGGAGGAATCCGCGCTCACCTTTCGCGCGCAGCGGTTCCCTCTGCTGCTCGTCGCGGCAAGCGCAGTGATATGGCTGATCCCTGCGATTCACGCCCTGGTCATGCATGCCTATATATCGCCCGGGCTGGAACCGTTCGGCCAGATTCGCCACTTCGGTGCCGCACTGTTGTTCCTGGTGGCCGGCATTGCCCTGTCACGCGTGGCGTCGCTCCCGCGGCGACCGCTCCTGTTGTGCAGCAAGCTGGCACCGATCTCCTACGGCCTGTATGCCACGCACTATCCCATCTTGAATTTCGTAAGCTCGCTGGATCTGGGCAAGCTGCAGACGTTCGCCGTGGCAACGCCTATCGCGTTGCTTGTCGCCTATCTGGTCGAGATTGTCATGCAGCCCAGAATCTCCGCACTATTTTCCGGACGCTCCCGCAGGCAGCCCACGCCCCGAGCGACGCTTGAAAGCGATTCAGGACGATCAAAGGAAAAGATTTAGCGGGATTATGCCAATCTAGAATCAGTTGAGCCACCGTAGGAATTTAGGCGAGGTGCTGGTTTGCGTCATGTCGCTTACAGCGCCCTATGTACCCGCATAGACTTCTCAGTTGCCCATGATGCTGTGGGGAGAGCTTCCAGCTCGTTTGCCGCCGGGCCTTCGGTCGGCCGTTGGACCGGTTTGCTGCCGTTCCGCGCAATCTCCTTCGGTACCTGTGCGAAGCTTTCTCCGCGCCGCTGCTGTCGATTGCCAACCTGAAGACGCTGTACCAACGACGCCCGACGTTGTACGAGCATCAGCAATGGGTCAAGGAGCACCTTGGCATCAAGGCGCTCGATGTCACCAGCCAGGCCGCTTTGCTGGAGATGCTCCGCGTGCAAGCTGCCGCAGCGGCACACGTGGATGAACTTGTAACCACCGCCCAGCGATGGCTCTACGATCGCTGCCGCCTCATTCCCGGCCAGCGCCAGATCACCGACTTGGCACGGCATGCATTTTCCGCCTACGAGGCGCAAATGCTGGCAGCGGTCAACCGCGCAGTGCCGGCAGCCACGCTGCAGCACTGCATGGAATCCGTCCGCAGTCCACGGGCTGACGGCTCTGCAACACACCTCGAGTGGATCAAGGCGCCCTCCAGGCGGAACGGCCCCAAGAACCTCGCTGAAACGCTGGACAAGGTCCGCTACCTGAAGTCCCTCGCTGTGCACGAGTGGAACCTGGATGACATCGCGTTGCCCAAACTGCGTGCCTATGCGCAGAAGGTACAAGCAAGGCGCCCGGCCAAGACCAAAGCACTGAAGGAGAGCACCCAGGCGCTTGAACTGGTGTGCTTTCTACGGATGAGTTTGCTGGAACTCACCGATATCGCGATGCACCAGATCAGCCGACGCAGCCAGGATCTGTTCCGACGCGCGGCCAGCACGGCGCAGTCGACGCACACCCGTTCTGCCGTGGAAGACAGGCAGCAGGCGCTCAAGGCCAAGGCCGTTCTGCAAGACAAGAGCAAGTCCACCAAGCAGCGAGTGGATGAAGCCCTGAAGCACCTGGCCATCGTCACCGACGCGGCGCAATCGAGCTTTGCGTCACACGTGCGCCGCGGCGCAGACCGGTGACCATCAGCGGGTTCACGCTCTGCTGTCGGGCCTGGAAGACCTGGAATTCGGCGGCAGGGAGGACGATCCCGGCTTTGCGAACCTCAAGGCGTGGCGCGACATGCAGACGAGGAAGCTCAATGCTCTGCCAGAAGACTTTGTGGAGACCGGCGTTGGCACGGCGTGGCATGACCTCGTCCATGACCCTGACCCAAAGCGCGGCTATCAGGCCTTCGCTGCCTGCACGATGATGTCGCTACGAAAGAGCCTGCGTCGGGGCAGCGTATGGATTGACTGTTAGCGGCGGTGTAAAACCGCTCATAAACGGCGGCGCAAGGTTGAGCGTAACGCTCAACAATAAAGGGGCCGCAGGCCCCTTTGGTTTCGAATCGACGTGATGCGCGCGGCGGACGTCAGAACGGGTCGTGCGGATCGTCGTCCGGCGGATGGTGATGGGTCTGACGGTCTTGCCGGGTCAGGTCCTGGATCTGGCACGCGTAGTACGAACTGACGACTTCGCGCAGATCGTCGAGCAGTTCGAACACGGCGAGTGCCTGCTCGGGGGTCCAGTCGTCAGGCACGATGAACGGCAAGCCGCGCCGGCGGCCCGAGGGGGGCAACGGGGTGTGGCTCATTCAGAGGCTCCTTTTTCCGTGATGACCTTCTTCGCTGCCCGCTGTCGGGAGCGGGACTCGGTGCGCTCGCGCGCTTCCTTCAGGCGATAGGACTCGCCCTCGATCGCGATGACCTCGGCGCGATGCACCAGCCGGTCGACCAGCGAGACGACACAGGCGGCGTTCGGGAACACCTCCGACCATTGCCCAAACGGCTTGTTGGTCGTGACGATCGTACTGCGGGTCTCATAGCGGCGGCTGATCAGCTCGAACAGCAGGTCGGCATGACGGTTCGAGTACGAGAGGTAGCCGACTTCGTCGATCACCAGCACGTCTGGCGCGGCGTAGCGGTGCAGGCGCTTGCGCAAGGCGGAGTCGCTGTCGAGCGCCGCCAGCTCGCCGAGTATTTGCCCCGCGGAGGTGAACAGTACCGTGTGGCCATGGATGAGCGCCTGGTGTGCCACGTTCTGTGCGAGCGTCGACTTGCCCACGCCGTTCGGGCCAATGAACACCACGTTGGTCGCCTCCTTGAGGAAGGCGAGCGACATCAACTCCTCGATGGCCGCGCGATCGATGCGTTCGGGCCATTTCCAGTCGAAGTCGCTCAGGGCCTTGAACCTGCCCAGCCGCGCGGCACGCACGCGCCGCTGCAGCGAGCGGTGGGCGCGCTCGTGTTCTTCCCACTGGATGAGCGGGGCGACCCAGTCGGCATCGCCCACCTCGGACCAGTGCTCCACCAGCCCGTTCAGGCGCAAGGCTTGCGCGCGTGCGCGCAGGGAGTCAGCGAGGGTCATGATCATCATTTTCCTCTGGTCAGTTGATCGTAGGTATCGAGCCGGTGCGGCTGCACCATCGAACCAATCTGCTACCGCTTACCGCAGATCATCTGCGCCAGTTCTTCACCGAGATGCTCCAGCGATGGAGTGTCGCCAGCGCCGGAACGTTGGCCGGCGCGCTGCGTAGCTACCTCCGGTATCGCGCCACACACGGCGACGCTGTGAATCACTTGATCTCGGCGATCGCTCGCCCGCCGAACTGGCGACTGGCACCGTTACCGCAAACGCTCACGGCGGCCGAGACGACCAGACTGCTCGGCGCATTCGGCCCCGGCGTTGCTTCGGCACGGCGCGGCTACGCGATGGTCCGGTGTCTCGTGGACCTAGGTCTGAGATCCAGCGAAGTCGTTGGCCTGAGCCTCGATGACATCGACTGGAAGAGCGGCACCGTGAGGCTGTGCCGGAACAAGTCGCGGCGAGTCGGACAGATTGCCGCTACCGCACAGCACGGGAAGTGCGATTGCCTCCTACCTCCAACATGAGCGGCCTTCATGCGCAGGTCGTCATCTTTTCGTGCGCTGTCGCGCCCCGGTGGAGCAACCGATCGGGGCAGCAACGGTGCGACGTGTCGTTCTCGAGGCTTTTCAACGCTGCGGGCTACCCCCAGTGCGGGCGCACGCGTTGCGCAACACGCACGCGGAACGCCTGCTCGATCATGGCGGAACGCTCAAGGACGTGGCCGACATCCTGCGTCATCGTGAGCTCAACACCACGATGATCTACGCGAAGGTGAACAATTCCAGCCTTGCCGAAGTTGCCATGCCGTGGCCGGGGAGCGCGTCATGAGCATTGACAACACCACCATGCTCGCTGCAGTGCAGCGGTATCTGGATGAGCGCCGCGGACTCGGTTTCAAGATGCGTTGCGGCAGCGAACTGCTACGATTCGCGCGTTACGCGGATGCCCGTGGCCATCGGGGCCCGTTGACACTCGACCTCCAGCTCGACTGGGCACAAGACGGGGTGCTGGGCTGCGGCCCAGCGACGTGGCACCGGCGGTTGAAGGTCCTGCGGCCGTTTTCGAAGCACTACCGGCAGTTCGAGCCGGAGTCGGTCGTTCCCGATGCTTTCACGTTTGGACGGGGCCATCAACGGCTGGCGCCACACATCTATTTCGAGTACGAGATCGTCGCCTTGCTGCAGGCAGCAGGCCAGCTGACACCAATCGGCGGCCTGCGGCCCGTCACGTATCAGACGTTGTTCGGGTTGCTTGCGTCGACCGGGATTAGGGTATCGGAGGCACGCAACCTGCGAGCTGACGACGTCGACTTGCGCAACGGCTGGATTTCTATTCGGCAGACGAAGTATCGGAAGTCGCGCCGCTTACCCTTGCATCCCAGCGTGGTGCAAGCCTTGCGGGAGTACGAGATCATTCGCGATTGCATCGTGCCACGTACTGCCGGCATGGCCTTTTTTCTGAGTCAGTCAGGAACTCCGCTGACTCAATCGATCGTCAACCACACCTTCGGACTGTTGCGCCGCAAGTTGGCCTGGGTGCCCCGCGGTGGGCATCCGATGCCTCGCATCCATGACATGAGGCATAATTCCGCGCCGCGAATTATTCCGAGTACTTCTTACAGATAGCCGAGCCGTATGGCAAATCCCGTGGTTGGGAGTGCATGCGACTCGGCATAATCAGAGGCTCTTCAGAAACGCCAAGACACGATCCTCGGGCTGGTACCGCACCGGGCGCACACCGGCGCTCACGGTCTTCGCCAGAGCTAGTGCAATGTTCCATTCTGTTTGGAACTTAAGCGGCGGTTGGCGCGAATGACCTTCTGTAGGATGTCGCGAGCGCTCTTGGTCCAGATGAACGGCTTGGGGTTGGTGTTGTGGTGAGCGATGTACTCGTTGATGGCGTCGACCAGTTCCGGCACGCTGGTGAATACGCCGCGGCGAAGTCGCTCGGTCGTGATGTCGCGAAAGAACCGCTCGACCATGTTCAGCCATGACGCCGAGGTGGGCGTGAAGTGCATGTTGATGCGCGGATGCTTGGCCAGCCAGTCTTGCACCGCAGGATGCTTGTGGGTGGCGTAGTTGTCGGCGATCAGATGCAGCGTTTTGTCCTTGGGCGTCTCGCGGTCGATCTTGCGCAGGAACTTCAGCCACTCGGTATGGCGGTGGCGCTGCTGGCACTGGGCGATGACCTGGCCATCGAGCACGTTGAGCGCGGCAAACAGCGTGGTCGTGCCGTTGCGCTTGTAGTCGTGCGTCATGGTGGCCGCACGTCCCTTCTTCAACGGCAAGCCGGGCTGCGTGCGATCCAGCGCCTGCACCTGGCTCTTCTCATCGCAGCACAGCACCAGCGCGTGCTCGGGTGGCGACATGTAGAGGCCAACGATGTCTTCAAGCTTCTCGACGAACCGCGGATCGCGCGAGACCTTGAAGCCGCGCACGATGTGCGGCTTCAACCCGTGGGCGTGCCAATGGCGCATGACGGTGCTGGCGCTCACGCCCAACTCGGCGGCCATCTTGCGCGTGCTCCAGTGCGTGGCCGCCACGGGCTTCGTTTGAGTGGTCAGCTCCACCAGCCGCGCCGTGTCCACCTTCACCGGCGGCGCACCGCGCGGCAAGTCGCGTTCGATACCGGCCAGCCCCGATTGGGCATACCGCTCACGCCAACGCGAGACCTGCACGCGTCCGACTCCCAACTGCTCGGCGATGTCCTTGTTCTGCAATCCGTTGGCGGCCAGCAGCACAATGCGCGCGCGCTGCGCCAGCCTCACGCTCGTGAGCTTCGACCGAACCAGCCTCGTCAACTTGGTTCGCTCCTCGTCGGTCAACATGATCTCGGGGGCAACTCGCACTCGCTCTCTCCACGCTGTATCGCAGTAGGGCATTGGAGACGCCGAATTCATATAAGTTCCATCAAGAACAGAACGCTACACTAGTTCCTTCAACTTCAAATCGGCGTGCACGTACATTGCGGTCGTCTCCACTGATTCATGCCCAAGCCACAGGGCGAGAACGGAACGGCCAACGCCGTGCTGTAGCAGATCCATTGCCAGTGTGTGTCTCAGGCAGTGGGGCGTTATGTGCTTGCGAGCCAGTGAGGGGCAGTGACGCCGGGCGGTTGCCAGGTGTTTCCCAAGCACATATTGCAGTCCGTCATGGCTGAGTTCTGTGCCCCGGGCATTGGGGAAGACGGGATCATCGGGGGCGCCGTGACGCTCTCTCAACCAGCTACGCAGCACTGTGACAGTCTCCTTGCGCAGCGGCGTACAGCGGACCTTGCGCCCCTTTCCGAGACAACGGACGTGGGCGCCGGGGCCGAGTACGATGTCCTGGCAGCGGAGGCCGATGAGTTCGGCGGCACGCAGTCCCGTTTGCACCGCGAGCAGCAGCATTGCATGATCGCGTCGTCCAGTCCAGTTGTCTAAAACCGGTGCCGCCAGCAGCGCCTCAACTTCAACTCGTGTGAGGAACTCGATTGGACGCCGAGTGTAGCGTTTATTCGGCATACCGAGCACGCGCTGAGCCACCGCGCTGTATTGTGGCTCATGCAGCGCGACGTAACGGAAGAAGGAATGGATGGCTGCCAGGCGTACATTGCGGCTGCGGGCGCTGTTCTCACGTTCCTGTTCGAGATGGTCGAGGAACGCGCCGATTAAAGGCGCATCGAGTTCCGGCACCGTCAAGTCCGAAGGGGCCTTGTGAAGTCGTTCCTGTGCATAGTGCAGCAGCAGGCGAAAGGTGTCGCGATAGCTCAGAATGGTGTGTGGACTGGCTTGCCGCTGGCGCATCAGCCGATCGGTAAAAAACGCTTCCAGAAGAGCTGGGAAGCCGAATGTATCGTTCATGGCCGCTGTCCCCCCCTTGCTCCTTCCACCCTTCGCAACGCTTGTCGCAATAGCTGAGGAGTGGCGGTCAGGTACCAGTAGGTATCCGAGATATGCGTATGCCCGAGGTAGGTGGATAGTTCGGGCAGGTGCTTCTCGACGTCGATGCCGCGGCGATACCATCCGATCAGCGTGTTGATGGCTAACCGGTGGCGGAAGTCCAGCAGCCGGGGCCCTCGTGAGTCCCCCGCTTGGCGCAAGCCGATCTGGCGCGACAGGTTGACAAACGTGTAGCGTACGCTCCACTCGGTCAGACGAATGCCACGGTCGGACAGGAAGAAACTTGGGCTTTGTGGGTTGGGACACAGACGATCGCGCCGAGTGGCGTAGCGCTGCAGGGCACGTTGCGTGGAAGGATGGACCGGTAAGTAGCGCGACTTGCCGAACTTGGCGCCATGAATCGTCAATACTCCGCTCGCAAGATCCACTGCATCACGATCAAGCTGTAATGGCTCGTTGGTGCGCATGCCAGTAACCGCGTACAAGCCAAATAGCGTGGAATACGTGAGTGGCCGCAGCCCGATGATGGACGGCAGCTGTTGTGCCGCATGGATGAGGCGGATGACTTCCTCATCGCGGTATATGTACGGAGACGACCGGGCTTGTCGATAAGGGAGCAGGTCCGGCGGTGGCACAACGGTGCGCGGATCAGTTGCGCTGCAGTACTGCGCGAAACGGCGCACCATGCCGAGGCGATTCGCCCACTGCGCTTGTGCGCTCTCTGGCTGAGTGGCCCACTGCAATGCCAGCTCTGTCGTGATGTATGTGGCGCCGGCGTGTTCTGCAAAATCGACGAACCGTTGCAGCATTCGGCCTGTCAGACGTAGCTTGACTCCGAGGGCGCGGCGCACGCCAAGATACTCATTGAGGGAGGTTCGTAACGTGCTCATTAGACACCCCCCGGCCAAGGTTGCGCGATACCTCGCAGTGCCCGGATATCCACCTTTGCATAGATCTGCGTGGTGTCGGGTTGGACATGGCGTAGTAACTGACCGATCTCGTCCAGAGAAGCACCCTTACGCAACATGTTTGTGGCGAGGGAATGACGCAGCAGATGGGCTCCTTTGAATGCCGGATCGAACCCAGCACGCGCGAGCGCTCGGCGCACTACATCGCAAATGGCGGCGGATCCGGAGAATCCACATCGCGGTGCCTTCATGCGGACGAAGACGCGCCGCGTCAGGCAAGGAGGGCGAACGTAACGGAGATAATGAACCAGTGCCGAGCCGACATCTCGCGGCAGCGGCAATCGTTCTGGGCGGTCGCCTTTGCCGTGTACAACGAACTCGCCAGCCTGCCAGTCGAAATCATCCAGGGTCATCGCAACCACTTCGCCAGCGCGCAAACCGAGCCGGGCCAGAAACAGAAGGATCGTGAAGTCGCGCTGGCCTATCAGGGTTCCGCGGTCACAGCAGGTGAGCAGACGTTCGATCTGATCGCTCGTGAGCGAGATGGGTAGGTGCGACAACCGCCAGTTCGCGACGGTCGGCACCGCAGCAGCGAGATCCAAAGCGATGGCGCCTCGCTGATGCAGAAAGCGCAAAAAGCTACGCAACGCCGTGACCATCAACTTGGCATAGCTTCGTCGAACATGGCGAGCTCGTTCAAGAATAAACCGATGAATATCGTGCAGACGTAGTTCGTCAAGACACGGCTCCTGGCGCCTAAAACGGTGGACAAGAAAGCGTCGCACCGTGCGCAGGTAGTTCTCCACGGTAGCGGGCTTAAGCCCGCGCTCCGAACGGAGGAATCGCGCGAAGTCGCGCTCGATCAGACCCAATGCGGTGTCGTCGATCGACTCAGGAGGCATCGGTATGCAACCGAGCCCGCGCAGATATAGGAGCAGTTGCCAACCGGTGCGCTCATCGCCGCGCCTGGTGCCACGTCGGCGGTGGTATGCCAGAAACAGCCCAAGCCGTTCATCGTCGAGGTCGGTGACTTGCATCTTGCGACGCTGAAGCCAACCGCTGAGAGCAACGAGTAGTTGTAGCTTCGTCTGTACTGTTGACAGGGCATAACCCTGCCTTCCAAGGAACGTTGCGAATCCCTCAATATGGGCGCTCAACGGGCCCGCGCATGAACACGTCGCCCACGCTTTGCCAACACAGTGCCGCTCTGACATGGCCTGTCTCCTCCAAACTCCGGCAAACTCGCCAGCTATAGGAGACCACAGGATTATGCCGAGTCGCTGCCCCCCAAAACCACGGGATTTGCCATACGGCTCGGCTATCTGTAAGAAGTACTCGGAATAATTCGCGGCACGGAATTATGGCGAAATCCGTGAAGTCACCAGGGTATATGCCGGCTGCTCGGCCACCCGTAGTCGGTGGGGTGTTGGCCTGTTGCAACCCGCCGTGTATATCAGATCAGGTAGATTTGCCGATGGCGGGATGCCGCCGCATGAGATGAAGAACAACAACAGGTAGAGAAATGGGTCGCAGGAGAAAGGAGCCCTCGCTTAGCGAGGTGTTGATGGATGCGCCGTGGTGGGTATCCGCCGCGCTGGCCGTGGGTGCCTATATTGTGTTTCGCGCGGTCGTGCCAGCGATATTCGCGTCGAGACCGTTGTTGACGGGCATTTCCGTGTTAAGCCAGTCGTTAGCCTGGGTTCCCGCCGCCATGTTCGGCTTCCTGGGTGTGCTGTCATACATCCGTGCGCGAGGTAGGGCAGGGACCAGCAAGCAAGAAGTCCCGATCAGGGCTCGGCGCTTCCGCACGAGCCGACCGTCCTCGCCGCCCAAGTCACCCCGGTCCTCCAGTGAATCCGCCAAGTCAAAGGAGGTCGTTGGCCCGCCAGCGCGGACAGTACCCGTACCGGAGAAGCCAGAAATCAATAGCTGGACGCTGGATGCCCTCAAGCAGTTAGAGTGGAAGCGATTTGAGCTACTTTGTGTTGGGTACTACGAGGCGATGGGGTTCACGGTCAAGACCGTCCCCCATGGGCCCGATGGCGGCATCGATGCTACTTTGTACAAGGCTGGCCTGGATGTTCCCGTGGCCGTGGTCCAATGCAAAGCATGGAGTAAGCCGGTGAAGGTGGAACAGGTCCGCGCACTTGCCGGCGTCATGCACGAACACAAGGTGCGTCGAGGCGTTTTTTGGTCGTTGTCTGGCTATGTCGGGCGGCCGGTGCAGGAGTCTGCAGAGCGGGCCGGCATTCAATTACTTGATGGTGCCGGAATCGTCGAACGGATTCGCGCACTCGATCAGTATAAGCAATCGACGTTACTGAAGCAGGCGTTTCGGGGCGACTACCTGACGCCGACATGCGCTGCCTGCGGAATCAAGATGGTGGAGAGGAAAGGGCCCGCCGGCCCATTCTGGGGTTGCCAAAACTATCCCGGTTGCAAGGTTAGACTGGCCCGCAACGTCTAGGAACCGGCTCGATCAATCATCGCCGCCACGCTCTCAGGCAACAAGGTTACTCTCGGGAAAGGCTGGTTCTTCGGCAGGCTCGAGCGCCGATTTTCTGGCCTTGATACTAGGTTGCCAGGTATGTCTCATGAACGGTCTGCGGCATCGCCAAAGCTAGTCTGCATCACTGGAGAGCCAGAGCAGCGTGGACGCCGGCAAAGACCTGCCGCCCCTATCCGGTCGGCTCTTCCCGACCCAGAGCAGTCACCCGGATTTCTACAAAGCGGCCAGTCAAGCCTGCGATCCGGGGGGGCCTTCGGCGAATAGCGCTAGCACGACAGAGAACGTCGCCCGTGTCGTGAAACGGGCCGCCGCCATCACTATCCCATCATGACCGTGGAGAGGCCGATCACCTGCACCTTCGGCGGTGGCGCTTGCGGGCCGACCGGCGGAATGTCGTGGCACGTTTCGCAGAAGTCGCCCATGCGCGCGGCGGCGTGGCCGTTGATCCGTACCGTGAGGCTGCCCATCACGACCCGTCCAAGGTTTGTCGGCGGCACCTGGAAGGTGCCCGACGTTGGGATGTGCGGCGGGACGTTTTGCGCCATCGAGCCGACCCTTGCGGCGGGTCGCCCGTTAATGCGCACGTTCGCGCTCGTGTTGATCGTGATCCTACCGTTGAAAGGAAATGGCTGCGGCGTCGGCACGGGGCCGCCTGGGCTCGGCACGAGCACCATGTGAATATCCGCGGCGTTAACGATGCTGTCGCCTAGCTTGGCGGCGGCTTGTCCCATGGAGTGCTCCTCAGTTCAAGTCGATCATCGTGGCCGAGAGCTTCATGTTCTGGCCGCCTTGCAACTGCATCATCGAGTTCGAGAGCGCGACCTTCACGCTGCCTGACGTGTTTTGCACCGTTACCTGTGCGCCGCGGATCGTCACGCTGCCCTTCGCGCTGATCTCGAGATCGCCCTCGCTGCTGATTGAGACTTTGTTGCCCGCCGTATCGATCTCGATGCGGTTCTGGTTGTTGTCGACGATGACGATACCGCCTTTGCCTTGTTGCGAATCATCGAGCGTGATCGTCTTGCCGCTCTTGGTCCGGATCACGCGCATGTCCTGTTGCCGGTCCATTTCAACGGGCGGCGTCTGCGCGCCATCCCACAGGAAGCCGAGCACATAGACACGGCTCGCGTCGCCGTTCCCGAACGCGAGCAGCACGGTGTCGCCCTTCGCGGGCTGGAAGAACGCGCCGTAGCTAGGGCCTGCATAGAAGATCATGACCTGCAGCCATTCCGATTCGATCCGCGAGCCTTTCAGGATGAACTCCACGCGGATGCGGCCGAGGCCGGCCGGGTCTTGCGTGTCACTCACCGTGCCGGGCGTCACGCCGAGCGCTCGGCTGTCAAGCGAGAGCATTTCGCTAGGTGTCATATGCCAGTCCTCCGTAGCTTGTTTTCGGATCAACTTTCGCCGCCGTTCAGCGGCGATAGCCAAAGTGGTAGCCGCTTCGCAGATCGAGGGCCTTCGGTTTGTGGATTGTCCGAGATTTTGCAGATGCCGTCGACTGGCCGCTCTTGGCCGGGAAGCGCCTTCCGCCAGCCGGAAGGCGGTCGGCCCTTACTGGGCCAAGGCGCGGCGATAAGGCACGATAACGTTGCGCTTGTCGTGCGTCGTCTGCGCGCCGGTGTTCGCCCCCGAGCAGCGCCATCCGGTGGAGGTGGCGGCCGCCGAGCAGGGGCAGCTGCTGCCGGGCGAGAGCAGGCCTGCGGCGCAGTTGATGTACCAGAACGCAGCGGGCGCGGCTGACGCTATACATCGCACCGGCGGCGCCCACCCTTGAACCTGGAGAATCGCTGGGCAAGTTGCGCCGCGCGGGCCGGCATACCAGCGGCGGCGCCGGCTTGCGTAGCACGCGTATCACAGGGAATAAAGCGGGGCGTCCGTCCGCTTACATAATGACGGACTGCGCCGGTTGCGGTTATGCCCGTGCGGCGCAGCGGCTCGGCTGGTGCGCCTGGCGCCCGCTGCCGAGAATCTAGCGCCAGGTTTCCGGATGGCCCCCCAGGCTGCCGCAGACATCCATCGCCATGGCCTGCAGGCACGGCTCGTTCGCTTGGCCGGACAACGCGATGGCCGAGAAGGGCAAACCGATCTGCCCTGGGATACGGACGCTGTGCAGCGACGCCGGCCGCGCCGCGACGTCGGGCAACTGGCCTGCGGCAGATATCATGGGCAAGACGCTCGGTGGGGCGGCAGTGCTGCTCGCACGCCGGGCGCCAATTTGATATCGATATAAACAGGGATTTTGCATGGTGTATGGGCAATAAAACAAAACGTTAACCAATATGGGGGCGGCAGTACGAAGTCTGGCGAGGGTCCGCAGTGACCCGGCCGGCGGCAGGCAGCAACGCGGGCAACACATCATGAACGGGCACAGGCTTTGCCAGATCGCCCTGGCATTGGTGGCAGGGGCGGCAATGGCCGCCAGCGGTCCGGCGCTGGGCGCTGGACGCAGCGGCGGTGGCATCACGCTGGCGGCGGCTTTCACCACCACGGCTTTCACCATGGACGCTCGCGCGTGGCCGTCGTGGTTGGCGGCGGCTTGGGCTGGTGGGGGTATCCATACGGCTACTGGCCCTACCCGGATTACTACACCGGGTATTACGCGCCCGAGGCGCAATACATCGAGCAGGGTGATGCGTCGGACGCGAACGCATGGTGGTACCGCTACGACCAGCCTAGCGGCTACTACCCATACATCAAGAATTGTCCGGGCGGCTGGAAACCGGAGCCGGCCCAGTCGTCGTCCTCGTAGTGCGGGAGGTCCTACGATGAAGCGGCGTTCCCTTTCCCTCCTACTTGCGGTCACGCTCGGCCTGGGTGCCTGTACGGTGATGTGCCATCGGGCCCGAGCGTGATGGTGCTCCCGGGGAGCAACAAGACGTTCGACCAGTTTCGTGGCGATGACTACAACTGTCGCCAGTTTGCGCTGGGCCAGATCGGCGGCGTGAGCTCTCAGCAAGCCGCCAACACGCTCGATCCGATTACGGACTCGGCGGCCTTCTACGAAGATCACGCGGTAATCGGCGCCTTCTTCCAGGCTGGCGAAGCGGGGGAGAAGCGCGGGCGGGGGGGCGTTGGCACGTGCCTCGGACCCCTGCCAGTAAGCAAATTGATGGTGGCGTTCGGCGCTGACACGTAGAAGGGCGCCAGTGTAGGCCCACGTCGCGATGATCAGAGTTCAAGAAGCGCAGTTCAACGATGCAAAAGCGACGGTGCGATGGCCGGCGGTCGCTGAATAGGTGCCGACGTCGCCGGCTAGACCGCCCTATCCGTCAAGCCCACTTTGCTAGTGAAGCTTCAGAGCAACGGACAGCAGCTCCGCTCTGGGGTGTCTTATTCGTCGCGCGGGTATTCCCTCTGTTGAGTTTTATGCGTCCACACTATTTAATTCAACATGAATTAATTAATAAGACGCACATCGGCGAAGCGAGAGCTTGCCGCCACGTATCTGACGAGATGATGACGTCACTCTATAGAGGCACCCGGGGCTGTTTCCCGGTCTTCGCCCAGCACAGTCGCTCTCGCATCGCTTCGCCGCCAGGAAGAACAACCGTAGGAGACTAGATGTGGATGCCTTTGTTCAACGCATGGGCTTGCCGAGGCAGGCGAACGAGCACGCTATCGGGCGCCTCGCCGAGCTCCCGCCAGAGTTCGACAATGGGGTAAATCCATCAGGCTGAGACCGACCGAAATGACGTGACCGGTGCCATCGCGAGGTCGCCTCGATAGACAGGCCTGTGAGGCGCTGTCGGAGTCGCCAGTCATAAAAGGGCAAATCAGGGTGTGAGGTCTGTTCGAATTTCACGAACGGGCAGGGATGCTATTGCCTCCGACCTGACGAGATTCTGCGACGCGCAGCATGGGACTATTTTCGTAGCTAAGTCAGCAATTGAAGCTGGTGGTGGAGGGACAGATGTTTCTGAGGTATGGCAAGAAGCGGCAGTGTGCCAGGGCCGCTGTGGCGGCGATCATGCTGCTTGTGGCGGCGGTCGCGAATGCGCAGGGCAGTATCACCCTTTATGGGCGAGTTGCCGGCGGCGTCGACTATATGAACAAGATCGCCACCGGAAACGGGCAAACCGGCGGCTTGCTGCGTTACGGCAGCAATCAATGGGGGGTAAGCCTGTGGGGGCTCCGGGCCAGGGAGGACTTGGGTGGAGGCCTGAGCGCGGTGATGAATCTGGAGAGCGCATTTTCATCGGGTGACGGGCTGGGAGCGGGTACAGGCCTCTTCAGCCGCTACGCTGTTGTCGGGCTTTCCAGCAACACATATGGAACCCTGTGGCTCGGTCGCGCCATGGGGCTGCCTGACTCGGAGGGCTGGACCCTCGATCCGATGGGCATGCAGGCCACCAGCATTGGCACACTTCAAAATGGCAGAAGCTGGGGGTCCCGTGGTAATGCCATTACCTACACTTCACCAGACTGGGGAGGACTCTCGTTCCGGGCGCAGGCAGGCCTCAATGGTATGGCAGGCAATTTCAACGCCGGCAGGCAATTGGCTGGCAGTGTGAGTTTCGAGAACGGCCCCATTTTGATTAAGGGAATCTACGAAGAAATTCGAGATGCCGATGGGGAATTTACCAATCTATACACTGCTTCACGCCTGTATGAGGCCGGCGCCGCGTATGTGGTGGGCAGCCTGAAGCTGTTCGGGGGCTATAGTCTCACACGCTCCGGCGGCGCAACAGTGGCAGATGCCGACAATCCGATGGCCGCCAATAAGCAGCAACAGTTCTGGTTTGGCGCGAATTACCAGGCATCGCCAGCGCTGACGCTGATTGGTGGTGCATACAGGGCAATCCGGAACCATGCTGCCGGCAATGGAACCTTGCTGGCACTGGGCGCAAATTACTATTTCTCGAAGCGCACCCTGCTTTACGGGACGGTTGGTACCGTCTTGAACGGCGGGAATGCGGTGTTCTCAGTCGAGGCCGGCAGCAACAAGCCTCTGGCGGGTGCAAGTCAGCAGGGCATCTATACCGGCATCGTGCACCGATTCTGACTTGCAGGCATCCGACGCGATGCACGGGCAATATCGCGCTTAGGTGAGGCGACAGACCCAATGCATCAAGCGAAAAGCTTTTGTGGTCGAAGGGGGTAGGGCAATCGACCGACGCGCAACTCATAAGGCCGCTGACTTGCTGACCCCGACCACTCTGGATCGGCCGAGGAAGGGACATCCGACCGCTCCACACCGAATGTCCAGCGCCGCTATTGGCCCTCCCGTGGGAGAGGGCGGCTGGCCGCTCCAACTGCCGAAGCGGTCAATCAACCAGTGGAGCGAGTGGCGGCTGCGCCATCGCCCATTGACGCCGCATTGCCGAAGCCATCGGTTGTATCTCCTGCGATACAAGGTACAGCCGAAAATCTAGACATAATTGCCGGATATGTCGCGCAACCGGACCGCCGGCCCCGCCCACCTCTGCTGCCAGCGACGCGCTTCACCGGCCAGGATGAGGCCGAGCAGCGTGGTGCCGCAGCCGGTAAGGGTGGCGCTGCCCGGTCGTCTCTTGCCGACCCTTCTGAGTCGTTCGCGCACGGCTCAGCGTGCGACCGCAACCTGGGCCAAAGCAGTCGCTCGCAGCGCCCCACTTGCCCCGCAGTTCAGGCAAGGGGTGCCTTCTTGCTGCGCCTGCGCTAGCGACTGGCGAGTAGGCATGCATCGGAGATATGTGTGACCTCGACGGGGTGATCGAATTGAGGGCCGCCAGGCATCCGGGTTTAGTGATGACGGCGCGAAGCCCGAGATCGTGATGCACCATCCCCTTGGCCGAGGGCACATGTGCGCACCACCTGCTCCACGAGCTCAACTACATCGGAGCGCAGCGCAACCGTCCCGCCTCCGGACTTTCGCCGCCAAACGCTGCAGCGGTATTCCACCAATCTGGAAGCATGCAGGCGATCAGGCGTAGTCCGCTTAGCGGATGAACCATGCAATGCTGCACTTGTTCGCTGCGGCTCTCGCCGTACAGGCACCACATGCAGAAGTGTTCGCAGTTGTTGGTGAACAGGCAATATCGGTCCTCGCCCAGGCGGGAGCGGGCGCGCCGGACAGCGTCGGTCGCGCTGTACCGCGCCATTGGCGAAGGCAGCACGATGATGCCCTGATCGTCGGCGAATGCTTCCAATGTCAGCGCTTCGACCGGTCCTCGTTGCTGCCGATGCCAGTAGCCCGCGTAGTGAACCACCATGCCGTCACCGACATAGATGCCGTGATGAGCGTAGCATTTGCGCGGAGAGATGAGATGCGCACCGAGCGGTGGCTCTGGATCTGGCGCTCGGAATGCGCAGGTTGCCACGTCGGCCGCTGGCTGGACCAGCTTTGCAATTTCACCCGTGGAAGTCATTTCAATCTCTCTGATTCTGGCTGGAGTCTGCGACGTCCGCTAACGGCATAGGGCATGCCAAGGACACTGATTGCGAACCTCGAGGCTCCCGAGTTGCACGGAAGAGATGGAATGCGACTGCTTCCTTCTCCAACCAGGCGGCAGCGAAATGCAGGGGCCAGGAAGCTGGCCTCTGTTCACAATGGCTGGTTAGGCCTTGCCCAAGTCTTCGACCAGCGGGGAGCGGCGGAAGCTGATTGCGAGGCGATTGAGTGCATTCATCAGGCTGATCGCCATCGTCAGGTCAGCGAGTTCCTTTTCGCTGAAGACTGCTGCGGCCGCGCGGAAGGCGTCATCAGGGACATAAGTTTTAGAGACGCGCGTCACAGATTCAGCCCATGCAAGCGCTGCCTTTTCGCGGTCACTGAAGAGAGCGCCTGCTTCCTGCCAGACTCGCACGAGCGCGAGCTTTCCGATCGACACGCCTTTCTTCACCAGGTCGCGCGTGTGCATGTCCAGGCAGTACTTGCAGCCATTGATCTGGCTTACGCGCAGATAGACCAGCTCCACGAGAACATCATCAAGTCCGGACTGCAGGATGTATCCGTAGACACTGCCGAACGCCTTTACGCCGCCCGGAGACACTTTTGTATAGTCCAGCCTCATTTCGAACTCCTTTCGCAAGTCGTCAGTTCCTTGTCGTCGCTATCCACGACAAACACGGCCAGCAGTTTGGCGGGCACCTGCTTACGCGAGCCAAGGCAGCGATTTGCTCGGCGCCCCCGAAGCCTTGCTTGCCTCATTCGCAGTGCCCGTGTCACTGGTGTAACCCGGCAGAGCAGACACTCCCCTCATGTCTTGACCTGCGAGCAGTTTGTCCTTCGTGCTGTTGATGTGGCTCAGTGGCGCCGATCTACCTTTCAGGTCGTGGCCGGCCGTCAGCGGACGACTTGTTACCCACGCCGATTCGGTCGCTGACGCCCACGCGGTAACGCCAGCGGACAGGATCGCAGTGGCGCAAAGTGCGCTAATCAATCGGATCTGATTCATGATGAACTTCCTTCGTTTATAACTACGATCCACACAGTCGTAGTAACGATAGTAGATCTTGCATCGAAGTGCAAGTCATGAGCGCAGGTCGGCGGGTGGCAGGCGACAGGAGAAACCTTGCGTGTGAAATCTACGACTCATAAAATCGCAGTTTTTCACGCGTATGAAAAGGTCGCGCGCCCGGTCTGCTACCGCAACGCCGAGGGGCTCAAGATCCGTCCTTATGCTCTGCAGCACATGATTGCGAATCCCGGCCGACTCTCGAGTGGAGCCGGAGGGGTGCGCGAGCAGGTGGCTATCGCGCTGCAGTGAACGGAGGCCGTCCTAGCCTCACTCAAGAAGGCACAACGCGAGACATCCACAGGCAGGCGGAGTGCGCGCGGTAGTCCGCACTGGTCGTGTCTCCTGCATGCGAGCGGCCTGAAAGTCCGTGACAGCAGCAGGCTACTTGAGCGTGAGCTCGTACATGCCAGTGACGTCGTCCATCACCTGAAGAATTCGCTCGCTGGTCGTGGCAATGTTTCTCAACTGCTCCGCTCGACTGACGCCAGTTTGACTGAGCGCCTCTTTAAAGAACAGCCACTGAGAACCGGCAAGCTGCAGTTCGCCTCGGATTGCTGCAGTGTTTTGTGGTGCCGAGGTCAGCAGTTCCTGCGCGGCGCCGAATTCGGTGGTAGCCGTGTCCAGCTCCTGTGTCATCTGGGGGGAGGTGATACCCCAGGCGCGTAACATGCTGATCTTGGCGATTCTCTGCGAGAGCATTCGCTGGCGGCCGGCAACGTTGATCAGCTTTGCCGTAGTGGTGCCGGAGAATCTCTCCAGCTGTACGGTACCCTGTTGTGCAAGCTTCAGTACCTCCTCGCTCATCCTGGCGATTGTCTTCCCGTTCTCGAGATTCGGTTCGCTGCTGGACAGCAACTGCTTATAGGAAATCCACGCCTGCTCGAGTCTCGCGTAGGTGTCCTTGATCTCCGACGTAGGCGCGTACGCCTGCAGATCCTTGAGTTGCTTGTCGAAGAGCGCGACTGACTGCTCCAGGATCCGCCTGGCTCGTTCGACTTCAACACCGAGGCCAGCCTGGCAATAGGCCTTGGCCATGCGCTGGGACAGCATGCGCTGGCGGCCCGCTTTGTTGATGGCCGAGTTAATGGTCAGTGTTTCGGCCGATGCGGTTCCGGCCAAGGCAAGCGCCAGGACGCTGCAGACGAGCAGGCAAGCGACACTGAGGTAACGTTTCAAGGCAGTCTCCGCATCAGTGTCCGACGGAATTCTTCTGCGCGCCGTTCGAGCCAACGACGTGGCGGATCAACTGATCCATTTCCTTGATGATGCCCGCCAGCACTTCCGTGATCACCGAGAACTCCTTGCCGTACTGCCCGGCCCGCGCCGCCGAGACGCGCCCATTCATTGCGACGATGTTCGCCTGCATCGAAATACTGCTGAGGCGCTCGACGAGGTCGGTCTGGCGCTTGCGAACCGTGACTTCGCAACGGTGCATTTCCTCCTGATAGGCCTGCGTAACGGTCTGCAGCAGTTCAAGCATTGGTGTGGCCTGCGTGACCAGCGCATCGAGCGCTGAGGCACGCAGGCTGGTGTCGGCTGTCGGTGCGTCTATTGCTGTCCTGACCTGGCCAATGAATTCGCGGATACGTGCATCGGCCCGTGCATTGCCAAAGTACAACTGCTGCAGGGGACCGGAGAATACGCCGGGCAACCGCTCATTGCCCTTCACGAGATCCGAATGCGCCGACTCGAACATCGCCAGGCACCTCCGGACGATATCGAGCGCCGCAGGATCGCCGCGCGAAGCGAGCAGCATATGAAGGACGATCCGTTGCGACAGCATGCGCTGCCTTCCGGACAAGTTGATCAACGTACCGATGGTCTCGGCCGACACTTCGGCCTGGGGTAGCGGGGTAGAGGAAGCGTTCATGCCATGCCTTGCAGGGGAGTGTTGACGCAGACGCGCGCCGCGCTGACTGGAAAATCAAGCGCCCGATGCCAGAGCAGACCGGTTCCCGGCAGGCGGTCATTTCCCTTCGCGGCGCCGTTGCACCGTACGCCTTCTTCGGAACGTGTCATCGCGACGTGTCAATTTGTTTCAAGGCCGTTGGCCTGTGTGCCCCAAACGCAATATGTGTGCCATACCTCACGCAAGTCGCGGAGGGGCTGAGACGCAGGGAGCAAAGGGCCCAGCGCACTAGTCTGGTGCCTGATGGTGCATAACGATGCGTGCGCTGGGAGAAGTTCTGCAAGGGCGGCGAGGCGACTTCGCTAGAATAGGCACTTCGATCGTGTTTCCACACGAGTGTCTGGATTGCGGCGGGTCAGAGGATCGCAGCGATGCCCTGGCGATCGGCTGTTGTCCCGTGCCCTCATATGAAGTTGAAATGACAAAGACGAAAATCTCGATCATGGCATTCGTGCTTGCCGCCGTCAGTTCGTTGGCGCATGCGAGCCTGGCCACGGATGCTCGGGCGTTCAAGAATGGCGTCAAGACAGCAGGAAAGCAGACCGGGCATGCTGTGCGCGATGCCGCGCACGCGGTGGGCCGTGGTGCGAAGGGTGCCGGCCACACCGTGGCTGGCGCAACAAGGAACGGCTATCACGCGACGAAAAGGGCGGTGACAGGGCACGAATAGAGGTCGCGACCCGCTAACGAGCCTTGGGCCGGATACGCAACGGCATCACACCGCCGCGCTGTCAGCTCGGGCGCGCCATTTCCTGGGTCACCTCGGATTTTTTCCGCACGCCACGCAGCATCTCGCCTACGATGCCTGTTACGCCCGAACCCGCGAGAGCCTGAACGCGTGGTGCCCGACCGTGGGCGCGATGCCCTGCACCAGCTGGGCCAGCAACTCGCCGGCGGCGGGGCCAGTGCCAAATCCGTGGCCGCTGAACCCCATGCCAATGAAGAAGCCGGGAAGGGAGTCCACTGCCGAGATGACTGGCAGGGCGTCGGGGGTGACATCCATCATGCCGCCCCAGGCCTGGACCACCTGGGCGCCTCCGAAGACGGGGAACGCCCGCTGCAGTTGACGGAGCGCGGCGAATACGGAGTTGGTGTTGGGTCCGGGGTCGCCTGAAGCCACGGCCGAACGCGGTCAGGTGCGCGAGCTCTTGCAGGCTGCGGTCGAAATGTTGCCGGCAATCGACCGCTGCGTTTTCATGCTTCGGGCCGTCGAAGACATGAGCGTGGAGGAAACGGCTTATTGCCTTGGCGTAAGCGGTGACGTGGTCAAGACGCGCTTCCTCCGGGCCCGCACAATGCTGCGCGAATCCCTGGCTGAAGAGGTAAATCCCTATCTGCAAAGCACGTTCAGTGTTGCGGGCCCACGCTGCGACGCGGTGGTCAATCACGTGCTCGCCGCCCTTCGCGTGCGCGGGCTCTTCCGTCCGCATTGACGACCATTCGCCGCGAGAAGTTTCACGGGACCGGCACCGGGCGGAACAGTTTCGACCATCGGAAAAAGCGCGCAGTCGGCCGATGCCGCCGAAAGTGTAGAAGGTGCGGAAAAGCTGACGTGAGCAACTTCTAATTGCTTGCCGGTCCGCACCATCTAGCATTCTGAGAACGCCCGTGCTCGGTGCACCGGATCCTGATCCTGACGCGGACAATTGCGGATTCTTTTTCTCCTTTTCGGCGCACTGTTTCATCGATGTAACGAAGTAACACCGCCGCAGATCTGATCTTGAAAGCCGTACGTTGCGCTTTGTTTTTGGCGCCATATAGTGACTCTGCCTGGCGAGATCAGCGTCTTCTTGACGCCCTGATTGCCGGACCAGTCAACCCAGGGTACCGTGGGAGCGCGACATGAGACGTGTATTCAAATCGGCAGAGCATAACGAAACGTTCCTCGACGAGGGGGCCGTTCTCGCGCAACTCCTGACTGAAGAGGAAGTGCGTGCATTGCAGCGCTTTTATTGGAATGAGGCGCCATCCTCGGAACTTGGGTTTCATGCGACGATGTTCAGTGACGATGCGGAATATCGCGCGCGCGTCGACGCAAAGATAAAAGAATATCTCGCTCCGCGTCTCGCAATGTTTCTCGATGACTATCGCTGTGTTGTCGGAAATTTTGTCGTTAAGGAGCATAGCCGTTCGGGAACCGAGGTTTCCCTGCATCAGGACTGGACCTTTGTCGATGAGCGCTTGATGCGCTCGGTCAATGTCTGGTGTCCTCTCATCGACACCGACGCCTCGAACGGCGGGCAATCGATCTTCAAAGGCAGCCACCGCATCGTCGACGTTCTGCGTGGGCCCTATTTTCCGAACCCCTTCGTGACGCTTGCCGAGACGATCGTGGAAAAGTATCTGATGGACGTTCCACTGCGCGCGGGACAGGCGATTATCTACGATCACGCGCTGGTCCATGCTACGCCACCGAACCGGAGCCGGCAGACGCGCGTCGCGGCGAACATGGTGCTGGTTCCCAGCGAGGCGCAACTGCTTCACTGCTATCTCGAGCAAGGCGCCCCACGCGCCAGGCCAGAGCTGTTCGCCGTCGACGACGAGTTTTTCCTTCACAACAAGATCGGCGATCGGCCAGGCGGACGCTTCCTCGGTTATGTCGATAACGCCATTCCGGCCATCGCCCTCGAACAGTTGCCGCTCGTCCCGGCGTGACGCAGTCCAGCCGGCTGTCGCACCCGGCTCACGGGCAAATATCCCAACGTTGCGACAAAGGAGTCGTACGCAATGACTAACGAGCAAATGGAAAATTTCCTCGCCATCGGCGAGCAGTTGGGGCATAGCCGATCCCACCTCCTGGCGCGCGGTTCACAGACTTCAACGGTAACGGTGACAAATATCGAGCAGCTCCGCGCCCTGGTGCGTCCGCGCAACCCGCAACATTTGCAGGACCGCGAAGCCGATATCAGCCAGCGTTCTGCGGGGAGGCCAAGGACGCTTGCGGAACACATCGAATCGTACCTGTACGGCCAGGGCGAGCTTTCCACCTCGCATGTGAACGCGGCGAACGCCGGACTGCCGGTGAACGTGCGCCTTGTGTCCGATGGACTCTTTACGATGCCGCACGGCGAAACCGTGATCGGACCCAGCGCCGATCCCACCGTCTGGAATTACGGAACGTTGAATTTCTACAGCGATTCCGTTCTGACGGTGAAGAACACGTACTTCACCCTTAACGTGCAGAACCTGGTGATGCAATACGTGGACCCCAAACAGTAGCCAGCACGGATTGAACGGGAGACTCATATGCCTACC
Organism: Ralstonia pickettii DTP0602; assembly: GCA_000471925.1. Lineage (NCBI taxonomy): Bacteria > Pseudomonadati > Pseudomonadota > Betaproteobacteria > Burkholderiales > Burkholderiaceae > Ralstonia > Ralstonia pickettii. The sequence continues at coordinate 2,117,440 of CP006667.1, forward strand.
TATGGAATCGGAATCATGGGCGCGGTTCAGAATCCGCCGCCCAAGCCCGCGAAACAACCCCAGGGAAATACGCCGCCGCAGGCAAAGGAAGGAAAGTGTGTCTGGGGTGATTCGCATTGCATGCAAGACGGGCAGAACGGCGGCGATGGTGCAATGGGCAACGCTGGAACGAACGGTACCAACGGCGTCCAGGGCCTTGGCGCGCTTACCGCGCAACTCAATATCACTACCCTGACAGGTTTCCTCGTCGTGGCGTCGCAAGGCGGTCCCGGGCAGGATGGCGGTCCGGGAGGGGATGGCGCCGATGGCGGAAATGGTGGTCAGGGCGGTAACGGACCCTCGTGCCAGGCCATCGGCTGTAGCGCGGGCAACGGTGGAAACGGGGCCAACGGCGCCGCCGGCGGGAATGGTGGCAACGGTGGCAATGGCGGCAACGCGCAGAAAGTCACAATCAACATCCCGTTGGCCGGGGGCGGCACGATTTCCACCAATCCGGTGGCCGGTATTGTCGGGCAAGGTGGTATCGGCGGCCTTGGAGGCAACGTCGGTGCGGGCGGCGAGCCAGGAACGCACGGGTACGGCGGGCACGACGGGAAGCGGGGTTCGCCGGGCACAACAGCGGGCGCGCGCGGAAATCCGGGCAATCCGGGCACCACGATGGGCAACATTGGCATCATTGCCATTGTGCCGCCTCGCAGCTGACTGCCGTCATGCCGGTGCTGGGTGCGATCCCGATGGCGCCTTACACGGACCGCATGTTTCGTGGGCTGTTCGGCGCCGTGGCATCACTTCTACCGGAGGGGGCAGTACATGCGCGCCAGGTCGCGGAGATCCTGCTCCATCATCCTCGGGTCGATGCCGAAGCGGCGCACCCGCGCTCCGATCTTAACGTCAACGGCTCGCCGCTTCAGTTGCTGTTGTCGGCCAGGCCGGCACGTTGGGAAGCCCGTCTTATCGCAGATCCGGCGTTCTATGAAGCGGATCCGCTGGTCCGTTGGCAAAAGAGCCTGGCGGCGCTGGAGGCAACGCTCCGCGCGACCGGCGCTGAAGGACTACGAGAACTGGTTCGACTGACGGTGGCGGCTGTCATACCGCAGGATGAGCCGGCGCTCCGCCAGTACCCGACCGGCATGATCCGCCTGGCTGCGGGACTCACTTCGCGCGGCGCCGCAGTCTATATGGGGGCGCCGCATCGGGTGGACCGCTGGGACGTGGCACGGAGATGGGCCGCTTGCGTGCTCGGCTCGGCGGATCCGGCACATGCGCTGATCGGTCGGCTTGAGCCGAATGCGGCAGTCTTCGGCATGGGTGTGGAAGGGGTGAGCCTGCCGCACGCGCGGGCGAAGCTGTACTGGCGCTTGCGGAAGTCCGTCCCGATCGACGCGTTCGACATGCCTTGGCTTGCCAGCCCGGCGATGACCCGCTTTCTCGCCGCGGTACTTGGCGACGGGAGCATACCCCTGAACGCGCTCACGTTCTCCGCTGCGTTTGACGTCGCGGATGGCACGCTGACGGATGTAAAGGCCGATGTGTGCGTCGCGAACGCAGGTCTCGGCCTGCGCGATGCGCTGCATTGTGTCAACGAGCAAGCCGCACTGCTCGGCCTGTCGCCTCGGCCGCTCGACCGATGCAGTGAAGTTCTCGAGCAACATCACGTCGATATCGGCTGTCTGGGGCTGGGTAGCGACAGTCGCGGCACGCACCGCCTCAATATTTACCTGCACCAGCGATACCCGGCCCCCAGGATTCCTCGAACTGACAGGTAGTGACGCCATGAGCATCGAAACATCAGCCAATCCCATCGGCGTCGAGGAAGAATCGACCGTCCCGGAGCTACGGACGTTCCAGACGCTCGATAGTTCGATCGGACGCATTTCCGAGAACGTCAATCTGTTTCGCGGCGACGTGACCCTTTCGCTGGCATTGCTTACGCTCGCGAATCGAGGCGGACTGGAGGTGGATGTCAGCCTGAACTACCAGAGCGACATTCTTTGGGAGGTCAGTACATGGAATCTCGAAAGTCCGACGTCCATCGTTGGCCTGGGCTGGCAGCTGCCCTACGAGATGATTCAGCTCGACATCCATAACTCGGTCTCGCCATTCGACGACGCGTACTACCTCAGCAGCACTGACGGATCGCAAAGCCAGCTCCGTCTGACGTCGCAGACGGTCGATGTGTGGACCTTCGAAGCGGAAGATTTCGACTTCTCGACCATTGTTTACTATCCGAAGAAGGAGATCTGGAAGATCACGGATGCGTCCGGCCTCACTCGCATCTATGGTGCTGACGTTTCCGCGGGCGATAGTCCGGCAGCGTTGCGCAATGCGATCAAGTGGGGCGGGGTGGACGGCAACTGGACAGACAGCAGCGTCCAGCTGGGGCAAAGCAATTTCCCGATCAGCTGGAATCTTGCCCGTGTGCGCAATCAATGGGGTGACGAGATCCAGTTCACCTACTCGCAGTTTCCCGACGATGCGATCCAGATCGGCGGCCCCGGCGGGAACTACTTCACTCGCGCCTCCTATCTGACCAGGATCACCGATCCCGCGGGACGCATCGTCACGTTCAACTACGCGGCCAAGACCTACAACGACACGATCCGCGAATACGAGGCGCCTCACGTCAGTCCCAACCCGGCGGGACCTTTCGCGTTCCAGGACCGCTATGAAACACGGTTCCTCGACAGCATCGACGTCAGCCAGAAGACCGCGGGTGTCGTGCGTGACCTGTTTGCGATTCGCCTTGCCTACCTTGTTGAGAATCTCGCCGATCCGGCGACACCGGGGGACAAGCGCTACCTGTACAAGCGGTATCTCGCTGGCATTACCACGGTGAATGCCGATGGCAAGATCCTGCCCGGTTTGCAGTTCACGTATTACGACGGCTCCCACGCGGCGGGGGACAATGCGGCGGTCCATCGTGGCGCGATCGAGAGCATCACTTTTCCAGATGGCGGCGTTGCGACCTACAAGTACACCTGGCAGCCGGTGAGCAGCACCTCGCTCGACTGCACCATGCAGAGTTCGGACCCGAACTGGATAGCGGGCGTCCCGCGCTTCTGGTTCGCGCCGGACTATCTGGTCATCACTTACTACGACGAAGTCAATTCAAACAAGCTGACCGTTGCCGTCTACGACTGGAACGGTCAGTGGCTGGTCTCCAAGCCCGTCGTCACGAATCTTCCCTACAGCCTCGACCTGGATTCGCTTCAGGTCGTTCTGCAGCAGGAGAATTTCACGGTGTCGTACCGCCTGACTGGCGCCGGCACGAACGGCGTACTTCAGACCTACGCCGTACGCCGCGCCTTCGGCCAGTACGGGCGATGGGAAGCCGTGCAGTTGACGATGCCGGATCTGCTCGCGCCCGATGCGTCGTATCAGGTGGTCACCGGCAATGGATTCGTTGTCGCCGCCGCCATGGGTGTCTCGGAGCTCTATCGGTACACCTGGAATCCGCGCTCGAAGCAGTGGGTGTCCAATCCGCTATATATCTCCACGGTACTCGCCGGCGAATGGACGCTCGGCGCGGCGAACAACTTCTTCACGGTCTGCCAGTATCAGCCCGGCGCACCGCTATCGTTGTCGTTCTACTACTACGACGTGGCGACGCTCGCATGGAACGACAATCTTCCTCCGCTCGACAGTCTTCCAACCTATGTCTGGCAGAAGGACCTGCCGAAGCTCTCGTGGAGCCTTTCCGATACCTTTGCGACTGCCACGTTCATCACGAGTGCGAACTCCGTTCAGGAGACCTTCAACTACGAAGTCCGCATCTATCCGTGGGACATCCGTTTTCAGGCTTTGCCGTCACCGAATCCGATCGTCGGCACGAATATTCCAGCGAGCACGCTGGAGCCGGTTGCGGTTTCGCTGGCCGACGGCAGCATGATTGGCAATGTGGGCAATCTGCGCCGGTTTGACGGCATCAGCTGGAATTCGGGCACGCTCGGGCAATTCGGTTCTGGCACGGACGTTGCGCAGTTTGCGTTTGGGGACGATCTGGCGGTCGGCATCAGCTCGGTCCGGGGCGTAATCGGCGTTTACAACTCCTACCAGGGCACGTTCACTCAAGTCTCGGTCGCCGCGGGATCAGGCGGGCCGGCTGCGCCGACCATCAACGCACCCTATGTGACGGTGCGCAACCTGATCTATCAGCAGATGCCAACCGGCGACCTCAGGCTGCTGAATGAGCAACTGCCGCTGGATGCCGTGTCGATCTCGAATCTGGCGCCGCTGTTTCTCGCCTATGGGCGGGCCGACGGCAGTTCGTTCGTGTGGACGATGAAGAACGGCGTGCTGGCTGCGAATCCTGTACAGGTGCAAGGCAGCATCTTCCCGAGCAACGATGGGGCGGGTACGGACCTGACCGGAGCCTTTGCCTTCGCCACGTTCACCGGCGTGTCATTCAACTCGCCCAGCAGCATTACGCTGCACCGGGTGTTGTTCCAGTCGTATCGCGGGCCGATGTACAGCTTCGTGGTGTCGTCGGTCGAAGTGACCGATGGCATGGGTGTCACATCGGGGTCCGTATTCGATTACAACACCCCGGGGGCAACCGGAACAGTCAGTCCCTATGGCCTGTCGACACAGTTTTCCTGCGTGAAGGCGGCGATGGGCACGACGCAGGCAGGCACCGCTCCGTTTGGCTATTCGATATACCGCTACTTCGACGGCATGAGTCCGCATCCGGATTCGGATGCCACCCTGTATTCGATGCTGAACGGCCTGCTGCGGGAAGTCGACGGCTACGACAGTCGGGGCAATCAGGTGGCGCGTACCTGCAGAAGCTGGGACGTCGTCCGGACCGCCGTCAACGCTGCGACAGGAGCGACCGTCAATCTCATCGGCGGTTACGTACGGATGCGTCAGTCGATGGAAACCATTTTCGACGTCAATCCGATGTCATTGCCGGCGCAGCCGCCGCTGGATGTACCCACGACGCTCATCTATAACGACGCAAACGGCCAGCCGCGCACGAAGCAGACCCAATACTACGACGGGACGCTGGGCCAGCTTGTCCAGGTTCAGGAGAGCTACACGTTTGCCTATGAGAAGTATCCGGCGCTGGCCGCGCCGGAAGTCAATCAGATTGCACCGTCGGTCCTCAAGACCGTCACCGTCGGCAACACGGTGACGCAGATCGAAGCGACGACGTGGAGTACTGCGAATCCGGGTTCGACCTGGGCGCCCTACCGGCGGTACCGCGCATTATCGGCCAGCGCGACCTTCACGCCGGACAACTGGAACAACACCACCGACCCCGATCCCCTCGCATGGCGCAGGATGTGGCAGATCACCGCCCGAGACAGGCGGGGAGTGATTGCAGAATACATCGCGGCAGACGGGCGCTCCAACTCGGTGATCACCGATACCTCGCAGGAGCTGGTGCTCGCGGTGGCGGGCAACGCGAGCGTCACGAAACAGCAGGTTCTCTCTCTGGGATTCGAGGTCTATGAGGACTTGACCGGGTGGACGCTGGCAGGTAGCGCATCCAATCTGCCAGGCGCGATCCAGGCCGACGATTCGTTCACAGGATCCCGCGCCCTGGTCATGGGCGGGTCGGGTGTCGCCAACTCTTCGCCGCTGGCACGGACCCTGACCGTCACGGAAGCCGTGGGCCGTCAATATGTCCTCACCTGCTGGTTCAAGACGCCAGCCGGATTTGGAGAGCTTCCGGGTGTCGCCAACTGGACCATTACCGGCACGGCAGCGGGAACCGTGACGGCAGATGTCCCCGACACGGAAGGCGCATGGCAAGCGTTCTGCGTGCTGTTCGATCTGGCGGCCAATGTTTCGCCACAGAGCATCGCGCTGACGCTGACCAATACCAAAGCGGCAGCAGTCAAAGTCGACGATCTGCGCTTCTCGCCATCCCGCGCCGGATTTACAGCGAATGTCTATAGCCCGTCGTGGCTCGTGACGACAGCGTCCATGGAGAGCTCCAGCCGGACGACCCGAACCGTGCGTGGCGACTTTGAGGAGCTGCTTGCCTATGTTGACGCCGAGGAATCGATCGGCACGATCACGGATTCCTATCTCTCGCGCAGGGGAAACCTCGGCAGGTTCTCGGCCGTGGATCCGAACGCCAGGCTGACGATTACGCCGCGTGAGTTTGCCTTCTATCAGAGCTTCAACATCGGAGATATTTTCGAAGGGGACTGGAGCAGCACCGCGCAAGCCAAATGGGCAACGGGAAGCGGGAAGCTGATCCACAGCGCCGGCGCACGCGACAGCATCTCCTATACCGGCTATCCGGAAGCGGCGGCAGGCATCAATGCCTTCGGCGCTTCGATACGGGGAACGCCGTCAGGCGCGGTGACGGCTGCCACCGGAATCGAAATTAGCGCAGGGTTCCAGATTGCGTGGAGTCCGCAAGCGGCTGGGTGGACGTTGACGGATAGCGCGTCGAACACCACGGTGACGGCGAGCGTTCGCACCTTGCTCGATGTGTCGTTTGCCACGTACGCCGCCAATCTGAACGCCAGCGTGCTGCCAACTGATTTCCCGTCGCTTTTCTCGGCTGCCGGATTGCCGCTTGCACCGCTGTCCACCGTCACGGCGGTCGCGGCCAATGCCCAATGGCGCGTCAGTGACTCCGCGAGCGCGCTGATCTATTACCTGGTGCGTTCGCCATCGGACAACACGAAGATTCAGGTCGTGGCGTTTCCGCGGCAGTGGACCGTGGTGGTGGTGGACAAGAATATTGCGTTCTTCGCCGATGGCGGTCGCGTGTTGAGTTATCGCGCCCCGACCGCGCCGGAGCGCAGCTTCACGCTGTTCGCGACAGACGCGATTGGCTTCGATAACGCGCTCTTTTTCGCGGGTCACGAGGTGCAGCTCAGCTACCTGGATGGTGATGCCCGGGTCCGGCAGGAACTGGTCGTCTCGGGCACGCAGACGGCGCCAAACCAGTGGACCGCGAAGGCCACGATCTACGATGCGCTGGGACGCGACGCCATCCATACCCAGGGCGCGACGCTGACGCCGACTGCAGCGACCTGGGGCGGCTACGAAGCGGACCTTGCCAGCTTCGACTGGCCGTCGATGAGGATCACCGGGCTGGTGAAGACGGACAACCCGCAGTCCGGCGACTATCCATACTGGCGCACGCGCTACGAAGACTCTCCGCTCGGACGCAAGGCGGAACTGGGCCTGCCCGGAAATGACTATGCGATCAATCCGGGCAACGTGCCCGCGCATACGGCGCGCTTCTATTACGGGCTAAACAACGGCACGCTGGGATACGCAGCGGGAAAATACACGCACGCCACGACGGTCGACCCGAATGGCACGACAGGCGTCGAGTTGACGGACGAGCGAAAGTCGACCGTCGCGAAGGCGGTGCTGACGAATCCGGGGGCCGCCAATCCGCAGTGGAGCGCCACCAAGCAACAATTTGATGCATTCGCCAATCTCGTCACCGCCACCAGTCCGATGGGGTGGAGCGATACCTTCACCTACGACTATCTCGGCAATGCAATCACAGCCAACCGGGCCAATGAAGGCCAGACGCGGTCGATGTATGACTCGGCGGGGCGCCTGCGATTCCAGATGGATGCACGGGGAGCGGCAGCATCTTCTCCCTATATCAAGTACTGGAAATACGATGCGCTCTCGCGCGTCTTCGAGGAAGGATGCAGCATACAGACGTGGCCCGGTACGCTGCCACAGCACGTAAACGACCAGGGCTTTCCGGCGGCGACACCGTCCAACCAGTATGGGTACGACTTCGAAGTCAACGAGGGGAATTCACCTGCGTCGATGATCGCCGCTGGCAAACTGACGCAGATCGTCAGCGCCAATGAAGTGGCCGTGCCGGGGACGACAGATCCATTCTCGGCGACGGAATGCCTCTATTACGATATCTGGGCGGAGGTCATCCAGCATTCGATTTCGTTTGCCGGCAACGCGACCCCCTACATAACGAACTACTCGTTCAATTATCAAGGCGAAGTCATCGAGATTGCGTATCCGGGTCCAACCGCGATGGCGGTGCAGTATGAGCTGGATTCGATCGGGCGTGTCGCGTCGATCGGCGTCGATGGCAACCGGTGCGTCGCGTACACCTATGACCAGAACGGAAAGGCCGCCACGGAAACGATGTATTCTTCCGCTGGTCAGCAAGTGGGGGCAACGCGAGCGCTGGAGTATGCGCCACCGGGATGGCTGTCAGACACCGCCGGCACGGCGTTCACGGAGACAACGGTTTATGCACCGGCGAACGAAGGGGCGCCCGGATACTTCGATGGCTCGCCGACCCAGATCATCACCGCACCGCGCGGTTCCCGCGGTCAAATCACGGCCAGCTACACCTACGATCCACAGGGACGTGTTCAATCGGCGCAGTTCAATGCAGGTACGGCAAACTCCTTCAACTACGACGCGAATGGCAATATCAAGCAGGTCGGGGCGGCCACCAACTCCTATCTGAGCGCGACGAAAGACCTGGTGCAGTCGACGCAGGCGCCTGGAAGCCAGCGGACGTACCGGTACGATCCCGCCGGCGAACTGAACGCCCGCATCTCCAGCGATACCCCGGCCGTCGGTCTTGCGCTCTCGTGGGATGGCTTCCGCGGCCTCCCGCTGCAAGCGGTGGTTGGCCCGGCTGGCACGCAATCGACCGTGAATGTCCGATATGGCCATCGCGGACGCCGTGTGCTGAAGACGGTCGCAGTGAACGGGAATGCGGCGAGCACGCTCTACTACCTGCGCGGTGCAGGCGACGATGCGCTGGTCGAAGTCAGTTCGTCGGGGGCAGTTAATCAGTATGTCGTGGGACCCGCCGGGCTGGTTCACTTCCGGCAGGACGGCACGGAGTTTTTTGTATCGAGGGACCGGCTCGGCTCGGTTCGAGCGGTGCTGGATCCGTCGGCTAATCTTGTCACCGGACGCGACTACCTGCCGTATGGATTGGACAATGGCGCCGCCCTCGGCACCAATCCGGACATCCTGCGCTATCGGTATCTGGCCCGCGAACTGGAGGAGACTGGACTCTATGACTTCCGCGCCCGACTGTATGACGCGCTGCAGGCGCGGTTCATGTCGCCCGATCCGCAGCGGCAGTACCTCAGCCCCTACCTCTATGCGGGCAACAATCCCTTGCTGCTGTCGGACCCGAACGGTAGCTTCGCGTTTATACCGCTGATACTGGCTTTCCTCGCGGAGGCTGCGGAAATCATCGAGGCGATGACGGTGATCGGTGCCGGCGTCGGGCTCGTGACCGGTGTCGTGCAGGGCGCGGAAGCCATCGCGCAGAACGATCTCAGTGGCGCGGAAGCAGCGGGGGTATTCTTTGGCTCCGTGGTGCTCAGTACCATCGGTGGCGGCCTGAGCGGTGGCGCGGGGGCGGTGACGGGTGCACTGGTTGAGGGCGTCACGCTGGCCTCGGCCGCGGCGATCGCCGCGGGCGTCGTGACACAGGCCGCGCTTGCCTCCGCCCAGTCGGCCGCGCAAGCGGCACTGGTGGGTGACGATCCTGGCGACGCAGCCTGGAAAAACGCTATCGCCGGCGGAACATCGTTCCTTGCCGGCAGCCTGGTGACCGCGGGTGTCAGCACCGCGCTTGAACGAGCCGCTTTCGCGGCAACCTGGAAGGGGACCACCAAGAGCGTGATCACCGGGGCGACGTCCGGGGCGGCGGGGGGCGTGGTCGGCAGCAGCGTGACATCGGCGCTCAACGATGCGGATGCCAACGTCGCACTCTCCGACGTGTTGCAGGGCATTGCCTTTGGCGTACTGGGAGGCGTCTTTCCGGAAGTGGTCGCCTACAAGCTTGAAAAGCGGAACTTCCTTATCCAGCAACGGACACAGGCCGCACAACGGCTGGAGTCCAACATCGACCTCTACCCATTATGATCAGCGCCTGCGAGGCTGCCATCGACAGTGGCGTCGCCTTCCTGCGCGGACGGCAGCGCGAGTGGGGCGAGTTTGCCTGCCACAAGTTCACCAATGCGCAATTGCGCGGGGAGGGTCGCCTCGATTCCTCGCCGTTCGCCACGACGCTGGTGCTGCACGCGTTGAGCTTCGTCAGGCACGCCTCGATTGATGAGATGCGATCGAAGGCGATCGGCTTCCTGCTCGATGAACGGGAAGAGCCGGGCGTCTGGCGCTACTGGTCCTCCCGTAACGGCGCACCCATCGACCCCGATCTCGATGACACCTGCTGCGCTTCCTTTGCACTGAGGCAGGCGGGCGTCGACGCGCAAGGGCTGACGTCCAATGTCCGCTGCATTCTTGACAACCGCCATGGCAGCGGCCTGTTCAAGACGTGGCTGCGCAACGCCGACGCCGACAACGATGTCGACGGCGCGGTGAATGCGAATGTCCTGCTGTATCTCGGCGAACGTCAGGAGACGATGGCGGCGCGCGATATCGTCATCGAAGCCATCCTTGCGGATCGCGAAGATGAGGCATCGTGGTACTACACCAGCCCCTTGGCCCTCTACTACATGGTGTCCAGGGCATGCTTCCACGGCGTGACGGGCTTCCGCACATGCCGTGATGCGGTGATTGAAAAGACAAGGGTCTACGCGCGCGGTGCCTCCCAACAGCCGATGTCCGTAGCGCTTGCACTCTGCATCCTGGCGAACTACGGCGTGCCGGACGGGGGTATCGCGGCAGGTATCGGATTGCTCCTCCAGCAGCAAGACAAAAAGGGCGCATGGGCGAGATCGGCATTCTACAGAGGGCCTGAACCACCGGTAGCGCATTCGGTCTGGTGGGGCTCGGAAGAACTCAGCACGGCGCTGTGCGTCGAGGCGCTTGCACGCTCGGCGGTGGCACGATGACACGCACGGTGATTGCGTTCTCGGGATGCACGCCAATTCGGCGGGAGCCGATGCGATCCCTGATGCAACGCGAAGCGCGCTTCGCCGAAACGCTCGCGCGGTGCGATTCGATTCTCGTGGAAGAAGCCGGTTGGAGCATGCGGAAACTGTGGGAGCGGGATGGCGAAGTGACTGACCTGCCGAGAAATTTTCCGCTGATGGTCGCTTTCCAGATCGGCCTGTTTGAATTGCTGGTGCATCACGGTATCCGGCCCGATGCGGTGATCGGCATGAGTTGCGGCGAGGTATCCGCTGCCTATGCCACGGGCGCGATCGGACTTCGCGACGCGCTGCGAATCGCCGTGCATGGCGGGAAGTCGATGGAGCCCGTGGCCACGCAATGCCGCATGGCCCTGGTCTGGCTGCCTGCCGCAGCGTGTCGCGCAATGACGGATCGAATCAGCATCGCGGCGATCATGGCGCCGGAACTCACGGTTATCTCCGGTTTGAAAGAGGACGTGATGTCTGTCAGTCATCGATTGGCGGAAAGACGTGTACCTGTCCATCCTCTTCCCCTGCCATGGGGCGTTCACACGCCGCTGCTACCGCAGCGGCATCCGCCGTTCGAGGCATCTGTAGGGAAACTCGCCCCCGGTCCCGCACGATGCCAGGCGTTTTCGACTTCGGGGGGAGATTGGACGTCATTTGATTTCGATGCCGCACGATGGTGGCGCATGTTTCGGGCGCCGGTGCTGTTCGCACCCGGAATTCGCGCGTTCGCCGAGCGAGGAATCACGACATTCATAGAAGCGGGGCCGTCTTCGACGCTCGATTCGCTGTTGCCGCGATTGGGGGCATCGGCGGTTTCATTCACGGATGCGTTGGCGGTGGGCTCATGATGACGGCGCAATCGCTTCGCACATTGCCCGCTCCTTACCGGGAGTACGCCAGGCTGCGGCGAGAGATGCCGGTCTTCCATGATGCTGAAGCCGACGTCTGGATCGTCAGCCGGTTTGATGATGTGCGGACCGTGCTGCGGGATCATCGGCATTTCAGCTCCTGTGTTCTCGGTCAGGACAGTTTTGAGATCCGGTCGCCAGCAGACGGCTCTATCCTGCCGAATGAGGAGACGCTCCTGGCATCCGATCCCCCTCGGCATGATGCATTGCGAATGCACGTCGGACGGCTGTTTGCACCGAACCGGATTGCGGCGTGCGAGGCGGCTGCTTGTCGTGAACTGGATTGCGTTGTCGGGAAGCTTGTGCAGGGCGATCGATTCGAGATAGTGCAGGATGTCTGCAAACCGGTTGTCGCTGCCGTGATGGCCTCGGTCTTCGGCCTCGACACGCGCTGGCGTGCATGCGTCGCACAATGGCTGCAAGTCAGCGGCCAGTGCAATGCGCGTTCCCGGCCCGCATCGCTCAAGGCAAGGTTTGACGCCATGCTCGACGAGATATGGCGCGCCGCGGTGCATTGTCCCGATGCCGGCCTGGGTACTTTCATGGCGGCCTGTCACCGTGGCGAAGTCGATGCTCGGCACGTACTGGACCTGACGGTTACGCTGTTGAAAGGCGGGGCGGATACGACGACTTACCTGGTCGGAAATGTTCTGGCGCTGCTGGCGGAGCAACCCTGCCTGGTGTCCGACATACGCCGCGATGCGGCGTTGATTCCCGCGCTGATCGAGGCATCGCTGCGGCGTGATTCGCCGGTGCAGCTGACGGTCCGGGTGACGACTGCCGAGGTTGAGCTGGCCGGACACCGCATTCCCGCAAACTCGCGCGTGATGCTGTTGCTCGGTTCCGCCAATCGCGACGAGGCAGTGTTCGGAAGCGAGGACGAAATTCATCTTGACCGGAGGGCGAAGTCCCATCTCGCCTTCGGGGCGGGTCCGCATCGATGCCCGGGCGTGGCGCTGGCAAGGATGCAGGGCAGGGTGATTGTTCAGGCGCTGATGACACGGCTACCCGCTTTCAGGTTGGTGCCGGAGAATGCCCGGGAGGTTGAGCTCAGAGCCCTGCGTGGCTTCGATCGCATGGACGCGGAATTCCTGGCTTTGCCGCAGTAAGCCCTTACTGCGACACAACCCCTCTCACTATCGTCCCACGGCTGCCGGCGGTCTCGTCGACGTGCCGCCGGCCGGTTCATACTGCGGCTTTCCCACAGAGCCTGAATCTGTCCGCGATCCCGGGCCAGGCCACAAATTGATGCTGAAGCCGACCGGCGCTGGACGCGGCTTCCACAGCCGCTGCTCGGCTTCGTCGGCCCAGCGCGACAGGACACGTGCGTCCACGCGCTGCGGCGCAGGCGGAGCGCGATTTCCTGTGGCTGAAAGCGCAAGGTTCTCTGTGAGCGCAACGGGCAACCATGCTCCACTGACACCCGGTGCACAGAGCACCCGACCTTGACGAACATAGACGGTGACGGCCCCGGGTGCCGCCGTCTGATAGCCGCCAATCCGGCGCACGCCGTATTCCGTGCCCTCTACTGATGCCGACACCTCGTTGGTCACCACTTGGCCGCCACCCTCCTTGAGTATGCTCTTGATCCTGGCAAAGAGTTCGCCAACAAACAGCGTGATGGAACCCAGCTGCACTCGCGTTGCGCGATTGAGCATGACAGCGCTGCCATCGTCATAGTCGATGACCGCCTGGCCGCCAGCCGTGTCGATGCTGTCACCAGCGTAGACCTCCATGCCTGGCGTATTGGCGATCTTCCCTTGGCCCGGGCGTTCTACGGTGACTTCCGGATCGGCATAGAGCAGTATCCCGGTCCGCGGCAGTCCCAGGGCACAACCGGCAAGCAGGCTGACGGACAGCACGGTTGTGACGATAACAACAAGCGTGTTGGGACGCTGATCAGTTCCGGTCATGAGACCACCTCCGTTCCAGTGCCGCCAACGCCCACCAGGTCGCGACGAAGGCGGCGAGGTGATACAGGCTGTCCATCAGCAAGCGGAGCTTGCCATACAGCAACATCATGATGGCCAGGTAGGCGAGGCACGCCGCGGGCAGGACAAGCCAGTCAAGCCGCCGCGATTTGCCCACGCGCCACAGGCGATATGCAATGGCAGCGACGATCATCACGACCGACAACATCCATTGCACAAGGAATCCCACAGGCGTCACGATCGCGCCGGTCATGATGGCATTCACCGCATCGGCCTGGATCTCGAAGCCATAGCGCTCGGGCCCTTCCGGATCCAGGCGTGTTTGAAGCAGATCGAGCGAGTGCTCCGCGCCGACGACAATCACCTTGCCTCGCCACGTTCCGGCCGGGATCGGGGGATTTGCGAGCAAAGCCTCTGCGCGCACTCGCCTGCGCGGATCGCGCAGGCGTTCGCGATGTGACATGGGGAAATAGAAGCGCGCCATGACGGCATCAACCGGCTCGGCAGGGCACTCCTTGTCCGGGCGGTCGGATACCTCGCGCACTGAGAAGGGGACGGCTTTCTCGGCGTCGCCCACGCTCCACTGCAGCCACCTCTCCGAGGCAGGAATAGGTTCGATGCTCACTGCGCCATGGACGGCGTACAGTGCAAACGACCCGTAAACGCGCTTTCCCACCTGCATGGCGAGTGTGCCGAGGACGACCTTGTCGAGTTTCTGCCCGATACAGGTAAGCCCGAGCGCGGCGCCGGCATCGCCGAGTCCCGGAAGTGTGACCGGACTCCCGTCGGGGGCGAGCGCGTTGAAGCCAAACACCACCCGCGTGCCACGCTCACGCGCGGCACGCACGGCTCCGATCAGTGCGGCATCGGCAGGGCTTGCATCTTCCAACGTGATATCGAAGGCGATTGCTTTGACCTTCTGCTCCGTTGCCATGGCGATCAGGCGCGCGTACGCGGCGCGGCGTTCGGTGGCGAGGCGCCTCGTTTCGCCGGGGAGCGGCGCGATGCCAACGAGTAACAGGTCGTCCGAAAGCGCCGGCTCAAACAACACGTCGCCCACGAGCATGGTCCAGCTTGCGGTCCGCGTATCCAGGCCAAGCAGATCAAACAGGCTGACCCAGCCGAGACCGAGCACCGCCGCGCCGATTGCCACGGTCAGACCCACGCTTGCCTTGAGAAGGCGGAGCTTTTGCTTGACACGACTGAGGAAGTTGACCAGGCCGTCACCTTCCACCGCAACGGCAATTGCGGCAATGTCCCGATCGCGGGTGTCGCGCATCAGCGGCATCGTCTGCAAACGCGCGAACTGCGTGAGGTCGGCGGGCAATTCGCTGGCCGGGGGGAGTTGCACCCCGTCGATCAGGATGGGGATGACGCGCTTGTTCTGGCGGAGCGCCTCGGTCACTTCCCACCGGACGAAGTCGCTATTGGCATTCTCCGCCCGCTGCCTGAGTATGGTGAGCCATGCAGGGCCGACAACGGCCAGCACCACATCGTATTCCCTGAGTCTCTCCGACAGGATCCTCTGCCAGTCGGCGCCTGCGGGTATGTCCTGGACGTCGAGGAACACATGGTCCCGAGGAAACAAGTCAGCGAGGCGAATGCGCAGGAGCTCGCTCGTTGCGGAGCTATCCTCGCGCCGGTAGCTGATGAAAATATCAGGCATGGGGCGCGAGCCGGCTCACGCCGCAGCCCTTCGGCAGAGAGAGTGACGGCGTCACTCCCAGGAGCGCTGCGACGCCGTTCGTCCAGGACCACGCATTACGATCAGCAAGGCTTGTCATCGAAGCTGCCCTTGGTACCCCCGATCAGTTTCGGTTCCTGGAAGGTTTTCCACTCGGCAGGCAGCGAGCTCTTGTACGGGGGCAGGTGTCCACGAGCCTCGCGAGCGTGCAGGGCATCGCCTCGCGCAAGGAATTCCGCCTGAAAGAAGCGCATGAACGCCGCGTTTTCCTGCAAGGCGATCTCGAATATCGCCTGCCGCGACAGCAGGGAATCGCGTAGCTCGGGATGAGCGGCCGCCAGCCGCCGGAGTTCCATCAGCCTGGCGCGTATGCGCCGTGCCAGCCGGTCCTTGAGGGCCTGCACCTGGTTGAAGCAGTCGACCATGTGGTGCATCTCGTGGTTGAACGTATCGCCGCCGGGGGCTTCGCTGGGCGTGAACATCACGAATGCCACAGGGAAGGTAGTGACCGACAGCGCCACCGGCGATTGGAACCTCACGCCGCCCAACTGCTGGCTGGTGAACTGCGGCGTGGCGCGGAACGTGAACTCGTTGCGTGAGAACAGCCGCACACAGCCTTCAGTGCGCATCGTCGGGTCGACGCAGACCTGGTCGATGTTGACACCCGACACGGTGAAGTTGTAGCAGTACCGCTCCCGCTCCATGCTTACCTGCACATCGGGCCAGAACCCCGGGTCATAGTCGCCAGGATTGGTGCGCAACTGTTCCGCGCTGCGCTCCAGTTCCTGCTCTTCCCGTATCCGTGCCAGCAAGCCGATGCCATGTGACGGGGCAAAGGGGTTGGCGTCCCCCTGACTGGCGCGGCGGCGGCTGAAGGACGGCAGGGGGCGCAGCGCGGTCGGGATGCCCGCGCTGATGTCCGGCACGCCTGGTGCGGCCACCAGGTCGGGCCGCAGCCGAATGGTGAATTCCCGCCCCAGCTGCTCTCGTCCACCTTCGCCTACGCCTACGCGCTCATCGGCCGGCCCGGTCTCCTCGACCGTGGTGGCATGGCGGGCTGGCGTGTCCAGGATCAGGCGGCCGGAATTCCGATCGAAGCGCACCCGTACCATCAGCGGCCCGTCCAGGTGCAAGGCGATGCGCAAAGGCTCCAGTTCATCGGCTGCCTCACGCACGCGGCGGCGGATCTCTTCCAGGTCGGCCGCATTGGCGACGCTGCCGCGTGGGACCGGCGGCGACACACGCACCAGTCGCCAGGACGGGGGCATCTCGGCCGGTGTGGGGCCGGCGAGTTGCATCGGCGAGGCGTCGGTCAGCGGCGTGGTATCGATGTCGGACGCATAGCTGGCCTTGGCGCGGGTGCCGATCATGCCCAGGTCCATCGAGAATGTCACCTTGTGGCCCCGGATGAAATGCGTGGAGAAGCGATCCAGCGGCGCATCATCGCGGCGTGCGGCCACCCAGGTGTTGAAGGTGGTGCGCACCGTAGCCTGGGCCAGGTCGTTGCCCTGCTGGCGCAAATCCGTTCCCGGCGGCACCCGGCCACGCCGGCTGAAGTCGAGCAGCGTGAACGCCATCGAGGCGGCAGGAGAGTCCGACAGCCCGATCGTGGCCTGGCCGCTGCTGTCCAGCGTCGCCACCGTGGGCGGCATGAACCACGGTGGGAGTGCCAGGCCCCGCGGGGGACCGTCGCGTATCGGCGTGGGCACGGCAAGGTGGACAGCATCGCCGCTGACGTAGGTCACGACGGTCTCGTCTGCCACGATGGTTTGCAGGTAGCCAACCTGGTAGCGTGGGAACTGCGAGGCATCGCCGCTTGCCTGCACCGTTGCGTCAAGACGGAAGGCCCCCCGTGGCGAAGCGATCCGCACGACGTTCTGATCCGGGTCGACCTGCGCCTGGATCGGCGCGGCGCCACCTTCGGTGCGGCTGTCAGTGATGGCGAAGGTCAGCGGCACGGCGGGATGCGCCGGCTGGCGTTGCGGATCGATCGGGCCGGGCAAGGGCTGGTCAGGGCACCCGGTCGGGATATTGGCCAGCGGATCGCCCGTAGGCCGGCTCCACCAGGGCCGTGCCGGATCGACCATCTGGCTTGGGTCGAGCGGGTTGGGCGTACCAGGCGTATCGCAGGGCGGAATGCCCGCCTGCTCGACGAAGAACAGCGCGGCCTGATGCAGGATTCCTGTGTTGCCCACCGGAACATTCAGGCTGTCATGGACGAAGTGATGGAAGCCGAGGTCGAGGATGCGTGCCATGGCGCATAGCACGGGGTCGCTCGATTCGGTGAACACGCCCGAGCCCAGCCAGATTTCGCGCAAGCCCTTGGGCACCGCCTGGCCCATGCGGTTCGGCTTGACGTCGTTGGGTGCCTCCCCTTGGAGCTTGATGGTCAGCCGGCTCACCATCTCGGCGGCATTGGGCATGCGGCCACAGGTCCAGCGCGACAGGTAGGCATCCGCGCCCAGCCGGTAATCACGCGCGGTGATCCGGGCCACGGCGCGGTCCACGATCGCGCGCGGCGTGGCCGGTGCGGGACCGCTTGGCGTGACCTGTCCGGCCGGCGCATAGGCCCCCACCAGCACAGTCTGGTTGTCGGCCGGATTGGGTCCGAAATCCGAGGTTTCACCCTGCGCCGCCAGTTCGATCTGCTGCGAAGGCACGCCCGCGTTCTGCAGTTCGCGCGCCGCCCGCTTCGCGCGATGACAGGACAGGTTGAGGTTGTAGCCGGCCTTGCCCACGGTGCTGGCATATCCATGCACCTTGAAGATGGAGTCGGCGCGCTGGCTGCGGGCGAAGCTGCGCAGGTTGTCGCTCTGCGCCTGGTCCTTGAAGACATCGGAGTCCAGGCAGAACTGGAAGTGCATACCGGCGATGCTTTCGGCGCTGGACGGGCAGGGCGGGTCCGGCTGCAGGTTGCCCAGGCCCGTCGGCACGGGCGGGCAGGCCGGTTCGCCGGTGCGCTCGCCGAACTCCGGTGGCGGCGTGGTCAGCGTGGTGGAGGGCTCGACCTGGCCGACATCGATATCGTCGTCGCTTTCACCCTCCATCTCGCCCTGCTGGCGTTGCACGATGTTCCTGCGCGCCACGCCGGCGCCCGCCGCGGACTGCTGCACCACATGGGTCAGTTCGTGGGCAAGCAGGTGCTGCCCCGCTGTGGTGCGCGGCGCGTACTGGCCACTGCCGAACACGATATCGCGGCCAACCGTGTAGGCCCTGGCGTTCACCTCGCGCGCCGAGCGATTGGCGGCGGCGTCGGCATGCACCCGTACCGTGGCAAAGTCCTGCCCGAAGCGCGGCTCGAAGAAGGCGCGCGCGCGGGCATCGAGCGCATGGCCGTGGGATCGCAGGACTTCGGCGACGCTTGCCGGCGCGTCCGCAGGCATGTTTAAGGCCCGACCGGCAGGCTTCCTTTGCACCTTCGCGTCGTCCTCGTCGATCTCCACGCCGCACCGTTCGCACTTGCGCTGCACGCTTGCGGCAGCTGGCCGGATGTTGCCCCGGGCAGGCTCCATGCGCATGACCCGATGCGCCATCTGGTCCGCCTCGCGCTCAAACACATCATCGGTGGGTCCGATCGTCAGGCCAGCAGCCTTTGCCTTGCAGCGCGGGCAGGAGCCGCCGCAGGCGCAGGCGGCCTTGCGCTGCAGCAGCGAGGCTGGCGCCTGGTGCGGCACCGGCACAGGTGCCGGCGCCGGCGCGGGTTTCCGCGTCGGTTGCCGGGACATTGCCGGCTTTGGTGCTGGATTTTGGCGGGCTGGCGCGAACATGAGCAGCACCTATGGCTTGTCGCTCCTTGTCTTCTTCCGCCGAGCTGCGGAAGGGGCAGGAGCGGTTTCAGGCCCGGTGCGCGCCACGGAGAAATCCGCCGGCACGATGCTTCTCGCCTGATCCAGCAGTTTCGCCGCCACGGCGCGGTCGCCGACAATCTCGGCCAGCCTGGCCGGGTCGGCTTCGAGGATGCCTTCGACGTCGACAATGCCACCTTTGTCGAGTCGCTTGCGCGTGGTGGCATCGATCTCGAGCTTGTCCAGTGGTGTCCTGGGTGCTGAGGAGGCGGGGGGCGTTGGCGCCGGTCCTGCTCCTGCTCCTGGTGCTGGTGCTGGTGTTGGCGCCGGCGCAGCGACCGGGGGCGGCATGGTGCACACGCCACCATCGCGCGCGCCCAGTACGATGATGCGGAAGTCGACCTGGCCAAGCACAGGATGCAACGGTACTGCCTCGACCTGCAGGGTCTTCTGCGCGGCATCCAGCACATGGATGCGTGCATTCAATTGCGCAGCAGTAGCGGCCCGGGTCGTCGGCTTCGCGTCCGTTTCCCCGGCGGCCGCCATGTTGACGGTAGTCCCGGTGCCATTCCGCTGCCCGCCCTGGTAGCGCAGCAGGAAATAGCCTTGCGCGTCGGTGCAGCCAAAGCCGATTTCGCGGATCCAGTTGCCCTTGTCGTCGTAGAGGGCAACAGTCAGGTCAGGCAAGCCCTTGCCCTGCCGGTCCCGCACGAAGCCGTGGAATACATAGCCGTCCTGGTCCACGGCCGGCACACCGGTGCCGGCGCGGGTCTGTTCGAAGCCGATGTCGCGCAGCAGTCCTGCGTTGCTCCTGATTCGGTCGGCCAGCGCGCCCACCCGCGGATTGTCGCTGCCGTACTTGAGTGCCAGCCGCCGCTGCTCGCGCGCGTAGCCGCTGGCGCGGGTGGTGCGCACGGTCTGCAGGCCGGCGAAGGCGGCAGCGCGCTGCGGGTCGAGGCTGGCGATCTGGCCTTCCAGCGATTTCTCCACCGTCTCGTCCGGGATGCCGCTGGCATCGCAGCTACGTGTGTTGTCAGCCATTGCTGATGACTCCAGTGGTCTTGCCGAAATTGGTCAGGATCCGCCCGTTGCCTTCGCACAGGCCGGTACCCAGCGGATCGACCAGCACGGTATTCGGACCGCCCTGCAGGTAGGCGGGGAAGAAGGCGCGCGCCAGTATGCAGTGCGTGGTCTGGTTGAAGGTGGTGGCGTTGAGCATGCCCAGCGTCACCGCGGAGAATTTCGCGCGCAGCAGCGACTCCTTGAGCCGGTTGTTGCAGGCCCGCAGCGAAAAGCCGAACAGGAGCGCATGCACCAGCACCACGTCGTCGAGCAGGTTGCAGTCGCACTGGTTGTCGGCAAAGGCAACGTCGTCGAGGCTGAAAACGGCGATCGAAGACAGCGACAACGTGGCACCGGTCTCGACCAGGTCCAGCAGGCACTGGTTGTCCGCGAACAGCACATTGCCGCCGGCCAGGTAGGCGCCCAGCCGCTCGTCGTCCAGTCCCGGCCGCGCGGAGAAGCCGGTGGTGGCCAGTGCCCCCTTTGCAATCGAGGAGAAGGCGAGGAACTGCAGGTACAGCTCGGCCGACATGCCGAGGTTCAGGATCGCCACCGTGGCCGCTGCGAAGGTCGCCCCCGCGCCGCGCACTATCGCATGGCTGGTCAGCTGGTTGCCGTGCACCGACACGGGTCCCAGCGCCGTCACACTGAGCGCCTGGCCCAACGGCGCGCTGACGATATTGCCGTGCATGGTGAGCGCTGGTTCGCCGCTCTGGACCGGCAGCACCTGCGCGCCCACGCGCACCGGCATCACCGGCGCGACCGCATAGACGATATTGACGCCACCGCGCCGGCCGATCCTGGCGGCAGCGCTGCTGGCGACGCTGGTGGTCGTGTTGGTGGTTACATTGCCCGGAGCGGCTCTGGCGCCGTTGCCTGCAATGTGGTTGCGCGATATCTCCAGCCCCTGCGCATGCAGCACGAAAATGCCGCAGACCGGCTCCAGGTGGCTGGGGCCATTGTCGTCGATCACGTTGTCGCGAATGACAAGCCGCTCGACGTCGGCCAGCGCGATGCCGCCATAGCCCATGCTGTCGATCATCGCCTCCGGGATCTCGGACAGCGGACGCCGCAGGCAGCCGCGGATGTCGTTGCCGGCGATGGCCAGTCCCTCCACCGTGACGAACTCGTCGGCCTCGGCCAGGTTGAAGAAGCCGGCCACGCCGATGCCGTTCATGCCCATCTGGTGGATGCGGTTGTCAGCGATCTCGATCTCGCTCAGCGTACCGGCCGAGGCCACCCGCACCCGGCCTTCGCCGATGTCCACCGGGATGGCCACCAGCACGCTGCTGGCCGGCATCCTGGGATCGCAGGGGTCGACGGGGCGCGGGCGCGGCCAGCGTATCGGCGGCACCGGCTCGTTGCGGTCGTCGATAAAGATCAGGCTGCCGAGCGTGATGCCATTGCCCGCGCCGCCGCGGATCAGGTTGCCGGCAATGCGCACCCGGTCCGAGGTGCCGCCGATCTGCAGGCCGCCCCGGCTCAGCGATCCGGGCGCGAAAGCCATGGCCGCCATGGCCGCCGTGGCAGCCGTGACGGCCGTCGCCGCCGGCAACTCCGCTGTCAGCACCGGCTCATCGGTTCTGGGCTGGCCAGCCGCAACCTCGATCCGGTTGCGTTCGATCAGCATGTCATCGCCCAATGCGAACACGGCCGGGTCCAGGCAGGCACTGTCGCGCATGCGGATCCGGCACCCGCTCAGCATGAGCTGGCGCGCATTGAGCACGCGGATGGCGCTGGCGGCAGCGGCGCTGACGTCGAGTTCCTGCAGGATCACGCCGACCAGCGCATCTGGCACCGGCTGGTCGCGCCCGAAATTCGGATCACCGCCTTCCAGCACCAGTCCCGGCCCGCGTTCATGCGCCAGCACGGCAAGCGAATCGATGCGGATGTTCTGTCCGCCGCGCACGTGGAACACGGGCGGCGCGCTGTCCGCCTCGCCGCGCGGCGGGGCACCATGGACACGGCTGCGCGCGCCGCAGCCGGTCACGGTGACATTGCGGCGGCGAACGATCTCGATGCTCTCGGTGAAATCGCCGGGCAGCACGCAGACCTGGCCGCCTTCGGCCGGCAGCGCGTTGATTGCCTGCTGGATCGACTCAAAGTCGCCGAAGCTGCGCCGCCCGTCGCCGACGCGATAGGTGCAGCAGGTCTGCAGCCGGGTAAGGGGGCGAAAGCGCTGGCGGCAGTCCTCGATACTGCCCGAGATCGTGGTATTGCGGCGCCCGGTCCAGTTGATCTCGGCCAGCGCGGCGCGGTGGCGGACCACGCCGGTCGGGGGTGCATCATCGATCAACACCGCCGGATTGGGAATTTCGCCGGCACGTACGCTGAAGGTCCAGTAGTCGCCGGGCTGGAAGTTCCCGGCGGCTGGCGTGTCGAAGGCCAGCCGGATGCCATCGCGCAACTCGACCGGATTGGCGGCGTTGGTGAAATCGGCAATATCGCGTAGCCCGTTCCACAGCCGGAAGAAAACCGGTTCGGTGGTTGCGGGCAGGGCGCCATACACCGGGGGCACCGCCAGTTCGAGATCGTGGTCGGTATTGAGGATCGCGGTGCTCGCGTAGACGACGCTCCATGCGCCATCCAGCTCGTCATATTGCAGCGCTTCCAGGTACCAGTCGGCCAGGCCGGCGTTGACAATGGCGGCGCGGCCGGCGTCGATCACCACGCGCGGCGGGTTCAGCGTGGCGTCGAAGCGGCCGCGTCCGGCCAGTCCGCCGTTCCACTGGCTCCATTTGAAGCGCGCCGGGGCACCCGTCTCGCCTTGCGCGATCTCGATGCGATAGAGGTTGTGCTCGAAGCCAAGGTAGCCACCTCCGCCCACCACCGGGCAATCACCCGGAATCGCCGTGACGGGGGCCAGCGTCACGCTGAGCCGGCCCTTGCGGGCAGGGTCGTCGCGCAGTCGCCCGGCGATCGATGCGCAGTCCTCGCCTTCGGCCAGCCGCAGCAGGCGGAAGCGCACATTGACAAAGGCGCGCTCTGCCGTATCGGGGCCGCCCAACGCCGGCTCGATCAGCCGTTCCGGATACTGGAAGCCGTGCAATGCTTCCTCGGAAACCTCGACGATGACCGCGTCGCGAACGCCATCGTCGATCTGGTCGGGCGTTGGCAGCGGGTCGGCCAGCGGTGGTCCGTAGTAGCGGACCCGCCGCTCGAGAGGCGCATCAGGGGCGGCCGCCGCGCCGGGCAACCGTGTCAGGATGCCATCGACCCACGCGCGTCCCGGCCTGACGGTGACATGCACTTCGCCATCCTCGACGAAGGACGAGGTGACGGCGAAACTCTGAGGTTCTGCCGCAGGCACCGCGCACACGCCTTCGCCGATGATGTCGCGGCCGGCCTGGCCGTGCCATGACAGCGCAAGCAGCTGGCCCTCGGTCAGGTCGGCGTCATCCATCACGCGGCCTTGCTGGTGCAGCACGCCCTCGATATTGCGCAGCGGGCCCTGCGCGGGCGCGCTCACGCCGCGCTCATGCTCGTGAGGGTCGAAATAGAGAGCAGAGAAGTCGCCTTGCATGGCAGCCCCGTTCAGTTTGCAGTCATTTTTCTAGGTCACCGGCAGCAGCAGCGGCCGCACGCCGATGGGCATGAATTCCCGCAACCTCACCTGCAGATTGGTCCATTTGTGCGCCTCGAAGAGAAAGCCGAACGCACCCATCGCATCGTCGCCGGGCCCGAGGGTGCGGATGCGCGCATCGGATTCGCGCGCAATCTGCGCATAGCCGGGATCGTTGAACCTGCGCGACGTGAAGACCAGCCGCGCGTCGCGCCCATCCAGGCAGAAGTGGTTGGGCGGCAACCGGTCGCCGTCGCCGCTGAACCAGCTCCATTTGATGCAGCCATGCTGGTTGTCCAGCACGGCGAAACGCTGCGAGAAGATCCCGCCGAGCCCGCCGACCGCGCTGGTGCGCACCGCGCCGAAGCAGGTCAGTCCGTCAAACTGCAATGGCGCGCCCCAGTTGTTGGCGGCATCGGTGGCGGCGGCGATCGCGAAGACGGTGTCGGGCGCATCATCGTCACGCGGCGAGGCATCGACAATGCAGTGCTGCAGGTCGAGCCGGTAGCGGTCGTCGATGGCGAGGCTGCCGCAAATGCTGTCGGCGATCACGATGTCAGGCGTCGGCGCGAACGCGAGCACATCGTCGGGGTCGGCAAAGCCATAACCGTTGGCCAGCCGCATGGCGGCCCTGCGTGGCGCCTGGCTGCCATCGCGCAGCGCATGACCACCCGGTGCCAGGGTGCAGCCGACAATTTCGAGCCGCGCGAGCGCCGCGCGGCCGATCAACGGGCCATCGGCCGGGAACGGCGCCGCTTCGTCGGCGGCCAGGTACAGCCCTTCGAGCCGGACTGCAGGAGCGACCGTGGTCGCCGCAGCGGCGGCCACCGGCCGGAATCCCAGGGGCTGCGCCAGCAGCACGACCGGGCGCTGGCCGCCGGCAGCACGGATCGTCAGGGATCTCGCCAGCCGCAACGAGAGCCCGCCGTCGATGCTGGTGCCGCCAAGTGCCGCCAGGTCGATGCGATGCACATGGCTGTCGCTGATCTCGATCACCACGGGGCGCGTCACGGTGTCGAGCCCGTCAAGCGCGTCCTGCAGCGAGATGCCTCCGCTGACCGCGCCCACCGTCCGCAATTCGACACTGTCATCGGCCGGGAACACCCGGGACACGGGATGCGCGCCCACCGGCCCGACCGCGCCGTAGGTAAAGCTTGCGTAGATACCGGGAACCCCCTGGGGCGTGATCAGCAGGTCGGCCTGGGCCGTGCTACCCATGCCGATCATCACGCGCCCCAGGTCGGGATCGATCACGATCTCGCCATGACGCAACGGCCGACGCAGCCCGCTTTCCCAGGCGCACAGGTTGTCACCGCGGAACAGCCATTGCCACGCAGTCTGCGGCGGCGGCGGAATCAGCAGAGGCGCAAGCGATTGCGGCAGGAACAGATGCAGGCCCGCATCGCCGAGATCGAAGCCGGTGGGGGGACTCGCAGCCTCGTTGAAAAAGTCCACCGCCACGTAGGCCTGTGGCCTGGCGCCGGGGGAGCCCGTCGTCAGGCGTGCGTCGGCCATCGGGCCGGGCACTGCGTCCGCCTCGGTCAGCGGGGCGATGATGCCGCCCGATGTGTTTTGCCGCAGGAACCCCGGGCGGCTGGTGTTGAACAGCCGCACCGGCAGGTCCAGTGGATGCAGGTCGAAGCGCAGCGCGAAGCGGGCCAGCCCGGCTGGCTGGGGCCCAAGGTCGCCGACGCCCTTGGCCAGGGGCTGCGCGGGCTGCAGCCGGTAGGCGGCCAGGCGCCACAGGAACACCGCCAGGTTTGGCAGGTTGACATGGCGTGTGTCGCTGAAGGCGGGCTTGACGTCGGCACTGTATGCGAAGGGATCGAAAGGCGTGCCCAGCAGCGCCAGCGTGGCCGGGTCACGCAGCGCGGCGGTGCCGCCGCGATCCGGCCGCTGGTGGTTCAGGTGCTGCGCCCAGCCGAGGTTCTCGCGCAGCTCGACGGCGCGACAGGCCCAGGCGGTAAGGTTGACCGCAAGCCGTTCCACGGCGCCCAGCGTGCCCTTGCGCCGGCGCAACGCGATGGTGTCGGCGACGTCCGCGCGCAGCGTCCGCGGCTCGCCCTTTAGGTGGCTGGTGCCCAGCAGGTCGGCCAGGTAAGGAATGACCCAGTCGTCACAGGTGTCGATGAACAGGTCCTCGTACAACTGGGCAATGTTCCCGTGCAAGGCCCCGAACGCGCCTTCGACCGCGCCCAGGTAGGCACGCAGCGGGTCCGGCGGCGACTGCTCGGTGTCGCGGCTGCGGTAGATTTCCGGCAGCCGGTCGAACAGCGGCACGCGCGGCATGGTGGACCGATCGCCTGGATCACTCATTCGCACTCTCCGCTGACGGGTTCGGCCGCGACGCCCAGCGTCAGGTGTGTGCCGGCCAGTTGCAGCAGTTCGGCTGGCGCACAACCGAGCCTGGCGGCCAGCGGGCGCGGAGCTGGGGGCAAGGGCTGCGTGACCGGAGCCGTCGCGGCGGCGGCGCCGGCCGGCGTCGGAAAGCGGCCGAACGCGGCCACCTTGCACCACAGTACGCCGTGCACATTCTGCACGCGGCCCTCGACACGGCTGGCATATTCGCCATCGCCCAGACGGCGCGCATGCAGGCCGAACAGCCCGGTACGCTCGTTTGCGGTATCGCCCGCCAGCCCCAGCGCGGCTCGCAGCGAGTCTTCCACCACTTCGCGCCGCAAGCGCGGATCGCAGGCATAGACCAGGTCAAGGAACACGTGGCGCAGCCTGGCCTGCTCGATCACCAGCGCGAAGCGATCCGGGCCGCGGCAGCGCTGGGCCTTGACGATGGCGGCGCGCACGGTGCTGAACTCCGCCTCGCGCCCGGCTGCCAGCAGGACGCGCAGGATCACGGCCGGCACCCCGGCATGCAGGTCCCATGAGGCCGTGGCGGTGACCACGCCCGGAATCGACAGTGTCTCCGTTTCATAGTCGCGCAGGCTGACCAGCCGGCCCAGGCTTTGCACCTTTCCCGGTGCCGCCTCCCGGGCCTTTTCCAGGTCCTCCGGGTCGGCGCCGCCTGAGACGATGCCGGCCAGCGCAAGCTTGTCGAAGCCTGGCGGCCGCTCGCTCGCGGTCGGGGTGGCGCCGGCCTTGAGGGCGCCGCGCGCACCGGTGCCGCTGCGATAGATGGCGCGCACATTCTTGACGCCCGAAGGCAGCCGCGCCCCGGTCTCGCCGTCCCCGAACTGCACGAAGCTGCGCTGCTGCGCGTCTTCGCGAACGATGTAGACCGTATCGGCGGGCCCACGCCCGAACAGGGAATCGACCCGCGTCCACAGCCGGTCATTGACCCAGACCTGCAGTTCGGGCAGTTGCGGCGGCGTGACGCCCGCTTCCAGCAGATACGTCAGGGGCGCCTTCGGCAAGGGGAAAGTCTGGAAGCGTTGGCGGCTGTCGCCATTGCCAAGGAAGGCCTCGCGTTCGGTCTTGCCCTGCGAGGCGTCGGCGAGATTGCCGAACACCGTCACGGTGGGTTTGGTCTCGTCGAAGTCGGCCCGCGTGAATGGCGCTGGCGCGCGGTCAAAGCTCAGCGGCCACAGGCGCGGCGGGTCCGGGTCGAGCGCGGGGAAATCGTCCGGTGCGTCGAGGCAGACCAGGTCGAGGCCGCGGCCATCCGCATGGGACAGTGACAGGCGTCGCCCGGCCAGCGCCCGCGCTTGCGCCGCGGTGCCATAGAAGCGCAGCGCCCGGGTGCCGCTGCCGAACGCCGTGGCAAGCGGATCGGACACGGGGCGCAGGCCCAGCACCGGACTGGTGACTTCGTGGATGCGCCAGTCGCGCACGTCAGACAGCGGCCATGGCGACATCACCTGCCTGACCAGCGGTGCGTCCAGCGTCAGCACGGTGGTGGGTCCGTTGAGATTGCCGAAGCCCAGCGCCCCCGCGCGCAGCGTGCGCAGCATGCGCGCGACGCACAGCGCGAAGCGCGTGCCGGAGGCGGTCGCCGCCACGCGGGTCTGCACAATCAGGCGGGTGCCAGGCACCAGGTCGCTGACTTCCACGTCGAGCGGCACATCGGCTGGCGCCAGCGGGAAGGAGGCACTGCTGTTGGTGCAGTCGTGGCTGGCATCGACATGGCGGTCGAACGAAGTTGCCGAGATGCGCGTGCCCGTGACGGCCCCGCCGGGACCGGTGGTGGGCGTCGCGATCTGTGGCGGGGCGCTATGCCCGAAATGGCGGAACGAACGGCCGATGCGGTATGCCGTAACCGGGGCATCCCAGGCTTCGTCCAGCCCGCCGTCGAGATCGACCAGCACGCGGTCAAGCAGGCGCGTGACCTTGGAGATCTTGACCAGCTGCGCTGCCTTCTGTGCCGACAGCGTCGAGCCGGCGCTGGTCCAGCCAGGCTCGGGGGGCAACAGCAGCAGCCTGTCGCCCGGCTTGAGCTCGAACGCGCCCAGGCTGATGCTGTCGCCCGCACCCGCTACGCTGGCCAGTTCGAGGCGGCGCGTGCCAGCCGGCAGCGTGGCGGCATAGCGCCGCGGCCGGTACAGATGGAAGCGGCCCAGATGTGGCCAGGCGGTGAGTTCGGCATCCGTTTCAAAATCCGCCGGGGTGGGGTTACCGGCCAGGTCGGCCTTGACCGCGAAGCCGGCGCGGATCGTCACCGGCGCTTCGCCGCGTACCTCGAAGGCCAGTGTGGCGCGCCCGCCGATGCCTGGAGCCAGCCTGTAGCCGGTCAGGCGCACCAGCTCCGCCACGCTTTCGCGCCAGGCAGCCGTGCGCAGGAAGGCCTCGTTGGCGTAGTGCTCCTGGTAGAAGGTCAGGATATCGCCCAGGATGGCTGCGCCCTGCAGCAGCGCGATAGCCGGATCATCGGCATCGCGGTGTGTCCATCCCGCGAGCGCGGGGGCGGCGTCGATGGCCCGGATCATGGCCTCGGCGAAGTCATCGTAGCGGCCGATGCGATAGGCAATGCGCGGCAGCCCCGGGCGGTTCTGCACGCGGCGCGGGAAGATGAAGGGATCGGTGATCAGGGGATCGCAGGGCATCTCGCGCTCCGGTGGCCCGCCTATTGCCGCCCGCCCTGCACCTCGAAGCGGATCAGGCCGCGTTCGAGGTGGTCGGGGTCGTTGCTCAGCAGCACGACTTCATCGAAGCCCATTTCCAGCACCGCGGTGCCTGGTGCGCCCGGGGTGGGTGCGTTGAAGCGCTTCATGGCGATGCTGACCACATGGCGGATGCCGGCCACCCGCTGGATCCGGCCTTCGATGGCGCTGCGGTGCAGGGCCTGGCCAAAGGTCCACTGGTCCGGGTGGAAGAAGCCCGGGCGGCCGTCAGCGGTCCAGCCGTCCGAGAATTCCTGCTCCAGCACAAAGCGCAGGTCCTCGCGCCAGTAGCCGGGTTCGGCGCAGACGGTGACGCGCACGTCGAGCGGGACATAGCGGGGAGGGCGCAGTTCGAGGTCCTCGCCAATCAGCCGTACCGCTTCCAGGTGTGCCGCCACATCCGCGCGCAGCCGATCGTCAAGGGTTCCGCCGGAGGCCACCGTGCCGGCGGGGTCGATCACCACCCGCACGGTGCGCCAGCTGCCGGTCCACGCATAACGTGCCACCGCGCGCGAAACGCCCGGGACCTCCTCTGCGCGGCCTACATAGTCCGCCAACGTGACGGCACGCAGCTGGCGCGCGCGGTAAGCCTCGGGGGCATTGCGGCGGACCTTCTCCACCGGCTCCGGGTCACGTCCGTCGGTCACGTCGAAGGGGTTCCAGGCCGCGGTCACGGCGCCGCCGAGCGTGCCCGCCAGTTCCTGCACGAAGGTGAGCTGGCCGGCGCCGACATTGCCCGAGACACCTCCGCCGACCTGGTAGCCGGCTTCGACGACGGCGCCCGCCGGCAGCAGCCGCCCGTTGCGGCCATTGCCGAAACGCAGCGTGCTGCGGCGTCTTTCATCGGTCTCGACCATGAAGTGATCGCCCTGTTCGGGGGAGTCGTCGCTATGCACCAGGCTTTCGACTTCATCCCACGCATCGGTCGTGCCATCCGTGGTCGTGACCTC
Organism: Ralstonia pickettii DTP0602; assembly: GCA_000471925.1. Classification (NCBI taxonomy): domain Bacteria; kingdom Pseudomonadati; phylum Pseudomonadota; class Betaproteobacteria; order Burkholderiales; family Burkholderiaceae; genus Ralstonia; species Ralstonia pickettii. Next base: position 2,147,190 of record CP006667.1, read on the forward strand.
GACACGCAGGGTGGACCGTGCTGGAATTTCGCCCTCGGCCCGCCCTGGCACGCCGTAGGCGGCGGCCGGCAGGTAGGCCAGCGCCCCCTCGTCGGGCAAGGCGGCCAGGATCCAGTCGTGGTCATCGCCATGCCGGTTCATCCTGTGGTAGTGGCTCCTGTGGTAGTGGCGATGCTTGAGCGTGGCCGAATCGCCGGGCAGGGTTGTGCCCGCGTCGTGGAAACGCACCGTGATCGGACGACCCTCGTAGACCGGCAGCAGGTTGCCGAAGAACAGCGAGATGTCGGGCACCGCGACCCCATCGCAGAAGGTGGTGAAGCTGTAGTCGAAGCGCAGTGCGTCCTCGTCGCGCCAGCGCAGCCGCACCAGCCAGGTCTGCATCACCGGGTCGAACAGCGTGTCGGCGGCATCGTTGCCGGCGCGCAGCCGCAGCCACTGACGCTTGCGCGGATTGCGGCCCGGCGGCGCACCTGTCAGCGGATTGCGCATCTCCGCGATGGCGAGGTCGCGCCAGGCGCCGGTGCGGACCAGATCACGCAGCGCCTCGGCCTGCGCCTGCGTGGCCAGGCCGCCCACGGGCACCAGGTCGGCCTCGGTGCTGCCCGCGCGCAGCGCCGGCTGCGCGTCGCGCCAGGTGTGCAGGCGCAGGCGGTTCAGCAGCGGATCCAGGCGCTGGCGCGCCGCCTCCGGCAGGTAACGCTGGCGGCTGGCGAACGAGATGGTGCCGGCCACGACCGGGCTGGGGCCGGTGCTGATGATTAGTTCCTGGTCATCCAGCGTGAAGGGTGCCTGGCCTGCGGCAATGTCGAGCGCCAGCCAGGTACTGGCCTGGTTGCCTTCGTGCAGGTGGTAATCCATCAGGCGCGCATGGCGCGCCAGCGACACGCGCTTGCGCACCGTGGCAAGGTACGCCTCGGCCATCACGCGGTCCTGGTAGTCGGACAGTTCGTCGGCGGCAGCGGCGAAGAGGTCGATCAGCACCTGATCGAGGTCCGCTTCGCTGGTGCTGTTCCAGCCGGGCACGCGCTGCGCCATCGCCGTCAGCAGCGTGTGGCGGAACGAGTCATAGTCCTTGGCAAGGTAGTCGATCGCCGGGCCGGGCGACAGCGGACGGCCCTCCTGCGGCGGCGCGCAGTCATTGGTGAAGCAGCCGGGCCGGAACTTGAAGCCGAGGCTGCTGAAGAAAGGATCGATGCGGCTGGCGTCCCACACCAGTTCGAGCGTATAGGTGGAATAGTCGCCTACCGGCTCCACCCGCAGCCCCAGCCGCGTGTTGTCGATGCCCGTCACCGCCGTGACCCTGACCTGCCCCTCGGCGGGGCCGCCCCGCACGCGTGTGCCGCCGCGCACACGGAAGATCTGGCCGGCGCGCGCGGGCTCTGCAGCGATCTCGGCGAGAATGTCGGCGAGGTGCAGGTCATTGAAGAACCGCAGGTCGAGATCGGCCTGGGCCGGCTGCGGGCCTGCCGCCAGGGCGACCAGCGCCAGGCGCATGCCGTTCAGGCCGTGCGCCTGGAGCACATCGGCGCGGTCGTCGGCGTTGTCCTGGTGGATCACCGTGGTCATAGCCCGGTCCTCTGGAACCTGATCACGCGCGAATCCGGACTGCCGGCGGGCCGGTACTTGACCGTCACCTCCAGCCCGCCGGTCAGCGCATCGAGCAGCAGCTCGGGCTGCGTGCCGGGCACCGCTGCCTCGTCGCCGAAGCGCACGTCGATCAGTTCGACCACCACCCGGTGGCCAAGCCAGCGCGACAGCGCCTGCGTGATGCGCGACTTCACCACGCCGCGCAGCACATCGGAAGCGGGCTCGAACACCAGCGTGCGCACGCCTCCCCCGAACTCCGGCAGGAACAGCCGTTCTCCCGGCCCGGTCAGCAGCAGTTGCAGCACCTCGTCGCGAACGTGCTCGGCATCGCTGCCCGGCGCGGCGGTGCGGCCGTCGTCGCCGATGCGGAAAGGGAAGGCCAGATGGCGGCCATTGGAAAGTGCCATGATCAGACTCCGAACGCCCGTGCCTGCACCTGCACCACGATGGCCGGCCCTTGCGGCACCTGCGCCGCGTTCAGGCACAGGCCAACGCTGTTCTGCAGCAGCACGGGCACGTTGCGCACCTTGGTCTGCACGGCGGCGGTGACCCACCGGATCGTCAGGCAGGGCGTGTACACGCCGCCGGGCGCGAAGGTACAGCCGACGATGGGGTGCACGTCGGTCTGCAACAGCGCGGGGCAACCATCGATCAGCGCCTCGGTGTTGCTGGTGATCAGCACTGCCTGGCCTGCGTGCGGGCACATCACAGTGCTGGTGCTGGTCAGGATGGGAATCATGGCGGCACTCCGAACGCCATCGCGCCGTTGACCAGGCTGACCCCTGCCAGCCCGATCTTGATCTGCCCGTTGTTCAGCGAGATATTGGTTGCGCTGATGGTGATCTCGCATGCGCCGCAGCTCAGCACGATCTCGCTGCCGGTCAGCCTGATCTCAGGGCCACCGGTGCTGCCGTGGACCAGTTTCAGCTCGTCGCCCTCGTCATCGAGGATCACCTTGTGACCATGGGAGGACACAATCACGCGCACCTTCGCGCCCTGGGGGGCGGGGCGCTGGCCGCTGGCCCACCAGGCGCCGGACCAGATCGGACTGTCCAGGCGTCCAGCCTCGAACTCGATCCATACGCCCGAACCCACTTCGGGCAGCATCACCATGCCGTGACCGTCACCACCGAACGGCGACACCGGCAGCGCCCACCCGGTGTCCTGGCCGTGCAGCACGCTGTCCACCCGGGCCTTGATCCGGCACAGGTTCTCGGGGTCGTCGACGCTGGTGACGATGCCGCGGTACTTGCCGAAATAGCTGGTCCCCGTGCGCTCGACCAGGCCCTCGATAATGGATTCCGTGACATCGATCATCAGAAGATCTCCACACTGGCTGACACCGACAGCGTCAGGCCGCCGCCGAGCGCCTCGGCGACCTGAGCGCCCGATACCTCGGTGAGCGAATCGGACTTGGCTTCGAGCCGCTGGGTATGCACTGACGGCGTGATGCGGTGGACCACCTTGGTGATCAGGTAATCGCCGCTGTAGGGCGTTGCGCCGGCATCGACGCGCACCTTCAGATATGGCGCCAGCAGTGCGCCATAACAGCCGGGCACGGCCTCTCCGCTCAGGTGATAGACATAGCCATTGCGCCGGGCTTGCGCGATCGCCACCGCGGCAGGGTCGTCACGCGCGCTGTCCGGCCCCGGCAGCAGGCGGCGCGGGGCCAGGTCGACCGGTGTCGCCGGCAGCTGGCGCATCAGGCCCAGATCGGCGGCGCTGGTCTCGAACGTGGTGACGCCCTGGTCGTCCACCCGCAATACCCTGGCCTGCGTGATCTCGCCACCGTCGGGATCCTGGCTGATGCTGGCGTTGGCCAGCGTGCGGCGATCACCCAGCATCAGCAGTGGCGGCAGGTCGGCGGCGTCAGCCGGGTCCGGCAGGAAGCAGCCGATGCTGGCGCCGCGCTCACTGCCCGGCAGCACATAAGCATGGCGGTCATTGAGCCGGGCCAGCTCGCGCAGGAACTGCAGCACCGTACCCCGTCGCAGGGTGGTTTCCGGCGTAGCGCTGGTGCCTTCAATCCGTGTGTCGCGGATCGCGTCGAAGCGGCGGAACAGTTCGTCGGCCAGGTCGCTGTGCCGGCGATGCTCGAAGGGCGGCTCGACTTCCTCGTCACGGTGGAGCAGGGCGCTGTCGTCGCGCACCACCATGGTCGCCGCGCTGCGGCCCGGCTGCCCGTCCAGGCTGGCGTCGAGGTTGACGAGGGGGCCATCGATCAATGGCGCGAAGCGGCCGTTGCCGATATCGAGCTCGATGCGCACGCGCGAGAATGGCGCGACCTTCTCGCCCGGCCAGTGCAGCCACCGGCCCCTTTCATCCAGGCACAGGGCCATGCGCAGATGGGCTTCCCAGAACGCGTCCATTTCCTGCGTGACCTCGATCTCTTCGATGCGCGCCAGCTCCTCCTCGCTCGCAGCGCGGTCACCGAACCAGATGCGCAGGCGCGGATCGCCCATGGCTGCCTCCCGCTCAGGTCGCCGGCACGTCGAGCTGGTCGCCGGGATTGGCTACCAGCGTGCGGCTGTCCAACGCGGTATTGGCATCGGCCACATGCCAGTGCTGCGTGGCATCGCCGGACTGCGACTGGGCGATCAGGTCGAGCCGGTCGCTGGCCTGCACCGTGCGGGGCTCGCCGGTGACAGGCGTCAGCCGCCGCAGCCGCAGCGCAACCACGGTTTCTCCGGTCGAGGTGGTGGTCGTGACGGTGGCGACCTTGGCGTAACGGGAATTGGCCAGGAACATGGTCTTGCCCTCAGTGGCGCTTGCCTTACAGCGGTATCAGATCGACGACCTGGTCGGCGGTATTGACGAGGTTGGCGATCGCCTGCGCCTCGCGCGCGATCGTGGTGTATTCCAGCGCGCCCTTTCCCAGCGCGTCATCCGAGCAGTCGTCGATCTCGATCACGCTGAGTTGCAGGTCGACTTCGGCGCGCAGGGGGTTCAGCACGGCGTCGTACTCCAGTTCCGCGATCGTCATCGCGTCGATGGTGACTGGCACGACCCGCGTCAGGCCCCAGATGAACAGGATGCGCGGATACTTCTCGCGCGGGATCGGTTGCGCAGGCGCGTCGGCCGCCCCGCCCAGGCCCAGTGCATCGCCGATGGCGTCGAGCGCCTTGCCGAGCAGGCCGGCAACCTTGGCACCAGGCAGCACCATCTTCTCCAGTGCGCACAGTTGCGGGCCGATGCCGAACATCCTGGCCACCGCCTTGTCCTCGTCGAGCAGGTTGGCGGCGCTGAAGTGCGCCTTGAAGGAGATCTTCTCGAAGGTCCGCTCGCCGGCCTGGCTGGTCTCGCGCCGCGACACGCCGCTGGGGCGTGGGGGAATCTGCAGGCTGCGCGACAGCGATTCCGGATTGAACTGGAAGATCACAACGTTCGGTATCGGGCCGAGCAACTGGGTGCCATATTCGATCAGGGCGCCGCGCAGCATGGTCATTCTCCGTGGCCGGTGCTGGCGGCGATCCGTTGCGCCATGCGCGCCGCGAGCGTGGCGGCGTCGGGCGCGGCCTCCAGGCCGATGCGGCCGGCTTCGATACGGGTCGTCCCGGGGCGAGCGCCGACCGGCACCGGGTGCAGCGCCAGCGCCTGTGCCAGCGCCTGCTCCAACGCGTGGGGCAGCAGGCGGGCCGCCTCCCCGGCGGTAAGCGCGGAAACGCCGCGCAGGTCGAGTTCGAGGCGGTCGATATGCAGGCGCCGCGGCGGGCGCGCCTTCCTGTCCGTGGTCATCGCAGGCTCCTTTCCGCTGCCACCAGCGGCGCATAGGGTCCGTACTGATCGAGGCTGCTGGCGCGCTCCAGCTTGTCGTACTCGCGCTGCACGGCGCGGATCACGGCCGGCATGGTCAGGGTCCTGGGCGCGCCCTCGGCGGCGCTCTGCAGGCAGGCATGAAACACAATGGCGCGGATATGCCCGCCGGCAAGGGCGAAGCGGCGCATCAGGAAATCGAAGTCAAGCGCGCTCGCATCCACGCCGGGCGGAATCACGCTGCGCCAGATGCGCAACCGTTCCTCGGGCCCCGGCAGTGGAAATTCGACGGCGAAGCGCAGCCGCCGCAGGAAAGCCTCGTCGAGGTCCTTGCGGCGATTGGTGGCGAGAATGGCCAGGCCCTTGAAACGTTCCATGCGCTCCAGCAGGTAGCTGATCTCCAGGTTGGCAAAGCGGTCATGCGCATCCCTGACCTCGGTGCGCCGGCCGAACAGCGCGTCGGCTTCGTCGAAGAAGAGCATGACGTCCGAGGTGTCGGCGGCATCAAACAGCCTGCGCAGGTTCTTCTCGGTCTCGCCAATGTATTTGTTGACCACCTGGGACAGGTCGATCCGGTACAACGGAAGTTCCAGCGTCTTTGCCAGCGCCTCGGCGCACATCGTCTTGCCGGTGCCGGGCGGGCCTGAGAACAGCACGGCCAGCCCGCCGTCGTTCCAGGCTCTTGCCGTTCCCCACTCGTAGTGGACGCGGGTCAGGTTGCGCATCGCCACAACGATCTCGTCGATCTGGCGTGCCTGCGCCGGCGGCAGCATCAGTTCGCCGAGGTCGAAGCGAGGCACCACGGGCTGGGCCAGCGTGCCCATGTCGAGATCGGCGCGCGCTGCGGCAAACAGCGCTTCGCTGGTCGGCGCATGGCCCAGCGACGCCAACTCGGCGCCGACCCGGGCAATGCCACCGTGCTCGTAGCGGAAGCGCCGTGCCACTTCCGCCAGCGCAGGATGCCGGGCCATCGATGGCACCGCGGCGCGCCAGTATGCAAGCCGTTCGGCATAGGAGGAGGGCGGCAACGTGACGGTGGGCAGCACTTCAGCGCCGCGGTCCAGCATCGCAGCCAGTGTTGCCACCAGCCCCGTCCCCGCGGTCGTAGCGGCTTCAGCCTGATCCTGCAGGCCAATAAACACGGTCAGCGGCAGGCTGGAGAGCGGCGTGGAATCGGCCACCGCTTCATGGCCCGGCACGGCGTCGCCGGCCACGCCCAGCCATTTGCCTGGCAGATACAGGGCATGGCCGCGCAGCCATGCCACGGTCAGCAACTGTGGCAGATGCTCGCGCGCGCATCCGGGTGCCGGCCGCACGGTGGCGATATCCAACGTGGCGGTGCAGGCGGCCAGCCATTGCGCGAGCGGTGCCCCGGCGGCACCGGCCAGCGGCACGATGCGCAGGCGGTGCGACGAGGACGGTGTCCGCAATGTCGCCGACACGCGGGCGGCCAGCATCCCCGCCGCTGCAGGCGGCGCCAGCGCGTCGACGCATTCGAGCGCATCGGGCAGGGCGCCGGCTGGAAACAGAAGCTCTCGCGCCACCAGCGGCGCGACGGTCATCGGCGCCTGCCAGAGCGCGTGCCCGGGCCCGGCCACCAGTGCCAGCAGGCCGTGGCGGGCCAGCACATGCCCGGGGCCAAGTTCGCGAACCACCGCGTCCGGCTCGTCCCACAGCCTCTGCGCCAGCGCCAGTGTCGGGTCGCCACGCTGCGCATCGCCATTGCAGGTCGCGATCACGTGCGAGCTGGCGCTGTCGAGGCAGGGCAGCAGCGCCAGGGCCAGCAGGAAGCACTCCACGGGATGCAGCCGCAGGGTCTCGGTTACCCAGCCAAATGAGCCACGGGCACAGGCGGATGGAAGCGGTGGCGGCAGCGCAATGCGTTCGCTCAGGTAGCGCGCCGTGACGTCGTTGTCGAAGAACTCGCGCTTCTTGCGCGCATAACGTGCCAGGTCAAGGGCAACGAGCGTACGGTCGGCGAAGTCAGGCCGTGCCGCCGCCTCTTCGCCAACTGCCTGCTGCAGCCCCTGCTCGCCCCACAGCCAGCAGATTTCACGGCGCAGGCGCAGCGTCACCTGGCGCAGCCAATAGCGGGCGAGCGCATCGCCGCCTTGCGCGCCGGGAATGAAGGCGACGGGTTCGAGCCATTCCTCGACGGGAAGCCGGTCCATGGTCAGGGCACCGTCACCAGGGGGCTGGCTTTCGCCTGCTGGCTGTTTACGCACAGGATCACGCGGTAGTCGCCAGCGGATATGCCGGTGATCGCACCGGAGATGGTCAGGGTCTGCTGGTCGGGCGCACTGGCAAACGTGTCGAAGCTGCGTACCGTGACACCGTCGGCCGGACGGTAAAGCGAAACGACGATGTCGTCGGTCTGGTTGCCCAGCAGCAGGCCAGTCAGCGTCAGGTCTCCTCCGGCGATCGCGGCGTCTTCCAGTGTCGGCAGCAGGCGCACGGGCAGCAGGTTGCCGGAACGGGTGCGCGTGGCCGACAGCCGGCGCCGTGCGACCAGCGGCAGCTCGCCCGCCGATAGCGACGTGCCGGCGGCGATGGGTCCCTGCGGATTGCCACCCGGATCGCCCTCGGCGGTGACGCGCAGCCGGTCAGGCAACCGTTGCACCGGCGTGAGCACGATATTGCCCAGCACGATTTCCAGGTCGTCGCCGGTAAGCTCGTCGCCGAACAGCTCGATCGTCTCTCCGGCTTCGAAAGCGCCGGGCTCGATGCGCGCCAGGCGGGGCCCGAGCGTGGGCAGCACGGTGATGGCGATGCCGTCCTCGCCGATTACCGTCTGCGGCGCGGTCCGGTAGTCGATGCCCACCAGCAGCGAGTTGCGTGGCGGATGGCTCGGTACGATCATGACCGGCCGCATCTGGAAGGCAGCGGACAGGCGGTAGCGCTCGTCAGTGCCTTGCATGACCTTGGACAGCAGTTCCACGCCGGATTCATCGAATGTCAGCTTGAGCGGCTCCGGGTTGGCTTGAAGGGCGAGCCGCACGTCGGGCGCCACCAGCGGGTCGAGGCGCAGGTAGTTCAGCTCCTGCAAGGCCGCCATGCCCTGGCCAAGCATTTCGTGCGCGGCTGCGCTGTCGCTCTCCTCGCGGTCGTCGAAGGCGGTCAGCAGGTACTTCAGCACCAGCCACAGCGGCGGCGGCTCGCCTTCGTGCAGGGACTGGTTGCGCAGCGTCGCATCGAAGGCGGCTTCATAGAGGAAGAGGTTCAGCTTGGCGGTGGCATTGGTCTCGGCGGCCAGCTCTGGCTTGCCGACGCTGACTTCGAAGCTGCGGCGGATCAGGTGGTCCCGCAGCAGGCGGGTCACCGCGCCGATCGCCCTGCCGGTGTCAGCCAGCGCCATGGCTCAGATCCTGCGCAGGGCGCGCCGCGACAGGCCGGAACGAAGGGCCGGCGCGGGGGTTTGCTGCGGCGCAGCCGGGCTGGCCGGCGCGACGGGCGGCGGGGCGTCCACACGCAGGTGAATCGCGCCGATCGAGACGGCCACCGTGTCGGGCGCGGCCGCCGCTACCGGCGGCTCGGCCCATTCCGGTTCGGGCCGCAACCACGCTGCATTGCTGTCACCTGGTACGGAAAGGGGCATTGCGGGCGCGGCTTCCGGCAGGTTGGCGCTGGCCTCTTCCATGTACGCGCTTGTCTGTGTGGCACCGCGTAGCGCTTGCGCCCCGGATGCCCGGGCGGGCGCGGACTCCTCCGGCTCCGCGCTGGAGATCCAGCGCAGCGCGGCCGCGATCATTGCCTGCGCCGTCGGAGGCGTGCCGGCGCGCGCAGCTTCAGGCGCAGCGGCCAATGCCGTGGGCGACGCCTCGCGTTCTGGGGCGGTGGGGACCAGGCCTGCCGCGGATGCTGGCACCGGCGGTGTTGGCAAGTCGACGCGCTGCCGTGGTATCTCACCGGGCATGCCCGCCGCAATTGACCTGGCCTCCGTCAGGGGCTGGCTGGCGGCCGCCGCGGCGGGCCGGGCCGTGGACTTCGGCTCGTCCACCAGTTGTACCGGCCCGTCGGCGCCCGGCGCGGCATCGGGGCCAGCATCGTCCGGGCCTGCCTCGGCGAGCGTCGCAGTGACGGGCCGTGCCGGTGATCCGCCCGACCCGACGTGAATCCCGCCGGCTTGCATCAGCGCGCCAAAGTAGTCGCTCATGGCGTATCCCCAATCCAGTCCAGGTAGCGCTTGCGGCGTGCTGGCGGTACCGCCAGCACCTCGCGCTCGCTCCAGCCAAAGTGCGTGGCCAGCAGGTGGATTTCGCGCAGCAGCGCAGTCTGACAGCGGCGCAGCCGCGCCAGCACGATCTGCTCCAGGTCGACACGCACCTCATTGCTCTCGCCGCACACCGGGCAGTGGCAGGCGACTGTGAACGCCACCAGCGGATCCAGCGCCGCCAGCGTCTCCGCGAGTTCCGCTTCATCGTCGATGGTTATCTCGCCTTCGACGATCAGGCTGTCGAGCATTGCCCTGACGGCGGCCTGGCGCGTGCCTGCGGGGCAGGCCTGCCGCCACGCCCGCAGGTCGGCGCCACGGGGGCGTCGCACGGAAACCGCTCGGTGGTGGGCGTCATCGCCCAGCGTCAGCCGCACGACATCTTCTGCCGGGACCTGGGCCATCAACATGGCCAGCGGCAGCTCGAATTCGAACCGTTCGGCGCATGCGCTGCTGCCGCAGGCGGCCTGCAGTTCGAGCCGGTCGGTCGCCTCCGTCGTCGCCAGCACGCGCAGCAGCGCGCCGATGCGCGCGCTCACCGGTTGTGCCCACCAGTAACGGGCATCGCGCGGGGCGGCGCACGACGCCAGCAGGGTCGTCACCAGCGCCTGGCGGTCGTCGGTGCCAAAATCCACATCCAGATCATCGGCGCCGCCGAACGCACGCCAGCCGGCGCGCCGCCTGTGCTGCGCGAGCCGCTGCGGCGTGGCCATGAGTTCAAGCTCCCGTGACCGGCTCGGCCGGTTCGGTCACATCCAGGTCGCGCTCCCAGCCTTCGTTTTCGAGCTTCAGGGTCTGGATCAGTACCGCGTTGGCATTGGCGTCGAGGTCGGCCACCGCCTGGAACTCCGAGACCCAGCAGCGGTATACCTTGTAGGCGAGGACCACCTGCCCGGTCTCGTTCATGATCTCGATCAGCACGTCCTTGCGGAAGTCCTTCAGGCTGACCTCGGCGCCGAGCCCTCCGCCGACATGCCAGATCTTGTTGGCCCAGTTCTCGAACTCCGGGTCGTGGGTGACACCGCGTTCCAGCGTCAGCGCCTCGTACTTGGTGCGTCCGGGCGACTTGCGCGAGGTGGACGGGTCCCCGCCTTCGCGGTGCTCGACCACTTCCGTGCTGCGCTTGAGCGCGCCGATCTTGCTGACGCCGGCGACATAGCGCCCGTCCCACTTGATGCGGAATTTGAAGTTCTTGTACGGATCGAAGCGGTGGGTATTGACGGAAAACTGTGCCATGATCCGACTCCCTTACGGTTCCAGCGCGCCGGCGATCTGCTGGATCGTGATGACGACGAACTCCGCGGGCTTCAGCGGGGCGAACCCGACTTCGATATTGACGATGCCGCGGTTGCGATCGTCCTGCGTCGTGGTTTCCTTGTCACACCTGACGTAATACGCCTCCTGCCGCGTCATTCCCTGGAACGCCCCCTGGCGGAACAGCCCGTTCATGAACACGCCTACATTGAGGCGGATCTGCGCCCACAGCGGCTCGTCATTGGGTTCGAACACGACCCACTTCGTGCCGCGGAACAGCGACTCCTCAATGAACAGCGCCAGGCGCACGATAGGGATGTACTTCCATTCGCTGGCGAGCTGGTCGGCGCCGTCCAGCGTACGAGCGCCCCAGCAGAGGTTGCCGTACACCGGGAAGGTCCGCAGGCAGTTCGCCGCCAGTGGATTGAGCACGCCGTTCTGCAGGTCGGTCAGCTGATAGGCCAGCGCCTGCACGTTCTGCAGGCGGGCATCGGTACCGGCGGGGGCTTTCCATACGCCGCGGCTGGCGTCCGTGCGCGCATAAAGCCCGGCGATGGTGCCCGACGCGGCGATGCTCCTGAGCCGGTTGTTGTTGGCGGGGTCGGGCGCGAACGTACGCGGGAAATAGACCGCCGCGTTCTTGTTGCGCAGGCCGTCGTTGTCGGCGAGCCACGTCTGCATGGCTTCCAGGGTGGCGGTGGTCTCGGGGATGTCGATCAGCAGGAAGCCGCGCCGCGCGGCGATATAGGTGGTCGCTTCGCTGTACAGCGCGGACATCTCGTTCGGCGCCAGGTCAGCGGCGCGAGGAATGCAGAGGATGTTGACCAGGTCGACATCCTCCAGCGCGTACAGCCCGGTCTTGGTCAACGCCTCGCCAGTCAGCGCGGGCCCCTCGACCGGCGCAATGCCGTCCTGTCCTCCGGCGAGCTGGTGTTGCTGTATGTTGGGGTTCAGGCCGGCGGGGAAGCCGAGGTCGCCCGAGGCGGGCCCCACCACGTCGAGCGTGGCCCCCGCCAGGTAGGTGGGGCTGGTGCGTCCGCCCTGTACCAGGAAGCGGAATGGCGCGCTGGCGCTGCCGTTGCCGCGCAAGACCACGGTGGCGCCGGCCAGCACGGCGCGCTCCGAGTCCGCTGTCACCGCAGGCAACAGCGCGGTGGCGCGGATGGCGGCTTCGACGAAGGGGCGCACGGCCTGGTATGTGGTGGGCGTGGCGCCGCCGTAGTCCAGCGTGGCGGTGTGCGACACGCGAACCACGGCCGGGGAAACATCGCCATTGACGGTGACCGTGAAGGTATCCCCATCGTCGGGGATGTCGGGCGCGCCTGCCGCCAGCTCGTTGCCGAGCGTGCCGGTCGCGGCCGGTCGCGTCAGCGGGTCGGGCAGGTCCGCCATATCGGCCGATCCGTCCAGCACGCGCCGATCCAGCTGCACGATGCGCGAGCCCGCATTGACCACCGCCAGCGCGAAGTTCGGACTGGCGCTGTCCATCGTCAGGTTGCGAAAGGTTTCGCTGCGCAGCAGTCGGCGCACGCCGTTCTGGAGCACGACCTCGCTGACGTGCAGGTTGAAGGTGTTGGCCGGGTCGCTGGTCTCGTAGTCGATATCGAGCATCACAGCGTTGCCCCAACTGCCGGGATTGACCGCGACGGCACCGCGGATCTGCCGGCCGGCCAGCACGCGGAACATCGGATCGCCGCTGCCCGCGGGCCCGTCGGTGACCACTGCCCGTGCTTCCACGGCATTTTCGGTTGCCGTGGCGCTGCCGGTGGTACCGACTCGCACCACCCAGCATTCGCTGCCGCCGTTCTGGAAGAACTGCTTGATGCCATAGCTGGCGGGGCTGTCGATATGGATGCCGCCGAACTCGCGCTCGAAGTCGGCATACGACAGGCACTGCACCGCCTCGTCGAGGGGACCTCGCGGGAACCAGTCGATGAACGCGGCAATGGATGTCGCCACGCCGGTGATGGTCCGTACGCCGCTGGACTTTTCCTGGATGTACACACCGGGGTAGCTGACCGTTACCATAGCCTCTCTCCTGGAGCCCGTCTCGGCCCTGTCTAAGATAGTGGTAGCGCTCGCCCGGTGAATTGAATTTAATTTTCTTCTGATCAAGACGCGGGTGAAAACGTATCATCCGCGAAACTCGCTCGATCGGCTCGTCAATTGCCGCTTGCGGGGAACCGCATCCTGGTATTAGTTGGTCCTGTGACATGCCGAAAGCCCGCGTGAGGCGCTGTTGGGAATCGCCATCCCGGACTGAAAGCCGTTCGACTCTGGCCTCGACTCGCGAATTTCCCCCGAGGAGATGGGCGTGCGTGCAATCTTCATCAGCTATCGCCGGGATGATGCCGAGGGCCAGGCCGGGCGCCTGTTTGACGATCTCACCGAACATTTTGGTGACGACGCAGTGTTCATGGACGTCGCTGGCATCGAGCCCGGCCGCGACTTTCGCAGTGTGATTGACCAACACGTCGCCTCTTGCGGTGTTCTGCTTTCGATTATTGGCAAGAGCTGGCTTACGACTTGCGACGAATCGGGCGCGCGGCGGCTCGATGATCCGGCAGATTTTGTCCGCCTTGAAACGGCATCGGCACTTCGGCGTGACATTCCGGTCATACCCGTTCTGGTGCATGGCGCGACGATGCCCCGTGCAGAGGACTTGCCCGAGGACATGAGAGAGTTGGCGTTTCGCAACGGCGTCGAGCTAACGCACGCACGTTGGGAATCTGACGTTCAGCTACTCGTGAAGGCTCTGCGTCCCTATGTGCAGTCGAAGCAGTTGCCGACAAGGCAGGATCGCGAGACCACGCCGCCGGCGCGGTCCGCGCTGGCGCCCGGTACCCGTATGGTCCTGGCAGGCGTCGGAGCAGGACTGGTGTTGGCGGCCGGCAGCTATTTGTGGCATCAGCGCTCTGTCAATGAGGCATTAGCGCCCGAACCGCAGCACGGGGAGCGCACCAGTCATCCTGTCCCGGCTCGTGCTCCTGCCAATGCTCCTGGTACCGCGCCGGTGACCGCCCCGGACTCAGTACGTCCGCCTTCGCCCCAGAGTCCCCGTGAGCCGCGTTTCGCAACCATCTGGCAAATCGCGCAGGGCCAGGCCTGGGAGGCCCGGCACGGGCTGACGTCAGAAGAGCTTCAGCACGAACTGGACACGCTTGCTGGCCAGGGATATCGGCTTGTGGATCTGAGCGGCTACGCTGTCGGAGGGCAGGAACGCTACGCCGCGATCTGGCAAAAGGGATCGGGTCCTCCCCGGGAAGCGCGGCATGGCTTGACTGCGAATCGATACCAGCAAGAGTTTGACCGCCTGGTCGCTCAAGGATATCGCCCTGTCCATGTCAGTGGCTACGCTGTCGGTGACCAGGTTCGCTTTTCAGCCATCTGGGAAAAGGACGCGGGCGTCGCGTGGGTTGCACGACATGACTTGACGCCAGGTCAGTTTCAGCGCCAGTTCGAGCGGTTCACCACAGATGGCTATCGGCTCGTCGATGTCAGTGGGTACGTGCGTGAGGGGCAGGATCGCTACGCCGCTATCTGGGAGAAGAGGCCTGGCCCCGACTGGGAAACGCATCACGGCATGTCGCCGGAACTCTACAAGCAGGAATATGACCGGCTGGCCCGGCAGGGATATCGTCCCGTACGGATCAGCGCGTGGGGTGCCGGGAATACGACACATTACGCCGCTATCTGGGAGAAAGGGGAAGGATCCAAATGGGCCGCTGAACATAGCGTGCCGTCAGGGCAGTATCAGGCGGCATTCACTTCAATGAAGCGGGCGGGCTATCAACTCATGAGCGTCACCGGCTATCAGCCAGGCATTGAGTAGCAGGTGCGGGCACATTCTCGCCAATGTGGCGAAAACAAATTAAATCCTGAGGTCAATAAAAGTGAAAGTGTTACATAAATGAAATTTTGTGTGAGCGGACGCATTTGCATCTTGATGGTTGCCTTTTTGCTAATAAAGTAAATAGATCCATCTTTTCGGGGCATCTGGCGAGACCCTTGATAGGTCAGACAAAGGGAAGCAGGGATGCCGATATTCGGATGGATCGACCCTGAGAGGTCATAGAGTCTCCTGCGAGGAGACCAGACAGCGAGTCTCTGTTCTTGTCCACCGTCTTGGGGGATCGGTGGGCAAGGCGCCACGAAGCAGGCCGCCATGGCCGGCTTGCGGCCGACCGGCGCACCCTGATGTCATTCCCCAGTACCGACGGACCTTCTGGACGGCTGCGTTGACGCCATCCTCAGCAAGGGAAGTCAGATGGACTGCCTACAAGGGGATCGCACATGTCTTCCTTCGACGAACTGCTCGCTGAAACGATTAGCACTCCGGGGCTGCTCGGGGCTTCTGACATGTCGCAGGATGAGGAACGCAAGCTCTTCGAGAGCGAGAATCCGCCCCCGGAGACCTCGATGCTGCTCGGTACGGCCATCGTCTCCACTCGCGCAATGGACATGATCGTCGCGTTCGAGGTGAGCAGCGAAGCCGCCTACACCCGGTTGTATCGCCATCCGGTATGGCCACACGGCAAGTCAGGCGTCACGATCGGCATCGGCTACGACATCGGCTACGTGACCGCGGACGTGCTGGCGACCGACTGGACCGGCGCGATCGGCGATCCTGCCGTCGGCACGCTGAAGCTCGCATGCGGAAAAACCGGCGAGGCTGCCCACCAGATCCTGCCGCAGATGAAGTCGGTAGACGTGCCGTTCACCGCCGCGGACGCGGTATTCAAGAAAACCGTCATGCCGCGCTTCATCGGCCGGACACTCGCGGCGCTGCCGCCTGCCGCGGAGAACCTGACGCCCGATTGCCTGGGCGCGCTGGTGTCGCTGACCTATAACCGGGGAGCTTCCTTCAACGCCGCCGGGGATCGCTACCAGGAGATGCGCGCCATCCGTGACGATATTCAGGCGGGACGCCTTGCCGACATCCCGGCGCAGATCCGTGCGATGAAGCGCCTGTGGGCGGGCAAGCCGGAGATGGCGGGCCTGCTGCGACGGCGCGACCTGGAAGCCCTGTTGTTCGAGCAGGGACTGGCCTGAACCACCGCCGCAGGCTGGTGCCTGCGCGCCAACGGGGACAGAGCGTGCGCCGGGGCGCTGGGCAACCCGGCCGGTGAGAGGGAGGCTGCCATGCCGATTCGCCAGATAGCCGGTACTGATATCGAGTATTTCCTGGTGCTGTTCGACGAGGAGGGACGCGAACGGCCGGAGCCTGACGGCTCGCTGCTCAGCGCCGCCATTTGCCAGCGGCTCTCCGACCCCGGCGTGCCGGTGACCGACGTATTCGTCTGCAGTCATGGCTGGCAGGGCGACGTGCCTGCCGCCATTGCCCAGTACGACAACTGGATCCGCGCCATGGCCGCCTCCGAGGCTGATCTGGCTGTGATGCAGGTCAACCACGCGGGCTTCAACCCCCTGGTGATCGGCATTCACTGGCCCAGCCTGCCGTGGGGCATGGAGACGGTACCCGCGGAAGGGGCGGCCGTGCTGTCTGCCGGACACGATGCTGACGTCAACGCCCTGGCCGCGCAACTCGGCGAGAACGCGCGCGAGACCATCGCGAAAATCTTCGCCTATGCGGAGACGGCCAGCAGCACCGCGCTGACGGCCGCCATCGAGGATGATTTCGCGGCACTCTTCCAGCTTTCCGGCCTGCGGACCGGCAGTGCAAACGGGCGTCCGGGTGCGGACCAGGACGGCTTCGATGCGCAGGCCATCGTCGCGCAGGCTGAAGGGAGCGACGCTGGCGATGCGGCGAGGAATGTGCAAGTACTGGGCTTCGGCAGCCGGGCAAAGGATGCCATTCTGGCCCCGCTGCGCCAACTCTCCTTCTGGAAGATGAAGGATCGCGCGCGCCGCTTCGGCGAAACCGGCGCACATGGGTTGCTGATCGCCATGCAGGAAGCGGCTCCCAAGGCGCGCTTCCACCTGATGGGTCACAGCTTCGGCTGCATCGTCGTGTCCGGAACGGTGGCTGGCGAGTCGGGTGGTGCCGCGCTGCGGCGCCCGGTGGAATCTCTTTTCCTTGTCCAGGGCGCGCTTTCGTTATGGTCCTATGCCGACGATGTTCCTTATGCGCCAGGTACCCCAGGCTACTTCCGGCGTATCGTTGCAAACGGCATGGTGCGTGGGCCGATCCTGACCACGCGTTCAAGGCACGACACGGCGGTCGCCAAGTTCTATCCGCTGGGCGCTGGCGCCAAAGGACAGTTCCTGCTTGGCGACGACTTGCCGAAGTACGGCGGCATTGGCGCATTTGGCATCCAGGGGAGTACCGGCATCGTCGACATGCCGATGGCGGCCAGCGACTTGCCCTACGACTTCAGTGAAGGCAGCGTCTTTAACCTTGAGGCAAGCAACGTCATCTGCAACGGCGGTGGCGCGGCCGGCGCGCACAACGATATCGCGCATCCCGCTGTCGCGCATGCTTTCTGGGCCGCGGCGATACAGGGATCAGCCCGGCCCTCAGTGCTGGCGCCTGAGTGGGGAACAGCTTTCGAGCCCTCCACACCCCCGACAGGATTCGGCGTCGGCACGGGGACGCCTGGAGGCACGGGTACCGGGACAGGCACGGGGACTTCGCGAGGTGTCACGCCGGCGCCGTCTGTCCCGCCCGCGGACGGTCGAGGCCTTCTGGGCATCGACGAGGAGCTTCCCGCACCGCCAGCACCGGACCAGCAGCAGGCACCCGCCCCGGCCGAAGAGTCGGGGCCACCGCGCTGGATCCACGCTGAGTTCGAGGGACTCGCACCGGAGGCGCCGGTGGTGCAGGGCCAGTGGTACACACTTGCCTTTGACCTGGATGTCGTCCGGCGTGAAGCTGCACTTGTGATCGCGGATGTACCACTGCCAGAAAGCGGCCTGTTCGCGCCGGAAGCCAGGGACGTCGTGTTGACGGTGCAGTTGGACACCGATGACTTCGAGACGTCAGGCCACACCAGCCAGATGCGCGTGCCCCGCGTGGGCAAGGGCTTCACCAAAGCCCGTTTCGACGTGTCGCCACGGAAGAGCGGGCCATGCAAGCTCAAGGCAACCATCCTTAAGGATGGCCAGTTCATCCAGCAGATGGACCTGACGATCCTTGTGGGCGTGCCGGGTGCGCCCACTGAGGTCAAAACGCGCGGACGCGCGCTGAGCGGAGTCGCCGTGCTGCAGCCGCGCGATCTGAGCCTGCAGATCTATCCGGGCAGTGCCGGCAGCTACGAGTGCGTGGTGTGCGGCCCTGTGGCCACACGGGTGCGGCTGCCGATCAATGCCGGCTTGATTGACAGCTATATCAACAGCGCCCGTGCGGAACTGATGAAGGTAGTGATGCACCAGGACCCTGCTGGCCGCTACGTGTTCCAGCGCGACATCGACATCGCCCCCGACGCGCAGGAAAAAGCCCTGCAGATCATGGCCCGGGCTGGCGCGCTGCTGATGCTCAAGCTCTTCGAAGGTGCGGGCGCGGGGGACGACGCCAGGGCGGTTGGCAGGGCCTTGCGCCAGTTGAGCACCAATCCGGACGTCCGCCTCAGGATCCAGGTTGTCGCCGAGACGCTGCCGATTCCCTGGCCACTGCTCTATATGGGAGACGTGAGCGGCGCAGCGCCGCTGGACTGGAACAATTTCCTTGGCATGCGTCACATCATCGAGCAGATTCCGCTGCAGAACCCGATGGCCGTGATGGCACCGGAAATCCCCAGCACCCCGGACCTGAAGGTCAGCCTGAACTTCAATGCGGGCATCGATGCGGCGATGGGCGTGGACTTCGTCCAGTCCCAGCGTAGCTTCTGGAAGGACCGCGCGGGCATCGCCGTGACAGACCGCGCCACGCCGACCGATTTTATCGGCGCGCTCAACAACCGGGACACGCCGGACCAGATTCTCTACCTGTACTGCCACGCGGTATCGCGGGGTCTGACGGAGGCTGGAGGACCCGGCGCATCGAGCCTGGCGCTGACTGACGAACTGATCAGCCTTAACGACCTCGATCTCACCGCGCCTCGCGCCGTGCGGCTGGGCGGCCAGCCGCTGGTCTTCATCAACGCGTGCGAATCTGCCGAGATGTCGCCAACGTTCTACGACGGCTTCGCACCCTACTTCATGGACAAGGGCGCGCGCGGCGTCATCGGCACGGAATGCAAGACGCCAGCCCTGTTCGCCAGGGCGTGGGCAGATCGATTCTTCGAGCGCTTCCTGCACGGCGAACCGCTGGGCGAAGTCGTGCTCGGCCTGCGGCAGGAGTTCCTCAAGGCGCATGGCAACCCGCTGGGGCTGCTGTACGCGGTGCACTGCGATGCCGACACTGTCATCCGGCCGGCGCTGAACTGAGCCCTTCCATGAAGCCACAAGATGGCGGCACGCGGGCCGTCCCGGCCCAGCTCGCCAACTCAGGCGATACCGGGCCAAAGCCCGACGGCGGGTTGACACGGGGCGCGACGCTCGGACAGAAACGCGCCGCCGGCGCGGCGGCCACCAGCGTGTCCGCCTTGCGTGTCGACGTTGTCAACGGCAACCTGAAATTCTTCGATGCCCCCGTGCTGGTGGGCCACTATCGCGGTAGCGCGCTGATGGGTACCGAGGCCGTCATGGACTGGCTGATCGGCAATGCCATGTCGACCTCGATGCGGCTGGGGCGCTATCCGCAGGAACTGAAGACGCAGCAGGTCTTCGTCAATACCAGCGCGGACAGGATCAACCCCCTGCGCGACGTGCCGCGTCCCAAGGGCATTGTCGTAGCCGGTCTCGGCGACGAGGGGCATCTGCGCGCCAGCGGGCTGGCCGAGACGGTGCGGCTCGGCGTCATCGCCTGGGCACAGCATCTGACTGAAGCCGCGCGCCCTCCGGGCGAGTCGGTGCCCTGGCCGGCTTCATTCTCGCTCGCCGCGACGCTGGTTGGCAGCGGCGGCACCGGGATGTCGCCCGGCCAGGCTGCGCGCTCGGTGGCCGAAGGAGTGCGTGAGGCCAACCGCCTGCTGGCTTCCGCGGGCTGGCCTGTGGTGGAGTGCCTGAGCCTGGTCGAGCTGTACCTGGACCGGGCCGCGGAGGCGTGGCGGGCACTGCAGCTGCTGGTCCAGGCCTGTCCGGGGCGCTTTGTCATCAAGCCCTTTATCCGCAGTAGCCCAGGTGCGCTGCTGCGGCCGCTGGATTCCAGCTATCGGGGCGCGGACTTCGACCTGATCACGGCGACCACGCAGGTCGACGTCCGAGGCGCTTCCTCCATCATCTATACGCTTGATACCCGGCGTGCACGTACCGAAGTGCGTGCCGTGGCGGCGCAGGGCCGCCTCCTGCGCGAACTGGTAAGCGTGGCGTCGTCGAATACCTGCAACGACGACAGTGTCGGACGTACGCTGTTCAAGTTGCTGGTTCCGGTCGAAGTGCGGCCGTTTCTTGCCGGCGCCAGCGAAATGCAGATCGAGCTGGACCCCGGAACCGCCGGTATTCCGTGGGAGATGCTCGACAGCGGGCGGGATGCCGACGCCGGCGAGAACGCCGACTACAAGCCGTGGGCGATCCGCGCCAAGCTGTTGCGCAAGCTGCGCACGCAAGAGTTCCGCCGGCAGGTGGAAGACGCCGGGCGGCGCGCGCCGATCCTCGTGATCGGTGATCCGTGCACGGACGACAAGCGCTATCCGCTGCTGCCCGGCGCGAGGCGAGAGGCGCGTGCGGTGTCGGCGCTCTTGTCAAGGCGGCTCGGCGCCGACCGTCAGGTAAAACTCCTTGCGGCGGCCAACGACATCGACCGCGGGCCAGACAGTCGACAGGTCGTGGCGACGCTACTCGACGGCGACTGGGGCATCGTTCACATTGCAGGCCACGGCCAGGCGGCCAGCGACGAGGCGGCGGCAGCGGACAACGGGGCAGGGCGGGCAGGTGGCGTCGTCCTTTCCAACGGGACTTTCCTCGGGCCAGAGGAACTCGCGAGGATGCAGCGCGTGCCCGAACTGGTGTTCATCAACTGCTGCCATCTGGCGAAGACGGATACGGCAAACCTGCTGGGCACCTGCCCGACGCCATCCTTTCATCGGCCGGATTTCGCCGCCAGCGTGGCCGAAGCCCTCATCAAGCTCGGCGTGCGCTGCGTGGTGGCCGCAGGTTGGGCCGTCGATGATGCGGCGGCCGAGATATTTGCCACCGCGTTCTATCGCGCCCTGCTGGACGGCCAGCGCTTCCTCGATGCGGTCGCGATTGCCAGGGAGGCGGCGTACAAGTTGCCCAGCAATACCTGGGCAGCCTATCAGTGCTACGGCGACCCGGACTGGTGCCTCCCGGGCTGGATGGACGTAGGCCCGGGCGGCGCCCGGGCGGCCAGCGAGGCACCAGAGGAAGAGAAGCAGCGCTTCGCAGCAGCCTATGCCGGCATTGCGTCGCCGCAGGGACTGCTCCTTGCCCTCGAGATGATCCAGATGGAATTGCGCGTGAGCGGGGCCAATGTGGAGCAGTCCGCCAGGCGCCTGCGCTATCTGCACGATACCTTTGGCGACCCGGAGCGCAACTGGGCACGCATGGGCGCAGTGGCCGAAGCGTTTGCAACGGCCTGGCGGGAGGCCGGCTTGCTCGAGGAAGCCGCCGCCTGGTATCAGGCCGCCTTTAAGGCGGCGGACGGTAAGGCGACCCTGCAGTCCGCCGAGCAGCTGGCGAACGTGCAGGTGCGGCTGGCATGGCAGCGCCTGCGCGCCGTCGCTGCCACTGCCGGCGCAGACGTCGCCGCGCTGCAATCTGCCGTCGACGCTTCCAGGGAACTGCTGCTTGCAACCATGGGGCAGCTGGCACAGCTGCTCGCGCTGCACCGGTCGATGGAGCGGCTCGCGCTGTGCGGCTCGGCCAGCAAGCGGCTGGCGATGGTCGAGCGCCTGGCCGGCCGCCGCGATGCCGAAATTGCTGCCATTGGTGAAACCGTGCGGTGGTACCGGGAAGCCGAGGCGGCCGCCATGGCGCACGGCGCTCGCAACGCCTACTACCCGGCCATTAATCGCTGCGCGGCGGAGCTTGTCGCGCACTGGACAGCGGGAACGGAGGGTGATTACGCGGGCGACTGGGAAGGGTTGGCGACGGCATCGCCGGAGCGGAACCATGCCGAGCCGGACTTCTGGAGCCGGTCGGCCTTGAGCGAGTTGTGGGTTTACCAGTGCGCCGCGCGGCGCACCCTGTCAGATGACTTGTCGTCGATCCTCGCGGACCTGGGCAAGCTGCACAGGAGCCTGCCGGCCATCAACAACTGGCGTACCGTGCGCGACCAGGCCGACTTCGTCCTGCCGGTCTACCAGCGGCATGCCGACGCGGCAGAGCGGGCCGCAGCCGAATCGCTGTTGCAATGCCTGGAGCGCTGGGCGGACCCCGCCCCGGCGGGCCATTGATGAGCGCCGTGCCTCCCGCCTTGCCTGCCGTGGTGGCCCTGGCGGGCCGACGCATCGATGCCGCGGGTGCGCAGCCGGCGCGTTTTCCACCAGCAAACGTGGAGCGCGTCGCGGAGCGCATCGCCGCCGGCTTCCGGCTGGTGGGGGCGGCCGCGCTGGTGTGCTCGGCGGCCTGCGGCGCGGACCTCATTGCGCTCGACGTGGCGGCAAAGCAGGGGCTGCGCCGCCGCATCGTGCTGCCGTTCGAGGCAAGCCGCTTTGTCGAGACCTCGGTGCGCGACCGTCAGGGCGATTGGAGCGCGGCTTTCTGGCGGCATGTCGGTGCCGCGGAGCGGGAGGGCGATCTGGTCGTGCTGCAGCCTTCCGGCGAAGACGACCAGGATTACCGGATGGCCAACACCAGGATCCTGGTCGAGGCTCAGGCGCTCGCACGAGCGTTCGCCCCGGCAAAGCCATCGCTGCACGCGTTCGCTGTCTGGGATGGACAGCCACGCCCCGGCGCGGACGCGACCATGGCATTCGTGGAGCTGGCCACGCTGTCGCACTTCCACATCGTGACCATTCCTTCGCTATAGGAGCAGGGCGGCAACTTGCGCTTGCTAGAGATCGGGGAGCTGGCTGATGAACGACTTGCTATGCTGCGCGACGCGGTTGCCAAGCTCTGGCTCCAGCGCGTCGAGGATGCCGACATTGATCTCGGCCCTGGAGTCGTAATGCGTGAACTCCACATCATTGCTGCTCGCCTTGAAGAAGAGCACCTGCGTGACCGCCGAGCCTGCCTTCAGCGCGAAGGCCATCATGGATACGACGAAGCGTCCGTCGGCGGCCTCCTCCGCCAGCGCCACCTGGAAGCTGGACACGCTGGAAGCACTTGTCTCGCGGCTGAAGATGGTGATCCACGGCTTGCTCTTGTCCATGCTGGCCAACCCGTCGAGAGTGGTCTGGACCAGCGCGAGCGCGCCCGGAGCGCCCGGGCCGAGCAGCAGCGCCGCCACGGACATGACGGCCTTGTGCGTCTCGAACCTGTCGCTGCCCTCGACATAGCGGGTGGCCGTCGTGCTTTCGATCAGCCAGCCGATATTGGCCAGCACCCGCACGTACTCCTTGTACCAGGCTTCGACGTTGTCCGGATCGCCTGCGGTGCGCCTTGCAACCAGTTGCGCCAACAGCAGCGAGTTTGCCACCGCAGTGCGGCGCTCGGCCGGCACTCCCCTGGAAAAGGTCAGGACGCCAGAACCTATCACGACGGCCTGGTCCTTGTTTTCATCGAACTGCGGCGTGTCGCCGTCCAGCAGCATCGGATCGCGCGAGTGATCCACCGGGGGAAGTTCCGCGTCAAGCAAGAACGTCTTGGCGCTGTCGATCGTGACGTCTGGCATGGGGATCTCCGGCAAGTTGAGAGGTTCGTTCATTCTAGGTCGGCAGCAGGGATTCGCCACCATTGGCGACCTCGTGGCAAGAAGCCTGGTATTGGGAGCAGGAAATGACCTCAATATTCATTAGCCACAGCAGCGCCGACAACATGGCGGCGGCTGATATGAAAGCGTGGCTGGAAGCGCAGGGCCACGCTTCGCTGTTCCTGGATTTCGACCCGGAGGCCGGAATCAAGGGCGGCGCCGGATGGGAGCAGACGCTTTATCAGAACCTGCGCCAGTCGCAGGCGGTGATCGCGTTACTGACTCCGAACTGGCTGGCCTCCAAATGGTGTTTTGCCGAGCTGGTACAGGCACGGGAGCGCGGCAAAGCGATTTTCCCGGTCAAGGTGCAAGCCTGCGATGCAAGCGGCATCTTCAGCGATATCCAGCACATCGATCTGACGGCCCAGCCGGAGGAAGGCTATAAGCGACTCAGGATCGGCCTCCTGGAAAGGGGGCTCGATCCGTTGGATGTTTTCGACTGGGACCCCAGGCGGCCACCTTATCCGGGGCTCCTGGCATTCGAGGAACAGGACGCGGCCATCTTCTTTGGGCGTGGCGAGGACATTCTCAAGACGCTCGAAACCCTGGATGCGCTACGCCGTCAGGGCAGCGAGGCAGCGCGATTCGTGCTCTTGCTCGGCGCATCGGGCAGCGGAAAGTCGTCGCTGGCAAGGGCGGGCGTCATCCCCCGGCTCAGGAAGAAGCCTGCCGAATGGCTTGCAACCCCGCCTTTCCGGCCCCAGGTCGAACCGCTCGACGAGTTGGCCGTAGCGCTGGCCGCGAGCTTCGATGCCCAGGGGACGCCGCGCGACTGGAGAACGATTCGAACCGAGCTGCACACGGCGGCGGCACAAATTCCCCCGGATGGCCAGGCACTGCTCGGCTTTGCCCGGGATCTGGCGATTGCCGCCAAACGTCAGGAAGCGACGGTATTGCTGACCATCGACCAGGCCGAAGAGCTGTTTGGCTACACGCCAGCGGAGGCAGCCACGCGTTTTCTCCGGCTCCTACGTGCCGGGCTGGAGATCGGCGACCGGCGGCTGATGGCAATCGCCACGCTGCGCTCGGACTTTCTCGGCGATTTCCAGAACCACCCGGCGCTGCAGGACAACGACTATCCACATCATTTCCGCTATCGGGCCGTTCCCATTGACCCAATGCCGCTGCGAAGCTTCCCGGAGATCATCCGGGGGCCAGCCCGGTTAGCCGGATTGCAACTTGCCGATGGCCTGGTAGAGGCCATGGTGAGTGATACCGGTACCCGCGATGCGCTGCCCCTGCTGGCCTTCACGCTGAGGAGACTCTACGAGCGCAGCGGCGGCAGCGGCCGCCTGGCGCTGGACGAATATGAACGTCTCGGCCGCTTGGAAGGGGCGGTCCGGGAAGAGGCAGAACGAATCATCGCAGAGACAAAGCCCGCCCCGGACGAACTTGACGCGCTACACGCCGCCTTTGTGCCAACGATGGTGCGGATCAATGCCGAGGGCGCCTATTCGCGCCGGCGTGCCCTGGTCGACGATCTGCCACGCCGCGTCCTGGCGCTGCTGCGGCGATTCATAGACGCGCGTCTCCTGGTCACCGACCGCGATTCCCAGGGCCGGGAGACCAGCGAAGTTGCGCACGAGGCGCTGTTGCGTACCTGGCCCCAGCTGAGCAACTGGCTGATGGAGGACCGGGACAAGCTGCGTACGCTGGAAAGCCTGCAACGTGCCGCGGAAGAGTGGGACCAGGGAGGGCGACGTGGCGATCTCCTGGTCCACCGCGAGGGCCGCCTGAGCGATGCCGAGGCGCTGCTGACGAACTCGCGTTTCACCATGCCGGAAGCGTCCGTGGAACGGGCTTACCTCAACGCCTGTAGCGCGGCGCAACGTGCCCGTGACGCGGCCGAGAAGGAGGAGCAGGAACGGCGGATCAGGGACGCCGAGCGGATCGCGGCGGAGCAAACGAAGGCGGCGGAGGCGCAGAGGCGAGCAGCAAGGATTTCCCGCATGTTTACCTTCGTTGCTTTGGGCTTGCTTTCAGTCGCGACTGTCGCCGCTGTGGTGGCGACATGGCAATACCGTGAGGCGACAGCCGCCAACAAGAGGGTAGGCGAAGTGCAACAGCTCGCCCGGCATACCAGCGATATCGGAACGAACCCGCAGCGTAGCCTGCTCCTGAGCGTGCAGGCCGCCTCCCTGAGCAAGGATAGCCCGGACGGAACATTGCTTGCCATCGATGGCCTCCGACACCAACTACGGGCGACCGGCGGCCGCCCGTTGGGAGGGCACGGAAAGTCGTCCCGCGTTGCCGCCTTTTCGCTCGACCGGCACTGGCTCGCCACCGGGAGCGACGACGGCGCCATTCGACTTTGGGATCTCAATACTGTCGATCCGACGAGCCGCTCATTCCTGCTCGACGGACATAAGGGCGCCGTTCACGGCCTGGCATTCAGCCCCGACGGCCGATGGCTGGTCAGCGGAGCTGCCGATGGCTCGGTTCGACTCTGGCGTTTGACGGCGGAAGGGGCAAAAGCTGGTCCGATATTTGGCGGTGGCCAGTATGGTGCCATTCACGCTGTGGCGATCAGCCCGAACGGTGAGTGGCTGGTGATCGGCACACAGAGCGGCAATATCTGCATCTGGAAGATGTCCGTCGAAGGGCCGCTGGAAACACCCTGCGACGCCTGGAAGGATGAAGTTCCCGTCATGAATGTTGTGTTCAGTCCCAAGGGACGCTGGCTCGCGACCAGCTGCACGGGTGGGTGCAAAGCGTTCGGGGCCCCGGTTCGCCTGTGGGACCTGTCGGCTGGCTTTCCCGATCAGGAACCCAGGCGCCTTTCCCATGCAACGGAACTACATGAGGACTCCCTCCTGGCCATTGCCTTCAACGGCGACGAGACACGCCTGGCGGTTGCCTATGGCTATGCCGTGGAGGTTTGGGATCTGACACAGGAGAACCCGCCGCAGGTTGTCGTGGGGCGGTATGGTGGCAGTGGCGGGTGGATCGGCACTGTGGGCCTAAGCCCTGACAACAGGTGGCTGGCGATCGGGAGCGGCAGTGGGGCGGCCGTCATGCTGTGGGACCTGACGGGAACGCGCAAGGAGCCGGTTGCCCTGAAGGGGCATAGTGCCGCAGTCAATTCCGTCGTATTCAGCGATGATGGGCGGTGGCTTGCGACGGGCGGACAGGACGCAACGGCGCGCCTGTGGGATCTGGCTGACTTGACGATACCCTCCACGATCCTGCGCGGCCAGGAACTGCCCGTGAAGCATGTCATGTTTAGCCCTGGCGCAGAGCCGCGCCACCTTGTCACCCTAGGGGAAGATGCAAGTGCACGGCTATGGAGTATCCCCGATGCCATTGCGGACCCGCTCGTGCTGCGGGGCAAGGTCAAACCTTCCATCGTCGGGATGGCTGTCAGTCCGGACGGCAACTGGATCGCAGCTTCGAGTCAGGAGGACAAGAAACTCGTGCTCTGGTCCACCAGGGATCCTCGTCAACCGGCCCGTGAACTGCCCTTGCCCGGTGCCTCGCACGCCATCGCATTCAGCTCGGATGGGCGCTGGCTGGCGGCCAAAAGCCAGGATCAGGGGGTGATCAGCCTCTGGCGCCTGACGGAGCTCTCCAGGAAGCCGCTGGTTCTCGTTGAGCAACAGTGGGGAGACGTGAGGACGCTGGTGTTCAGCCCAGACAGCCGGTGGCTGGTGAGCGGGACGTGGCAAGGTGGTATCGTGAATATCTGGGACGTCTCCACCGATAGTCCTTCCCTGGAGCCACGCCATCGTTGCAGCCAGGGCGAGCCGGTGCGGGAGCCAGCGTTCAGCGCGGACGGGCGCTATCTGGCAACGGCCGCCCACGGTACCAACGCGCGTATATGGGACCTGGCCTCTCCCAATCCCTGCGCGAGCCCGCGTCTGCTCCCGCATGGAGACGTTGTGTACCAGGTCGTGTTCAGCCCCGACTCGCGATGGGCTGCAACGGCAAGTATGGATACCAAGGGGCGGCTTTGGGATCTCAGCGCCGGTCCCGAACCCAAATTGGTATCGGTACTGACGTTTTCGGATCGCGTTCTGGAAGCAACCTTTAGCCCCGATGGCCATTGGGTAGCCTTTGGCTCCTGGGACAGGACGCTCAAGCTGCTCGACCTGACAAAATCCGGAACATCGAAGCCGATTGAACTCACCGGGCACGCAGGGAGAATCTTGTCGGCGTCATTTAGTCCGGACAGCAAGTGGTTGGCCGCGGGCGGCGAAGATCGAACGACCCGTCTCTGGGATCCAACGAATCCGAGTGCGGCGCCCGTCGTGCTGCGAGGGCATGAAGCGACTGTGGCCCATATTGGCTTCACGAAGGACAGTCGCTGGGTCATTACGGGTGCTTACGACGGGACAGTAAGACTGTGGCGGCTGACATTACCTGACCTCGTGGGTATCGCCTGCCAGACCGCAGGGCGAGACCTCACCCCCGAGGAGGCCGAGGCGTTCCTGGGAGAGCGTGCCAGGAGGTCCTGTACCGATCGCCAGGCAATGCAGCCGTTGAGTGCGAAGTAGCGGTCCGGAGCCTTGCCGTTCTCAGTCCAGCGTCACCCCGGTATCGGCGGTCAGCTTCATCACCACCGGCAGGTACGCCTTGTAGCCGCTTTCGGCTTCGGCAGGCAGATTGCCGATGGGCTCGGCGCCCATGTCCTCGATGCGCTGCGAGAACTCCGGGCTTTTCACCAGCGCGCTGACCTCGCGGCCCAGGCGGTCGATGATGGGCTGGGGCGTCCTGGCCGGGGCCATCAGGGTGATCGGTCCGGTAAGGCGGTAAGCCTCGTCGGGATAGCCGGCCTCGGCAAAGGTGGGCACGTTGGGCAGCGCCCTGGCGCGATGCGAGCCGGCAACCGCCAGGGGCCTTAGCCGGCCGCCGGCGAAGTGCTGCTGCAGGGCGGTGACCGAACCCACCGTGACATTAATCTGGCCGGCCAGCAGGTCGGTCACCATCGGGCCCTCGCCACGGTAGGGCACGTGGAGAATGTCCACCCCATACGTCTTGGCCATGTAGGTCTGGATGGTGTGCGGCTGGGTGCCGGGTCCCCAGGAACCCATGCGCAGCTTCCCGGGTTCCTTTTTCGCATAGGCGATCAAGTCACTCACGGTCCTGACCGGCACGGCGGTGTTGACCGCCAGCACGGTGCGCGCGGTGGCCACGTCGGAAATCGGGCGCAGGTCGGTGCGCGGATCGTAGGGCAGTTTCTTGTACAGGGCCAGGTTGGCGGTGATCGGGCCAGGGATGGTCAGCAGCAGCGTGTAGCCGTCGGGCGGCGACTTGGCCGCCTGGTCGGTGCCGATGATGCCGCCCGCGCCGCCCTTGTTCTCCACCACCAGGGTCTGGCCCAGGCGCTTGCCCAGGCCGTCTGCCAGCGCGCGCGCCAGGGTGTCGGTCAGGCCACCGGCCGGGTAGGCCACGATCAGGCGCACCGGCTTGCTCGGGTAGCTGCCCTGGGCCCGTGCGCCAAGCGGCAGCACGCACAGGGCCGCCGCCGTGAACAGGACGGCACGCCGCCCGCCTGACAGGCTGCGGATTTTCATGTTCTGTCTCCTGGAAAAAGGTGGAATCAGCCCGGGATGGTCCATGACCCCGTTCAGGTTTCCCGCTCCGGTTTCGAATCTCTGTTCGATGCCACAGAACATAGGGGTGGCCCGCAAGGCAGGTCAAGGCGATGGCCTATATTTCCAATATGTGGAAATTGATTCCGCTTTTTGACACAGGATGGACAGCTGTCCAGACTGGATAAACGGGAGACGCCATGAACATTCCAGTCGAACAATTCATCGCCGAGCGCCGCCGCGAGGACCCGTCCTTCGGCGGCCTGCTGGCCAAGGGCTTTGCCTTGCTGCGCTGCTTCATCGATGAGCCGCGTCCCCAGGGCAACGGCGAGCTGGCGCAGCGCCTGCAGCTGCCGCGCGCCACGGTGTCGCGCATCTGCCGCACGCTGTTCGAGCTGGGCTACCTGGACTGGGACCCCAAGCTCGACAAGTACTTCGTCAGCGCCCAGGTGCTCGCACTGGGCTATCCCTACCTGACCGGGCTGCAGGTGCGACACGTGGCCCGGCCGCTGATGCAGGCCCTGGCCGACCGCATCGAGGGCGCCGTGTCGATGGGGGTGGCGCACCGGCTTGACGTGACCTACCTGCAGTCCTGCACCCACAACGAGGGCACGCCGGCGCGGCCCGGAACCGGTGCCGTGCGCTCGGTGCTCAGCACGGCCATGGGCCGGGCCTACCTGTGCACTTTGTCGAAGGCCCAGTTTGAAAGCCTGATGGCGGCCGCCCGCGAGGAGCGGCCCGAGGAATATGCAGCGTTCTACGACACGCTCTGCCATAACGTGGCGCATTACCCCAAGCGCGGCTTCGCGCTCAACGAGGGCGACGCAGGTATCGGCGTGCACGGCGTGGGTGTCTATTCGCGCATCCACTACCTGAATCGCCCGCTGCTGTTCAATTGCGCGCTGTCCGGCTCCCAGGTGAAGCGCGGAATGATGGAAAAGAAGGTGGCGCCGCTGCTGATGGAGATGGTCCGCTCCATCGAGGCCGCCACTGGCCTGCGGCAATAGCGGGCGCAGGCCACCCCTGCAACGGACAGGACCCGGAGACTTCCACATGGTTGACCTGAATTCCCTGCTGTACCCGCGTTCGATCGCGGTGGTCGGTGCTTCCACCCAGCCGGACAAAGTGGGCGGCATGCCCATCCGGCTGCTGCGCGAACTCGGCTACGAGGGGCGCCTCTATCCGGTCAACCCGTCCGCTGGCGAAGTACAGGGCCTGCGCGCCTACGGTTCGCTGTCAGACATCGGCGAACCCGTGGATCTGGCTATCGTGGCGGTACCGGCCAGCGCCAGCCAGGACGTGATGGCGCAGCTGGCCGGCAACGGCACGCGGGCAGCGGTGGTCTTCACCTCGGGCTTCGCCGAGGCGGGGGAGGCGGGCGTGCGCATGCAGGACATGCTGGCCCGGAGCGCGCAGGAGGCCGGCGTGACGCTGCTTGGGCCCAACTGCCTGGGCGCGATGAACCTGCGCGAGCGCATGTTCGCCACGTTCTCGCCGATCCCGCTCAGCGGCGTGCCGCCGGTCGGCGAAGTGGGCCTGGTCAGCCAGAGCGGCGCCTTCGGGGCCTATGCATACGCCCTGGCGCGCGAAGCGGGCCTGGGCCTGAGCCACTGGGTCACCACCGGCAACGAGGCCGGGTTGCAGGTGGCCGACGTGATC
The DNA here is from genome assembly GCA_000471925.1 of Ralstonia pickettii DTP0602. Taxonomy (NCBI): domain Bacteria; kingdom Pseudomonadati; phylum Pseudomonadota; class Betaproteobacteria; order Burkholderiales; family Burkholderiaceae; genus Ralstonia; species Ralstonia pickettii. Next base: position 2,177,995 of record CP006667.1, read on the forward strand.
GCATGGCTGGCCAATGACCCGAACACGCGCGTGATCCTCGCCTACATCGAAGGCTGCCGCGACGGCGCGCGCCTGCGCCAGGCGCTGGACGCCGCGCGTGCGGCCGGCAAGCCGGTCGTGATCACCAAGGTCGGGACCACGGCCGCCGGGGCGCGCTCGGCGCAGTCGCACACGGCCAGCCTGACCGGGGAAGATGCGGTGTACCAGGCGGTGTTCGACGCCTACGGCGTGCACCGGGCCCATACGCTGGAGGCGTTCTTTCGGCTGGGCTATGTGTTGTCCAGAGGGCGGCGGCCCGCGCTCTGGCATTGTCCGGACGGCCTCGATGCCAGTGCCGTCACACCGCTCGCGGTCGTCACTGTCTCCGGTGGCGTGGGCATCATGATGGCTGATCGCGCCGAAGAACTGGGTCTGCCGCTGCCGCCCATGCCGGAAGCGGAAGCCGAGGCATTACAAACGGCCATCCCGTTCGCCAGCACCGCCAACCCGATCGACGTGACGGGGCAGGTGGTGGCCCAGCCGCGCGTCTTCATGGACGCTATCGCGGGCGTGGCGCGAAGCGGCGCCTACGGCTGCGTTGCCGCATTCCTGGCCGGGGGCGCCAATGCCCCGCGGCTCTGGCCGGAGCTGCAGCAGACCGTGGCCACGCTGAGCGAAGATCCGAAGGCTGCGCCGCTACTGCTGGCAGGCATCGTCGATGACGATAAACGCGCATGGCTGGAGGCCCGCGGTTGCCTGGTGTTCCGGGAGCCAGCCCATGCGGTGGAAGCCACAGCCACGCTGGCGCGCGCAGCGGCCATGGAAGGCGCCAGCGGAGCCAAGACGCCACAGCTGCCGCCATCTTTCCTGAACGCAGACCTGTTGCGCGATCTCCCGCCTGGTGCCACGGCGCTTTCCGAACATGAGGCCATGCGGCTGCTCGCGGACGTCGAGGTGCCAGTGGCCCCGCACGGACTGGCCCAGGACGCGAATGAGGCGGTGCGAATCGCCGAACGCCTTGGCTATCCCGTGGCGGTCAAGCTGTGCTCGCGCGAGATCCTGCACAAGAGCGATGTGGGCGGCGTGGCCCTCAACCTGGCTGACGCGCAGGCGGTGCGAGACGCTTTTGCCCGGATGGAAGGGGCCGTGGCACGTGCGCGCGCGGAAAACGGCGCCCCGGTGCCTTTCGAAGGCGTTCTGGTGGCCCGCATGGTGCGCGGCTGGGGCGAGGTGATGGTGGGCGTGCGCCGCGACCCGGTGTTCGGGCTGGTGGCACTGGTGGGCATCGGCGGCACGGCCGTCGAGATCTTCCGCCAGACCGCCTGCGGGCTGGCGCCGCTGACGCGTGAACGGGCCCGCGCCATGCTGGCCGAAAGCCGGGTCGCCGCGCTATGCCAAGGGCATCGTGGAAATCCGGCGTTGGACCTGGACGCCGCCGCGCAGGTGCTGGCCAGCGTGTCGCAGCTGGCCGCGAACCTGGGACCGCGGCTGGACACGCTTGAAATCAATCCCTTCATCGTCACCACGCAGGGGCTGGTGGCCGCCGACGCGGTCGTCACGCTCCGCCCGGCCGGTATCAGCGCCCCGTAGTTACGCAGTGCTGCGCGGTGGACAGGATGCCTGCACAGACGGGCACCGCCACCGCGGCAAGACGCAGTACACCAATCAAGACAGGAGACAAGCATGCAATTGCAGACGCACTTGCCGGCGCGGCGCATGGCGCTGCGTGGACTGGGCGCGCTCGCCGTGACGGCGCTGTGCGCGGTCCCGCCGGCCGCGCACGCCGGTCCGTATCCCGACAATCCGATTCGCCTGGTCGTACCGTTCCCGCCGGGCGGCGGCACCGACGTGGTCGGCAGGCTGCTGGCCGCCGGCCTGTCGAAGGAACTGGGGACGACCGTTGTGGTGGACAACGTGGCTGGTGCCACCGGCACCATTGGTTCAGCCCAGGTCGCGCGCGCCGCGCCGGACGGCTACACCCTGGTGCTGGGGATTTCCGCCACGCATGCGATTGCGCCGGCGATCTTCCCGAAGCTGCCTTATGTCCCGTTGCGCGACTTCGTGCCCGTCAGCCGCCTCTTCTATGGCGGCAATGTGCTTGTCGCCGGTCCTGCCTTCGCCGGCCGCGACCTGCCAGCGCTGATTGCTGCGGCGAAGCGTCCCGGCGCGGATCTGACCTACGGCTCCTGGGGCAACGGCTCGGGCGGGCACCTGGCCGGGGAGAGTCTCAACGTGTCCAGCGGCGTCCACCTGCGTCACATTCCGTACAAGGGCGTCAGCCCGATGCTGACCGACGTGATGGGCGGCACGCTGCCGGTGGCCATGTCCGACCTGGCCGGCACGCTGCCGCTGATCCGCGGCGGAAAGGTGAGGGCGCTGGCCGTCAGCGGCTCCGAGCGCTCACCCGCATTGCCCGACGTGCCGACGTTCAAGGAAGCCGGCGTGGCGTTCGGCGTGGACAGCTGGTTCGCCCTGTTCGCGCCCGCGCGGACGCCGCCTGACATCGTCGACAAGCTCGAGCGCGCCACGGTCGCCGCCATGCGCGACCCTGCCATCAAGGCGCAGGCCGATGCGCTCGGCATGCGCTATGCCCCCCAGCCGCGCGGCGCCTTCGCCGCGCAAATGCGCGCCGACGTGGCCGCCTGGGCCGCGCTGGTCAAGTCGAGCGGAGCGGCGCAGGAATGAACCGCTACGCCTGCCAGCTTTCCCTGACTTCGCTGCCTTCCCATTCCCGGAGCCCTGCATGAACCATCCCGCGCCAGAATTTTTCGCTGCCCCCGTCTACAGCTCCAGCCAGGAAGCGCTGGTAGCCGCCGCCGCGGTGCCGCTCGTGATCTACGGCTATCCGCTGCTCGAAACACTGCGCACCTGCCGCTTGCAGACCGCCGTCAGCGAAGCCACGGGCTATGGCCGGGCGCCGGTCAATACGCTGTCGGCGAGCGAGCGCCAATGGACGCATGAAGATCGCGACATCGTCACGCCCGCCAACGACCTGCTCTATTTCTGCGGCTGGGTGAACCTGGCGGACGGGCCGGTCACCCTGCGCGTGCCGCCGCTGCCGCAGCGTGACCGGTACTACGTGGTGGAATTGCTCGACGCGCACACGAACAACTTCGAAAACCTGGGGCCGCGCAATGTGCCGGCCGAAGGCGGCACAGTGACACTGGTCGGTCCCGGCCAGACGGCCGCCGGCACCCACGTGGTGACCTGTCCGACCTCGCTGGTCTGGCTGCTGGGCCGAGTGCTGGTGCAGGGCCCGGATGACCTGGGCGCGGTCCATGCCTTCGAGCGTGGCTTTGCGCTCGACGCGCCGGGCAGGGCGCTGCCGCGCTGCGTCAGTGCCTGGCACGAGACCGGCAACGACGGCCTGGACTTCTTCCAGAACCTGTTCAACGCGCTGCGCGAATTCCCGCCCGCCGAACGGGAACTGGGCGCCTTCACGCTGCTGCGCAAGGCGGGTTTGAAACCGGAAGACGAGGTGGAGGTCGCATCCCTGCGCCCGGATATCCGCGCCGGCCTGGAAAATGCCTATCGCCAGGCCATGCAGCTGATCGAGGCGCATACGCGCAGCCAGGGCCGCAAAAGCTGGGGCTACAGCCTGAAGCTGGGCGTCTATGGCGACGACTGGCTGCAGCGCGCCTGCACCGCGATGAAGGGCCTCGGCGCGCTGCGTGCTGACGAGGCCATCTATGCGATGGCGGACTTCGATGCCGACGGCGAGCCGCTGAACGGCGCGCACGCGTACGAGCTGCGCTTCCCTCCCGGCATGCTGCCGCCCGCGCAGGCCTTCTGGTCGGTCTCCCTGTACGGCGAAGACCGCTTCTTCAGCGCCAACGAGATCGGCCGCTACGCGGTGGGCGATCGCACGCCTGGCCTGAGCATGGAGCCCGATGGTGGCCTGGTCATTCCCATTTCCCACCGGCGGCCGGCCCAGCCCGAGAACTGGCTGCCGGCACCCGCGGGCCCGTTCTACCTGATCCTGCGCCTGTACCACCCCGCGCCTGCCTTCATCGAGGGGCAGTATCGCATCCCGGCCGTGCGCCGCGTTTCCTGAGGGCGAGCCCGATGACCCGATCCCAAGCCGATTCCCGCAGCCTCGCTCTGGCCCGCGATGCCGTGCTGTACACCCTGCCGCTTTACGAGATGGCGCGCATGCGCGCCGCCACCTGTCCGCGCCGCCGGCGCGACGGAGCCTTTGCCGACGAGCGGCCCGATGGCACCCTGCGCTGGGTCAATCATTTCATCCACACGCGCCAGCTGCTCGGGCCGCAGCACCGGCAGGTGGTCACGCCCAACAACGACACGCTCTACAGCAATGCCTGGCTCGACCTGTCGCAGGGACCGCTGCTGCTTGAGGTGCCGGACAGCGCCGGCCGCTACTACGTGCTCGGCCTGCTCGATTTCTACACCAACCCCTTTGGGTATATCGGCAGCCGTACCACCGGCACGCAAGCCGGACGCTACCTGTTGCATGGCCCGGACTGGCAGGGCGAGCTGCCGCCTGGCGCCACTGCCATTGGCTGCCCGACCCATGCGGTGTGGCTGCTGGGCCGGCTGCTGGTGGATGGCCCGGACGACCTGCCCGCGGTGCACGCGTTGCAGGACCGCATCCGGCTGACGCTGCCGGACGGGGGCGATGCCGTACGCGCCTGCGACGTGGGCATGCAGCCGGGCGAGGAGCTGGGGGCGTCGCCGGAGCAGGTGCAGCGCTACGCTGAAGTGGTGAACCGCGCGTTGCGCGAGAATCCGCCGCCAGCCGCCGAGGCAGCGACCGTGCAGGACTTTGCCGCGCTCGGCCTGGGCGCAGCGTGCGCGGGCACGCCGCTGGACGCATCGCAGGTGGAGCATCTAGCCGGTGCATTGGAGCAGGTCCTCGCCGAGCTGGCCAGGCCGATGCCTTCCGAACTGGGTGGGGGCTGGACGCTGCCGGTCGAGATCGGGGCTTCGTTCGGGTCGCGCTATGCCGAGCGGGCGCAGGTGGCGCGCAACTATATCGGCGCGCTGGGCATGGAAGAGGCCATGTACATCATCGCCGACTGTGACGCGCAGGGCCGTCCACTCGACGGTCGCCAGCCGCACGAGCTGGTGTTTCCGTCCGGCCAGCTGCCCGAAGCGGGCGCGTTCTGGTCCCTGACCATGTACGACAAGGGCGACTGCATGCTGGTGGATAACCCGATCGGCCGCTATTCGCTGGGCGACCGTTCGCCCAGCCTGCGCCATGAGCCGGACGGCAGCCTGCGCCTGTATCTGGGCGCCGCGCCGCCGCGCGATCCGGGGCGCCACGGCAACTGGCTGCCCGCGCCCGCCGGCCCCTTCTACGTGGCCTTGCGGCTCTACGTGCCAGGCGAGGCGCATCTGGGCAAAACCTTCTCCTATCCGAGCATCCACGCCGCGGAGGCATGATGACTGCAGCCAACACGATGTCACGCAGGGCCATGCTCGGACGTGTGCCGGGCCTTCTGTTGCTGGCCGCGGCGCCTGCCCTTGTGCCGCTGGCCGCGCGGGCTCAGGGGTACCCGGGTCGGACCGTGCGGGTGATTTCCCCTTATGGCCCCGGCGGTTCCAACGACACCTCGGCCCGTCTGCTGGCAGAAGCGCTGAGCCGCAAGTACGGCCAGCCGTTCGTGGTCGAGAACAAGCCGGGCGCCGGCACCCGCGTCGCCAACGAAACGCTGGCGCGTGCCGCCCCCGACGGCTATACCCTGCTGTGGGCCGCGGCGCCGCTTGCCATCAACACGGCGGCGGGCCTGCCGCAGCAATACGACATCCACAAGGATTTCGTTGCGGTGGGCCCGCGCGTGATCGGCCCGGTCTTCCTGATCGTCAAGGCGGATTCCCCGGTACGCTCGGTGGCGGATTTCGTGCGGATGGCGCGGGCGAAGGCGGAGGGTGTCACCTTTGCCTCGCCGGGGGCGGGCTCGGGGCCACATCTCACGGCGGAACTGTTCGCCGTACAGGCGAAGTTCAAGGCCCTGAACGTGCATTACCGCGGCGACGCGACGGCCTACACCGAGTTGCTCGCCGGCCGCGTGGACGCCACGCTTACCGCCATCACGTCGGCGCTGCCCTTTATCAAGGCGGGCCAGTTGCGGGTGCTTGCGGTGGCGTCGGAGCAGCGCACGCCGGTCTATCCGGATGCGCCCACCTTCGCCGGGCAGGGCTATCCCGGTGTGACCGGCTACGGCTGGTTCGGCCTGATGGCACCGGCCGGCACGCCCGCCGCCATCGTGCGCCAGCTCAACCACGACGCCAGCGCCGTGCTGGCCGGCGCCGACGTCCGCAACAAGCTGGCGGCGCTGGGTCTGCAGCCCGAGCCGGGAGACAGCCCCGCCTTTGCGCAGTTCATCGATGCGGAAGTGCGCAAATGGGCCGCCGTGATCAGGACCAGTGGCCTGGTCCTGGAGTAGCGGGCATCTGGAGCAGCGCGCCTGCCAGCCGCAAGGTATCAGGCCAGGAGATCCTGGAGCACGGCATCTACCCGATGATCGACGAGGCTGGCAGCCTCCGAAAAGCAGGGCAAGGTGACGCACACGTCTAATATCGACGTTAACCTGGTCAATGGCTACGGCTGGCCGGTGTGGCGTTGAATGCCTGGGCGCACCGCGCCTCGACTGGCGCCCGGGACTCGCTGTCAAATTTTATTGAACATTTTGTCAATGTGAATGGGGATTGTATAGCGTATTTATCCAAGCAAGAATGCTGGGCTGACCGCGCTGGGGACCAACCTACGCCCGAGGCAGCTTCCGGTGCCGACATTCGCGAATCCGGCACGCCGCACCCAGGGTGCTGCGCTGCGGCAACCCTACCGCCATCGCGTGGCGCCAGCCCGACATAGGCTACGATTTTCCAGAGACGGCCCGTGCCTCGAAACAGCCCAAGGAGACAGATAATGCAGACGCCCGACCAATCCCAAGGCATCGACTTCCCGCTTGAGGGTGTGCGCGTACTCGACCTGTCGCGTGTATTTGCGGGACCGCTGTGTGGCCAGGTCCTGGCCGATTTCGGGGCTGAGGTGGTCAAGGTGGAACACCCCGGCCGCGGCGACGACACGCGCGACTGGGGCATGCGCATCGGCAAGACCGAGACGACCTACTACAACAGCATGAACCGCAACAAGCGGTCCATCACGCTGGATCTGCAGAGCAAGGAAGGCGTGCAGATTGTCTACGACCTGCTGCCGCAGTTCGACGTGGTCATCCACAATTTCAAGACCGGCGGGGCAGAGAAGCTGGGCCTTGGCTACGAACAGCTCAAGGCGATCAAGCCCGACCTGATCTACTGCGCGGTGTCCGGCTACAACAGCAGCGGCCCCGAGGCCAAGCGTCCCGGCTACGACCTGGTGATCCAGGGAGAGGCCGGACTCATGGCGCTCAACGGCGAAGCCGACACGCCGCCACTGAAGTTCGGCGTGGCGGTGGTGGACCTGATGACCGGCATGTACGCCGCACAGGCCGTGCTGGCTGCCTTGTTCCGCCGCGAGCGCAAGGGCAAGGGCCAGCTGATCGAGATGGCGCTGTACGACTGCGGGCTGATGGTCACCGGCTATTACGGCCTGGACGCCATGCTGCTCGGGCGCGACCCCGCACGCTATGGCAATGCCCATCCGTCCATCGTGCCCTATGGCATGTTCGAGGGCGCCGATGGCCCGCTGATCATCGCCGTGGGCAACAACAGCCAGTTCGACAAGTTCTGCCGCCAGGTCATCGAGCGTCCGGACATCGTCGAGGACCCCCGCTATGCCACCAATGTGGAGCGCGCCAGGAACCGCGAGACGTTGACCCCGTTGATTACGGGCCTGATCCGCGGCTTTGCGCGCGACCTGCTGCTCGAGCGCATGACGGCCTGCGGCATTCCCTGCGGCAAGGTAGCGGGACTGCACGAGGCATTGACCAGCGAGCGGACCCGCGAGGGCGGCCTGCTGCGCGAGATGCCCCATCCCGTAGCAGGCAGCACGCATGTGTTCGCGCCGCCTTACCGCCTGGATGGCCAGCGCCTGCCGATCCGCAACGCGCCGCCGACGCTGGGCGAGGGCACGCGGGCGGTACTGCAGAACCTGCTGCAGATGAGCGATGACCAGCTGCAGGAACTGCAGGCCCGCGGCGTGCTGACGCTGCCCGAGGCACCGCAGCAGGCCTGAGCATTCGCGCCGCGCGGACACATATGGACGTCCGCGCAACCCCGCCCGGCAAGGGGGGGCTTGGGTTCCCTTGCACTGATTCAACCTGGAACAACAAACGTGCGCACTCGAAATTTCACCCGTATGGTCCACTCCCGGCGTCGTGCCATTCTGGCCCTGGCCGCAGTGCCGCTGCTGGTCGGCAGCGCTTTCGCGCAATCCTGGCCCAGCAAGCCGATCAAGCTTGTCGTGCCGTTCCCGCCGGGTGGGCCCACGGATACGGCGTCGCGCATCGTCGGCCAGAAGCTGGCCGAGCGCCTCAAGCAGCCGGTGGTGGTGGAGAACCGCGCCGGTGCATCGGGTTCCATCGCTGCCGCCCAGGTGGCCAAGAGCGCGCCCGACGGCTACACGCTGATGATGCTGGCCACGCCCACGCTGCTGGCGCCGTACCTGTACAAGAAGGCGGGCTACGACACGACCAAGGACTTCACGCCCGTCGCCACCGTCTATGACCTGCCGATCGTGGTGGTGGTCAACCCGACGCTGCTGCCCAACGTGACGGACTTGCCCAAGCTGATCGCACAGGCCAAGGCCCAGCCGGGCAAGCTCAACTACACCAGCTCCGGCGCGGGCAGCTTCGGCCACCTGAGCATGGAACTGCTCAAGCAGATGGGCGGCTTCGAGATGCAGCATGTGCCTTACAAGGGCGGCGTGCCCGCGATCAGCGACACCATCGGTGGCCAGGTCCCCATCATGTACGCTGACCTCGTCGCCGCGCTGCCGCACATCCAGGCAGGCAAGCTGCGTGCCATCGCCGTCGGCTCGCCGCAGCGCGTCAGCATGCTGCCCGACGTCAAGACCATTGCCGAGCAAGGCTTCAAGGGCTACGACGCCGTTTCCTGGGGCGGCCTGCTGGCGCCGCCGGGCACACCCAAAGAGGTGGTGGACCGCGTCGCTGGCGAGGTCGGCAAGATCCTGGCCGACAAGGATGTCCAGGACAAGTTGCTGAAGGCCGGTGCCATTGCCAACTTCCAGGCGCCGGCGCAGATGGGCCAGCGCATCCAGCAGGACTATGCCAAGTGGGGCAAGGTGATCCGCGAGAAAGGCATCGCAGTCGAGTAAGCGCCAGCAAGCCGGGCACGCTGCAACGGCGTGCTCGCTGCACACCATCCCGGGCGGTCAGCGACGGCAAGCAGTTGTCACTGGCTACGGGCCGACATCCGTGGACTAGTGGGATGGCATTCAACAGGCACGGGTCAAAGCGGGCAGCGCCTCATCCCGGCAGAGCGAAGGGATTAAACCCGGTACGTTGATAGCCCTCCGCCGTCACGGCATCGTCCAGGGTCAGGGTGGCAAGGTCATCGGCCACGGCCTCGGCTTGCGGGTCGCGTTCCAGTGAGATGACCTTCAGATAACCGTGGCACACGCCGCAGCTTTCGGCGCGCACCGTGGCTTCGGCGGTGTCGAAGCTGAGATAGTCAAGGTCCGAGGCCGCGCCACAGTTGGTGCATTTCGCCCGCACCATGTGCCACTCGCTCTCGCACAGCGCGCAATGCAGATAGCGCATGCCCTGGCGATCCCCGATCAGGATCAGGCTTGCCACGGGGGCAGTGCCGCAGACCGGGCAAGACGCGTGCTCGGCCGGGCCGCTGCCGGGCACGGGCGCCGACCGCGCGGCGCTGGCACATTGCAGCGAGAGCGCAGCCCAAAGGAAGGGCGCGATTGCCGCCGGAACCACGTCAAAACGGCCCTCGGCCAGCGCCTGGGCGGCGGCAAGGCGCTCATCCGCAGGGAGGTCGCGCAGCGCCGCAAGATGCGGGGCGACCGGGGCGGGAACATCGTGCGCAAGCCGCTCAATCAACCGATCAAGCAGGGAACCCCAATGCCCCTCCTGCGGGATGGCTCTGGCGTCTATCTGCCCGGACCCACTGGCCTCTGGCAGAAGGGACGCCTGCACCTCGGCCACGCGGGCGGCCAAACGCAGGTAATCGGCAAGATCGTGCCCTTCGGCCAGCGCGCGCAGGCGCGCGGCCCGGCGGCTGTAAAGCCCGGCAAGGTCTGGCTGGATCAGCGGCGCGAAATGCCGCGATGCCTCGTCCGATGGCAGCGCCCCCCGCGTCGTCGGATGCTGGCTCATGCCCCGTGCTCCTTGGCTTCCGCCGCTTTCGCCGCTTTCGCAGCTTGCGTTTTCAACTCGCCATACCAGCGGTCATGGTGCTGCCTGGCCCAAGCGCGCGAGACGTAGCCCGTGACCATGCCCGTGATCGAGCCACGGACCCAGATCGCCAGATAGATGTGACCCACGATCAGCAGGATCAACCCGATCCCCGCGACGGAATGGGCCAGGATCGCCAGACGGAGCATGGGAATGGGGAAATACTCGGCGAAATAGGCGCGCCACATGATCAACCCGGATATCAGCAGGGCCAGTATCGAAGCCATGATGAGCCAGAACAGCACCTTCTGGCCGGCGTTGTACTTGCCGATCTGCAGCGGTTCGCCGCCATGCTTGTTCAGGAGCACTTCCTTGGCGCGGCGGAACCAGATCGCGTCGGTGCGCGCGGGCAGGTTGTAGCCCACGAAGCGCACGAACATGTAGCAAAGCCCGGCGAAAACCGCGATGCCGAGGAAGGGGTGGAGCACCCGCGCCATCTGCGGCGTGCCAAGGAAGCCGCTCATCCAACTCACCGTCGGGAAGAACCACGAAATTCCCGAAACCGCCGCGAGGAAGAAGCAGAACACGATCGCCCAGTGACACAGCCGATCGGCGAATTTCGTGCGCAATATCATCTCGTTCCTGGTCGCCATTTCCGGTCTCTGCTTATGCCGCGCCGTCAGTCGGGGCGTCGTGATCGTCGTGATCGACGGTTTCGGTGGTGTTGGGGCCGACCGCCATGAAATGCGCCGCCATGCCCACGACCGCCGCCGCGCCGGCGAAAGCGGCGACGGGTTGCAAACCATCCTTCCAGCCCGAGACGAGCGTGCTGATCTCCGGGTCCTTCGGCAAGCCTGCGTAACGCTTCGGGTCGTCGGCATGTTGCAGCACATACATCACGTGGGTGCCGCCGACCCCCGCCGGGTCATACAGGCCGGCCCTGGCATAGCCGCGCTCGTTCAACTCGGCCACCCGCTCGGCGGCGAGGGATTGCATCTCAGCCTTCGAGCCGAAGGCGATGGCGCCGGTCGGGCAGGTCTTGACGCAGGCAGGCTCCTGCCCGACCGAGACGCGGTCCGAGCAGAGCGTGCACTTGTAGGCCTTGTTGTCCTTCTTGGAAATGCGCGGCACGTCGAAGGGGCAGCCCGCGACGCAATAGCCGCAGCCGATGCACAGGTCGGACTGGAAGTCGACGATGCCGTTCGCATATTGCACGATGGCGCCGGGCGCCGGGCAGGCTTTCAGGCAGCCAGGATCCTCGCAATGCATGCAGCCGTCCTTGCGGATCAGCCATTCCAGCTTGCCCGCCTGGTCCTCATGCTCGGTGAAGCGCATCAGGGTCCAGGTGTTGGGCGACAGATCGCGCGGATTGTCATAGACGCCGACATTCTCTTCCACGTCGCCGCGCAGGTCGTTCCATTCGTTGCAGGCGACCTGGCACGCCTTGCAGCCGATGCAGGTCGACACGTCGATCAGCTTGGCCACTTCCATCTGATGGTCGCGGATTCGAGGGGCGGGTGTCAGCTCGGACGAGGCCGAGCGACGGATGATGTTCTGCGAGTTCATGCTTGTGCTCCCGCCATTTTTTCAATGTTCACGAGGAATGCCTTGAATTCCGGGGTTTGCGAATTGGCGTCGCCGACGCCCGGCGCAAGCGTGTTGGCGAGATAGCCTTTGCGGGTCGCCCCCTCGAAGCCCCAATGGCAGGGGATTCCGATCTGCTCGACCGCCTGCCCGGCCACCTGAAGCGTGCGCATGCGCTTGGTCACCACGGCCTTGGCAGTGATATGGCCGCGCTTCGTCGTGATCTTCACCGTGTCGCCATGGGCGATGCCTTTGTCCGAGGCCAGCTTCTCGCCGATCTCGACGAATTGCTCGGGCTGAAGCATGGCGTTCAGATGCGAGTGCTTGGTCCAGTGGCGGAACAGTTCCGTCACCGAATAGGTCGTGGCGACATAGGGGAACTCGGTGCGGTTGCCCATCCGCTGCGCATCGTTCTGGAAGATGCGGGCGGTCGGGTTGTGGTTTACCTTTTCGTGCAGCGGGTTGTTTGCGATCGGGCTCTCGACCGGCTCGTAATGCTCGGGGAAGGGGCCGTCGTTCATGCCGCCGACCGAGAACAGGCGCCCCACGCCTTCGGGCAGCATGATGAAGGGTCCGACGGGTGTGCCGGGCGCCGCAGTGAGCGGAAAGTCGGGCACGTCCGCGCCCACCCATTTTTCGCCGTTCCAATGCAGGATCTGGCGCTTGGGGTCCCAGGGGTTCCCCATCTCGTCCATCGAGGCGCGGTTATAGAGGATGCGGCGGTTCGCAGGCCAGGACCAGGCCCAGCCCGGCGTGTTGCCGAGGCCGGTGTCGGTGTTGTCGCGCCTGGCCATCTGGTTGCCCGCCTCGGTCCAGGATCCGGTGAAGATCCAGCAGTAGCTTGAGGTCGTGCCGTCGTCGCGCAGCTGCGCGAACGAATCCAGAAGCTGGCCCTTGCGCAGGATCTTTTTCCCGGTCTCGTCGAACACGTCTGCCAACGCGTAGCCGTTGGCTTCCTTGGCCATTTCCTCGGGATGGGGGCTGCAGGGATCGTGATAGGTCTTCTCGTCCCAGGTCATGTGCAACACCTGTTCAGGGCAGGCGCCGCCATCCTTTTCGTAAAGCCGCCGCAGCTCCATCATGATGCCGCCGAGGATGGCCGGATCATGCCGCGCCTCGCCCGGCGGCTGCTGGCCCGCGTAGTGCCATTGCAGCCAACGGCCCGAATTCACGACGGTCCCGTCTTCCTCGGCAAAGCAGCTCGACGGCAGCCGGAAGACCTCGGTCATGATCTCTTCGGTCTTGACGTCGTTGAACTTGCCCTCGTTGCGCCAGAAGTTCGAGGTCTCGGTCACCAGCGGGTCGATGACCACGAGGAACTTGAGTTTCGACAGCGCGGCCGAGGACTTGTTCTTGTCAGGCATCGCCGCCAGCGGGTTGAACCCCTGGACGACATAGCCGTTGACCTTGCCCTCGTACATCAGGTCGAAATAAGCCAGCATGTCGTAGCTGCGATCCCATTTCGGCAGCAGGTCAAAGGCCCAGTTGTTTTCCGCCGTGGCATGTTCGCCGAACAGGTTCTTCTGCAGTGAGACGAAGAACTTGGGCAGGTTCTTCCAGTAGTTCACCTGATCGGGCACCACGGCTTTCGGCGTGGCATCGGCCAGGAATTGCTTCAGCGTCTGCTGCCTGTCGGTGGGCAGGTCCATGTAGCCCGGCAGCCGCACCGACAGAAGACCAAGGTCGGTATAGCCTTGGATGTTGGAATGTCCGCGCAGCGCATTCACGCCGCCCCCGGACATGCCGATATTGCCCAGCAGCAGCTGGATCATCGCCGCGCCGCGGATGATCTGCGCGCCACCGGTGTGGTGCGTCCAGCCGAGCGCGTAAAGCCAGGTCAGCGTCTTGTCCTTCGCCGAACACGAGCCGACGATCTCGGCGATCTGCAGGAAGTCGGCCTTCCTGACGCCGGTCGTCTCCTCGACCTTCTCGGGCGTGTAGCGTGAGACGTGCTTTTTCAGCAGGCTCAGCACGCAGCGCGGGTGGCGCATCGAGGGATCGCGTTTCGCGTTCCCCACCTGGTCGAGTTCATAGGTCCAGGAGGATTTGTCGTAGGCGTGTTTCTCGGGATTGAAACCCGAGAACAGCCCTTCGTCGAATCCGAAATCCTCGCGCACGATCAGGGACGCGTTGGTGTAAGCGCGCACATAGTCGTGCTGGATCTTGTCGTTCTGCAGAAGCCAGTTGACCATGCCCATCAGGAAGGCCGCGTCCGACCCCGCCCGGATCGGCGAGAAGATATCGGCAACCGCAGCTGTGCGGTTGAAGCGCGGATCGATGACGATGACCTTGGCCTTGTTCTTGATCTTGGCCTCGATCACCCATTTGAAGCCGACCGGATGGGCCTCGGCCGGGTTGCCGCCCATGACGACGACGACATTGGCGTTCTTGATGTCCACCCAGTGGTTCGTCATCGCGCCGCGGCCGAAGGACGGCCCCAGCGCCGAAACCGTTGGCCCGTGACACAGGCGAGCCTGGCAGTCCAGACCCAGCATGCCCAGGGAGCGGGCGAACTTGAAGTCGAGAACCCCGGTTTCGTTGGAGGCCGCCGACGAGGCGAGCATGCCCGAACTCAGCCAGCGGTTCACCAACTGGCCCTTCTCGTTGCGCGCGATGAAGTTCTTGTCGCGGTCGTCCTTCAGCAGGCGGGCGATGCGCTTCGTCGCATCGTCCCAACTGATGCGCACCCACTCCCTCGACCCCGGCGCGCGGTATTCCGGGTACAGCAACCGGTTTTTCGAATGGACGATGTCCAGCAGCCCCGCGCCCTTGGGACAGAGCGAACCACGGCTGACCGGGTGATCGGGATCACCCTCGATGTGGAAGATGCGGGGTTTCGCGTTCCTGGCGCCGTCACCCAGCGAATACATCAGGAGGCCGCACCCGACCGAGCAATAGGTGCAATTGTTTCGCGTCTCTTTCGCACGCAGCAGCTTGTAGGGGCGCACGCCGGCCGGAGCCTGTGCCCAAGCGGTACCCATGCCCAAGGCCGAGGCCGAGGCGGCAACAGACCCGACGCCAAGAATCTTGAGGAACTGCCGACGTCCGATATTGGTGGGCTTAGTCATCGTGGTCTCATCGTCATTTCTTCTTCCGCCCATCCCGGCTACCAGGGTTGGGGGTCTCCGCTATCTTTTGAATGTCTGATAAGGCTTGCTGACGCGTGTGCCGAAGCCTCTGCGTGGTGTTCCGCCCAAAGATATCCGCCTGCCCACTTAAGGTAAATTCAGCGATTCTTTGCCCACCTATAAGTGATCCCTTAAGTGACGGCTTTCTGACGAAGCGTCGACCACCGCGGCATAGGCGAGTCGGCAACTAGCCAACGCCATCCGCTTCCCGGTGTTGGTCCGGACCAGACAGAAGAGGTCAATCCGCCAATGCTGGTGCCCCAGCATGCTCCTGCGACGGATGGCATGCTCCCTGCTGAACAGGGCATGAGCACCGCACTCGCGGCGCTCGCCATGAACCTTCAGGAGACCATCATGAGCAAGCTGAAAGTCGCGGACCTGTGCCGCGAAGATCCATTGGAGCGGGGCGCCGCCCACGCGATCGTTGGGGGCATTGGCCAAATCAGGGTCGGCGAACCTACCGGGTGGCCGCGTTGGCAAGCGTGGTTGCCCCCGGATTTAGGGTGGCCCGGCAAGCTTCCGATCGATCTTGGCGGCTACAAACCACCCTTAAAGGAACT
Organism: Ralstonia pickettii DTP0602; assembly: GCA_000471925.1. Lineage (NCBI taxonomy): Bacteria > Pseudomonadati > Pseudomonadota > Betaproteobacteria > Burkholderiales > Burkholderiaceae > Ralstonia > Ralstonia pickettii. The sequence continues at coordinate 2,193,517 of CP006667.1, forward strand.
GGATCCGAGATATCAGTGATCCCGCTGGCGGCAGACTTGTCTCTGCATCAGCTCAACACTCGCCTTGCCTCCGTCGCAAAAAAAGCGGCCAGGCACTGCGCGCGGCGCGCCACGTTTCCAAGGGCATCCCTGAAACAGACGTATCTCGCCGCGCCTAAACCGGACTATCGTCCGGACCAGTCCCGATCACCCCCATCTCCGCTAAAATCGACCACAAGCGGTTCTCCAAGGTTTATAGCGTGGCACTTCAGCGGGGTTTCATCCTGACCCGACACTGGCGCGATACGCCGGCTGGCACCGAGGTCGAGGTCTGGCTGGCTACCGATGACGGGCCGCGCCGGCTGCGCCTGTCCTGCCAGCCGTCCATTGCATTTATTCCCGAAGCACAGCGTGAGCGTGCCGAGGCGCTGCTGCGCCACGAGCGCGATGTCGAGCTGCGCCCGCTCAAGCTTCAGGATTTCCAGCGCAGGCCCGTACTGGGCCTGTACTGCCAGCAGCATCGGCAACTGATCCAGCTCGGCCGCTCTCTGCGCGATGCCGGCGTGGATGTCTACGAAGCCGATATCCGTCCGCCCGAGCGCTACCTGATGGAGCGCTTCATCACCGCCCCGGTCTGGTTCGACGGTGAGCCGGATGCCAGCGGCGTGCTGCGCAATGCCCAGATGAAGCCCGCGGTGGACTACCGTCCCACGCTACGTCTGGTCTCGCTCGATATTGAAACCAACGCGTTCGGCGAACTCTATTCGATTGCGCTCGAGGGCTGCGGCCAGCGCCAGGTCTACATGTTGGGCCAGGCGCCGCAGACGCCCGTCGACGTCGATTTCTCGCTCGAATACTGCGCAACACGGCCCGGGTTGCTGGAAAAGTTGAACCAGTGGCTGGCCGATCACGACCCCGACGCGATCATTGGCTGGAACCTGATCCAGTTCGACCTGCGCGTATTGCACGAGCATGCACGCCAGTTCCAGATTCCGCTGCGCCTCGGCCGGGGCGGTGCCGAAATGGAATGGCGCGAGCACAACGCCCAGCAGCACTATTTCGCCAGCGCACCAGGCCGGTTGATCATCGACGGCAACGAGGCGCTGCGTTCCGCCACGTGGAGCTTCCCGTCGTTCAGCCTCGAATCGGTGGCCCAGACGCTGCTCGGCGAAGGCAAGGCGATCGACAACCCGTACGACCGCATGGACGCCATCGACCGCCTGTTCGAGCAGGACAAGCTGGCGTTGGCCCGCTATAACCTGCGCGATTGCGAACTGGTGACGCGGATTTTCGAGAAAACCGAGCTGTTGCCATTCCTGCTGGAGCGTGCCACGGTCACGGGCCTGCCGGCCGACCGCAGCGGCGGTTCGGTGGCTGCCTTCACGCATCTCTACATGCCGCTGATGCACCGCCAGGGTTATGTCGCGCCCAACCTCGGCGAAAAGGCACCGGAGGCCAGCCCTGGCGGCTTCGTCATGGATTCGCGGCCGGGGCTGTACGAATCGGTGCTCGTGCTGGACTACAAGAGCCTCTATCCGTCGATCATCCGTACCTTTCTGATCGACCCGATCGGCCTGGTCGAGGGCCTGGCGCATCCCGACGATGCCGATTCGGTGCCTGGCTTCCGCGGTGCCCGGTTTTCCAGGACGAAGCACTGCCTGCCGGCGATCGTCGCCAAGGTCTGGCAAGGACGTGAGGCCGCCAAGCGTGACCGGAACAAGCCGCTCGCTCAAGCGCTCAAGATCATCATGAACGCGTTCTACGGCGTGCTCGGGTCCAGCGGTTGCCGGTTTTTCGATCCGCGACTGGCGTCGTCGATCACAATGCGCGGGCACGAGATCATGCGGCAGACCCGGGCGCTGATCGAGGCCCGCGGCTACGAGGTGATCTATGGCGACACGGATTCCACGTTCGTCTGGCTGCGCCGCGCCCGGACGGAAGCCGATGCGGACCAGATCGGCCGCAGCCTCGTCGCGTACGTCACGGACTGGTGGCGCGACCACCTCTGGCAGGCTTATGGCCTGGGAAGCGCGCTCGAACTCCAGTTCGAAACCCACTTTCGGCGCTTCCTGATGCCGACGATCCGCGGCACGGACCTCGGCAGCAAGAAGCGCTATGCCGGTCAGGTCGAACGGCCTGATGGGAAGGTCGAGATGGTGTTCAAGGGTCTCGAGACGGTGCGCACAGACTGGTCGCCGCTTGCCCAGCGGTTCCAGCAGACCCTCTACGAGAAAATCTTCAACCGCGAGCCGTACGAAGATTATGTGAGGGACATCGTGCGTCGCACGCTGGCCGGCGAGCTCGACGAGCAACTGGTTTTCCGCAAGCGGCTGCGCCGCAAACTCGATGAATACCAGCGCAACGTGCCGCCGCACGTCCGCGCCGCCCGCATCGCCGATGCCTATAACGAGCGCCAGGGGCGCCCGCGCCAGTATCAGCACGGCGGCTGGATCAGCTATGTGATGACGGTGGCAGGGCCGGAGCCACTCGAAACCCGATCGGCGCCGATCGACTACAGCCATTACGTCACCAGGCAGCTCCAGCCGATTGCCGATGCGATCCTGCCGTTCCTGGACGACGATTTCGAGACGCTGTTATCTGGCCAGATGGCGCTGTTTCCGCAATAGCAGCGGTAGGGCCAGCTTGCTGGAGTGCCGTGATGTGCCTTATCAGGCATTTATCCTTATTTATTTGCAAAGGGTAATTTATCAAGATAGGATAAATGCTGATAATCGCACCCGGAAGTCACTATGTCCGAGCCGTCCGCCGCCTCCGAACGTTACACCTTTCGCCGCCCCGTGTTGGCGGCAAGCTTCTGCGCAGCCTTGGCCGGGGAGGGAATCCAGGATGCCCGCTCGGGCCTGTTCCTCGCGGCGCCGCGCCGGGTAGGGAAGTCCACGTTCCTGCGCGAGGACCTCACGCCGGCCGCCGGGCAGCGCGGCTGGGTCACCGTGTACGTCGATTTGTGGTCGAACAAGGCGCACGATCCGGGCGAGCTGATCGCCGACGCCATCAAGCACAAGATTGCCGATCACGACGGTGTCGTGAGCAAAGCCGCAAAGGCTGTCGGCCTCACCAAGATCACGGTCATGGGCACCCTCGGGTTGGACCTCACCGCCACGGGATTGCCAGCGGGCGTCTCGCTCACGCAGGCCCTTGAGGCGCTGCGCAAGGGCGCCCGGAAACCGGTTCTCCTGATCGTTGATGAAGCGCAGCATGCCCTGACCACAGAGAAGGGCGTGGAGGCGATGTTCGGCCTGAAGGCGGCGCGCGACGCGATGAACGTTTCGGGCAAGGCCCCGGACCTCATGCTGGTCTTCACCGGCTCAAGCCGGGACAAACTCGCGCACCTGGTCATGAATTCGCGCATGCCGTTCTACGGCTCCCAGGTGACGCCGTTCCCGCTGCTTGATCGAAACTTTACCGACGAATTTACCAAGAGCGTGAACCGGGCGCTCGCCGCGGGCAATCAGCTTGAGCCGGAGGCCGTCTACGAAGCCTTCGTGATGGTCGGGCACCGCCCGGAGATGCTTCGCCACCTGATTGGCACGATCGCACTGGCGAACGAATCGCCAAACCTCAGTACCCGGCTCAAGGATGACGCGACGCTCGTCCAGGAGCGCTTGTGGCATGACGTCGAAAGCGACTTCACCTCGCTGTCGCCACTTCAGCAGGCGGTGGTGCGTGTCATGGCCGGCAAGGATGGCCAGTTCTCTCCCTTCGGAGAGAGCGCCATGTCCGCGTACAAGGCCCTTGTGCCGGAGCATGTGAGCGTCAGCGCCGGGACGGTGCAAAATGCGATTGACACCCTTCGTGAGCGCGAGATCGTATGGAAGGAGTCGCGAGGCTCGTACGAGATCGAAGACCAGGCGTGGCTGAGTTGGCTCCGCGCCAAAGGCCTGACGTCCTGAAGAACGCGGTAACGAGGCCGCGTCGACTGGAGCCTGCAGGCCAGCCTGCACGCAGCAAGCGCCCGTGGCGCAGCCAGCCTAGTCGCTGCGGGGCTGGTCCCGCAGGCTCGCTTTCGCTTCTGCCTCGGTCTCGTAGACATAGGGCGCGAGGCCGCGCCGGGCGAGCGTGTCGCCGAGCTTGGCGCGCATGAAGGCGCTGGTGGTAAAGCGGGTCACGCCGATGTAGTAGCGTGCCACCATGTCCGAGATCATCTCGACATAGGCATCTTCCACGCTCCGGTCGAGCACGAAGCCCTCGTAGTTGACCACGGTGTAGACCCTGTGGCCCAACGGCTCGCAGATCCGGATGACCTCCTTGCGGATCGCCTCGACGTCTTCCTGGCGCTTCACTTCGAGCTGCTCGAAATTCAGGAACAGGATGTTCTTCTCTTCGTCGTAGTTGAAGCGCGCCTCCAGCGGCAGGCGCAGCACGTCGGCACGCAGTCCCATCGGCTCGGGGCGGAAGATCCGTTCGTCCATCAGCACCGGCGAGCGCACGATCGGGACGAAGTCCATCTTGGCGAGAATGTCGCGCTCCAGGTCGACGCCGGGCGCAATCTCGATGAGTTCCATGCCCTGCGCGCCCAGTTCGAACACGCAGCGCTCCGTGATATAGAGCACGGGCTTCTGCGACGCGGCCGCGTACGGCCCGGAGAAGGTGCGATGCTCCACTTCCTGGACGAATTTCCTGGCCGTGCCGTCGCGGTGGATATGGAGCTTGCCGTCGGTCACCGAGAACTCGCCGCCGCCCGCCATGAAGGTGCCGACGAACACGGCCTTCTTCGCATTCTGGCTGATGTTGATAAAGCCGCCGGCACCCGCCAGCCGTGGCCCGAACCGGGAGACATTCAGGTTGCCCATGCGATCGGCCTGCGCCAGGCCGAGGAAGGCGATGTCGAGCCCGCCGCCGTCGTAGAAATCGAACTGGTAGGGCTGGTCGATGATCGCGTCGGGGTTGGTCGCCGCGCCGAAGTTCAGCCCGCCGGCAGGGATGCCGCCGATCACGCCCGGCTCGGTCGAGAGCGTCACGAGGTCGAGGATCCGTTCCTCGTTGGCGACGCTGGCGATGCCCTCGGGCATGCCGATGCCGAGATTCACCACGCTGTTGGGCTGGAGTTCCATCGCGGCGCGCCGGGCGATCACCTTGCGTTCGCTCATCGCCATCGGCGCCACGCTGCTCGCCGGGACGCGGACCTCGCCCGAGAACGCCGGATTGTACGGCGTGGCAAAGGTCTGCAAGTGGTTCTCCGGTTGCGCCAGCACCACGCAGTCCACCAGCACGCCGGGAATCTTGACCTGGCGGGGATTGAGCGAGCCGCGTTCGGCGATGCGCTCCACCTGCACGATCACCATCCCGCCGCAGTTGTGCGCGGCCATGGCGATGGCAAGGGCTTCCAGCGTCAGCGCCTCGCGCTCCATGGTGATGTTGCCGTCCGGATCGGCCGTGGTGCCGCGCACGATGGCGACGTTGATGGGGAAGGCCTTGTAGAACAGATAGTCCTGGCCGCCGATTTGCATCAGCTCGACCAGGTCCTCGGTAGTGCGTTCGTTCAGCTTGCCGCCGCCAAAACGCGGATCGACGAAAGTGCCCAGTCCGACCCGCGACAGGTGGCCCGGCTTGCCGGCCGCGATATCGCGGAACAGGTGGGTGATCACGCCCTGCGGCAGGTTGTAGGCTTCGATCTGGTTGCCGACCGCGAGCTGCTGGAGCTTCGGTACCAGCCCCCAGTGCCCGCCGATCACGCGCTTCACCAGGCCGGGCAACGCGAAATGGTTCAGGCCCCGCTCCTTGCCGTCTCCCTGACCGGCGGCATAGACCAGGGTCAGGTTGCCGGGCTTCGACAGGCTGACGGGCGTGTCGTCGTCGTGCGACAGGCAGATCTCCTCGACGGCCATGGCAATCTCTTCCGCGAAGCCGATGCCGACGAAGCCGCCCGTCGCCACGGTATCGCCATCCCGGATCAGGCGCACGGCTTCGCGCGCCGAGACCAGCTTGCCGTTCTCGCGCGTGTGAATCGCTGGCAATGGACGGTGTGTACTGTCTTGCGTGTTCATTTGGATATTTGGATCAATAGATGCCGGTCGGTAGTAGAAGGATTGACGAAGCCGACCATCTTGTCCATGAACACGCTGATGAGCATTGGCGGCACCAGCCCCGGGTCGGTGACTATGACGCCAACGACGCTTCGCCCGAGCAGAGTAACCGCATGGTAGGCGATCTTTCCCGCAGAACCACACCTTTCCCGGCAGCGCAGGCGTACTGGCGGAAGCCGTAGCAGGTAACGCGCCCGTTATTCACCATGAGCCCGTTCCGGCCGCTCAGGACGTCATTCCGCCGGCCTCGAAAACCGCGGCAAGTGCCAGATCCTCGACGACAGGTGTCACGGTCAGCTTCATCCTGTCGTTCCACGCGTACGCGAATTCAGTGAGCGTCTTGCCGGAGGTCGGCGAGCACTCTGGCGGGGAGGCTGCGGGCGCCGGCCGCCTTCAAATTGACACCCCACTTAAGTTGGGTGTTTGCGCCGCGATAATTAGCGCCCGTCATCCCCCGGTTGCTATAGATTGTTAAGACATATAAAACGGCCAGTTTCGAAGAGCAACGACGGCCAATAAGTGCATTTTTCGCATCAGTCGAGGGCGGCCGCCGCTCAGCCGCATGGCCGCCATCGACATCCGGGGGAAACAATCTTGCGCCAGACGCTTGCGCGCATGCTGCGCCCGCTTGGACGCCTTGGGTCGCGCACCATCACGGCGGGCACCTTGCTGCTTGGCGTGCTGACGACGGCCGTCGTCTATGTGTTCTGCACCAATCTGCTGGAAGAGGATATCCGCCTGCGTTTTGAGAACGATACCGGCGACGTCATCCAGCAGATCGATACACGGATCCGGCTTTATACCGACGTACTGGTGACCATGCAGGCGCTGTTCGGCGCCAGCGACCATGTCTCGCGGGGTGAGTTTCGCGATTTCGTCAGCGGGCTGAACCTGCCGCAGCGCTATCCCGGTTTCCAGACGCTGAACTACGCGCCCTATGTGCCGGCGGCCGAGATCGACGCCTTTGTCGCCCGGCAGCGGAGCGATCCGATCCTGCGCGAGGCAGGCGTGACGTTCAGCGTCCGCCCCCCGGGACAGCGGCCCGGCCACTTCGTGCTGACCTATGTCGAGCCGCTCGACATCAACCTGGCGTCGATCGGTATCGACATGGGCGCCGAGCCACGCCGCCTGGCCGCGCTCGAACGGGCGCGCGATACCGGGCAGTCGGTCAGCAGCGGCCGCCTGATCTTCAGCGAGGCAAAGAACCCGCATGTGGGCATCGCCCTGCGCCTGCCGGTGTACCGCAAGGTGCCGGACCTGGACACCGTGGAAGCGCGCCGACGCGCCTATGTCGGATCGGTCGGTGCGGGGATCCGGGTGGACGATCTGCTGAAAGACCTGGTCAGCAACGAGAATCTGCGCCGGATCCGGTTCCGCGTGCATGACGCCGGAGACTTCGCACAGGCGCCGGCTCCCCCCTCGGCCGCCAACCTGCTCTATGACAGTGTGACCGGACTGGTCGCCCGGGGACGCAGCCGGGGCGCAGGCGGCAGCGCCGTCCACGCCAGTGCCGCGCATGGCGCGCCGGCACTGGCGGACGACCAGACGGGCGCGGGCCAGCATGACCTGGTCAAGAGCGCGGTGCGGGATTTCGGCGGGCGGCGCTGGGTGATCGAATTCGCCGCCGATGCCGGGGCAATCGGTGGTCCCCAGCGCTACCTGCCGACGCTGGTGGTGATTTCCGGCCTGATCATCAGCGTGCTGCTGGGCTGGCTGGCCTACGCGTTGTCGAGTTCGCGGGCGCGCGCCGTCGCCGTGGCCGACCAGATGACGCACAGCCTGCGCGAGAGCCAGGCGGCGCTCGCCGAGGCGCAGCAGATTGCCCACCTGGGCGACTGGCGCATCGATCTGGGCAAGGACATCGCGCACTTTTCCCGGGAAATGGCGCACCTGCTAGGCTGGCGCGGCGACAAACCGACTCCTGACGTGTTGTTCCAGGCGATCGACGCCGGCCATCGCGCCGTGCTGCGGGAAAGGATGCGGGCAGCCTTGCAGGATCGCCAGCCGTTCGAGTTCGAGTGCCCCTACCGGTCGCAGCGCGGACGCCGGGGCTGGCTGCACCTGATTGGCCACGCGCATGGGCTTGCGGACAGCGCCGTGCTGCGGGGAACCGCGCAGGACATCAGCCAGCGCAAGTCTGCCGAGCAGGCCAGGGCGCAGGAACACCAGATTGCCCTGCACCTGGCCACCGCCACCAGCGAAATCGAGGTGCTGGAGGAGATTGTCCACACGTTGCTCGGCGGCATGGACTGGGAGGCAGGTGCCTTCTGGCCGAATGACGACAGCCAGGGACTGAAGCTGCCGCCGGTCTACCTGGCACGCGTCAAGGCGCTGGAGCCCTGGCTCGCTGAGCGCCCCGCATGGCCGGCCGGTGCTGTGCTCTTGCAGGCGCCACAATGGTATGCAAACCGGAACGCGATGGCCCGGCACGCGCAAGCGGGATGGCTCGACGCGGGCGGCATCCGGACGGTGTTCGCGTTCCCGCTGAGCAGGGGCCACGTGACGCTCGGCGTGGTCGAACTCTATTCCCGTGGCAAGCGCAGCGCTGATACGCACGCGCTCGCGATGGCGAGCGGTATTGCCAATCAGACGGGGCACTTCCTGCTGAGGCGCCAGGCCGAGGAGGACCTGCGCTTCATCGCCAATCACGATACCCTTACCGGCCTGCCCAACCGGCTGATGTTCAAGGCCGAGTTCGAGAAGGCGCTGAACCGTGCCCGCGCCAGCGCCCAGGCCTTGCATGTCATTTTTGTCGACCTGGATGAATTCAAGGTCGTGAACGACACGATCGGCCACAATGCCGGCGACACCGTGCTGCGCGAGATGGCCGACCGGTTGCGCGAGAGCCTGGACGGCGTGGAACTGATCACCCGCTTCGGTGGCGACGAATTCGTCGTGCTGCTGGACCCCAAGGGCGACTCGACGATCCTGGGCCGGATCATTGCGAAGATCCAGGCTGCGCTCGCGCCCGGCTTCGTCGTCAATGAATCGGAACTGCGGATGACGGCAAGCATCGGCATCAGTTCCTTCCCCGAGGACGGCAACGATTGGCAGACCCTGCTCAAGCATGCCGACCTGGCCATGTACGGTGCCAAGCAGCTCGGCAAGAACGGCTACCAGTTCTACTGCCGCGGCATGAGCGCATCCCTGCAGCGGCGCATCGACATGGAGTCTCACCTGCACCGCGCGCTCGAGCAGGACGAATTCATCCTCTACTACCAGCCGCGCATTGCGCTCGCGTCGGGAGCGTGCACGGCGGTCGAGGCACTGATCCGCTGGCGCCACCCGGAACTCGGCATGGTCATGCCCGGAGATTTCATTCCCTTCGCGGAGCAGAGCGGCGCCATTGTCGAGATAGGCGCGTGGGCCCTGCGCGAAGCGTGCCGCCAGAATGCCGCATGGCTCGCCCAGGGGCTGCCGCCGGTGCGTGTTTCAGTCAATCTTTCGGCTCGGCAGTTCGCCGACAAGTCGCTCAGGCTGACCATCATCGATGCCCTGCGGCAAGCCGGCCTGCCTGGCAACCTGCTGGAGCTTGAACTCACCGAGAGCATGGTCATGCGCGATGCCGAACAGGCTTCCAGCTGGCTCTCGCGCCTGAAGCGCACGGGCGTTCGACTGGCTATCGACGACTTCGGCACCGGCTACTCCTCGCTTGCCTACCTGAGCCGCTTTCCGATCGATACGGTCAAGATCGACAGCAGCTTCGTCCGCTACATACCGGAAAGCCGCAGCGACACGCAGATTACCAGCGCGGTGATCGGACTCGGCCACCGGCTCGGCCTGGAAGTCGTCGCCGAAGGCGTGGAGAAGGAGGCGCAACTCGAATTCCTGCGCAGCGAAGGCTGCGACGAAGTGCAGGGCTACTACTTCAGCCATCCGCTGCCGCCGGCGAAGATCACCGCCTTCCTGGCCAGCCGCATGGAGAACGGCCCAGCTTTCGAGCATGGGCCGCAACCAATGCGCGCCTGACTGCCGCCGGTCCGGCGCGTGCTTATGCAGTCCAATATCAAGCCGTCCAATAACAGGGAGCTAAATCATGCAGGACCGTTCTGTTGAAATCATGTGGCAGGCCATCGAAGCCCTCGACTTTTCAAGGATGAAGGCCAAGCTACTGCACCAGAAGCATGCGCATTGGTCGCCGGAATCGCTGGAGCAGGCGGAGAGCGGCTACCGGCAGTTCCTCAAGCTGGCTGCGAAGTATCCGGACACACCCGCCGTCCCCAGCGAGCAGGTGGATGCCTTCTGGCATGCCCACATCCTGGATACCAGGCGCTATGCCAGCGATTGCGAACGCATTTTCGGGTATGTCCTCCACCACGATCCCTACGTTGGCATCGACGGCCCGCAGGATGAGGCCCGCCTGCTGGAAATGGCCGCCGCGAGCGATGCGCTGAGCCTGCGCGAATTCGGCAGCCCGCTGACCTCTGCCGCATATTGCGCTCGGGCAGCAGCCGAGGATCCCGCGTACTGCGCGCGCATGGCCAAGGCCGAGGATCCCGCGTACTGCGCGCGCATGGCCAAGGCCGAGGATCCCGCGTACTGCGCGCGCATGGCCAAGGCCGAGGATCCCGCGTACTGCGCACGCATGGCCAAGGCCGAGGATCCCGCGTATTGCGCACGCATGGCCAGGGCCGAGGATGCCGCGTACTGCGCACGCATGGCCAAGGCACACTAGGCAAATTGCCGGATCTGGTCCCGGACGACGGGACCAATGGCGGTACGCCAGCGTGGGCCCAGGAACAGATCGTAATGACCACACTGGCGTGCCGTGATGTGCCGCTTGTGGCATGGGGCAATGCCTGGACACAAATCGTGCGCGGCGTGGGTCTGGCCACGGCCGGCAATGTCATCCAGTTCGCCTTCGATAGTGAGCAATGCAGTGGTGTGGATGTCCTGCGGGCGCACCGGTTGGCCTCGCACGCGCCAGTCGCCGAGGGCCAGCCGAAATTCCTGAAACACGATCCGGATGGTGTCCAGATAGAACTCGGCTGCCATATCAAGGACCGCGTTATAGGCATCGCACGCGCGCCGGCACGTATCGGCACCGGCGCTGTCACCCCAAACGAGCTCGAGATAGTAGTCCCACTGCGAAGCAACCAGACGGTCGGGCTGCGTCGCCACTAAACCGGCATATTGCAGGAAACTCGGATACACCTTTCGGCCGGCACCGGGGTAGCGATCTGGCACTGCGTAAATCAGGTTCTGTTGAAACCATTCGAGCGACCGGTGCGCCGCGAGCCTGTTGACCGCGGTGGGGCTACGGCGGGCATCGATCGGGCCGCCCACCAGGATCAGGCTCCGGGGCGTTGGCTCACCGCCGCTAGCCAACAGGGAAATGGCCGCCAGCGCGGGCACGGTGGATTGACAGATCGCAAGCACGTGCAGGCGCTCGGTGCCGATCAGGCGGATAAACGCTTGCAGCAGCGCCACATTCTCATCCAGGTCGAACTGCCCGTCCGCTAACGGCACACGGCGGGCATCGATCCAATCGGTCACGTACACCTCATGGTCCGGCAGCAACGTTGTAACGATTTCCCGTAGCATGACGGCGTGGTGACCAGCGAGCGGGGCGCAGAGCAGCACCGCCGGCCTCTCCTTGGCGACGGAGCAATCAGCTGCGGGCTCGGCCGCGAAGCGCAGCAGGCGGCAGAATGGGCTGTCGAGTACAAGCTGCTCGACCACTGGTGTGGTGCGGCCCTCCTGTTCGACCGCCGTAATGTTGAACTCCGTCTTCTCGCAGGCTTCGCCGAGCCGGTAGAGGAATTCGTAGCCTGCGGCAAAGTACGGCGCACCCGGAAGGCCGGCCAACGGACTGTCAGGGTTGCCGAAGGCGTGCGCGGCGCCTGCGGCCCAGATGGTCAGCGGATGCAAGAGCGCTCGCTGATATTCGAGGAACTGGTAGAGCATTGGAGCTCCAGGGAACGGGCCGGATAATCCAGCCATCGCCGACAGAGGTGGCGGAAGCCGATACTAGATCCACGCGAGGAATGCCCCAGACCCCATCACGGGCATCCTTGCCACGGCGCCACGGCCGCGTGTCACCGACGTTACAGTGATTATGCGGTCCTTTCCAGCCAGATTTTTACTATAGGGCAGGCACGAAGCGCGGCAAGTTCCGTGAACGGCGGCTTGAAACGTCGAACTGTGCCGACGCGCACGGAGGCCGGCGCCCGTGCGCCGTAGAAAGAGCACATTAGAGGCGTCGAAGGCCTGGGCGAGCAAGAGGGCTGGAGGCCAGGCAATGACCGACAAGCAAGGCAAAGGCGCGGAAATGCCGTGGCTGGCGCTGGCGTACATCGTCTTCGTTGTGGTGTTTGCGTTTGGCGGCATCAGCATTTGCAGCTTCGCCGCGCCGGGTGGATACTGAAGCATCTCCATGAGAATCTTCAGCCTCGCCACGAGGGCCGGGCTCGGCAACAGTGCCAGGCTGAAGCTGTTACCTCGCGACGGGCAGAGGCACGCAAATGATTGAAGCTTCCGGATTGAAAGCGGGCATGGTCATTTTGCTCGACGGCGAACTCCACAGTGTGGCCAGCGCGGAGCACCATGCTGGCGGCGGACAACAGGCCGGCGCGCTGTTCGCTAGGCTCAAGCACTTGAAGACAGGTCACATCAAAGCGCTGCGCCTGCACCTGAGCGACAGGCTCGAGGATGTTGTGCTCGAGCACAAGGAGATGGAATACCTGTATACGGACGGCGTCGCGTTTTACTTCATGAATCCGGACACGTTCGACCAGATCAGTCTCCCCATTGAAGCCATCGGCGCCTACGAAAAGTACCTTCAGCCCAATATGCGGATTCCGGTGCAGCTTTACGAGGGCGAGCCGGTCAATATCGCATTTCCCACGCAGGTCGAGCTCGCGGTCGTTTCCACGCCGCCGGGGTTGCGCGAGCATGAATCGTCCACCTTCAAGAGCGCCACGCTTGACAACGGCATGGAGGTCCTTGTTCCCCAGTTCATCAAGGAGGGCGACACCGTGAGGATCGATACCACCACAGGAAAATACCTGGAGCGCGTCAGGCGGGAAGCCAGAAGGCCCTGAGTATCGTAACCTTCATGCCGCCGCGCCAGTACTACCCGTCGATCTTGTACCCGATATCCTTGATGAACTGCCCCCAGCGCACATAGTCGCTCTTGACCTGCGACGCAAAGGCGTCCGGTGTGATCGCCTTCGGCGGCAGCACGCCCACGCCGGCCAGGCGCTTGTGATAGGCGGGATCAACCAGCACTTTCTGCACCGCCGCCGACACGGCGTCGGTGGTCGCCTTGGGCATGCCCTTGGGGCCGAACAGCGCAAAATAGCCGCTGAGTTGTTCCATCTCGGCAAAGCCGAGTTCGCGGAACGTGGGGGCATTGGGGGCGAGGTCTGACCGCTCCGGAATCGTGGTGGCGAGCACTTTGGTCTTGCCCGACTGGTAGAGCGGCACGCCGGTGGTCAGGCCATCGATCATCAGCGGCACTACGCCGCCCACGAGGTCCTGCGTGGCCGGTGCGGACCCCTTGTACAGCACCGGTTCGAGGTTGGTGCCGGCCAGGCGGTTGAACAGCAGCGGCCCGAAGTGCGACGACGTGCCCGGCCCGTAGGAGGCCGAATGGATCGGCTTGCCCGGATTGGCCTTGGAATAGGCGATCAGTTCCTTCAGGGTGGAGTAGGGCGCATCCTTGTTGGCAGCCATCAGGACCGGCGCGCGGCCGATCTCGGCCAGTGCGGTGAGGTCGTTGATCGGGTCGTACGGCACGCGGTTGATATGCGCGCCGGACGTGGCCGACGAGCCCAGCGTGACCAGCAGCGTATGCCCGTCAGGCTTGGCGCGAATGACATCCTGGGTGGCCGGCACCGTGGCGCCGCCGGGCTTGTTCTCGACCACGACGGATTGCCCGCTGGCGCGGCCCAGGTAGTCGGCGAACAGCCGCGCCACCACATCGGTGCCGCCGCCGGGCGGATAGGCAACCACCAGGCGGATCGGGCGGCCGGGCCATTCTTGTGCCCATGCCTGCGGCGCGATGGCCGCTGCGGCCGATGCGCTGACTGCGGTGAGGAACTTGCGCCGGTCCATGCACTGTCTCCTTTGCGCGCGCAGCGCTGTGGGTGTGATTGCAACCAGTAGCATAGTAGGGGGTGTTTCCGGGGAATTCACCCCGGGTTTTCCAGACGACCGCGCAGGCGCACAGGTCACAACGCCGCCGCCTCCCGCAACGCGCGCTCCACCGCCCGCATGGCAATCGCGCGCTTGGCCGCGTCCGCGCTTTTCGGCGGGATCGCCAGCATGGCGGCCACCAGCGCCTCAGGGAACTCAGGCTTGTCATGACGCTTGCCCTGGATGGCAGCCTCCACCGACGCCAGCCGCCACGGCCGGTGGGCCACGCCGCCCAGCGCGATGGCGGCGCGCTTGATGGTCTTGCCTTGCAGCGTCACCGCCGCCGCCACGGACACCAGCGCTGACTGGTAGGCGGCGCGGTCGCGCACCTTCAGGTAAACGCTGTGGCGCGCCAGCGCGCCGCGCGGCACGATGATCCGCACCAGCAATTCATTCGCCTTCATGTTGTGGTCGCGCTGGGGCGTGGTGCCGGGCGTGCGCAGGAAATCCTGCGCCGCCAGCACGCGCTCGCCGCCGGGGCCGCGCACCACGATCTGTGCGTCCAGCGCGGCCAGCGCGACCGCCAGGTCGGACGGATGGGTGGCGATGCAGCGGCTGCTGCGGCCGAACAGCGCGAAGGCACGCGTGGCGCCGGCCAGCAGCGCGGCGCAGCCGGAGCCGGGTGTGCGCTTGTTGCAGGGGACGTCGATGGTGCCGTTGCGGAAGTAGGCGCAGCGGGTGCGCTGCAGCAGGTTGCCGCCCACGGTGCCGGCGTTGCGGATCTGCGCAGAGCCGATCTGTTCGAGTGCCTGGGCGATGGCCGGGAATTCGCGCACGACATCGGCGTCGGCGGCTACGTCGCTGATGCGCGCCAGGGCGCCGATGACCAGTGCCGTGCCGGTCATCGACACCTGGCTCAGTTCGGCGATGCCGCTGAGGTCAACCAGCGTGCCGGGCGCGCAGATGCCTTCGCGCATCAGGTTGAGCAATTCGACGCCGCCGGCGATGCACATCGTGTCGGCGCTGCCGATGGCAGTGAGGGCGTCGGCGACGCTGGTGGCGCGCACGAAGGCGAATTCGCGCATGTCAGCCACCTCCGCCCGGATGGTCGCGGGCGTAGTCGAGCACCGCTTCGACAATGTTGGGATAGGCGCCGCAGCGGCACAGGTTGCCGCTCATCCAGGCGCGCACCTCGTCCGCCGATCCGGCATGGCCCTCGGCCACGCAGGCCAGCGCGGACATCACCTGGCCGGCGGTGCAGTAGCCGCACTGCAGGGCGTCGTGATCGAGAAAGGCGCGCTGCAGGGCGTGCAGCTTCCTGGCTGAGGGCGCCAGGTCCTCGATGGTGCGCACGGCGTGGCCGTGCGCCATCACGGCCAGCATCATGCAGCCGAGCACGCGCCGGCCGTCGACGTGGACCGTGCAGCTGCCGCACTCGCCCCGGTTGCAGCCGACCTTGGTGCCGGTCAGGCCGAGCGCGTCGCGCAGGGTATCGGCCAGCGTGGCGCGGGTGTCGACGGTCAGGTCGCGGGCGGTGCCGTTGACGGTCAGGTGGATGGCGGTAGTCGGCATGCTCGGCTTCGTCAGGGCAGCAGGGTGTCGAGCTGGATCGGCAGCCGGCGCACGCGCACGCCGGTGGCGTGGTACACAGCGTTGGCAATGGCGGCGGCAATGCCGACGATGCCCAGCTCGCCCACGCCTTTGCTGCCGAGCGGGTTGGCCTTGTCGTCAACCTCTTTCACCAGGATCACGTCGATGGCCGGCACGTCGGCACAGGTCGGCACCAGGTACGACAGCAGGCTGGCGTTGACGAAACCGCCCGCCACCGGATCGGAGACCGACTCTTCCAGCAGCGCCATGCCGATGCCGCCGACGATGCCGCCGGCGAGCTGGCTGCGCACCAGCAACGGGTTCACGACCTGCCCGACGCCAAAGGCGCTGACCACGCGGCTCACGCGCGGGACGGGCACGTCCGTATCGACCACCACCTCAACGAAATGCGCGCCGAAGGACAGCATCGGCCCCGGCGCCGTGGTTGGCGGGGCGGCGTTGGCACTGGCGTCGAGCGCAGCGCCGCCGGCGGCCACGATGGCGTCGAAGCCGACACCCTGTGCAGGCGATGCCGTGAGGAAGACGCGGCCGCCGCCGGTGGCCATCGCGTCGACCGGCTTGCCCGTGAGCGCGGTGCCCGGCTGCGCGGCGGCAGCGGCGAGCAGCTTGCCACGCAGGTCGCGGCTGGCCGCCAGCACCGCGGAGCCGACGCTGGCGAGCGTGCGCGAGCCGCCCGACACGGTGGTGCGGGGCAGGGCGGTGTCGCCGATCTCGACCTTGACGTGGTCCAGGTCGGTGCCCACGGCGTCCGTGGCGATCTGGGCCAGTGCGGTGCAAATGCCGCCGCCCATCTCGTGCGTGCCGCTCCTGACGGTCAGCATGCCGGTGGCGTCCATCGATACGCTGGCGGAAGCGGGCGAGCGGTTGACGGGATACGCCGCGCTGGCCATGCCCCAGCCGATGCGCTGGCCCTGCGCGTCGCGCATCGAACCGGGCACGGGCTGGCGCGCGGCCCAGCCGAATTTCTGGCTGGCCCGCTCGTAGCACTTGCGCAGGCTGTTCGAGGTCCATGCCACGCCCGAGACCGGGTCGGTGGTGGCGAAGTTCTTGAGCCGCAGCGCGACCGGGTCCATGCCGAGCGCCACGGCCAGCTCGTCCATCGCGCTTTCCAGCGCAAAGAAGCCGGTGGCTTCGCCGGGCGCGCGCATGGTGGTGGGCGTGGGCAGGTCGAGCCGCACCAGCGAGCGGCTGACCTGCCCCGACGGGCAGGCATAGATCATGCGCGTGCGCGAGGTGGCCGGCTCGAAGAAATTGTCGTTCATCGAGGTTGTGGTCTTGGCACTGTGCGTCAGCGCCTTGAGCGTGCCGTCGCTGCTGGCGCGCAGCGTCAGCTGCTGCTCGGTGTGCGGACGGTGGCCGACCATCGAGAACATCTGCGCGCGCGTGAGCGCCAGCACCACCGGCCTGCCGACCCGCTGCGCGGCCACGGCCGCCAGCAGCACGTGCGGCCAGGTCAGCCGCTTGGCGCCGAACGAGCCGCCGACGAACTTCGACACCACGCGCACCTTCGCCACGGGCAGGCCAAAGCAGGCGGCCACCATCGCCTGCTCGCCGCGCATCCATTGCGAGCCGTCGTGCAGCGTGAGCGTGCCGCCCTGCCATGCGGCAACGACGGCGGTGCGCTCCATCGGATTGTGGTGCTCGAAGGGCGTGACGTAGGTCTGGTCGACCAGCACATCCGCTGCAGCGGGCGCGACCGCGGCGGGCGTTGCCGCGGCCCAGCGGAAGTTATGCATCGGCGAGGCGGCGGGGCGCGCGACAAGCTGCGCGGCGGGGATGACCGTGGCCGGCTTGGGCGCGTAGCGCACGGTGAGACTGTCAGCGGCAAACTCCGCGGCCTCGCGGCTGGTGGCGACGACCACGGCGATGGCCTGGCCGAGATGGGCGACCTTGTCGTCCTGCAGCGGCAGGCGGCGCTGGCCGGCTGCGGCGGGGAAGGGGTCAGGAACCTGGAAGCGGCGGCAGTCGGCGGGGGTGATGACGTCGAGCACGCCAGGCACGGCGCGGGCCGCGCTGTCGTCGATGGACAAGACGCGCCCTTTCGCAATCGTGCTGGCGCGGATGACGGCATGCGCCGCATCGGCGGGGGCGGCATCGGCGGCATACTTCGCCAGCCCGGTCACCTTGGCGTGGCCGTCGATGCGCGGTACGGATTTCCCGACTGACGGCATGGTCGGCCCTCCTCCCACATCGCAAGAACTCTAGTACATGAATCCCGGCCCTTCAATGACATGTGGTTGATGTCTGACCTGCAGCGAACTAGGCTAGGTACGCAAAGAAGCGCGCGGCGCGCAAAGGGGGGACCATGAGCGAGGCACTGGATTTCCGCAAGTCGCTGGCGCGCCAGCTGCTGTCGTCCGGCATGACCGAAGCCGATTTCGACAACCATCCCACCGTGGCGACCACGCTTGCCGCGGCGCCCGGGCTGGCGGCGCACCCCACCATTGCGTTCCCGGCCACGCTGCGGCCGATACCGGTGCCGATCGATCCCATGCCCGCGCTGGACGCTGCGCTGCCGCGTGCCGACGTGGTGGTCATCACCTGGACCGTGGACGAGACCATGGCGTTGTGCGATGTCATGACGCCGGGGTTCTCGCGCGACCACTGGTATCGCTATGCCCGCAACTTCGACCAGTACCTGCCGAAGATCCGTGCCGGCGCCCCGGCGCGCGGCGTGATGCGGCTGGCCAGCTATTTCCCGGTGCGGATCGGTACGAAGAAGGTGCTGTGCATGAAGTCGGAGCTGCACCTGAACCAGGATGGCATCACCAGGCCGCCGGCGGGCAGCGCGCACAAGGCATCGCTGCCGGTGAGGGACCTGTTCCACCAGATCCTGGACGAGACGCGGGCCAAGCTGATCATCACCACCGGCACGGCGGGCGCGGTCTTTGCCGAGCACGACCTTGGCGACGTGGTGGTCACGCGCGGCGCCAAGTTCCGCTGCAAGCGGGAGTTTCGCGACAGCCCGTTCAACGACAAGACCTACAAGTCGGAATGGACCGTCAAGACCAAGCACTTCGCCAAGGCGTTGGCGCTGATGGGCGCGTTCAGGCATGAGCTGGCCGAGCCCGAGTTCCTGCCGCCTACCGTCAACTACGCGCCGCTGCACAACATCCCCAGGCCGATCCGCGAGAACAATCCCGATATCAAGCTGGACGGGCGCGACATGCCCGCGTTCCACCCGATCCTGACCACCGACTTCTTTGAGTTCGGCACCTCGCTCAACCACCTTGAAGAGATCGGCTCCGCCGTGGAAATGGGCGACGCGGTGCTGGGGCTGGTGGTGGAGGAACGCGCCGCCGCGGGCAAGTCCACGCCGCGCTGGCTGGTGGTGCGCAATTGTTCCGACCCGCAGATCAACGGCAGGCTGCGCAGCAAGCCTGCCAGGCAAAGCCTGCAGGCGATGTGGGCGGTCTACTACTACCAGGGTTTCGGCTACTGGACTAGCATGAACAGCGCACTGGCCTGCTGGGCGATCATCGCGGCGAACTGACCTGCCCCGTGCCGGCCTTAGCCGCCGACACGGATCACCAGTGCGTAGCTCTGCGGATCCAGCGCCACCGAGTGCGCCACCACGGCAACGGTTGCGGTGCCCGCCGGGATCTGGTTCCAGTCCACCTGCTCGACGTTGTTGACGCGATCGAACCCGGCCGCGCCGCGCGTCATGTTGCCGTGCCATTCACGCGTGCCGGCCTTGACGATCAGGTCCAGGTCGCTCTGCAGCCCTTCGCCGGGCGGGTCGGTCCACACCAGCGTAACCTTCAACCGGCGCGCATCGGTCGGGATCGCGACCAGGTACTCCTCGCGCTCGCCGGTATCGAGGCGGGCGTCTTCATCGAAGAACTGCAGCGTTTCGTTCTCGGCGTAGGGACCGACAACGGCCTGCAGGTCCACGCGGCCGAAGCCCTGGGCGTTGTTCGGCACCACGCCGGCCTCGGACGGTGTGTACTGGCCCGCCAGCTGGCGGGCGCCGTTGATCAGCAGCGCTTTGAGCAGGGCAGCGCTGGGCTTGCGCAGCTGGTGGTGCACGCGCAGGAACTGCCGCGTGACGGCGACGCAGCCGGCCACCAGCGGCGTGGCCATGCTGGTGCCGCCGTCGAACATGTAGAGTGGATCGCCCGACAGGCCCCAGCCTTCGGAGCGCGTCGCGCGCGAGCGCGCGGACAGGATGTAGGTGCCAGGTGCCACCAGGTCCGGCTTCAGGCGCAGGTCGAGCGTGGGGCCGCGGCTGCTGAAGGCCACCATCCCGTCGGGATTGCTGGCGAGCCGGTCTGAGCGGATCGGGCTGGCGCGGAAATCCGCCGGCCAGCCCCTGCCGTACGTCATCCTCATGGTCGGGCGCAGGCTCTCGCTGGCGCCGATGGTCAGGCAGTTCTTGGCGGTGCCCGGTGGCGGCAGCGAGGAGGGATCGACCTGCCCGTTGGCGTCGCGGTCCTTGCCGGCATTGCCGGCAGCAAAGCAGATCAGCATGTCGCGGTGGCGGTAGACGAATTCATCCACCTCCTGCGCCTGCTGGTCATAGGCGCCGAAGTTGCCCAGGCTGCACCACGAGTTGGAATGCACGCGCGCCTTGTGGGTCTTGTAGGGCGGCCCGAACAGGTCATTCAGGTTGTCGGGCAAACCGCCAAGGCCGGCGTTGCGATCCAGCACCGATTGCAGCACCAGCCTGGCGCCGGGCGCGGCGCCGCAGACGGCGCCATCGGTGACGGACACGCCGTCGCCCAGTACCGAGCCGGCGACATGCGTGCCGTGGCCGTCGGGGTCGTCCTTGCGGCCCGGACGGCCCAGGGCGTAGAGCGCCTTGACGCGGCCCTTGAATGCGGGATGCACGTCGGTGGTCGAGCCTTTGTCGAAGCCGGTATCGGCCACCGCGACGACTTCACCGTCGCCGCGCAGGGCGTTGCGCTCGGCCGCCGCCGGGGCGCGCAGGATGGTGCGGGCAACGTTGTTGGCCAGGCGGCGGGAGAAGACCTCCTCGATATGGCGCACGGCATCGAGCGCGGCCACGTCGGCGAGGCGGCGGCGTTTCAGGGTCAGGCGCAGCTTCTGCCCCGTGGCAATGACGTCCGCGGGCTCCACGTGCGCCGCTGCGGCGACGTCCTTGGCCGCCTGCGCCGGCCTGGCGTTCCGGTGCAGCACCACGTCCACGGTCACGCGGGAGCTGTCCAGCTCCGGCGGCTGCACCAGCGCGGCCGCCGCGACGGCCACGCCGCCGGGCTGGGGCGCCAGGCGCCGCAGCGACGGCGACAGCTTGACCACCTGCGGATACTGATCGGCCCAGTCCACGAACGGCAGCGCCCGCACCTTGGCCAGGCTCGTCTTGGGGTAGTAGCACACCAGCCCGCCGCCCGGCACGGCCTCCAGGATGCTGGCGCCCGCGCGAGCGAGCTGCTGCTTCTGCCTGGCATCGAGCGGAGCGGCCGGCACCACGATGATGTAGTTCGTGGCGCCGGCGTCCGCGTTGTCCAGTGAGACAGCGGCCAGCGCGGCGCGCGGCGCGGACGTGTCGATGGCGATGCCGTTGATCGTGATCGAAGCCATGGCGGAATCCTCCGGAGGCAGCGCCGTGCCGCCGCTTTTTATCGGTTCTCAGCCTGTTCTAGACGGAAAGCCGAGCCCCCGTGATGAAAATTTTCTCGGACCGGTTGAAATGACAGTGTGTTGTGGCGCAGGCGGCGCAAAGGCGGGCAGGGGGGAAGGACGCGATTGCCGCAGGCAGCGAACGTTGCCCGTACGAAACAAATGTAATCGATTGTTAATGCCGCGCGCCGCAGCCCTGCTTTGGCAAAAGAAGCGTCCTTCCGCTTTGATACGATCCCGCTCTTTCCGCCAAGCGTCCCGCCACCGTGAATCGCCGCTATGTATCGTTGTTTCGTGAGTATTGCGCGCGGTGGCTCATCCGCATCCAACCGCTGGCCGCTGCCAGCATCACGATAGCCAGACGCGTCTTCAATGGCGCGCTCCACCGCCTTCGCCACCCGACGCGACGCGGCATCATGCTGACGCTCGCCGCATTGCCGGCGCTGTTTCTGCTGTACGTGCTTGCGCTCGTGCCCTTTACGCCTGGCATCGGCGACATCCGCAAAGCCCGCATCGATCGGCCCGCGCTGATCGTGTCGGCCGACGGCAGGGTGCTCGACGAATTCAAACCGGTTAATCGCGAGTGGGTGTCGCTCGGGCAGATCTCGCCGTACATGGTGGATGCACTGGTCGCAACCGAAGATCGCCGCTTTTACGAGCATTACGGCATCGACTGGCTGCGTATCGCGTCGGCCGCGTTGCAAACGTTCTCCGGCGACCGACAGGGTGGTTCGACGATCACGCAGCAGCTCGCGCGCAACCTGTATCCCGACGAAATCGGCCGCGCGCCGACCCTCGCGCGCAAACTCAGGGAAGCGATCACGGCGCTCAAGATCGAAGCCGTGTACAGCAAGGATCAGATCCTTGAGACGTACCTGAACAATGTGCCGTTCCTGTACAACGCCTACGGCGTGGAAATGGCCGCACGCACCTACTTCGGCAAATCGGCCCATCAGCTCGACATTCTCGAAAGCGCGACACTCGTTGGCATGCTGAAGGCCAACAGCACCTACAACCCTGTGCTCAATCCCGAGCGCGCATTGCAGCGGCGAAACACAGTGCTCGGGCAGATGAACAAGTACGGGAAGCTCAAGCCCGATGCCTACACCTGGTTGAGGCGACAACCGCTCAACGTCGATTTCGCGTTGCAGAGCACACCACGAAGCGCGGCGCCGCATTTTTCCGCGCAACTGCGCAAGTGGCTGATCGCATGGGCCGAGCGCAACGGCTACAACATCTATGCCGACGGGCTTGTCGTGCGCACAACCATAGATTACCGTCTGCAGACAATGGCGGTGCAGGCGATGGACTGGCAGGCGAGCCAGTTGCAATGGATCGCGAACGGGGCATGGAACGAACGCACTGGCTGTTGGCCGGGCAACGACCTGTTCCAGACATTCATCCGGCAAACGCCTGACTATCGTGCAGCACGCGATGCTGGTCAATCGGATCGGGCGGCCCTCAGGAAGCTCGGCACGAACCCAGCTTTCGTCCGCGCACTCTGCCGGAGCAAGACTCAGGTCCAGGCGGGTTTTGTCGCGATCGATCCGCGCAACGGCGATATCAAGGCATGGGTCGGTAGTCGCGATTTCGGTGACGCACCGTTCGATCACGTGCAGCAGGCCCGGCGTCAGCCGGGCTCGACATTCAAGCCGTTCGTCTACGGGGCGGCGTTCGCGGACGGCGCGCGGCCGAGCGATACGATCGTAGACCGGAACGTCGCCATTCCACTGACCGGCCAGGCGATCTGGCGGCCTACCGACGCGGCGCCGCCCACCGACCGACCGATGACGCTGCGCGACGCGCTAGTGTATTCGCGCAACCGCGTCACCGCTCAGCTCATGCAAAAGGAACGCCCCGAGAAGGTCGCACGGCTCGCGCGCGCGATGGGCGTGCGCGACAGTACCCTCGAAGCGGTGCCGTCGCTCGCGCTCGGCACGAGCCCGGTCACGCTCAAGGAAATGGTATCAGCGTACAGCACGATCGCGAACCGCGGTGCCTATGTCGAACCGCGCATGGTCACTCGCATCGAGGATCACGACGGCAAGGTGCTCGCCGAATTTGCGAGCGCATCGCCGGAACAGGCACTGCCCGCCGACGCCGCGCAAACGCTCGTCGATGTGATGCGCGACGTCGTTATCCGGGGCACCGGTGCAGGCATCCGGACGCGCTTCGGGATTCGCGCCGACGTGGCCGGCAAGACGGGCACCACGCAGGACAACGCGGATGGCTGGTTCATCCTGATGCATCCGCAACTGGTCGCGGGCGCGTGGGTGGGTTTTGACGATGGACGTGTGACGCTCGGCAACTACTGGGGGCAGGGCGCGCATAGCGCCCTGCCGATGGTGGGCGCGTTCTACGATATGGCGCTGCGCGCGCGAGTGATCGATCCGGATGCGCGGTTCAGCCCTGAGACCCGGGCTCCTCGCAAGGTCCCTGCGCAACAGCATCGGCGCTTCCTGTTCTGGAGGTACTGATGTCGTCGCTGGCGGATACGACATTCGCTAAGCGCCGATCCATGTTTTACTGACCAGTCCCAAAATAAGGCGACAAAAATTGAACGAATGGGATCGACGGTAGTCTCATGAGCCATGAAACGAGATGGCCGCCAACTGGATCGCGCGACGCAGGAAGAATTTCGGCTGCTGGCGTTGCGCCGGGTGAAGGAAGGCGAGAAGCCGTCGGAGGTAGTGAAGTCCCTGGGAATGAATCGCACCTCGATCTACCGATGGCTCAAGGCTGCCAGCGGGCGCGGCAATGGGGAGCGGGCACTGGCAGCGCGGCCTGCCACCGGTCGACCGCCCAAGCTCACAGCGCACCAGCAGGCCCAGGTTCTACGCTGGATTAACGGCAGGGACCCGCGGCAATTCGGATTGGACTTCGGGCTGTGGACGCGGCAAATCGTGGCCACCTTGATTAAGCAAAAGTTTGGTGTGCGCATGGGTCTGACCGCAGTGGGGAGGTTGCTGGCCCGTTTGGGCCTGACGCCACAAAAACCACTGCAGCGCGCCTATCAGCGAGATCCGCAGGCGATTGAGCGCTGGCAGCGTGAGACCTATCCTGACCTTGCAGCAAGGGCCCGACGTAGTGGGGCGGAAATCTACTTCTGGGATGAATCCGGGTTTCGAGCCGACACGGTGCACGGCAAGACTTGGGCGCTCAAAGGGCAGAGTCCGGTGATCGAGCGCCCCGGCCAGCGCCAATCGATCTCGGCAGCCTCGGCGGTCAACGCCCGGGGCGGCTTCTGGTTCGCGACGTACAAGGGCGCGCTCACCGCGGAGCTGTTCATCGAATTGCTCAGGAAGATGATGAGGGGCAGGCGCAAGCCGGTGCATCTTGTCATTGACGGCTTGCCAGCCCATAAGAAGGCAAGTGTGCGCGAGTACGTCGAATCCACTGGCGGCAGATTAACGTTGCACTTCCTGCCGGGTTACGCGCCGGACCTCAATCCGGACGAGCTGGTATGGAGTCACCTCAAGCGCACCGGCGTGGCGCGCAATCCGCTGCGCACCGGCGAGAAGCTGGAGATTCGCGTCGAGCAACAACTGCGTGGGCTGCAGAAAAAGCGCACCCTCATTCGATCATTCTTTGATGCCCCATCTGTCGCATATATTTGGGACTGCTGAGTAAAGGCATCGCCGGCCCAGGGCCATCATTGTCGTTTTCGGCTCCAATGGCGATGGCCGCCCGGCAGCGGCGGCGGCCGTCCGGAATCCGCCGCGCAACGCGGTCAAGAGCGCGATGGGACAGATGCCCAAATGACGGGCGCCATCGCGCGTCGCCTCGCTCAGTCGTCGTGACGATGCTTCTTGTGGCCCTTGTGCTTGCCGCGATTGCCGTTCTTGTGGTCATCGGCATAGTTGTTGCGCGACACATTGCCGCCCAGCGCCGAACCCGCTGCACCGCCGGCCGCGGCACCGACGATGCCGCCGGTTCGGCCGCCCAGGGCATTGCCGGCCGCCGCGCCGGCGCCACCGCCCAGCGCGCCACCCACGATGGCGCCGGTTCGTTCCTTCTTGTTGGCAGTCACCGCGCCGCCCGCACCGCCGCCCACCGCACCGCCGACCACGGCACCCGTGCTGCCGCCCAGTGCGCCACCGAGGGCCGCGCCCGCGGCACCGCCCAGACCGCCTCCCGCAGCGTTCTTCAGGTCATCGGCCAGCGCCGGTGTGGTCGCAGCGGTCAGCAGCAGGGTCAGGCACAGCGTACGAAGTGGTTGTCGAGTCATGTTCTTCCTCAAATAGGGGATGGTTGGCGATCAGCCGATGCGGGAGTTTACACCGAGCGGCAAGCGGGTCCGTCTGTCCGGGAGGCTTTGGCGGACGATCCCCTGGCCGATCGTCCCCCTGTAGAATCCGCTACCACGCAACCCTGGAACGTCCCGCATGGACTCTCACGCCCCGGATCGCGGCGCGCTGGTGCCGCTGGCCTATCACGCAACGGTGGTCGACTACCTGCGTCGCCACGAGCCCGAGGTTTGGCGCTGGGCCGGCGCCCGCGCGACCGGCGCCGATCACCGCGAGGCATTGCGCTCGATGCTGCTGCGCGACACCTACCGCATCGAGGCGGACGCGCATGCCGACGTGCACGCGGCGCTGGCCGAGGCGATGGCGCGGCTCGGCATCGACGCGCGCGCGACGCTCTACCAGTCCCCTGGCCAGGACATGAACGCCTCGCTGGTCTACGTGCCCGGCGAGGTCCACATCGTCCTGCAGGGGCCGCTGCTGGAACGGCTGTCGCCGCCGGAGCTGCTGGCGGTGCTCGGCCACGAGCTGGCCCACTACCTGCTGTGGTCGCGCGACGACGGCCAGTTCCTGGTGGCCGACCGCATCCTGAACGACGCGCTGGCCGCGCCCGGCGCCAGCGCCAGCCATCGCGAGACCTGGCGCCGCTACGCGCTGCACACCGAGCTGTTCGCCGACCGCGGCGGCGCCGTGGCCGCCGGCGCGGTGGCGCCGGCCGTGTCGACACTGGTCAAGGTGCAGACCGGCATGGGCAGCGTGGACGCGGCCGCCTACCTGCGCCAGGCGGCCGAGATCGAATCCCACGAAGCGGGCGCGAGCGCCGCCCACAGCCATCCCGAAACCTTCATCCGAGCCCGCGCGCTGGCGCTGTGGTGGGAGGGTGCGGCCGATCTCGATCCGTGGATCGAAACCCGCCTGCATGGCCCGCTGGCGCTGGAGAAGCTGGACTTGCCGGGGCAGGTCCGGCTGCAGGCGCTGACGCGCGGCTTCCTCGCCCACTTCCTCGCCGGCACGGCGCTGGCGAGCGAGTCGGTGCTCGCGCAGGTGCGGATGATGTTCCCCGACTGGCGCGACGACGAATCGGCGATCGGGCCCGAAGGGTTGGGGCAGGACGTGGCCGACGACAGCGTGCGCGGCTACCTCAACGCGCTGATGATGGACCTGGCGCTCGCCGACCCCGACCAGCAGGACGCGGCGTTGCTGCGCGCCGGCCAGGTGGCGCAGGCGCTCGGCAGCCTGGAAGCGCTGCAAGGCAACCTGCGCCGCGACGCCGGCTTCGGCAAGCGCGAGCTGGACCGCTACCATCGCCAATTGCAGCGCCAACCCCACCGCCAACTGGCCAGGGAGGGCCGGGCATGACTGACAGCACGACCCACGGCACGAACACGATCCCCGGTACGACCAACAGCGTCGAGCCGCGCACGCTGCGCGCGCTGATCGACGCACAGGCGGGTGCGGCGCTGCCCACCGACGACGTCCTGGTGCTGGTGCTGCCGCTGTTCGCGCAGGTCGCCGCGCTGCACGCGCAGGGCAGGGTGGCCCCGCTCGATCCCGACAGCATCCTGGTGGACGAGGATGGCGCACTGCGCCTGCGCCGGCCCGATGGCGAGGCGCCCGTTATGGACATCGGCGCGGTGCATCGCGTGCAGCCGCATCCGGCCTCGGGCCTGAACATTGTCGGCGCGCTGCAGCTTGGCCACGCCGACGACGGACAGCGCGACCAGACCGACCTGGCGCTGCAGCTTGACGCAACGGCGCCCGTCGAGCGCCCGGTCTACCTGCCCGGCCTGGCCAGCTGGGAACGGCTCGTTGGCCACCACGACGAGATCGGCGACGTCTTCCTGCTCGGCATGGTGCTCGCGAGCCTGGCCTGCGGTCTGGATTTCACTGACGAGGACGACCTGCGCAGCTTCGTGGCGCATCGCCGCAACCTGTTCCTGTTGCACGAGCGGTTGCATCCGATCGTCGCGGCGGTGATCGTCGAGATGACCGAGATCAACCGCCACGACCGCGCGACCGATGTCGCCGCGCAGGCGACCCGGCTGCGCACGTGGCGCGAGCAGCCGCTGGGCCTGGACGTGGAGCGTGTGCTGGCCGGCACGGCCGGCGCGACGCCGCGCCGCGCCGCCGTGCTCACGCACCTGCGCGACCGCCTGTTCGATCTCTCGCGGCGCAACCGCCTGCTGCACTTCCGTCCGACCGCGGCCAGCGTCAACGTCACCGTGGCCAGCGTGCCGCTGATGCTGCAGATCGAAAGCGTGCGGCCCGAGCACATCTGCACCTGGGGCGGACCGTTCGCCGCCGACCTGGTGGCGGGCAAGCCGGTGTCGCTGCAGCAATGGCTGCGCTTCGACGACCAGCCATACCTGCCGGCGTCACTGGACCGCCTGATCGCCGAGACCCGCCGCGACCGCGCCGAATACGGCTTCAGCAACCTGCGTCTGGTGGTGGCGTTCCTGCGCTGGCACAACCTGAAGGAGGCGCCGGACGAGCGCATCGTCACGCCGCTGCTATGGCTGCCGGTGGAGCTGGTCAAACGCAAGGGCGTGCGCGACCAGTACGTGATCCAGTGCGCGGGCGGCGAGGCCGAGTTCAACCCGGTGCTGCGCCACTACCTGAGCCAGCTGTACGACATCCGCCTGGACGAGACCGTGGATCTGGGCAAGACCTCGCTCGAGGAGATCCATGCCGACATCCTTGCGCAGATTCGCCGCTCCGAGCCCTCGGTGGAGCTGCGCCTGGTTGACAAGGCCGCGGTGCGGCTCGTGCGGCAGAAGGCGCTGCAGCGGATGCAGCAGTTCCAGCGCCGCAGGCCGGGAACGGCTGCCGCGCGCACCGGCGGCTGGCTGCCGCCGTACAGCTATGCGCGGGACGACTACCGGCCGCTGGGACGCGCGCTGTTCGAGCATTGGGTGCGGCCGAGCGAGCTGCCGCAGCGCTTCGAGGCGGGGGCCGCACCGGGAGCCACAGCGGGCGCCGGTCCGCGCCAGCCACACATGAGCGGCCCCGTCACCGCGCAAAGCGAAGAGCGCCAGGGCTACGTGCTCGAGGAGTCCGAGGGCCACCGTTATGCCTGGGACCTGGACCTGACGCAGGTGACGCTCGCCAACTTCAACTACCGCAAGATGTCGCTGGTGCGCGACTACGCGCAGTTGCTGGACGAGCCCGGCGCCAATCCGGCGTTCGACCACGTGTTCTCGATCGATCCGCGCGACGTGGAGACGGCAGCGCCCGCGCCGCTCGCACCGGCCGAGCAATGGAACGTGGTGGCGGCCGACGCGACGCAGAACGCCGCGGTCGGCCTCGCGCGCAGCCAGCGCAGCTTCATCATCCAGGGCCCGCCGGGCACGGGCAAGTCGCAGACCATCACGAACCTGATCGCCGACTACGCCGGACGCGGCAAGCGCGTGCTGTTCGTCTGCGAGAAGCGCGCCGCGCTCGACGTGGTGTTCCATCGGCTCAAGCAAAGCGGGCTGGACTCGCTGTGCTGCCTGATCCACGATTCGCAGACCGACAAGAAGGCCTTCATCGCCGACCTGCGCGCCTGCTACGAGCAGTGGATCGCGCAGCCGCACGACGGCGACGCGCTGGCGGCGCGCCGCACGCAGGTGGCCGAGGCGCTGGCCGCGCACCAGCAGCGTATCGACGCGTTCGAGTCGGCGATGGCCGCCGCGCCCGAGGCGCTCGGCGACAGCGTGCGTGCGCTGCTGCGCCGCGTCACCGCGCTGCCTGCCGTGCCGGACGCCGGGCCCGCCATGCGCGAGCGCCTGCCGGCGCTGGCCGCATGGGACCGTCAGCGCGATCTCGCGCACCGCGTGCACCGCGCGATGCGCGAGCGCTTCGGTCTCGACAGCCTGGCCGCGCATCCGTTCGCGCGCTTGTCCCCGCAGCTGCTGGCCGACGAGCGCGCGTATGGCCGCGCCGAGCAGCTTTGCCATGACACCGAGGCGCTGTTCGATGCGCTCGACCCGCTGCTGGACAGTACCGCGAGCCTGACCGGCCAGGACACCGCGCTGGAACAGGCACGCGCGATTGCCGCCGACAGCCAGTGGCTGCTCGACACGGGCCTCGCCGCACACCTGGACCTGCTCGATCCGGCCTCGCCGGCGCAAGGCGCGCTGCGCGAG
Source organism: Ralstonia pickettii DTP0602 (assembly GCA_000471925.1). Classification (NCBI taxonomy): domain Bacteria; kingdom Pseudomonadati; phylum Pseudomonadota; class Betaproteobacteria; order Burkholderiales; family Burkholderiaceae; genus Ralstonia; species Ralstonia pickettii. The sequence continues at coordinate 2,223,181 of CP006667.1, forward strand.
GTCCGCGCGGACCTGGAGACGCGCGCGCAGGTACTCGCCGACGCGCTAGCCGCAACGTCGAACTGGCAAGACAAGCTGAGCCCCGGCGATACCGAATCGGCGCTGGCGCTCGCCCGGCAGCTGGAGCCGTCGTTCGCGCGCTGGCTGCAGCCCGCCTGGTGGCGGCTGCGCGGCGAACTGAAGCGCCGCTATGACTTCGGCAAGCACGCCGTCCATCCGGGCTACGGCAAGGTGCTTGAAACGCTGGCCGCCGAGCACGCCGCGAGCGCGGCGCTGGCGGCGGCCGATGCCGACAGCCGCCGGCGCTACGGCGTGAGCGAGATGCAGGCCTTCCTGCGCGCGCTCGGCGAACTCGAGCAGCGCCTGCAGTCGGGCGCAGGCCCGCGCGAACTGGTCGCGCATTTGCGCCAGGCCGTCGATCCGGTTGCGGCGGCACGCGCCGAGGCCGGTGCGCGCGAGGCGCTGGAGAAGCTCGCGCAGCGTGTGCGCGAGGGGCTGATGCTGGCCGCCGACGCGCGCCTCGGCGACATCGCCGAACTGCTGCGCGACCTGCGTGAGGCGCTGGATGACTTGCCAGACCTGTTGCCGCTCTTGCGCGCGGTGCATGCGGGCGACCCCGCCTGCGCCGCCACGCTGCAATGGCTCGATCACGCACCGGCGGAACTGGAGGCACTGGTGGCCGACGAGGCGCTACGGCGTCTCGCGCGCGAGAACCCGGTGCTGGCGCGCTTCGGCGGCGCGGCGCTGGCGCAGGCCGCGCGCGCCGTGGCGCAGGGGCAGCGCGAGCTGCTCGCGCTGAACGCCCAAGTGGTGCGCGCCATGCGGCACGAGCAGTTCGCCGAGCACGTGCGCGTGTCCTCGCTGTCGGCCACGATGCTGGACGCCGACGGCAAGGCGTTCAAGAAACAATACGCAACGGGCCGCCGCGAACTGGAGCATGAGTTCGGCAAGAGCATGCGCCACCGCTCGATCCGCGATCTCTCCGACGACGAGACCGGCATCGTCATCAACGATCTCAAGCCGATCTGGCTGATGAGTCCGCTGTCGGTGTCCGACACGCTGCCGCTGTCGCCGGACCTGTTCGACGTGGTGATCTTCGACGAGGCCAGCCAGATTCCGACCGAGGAGGCCGTGCCCGCGCTGAGCCGCGCAAGCCAGGTGGTGGTGGTCGGCGACGAGATGCAGCTGCCGCCGACGAGCTTCTTCACGGCCGGCGGCGCCGAGGGCGGCGACGAGATCGTCGTGGAAGAAGAGGGCGAACGCATCGCGATCAACCTCGATTCGGACAGCCTGCTGAACCAGGCCGCGCGCAACCTGCCCGCTACGCTGCTGGCGTGGCATTACCGCAGCCGTCATGAGTCGCTGATCAGCTTTTCCAACGCCGCCTTCTACGACGGGCGCCTCGTCACCATCCCCGACCGTTTGCTGGAACAGGCCGAGGACGAGGCCGAGCCATTGCGCTCGGACCAGGCGGATGCCGGCATCGCGGGCGCGGAGGCGCTGCTCGCGCGGCCGGTCAGCTTCCACCGGCTGGCCGACGGCATCTACGCGGACCGCCGCAATGCGCCGGAGGCGAGCTACATCGCCCGGACCGTGCGCGAGTTGCTGCGCCGCGAGACCGGGCTGAGCCTCGGCATCGTGGCATTTTCCGAGGCGCAGCAGGGCGCCATCGAGTCGGCGCTCGAGGCGCTGGCTGCCGAGGACGCGGACTTTGCGATGCGCCTCGAGCGCGAGTACGTGCGCGAGGATGACGATCAGTTCAACGGCCTGTTCGTCAAGAACCTGGAGAACGTCCAGGGCGACGAGCGCGACGTCATCATCCTGAGCATCTGCTACGCGCCCGGGCCGGACGGCAAGATGCTGATGAACTTCGGCCCGATCAACCAGCGCGGCGGCGAGAAGCGCCTGAACGTGATCTTCAGCCGCGCGCGTCATCGGATGGCGGTGGTATCGACGATCCAGGCCGAGGCGATCACCAACGTGCACAACGACGGCGCGGCCGCGCTGCGCGCCTTCCTGCAGTTCGCGCAGGCCAGCGCGCGCGGCCAGTTCGAGCGCGCCCAGTCGGTGCTCGGTGCGCTGACCCCGGGCGCGCGCGACGCCTTCACGCGCGAGGCCACGCCGGACAGCATCCGCGACGCACTGGCCGAGGCGCTGCGTGCGCGCGGCCACCAGGTGCACGCCAACGTCGGCCGCTCGCAGTTCCGCTGCGACCTGGCTATCGCCGATCCGTCGGGTCAAGGCTACGCGCTGGCAATCCTGCTCGATACGCCGTCCGAGGCGGTGACGGACACCGCCGAGCGCTATGTGTTCCGCCCCGGCATCCTGCGCAGCTTCGGCTGGCGGGTGCTGGACATCCCCGGCAAGGACTGGCTCGACGATCGGGACGCAGTGCTGGCCCGCATCGAGGCCATGCTGGCCGATGGCGAGGATCGCGCGTTGGACGTCGAGATCGAGATGTCGGCGCCGTTGACGATGCCGGCCGCGGTGCAGGGCGCGACGTCCACGGCTGAGGCGTCAACGGAAGCCCGGACGGATGCGGCGACGGCATCGGCTGCGCAAGCTGAGCTTGTGCGGATGCTGCGCTTCGAGCAGGGCACGTCGCGCAAATTCTGGCGCGCCAGCGTGCGCGGGGCGGAGCTCTCCGTCACCTACGGCCGCATCGGCAGTGCAGGACAGACCGGCGTGAAGGCGTTCGACAGCGCCGAGCGGGCCCGGCGTGAAATGGACAAGCTGGTGGCGGAGAAACTGCGCAAGGGCTACGTGGAGGCGTAGCACCTGGGCAGGCGGCCGTCACGCTGATCCTATCGAACGTAACGGTCCTTCCACGAAAAATGCCTGGTGCCTTCCGGCATGGCCGGGTGTCTTTGCTCATGCCGTTCGTCGCGGAGCCCCTTTGGTCAGACCAGGTAGCGCCGGAACCAGGCGATAGTCCGGTCCCACGCCAGCCTGGCGGCTGCCTCGTCGTAGCGTGGCGTGGAGTCATTGTGAAAGCCGTGGTGGGTGCCTCGGTAGATGTGTGCCTCGTAGGTCTTGCCGTTGGCTTTCAGCGCCGCCTCGTAGGCAGGCCACGTGGCATTGACGTTCGGATCGGTCTCGGCAAAGTGCAATAGCAACGGTGCCTTGATGCGTGGAACGTCCTCGGCCTTGGCCTGGCGGCCGTAGAACGGCACCGCCGCAGCCAGTTCCGGGTAGGCCATCGCCGCGGCATTGCAGACGCCACCGCCATAGCAGAAGCCGGTGATGCCGACTTTGCCTGTGGTGAGGTTGCCGGCCCGAAGGTATTCAATGGCTGCAAAAAAATCGTCCATGAGCTTCTGCGGGTTGACCTGCTGCTGCAGCACCCGGCCCCTGTCGTCATTGCCTGGATAGCCGCCGACCGAGCTCAGGCCGTCCGGCGCCAGCGCTACGAAACCGGCCTTGGCCACACGTCGCGCGACGTCCTCGACATAGGGATTGAGGCCCCGGTTCTCGTGTACCACGACCACACCGGGCACCGGCTTGGCCACCCTGGTGGGGCGCACCAGATAGCCGCGCACCTCTCCATGGCCGTTCGGGGAGGGATAGCGGATGTACTCGGCAAGGATGTCCGGATCAGTGAACGCGATTTGCTGGGCCAGCGCATAGTCGGGGCTCAGTGAAGCGAGGATAGCGGTGGCGGTCAGGCTTCCAACGGCGAATTTCGCCGCGCGGTCGAGAAAGTCGCGCCGGCTGAGCCGGCCATGCACGTAACCGTCGTAGAGCTCAAGCAGTTCGGGATGGAATTCCTTGGCGGTCAGACGACTCATGCGGTTCTCCTTTTACGAAGGCTTCACGGCCGTGCTGGCGGGCGCCGCTGGGAGCCGCTGGCAGCCCTCGTGGGTGTTTGAAAGTTTTTGAAATATGGGTAGCCGATAATCGGCCGAACCATTTCTTCGAGTCGCGATAGACTTCTCGACTACGTCTGCAACTGGCGCTGGCGCAAGGCGGGCATGGCGCTTGCTTTGGCTCGCTGTTCCGCTCTGGCGCTGGTCAACCGGTTTGCCGGTGACATTTTGACTCGGCCTTGATTCTTACGCAGGAAATCGTAATGCAACGATCACGCGGCTGCAGCGCCTGGGTTCCGGTCACGCTGGCCATCGCCATGTCAATGCTTGCCGGATGCAGCGGCAAGAAAGAGGCCGCAGCCCCGCCGCCACCGCAAGTGAGCGTGGTCACGCTCAAGACCGAGCCACTGACGCTGGATACTGAGCTGCCGGGGCGCACCACGGCGTTCCGCATTGCCGAAGTCAGGCCGCAGGTGGACGGCATCATCCTGCGCCGCCTGTTCAAGGAGGGCAGCGACGTCACGCAGGGCCAGCAGCTCTACCAGATCGACCCGTCCACCTACGAGGCCACCTACAAGAGCGCGAGGGCGACGCTGGAATCCGCCCGCCTGCTGGCAGAGCGGTACGGGCGTCTGGTCGGTGACGAGGCGGTCAGCAAGCAGCAGCACGACGAGGCCAGGGCCGCCTGGCTGCAGGCGCAGGCTGCGGTGGACCGCGCCCAGATCAACCTGCGCTATACCAAGGTGCTGTCACCGATTTCCGGGCGTATCGGGCGCTCGAATGTGACGGAAGGTGCGCTGGTCACCAACGGCCAGGCTACCGCGCTGTCGGTGGTGCAGCAGCTTGACCCGATCTACGTCGACGTGACGCAGCCCTCTGCCTCCCTGCTGCGGCTGCGGCGCGAGCTGGCCAATGGTGCGCTGCAAAGTGCCGGCGCCAACGCTGCCCAGGTCAGCCTGGTGCTCGAAGACGGTACCCGCTATCCCGAAACCGGCCGCCTGGAGTTCTCCGAAGTGGCCGTGGACCAGGGCACCGGCTCGGTGACGCTGCGCGCAGTGTTTCCCAACCCGCGCCATGAGCTGCTGCCGGGCATGTTCGTCCATGCCCGCCTGCGTGAAGGCGTGAAGACCAATGCCTTGCTCGTGCCCCAGCAGGGTGTGACGCGCGACCTCAAGGGCCAGGCCACGGCGCTGGTGGTCAATGCCAGGGACGAGGTGGAACTGCGCCAGATCCGCACCGACCGCGCCGTTGGCGACAAGTGGCTGGTTTCCGACGGCCTCGGGGCGGGCGACCGCGTCATCGTGGAAGGCCTGCAGTTCGTGCGGCCCGGGGCGAAAGTGCGCGTAGCCCAGGCCGGGACCGCCGCAGGCGCCCCGGTGGCCGCCGCGTCTGCCCCGTCCGCGGCCAAGCCCTGAGCGCACTGCCAGGGCGAGGGAGTATCCATGTCCAATTTCTTTATCGATCGGCCCATCTTCGCGTGGGTGATCGCCCTGGTCATCATGCTGGCCGGCGTGCTGTCGATCCGCGCGCTGCCCATCAGCCAGTATCCGGCCATCGCGCCGCCCACCATCGCCATCTCGGTCAACTACCCCGGTGCCTCCGCCGAGACGGTGCAGGACACCGTGGTGCAGGTGATCGAGCAGCAGCTCAACGGCCTGGACCGCCTGCGCTACATCTCCTCGGAAAGCAACGCCGACGGCAACATGACGATCACGGTGACCTTCGAGCAAGGCACCAATCCGGATATTGCCCAGGTGCAGGTGCAGAACAAGCTGGCCCTTGCGCAGCCCCTGTTGCCGCAGGAAGTGCAGCAGCAAGGCATCCGCGTGACCAAGTCGGTGCGCAACTTCCTGGTCATCGTGGGCCTGATTTCCACTGACCCCAAGGTCACGCGGGAAGACCTGTCGAACTACATCGTTTCGAGTATCCAGGACCCGCTTTCGCGCACCTACGGGGTGGGCGACTTCCAGGTGTTCGGCGCGCAGTACGCCATGCGGGTGTGGATCGACCCGGCCCGGCTCAACAGCTACCAGCTCACGCCGCTGGACGTGAGCAGCGCCATCAGGGCGCAGAACGTCCAGGTGGCCTCCGGCCAGCTTGGCGGCCTGCCGGCGGTGCGGGGCCAGCAACTCAATGCCAGCGTGATCGGCAAGACCCGGCTGCAGACCAGCGAGCAGTTCGGCAACATCCTGCTCAAGGTCAACCCCGACGGCTCGCAGGTGCGCCTGAAGGACGTGGCGGAGGTGGGCCTGGGCGGGCAGGACTACAACATCAACGCGCAATACAACGGCCAGGCGGCCTCGGGCATTGCCGTGCGGCTGGCCGCCGGGGCCAACGCGCTGGAAACCGTGCGCGCCATCCGCAAGACGCTGGACGGGCTGGAGCCTTTCTTCCCGCCCGGGATGAAGGTGGTCTACCCGTATGACACCTCGCCGGTGATCTCGGGCTCCATCCACGAAGTGGTCAAGACGCTGATGGAAGCCATCGTGCTGGTGTTCCTGGTGATGTACCTGTTCCTGCAGAACGTCCGCGCCACGCTGATCCCCACCATCGCCGTGCCGGTGGTGCTGCTCGGCACCTTCGGCGTGCTGGCCGCGTTCGGGTACACCATCAACACGCTGACCATGTTCGGCATGGTGCTGGCCATCGGGCTGCTGGTGGATGACGCCATTGTCGTGGTGGAGAACGTCGAACGCGTGATGGCCGAGGAGGGCCTGCCGCCTAAGGAAGCCGCGCGGCGCTCCATGGGTCAGATCCAGGGCGCGCTGGTGGGCATTGCGCTGGTGCTGTCGGCGGTGTTCCTGCCGATGGCGTTCTTCGGCGGCTCAACCGGCGTGATCTACCGGCAGTTCTCCATCACCATTGTCTCGTCCATGGTGCTGTCGGTGCTGGTCGCGCTGATACTGACGCCGGCCCTGTGCGCCACCATGCTCCAGCCCATCGAAAAGGGCGATCATGGCGAGAACAAGGGCGGTTTCTTCGGCTGGTTCAACCGCAAGTTCATCGCGACCACCCAGGGCTACGAGCGCAGCGTGTCAGGCATCCTGAAGCGCCGCCTGCCCTTCCTGCTGATCTACGTGGCCATCGTGGTGGCGATGGGCTTCCTGTTCACCCGCATCCCCACGTCGTTCCTGCCGGAAGAAGACCAGGGGGTGCTGTACGCCCAGGTGCAGACGCCGGCCGGCGCCACGGCCGAGCGCACGCAGAAGGTGCTCGACCAGATGCGCGATTACCTGCTGAAGGAAGAGGGCGGCGTGGTGGAGTCGCTGTTTACTGTCAACGGCTTCAACTTTGCCGGCCGCGGCCAGAACTCGGGCCTGGCCTTCATCCTGCTTAAGCCATGGGCGCAGCGCAGCGGGGAGAGCACCAGCGTGTTCGACCTGGCCGCGCGCGCGCAGCGCAAGTTCATGAGCTTCCGCGATTCGATGTCGTTCGCGTTCGCTCCGCCCGCGGTGCAGGAACTGGGCAATGCCACCGGCTTTGACCTCTACCTGCAGGACCAGGCCGGCATTGGCCACGTGGCGCTGATGGACGCGCGCGACAAGTTCCTGGCGCTGGCCTCGCAAAGCCCGGTGCTGCAGCGCGTGCGCCCCAATGGCCTGAATGACCAGCCGCAGTACCAGCTGGTGATCGACGATGAAAAGGCGCGCGCGCTTGGCGTCTCGCTGGGTGACATCAACAGCACGGTGTCGATCGCCTGGGGTTCCAGCTATGTCAACGACTTCATCGACCGCGGCCGGGTCAAGCGCGTCTACGTGCAGGGCCGCCCGGACTCGCGGATGAACCCGGACGATATCGACAAGTGGTTCGTGCGCAACGACAAGGGCGAGATGGTGCCGTTCTCGGCCTTTGCCGACGGCAAGTGGGCCTATGGCTCGCCCAAGCTGCAGCGCTACAACGGCGTGCCGGCGGTGCAAATGCTGGGGGAGCCCGCGCCCGGGCGCAGTTCCGGCGAGGCCATGAAGGCGATCGAGGAGATCATGAAGCAGATGCCGCCGGGCGTGGGCTATGCCTGGACCGGCCTGTCCTATGAGGAGCGGCTGTCGGGCGCGCAGGCGCCGGCGCTCTATGCGCTCTCGCTGCTGGTGGTGTTCCTGTGCCTGGCCGCGCTGTACGAAAGTTGGTCGATTCCGTTCTCCGTGATGCTGGTGGTGCCACTCGGCGTGATCGGCGCACTGCTTGCCACGCTGGGGCGTGGCTTGTCCAATGACGTGTTCTTCCAGGTGGGCCTGCTGACCACCATCGGCCTGTCCGCGAAGAACGCCATCCTGATCGTGGAATTCGCCAAGAGCGAGTACGAACAGGGCAAGGACCTGGTCGAGGCCGCCGTGGAGGCGTGCCGCTTGCGCCTGCGCCCCATCGTGATGACCTCGCTGGCCTTCATGCTCGGCGTGTTTCCGCTGGCCGTGTCCACTGGCGCCGGTGCGGGCAGCCAGCATGCCATCGGTACCGGCGTGATCGGCGGCATGATCACTGCCACGGTGCTGGCGATCTTCTGGGTGCCGCTGTTCTTTGTCGTCGTCACCTCGCTGTTCGGGCGCAAGCGCAGGCCGAAGCCCCATGACGCCTCCCTGGAAAAAGGCGCGCTCGAATGAAGAAGACCTTGCTCTGCGCTGCCGCCATGGCCATGCTGGCCGGCTGCAGCCTGATTCCCAAGTACGAGCGGCCGGCCTCGCCGGTGGAGGCAGCCTACCCGCAGGGCCCGGCCTACCTGCCAGCCGATGCCGACGCCGAAGCCGGCCAGGTGCCCGCGGTCGAGCTGGGCTGGCGCGAATTCTTTGCCGATCCGCGGCTGCGCCGTCTCATCGAACTGGCGCTGGAGAACAACCGTGACCTGCGCGTGGCCGCCCTCAACGTGGAGGCGTTCGGTGCACAGTACCGCATCCAGCGCGCCGACCTGTTTCCTGCCGTCGGCGCCGCCGCACTGGGCACGCGCCAGCGCATTCCCGCCGACCTGTCCACCACCGGACAGCGGATGATCGGCAGCCAGTACGGCGTGTCGGTGGGCACCACGGCGTGGGAAATCGACCTGTTCGGCCGCCTGCGCAGCCTTAGCGAATCCGCGCTCGAGCAGTATTTCGCCAGCGACGAGGCACGCCGCAGCGCCCAGATCTCGCTGGTGGCGAGCGTTGCCAGCGCCTACCTGACCCAGCGCGCCGATGAAGCCCTGCTGCAGGTCACCCGTGAAACGCTGGCCAATTACGAGCGCAGTTATGGCCTGACCCGGCGCAGCTACGAGGAAGGGATCGCTTCCCGGCTGGACCTGCGCCAGGCGCAGACCGCCGTGGAAACCGCACGCGCGAGTCTCGCGCGTTATACCCGGCTGGTAGCCCAGGACCAGAATGCCCTGGTGCTGCTGCTCGGCACGTCCCTGCCCGCGGACCTGCCGGAAGGCCTGCCGCTGGAGCAGAAGCTGTTTGCCGATGTCCCGGCCGGGCTGCCCTCAGACCTGCTGCAGAACCGCCCGGACGTGCTCGCTGCCGAGCACCGGCTGCGCTCCGCCAACGCCGATATCGGCGCCGCGCGTGCGGCGTTCTTCCCCAGTATCAGCCTGACCGCATCGGCAGGCACCGCCAGCAGGCAGCTTTCGGGCCTGTTCGGGGCCGGCTCCGGCACGTGGCTGTTCCAGCCGCAGATCAACCTGCCGCTGTTTACCGCCGGCAGCCTGCGGGCGAGCCTGGACTTTGCCGCCATCCAGAAGGATGTCAACGTCGCCCAGTACGAGCGTACGGTGCAGACCGCCTTCCGCGAGGTGGCCGACGGGCTGGCGGCACGCGGCACGTACACCAGCCAGCTCCAGGCCCAGGTCCGCTTCGTGGAAGCCGCCCAGGACGCCTATGGTCTGGCCGACCGGCGCTATCGCACGGGTGTCGACAGCTACCTTGCCGTGCTGGACGCGCAGCGCTCGCTGTACAACGCACAGCAACTGCTGATCGAAGCCCGGCTCGAACAGCTGACCAGTGAAGTCAACCTGTACAAGGCCTTGGGCGGCGGCTGGCACGACCAGACCGGCAAGGCCGGCGATGCGCCCGCGGCAGGCGCCGGACCAGCCTGACGCGCAAGCCGGGCGGGCAGCGTGCGCCGTCGCGCGCACCGCTGCCCGTCCAGGGCTCCGTGCCGGCGACATCTTTCGGCCTTTCGAATGAGGGGAGGGCGAACCAATCTGCGCGCGATTCGAATCGCGCCATCTCGATCGAGGCAGGAGAATGTATCGGGGTTTCGGGCAGTAGCTTGACCCCGACCGCGCGGGCCTTAAGCCGGCCGACACATCAGCACAAGCGCCAGTTGCAATGCGGTACGGGCCACGGTGTCGACATCGGGCGCATAACCGTTACGAATCCAGTACAGCGCGACATGGACGATCCCGCCGGCCACGCCGGCGCTCAGCATCGGATCGAACTCCCGGCCCTCTCGTCCACCAGCCAATAACGTCCGCGCCAGCAGTGCACCAAACTCGCTAAGCGAAATGGCCAGCGCTTCATCTACAAGCTTGCTGACGCCGCGGATTTCGACCAGGAAGACCCTCGCCGCGCGAGGCTCGCATTGCAGCGCACCAAAGTAAGCCCGTAGCATCGCCAAAGCGCGCTGTTCCCCACTTTCGCCGTTTTCCTCGCCTGCCCGCGCCAGAGTGTGCAGCAATTTGCGCGTCACGGTTTCGTACGACGCCAGCAAAAGCGCCTCGCTATTGGCAAACGACTCATAGAAATAGCGCTCAGTCAGTCCGGCGGCTTCGCACACGGCCTTGACCGTGGCGTTCTGGTAGCCACGCTCTCCGTAGACCTGGACAGCCGCGGCAATCAGCTGGCTGCGGCGCTGGGCGCGTCGTTCTTCGGCTTCGGCGCCGCGATAGCGGCGAGCGGGGGAAAGCTCGGTCGTCATGGGGGCCATTATGACATTCCCTATTGCCAGATGAATTTTGACAACCTATCTTGTCAGAAACGCCGCTCATCCGCACTCGTCCGGATTTCTCATCATGACCGCCCCCCATTCTGATGACGCAGTCCTTGATGTTCTGATCGTAGGCGCCGGCCTGTCCGGGATCGGTGCCGCGCGGCACCTGCAGGAACGCTGCGCCGGCAAGCGCTACGCCATCCTCGAAGCCCGCCAGGCGCTGGGCGGCACCTGGGACCTGTTCCGCTACCCGGGCATCCGTTCGGATTCGGACATGTACACGCTCGGCTACCGTTTCAAGCCGTGGCAGGGGGCCAAGGCCATCGCCGACGGACCCTCGATCCTTGCCTACATCCGCCAGACGGCCGAAGAAGCCGGCATCACGCCACACATACGCTTCGGCCACAAGGTGCTCACCGTCGCCTGGGATAGCAGCAGCGCCTGCTGGACCGTGGAAGCGGAGCGCACCCAGGACGGCAGCCGCGTGCGCCTGCGGGCCCGCTTCCTGTACGTTTGCGCCGGCTATTACCGCTATGCCGAAGGCCACCGCCCCACGTTTCCCGGCGAAGAAACCTTCAGGGGCCGCATGGTACATCCGCAGTTCTGGGACGAATCGCTCGACTACGCCGGCAAGCGCGTGGTGGTGATCGGCAGCGGCGCCACGGCGGTGACGCTGGTGCCCGCCATGGCGAAAAGCGCGGCCCACGTGACCATGCTGCAGCGCTCGCCCACCTATATCGTCACGCGCCCCGGCGAAGACGCCATCGCCAACAGATTGCGACGCGTCTTGCCTGAAAAGCTGGCCTACACGGTGACGCGTTGGAAGAACGTGCTGCTTGGCATGAGTTTCTTCCAGTTGGCGCGCCGCCGCCCCGAGCGGGTCAAGCAGCGGCTGATCGCGATGGCCGCCGCGCAGCTTGCACCTGGCTTCGATGTGGATACCCATTTCACGCCCCGCTATATGCCCTGGGATCAGCGCCTGTGCCTGGTGCCGGACGGCGACCTGTTCCGCGAAATCCGCGACGGGCGCGCGGCGATCGTCACCGACACGATCGAACGCTTCAACGCCGAGGGTATCGTTCTGCGCAGCGGCAAGATGCTGCCCGCGGACATCGTGGTGGTCGCCACCGGGCTGAAGCTGAACATGCTCGGCGACATCGCGGTCAGCGTGGACGGCCAACCACGCCGGCCGGCCGAATCGATGGCCTACAAGGGCATGATGCTCAGCGAGGTGCCCAATCTGGTGCTGGCCTTCGGCTACACCAATGCGTCATGGACGCTCAAGGCGGACCTCACCGCCGAGTACGTCTGCCGGCTGCTGCGCTACATGGACCGTCACAAGCACCGCATCGCCATGCCGCGCCGGGCTGCCGACGTGCAGCCCGTGCCGTTCCTGGACTTCACCTCGGGCTACGTGCAACGCGCGGCCAGCGTGCTGCCGAAGCAGGGCAACCGCAAGCCGTGGCGCGTGCATCAGAACTATCTGAAAGACATGCTCACGATCCGGTACGGGCGCATCGTCGATGGCGTGCTGCAGTTCGACACACCGCTGCCGGGCACGCAGGCGCCGACGCTAAAGCAGGACGACACCCGGCGCAGCCAGCGGGATAACAGCACGCAGCCGGCGGGGGTAAGCAGCGAGGTGCAGCCATGACCATCGGACTCGCCGTCGTCGCAGGGTTGCTCGCCGTATTGCTTGTCACCGGCATCCTGCTCTTCCTCCACACCTGGCGCACTCGCATCCGCCTCACCCCGCAAATTTGTTACCGGAGCCCACCCCATGGCGACTTCAATCGGTTCTAGTCCGTACAAGCAGGATGTGCTGACAGCGTTCAAGGCTATTCGCAGGCTACTGGCAGACAGCAATGACACGGAGCAGGTGTTCCGCATCATGCGAGCGCTCAATGGCCCGTCCATGCCGCGGAATTTCAGCCGGCTGCTGAGCAAGCCAGACGGCCGGCGCATGGTGTATCAGCGCATTGAACTGGCGGAGCGTCTCGCCGATCCGGACTATGTGTCCCGGTTCGCGCCGGGAACGGTGGGTGCGGCCTATCGCGAGTTCATCGAAAGGACCGGCTACAGCGCGGACGGGCTGGCCAGGATATCGAACCTGGATCAGGAGCCGGTCGTCGAAGACGCCTATCTGTGGTTCGGCCGGCGTACGCGCGACATCCACGATATCTGGCATGTACTCACGGGGTACCGGGCTGACGAGAGCCTGGGCGAAGCCGCGCTGGTGGCATTCAGCTATGCGCAAACCGGCGGTAGGGGATGGGCCTTTATCGCAGTCGCGGCCTCCATGAAAAGCCTGCGCGTATCCCGCAGCCTGGGCTTCGCGAGGGCGGTGCTGGAGGGCTACCGAATAGGCCGACGCGCGGCTTGGCTGCTTGGTGAGGATTATGAAAAGTTGCTACATGAGCCGATCGAAGCGGCCCGCCTGCGACTGGGCATTGCGCAGCCGGTGCGTTACCTTGCCTGCAACCCGGTGCAGGACTGGACGTCGTGACGCTCTTGGCATTCCCCCGGCACCCGGCCCGACGATCGGAGCGTAGCAATGTGCCACCTACCCGTCTCTCCGCGAGGGGCTGGAGCGGTTATCGCACATTGCATTGTTGGGACAGCTGTTTTTCAGGGTCGGCCTGAGGGCGCTGCATATGTGCGTCCGGCATAATCAAGCGCCCCGTTCATACCGATACGGAATTTCCGTCACGCGCGGGCGCACACTGAAACCAAGGGCAGGAGACGTAGTTTGAGCATCAACATTCGCGCATCGCGCACCGTACGACTGATGGCTGTCGCCATCGCTGGCCTGGCCGTCGGCCACTCCGCCGCCATGGCCGCCGATGCCTGGCCGACCAAACCGATCAAGGTCATCGTTCCCTATACGCCCGGCGGCTCGACCGACACAGTTTCGCGCGTCGTGTTCGAGAAGGTCGCGCAAAGCATCGGGCAGCCCATCATCATCGAGAACAAGCCCGGTGCGAACAGCACGCTGGGTGTGGGCGTCGCGGCGCGCTCCGCGCCGGATGGCTATACCTTCGTGTCGGTGCTGGCGGCCTACAGCGCGAACATGTCGCTGTACTCGAAGCTCAGCTACAAGCCGTCGGACCTGGTACCGGTGGCCGAGATGGCGGAACTGCCGTTGTTCCTGTTCGCCAGCAAGAAGTTGCCGGTCAAGACGGTTGGTGAACTGGTCGCATACGGCAAGAAGCACCCCGACACACTGACCTTCGGCTCGAGCGGTGTTGGCAGCTCCGCGCACCTGACTGGTGAGCGCCTGGCGATGGAGTCCAAGGTCAAGATGACCCACATTCCGTACAACGGCAGCGCGCCGATTCTGCCGGCGCTGGTGTCGGGCGAGGTCTCCGTGGCGTTCGATCCGTTGCTGGTGCCGATGCCGCACGTGAAGTCTGGCAAGATCAACGTGCTCGCCGTGGCGTCGGCCAAGCGCTGGCCAGGTGAACCGAACATCCCGACCATGGAAGAGTCGGGTTTCCCGGGCTTTGTCATGAGCTCGTGGACGGGCCTGCTGGCACCCGCCGGCACGCCGGCTCCGGTCGTCGATCGCATGGCCAAGGAAATCGCCGCGGCAACCCGCAGCCCGGACGTTGCCAAGAAGCTGACTGAGCTGGGCTTCGTGCCGGTGGGAGGCACCTCAGAGGAGTTCCGCAAGCTGATCGACCGTGACATCACCCGCTATGGGCAGATCGTGAAGGCGGGCAAGATCACCCTCGACTGAGTATGGCAAAGGCGCCCCGGCGCGCCGAAACTCGCCTTTCTGGTTTCTGGAACCGAGCCCCGGGAGTGGGCTCCCCATTGGGGGAGCGCAGCGATCAGCCTCCGGTGGGCTCGGCCTGAGCGATTGCGCGATACTTGTTGACCGCTCCGCGCAGGTAGTCGCCGAAGGCCTGCGGCGACTCGCTCGGCTTGACCTCGATGCCCTGCGCCGCCAGCTGATCGCGTACCGCGGGTCGCGCCAGCGCCTTGGCGATGGCTGCGTGCAGGCGGGACACGATCGGGGCAGGCGTGCCGGCGGGCGCCAGGATCGCGTTGAAGGTGGCATCCTCATACCCCGGCAGCCCGGCCTCTGCCACCGTCGGGACATCGGGGAGCAGGGCCGAGCGCGTGGGCGTCGTGACCGCCAGCGCGCGCAGCTTTTTCGCCTGCACGTACCGCCCCGACGTGCTGACCTGGTCGAACATCGTCATCACCTGACCGCCCACCACGTCCATCAGCGCCTGGCCATTGCCCTTGTACGAAACACTCAGCATCTTGATGCCCGCCTGCCGACTGAAAAGTTCTGCCGCGATGTAGCCGGTGGAGCCGATGCCGGACGATGCGAACGAGACCTGGCCGGGGTGGGCCCTGGCCCGGTCGATCAGTTCCTTGACGGTGCGCTGGGGCACGGAAGGATGCGCGACCAGCACCATGGGGATCTGGCAGATCTGCGTCACCGGCGCGAAGTCCTTGATCGGATCGTAGCGGGCATCCGGCACGAAGGCCGGGGCCGATGCGAAGGTATTGGCGACCGCCAGCAGGGTGTAGCCGTCGGGCTGGGCGTGCGCGACCTCGCGCGTGCCGATCAGGCCGCTGGCGCTGGGCTTGTTTTCTACAATGACCGGCTGCCCCAGGTCTTCGGACAGGCCCTTGGCAATCAGCCGGGAAACCAGGTCGACGGTACCGCCCGGTGCCAGGGGCACCACGATGCGTATCGGTTTGGCCGGATAGGTCTCGCTCGCCTGGGCCGGACTGGCCGCAAAGGCGACGCCGATGGCCAGGGCCGCCAGCACGCGGGGGATGTTGTTCATGATCTTTGTCTCCTGTTTATCGTGTTGCGCGATAGCGGTACTTCACGCATATCCGGGAGGTCTGATGCCTCCGCGGTCAAACTTCAGAATCCATATAGCCGCGCCGGGTTGTCCACCAGGAGCTTGTGGGCGCGCTCCGTGGTCCCGGCCCATTCGAGGCAGCGCAGCAGCGCCCGTGCGTTGTCCTCGTCTCGAAACGGCGTGATGCCAGCGACGGACAGTGGTCGGCCCGCGGCCGACCCGGGGTGCGGCCAGTCGGTGCCCCACAGCACGCGATCGGGATTGGCGTCGATCAGGGCACGCGCGAGCGCGGCCACGTCAGCGTAGTCGGGCGCCCGAGAGATGCGGTAGGCGGCCGACAGCTTCACGTATACGCGCCCGGACGCGAGGGCCGCGAGCAAGGTGTCGAAGCCGGCTTGCGACGGCCCCAGCTCTGCTTGCGCGCGGCCGAAATGATCGACGACCAGCGGCGCGGGCAAGTCGGACAATACGTCGGATAGCGCCGACAAGGTGGCGAGGTTGGTGTAGGTCTGCACATGCCACCCCAGCGGCGCCACGCGCTTCGCGGCGCTCAGCAACCTGCGCCGCGCCACCTCGGCATCATGCTCGCCGGCAGTCTCCAGGTTAACGCGCACACCGCGCACACCCGCGCGGTGCATGGCGGTCAGGGCATCTCCGGACGTGGTCTCGTCGATGACCGCCACGCCGCGGCCCGCGCCGCCGAGCTGCGCCAGCGCATCCAGCAGGCAAGTATTGTCCGCACCGTACGGACTGGGCTGGACGATGACGGTACGGTCGATGCCCAGGCTGCGGTGCAGCGCGAGCAGGGCGTCGAGCGGCGCATCCGCGGGCGTATACGTGCGCGCGGCATCGAAGCGGTAGGCTGACGCGGGGCCGAACACGTGTACGTGGCAATCGCATATGCCCGCGGTGGGTCTGGCGACGACATCAGTCATGCGAGAGTCTCCGGAATTGGTAAGGGGAGGGCGGCAAAAGCGTCAGCTGGCATAGGAGGGATAGCCACCCGGCTCGGCGTCCAGCAAGCGCAGCATGGCGTGCCACTCGAGTTCGCCATAAGGCCGGCGCGTGCCGGGCTGGTACAGGTGTGCCGCGCCGTCCAGGATCTCGTCGGCGGGCACCAGCACCTGGTCCAGGCCGGCCGCCATCGCGTCTACCTGGGCCCGGCACGCCATCTCCAGCTGATACATCAGGTTGAATGCCTGCGGCACAGAGCTTCCGCACACGAGCAGGCCATGGTTGCGCAGGATCATGGCATTGTGCGGACCCAGATCGGCCACCAGCCGCGCCTGCTCGGCCAGGTCCACCGCGGGCCCTTCGAACTCGTGATAGCCGAGATGGCCGTGGAACCGCGAGGCGGTCTGCGTAACGGGCAGCAGGCCGCAGCGCATGGCCGACACCGCCATCCCGGCGCGCGTATGCGTATGGATGACGCAATGCACGTCGGGACGCGCGCGGTGGATGCAGCCGTGGATCACGTAACCGGACTTGTTGATGCTGTAGTCGGTGTCCGGCTTGCGGCACACGGTGCCGTCGAAGTCGATCTCGACCAGGTTGGACGCCGTGATCTCCTTGTACAGCAGCCCGTACAGATTGATCAGCAGCCTGCCTTCCCGGCCGGGAATCCGTGCCGTGATGTGGTTGTAGATCATGTCGGTCATGCTGTAGCGGTCCATCAGCCGATAGCACGCCGCCAGTGCTTTCCGCGCCTGCCATTCCCCTTCGTCCACCTCGTCCTGCAACGAGGGAAAATTGGTCCCATATCGCATATTCATCCGTACGCCCCTATGCTGGCATAATAAAAACTAATAATTGCAACCTTGGCTGCGCTTCCCCCGGAACGTGCGTCAGCCCCACGTTTGTAACGATAATATGGAGTCTCCGCTTTGAAGGCCATCGAGAAAATTTCACCATCGCATCGATAAAGCTAATGGCTCTGCCTTTTCCGGCCATCGCCGGACATCCCTGCACAAACCTGCCATGAACCCGCAACTTCCTCCCCTCAATCCGCTGCGCGTGTTCGAAAGCGCGGCGCGGCACCTCAGCTTTACCAGCGCCGCGCAGGAACTGCACATCACGCAGGGCGCGGTCAGCCACCAGATCAAGGCACTGGAAAGCTGGCTCGGTTTTGATCTGTTCGAGCGGGGCTCGCGGCGCCTGCGCCTGACCCGCGGCGGCGAGCTTTATGCCGCGGCGCTCGGCGGCGCGTTTGCGGAGATCGTGCGGGCCACCCAGGAGCTGGTCTCCACGGGCTCAAAGCAGGTGCTGACCGTGCGCGGCCACACCACGCTGTTCGTGCGCTGGCTCATTCCGCTGCTGCCTGCCTTTCAGTCCGACCATCCTGACATCAACGTGAAGCTGACCTCCAGCGTCGAAGGCGTGGACTTCAAGCGCGACAATGTCGATGTGGGCATCGTCTACGGCGACGGGCCCTGGGAAGGGCTGCGCAACGATCTGCTGTTCAGCGACGAACTCACGCCCATCATGGCGCCCGAACTCGCCGCCCGGCTACCCAGTCCGTGCACCACCGAGGCGCTGCTGGAACTGCCGCTGCTGCACTCCAACCGGCGGCCGCAACACTGGCCCGACTGGATTCGCGCGGCCGGCGCGGAACGGGGTCCGGCGGTGGGCGACATGTACTACGAAGATCTCAGCGTCATCTATCAATGCGCCACCGAAGGCCTGGGGGTGGCGCTGGGCCAACTCCGCTACCTGGAGAAGGACCTGGCGCAGGGCAGGCTGGTGGCGCCACATCCACTGGTGTTGCGGCGATCGCGCGGCTACCACCTGGTCTGCCCCGCGGCGCGTGCCGACGACGGCAAGATCGCCTGCTTCCGAAACTGGCTGCTGGCGCGGGCTAAGGCGCCCGTATGTTTTGCTCCTTGATGATCTTGCCCCATTTGCGGCTTTCGGCCCGGATCAGTTCACCGAACTGCTCCGGCGTGGTGGCGGCTGGAACCGCGCCCATGCCAGCCAATTGCTTGCGCACGGCCGGTTGGTCGAGCACCTGGTGCACATCGGCGCTCAGTTTCCGGATGCGCTCGGGTGGCGTGCCGGCCGGTGCAACCAGGCCGAACCAGTTGGCGAAGTCGTATCCTGGCACGCCGGCCTCGGACAGCGTGGGGACGTCGGGCAGCAAGGGGGAGCGACTGCCGGCCAGCACCGCCAGCGCACGCAGCTTGCCAGCCTTTACGTACGGCAGAGCCTGGACCAGGCTGTCGAAGGTGAGCGACACCTGGTTGCCGAGCAGGTCGTTAAAGCTGGGGCCGCTGCCCTTGTAAGGAATGTGCGCCAGCTTCACGCCGGCCATGTCGTTGAAGAGTTCGCCGGCCAGATGCGGCGCGCCCCCCACGCCTGAGGAGGAAAAGGTGATCTGGTCAGGCTTGTTCCTGGCCAGCGCGATCAGCTCCTTCACGTTCTTCGCGGGCAAGCCGGGATTTGCCACCAGTACGAAATTCACCTGCACCACATTCGAGACCGGCGCGAGCTCCTTGAGCGGATCCACGCTCATCGGATACAAGTGCGGATTGATCGATAGATTGCCGAGCGTCGCCAGGAAGATCGTGTAGCCATCAGGCGCAGCCCGGGCCGCGATCTCGGTACCGATCACGCCGCCGGCGCCGCCGCGGTTGTCGACGATGACCTGCTGGCCCCAAAGACTGGTCAGCCGCTCCGCGATCACGCGCGCCACGATATCCGTGCCGCCCCCGGCAGGAAAGGCCACGATCATGCGCACTGGCTTGTCGGGAAAAGACTCCGCGCTCACGCCGAGGGCACAAGCCGCGACGGCCAGGGCCAGCACCGCCCGGCCCAGCCCGGGCAGGCGGCGCCGGCGTAGCGGCATCATGGCTGCCCTCCATTCCGGGTCGCCAGGAAAGCCTTCGCTGTATCCTCGTCCAGCAAGGGATAGACGTCGAAATGGGCCGGAATAATGTCCGCCCATTCGTTCATCAAGCGGTGCAGCGTCGCGTTCGAGTCGACGTCGAACAGCGCGACGGCGCCGCGCCCGACCCGCGCATGCACCGAGCGGGCCAGTCCGGCATCGAGCAAGGGACGCATCCAGTCCCAGTAGTGGCTGCGCGAGTCGACCAGCGTGGAGGGGCGCTCCGGACGGGGAGTACTGATGACGAGAAATAGCATGGGGGGTGTCTCCTGCCTATGATTACGAAAGTATGGAGGCGAGACACCCGCGGTACAGGCGATCTATTGGGAATTCTCATAGCCGCCTGGCCAGACCAGCGCATGGAACCGCTGCGGCGTTCGCCCTTTGGTTTTCAGCATGGTAGGGCGCGCGCGGGCTTTTTTACAGCGACGATATCTCACAATCTCATTAGAAAAAATAATTCGAAACCTGGGCCAGCATGAGCGGCCAACAGTCCCTGTCAATCCATCCCTTGCACGTCAAAAACATGAAAGCCCCAGGGTGGCATGTCCAGGAAAAGACCGCGGGCGCGCAGGTCATCGCCCGGTCGATCATAGACAGCCGGGCTGAGCCGGTCCTGAAGTCGTACGGTCCGCTCCCCCAGTTCCGTGAAGGGAGTTCGCATGAAGCATTGGCTCTGCTGCGGCGAGTAGTTCACGGCCACGAACATCCACTCGTGAGGAGCCCCTACCCAACGGAACGCAATGAAGTTGTCCGACGTCTTGTTGTCGCCCCAGGCGGGGACGCATTCCAGCAAGGACCAGTTGCCATCGCGAAGCAGCGGTTGGCGCATCACGGCAAGCAGTCGGGCATAGAACTGCGCGAGCGCTCCGTCCACCGCTTCGTCCGGGGCGCGGACCAGATGCGGCGAGATACGTGTGCGCCGGCCTGCGAACTGCCCCTGGTGGAAGAAGCGCAAGCCCGGCGAGAGGAAGGTCAGCACCGCGGCAGCCGCATGGATTTCGGGTGCAAAGGTCGATGCGGCGCGCGGCTCGTCATGATTCTCCAGAAAGCGCGCCAGCTTGTCCTGATAGTCCAGGTCCGCGCCCAGGTGCTCGCGCACGGGGCGGGCGCGCTGTTCGCGCAAGCGGTCGTACAAGCGCTTGTCATAGGTGTAGTCGAAGCCCTGCTGCTGCAGCGTCCATTCCATATCCCAGTAAACCTCGGCCATGAACAGGAAGCCGGGATGCTGGCGTCGCACCGACGCCGTCGCCTTCAGCCAGAACAGGTCGGGCCGGATGCCCCAGGTGCGCTCGAACACCTCGGGCAATACCAGCATGGCCATGTCGCAGCGCACGCCGTCGCACTGGCCGGCGATGCGCTCCAGTTCGGCAATCATCGCTTGCTGCAATTGCGGATTGCCGTAGTTGAGCTGCAGCGTGTCGGGCCAGCCGTCGAAGTAGGGGTCCCTGCCGTAGGCAAGCAGCAGCGGTCCGTTCTTCGTCGCCACGCGGCAATAGTTGCGGGGCGAACGCGCCAGATCCTCCTCGCTGCCATGGACGAAAAAGTCCGGATGCTCGTCGGCCCACGCGTGATCCGGGGCCATGTGGTTCGGCACGAAATCGAGCATCAGGCGCAGCCCGCGCTGGCGCGCGCGCGTGCGCAGGCGCGCCAGCGCTTCATCGCCACCGAGGTCCCGGTGCACGGTGTAACTGGTAATCGCGAAGCCGGAGCCAGCGATATCCTCCTCGCGCAGGTCGGGCAGTGTTTGCTCGAACTCGTGCCGCCACGCGGCGTTGCTGCGCGAGATGCGCTGCGCGGCAGGTCCCGTCTGCCAAACGCTCAGCAACCAGAGCCAGTCGAAGCCCATCTCCACCAGATGGTCCAGTTCGGTATCGGCGATGTCATCCAGCGTGGCCACATGGCCGAGCGATAGCGACAGCTCGGTCAACCGGACCCGCGTGTTGAGTTGGTACAGCGCCGGATAGCGAGGTGTCAGCACAGCCGTCAATCCCTAGCTGGCCTTCTCGGGATTGACAGGATTGCCGGGGGTCGCAGACTCCGGGCCCGTGTGCGAGGCGCTCAGCGCGCGTAAGGCCGCTACCTCCGCACCCGGCCTGAGCAGTATGCCCTTGGACAGCACGGAATTCGCCTGGATAATACGCGCGACGCAGCCGGTCCAGCCGGTCTGGTGGCTCGCGCCGATCCCGGCACCGGTGTCGCCGTGGAAATATTCATAAAACAGCACCAGGTCGCGCCAGTGTGGGTCGTCGCGGAACTTGCCCGCCGCGCCATACACCGGTCGGCGACCATCGCCGTCGCGCAGGAAGATCCGGATCAAGCGTTCGCCTAATTCCTTGGCCACTTCGAGCAACGTCATCATCTGCCCCGAGCCGGTTGGACACTCAACCTTGAGGTCCTCGCCGAAATAGGCGTACAGGCGTATCAGCGCGGTGTACAGCAGGAAGTTGATCGGCATCCATACCGGCCCGCGCCAGTTGGAATTGCCGCCGAACATGCCGGTATCGGAATCGCCCGGCACATAGGCCACGCGATGCTCCTGGCCCGCGTGGTGAAAGACATAGGGGTGTTCGAGGTGGAAGCGCGACAGCGCGCGAATGCCATGCGGGCCGAAGAACTCGTCCTCGTCCAGCATGCGCGCCAGGATGCGGCGCAGCTTCTGCTCGCCAACGATCGCCAGCATGCGGCGATTGGCTACGCCGGGCTTTGGAGGCAAATGCATGTTGGCGGCAAGCTCGGGGTGGCGACTCAGAAACAGTCCCGCACGCTCACGGAACTTCGGCAGCTTCACGAGGATGTCCTCTTCGAACACGGCCACGGCGGCCAGTGGCAGCAGCCCGACGATGGAGCGCACCTTGAGTCGCGTGGCGCTGCCGTCCGGGAAACGCAATACATCGTAGAAAAAGCCATCCTCCTCATCCCACATTTCGTCGTTCCGCTCACCGACGCGGTCCAGCGCGCCGGCAATGAACACCGTGTGCTGGAAGAATTTCTCGACGAACTCCTCATAGAGCGGCTCCTGCAACGCGAGCTCGACCGCGATGCGCAGCATTTGCTCGCTGAAGAACACCATCCACGCCGTCCCGTCGGCCTGATCCAGGTACCCGCCAGTGGGCAGTGGCGATGAACGGTCGAACACCCCGATATTGTCGAGCCCGAGAAAGCCGCCCTCGAAGACATTGGCGCCGGCGCGGTCCTTGCGATTGACCCACCAGGTGAAATTGACCAGCAGTTTGGAGAAGGCGTACTTGAGGAACTCGACATCGCCGCTGCCACCGCGGCGCTCCTTGTCGAACAAGTAGAGCTGCATCGTCGCCCAGGCGTGCACGGGCGGGTTGACATCGCCGAAGTTCCACTCGTAAGCAGGGAGCTGGCCGTTCGGATGCAGGTAGTCGTTGCGCAGCATCAGGTCGAGCTGTTGCTTGGCGAAGTCGGGATCGACCATGCCCAGCGGAATCATGTGGAATGCCAGGTCCCACGCGGCGTACCAGGGATACTCCCATTTGTCCGGCATCGAGATGATGTCGTCGTTGAACATGTGCGACCATTCGCTGTTGCGCACCCGCCTGCGTTCCGGTTGCGGCAAGTGGGCACCCGCGCCGTGCTCGTCGAGCCAGATGTCGAGGTCATAGTAGAAGTACTGCTTGGTCCAGAGCATGCCGGCCAGCGCCTGGCGCATGACGCTCACACGGTCCGGGTCGTCGCGAATCGCGAGCGGTGTGATCGACGCGTAGAAGGCATCGGCCTCCTCCAGCCTGGCGGCGAACACCGCGTCGAAGCCATGGAAGGGCGCGGACGCCGCCCCCGGCGCCTGGGTCGTCAACCGCAACCGCACGACTTGTGACTCACCACCGCCGATGTTGAGCTGATAGTGGGGCGCTGCCTTGGTTCCCTGCTGCGCGGGATTCACCGCCGCGGCATCGCCGTGCACGATGAAGTTGTGGATGCCGTCCTTCACGTAGGGCGACGCGTTGCCCGTGCCGAACAGCCGGGTGTTGTTGGTCTCATTCTCGGTGAAGAGCAGCGGCACGTCGGCGTCGCAGTAGAGGTAATACTCGCCCAGCGATTCCTGAAACAACGGGTCGCTGTGACGCGCGCGGACCGCCGCCTGCCCGGAGGCATCGACGCGCTCGAGGATCGGCTTCGAACCGCCCCACGGCTGCGACCACGTGTTGCGGAACCACAGGGTCGGCAACAGGTGCATCGGCGCCGCGTCCGGACCGCGGTTGAAGACGCTGATTCGCACCAGCACGTCCTCAGGCGCCGCCTTCGCGTATTCGACAAAGACATCAAAATACCGGTTGTCGTCAAACACGCCGGTGTCCAGCAACTCGTACTCGGCCTCATGCTTGCCGCGGCTGCGGTTGGTCTGGACGAGGTCACTGTAGGGATAGGCGGCCTGCGGATACTTGTACAGATACTTCATGTACGAGTGCGTCGGCGTGGAATCGAGATAGAAGTAGTACTCTTTCACGTCCTCGCCATGATTGCCCTCGCCGTTGGCCAGGCCGAAGGCGCGCTCCTTCAGGATCGGATCGCGCCCATTCCACAGGGCCAGCGCGAAGCACAATACCTGGTGGTCGTCGCTGATACCGCCGAGGCCGTCCTCGCCCCAGCGGTAGGCGCGCGAGCGGGCCTGGTCATGGGTGAAGTAGTTCCAGGCGTCGCCGTTGTCGCTGTAGTCCTCGCGCACCGTCCCCCATTGCCGCTCGCTGAGGTAGGGCCCCCATTTTTTCCAGGCCGCGCGGCCCGCCTGCGCTTCGTCGAGGCGGTTCTTCTCTGCTTCATTGCTCATGGCGCGATCTCCTTCTGGCCGGCGATGCCGGGCGCCTGGATCGGAATGGGGGCGGGCGTGAAAAAAGCTTAGGCGCCGGGATCGCGGTATCGGGTGCCGTCCGGCAAAAAAATAGCCCGCACAAGGGGCGGGCTACGGGAAATGCCGAGAGGGGTCAAGTCACGACCTTCCAATTTCTGTTCGGATGTGATGCGCCGGACACGCCTATATGGGGCGTCCGCGGACCTGATTCGGTTGCGGCAGTTTCCAACTGAGGCCAATGGCTCGCTATCGGCACGTTTGTAATGCTGGCGCTAAGCATCAGGCCGGCGTCCCAAATATTAATTTTCCAAGCCAATCCGGTCGAGTACAGCAATATGCCCATGGCTGTAGCGGATCAGGCCCGCGGCCTGGAGCTTCAAGGCGGCCTCGGTCACGCCGGAGCGCCGCACCCCGAGCATGTTGGCAATGAGTTCCTGCGTCATCGTCAACTCGCTGGAGGGCAGCCGGTCGATGCTCAGCAGCAGCCATCGGCACAGTTGCTGGTCGATGGAGTGATGGCGATTGCATACCGCGGTTTGCACCATCTGCGTAATGAGCGCCTGCGTGTAGCGGAGCAACAGGCGCTGCAGAGATCCGCCCCATACGAACTCCTGCTAGTACGCGAGTGCTATGCGGTCGTGAAGCGAGAATTCGATCGCTTGCTGCCTGACCTGTCGGCGCCTTGAGGTGCAAAGGTTGGGGCACCTGGCACGCCGTTCTGCCTGCCAGCCGCCGCCACTACGAAATGGTGTATGTATTGCGCGCGCCCGGCGTGTATATATCTTGTGCCAGCAGCAATATCTGGTCGCGATGGAGGTCGAATGTGGCCAGAAGGGAAGCCTCTTCGGAAGCCCTCTCCTGGCTAAGCGAAAGAAGGATATTGTCAGAGACCTGGAATGCGACTTCGCGGGCGTTGTCGTAGCCCCAGAAACATACACAGTGCCGCGCCGCATCGTAGCTGCGGCTGGGATTGGGGAAATTCAGTGCCATGGTGGACTCCTACGATCCAGTGTTGGCACGTCGGGCGCTCCTTGACTACGGCTCTTGACTACAGGTACTCGCACGGTGGTGCCAACCCCAGTATGCGCCTTTTCTTGAATCAAAGCGGGTTTCGACCACACCATGCGCCGGACAGCCATTTAGCGCGTTGTGCGGAAGTTGCGCCTGGTGAGATGCGGCTGAATGCGCCTTGTCGTGATGCTGTTGCCTGGTCGTAGTCGAGATGCCCGCAGTTGATGGAGACCGCCTTGTCCGCCACAGCCGGGTACGGCACCGTACCGACAGAAACCAGGCGCATGCCCATCCTTATTGCAGATGTCGATGCCCCAAAGAGTTGAGACGATGGGAACGGACCCATTTGCGTCGACCGATAACGAGTGCTGATGATCCTTGGAAATGAGGCAATTTTCAGTTGCGGTGGGATTGTCCTCGGCGGGTCGGACACGTGGCCTGGTTGTACCACTCCAGCGAGTCCCGTAGACCAGCAGGCTAAGCGCTCCCATGTAGCTATTGCGATAACTCGACGTATGCACTGCCATATAGTCGTCTTCAAATCGCTGACACCTGGCTCCAGCGGTTATACTCCGCACTCCACAACTAAAGGATAATCAACATGGTCGCAGCAACCAAAGCAACTTCTCAGAAAAGCGCAGTCACCAAGAAAAAGCCTGCCGCAAAGCAGATGGCTGTGCCGACGAAGAAGGCCAGCGTGCTCGCACGTGAAGCCCAGGCAGCGAAGAAGAGCTTGCTAAAACTGCGCGCCGACACGAAGAAGGCGATCGAAGCGGCAAAGCGTGAGGTCGCCCAGGCAGTGGAAGCCGCAAAGGCCGCGCTACGTTTTGAGAAGCAAGCCGCAAAGGACAAGATTGCGGCGAAGAAGGCCAAGGCTGCCGGCGCAAGGAAGGCAACGGGCAACAAAGCCGCCGCCACGAAGGCGGCCCCGAAGAAAGCCGCTTCCACTAAGGCCGCCGCGAAAACTGCCCTGAAGAAGACGGCGGTGAAATCGGCAACGACGAAACGGGCTCCGGCGAAGAAAGTGGTTCTGAAGGGAACTGTAGCGACGCCTGAAGTTTCGTCCTGATCTTGGCCTCGGCCGGTACGCCAACCGGTCGATTGACGGAAGCGGGGCGCACAGGTTGCGCCCCCAGGCCAATGCGAGACCAAGCCATACGTCAACAAAACAGTAATCCGATTTGAATCTCCGCCACCGTCCGAGCGCTAGAAAAACGAATACCTTGCCGACCTACTTTGGAATGCGTATAGGTCTATCGTGAACCTAAAGATTGGAGGCGAAGATATGGCAACCTATAAAGAACTCATTGCTCAAAAGCAAGCTCTGGAAGCACAGATCGAAGCGGCGCGCGCAACCGAGGTAGCAAGCGTGATCGACCAGATTCGCGGCCTGATGGCCCAGTATGGTCTCTCGCCGGAAGACGTGGCGCCGCGGCGCCGTCGGGGCCATCCTGCAGGTGCCGCTTCCACGAACAAGGATCCGCTGCCACCGAAGTATATGGATCCCAAGACCGGGAAGACCTGGTCGGGCCGAGGCCGGGCGCCTTCGTGGCTTGGCAAACGACCCGAGCGTTTCCTCATTCCGCAGGAATGACCCTTAGCAAGCACGCCATGACACGCTGCGAACCGATCGACCGTCGCAAAGGGGACGCAAACTAAAGGGTACTTTTCTTGCGCCGCCGTGAGCGTGCGCGGCGTCGGCACGTCGACCGAAACGGCTCAATGGCGGCGCCCGCGACGCGAGCGGTCAACGTCGCCGTGTATGCCGCCAATAAAAAAGCACCTTCTACAGGTGCTCAGCGCTTCCAGCCACGGACGAGTCCGAACCGGGTCAGCAACTTATGATCCGGTTCGGGCCTGCAGGCATATTCGGCCTGCACGATCACGCTTCATCCAGGGAACCATGATCGTTTCACTGACCTACCTTCGCTTTGCTAAAGCGTGTCTCAGTCAGCACTTGAATTATAGGGCAGCCGACGATTAGGTCAACCAGAATCCGGCTGTGCCGCCGCGCGGGCAGCTGCACGCCCGTGCTGTACATGCGGCGGTGAGATGCAGCATCAAGCCGGTGAATTTCATTGCCTAGAGCCTGATCCATCGCTCTCCGTTACAGGGCCGCGATGAACTCGTCCCAAGGCGTCGCTTGCAGCGTCTCGGTCGCGGCGTGTCCATAGGCTCGGATGATCAACGCTGCCCGCTCGAGTTGCTTCAGATCGTCCGACTCAACAATGTCCACGACGTCAAAGCGCCCAAGTGTCAGATAGCTGTCCTTCCAGGTGACGGCAGGGCATTCCGTCTTGATTTTCTCGGCCACCGTGGCGGCGAGTTTCTTCAGGTCCTTGGGATCCGTGAACGCGTCAGGAGCGAGACGGCTGAGGATGACGTATGTAGTCATGGCATACCTCCGTGCAAGAAATTGCTCCGCAATCCGGCACGGCAGTCATATGGGAGCAACCGGCCGCGCGTTTAGCAGAAGCGTTGCGGCGCGTCTGCCATCGCCATTCGCCTGCTTCCATCGGCCGCAAGCGACGTTGCATTGCCTCAAGCACCGAGCACGCGAAAGACGATCTTTTAGTCTAGGTCATAGTCGCTCGCCTCCTGCGATGTGTCCCCGCACCCCGCGGGCTGGGTCGGTCAGCGATGCGCCTACGCATGCAGTTCCACCACGTCTGCATCGGCTACCGGGTGATCGGCGCCCACCTGCTGGCCGCTGAACTTGCCACTCCCCCAAATGCGGGCGAACTTGAACGTACGCGCGAGATCCGGATGCACCCGCAGGGCGACATCCAGCACGGTGTCGCCGCGACGCATCGTAAAGGGCCGATTCTGGTCGACGGGTTTCCCGGGTGCCTTGGTGTAGACACGCACGATGCCCAGCGCCTTGAATAGGAACGGCCCGATCTCGGCCAGCCCTCGTCCGCGGGTTGCCGAGGTTACGAGCGCCGGAAAGCGTACACCGAGCAGGTCTTCGAGCACGGCCGCGTCTTCCGGGTTGGCGAGATCGGTCTTGTTGGCCAGCAGCAGCGTAGGGAGGTGAACACTGAACGGGTCAGCCGCCGCCAGTTCCGGCGTCGCCCCGGGGCTGTCGGCCTCACCCGGCCAGCGCTCCGACAGGATGATCTTTGCCTCGGCGAGCCGCCGCAGAATCTGCGCCAATTGTTCTGTACAGTCTGGCGCGCTCAGATCGACCACGAGCAGCACGCCGTCTGTCACCCGCAGTATGTCGGTAAGCCCGGGTTGCATGAATTCGGCTGATACAGGTGGCAGATCCACCAGCTGAAAAGCAATGTCCTCGAACGGCAACATGGCGGGAATCGGCAACTGGGTCGGGTGAGGGTAGGGCCCGACCTCGCTGCTCGATCCTGTCAGCCTCGCGTGCAGGCTGGATTTTCCCGCGCCGGGCGGGCCGATCAAACAGAGCTGGGCCGCGCCTTCGGGATGCACCGCATGTGAGGGCCCTCTGTGAGCCGCCTTCCCGTGGCCCGCGGATTCCTGGGTGAGTTCCCTGATCCGCGACTTGATATCGGCTTGCAGACGCTCCGTTCCCTTGTGTTTCGGGATGACACGAAGCATCTCCTTCAGGCATTCGAGCTGCTCGCGCGGCTGGCGTGCCAGCCGATAGGCTTGTTCGGCCTGCTTGTACTCGGGAGTGAGGTTTGCTGGCATGGGGCCGTCTTCGGCCTACATTCCGATGTGTACAGGAATCCGCCGCCGCCCGAACTGACGCTCGAAAGGCCCGAAGCAACCTGCAACCGGCGCAAAACAGTCGGGGCAGGTTCCGGTGGGCGTGAGGCGATAGCTTTCGATGGCATGCCAGTCGCGCACGATTAGCGGTGCGTGGCAGGCGGGGCAGTAGGTGGTTGCGCCTGCAATGTCGTGGACGTTGCCGGTGTACACGTAATGCAGTCCCTCCTTGATCGCGAGCTTGCGGGCACGCGCAAGTGTAGAGAACGGCGTCGGCGGCACGTCGC
Organism: Ralstonia pickettii DTP0602; assembly: GCA_000471925.1. Classification (NCBI taxonomy): domain Bacteria; kingdom Pseudomonadati; phylum Pseudomonadota; class Betaproteobacteria; order Burkholderiales; family Burkholderiaceae; genus Ralstonia; species Ralstonia pickettii. The sequence goes on from CP006667.1 coordinate 2,252,385, forward strand.
GCATCTTGTAGTCGGGATGAAATCCCGTAAAGTGCAGCGGGATGTCGGTGCCCAGTTCCCTCGCGATCCACTGGGCCTCTGCGCGGATCTCCTCATCGCTGTCGTTCTTGCCCGGAATCAGCAGCGTTGTGATCTCGAGCCAGACTTTCGTTTCGTGCTTCAGATACAGGAGCGTATCCAGCACCGGCTGCAAATGCGCGCCGGTGAATGCAACATAGAATGCGTCGGTAAAGCCTTTCAGATCGACGTTGGCCGCGTCCATCCTGCTATAGAAATCGCGTCGTGCCTGCGTGCCCATATACCCGGCGGTCACCGCCACCGCCAGGATGCCCAGTTCGTGGCAGGCATCGGCTACGTCCATGGCGTACTCGGCGAAAATCACCGGGTCGTTGTAGGTAAAAGCCACGCTCTTGCAGTCATGGGCCGCCGCCGATTCGGCAATGGCTTCGGGCATGGCCGCCGCGGCCAGGGTCTCCATCTCACGTGATTTGCTGATGTCCCAGTTCTGGCAGAACTTGCAGGCCAGGTTGCAGCCTGCCGTGCCGAACGACAGGACGGCGCTGCCCGGGTAGAAGTGGTTGAGCGGTTTCTTCTCGATCGGGTCGATGCAGAAGCCCGATGAGCGGCCATAGGCGGTCAGCAGCATCCGGTCGCCAAGCCGCTGGCGCACGAAGCAGGCGCCGCGCTGCTCGTCATGCAGGCGGCAGTGGCGCGGACACAGGTCGCACTGCATGCGTCCGTCGTCCAGGAAATGCCAGTAGCGACCGGGATAAGTTCCCGGAGAGGGCTTTTCGATTGCCGTCATGGCATATCCCTCCTGAAGCGCGTTTTCGGACAGGTAACGCGCAGCAGCCTGGGCATTGGGCCAACGCCAGAGTCTTGGCGTCTGGAAGCGGAAAAAGCGATCCAACCGCAAAAGGGCAGTTTCATTCTAGTCTGCAAGCGGGTCCGGCAGTGGCGAGCCGCAGCCGGTCTCCAGCCCCACCTTTCGCTCTGCGCGCAAGGCAGCCCGCCGGCCCCGCACGGAGTTGACCCCGCACAGCAGGCCCAGCCCGACGACGAAGTAGCTGCCGGTGACCAACAGCGCCTGCCGGTGATCGCCGCCCGTCAGCCAGCTTGCCATGCCATAGGTCAGCGGCCCGGCGATCGAGGCCAGCTTGACCGCCAGGCCCCAGAGCCCGAAGAACTCGGCCGCGCGCGAGGGCGGAGCCAGCAGCCCCACCATGGCCCGTCCGGCGGACTGGGCGGCGCCCAGGCACAGGCCGGCCACATTGGCGGCCAGCCAGAACAGCGGCGCTTCGCGCGCGGCGTGCGCCAGCAGGATGGTCAGGATCCAGCCCAGCAGCGTCAGGGCAATGGCGCGCACGTGGCCGATGCGGTCCTGCACAGGGCCGAACAGGAAGGCGCCGGCCGCCGCCGTCAGGTTGACCACCAGCACCAGGGTCAGGGTCTGCTGCATAGTGAAGCCCATGGCCTGGTTGGCGTAGATGGCGGTCAGCGTGATCACCGCCTGGATTCCGGCCTGGTAGAAGAGGGTGCACAGCAGGAAGCGGCGCAGGTCCCGGAACTGGCGCAGGTGGCCGAGGCGTTGCCATACCCTGGCCCAGGCCATGCCGATGGCCTGCTCGCCAGCCGGCGCGGCCGCGGCGACCTGCGCTGCGCCGCGGTCGCGCAGCAGCAGGAAGGTCGGCAGGCTCGCCAGGGCAAAGGTGGCCGCCGTGATCAGCATGGTGACGGGCACGAACTGGCTGGCGACGTCGCCGCGTGCGGTGGCCCAGTTGACATAGAGCAGGCATATGCCCAGCGTGGCCAGGCCACCGATATAGCCAAGGCTCCAGCCCCAGCCCGATACCCTGCCCAGGGCGCGGGTGGTGGAGAGCGACGGCAGGAAGGCGGCGATCAGGTTTTCGCCGCTGCCGAAGAAGAAGTTGGACAGGACCACGCACAGGATGGCCAGGCCAAGGGTGCCGGGCTGCGCAAAATAGAGCAGGGCGGTGAACACCACGCAACCCGTCGTCGTCACGGCAAGCAGTGGCTTCTTGGCTGCGCGCAGGTCGGCGTAGGCGCCGACTAGCGGCGCGCTGAGCACCACCAGCGCATAGGAGAGGGAAAGTGCCGCGGTCCAGGCCAGCGTGGCCCAGGGAGCATTGCCGGCCACCACGGCGACGAAGTAGGCATTGAACAGCGCGGTGATGACCACCGTGGTGTAGCCCGAATTGGCAAAGTCATACATGGCCCATGCCCACACTTCGCGCGGCCGTACGTCGGCGCCCAGGGCAGAGGGCACGCGGGGCTCGAGAGCGTGGCCACGCGGTTGGGGCACGGTCATGTTCCATCCTCAACGGTGTGACGCCGCTTCAGCCGAAGCAGGACGCCGTAGACGGCCAGCGCCGCGAACACGTGCTTGAGCGTGTGCCCGCTGACCAGCCCCGTCAGCGCCGCGATCTGGTGGTCCAGCACATCGCAGACCAGGGCCAGCACATAGCAGCCGGTGATTGCCAGCACATCCCGGTCGCCAGTGTATCGTGGCGCATAGAGGCAGAGCAGCAGCGGCACCACCAGCATGGCCCATGCCTGAACCAGGAGATAAGGGCGCAGGTCTCCGATGCCGCGGGCTTCGCTCCATGCCCAGTAGCCGACGCTGGCCGGCCCGGCGATCAGCAGCAGCGGCAGCAGCCGCAAGCCGGCCTTCAGGCTGGCCCGCTCGCACAGGTTGGCGGCCAGCCAGGACATCAGCGCAAGCGCCAGCGGGGCCCTGTCCCACACCAGTCGCTGGTTGTCTGGTGCGAGGTGGTAGTAGCCGGAGCCCAGGCCAACGAGGAAGACGGCGAAGAAAAGCAGCCGGTAAGGCCAGGCCTCGGCTGGCGCGATGAAGGCGCGGCTGGCAGCCGTGGTGCCCAGATAGCGCAGGCCGGCCGCGCCCGCGAGCAGGAACAGCAGATTGGAGCCGATGTCGAGGCAGTGAGGCGTGCCGAAGCAGACGTAAGGGTCGGCATAACGATGGTATTGCGGCGGCTGCGCGATGCGCGGCAGCAGCCAGGTCGCGGTGGCCATGGCCGCTACCAGCAGCCAGACTGCGGCGGCCCTGGCGGCAGGGCTGGCTTGTCGGCAGGCGCGCATGATGGCTTTCTTTTGCTTGTGGGAGACTCGTTTCAGCGATTTAACATAATATACATTATGCGTCTTTTGTTTGTTTCTGTAGCGGCTAAGCGGTAATGTCCGGTTCTGGCTAAGTTCAAATGTCCGAGTTTGGCAGGCGTAAGCTTGACGGCTTCCAGCGCGCGGGAGCCCGTCATGCCAGCAGGAGCCATTACCATGACGATACGGCAGATCGACCGGCTCAAGGTCGTTCAAGCGCTGGCCGACGGCTATCTCAAGACCGGGATTGCCGCCTCCAGGCTGGGACTGAGCGCCCGCCAGACCCTGCGCCTGCTGCGGCGCTACCAACAGCACGGCGCTGCCGGCTTGCTGAATCGCCACCAGGGTCAGCCGGCCAACAACCGGACCCCACCGGGCCTTGCGGCGCGAGCGCTCGGGCTGATCCGCGACAGCTATGCCGACTTCGGCCCGACCCTGGCCGCCGAGAAGCTGGCTCATGCCATCAGCTTCTCCTTCGTGATGGGAAGATCCCGTATCCGCTTGCCAGTGGCGTGGTAGACGGCGTTTGCGACGGCCGCGGCAAAGCCGGTAATGCCAATTTCGCCTATGCCACGCGCGCCGAATTCATTGAATTCGAGGTCAGGATGGTTGAGCAGGATCACGTCGATCTCCGGCTGGTCCGCATGCACCGGGACCGCATACTCGGCGTAGTTGTTGTTCCCCGGCATGCCGTCGCGTTCGTCATACTCGGTGGCTTCGAACAAGGCCATCCCGACGCCCATCACGATCGCGCCTTCTACCTGGTTACGGGCAGTGACCGGGTTGATGACCCGCCCCACATCGATCGCACTCACGACCCTGGCCACGCGCAACCGCGAAATGCCGGGGTCCCAGCGCACTTCCACGAAGTGTGCGCCGAAGGACATGAACGACAGCTTGTCGACCGGCGCGCCGCCGGTACGGGCGAAGCCCTCAGCGCTGGCAAATCGCTGGGCATTGAGGACCGAGGCGTAGTCGACAGCGCGCTTGCCGTCGGTCAGGCGGCCATTCTGCATCTTCAGCGTTTCAGGCTTGGCCCCGGCGAAGGCCGCGCCCTCCTGCGTCGCGAAGGTGCGCAGCTGGCCGATCGCGTTGCGCGTGGCTTCGGCCACGGCGGGCAGCACGCTGGCCGTGGCCCATGACCCGCCGGCTACCGGCGCCGCGGGAAAGGCCGAATCGCCCAGCTTGACGTCGATCTTTTCGAATGGCAGCCCGGTCAGCTCGCTGACCGTTTGCGCGACGATCGTGTACATACCGGTGCCGATATCCTGGATCGCGCTGGTCACGGATGCGGTGCCATCGCTGCGCAAGTGGACGCGGGCCTCGGCTGGCGTGCGCCAGGCGTCCCAGTTGCACACCGCCACGCCGTAGCCGACGATCTCGGTGCCAGCCTTCATCGAACCCGGACGCGGATCGCGCCGGTCCCAGCCGAACTTGCGGCTGCCCTGCTCGATGGCCTCGCGCAGATGGTTGCTCGACCACGGAAGGTTGAGGCTTTCGTCGCGTGTGGACAGGTTGGCAAGCCGGAACTGCAGGGGGTCCATGCGGCAGGCCAGCGCCAGTTCGTCGATGGCGGATTCGAGCGCGAACAGGCCCGGCGCGGCGCCCGGGGCACGCATCGACGTCGGCGCGCCCCGGTGCACATCGGTCGTGTGGTGGCTCACCATGACGTTCGGGCACGAATACACACTCTGCGTCATCCCGCCACAGTTCTCGACGTACTGCTCAATGAACGAGGTGGTGTTGACCGATTCATGCCGGATCGACGTGATCTTGCCATCGGCCCCGGCCGACAGGCGCACGCGCTGGCGCGTTTCGGGCCGATGGCCGGTGGTCGTGAACATGTAGGCGCGCGGCACCTCAAGCTTTACTGGCCGGCCGGTCATTCGCGCCGCCGCGCTGGCCGCGACGGAGTGCGGCCACAGGAACAGCTTGGAGCCGAATCCGGAGCCGATGAATGGCGCGTCGACAGTGACGCGTTCGGGCGTGAGGCCGAAGATCTGCGCGATGGTATTGCGATGGACGGTGGCGCCCTGCGTGGCTTCGTAAAGGTGCAGGTCGCCGCCCTCCCACCACGCCAGCGTGGCATGCATTTCCATCGGGTTGTGGGTTTCGACCGGGGTGCGGTAGATGGCGTCGACCTTCACGGCCGACTGGTCGAAGGCTGGCGCCGGTGTGCCGCGTGAGTGCCCTCGCCCACCATCGCGCAGGCCGTTCGCCTTGATGCCATGTTCGAGGTCCGTGACAGGCTTCGTGCGGGCGTACGACACCTTGACGCGGTAGGCGGCCTCGCGGGCGTGCTCGAACGTGTCGGCCAGGACCAGCGCCACCATCTGGCCGCCGTAGTGGACCGTGTTGTCCTCGAATGGCAGCCGGTGCTCGTCGGTGATCGACGCGGTCAGGATCGTCGCGCCCGAGATCGGGCTTTTCGGGATCCGGTAGAGGCGCGGGAAGTTGCCGTTGTGCAGGATGTCGACCATGCCGGGGACGCGGCGCGCCTCGGCGATGTCGATGCCGGTGATGCGGCCGCTCGCCACGGTGCTGTATACCCCGTACGCGTGCAGCATTCCGGGCAGCGAGCGATCGGCCGTATAGAGGGCGGTGCCGGTCACCTTGAGCCGGCCATCGATGCGGCGCGGCGACGCGCCGATAGCAGTGTTGTTCACGCGAGAACTCCCTTCAGGCCGTGACAAGTGACAGGTTTCGCATGACGGCCTGCTGGCCGAGCATGAGCTTGAAGCCGTTCTGTCCGTATGACTGCGCGCCAGCCATCGCCGTGGCGGCTGCCTCGCGGATCAATGCCTCCGAAACCGGTTTGCCGCGCATCACGGCTTCCGCGTTGGCCGCGCGCCACGGCTTGGTCGTGACGCCACCGAGCGCGATACGGATATCCCGCACGGTTTTCCCGTCAAGCGCGATCACGACGGCACTCGAGGCCAGCGCGAACTGGTACGAACCGCGGTCGCGCAGCTTCACGTAAGCCGAGCGGCTGCCGGGCATCGGCGCATCGAGCGTGATATGGGTGATCATCTCGTCGGCTTCCAGTGCGTGTTCCTTCCACGGCGTGTCGCCGGGCAGCAGGTGGAAATCCGCAAACGGAATGTCGCGCTTGCCTTTGGGCCCCTGCACGTGGATCGTCGCGCCAATGGCCACCATGGCCACGCACATGTCGGACGGGTGCGCGGCGATGCAGTGCGGACTGCCGCCGAGCACCGCGTGCACATTGCGATTGAGGCCTTCGATGGCGGCGCAGCCCGAGCCCGGGCTGCGCTTGTTGCACGGCGAGACCCCGTCACGAAAGTAGCCGCACCGCACCCGCTGCATCACGTTGCCGGCGGTCGTGGCCTTGTTGCGCAGCTGTGTGCTCGCACCGGACAGCAGTGCCTGGGACAGCGAGGGGTAATGCTTGCGGATATGGTCGTGCCGGGCCAGGTCGGTGTTGCTGACCATGGCACCGATCCGCACCCGGCCGTCGCCGAGCGGTTCGATCTGGTCGAGCTTGAGCTTGTGGATGTCCACCACGCGGGCGGGCTGCATGATGTCGAGCTTCATCAGGTCCAGCAGCGTCGTGCCGCCGGCCAGGTAGACCGTGTCGCTGCCCCGCGCGTGCAACGTGATCGCCTGCTCGACATCGGCGGCGCGCGCAAATTCGAAGTTCCGCATCAGACGTTCCTCCGGATCTTGCCGCGCGCGTCCTGGATGGCCACCACGATGTTCTTGTAAGCGCCGCAGCGGCAGATGTTGCCGCTCATCGCTTCCCGCACCGCGGCGTCGTCGGCCGCAATCCGCTTGTCCTGCAGGATGCCGACCGCGCTCATCATCTGCCCTGCCGTGCAGTACCCGCACTGGTAGGCGTCGTGATCCCAGAACGCCTGCTGCACGGGGTGCAGCTTGCCATCGCGCGACAGCCCTTCGATGGTCGTGATCTCGTCGCCATCATGCATGACCGTCACCGACAGGCATGAATTGACCGTGACACCGTTCACGATCAGCGTGCACGCGCCGCACTGGCCGTGGTCACATCCCTTCTTCGTCCCGGTCAGATGGAGCTGGTCGCGCAGCGTGTCGAGCAGGATCGCATTGGCCGCCACCGTCAGGCGGTGCGTGGTGCCGTTGACCTTGAGCGTGACGGGATATCCCGCGCTGGCACCGGCTTGCGCGGGCACTTGCGGCGCAGACTGGCCGGATGCCGCAGGGACCCAGGCCGCGCCCGCGATGCCCACGCCGGAGGTGCAAGCGGATTGCAGGAATTGCCGGCGCGAGAGCGTGTCTGCATCGCCATCAAGCGCGATGCTAGGGCCTGCCGAGGGCGCTGTGGTGTGGTCTTCCATGTTCTTTCTCCGTGTCGGAGCGTGGGGAACGCTGGGGTGGCGGCACCGCAAAAAAGGGGCTTGCCTCGCCCATCGGCACGCCTACATTGCAGGTTTGTCATCTTCGCGTGCGCGCAGCGCGGCCAGCGACAAACTTGAACGGTAACGGCAAGGCTGTGAAACATGTGCGGCGCGCTCTAACTTTATTCACAACTTTGGCTTTTTCAAGGACCCGCTGACAGGCGTCGGACAAGCGCAAATGTCTTGCTTTGTCTTATTGCCTCCTCGAAGAAACCAGGCACCAGAATGAAGCACTGCAAAATGCCTTCAAGTCTTGCTCGCCTTTCGTCCGTGGGGTGATCGGGAATCGCTCAATCGCCAGACAGCGTTCGCGCCATGGCTGCTCCTGCCATGTATGGTTGTAGCTGGATCGCTCGCTGACAAACGATTTTTCTGCCCGCGTCGCTTGCGTTTTTCTCAAGCGTTGGAAGGGGAGGAGCGCCCTTCCCCGCTCCTCCCGGATGTCATCGTTACACCCTGCGGCTTGCGCAACACGGCATGCTCAATTTGCAGGATTCGGTGTCACCCGTCGCCAGAATGCATCGAACGCAATGCTGTCGAAGAACGCGTACGCACGGACGATGCGACCGTCCTGCATCTGCAGGATCCAGGCGTAGGAATTGGCATAGCGCTGGCCATCCCGAGCGGTGCCACTGGCGTCGAAATGTGCGATCACCGTGTCCCCTTCTGCGTACAGCCGATGCACCGTGGGCACCAGTCGCGTCTGCATGCGCGCGTTGAAAGGACGGATTACCTCTACCAGGAAGGCATCCCGGCCTGGATAAGTCCGGGATGCCAGTGAATTGCCGGTGATGGTCCAGCGGACGTTGTCGGCGAGAAGATCATAGGGGCTGCCGGTGCCGTCACGCCAGGCATCGAAACTACGCGCGACCAGCGCGCGGTTGCGGTCTTCCTCCGGTGTCGCGGCGCTGGCCATCAGGTGCCACGTGCCGCTGGCGAGCAGCGCGGCGAACAGGAAAAAACGGGCGATGCGCCTGGACATGATTCAACTCCTCAGGGAATTGCCAAAGCGGAGCCTCCGAGCCTGCCGGCAGTCGTAGCGGCATAGGAGACCCCGCTCACGGCGGCCGGGATCGGGGATAGGTGCGCGGGTCAGGCGCCTTCCGTGAACACGTCGCGGCGGCCGTTGTGCGCGCCATCGCTGAAGACATCGCGGCCGCCGATGCGGGCACCATCCACGAACGGATTGCGGTTGCCGGTGCGCGCGCCGTCGACATACGGGTTGCGGGGGCCGTTGCGGGCGCCGTCGGTAAAGGCATCGACCGAGCGGGCCGGCGAGGACGACACGCCGGCAGTGCCCATGCCGGCAACGAGCGAACCGGCATGGGCACTGCCGGCGGCCAGGGTGGCGCCAACGGCCAGGGTCACGGAAGCAACGGCAATCACGCGGGAGAAATGGGCAATCATGGTCAACTCCTGAGGGTACGGAAAATGGATGCTTGGGGCGGCTTGCGTTCAGTCAGTTGGAGCGCGTCGCCGTTGGAATCCACTCTAGAAGTCCGCCGCGGATAGCACTAGGGCGAGGAATGGGGATTGACTCGAAACCAATGGTTGATAACCCAGCGGTGCAGTGGAGGAAGGGAGGAAGCCAACGCCAACAGCTCAGGGCCTTCGGTCCGCCCTATCGGGCGACGTACGGAAATCCATACTGTTCGCTCAGCCGGTCTAGCCGTGTGCGTATGCGGTCCAGCTCGCCGGCCAGCTGCCGCGCCATGATCGGAAGCGGCCCCGGCTCCGGGTTCGCCGCGCCCGCCGGCGGAGCCGGAGGCAAGGCCGGCGTTGGCAATGGCGCCTGGCCGGCTTCGAGCGCGTCGGCCATTGCCAGCAATGCGGCATCGATGCCCGGGTCGTCGCCCTCGCGAAGGCCAGCCTCCTGTTCGATCGTGGCCATGAGTTCCAGCGCGCTGATACACACGCGAGCGCCATGCTGGATTTCTTCCAGGTCGGCGGCCGGCACACCGGTCTCCTTGGCCACTGAGGGAATCAGCCCGCGCAGCGGGATCAGCTTTGCGCCCAGGTCCAGCATTGTCGTCCGCAGCTCCGCGGCGTCGGCGAAGCCGTACTGCATCCTTGTGTGGGCCGACATACTGGCCCGCAACAGCCCGGCAAGCCGGATGCGCCATGAATACGAGGCATAGGCCGGCAACGCAAACGAAAATACCAGCGCAATCGCGGTACCGATGAACACGTCAACGGTGCGCCAGAACGCATCATGGATGTTCTGTTCGCCATGGCCCGCGGTAATCACCGCCGTGATCGCTGCAAGCAGCGCGATATAGCCACCCTTGCCGATGGCGTGGTAGGCGCAATAGCCGCAGACCAAGGCCAACAGCGCATACGTCAGCAACGGCGCGCCAAAGTATGACTGCTGCACGATCAGCGCGAAACCAACCAGTGCCCCGATCAACGTACCGAGCCCACGTTCGGCGGCGCGGCGCCGGATGTTGCCGTGGTGCTGGAGCCCACCGATGACTACCAGCACGGTGATGGTGGCCCACTCCCCATGCGGGATTTCGATGCCGGTGGTCAGGGCAATCGACACCAGCAACGCGAGCGCGACGCGCGTGGCGTGGAACAGTCTGGCCTGCCGGAAACGCCAGTTCGAGTCGAACAGCACATCGGTGGTCTTGCGCAGGATATCGAGCATGGTTGCGTTGCGTCGGGGGCATGGCGTGCGTTCCCGCGCGACAGCCGGCAAGCCGCTGGCGCATGCTTGACTGTTCTGATAACGGGTGCAGCCAGGAGTATTCAAGACTGCACCCGTCGCGGGCGCAAGCGGACGACAAAACCCCTAGATGTCGGGGGCAACCAGAAGCCCACTTTTCACGGTGTGGATCATCGCAAGGCGGTCTTCGACTGCCTTGCGCAGGACTTCGCGGCCCCTGAACGGATCCGTCAGGAAACCGGCGTACTGGCTTGCCCGAATCTGCACCTTGAGACTCATCGTCGTCGATCCGCTCTCCGGCCATGTCACCAGGAACGCCGGATGGCTGTCTGCGCACTCAACGAAAGCAGTGTCAGGGGACGGAAAACAGGAGTCAGCCCCCTGGGCAAGGAACTGGAGATCCTTGTCCTTGAACTCGTAGGTTGCCATTTCTTTCTCCCATCGCTCGGAAGATCGTGGCGTGAAAGTCATTATTGCGGGCAGCCGCCGCATCTGCTCATTCCAATGGTAGTGCAGGCGGTACTCGCCTGGAGCAACACTGAAGCGATCAATCAGATCGTGAGCGGCACGGGGCGCAGCTTTGATGAAGGGCGGCCCAGGGATCGGGCGTCCCGCTGGTGACCTGCCGACCGGACTGTAACTTGAATTGTCCCGGGCGGTTTTTTTTGCCACAGTCACCTTAACCGATCGTTGTCTCTGTTCGGCAAGCCGTCCGGGAACGCAAAAGTGGACGGATCGGACCAGCGCCGTACCTGATCCGAATGGAAACAAGGAGTTGCATGCGCGCTCGCTCACGCCCCTCCAACGCCCGCTACCGCTGGCTGTGGCAGCTCTCGGCCGCAGGTTGGGGGCACTGCGGCCTGGCCTATGTCAGCGGCACACTGCTTGCACCGCGCTGGTGGCCTGCAAGGGAGGCCATGCCCCTGCGGGACCGATACTCTTCGCGGCGCACGGCGCTGGTGCTGTACACCTTTGCCTATCGTGGCGGTGGGGCGCCCGCCGGCACCATGCCACCGCGCGATGGCTTTTCCTGGCGGTACCAGTATTGGGCGAATGGGGCTGGAGTGGCCTGATGCTGGAAACCAGCGACGCACTTGCCGGGCGTCTTGTTCTGCGCCGCCACAGTTGTCCCACCGGCCCAGGCTGGAGATCACGATGACCAACCGGCTCGCCACAGAAACCTCCCCTTACCTCCGGCAACACGCGGAGAATCCGGTCGACTGGCATCCCTGGTGCGAAGAGGCGTTTCGCCGCGCGCGCGACGACGACAAGCCGGTTCTGCTTTCGGTCGGCTACGCCACATGCCATTGGTGCCATGTCATGGCGCACGAATCCTTCGAGAATCCCCGGATCGCCGGCCTGATGAACGAGCGCTTTGTCAGCATCAAGGTTGACCGGCAGGAACGTCCCGACCTCGACGACATTTACCAGAAGGTCCCCCAGATGATGGGACAAGGCGGCGGCTGGCCACTCACGGTGTTCCTGACGCCGCAAGGAGAGCCTTTCTACGGCGGCACCTACTTTCCTCCGGATGACCGCTACGGCCGCCCTGGTTTCGAGCGTGTGCTGCTGAGCCTGAGCGAAGCCTGGAGGCATCGCCGGCAGGAACTGCGCGACACCATCGAGCAGTTTCGCAAGGGGTTCCGGCAGCTCGAAGACGCGGCCCTGAGCCGTGAAGCCGCGGATGTCGAGGACCTGCCCGCGCAGACCGCCCTCGCCCTCGCGCGCAATACGGATCCGACGCATGGCGGGTTGGGCGGAGCGCCCAAGTTTCCCAACGCAAGCGCCTACGACCTCGTGCTGCGCATCTATCAACGGACTGGTGAACCCGCACTGCTTGGAGCACTGGAGCGCACGCTCGACGGCATGGCGGCCGGCGGCATCCATGATCAGATCGGCGGTGGGTTCGCCCGCTACAGTGTCGACGAACGCTGGGCCGTGCCCCACTTCGAAAAGATGCTTTACGACAACGGCCAGCTAGTCACGCTCTACGCCAACGCCTATCGCCTGACCGGAAAGCAAGCCTGGCGCCGTGTATTCGAGGGAGCTATCGCGTACATCCTGCGGGACATGACGCACCCCGACGGCAGCTTCTATGCTGGCGAAGATGCCGACAGTGAAGGCGAGGAAGGCCGCTTTTATGTCTGGACAGCGGCCGAGGTGAAGGCAGTCCTGGGCGAATCCGAGGGGGCCCTGGCGTGTCGTGCCTACGGCGTGACCGACGGCGGGAACTTTGAATCCGGCAGATCGGTGCTCCACCGTGCGGTCACGCTGACCCCGCTGGAGGAGGCGCGGCTCGAAGGCTGGCGCGAGCGGCTGCTGGCAGCACGCGCCCGGCGCGTGCGCCCCAGCCGCGACGACAACATTCTCACCGGCTGGAACGGTCTCATGATCCAGGGGCTCTGCGCGGCTTACCAGGCGACGGGCAACCCCGCGCACCTCGCCGCCGCGAGGCGGGCCGCCAGCTTCATCCAGGACAAGCTCACCATGCCAGACGGCGGCGTGTACCGGTGCTGGAAGGACGGCACAGTCAAGGTGCCAGGGTTCCTGGAAGACTATGCCTTCCTGGCCAACGCCCTGATCGACCTCTACGAATCCTGCTTCGACAGGCGATACCTGGATCGCGCAGCCGAACTCGTGGCGCTGATCATCGATAAATTCTGGGACGACGGGCTGTATTTCACGCCCCACGATGGCGAGCAACTGGTGCACAGGCCTCGCGCGCCATATGACGGCGCATCGCCGTCAGGCATTTCAGCCAGCGTGTTCGCCTTCCTGCGCCTGCACGAACTCACCGGCCAGGATCGCTATCGTGACCTCGCCGAGCACGAATTGCAGCGCTACCGGCCTGCCGCCACCGCGGCCCCGGCCGGCTTCGTGCACCTCCTGGCCGCCTGGGACTTCGTGCAGCGCGGCGCGTTCGGGATCATTCTTGCCGGCGATAAGGCGGCTGCCGCCCCATTGGTGGAAAGCGTTCACCGCACCTACCTTCCGGCACGCGTCCTGGCATTCGCCGAAGACGTTCCCGTCGGCCAGGGGCGGCTCCCGGTCGACGGCCGGCCGGCAGCCTACGTGTGCCGACATCGCACCTGTACCGCACCGGTAACCAGTGGCCAGGCGCTCCTTGAACGCTGCGTGGGGTGACTGTGCGCCCTTAGTGAATCTGCATGCCGCGCATGGCATGAATCCGCTCATGATGCTGCTTCAACGCATCATACTGGCGCTGAAGCGCTGCGCTGGCCTCTGGTGGCAGCGGCTTCATCATGACGGACTGATACTCACGCCTGGCAGCATCTTCCTCGTGCTCGCACATCCCCAGCACGGCGTCGTCATTGTTTGGCTGCAGCATGTGGCGGAACGCCATCCAACCGCGGAACAGCGTGCCATTCATGCTACCCCGGTCAGCCGGCTGGCCGCCCATTGCACTGACCAGGGACTGCAGTTCCCTCACCGACGCCCGGTAGGAATCCGCGGTACTGGTCAGAATGTCGCGGAGCTGCGCATCGCGCACTTCACTGGCACCGCTCATGCAGGCCAGTTCGCTGTCCTTGCCAGCCTCGATCAGCTGGTTCAGCGCCAGGACAGTTTGCTGCTGGTTGTCGCCCATGGAATTCTCCCAACATGTACAGGCGTCGGAGACGCCGTCAACATGAATCGGCCGGTTCGCGCCGGGCCCCAGCTGCCTGCTCGTTCACAGCGTTCACAGGCAAGGCGTGACTCCATGATAGGAGATGCCCGAACCCTGGCGGGAAGGTGTCCGGCTCGCTACAGGCGTTAGCTGCGGGAGCAGGAATTTCGATCAGGAAGGGCCTGATGCGCCTTATTCGATGCGCGATGCCGCTTCCAACCGCTCCAGTGCCGCAGCAATGGCACCCAGTGACTCATTCAGACCGGCCGCCTGTGCCTCGTCCCTGAGCAGCCGCAACCGGGCGCAAAGCGCGGGCGTGCTCCCGCCCCCCTCTTCCCGTCCGGCGTAGATCAGGGCGCGGCCCCTGCGGATCAGGAAGTCTCCCCAGGGAAACGGCTCATGCTGCATGTAGTCCTGTAGCGCCGCCAGGTAGCGTTCGGCTTCCTGCCACCGGCGCGCGGCCAGTGAAACTTCGATTGCAGCTTCGAGCAGGTCGACGTGGCAATGGCTCACGCAGCCCTGGGCCAGAATGGCCTCGCCCTGGCGCAGGGCATCGAGCTGCTTGTCCGGATCGCGCGTGGTGCGCGCAAGGAATGCCAGCACGGTTGGCCCTGAATACCGCACGCCGCTGGCGTGGCTCAGCTGCAGCGCCTCGTCGAGCAGGGACTCTGCCTCCTGCACCTGGCCGAGCGCGCCGATGGCCAGGCCAAGCCGCGCCAGCACTTCAGCCTCGAAGCGCCGGGCCCCCAACCGGCGCGTCAGCGCCAGTGCCAGCCGCGCGTGCGCTTCGGCACGCAGCCAGTCGCCGGCGAGCTGCGCGGTCGATGTCATCACGTCGTAGGCCAGCATTTCGCTGCGCGCATCGTTGATGCGCCGCGCCAGGCGCAGCCCTTCGTCGCAACTGGCCTGCGCGGCCGCAAGCTGGTTGCGGAACAGTTCCACCGCGCCCACCATCGACAGGTTGGCACATTCGATGCGGATGAAGCCGTGCACCCGCGCCAGCTCGACGCAGCGGACAAAATGCGCATGCGCGGTCAGCATGCGGCCCTGCTGGTAGTACGCGTCACCGAGGCCACCGAGAGCTCGCGCCTCGCCCAGCACCGAACCGGCCGCCCTAGCATGGCCGAGGGCGCGCTGGTGGGCGGCGAGACACGCGTCCATGTCGCCCATCGGGAAATAGAGATTGCCGCGCAGCGATTCGATCTCGGCCAGCCGCTCGGGCTGGCCAAGGGCAGCGGCAGCCTGCTCCGCCTCGCGCAGCGCCGCCAGGGCTTCGTCATAGCGGTCGAGCAGGCGCAAGGCGGCCGCCGTGCCGAGCCACACCCGTGCCCGCTGTGCCGCATCGGTCGCCAGCAATTGCGCTTGCCGAAAGGCCTGCAGGGATTCCGTCGGCAGGCCCAGGTCAAGTGCCAGCTCGCCGTGCAGGCAGGCAAGCGTGTGCCTGCAGGTGTCGTCGCTATCCAGGCGCTGCGCACGCTCGACCAGGCGCAGCGCGCGCTCGCCGCGGAAGTGTGCTGCCTCATGGCGCGCCGCGGATGCATAGGCCTCAGGCGCACGTGGATCGCCTGCGGCATCCAGGTGCTCGGCCACCAGCGCCGGGTCCCGCCCTTCGTACCAGGCGGCCGCGCGCCGGTGCAGATTCTGTCGCCGCGACTTGAGCAGCGAGGCGTACACCGCCTCATGGATCAGCGCGTGCATGAACAAGTAGTCTTCGCCTTCCGGCCGGGCCATGGCCTCCTGCACCAGGCGCTCGCAAGCGTACGCGGGATCCTCGATCAAATGCCGCAGCGCGGCCGGGCCAAAGCGCTGGCCCAGTACGGCAGCGGCCTGCAGCGCCTGCCGGTCGGCGGCACCGAACCGGTCCAGCCGCGCCAGCACGATGCTCTGCAGCGTCCCGGGCAACTCGTCCGCGCCCGCCTCCGCGCCGCGCAGCAACTGGTCGAGAAACAGTGGATTCCCCTCGGCCCGGCGAATACAGGAAGCGGCCACGGCAGGATCGACCTGCCGATGGCAGGCTGCCAGTTCGTGCGCCTCGGTATCGTCGAGCGGCCCGAGGTCGATGGTGGTCAGCGACGCGCCCTGGCTGGTCGCCCGCCAGGCCGCATCGAGCGGGTCGTGCTCCGGGCGTACGGTCAGCACCAGGATCAGCGCGTGGCTGCGGGTTGCCGCCGCCAGCTGCGCCAGGCAATCGAGCACCGTGCGCTCGGCCCAGTGGACGTCCTCAACCACGATCAGCTGCGCCCGCGCGGCACTGCGGCGGGTGGCCAGTGTCGCCATCAATCGCTGTGCGCCGCGTTGCCGGCTGGCGGCGTCCATCGCGGCCAGTGCGGCGGCCTGCTCCGCGGACTGGGGCAGTTCTAACATGTCGCGAGCGAACACAAGGTCGTCTTCGCCGAGTTGCAGGGCTGCGAGCGCTTGCTCGATTGCCGCGCCTGTCGCTTCTTCGGCGCCGCAGCCATCCGCCTCCGCACGAGGCGCGGCGCCAAGCAGACTGCGCGCGAGCATGCGCAAGGGATCGCCGCCGCTGCCGGCGCCGAAGTCGAGCACAAGCGCCCGGTGTGCCTCCAGGCCATGCTCGCGCGCCAGCGCGACGAAGCGGTCGGCGAGCCGGCTCTTGCCGATGCCCGCCTCGCCGCGGATCAGCACGACCCGGCCATGGCCGGACCGCAGGCAGCTGTCGGCAACGCCGGCGAGCTGGGCCAGCTCCGCTTGCCGCCCGACAAAGGCGTGCTGCGCCGGTGCCTGTTCCACGCCGAGGAAGCGCCGCACGCGCCAGAGCGGAATCGGCTCGGCCACGCCGGGGAGCACGGCCTGTGCCACGCAGTCGGCTTCGAGGCGTCCGGGCAGCGCCTGGTAGACCCGGTTAGACACCATGGTTGCGCCAGGCTCGACGCGCTCCATCGCCTGCAAGGCCACGCCAACCGGCCCGCCGGTCAGCGTCATGCCGCTGTCGCCGCGGGCCGCCAGCACTTGGCCGCTGGCCAGGCCTACGCGCGCCAGCAGCCTGGCGTTGGCGGATTGCGCCAGCCGCGCCAGACCGGCATGCAGCGCCCCGGCGGTGTGCAGGGCGCGCTCGGCGTCATTCCCATGCGCCACCGGAACGCCAAACACGATGGTCAGCCGGGTGCCGATTTCATCGGTGATATGGCCGCCGCAGGCGCTGGCCAATGCCCTGGCCTGCTGGCGCCAACGGGCAAGGGCCTCGTGCAATGGCTCGGGTTCCAGGCCAGCGCTGCTATCGTCCAGGCTGGCTACCAGGACCACTGCGTGGCGCAGCTGCGGCTCGGAAGCCATTGCGGCCGAGGCAGGTGGCACCACGGCACCGTCGTCAGCGGCCGGCATGCCAGCCACCGGCTCGCGGCGGGCCCGCAGCATTGCCTGGTACAGCGCCTCGGTCTCGGGCTCAGGCGATACCCCGAGTTCGCGTTGCAACGCCGCCCGACACAAGCGGTACTGCTTGAGCGCCAGCGCCTGCCGGCCCTGGCGTTCATACAGCCGGATCAGCGTCCGGTGCACGCTTTCCTGCAACGGATCGAGGGCAAGAAGCCGGGTGGCAGTGGCGATGGCCCGCTCCGTCTCGCCAGCCTGCTCGTGGTGCGCCAGCGACCTGGCCATGGCCGCCAACGCCACGCCGCGCAGACGCTCGCGTTCGATCGCCAGCCAGTGGTCGAACGCCGGCGCGGCGGCATGAAAGCCCTCCAGCAAGTCACCCCGGTACAGCGCCGCGGCGCGCTCCAGCGACGCGGGCGTGGCTTCACGGGCACACTGCTCGAACTCGCACACGTCGACCTCGATTTCGCCGAGCGTCACGCAGTCGGCTTCCGCCAGCACCACGTGCTGGCCAGCTTCTTCCAGTGCGCGCCGCGCCGCGCTGAGTGCCTGGCGCAGGCTGCTGCGCGCCTGTTCGGTATTGCTTTCGGCCCAGCACAGTGCGGCCAGCTTGTCGCGCGGCTGGGCACGCCCTTGCGCCAGCGCGAGATAGGCCAGCACGGCGCGCGCCTTGCGGGCAGAAAGCGAAATCGGCGTTCCGTCTGCAGAACTCAGCTGGAAGCCGCCGAACAGGTCAAGACGGGCGCGGGCCATGATAGGGAAACCTGAAAGCCCATCATTTATAGGCGACGGCACGGGCCCGTGCGCGCCTCGGCAGCACAAAGATACGAAGCCGGTACTTCCTGGCCTGCCGCAATTTTCACGCTTCTTTCACGCTGGATTGCCGCGCCCGTTCACGCCGGCTACCTAGCATGACGACAACCCCGGCCCGCGTGGCATCTGTCAAAGCAGGCGAACAGGGGGCCGCCATCGAGGCAAGCGCTGCCTCAGTCACACTGGAAGGATTGCGTCATGACACATACTGACTCGCGGGGTGTTTCGGTCTCGAGCACCAACACCAACTCGCTGGAGCGCTTCGAAGCCGCCCTGGAATTGCTGCATGGGTACTATGGCGACCCGCTTACGGTGATCGACCATGCCCTGGCCGAAGATCCGGGCTTCGTGATGGGCCATGCCATGCGCGCGGGGATGATGATCACAGCTGGCGACGGCACCGTGGAGCCGATGCTCAGGCAGAGCGTCGAGGCAGGCGAAGCGCTGTGCGCCAGCGCCAACGAGCGCGAGCGCCGGCATATCGCGGCGGCACGCGTCTGGCTGGATGGCCACTTCGCACGCTCGATCCAGCTATACGGTGACATCGTGGTCGACTATCCGCGCGACAGCCTGGCGCTGCAGATCGCCCATATCGGGGACTTCCTGCTCGGGCAGTCCACCCTGCTGCGCGACCGCATCGCCCAGGTGCTGCCCCACTGGAATACGCGCGTACCCGGCTTCGGCTATGTCCTTGGCATGCATGCGTTCGGCCTGGAGGAAACGCACTTGTACGAGCAAGCGGAGGAACGCGGACGCTTTGCACTGGAACTGAACCCGCGCGATCCCTGGGCGATTCATGCAGTCGCCCATGTGATGGAAATGCAGGGCCGCCAGGACGAAGGCATCGACTGGCTGAGCGGGCGCGCTGCCGACTGGTCCCAGGACAATATGATGGCCGTGCACAACTGGTGGCACCTGGCGCTGTTCCATCTCGAACTCGGCCATACCAGGCAGGTGCTGGACATCTACGACGCGCACATCCGCGAGAACCACTCGTCGGTGGCGCTGGAGCTGATCGATGCCTGCGCCATGCTGTGGCGCCTGCACCTGCGCGGCATCGACGTGGGCGAGCGCTGGAATGAACTGGCCGGCACCTGGCAGGCGCGCGGCGCCGAAGGCTACTACGCCTTCAACGACACCCATGCTGCCATGTCCTATCTCTGCGCGGGGCGCGACAGCGCCCTGTCCGGCCTGCTTGCCAGCATGCGCGCAGCGGCAGGAGGCAGCGACACAAACGCCATGATGACCCGCGAGGTCGGCCTGCCGGTGACCGAGGCCCTGGTCTCCTTCTCGCGGCGAGACTACGACCACGCCATCGGGTTGCTGCTGCCGGTGCGCCAGATCGCGCATCGGTTCGGCGGCAGCCACGCCCAGCGCGATCTCATCAACCTGACGCTGATCGAGGCGGCGTTGCGAGGCCAACGCGCCAACCTGGCCTGCGCGCTGGCGGCCGAGCGCATGGAGCTCAAGCCGATTAACCCCAGCCTCAGCAAGCTGGCGCAGCGCGCCTCAGCGCTCCAGCGCGAAGCGACGGACGGCCCGGGGGATGCGGCCGCGGTGAAGGTGGCGTGAGCGGCAAGTAGCGGGGTACCCATGGCAGATACAGGGCGTTGTACGGTGTGGCGCCCTGAATCACCTAAGCTTTGAGGCATGACTCTCAAAGCGGCTCCCATGCACTGCACCCTCCTCCCTCGGCCTGGCCGCGCCTTGCGCTGCGTGTTGGCCGAGTGCACCGTCATCGCCCTGCTGGCCGCGGCCATGGCGGGATGCGAGGCGCCCCCGCGGGATACCTCGGCAACGCCTGCGCCGCCCCGCGTGCCCATCGCGCCCGGTGACGACGTGTACCCTGCCCCGACCTCCGTGCGCGACACTCGCGCCCGTCCGGCGCCCGCTCCCTAGCTGGGCGCATTTTTGGCTGCGCCGGCGCGGGCGACCTGGATCGCCTGCATCAACGCAGCGATCCAACAGAGAGCATCATGTAGTAGATGAACGCGGAAGCCGTCGGCTACGATGCATGCGCGACATGGCCGCGAGGTGTGATCCGTTGCTGTGCCCATTCGGCGGCTAGCAGGGAGGCGGCGATGAGTGCGGCCCCGACGAGGCCAAGCGCATGTCGGTCCAGCCAGGTGAGCGCTGCGGCTCCGATGACGCCGGACATCGAGACTCCGATGTAGACCGCAGCAGAGTTCAGCCCCAGCAACAGGGGTGACGCAGCCGGCGACAGGCTGATCAGCCGATGCTGTTGCGGTACCAGTAGCCCCCAGCCGCACAGGCCCCAGACGATGATCGCCGGGATCGCTGTTGCAAGCGATGCGGATGTCCACGGCATCAGGGCGAAGTCAATCGCTGCGATCGCAATTGCGGTATTACTGACCAGTCCCAAAATAAGGCGACAAAAATTGAACGAATGGGATCGACGGTAGTCTCATGAGCCATGAAACGAGATGGCCGCCAACTGGATCGCGCGACGCAGGAAGAATTTCGGCTGCTGGCGTTGCGCCGGGTGAAGGAAGGCGAGAAGCCGTCGGAGGTAGTGAAGTCCCTGGGAATGAATCGCACCTCGATCTACCGATGGCTCAAGGCTGCCAGCGGGCGCGGCAATGGGGAGCGGGCACTGGCAGCGCGGCCTGCCACCGGTCGACCGCCCAAGCTCACAGCGCGCCAGCAGGCCCAGGTTCTACGCTGGATTAACGGCAGGGACCCGCGGCAATTCGGATTGGACTTCGGGCTGTGGACGCGGCAAATCGTGGCCACCTTGATTGAGCAAAAGTTTGGTGTGCGCATGGGCCTGACCGCAGTGGGGAGGTTGCTGGCCCGTTTGGGCCTGACGCCACAAAAACCACTGCAGCGCGCCTATCAGCGAGATCCCCAGGCGATTGAGCGCTGGCAGCGTGAGACCTATCCCGACCTTGCAGCAAGGGCCCGACGTAGTGGGGCGGAAATCTACTTCTGGGATGAATCCGGGTTTCGAGCCGACACGGTGCACGGCAAGACTTGGGCGCTCAAAGGGCAGAGTCCGGTGATCGAGCGCCCCGGCCAGCGCCAATCGATCTCGGCAGCCTCGGCGGTCAACGCCCGGGGCGGCTTCTGGTTCGCGACGTACAAGGGCGCGCTCACCGCGGAGCTGTTCATCGAATTGCTCAGGAAGATGATGAGGGGCAGGCGCAAGCCGGTGCATCTTGTCATTGACGGCTTGCCAGCCCATAAGAAGGCAAGTGTGCGCGAGTACGTCGAATCCACTGGCGGCAGATTAACGTTGCACTTCCTGCCGGGTTACGCGCCGGACCTCAATCCGGACGAGCTGGTATGGAGTCACCTCAAGCGCACCGGCGTGGCGCGCAATCCGCTGCGCACCGGCGAGAAGCTGGAGATTCGCGTCGAGCAACAACTGCGTGGGCTGCAGAAAAAGCGCACCCTCATTCGATCATTCTTTGATGCCCCATCTGTCGCATATATTTGGGACTGCTGAGTAATGATGCGCCGGCTGCCGAATCGGTCTGTCAGCCGGCCCGCCGCGAGATTGCCGACAGTGGCGGCAACACCCCACAGCAGCAGCATCCCGGCCAGGACTTGCGAGTCGCCGCCGGTTGCGCGCTCAAAGCTCACTCCGACATACGTGTAGACCACGAAAAGCCCCGAGTACGCGAGCCAGGTGGTCAGCAGTGTCAACAGGATGCGGGCGTCAGCGAGCGGCGCCAGGCGGCGCGCCAGGCTGAGGGCCGGGGGCGAAGCAATGTCTGGAAGCAGCCGCCAGACGCCAACGCCGGCGACCGCGCCTACGCCAGCGACGAACCACATCGTGGCTCGCCAGTCGAGCCAACCGCCGAGGTAGGTGCCAAAGGGTGCACCCAGCGCCGTAGCGCTGGACAGGCCGGCAATGATGATCGCCAGCGCACGACCGCGCTGCTCGGAAGGCACCAGCGACGCCCCGGCGGCGGTCGCCGTGGGACTGTACATCGCGGCACCCAGGCCAGCCAACAGACGGCTCGCGAGCACGAGCCCAATGCTCTGCGCGAGTGCTGTTATCACGTTGCCAAGGACAAACACGGCCAGGCCCGCAAGAAGTAGTCGTTTGCGCGGCCAATGCGCCGCTGCCGCAGCAAGGACGGGTGACAGCAACGCATAACTTAGCGCATAGAGCGTCACCATCTGTCCGGCAAGTGCCACCGATACGTCGAGCGAACCAGCCACCTGCGGCAGGATGCCGGCGACGACGAAGCTGTCCGTGCCTATGGCGAACATGCCGCCGGCCAATACGATGAGACGTCGATCCACGGTGAATTTCCTTCTTGGCCCATGCGGGCAAAAGTTGCGTGACGAAACTATTCGGCGCAAGATAGCATGGCAAGTTGCGTGACGCAACTTATGTGAATAGAATGCGGCCATGTACCGTAAATCCTTTGACGGAATGAACTGTTCCATCGCCCGCGCACTCGAGCAGGTAGGCGAGTGGTGGAGCCTGCTGATCGTTCGCGAATGCACCCTGGGCACCACGCGCTTTGACGACTTTCAGCGTCGGTTGGGCATTGCGAGGAACGTGCTGACGGCTCGTTTGAACACACTGATCGAGCACGGCGTGCTGGAAAAGGTGCCCCTGGAGGACGCCGAACGGCGCCAGGAGTACCGGCTGACCCCGAAGGGCGAGGCGCTGTACCCTGTGCTGGTGGCGCTACTGCAGTGGGGCGATCAGTGGTGCGAGCACGACGCGCCCATTCGCCTGGTTGAGCATCAGTCCGGAAAACCCATCGATCCCGTTGGCCCTCGTGGGGATCGAGGCAAGCTGCTCACCTTCCGCGACATTCGACTGGAACCTGGACCTGGCGCGACAGCGGCTACGGTGCAATCAGTTGGCACTCGGAATCGCGCGATCCTGGGCGAGGAGTAACCTCTCCCGCTGACGGCCGGCTCCTTGACGGAGCCGCCACAGGCATCGGTGCGGACATTGCTGCCGTGGCCGTGAACATCTTGCCGCAGGCCTATGCCGCGTCTCCCGGATGAGAACGCACAGGCCTCAATGCTGGTGGGGTTTTGACGTCTTCAGGTCTGGGACGGTGACGGAAACTGTCTCGCTGGCAAGAATCTTGTGATTGGGATCGGCAAGCTCGAGCCGAAGCTTGTGCGCGCCAGGCGTCAATCCAACCAGGATGATCGGATCTTCGCTGGTGTGTGCCCAGGTTCCGTGCCAGTCGTCAACCGTCACATGGAGGTGCCCGATACGCGGCGACACTTCGACAGCGGTCTTGCCGAATACCGGCATGACGCGGAAGTTCTCTGTCCGGAACTGAATGATAACGACGCCTCGAGCCAGCGGCGCAGCCAGCGGCGGATATGCAATGAGTTTCGGCGCCGGTTCCGATTCGAGCGGCAGGATCGCCGGGGGACGGCCGGTATCCGGGGCGTTCTGCGCGAAGGCAGCAACGCAGAAAGCAGCGCCGGCAGCGGCGACCGACAAGTGCCTGAAGAGGGATCGCATGGTTTTTTCCTTTCGCGGCGAGGCTGGCCAAGGGGCGCAAGGCCGCTGACACTTCGCTTGTAGGTACAGAGTAGTAGCTAGAGACCAAACGCGGACTTTGGCTATGCCGCTTGCCGATCAGGGCAGTCGCGTCCGTATCCACCGATATCGAATTCATAACGATGCTCGCAGCTGACTAGTCCATGACCACAGCGAAGCCCAGCCCCATCTCGCGATTGGACCCGACGGCGGCCACCCCACGCTACCGACAGATCTACGATCGGTTTCGCGACGCCATTGCCAACGGCGTATTGAAGCCGGGCGACCGAATTCCTTCTGCAAGAGCCCTGACCAAGGAGTTGGGATTGGCCAGGGGGACTATCGACGCGGCCTATTCCTTGCTGGCTGCCGAGGGATACATTCAAGCCCGCGGCCAGGCAGGCACCATCGTGGCGCCCGATCTCAAGCCGCGCGTGCCGATTGCAGGCCCGCGCCGCCCGCCCGACAGCCGGGCCGGTTCAACGAGCTTTCGTCCAGATTCGATCTTGCCGTTCCAGATGGGATTGCCTGCGCTGGACGCATTTCCCCGCAAGGTCTGGGCCCGCCTGGGCGCGCGCTGCGCGCGCGCGATGCAACCATCGGATATGGTTCATCCCCCCGTGTACGGCGTGCCGCAACTGCGTTCCCAAATCGCAGCCTATCTGCAGGTTTCGCGTGGCATCAGTTGCTCGCCGGCTCAGATTTTCGTGACCTCGGGATATCGTCACACCATGGAGTTGATTGCGCATGCGCTCTTGAAGGCTGGAGATCGCGTCTGGCTGGAGAACCCCGGATACCCACCCACGCGGGAGCTACTGGGACATATGCATATCAAAGCGGTCCCGGTGCCAGTGGACCAGGATGGCATGGTCGTCGCGGATGGAATCAAGTTGGCACCACGAGCACATGCCGCGGTAGTCACGCCGGCCCACCAGAGCCCGCTGTGCGTGTCATTGTCTCTTCCCCGGCGCTGGGCACTGCTGGACTGGGCCGAGCGAAGCAAGGCATGGATTATCGAGGACGACTACGATGGCGAATACCGCTATGTCAGCCGCCCGCTTCCTGCGTTGAAGAGCCTGGATCGCGAGGGCCGGGTACTCTACGCGGGCACATTCAGCAAAGTGCTTTTTCCTGGCATCCGGCTTGCCTATCTGGTCGTGCCGGAAGCGCTGGTCGAACGGTTCGAACAGATCAGCCAGGCCTTGACAGGCGGAAGTCCCGCGCTTACCCAGGCGATCGTCACAGCCTTTATCGCGGAAGGCCATTTCGCTCGACATATCCAAAAGATGCGGAAGCTTTATGCCGAGCGTCGGGACGCCACCGCCGCAGGCCTGGGGAGCGTTCTTGGCGAACATGTGCGAATCGATTCACAGCCCGGTGGCATGCACCTGATCTTGCGGCTGCAAGGCAAGCTGTCAGACCGCCGGCTCGTTGCGCGCATGCGGGAAGCGGGACTGTATGCGGAAGCATTGACGGATTGGACGATAGGTCGTGACGACGCATCGGCATTGCTTCTCAACTTCACCAACATCGATTCCCGGAAGACCGCGGAAGGCCTGGCAAAGCGTATCCTGGCCCTGATATGACCGGTCCGCCGAGTATTCATGGCCTAGTGAGGAGCATGGATCTTGGATCTTCCCGGATAGGCCAAGGTACACCAAGATGAAGTCCTTCATCACCCACTTCAAGGACACATCATGGCCCATCGCATCGACTACACCAAGGCATCTCCCGAGGGGTACAAGGCTTTCGGCGGCGTGTATGTCACGCTTCAGAAGAACGACCTGCAAAAGGAACTGGTCGATCTCGTGTATCTGCGGGTCTCGCAGATCAACGGCTGCGCATTCTGCATCGATATGCACTCGCGCGACCTGCTCAAATCCGGCCTTGCGGTGGAAAAGCTCGTTCTTGTGCCCGTATGGCGCGATGCCGGCGAAGTCTTCAGTGCTCGCGAACGGGTCGCGCTGCGTTGGGCGGAATCCGTGACTCGCGTGGCCGACACGGGCATTCCCGATGCAGACTACCAGGCCGCGGCAGCCGAGTTCAGCGACAAGGAACTCGCCGACCTGACCTATGCCATTGGCCTGATGAACGCATTCAATCGCTTCGGCGTTGCGTTCCGATCGAGGCCGGCCGCCATCAAGGCCTGATAAGCCAGGAAGCGGGCGCCTCTCATAGCGCTCGCTTTTTCGAACTCATGGTTGAATGGATCTGTCACTCATGGCATGGACATTACTCAGCTTGGCCGGCGTTCTCGAAATCGCATTCGCGTTCTTTATGAAGTCGTCGTTCGGCTTTACACGACTGATACCTGCTGTGCTCACTGTCGCTACTGGCCTGGCCAGCGTCATTCTGCTTTCCATCTCGCTTCGCACCCTGCCAGTAGGGACCGGCTACGCGGTCTGGACCGGCATTGGGGCAGCTGGTACGGCGATTGTGGGAATAGCCTTCCTGGGGGACTCTGGCTCGCTGATGAGGATCCTCTGCATTGTCTTCATCCTGGCTGGCGTTATTGGGCTCAAGCTGGTCTCAGCAAACTGAGACCATTCTTCGGCGCTGCTGCAGCGCGCCGGAGGAAATTCATCGGTCCAAGGCCCTCAATGGCCCGCATCTGCGCCTCATCCCGGACAAACAACGAGCCGGCGAACGCCAGGCCATTGACCGAGATGCCTTCAACGCATTCCGTGGATCTCGGCACCAGCAGCAGCCCTGTGGACATGACCAGCAGGTTGTAAGGTGCCGACTGGCGCAGTCCGCCATCGACATCGACCGCCTTCACGCCAACCGCATCGAGCAGTGCGCGGTAGCGCTCGCACGCCGTGCATGCCATCTCGTGCACGGGCGCCGCAAACAGATCCAGCGGCGCGAACGCATGCGCAAATCCCAGGCCGGGGACGGCGCCGAGGATGCCGGCGCTCCGCGCCGACTCCAGCAAGGGGCCAATCGGCAGCGCCGGGCCACCCTCGGCGAACGGCAGCGGCACGATCTGCAAGTGCTTGTGGACCTGGCTCGCTCCCGCGGCTGCCCCACTGTTGTAGAAGCCCAGGCTTCCGAACTCCGCCATGCAAACCAGCAGCGCGGCAAAGTCCGCCACGGTCAGCAATGATTCCTGCAGTTCGAAGCGGCGGGTGACGATGAGCAGGTGATGCTCGATGACATTGAACTTGTTGAGCAAGGCCACATGGGTATCGGAGATATCCGCGACAAACAGTTCGGGGTCATAGGGCAGGAATGGATTGCCCCCGGCACTGCCCGCCCTGCGTGCCTTGTCCTTGTGAGCCAGGCTCGACACCTGGCGGACGAGAAACCGCACGCCGCCGTCCTCGATCGCCGTCTGGACGGTTTCGATCGGGCACAACGCCCCGCTCTGCAGGGCGTGTGCCGTCTGTCGCACGATGGCCGGCCACAGCGTGCCGGGCTGAAGGTGTGGATGGTGCATGGTCCGCTAGGGCTCCCACTCCAGCATAGGCTTGCAACAGACAACAAACTCACACGCCTGGAATCAGGCACTCCCCTGCCCGGCCCGGCGCACTGCCCAGGCACCTCCGGCCAGTGCGGCGACGGCCAGCACCAGTGCAAACAGCATCGCGCCCGATGCCAGCCCCACGGCGTCGATCAGGTACCCCGTCGCCACGGGCAGCAGACCCGCCGGGATATAGCCGCCGATGTTGAGCACTGCATTGGACTGCGCGCGATGGCTGTCAGGCATGTGCAGGCCGATCAGGGTCAGGCCTCCCAGTTGGCCGAGCCCCTGGCCGGCCCCGGCGAGCAACGCTGCGGCGATCAGCGCTGGCACCAGCGAGGCGTGGATGGCCAGCGCCAGGCTAGCCATCGCCAGCACTGTGGCCGACGCGCTGCCGGCAAAGATTCGCGCCACCGGCCATTGCCGTACGGCAAGCTGCACGCCGACAGCAGTGAAAAACATCGCGCAGGCCATGCCGCCTGCCAGCAAGGGACTGCGCACTTCGAGCAGCCGTGCCAGGAGCGACGGCCCGAGTGCCAGCACGAACGAGGTTGCGGTGATGCCCGGGCCGAAGGTGGCGATGCCGTACCAGACCTGGCGCCGGTTGCCGACGGGCACGTGCGGGAGTTGCAGACTAAGGGAGCGAGCCGCCCGTGTGCTCCGTCCGGGCAGGCGCAGGGCTGCGATCAGCGCACTGACCAGCACCAGCGCCTCGACTGCAAAGATGGGCAGCACCGGTTGCGCCAGCGCCTGGGCCAATCCACCCGCCAACAGCGGCCCCAGGCCGGCACCGAGCACCATCGCGATGGAGGCCAGCAGCGCCGCCCGGCGCTTGTGCTCGGCGCCGCCGGCATCGACCACCGCCGCCATGCCGGCTGAAACGATCACGCCCACGGCCACGCCGGCCAGCAGCCGGCCCACGGCGAGCATGCCGATCGAGGTGGCGCTGGCGAACAGTCCGCAGGCAACCAGCGCGGCGACCAGGCCGGGAATCATTACCGGCTTGCGCCCGTAATGGTCTGATAACTGCCCCGCTACCAGCAGCGTCCCCAGTAATCCGGCGATGTAGAGCGCAAAGATGACGGTCAGCATGCCAGAGGAAAAGCCCAGCTGCTCCTGCCAATGCACGTAGAGCGGTGTGGTCGAGTTCGACAGCATGAACACGGCAGTGACCAGCCAGGCGGCCGTCCACATGCGTGCCGGTGGGGAGGCAATGGCGGGGTTGGCGACGCTGGCAGTAGAGGTAACGGACATGACGACACTCCTGTACGAGATTTGTCGAACTATAGAGCAGTTCGAGAAATCTCGTACAGGTGCTATAGTGAGTGCACCATGAGAACCACCGCCACCGGCACGCCAGCCAATCTCCCGCCACCGCTCGAGGAACCCGCCGTTGAAGACCTGCGGCTGGAAGTTATCCTGGGCGCACTGGCCGATCCTCTGCGCCTCACCATCGTGTACAAACTGATGCGGGAGTCGGATGCCTACGACCACCCCTGCGGATGGTTCGGTTTCGACCGGCCAAAATCGTCTCTGACCCACCATTTCAAAGCCTTGCGCGAAGCCGGGGTGATCCGCCAGCGGCAATATGGCCTGGAACGGCGCAGCCGGCTGCGCCGCGAGGATCTGGAAGCGCGTTTCCCTGGCTTGCTGGACTTGGTGGAAAACTGGCAGCCGCCGGAACGAAGCGCCAAGCGCGCGTAGCGACAACAAGGAATCCGGCGCGCCGAAATCCATGTACCCTGCGAGGGTGGCGTGTGAGCCCCAGCGCGCCGGCCGGTTGGCCTTTCCCGGCCGGGTCACACGCCGGTCCTTGCACACATCCACCCGGAGACTGCGGCATGGCCATCCAGCTCAACCACACCATCGTCTTTTCTCATGACAAGAAGGTGTCCGCCGACTTCCTCTGCGAGATCCTCGGACGCCCCGCGGCCGTGCCGTTCGGGCCGTTTCTTGCCGTACGGCTGGACAACGACGTCACCCTGGATTTCATGGACGCGGAAGGCGATGTTGCCCTGCAGCACTACGCCTTCCTGATCAGCGACGCCGAATTCGAGCAAAGCTTCGCCCGAATCCGCGCACGCAAGCTGATGTATTGGGCGGACCCGTATCGCCGCCGCCCCGGCGAGGTCAGCACGGACGATGGCGGCCGCAGAATCTATTTCGAGGACCCGAGCAAGCATTTTTTCGAGATCTTCACGAAGGGATAAGACGCATGCGCATCGAGGGCAAGAGGCGGCGCGACGACCGCCACGGGCTTCGACATTCCGCCCCCGAGGCGATATGAGGTTCCGCAAGCGCTGCGGTGCCTTGGCGGTCGCGGCCGCGGCGTTCACGACGACGGGGGCGGCGCAGGATTTCGATGACATCGAGCGGCCGTTATGGGAAGCCGGCCTTGGCGTCGGGGGCATCACGTTGCCGCACTATCGCGGATCGGACGAACGCGCCAACCTCCTGTTCCCGGTGCCCTACTTTATCTACCGGGGCGAACATTTCCGCGCGGACCGCAATGGCGTACGCGGCAAGCTGTTCGATAGCGACCGGGTCGAACTCAACGTGAGCCTCGGCATCTCGCTACCCGTGAAGAGCCGGAACGACCAGGTCCGCAGCGGCATGCCCGACCTGAAGACCGCGGTGGAAATCGGCCCTTCGCTGGCAATCACGCTGTGGCATTCCGCTGCCGACCGCGCCCGCCTCGATCTGCGGCTGCCGGTACGGCTGGCCGTGACTGTGGAATCGTCGCCAAAGGCGATCGGCTGGATCTTCTCGCCGAACCTGAACCTGGACGTCGCCAACGTGGGCGGCTTCGCCGGCTGGAATCTGGGGCTCACGGCGGGGCCGATCTTTTCGACCGCGCATTACAACCGGTACTTCTACTCCGTCGAAGAGCAATTCGCGACCGCGGCACGCCCGGCCTACGAGGCGCATGGCGGATACTCGGGCAGCATGGCGCTGGCTTCGCTGTCCAAGCGCTTCCGCCATATCTGGTTTGGCGCCTTCGTCCGCTACGACCGGCTGGACGGTGCGACATTCGAGAGCAGCCCGCTGGTCCGGCGCAACGACGCGCTCGCTGCGGGACTGGCGCTGAGCTGGGTCTTTGGCGAATCGGCGACGCGCGTGCCGAGCCGGGAATAGCGTAGCTCCAAGAGTGTTGGTTTTTGCTGGTGGCGCATACGCCGCGAGTTTGTATTCGCCCAACATTTGCTCCGTCCATCGAACGAATTTTGGCTCATGACGGGTCTGCAACGGCACCTTTGCCGTCAGCATCCAGTGGCACAGCTTCTGCGTATAGGAGAAAGGACGCCCGCTGCGTTCTTCCTTCCTCACCGCAAATCGGAGTACCACCATGACTCGCCAGTTCGCTAACACGGTTTTCGCCATCGCCACCATTGCAGCCGCATGCGTCGCCAGCATTGCCCAAGCTGCCACACCACGCGACAACACCATCCGTATGGACATGCGCGACGTGTACAGCGACGGCGCACGGGCCAGCCGCTTCGATGCTTTCAGCGAAGGTGGCCACGCCATTGCACCCGCCGGCGACGAGCGCTCCCTGTCGGGCCTGGACCGCAGCGGTGTATCGGCCGATCCCGCGCGCAAGTTCGACGTCTACACTGACGGGGCTCTCGCCGGCATGGACCGCAGCGGCGTATCGGCCGATCCCGCGCGCAAGTTCGACGTCTACACTGACGGGGCTCTCGCCGGCATGGACCGCAGCGGCGTATCGGCCGATCCCGCGCGCAAGTTCGACGTCTACACCGACGGTGCCGTGGCCGGCATGGACCGCAGCGGCGTATCGGCCGATCCCGCACGCAGGTTCGACGTCTACACCGACGGCGCCTTGGCCTGAACCCGCGCTTGCCAAGCCCCGGCTTTACGGCTGTGTTGAGGCCGGGGGGATGCACGCGACGGCCGAACCGGCCCGGCTATTTCGCGACCCCTGAATGGGAAGGCTGCGATGCATCCGGCATCTCCGCGCTGATCCGATGCACGGCAATCCCCTCTATCGGATCCAGTGGCTCGCGCCAGGGGGCACGCTCCAGTGCATATTGCGTGTCCTTGTACCCGGCCCTCCAGCGGCGCTCGATCCCACACGTGGAGAAGTCGATATCGCGGTGCATGTCGTAGCCGTCGAGTTGCGGCGCATCGAGCTCGACCACGTGCATGGTCGTCCCACACCCCCAACCTAGCAGTTCCTGCACGGCGGCCTGCCCGCGTTCGCCTTCCGGAATATGCTTGCCCAGTTCGCGGATCACATGCCGCAGGCGGTGGATCTGCCGCTGCCGCTCCAGATGGGATTCCGCCCGGCTGGAATACTGGATGTCCCGCAGCCGGCTCATTACCTCCCAGATGGAATTGGGCTCCGGACCGCTGGTGGGCCAAAGCTGCACCGCGAAGATCAGCGAGCTGAGGCGCGGGCGGTCATCGAGAATCGCTTCGAGCGGAGTGTTCGAATAGATGCCGCCGTCCCAGTATGGCTCGCCTTCGACCTGTACCGGGGGGAAGCCAGGTGGGAACGCTGCGGAAGCCATCACGTGATCGACGTTCAGCGGCGCGTCACGGTTGGTGAAGTAACGCATGCGGCCGCTGCGGACACTGACCGTGCCGACCGTCAGCCGTGCGTGCCTGGTGTTCAGGTAGTCGAAGTCGACCAGTTTCGCCAGGGTCGCGCGCAGCGGCGAAGTCGAGTAGAACGCCGCCTTGGCGAGGCCGACAGTGGCCTGTACGCCCCCCCACCAGACATCGGGGCTTGGGGTGAAGAACGAGGGAATGCCCCGGGTTGTGACCGCCAGCACCCGCATCCAGTCCTCGAATGGGCGAAAGCTGCCGCTCCCGGCGGCGCCGCGATAGGCAACGCCATCCCAGAACTGCTTGAGCCGGGAGAGCCGCCGCTCTGGTGGATTGCCCGCGATGATGGCCCCGTTGATCGCCCCGATCGAGGTGCCGATCACCCACGCCGGCTCGAGCCCCGCCTCATGCAAGGCCTGGTAGACGCCCACCTGGTAGGCACCAAGCGCACCGCCACCTTGCAGAACCAGCACGACCTGGCCCGGTAGCTCTGTGCGCGGCGCTTCAGCTTGCGCGGGCGCGGAGCGTGGTGCTTTTTTCTTCTCGCCCATTGTTCCCCCTTCTTGTCGTGGCACAGGGACGCTGACTGTTCGCTAGTATCGCCCCACGTATCAGGGTCGGCAATTGCCGCTTCGGCCGACCGCAGCGCGTTTGGGCCGGCGCCTGAGTGGCCTTTCGGATACCGGAGCCCCTGCCCGCGCGCCAGCACATGCCGATGGCGGGGGCAAGCCTTGCGGGTAGATGCAGAATCCGACAGCGCGGCGGTGCACTGCGCTGCCTATGCTAGACAGAAGCGGCATCGACCCGGCCGGGTAGCCGCGCGGTCCAATCCCGTTTCAAGGAGATGACGATGAGCAAGCGCTTGAGTGAGGAAGGCATCGATCTGCTGTTTCGCGAGGCACGCACACACAGCGCGTGGCTGAACCAGCCCGTGAGCGACGAGACCCTGCGGCAGCTCTATGACTTGATGAAATGGGGGCCGACCAGCGCCAACTGCTCTCCCGCGCGCATTCTGTTCCTGCGTACCCCCGAGGCCAAACAGCGCCTGTTGCCCGCGCTGGCGCCAGGCAATGCGGAGAAGACCATGGCCGCACCGGTCACCGCCATCATTGCCTATGACATCAAGTTCTACGAACTCCTGCCCAAGCTGTTTCCGCATGCGGACGCACGCTCCTGGTTCGCCGATACCCCGGAGCTCGCGCTGGCTACCGCGAGGCGAAACAGTTCCCTGCAGGGCGCGTACTTCATCATTGCCGCCCGCTCGGTGGGGCTCGACTGCGGGCCGATGTCCGGCTTCGACAATGCCAAGGTCGATCACGAATTCTTTCCCGCGGACCCGAAGGACAATGCCTTTCAGCTCGAACATTTCCCGGACAGCCACGTGAAATCGAACTTCCTGTGCAATCTGGGCTATGGCGACCCTGCCAAGCTGTTTCCGCGCGGCCCCCGCCTGGAATTCGACGAGGCGTGCAAGCTGCTCTGAAGGAGGTAGTACTCAGGCCTGTAGCCGCAACTCCTGCAGCAGCGTCGGCACCAGCTCGGACACCGTGGGATGGATGTGCATCGCGCGGCTGATGGTGGTATAGGGTGCCTTGGCATACATGATGTCGAGCAGTGAGTGAATCACCTCGTCGCCGGTCACGCCAAGGATCGCGGCACCCAGGATCATCCGGGTATCCGCGTCGACCACCATCTTCATGAAGCCCTGGCTCTCGCCCTTCTCCACTGCGCGCCCGACGCGGCTCATGGGGCGAGTGCCGACCAGCAGCTTGCGTCCGGATTGCCGGGCTTCTGCTTCGGTCATGCCGATGCGGCCGAGCGGAGGGTCGATGAACATGGCATAGGCTGCGATGCGGTCCGTCACCTTGCGGGGGTCATTGTCGAGGAGATTGGCAGCGACGATCTCATAGTCGTTGTACGACGTATGCGTGAACGCACCGCGGCCGTTGCAATCGCCAAGCGCCCAGATGCCGGGGACGTTGGTGCGCAACTGTTCGTCCACCTTGATATAGCCGCGTTCGTCGGTCTCGATCCCGGCCTTGTCGAGGCCCAGGTCCTCCGTGTTGGGCACGCGCCCAACCGCCAGCAGCAGGTGCGAGCCGTGGACGTCGCGCGCCCCGCTCGCACAATCCAGCCCGACGGCAATGTGATCGCCTTCCCTGCGTGCGCTCAGGCAGTTGGCATCGAGCCGGATTTCGACCCCCTCGCCTTCCAGGATCTCCCGCACTGCTTGCGACACATCCTCGTCTTCGCGCTGGACCAGGCGCGGGCCTTTTTCGACGACGGTCACCCTGGCCCCAAAACGCCGGTACATCTGGCCAAACTCGAGGCCAATGTAGCTGCCGCCAATGACGATCAGGTGGTCCGGCAGGAAATCCACCTCCATCATGCTCGAGTTGGTGAAGTACCGTACCTGATCCAGCCCGGGCATGGGCGGGACCAGGGCCCGGCCGCCGACGTTCACGAAAATCTGGTCGGCCTCCAGCAGCTCGCCGTTGACCCGAACACTGTGCGCGCTCTCGAAGCGGGCGTGACCGTGGTAGACCGTGCCGTTCCCCAGGCCGCGCATCCACTGTTCCACACCGCTGCTGGAATGGCCGGAGATTTCGTCCTTGCGTGCCTTTACTTGCTTCATGTCGACGGCGACCGGCCCGCCGATCACCACGCCGTACTCGGCGGCCCGTCGCGCCAGCTGGGCTGCATACGCGCTCGCGATCAGGGTTTTGGTGGGAATGCAGCCAGTGTTCACGCAAGTGCCGCCAAAACGCGCGCGCTCGATGACAGCCACTTTCATGCCCGCGCCAGCCAGCCGCGCGGCGAGTGCGGGGCCGGCTTGTCCGGTGCCGATGATGATCGCGTCGAATCCTTGAGCCATCACGATTCTCCTTGCCCTTGTACCGTGGTCGCTGCAGCAAAGCCACAAACAACTTTAGGTGAAATGAGCAATGAGGGGGCGTCAAGGGTTCATGCACCCCCCTCGGAGATTCCAACCGATCACACATCCAGGCCGGAAGTGCCCGCGCGGCGCTCACGCATACAGCGGATTCGGCTTGGCCGGGTCGATCCCATACTTGCGGATCGCCTCGGTCACGCGGGCCGCGGGAATCACTCCCTCGTCGGCAAGTGCCTTCAGCGCGGCAATCGTGACCCAGTAGCGGTCCACCTCGAAGAAGTGGCGCAGGGCCTCACGGGTATCGGAGCGGCCGAAACCGTCGGTACCCAGCACGACATAGCGCTGCGGCACATAGGCACGGATCTGCTCCGCCAGCGCACGCACGTAGTCGGTTGCCACAATCACCGGGCCTTTCGCATCCTGAAGCAGGCGTGTCACGTGCGGCACGCGGCGCGGCGCTTCGGGGTGCAGCAGGTGTTCGCGCTCGGCGGCCTGGCCGTCGCGAGCCAGTTCGGTCAGGCCCGGAACACCCCACAGGTCGGCGGCCACGCCCCAGTCCTTGTGCAGCAGGTCGGCGGCGGCAATCACCTCGTTGAAGATCGTGCCGGCGCCCATCAGTTGCACGCGCGGAGCGGCATCGTCGGCATCGGCCTTGCGGAACGCGTACATGCCCTTGAGGATGTCCGTCGCGACCGTGTCCCCGGCCGGCATGGCCGGCTGGGCATAGTTCTCGTTCATGACCGTGAGGTAGTAGTAAACGTCTTCCTGCTCGGCCACCATTCGACGCAAGCCGTCCTGCACGATCACGGCCAGCTCGTACGCGAAGGCGGAATCGTAGCTGATGCAATTCGGCACGGACGACGCCCACAACAGGGAATGACCGTCCTCGTGCTGCAGGCCCTCGCCGTTGATCGTCGTGCGTCCCGCGATGCCGCCCAACAGGAAGCCACGGGCGCGCATGTCGCCGGCAGCCCAGGCGAGGTCACCCACGCGCTGGAAGCCAAACATCGAATAGAAGATGTAGAACGGCACCATGGTCTCGCCATGCGTCGAGTACGACGTGGCTGCGGCGATCCAGTCAGCCATGCCGCCAGCTTCGTTGATGCCTTCCTGCAGGATCTGGCCGGTTGCCGACTCTTTGTAAAACGTCAGCGTATCGGCGTCCTGCGGCACGTAGTTCTGGCCGTCCTGGTTCCAGATGCCGATCTGGCGGAACAGGCCCTCCATGCCGAACGTGCGTGATTCGTCCGGCACGATCGGGACAATACGCCTGCCAAGCACCTTGTCCTTGAGCAACGTGCCCAGGATGCGCACGAAGGCCATCGTGGTCGACATGCCCCGCCCTTCCGGCGTGCCCTGCAGCAGAGTGTCAAACGCTGACAGCGCCGGCACGGGCAGCGACTCGGCCTTCTGGCGCCGCGCCGGCAGATATCCACCGAGCGCCTCACGCCGTGCCCGCATGTAGGCCAGTTCCTTCGATCCCTCCGGGAAGCTGACATAAGGGACATCCTCGATCTGGTCATCGGCGATGGGCAGCGCGTACTTGTCCCGGAGGGCCCGCAGCGCATCCACCTGCACCTTCTTCTGCTGGTGGTTCACGTTGGCAGCCTGGCCCTGCTCCCCCATCCCGTAGCCCTTGATCGTCTTGGCGAGGATCACGGTCGGGCTGTCGCCGCCTCGCGCGGCTTCCGCGAACGCTGCATAGACTTTCTCGGGATCGTGACCGCCCCGGTTCAGGTTCCAGAGCTCATCATCGGTGTAGTCGGCCACCAGCGCCTTCAACTCAGGCGTATTGAAGAAGTGCTCGCGCAGGTAGGCGCCCGACTTCGAGCGGTAGGTCTGGTATTCGCCGTCGACCACTTCCATCATGCGTCGGGTCAGCGCGCCAGTCTTGTCGCGCGCGAGCAAGGCATCCCAGCGGTCGCCCCACAACACCTTGATCACCCGCCAGCCGGCGCCCAGGAAGATCGACTCCAGTTCCTGCACGATCTTGCCGTTGCCGCGCACCGGGCCATCCAGCCGCTGCAGGTTGGCATTGATCACGAAGACGAGATTGCCCAGTCGCTCGCGTCCGGCCATGCCGATGGCGCCCAGCGATTCCGGCTCATCCATCTCGCCGTCGCCCAGGAACACCCAGACCTTGCGGTCGTCGGTCTTTGCGATGCCGCGGGCCTGCAGGTACTTCATGAAGCGGGCCTGGTAGATCGCCATCAGCGGCCCCAATCCCATCGAGACGGTGGGGAACTGCCAGAAGTCGGGCATCAGCCAGGGATGGGGGTAGGAGGACAGCCCCTCGCCGCCCACTTCACGGCGGAATTTGTCGAGGTGCTTTTCGGTCAGCCGGCCCAGCAGGAAGGCACGGGCGTAGATTCCCGGCGAAACGTGGCCCTGCACGAAGACGAGGTCGCCGCCATGATCGGCGGTGGGCGCGCGCCAGAAGTGGTTGAAGCCCACATCGTAGAGCGTGGCGGCCGATGCGAACGAGGCAATATGCCCGCCGACGTTCGAGGTCTTGCCAGCCCGCACCACCATCGCCATCGCGTTCCAGCGCGTGTAGGCCCGGATGCGGTGCTCGGTTTCGGCATCGCCCGGCATACGCGGTTGCCGGTCGACGGCAATGGTGTTGACGTAGGGCGTACCCGCGGCATGCGGCTGCGATTGCCCGCGCAGACGCGCATGGGCAATCTGCCGCTCGATAAGGTAGTGGGCGCGCTGCGGGCCGACGTTGTCGATGACCCCTTCGATCGCCTCCAGCCATTCCGCGGTTTCTCGCGGATCGTCGTCGCGGGCGTCGGCGGTCGACTCAATCTCGGAATTTTGCGTTGCGTACATGGGAGTCTCTCTCGGGTGGTTGTATGGCCTGGAACTGAGTATAGACTATAACTACGACTTTTCAAGTCGTAGTTAAGCCGTGCATCTCGGCTACGAAACCAGTTCAACGGCAAGCTCACGACGGAAGCAAAAGCAAAGAGGGCGATCCAGTGGATCGCCCTCTTTCACTATTGCTCGCGCGGTCAGGCCACGACGATGCGACGGGGGTCGGCCAAAGCCAGTGCTTCGGCACGGTCAGCACTTGGCGGATAGATCCACTCGGTGTTGATCTGCGTCTTCAGTGCCTTGGCTTCCGCGCCCACCAGCTTCACCTGGCGATCCCAGCCCTCGGTATAGACCGCGCCCCACGGACCCAGGTCCAGACACGTCACGTACTTCGGCTGGCTGTAAGGAAGCTGCGCTTCACCCAGGAGGTCCGCTGCCACGTTGTGACCTGCGGACCGGCCCAGATTCATGGCGTGCTGGCAAGACATCATCGTGACGTTGCCTTCGTCATCGGTGGCGGCACGGGCGACATCACCGGTGGCGTAGACCGTATCCAGGCCCTTGACCTTCAGGTTGCGATCGACATGAAGGCGGCCGAAGTTGTCGCGCTCCGCCGGGATCTGGGCCGTGAGCGTGCTGGCGCGAGCGCCCGCGGTCCAGATGACGGTGGCGGACTCGATGCGCTCGCCGTTCTCGAGCGTGACGCCATTCGCATCCACAGCCGCGACACCGGAGCCCAGCTTCCACGTCACACCGAGTTCGCTCAGTGCCTGCGTGATTACCGGACGCGGGCCGGCACCCAGATCGGGACCGACTTCATTGTTGCGCTCGACCATGATCACGTTCACGGCCGCGCCATTGCCAAACACCTCGCGCAGACGGGCAGGCAGTTCCGCAGCAGTCTCGATACCCGTAAAACCGGCACCGGCGACCACCACCGTGTTGCGCGCTGCGCTTTCGGGGCGGCTGGCCAGGCTCTCGATATGGGCCTCAAGCTGCGCGGCATCCGCCACCTGGTCGACATTGAACGCGTGCTGGTCAAGACCCGGGATCTGCGGCCGGAACAGGCGGCTGCCGGTAGCGAGGACCAGGCGGTCATAGCCAAGCTTGCGGCGCGACGTATCCACGCCCACGCCCGCCAGTTCGACTTCCTGGCTTGCCACATCGATGCGTTCCACGACACCCTGGATGAACTTGATGCCAACAGCCTTGAAGATCTCCTGCAGCGGAGCTTTCATGCCCGCCGGGTTTTGCTCGTAGAGCCGCGGACGAACATGCAGTTCGGGCTCCGGCGCTACCAGCGCGATCTCCACGTCAGTGCGCCCCACTTCATCCAGCAGGCGGGCCGAAGCCAGTGCGCTCCAGAAGCCGGCAAAGCCGGCGCCGATAACAAGAATGCGTTTGGACATGTTTCATGCTCCTGAATAATCTTCGGTTTCATCTGACCAGACAGGGTCCACGCCTGGCGTAGCGGCCTGATCAGCTCGACGCCAGCCTACGACTGCGCGCCTTAACTACGATTGTATGAGTCGTAGTTAAGATAACGCAAGAATTTTTTCAATGACTCGTTCAAAACCGAAGGGGTCTCGCGCAACGGCTTGCGCTCGCGCGAGCGATCGACTATGTTTACTACGACTGTACAAGTCGTAGTTATAGAGCGAAAAAGGAGCACATCATGAAACAGATCGGATGGGTTGGCACCCTTAGCGCGGTTGCCCTGGTGGCCACAGGCGTTGCTGCCTGGGCGGCGGGGTCCGGGTCGGAGTGGGCAGTGCACGGCACGCCCCACTCGTTAGTGGCAGGCCAGGACTTGACAGGGGTCTCCGCCCCGCCCGGCCGCACCAATGGCACGGCCGACGAAGGCGAGGCGAGCAAAGCGTCGGGGCCGCCGTATAAGTCGCTGCCTCAGCAGGCCCGGGGTGGCGCATCCCAGACTGGAATCGCCACAAGCTGAGCGGCGTCCCGCTAGATCGCCGACTTTTTCACCGCACCCGTAGCAAAGAATGCCTGCAGGTTCTCGAACACCAGTTCGGCCATCGCCTGGCGTGTCTCATGCGTGGCGCTGGCGACATGCGGGAGCAGCACGACGTTGTCCAGTTCGAACAGCGCCTCGGGCACGTGCGGCTCATCCTCGAACACATCCAGTCCGGCCCCGGCGATGCGCTGGTGAACCAGCGCATCGACGAGTGCGGCCTCGTCCACCACGGTGCCGCGCGCGATATTGATCAGGAAGCCTTGCGGACCCAGTGCGTCGAGGACGGCGGCGGAAACCAGGTGGCGCGTCGACGGGCCGCCGGCGGTGGCGATGACGAGGTAGTCGGCCCAGCGCGCCAGGTTCTCCAGCGACGGCTCGTAGGAGTAAGGCGCATCGTCGGAGCGGTTGCGGCTGTGATAGCGGACCTCCATGTCGAAGCCGGCTGAGCGGTGCGCGATCACGCGCCCGATGCGGCCCATGCCGATGATGCCGAGCCGCTTGCCGCTCACGCGCGTGGCCAGCGGAAACTGCCCCTTGGGCCATTCGCCCCGGCGCACGAAGCGGTCCGCGGCACTGATCTTGCGCGATACGTCCATCAGCAGCGCAAAGGCGGTATCGGCGACGCAGTCGTTCAGGACATCCGGCGTATAGCCCACGGCGATGCCGCGGCCGCGTGCGGTGTCGAGGTCGAGCTTGTCCAGGCCCACGCCGAAGCTGGAGATCACGCGCAGCGACGGCAAGGCGGCCAGCAGCACGGCGTCGGCACCTATCGCGGCGCGCGTGGTCAGGGCCACGAACTCGCTGCCCTGGCGGGCGAGGAAGCCGGCGGGGTCGGTCTCGGTCCAGAACGGATGGACGTCGTAGTGTTCGGCGAGACGCGCTTCGATGGCTTCCGGCAGGCGGCCGTGCTGCAGCAGGCGGGGTTTCATGCGATGAGTCCTTTGAAGAGAGAGTCGTGCGCGTCAGTCGGCGCGCAGCTTATTGTCGACAATGATTTTTGCGTAGCGCTTGCGGTCGGTGGCGATCAGCTCGCCGAACTGCTGTGGGGTGCTGCCCACGGGGATCGCGCCCTGCTCTACCAGTTGCTGGCGGACTTCAGGCACCGCCACCACCTGTTTCACGCCCGCGGCGATCTTCTCGACGATATCCTTTGGCGTGCCAGCCGGCGCGAGCAGGCCTACCCACGAGCCGGATTCCGCGCCGGAGATCCCGGCCTCCTGCAGCGTCGGCACATTGGGCAACGCCGGCGAGCGCACCTTTCCCGTCACCGCAAGCGCACGCAGCTTGCCCGCCTTGATGTGCCCCGCGGTCTCCAGCACCGAGGCGAACAGCATGTCGACGTTGCCGGCCATCAGGTCGGTCATGGCGGCGCCGCCGCCCTTGTAGGGCACGTGCAGCATGTCGGTGCCGGTGGCGGCCTTGAAGATCTCGCCCGACAAGTGCGGCGAGCCGCCGGTGCCTGAGCTGGCGAACGACAACTTGCCCGGCTGCGCCTTGGCCAGCGCCACCAGGTCCTTCGCGGTCTTGGCGGCCAGCTTGGGCGTGACCACCAGCACGAACGGCAGCTCGGCCATCTCAGTCACCGGCACCAGGCCATTGGGGTCATAGGAGAGCTTGGTGTACAGCGTGGGGTTGATCGACTGCGTGCCGACATTGCCCGCCACCAGTGTGTAGCCATCCGGCCTGGCGCGCGCCGCCAGCTCCAGGCCGACATTGCCGGCCGCGCCCGGGCGATTGTCGACCAGCACCGGCTGCCCCCATAGCTGCGACAGGCGCTGCGTGACCAGCCGCGTGGCGATATCTGTGCCGCCGCCCGGCGTGAACGGCAGGATGATCGTGACCGGCCGTGCCGGCCAGGCGGTGGCCTGTGCGTGCGCGGTGGGCGCCAGCAGTGGTGCGGCGGCGAGGCAAAGGGCCAGCAGCACGCGGCGCCGGCCGCCGTTGGCTCGATGTTGATGTGGCATGGCTGTGTCTCCCTGTCGCGTCATTCCGGCTGGATGCCGGCGTCCTTGGCCACCTTGGCCCACTTGACCATCTCGGTCTGGATAAAGCCGGCGAACTGCGCGGGGCTGCCACCCGCGGGCTCGATGCCGGCCGCCAGCAGGCGTTCGCGCACGTCCGGCGCGGCCAGGGCCTGGCTGATGGCGGCATTGAGCTTGTCGATCACGGCCTTGGGCGTGCCGGCCGGTGCGAGGACGCCGCCCCAGGTGCTGGTGTCATAGCCCGGCAGGCCGGCTTCCGCCATGGTCGGCACCTGCGGTGCGATCGCCGCGTGCTTGGTCGTGGTGACGGCGAGCGCCTTGACCTTGCCGGCTTTCACCTGCGGGCTGATCGCGGCTACGGTGTCAAACATCA
Organism: Ralstonia pickettii DTP0602; assembly: GCA_000471925.1. Taxonomy (NCBI): domain Bacteria; kingdom Pseudomonadati; phylum Pseudomonadota; class Betaproteobacteria; order Burkholderiales; family Burkholderiaceae; genus Ralstonia; species Ralstonia pickettii. Next base: position 2,293,913 of record CP006667.1, read on the forward strand.
GCGAGACGCGCCCGCTGGTCAGGTCCGGATGCGCCAGCGTGCTGCCCTTGTAGGGCACGTGGACCATGTCGATGCCGGCCATGCTCTTGAACAGTTCGCCGGAGAAATGCGGCGCCCCGCCCGATCCGCTCGACGCGAACGACAGCTCGCCGGGATGGGCCTTGCCATAGGCGATCAGTTCCTTGACCGACTTCACGGGGACCGACGGCGAGACCACCAGCATCAGCGGCACGACGTGCGTCAGCGCGACCGGCTCGAAGCTCTTGACCGTATCGAACGGCAGCTTGCGCACCATGCTCGGATTGATGGCGTGGCTGCTGGCCACGAGCGCCAGCGTGTAGCCGTCCGGGGGAGCCTTCGCCACCAGGTCGGTGCCGACGATGCCGGTCGCGCCGCTGCGGTTGTCGACGACTACCGACTGGCCCCAGGCCGCGGTCAGCTTCTGGCCGACCAGCCGCGCCACCAGGTCGATGGCACCGCCCGGCGAGGCGGGCACGACGATGGTGATCGGTTTGCTGGGATAGCTCTGGGCGCGGGCGCCAGTGGGCGTTAGCGCGAGGAACAGCGCTGTCGCTGCGAGGCCGGCGGCAAGGCGGGAGTATTTTGGTGCGATGGAACGAACGGTGGTATTCATGGTGTCTCCTGCCTGAGAATTTATTTGGCGAACGTCGGATGGCCGCTGGCGTTTTGCCCCTCTCCCGGAAGCGGGAGAGGGAGCACCCAATCGCTGATTCAAGACCTTGCGGCTACGGGACAGCTTGGTCAGCAATCCGGGGGCGGTCTCATGCCCCCTTCCCTGCCCGCTTAGTCGACCCGCGCCCCGGACTTCTTCACCAGCGCTGCCCAGCGCGGGATCTCCTTATCCATCAGCGCCGACAACTCGGCGGGCGTGCTGCCGACAACTTCCATGCCAAGTTGCTGCGTCAGCCGTTGCTGCACCGCGGGCTGCTTCAGCGCACGCACGACTTCGGCGTTGAGCCGCTGCACCACCTCCTTGGGCGTACCGCGCGGCGCGTACAACGCCTGCCAGGAAACCATCTCGAAGCCGCTGACGCCCGCTTCGGCCATGGTCGGCACCTTGGGCAGCAGCGCGGAGCGCTTGGGCGAAGTCACCGCGAGCGGACGCAGCTTGCCGGCCTTGATCATCGCCTCGCCCGCGGTCAGCTGGTCGAACAGGAAAGGCACGAGCCCGGCAGCCACGTCCTGCACGGCTTGCGGGCTACCCTTGTATGGCACGTGCGTCATCGGGACTTGGATCAAGTCCGCAAACAGTTCGCCGGCCAGGTGAGTCGACGTGCCCGCACCGGATGAGGCGAAACTGAGGCCGTTCTTCTTCTTCGCGTAGGCGATCAGTTCCTGCACGTTGTTGACCGGCAGCTCCGCATTCACCATCAGCACGTTCGGCACATAGCCGACCAGGCTGACCGGCTCGAAATCCTTGACCGGGTCGTATGACAGGTTCTTGTACAGGCTGGCGTTGATGGCGTGGGTGCTGATGGTGCCGCCGAAGAGCGTATAGCCATCGGGCTTGGCGCGCGCCACATAGCCCGCGCCCACGGCGCCGGCCGCGCCGGGCCGGTTCTCCACCACCACCGGCTGCCCAAGGGCGCGCGAGACTTCCTGGCCGATGGTGCGCGCGACGATGTCGGTCGAGCCCCCGGCCGCGAACGGCACCACCCAGGTGATCGGGCGCGACGGCCATTTGTCCTCGGCATGTGCCGGTGCGCACACGGCGCCGATGCTGAGTGCCAGGCACGCGGCCACGGTGCGGGCGCCGCGCGTCGCGAGCGCAATACGTTGCTTCATTCCTTGTCTCCTGCTATGGCCGGTCATCGCCGGCCAGTCTGTGTAGTCGTTGGCGTGGGCCGGCGTCAGTACCGGCTTAGCGGCCCGTGGCCTTGCGCCAGGCCGCGAAATCTTCGCGGGCCTGTTCGGTGGTGGGCGGATACAGCCCGATGATGGAGCGGCCCTTGTTCACTTCCTCGGTGACGAAATCCTCGAACGCGGTCATCTCCACCGCCTCGGCGGCGATCTCTTCGGCGAGGTGAGCCGGGATGATGATCACGCCCTCGCCGTCGCCAACCACCACGTCTCTGGGGAACACGGCCACGTCACCGCAGCCGATCGGCACATTGAATTCCAGCGCCTGGTGCAGCGTGAGGTTGGTCGGCGCCGACGGGCGGTTGTGATAGGCGGGCATGGCCAACCGGGCGATCTCGGGCGAATCGCGGAAGCCGCCGTCGGTGACGATGCCCGCGCCACCACGCTGCATCAGGCGCGTGACCAGGATCGAGCCTGCCGAGGCCGCGCGTGCGTCCTTGCGGCTGTCGATCACCAGCACCGCGCCCGGCGGGCATTGCTCGATGGCCTGCCGCTGCGGATGCGCGGGATCCTGGAACACGGTAATGGGGTTGAGGTCCTCGCGCGCCGGGATGTAGCGCAACGTGAAGGCCTCGCCCACCATGTTGCCGCCCTCGGGATTGAGCGGGCGCACGTCCTGGATGAACTGGTTGCGCAGGCCGCGCTTGAACAACGCGGTGCACAGCGTGGCGGTGCTGACGGTCTTGAGCTGCTCACGTACGGAGGGGCTGAGTTGGGTCATGGTGGTCCTTGCCGGGCGGCCGCGCGGGCCGGGTCAGTAGATGCTCGGCTCGCCGGTGGGCGCGCCGAAGTCGGTTTGCAGGAAGTCGAAATCGCAGCCTTCGTTGGCCTGGCGGATATGCTGGGAGAACATCCAGCCATAGCCGCGCTCGAAACGCGGCGGCGGCGGCGTCCATTGCGCACGGCGGCGCGCCAGCTCTTCGTCGGACACTTCCAGGAGGATGCTGCGCTGCTCGATGTCGACCGAGATCAGGTCGCCGGTTTGCACCAGGGCGAACGGCCCGCCGACATACGATTCCGGCGAGACGTGCAGGATGCAGGCGCCGTAGCTGGTGCCGCTCATGCGCGCATCGGACATGCGCAGCATGTCGCGCACGCCCTGCTTCACCAACTTCTTCGGGATCGGCAGCATGCCCCACTCCGGCATGCCGGGGCCGCCTTGCGGGCCGGCGTTGCGCAGGATCAGCACATGGTCAGCGGTGACGTCGAGGTCGTCGCGCTCCACCGCTTCCTTCATCGACGGATAGTCATCGAACACCAGCGCCGGCCCGGTGTGCTTGAAAAACCGTTTCTCGCAGGCGCTGGGCTTGATCACGCAGCCGTCCGGCGCGATGTTGCCCTTGAGCACGGCCAGCGCGCCTTCCTGGTAGAGCGCGTTCTCCGGCGTGCGGATGACGTCGTCGTTGTAGACCTCGGCCCCGGCGATGGACTCGCCCAGCGTGCGGCCGGTGATGGTCAGCGCGTCGAGGTGCAGGCGGTCGCTGATGCGGTTCATCAGCGCCGGCAGGCCGCCCGCGTAGAAGAAGTCTTCCATCAGGTATTTGTCGCCGCTGGGCCGGATGTTGGCGATCACCGGCACGCGCCGGCTGGCGGCATCGAAGTCCTCCAGGCCGATGTCATGGCCGGCGCGCCGCGCCATGGCAATGACATGGATGATCGCGTTGGTGGAACAGCCCATCGCCATGGCCACGGCGATGGCGTTCTCGTACGACTGCCGCGACTGGATGCGCTGCGGCGTCAGGTCCTCCCACACCATGTCGACGATGCGGCGGCCGGCCTCGGAACACATGCGGATGTGATTGGCATCGGCGGCCGGGATCGAGGACGCGCCGGGCAGTGTCATGCCGATCGATTCGGCGATGGCCGTCATGGTGCTGGCCGTGCCCATCGTCATGCAGGTGCCGTGGCTGCGCGCGATGCCGCCTTCGATGCCGATCCACGCCGCCTCGCTGATATTGCCGGCGCGGCGCTCGTCCCAGTACTTCCAGGCGTCCGAGCCGGAGCCCAGCACCTTGCCCTTGTAGTTGCCGCGCAGCATCGGGCCGGCCGGCACGAAGATGGCCGGCACGCCCGCGCTGGTGGCGCCCATTAGCAGGCCCGGCGTGGTCTTGTCGCAGCCGCCCATCAGCACCGCACCGTCGATGGGATGGGAGCGGATCAGCTCTTCGGTCTCCATCGCCAGGAAGTTGCGATAGAGCATGGTGGTCGGCTTGACCGAGCTTTCCGACAGCGAGATGGCCGGCAGTTCGATGGGGAAGCCACCCGCCTGCAGGACGCCGCGCTTGACGTCGTCGACGCGCTGCTTGAAGTGGGCGTGGCAGGGATTGATATCCGACCACGTATTGATGATGGCGATGAGTGGCTTGCCCATCCACTCGCCCGGCGAGTAGCCCATCTGCATGATGCGGGACCGATGGCCCGATGAGCGGAGGTCATCGGGGGCGAACCAGCGAGCGCTGCGCAGCGCGTCCGGTGTCTTCTTGCGAGCCGTCATGTGTCTCTTCCACCTTTGTCATATGGCCTGCCGCACACGGCCGGGCCTTGATTAAAAACATTAAAGCACTAATATATTAGTACGTCAATGTGAGTGGATTCCCTTAGAATCCCACCATTCGGGACGTCCCAGGACCGTCAGTGTGACGGTTCAGGCGCCCCATCTCAGTTTCCTGCCATGCGAGCCGCACTCCCTTCATCGCCTGCCCAGTTCCAGTTCGACCGCACACGCCATGCTGCCCCGCAGGTGTTCGAGCACCTGCGCGACCAGATCCTCTCGATGGCCCTGCCACCCGGCACCATCCTGTCGCGCCCGGAACTGGCCGAGCAATACGGGACCAGCCAGACCCCGGTCCGCGATGCCCTGATCCGCCTGGGCGAAGAAAGCCTGGTCGATATCTTTCCGCAGCACGCCACGGTGGTCAGCGCGATCAACGTCGCCCTGGCCACGCAGGCGCATTTCCTGCGCCGCTCGGTCGAGCTCGAAATCGTGCGCACGCTGGCGCTGCAGGCCGATCCGGTGCTGGTCGAACGCCTGCGCGCCACGGTCGCGCGGCAGCGCATGATGCTGGAGCTGCAGGACCTCGACGAATTCAGCGTCACCGACCAGGCCTTCCATCGCGAACTCTATGACGCGGCGAAGGTGCCGGACCTGTGGGGCCTGGTGCGCCGCCAAAGCGGCCACCTGGACCGGCTGCGCCGCCTGCACCTGCCCATTCCCGGCAAGGCGCTGGCCGTGCTGCGCGACCACGACGCCATCGTCGACGCGATCGCATCCGCCGATCCGGCGCGCGCCGAGGCCGCGCTGCGCGCGCACCTGTCCGGCACGCTGGCCAACATCGACGACATCCGCGCGCGGTTTTCTGACTATTTCCGCTAAGGCAGCCTCGACGCCGGGCCGCGTCACTGATCCACCCACATCGCCGGCGTGATCTGGCGCGGATCGGTCACCAGTTCGATCAGCGCCGGCGTGCCGGCGGCGTTGGCACGCTCGAAGGCCCCGGCAAACGCATCGGCATGCTCGACACGCTCGGCCCAGGCGCCGCAGGCCCGCGCCATGGCCACGAAATCGGGATTGCGGATGCCGGTGCCGCTGACGCGCCCCGGATAGCGCTTCTCCTGGTGCATGCGGATGGTGCCGTACATGCCGTTGTTGACCAGCACGACGATGACGTTGGCCCCCGCCTCCGCCGCGGTCGCCAGTTCCTGCGGATACATCAGGAAGCAGCCGTCGCCGGCAAAGCAGACCACGGTCTGCTCCGGATTTCTCAGCTTGGCCGCGATGGCTGCCGGCAGGCCGTAGCCCATGGCGCCGCAGGTAGAGGCCAGCTCGGTGCGCGGCTGCCGGTAGGCGAAGAAGCGGTGCAGCCAGACGGTGTAGTTGCCAGCGCCGTTGCTCAGGATGGCGTCGTCGGGCAGCGTCTGGTCGAGGTGCTGCATCACCTTGTTCAGGTTGACACCGCGCAGTTGCGCGTTCGGCGCCACCGGCGTCGCAAAGGCGACGTGGTCGGCGCGCGCGGCGCGGGTCCATTGCGCCCAGCGCGGCGATTCCGGCGCGCCCAGCGCGGCGAGCATGCGCGTGCCGGGCACGATGCCGGCCTGGATCGCCAGCTCGGCCTGGTACACGCGGCCCAGCTCGGCGCTGTCGGCATGGACATGCACCAGGCGCTGGCGCGGGCGCGGCGGCTCCAGCAACTGGTAGCCGTCGGTCGCGATGTCGCCCAGGCGGGTGCCGAACGCGAGGATCAGGTCGGCATCGCGCACGCGCTGGGCCAGGCGCGGGTTGACGCCCAGGCTCAGGTGGCCGGCATAGTGTTCATCGCGGTTGTCGAAGACGTCCTGACGGCGGAAGGCGCAGGCCACCGGCAAGTTCCATGCCTTGATGAAGGCGGCAAAGTCCTCGGCCGCTTGAGCGGTCCAGCCCGCGCCGCCGGCGATCACCAGCGGGCGTTCGGCGCCGGCCAGCGCGGCGCGCAGCGACTGGGCATCTTCCTGCGACGGCGAGGCCGTGACCGGCTGGTACGGTGCCGCATCGGCGCATTCGCACAGGCCGTCGAGCACGTCCTCGGGCAGCGCCAGCACCACCGGGCCAGGCCGGCCCGAGGTCGCGCACTGGAAGGCCCTGGCGACCAGTTCCGGGATGCGCGCGGGATCGTCGATCTGCGCCACCCACTTGGCCATGCCGCCGAACATCGCTACGTAATCCACTTCCTGGAACGCCTCGCGCCCCACGTGCTGGCGCGCGATCTGGCCGACGAACAGGATCATCGGCGTCGAATCCTGCGCGGCAATATGCACCCCGATGCTGGCGTGGGTGGCGCCCGGGCCTCGGGTCACGAAGCAGATGCCGGGGCGGCCGGTCAGCTTGCCGTCGGCCTCGGCCATGTTTGCCGCCGCACCCTCATGCTTGCAGACCACCAGGTCGATGGCGGGCTGGTCGTGCAGTGCATCCAGCACGTCGAGGAAGCTCTCGCCCGGCACGCAGTAGATGCGATCGGCGCCATGCAGGCACAACGCGTCCACCAGCACGCGGCCGCCGGTGCGCTGGATTGGCGTCTGGGGTACGGATGAATGGGCGGGGGAAAAGGCGGATTGAGGCGTCATGGCGGGTCAGCAGATTCGGGTGGGGATGCACAGGGCAGATTGTTGCCTTGCCCCCGCCGCCACTGCCCGCGTCTTCCTGCATGCCTGCTATGCAGAAAACACAAGGCTCGACCCGCTGCCAGCTAGTAGATTGCTGGCAGGCCGCAAGGCGGCCCCCACAAGAAAATCAGGAGACAACCCCATGCCAGACCTCACCTGCCGGCAGGACGCCTGCCTTACGCGACGGATTGCCCCGCGCCTGGCCCCGCATCTGGCCTTAGCATCGCTCGCCGCGCTGGCCATCGCGGCCCTGCCCGCCAAGCCGGCGCGGGCGCAGGACGGCTGGCCGGCCAAGCCCATCACCTATATCGTGCCGTTCGCGGCCGGCGGCTCCACCGACGTGCTCGGCCGCCTGATCGGCCAGCGGCTGTCGCAAGCGCTCGGCCAGCCCGTGGTGATCGAGAACCGTGCCGGCGCCGGCGGCAATATCGGCACCGACTATGTCGCCAAGGCGGCGCCGGATGGATACACGCTGGTCGGCGGGACCATCAGTTCCCATGCGATCAACGTCAGCCTGTACCCGAAGATGCCGTATGACCCGGTGAAGAACTTCCAGCCGGTGGCGCTGATCGGCACCCTGCCCAACGTGCTGGTGGTCAATGCCAGCAGCCCGTGGAAATCGGTGCAGGACGTGATCGCCGCGGCCAAGGCGCGCCCGGCCGGGGTCAGCTTTGGCTCCTCCGGCAACGGCACCTCGCAGCACCTGTCCGGCGAGCTGTTTGCCTCGATGGCCGGCCTGAAGCTGCTGCATGTGCCGTTCAAGGGCAGCAGCCCCGCCGTCCAGGCCCTGCTCGGCAACCAGGTCGACATGGTGTTCGAGAACAGCATCGCGGCCATGCCGCTGATCCAGGCCGGCAAGCTGCGCGCGCTGGCCAGCACCGGGCCGCGCCGTGCCCCGGAGCTGCCCGATGTGCCGACCGTGGCCGAGAGCGGCCTGAAGGGCTATGAGATAGTGTCGTGGCAGGCGATCTTCGCGCCGGCCGGCACGCCGATGCCGATCGTCAACCGGCTCTCCGCCGAGATCGGCAAGATCATCCACGAGCCCGAGGTGCGCAACCGCCTGGTGAACATGGGCATCGAGCCGTCCGGCGCGGGCCCCGCCGAGCTGTCCGCGTTCCAGAAGGCCGAGGTGGCCAAATGGGGCAAGCTGGTCAAGAGCGCCGGCATCCGCGTGGAGTAGGCACCCGATCCCTTCATGCCAGACCATCACTGAACACATGAGCGAACACCATATCCCTACCGCAGCGCTGCACCGCTGGGTCAACGATCTCTGGCTCGCGGCCGGTTCGGACGCCCGGGAAGCGCGCCTCACGGCCGACCATCTGGTCGGCGCCAACCTGAGTGGCCACGATTCCCACGGCGTGGGCATGATCCCCAAGTACGTGCTGTCGTGGCAGGCCGACGAGCTGCAGCTGAACCGCAACGTCAGCGTGCTGCACGATGCCGGCAGCATGCTCAGCCTCGACGCTAACCGCGGCATGGGCCAGGCTGTCACCGAGGAAGCCATGGCGCTGGCCATCGAGCGCGCCAGGGCGCACGGGGTTTGCGTGATGGGGTTGCGGCAGTCGCACCATCTCGGGCGGGTCGGGCATTGGGCCGAACAGGCGTGCGCGGCCGGCATGATCTCGATCCACTTCGTCAACGTGCTGTCCAAGCCCATCGTCGCCCCGCACGGTGGTAGTGAGGCGCGCTTCGGCACCAACCCCTTCACGGTCGGCGTGCCGGTGGCCGGCGCGCCGCCGCTGGTGCTCGACTTCGCCACCAGTGCGATCGCGCTGGGCAAGGTGCGGGTGGCCAACAACAAGGGCGTCGACGTGCCGGCCGGCTGCCTGCTCGATGCGGATGGCGTGCCGACCACGAGGCCCGGGGTGATGTTTCCCGGCGAGGGCGAGGCGCAGGGCGCGCTGCAGGCGTTCGGCGGCGAGTCCGGCGGCCATAAGGGCTACGCGCTGGCGGTCATGTGCGAACTGCTCGGCGCCGCCGTCACGGGCGGCCACACCATCCGCCCCGAGACGCTGACCCATCGCCACGCGGTGTGGAACAACATGCTGGCGATCGTGTTCGACCCTGGGCGGCTGGGCACCAGCACCAGCTTCGGCGATGAGGTCCAGGCCTTCGCCGACTGGGTGCGGTCATCGCGTCGGCTGGCAGGCCATGACGGCATCGCCCTGCCCGGTGAGCCCGAACGGCAGCGCCGGCGCGAACGTGCCGAGACCATCCCGGTGGACAGCGGCACGCTCGCCCAGCTCGATGACGCCGCGGCACGCGTGCAATCCGCACGCGGCACCTCGCCCGGGCTGCTGTCGCGCCTGGCTGCCTAGTTCACCCGACTATCAATCCTCTCCTTGCCTGTCCCGACAAAAGGAAAAGACTCCATGCCCACGGCCTCCCAACCTCGCCCGCCGTACTCGCCGCTGCCCAATGCCTTCCGCGCCGCCGTGCTGTCACAGCAGCGCCAGATCGGCTTCTGGTGCTCGCTGGCCAGCCCGGTCACCGCCGAGATCATCGGCCTGGCCGGCTTCGACTGGCTGCTGCTCGATACCGAGCATGCCCCCAACGATCCGCTGACGCTGCTACCGCAGCTGATGGCGCTGAAGGACAGCGCCAGCGCTCCCGTGGTCAGGCCGCCCTGGAACGACCCCATACTGCTCAAGCGCCTGCTCGACCTGGGCTTCTATAACTTCCTGATTCCGTTCGTGGAGAGCGCCGAACAGGCGCGCCAGGCGGTGTCCGCAACGCGCTATCCGCCGCTGGGCACGCGCGGCGTCTCGATGACGCAGCGAAGCAACCGCTATGGCACCGTGCCCGGCTACTTCGACCAGATCAATGACAACCTCTGCGTGCTGGTCCAGATCGAGAGCCGCAAGGGCGTTGATGCCGCCGAGGAGATCTGCGCGGTCGAAGGCGTCGATGGCATCTTCATCGGGCCGAACGACCTGGCCGCGGCATGCGGCCACCTGGGTAATCCCAACCACCCCGAGGTGCAGGCCGAGATCGCACGCATCTTCGCGGCCGCGCGGCGGGCTGGCAAGGCGGTCGGCACGCTGACGCCCGTGGAAGCCGACGCACGGCGCTACCTGGACATGGGGGCCAGCTTCGTCGCCGTGGGGCTGGACCACGTGCTGCTGCGCCAGGCCACGCAGGCGCTGCGCGAGCGCTTCACTGACTGACGAGCGGAAAGCGCGCTCAGACCAGCCGCGCGCCCGGCCACGCCCCCGACATCACGGTATTGCGGACCGACTGGCGCACGGTCTGCATGATGTCCCACAGCTCCGGCAGCGGCGGCCGGTTGCGGGCGGTGGCCAGCGCCACCTGCCGCGTCACCACCGGCTCGACCAGCCTGGCGCAGCGCAGCCGCCCCTGGGCCACGCGGTCCGCCACCGCGGCAAAGGGCAGCAGCGTGGCGCCGCAGCCGTCTTCCACCAGCCGCATCGAGACGGTATTCGACGCATCGCACTCCATCGCCAGCTGCAACGACTTGCCCGCGCGCGCAACTAGGTTCTCGGCCAGCACGCGCAGGCCGTGGCCGGTGCTCGGCAGGATCAGCGGCACCTCGTCCAGGCTGGCGCAGCGGAAGCTCGGCCCGATATGGCCCCATGACGTCGGCGTGACCAGCGTCAGGTCTTCCTCCAGCAGCACGTCGACCTTGAGCGCGCCGTGCTGGTCCGGCAGGTAGATCAGCGCGACGTCGATTTCGCCGGCGGCCAGCCATCCCAGCAGCGGGCTGGCGAGCCCTTCGACAAAGCGCACGCGGGTCGCGGGAAAGCGCTGCTTGACGGCGGTGCCGATGCTGGCGAACGCGGTATTGGCGATGGTCGGCTGCGCCGCGATGATCAGCTGCGCCGGGCCTTGCGCGGTCGACGCCCGGATCGCCTCGCGCGCCTCGGCGAGGGTGGCCGAGACTTGCCGCGCATAGCCGAGCAGGGTCTGGCCCGACTCGGTCAGGATCATGCCGCGGCCGGTGCGATGGAACAGCCGGGTATCGAGATTGGCCTCCAGCCGGGCGATCTGCCGGCTGACGGTGGACTGGTCGGCGCCCTGCTCGAGCGCGGCGCGGGAGATGCTGCCCGTGCTGGCTACGCACACAAAGCAGGCCAGGTCTTCAGAATTCAATGGAGCAGGAGCATTCGCGCTCATGGGTTGCGCATTCCGGGCAGCGTGTTGGTGAGGGACCGGATTGTGTCAGGCGTCCGCACGCGCGGACGCACGCCCTCGTACCGGCTGTCGTGCCAGGCCGATTTTAACCGTGCGGCGCGGGTGAGTGCGCTGAGGCAGCAACCGTGCGCCGGCTTGAACACGACTTGGTTTGGCACTAACTTGGATTCACATCCGGGGGGATCCGCGTTGCCGAAGCAGGAGCAGACATGGTCACCGCACTTTCCGTCGTCAAGGCCGCCTACGACGCCTTCGGGCGCGGCGATGTCGCGGCTATTCTCGATCTTGTTGCCGACAAGGTCGACTGGAAGTTGTTGGGGCCGCCCGCCATTCCCTACGCCGGGCAGCGCAATAACAAGGATGAGGTGGCGCGTTTCTTCGCCGAGGTTCAGCAAGCGGACGACACGCAACTCTTCGAGCCGCGCGAGTTTATCGAGGCTGGCGAACACGTGACCGTCCTGGGCTTCGAACGGGCCATGGCACGCCAGGAAGGGAAGCTGGTGGAAACCGAGTGGATCCACGTCTTCACGGTGCGCGAGGGCAAGATTACCCGCTGGCGTGGCTGCTACGATACCGCTGCGCGCTTTCTGTGAGTTCGATCACCCGCTGCCCAGACCTGCCCACCTCGCCCGAATCAGCGGATCTCCTCCGCTCGCAGCCCTCGCGCCGGAGCGGACGATGCATCGTTGCGGACAGTGCTATTCGACGTCCTCAGCGTAAACCCCAATGACATAGCCGGCACTTTGACAGTTTGCTGACAGCCTTCCCCGCCTAGAATCGGGCCCCTGGTTAGCCGGCCCGGCGACGCATGTCGGAATCCGAAGCCGGCGGCCTCCCCAAGCACGAGAAACAGGGCCTTGCTGCCCCGGCCCATTGGCTGGCCAGCGAAACGCTCACTTCACGACAGGAAAGCAAATGGAAAACGGTGCACGCGAACAGATCCCCGCCACGCTGATCCCCGGCGACGGTATCGGTCCCGAAGTGGTGGACGCCACCGTCAGGGTGCTGGATGCACTTGGCGCCCCGTTTGCCTGGGATGTCCGGCAGGCGGGCATGGCAGGCGTCGAATACAGCGGCGATCCCATGCCGGAAGACACGCTGGACAGCATCCGCCGCACCGGCCTCGCCCTCAAGGGGCCCCTGACAACGCCGGTGGGCGGCGGCTTCCGCTCGGTCAATGTGCGCCTGCGCGAGGCGTTCAACCTCTATGCCAATGTGCGCCCCGCCCGCACGCTGGTGCCGGGCCGCTTCGAGAATATCGACCTGGTGCTGGTGCGCGAGAACGTCGGCGGCTTCTATGTCGCGCATGACTACTACATCCCGGTTGGCGACGACCCGCATGCGGTGGCAGTGTCCACGGGCACCAATACGCGCGACGCCTGCCGGCGCATTGCGCGCTTCGCCTTCGAGTACGCCGTCAGGAACGGCCGCAAGAAGATTACGGTGGTGCACAAGGCCAATATCCTGAAGGCGCTCACTGGCATCTTCCTGGAAGCGGCGCGTGAAGTCGCCGGGGACTACGCCGGCCGCGTGGACATGGACGACATCATTGTCGACGCCTGCGCCATGCAGCTGGTGCTCAACCCGTGGCGCTTCGACATGCTGCTCTGTACCAACCTGTTCGGCGACATCCTGTCGGACCAGATCGCCGGCCTGGTGGGCGGGCTTGGCATGGCACCGGGCGCCAACATCGGCGACGACGCTGCGATCTTCGAGGCGGTGCACGGCTCGGCGCCCGACATCGCCGGCAAGGGCATTGCGAACCCGATCTCGCTGATGCTGGCCGCCGGCCTGATGCTCGACCACGTGGGCCGCCAGGACCTGGCCGCGCGGCTGCGCTCGGCCATCGAGCTGACGCTCAGCCAGGACCAGGTCAAGACCGGCGACCTCCACGGCACGGCCTCCACGCTGCAGTTTGCCGACGCGGTAGCGAAACGCATCGTTTCCGGCAGCTGACCCCCGCCGGGCAGCAGGCGACGCCCGCTGCCCGGCGCCGCAGTCTTGTCGGCGCGGCCCGCACGGGCAGGCGCGCAAGACTGCCACACCTCCGCGGTCTTTCTGTACCGCTGGCACGCCCTGCCGTGCCGGCGGGACCGACCACGCCCCTGACCCCGTGCGCCAGACCGACGCACGCACCCGCCCGCAAGCGCCCCCACGTGGACTGAGCGGCAAGAGAGATACAGAAGAAGATGTTGACCCTGCTCGCCTACTCGATGGTGATCGTGTTCATGGCACTGATCATGACCAAGCGACTTTCCGCCATGGTGGCGCTGATACTCGTTCCCATTGCGTTCGGCGCGATCGGCGGCTTCGGGCCGGAACTGGGGCCGATGATGCTGGACGGCGTCAAGAAGCTGGCGCCGACCGGCGTGATGCTGATGTTCGCCATCCTGTATTTCGGCCTGATGATCGATGCCGGCCTGTTCGATCCGGTGGTGCGCGTGATCCTGAAGGTGGTGGGCGGCGATCCGGTCAAGATCATCGTCGGCACCTTCGTGCTAGCCGTGCTCGTGTCGCTCGACGGCGACGGCTCGACGACCTACATGATCACCTGCGCCGCCATGCTCCCGCTCTACAAGCGGCTGGGCATCAGCCGGCTGGTACTCGCCTGCGTGATCATGATGGCGGGCGGGCTGATGAACATCCTGCCCTGGGGCGGCCCGACCGCACGTGCGGCCAGCGCACTGGGCGTCGACGTGGGCTCGATCTTCGTGCCGATGATCCTGCCGATGGTCGTCACCGGCATGTGGGGCCTGTTCGTGGCATTCCTGCTGGGCCGCCGCGAACGCAACCGGCTCGGCACCGTCGCGCTGATGAGCGCCGGGTCTGGCCATGCCGGTCATTCGGACCATGCCGCGCCGGAGATCGCTGTCGGCGATCCCCAGATCGCCCGGCCCAGGCTGCTGTGGTTCAACTTCCTGCTGACCATCGGCCTGATGGCGCTGCTGATCCTCGGCACATTCCCGCTGCCTGCGCTGTTCATCGTGGCTTGCGCGATCGCGCTGATGGTCAACTACCCGAGCCTGCACGAGCAGAAGGAGCGGATCGGCGCGCATGCGGCCAACGTCGTGCCGGTCGTATCGCTGATCTTTGCCGCCGGCATCTTCGTCGGCATCCTGTCGGGCACCAAGATGGTCGACGCGATCGCAAACAGCGTCATCAGCGCCGTGCCCGACTGGATGGGTCCCTACATGGCCCTCGTGACCGGTGTGCTGAGCATTCCGTTCACGTTCTTTATCTCGAACGACGCGTTCTACTTCGGCATCCTGCCGATCCTTGCCAAGGCCGCCGCCGTCTATGGCATCGGGGCCGCCGAGATCGGACGTGCCTCGCTGATCGGCCAGCAGGTTCACCTGCTGAGCCCGTTGGTCGCGTCGACCTATTTGCTGGTCGGCCTCGCCGAAGTCGAGTTTGGCGACCACCAACGCTATACCCTGCTCTGGGCCCTGTCGGCGGCGTTTGTGATGATGCTGGCCACCGTTGCCTTCGGCGTGATCCCCGTCATCGGGCATGCGGCCTGAGCGACACCTTGCATGCACAACACCATCCGAACCTGCATTCGACCTGGACAACTGGGGGAGCTACGATGGTGGTCTGGGCAGCTATAGTCTGTCGGTGACCAGTGGCGTGCTGACTTCCACCCAACCGGGCGGCGCGATCTCTTGATCGCAACAGGGTTCGGCACGTCAAGCTGATCCAATCGTCCCCGACGCCGGCGAGCATGGCAGGCCCCCATGTGGGCCAAAGGAGAGTGCGATGTCAGACGACCTTGTCATTCGGAAAATGACGCGTGCCGAGTTGGACCAACTGGTCGGCTGGGCGGCAAGCGAAGGGTGGAATCCCGGTCTGCACGACGCGGAACTGTTCTGGGCCACGGACCCCGATGCTTTTATCGCGGCGGACCTTGATGGAGAACTGATTGGCGGCGGGGCCATCACGTCTTACGACGGGGAATTCGGCTTCATGGGTTTCTTTATCGTCCGCCCGGAGTTTCGCGGTCGGGGGCTAGGCAACGAGCTGTGGCATGCCCGCCGGGACCGACTCATTGCCCGCCTGCGGCCCGGCGCAAGCATCGGACTGGATGGCGTATTCGCGATGCAGGATTACTATGCCAAGGGAGGCTTCGTCTTCTCACATCGCAATCTGCGCTTTCGTGCCGAGATCCCGGATACCCTGGCCCGGCCACCCGAGCCGCCGTCAGAGCATGAAGGCATCGTCCCGCTGGGTGAGGTGGCGTTCGAGCAGTTGCTTGAATACGATCGGACCTGCTTTCCCGCTGCACGCGCCGCTTTCCTGCGAGGCTGGATCCGGCAGGCCGATGCGCTTGCGCTGGGGTTCATGCGCCATGGCAAGCTGAGCGGATATGGTGTGGTGCGTCGCTGTGGAGACGGCTGCAAGGTAGGACCGTTGTTTGCCGATGATGCCGAGGCAGCGGAAGTACTCTACGCGCGCCTGGCAGCTTTCGCGGCGGGTGGTCCCCTGTTTCTCGATGTACCGGAGAATCACCCGGCCGCCATGGCGCTTGCGCATCGGCACGGCATGACGGAAGTCTTCGGCTGCGCGCGCATGTATCTTGGGCCGGAGCCGGGCCTCGTGCTCGCGCGGATCTTCGGCATCACGACCTTCGAGCTCGGATGATGCCAGGACGCGACCTGACCGGCTATGGAAGCTCCCCGCCCCATCCGCACTGGCCTGATGCCGCGCGTGTGGCGCTACAGTTTGCGCTGAACATCGAGGAAGGGGCGGAATCCTGCATTCTCAACGGCGATGCCCGCTCCGAATCGTACCTGCACGAACTGCCCGGCCGGCCGTCGCGCGAGGCAGAGCGCGACTGGAGTGTCGAGAGCATGTATGAGTACGGTGCGCGCGCGGGCGTCTGGCGCCTGCTGGACCTGTTCGGCGAGCGTGGCCTGCCACTGACCGCTTTTGCTGTGGGTCGCGCGCTCGAGCTCAATCCGCAGATCGGGCAAGCGCTCAGCGCCGCGGGACACGAAGTGGCTGGGCATGGCTACCGCTGGTTTGACTATCGGGACGTGCCGGAAGACGAGGAGCGTCACCATATCCGCCTGACGATCGAGGCAATCGAGCGGATCTGCGGCAGGCGCCCGGTGGGGTGGTACACGGGCCGCGTCAGCCACAATACGCGGCGCCTGATCCATGAAGAAGGCGGTTTCCTATACAGCTCTGATGCCTACAATGATGACCTGCCCTACTGGCTGTGCGGATCGCCGCCGCAGCTCGTGATTCCGTATACGCTCGTCAACAACGACGCACGCTATCTGCTGCCTGATGGCTTTGCATCAGGGGAGGATTTCTACCGTACGCTTCGGGACGCGTTCGACCAGCTCTGGCACGAGGGTGCGCAAAGACCAAAGATGATGAGCGTCGGACTGCATGCCCGCATCAGCGGCCATCCCGCGCGTGCCACGGCGCTTGCGCGTTTTCTTGACTACGTGCGGGGTCATGATGCCGTGTGGATCTGCCGGCGGGAAGACATCGCCAGGCACTGGATTGCGGAGCACCCTGCCTAGAGTCCAGGGGGAAAGCGCGTTGGCCGATCGCCGCGGCACGTCGGCCGCTGCGCCGGGGCGCACCAGTCCTTACACAGTGTCACGTCGGAAGGTGCCCTGGAAATGGCCCAGGGAGCAATGTGGAAGGACCCTAACCTGCCCTACTATCATCGAGCGCGCCACGCGCGGCCGTTTGAAGGTGCTGTCGATTTCAACTATCCTGATCTGTTCCTGGTGCCAGCGTTCACCGCCGTCGCGGCTGCCCCGGCTTCGAGGCTGTGTGGCTCCAACCATTCCTTCAAGGAGGAAGACGATGCGTGTCATGGTGATGGTGAAGGCTACGAGCGATTCAGAAGCTGGCAAGATGCCAGGCACGGAGTTGCTCGCGGCCATGGGCAACTTCAATGAAGAGCTCGTCAAGGCCGGCGTGATGCTCGCTGGCGAGGGCTTGCACCCGAGCGTGAAGGGAAAACGCGTACGCTTCTCGGGCGAACAGCGGACCGTGATCGACGGGCCGTTCCCGCAGACCAACGAACTCGTCGCGGGGTTCTGGCTATGGCAAGTCAAGTCAATGGACGAGGCTGTCGAATGGGTCAGGCGCTGCCCCAACCCCATGGAAGGCGAATCCGAAATCGAAATCCGCCCGCTGTTCGAAACCGAGGACTTCGGCGCTGAACTCACGCCCGAACTGCGTGCGCAGGAAGAGCGACTGCGCGCTGAGGTCGAAGGCACGAACAAACCGCGCTGACGCGAGCTCCCTGCCGCAACAGCAGTGGATTCCCCTATCGCACGAAAGTACGCGAAGAGCGGTACCCGCTTCGGCAGCGGGTGCCCTCGATATGCGCTTGCCGGACCCATCGCCGCGTCGCCGGCCGTCATCAAATTCACATAAAACGGGCGGATAGTCGTCTCGATCACCGGGCAATGCCGACGGTCAACATGCGAGAGAGACTATGGTGGGCGATATCCATTCCGAAGTCGTACAACTGGGCGCGTACAAGGTCGAGAAAGGCAGGAGTTCCGTCTCCGGCCTGTCGTCCGGCGCCTTCATGACGGTGCAGCTGCATCTGGCGCATTCGTCGAGCTTTGCCGGGGCCGGCGTGATCGCCGGCGGCCCCTACCGCTGCGCCGAGTCGTTCCGCGCCGCCGCACCGGTGCCGGAGGACGCCTACGAACTGAACGCCCTGCATCTGTGCATGAATCCGCTGGTGCCGCAGACCACCCCGGATGCGCAGCACCTGGCGCGGCTGGCGCGCCAGACCGCCGAGGCCGGCGAGATCGATGCCATTTCCCATCTTGGCGGGCACCGCGTCTATATCTTCACCGGCAGCAAGGACAGCGTGGTGTATTCCTCCGTGGTCGCGCGCACCCGGGAATTCTACGAATTGCTCGGCGTCGGATCCGGCGACATCGCCTACGACGACAGCGTGCCGGCGGGCCATTCCATCATCACCGACAACGCCGAGGATTCTCCGCTCGGCACCAATCAGCCGCCCTATATCAATAACGGCGGGTTCATCCAGTCCCACAGCATCCTGCGCCATATCTACGGCGACCTGAACCCGCCCTCGGAGCGCCTGGGCGGGCGTCTGCTGCGCTTCGACCAGACCGAATTCTTCGGCAACGAGCCGCGGGCCAGCATGAGCCGCTTCGGCTATGCCTACGTGCCCAAGGCGGTGGAAGAAGGCGCCCAGGCGCGCGTCCATATCGCCTTGCACGGCTGCAAGCAGGGCTACAACTATATCGACTTCACCTTCGGCCAGTCCGACTTCGCCAGCCAGCCGCCTTATGGCAACCGGTATATCACCACGACCGGCTACAACGAGATCGCGGACAGCAACAACATCATCGTGCTCTATCCGCAGGCCGAGGGCACCGACAACAGCACGACGCAGAACCCGGACGGCTGCTGGGACTGGTGGGGCTATTCCAACCCGCATCCCACGCGGCCCGACTACTATTCGCGCAATGCCATCCAGATCAAGGCCATCCACGGCATGCTGAGCCGTCTCGGCGGCTGATCCCTTTCACGGAGGATGACCATGAACGACACCACGCAGATGCTCCCGGCCACGCTACAGCTGGACGTTTCGACGCTGGAGGGTGCGAAAGCCGTACAGCACGCCATGGCGGCAGCCCATCCGGCTGCCTTGCAGCAGGCGCTGACACTGCATGCCCTGCTGGGCGGATGGGCCACGCGCGCCGTCGGCAACGGCGTTGCTGCCGCTAGCCTAGGCCCGTTCGCCGTCAGCCCGCAGACCTGGACCGAACTGTTCCAGCTGCAGGCGGCGGTGGTCAGGCGCCTGCACGAGCAGCAACAGCAGAACCTGCTGGGCTGGGCCGGCTGGCTGCAGGAGCGTGCCCGGATCAGGCGGGCCAACACGATGTCCAAGCTGATGGAGCAGGAATTCGACCTGCTGGCCCGCTTCGTTCTGCTGCTGAGCGACCAGGCAGTGGATTTCGTGACGCTGCAGGAGAACGTCGAGGTCAACACCGGCTACTGGCTCGGCCAGAAGGCCGCCGCGGCCGCGGCGTAGGGCGGGGGCAAATGAGATCTGCACGATCTTTACTTCAGTACAAGGGATAGACGGAAAAGCAACAGCCGGCCGCACGAAGCCTGCCCGACGCACTATAACTAACTGGGGTTCGATCGCATGCCCCTGTCCGTCGCGCAAGCGCTATTCGTCCGAACAGGAGCACTGGCATGGCCAAGCAGCTCGCTATCCTGATCGATGCCTCCGGCTCGATGTTTCACTCCGCCGGCAACGGCTCGTCCAAGGACAAGATTGTCGAAGCCTCGGAATCGGTGCAGTACATCATCGATGAGATCAACAACAAGACATCAACCTCCGGCGAGACCTGGGCGGTTTCGTTCTGGTACTTCGCCACGCAGACCAACGGGCTGATCGGGCAAGGGAATTTCCCGGTGGGAGACACCACGATCTGGAAGGACCTGGTCAGCGCCATCGAAAACCAGCCATCGGTCCAGGGCGCAGTCGGCAGCATGACGGATATCTTCCATGCCGTGCGGACCGTCGCCGACTTCATGGTCGCCAATCCGCCGCCGCTGTTTCCCGCCGTGTACAAGAAGAAGATCGTGTTGTTCACCGACGGCAACCAGACGATCGAGCATGACGACCGGCTGACCAAGGGCGGCTATGAATTCGAACAGGGCATCGACTTTGCCGTGCTGCTGGCCGGCAACGGCATCGCCCTCAATGCGCAGGGTATCGGTTCGGATCTGCTCAACGCGACGCTGACCGACCTGGTCGCGGAGGCGGAGCCTTTCGGCAGTACCACCAAGACGATCAGCACCACGCCGGCGTATGCGGCAGACACTTCGGCGGCGCTGATGACCAACTCGATGAAGGTCGTCAACAACAACGGCATCCTGCCGTTGCGTCCGCTGACGCGGCCGGCATCGAAACTGCTGTGGGAACAGTTCAGCCTGCCGACACTGGCGCCCGAAGGCAGCGACGAACGGGCGCGCCGGCGCGTCAACGAGGAGCATTTCGAAGTCGATGTCGATGACATCTCGCAGGAGCTGCTGCTGGGCCTGACCTGGCATCATCCCGGACGGCCCTCGATCGAAACCACCTCACCCTCCGGCACATTGTTCCGCCATGGCCTGAACGGCGCCTTTGAAATCGGCGTGGGATGGATGACCGCGCTGCACGTCCCTACCCCCGAGCCCGGCACGTGGCGCGTGCGCGTTGCCGGAGATCCGCAGTTCCGGCCGTTGCGCATGAACCTGATGGCCCGCTCGGTCAGCCCGGAGTTCGATATCCTGCTGCGGGTCGATCCCTTCCAGCTCAATCCGCAGGACACCAGCGTGGTGACCGCGACACCGATGTTCAACGGCAAGACCGCGGCCGGCAAGTTCGAAGCCGTGCTGAGCGACTTCACGGGCCGCTCGTGGCCGATGGAGCCGCAACAGGATGGCACCCTTGCCGCCAAGGCGGACTTCCCGGTGCCCGGCGTGGCGCCGCTGCGCGTCGAGCTGAAGGGAATGCTCGAGGGCAAGCGCAAGGTTTCACGCCTGGAGTTCACTTCAGTCCAGGTGGGGCGCCCGCGCGACCCGCGCCTCACCGTCGAGCCCGACCGCTACCGGCCGGGCCGGCGCTACAAGATCATGGTCACGATCAGCGATGCGGCCTTCACCGCAGCGACCCAGATCGCCTTCGGCGCGGGCATCGAGGTCCGTCGCTTCACGGTGCTGAGCCCGATCGAAGCGGTCGCCGAGATCACCGTCGCCAGCGATGCCTTCCCCGGCGCGCGCGAGGTGCTGACCTACCAGCCCGACGCCGAGACCCTGGGCGGGATCGTGGTCGAGAAGCTGCCGGGGACTGGGCTGCCCTTGCTGACGGGCTTCGTCAAGGCCTTGCGCTTCGACGCCCGCGGGCGGCTGGTCGCCGCCGTGCTGGACGAGGATCGCGAGGTTCCGGTGCAGCGCCACGACGAACGCCTGCGGCGTCTGCTCGAGAAGGCGCGCGACCAAAACCTGGCGGTCTCGATCGCACTCGATGACCATGGCGGCCTTGGCAAAGTCACGGTAGGCGAATGAGCGCCCTGCTCGATCCGGTGCCTCCGGCGGACGGCGCGGAAGTCCTCGCGCGCTTCGATGCCATCCTCGCCTGGGCGCGGCAGCACCGCAGCCGGCTCGGCTATTTCGCCGCCCTCTACCGCGGCGTCACGCTGCGCGCCCGCAGCGCGCTGGCGGCCGGGGCCTTCGAGCAACCGCAGGCGGCCGAGCGGCTGGTGGTGCTGTTCGCCAACCGCTACTTCGAAGCGCTGGCGGGACACCTGGGCGGCGCGCCGGTCAGCCGCTCATGGCAGATTGCCTTCGACGCCGCCGGGCGCTGGCGGCCGACCGTATCGCAACACCTGTTGCTCGGCATCAATGCGCATATCAACCTGGATCTGGGCATTGCGGCGGCCCGCACGCTGGACGAGTACCCGCTGCCGCGGGCGGATTTCGACGGGGTCAATGACCTGCTGCTGCAGATGGTCGACGAGGTCCAGGACCGGCTCGCCGGCGTCTGGCCGCTGCTGCGACTGGTCGACAGGCTGGCCGGCAGCCTGGACGAACGACTGATCGGCGCGGCGCTGGTGCAGACGCGGTCCGCGGCCTGGGACTTTGCCCAGGCATTGCGCGCAAGCGGCAGCAGCGAAAGCGCGCTGATCGAACGGCAGGACCGCCAAGTGGCGGAGATCGGGCGCCACATCGCCGCGCCCGGACCGCAGCTAGGGCTGGCGCTGGCTGCCGTGCGGATGGGCGAATTGCGCGGCATTGTCACCATCATCGATTTGCTGGATACCGAGATTGCGCGCGCCCGCGCCGCCGTCGAAGCCAGGGTCGCCGGGCAGCCGACTACCTAGCCAGTAGCGATCAGCCGAGACCCAGCAGGATCATCGCGAGACGATATCCTTCCGCATTGGCCCCAGCATGTCGAGCAACTCCTTTTGCTCCTGTGCTGGCACCTTGAACTTGTTGAGCGACTTCACCAGGTCTTCCACCAGCGCATCAAACTCGCCATTGGTGATGCCCATGCCGGCATGGGCGGTCCGCATGTCACGCCCCTTGTAAGTGCATGGCCCCCCTGCGCCAGCGCAAATCTGCTCAACCAGCCTCGTCTTGAGACGCGGAATATTGGCATTGGCGAACTTCGGACTGATACGCGTGTCGGCGGCAACATTCCCAACGAAGTCGTCGACTACGGCCGTAATCGCTGGGCTACCGCCAAGCCGTTCGTATAACGAAGACATGGCCGGCTTCGACACATCCGATGGCGCGGCCCGCTTCGACGTGTCCGGCATCGCGCAACCGCCGAGTCCCATCAAGCCCACCACCAGGACACCGGACAGAAAAGGTGAAATGCGCATGGTCGACTCCTCTCGTGCGATTCGGGTAGCGGACGAATTGCCGTTACGGTCTGGAACCGCGGATCCCCCGCGCGGTGAATCCAACTTAGTGCCAAACCAGGGCGCGATCAAGCCAGCGCAGGGCATGCCTCCGTGGAAGTTCTAACCCAATGGGGTTACCGCGGTGCCGCAAGGATCAATGGCTGGCTGATCTGCTGCGAGCATCCCCGGCCCGCTTGCCGGTACCGTGTACCCTGAAGTGACTCCAACGAAGTGCCGAAAACAACGCTTGCGAAAGCACATTCTTGGCTTCACATCGCGCCCGATGGCCACACAAAACCACTCTTTAATCACCTGTAATTCCTCATTGCGGCTCGACGAAAGCGCGCATCGGCAGCAATGGCTGTAAAATACGCGCCCCGATTCAAATGGCTGCGGTGCCCGATTTCGGCCCCGCGCCACACCGATACCCCTCACGGACCTTGACAGCAGGTCGGATAGCGCACGCAATCGTGCGCACTGCTGTCGAAACGCGATTCAAGAAGGAAATAGCTGTAAATGACAAGCGGCGCACAACGAACGGCAGCCAAATCAGGCGATGCAGGAGCAGTCAAGGTCCCTGGCGACACTAGCGCAGGGGCCTCGGCGCAGCCTGATCCCTCGACCGAGGCCACCGAGCGCAGTCAGCAATTGCGCGCCCTGATCCAGCTGGGCAGGCAGCGCGGGTATCTGACTCACGCGGATATCAGCGACCATCTGCCGGAGAACTTCACGGACACGGCTGCGATGGAGAGCATCATCAGCACGTTCGCCGAGATGGGCGTGAAGATCTATGAGCAGACGCCGGATGCCGAGACGCTGCTCCTGAGCGATGGCGCGGTGGTGGCCTCCGACGAACAAGCCGATGAAGAGGCCGAGGTAGCGCTTTCTACCGTGGACTCCGAGTTCGGCCGGACTACCGACCCTGTCCGTATGTACATGCGCGAAATGAGCTCGGCAACGCTGCTCACGCGCAAGCAGGAAGTCGAGCTCGCCAAGCGGATCGAAGACGGCCTGAACAATATGGTCCATGCCATCTCGGCCTGCCCGTCCACCATCGAGACGATTCTCGAGCTGTCGGGCCGGGTCGCCAGCAATGAAATCGGCATCGACGAGCTGGTCGATGGCTTGAGCGACGAGAGTATTCCCGAACCAGCCGCGGCGGCGGGAGCTGACGATACGGACGACAGCGGCGATAGCTCCGACGAGGACGATGATGGCGCTGAAGACAGCACCGACGAAGCGTCGACCCAGCAGAGCGCCGAAGCCGACCTCGCCCAGCTTCGCGACGAATGCTTGAAGCGGTTTGCGCGCGTTACCGAGCAATTTGAGCTGATGCGCAAGGAAGCCGCAAATGGCACGAGTTCGGCAGCGTTCGTGTCGGCAAGGGATGCGGTGCGCGATGAATTGCGCACGATTCGCTTCACCGCGAAGACCATCGAGCGCCTGTGCGCCAGCGTCCAGGCGATGGTCGACGAGGTTCGCACGGTCGAGCGCCAGGTGGTTCAGCTGCTGGTCGAGCGGTGCGGAATGGAGCGTGAGGAGGTCGTTGCCCGCTTCCCGGGCAATGAAACCAACCTCGACTGGGGGAAGGATCTTGCCGCGCAATCCCGTCCGTACAGTGCGGCGGTCGCGCGGGCTCTGCCAGACCTCGAGGCGCATCAGCAAAAGCTGATCGACATTCAGGCCCGGGCTGCACTGCCGCTGCCCGAACTGAAGACGGTCAACCGCAAGATGCTGGCTGCCGAACGGCAGATGCGGCAAGCCAAGCATGAGATGACGCAGGCCAACCTGCGGCTGGTGATCTCGATTGCCAAGAAGTACACCAACCGCGGGATGCAGTTCCTGGATCTTATCCAGGAAGGCAACATCGGCCTGATGAAGGCGGTGGACAAGTTCGAATATCGCCGCGGCTGGAAATTCTCCACCTATGCGACGTGGTGGGTCCGCCAGGCTGTCACGCGGGCGATCGCCGATCAGGCCCGGACCATCCGCGTCCCGGTGCATATGATCGAGCAGATCAACAAGCTCAATCGCCTGTCGCGCGAGATCATGCAGCAGACCGGCAAGGAAGCCGATCCTGCCGTGCTTGCCGAGCGCATGGAAATCCCGGAAGAGAAGGTCCGCGCGATCATGAAGATTGCGAAAGAGCCGGTTTCGATGGAAACGCCGGTTGGCGAGGACGGCGATACCAGCCTGGGCGACATGATTGCCGACTCGGACACGGCCACCCCCGCCGACGCCGCATTGCAGGCGGGTCTGCGTGCCGTCGTGCGCGAGATGCTCGATGAGCTCACGCCCCGTGAAGCCAAGGTGCTGCGGATGCGCTTTGGCATCGATATGTCTACCGACTACACGCTGGAAGAAGTCGGCAAGCAGTTCGATGTCACACGGGAGCGGATTCGACAGATCGAAAGCAAGGCGATGAAAAAGCTGCGGCATCCCAGCCGCGCGGATCAGTTGATCACCTACCTGCGGGACGCTTGATTCTTGCTGGTCGCGCCCCCCGGGCGCGACCGCCCTCGGCATGCGCTCGTGCCAGCCAGTCGCAAGTTGTCGGGCTGACACATTTGTTAGTGCAAAATCCGAAGCTGACAGGCCCGACCGGCCAGGAACAAAGCGGCCGACGCCCGGTTTGCGCCCCGGATTCCGCATCGCATGGCCCTGCGGGCCCCATCTGTTATCCGGCATAGCAAGGGGACAGCTCGTCCTGCAACAATGCACACAGGAGCTCTTCCATGACTGACTCGAACCTATCTTTTTTCGGCAGGGTCTCGCTTGCCGTGGGCACCTTCTTCACCATCCTGGGCAACCGCGAAATCGCAGCCGGCGTAAAGCGCCTCCGTGACGGCGAGGGATTTGCCCCGGCGGCACCGGTATCGGCACCCGCACCGGCCCCAGCCCCCGTAGCGGAAGCTGTCGCACCCGCGCTGAAAGAAGCGAGCCCGGTGGCGGCCCTGCAGCTGCTGGGACTGCTCCAGCGCGACGCACGTTTCGTCGACTTCGTCGAGGAAGACATCGCGGGCTATTCCGACACGGAGATCGGTGCCGCCGCCCGCCTGGTGCACGATGGCTGCCGCGCAGTGCTGCGCGAGCATTTCACCATCCGGCCGGTGCGCGAGGAAAGCGAGGGCAGCCGGGTGACGCTGGCCGACGGCTTCGACCCGAGCGCCATCCGCCTGACCGGCAACGTGGTAGGCAGCGCGCCGTTCCATGGCAGCATCAGCCACCGCGGCTGGAAGGTCGAGGAAGTCCGCCTGCCCCGTCTGGCCGAACGCCATGACGCCACCGTGATTGCCCCCGCCGAGGTAGAGCTATGAGCGAAGCACGTTATTCCATCGGCATTGACCTGGGTACCACCCACAGCGCCGTTTCCTATGTGGACCTGACCGCCAGCGATGGCGAGAAGACCAGCCAGCGCGTCCTGCCCATCGCGCAGTTGACCGCGCCGGGGGCCATCGAAGATCTCGACCTGCTGCCCTCCTTCCTGTACCTGCCGCACGCCAGCGAACTCGCCCCGGGCGACCTTGGGCTGCCGTGGAACGCCGAGCGCGACTTCGCGGTGGGCGAGCTGGCGCGCAGCCGCGGCGCGGCCACGCCGATCCGCCTGGTGTCGAGCGCGAAGAGCTGGCTTTGCCATCCCGGCGTCGACCGCCGCTCGCCGATCCTGCCCAACGACGCGCCGCCTGAAGTCCCGCGCGTTTCGCCGCTCGAGGCTTCCGTGCGCTATCTCACGCATCTGCGTGAAGCCTGGGACCAGGCCCACCCCGAAGCGCCGTTTGGCGAGCAGGACGTCACCGTGACGATTCCCGCCTCCTTCGACCCGGCTGCACGGGAACTGACGGCCGAGGCGGCCGCCGCGGCCGGGTATGCCCGCATGACCCTGCTCGAGGAACCCCAGGCCGCGCTATACAGCTGGATCCAGAAAAGCGATGGCCACTGGCGCAAGCAGGTAAAGGTCGGCGACATCATTCTGGTCGTGGATGTCGGGGGCGGCACCACCGACCTTTCGCTGATCGCCGTCATCGAACGCGAAGGCAATCTTGAACTGCACCGTGTCGCCGTGGGCGACCATATCCTGCTCGGCGGCGACAACATGGACCTGGCGCTTGCCCACGTGGTGGCGCGCAAGCTGGCGGCCCAGGGCACGCAGGCGGATCCGTGGCAACTGCGCGCGCTGACCTATGCCTGCCGCGCGGCCAAGGAAACGCTGCTCACCGACCCGGAGACCGATACCGTGCCCCTGGTTGTGCCGAGCCGGGGCTCCAAGCTCATCGGCGGCTCGATCCGCACGGACCTGACCCGCACCGAACTGACCCAGACCATCCTGGAAGGGTTTTTCCCGCAAGTGGAGGCCTCGGCCCGTCCGGTGAGCCGGGCACGCGCCGGCCTGACGCAGCTCGGCCTGCCCTATGCGCAGGACGCGGCCATCACGCGGCATCTGGCCGCGTTCCTGGGCCGCCAGGTGGCGGCGCTGGCCGAACTTGAAGGCTTTCAAGGCACGCAGCCGGAAGCCGCGACCTTCCTCCACCCGACCGCAGTCCTCTTCAATGGCGGCGTGTTCAAGTCGGGCCTGCTGGTGGACCGCATCCTGCAGGCACTCAATGGCTGGCTCGCCGCGGAAGGCGCCGCACCGGCACGCCTGCTTGACGGCGCCGAGCTGGACCTGGCGGTGGCACGCGGCGCCGCCTATTACGGCTACGTTCGGCGCGGCCAGGGGGTGCGGATTCGTGGCGGCACAGCGCGGTCCTACTATATTGCCGTGGAGTCGTCGATGCCTGCCGTGCCTGGCTTCGAGCCACCGATACAAGCCTTGTGTGTGGCGCCGTTCGGCATGGAGGAAGGGACCGAGGCCGCGCTGCCGCCACAGGAATTCGGCCTGGTAGTGGGCGAGCCCGTGCACTTCCGCTTCTTCGGCTCGTCGGTGCGCCGCCAGGACCAGGTCGGCACCCTGCTCGATTTCTGGGGGCCGGAGGAATTGCAGGAGCTCGAGGAAATCCAGGCGACCCTGCCAGCCGAAGGGCGAACGGCAGGCGAAGTGGTACCGGTCAGGCTGCATGCGCGCGTGACCGAGGCCGGCACGCTGGAACTCGAGGCCGTGCCCCGCGGCAACGGCGAGCGCTGGAAGGTCGAGTTCGATGTGCGCGGCAACGCCGATGCCTGAACCAGCGACCCGGCCGACGATGAAGCAATATGTCGTCGGCATCGACCTCGGCACCAGCAATACGGTGGTCGCCTATGCAAAGGCCGGGTCCGACGATATCCGCGTCTTCGATATCGATCAGCTGGTCAGCCCGGGTGAGGTCGCAGCCCGTCCCCTGCTGCCCTCGGTGCGTTACCATGCGGCGCCGGGCGAGCTCAGCGGCGATGACCTGCAGTTGCCCTGGCAATCCGCCGCCAGCGCCGCCGCGCGCCGGACCGTGTTCGGCCGCCTTGCGGCCACGCTCGGCGCGCAGGTGCCCGGCAGGCTCGTGGCCAGCGCAAAAAGCTGGCTGTCGCACGCTTCGGTCGACCGGACCGCGGCCATCCTGCCCTGGGGCGGACACGACGAGGTCGACAAGATCTCGCCAGTCGTCGCCAGCGCCAGCTACCTGGGCTACGTGTGTGCGGCATGGAACCACCGGTTTCCCGATGCGCCGCTCGAAGCGCAAGACGTGGTGCTCACCGTGCCCGCCTCCTTTGACGAAGGCGCGCGCGCGCTGACGCTGGAGGCGGCGCGCCTGGCCGGGCTGCCCGCCCTGCGCCTGCTCGAAGAGCCGCAAGCCGCGCTCTACGACTGGCTGTTCCATCATCGCCGGACGCTGGACGCGGACCTGGCGCAAACACGCCTGGTGCTGATCTGCGACGTGGGCGGCGGCACCACTGACCTCACCCTGATCCGGGTGGAAATGCAGGACGGGCAGCCGCAGCTGACCCGCATCGGCGTGGGCAACCACCTGATGCTCGGCGGCGACAACATGGATCTGGCACTGGCGCATCTTGTCGAAGCGCGTCTCGGGCCAGGGGGCGCCGCACAGGCGCGGCTGTCGGCGGCCAGCCTGTCCCAACTCGTCGCGCGCTGCCGCGCCGCCAAGGAACAACTGCTCAGCGCGCAGGCACCGGACTCGGTCACGGTGACGCTGCTGGGCGCGGGCTCCAGGCTGATCGGCGGCGCACGCTCGGTGGAAGTGACGCGGCAGGAGGTTGAACAGCTCGTCGTCGACGGCTTCTTCCCCAAGGTGCCGTCCGGCGAGAGGCCGGGGCGCGCACGGGGCGCCATTGTCGAGTTTGGCCTGCCGTATGCGGCCGACCCGGGCGTTACCCGGCACGTTGCGGCCTTCCTGGGCCAGCACGCCGCGCAGTCGCGAGCGGCGCTGGATGCACAGCAGGCGCAGGCCGGTTCCCTGCCGATGCCCGACACGCTGCTCCTCAACGGCGGCGTGTTCCGGGCCGAAGCCCTGGCGGATCGCATCGCTGACACGCTAGGCACGTGGCGCGGAGCGCCGCTGCATGTCCTGCACAACGACGATCCCGACGTCGCCGTTGCGCGCGGCGCGGTGGCGTATGCGCGGGCGCGTACCGGCCAGGCCCCGCGCATCGGCGGCGGCTCGCCGCGCAGCTACTTTCTGGTTCTCGACGATGGCGCATCGGCGCAGCAAGGAATCTGCCTGCTGCCACGGGGCACTGAAGAAGGCCACGAGATCCACCTCAGCGATCGTACCTTCGCCTTGCGGCTCGGGCATCCGGTGCAATTCCACCTGGTTTCCTCCGTCGCCGACACGGCCTATCAACCGGGTCAACTGACCGATCTGTCGACGGGCGATTTCATTCGCCTGCCGCCGATCGCGACCGTGGTGCAGCCGCGCGGCGCCAGCGGCCCCCGGGAAACGCCGGTGCAGATCACCACCTCGCTGACCGAGGTCGGTACGCTCGAGGTCCACTGCATCAACATTGCGGATGCCTCGCAACGATGGCGCCTCGAATTCCAGCTGCGCGGCAACGACGCCCAGGCGGCGGCGCCCGCGACGGATACGGCACACCCTTCCCTGCGACAAGCTCTCGAGGCGATCGACCGCACCTTTGGCGCCCGCTCGCAGGACGTCGGTCCCAAGGAGGTCAAGCGGCTGCGTGCGCAACTTGAGCAGCTGCTTGGCGCGCGCGAGCAGTGGGACAGCGCCCTGCTGCGCGAGCTGTTCGGCGCATTCTGGGAGCGCTCGAAGCGGCGGCGCCGCACTGCCGACCATGAACGCCTGTGGCTGAACCTGGCCGGCTATTGCGTGCGCCCGGGATTCGGCTACCCGCTCGACGAATGGCGCGTCGAGCAACTCTGGTCGCTGTACGACCAGGGCATCCAGTATGTCAACGAAAGCCAGAACTGGTCGGAGTGGTGGACGCTGTGGCGGCGCGCGGCAGGCGGCCTGGACGAGAGCGCGCAACTGCGCCTGCTGGAAGAGATGGCCTTCTACCTGCAGCCACCCGGCAGCACCCGCTACAAGAAGCCCGCCGGGCCCGCCAGGTCTGGATATGCCGATATGGTGCGCCTTGCCGGCTCCCTGGAGCGCATCACCACCGAATCCAAGATCGAGCTCGCCGAATGGCTGCTGGCACGTCTGCGCAAGCCTTCGGAGAACAGTCAGGGCTGGTGGGCCGTGGGCCGCATCGGGGCGCGCCGGCCATTCTATGGCAGCGCGCACAGCGTTGTGCCAGCCGATATCGCCGCGCAATGGGTGGAGACGATTCTTGCGCTCGACTGGAAAAAGGTCGAGCCGGCCGCGTTCGCCGCCGTGCAGATCGCGCGCATGACCGGCGATCGCAGCAGGGACCTGCCTGACGAGATTCGGTCGGCTGTCGTGCGCCGGCTCGAAGCCGCCAACGCGCCGCAGAGCTGGATCGCCATGGTGCGCGAGGCCGTGGAACTCGATGCAGCCGACGAAGGCCGGGTATTTGGGGAGGCGCTGCCCGCCGGCCTCAAACTGATCGCGGTGTAAAACCAGAACGGATTACTGACAGCGGCGTTCTGAGTCTTGGCGACTCAGGCCCGTCTGGATTGAACCGCCAAAGACAAAACCCCTCGCAGCATCAGCTGTCGAGGGGTTTTGCGGTATAAGAGCCTGGCGATGACCTACTTTCACACGGGTAATCCGCACTATCATCGGCGCGGAGTTGTTTCACGGACCTGTTCGGGATGGGAAGGGGTGGTTCCAACTCGCTATGGTCACCAGGCATAAGGGGTTGCAACGCTGGGGTTGAGGCCAACGCTGCGAATAGGGATGTAGTTGGGGTTGTGCGTCTTGTGTCAACTGTTTTGGCACAGTTGCGATCACACCCACCAGGTAAAACACACTGGTTATAGGATCAAGCCTTACGGGCAATTAGTACTGGTTAGCTTAACGCATTACTGCGCTTCCACACCCAGCCTATCAACGTCCTGGTCTCGAACGACCCTTCAAGGAGGTCAAGCCTCCAGGGAATCCTCATCTTCAGGCGAGTTTCCCGCTTAGATGCTTTCAGCGGTTATCTCTTCCGTACATAGCTACCCTGCGATGCCTCTGGCGAGACAACAGGTACACCAGCGGTACGTCCACTCCGGTCCTCTCGTACTAGGAGCAGCCCCCGTCAAGATTCCAACGCCCACGGCAGATAGGGACCAAACTGTCTCACGACGTTTTAAACCCAGCTCACGTACCTCTTTAAATGGCGAACAGCCATACCCTTGGGACCGGCTACAGCCCCAGGATGAGATGAGCCGACATCGAGGTGCCAAACACCGCCGTCGATATGAACTCTTGGGCGGTATCAGCCTGTTATCCCCAGAGTACCTTTTATCCGTTGAGCGATGGCCCTTCCATTCAGAACCACCGGATCACTATGTCCTGCTTTCGCACCTGCTCGACTTGTCGGTCTCGCAGTTAAGCACGCTTTTGCCATTGCACTTTAGGTACGATGTCCGACCGTACCAAGCGTACCTTCGAACTCCTCCGTTACACTTTGGGAGGAGACCGCCCCAGTCAAACTGCCTACCATGCACTGTCCCCGACCCGGATTCACGGGCCAAGGTTAGAACCTCAAACAAACCAGGGTGGTATTTCAAGGACGGCTCCACGTGAACTAGCGTCCACGCTTCAAAGCCTCCCACCTATCCTACACAGATCGGTTCAAAGTCCAATGCAAAGCTACAGTAAAGGTTCATGGGGTCTTTCCGTCTAGCCGCGGGGAGATTGCATCATCACAAACACTTCAACTTCGCTGAGTCTCGGGAGGAGACAGTGTGGCCATCGTTACGCCATTCGTGCAGGTCGGAACTTACCCGACAAGGAATTTCGCTACCTTAGGACCGTTATAGTTACGGCCGCCGTTTACCGGGACTTCAATCAAGAGCTTGCACCCCATCATTTAATCTTCCGGCACCGGGCAGGCGTCACACCCTATACGTCCACTTTCGTGTTTGCAGAGTGCTGTGTTTTTATTAAACAGTCGCAGCCACCATTTTATTGCAACCCCGTCACCCTTCTGGCGCAGGCCAGTCAAGCTACCAGGGCGTACCTTATCCCGAAGTTACGGTACCAATTTGCCGAGTTCCTTCTCCCGAGTTCTCTCAAGCGCCTTAGAATACTCATCTCGCCCACCTGTGTCGGTTTGCGGTACGGTCTCGTATGACTGAAGCTTAGAGGCTTTTCTTGGAACCACTTCCAATTGCTTCGCAGCACTAGGCCGCTCGCCCCACATCCTTGAATTCCGCGCCCGGATTTGCCTGAGCGCCTTCTCCAATGCAGGGACCGGGACTTCCAACACCCGGACAACCTTCCGCGATCCGTCCCCCCATCGCATCATACGACGGTGCAGGAATATTAACCTGCTTCCCATCAGCTACGCATCTCTGCCTCGCCTTAGGGGCCGACTCACCCTACGCCGATGAACGTTGCGTAGGAAACCTTGGGCTTACGGCGAGGGGGCCTTTCACCCCCTTTATCGCTACTCATGTCAGCATTCGCACTTCTGATACCTCCAGCATCCTTTACAAGACACCTTCACAGGCTTACAGAACGCTCTCCTACCACGCACATTACTGTGCGTCCGCAGCTTCGGTGACTGGCTTAGCCCCGTTACATCTTCCGCGCAGGACGACTCGATCAGTGAGCTATTACGCTTTCTTTAAAGGGTGGCTGCTTCTAAGCCAACCTCCTGACTGTTTTAGCCTTCCCACTTCGTTTCCCACTTAGCCAATCTTGGGGACCTTAGCTGGCGGTCTGGGTTGTTTCCCTCTTGACACCGGACGTTAGCACCCGATGTCTGTCTCCCGTGATTGCACTCTTCGGTATTCGGAGTTTGCTATGGCGGGGTAATCAGCAATAGACCCCCCAACCATGACAGTGCTCTACCCCCGAAGGTGAGACACGAGGCACTACCTAAATAGTTTTCGGAGAGAACCAGCTATTTCCAGATTTGTTTAGCCTTTCACCCCTATCCACAGCTCATCCCCTAACTTTTCAACGTTAGTGGGTTCGGTCCTCCAGTACGTGTTACCGCACCTTCAACCTGGCCATGGATAGATCATCTGGTTTCGGGTCTACACCCAGCGACTCAACGCCCTATTCGGACTCGCTTTCGCTACGCCTTCCCTAATCGGTTAAGCTTGCCACTGAATGTAAGTCGCTGACCCATTATACAAAAGGTACGCCGTCACCCGTTGCCAGGCTCCGACTGTTTGTATGCATGCGGTTTCAGGATCTATTTCACTCCCCTCCCGGGGTTCTTTTCGCCTTTCCCTCACGGTACTGGTTCACTATCGGTCGATCACGAGTATTTAGCCTTGGAGGATGGTCCCCCCATCTTCAGACAGGATTTCACGTGTCCCGCCCTACTTGTCGTACACCTAGTTCCACAACGCTGTTTTCGCATACAGGGCTATCACCTGCTAGGGCCGGGCTTTCCATCCCGTTCTGCTAACAATGCTGCTAAAGAGTACAAGGCTGTTCCCATTTCGTTCGCCACTACTCTGGGAATCTCGGTTGATTTCTGTTCCTGCAGCTACTTAGATGTTTCAGTTCGCCGCGTTCGCTTCCCACACCTATGAATTCAGTGTGGGATGACCCATTCGGGCCGGGTTTCCCCATTCGGACATCTCCGGATCAAAGCTTGTTTGCCAGCTCCCCGAAGCTTTTCGCAGGCTACCGCGTCCTTCATCGCCTGTGATCGCCAAGGCATCCACCACATGCACTTGTTCGCTTGACCCTATAACGAGTGTGTCTCGATCGCTCGAAGACCTCGCTACAGGATGAGTTCTCGCATTTGTGCCGTATTCCAAGTCATCTTTCGATCACTTAAATACATTTTGGTTGATACAATCACAACCCGGTATCGCGTTGGTACTGCAGCGTCTCATCAACGCTCGCGCGACACCTTTACTACATCCCATATTGTTAAAGAACAGCCGATCGTTAGATCGCTTGGCAATGCCAAATGGAAGCACTCGTTCGCCGAGTGCTTCCATTTGGCCAACCAGCCTGGCCTTAACCACAAACTACCGATAAGTGTGAACGCTCAACTTCGGATGCACGCTCTGAAAGGAGGTGATCCAGCCGCACCTTCCGATACGGCTACCTTGTTACGACTTCACCCCAGTCATGAACCCTGCCGTGGTAATCGCCCTCCTTGCGGTTAGGCTAACTACTTCTGGCAAAACCCACTCCCATGGTGTGACGGGCGGTGTGTACAAGACCCGGGAACGTATTCACCGCGGCATGCTGATCCGCGATTACTAGCGATTCCAGCTTCACGTAGTCGAGTTGCAGACTACGATCCGGACTACGATGCGTTTTCTGGGATTGGCTCCCCCTCGCGGGTTGGCAACCCTCTGTACGCACCATTGTATGACGTGTGAAGCCCTACCCATAAGGGCCATGAGGACTTGACGTCATCCCCACCTTCCTCCGGTTTGTCACCGGCAGTCTCTCTAGAGTGCTCTTGCGTAGCAACTAAAGACAAGGGTTGCGCTCGTTGCGGGACTTAACCCAACATCTCACGACACGAGCTGACGACAGCCATGCAGCACCTGTGTCCACTTTCCCTTTCGGGCACCTAATGCATCTCTGCTTCGTTAGTGGCATGTCAAGGGTAGGTAAGGTTTTTCGCGTTGCATCGAATTAATCCACATCATCCACCGCTTGTGCGGGTCCCCGTCAATTCCTTTGAGTTTTAATCTTGCGACCGTACTCCCCAGGCGGTCAACTTCACGCGTTAGCTACGTTACTGAAGAAATGAATCCCCAACAACTAGTTGACATCGTTTAGGGCGTGGACTACCAGGGTATCTAATCCTGTTTGCTCCCCACGCTTTCGTGCATGAGCGTCAGTGACGTCCCAGGGGGCTGCCTTCGCCATCGGTATTCCTCCACATCTCTACGCATTTCACTGCTACACGTGGAATTCTACCCCCCTCTGACATACTCTAGCCTTGCAGTCACAAGCGCCATTCCCAAGTTAAGCTCGGGGATTTCACGCCTGTCTTACAAAACCGCCTGCGCACGCTTTACGCCCAGTAATTCCGATTAACGCTCGCACCCTACGTATTACCGCGGCTGCTGGCACGTAGTTAGCCGGTGCTTATTCTTCCGGTACCGTCATCGACCCGGGGTATTATCCCAGGCCATTTCTTTCCGGACAAAAGTGCTTTACAACCCGAAGGCCTTCTTCACACACGCGGCATTGCTGGATCAGGGTTGCCCCCATTGTCCAAAATTCCCCACTGCTGCCTCCCGTAGGAGTCTGGGCCGTGTCTCAGTCCCAGTGTGGCTGATCGTCCTCTCAGACCAGCTACTGATCGTCGCCTTGGTAGGCTCTTACCCCACCAACTAGCTAATCAGACATCGGCCGCTCCTGTAGCGCGAGGCCTTGCGGTCCCCCGCTTTCACCCTCAGGTCGTATGCGGTATTAGCTAATCTTTCGACTAGTTATCCCCCACTACAGGGCACGTTCCGATGTATTACTCACCCGTTCGCCACTCGCCACCAGGCCGAAGCCCGTGCTGCCGTTCGACTTGCATGTGTAAGGCATGCCGCCAGCGTTCAATCTGAGCCAGGATCAAACTCTTCAGTTCAATCTCTGTGTGGACCCTCGCGGGTCCTCGCTCTTTCGAGCGGTCGCTCACTCTCAGAAAACTGACTGACCAGATCCGAAGATCCAGTCACGTTTTGCTGTGCGAGCACTTTATAACTTGCAAGCTAAAAGACCGAAGTCTTCCGCATCCGTTATCAAGCGCCCACACTTATCGGTGTTTGTTTGTTAAAGAGCCTGTCGCGATTCGCTTTGCTTGTCGCGTCGCTGCTTTGTCAGCAGCGAAGAAGAGAGATCTTAAAGAGTTTTCTGCGATAAAGCAACTGTTTTCGAGAAACTTCTTTTTCTTCGGTAAGGGCTGCTTACCCAAGTAAATCCCTGCAACCATTTTCCCCCACCTGACTTGCAGCTCTGCTTGTGCGGCGGGAGGGGGCGAATACTAATGCCTTGATGCCGGACTTGCAAGTTTTTTTCTGAACGGGCTTGCAAGAGCCTCTTTTGTCACTTAGGTGCGCAAGGCCTTGCCGCGGGAATCGAATGGGCGGAGTCGGCGTGTTACGTGGGGTGCTTTCGTGACCTACGATGACGGTAAGCACTTGGCCTGCCCCACCCGTGACGCAGTCAGCACCCCTTCTCCTTATCCCGATCGCCAGCCTGGCCCTTGCCTGGCTCTGCTCGACCGCTGCCGCCGCCGACGCCCTGGCCCCACAGCGCGCCGAGATGGTCAAGGAGATCGCCGTGGTCGCTGCAGCCGCCGGGGCCCAGAGCGGCAGGCATGCGCTCGACCCGCGCGTGATGGCGGTGATGGGGCAAGTGCCTCGCCACGAGTTTGTGCCGGACCAGCAGAAGTTGTACGCCTATGAGAACCGGCCGCTGCCCATCGGCCATGGCCAGACGATTTCGCAGCCCTATATCGTTGCCCTGATGACAGACCTGATGATGGTCAAGCCTGGCGACGCCGTGCTCGAGATCGGCACCGGCTCGGGCTATCAGGCGGCGGTGCTGGCGGGGCTGGCGCGCGCGGTGTACACGATCGAGATCATCGAACCGCTGGGGCGGCAGGCCTGCGACCGCCTGAAGCGGCTGGCCTACCGGCAGGTAGCCTGCAAGGTGGGCGACGGCTACTACGGCTGGGACGAGCACGCGCCCTATGACGCCATCATCGTCACCGCGGCGGCCAGCCATGTGCCGCCACCGCTGATCCGGCAACTGAAGCCGGGCGGCCGGATGGTGATCCCGGTGGGCGCGCAGTTCCTGACGCAGTATTTGCTGCTGGTCGAGAAGTCCGGGGACGGCAGCGTTTCCACCAGGCAGATCCTGCCGGTCAGGTTCGTGCCGCTGGTTGGCAAGCATTAAGGCATCGCGGCACATCGGCCGTGCCAGCCTGCGCCATGCCACGACCGCCACTACTCGCCCTGGCCTTGCTCTCTGCCGCCGCGCTTGGCTATGAAATCCTGCTGATGCGGCTGCTCTCCATCATCCAGTGGCATCACTTCGCTTACATGATGATCAGCGTGGCGCTGCTGGGCTACGGGGCGGCGGGTGCGCTGGTGGCACTGGCGCAGCGAACGCTGATCCGCCATTTCATGCCGGCTTTCGCTGGCGGCGCCCTGCTGTTCGGCGTTGGCGCGATGGCCTGCTTCGCGCTCGCCCAGCACGTAGCGTTCAATCCTTTGGAAATCCTGTGGGAGTCGTCACAGCCGCTGCGCTTGCTGCTGCTCTACCTGCTGCTGTTCGTGCCGTTCTTTTGCGCCGCCACGAGTGTCTGCCTGTGTTTTTCCCGCTTCAACGAGCAGGTTCACCGCATCTACAGCTTTGACATCCTTGGCGCCGGGCTGGGCTGCCTGGGCATCATCGTGGCGCTGTTCGTGCTGAGCCCGGTCGATGCACTGCGGCTGGTCAGCACGGCGGGCATGGCGGCGGCCGCACTGGCAAGCGTTGAATGCCGCTGGCATCGGCCCTGGCTGCCGGCGCTGCTGCTGTCGGTGGCAATCGTGCCGGCCGGCGTGCCAGGCGACTGGATTGCGCTGCGGCCGTCCGAGTACAAGGAGCTGAGCCAGACCCTGCGCATCGGCAACGCGCGCGTGGTGGCGGAACGGTCGAGTCCCCTCGGCTTGGTCACGGTGGTGGAGAGCCCCTCGATCCCGTTGCGGCACGCGCCCGGGCTGAGCCTCAATGCAAGCCTGGAGCCGCCGCCGCAACTGGCCGTGTTTACCGATGGCGACGGGCTCAGCGCGCTCAGCCGCTATGACGGCCGGCGTGAACCGCTTGCCTACCTGGGCGACCTCACCTCTGCCCTGCCCTATCACCTCCTGCGAGGCCCCAAGGTGCTGGTCCTGGGCAGCGGTGCGGGGGCGGACGTCTTGCAGGCAATCTATCACCGGGCCAGCGCGGTCGATGCCGTGGAGCTGAATCCGCAGGTGATCGAACTGGTGCAGGGCCGCTTCGCTGCGTTCTCCGGCAAGCCGTACAGTGCGCCCGGCGTGCGTGTCTTTGCCGGCGAGGCGCGCGGATTCCTGGCGGCCAGCACGGAACGCTACGACCTCATCCAGGTGGCCCTGCTGGATTCCTTCAGCACTTCGTCGGCGGGACTGTATGCGCTCTCCGAGAGCTATCTCTACACCGTGGAAGCCTTCCAGGGCTACCTGCGCCATCTTCGGCCCGGCGGCCTGCTGGCGATCACGCGCTGGGTCACGCTGCCACCCCGTGACATGCCCAAACTGCTCGCTACCGCCGTGGCGGCCATGGAAGGCGCGGGCGTGCCGGAGCCGTCGCGGCGGCTGGCGCTGGTCCGTGGCTGGAAGACGGCCACGCTGGTCGTCAAGAACGGGGAGTTCGATGCGGCGGACCTTGCCGCCCTGCGCGACTTCTGCCGCACGCGCTCGTTCGACGTCGAATACTATCCCGGCATCCAGCCCGATCAGGCGAATCGCTACAACGTGCTCGACAAGCCCTACTTCTACGACGCCACACAGGCCTTGCTCGGCCCCAATCGCGACCAGTTCCTGTCCCGCTATAAATTCGACGTGCGGCCAGCTACCGATGACAGGCCGTACTTCTTCCATTTCTTCAAATGGCGCACGCTGCCTGAACTGCTGTCGCTGAAGGCGCAGGGCGGCCTGCCCTTGCTGGAATGGGGCTATCCGGTGCTGGTGGCAACGCTGCTGCAAGCCACCGCCGCGGCATTGCTGCTGATCGTTGTCCCGCTCCGGATCCTGCGGCGCCGCCCTGGCCCGCAGCCCGCCAGGGGGCCTGGCGGCAATGGCGCAGCGGTGCACCAGCCGCCCGAATGGCGATTCGGCTTCTACTTCCTGGCGGTCGGCCTTGGCTTCATGTTCGTGGAGATCGCCTTCATCCAGAAATTCATCCTGTTCCTGAGCCACCCGCTCTATGCGGTCGCGGTTGTGCTGTGCGCCTTTCTCTGCTTTGCGGGATTGGGGAGCCGGTATTCCCAGCGCATGCCTGCCCGCGGCGGCGATCACCGCGGCAGGCGGCAGGCGGCGCTGGCCGTCAGCGGCATCTGCGTGGCCTCGCTGGTCTACCTTGTGGCGCTGCCGACGGTCTTCCGGCTGCTGATCGCGTTACCGGATCCGGCCAGGATTGCCATCTCGGTGCTGCTGATCGCCCCGCTGGCGTTCCTGATGGGAATGCCGTTCCCGCTCGGTCTGGCGCGTGTGGCAGCCCACGACGAAACGCTGGTGCCCTGGGCATGGGGCATCAACGCCTGCGCCTCGGTGGTGGCGGCGGTGCTTGCCACGCTGGTCGCGATCCATGTCGGATTCACCGCGGTGGTACTGGTGGCCCTGCTCCTGTACGCTGCCGCCGCGCTTGCCTGCCCATGAATCGCGGGCCGAGGTGAGGCGCCATCCCAATGACGCTACAGGCGAATGATCACGGATTTCAGCTGCGTGTAGTGCGCGAGCGCCTCCACGCCCTGCTCGCGCCCGTAGCCGCTTTGCTTGAAGCCGCCGCATGGCGTTTGCACAAAACCGCCGCTGTACTCGTTCACGACAATGCGACCGGCCTCCAGCGCGCCGGCGACGCGATGGACACGACCGATATCGCGGCTCCAGATGCCGGCCGCCAGCCCATAGTCGGAGTCGTTGGCGATGCGGATGGCGTCCGCCTCGTCCTCGAACTTGATGACACAAAGCACCGGCCCGAAGATCTCCTCGCGCGCGATCTCCATGTCATGGCTCACGCCCAGGTAGACGGTCGGTTCGATGAACCAGCCCTTCCCCATCTCCGGGCCCTGTGCCACACGCCCCCCAATGGCCGGTACGAGCCCGACACGGCGGGCCGAGTCGAAGCTTTCCTGGACCTTCTCAAACTGGGCCCGGGTCGTCATCGGGCAATAGTTGATGACTTCGCCGCGTCATGGCCGAGCAGTTCCCCTCGGAGGTGCGCGCGACCGGCGTGGCGCTGCCCTATGCTATCTCGGTGACATTGTTCGGTGGCACGTTGCCGTACATCATGACCTCGATGTCGAAGGCGGGATTGTCGGAGTACAGCTGGGTCTATGTCGCCGCGGTCTGCGCGGTGGGGTTCCTGGTGTATGCCTTCATGCCGGAAACGAAGGGGAAAGCCCTGGACTAGACCAGACAATGCCGCGGCGCCGGACCGGACCGCGGCTAGCGTGCCCCGTCGCGGACCCCGGGAAGCGCATCGCAAGTCTATGGTCGGGCCCTCGCTACTACGGCTAATCCCTGGTCAGGTTTTCCAGCCACAGGCTCATTAGCCCGGCACGGCCCCTGACGCCGAACTTCCGGAAGATGCCGGTCACATAAGAATGGGTCGTGGAAACGGCCAGGCCTAGGCGCTGGGCAATCTGCTTTTCCGAGGCGTCGGTCAACAGCAGCCGCAAGACTTTCTGCTCGTGGGGCGCCAACGGAACGGAAGACAGCGCCAGCCCGAGGTCAAGCACGCTTTTTTTCCTCAGCGCCGTGATATCGCGCGCCACCCCGACGCGCAGCCGCTCCGACTGGAGCCATCCGGCCGACCACATGATATGGACGGCGCTGCCGTCCTTGTGGCGATAGCGGTTTTCAAAACCGACCCGCTTCTTCCCGGACATGACCTGCTTGGCCTCGATGATGGTCCTGTCCCGGTCCGCCGCCATGACCAGATCGATGATGAATTCGCCCGTCATATCTCTCGGCACATAGCCAAATATGCCTTCGCAGGCGGCGCTGACATACTGGATGCGGCCGCTCGTATCGACCAGGAACACGGCGTCCAGCAAATGGTCCGCGACTTCAGTGATGTCTTTTCCGATCTCGATACTCATGGCAGGCCGAGAAAATCCCGATGCTGGTGAATTGAATGGACACGTCGACCGGATGCAACCGAACGCGACCGGGGCAAAGTGAAGACTAGACCACTCTCCAGCGCATGTACAGCAATGGCATCGGTAGCACTGTTTCCGGCTTGCAACGCCGCAAAACCATCCCCAGTCGCCGCCAATGCCCGCGCGCCTTCAAGAGCACCCTGCTGATTAGCAGGGTATTACCTTTTGCGCCATTTCGATAGGATCTTGGCCATCATTTGCCCGCTGCTTCGATCACACAACAAAGGCCCCGCCCGGGGCTTCCAAATCCGTAGCCAACGCGAGTTGGGGCAAATGATCGAAATGCCTCCACATTGCCTGCCTCTCGCAAGGGAGGGGTCGTCGAGGTCAGGAAGGGGAGCGGCCCGGCCCGCTGACAGAGGTGGCAGTGCGGCCTCTGTCAGCGGGGACCGCGCAACGCCGCCGCGAGACCCAGTGGCCAGCACCTTCGACGCACGCCTGGTCCTCCCACTTTTTCCGTAACGGCTCTTCGCCGCTGCTCAAGACGCGCAAATCAGTGCGAGAATTTCCGGAGGCCGCAATACCCGGCAATCCAGGCCCCTCAGATCCAACACACTGCCAATGCCAGCCTTGCAGCTGAAGGAAGCATGAGCGCCGCTGAGAATGCTTCGCGAAGCGCCGACTGTCCCGCTATCCTGTTCGGCGCCTTTGACCGCCATAACTTTGGCGACCTGCTGCTGCCTCATGTCATCGCACGCCTGATCGCCCGGCCCGGCCTCCGTTACGGCGGCCTGGCCGAACGCAATCTGACAGCCCTGGGGGGCCATCGCGTGCATGCAATGGAGCGACTGGCGGCCAGCCTCGGCAACACCGCCGTCGATATCATTCATGTCGGAGGCGAGACCCTGACCTGCAATGCGTGGGAAGCGGCCGTGATGCTGCTGTCACCCGAGCGGGCTCGCGACGTCGTGGCGCAGCTCGATGCACGGCCGCTGGAGCGGGCCGCCTGGGCGCGCGAGGTGCTGGGGATGCCGGACCTCGCCCCCTATCTGCTGCAGGCCGGCATCTTTGCCAAGGCGGGGCGAGTGATTTACCACGGCGTAGGCGGCATCGCGCTTGAACAGGTTGAGCCAGCCATGCGCGACGAGGTGGTGGCCAAGCTCAAATCGGGCACTTGCGTTGGCGTCAGGGAGCAGCAGACCCGGGCCATGCTGGCGGCCAATGGCATTGACTGCCGCCTGGAACCCGACCCGGCCGTGATGGTGGCCGAGCTGTTCGGCGATCGCATCCGGCAACGCGCCCGCCATGGCGAGCTCGCGGGGGTGGTCTCGCGCTTTCCGCGTGGATATCTCGCGGTGCAGTTCAGTGCCGACTTTGGCGATGATGAAACGCTTGCGCAGCTTGCCTCCCAGCTTGAACGTGTGTCCCGGGCCAGAGACCTCGGCGTGGTGCTGTTCC
Organism: Ralstonia pickettii DTP0602; assembly: GCA_000471925.1. Lineage (NCBI taxonomy): Bacteria > Pseudomonadati > Pseudomonadota > Betaproteobacteria > Burkholderiales > Burkholderiaceae > Ralstonia > Ralstonia pickettii. Next base: position 2,336,272 of record CP006667.1, read on the forward strand.
GCGCCGGCGCGGCGCCCTGGCACGATGACCTGGGCTGCTACCGGCGCCTCGCGGCACGACTGCGAGACACCCCCATCGCAGTGTTTGGCTCGCTCAACCTGTGGGATATCTGCGCGCTGATCGCGCACAGCCGCGGTTTCGCCGGCAGCAGCCTGCATGGCAGCATCGTTGCGGGCGCGTTCGCCCTGCCCCGGTTGGGCGTGCTGCGGCCCGGGCAGGCGCTTGCGCAGAGCAAGCAGGCTGCCTTTGCCGCGACCTGGGGCTCGGCCGGAGCGCCGGCGGCGGTGCCCGTGCAGGAGCTTGCCGCCGGCATGGACATCGCCTTGGCAACCGGGACTGCGCAGCGCGAAGACCTGGCCCGGGGATTGGCCAAGGCCTTTCGGGACAGCTTCAGCGCGGTCCGCGACAGCTAAGCCACCAGGAAACGCTCGCATAAAAGGGCCCAATATGCCGCGCCCACAGGAATGTTTCCGTCATTGAAGTCGTAAGCAGGATTGTGCACGCTGCAGCCTCCTGCCTTGCCTGCTTCGCCATTGCCAATCCACAGATAGCAGCCAGGCACCGACTCCAGCATGAACGCAAAATCCTCACTGGCGGCAATGGGCGACGCTTGGCCATTGACATGTTCTGGACCCAGCAGTTCTAGCGCGACCTGATGCGCAAATTCCGTCTCAGCCCTTGTGTTCACAAGTACCGGGTAGCCACGCTGATAATCGACCTGCGCTTTCACGCCATAGCTTTGCGCCTGTGCGGATACCAGGTCTTTGATGCGCTGTTCGAGCAGTTCACGCACGCTGCGGTCCAATGCGCGCACACTCAGCCTCAGCACGGCGTGCGCGGGAATGATATTGGCGACGGTACCGGCCTGGAACGCCCCTACGGTAATGACAGCCGTTTTCAACGGATCGACATTGCGCGCCACAATCGTCTGCAAGCCCATCACGATCGCTGCGCCTGCCACGACAGGGTCGACGGCGTCGTGGGGAATCGCCCCATGTCCGCCGACGCCTTCCAGCGTGATGGTCACGTTGTCAGCGGAAGCCTGGGCGGGTCCGTCGCGCAGCAGCAATCGGCCCGCGCGCGTGCCGGGTACGTTGTGCATGGCAAAGACGGCATCGCAAGGATACTTTTCGAACAGCCCGCCCTCCATCATCTTCTTTGCGCCGCCCAGCCCTTCCTCGGCCGGCTGGAAGATGAGGTTCAAGGTGCCGCTGAAACTACCGTGCCGGGCCAGGTACCTTGCCGCGCAAAGGAGCATGGCCGTATGGCCATCATGCCCGCAGGCGTGCATCACACCCGGATGGCAGCTTGCATAGGGCAGCCCCGTGACCTCGCTCATCGGCAGGGCATCCATGTCGGCCCGGATGCCGAGGCGCCGCTTGCCTGTGCCGCGCCGCAGGCGGCCGACGACACCCGTCGTGCCCAGTCCACGCTCGACCTCATAGCCCCATTCGCCAAGCAGGCTAGCCACGATTTCGCTGGTGCGATGCTCTTCGAAGCCGAGTTCAGGATGCCGGTGCAGGTCGTGCCGGACTGCGACGAATTCGTCTGCGCTGTGCTTCAGCGCGGCCAGGATGGGATGCATGCGCGTCCTTACTGCGGTTGCAGGCCAATGGCACGGGCAATGCCGCGGTACTGTTCGATGCTTTGCTGATACGCCTTCTGGCTCTCCGCCAGCGACACTGGCCTGGATGCCGGCAGGTTCGCCGCGTCAAGGCTGGCGCGCACGGCGGGATCCGCCAGCGTCTGCACAATGGCTTTGTGCAGCGCTTGCACGACCGGCTCTGCGGTGTCCTTTTTCACGAATACGCCGGCCCAGGTCGCGTAATTGAAGCCCCGCAGTGCCTTGCTCTCATTCACGCTGGGCACCGATTTCACGGCATCCAGGCGCGTCGGAGATAGCACGGCCAGCATCCTGACCTGACCGCTACGCATGCGTTCAATGTCGGGCTTGCCAAACGGCGAGATAAAAATGTCGATGATCCCGCCCACGAGGTCCTGGATGACCGGCGCACCGCCCTTGTAGGGGACGTGTGTCATCGGTACGCCGATGGTCTGGGACATATGTGCCCCGAGCAGGTGATACAGCGAGCCGACACCCACGCTCGCATACGTCAGCGGCTTGCCAGCCTTGGCTGCCTGCGCGGCATAGGCGGCCAGTTCGTCGACATCCTTTACCGGCAGATCCCTGCGCACCAGGATCGCAAGATCGACAGCGCCGACCATATGCACCAGCCGGAAATCCTCGCTCCTGAATTTGATTGCCGCATTGGCCAGCGGGGTAGTAATGAGCTCGCCAGGCCCTGCCTGCAATAGCAAATGGCCGTCGGCCGGTGCGTGCAGGACCTTCTGGGCGGCAATTGCTCCACCAGCTCCCCCAAGGTTCTCGACAATGACCGGCTGCCCGAACTGCCGGGAGAGCGGCGCGTTCAGGTTCCGCGCAACCACGTCGGAGAGGCCGCCCGCCGGGAAAGGCACCATCAGCGTTACCGGCCTGTCAGGAAAGCCGTGGGCCGGCGCCAGGCCGGTAAAAAGCAGTCCTGCAACCATGCCGCCCAGCCAGCGGCGGCCAACGTTCTTGAATCGGGTCATGGCTGTCTCCTCAGTGCGTGTTTTTGTGGAATCGGATCGTAAAACGCCATCGACGATGTGTCCAATGCATTACTAGTCTAAAATTTATTCAAAAATCTCATACCAAAGTGCGTAATGCATCTCAAACATCTTAAGCATCTGCTGATGGTGGCGGATATGGCGTCCTTCAGCCAGGCGGCGCAACGCCTGCACCTGACCCAGTCCGCGCTGAGCCGGAGCATCCAGACGCTGGAGGACGAACTGGGAGGCCGTCTGATCGACCGGCACGGCAAGCGCAATGTGCTGACGCCATTGGGGGAGCTGATTGCAAACCGGGCCCGGCGTATCGTGTTCGAGGAAGCCGAGCTGCACCGCAGCGTCGAACTATTCCACCATCACAACCTGGGAGCCATCCGCGTCGGCCTGGGCGCGGGGCCGGGCGCCGTGCTGGCGACGCCGTTTCTCCGATACATGGCCAGGCACCATCCCGGCATACAGGTCAGCGTGTCGCTTGGCACTTCCGATGCGCTGATGATCCAGCTGCGTCAGCGTTCGCTTGATGCCGTCATCGTGGAGGTGAGCAGCGTGGCGCCAGCCACGGACCTTCGCCACGAACTGCTTAACGCGTTGCAAGGTCGTTTTATCTGCCGCACAGGACATCCGCTTCTGCAACAGGCCGCCGGCGGCAACGCCATAACGTTCGACGATGTCATGCGATATCCGCTGGCTTCCGCCCCACTCAGCACGGAAGTCGCACGCAGCCTGGTGAAGCGCTTCGGGCCGCGAGCCGATCCGGAGCATTGCCTGAGCCTCAGGTGCGAGAATGTCCGGAGCCTGGTCGAAGCTGTGCTGGATTCCGACGCGATCCTGTTCAGCATCGTCGCGGCGGTGCGTGCGGAATTTGCCGAAGGGAAACTATGCGAGCTGGTCACCACGCCGGCGGTCGACGACGGGCCACGCTATGCCTTTTTCACGCTTGCAGGGCGCACTGAGGCGCCAAGCATGGAGTTGTTCCGCAGATTCGTGGATGAGCATTTGCGGGACTAGTGCCACCTTTCGCCGGCTCCGGAATAGAGGTTGGAAACTGGTGGCACAAGTCCCTCGAAAGGAAGGGCTATCGCCCTTCCTCTCACCGCCCGGTCTTCTCCTGCGACACATCCATGATCATCCGCGTCAACAGGTACAGCCTCGGCGTGACCGAGTTCAGGTCGACATACTCGGCATCGTTGGAGTGGGCGCCGAACCCGCGCAGCCCGAAGCGTTCGATCACCGGCGCTTTGGTGGCCGCAGCGGCAAAGGCCGCGTCAGTGCCACCGCCCTCCGCGGTGTCATGGACCTGGAGCGTTTCGCCGATCTCGGCATAGACGCCCTGCGCATGCGCGGCGAGCTTGCGTGCCGCGTCGGTTACCTCGAGCGGCGGACGGCGGCGCTCGAATTTCACTTCCACCTTGGTGTCGGGAATCAGCTGCTTGCGGATGCGTTCCTGCAGCGTTTTCTCAAGGCTATCGTAGTCAGCGGTGCGCAGCACGCGTACGTCTGCCTGCGCGCTAGCGGTGGCCGGGATCACGTTGCGATTGGTGCCGGACGAGGAGACGGTCCAGTTGACCTTGAGGCCGGTGGCCGGATTGGACAGGTCGCGCATCTGCAGGACCTGGTGCGACAGTTCATAGAGCGCATTGCGGCCCTGCTCCGGCGCACTGCCCGCGTGCGACGCCTTGCCCTGCACCGTGAGATAGATCGAGCCGATGCCGCTGGTCGCCAGCGACAGGCGGTCGCCGTTGACGCGGCTGGCCTCGCACGAGAACACGGCATCCTGCTGCGCGCCCAGCCGGCTCAGCACGGCGCGCGCACCGGGCGAGCTGATTTCCTCGTCGCCGTTGATCAGCACCGTCAGCGTGCCGTAGTCCTTGAACTTCATCTTCTGCAGGATGGCGATGGTGTGCAGGATCACGGCCACGCCGTTCTTGTCGTCGGCGATGCCCAGCCCGTAGGCGCGGTCACCCTCGATGCGGAAGGGCTGCTGGGCCAGCATGCCACGCAGGTACACGGTGTCCATATGGGCGATCAGCATGACGTTGCGCTTGCCGCTGCCCTTGAACTGCGCCATCACCATCTTGCCCACCTGCTTGGGCGTGTCTTCCATCCGGTAGATTTCGGCGGGCTCGACCAGCTTGGCTTCGGTGGCGCCCAGTGCCGCCAGCCGGTCGCGGATCAGCGTGGCGATGCGGTCCAGCCCTTCGATGTCCTTGCTGCCGGACTCGATCGACACCAGGTCTTTCAGGGTCGCGATGAGTGCAGGCTTCTCCTGTTGCGCGAGCTGGTGAACCGGTTCGACCGGGGCGGCAGCCGCGGTACCGGCAAGCGTGGCGCAGGCGATGAACAGACTGGTGGCGCTAAGGGAGATACGGCGAGGCATGGACAAGGTCTCCGGGGGTTGCGGGTTGTGGAGGGGGAATGCCGGGGCTTTGAACAATGCCCCCAACGCGGCTGATGCTGCACTCCGCGAGCATAGCGCGTCGGCGGGTGACGCGCTATGGCAGGCGCCGCAGCCAAGGGGACGCCTGTTGCTCCCCCGCGTCGAACAGCCTTACCTCACAACGGCCCCGGAAGCGCCTTCAGACCGACCCACAGCACACCGATGACGACATTGACCGGCACGCTGAGCGCGCAGGGCACGTAGAACAGCGCAGACAGCCCTGGCGCGCATAGCATCAGTTCGACCGCGCCACCCAGTGCGTAGAAGAACAGGCCGCACCAGAGCCACCGTCGCATATAAGTCAGCAGCCAGTGCGCGTGCGCCTGGTTGAAACGCCAGGCAACCGAGCGCTCGAGCAGGTTGCCGCGGCTGGCGTCCCGGAACAGCCAGCCGAAAAAGAAGTAGCGATACAGCATGGTGCGAAAGGCAAGCTCTTGCATGATGACTCCTTCAGCCGCGCCAGCCTGCAGTACTCCAGGCCTATGTCAAAAGCGTTGCCGGAACTTGCTGTGCCAGAAGCGTCACCGTGGGGCGCTGCAGGCAAGATACCGGCTCAACAAGCTCCAGCGTATCAAGGAATCGCCCTGTCCGAAGCCCCTCCGCGCCATCTGCGCCCTCTGCGCTCGTCATCCTGTCCGCTTGCATGCAGCAACCGATGCCAGGCGACGGCCTGATCCCGTCTCAGCCCCCGAAGCGGATCGGGTCGTACGGCAAAGCATCGATATAGGGCACCTCCTCGTCTATCAGTTCGGCGAGCAGTCGCGCCGTGGCCGGGCCCAGCGTGAAGCCCTGGTGCGCATGCCCGAAGTTGAACCACAAACCGGGATGGCGCGGCGCCCTGCCCACGATGGGGCGCATGTCCGCGACGCAAGGTCTGGCCCCCAGCCACGGCGTAGCTTCGACCGGTTCGCCAAGCCGCACCAGTTCGCTGGCGTAGCGTTCGGCCCGCAGCAACTGGACGGGCGTCGCCGGCGCTTCGTGGTGCGCGAATTCGGCACCCGTGGTCAGGCGCAGGCCGCGCTTCATGGGCGCCAGCATCAGGCCGTTCTCGGCATCGAGCAGCGGCAGTTTCGGCATCGGATCGGCTGCGTAGTGGCGGTGGTATCCGCGCTTCACGAACAGCGGAAAACGGTAGCCGAGCGGCCGGGTCAAAGCCGGAGCCCAAGGCCCGAGCGCGATCACCGCATGGGCCGCCGTGAGCGGCCCGTCGTCGGTGGCCACGGTCCAGCCGGTGCCCGTTTGCTTCAGCGTGGTGGCATCGCCCCGGCGGATGGTGCCGCCCTCGTTTTCGAAGTACGTGGCGTAGCGGTTCACCAACTCGCCGGGGTCGGCGATGGTCCAGGGGTCGCGCCAGTGGATCGCGCCGGCCATGGACCCGTGCAGCGCCGGCTCGGTGGCGGCAAGCCCTGCGCTGTCGAGAATCCGGCAATCGAGTCCGTGCAGCCGCGCCACCTCGGTGGCATTGCGCGCCGCCTGCTCGAACGGCAAGTTGCGACGATAACCCTGCAGCCATCCCGACCGGCTCACGAGGTCCTGGGCGCCGGCCAGCGTGAGCAGGCGTTCATGCTCGGTGAGGCAGTGGCGGATCAGTGCGCTATAGGCCGTCACCGTCCCGGCATACCGCGCGGGCGCCGATTCGCGCCAGTAGCGCGCCAGCGTCGGCAGCAGGCTCGCCAGCGCCAGCGGGTGGTAGTGGACATCGTTGCCCTGGCGGGTAATCACGCGCAGCACGGCCATCCACTCGCGCGGAAAGGCATAGGGCTGCACCGCTTCGCGCTGGATGATGCCGGCGTTGCCATACGAGGTTTCCCTGCCGGGTGCCTGCCGGTCGACCAGCACGACCGCGTGGCCGCGCTGGCGCAGCGCCAGCGCCGTGCAGACGCCGACCATGCCGGCGCCGAGTACCAGGATCTCCTTGGTCATGCCTGTATTCTGCCTTTTAAGAGAGGGTCGAAGCGACGACCGGGATTTCAAGTCAAGCCGGCATGCGGGTTTGCGGGAGCGGCACGTGTGCGGTCGGGTCATGGCAAGCAACAGGTCGGGGAAGGCAACGGCATCCCATGCCTGATTCTGCATTGCCGGATGGGCCGGACGGAACATGCGGTGCGAGCAATTAATTGAACGCATGATTGCCGATCTGGCAATCATGCCTCGCCAATCTGCGTAATGGCCGCGGCCAGGTGCTGGACGAAAGCCCGCCCCGCGGGTGGCAGGTTGCGCCGGGCCAGGGTCTGGATCTCGACATAGCGCTCGTTCATCTCCCGGTCGCGCAAGGGCACGGCGGCGATGGTGCCCGCCTTCAGCTGGCTCCGTACCGAAAGCTCCCCGTAGAAGGTAATCACGCCGCCCCCTGCTGCCGCGAATCCGAGCAAGGAATTCAGCTGGTTGCTGGAAAACACGGTCTGGTAGCTCAATCCCTGGCGGCTGCAACCTGTGTCGAGCAACTGCCGCAGCGAACTGTCCTTGGGCGGCAACGCCAGCGGATGGGCGACGACCTGGGACAAGGAAAGCTGGCGCTGGCCCGCCAGCGGATGATCCGGGGACATGACCGCCAGCACGGGCGCCGGATGGCGCAGCTCCACCTCGATATCCAGTTCCGGAAGCCCGCTCAGCGTGATGCCGACGTCAGCTTCACCGTCGCGGATGCGCTTGGCAATGTCGCCCTGCGGGCAGACGTCCAGGTCGAAGCGGATGCCGCCGTACTTCTCGCGGAAGCTCGCCGCCAGCGTCGGAATGAAATCGTGCGCCAGGCCCTCCACGCTCGCCAGTCGGACCTGCCCCACGCGCAGGCCGCGCAGCGCCTGGATATCCCCCGTGACGCGCTCGATGTCCTGCTGCGCCCGCTTGGCATGGGCAGCCAGCAACTCTCCCGCCGCATTGGGGACGAGGCCCCGCGCCCGCCTGTCGAACAACAAGGTGTCGAGCTCGCTTTCCAGCTTGGCGATCTGCCGGCTGACCGCCGACGGCGCCACATTGAGCTTCTGGGCGGCGTCCTTGACCGAGCCGGTGCGCACGACCTCGAGGAAGTAGCGGACAGCGGTTTCCTGCAGGATGCGGTAGGACATGGTGGCTTGGGCAGGGACAAGGGGCGACAAGGTCGATTCTATTGATTGCCGATTCGGCAATCAAGACTTCGAAACATTGCTACGATCTCACTCCGGATCGGTCGTACGATGGTGTCACGCGCCCTGCTATGCAACGCGTCGTCCTGCCACCTGCCGGAGCACCAATATGCGATCCCCCACCCACCGCGTCTTGTTCGTCCTGACGGCCTGCGGCCTCGCCGCCGGAACTGCTCTGGCGCCGGCCGTTACCGCCGCGCAAGGCAGCTATCCATCCAAGCCGATCCAGCTGATCCTGCCGTTTCCGCCAGGCGGCGCCACCGATGTGGTCGGCCGCGTGATCGCCAGGAAAATGGGCGAACGCCTTGGCCAGACCGTGGTGGTTGAGAACCGTCCCGGCGCCGGCACCGTCGTCGCGGCCAGCTATGTGGCCAAGTCGGCACCGGACGGCTACACCCTGATGGCGACGTCGGGCACCACGTTCACGGTCAATCCCGCGGTCTACGCGCGGCTGCCCTATGACCCGCAGAAGAACTTCGATCCGATCGGCCAGATCGGCTCGACCGGCCTGATCCTGCTGGCGAACCGCGATGTGCCCGTGAACAACCTCAAGGAGTTTGTCACCGCGGCCAAGGCCGAGCCTGGCAAATACTCGTACGGCTCGTTCGGCGCCGGCACCACGGCCCATTTCGCCGCGGAGCAGTTGCTGAACCTCACCGGCACCAAGCTGCTGCATGTGCCCTATAAGGGTAGCGCCCCCGCCATGACCGACCTGATCGGCGGCCAGATCCCGTTCAGCGTGGACACCGTGGCCGCGGCCCTCCCGCAGCTCAAGGCCGGCAAGATCAAGGCCATCGCGGTCACCACAGCGAAGCGCTCGTCGCTGTTGCCCAATGTGCCGACCGTCGCCGAAAGCGGCTATCCCGGCATGGACGCCAGCACCTGGATCGCGCTGGTCGCGCCGCATGGCGTGCCGCCGGAAGTCAAGGCGAAGCTGGAAAAGGCGCTGGCCGAATCCGTCGCCGATCCGGCCACGCGCAAGCAGCTGACCGACAACGGCATCGAGCCCTCCTACGCGCCCGGCAAGCAAGTCAGCACCATGATCGAAAAGGAAATCCCGCAGATGCGGGCCATTGCGCAACGCGCAAATATCAAGCTCGACTGACCTTCAGACGCGGGCCATTGGCGCCGGGACGGCGCGGCTCCGGAGACACCAATTTCATGAACGCCCAAGACAACCTGACCTCGGCTTCCGCGGTCGAACTCCGCCGCCTGATCGGCACCGGGGAGATCTCGCCGGTTGAACTGCTCGACGCCTGCATCGCCCGCATCGAGACCTACAACCCGCTCATCAACGCGATCACCGCCACCTGCTTCGAGCGCGCACGCGAAGAAGCGCGGCGCGCCGAGCAGGCGGTGCTGCGCCGCGAACCGCTGGGCCTGCTGCATGGCCTGCCGCTGGGGGTCAAGGACCTGGAGGCCACCGAGGGCCTGCTGACCACCTATGGCTCGCCGCTGTACCGCGGCCATGTACCCACCCAGGACAACGTGCTGGTGTCGCGGCTGCGGGCGGCCGGCGCCATCGTGGTCGGCAAGACCAATATCCCGGAAATGGGCGCCGGCGCGAACTCCCGCAATGCCGTCTGGGGCGCGACCGGCAACCCCTTCAACCCGAACCTCAACGCCGGCGGGTCCTCCGGCGGCTCGGCCGCCGCACTGGCCGCGGATTTCCTGCCGGTTTGCACGGGTTCTGATACCGGTGGCTCGCTGCGCATTCCCGCGGCCAAATGTGGCGTGGTCGGCTTCCGGCCCTCGCCGGGCGTGGTCCCGAACTCGCGCAAGCTGTTGGGATGGACGCCGATCTCGGTGGTCGGCCCGATGGGCCGCACGGTCGCCGATGCCTGCCTGCAGCTCGCGGCTTCGGCGGGTGTATCGGTCACCGATCCCTTGAGCTATGCGGTGGATGCCGCCGCCTTCGCCTCCCCGGCGCCCTTGGACCTGTCATCGTTGCGGGTCGGCTGGACCGAGGACTTCGGCTGCTGCGCCGTGGACGAAGGCATCCGCCGGGTGTTCCGCGGCAAGATCGCCGCGATGCAGCATCTGTTCAAGCGTTGCGACGAGGTGAGCTTCGATCTTGGCGATGTGCATCGCTGCTTCGACGTGCTGCGCGCGGAGAGCTTTGTCGCCGGCATGCACGAGGCCTACCAGCGCGACCCCGCCAGCCTGGGGCCGAACACGCGCGCCAATTACGAGATGGGCGCGAAGATGTCGCTGGTGGACAGCGCATGGGCGCAGGCGGAGCAGAACCGCATCCTGCAGCGCTTCCAGCAGGCCTACCAGGATTACGACCTGATCCTGTCGCCGACCACGCCGGTCTCGCCGTTCCCGTGGACGCGCCTGTTCGCGGAGACCATCAACGGGGAAAAGCAGGAGAACTACTACCGCTGGCTGGCATTGACCTATGTCGTGACTTTGACCACGCACCCGGCCATCTCGCTCCCGTGCGGCACCGATGAGCTCGGCATGCCGTTCGGCCTGCAGGTGACCGGCCGCTTCCGCGCCGACGCGCAAACGCTGGGCGCGGCGCAAGCGATGGAAACGGCCTTTGCCGGCTCGGCGGCGTTGCGCCGTCCGGTGCCTGACCTGGCCTCGCTCAAGCCGGCCACGCCGGCGCTACGTTCCATTGTCACGGCGCCGCCGGTCTTCAACGCAGGGGCGCATCGGGAGGGCGTTTCCGCGGTATAGCCTGGCTCGGGGGCCGCAACGCAGTCCTACCATCGTGGTTCGCGATGGCAGGCTCTCGAACCACTGTTTTTCAGCCGGCTTGCCGCCGGTCATCATTTGGCCGTCCCCCAGTACCGCCCGCGTTCGCGCGGCAAAGCACAAAGGAATGCCAAATGGAGACTGTCGAACAGAGGCCCGGTCGTTACCGGTTCACGGGCCACGAGCGTGTGCTGCACAACGTATCGGCCCCAGCCGCCCTGCCCGGCGTCCTGTCGCTGCTTGGCTACAGCCGCGTGTTCATCGTGTGCTCCCGGTCGATACACACGAAGACCACCTTCATTGACCAGCTGAAGGCCCGCCTGGGCGGCCAGATCGTCGGCCTGACCGACGACGTCGGCGAGCATTCGCCATTGTCCAATGTGCTGAAGGCGGCCCGCGCCGCCCGCGATGCGCGCGCGGATGTCCTGCTCTCTGTGGGCGGTGGCTCCGTCATGGACATGTGCAAGGCGATGCAGCTTTGCATCTCAGAGGGCGCCTACGACCGGGAAAGCATGCTGGCGCTGCAATTCGTGTTGTCCGAGGACGGCACGGAAATGCTGACCACATCGCACGCACCGGCGGCGATTCGCCAGATCGCGATTCCGACGACGCTGGCCACCTCGGAATGGACACCGGTCAGTACGCCTGTCGATGACGAAACCCGGCTCAAGGCACGCTTCGTGGTGCCGGATGGCTCGCCACAGGCGATCCTCTACGACCCTGTCCTGCTCCAGCAGACCCCAACGCGCCTGCTCATGTCGACCGGCATCCGCGGGCTCGATCACGCTATCAATACGGCCTGCTCTTCCGCCACCCATCCGTTTGCCAGCCTGCTTGCGGAGAAGGCGATCCAGCTCTATATGCAGAACCTGCCGAAACTGCGCGACACGACGCAGCGGGATCCCTTCACGCAGTGCCAGCTCGCCACCTGGTACACGGGCATGGGCCAGATGTCCGTGCCCCACGGATTCAGCCATTGGATGGTCCATATCATCGGGCCTTATGGCGGCATCGCGCACAGCGATGCGGCATGCGTGCTGATGCTGGCACAGGCGAAATGGCTCGAAGGCACGGCCACGTCGCAGCATGACCGCCTGCGCGCTGCCCTCGGACAACCCGGGCGGCCGTTCCATGACATCCTGCGCGATTTGCTCGTGGAACTGGGCATGCCGACCACGCTCGGTGACCTTGGACTCGCCAGGGCCAAGGTCGAGAGCATGATCGGCCCGGCGCTGGAGCATCCGATGGTGACGCGCAACAACCTTCGGCCGATCACGACCGAGGCTGACCTGAGGGCTGTCCTTGAGCTGGCCTGGCAATGACAATTGTCGCGCAGCACGGATTGTGCCGTCGCATCGGACGATGGCACAATCCGCTTGCCCCCATGCCTGGGGCCGGGATGCCGGCTCCGGTCCTGATTTCTTCCTGCCATGAGGATCGATCCGGTTTCGCTCAGGCTGTTCCTTGCGGTGTCCGAGCTCGGCACGATCGCGGCCGCCGCTGAGCGCGAGCACATCGCCGCCTCCGCCGTCAGCAAGCGCATCAGCGATCTCGAGGCGCTGCTGCGCACGCAATTGCTGGAGCGCAGCAACAAGGGCATCTTCCCCACGCCGGCGGGCATCGCGCTGCAGAACCTGTCGCGCGGCATCGTCAACGACCTCGACAATGTCGCGACGAAGATGCAAGAGTACGCCAGCGGCACGCGCGGCCTGGTCCGCATCTATGCCAACGTTTCCTCCATCGCCCAGTTTCTGCCAGCCGACCTGCAGGGCTTTATCGAGAAGTATCCCGACGTACAGCTGCAACTCGAGGAGCGGATCAGCACCGCGATCCTGCGCGGCGTGGCAGAGAACGCCGCCGACATCGGCTGCTATGCCGAGGTGGGCGGGCACCAGCATGACGTCATCACCCTGCCGTACCGGGAGGACCAGCTCGTCGTGGTCGTGCCAAAGGGAAGCCCGCTCGGTCGGCGCAAGAAGCTGAACACAGCGGAACTGCTGGGGCACCACCTGATCGGCTTGCAGACCGGCAGCTATATCAATCTGCAGCTGCAGCGCATCGCCGGCGAGCTCGGGGTGCCGGTGAAGTTCCGCATGCAGGTCAACAGCTATGACGCGGTATGCCTGATGGTGGAGTCCAATATGGGCATCGGCATTCTGCCCGTCAGCCTTGCCAGGCGCTATGCCAGGACACTGGGCATTCGCGCCATCGGCCTCGATGCACCATGGGCACAGCGCAGGCTCAACCTGTGCATTCGCTCCTACGATGGTCTTCCCGTGGCGGCCCGGTTGCTGGTGGACCACCTGTGCCCGGCGGCGCGGTCGATCGCCGCCGCCACGCGATCCACCGCCTAGTCGACTGTCGCCCTGGCGGTCAGGCGCCCGGGTACCGCCAACGCCGCAAACAGGCGCACCCCGCCTTGCCGCCGCCGCACTGCCGGAATCCTTGCCACCCCAGCCGATTGTGCATCTAATAGGTGAGAGTAACGCCGACGTGACCAATGCTCGCCAGGAGCCGAAATGCGCTGCACAAGTTGCGGTTTCGCGAACCTCGCAGGCGCCAACTTCTGTGAGGAATGCGGGGCCCGGCTTGTCCGCGTCTGCCCGCAGTGCGGCGAGGAGGCCACTCACGCCGCCAAGTTCTGCCGTGCGTGCGGCTTTGCACTGGCCGACGCGCCTGCCGCTGCTCCATCCTCGAAACCGCCCGCCCCCCCAGTCCCGGCACCCGTTCACTACACGCCACCCCACCTCGCCGAACGCATCCTGGCCGAGAAGGCGGCCATGGAAGCCCGCGGCGAAGCCGCCGGCGAACGCAAGACCATCACCGCGCTGTTCGCCGACATGGCCGGCTCGACCGCACTCACCCAGGACCTGGACCCCGAGGACACGCGCCGCCTGATCGACCCCGTTGTCACGCTGATGATGGAGGCCGTCCACCACTATGAAGGCTACGTGGCCAAGTTCCTGGGCGACGGCATCCTGGCGCTGTTCGGCGCCCCCATCGCCCACGAAGACCATGCCTTGCGCGCGCTGTACGCGGCGCTGCGGATGCAGGATGCGATGCATCGGCACAGCGACCGGGTGCGGCTCGAGCAAGGCATCCCGCTGCAGATCCGGATCGGCATCCATACCGGCGAGGTGGTGGTGCGCTCGATCCGCAAGGATGACCTGCATACCGATTACGATCCGGTCGGGCACACCATCCATATCGCCTCGCGCATGGAAGGGATCGCCACGCCCGCGTCGATCCTGGTGAGCGAATCGACCCACAAGCTGACCGAAGGCTACTTCGAGTTCACGGCGCTGGGCACCACGCATGTCAAGGGCGTGCGGGAGCCGCTGGCGGTGTATGAGGTGGTCGGCCTCGGGGCCTTGCGCACGCGCCTCCAGGTGGCGGCGCATCGTGGCCTGGCCCGTTTCGTCGGGCGCCTCGCGGAACTGGAGCATCTGCACGATGCGCTCGAGCAAGCCAAGGCGGGCAACGGACGCATCGTCGCGGTGGTCGGCGAGGCCGGCGTGGGCAAGTCCCGCCTGTTCCACGAGTTCAAGGTCAGGTCACAGCAAGGCTGCCTGGCGCTGGAGACCTTCTCGGTGTCGCACGGCAAGGCCTTTGCCTACCTGCCGCTGATCGAGCTGCTGAAGAACTATTTCCAGATCACGGCCCAGGACGGCGACCGCAGCTGCCGCGAGAAGGTGACCGGCAGGCTGCTGACGCTCGATCGTTCGCTGGAAGACCACCTGCCCTACCTGCTCTACCTGATGGGGACGGTAGAGTCCGGCTCGCCATTGCCGACCATGGACCCGGCCATCCGGCGCCAGCGGACCTTCGATGCCATCGCCCGCCTGCTGGTCCGGGAGAGCCTCAACCAGCCGCTGCAGGTGATCTTTGAAGACCTGCAATGGCTGGACGGTGAGACCGAAGCCTTCCTCAACATGCTGATCGAGCATGTGCCGGGCGCGCGCATCGTGCTGCTGGTCAATTACCGGCCGGAGTATGTCCATCACTGGGACGGTGGCGAGCACTACTCGCAATTGCAGTTGCAACCGCTGGGACCGGCCGAGGCACAGGGACTGCTGACCGCGCTGCTCGGCGACGACCACAGCCTGGTGCCGCTGAAGCGGCTGATCCTCGACAAGACCGAAGGCAACCCGTTCTTCATGGAAGAAGTGGTGCAGACCCTGGTCGAGGAAGGGGCGCTGCTCGGCCCGCCCGGTTGCTACCGCATCGAGGAGGCACCCGCCCTGCTCCATATCCCGACCACCGTGCAGGGTGTGCTGGCCGCGCGTATCGACCGGCTGCCGCTGGCCCAGAAGGAACTGCTGCAGACGCTGGCCGTGATCGGCAAGGAATTCCCGCTGAGCCTGATCCTGCGCGTCAGCAGCCTGGAGGAAGCCAGGCTGCGCCCGCTGCTGGCCGACCTGCAGGCGGCGGATTTCATCTACGAGCGCCCGGCGTTCCCGGAGGTCGAGTACGCGTTCAAGCATGCCCTGACCCAGGAGGTCGCCGGCAACTCGCTGCTCAGCGAGCAGCGCAGCGCGCTGCATGAAAGCACCGCGCAGGCCATCGAGACCATCTTCCACGGCCGCCTCAAGGACTACTGCAGCGAGCTGGCGCACCACTACAGCCACAGCGGCAATATCCCCAAGGCGGTCGAATACCTGCACTGCGCCGGCCAGCAGGCGCTGCAGCGCTCGGCGCAGGCTGAGGCAATCCTGCACCTGAGCACGGCGGTCGAACTGCTCAAGCGGCAGCCCGACAATGCCGAACGCGCGCGCCTGGAGCTGACGCTGCTGCTCGCGCTCGGGCCGGCGCTGATGGCCTCGCGCGGCCAGGCCTCGGCGGAAGTGGAAGCCAATTACCGGCGCGCGCTGGCATTGTGCGAGCAAGGCAAGCAGACGCCGTATATGTTCTCGGCGCAGTTGGGCCTGTGGGCGTTCTACCAGCTGCGCGCGCAGTACCAGGTCTCGCTGCCCCTGGGCAAGCGGTTGCTCGGCCTGGCGCTGAAGTCGCAGAAGCCCAAGCAGCTTGCCGAGGGCCATCGCGTGCTGGGCGCCACGCTGTTCCGCCTCGGCAAGCTCGATGCCGCGCGCATGCATATGGAGCAGGTGCTCGCCGTGCAGCACCCTGACGAGCAAGGGTACGACTTCCTGATGGGCTACGGCCGCGACCCGGCCGTCCACGCGACCAGCACGCTGAGCTGGATCCTGTGGTACCTCGGCCATCCGGACCAGTCCCACGAGACCAGCCAGCGGGCGCTGGTCATGGCCCGCGCGCGCCCGGATGTCTACAACCTTGCGCTCTGCCTGGTGTTTGCCGCTGAGTTGCACCAGTGCCGGCGCGAGCCGCAACTGACCCGCGAGTACGCCGAGGCGGCCATCGCGATTTCCGGGGAGCAGGGATTCCCGATCTACCTGGCGTGGGGCCACGTGCTGCAGGGCTGGGCGCTGGCCCGGTTGGGAAGCCACCAGGAGGGCATCGCACTGATTCACCAGGGCCTTGCCGCCTACGAGGCCACCGGTGCGGCACTGGGCGTGCCGAACCTGCTGGCGCTGCTTGCCGATGCCTGTGGCAATGCGTGCCAGACCGCGGCCGCGCTGGACGCGCTTGCCCGGGCACAAGCGCTGGTGCAAGAGACTGGCGAGCGGCTCGATGAAGCCACCCTGCACCGACTCAGGGGAGACATGCTGCTGCAGCAGCAGGCCAAACGCCCCGGCCAGGCCGCCTCTTGCGATGAGGCCGAAGCCTGCTTCCACCGGGCCATCGCGGTCGCCCGCGAACAGGGTGCCAGGCCGCTGGAGCTGCAGGCTACGCTGAGCCTGGCCCGCCTGTGGCAGCAACAAGGCAAGGCCGACGCGGCGCGCCAGGTGCTGGCACAGATCTACGCCAGCTTCAGTGAGGGCACCGATACCGCGGACTGGCAACAGGCGCAGGCGCTGCTCGCAGCGCTTGCCGGCAAGGACGCCAATGCCCCAGGGCCTGCGCGCGCATGACACCCATCCAAGCCCGCCACCTGGAAGACCGCTTTCTCGCCCTGTGGACGCGTTCGGGAGGCGCGCGCGCGCGCGCAGCCTTTGCCGACCTGGCCCGCTACTACGCCGAGCCGACCCGCCACTACCACACCCTCGACCACGTGCGCCGCTGCCTGCGCGACTTCGACTGGGCGCACAGCGCGATCCCCGCTGCCGACGTCGACGCCGTCGAGCTGGCGCTGTGGTGCCACGATGTCATCTATGTGCCCGGCGCGACCGACAACGAGCAACGCAGCGCCGAGTGGATCCGTCACTGGTCGGCGAGCGGCATTGCGGCCGCGGAGCGTATCGCCGGCCTGATCCTGGAAACCACGCACGCCGATATCCCGGCGAGCGTGGCCGGCCGCTTCACCGCTGATATCGACCTGGCGGCACTGGGAAGCAGTCGCGCCCGCTTCCGCCAGAACGGCATCTGCCTGCGGGCCGAGCGCACCGACCTGGATGACGCGGCTTACGACGCCGCCGAGCGGACCTTCCTGCGCGCGTTGCTGGACAGCCCCCGCATCTACCATACCGACCTGTTCCACGCGCGCTACGAAGACCCGGCGCGCGACAACCTGGCGTGGCGGCTGGCGCAGCCGGGTCCGCCGCAGGCAGCGGCCCCGTTTACAGGAATTCCCCGCTGATATCGATGCTGGAGCGCTGGCCGACGCTGTCGTAGTGCTGCTCCAGCCACCTGCCTGCCTCCGCCCTCCCCTGGTCGCGCAGGTAGCAAAGGAAGTTCCAGTCGGCGTTGTACTTGGTCGAGACGCCCAGCGCCGCCATGGTCTCGTCGGACCGGATCGAGTGGATCCACATCTCCTTCATCTCTTTGCCATCGAGCTTGCCCTGCCGGATCAGCGAGGTCACGAAGGCAATGGCGCGCATCTCCCGCATCAGCGATGAGTTGAAGCTGACCTCGTTGACACGGTTGAGGATTTCCGCGGCCGTGCGCGGCACGCCGCGACGCACGATCGGGTTGATATGGACGATCACGACATCGCGGGTCTGGCAGTGGTAGATCAGCGGATAGATCGCCGGGTTGCCGACGTAGCCGCCGTCCCAGTAGTGCTGGCCATCGATGCTGACCGCCTGGAACAGCGTCGGCACGCAGGCCGACGCCAGTACTGCGTCGATGCTCAGCTCTTCCGGCGGAAAGATGCGTATCCGCCCCGTCTCGATATTGGTGGCGCACAGGTACAGCTGGATCGGGCAATGCTCGCGCAGGGCCGCGAAGTCGACGTGGCTGCCCAGCACATCGCGCAGCGGATTCAGGTTGTTGGGATTGAACTGATATGGCGACAGGATGCGCAGCGCGATGTCGGCCATTGCATACAACGGGGAATGATTCAGGCCCAGGGTATGGCTGCCCCTCATCCATGGCATCCAGCGCAACGGGCTGTACCGCAGCGCGGAGCGCGCGATGGCGAGCCAGAAGTCATGCAGGGCCTCGCGCGCGCCGTCGCTGCCGCCCTGCAACAGCCCGTACGCGAGCACGGTACCGTTCATGGCACCGGCGCTGGTCGCGCTCACGCCCTCGATTGCCAGCCGGCCATCCTCCAGCAGCCGGTCGAGCACGCCCCAGGTAAAGGCGCCATGCATGCCGCCGCCCTGCAGGGCAAGCGCCACGGCTTTCTGTTCTGCGGGCTCCCGCTCCATACGATTTCCCTTCTCTTGCCATTGCCAGGCCCAGGTATCTTATGGATCGCTGGCAGGTACGCATTGGCCTGCGGCGGCACCGCGTGCGCTGTTCCGCCTTGATCAAGTGTAGGGAAAGAACCCGCTCGTGGTCAGCACGGCAATGGCCGCATAGACAGCTGCCGCACGTCCCTGGCAACGCTTCAGCTGGTGGAGGCGGCCACAACGACCACATGCGCCTGCATCGGACCGGCCACGATCCCGGTGCCGTAGGCCTGGATCAGCGCCTGTTCGCAGTGATCGGTGGCGCGCGATACAGCGTCCGGCCCGCGCGCTTCCAGGTCAGCGCGTAGCGGCGTGCCCTGGCAGAACGCCACCGCGGTGATGCGGGCCGAAGCGGCCTGGCTGGTGGCGGTGACCGTCTCGAACACCGGCGGCGCCTTAAAGCCGCCCTGGCGCAGGTCCTGCTCGATGGTGGCCTGGCTGTGGTAGCCGTGGGGCACGCGCACCATGAATTCGGGCGGCGACTCGGGAAACAGCGCGGCGAGTGCCGCCGTGATATCGCGGGCGAAGGCGTTGCACTCGATCCGGTCCCAGACATTGAAGACCAGCGTCCCGCCCGGCACCAGCACGCGGCGGGCCTCGGCAAAGGCCCTGGCCTTGTCCGGGAAGAACATCACGCCGAACTGGCAGGCCACCAGGTCGAAGCTGGCATCGTCGAACGGCAGCGCCATGGCGTCGGCTTCGCGCCAGATCACAGGGTGGCCGGTGCCAACCGCTTGCGCGCGGGCCAGCATCGGCGGGTTCACGTCGGTGGCGACGATCAAGGCATCCGCCGGCAGCCGCCGCGCCAGTTCCCGCGTCACCACGCCGGTGCCCGCGGCCAGTTCCAGCACGCGGCGCGGTTCCAGCGCGGCAATGCGCGCCGCCAGGTCGGCAGCATATGGCGCAAAGATCATGGGCACCATCAAGGTCTCATAGATGTCCGGGATCGGCCCCGCGAAGACCTTGTCGGATTGCTGCATGCCCATGGGATCCCCTTGCCACGGCGTGAAATGCCGGTGTCGCGTGATTGGGTGTAGGACAGATTGCGATGAATGTAAACGGAAGGCCCGGCCGGCATTGGTTATGGCCGGGGGGCGGTTCCCTGCAGCTGTTCGCTCGCCAGAGTCAGTATGCGCAGCGTCTCGTCGAACACCGGCAGCGATTCATCGCGCCCCGGCGCGTCCGCCGGCAAGGCGTCGCGGTCGGCGGTGACGCCGCGGATCATCTGGTCGATAAAGCCGGGGCGCGTTGCCTCGGTGCGCTGCAGCAGCATATGCAGCAGGTAGACGCAGGCGCCAAGGCGCGGATCTTGCGAGGATGGCATGGGTTCGTCTCCTGTGGATGGCTTCCAGGTAGCCGGGATGCAGTATGGCGCCGGCGCTTGCAGAAAGTACAGGACCAAGGCAGTGCGATGATCCGTATCGGCATCTCCGGCCGCTGACCGGCTGACCAAGAATCATCCTGCTACTCCTTGATCCGCGGCAGCCAGCCGCTGCCCCGCGTACGCGGATCCACCGGCAACTGGCGCTGCAGCGCGGCCTTGGCCAGCAAATGCGCGCTGATCGGCGCGGTCAGGAACAGGAACGCAATCACCAGCAGCTCATGCAGGCTGGCATCGCCGCGAAAGCTGAAATACGCCACCGAGGCCAGCACCACGCCGCCCACACCGAGCGTGGTCGACTTGGTCGGCCCGTGCAGCCGCATAAAGAAGTCCGGCAGCCGGAACAGCCCGATGGCCCCGACCAGCATGAACCCGCTGCCAACCAGCAGCAGCGCGCAAACAATGAATTCCGCAACGGGGTGCAGCATCTCCCGGCCCTCCTAGTATTCGATGATGTCGCCGCGCTGCAGGTACTTGGACAGCGCCACGGTGCCGACAAAGCCCATCACCGCGATCAGCAGCGCCGCCTCGAAGAACATCGCCGACTCCAGGCGGATGCCGAGCAGCACGATCAGCGCGATCGCGTTGATATTGAGCGTATCCAGCGCCACGATGCGGTCCGGCAGGCTGGGCCCGCGCAGCAGGCGCGCCAGCGTCAGCAGGAAGGCCAGGCCCAGGAGCACCAGGCACACCGGGATCACGATGGCAAGCATTGGAAGATCTCCTTCAACGGGGTTTCATAGCGCGACTTGATGCGTTCGACCAGTGCGGCCTCTTCTTCCAGGTCGAGCACGTGGACCAGCAGCGCGCGGCGATCGTCACTCAGTTCCGCGCAAAGCGTGCCGGGGCTCAGCGAGACGATGCTGATCAGCGCGGTGGTGGCAAGCTCATGCTCGTCGTCCAGCGGCACCACGATGAAGGCCGGCCGCAGGCGCGCGGTGCGGCCCAGCACCAGGATCGCCACTTCCACGTTGGCCATCACGATATCGATCAGCACATGGATGCTGAGCCGCAGGATCAGGTCGGGACGCGACAGGCGGAACGCACCCAGCACCAGCCAGCGGTCGGCCAGCCGGCCGATGGCCCAGCCCAGCAACGCGCCCAGCAGCCAGTGCCCGGGGGCGATGCTGTTGGACAGCATCAGCCAGATGACCAGCAGGATCAGGCTCAGCCAGGGATGGGGCAGCAGGCGGCGCAGCATGGCCTACCTCCCCTGCCCGGGCAGCACCGCCCGCAGGTAGGCGCTACGGTCCAGCAGCTGCGCGGCGGCATCCGCCACGTACTCGCTGGCCGGCCGCGCCCCTACCGTCAGCACCACGTTGCCCGCCAGCAGCAGCGCGCAGCAGGCGAGCTTGCGCGGATCCGGCCGCACCCGGCCACGCGTCGCGGCGGGATGGTCTTCATCGAGATACTCGTCGCCTTCCGGCACGCCTCTGGCCTCATGCGGCAACCGCCACAGCAGCCGCGTGCCGGTGCGCGACACGGCGATCAGCAGCAGCAGGCTCGATACCAGCACCGCGGGCCACAGCGCCGGCATCCACGGCGTCGGTGTGGCACGCAGGATCATGGCCTTGCCGAGAAAGCCCGACAGCGGCGGCAGCCCCACCGCCGCCACCACGCCGACCATGTACAGCAGCCCAGCCAGCCGCGAGGCGCTGACGAGCGCGCCGTCCTCGCGCGGCTGCTCCGGCTCCAGCGCATCGGCCAGCAGGAACAAGCCGGCGGTGCACAGCGTGGTGCTGAGCAGGTAGTACATCGCCCCCGCCCAGCCGGCCTGGGTCTGCATCGCCACGCAGGCCGACAGCAGGCCGACCGACGCCACCACCAGGTAGCTGGTCATCGCGCGCAGCGACCTGGCGGCCAACGCCCCGATCGCGCCGATGGCCAGCGTCACTAGCGCCAGCGGGAAGACCCAGTCATGCAGGAACGGCCCCAGCAGCCCCTGTGGCCCGCCAAAGATCAGCGCGTCGCAGCGCAGCATGGCGTAGATGCCGACCTTGGTCATGATGGCGAACAGCGCCGCCACCGGACCGGTGGCGCTGGCATACGCGCGCGGCAGCCAGAAATACAGCGGGAACAGCGCGGCCTTGAGCGCGAACACCAGCATCAGCATCGCGCCTGCCGCCACCGCCAGCGGCAGGTCCTGCGGCGGCAGGCCCGCCAGGCGCAGGCCAAGGTGCGCCATGTTGAGCGTGCCGGACAACCCGTACAACACGCCGATGGCCACCAGGAAGAACGAGGACGCCACCAGGTTCAGGATCACGTAATGCAAGCCGGCACCGATGCGCGCGCGTCCCGCGCCGTGCACCAGCAGCGCGTAGGACGCGATCAGCAGGATTTCAAAGAAAACGAACAGGTTGAACAGGTCGCCGGCGAGGAAGGCGCCGTTCAGCCCCATCAGCTGGAACTGGAACAGCGCATGAAAATGCCGGCCCCGGCGCGCCGTGCCGTCCCCTGCGGCCGCGAGCGCGACGACGGCCAGCACCGCGGTCAGCAACAGCATCATCGCGCCGGTGCGGTCGAGCTGCAGCACGATGCCGAACGGCGCGGGCCAGTTGCCGGCCTCATAGACCGCGATCTCACCGGTGGCCGCCTGGCGCACCAGCGTGACCGCCAGCGGCACCAGCAGCAGCGTCGCCAGCCCGCACACGATCCGCTGCGCGCGCGGGTGCTGGGCCGGCATCGCGGTCAGCAACGCGCCGGCCAGCATGGGCACCACGATGGGCAGCAGCACGGCGTGGTTCATGGCCGCGGCTCCTGCTTGTCGCCCACCTCGTCCTGTGATTCCGGCCGGCTGGCAGCGTCGACGTGATCGCTGCCGGTCAGTCCCAGCGAGCGCAGCGCCAGCACCACGGCAAACGCCGTCATGCCGAAGGCGATCACGATGGCGGTCAGCACCAGCGCCTGCGGCAGCGGATCGGCATAGCTGGCGCCAGGCACGATCACCGGCGGCCGCCCGATCGACAAGCGCCCCATGCCGAGCAGAAACAGGCTGACCGCATACGACAGTAGCGTCAGCCCCAGCACCACGGGGAATACGCGCTCGCGCAGCAGCAGGTAGATGCCGCAGGCGGTCAGGATGCCGATCGTGATGGCGTAGAGGGCGGCCATCAGGCGTCCTCCTCGGCCCGCGCCGGCGGCAGGTTGCGCACGCCCAGGTGCGAGACGATTACCAGCGTGGTGCCGGTCACGGTGCAGAAGACGCCGAGGTCGAAAATCATCGCGGTCGCCAGCTCCACCTCGCCGATGCCTGGTATGTGGAAATGCCCGAACGCCGTGGTCAGGAACGGATAGCCGAAGGCCAGGCTGCCCAGCCCGGTCAGCCCCGCCAGCAGGATGCCGCCGCCGGCGATGGCGCGATAGTCCGGTGCGATGCGCGCCTCGGTCCAGCGCACCCCGTTGGCCACGTATTGCAGCAACAGCGCCACCGACGTGATCAGCGCGGCGACAAAGCCGCCGCCCGGCAGGTTGTGGCCGCGCAGCAGGATAAAGACCGCCACCAGCAAAGTCAGCGGCAGCATCAGCCGCGCCAGCATCGCCAGCAGCAGCGGATGCGCCTGGCTGGTCCATGGCAGGCCGTCGGGCGCGGCCGACGGCGTGGGCAGCCGCATGCCCCTGAGCAGCGCCTGCACCGCCAGCCCGGCGATCAGCAGCACGCAGATCTCGCCCATGGTGTCAAAGCCGCGGAAATCGACCAGCAGCACGTTGACCACGTTGTGCCCGCCGCCGCCGGGCACGGCTTGCTCGATATAGAAGGCGGAAACCGGGTCGTACGGCCGCGTCATCACGGCATAGGCGGCCACCGCCAGCAAGGTGCCGCCACCCAGCGCCAGCACCACGTCGCGCACGCGGCGGGGATGGTCCTGGCGCTCCGGCGTTTCGCGCGGCAGGTAGAAAAGTGCCAGCACCAGCAGCAGGACGGTCACCACCTCCACGGAGATCTGCGTCAGCGCCAGGTCCGGCGCCGAGAAACGCAGGAACACCAGCGACACCATCAGCCCACACCCGCTCACCAGCACCAGCGCCAGCATGCGCTGCCCGTGCGCGGCCACTACCGCCACGGCCAGCAAGGCAAGCAGCGCCAGCGCGGCGGCGCCCATCGGGTCCAGCGCGCCGGCGGGGACGCTGCCGGCCAGGGCCTCCAGGTCGGCCAGGAAATACGCCGGCACGGCCAGCAGCGCCAGCAGCATCCAGCCGATATAAGCCTGCAGCGAGCCGCTTTCCAGCCAGCGCGTGACGGCCCTGGCAAAGCGTTCCAGCCTGCGCATGCCGCTTTCAAAGGTGCGGCGCGCGTTCAGGTGCTCGATGCCCTGCTGCCAGCGGCGCAGCGCATCGCGGCGCAGGAAGAACAGCGCCGCGCCGCCCGCCATCGACATCAGGCTCATCGCCAGCGGCAGGTTGACGCCGTGCCACAGGTTCAGGCTGTACGGCGGCAACGGCGCGCGCAGCGTGGCCAGCGAGGCCGCCGCAAGCAGGTTGCCCACGGTATGGGCCGGCACCAGCCCCACCACCAGGCAGATCACCACCAGCAGTTCCACCGGCACTTTCATGAAGCGCGGCGGTTCGTGCGGCGGGTAGTTGGGCACGTCGGGGCGCAGGCCGCCGAAGAACACGCCGTAGATAAAGCGCAGCGAATACGCCATCGTCAGCGCGCCGGCCAGCGTGGCGGCAGCGGGGATGACCCAGTTGAATTCGCCCAGCAGGCCCTGCGCCAGCGTTTCGCCGAAGAACATTTCCTTGCTCAGGAAGCCATTGAACAGCGGCACGCCCGCCATCGACAGCGATGCCACGATGGCCAGCACCGCGGTATGCGGCATGTAGCGCGCCAGCCCGTGCAGCCGGTCTAGGTCGCGCGTGCCGGTTTCATGGTCGATGATGCCCGCGGCCATGAACAGCGACGCCTTGAACACCGCGTGGTTGATGATGTGGAAGATCGCCGCCACCGTGCTGAGCTGGGTATCGAGCCCGAACAGCAGCGTGATCAGCCCCAGGTGGCTGATGGTGGAATATGCCAGCAACCCCTTCAGGTCGCGCTGCAGCAACGCCATGCCGGCGCCGAAGATCAGCGTGGCGAGGCCGGTCATGCTGACCAGGTAGAACCAACCGTTGGTGCCGTCCAGCACCGGGTACAGCCGCGCCAGCAGGAACACCCCGGCCTTGACCATGGTGGCCGAGTGCAGGTAGGCCGAGACCGGGGTGGGCGCGGCCATCGCCTGCGGCAGCCAGAAGCTGAACGGGAACTGCGCGGACTTGGTGAACACCGCCAGCAGGATCAGCACCAGCATCGGCGTGTAGAGGGGATGGCGCTGCACCTTGCCCGCCTGCGCCAGCACCTCGGACAGCTCGAAGCTGCCGCAGATATGGCCCAGCAGCAGCACCCCGGCCAGCAGCGCAAGCCCGCCGCCGCCAGTGACGGCCAGCGACATGCGCGCGCCCTGGCGGGCATCGGCGCGCCATGACCAGAAGCCGATCAGCAGGAACGACATGATGCTGGTCAGCTCCCAGAACACCACCAGCAACAGCAGGTTGGCGGCCAGCACCACGCCCAGCATCGCTGCCATGAACACCAGCAGCAGGCAGAAGAAGCGCACCGCGGATTCATTGCGCGCCAGGTAGTAGCGCGCGTAGAGGATCACCAGCAGCCCGACGCCGATGACCAGCAGCGCGAACAGGTAGGCCAGGCCGTCCAGGCGCAGCGACAGGTCCAGCCCCAGCGCGGGCAGCCATTCCATGCGCCAGCCCAGCGCATGGCCGGGATTGTCGAAGACCGCGCCGCGCAGGCGCAGCAACAGCACCAGCGCGGCCAGCGGAAATCCCACGATCACCGGCGCTATCAGCCGCGGCGCGCGCACGCCGATCGCCCACGTCAGCGCCGCGGCAACGACAGGCAGCGCGATCAGCAGCACCAGCACCATCGCCGCGGCCTCAAGGGCGACCGGGGGCGGGCCCGGCCGGCGCACGCATGGCGGCGCCCCGGCGGGCCGGCGTTTCTTTCCAGGCAACAACAGCGACGGCAACGGCGGTCATCGGCAAAGTCCTGTGGGGGCGAGCGTACCCCCTACTGTCCGGATTCTGGGGGCATCGCGCAAGTCGTGTGTGAAATTTTGCCTGCAGCGCGAAAAAAATCATCGCCCTGCAAAAGAAACTGAAGACGCGCCGCTCCCCATGCTGCGCAGCAGTGTCGACGCGTACTACGCTTCGGGGACGATGGTTCCCGGGAAGAAGATGAAGCGGCCGTGGTTCCCTGCAATCGCAGCTTCCAGGCGCTGTCGCACCAGACCGCGGACCACCGCGAAGCGGAGCAGGCGTTCCTCGAGAAGCGCGCCCCGGTGTTCACCGGCCACTGAGGGCCGTCAGGCGAACTTCAGGCGGACTGGGCCTCCGCCGACTTGAGCTGGTTGACCAGCGCCACGTAGTCGCGCATGGCCTGCTCGCGCGCAAGCCCGCGGCGCGCGGCCCAGGCGTCGTACTTGGCGCGGCCGACCACGTCCATCATGCCAGGCCGCTCGCCGCTGACGTCGCCGACGCTGCCCTGCTTGTAGAGCGCGTACAGCGCCAGCAGCGTGTCGTTGTCGGGGGCCTGGCGCAGCGTCTTCGACAGCGCCACGGCGGCCTCGAAGGCCTTTTCGGCAGGGCTCGGGCCCTGCACCGCCGGCGCGCCGCCGAAATGCGCGTCTTCGAGCGCGATCTCGTCCGGGAACCAGCGCCCTTCCAGCAGCTTGCCGTCGCGCAGCGCAAATGCCAGCACGCCCTGCGAGGCCAGCGCGCCGCTGCGCAGCGTTGCCGGCACCACCGCCATGCCGGTATTGAGCACCGGCGCGCCGAAGGCCGTGAACGCGAGCCCGCCATCGGCCCATGCCCGCAGCCGCGCCAGGCCGCGCTCGCCACGATAAACGCCGGTGGTGCGGTTGGCGCCCGGCTGGAACCACGCGAAATCGCCCTTGCCGCGCGCATACAGCGACGTGAAATCGCCCTGCTCCAGGTCGGAGCGCGCGGCGCCGAGCAGTTCGCCCATCTGTGCCGGGCTCATGCGCGCATCGTCGCTGGCCATGCCCAGCGACGTGCCGACGCTGGCCTCGAAGAACTCCAGCACGTGCCTCGCCACCAGCTCGCGGTCGTTGTCGACGCACACCATGTGGTAGCTGTCTTCCAGCACCAGCATGCGCGCCTGCCCGGCCCGCTTGCCCTGCCCGATCTGCTCGACCAGGTAGTTGGCCGAGCGCAGGCTGGTCAGCTCGTCCAGCCGCGCATGCACCACCAGCGTCGGGCAGGTGATGCGCTGCAGGCCCTTGCGCACGAAGCCGCGCAGCCGGTCCACCTCGCGGATGCAGGCGAGCGGCACCCACTGGTAGTGGAAGTTCTCGCCGCGCGCGAACTTGGCCTTGACGATCTCGCGCAACTGCTCGTTCTTGATGCCGTAGGGTTCTTCCTCTTCCACCTTCATCCGGTTCGGCACGCCCGGCACCTGGTAGAGCAGCGCGCGCAGGCCGCGATACCACGGCGTGGCCCAGCCGTCGATATAGACCGGCGGCGCCAGCGCCACCAGCCGGCCCTTGCTGTGCTGCTCGCGCTTGACGGTTTCCACCGCCAGCAGCGCGCCCATGCACATGCCCATCACATGCAGGGTCTCATGCTGGTCGACGATCTCGCGGTATTTGGTGCGCACCGCTTCAAGCCAGTCTTCGGCGCGCACGCCGCACAGGTCTTCCGGCCGCGAGCCATGGCCGGGCAGCGTCAGCGAATGCGTGACGAAGCCGGCGCGCTTCAGGCGCTTGTGCATCGAGCCCAGGTCATACTGCGTGCCGCCCAGGCCGTGGATCAGGAACACGCCCGGCTCAGCCATGCGCGGGCTCCGGCGTGGCCCGCCGCAGCAGTGCGGCCACCTGCTCGACCTTGCCGTCGGCGCCGCGGATGCCGGCCAGGCGTTCGTGCACGCGCAGCCGGCCGCTGTCGGGCAGCGTCACCGCGTATTCCTGCACGCTGTCGGGCGCGTCACCGCGCGCCACCGCCGACCAGGTGGCCTGCACCAGCCCGCGCTCGGCGGCATCGACGCGGTCCAGCCATTCATCGACGCTGTTGACGTGGCGGATGGTGGCGCCGAGCAACTCGGCCGCGCCTTCACTCCAGGTGGCGCGCCCGGTCACGGCATCATACTCGACGCTGGCCACGCCCACGGCCTGCAGCGTGCGTGCATAGCGCAGGCGCCAGGCGCGGGCTTCCTCCAGCGCCGCGCGGCGTCCTTCGGACAGCGCCCGTCCCAGCAGCATCACCAGCGCCCAGACGATGACGAAGCCCTGCACCTCGACCACGGCCTCGCCGGGAAAGCCTTCGATAATATTGAACGGGCCCGCGCCGCGCGCGGTGCGGTAGATGATAAGCAGGCAGCCCAGCAGCGTGGCGATGGCACCGCCGCGCGGGCCCCACAGCAGCGCGGTGGCCAGCAGGAACGGCATCGGCACGTAGGCCAGCGTGGGCGCGAGCCCGCCGAAGCGCTGCGTGGCATGGTCCGAGAACACCGCCAGCACCGCCACGATAAAGATGATGAAGGCCAGCCCGCCGGCCAGGAACTGCTGCATCGGCATGCCGCCAGAGCGGCGCACGCGAAAACCGCGGAAGGCCACGGCCACGGGCGCGACCAGCAGCAGCCCCGCCGCCGTGGAGAAGAACCAGGCGCGCCACTCGACCGGCAGGTCCAGCCCCGGCCGCTGCCAGCGCCACAACTCCACCGCCAGCGTCGCGCCCAGCGCCGACCCCACCAGCGCGCCGGCGATCAGCAGGGTGGCCCCGAGCGGGCTCTGCGGGTCGCGCCGGCCATAGGTGGCGATCCATGCCGCCGTGCCCAGGCTGACCACTTCGATCAGGCCGAAGGCCACGGCGCCGGGCAGTTTCAGCGCATGCGCAGCCATGCCCCAACCCGCCAGCGTGATGCCCGCCCCCACCAGCACCGCCGGCCACGACCAGCGCGCGCAAACCAGCAACGCGGCAAGCGTGACGCCGCTGCCCAGCCACACCGGCACGGCCTCGGTCGCGGCCTGCGCCAGCATCTGTGACACGATCCCGGCGGCCAGCACCAGCACGCCGACCGTCACTGCCAAGCGGATCTGCTGCATGGATTCCCCTCCCATGGCACGTGTGACTCAGGATAGTTGCCGCGCCATGGAGGGACAAGGTAAGTCACCCGGCGCCATCCGGCGCCAGGGGAGATCCGAGGGCGCCCTAGCCTGCCACGCCCAGCGCGCCCTCGACATTGCGCACCAGGCTGACCAGGCGCGGACCGACGTCGTCTTCCATCTGCTTGCTCTGCTGGCTGAACACCGGCACCGAAGCGGCAAAGATCCACGCCTCGCCGTCTCGGCGCGTGCGCATCGGCACCGCAATGGATTCCACCTCGCGGTGCAGGTCGCGGTGACCGCGGCAGAAGCCGAGCTGGTCCAGGTCGAGCGCAGCGTCGGCCAGCCGCTCGCGCAGCCAGTCGCCGCGCTGCGGCTCGGTGGCCGCCAGTTGCTCGACATAGGCCTCGCGCTCGGCCTCGCTCATCATCAGCAGGTAGCTGCGACCGGACGCGGTGCGCGAGACCGACACCCGCGTGCCCGCCTCCGGCCGGAACACATGGCTGCCCACGCCCTGGGCGATTTCCACATAGGTCAGCGTGTTGCCATAGCCGACGATCAGCTCGACCTGCCCGGCGATATGGTCGGCCAGTTCCTGCATCTGCGGGCGCGCCAGCTGGCGCACGGTCATCCGCGCCAGCGCCGGCGCGGCCAGGTTGACCAGGCCCACCCCCGCCACGTAGCGCGACAGTCGCTCGGAATAGCGCAGCAGGCCCAGCTCGCACAGCGTGTCCAGCAGTCGGAACAGCGTTGGCTTGGCCAGGCCGGTGCGCTCCATCAGCTCGCGGCTGCTGAGCTCCTGCACCGTCGGCGAGAAGCAGTTGAGGATGGAGATGCCGCGCGCCAGTGCGCTGACGAGGCGTGCCTCGCCGTCGGAATCGGCGGGCGTCGGGGTCACGGAAGCTTGTGGTGCATTAGCCATATTAGAGCCTTCGGCCTGAATTTTTTGATACCAGCGTCTCAAAACCCGGATGTTGCCCTTCGTTTTTTCCGAAGTCAAATGCTGTTTTTTGAGTTTACATGGCAGCTTTCCGAAGCCAGAATTCCGATTCATCGTATTGGACGATCACTTTTCGGTACGGACGTCTCAATATCCCAGCAACGACTCGCAACGCTCAGCTTTTTCAGGAGACACCTCATGCAACAAGCCGTCATCGTCGACGCCATCCGCAGCCCGATGGGCCGTTCCAAGCCGGGATCGGCCTTTACCGAACTGCATGCCACCGAGCTTCTGGCGCAGGTGCTCAAGGGTCTGGTCGAGCGCAACAACCTGGATCCGGGTCTGGTCGATGACGTGATCACCGGTTGCGTCACCCAGGCCGGCGAACAGTCGGCTGGCCCGGGCCGGGTGGCCTGGCTGGCAGCCGGCTTCCCCGACCACGTGCCCGCCACCACCATCGACCGCAAGTGCGGCTCCAGCCAGCAGGCGGTGCACTTCGCCGCGCAGGGCATCATGGCGGGCGCCTATGACATCGTCATTGCCTGCGGCATCGAGTCTATGAGCCGCGTGCCGATGGGCTCGGCACGCATCGGCCAGAATCCCTACGGGCCGTCGATGGAGGCACGCTACGCGCCCGGCCTCGTGTCGCAGGGCGTGGCGGCCGAACTGGTGGCGGCCAAATATGAGCTGTCGCGCCAGCAGATGGACAGCTATTCGGCGCGCTCGCACGAGCTGGCCGCGGCCGCGCGAGAAAGCGGCGCCTTCCGCCGTGAAATCCTGCCGATCAGCACGCCGAACGGGATCATCGACCAGGACGAGACCATCCGTCCGGGCACCTCGGTGGAGAAGCTCGGCACGCTGCAGGCCTCGTTCCGCAGCGAGGAACTGGGCGCGCGCTTCCCGCAGATCGGCTGGAACGTGACCGCGGGCAATGCCTCGCAGATCAGTGACGGCGCCGCGGCGATGCTGCTGATGAGCGAATCGGCCGCGCAGCGCCTGGGCCTGAAGCCGCGCGCGCGCTTTGTCGCGTTCGACGTCTGCGGCGACGATCCGGTGATGATGCTCACGGCACCGATCCCCGCCAGCCAGCGCGCGATCAAGAAGAGCGGCCTCAAGCTCGACCAGATCGACCACTACGAGATCAACGAAGCCTTTGCCTGCGTGCCGCTGGCCTGGCAGCGCGCGCTCGGCGCCGATCCGGCGCGCCTGAACCCGCGCGGCGGCGCGATCGCGCTGGGGCATCCGCTGGGCGCCTCGGGCGTGCGGCTGATGACCACCATGCTGCATGCGCTGGAAGACAGCGGCCAGCGCTACGGCCTGCAGTCGATGTGCGAAGCCGGCGGCATGGCCAACGCCACCATCATCGAGCGCCTGTAAGCGCCCCCTCGTCTTGCAGATTCCCGCGCGATTGACGCCGCGGGAATCGCCCATTTCTCAGCAAAGCATCCGTTCAAGGAGACACACCATGAAACTCGAAAACATGTCCGCCGTCGTGACCGGCGGCGCTTCCGGCCTGGGCCTGGCCTGCGCGCGACGCCTGGTGGAACGCGGCGTCGGCGTGGTCATCGCCGACCTGAACGAAGAGCGTGGCAACGCGGTGGTGGACGAGTTCGGCGGCAAGGTCCGCTTCGTCAAGGCCGACGTCTGTGACACCGACCAGATGAACGCGGTCTACGACGCCGCCGAAGCCATCGCCCCGCTGCGCGCGCTGATCCACTGCGCCGGCCTGGGCGCGCCGGTGCGCGTGGTCGAGAAGGACGGCCAGCCGGGATCGCTGGAGAAGTACGAAGCGGTGGTGCGAATCAACCTGATCGGCACCTTCAACGCGCTGCGCCTGGGTGCCGCGCGCATGGCAAAGAACGAACTGGTCGACGGCGAACGCGGCGCGTGCGTGCTGACCGCTTCGGTGGCCGCCTATGAAGGGCAGATCGGCCAGATCCCTTACAGCTCGGCCAAGGCCGGCATCGTCGGCATGACGCTGGTAGCCGCGCGCGACCTGGCGCAGCGCGCGATCCGCGTGTGCACGATCGCTCCGGGGCTGTTCGACACGCCCCTTCTGGCGAAGCTGCCGGAGAACGTGCGCGCCTCGCTCGGCGCCATGGTGCCGCATCCGCCGCGGCTGGGCGCGCCGGATGAGTACGCCTCCACCGCGCTGCACATCCTGGAGAACCCGATGCTCAACGGCGAGACCATCCGCCTGGACGGCGCCATCCGCATGGCGCCGCGCTGATCCGGCACGCGCATCGATTTCGCATCCGCATACAAGGAACGAAAAATGAGCGACACGCTGCAACTTGAAACCCGTGGCAATACGCTGCTGATCACGATGAACCGGCCCCAGGCGCGCAATGCCATGGACTTCGAGACCGCGACCGCGCTGGCGGCCGCGATCGACCAGCTGGAAAGCCGTGACGACCTGAGCGTGGCCATCCTGACCGGCGCGGGCGGCACCTTCTGCTCCGGCATGGACCTGAAGGGCTTTCTCGAAGGCAAGCGCCCCAGCCTGCCCGGCCGCGGCTTTGGCGGCCTGACCGAGAAACCGCCGCGCAAGGTGCTGATCGCCGCAGTGGAAGGCTATGCACTGGCCGGCGGCTTCGAGCTGGCACTGGCGTGCGACCTGATCGTGTCGTCGAAGGCGGCCAGGTTCGGCCTGCCTGAAGTCAAGCGCGGGCTGGTGGCCGGCGCCGGCGGGCTGATGCGCCTGCCGCGCCGCGTGCCGTACCACATCGCCATGGAATACGCGCTGACCGGCAATATGCTGGGCGCCGAGCAGGCCCACGCCTACGGCCTGGTCAACCGCCTGACCGAACCGGGCCTGGCACTGGCAGGCGCGCTGGCGCTGGCCGACGAGATCGGCGCCAACGGCCCGCTGGCGGTCGCGGTCAGCAAGCAGATCGTGGCCGAGTCCGCCGACTGGAGCGCGGAGGAAATGTTCGAGCGCCAGCGCCCGCTGCTGGCGCCGGTATTCACCTCGGCCGATGCCCGCGAAGGTGCGGCCGCGTTCGCCGAGAAGCGCAAGCCGGTGTGGACGGGCAAGTAATGCGCCCGCACGACATCGCTTGACCGAAGGCACGGATGTAGCGCCCTCCGCCTCCGGACGGCCGGCCGCAAGCCGGCCGTTTGCATTGGGTCCGGCCGACGGCCAGGCCCGCGGGGGCCTGTCGTGGCGCTGCACGCCCCCACGGCTTCAGCAAAGCGGAAGGCGGCCCGGCGCAAAGCCAAATTGACACGGCGCGGCCCGCGGCATACCCTCGCCCTACTCTTCGGTATATTCAGCACTCGCTTAATACGGCGCGAGTGGCCGGGGGTTCACAAGAAGAACAACAACGACAACAACGACAACACCGAGACGAAGCATCTTGTCCTCCTCCATTCCAACCTCCCGCCTCGACAGCCTGCGCCCGGCCCTGCCCATCCTGCTCGGCGCCTCCGTGATGCTCAGCCTGGCCATGGGCCTGCGCCAGAGCCTGGGCATCTTCATGCCGCCGCTGACGCGCGACATCGGCATCTCGGTCTCGGATTTCACCGTGGCCATTGCCGTGCAGAACCTGGCCTGGGGACTGCTGCAGCCGCTGGCCGGGGCGTGGGCCACGCGCATCGGCTTCCGGCCGCTGATGCTGGCGGGATCGGTGCTGTATGTGATCGGGCTGGTGCTGCTGGCGACCGCGCACGGCATGGTCGGCGTGACGCTGGGTGCGGGCGTGGCGATCGGCGCGTCGATGGCCTGCACCGGCAGCGCGCTGGCGATGGCGGTGGCGGCACGGCCGGTGCCGGCGGCACTGCGCAGCACGGTGCTGGGGCTGGTGTCCGGGGCCGGATCGCTGGGGGCGCTGCTGGCCGCGCCGATCGGGCAGATGGTGACGCAGTCGTATGGATGGCGCGCCGGGCTGGCGGCTTTCGTGCTGCTGGCGCTGGTGATGCTGCCGGCCGCATGGTTTGCCGGGCGCGTTGACCGGCTGACGCTGAACCTACCGACCGGCGTCGGCCAGGACAACGCGCGCCAGGCGCTGGGCACCGCGCTGCGGCATGCGCCGTTTGTGGTGATGGCCCTGGCGTATTTTGTCTGCGGCATGCAGCTAGTGTTCCTGACCACGCATCTGCCGTCGTATCTCGATATCTGCGGCATGGACCCGATGCTCAGCGCCAAGGCGCTGGGCGTGATCGGCGGCTTCAACGTGCTGGGCAGCATCTTCTTCGGCTGGGCCGGCGGGCGCTTCAACAAGCTGATGCTGCTGGGCGGCATCTATACCATCCGCTCGCTGGCGCTGACGTGGTACTTCTCGTCGGCGCCCACGCCGGAAAGCACGCTGGTGTTCGCCGCCGTGATGGGCTTCCTGTGGCTGGGCGTGGCGCCGCTGGTATCGGGCTGGATCGCCGAGACCTTCGGCCTGCGCTGGCAGGCCATGCTGGGCGGCGTGGCGTTCTTCAGCCATCAGATCGGCAGCTTTATCGGCGCCTTTGGCGGCGGGCTCGTCTATGACGCGCTCGGCTCGTACACGGTCGCATGGCAGGCCGGCGTGGCGCTGGGGCTGGCGGCGGGGCTGGCGCAGATCGCCTTTGCCGTGGCCACGCAACGGCGCCCGCCGCTGATGGCCACGTCCTGAACGCGCGGCGCCATGTCAGAATCGGGGTTCCCGCACTGGAGCCCCTTTTTCATTCCGCCACCATCACGACTTGGAACTGCTTCGCATCGCCCTGCTTTTTGCCGTGACGGCCGTTGCCGAGATCGTCGGCTGCTACCTGCCGTGGCTGGTCCTGCGGCAAGGCAAGAGCCTGTGGCTGCTGGTGCCGGCGGCGCTGTCGCTCGGGCTGTTTGCATGGCTATTGACACTGCATCCGGCCGCGGCGGGCCGCACCTATGCCGCCTATGGCGGCATGTATATCGCGGTGGCGCTGCTGTGGCTGCGTTTTGTCGACGGCGTGGTGCTGACGCGCTGGGACGTGGCCGGTGCCGCCATCGCGCTAGCCGGCATGGCGGTGATCGCGCTACAGCCGGCAGGCCGCTGAGCACGGCCAGCGATCAGTGCCAGGCGCTGCCGACCCGGATGTATAACGTGTTCCGGCCCTTGCTGTGGGCCACGCCGAGATAAGCGTCTTGCACAAAAACACCCCGGCCGCGGCCTGAAAGTGGCCTCGCACCCGAATGAGGGATGCCTGCCTGCCGGACGCCGCCTAGCATGGATAACGAGTGGTCCTTGGATCCTCAGGCCTTTTCCCGCCCGCGCTCGCGCGGGCGCTTTCTTGGTTGCCGGTTCGCTGTGGCGAAGGGCGCCGCGGCATTGCCGGCGGGCGGTAAGAAACTCCCTGCTTTGTAAATCTGGCGGCACGTGCCGGTCAGTGCTCCCCCTTGCGCCAGTGCCACAGCGCCAGCCCCGCCAGCGCACCCGCCACAAGCGCGCCGGCGATACACCACTGCCGCGTGTGTCGCGGCGATCCCCATTCTCCGCCGATGGACATGTGCCCCAGCGAGGCATGGAACAGGTTGCCGTCCGACACCGGCGTATCGTGCGCGCCGCTGAAATGCCGGTGCGCGACCTGGCCGGAAACGCGCTGCACCAGGCCCGGCGCCACCAGGTTGGCCGCTCGGGCCAGCCTGGCTACCATCCCGACTGTAGTGGAATGCGAGCCGGGGGCCGCCACGGCGCGCAGCACCGCCCGCGCCACCGAGTTGGCATCGACCAGGGGCCGCGGCGGACGCAGCGCCTTGCCGGTGTAGTTGGCGCTGTGGCGCATGCCCGGCGTGTCGGCGGTGGACGGGAAGATGTCGCAGATGCGGATCCGCGGCCATCCCACCAGTTCGGCGCGCAAGGCCTCGGAGAAGCCGCGCAGTCCGAACTTGCTTGCGGTATACGACACGCCGTAGGGCGATGGCGCCCAGGCGCCCAACGACACGATATTCACCAGCACGCCCTCGCCGGCCGCCTTGAAGAACGGCAGCACCGCATGCGCGCCATGCAGGTAGCCCAGCAGGTTGATGCGCACAACCTGTTCGTGCGCAGACACGGGCGTTTCCTCGAACAGACCGAATGCGCCGACGCCGGCATTGTTGACCCAGACATCGATGCCGCCATCGCCGAACTCCGCCGCACGCTCGGCCAAGCGGTGCATGGCCGCCGGCTGCGTGACATCACCGGGAACCGCCAGCGCTTTCGCGCCCAGTTCGCGGCAGGCCGCGGCGGCGCGCGCCAGCGGCGCTTCACCGCGGGCGCACAGGACCACGCGTGCATGGCATTTGGCAAAGGCGAGTGCAGTGGCCAGGCCGATGCCGCTGGAAGCGCCGGTGATGACAACGGTAAGCGGTCGGGTCGGGGGCATGGCGGGCCTCTCACGGAAGTGGAACAGAGGTGGGATGCAGGCTGAAGGTATCGCCGGCTGCGCAGCATGTTCCGTTCCAGCGCCGCGGCGCTGGAACACAACTTGCCTGTTGCCATGCAATACCGCGCGAGCCCCGGCACCCCTGGCGCCAGAGGCGCGCGCTTCGACCATGCAACCAAGCTTAGACCCAAGGAGGCCCCGTCATGCCCTCGACCGAACAGGAAATCCTGGTCTGCGGCCCGGACGACGGCCGCTGGCACCTGGAGATACGCATTGGCAGAGGCGCGCCGCAGCGGCTCGCCGGCGACTTCGATTCGCCCGAGATGGCCATCGCCGGTGCGCACCAGGTCTATCCGTCGCTCCCCGTGCGCATTGCCGATACCTCCGGCGCGCCGGCGCCATCGGCGCGCCAGCACCAGGGCTCACTGACCGACTACCACTACGGCGGCCACAGCGTGACGCAGGACGAAAAAGTGGCCGGACGCGCCCATCCCTCCAGCGAGACGTCGCAGCCGCCGCCGGGCCCCCATCCGTACCAGCCGACGGACCTGGGCAACCTGCCGCCCGGCACGCCTCGCCACGGCATGTACGGGGTCGCCTCCACCCCTGAAGAGGCCCAAGCCGCAGACGAGAAAGACGCCGCGGCGCGGCGCGCCACGCCCGCCGCCCCCGACCCCAACGGCAAGCGCTGATCCGGGCGCCCTCCCCGGCGGCGCCACGGGCGGCGGGCAACACGTACAATCTCGGTTTTCCCTACCGCCCCACCGCCCGCCGCCATGACCACCCTCGGAACCCCGCTCTCCCCCTCCGCCACCAAAGTGATGCTGCTCGGCTCCGGCGAACTGGGCAAGGAAGTGCTGATCGCACTGCAGCGCCTGGGCGTGGAAACCATCGCCGTCGACCGCTATGACAACGCGCCCGGCCAGCAGGTGGCGCACCACGCGCGCACCATCGCCATGAGCGACCCCGACCAGCTCAAGGCGCTGATCGAGGCCGAGAAGCCCCACCTGGTCGTGCCCGAGATCGAGGCCATCGCCACACCCATGCTGGAGACGCTGGAAGCCGCCGGTACCGTGCGGGTGATCCCCACCGCCCGCGCCGCGCGCCTGACCATGGACCGCGAAGGCATCCGCCGCCTGGCCGCGGAATCGCTCGGCCTGCCGACCAGCCCGTACAAGTTCTGCGACTCGCTGGACGAACTGCAGGCCGCCATCGACGGCGGCATCGGCTACCCGTGCGTGGTCAAGCCGGTGATGAGCAGCTCCGGCAAAGGCCAGAGCAAGATCGACTCCCCCGACTGCGTCAAGGCCGCGTGGGACTACGCCATGGCCGGCGGCCGCGTCAGCCACGGCCGCGTGATCGTGGAAGGCTTTATCGATTTCGATTACGAGATCACGCTGCTGACCGTGCGCGCGATGGGCGCCAGCGGCCAGGTGGAAACGCAGTTCTGCGCACCGATCGGCCACGTGCAGGTCAGCGGGGACTATGTCGAAAGCTGGCAGCCGCAGCCGATGCATCCCGCCGCGCTGGAAACGGCGCAGCGCATCGCGCAGGCCGTCACGTCAGACCTCGGCGGCATGGGCCTGTTCGGCGTGGAGCTGTTCGTCAAGGGCGAGCAGGTCTGGTTCAGCGAAGTCAGCCCGCGCCCCCACGACACCGGCATGGTGACCATGGCCACGCAATGGCAGAACGAGTTCGAGCTGCACGCGCGCGCCATACTGGGCCTGCCGGTCGACACCACGCTGCGCAGCCCCGGCGCCAGCGCCGTGATCTACGGCGGCGTGGATGCCCAGGGCGTGGTCTTCGATGGCGTGGACCAGGCGCTGAGCGTGCCGCAGACCGAGGTGCGCCTGTTCGGCAAGCCGGAGAGCTTCATCAAGCGGCGCATGGGCGTGGCGCTGGCGTATGCGGACGATGTCGACACCGCCCGCACCCGTGCCAAGGAAGCCGCCAGCCGCGTGCGTCCGCGCGCGGTCGGCTGAAAATCAGGCGGGATGGTTGCCAGCGGCGGCATGACCCGGCGCATGCTGCACCGCGGCCTGCGCTGCCACCAATTGCGCCGCGGCCAGCACCGGCGCCACGCGTGCGCCGCTCAGGTCCGCCCCTGACGGCGCCTGGTACAGCCGCAGCCCCAGCTCGGGCAGGATTGCGAGCAGGTGGTCGAACACATCGCCCTGGATGCGTTCATAGTCCATCCACGCAGTGAGCGCGGTAAAGCAGTAGATCTCCACCGGGATACCCTGCGAGTCGGGCTCCATCATGCGCACGTTCAGCAGCAGGTCGTGGTGGATCTCAGGATGCGCCTTCAGGTAGGCAATGCCGTAGGCGCGGAAGGTGCCGATATTGGTCAGCCGGCGCCGGTTGACGGGGTCGCTGCCCGCGGCGATCAGCAGGCGGTTGGCCTCGTCGACCTCGGCCTGCTTTTCCTCCAGGTAGTCGTGCAGCAGCCGGAAGCGCATCAGCGCGTGCACCTCCTGGTCCTCCAGGAAACGCACGCTGCCGGCATCCAGCCGCAGCGTACGCTTGATGCGCCGGGCGCCGGACTCGAACATCTGGCGGTAGTTGCGGTAGCTCTCGGAGAACAGCTTGTAGGTCGGCACGGTGGTCACGGTGTTGTCCCAGTTCTGCACCTTGACCGTATGCAGCGCGATGTCCTTGACGTAGCCGTCGGCATTGCACTGCGGCATCTCGATCCAGTCGCCGATGCGCAGCATGTCGTTCGACGTCAGCTGCGTACTCGCCACCAGCGACAGCAGCGTGTCCTTGAACACCAGCAGCAGCACGGCGGACAACGCACCCAGGCCTGACAGCATCCATAGCGGCGAGCGGTTGATCAGGATCGACAGCACCAGCACCGCGCATACCAGCCCCAGGCCCAGCCGGCCCACCTGGATATAGCCCTTGATCGAGCGCGTCTGCGCCTCCCGCGTGTTGGCGTAGACATCCTGCCACGCCCCCAGCATCCCGCTCAGCATCAGGAAGAAGCTGATCCACAGGCCGGCGTGCGCCAGGCGCTCGATCGCCACCGCATAGCGGCCCATGTACGGCACTTCGCCGATGCCGATGGTGATGACCGCGAACCCCACAGCGTAGCCAAAGCGCCGGTTGGCGCGATGGCGCGTCAGCGCCTTGCTCCAGGGCGCCTTGCCCCATACCGCCAGCATGTGATGCCCCACGCGCGAGATCACATGGCCGAATAGCCATTGCGCCAGCACTGCAATCAGCACCAGTACCAGCAGGGATAGCGCAAGCTGGGCCCACGGATGGGCCGGAATACGTTGCTGGAACAGCTCCAGCGGGGCATCGAAATTCATAAAGGGGGCGACGGAGGCTGGTCAACCGGCCGGATAGCAAAGTGTAAGTGTACAAAACGTGTCCGACACACCGTGAATCCGGGTAGTGCCTGGCCATTTTCCTACGTCGCCCCGTCCCGTTGGCTCACGCCGGCAGCAACTTCAGACCACCGATCCCGATGAAGATCAGCGCGATCAGCAGAAGCCGCATCGGCGCAGCGCTCTCGCCCAGGAACAGGATGCCCACCAGCGTCACCCCGATCGCCCCGATCCCCGTCCACACCGCGTAGGCCGTCCCCACCGGCAAGTGCCGCAGCGCCGCGCTGAGCAGGAAAATGCTGGCCAGCGCCGCCCCGATCCCC
This sequence comes from Ralstonia pickettii DTP0602, assembly GCA_000471925.1. Taxonomy (NCBI): domain Bacteria; kingdom Pseudomonadati; phylum Pseudomonadota; class Betaproteobacteria; order Burkholderiales; family Burkholderiaceae; genus Ralstonia; species Ralstonia pickettii. The sequence continues at coordinate 2,376,236 of CP006667.1, forward strand.
AACGCCGTCGGACCGGGCCGCGTCCCCCCGTCGGTATGTTTAAGGGCCAGCGCCATCACGATCTCGATCAGGCCCGCCAGGCCCAGCAGCATCCACGCCATCGTCATTTCCTTTCGTCCGGTTCGCCGCCCGCCGCGCCTATTGCCGGGGCTGCCCTGGGCACTGTAGGCTGTGCGAATCGGCACAGAAACTGGCGGTTTTTGCAAAGGAGTTATGCAAACATGCAGGAAGCAGACTGGGACGACCTCAAGTATTTCCTCGCCGTTGGCCAGTCCGGTTCCCTCGCCGGGGCGGCGCGGGCGCTGCATGTCAATCATTCCACCGTGCTGCGCCGCCTGGCGCGGCTGGAAGAGGTCCTCGGAACCCTGCTGTTCGAGCGCCATCCCACCGGCTATGCGATGACTGCAGCCGGCGAAGCGCTGGCACATCGGCTTGCGGGAGTCGGCGAACAGATCGATGCTGCGCAAAGGCAGTTGTCGGGGCTTGATAGCCAGTTGAGCGGACCGTTGCGGGTGACGACCACTGACACGCTGCTGAGTGGGTTACTGATGCCGCTGTTTGCCGAGTTTCGGGCCATGCATCCGCGGATCCAGTTGCAGATCGTGGTCAATAACAGTTTCTTGAGCCTGAGCCGGCGGGAAGCAGACGTGGCGATACGGCCGGCGAATGCGGTGCCGGAGTTTCTGGTTGGCAGGCAGGTTGGTTTGCTCCAGACCGCGCCATACGCTTCACGTGAATACCTGAAGCAAACGCAGCAGAAGCCGGCGCGACGGGGAACGGTAGCGTCGGACTGGGGACGCTACGACTGGGTAGTGCCAGACGATGCACTGGCACACCTGGCGCAGGCACGCTGGACCATGGAACACGTGCCGGAATCGCGCCGCCTGGTCAGCGCCGACAGCCTCATGGCAATGGCCCAGGCGGTACGGCACGGTATGGGAGCCGGCATGCTGCTATGCCTGCTGGCCGAGGGCGATACGCAACTGGTCCGGCTGGCTCCGCCGGAGCCGGCACTCGACACGACCCTGTGGATCCTGACCCACCCGGACCTGCGCCACAGCGCCCGGGTGCGGGCCTTCAACGATTTCCTCTACGAAAGACTGCGCGCCTCGCCGTGGCTGCAGCGATGAGAACCTAAAACGCTACGACAGCGTGGTGTACATCGCCATCAACTGCTCATCCGAATACCCCCACTCCGCCGCATTCTCAAACGCCACCACTGTCTCATCGCTGTGGCGCAGGTCGATCAGTTCGGTAGGCACCGGCCTGGACTGCGACACCGAATAAAACGCCATCACCCGCGGCCGCAACGGGTCCGCCTCGTTCTGCGCGCACACCACGGCCAGCCGGTTGGAGCGCAGCCGCAGCACGGTGCCAAGCGGATAGATGCCAACAGTGCGGCTAAAGGCCTTGAATACGCGCCGGTCGAACAGCGTGTCGACGCGCACGGCCATGTATTCCATCGCGCGCGCCGGCGACCATTCCTTGTGGCCCGGGCGCGCGGAGGTCAGCGAATCGTAGGCGTCGCAGATCGCCGCGATCTTGGCGTGCACGCTGAGCTCGTGCCCGACCAGTCCGAAGGGATAGCCACGGCCATCCACGCGCTCGTGGTGGTGGACGCAGACATCGAGCGGGATGTTGGAATACAGGCGCGCCTCGTTCAGGATGCGGTAGCCGGCTGACGGGTGGCGGCGGTAGGCCTCCTCCTCCTCGGCCGTGCGAGCGGTGGCCTTGAGCAGCACGGCTTCGGGCAGCGTCAGCTTGCCGATGTCGTGCACCAGCCCGGCCAGGCCGAGTTCGCGCACTTCTTCGTCGGGCAGGCCGAGCGTGCGGCCGACGGCGATCATCAGTGCACAGACGGCAAAGGCGTGCAGGTAGTTGTAGTCGTCGCGGGCCTTGAGACGCGCCAGCGCCAGCAGTGCCTGCCCGTGACGGGACAGTGAGCGCGAGGCGGAATCGACCAGCAGCAGCGCGCCGTCGACCTCCAGCGCCCGGCCCATGCGCACGGCGGCGAACATCGAACCGACCACGCTCTTGCCGGATTGCAGCAGCTCGCGCGCGCGGCCGATTTCCCCTTCCAGCGACGCGGCGGGCTGTGGCGGGGTTGCGGGCAAGGGCTCAGGAATGGTGCCCCCGACCGGCGCGACCGGCGCGTCGGCCGCCTCGGGCGGCGGCAGGCTGCGGCCCTTCAGGATATCGATCCAGACTTCCTGGACGCCGGCGGACCGGATCTGCCGGATCTGGTCTTCATGGCTGACCAGGAATTTTGCCCGCCAGAACGGATGGTTGATCCATGGGCCGCCGAGCCTGGCGACAAACATTCCCACCTGCAATTGTTCCGACCGGATGCGCCTGAGCATGCTAGACCCCCTCGAAAATTGGTTTTCTTCTTGTCGGAACGGATTAACGGCAGCCCTGGGCGCGCCTTGAGCCCCTCTTTTGGGGGGGGAGAACTGTGCCGCGGGGCCTTGTCAAGCGGCGCGCGAATGTCCGGACGGCGTTCTCGGGCATTGCAGGCGCCAGCAATGCCCGCGCTACAATGGCTGGCCCAGTGCTCACCAGACGCCCCAGCCAGTCGCCCCCGTTCACCCATGTCCGGAACGTACACGCTAGTCGGCATCGCCCGCGCCAAGTCCCATCGCCGTGAGGCGCTGGTGTCCCAGCTCACCTCGCTGCGCTCGCGCGGGCTGACCGAGCCCGGCTGCCTGGACTACCACGTCGGGCAGGACGCCGAAGACGCGCAGGTCTTCGTGATCTACATGGTCTGGGATTCCAAGCGCGCGCTCGAATCGCACCTGAACCGGCCGTATATGCGCGATTTCCACGCCTCGCGCCGGGATTTCGTCGAGGGCGACTTCAGTTTTCGCTGGCTCAACGCCGCCTGACGGCGCTCCGCCCTTTCCCCAGGCGCCATGCGCGCCACCCCGGCCGGCCCGGCTGGCCCGGATTTCGCTCCTCCGGCCGCTTGTCATTCGCGCCGCCCCGGTCTATCACACAGATTGACGCCCGGAAGGGCCCCGGCGGGAGTGCATCATGGAAGTCAGGGATGGATTTGCCGGCACCATCGGCCACACGCCGTTGATCCGACTGGCCGGGGTGAGCGAGGAAACCGGCTGCGACATCTACGGCAAGGCGGAATTCCTGAATCCCGGCGGCTCGGTCAAGGATCGCGCGGCGCTGTATATCATCCGCGACGCCGAGCGGCGCGGACTACTGAAGCCGGGCGGCACGGTGATCGAAGGCACCGCCGGCAATACCGGCATCGGCCTGGCCCACCTGTGCGCGGCGCGCGGCTACCGTTGCATCGTGGTGATCCCCGACACCCAGTCGCCCGAGAAAATGGAGCGGCTGCGCATGCTGGGCGCCGAGGTCCGCCCGGTCCCGGCCAAGCCCTATGCCGACCCCGGCAACTACCAGAAGATCGCCGGCCGGCTGGCCGAGGAGACCGACAACGCAATCTGGGCCAACCAGTTCGACAACCTGGCCAACCGCCAGGCCCACTACGAAACCACCGGCCCCGAGATCTGGCACGCCACCACCGGGCGCATCGACGCCTTTACCTGCTCCACCGGCACCGGCGGCTCGCTCGCCGGCATTGCCCGTTACCTGAAGGAACACAAGCCCGGCGTGCGCATCGTGCTGGCCGACCCGCAAGGCAGCGCCCTCTATCACTTCGTCAAGCACCGCGAACTCAAGGCCGAGGGCAGTTCGATCACCGAGGGCATCGGCACCAGCCGCGTCACCGCCAACCTGCAGGACACGCCCATCGACGATGCGGTGCGGATCGACGACCAGACCTGCGTTGACATGGTCTATCGGATGCTGCGCGAGGAAGGCTTGTTCCTGGGCGGGTCGTCAGGGATCAACGTGGGCGCCGCAGTGGCGCTGGCGCGCGAGATGGGGCCCGGGCATACCATCGTCACGCTGTTGTGCGACCGGGGCGACTTGTATATCGGCCGCTTGTTCAACGAAGCCTGGCTGGCCAGCAAGGGGTTGCAGCCGATCCCGTTCCGGCGCGTCGGTCCTGTGGTGTAGCCGCGCTAGGCGGCCTTGAGCCGCCGCCACAGCGTGGTCGGGCTGATGCCGAGGATATGGCAGGCGGCGGTGCGGTCGCCGCCGCACTCGGCCAGCACGCGACGGATATGATCGACCTCGCTGGATTGCTTGACGCCGGCCAGCGAGCGGCCCGGGGTGCGGGCGGGACCGGTTCGGGCGGCAGGCCCGGCTGGCGCATCCGGCAGCTCCTGCCCGCCGTCCCCGCCGAACAGCTCCGGCGCCGCAGCCTGCAACTCACGCAGCAGCGCATCGGCTTCCAGCTTGCGCCCGGCCACCAGCACGGCAATCCGTTCGGTCACGTTCTCCAGCTCGCGGATATTGCCGGGCCAGCCGTAGCGCGCCAGCCGGGCGCGGGCCGCGGCGGGCAGGCGCTGGGGACGCTCCATCCCCAAGCGGTCCTGTGCGCGCCGATACAGCAGTTCGGCCAGCTCGGGCAGGTCTTCGGTGCGCTCGCGCAGCGGCGGCATTTCGATGCGCAGGATATTGAGGCGGTAGTACAGGTCCTGGCGGAAGGTGCCGTCGCGCACCAGCGCCACCAGGTCGCGGTGGGTGGCGGCGATCACGCGTACGTTGACCGGCACCGCATCCAGGCCGCCGATCGGGAGTACCTGCTTTTCCTGCAGCACGCGCAACAGGCGCGTCTGCAGCGCGGAGGGCATGTCGCCAACTTCATCGAGGAACAGCGTGCCGTTGTGGGCCGATTCGAACAGGCCGGCCTTGCCGCCACGGCGCGCGCCGGTGAAGGCGCCCTCTTCGTAGCCGAACAGTTCGCTTTCCAGCAGCGCTTCCGGGAAGGCCGCGCAATTGACCGCGACGAACGGGAAGGCGCGGCGCGGGCTGGCATCGTGCATGCCCTGCGCCAGCACTTCCTTGCCGGTGCCGCTCTCGCCGCCGATCAGCACGGTCGAGTCCACCGCGGCATAGCGCCGCGCCAGCTCGCGCAACTCGGTCATGGCATCGGAGGTGCCGGCCAGGTCGTCCAGGCTGTAGCGCACGCCCGCCGGCCGCGCGCGGCTGCGCGAGCGCAGGTTGCGGTCCACGCGCTGGATCGCGCTGGCGTCCTGGATGGTCAGCACCGCGCCGGTGGTGCCGGCCTCGCTCACGATAGGGATGCGGTTGACCACCACCATCTTGTCGCCGAGCTTGTGGATCGCTTCCAGCTCCTTGTCGCCGCTCTGCATCACGCCTTCTAGCGCCAGGCTGGGGGCCAGCGTCTGCAGCTTGCGGCCCACCGCAGCAGCGGCCGAGGTGCCGAGGAAGCGCTCCATCGCCGGGTTGAACGACTGGATCCGTCCTTCCGCGTCGACCGCCGCCACGCCCTCGTTCAGGTGCACCAGGATGGTGTTGACGTAGTCGCGCCGGGTGGCCTCGATGCGACGCAGGCGCGCGGCCTCGATCGCGTCCTCCAGCGCCATGCGCACCGAGTTGCCCGAGTACAGGAACACGCCGGTGAGGCCGTACCGATCCGCCAGGTCGGTCACCAGGCCGGGGCCGACCACGACCTGGATGCCCTCCTGCTTCAGCGCCTTGACGCGCGCCACCGCGTCATCCTCGGTCAGGTAGGTGTAGGCCGGGATCGACAGGGAGAAGGCGCGCACGAACTCGTCGACCTCCGCATACGTCGAGGCATGCGTCACCAGCGCGACCCGCGGGGAGATGCGCCGCGCGGTGGCCAGCGCACTCATTACGTCGAAGCCGGTCACCTTGACCAGCACCACCGGCACGTCCACGTGCTGGCGCAGGTAGGCGCCGTTGGAGCCACCGGCCACCACCACGTCGAGGCGCCCTTCGCGGGCTTCGCGCGCTACCGCGCTGGCGGCAGCTTCGTAGCCCTTGCCGAGGATGCGGAATTCCGCGCGGGCGGCATAGGACGGGATCAGGTCGGCGAAGGCGCGCGCCAGGCGGCTGATGCCGATGGCCCAGATGCGCGGGCGGGCGGATGTGGAGGCGGGAGGGCTCATGGTGCGATGCGGCGTGTGAAGCGTGGTGAAACGCGTGGCGAACAGGCGTACAGTGCTGGCACATTGTCCGCCACCCCGGGCCGGATTTCAACTTTGAAATCCACATTTGCGGCCGTGAAATGCAAATGTGGCTAAATCATGGCATGCGACAATGCGGCAAGTTTGGCACCATGCCCGCCAGCCCAGTACTGGCAAGGGCTGGAGAGATTTCATGGCAGCCGGCGCAAAGGCTGGCACACCCCTTGCGATATTGGCTCGTCCTGTTCACCCAACGCATACGCCAATGACCTACTCCGCTTCCGACCTCGCGCGCTCCGCTGGCGCCCGTTTCCGCCAGGCGCTTGCCGACGAGCATCCGCTGCAGGTGGTCGGCACCATCAACGCCAACCACGCCCTGCTGGCCAAGCGTGCCGGCTACCGTGCCATCTACCTGTCGGGTGGCGGCGTCGCCGCCGGCTCGCTGGGGCTGCCCGACCTGGGCATCTCCAACCTGGACGACGTGCTGACCGACATCCGCCGCATCACCGACGTGTGCGACACGCCGCTGCTGGTGGACGTTGATACCGGCTTCGGCGCCTCGGCTTTCAACGTGGCCCGCACCACCAAGTCGCTGATCAAGTTCGGCGCCGCGGCCATGCATATCGAGGACCAGGTCGGCGCCAAGCGCTGCGGCCACCGCCCGAACAAGGAAATCGTCACGCAGGGTGAAATGGTCGACCGCATCAAGGCCGCCGTCGACGCCCGCACCGACGAGAACTTTGTCATCATGGCCCGCACCGACGCGCTCGCCGTGGAAGGCCTGGACAAGGCCATCGAGCGCGCCGTGGCGTGCGTGGAAGCCGGCGCCGACGCCATCTTCCCGGAAGCCATGACCGACCTCGGCATGTACCGCAAGTTTGTCGACGCGGTGAAGGTGCCGGTGCTGGCCAATATCACTGAATTCGGCGCCACGCCACTGTTCACCACAGATGAACTCGGCGGCGCCGGGGTGTCGATGGTGCTGTACCCGCTGTCGGCCTTCCGCGCCATGAACAAGGCGGCAGAAAATGTGTACGCGGCCATCCGCCGCGACGGCACGCAGAAGAACGTGGTCGATACCATGCAGACCCGCTCGGAGCTCTACGAGAGCATCGGCTACCACGACTTCGAGCAAAAGCTCGACGCCCTGTTCGCGCAAGGCAAGGGCAAGTAAGACAAGACAGACACAGGCACGGCCGGGCATGCTCCGGCCGTTTGGCCGGAACCGGCCAACAACATACAGGCATCACACAAGGAGACCCAGATGTCCGAAGCGCAACCGCTCGCCGCTCCCAAGCCCAAGAAATCCGTCGCCCTGTCGGGCGTGACCGCCGGCAATACCGCGCTGTGCACGGTCGGCCGTACCGGCAACGACCTGCACTACCGCGGCTACGACATCCTCGATATCGCCGACACCTGCGAGTTCGAGGAAATCGCCCACCTGCTGGTGCACGGCAAGCTGCCGACCAAGGCTGAACTGGCCGCCTACAAGGCCAAGCTCAAGTCCCTGCGCGGCCTGCCCGCCAACGTCAAGGCCGCGCTGGAATGGGTCCCCGCCAGCGCCCACCCGATGGACGTGATGCGCACCGGCGTGTCGGTGCTCGGCACCGTGCTGCCGGAGAAGGAAGACCACAACACCCCGGGCGCGCGCGATATCGCCGACCGCCTGATGGCCAGCTTCGGCTCGATGCTGCTGTACTGGTACCACTACAGCCACAACGGCCGCCGCATCGAGGTGGAAACCGACGATGACTCCATCGGCGCACACTTCCTGCACCTGCTGCACGGCGAGAAGCCGTCGGAGCTGTGGGAGCGCGCCATGCACACGTCGATGATCCTGTACGCGGAGCACGAGTTCAACGCCTCGACCTTCGCCGCGCGCGTGGTCGCCGGCACGGGCTCGGACATGTACTCGGCCATCTGCGGTGCGATCGGCGCGCTGCGCGGGCCCAAGCATGGCGGCGCCAACGAAGTGGCTTTCGAGATCCAGAAGCGCTACGACAACCCGGATGAAGCGCAGGCCGACATCACCCGCCGCGTCGAGAACAAGGAAGTCGTGATCGGCTTCGGCCACCCGGTGTACACCATCAGCGACCCGCGCAACCAGGTGATCAAGGAAGTGGCCCGGAAGCTGTCGAAGGATGCCGGCTCGATGAAGATGTTCGATATTGCCGAGCGCCTGGAAACGGTGATGGGGGACATCAAGAAGATGTTCCCGAACCTGGACTGGTTCAGCGCGGTGAGCTACCACATGATGGGCGTGCCGACGGCGATGTTCACGCCGCTGTTCGTGATTGCGCGTACCTCGGGCTGGGCCGCGCACATCATCGAGCAGCGCATCGACAACAAGATCATTCGTCCGAGCGCCAACTACACCGGTCCGGAGGACCTGAAGTTCGTGCCGATCAAGGATCGCAAGTAAGACCGGCTGCCGGTTTGCTCCGCGTCGGGTTGCATTGATCCGAGCCTGCGGGCAAGGGGGTAGTTGGTCGCTGACACCGGGCCACTACCCCTTTTTCATACCAATATTGATTCCCTACACCATGAATTCTGCAAACCGCAAACCGCTACCGGGCACCAAGCTGGATTACTTCGACGCGCGCGCCGCGGTCGAGGCCATCCAGCCGGGTGCCTACGACAAGCTGCCGTACACGTCGCGCGTGCTGGCAGAAAACCTGGTGCGCCGCTGCGACCCGGCCACGCTGACCGATTCGCTGAAGCAACTGATCGAGCGCAAGCGCGAGCTGGACTTCCCGTGGTTCCCCGCGCGCGTGGTCTGCCACGACATCCTGGGCCAGACCGCGCTGGTCGACCTGGCCGGCCTGCGCGACGCCATTGCCGACCAGGGCGGCGACCCCGCCAAGGTCAATCCCGTGGTGCCGGTGCAGCTGATCGTCGACCACTCGCTGGCGGTGGAATGCGGCGGCTTCGATCCCGATGCCTTCGCCAAGAACCGAGCCATCGAAGACCGGCGCAACGAAGACCGTTTCCATTTCATCGACTGGACCAAGAAGGCGTTCAAGAACGTCGATGTGATCCCGCCGGGCAATGGCATCATGCACCAGATCAACCTGGAGAAGATGTCGCCGGTGATCCACGCCGAAGTGAATGGTAACGGCCGCGGCGTGGCCTACCCCGATACCTGCGTCGGCACCGACAGCCACACCCCGCACGTGGATGCGCTGGGCGTCATCGCCATCGGCGTGGGCGGCCTGGAAGCCGAAAACGTGATGCTCGGCCGCGCCTCGTGGATGCGCCTGCCGGATATCGTCGGCGTGGAGCTGACCGGCAAGCGCCAGCCCGGCATCACCGCCACCGACATCGTGCTGGCCCTGACCGAATTCCTGCGCAAGGAAAAAGTGGTCGGCGCCTACCTGGAGTTCCGCGGCGAAGGCGCCTCGAGCCTGACGCTCGGCGACCGCGCCACCATCTCCAACATGGCCCCCGAATACGGCGCCACCGCGGCGATGTTCTTTATCGACGAGCAGACCATCGAATACCTGCGCCTGACCGGCCGAACCGACGAGCAGCTCAAGCTGGTCGAGACGTATGCCAAGACTGCAGGGCTGTGGGCGGATTCGCTGAAGAACGCCGAGTACGAGCGCGTGCTGAAGTTCGACCTGTCGAGCGTGGTGCGCAACATGGCCGGCCCGTCCAACCCGCACAAGCGCCTGCCGACCTCCGCCCTGGCCGAGCGCGGCATCGCCGTGGACCTGGACAAGGCCCGCGCGCAGGAAGCCGAAGGTCTGATGCCGGACGGCGCGGTGATCATCGCCGCCATCACCAGCTGCACCAACACCAGCAACCCGCGCAACGTGATCGCCGCCGCCCTACTGGCGCGCAACGCCAATGCGCGTGGCCTGGCGCGCAAGCCGTGGGTCAAGTCGTCGCTGGCGCCCGGCTCCAAGGCCGTCGAGCTGTACCTGGAAGAAGCCAGGCTGCTGCCGGACCTGGAAAAGCTCGGCTTCGGCATCGTGGCCTTTGCCTGCACCACGTGCAACGGCATGTCCGGCGCGCTGGATCCCAAGATCCAGCAAGAGATCATCGACCGCGACCTGTACGCCACGGCTGTGCTGTCCGGCAACCGCAACTTCGACGGCCGCATCCACCCGTACGCCAAGCAGGCCTTCCTGGCCTCGCCGCCGCTGGTGGTCGCCTACGCCATCGCCGGCACCATCCGCTTCGACATCGAGAAGGACGTGCTGGGCACGGACCAGGACGGCAAGCCGGTGTACCTGAAGGACATCTGGCCGACTGACGAAGAGATCGACGCGATCGTCAAGCAAAGCGTGAAGCCCGAGCAGTTCCGCAAGGTCTACGAACCGATGTTCGCGCTGACCGCGGAAACCGGCGAGAGCGCCGCGCCGCTGTACGACTGGCGCCCGCAGAGCACCTACATCCGCCGCCCGCCCTACTGGGAAGGCGCGCTGGCCGGCGAGCGCACGCTCCAGGGCCTGCGTCCGCTGGCGGTGCTGGGCGACAACATCACCACCGACCACCTGTCGCCGTCCAACGCGATCCTGCTCGACAGCGCTGCCGGCGAATACCTGGCCAAGATGGGCCTGCCGGAAGAGGACTTCAACTCGTACGCGACTCACCGCGGCGACCACCTGACCGCGCAGCGCGCCACCTTCGCCAACCCGACGCTGATCAATGAAATGGCCGTGATCGACGGCCAGGTCAAGAAGGGTTCGCTGGCGCGCATCGAGCCGGAAGGCAAGGTCGTGCGCATGTGGGAAGCGATCGAGACCTACATGGACCGCAAGCAGCCGCTGATCATCATCGCCGGCGCGGACTATGGCCAGGGCTCGTCGCGCGACTGGGCCGCCAAGGGCGTGCGCCTGGCCGGCGTGGAAGTCATCGTCGCCGAGGGCTTCGAGCGCATCCACCGCACCAACCTGATCGGCATGGGTGTTCTGCCGCTGGAGTTCAAGGCGGGCGTGAACCGGCTGACGCTGGGGCTGGATGGCACGGAGACCTATGACGTGATCGGCGAACGCCAGCCGCGTGCGACGCTGACGCTGGTGGTCCATCGCAAGAACGGCGAGCGTGTGGAAGTGCCGGTGACGTGCCGCCTGGACAGCGATGAGGAAGTGTCGATTTACGAGGCCGGTGGCGTGCTGCAGAGGTTTGCGCAAGACTTCCTGGAGTCGACGAAGGCTGCCGCGTAAGCAGAAGCCGATGGTTTTCTCCCCTCTCCCGCTTGCGGGAGAGGGGAGAAAACAAGCGCCGCGCTTTGCTTCTCCCAGGATTGATTCCTAAGCTGTGACAAGGCCCCCTGGCCTAACCCGGACAAAGATTCCCATGGCCCACGTACCCCAGATCAAAATCCCCGCCACCTACATCCGTGGCGGCACCAGCAAAGGCGTGTTCTTCCGTCTGCAGGACCTGCCCGAGACCGCGCAGGTCCCCGGCCCGGCCCGCGACGCGCTGCTGATGCGCGTGATCGGCAGCCCCGACCCCTACGGCAAGCAGATCGACGGCATGGGCGGTGCCACCTCCAGCACCAGCAAGACCGTGATCGTGTCGAAGAGCACGCGCCCCGACCACGATGTCGACTACCTGTTCGGCCAGGTTTCGATCGACCAGTCCTTTGTCGACTGGAGCGGCAACTGCGGCAACCTGTCTGCCGCGGTCGGCCCGTTCGCCATCAGCGCGGGCCTGGTCGATCCCGGCCGCGTGCCGCAGAACGGCGTCGCGATCGTACGCATCTGGCAGGCCAATATCGGCAAGACCATCGTCGGCCATGTGCCCATCATCAATGGCGAAGTCCAGGAAACTGGTGATTTCGAGCTGGACGGCGTGACCTTCCCGGCCGCCGAAGTGCAGCTCGAATTCATGGACCCGGCCGCCGAGGAAGAAGGTGCCGGCGGCGCGATGTTCCCGACCGGCAACGTGGTCGACGACCTGGAAGTGCCGGGCGTGGGCACACTCAAGGCAACGATGATCAACGCCGGCATCCCGACCATTTTCGTCAACGCGGAGAGCATCGGCTACACCGGCACCGAGCTGCAGGACGCCATCAACAGCGACACCAAGGCGCTGGCGATGTTCGAGACGATCCGTGCCTACGGTGCGCTGCGCATGGGCCTGATCAAGGACGTGGACGAGGCCGCCAAGCGCCAGCACACGCCCAAGGTCGCCTTTGTGGCCAAGCCGGTGGACTACGTCGCTTCCAGCGGCAAGAAGGTCGCTGCGGCTGATGTCGACCTGCTGGTGCGCGCGCTGTCGATGGGCAAGCTGCACCACGCCATGATGGGCACGGCAGCGGTGGCGATCGGCACCGCTGCGGCGATCCCCGGCACGCTGGTCAACCTGGCCGCCGGCGGTGGCGAGCGCAGCGCGGTGCGTTTCGGGCATCCGTCCGGTACGCTGCGCGTGGGCGCCGAGGCGCAGCAGGTGGATGGCGAATGGGTGGTGAAGAAGGCCATCATGAGCCGCAGCGCGCGCGTACTGATGGAAGGCTGGGTGCGTGTGCCCGGCGACGCGTTCTGATCTAAGCCACCTCGCGAGGCTGCTCATGTCTGCTACTGACACGCCGTCCGCCAAACGCCCCGATCCGGACCAGGTACTGGTCGACATCGTCGACTATGTCACGCGCTACGAGATCAAGAGCGGCCTCGCCTACGATACCGCCCGCAACTGTTTGATCGACACGCTCGGTTGCGGGCTCGAAGCCCTGTCCTATCCGGCCTGCACCAAGCTGCTCGGCCCCATCGTCCCCGGCACGATCGTGCCCAACGGTGCGCGCGTGCCCGGCACCCAGTTCCAGCTCGATCCGGTCCAGGCCGCGTTCAACATCGGCACGATAATCCGCTGGCTGGATTTCAACGACACCTGGCTGGCGGCCGAATGGGGCCATCCATCGGACAATCTCGGCGGCATCCTCGCCACCGCCGACTGGATCTCGCGCAACAACATCGCCGCCGGCCGCAAGCCGCTGACGATGAAGGCGGTGCTGACGGCCATGATCAAGGCGCATGAGATCCAGGGCTGCATCGCGCTGGAGAACTCGTTCAACAAGGTCGGGCTCGACCATGTGGTGCTGGTCAAGGTGGCCTCGACTGCCGTGGTCGCGCAGATGCTGGGGCTGACGCGCGACGAGATCATCAACGCCGTATCGCTGGCATGGGTGGACGGGCAAAGCTTGCGAACCTATCGCCATGCGCCCAACACCGGCAGCCGCAAGAGCTGGGCCGCCGGCGACGCCACCAGCCGCGCGGTGCGTCTGGCGCTGATCGCGCGCACCGGCGAGATGGGCTATCCGTCGGTGCTGACGGCGAAGACCTGGGGCTTCTATGACGTGCTGTTCAAGGGGCAGCCGTTCAAGTTCCAGCGGCCTTACGGCTCGTACGTGATGGAGAACATTCTGTTCAAGATCTCGTTCCCGGCCGAGTTCCATGCGCAGACCGCGGTGGAAGCCGCCATGCGCCTGCATGGCTCGCTGGCGCTGGCGGGGCGCAGTGCCGCCGATATCGCCGCGATCACCATCCGCACCCATGAGGCGTGCCTGCGCATCATCGACAAGAAAGGTCCCCTCAATAATCCCGCCGACCGCGACCACTGCATCCAGTACATGGTGGCGGTGCCACTGCTGTTCGGCCGGCTGACTGCCGCCGATTACGAGGACAACGTCGCCGCCGACCCGCGCATCGACGTGTTGCGCGACAAGATCACGTGCGTCGAGGACCCGGCGCTGACGCGCGACTATCACGATCCCGACAAGCGCTCGATCGCCAATGCGCTGACCGTGACGCTGAACGACGGCACCGTGCTTGACGAGGTGCTGGTCGAATACCCGCTCGGCCACAAGCGCCGTCGCGCGGAAGGTATCCCGCTGCTGGTGGGGAAATTCCGCAGCAACCTGGCGCGGCGTTTTCCGCCGAAGCAGCAAGAGGCCATCCTGGCCGTATCGCTCGACCAGGCCAGGCTGGAAGGGGTGACGGTCAATGAGTACCTCGATATGTATGCAATTTGAGTTATCACTCAGGCACCTTCATGCCGAATTGGCATAACCATTCCGCCGAGCCTCCCGCGCCAAATTCTCCTAACGTATAGTCTCAGCCGCTGCCCGTCCGAGGCCTGGAACACAGGCCCGTCGCGAGTTGCCATCGACTGAACACGGACGACACCGTTCCACCCAAAAGGTATGTCGTGTCGCTCCTATACGTGCCTACACGTTCGTATATATATACCGAGGAGAATCATGAGACATTTCGCCCGCGCCACCACGCTGGCCGCTGCCCTGCTGTCGGCCAGCTTGTTCACCGGCACCGCCCACGCGCAGCTCGCCCCCGCCGCACAGCCCGCCCCAGCCCCCGCTACGGCACCGGCTGAAGCCCGCAAGGCCAATATCGTCATCATCGGCACCGGCGGCACCATCGCCGGCGCCGGTGCCGCAGCCACCAACACCGCGGCCTACCAGTCGGCCGTGGTGCCGGTCGACAAGATCATCGCCTCGGTGCCGGAGATCTCGAAGGTCGCCAACGTCAAGGGCGAGCAGATCTTCCAGATCGGCTCGGAGAGCTTCAACAACGAACGCCTGCTCAAGCTGGGCAAGCGCGTGTCGGAACTGCTCAAGCAGCCCGACGTGGACGCCATCGTCATCACGCACGGCACCGACACCATCGAGGAAACCGCGTACTTCCTGAACCTGACGCTTAAGAGCGACAAGCCGGTAGTAGTGGTGGGCTCGATGCGCCCGGGCACCGCGCTGGGCGCCGACGGTGCGCTCAACCTGTATGACGCCGTGCTGGTCGCTTCCAACCCGACTTCCAAGGGCAAGGGCACGCTGGTGGTGCTGAATGACGAAATCCACACCGGCCGCGACGTCACCAAGAGCAACACCTTCAAGACCGAGACTTTCCGCTCGCCGTTCGGCCCGCTGGGCTATGTGGTGGAAGGCCGCTCGCAGTACTACCGCCTGCCTGCGCGTCCGCACACCGTGCAGACCGAGTGGGACATCGACAAGATCGACAAGCTGCCGGAAGTGGCCGTGGTCTATGCCTACGGCAACGTCAACCCGGCCAGCATCGACGCCGCCGTGAAGAGCGGCGCCAAGGCCATCATCTACGCCGCCACCGGCAACGGCAGCGTCGGCGAGTACATGGTCGAGCCGCTCAAGGCCGCACGTGCCAAGGGCGTGCAGATCGTGCGCGCGTCGCGTGCCGGCAGCGGCGTGGTGATCCGCAACGCCGAGCAGCCGGACGACAAGTACGACTGGATCGTCACCGACGACCAGCTGCCGCAGAAGGCCCGTATCCTGATGGCGCTGGCGCTGACCAAGACCAACGACAGCAAGGCGCTGCAGCAGGTTTTCTGGAAGTACTGATGATGTCGTGGAGCGGGCGGTCTCGCCGCTAAACGCTCCTGCCCTCTCCCCCGGCCCCTCTCCCGCTTGCGGGAGAGGGAAGCAAACCGGCGGCTGTATCGGCCAGCGGCAGTTCCCTGGCCTGCCCTGCTTCTGTCCCCTCCTCCTCCCGCTCCAGCCATTGCCGCGGCGATTCGCCCAGCCGTGCGCTGAACGCCCGCGACAGCGCCGACGCATTGGCATAGCCCAGCTCCAGCGCCACCGACTTGACCGGCCGCCCGAGCCGCAATTGGGCCTGCGCCAGTGACAGCCGCCAGTCGGTCAGGTAATCGGCCGGCGGCTGGCCCACGATGCGCCGGAACGCGGCGGCAAACGCGCTGCGCGACATGCCCGCGCGCTCGGCCATGCGGGGCAGGTCCCACGCCGCGCCCGGATCCTCATGCAGCGCCACCAGCGCGCGCGCCAGGCGCGGGTCCGACAGCCCGGCGATCAGGCCGGCCTGGATGCCGGCTTCTTCGTGATAGTCGATCAGCCAGCGCAGCAGCTGGATCAGCACGACTTCGAACAGCCGGTCGGCCAGCAGGCGGTGGCCGCAGCGCACCTGGCCGGCTTCTGCGAACAGTAGCGACAGCGCCTGCTCCAGGCCCGCCACGCGTGCCAGCGGCAAGGCGATCAGGGGCGGCAGCGCGCGCACCACGGGGTTGCGCGCGCCACCGTCGAAATCGAGCGCAGCGCAAATGAAATCCGATCCTTCCTCTGGCGGGTTGTGGAACATGTGGTGGATCGGGCGCGGATAGAACAGCAGCGTCGGCTCATCGAATCGCAGTGTCGCGGGGAGTCCGGAACCAGGCGTGTGCCGCAGTTCCAGCTCGCCGCGCCGAAGGACGTGCAGGAAACCGCGGCCCGGCTGTGCCGCGAACTGCGTCAGGCCGCACAGCGGGCCCTGGTGGAACAGGTGGGCGCGGGCGCGGAAGCGCTCCAGCAAGGCGGAAAGGCGGTCTACCGGCTGAGGCATGGCGATTGGGTCACTTTAACTAGCTGGACGAATCGATATGTTTTCAGGATGAAACGTATCTCATAGTACGCCATGGACGACCATACTGAATTCCAAGGCGATCGCAACGCCTTTTCCCTTCCACCAAGACCAAGGAGTCCACCATGTCCCGCGTTCCTCTCGTCAATCCCGCCAATGCCTCGGGCGACAGCAAGGCCCTGCTGAGCGAGATCCACGGCGCGTTTGGCGCCACCCCCAATATGTTCCGTGCCGTGGCCAATTCCCCCGCCGCGCTGCGCAGCATGTGGGGCGCCTTCGGCGCGCTCGGCGGCGGCGTACTGGGCGCGGCCCTGGGCGAAAAGATCGCCGTGGCCGTGGCCGACCGCAACCATTGCGAATACTGCCTGGCGGCCCACACCGCGCTCGGCCAGAAGGCCGGCGCGACCGCCCAGGAAATGTCGGAGGCGCAGGCCGGCCGAGCGCAGGATCCGCAGACGGCCGCGGCACTGTCGTTCGCGCTCAAGCTGGTCAACGACCGCGGCCAGGTCAGCGATGCCGATGTGGCGCAACTGCGCGAGGCCGGCTTCAACGACGAGCAGATCGTCGAGATTCTGGCGCACGTGGCGCTGAACCTGTTCACCAACTACGTGAACGTGGCCTTCGCCGTGCCAGTCGATTTCCCGAGAATCAAGCTGCGCACAGCTGCCTGACGGTTTGGATCAAGCCTCACGCCCGGCAGCCTGCAGGCCGGGGCCCGCGAGCGTCCGTCATCAGCCTGGCCTAAAGTTACGGCGGTTAATTGCGTTTTCATATTAGGAAACGGGCGCGCCGCCGCGCCCGCCACCACAATCAGAACATCGCGCTGCTCATCAACGCCTTGGCGACCAGGACGCCCTCATCGGGCGCTTCGGCGTACACCGATACATCGGTCACCACCTGGCGTCGGCCTCGCCGCACCACGGTCGCCACGGCGCGCAACGCCGCTCCTTGCGCCGGCGCCAGGTACTGGATCGACAGCGAACTGGTGGCCATGCCCTTCATTTCATCGCCATTGGCGCCCGATGCCGCCGCAGCCGCCCCGGCGATGTCGATCAGCGTGGCGATCACCCCGCCGTGAACGATGCTGCCGTAGGTCACGTTGGTCGGCAGGAACGGCATTTCCAGTTCGACATGCTCCGGCGCCAGGCTGGCCAGCCGTACGCCAAGCGCGCGGGCGACTGGCGAGCCCATCAGCACGGTGTCGACCATGGTGCGCATGCGCGGATCGACGCTCGCGTCGCGCTCTTGCTGGCGGGAAAGGCTGGCGATGGTTTGCGGCATGGATGTCTCCTGGTTGGAATGGGCAGGCAATGACCGCAGCATATCGAGCGACGAAGATCGGCTCAATTACGTCGCACGTAGTCGAGCGGCGATCGCATCGGGCTAAGCGCGGCGAGCGCCACATCGTCGAGGGTGGACGCAGCGCACCAATATCCCCGATGACACCAAGCGGCGAGACCGGGAACATGGATTCCCCTACACGGGGACAGCCCCCTATTCACACGCCATGGCACGGATGCTATCGTGCTCCGGCCTGCCGATGAGACCACACCAAGCATGCCGGCAAGGCGTCCACAGGAATGCGAGTGAAACGTTGCCACTCTGCGGTAACCCCCCAATATGTCGAGACAGATTCCTCCACTTAACCCGCTGAGGGCCTTCGAAGTGGCGGCCCGGCATCTGAGCTTCACGCGGGCTGCCGAGGAATTGTTCGTCACGCCATCGGCAGTCAGCCACCAGATCAAGGCGCTGGAAGAAAGCCTGGGCGTACAGCTATTCATCCGCGAGGCCAAGGCGCTGGTGCTGACGCCGGCCGGCACGGCCTACCTGCCCAGCGTCCAGCTGGCGTTCAAGCAGCTCGCCGATGCCACGCACCGTCTGCACAGCAAGGATCGCCCGGCGCTGAAGGTCAATATGCCGCCCACGTTCGCGGTCAAATGGCTGATCCCGCGCATGGACCGCTTCATGAAGGCGCACCCGGATATCGACCTGAAGGTGTCGACGTCGAACCACCGCATCGATTTCGAGCGCGATGATTTCGATATGGCGATCCGCTACGGCCGCGGCGACTATCCCGGGCTGCATAGCGAGCTGTGCCTGGCGGTGGAAGTGATCCCGGTCTGCAGCCCGGCGCTGCTGCAGGGCCCACAGCCGCTCGAAACGCCGTCGGACCTGAAGCACCATACGCTGCTGCACGACGACAGCACTTACACGGACGTCAGCAACCCGGACTGGGCGATGTGGCTGGAGCACGCCGGCGTCACCGATGTCGATGCCAGCCGCGGCCCGTCGTTCTGGCCGAGCCATCTGGTCATCAACGCCGCGCTCAGCGGCCTGGGGGTGGCGCTGGTCAAGAAGAACTGGATCGAGCAGGACCTGGCCGAAGGCCGGCTAGTGCGCCTGTTCGAATCGATCCGGCTGCCGGTGGAGTTCTCTTACTTCGTGGTGTTCCCGAAGGAGCGGCTGGAAGACCGCCGCATCCGCAGCTTCACCGACTGGATCCGCGCGGAAGTGGCGGCGGACCAGCAGCAGCCGACCCCCGCCTGAAGACAGCGCGGGCGCAGCCCGCGTGTCACACCTCCCTGCCCCACTCGGCAGGCATGCCGCGCAACGTTATGCGGCGCCCTGCATCGATGCCGTCTTCTTCTGCACGCGTGCGCGCAGCCGCTCGATATCGACCACGAAGCGGCGATGCGTGCCGCTGCATACCGTCTCCGCCGCATCTTCGGCAGTCACGCTGAACGTGACACTGCGCCCGTCGATGGCAGTCACCTCCGCGCTGATGCGCACTTCCCCGCCAAGCGGCGTGGCCCCGCTGTGCTGCACCGAGACCTCCGCGCCGACCGAGCTTTCGCCATCTTCGAGATAGCCTTGCAGGAAGTCCAGGCAGGTCTGCTCGATATCGCGCACCAGTTCCGGCGTGGCGTAGATGCGCAGGCTTTCGCCGAGAAAATCGATGGTGCGCTGGCGGTCGACCGTCAGCGTGCGCGAGCAGGTCGCGCCGGGTTGCAATCCGTTCTTCATCAGGGATTCCTTTGATGGTTGCGGACGAAGCCATCCAACCCGGCGCGATGTGCGCGGGCCGGTGGCATATCCATGTGTTGTGTGACTACAGGCGATAGATGCGCTGGGCGTTGTCGTGCCACAGCGCGCGCTGCTGTTCCGGCGAACAGTTAGCGATGGCGGCGCGGAAGCCGGCCACGATGGTGTCGTAGCTGGCCACCAGGCTGTCCACCGGATAGTTGCTGGCGAACATGCAGCGCTCGGCGCCAAAGATGGCGATGGCGTCGCGGATCACGGGTACGTTGTCGGCCTGCGTCCACGGCTTGCCCGGCAAACCCAGGCCCGAGATCTTCAAGGCGACATTGGGTTGTTCGGCCAGCTCGGCCATCGCGGCGCGCCAGCCGGCCAGCCCCGCCTCGCTGCGATCAGCCGGCAGCCCAGTATGGTTCAAGATCAGCTGCGTGTCCGGAAAATCCCGCGCCAGCGCCGCCGCCTGGCCCAGGTTCCACCACGGCGCCTGCAGGTCGAAGGACATGCCATGGCCCGCCAGTAAGGCGTAGCCGCGCCGCCAGCGCTCGTCGTCCATCGAGCCCGGCAGCCCGCGCCGCGCGTCCTCGCGCCGCGCCGCGGTCACTGGCTTGTTGCGGATGCCGCGCATCCTGGCGTAGGCGGCATGGCCGGCCAACACTTCCCCGACATCGCCGCGGTCAAGCTGGGCGTGGCCGACGATCACCGTTGGCCTCCCCGTCCGCGCGGCGAGCTGCGTCAGCCATGCAGTCTCATCGACAGGATTGGCGCGCGCCCACTCTGCCTCGACGTGCACCGTCTTGACGGGCGCGCAACCGGCCGTGTCGCGGGCGAGATCCTCCGGCAGGTAATTCCGGCGCAGCGCCGAGTAGTCGCCATAGCGGAAGTTCGGCACCGTTTCGTCCTGCAGCCACGGATACGGATTGCGGCCGAGGTCCCAGAAATGCTGGTGCGCATCGATAAAGGGCTCGACGGGCGCCGCGTGTTCGTCGCGCATGGGCCTACTCCTTGACGGAGATGCGGGTAGCGAGCTGCTTGAACTGCGCCGACTCCTTCACCATGGCGGCCTGCAGTGTCACATCGTCGGCATAGGTATCGGTGCTGAAATGCAGCTTCTCCAGCGTCTGGCGCATCACCGGCTCCTGCACGGACTTTGCAATGGCGGTCTTCAGTACCGCGATCACCTCGGGCGGCGTGCCCTTGGGCGCCGAGATGCCGCGCCAGATCCCCATCGACAGGTCGATATTGCGCTCCTTCAGCGTCGGCACGTTCTCGAAGCCGCTGACGCGCTTGTCGGCCATCACGGCCAGCACCTTGAGCTTGCCCGCGGCCACGTGCGTGAAGACCTCTGCCGTGCTGACCGTGACTGCATCGATATGTCCGCCCAACAGCGCAAGCGTGGCGGGAGCGCCGCCGGCATAGGGGATATGGTTGAACTTCGCGCCGGTCTTGTCCGCCAGCGCGGCGGCAGCCATATGCCACGCCGAACCCTGCCCTGCATTCCCCACGCGGATGTTGGCATCCGGCTTGCGCGCATCAGCAACGAACTGCTCGATCGTGGTCCACGGCGCGTCGGCGCGCACCGCTACAGCAGCGGGATCGGCGTTCAGGCGTGCGATGGGGATCAGGTCCTGGTAGGTGAACTTGGCCAGCCCAAGGTAATTGAGGAAGGTCAACTCGCTGGACGACAGCACCAGCTTGTAGCCGTCTGGCTTGGCGTGGACCACTTCGCCCAACCCCACTGCACCAGTGGCGCCCGGCTTGTTGATCACCACGATCGGCTGCGGCAGGTGCTTGGCCGCCGCCGCGGACAGCGCGCGCGCCACCACGTCGGCGCCGCCGCCGGCCTGCCACGGCACGATCAGTTCGATGCGCCGGCTGGGGTAGGTTTCCGCACTCGCTGTGGCCGTACCGCCCAGCAGCCCTAGCACCACGGCCGCCGGCATCGCCCAGCGCCGCAATAGCGAACGTGACATCTGCATGGTTGTCTCCTGTCTCTTATCGGTATAGATGATCCCGCGGTGCGCTCAGGCGGCGCCGCGTTCCAGTTCTTGCGAGCGCACCGGGGCGCCGAACGCACCCTGCGCACGCAGCCGCACGACGGTGGCCGGATCGAAGCCGAACTCACCCAGCACCTCGTCGGTATGCTGCCCCAGCAACGGCGCCGGATAGCGCACCTGCTGCGGCGTGCCGCTCAGCTTGACGGGGAACCCCAGCGCCTTGACCCGTCCTTCCACCGGGTGGTCGATCTCCAGCACCATGTCGCGCGCGACCGCTTGTTCGCTGGACAGCGCTTCGTCGTAGGTGAAGATCGGTGCCGCCGGCACGCCGGCCGCGAGCAACGCGTCGACCCATTCCGCCGCCGGCTTGCGCGCGAATTCTGCCTCAATTTCAGGGATCAGCGCGGCGCGGTTGCGGATGCGCGCCGCATTGTCGGTAAAGCGCGGATCGGCGAGCAGGTCCGGCCGCTCGATCACATCGCACAGCGCGGCCCACAGCTTGGGATTGGCCGCGCCGATGACAAAGTGCCGGTCCGCCGCTTGCACCGCCTGGTACGGCGCGCTCATCCGGTTGGCGCTGCCGATCGGCACCGGCACTTCGCCCGTGCCCCAGTACTCCGCCGACTCCCACACCGACAGGCCGAGCGCCGTCTCGAACAGCGAGGCATCCACATACTGCCCCTGGCCGGTGTGCTCGCGCCCCATCAGCGCGCTGAGGACGCCATAGGCAGTGAACAGCCCCGCGCCCAGGTCGGCGATCGGCACGCTGGCCTTGACCGGCGGCGCGTCCGGATGGCCCATCACGCTCATCACGCCCGACATGGCCTGGGCGATCAGGTCCAGCCCCGGGCGCCGCGACCACGGCCCGGTCTGGCCGAAGCCGGAGATGCTGGCATAGACCAGGCGGGGATTGATCTCGCGCAGCACCGCGTAGTCGATCTTCAGGCGCGCGGCCACGCCAGGCCGGTTGTTCTCCACCAGCACGTCGGCGCCGCGCACCAGTTCATAGAACGCTTCCAGCCCGGCGGGGTTCTTCAGGTCGATCTCGACGCTGCGCTTATTGCGGTTCAGCGCCAGGAAGCCGCCACTGTCATCGCCCTTGAGCCGGAAGCCCATCGACTTGCGGGTCTGGTCGCCGGCACCGGGGGTCTCGACCTTGATGACGTCGGCGCCCATGTCGCCCAGCAGCATGCAGCAGAACGGACCCGCCATGATCTGGCTGACGTCCAGGACCTTGATTTTCGATAACGGCAAATTCATGGATACCACCTGAAGTTCGGGCGGCCGCACAGGGTGGCGCCGCCGCGGTATTAGAAAAAACGGGAGTCGGGTGCTTTCAGCGGCCCACGAACTGCGGCCTGGTCTTGTCGATAAAGGCGCGGTGGCCGATGCGGAAGTCCTCGGTGTCGAAGCACGCATAGGACTCGGCATGCTCTTCCGGACGCAGCGGCGTGGGGTCCAGCAGCCGGCGCACGAACTGCTTGTGCCAGCGCGCTACCAGCGGCGCCCCCGCTGCAATGCGGCGTGCCGCCGCGTAGGCTTCGTCGGGCACCGCCTCATCCGCCACCACGCGGTTGACGAGGCGCTTTTCCAGTGCCTCCGCGGCATCGAACACCCGTCCCTCCAGCACGATCTCCAGCGCCGTCGCCGGCCCCGCCAGCGCCACCAGCCCGCCCAGCTCGCCATACGACATCACCAGCCCGAGCCGGTTGACCGGCACGCCAAAGCGGCTCGACTTGCCGCAGATGCGCAGGTCGCACATCGATGCGATTTCCAGGCCGCCGCCAACGCACGCCCCCTGGATCAGCGCAACGGTCGGGTGCCGGCATTCGGCGATGGCGCGCATGGTGGCATTGGTGATCTCGCCGTACTGCTGCGCCTGCGCGGCGTTGGCGCGCATGGTGTCGAACTCGGCGATATCGGCGCCCGCGGCAAAGGCCTTGTCGCCGGCGCCGCGCAGCACCACGCAGCGCAGCGTGTCGTCGGCGGACAGGCTCTGGATGGCCCCGGTCAGCCCCTGCCACATGGACAGGTCCATGGCGTTGAGCTTGTCCGGGTTGTTCAGCGTGATGGTGGCGACCTGGGCGTCGCGCTCGATCAGGATCGGTTGTCTCATGGTTGTCGTTGGTTTGGTGGAGGCCCGGCAACTCCGGGCTGGGTCCGGAATCCGGCTGGTCAGCGCAAGTCTAGGGCCGGCGCCGCGCGCGTCAAAACGAGAAAATCTCAGCGGCGCTTCAAGAAAAACTAGGCGCACGGTGCTGTGAGATTTTCTTGGGCTGCCTTCAAGTAAATCCACGTTGTGACTGACGGGGCTTGTTCCTAGACTTCGTCACCAATGCAGCCGGCAGGACCGCCAG